>NZ_CANNGG010000001.1 GCF_947504135.1 uncultured Tenacibaculum sp.
CTCAATAGCTCAGTTGGTTAGAGCATCTGACTGTTAATCAGAGGGTCCCTGGTTCGAGTCCAGGTTGAGGAGCCAAAGGCAACGTAGAAGCCGATAATTTCTACAACAAATATAGATTGTTCTACATGAACATTCCTCAATAGCTCAGTTGGTTAGAGCATCTGACTGTTAATCAGAGGGTCCCTGGTTCGAGTCCAGGTTGAGGAGCCAAAAAAATCCGATCTACGAAAGTAAATCGGATTTTTTATTTTGCCTAAACTTAAAATTACACAAAAGCCCAACTTACAAACAACTAGTAAGCCAGACTTCTGCTCTTGTATATGCTAAATTAATGAAACAAAGCTTTCATTATAAGGTTATTGCGCACTCCAACCACCATCTAAGGCAAATGAAGTTCCAGTAATAGTTGATGAAGTGTCTTTTGCCAATAACAGAGTCATATCAGCAATTGTTTCCAACGGAACAAACTGTTTTACCGCCTGTTTTTTCAGCATTACTTTTTCAACAACTTCTTCTTCTTTCATCTGATGCGCTTTGCCCTGGTCTTTTATTTGCCCTTCTACTAAAGGTGTTTTTACATACCCTGGACAAATTGCATTACATGTTATATTATAAGGCGCACCTTCTAAAGCCAGAACCTTTGTCACACCTATTACACCGTGTTTTGCTGTTACATAGGCTGTTTTAAACTCAGATGCCCTCAAGCCATGAACTGATAAAACATTGATAATTCTACCAAATTTCTGATCCTTCATAAAATTCCACGCTTTTTTTGAAGCATAGAAAGCAGCATTCATATTAATAGCAATAATTTTTTCATACTTATTATTCGGAAAATCTTCTACAGGAGAAACATACTGTATCCCTGCATTATTAACCAACACACGCAATGCATCGAACACTTTTATTGTTTGCTCTATTAATTCTTCAACCTCATCTGTAACCAATAAATTTGCATTTGAAAAAGAAACTTTCACATTATACTTATCTCCTACGCTTTTTGCTATTTTAGCACCATCCTCCTCCAAACCATGAAACATAATATTGTAACCTGCTTTGGCAAAAGCCTCTGCAATACCTAAGCCGATACCGCTAGTACTTCCTGTTATCAACGCTACTTTATTCATGATTCAGAAAATTTCCAAGCACTTTGTTAAAAGCTTCAGGTTGATCTATTACCGCTCCATGTCTTGAGTTTTCAATTACAGACAGTGTTGCATTCGGCATTCTTTTCAGTAAAGCTGATAAATTTAACCTTATTTAAGTGAGACTTTTACACAAAACCCATCAAAAACTTTAATTTTTAACTAAAAACATTAAGGAATTAAAAATGAGACTTAAAAAAACAAACACTTTTGCCTCTAAAAGATTTCTAACTAAATAGCTACGATATTAAAAAGCGCTTCTTTATTTTTACATTATGCAATTTCCTAAGAAACTACATAAAAAAATTATACAACGAGAGACACAAAACTCTTTAAGAAAACTTGGTAAAGAAAATTCATTAATCGATTTTTCTTCCAACGATTATTTAGGATTTGCTAAATCGGAAATTATCTTTGACAAAACACATCAATATTTAATTAATAATAATAGTAAGATTAACGGAGCTACAGGTTCTCGTTTACTCTCAGGAAACCATGCACTTTATACTCAAATTGAAAAACAACTTGCTAATATTCACAACTCAGAAACTGCATTGATTTTTAATTCTGGTTATGATGCTAATATTGGCTTTTTTGCTTCGGTGCCTCAACGTGGTGATATCATTTTATATGATGAACTTATTCATGCATCCATAAGAGATGGAATTCAATTATCCAATGCAAAATCTTTTAAGTTTAAACATAATGATATAACTCATTTGGATGAGATGCTGAAACGAGTTCAGCATGACGACATAGAAATTTATGTAGTTACCGAATCTGTTTTTTCTATGGATGGTGATTCTCCTAATTTGGTAACAATGTCACAAATCGTAAAAAAACACACCAATGTTCATTTGGTAGTAGATGAAGCGCACGCTTTGGGTGTTTTCGACTTCGGTTTAACTCAAAAACTACAGTTAGAAAACGCTGTTTTCGCTCGAATTATTACCTTCGGAAAAGGCTTAGGGTGTCACGGATCAGCTATTTTAGGATGCAAGCAATTACAACAATACCTCGTTAATTTTGCGCGTAGTTTTATTTACACAACAGGGCTTTCTCCTCATTCGTTAGCTACTATAAAAGTTGCTTATAATGAATTATCAAACTGTCATTCTAGAGAAAAATTAGAGCAAAACATTCAACATTTCATTTCAGAATCAAACAGGCTACAATTACATTTTATTGAGAGTACTTCTGCAATTCACTGTTGTATTATTTCTGGTAATGAACGTGTAAAAAACATCGCTTCTCAATTGCAACAAAAAGGATTTGATGTAAAACCTATTTTATCACCAACCGTTCCATTAAATCAAGAACGTTTGCGTTTTTGTTTGCACTCCTATAATTCTAAGGAAGAAATCACCAATGTTTTAGAGAACCTTGCTACTTTTGCTTAAAAATTTAAGTAGATGAGAAATGATTTTACCATTTTGGCACTTTTTGAATATTCTACTGAAGCTCAAGTAATAAAAGCTAAATTAGATTCAGAAGGTATTCAAACGATGTTAATGGATGAAAAAACAGTAGATTCTGATCCATTAATTAGTCAAGCTATCGGCGGAGTAAAACTACTTATACATAATACTGATTTAGAAAAAGCCACTATTATTTATAACGACATAAGGAGCTATCAAAAAGACGAACGTGGAAATGATATTCATTCTCCTAAATGTAATTCAACAAAAACATTAGTTGCAGATTTACAACGTAAAAATATCTTTTTTATGCTTTTTCCTTTTTTTGAAAGCAGAAAATTAATCTGTAACGATTGCAAAACAGTTTTCAAATGAAAAAATATTTTATCACAGGAATTTCAACAGAAGTAGGTAAAACAGTTGCTTCTGCTATTATAACCGAAGCCTTACAAGCCGATTATTGGAAACCTATTCAATCAGGAGATTTAGACTATTCCGACACTCATAAAGTTCAAAAACTAATTTCAAATACAAAAACCGTTTTTCATCCAAATTCGTATGCTTTACAGACTCCTATGAGTCCACATGCTGCTGCTGAAATTGATGGAATTACTATTGAAATTGACAACATCAAAGAACCTGTAACCAAAAACCACTTGGTTATTGAAGGTGCAGGTGGATTACTGGTTCCTTTAAATGATAAAAACACCCTACTTGACGCCATAAAACCCGGTTATAAAGTAATTGTAGTGTCTCGTCATTATTTAGGAAGCATCAATCATACACTACTAACAGTAAACTTATTGAAAGAAAAAGGTTTTGATGTTTCATTAATTTTCTCAGGAAATGAACACAAAACTACCGAGGATATTATCAAAAAAATGACTGAAGTTCCTGTAATTGGTCGTATTGAAGAAGAGCCTTATTTTGATCAAAATGTAATTAAAGAATATGCAGATAAATTCAAAGAAAATTTATGACTTTAACCGAAAGAGATAAAAAACATTTGTGGCATCCGCTAAAACAACATCAAACACATCCAAATAGTTTAGGAATTGTAAAAGCAAAAGGATGCATACTAACCGACGAACACGGTAACGAATATATCGATGCTATTTCGTCTTGGTACACCTGTATGTTTGGACATTGTAACGACTATATTACAAGCAGAGTTTACCTACAAATGCAAACATTAGATCAAATAATGTTTAGTGATTTCACCCACGAACCTGCTGTAAAATTATCAGAAGAATTGATTAAAATTCTCCCTGAGAATCAAAACCGAATTTTCTTTAATGATAACGGTTCTACTGCTGTAGAGGCGGGAATTAAAATGGCGCTACAATACTATTTTAATAAAGGTGAAAAGCGCACAACTTTTATTGCCTTTGAAGATGGTTTTCATGGCGATACTTTTGGCGCCATGTCGGTTTCTGGATTATCGGTATACAACGGTCCGTTTGAAGATTTTTTAATGGATATTCAACGTATTCCTGTTCCAAACGGAGAAAATAATGACCTCATAGCAGAACAACTACAAGAAATTATTTCAGAAAATAAGGTTGCGGGATTCATCTACGAACCTTTAGTTCAAGGAGCGGCTGGAATGAAAATTCACCAAGCTGAAGATTTAGATAAAATCCTAGAAATTTGCAAAAAGAACGACATTTTAACTATTTCTGATGAGGTTATGACTGGTTTTGGAAAAACAGGTAACAATTTTGCTTCTGATGAAATTACCACCAAACCAGACATCATGTGTTTAAGTAAAGCGTTGACTGCTGGATTGGTTCCTATGTCCATTACTTCATGTACCGAAGAAATTTACACGGCTTTTTTAGACAATGATATTTCTAAAGGTTTTTTCCATTGCCATACATATTCTGCAAATCCGATAGCTTGTACTGCTGCTTTGGCTAGTATTGAATTGTTACAGACACAAGAAATTCAAGAGAATATTAAAACTATTGAAAGAAGTAATAAAGCCTTTGCTGAGAAAATAGAAAACCACCCAAAAGTAAATTCAACAAGATGTAAAGGTGTCATTTTAGCGATTGATTTAAACACCAATTCTGGTCGTTATGGAACGCTTCGAGACCAACTTTTAAAGTCTTTTATGGATGAAGGCGTTTTCTTACGTCCGCTTGGAAACACTGTTTACATTCAGCCACCATACGTAATTACGAAAGAGCAACTTGAAAAAATATATACAACTATTAAAAAGGTTCTAGATACTCTCTAGAGCCTTCACTTTTTCTAACAAGTTAATCTCTTCTTGGGTATCTCTAATTCGAACGTACAAATCTTCATAAACCCATTCTCCATCTACCTTAATTCCTCTAACTACAAGAGTTCCTTCCTCTTTATCTCCTCTTATCGGAATAGAAAAATCTACATTCCCATCGTCATTCGTAAGAGAAATATTTCCTGATGGAATTCCATATTTTTCAATAGACTGTCCCAAAATTTCAATAACCAACTCGTTTTTAGATGCCTGCTCAATAGCATATTCAACAGGAGTAGAACTTGTCATTATTTTCGACACTCCGAAAAATGCTGCTCCCACACCTAAAACAATTAATAAAACAACCCCTAAACAACCAGTTAATGGTATAAACCACAACCAGTTTCTTCCAAACCAACTTTTTTGATTTTGCTCACTCATAACTTCAATAATTTTATCCCAAGATAAATATTTTTATTTTCTTTAGAATACTTGATTTTACCTTTATTTTTGCTGAAATTTTATCGTGTTGAAAGAACTTATCTCTATAACATCATTTGCATCTGTTTCAGCCTTGGGAAGCACTTCTGAAAAAATTTGGGAAAACTACCAAAAAAAGCAACATTTTTTAAGCTCTAAAGAGTTTGAGGATTCTAAAGCATGGGTAGCACAATTGACTGATGAGGATAAACACGCTATTGAGGAAGTTCAAAATTCAGATAACAAGTATAAAAACTTAGATCCGTCTGTTTTATATACATTATTTGTTGCTCGAAAAGCAATAGAGCAAACCAATTGGAAAGCTTCTGACAACTTCGGAATTAACATCGGTTCTTCTCGTGGAGCCACTTCTTTGTTTGAAAAGTACCACAAAGAGTTTTTAGCAACTGGCAAATCATCTACCTTAAGTTCTCCAACTACCACTTTAGGGAATATTTCTTCTTGGATAGCACACGACTTACAAACCAACGGACCAGAAATTTCACATTCTATAACCTGTTCAACCGGATTACATTCTTTGTTAAATGGTGTCGCTTGGTTACAATCTGGAATGTCAGAAAAATTTATGATTGGCGCTAGCGAAGCTTCACTAACTGATTTTACCATCGCGCAAATGCAGGCATTAAAAGTATATTCTAAAGAAAATGATGAATATCCATGTAAGGCTTTTGACCTCAACAAAACCAAAAACACCATGGTATTGGGAGAAGGTGCTTCTGTATTTTGTTTAGAGAGTGGAAGTAAAGAAAATGCTATCGCTTTTATTGAAGGAGTTGGATATGCTACAGAGGTTTTAAAACACAATACCTCCGTAACTACCGATGCTGAATGTTTTCAAAAATCAATGAAAATGGCATTAGGTACTGTTTCTCCTGATGAAATTGACGCTATTGTAATGCATGCTCCAGGTACAATTAAAGGAGATCAATCGGAAATTAATGCGATTCAAAAAGTATTCTGTAACAAAACTCCATTTTTAACTACTAATAAATGGAAACTCGGTCATACGTTTGGTGCTTCTGGCTTGTTAAGTTTAGAGTTAGCAATGTTAATGATACAACATCAACAAGTAATTGAAGTTACTTTTGCTGAACCTCAACAAACTCCAAAAAAACTCAATAAAATACTAGTAAATGCTGTTGGTTTTGGAGGGAATGCGGTTTCTGTTTTAATTACAAAATAAAAATTGTCGATTTCAGGCAATTTATATACTTTTAGTCACTCATTTAAATAATTGCTTTATGATGGAATGGTTTTCTGAATTGACCTCTTTTCAACAAGTTTATTGGGGAATAGCGGGTGTTTTTACATTAATTTTTGTGTTTGTTCTTATTAGTAGCTTTGTAGGCGCTGATACAGGTGACATAGGCGATATCGATACTGAAATAGATGCCGACACTGGTGCTGGATTTCAATTTTTTACCTTTAAAAATATGGTTGCATTTTTTACCATTTTTGGGTGGAGTGGTATTGCTAGTATGGATGCTGGTAATTCAAATACAATCACACTACTTATTTCTGTGATTTGCGGATTGATCATGATGACTATCATGGCAACCTTATTCTACTACATTAGCAAACTAACAGATAGTGGTACCTTACAAATGAAAAATGCACTAAATCAAATTGGCGAAGTGTATTTAACCGTAGGAGCAAATCGCTCTAAAATGGGAAAAGTGCATATAAAAGTACAAAACTCCCTTCGTGAACTTGATGCCTTAACAGATAACGATACTGACTTAACACAAGGCATGGTTGTTAAAGTAATCGAAGTTACCTCAAATGGAATATTAATTGTTGAATCTCAAAAATAAAAATTAACTATGTTAAAACTTACATTATTACAAATTGATGGCTTTGGATTTGCAGGTCCTATTGGACTTGTTATTGCCATTCTATTTATTTTTATCTTACTAATAACTTTAATAAAACGCTATAAAAGGTGTCCTTCTGACAGAATCTTAGTTGTATATGGTAAAGTTGGTGGCGGACAATCTGCTAAATGTATTCATGGTGGTGCTGCATTTATCTTTCCAGTAATTCAAGATTATGAATTTTTAGACTTAACACCAATTTCTATCGAAGTAAACTTGGTAAATGCTCTTTCTAAACAAAATATTCGTGTAAACGTGCCTTCACGTTTTACCATTGGGGTTTCTACAGAGCCAGGAGTAATGCAAAATGCTGCCGAACGTTTACTTGGTTTAGCAATGAACGATGTTCAAGAATTAGCTAAAGAAATTATTTTTGGACAGTTACGTTTAGTGGTTGCTTCAATGGATATTGAAGAAATTAACTCTGATAGAGATAAATTTTTAACCAACATTTCACAAAGTGTAGAATCGGAATTAAAAAAGGTTGGTTTAAAATTAATTAACGTAAACATTACTGATATTGTTGACGAATCAGGATATATCGAAGCATTAGGTAAAGAAGCTGCTGCTCATGCAATTAACGCCGCTCGTAAATCTGTTGCTGAGAAAAACAGAGATGGTTCTATTGGGGAAGCAAATGCTGTACAAGATGAAAGAACTCAAGTAGCTGCCGCTAATGCACAAGCTGTAGACGGAGAAAACACTGCAAAAATTGCTGTTGCAAACTCAGACTCTTTACGTCGTCAAAGAGAGGCTGAAGCGGAAAGAGTAGCTATTGCTTCTGAAAAAGTGCAATCAGCAAAAGCTTTAGAAGAATCGTATGCTGCCGAGAAAGAAGCTGAAATTGCCAGAGCTGAAAGAGAACGTTCTTCACAAATGGCAGATGTAATCGTTCCTGCTGAGATTGATAAACGAAAAGTAGAAATTGATGCAGAGGCAGAAGCTGAAAGAATTCGTAGAAAAGCAAAAGGTGAGGCAGACGCTATTTTATTCAAAGCACAAGCAGAAGCTCAAGGTTTATACGAAGTATTAACCAAACAAGCAGCTGGTTTAGACCAAATAGTTCAAGCTGCTGGTAATGATTCTCAAAACGCTGCTTTATTATTAATTGCTGATAAATTACCTGAATTGGTAAAATTACAATCTGAAGCAATTAAAAATATTAAGATTGATAAAGTTACTGTTTGGGAAAATGGTGGAGGAAAAGATGGAAAAACATCTACTTCAAACTTTATTTCTGGAATGTATAATGCAGTACCACCACTACAAGAAATGTTTAATATGGCAGGTATGCAATTACCCGATTATTTAAAGGGGAAAGAGCTTCCTAATGAAGACTCAAAAATAATTGAAGAAGACAATTCTCCTTCCAAAGAAAAATAAGACTCATAAAATTCCGCTTTCGAAGCGGAATTTTTTATTTTTACCACCACAAACAACTCGAATTTATGACTGAAATTAGACACGATTGGACGAAAGAGGAAATTCTAGAAGTATACAATAAGCCTTTAATGGAGCTTTTGTACGAAGCTTCAACTATGCATAGAAAATATCACGACCCAAATACAGTACAAGTAAGTACCTTAATTTCTATAAAAACTGGTGGGTGTTCTGAAGACTGTGGATATTGTCCGCAGGCAGCACGTTATCATACCAATGTTGAAGGAAATGATTTGATGACTGTAAACCAAGTTAAGGCACAAGCTTTACGTGCCAAAGAAGGTGGATCATCAAGAGTTTGTATGGGTGCAGCTTGGAGAAACGTAAAAGACGGACCAGAATTTGACCAAGTGTTAGAAATGGTACGTACTATTAACAAACTAGACATGGAGGTTTGCTGTACCTTAGGTATGGTTACCGAAAATCAAGCAAAACGTTTAGCCGAAGCTGGTTTGTATGCTTATAACCACAATATTGATACTTCAGAAGATTATTACGATGATGTAATTTCTACACGTGCCTTTAAAGATAGAGTAGACACTATTGAAAATGTACGTAAAACAAATGTAACTGTTTGCTCAGGAGGTATTATTGGTATGGGAGAATCGTTAGAAGACAGAGCTGGAATGCTGGAAACGTTAACTCGTTTTTCTCCACATCCTGAATCTGTGCCTATTAATGCATTAGTTGCCGTTGAAGGTACTCCGTTAGAAGAGCAACCTCCTGTAAACATTTTTGAAATGGTTCGTATGGTAGCTACTGCTCGTATTGTATTACCAGACTCACAAGTACGTTTATCAGCAGGTAGAACGCAAATGAGTAGAGAAGGTCAAGCAATGTGTTTCTTTGCTGGTGCAAACTCAATTTTTGCAGGAGACAAATTATTAACTACTCCAAATCCTGATATTAACGAAGACATGAAAATGTTTGAAGATTTAGGTTTAAATACGCAGAAGCCTTTCTTTAAGCATGAACAAAGAGAATCTGTTGAAGCAGAAAACTCACAATACCAATCGTTAGGTGAAAAACCAAAATGGACAAGACCAGACCATAAAATTGAGCGTAACGAACAAAAGAAGCAAGAGGCTAAAGAAATAAGAGCCTAACATCAAATAAGAAATAACCGTTGAATTAAATTTAACGGTTATTTTTTTATCATTTTCACAAACAACTCCATACCTTTTCTTCCTCCTGATGAATTGTAACAAGGTTCCATACTTCCTGTAAAATAGGGTGTGAAGTATTTTTCATATTCATTTTTATTCCCTCCAAAAGGTGGATGGTCTTCATTTAGTACTGCATCAAACAGCAAACCAACTAGTTTACCTTTATCAGTTAGTAATTCATGTGCTTTTTGTGCATATTCTGCTCGTAATTCTGGATTGATAGCACAGAAGAAAGTTTGTTCTATAATTAAATCAAAAGTGCTTTCTAATTCAAAAAAATTAGCGTGAATTAAATTTTCCTTCGGGAAATTAGGAACTCTTTTTTGAATTCTCTTTAAAGGTTCTTTGGCAATATCAACTACAAAAACATTCTCAAATCCTTTATTAAATAAATACTCCGCTTCATAAGAATTTCCTCCTCCAGGAATCAGAATCCGTAAACTTTTATCTTCTAACTGATTAAAATATTCTTTTAATGGGTTAGAGATTTCACCTAAATCCCATCCTGTTTTATTATTCAAATATTTATTATTCCAAAAATTCTCAGATAATTCAATCATTGTATTAACTTTATTATACCACAAATTTAAGGATAAAGTGTCGTAACGATTTCTTAACTTTGCTTTTTTAAACAACATGTTATGGGATTAAATCTTTCTCAAATCGAAAGAGTCGAAACAATTACCAAAGAAGACTTTATCAAGAATTATTTTAAACCGCAAAAACCTGTGGTTATTGAACGTTTTATTGAAGATTGGCCAGCCTATTCTAAATGGTCTTTAGAATACATGAAAGAAGTAGCAGGCGATAAAACGGTACCTTTATACGATGACAGACCTGTTGATTATAAAGATGGTTTTAACGAACCTCATGCGACCATGAAAATGAGTGAGTATGTTGATTTATTAAAACGTGAACCAACTAAATTTAGGATTTTCTTATGGAACATTTTAAAAGAAGTACCTCAATTACAAAAAGACTTTAAATTTCCTGATTTTGGTCTAAGTTTAATGAAAGGCTTACCGATGTTATTTTTTGGCGGACGTGATTCGTACACGTTTATGCACTATGATATTGATTTAGCTAACATTTTTCACTTTCACTTTGAAGGAAAAAAGAAGTGTATTTTATTCGATCAAAAGCAAAACAAATACTTATATAAAATTCCGCATTCGTTAATTACTCGTGAAGATATTGATTTTAACGATCCTGATTTTGAAAAATGGCCTGCATTAAAAAATGCCAAAGGTTATGTTGCTGAATTAGAGCACGGAAATGTTTTGTATATGCCTGAAGGTTATTGGCACTATATGCGTTATGTAACCCCAGGTTTTTCAATGAGTTTACGTGCCATTGCTCGTAACCCTAAAAACTTAGGAAAGGCTGTTTATAATGTATTTATTATGCGTACAATAGATAATGTGATGCGTCGTATTAAAGGTCAAAAATGGATTGATTGGAAAAACGAACAAGCCATTATTAAAACAAACAAAGCAAATAATATTGCCTCATAAAAAAAGCGCCTAATAGGCGCTTTTTTATTATTTCTTTCCAAAAAGTCGTTGAAAAAAACTTTTTGTTTTGGTTTTAGTTTCTTGAAATTCTTCTTTAGTATCTTCTGCAAAATCGGCTATATGTTCACTAGCTTCTCCTGCAACTTCTGAAGCTTTTTCAGTTATATCTTCTAATACTTCTTTTGCTTCATTAGTTAATTCATTTGCTTTTTCTTTAGCTTTCTGAACTGATTCATCTGAAATAATTTCTTCAACTTTTTCTTTTACATCTTCTACTATATCTACTAAATGTTCACCAGCTTCTCCTGCTAAATTACTTGACTTTTCTGTTATATTATCCATAACTTCCTTAGCTTTATCTAGCCCTTTGTTTAAGCTATCATTGGTGTTTTTATTTTCAGACATAATATAAAAATTAAAAAAGAATGTTTAGAACCAACCTTTTTTGTTAACCTGATATGTTTCTACAAACTCTTGGTCTGATTTTGTTAAGTACATAATTCCTTCTATCAAACCTATAATGCTACTTATAAAAGCTCCCATACCACAAGTTAAAATAGTTATTAGTAACATTATTACACCTTCTTTAGTGTATCCTAACACAAACTTATGAACTCCAAAAGCACCTAAAATAATACCTAAAACACCAGCTAACACACGTTTACTTTCTTGATTAGGAACAGTATTCCCATTTTCATCAATTACATTCATTTTTTTAATTTTTTATTTATTAGACGGTGCTAAATTTATAAAAAAGCTTCGTCTTTTGGCTCCCATAACTCAATTTTATTTCCATCTAAATCTAAAATCCAACCGAATTTCCCATAATCATACTCTTCTATCTTATCCATTACCTTAACTCCCTTTTCCTTAAGATCTTCTAATAATTCAACTAAATTTTCTACCCGATAGTTAAACATAAAATCTTTTTTAGATGGCTCAAAATAGTTGGTGTCTTTTGCAAACGGACTCCATTGTGTAGAAGCTTTTTTATCTTCATTATCTTTCCACCAAAATGTACAACCCCAATCATCTGTATTAAAACCTAAGTTATTTTTATACCAATCTTTTGTTGCTTTTAGGTCTTCTGTTTTAAAGAAAACACCTCCTATACCAGTTACTTTACCTTTTTTCTTCATTTTATTTCTTTTTTACAGCTGATTCATAAGTAGAAACCCATTCATCAACAGACATTTTAGTACACAATTCAGCAATTAATTCATACGGAATATCATCTAGTTTTTTAAAACGAATACAGCTTTTTCCCATATCTAGTTTCCTTTTTGAATATTTAGGATATTCTGCTACAAACCAATCGTGTAAATCTTTATTTGCATAGATTCCACTATGGTATAAATTCACTGAATTCTTCTGCGAAGCTAAATTCATAAAAGGTAACGGAAGTTTTGGATCACAATGATAACCATCTGGATACTTCGAATGAGGAACATAATACCCAATCATATTATAATTGATTCCTTCTTCAAAACCTTCAGGTAAGTTTTCCTTAATTATATTTCGTAGTTTTTGTAAAACTTCTTGACGTTCTTCAGGAAGTTGAGAAATATATTCTTCTACTGTAGATGCTTCATACTTCATGTTATATGAGTTTAAAGCTACAAGTTAGCAAAATTTCTCTCTAATTTTATCAACTATCGTTTGTGCTAGTTTTTCCTTACTTTCTATGGTCCAACCTGCTACATGAGGAGAAAGCAACACATTTTTAGTATTGATTAAATATTTAAAAGCTTTTGGTACTTCGGCTACGCTCAGCACCCCATCTTTTGTTTTAAACAGGTTTTCGAAAGATTTTTTCTCATATTCCAATACATCCAATCCTGCACCTAATACTTTTCCTGATTTTAAAGCCTCAACCAAGTCTTTCGTTACTACAGATTTTCCTCTCGCCGTATTTAACAACCAAAAAGGGTTAGAAAAATTAGCTATGAATTCCGCATCAATCATATTTGTTGTTAATGCTGTTTGTGGAGTATGCAAACTTAGAACATCTGCTCTTTTTTGCAGTTCTTCTAAAGAAACTTGAGCACAGTTTTCATCACCAACATTTGGTTTGATATCGTAACAAATAACATTTACATCAAAACCTCTAAGCTTTTTAGCAAATGCCTTACCCATATTACCATAACCAATAATTCCTACGGTTTTTCCGTCTAACTCAATTCCTCGATTTTCTTCTCGTAACCATTTACCTTCGCGAACTTCTTTATCTGCCTTGTTCAATTTATTAAAAAGCGAAAGCAACATTCCTAAAGCATGCTCTCCTACTGCATTTCGATTACCTTCTGGTGCTGATATTAAACGTATCCCTTTCTTTTCAGCATATTCACAATCAATATTTTCTAAACCAGCACCTACTCGTCCAATAAACTTCAAGTTTGATGCTTTGTCTAAAAACTGCTTATCAATTGTAAAACGACTACGAATTATAATTCCATCGTATTCATGAATTTTTGCTTCAATTTCTGATTTAGTAGAAGTATAATCCTCGTGATTTTCAAAACCTAACTCTTGAAGTTGTTTTATTAATAAAGGATGGTTTGTATCTAAATGAAGTGTTTTCATTAAAATAGATTTGTTGGATTTTTAGATCTTTAGATTTTTGGATAGTTTAATGGCTGGATCTAGACTAATGTTGAATTGAATTTAGACATCATTTTTACAATACTCATAAGAATTTCTGTATGTTTTTCTAAATCATTTGAAGAAATAAACCCCAAATCATAACTAAGTAATAATTGAGTTTCAACTTCATAACATGAACCTAATGCAATGACCAAAAATCTAGAAAAATCTTTATTGGATGTTCTTGAGCAACCTTCTGATATATTAGAAGGAATTGACACAGAAGCTCTTCTTAATTGAGATACTAATCCATACTTTTCATCTTCAGGAAATTTTGATGTGAGCAAATAAATACCTTTACAAAAAGACCTGCTCACTTGCCAAAATTTAAAATCCTTGTATCTGTGCATCTCTTAACTTCTAGAAATTGAATAATCCAACTATCTAAAAATCCAATAATCTAAATTAATATTGTTCGTTTTCGTTTGGAAAGTCCTTGCTTTTTACATCAGCTATAAACTGTTCAAAAGCATTTGTCATTTCGGTATGTAAATCTAAATATCTACGTAAAAAACGTGGATTAAATTCGTGAGTCATTCCTAACATATCATGCATAACCAATACTTGACCATCTACTCCACCACCGGCTCCAATTCCTATTACAGGAATCGTTAATGCTTCTGCTACTTTTTGAGCCAATTTAGCTGGCACTTTTTCAAGTACTATTGCAAAACATCCTAATCTTTCTAACATTAAAGCATCTTGCATAAGCTTCTCTGCTTCTTCCTCTTCTTTTGCTCTTACTGTATAAGTACCAAATTTGTATATAGACTGTGGAGTTAATCCTAAATGCCCCATTACTGGAATTCCTGCATTTAAAATTCTTTTGATTGAATCTTTTATTTCTTTTCCTCCTTCTAATTTAATCGAATGCGCTCCACTTTCTTTCATAATTCGAATAGCAGAACGTAATGCTTCTTTAGGGTCAGATTGATAGCTACCAAAAGGTAAATCAACCACAACCAAACAACGGTCAATTCCTCTTACAACAGAACTTGCATGGTAAATCATTTGATCTAAAGTAATAGGCAATGTAGTTTCATGACCTGCCATTACATTTGATGCAGAATCACCTACCAAAATCACATCAATTCCTGCTCCATCAACAATTTTTGCCATGGTATAATCGTATGCCGTAAGCATCGATATTTTTTCTCCGTTGGCTTTCATCTCAACAAGAGATTTTGTAGTAATTCTTTTATATTGTTTTTTTGCTACTGACATTTCTTTTGTTTTATAGATTGTAAAAATACACAATTATTCACTGGTTTTATTTATTACGTTTTTATAACCTGCTTAATTCCCTTTTTCAATCGCCGTTAATCTTGTGTTAATTAAATTTTAGCCCTTTATTTTTTTAATAGCTTTACCTAACTAAATCAAACTAAAATGCAAAAGATATTTACTTTACTTATTGTTTTTGTAATTTCTACTGTTGTAAATGCTCAAGAAGATCTTCAAGAGAAAGCCATAAAAAACACCGTTGAAACCTTTTTTGAAGGCTTGCATAAAGGTGATAGTACAATCGTAAGTTCTACTTTACACCCAACAATTACTATTCAAACTACATTTACCAATAAAGAGGGGAAAAATGTATTAGTTACCGAAAGTAAAAACAAGTTATTAACTAGTATCGCTAATAAAAAACCTGAACATACTTATTTAGAAAAGTTACTATCATGGGATATAAAAATTGATGGAAACTTAGCTTCTGTATGGACTCCTTATGAATTTTATTTAAACAATAATTTTAGTCACTGCGGAGCAAATTCATTTCAACTTTTTAACAACAACGGTAAATGGGAAATTATTTACTTAGTTGATATGAGACGTAGAAGTGATTGTGATGCTAATAAACAATAAATACATGAAAAAGTTCAGTTTACTTTTCTTACTTTTTTCTTGTTTCAGTTTTGCTCAAGAATCAAAATTATTTCATCCAGAATTGTTTAATAGTTTACCAAACGTCAGAGATTTTTCAATGAGTAAAAATCAAAATGAATTTTACTTCACCATTGAAAGCTACTTGAAAGAATATTCGTTTATAGCTTATTCAAAAAAAGTAAATGGAAAATGGCAAAAACCTGAAGTTGCTAGTTTTTCTGGGCAATATAAAGATTTAGAGCCTTTCCTTTCTCCTAACGGATTACAACTCTTTTTTGCTTCTAACAGAAAAGACAACTCCTCTGGCGAAATAAAAAATGACATGGATATATGGTATGTTACTAGAAATTCTTTGGAGGATGCATGGTCAGAACCTATAAATATTGGAACGACTGTAAACACAAATGCCGATGAATTTTATCCTTCTGTAACCGAAAAAGGCGATTTATTTTTCACTGCAGAATACAAAGACAACACCACAGGAAAAGAAGATATTTACGTAAGTAGATTGGTGAATGGAGTATACACAAAACCAACTCCACTAAGTTCAGGAGTGAATTCAGATAAATATGAATTTAATGCCTTTGTTGCACCTGATGAAAGTTTTATAATTTTTACCTCTTACGGAAGAAAAGATGATTTAGGCAGAGGTGATTTGTACATCAGTAAAAAAGGAACCAATAACGAATGGTTACCTGCTACTCATTTAACAGGTGTTAATTCTAATAAACTAGACTACTGTCCGTTTGTCGATTTACAAACGAACACCTTGTATTTTACTTCTAGTACTTCTTCAATTCCTAAAGTACTTTCTAAAAAAATGACTTTGTCTGAATTTAAAGAGTATTTGAATACTAACCCTAATGGATTGAGTAGAGTTTATGTTAGTCCTTTCAGTAAAAAATAACCTATCTTTGAAAAGATGAGCCAATCGAATCCTGCAAATATTTTATTTCCTAATAAATGGGTAGACAATTATGCTGATTATTTGTTTAATTACGCTATTGCTCGTGTAAACAACTCAAATATTGCTAAAGATTTAGTGCAGGAAACTTTTTTTGCTGGATTAAAATCTGCTAAAAATTTTGAAGGAAAATCTAGTGAAAGAACCTGGTTGGTTTCCATTTTAAAAAGAAAAATTATTGACTATTATCGAAAAATAAATTCTAAAAAAGGACAAGCTGAAATTAGAATGAGCTTTTATGATAGCGGTGATAATGAAGGAAATTGGATTGAAGAACGCGTTCCTCAATCATGGAACAATGAAGCTGAAAAGAACATTGAAAATGAAGAACTGAAAAATCAGCTAGATAAATGTATTGATAGCCTTCCCGAAAAATATGCAATAGTTTTTAAAATGAAAACTATTCAACAATTTGAAACAGAAGACATTTGTAAGGAACTAAATATTACTCCGTCAAACTTATGGGTAATGATACATAGAGCAAGAACACAACTAAGAAACTGTATGGAGCAAAACTGGTTTAATAAGTAAAAAGATGTTTAAATTTTTTAAAATTACATGTGATGAAGCCACTACTATTTGTGATAAAAGCCAATATGGTGAAGCCTCAATATATGAAAGAATGCAGCTTAGTTGGCATTTAGTAGTTTGTAAAATTTGCATTTTATACTCTAAACAAAACAGAAAAATGTCTGATATTTTAAAACTAAAATCAGGCAATTGTAAAAAAAATAACCCTTGTTTTTCTCAGAAAGAAAAAGAGGCTTTAAAAAAACAATTAAATAACTTTAATTAACAAGTTTGGTTTTTATAACCAATTTTTGATTTTTTGTTAGATTGAAACGGAATTTATTGTAGCGATAAATTCCGTTTTTTTAATTTTGCCACAGAAAAAATAATCACATGCACTTTTTACCAGAAAAACTAGATAATTATGTTGTTGAGCATTCTCAAGCTGAACCTAAACTACTACAAGAATTAAGTAGAGAAACTTGGCAAAAAGTATTAAATCCGCGTATGCTAAGTGGTGCTTTTCAAGGTAGGGTTTTGTCAATGATTTCTAAATTAGTACAACCAACAACTATTTTAGAGATTGGTACCTACACAGGGTATTCTGCCTTATGTTTAGCTGAAGGACTTTCAAAAGATGGAATGATTCATACGATTGATAAAAATGAGGAATTGGAAGAATTGCAACACAAATATTTTCAAAAATCGGAATACAAAGACCAAATAACTCAATATGTTGGAAACGCCATAGACATTATTCCTACAATTGATGCTAAGTTTGACTTGGTATTTATTGATGCCGATAAATCTAATTATGTAAACTATTTTCATTTGATTATCGAAAAAATGAACAAAGGAGGTATCATTTTATCTGATAATGTGCTTTGGAGCGGCAAAGTAATTGAGGAGCTAGATCCTAAAGATATAGACACAAAAGTGCTTCTTGAATATAATAGACTTTTAAATGAAGATAGTCGCTTAGAAACGGTTTTATTGCCTATACGCGACGGATTAACAATTAGTAGAGTTATTTAAAACAAAAAGGTAAATCATATGATTTACCTTTTTGTTTTTATGATATATTGAAATTAAAATTTAATTACACGTTAATCTTTCCGCAATAAATAGTTCTTTTTTGTAATCTTCAACAAAAGCATCTATTTGCCATTCTTCAGTTCCTGGAACACATATAATATGCGCCATATCATTTTCTGAAGCTAACTGATACTTTTTACATAAAATATCTGAAGGTTTATCTAGTACAACAGTTAATGCTTCATTATTTCTCCATGCATTAACACCTATTTCTTTTAACTTTTGTTCTGTATAAGCAGCTAATTCTTGTGATTTTTTTGTTCTTGAAATTAACCCTTCTTTTCCGTGCTTTTCTATAAAAGCCCATAATAATAAAGGTGTTAATCCATTTCTTGATCCTGTAATTGTAGTATCTAAAGTTCCTACATACGAAACTGAGTTCACAATTCTATCTCTATGTTTTCTCTTTGCTAAAACTATTCCACAAGGTATTGGCCCTCCAATGAATTTATGTCCAGATATAGAAATACTATCAATCCCTTCAGCAAAGTCAAATTTTGGTTTTGGTTCAACAAAAGGAGCTATACATCCTAAAAATGCAGCATCACAATGAATATAATAATCTTTGATAGCGTACTTTTTAATAATTGCTTTAATTCTATCTAAATCATCAACAGCCTCTGTCATGGTAGTTCCTATATTTAAAAAGAAAACTGCTGGTTTATCTCTGTGTAATGTTATCAAATTCTCTAAATCTTCATAATCCATTTCTCCATTATCTTGACTTCTAACAACGATATTCTTTAAGTTTAATAAGTGTAAATTCTTTTTAACACTATAATGTGTAGATTCACTATAATAAACCACTGGATTATTAAAACTCTCACGTGCTAAATACAGACCGTATAGATTTCCTTCTGTTCCTCCATTCGTTACATAACCCCATACATCTTTGGTTGAAGATGATAATATATCAGCAAAAAAACTAACTACTTCTCGCTCTATATCTTTTGTATCAATAGATAATGTAGAAGGAGATTCTGGATCACCTACATTGTTAATACATACATTTAAAAAAGGTGCAAATTCACTGTAATTGAAATCCTTTGCTAAAGGATACCCAAGAAAGTTAGCTGAAGCATCACTAATTCTGTCATAAATGTCTTTTATTCTACTCATAACTACCTGTTTTTAAATATTAATAAATTACTTAACAAATATATTCTTAAAGTATAAAAATCTGCAATAATACTATCAATAAAGAAAAAACACCTATTTTTAACCTTTAAAAAGATTAAATTTCTTTTTAAATTCTGAAAATCATTTTAAAACAGAAAAACATACCATGCATCAACTAGATAATGTAGATAAAAAGCTATTAGAAGAATTGCAAAATGACTGTAAGCAATCTATAAAACAACTAGCCAACAAAGTAAACCTATCTATAACACCTACTCACGAACGTGTAAAAAAGATGGAGGCTAACGGAATTATAGATAAATACGTGGCTTTAGTAAACTTAGAAACTATTGATAAGAGTTTAATTGTTTATTGTCAAGTTACTTTAGTAAAACATCAAGAAAGTGCTTTTAAAGAATTTGAAGAGTACATGTCTAAAATAGATGAAATAGTAGAGGTGTCTTATATAGCTGGTGTGTATGACTTCTTGTTAAAAGTTGTTTTGAAAGACATGAATGAATATCAGGATTTTGTACTAAAAAAATTATCACAGTTAGAAATAATATCAAACATTCAGAGCTCGTTTGTAATGAAGCAAGTTAAGAATACTACAAAAATAAAATTGACATAGTTCTTACGTACTATGTCAATTTTATTGATTTAACGGCTTCTTTTTATAGGGCCTGTAAAATCATCAATATTATCTTTTACTTCGTTAATTTCATTGTTTATGTCTTTAACAAAGTCTGTATCTATACCTTGATTTTTTGCACTGTCATTAATCTCTCGCTTAATGTCGTTTGTTGCATCTTTAATTTGACGCATTCCCTTTCCTAGCCCTCTTGCTATTTCAGGAATTTTATCAGCCCCAAATAACATAACTACGATTAATAAGATTACAAAAATCTCTGGTCCTCCAATAAATAAAAATATTCCATTCATCACTGCAAAGATAGTTAAATTCAATGTCCTATACTTTATTGAATAAAAAAAAGCAACCAAATTTGGTTGCTTTTTTATTTTATATAAAATGCATTAGTCTGCAAGAATAATCACTTTATTATCTTTCATTTCAAGAGTTCCTGATTTGATTTTTAAAGTTAATACTTTATCATCTTCTGGTAATCTTTCAATGTTTGCATGTAAATCATCAAAAACTAAATGAGTTTGAGTGTGTACATGTACTTTTATTCTTCCTTCAGTTAAAATAGACACCACTGGTGCGTGATTATTTAACATTTGAAATTCTCCATTTACACCTGGTACTGCTACAGAATCAACTTCTGATGAAAACAAGATAGCTTCTGGTGTTACAATTTCTAAATACATATTTTAATGCTTTAGGGCTTTAAGCTATTGCTTAAGGCAATTAATTACGCTTCGGCTAACATTTTCTCTCCAGCATCGATTGCTTCTTGAATCGATCCTTTTAAGTTGAATGCTGCTTCAGGATACTTATCTAATTCACCATCCATAATCATGTTGAATCCTTTGATCGTATCTTTAATATCTACTAATACCCCTGGAATTCCTGTAAACTGCTCTGCTACGTGGAATGGTTGAGATAAGAAACGTTGTACACGACGTGCTCTGTGAACTACTAATTTATCTTCTTCAGATAATTCTTCCATACCTAAGATTGCGATAATATCTTGTAATTCTTTATAACGCTGTAAGATTTCTTTTACTCTTTGTGCACAGTTATAGTGCTCATCTCCTAAAACATCCGCAGTTAAAATTCTTGATGTAGAATCTAATGGATCTACCGCTGGGTAAATACCTAACTCGGCAATCTTACGAGATAATACTGTAGTAGCATCTAAGTGAGCAAACGTTGTTGCTGGTGCTGGATCCGTTAAATCATCCGCAGGTACGTAAACCGCTTGTACAGATGTAATAGATCCTTTCTTAGTAGAAGTAATACGTTCTTGCATTGCTCCCATCTCTGTTGCTAATGTTGGTTGATATCCTACCGCAGATGGCATACGACCTAATAATGCCGATACCTCAGAACCTGCTTGTGTAAAACGGAAGATATTATCTACGAAGAATAATACATCTTTTCCTTGTGCTTCTCCTGCTCCATCACGGAAATACTCAGCAATTGTTAATCCAGATAAAGCTACACGAGCACGTGCTCCTGGTGGCTCATTCATCTGACCGAATACAAAAGTTGCTTTAGAATCTCTCATTCCTGGCTTATCAACTTTAGATAAATCCCATCCTCCATCTTCCATAGAGTGCATGAAATCATCACCATACTTGATAATTCCTGATTCTAACATCTCACGTAATAAATCGTTTCCTTCACGAGTTCTTTCACCTACACCAGCAAATACAGATAAACCTCCGTGTCCTTTTGCGATGTTGTTAATTAACTCTTGAATTAATACAGTTTTCCCTACTCCTGCTCCTCCAAACAATCCAATTTTACCTCCTTTTGCATAAGGTTCAATTAAATCGATTACTTTAATTCCTGTAAATAGTACTTCGGTAGAAGTTGATAATTCTTCAAATTTTGGTGCTTGACGGTGAATTGGCAAACCTGCATCACCTTCTTTAGGTAAATCTCCTAATCCATCAATAGCATCACCTGTTACATTAAATAAACGACCGTAGATATCATTACCTATTGGCATTTGAATTGGGTTACCTGTAGCAAATACTTCTTGCCCTCTTTGTAAACCATCAGTTGCATCCATAGAAATGGTACGAACTGTATCTTCACCAATGTGTTGTTGAACTTCTAAAACTAAAGTTGAACCGTCTGCTTTTTTAATTTCTAACGAATCATAAATCTTTGGCAATTCAGCATTTTCTGTATTAAACTCAACATCGATTACTGGACCAATAATTTGAGAAACTTTACCTGTTATTGTAGACATTACTATATGTAATTAAAGTTATTTTATTTACTATATGAGTTTTAACTCATTTTTTCAAGGTGCAAAGGTAATTTTTTTAGTGGAATTTAAAAAACCTTTCGAAGTATTTTTCCATAAAAAAAAGCCTCACGAATGTGAGGCCTTTATTGATGTTATAATTGTAACTAAATTACTTTACTAATTTAATCTCAACACGTCTGTTTTCAGCTCTACCAGCTCTTGTTTTGTTATCAGCAATTGGGTAGTCTTCACCAAATCCAGCAGAAGTTAATCTTTTTGAATCAATTCCTCCTTTAGTGATTAAGTAATCTAAAACAGCTTTAGCTCTTTTTTCAGATAATCTTTGGTTTAAAGAGTTAGATCCTGAACTATCAGTGTGACCTTGAATGCTAAAGTTAGCTTTAGGGTACTCCTTCATAATCCCTGCAATTAAATCTAATTTACCTGTAACTCCTTTTCTGAATGAAGCTTTCCCTGAGTTAAAGTAGATAGCTCTTGCGAACTCGTTTAATTTCTTGACAGCCTCTTCTTTAATTACTACTTCAGGACATCCGTTGTTAGATGCTACACCTGCTTCGTTTGGACACTTATCGTCTTTATCTAATACTCCGTCTCCGTCAGTATCTGGCCAAGGACATCCGTTGTTAGCAGCTGGACCAGCAGTGTTTGGACACTTATCTTTTCCGTCTACAACACCGTCTCCGTCAGCATCAGGACATCCGTTGTTAGCTTTAGTTCCTTTTTCAGTTGGACAAGCATCATCTTTATCAGCGATACCATCACCATCAGCATCAGGACATCCGTTTAAAGCAGCTAAACCAGCAACTTCTGGACATGCATCGTCAGAATCTTTGATTCCATCTCCATCTGTATCAGGACATCCGTTGAATTCTTTTAATCCAGCAACTTCTGGACAAGCATCTTCTTTATCGTATACTCCATCTCCATCAGTATCTTTTCCTCCAAATTTGAATACTAAACCGATTGAGTGTTGGAAGTGATCTTTTACTTTATCAGCAAACTCTTTCTTACCTCCTGTTTGGAAGTTTAACCCTAAATTGTCGTTAAACCAAACGTTGAATCCAGCACCAGCATTTAACATACCTTCACCTAAATCATCAACAGAAGTATAACCTCCACCAACGTATACATAAGGATCCCACCATCCAGTGTGTCCAAATAAGTTGTTCATGTCATACTTTACGTTAGCATCAATAGCCCAGTAAAGCATATCTGAATCGTTTTCTGCGTAAACAGTTTCGATTTTATTTAAAGACCCTGCTAATTGTAAAGAGAATCCATCGTTTAAATATCTATCAACAGTTACTCTTGAGATAGATGGTAAAATGTTCCAGTCACTAGTACCGATGTAATCTTTAGCATAATCTCCAAATTTAGAAGGAACTCTAATGTCTACTGCATTAGCCCCGAAACCAACCGCCCAAGGGTTGTCTGAATCCTGTGCGCTAACGTTTACAGCAGCAAACGCAAATAAAGCCATCACAGCTAATTTTAATTGTTTCATTATTAAAAATTTAAATTAAAAGTTCGTTTATATATTACGCAAATGTAAGTTGTTAAAACTTATTTACAAAAACAAATCTACAAAAACTTACAACAAATACAAGTTTTTGAGCTACTAATTTAGATTACTTTCAGTTCTTTTCCTACCTTAATAAATGCATTTATTGCCTTATCTAAATGCTCTTTTTCATGAGCTGCTGACAACTGTACTCGAATTCTTGCTTGTTCTTTTGGCACAACTGGATAAAAGAACCCAATTACATAAATACCTTCTTCTAATAGTTTATTCGCCATTACTTGCGATAACTTTGCATCGTATAACATTACAGGCACAATAGCAGCATCAGCCCCTACTAAATCAAAACCTGCTTTTTCCATTTCTGTACGGAAATAGTTGGTGTTCCACTCTAATTTATCACGTAACGATGTATCGTTTGATAATAAATCAAATACTTTTAAAGAAGCTCCAACAATAGCTGGTGCTAATGAGTTTGAGAATAAATACGGACGAGAACGTTGACGTAAAATTTCAATAATTTCTTTTTTTCCTGTTGTATATCCTCCCATAGCTCCTCCAAGAGCTTTCCCTAAAGTTCCTGTAACAATATCAACACGATCCATTACATTTTTAAGCTCTACTGTACCTCTACCTGTTTTTCCAATAAATCCAGCAGCATGACATTCGTCTACCATTACCATAGCATCGTACTTATCAGCTAAATCACAAATCTCATCTAACTTAGCTACGATTCCATCCATAGAGAAAACACCATCAGTTACAATAATTTTAAAGCGGTGACCTTTCTTGTTCGCTTCTATTAATTGCTCTTCTAATGATGCCATATCATTATTATTGTATCTGTAACGTGCCGCTTTACACAAACGCACCCCATCAATAATAGATGCATGGTTTAAACTATCAGAAATAATTGCATCTTCTTTAGTTAATAACGGTTCGAAAACTCCTCCATTTGCATCAAAAGCTGCTGCGTACAATATGGTATCTTCTGTCGTATAAAAATCGGCAATCTTTTTTTCTAATTGCTTATGAATATCTTGCGTACCACAAATGAAACGTACAGATGACATTCCAAAACCATGAGTATCCATAACATCTTTTGCTGCTTGAATTACTTCTGGGTTATTCGACAACCCTAGGTAATTATTAGCACAAAAGTTAATTACCTCTTCTCCCGTAGAGATTTTAATTACCGCATCTTGCGACGAAGTAATAATGCGCTCTGATTTATACAGTCCAGCATCTTTAATATCCTGAATTTCTTGTTGTAATTGTTCTTTAATTTTTCCGTACATAATTTATGTTTGAAAGTTGTTTGCTATGAGAGGTCAAAGTTAGGTTTTAAACTTCTTCAACCAAAATTTCTTCATCAATATATATGAGGAGTTTCTTCTGAACTTTAAAATTCATCGTTTGCAATACTCTTGCATACTTTAATAATTGTTGATGATATACTTTGGAAGACTTCCCTGTTTTATAATCAATAATCACTACTTCATTATCTTGATTAAACACCAATCGGTCTGGAATTACAATTTGACCATCGACATCTACAATTTCACGTTCATTATAAATTGTTACCTCATCCGAAAAATATTCTTGTAATAATGGATGATTTATAATTTGTTCAATCTTCTTAGTTATTCCTTCTATTTTTTCTTTCGGAAGAGCTCCTTGCTGCTCATACCTGAGTATTGCTTCATTAATATCTTCTTTAGTGGTTACTTCCGCCATCATTTCATGGATTAAGTTACCAAACTCAATGGCTTTTCCTTGTTCAGTATCCCATAATTTAGAAGCACTAGCCAACATTTGAATATTGTGCTCTTGCCAAGGAGTAGAAATAAACGCTTCTTGAATTTCAGTTGCGTTATTCTGTTCTTTGGATTCACTCATCCTTTCAGGAATACCAATAGTATATTCTAGTTGGTCATCATTCCATAAATTTTGAGCTTTTAAATAATTGATAAAAACCCCTGAGTAAAAATTCGTATTCTCTTCTCCTTTCGAAGAAATTTTCTTTTCGGTTATAACATGTAACTGTTCTACAGCTCTTGTTAATGCAACATACAACAAGTTAAAATTATCCAACTCTAACTCCTCTCGCTGCTGCTGATAAATCTCCGAACCACGATCATTTACATAATTCAAATCTTTATTGAAGGGAACTAATAATTCTTTAAATCCATCAAAATTATCAGGTAATTCATCTAACCAAACTTTCGGATTGACTTGTCTATATACATCTAAATCATACGGAAAGATAACCACAGGAAACTCCAATCCTTTCGATTTGTGAATCGTCATTACTTGTACCGCCTTTCCACTTTCAGGAGCCACGATACTCAGTTTATCTTTTTTTTCTGACCAGAAATCTAAAAACTCTTGAATACTTGTTCCTCTTCGTTGTTGTTCTAGCACTACATCTAAGAAAAATTGCACATAGGCATCTGAAGAAGTAATTAATTGAAAACCTCTGATAATCTCTTCTACTTTTTCATAAAAAGGTAGTTGATGAAAAGTTGATAATTCAAAAGTAGTTCCGTAGTTTTTTAATTGTTGAAAAATAGCTTCATTAGGTAGACTAATCAACTCAGCAATAAACGAATGTTTATGTTCTGTTACTTTTAAATGTTCTTGCAAAAAATAGAGCATTTCTAAGCATGTTTCTTTATCATTCGGATGTTGTATTACCTGCAAAACATCTATAATAAACTTGACTTTAGAACTATTTTCTAACAATAAGGTTTCTGAAGAAATGATATCAATTCCGTTTTCTGACAAGTAATTTGCCACAGCAATTCCATCTTTCTTTTTTCGAACCAGAATACAGATTTCATTCAGCGAAAACTCTTTTTCTAATCTTTTGACAAGCTCTAGAACTTTCTTCGGATATTTTATCTGTTCATCTTCTTTTTCATCTTCTTTTTCCAAAAAAGTCAGCGATACACAACCTCCTTTTTTTGAGTTTTCAAGCTGTTTATTTCCATCAATAAACAATTGTTTGTAGGATTCATTTTGCAAGAAATTTGCTGTATGTTGAAAAAACTGATTATTAAAATTAATCACCTCAGCATAACTCCTAAAATTAGTTTCTAAAGTTCTAACTTCTTTCGAAACAGGAAACGGATTGTCTTTCTCTGATCCCAAGCCTATAAACTGTTCCGACTTTCCTCCTCGCCAGCGATAAATAGCCTGTTTACCATCACCCACCAATAACAAATTACTATTTTCTTGCGCCAGTGCATTATCGATTAACGGAATTAAATTTTGCCACTGCAAAGTGGAAGTATCTTGCATTTCATCGATAAAGTAATGCATGAATCGTTGCCCTATGCGTTCATAAATAAATGGCGCAGGCTGATCTTTAATATTGTCAGAAATTAACTGATTGAACTCAGCATTTAGTCGTAAGTTATTTTCTTCTTTTAAGTATGAAAGTTCTTGATTAATATTGTTTAAAACTGCCAGCGGAATCAAACTTTTTAACGCCAAGTTATTCATCAAAAATTGTTGATACAATTTTTCTGACTCAGTATATAATCGTAGTAACTCTGGCAAAAGTCCTTCAATAGCAGCTTTTACATCATCTGACTTTGACTTGGTATAAAAATTACTCTCCTCAATTCGCTCTCTTAATTTACTTTGATCAAAAAACTTTGCTTTTTCAGGATTATTGGCTAGCGCTACAAAATGATTTGGCAACATTGATCGATAAAAATCTTTATGATTTAATTGTACTAATTGAATAGCTTGCAAACCTTCTTCTCCAATTTCTTTCCAACGTTTTTTTATTTCTTTTTGATGTTTGGATAGTTTTGTTTTTAAATTGGTAAAATCAGCGAGCTGTTTATCTGCTAATTTTCTAAAATGCTTTGTATCGTCTTCATTCAATAAAATTTTAGAAAACTCATTTAGTTCACGAGAAATATCCCACGATTTATCATCATCTGCTTTATCTAATGAAAAATCAATCAACAACTTTGTTAAAGCTTCATCGGTTCCAATTTTTGAAATGAGTACATCTACTGCCTCATTCAATAATGAAGCCGCATCCATTTCTACTTCAAAATTGAGCGGCAATCCTAAGTCATAGGCAAAACTCTTAATGATTTTATGTGTAAAACTATCAATCGTAGTAATTGAAAAAGCAGAGTAGTTTCGAAGAATTTCATCTAGTATTTTTTTACTTCGGTCTTTTACAACAATTCGGTCAAGTAAAGTTTCTTTTAAAATAATCTCTAGTAAATCATTACTCTCCCCTTCTGAAAAAACTTCTAAGTTTTGCAACACACGCTCTTTCATTTCACCCGCAGCTTTGTTGGTGAATGTAATTGCCAATATTTTTTGAAAACGGAAAATATCTTCAGATTGCAGCAAAACTTTTAGATACTCTTTTACTAAAGTAAATGTTTTACCGCTACCTGCCGAAGCGTTATATACCTGAAAATTTGATGGATTTTGTAACAAAATGAAAATATAATTGAGCTAGCAATTTAACCAAAAAAAAGATTCCCGCTTTCGCAAGAATCATAATTTTATGCTTATCAAAATAGCTTACACTCTAGCCAAGACCGACATCTAACGACATCATAACAATGAATCCGCCAATAAAACCGAGTGTAGCAATATCTGTATATTTATCTCGTTGAGTTTCAGGAATTACCTCTTCTACAACCACAAAAATCATTGCTCCTGCAGCAAATGCTAAAGCATACGGTAAAATTGGTGTAAAAAACGATACCGCTACCGCTCCTAAAACAGCTGCCATTGGCTCTACAATTGCCGACATTTGACCATACCAAAAACTTTTAAAACGACTTACTCCTTGTCTACGAAGCGGCATTGCTACTGCAAATCCTTCAGGAAAGTTTTGAATCCCAATACCAATAGCTAATGAAATTGCTGCAATAATCATTTCCGTTTGCTCTACTCCTACCATTGTTGATGCTGCCCCAAACAACACTCCTACTGCTAATCCTTCCGGAATATTATGTAAGGTTATTGCTAAAACTAACAAAGTTGTTTTATGCCAGCTCGTCTTAACACCTTCAACTTCATGTTCTTTAAAATTAATATGTAAGTGTGGTAATAATTTATCCATTCCGAATAACGCTAAAGCTCCTAAAGCAAATCCAATTGCTGATGGAATTACTTTTACAAACCCTTCACCTGGACTATTATCAATTGCTGGCGATAACAAACTCCAGAAACTCGCTGCAATCATTACTCCTCCTGTAAAACCAAGCATTCCATCTAAAACTGCTCGGTTCATTTTTTTGAAAAAGAACACTAAACTAGCTCCTAAAGCTGTTAATCCCCAGGTAAAAAGCGATGCATATAATGCTGCTTGAATTGGGTGTTCCTTCCCAAATTCTACTAATTGATTAAATAAATCCATCTATAATACTATCTCTTATTAGTTGTTTAACGTGATTTTTGAATATATAAGTTACTTGCTATTTTATTTGAAACAGACAGTGTTTTTCCATCCATTTCTATAACTAGAGAACCATCAAAAGGTTCTTTTTCTACTACTTTTATTTGTTTTCCTAAAGCAACTCCTTGTTTATCTAAAAAGCGTAAAAATTCTGAAGAACTGTCATCAACCCCTACACAAACTCCTATTTCATTTTCCTTCAACGTTGATAATAAACTTTTTTCTATAATCTGTAAATTTCCTTCCTTATCTGGAATAGGATCTCCGTGTGGATCTCTCTTAGGGTACTCTAAAAAAGCATCTAGTTCGTTGATTAATTTCGGAGACTTGATATGCTCAAGCTGTTCTGCTACCTCATGTACCTCATCCCAAGAAAAATTTAATTTATCTACTAAAAAAACTTCCCATAATCGATGCTTACGAACAATATTAGCTGCTGTTTTTTTTCCAAAATCGGTCAAGGTTACTCCTTGATATTTTTTATAAGTCACAACATCTTTTTCAGATAGTTTCTTAATCATATCTGTTACCGATGATGCTTTAGTATCTAACTTTTTAGCTATAGCATTTGTACTTATTCCTTTTTTAAAATCAGCTTCTAAATGATAGATCGTTTTTATATAATTTTCTTCAGATTGACTAAACATCATATTCTTTTTTAGATGTACAAATATATAAATTTTAGTTTAATAAAATATATTTTTAGACTAACCTAAAAATATATTTATATTTGTATCAAATTTTATTTAGAAACCACCACAACAAACTATTTTCAAGATGAAAAATCTAGTTGCTTTCACAATTCTATTGCTATCAAATATTGCTATCGGACAAACTATTAAAGGAAAAATCAGCACATCATCAGGCGATATAGTACCATTTGCTAGTGTATTTATAAAAGGAACAGAAAAAGGAACAACTACTGATGAACATGGAAACTACAAGTTAAAAACCACTAAACGTAAATTTGTTTTAGTTGCTTCTTTCGTAGGTTTTTTATCTGAAAGAAAAACAGTAACCTTAAACTCTTCCGAAGAAAAAATAGTTGATTTTATATTGACTGAAACCGCAGAAATTTTAGACCAAATAACCATTACGGGAACACGCACAGATAAACGTAGAACGAATAGCCCTGTGATTGTAAATGTTATCAATAGTCAAACTTTAGCAGATGTTCAGGCATGTAATTTATCTGAAGGATTAAAATTTCAAACGGGTTTACGTGTAGAAACTGACTGCCAAACTTGCAACTACACACAACTTCGCATGAATGGTTTAGCTGGCGGATATTCACAAATATTAATTAATGGTCGTCCTATTTTTAGTCCATTAACTGGTTTATACGGATTGGAGCAAGTACCTACCAACATGATTGAACGCATCGAAGTAGTTCGCGGTGGAGGTTCCGCTTTATACGGTTCAAGTGCGATTGGAGGGACAGTAAACGTCATTACTAAAATTCCAAAGAAGAACAATTATAGTATAGGATATACTCATCAGAATATAAAAGGAGTTTCTGACCATATTATTACTGGAAATGCAACCATAGTTAATGAAGACAGAAACGCAGGTGCTTCATTTTTTATCAACAACCGAAGAAGAGCCATGTATGATGCTAACGATGATAACTTTTCTGAACTTCCAGAGTTAAAAAACAACTCATTTGGAACAAACCTATTCTTCCTTCCAACTGAAAACCAAAAAATAGAAATCAACTTCAGTAAAATGAATGAATATCGTTATGGTGGAGAAATGATTGATAATGCTCCGCATTTTACAATGCAATCGGAAGAACGTGTGCATGACGTGTATGTGGGAAATGTTGATTATCAAATTAATTTTAACGATGATAAAAGTTCAATCATTACCTATTTTGCTACACAATATACTGGAAGAGATCATTACACAGGTATTCGTCCAAATGTTGGAACTACTGAAGACACAGCACATTTAGCAAATCCACCTTATGGAAATTCAACCACAACCACCTTTCAAGTAGGACTACAACTCAACCATAAATTAGAAGAATTTCTTGGAGGTAACAACGTACTTACACTAGGAAGTGAATTTGTACAAGACGATGTTTTTGATGTTATTGATGCATACCAATACAAAGTAGATCAGCTTACTAAAAACTACGGATTCTTTTTTCAAAGTGATTGGGAAATCTCAGATAAATGGAACTTATTATCAGGAATACGATACGACAACCATACATTAAACACACTTAAAACAGATGGTACTCAAAAAAACATTACGAACAATGTTGCGAGTCCGAGAGTATCATTATTATTCAAACCATTTGAAAACACTCAAATTAGAGGAACTTGGGGCACTGGTTTTAGAGCTCCGCAAGCTTTTGATACCGATTTACACATTGCTTTTGCTGGTGGAGGAGTATCACGAGTTGTATTAGCTAATGATTTAAAAAGAGAGCGTTCTAATAGTTATACGCTTTCCTTTAATTACGACAAACCTACAGAACATTATATATATGGTTTTACCATTGAGAGTTTTTACACCAGTTTAAAAGATGCTTTTTATTTAGAAGCTATTGATAGAGATAATTTTGGAGAAATTTTTGAAAAAAGAAATGGAGACGGAGCTGTTGTACAAGGAATTACTTTAGAAACCCGTTTAAATTACGATGGAATTTTTCAGTTAGACGCAGGATTCACATATCAATCTAGTAAATTTAATACAGCTGTTGATAATTTTCACAACCTATCACCTAAAAGAGAGTTTTTACGAACACCCACAACTTACGGGTACGCTACAGCTACCTATACTCCTAATCAAAAATTTAAAACTGCTTTAAATTTAGTATACACAGGACAAATGGATGTTTTACACATTATACCTAATCCTGATTTTAATCCACCAACTGATAACAATGAAAATATTGGTGAATATTTTAGCTCTCCTTCATTTTTTAACTTAGGTGTTAACACTAGTTATACTTTTAATGTAGAAAAACTTAACACCAATATAGAACTTAACGCTGGTATTAAGAACATTTTAGACGATTATCAAAGTGAATTTGATACAGGAAAAGACAGAGACAGTAACTTTATTTACGGTCCTGCTACCCCAAGAACCTTTGTTTTTGGTATAAAGTTTACCAGTAATTAACATTAAAGAAATATAACTAAAAGCACTTAACATTAAGTAAACATTCTAATAATACAAAAGTAATCCCTACATAACATTAGCTTTACTGTTTAACTTGAATTTTGCGCCATAAATAAACAGAATTCAAAGATTAGAATGAAAAAAATATTATTTATAGCTTTTTTAAGCTTATGTAATTTAGCATTTTCTCAAAGCAAAGGTACTGTTACTGGTACTGTTACTGACAAAGAAATGAGCGGTGAAGCATTGCCTTTTGCTAATGTTTTTATTAAAGGAACATCTATTGGTGCTACTACCGATATGGAAGGTAAATACACTTTAAGTGTTCCAGCAGGAAATCAAACTATTGTTTTTAGTTTCGTAGGATACCAAACAGAAGAAAGAGCTATAGTTGTTAAAGCAAACGAAACACTTGCAGTAAACCAAGAAATAGGAGCTAACCAAGGAGTTGCTTTAGATGAAGTAAAAATTAACGCAACCGTTAGTAGAGAAAAAGAAAGTGCTTTACTTTTAGAACAAAGAAAAGCTGTAACTATTGAAACCAAAATTGGTAATCAAGAACTTTCAAGAAAAGGAGTTAGCGACATTGCTACTGCTGTAACAAAAACTACAGGTGTTTCTAAACAAGAAGGCTCTGGAGGTAGTGTTTTTGTTAGAGGGCTTGGAGATAGATACAATGTAACTTCATTAAACGGACTTCCACTACCATCAAATGACCCATCAAGAAAAAACATCGACTTAAGTATATTTTCTACTGATATTGTTGAATATATTGGTTTAGATAAAACGTACTCTACTAAAAACTACGGAGATTTTGGTGGAGCTAACATCAATATTGCTTCAAAAGTATATAAAGGTGCCGGTTTTGCTGAAGTTAGCTTAGGGTCTTCATTAAACACTGTAGCATCGCAAAAAAGTAAGTTTTACGTTGCTGATGGGCCTAACAATTTCGGATTTTACAAAACATATTATCCTGCTTTTCCATTAAACAACTACAACTTTACAACTAGTTGGGACAGACAAACGGGTAACTTCCCAGTAAGTTCTTCTATCGCTATTAAAGGAGGGGATTCTTACAACTTATCTCCTGAAACTAAAATAAGCTTTTTTGCTGTTGGATCATTTGACAATGGTTACAGTTATAAAGAAGGAGTAGCTAGAGGAGATGTTAACGTTTCTGGAGTAGCTAGAAAAGATTTAACTAGAGAATCTTATTCTTATGACACTAATACTACTTTTATGGGTAATATTAGATTAAAGCACAAAGGTCAAGAGATAAAGTATAACGCCTTAATGGTAAACAACTCTAGCAATTCTCACGATGATTACCAAGGAATATATGATGTTTTTGATAATGCGCCTGAAGGTGGAGCTGTAATTCAAAGACAAACATTTATGAGAAACACTTTATATGTTCACCAATTATTAGGAGATCATAGAATTAGTGATGCTTTTAAAGCAGAATGGGGAGCAGCTTACAACTTTAACAAAAATAATGTTCCTGACCGTAGACAAACAACGGTATTACCACATAGAAACGACGATCCAAATGGTCCTAAATCATTTTTCTTAATCAGTAATGATTCTGACAACCATAGATTCTACTCAGATTTAGAAGAAGAAGAAATAGCAGCTAACGCAGCATTTACATATCAATTTGCTAAAAACAGTGATGATATATACAGAGCTAAAGTTAAATTAGGGTATAGTGGAAGATTTAAAAATATAGATTTTGATGCTACTCAGTTTAACTTTGTGATTAACCAAAGAACAGCGCAACCATTCATTGATGATGTTTATAACTTAGATAGCTATTTTAACCAAGCAAACTTTAATGCAGGTTTATATTCTATTGGAACTTTTAGAGGAGGTTTAAATGCTTCTATTGATGTTTTATTACCTCAAACTTACGGAGGAAATCAAAATATAAACGCAGGTTATTTAGAGTTTGAATACAAATTCTCTGATAAATTCACAGGTGTTTTTGGTGTAAGAGGTGAGCAAGTTAAACAATCATTAAATTACAACACTTCTGTTAATGTTGGTCAAAGTGAATTAGATGAATTCCAAATATTACCAGCAACATCTTTAAAATATGCTCTTAACGATAAGCACAACTTAAAATTTGCTGCAAGTAAATCATATACTTTACCTCAATTTAAAGAAAGAGCTCCTTTCCTTTACGAAGGTGTAGTAAATAGTTCTCTTGGTAACCCTAACTTATATTCTTCAGACAACTATAACGCTGACTTTAAATGGGAATTTTTCCCTGAAAGAGAAGAGATTATCTCTGTAGGTGTTTTTGGTAAATACATTGAAAACCCAATTAACGAAATCAGAATTAACTCTGCTTCTAACGATATTAGTTATGCTAATACTGGAGACTGGGGTATGGCTTATGGAGTTGAACTTGAATTAAGAAAAGTATTATTCAACAAAGAAATTGGAGAAAATGCTTTAAACAACAAATTATCTTTTGGTTTAAACGCTTCATACATGAACCATGAGCAAGAACTAAATAAAGATAAAGTTATTGAAGAAAACCCTGGAACTAGTGTAGACTTTAGTAAAACTGAAGACGGCTTTGCTGGTGCTTCTGATTTACTAATCAACACAGATTTAAGTTTTTCAAAAGACTTCAATAATGGAATGAACTTTCAATCAACATTAATATACAATTACTTCTCTGATAGAATCTTTGCTTTAGGTACTGATGGAAAAGGAAACTTAGTTGATAAAGGTTTCGGAACATTAGACCTAGTATTAAAATCTAAATTAAACGAAAGATTAAGTCTTGGGGCTTCTGCAAAGAACCTTTTAAATCCTTCAATAGAAAGATTCCAAGATAATCAAGACGTTAGAATACTTTCTTACAAAAAAGGTATTGACTTTAAGTTATCATTATCATATAACTTTTAATTAACAATCCAATAACCCAACATTAATTTTAGCAGAACACTAAGTTAATGTTGGGTTCTTTCTTTTGTAGCATTAAAATAAATTAACTAAAAAAAATGAGAAAACAACTTTTTACTTTAATGATAGCAGCTGCTACCCTAACAATGGTAGTTTCTTGTGGAGAAGATGATCCAATACAGACTTCTTCTTGTTCTGATGGAATTCAAAATGGAGATGAAACAGGTGTAGATTGTGGAGGATCTTGCCAACCATGTACTTCAGTAGATTTAGCTGGTGAAGTAACTACTGAAGTAACTTTAGACGCTAGCGTTACTTATAAATTAACTGGGTCTTATATAGTAAAAGAAGGTGGAATTTTAAGAATTCCTGCTGGTACAAGAATCGAAGCTACTGGTGGTACTTCTGCTTACATTGCTGTAGCTCAAGGAGGAAAAATATTTGTTGATGGTAGCAAAGAAAACCCAGTAGTAATGACATCTGGTGCAGCTACTCCTGCCGCTAAAGATTGGGGAGGATTAGTAGTATGTGGTCAAGCACCAACAAACGTAGGTGATACAGCTACTTCTGAGGTTGCTGGTTTAACTTATGGTGGTAACGTTGCTAATGATAACTCAGGATCTATCCGTTACTTAAGAATTGAGTACACTGGAGCTACTTTTAACTCTTCTAAAGAATTTAACGGACTTTCTTTATTCGGTGTTGGTTCTGGAACTACTGTAGAGTATGTTCAATCATACGAAGGTGGTGATGACGGAATCGAGTTCTTCGGAGGTACTGTTAACGGTAAATATTTAGTTTCAACTAACTCAGGAGATGATTCAATTGACTTTGCTGACGGATGGGCTGGAACTGGTGAATACTGGTATATCTCAGGAAGTGCTAAAGCTGGTATCGAAGGATCTAACAACGGTAACGATGGTGATGCTGCTCCTGTAACAAACGCAACTTTAAGAAACATCTCAATCGTAGGACCTGTAACTGAAGGTGCTTTATATTACAAAGAAGGTGGTGGTAACTTTACTATCGAAAACTTCTACGTATCTGGTGTAGATTTAGGAGTAAAAGTAAAAGATACTGACGCTGAAGCTGCTGTAAGAATTGAAAATGGAGATTTAAAAATGACTAACGTTCAGTTTGCTGAAAATGTTGATGGTTTCGCTTTAACTGACTATACTGGAGCTAATCAAGATTTCATCGGTCAAGGAGTTACTTCTGGTGCTGGTAATGGTGCTGCTGCTCCTGATTGGACTGCTGGTTGGACAAGAGGACTAAGTAACAGTGGAGTTTCTAAAGAAAACTTAGCTGGTGAAGTTACTGGTGAAGTTACTTTAAAAGCTGATATTGAATACCAATTAACAAGCTCTTTCATAGTAAAAGATGGTGGAAAATTAACAATTCCTGCTGGAACAGTTATTAAAGCTACTGGTGGTACTTCTGCTTACATCGCTGTAGCTCAAGGAGGACAAATCTTCATTGATGGTGAAGCAAACAATCCTGTAGTAATGACATCTGGTGCAGCTACTCCTGCTCCTAAAGATTGGGGAGGATTAGTAGTGTGTGGTCAAGCACCAACAAACGTAGGTGATATTGCTACTTCTGAAGTTGCTGGTTTAGCTTATGGTGGTAACATTGCTAATGACAACTCAGGATCTATCCGTTACTTAAGAATTGAGTACACTGGAGCTACTTTTAACTCTTCTAAAGAATTTAACGGACTTTCTTTATTCGGTGTTGGTTCTGGAACTACTGTAGAGTATGTTCAATCATACGAAGGTGGTGATGACGGAATCGAGTTCTTCGGAGGTACTGTTAACGGTAAATATTTAGTTTCAACTAACTCAGGAGATGATTCAATTGACTTTGCTGACGGATGGGCTGGAACTGGTGAATACTGGTATATCTCAGGAAGTGCTAAAGCTGGTATCGAAGGATCTAACAACGGTAACGATGGTGATGCTGCTCCTGTAACAAACGCAACTTTAAGAAACATCTCAATCGTAGGACCTGTAACTGAAGGTGCTTTATATTACAAAGAAGGTGGTGGTAACTTTACTATCGAAAACTTCTACGTATCTGGTGTAGATTTAGGAGTAAAAGTAAAAGATACTGACGCTGAAGCTGCTGTAAGAATTGAAAATGGAGATTTAAAAATGACTAACGTTCAGTTTGCTGAAAATGTTGATGGTTTCGCTTTAACTGACTATACTGGAGTTAACCAATCATTCATTACTGAAGGAACTGCTACAGGTGCTGGTAACGGTGCTGCTGCTCCTGATTGGACTAACGGATGGACAAAAGGTTTATAATAGCCTAAAACATAAATCAAGAAAAACCGAGCTATACGCTCGGTTTTTTTTATTCCTTTTTATTAGAAATACTGTAAAGTAAACCTTCTAACTTCTTTAATTCCGTTGGAGGGTTCCCAGCATCAAACGTAATCGATTTATATTCCTTATCACCTATTTTTATGGTGAATTCTGCATGTAAGGCTCCATCAGTAATTCTTTTTTCACTCGGTGCAGTTAAACTCCCTATTTCTTCTAAGTTCAACTCATCTATTACTTTTTTTAATTCTTCGAGTTGTTCTTTTGAAATTTCCTTTGTTCCTTCTTCTTGATTAGTTTTATAAGTTACCTTATTATCATCAACAGTTATTTGTATTAAACTTCCTCTTGTTTGCGCTTCATAAGCGATCATATCAAAGTTTTTAGAGGTGTTTTGTGCTGCACAGTTCATCATCAAAAAAAATACCGCAGGGGCTATTACTTTTAGATATTTCATGTATTCTTAGTTTTTATAATTTATAATAATGAAAAGACGCTCTTTAAGTAAAGAACGTCTTTAAGTATGAAATTCGTATGAGTTTTGATTAGTCTGCCATTGTAGCTCTAAATCCTCCTGGAGCGAAAACTGCATTCATTCTAGCTTTTTGATCTTCTGTAAACATATACATACAGCTATCATCAGAGTAGTCCATGAAGTTCATAGTCATGTTAGCACTTCCACACTCAATTACTGGGTAAGTAGGACATCCTCTACTATTTCCATCAGCGTCTGGAGTATTAGCAACAAAGTCGCTAGCACCACATCCACCATCACCCCAAATGTGACTTAAGTTTAAATAGTGACCAACTTCATGTGTAGCTGTTCTTTGATTACGACCTACAAATTGATGTGCTAAAACTATACCGTCTGTAGAACAACTACCTCCTGGAAATTGTGCATATCCTAAAATTTGCCCTCCTCTATATGGCATTACGTTAACAATCCAAATGTTTAAAAACTCTTGTAGATTAACAACGTCACTACCTCCTGAAGAAGTGAATTTCATTGAATCATCTGGTCTGCAACTTCTCTTTTTAGTGTTTTGAACTCTGATTACATCTTCTATAACAAAATCGATATTTACATTTGCTTCAACTCCAGCAAACTCAGCAGGCATTGCTCCTCTGTTAGGGTTCTGCATGTTAAAATCTTCATTCATTGCATCAATTTGGTCTTGTAATACTGATAAAGATAAGTTTTCACTTGCTTGACGGTAAATTACCTGATAAACAACTGGAGTTTAGATTTTTCCGTTTACTAATCTAGCCTGAATCTCTCCTTTTGCTATTTTTTAAAGATAATTAGCTGTAAAGCTTTTCATGTTGTGAAAATTTAGTTTTTTAAAACACTTAAAGTGTCTTTTTGTTTTTAAAAAACGACAAACAAAACTTTTAAGGAAGATATTGTTAATTTTTTGTTGTTTTAATAACGAAATGAAAAGTTTCTTAACGATACGCAATATATAATTTTCACCATACAATCAAAAATATTTTTAAAGACTGTATTACAAGTACTTAAACCCTTTAAATATTACTTGCGAACAATAATAGACAATAATATCTTTTTTAAAATTCATAGCGATTAATAGAGTTATAAAAGTCATTTTAACCATAAAGTATAAAAAAAGGTGCCTAATTAGGCACCTTATATGTTCTATATTAAAGTAAGTAATTACTTAAGTTTTTTCTTAACTGCTACTTCAGTATAAGCTTCTATAACATCACCTTCTTTAATGTCGTTATAACCTTTGATTTGAAGACCACAATCGTATCCTTTGGTTACCTCTTTAACATCGTCTTTAAAACGTTTTAACGAAGCTAATACACCGTCATGAACAACGATTCCTTCTCTAATAATACGAACTTTAGAATCTCTTGTAATTTTACCTGACATTACCATACATCCTGCAATGTTACCAACCTTAGAAATTTTATAAACTTCTCTAATTTCAACATTACCAAGAACTTCTTCTTTCATTTCAGGAGATAACATTCCTTCCATTGCATCCTTCAAGTCATTAATTGCATCATAGATAATTGAATACGTTCTGATGTCTACTTCTTCTCTGTCAGCTACGGCACGTGCATTTCCTTGCGGACGTACATTGAACCCAACAATAATTGCATCTGAAGCTGTTGCTAATAACACATCAGATTCTGTAATTGCACCAACTCCTTTATGAATTATATTTACTTGAATTTCTTCTGTAGATAATTTTTGGAATGAATCTGTTAAAGCTTCTACCGAACCATCTACATCTCCTTTTAAGATAATGTTTAACTCTTTGAAGTCTCCTAGTGCAATACGACGACCAATTTCTGCAAGTGTTAATGTTTTTTGTGTTCTAACAGATTGTTCACGTTGTAATTGAGAACGTTTTGCTGCTATTTGCTTAGCTTCACGCTCATCCTCAAATACATTGAACTTATCACCTGCTTGTGGTGCACCGTCTAAACCTAAAATTGATACTGGTGTAGAAGGTCCTGCTTCTTTTACTTTTCTTCCTTTATCATCAAACATAGCTCTCACTTTTCCACTATGTTTTCCTGCTAAGATATAATCTCCAATTTTTAATGTACCTGCTTGTACTAATATTGTAGATACATATCCTCTACCTTTATCTAATAAAGCTTCTACAACAGCTCCGTTTGCATTCTTATTAGGGTTTGCTTTTAACTCTAATACTTCAGCTTCTAATAATACTTTTTCTAATAATTCATCAACCCCCTGTCCTGTTTTAGCAGAAATTTCTTGTGATTGAATATTACCTCCCCAATCTTCTACTAATAAGTTCATAGAAGAAAGTTGTGTTTTAATATTATCTGGATTTGCGTTAGGCTTATCTACCTTGTTTATTGCAAAAATAATTGGAACTCCTGCTGCTTGTGCATGAGAAATTGCCTCTTTTGTTTGTGGCATCACATCATCATCGGCAGCTACTACGATAATTACTAAATCGGTTACCTGAGCACCACGAGCACGCATTGCTGTAAAGGCTTCGTGACCAGGTGTATCTAGGAAGGCTATTTTCTGATCCCCTACCTTTACTGCATAAGCACCAATGTGCTGTGTAATACCTCCTGATTCACCTTCAATAACATTCGCATTACGGATGTAATCTAGTAACGATGTTTTACCGTGATCTACGTGACCCATTACTGTGATAATTGGAGCACGTGTAACTAAATCTTCTGGTTTATCTTCAGTTTCTTCAATAGATTCTTCTACTTCAGCCCCAATAAACTCAACTGTATAATTGAATTCTTCAGCTACAATTGATAACGTTTCAGCATCTAAACGTTGATTCATTGTTACCATCATTCCTAACATCATACAACTAGAAATAATTTGAGTAACAGGAACGTCCATCATCGTTGCTACTTCGCTTACAGTAACAAATTCCGTTACTTTTAGCACTTTACTTTCTGCTTGTGCAGCCTGTAATTCTGCTTCTGATTGTTGACGGTGAGCGTCTCTCTTATCACGACGATACTTGGCACCTTTCCCTTTTTTAGATTTACCTTGAAGTTTTTCTAAGGTTTCTCTAACTTGTTTTTGGATTTGTGCTTCTGTTAGTTCTTCTTTTGGAGCGGTATTTTGTCTTCCTCTTCCTCGTTGTCCTCCGCGGTTTTGACCTCCTCTGTTTTGACCTCCTCTGTTTTGTCCTTGATTTGATCTAGTGGTATTGTTACCACTTCCTGCAGGTTTGCTTATTCTTTTACGCTTCTTCTTATCTCCATCATTTGCTGCAGCACCTTTATTATCAGGTTTCTTCTTCTTAGGTCTTTCAAACTGCTTTAAATCAATTTTTTGACCTGTAAAGTTAGGACCATCTAATTTCTTATACTGAGTTTTAATCTTTTCAGCATTCTCAGGAGTAACTTCTACCTCTTTTGTAGGTTGCTTTACTTCCTTAGCCTTTTTCTCGATAGGCTTATTTTCTTGCTTAGGCTCTTCAGCTTTCACCTTCTTCTTTGGAGTTTCTACTATTTTTTCTTCTTTTGAATGCTCTACTTTTTGAGGCTCTGGCTTTTTCTCTTCTACTTTAACTGTAGTTTCTACTGGCTTTTCTTCCTTAGGCTCTTCTTTCTTAGAAGCTTCTACCTTTTTTTCTACTACAGGCTCTTCCGCTTTATCTTCTACAGCTTTACCTGTTTCAACATCAATCTTACCTACCGTTTTAAGCTCTAACTTTTCTGCTTTGGCTTTTAAAACTTCTTGCTTTTTAGCTTCTTCCTCTAATCTCTTCTTTTCTTGTTCTTCTTCTAATTGCTGACGAATTGCCTCTTTTTCTTTTCTCTTTTCTTCGCTAACTTCTTTAGAGGCCACCTTTTTAGATTTATCAGTTTGAAAACCATCAAATAAAATTTGATATTCTTTATCTGATATTTTGGTAGTAGGGCGAGCTTCTATCTCATAGCCATTTTTAGCTAGGTGTTCTACAGCTCTATCTAAAGAAATGTTTAGTTCTCTTAAAACCTTATTTAGTCTTAACTTTTTGCCTTCAGCCATATATTGTTTTATACTTTTTATTGAAAAAACACACTTTACACGTAATACGCATAGTTATGCTTTTTTTCTACTTTTTGCTAGATTTTATATGGATTTCCCACAAAGGATACTAGCTTCCTCACTATATATTAGTCTTCGAATTCTTCTCTTAAAATTCGTTGAACATCTAAAATTGTTTCTTCTTCTAAATCGGTTCTTTGTACTAGCATTGATACGTCTTTTTCTAAAACGCTCTTTGCTGTATCTAAACCAATCTTCTTGAATTCTTCAATTACCCAAGCTTCGATTTCATCTGAGAATTCTGTTAATTCAACATCTTCTTCTTCAATTCCTTCTCTCTGAACATCTATTTCGTAACCTGTCAATTCACTTGCTAAACGAATATTAACACCTGCTCTACCAATTGCTTTTGATACTTCTTCTGGCTTTAATAAAACGTTTACACGTCCTTTTTTACCATTTTTCTCTTCCTCATACATTTCGATATCTACAGAAGTTACTTTTGCAGGGCTTAATGCTCTTGCTACGAATAACTGCTCGTTCTTCGTGTAATTGATTACATCAATATTTTCATTACCTAGTTCACGAACGATACCGTGAATACGAGAACCTTTTACACCAACACAAGCTCCAACAGGATCAATTCTATCATCGTAAGAATCAACTGCTATTTTTGCTTTGTCTCCAGGAATTCTTGCAACACCTTCAATAGTAATTAAACCGTCGAAAACTTCAGGAATTTCTTGTTCGAATAATTTTACTAAGAACGCTGGCGAAGTTCTTGATAAAATAATAGCTGGCTTGTTACCTCTTAATTCTACTGATTTTATCACTCCTCTAACTGCATCTCCTTTTCTAAAGAAGTCAGAACGAATTTGTTCACTCTTTGGTAAAACAATCTCGTTTCCTTCGTCATCCAACAAAATTACAGCATTATGACGAATATGATGCACTTCTGCACTATAAATTTCTCCTTCTAAATCTTTAAATTGCTTAAAAACGTTTGTACTATCGTGTTCGTGAATTTTAGAAATTAGGTTTTGGCGCAATGCTAAAATAGCACGTCTACCTAAATCAATCAACTTAACTTCTTCAGATACGTCCTCACCAATTTCAAAATCTGGTTCTATTTTTCTTGCTTCAGAAAGTTCTATTTCTTCATTATCATCTTCAGACATCCCATCAGCTACAACTACACGGTTTCTCCAAATCTCTAAATCTCCTTTATCAGGGTTGATAATGATATCAAAGTTTTCATCTGACCCAAATCTACGCTTTAAGGCTGCACGAAATACTTCTTCTAAGATAGACATTAGGGTTACCCTGTCTATGCTCTTATTATCTTTAAACTCCGAAAATGATTCAATTAATGCAATATTTTCCATTTCATTCTCTAATTAAAATATGATCTTCACTTTTGCTTCTTTTATATCTTCATACGCTAGTGTTTTTGTTTTTTCTACCGTATGTTTTCCCTTACCTATCGGTTTAGGCTCTCTTGCTTTCCAAAACAAGGTAATAGTATCTTCTGTTACCTCTGTTAAGGTTCCTTCGAATCCTTCAGTTGCTGTTTTAACTTTCAGAATTCTATTAATATTCTTTTTATACTGACGCTTAACTGTTAATGGCTGAGCAATATCCGGTGTTGTAACTTCTAACGAAAAATCTTCTTCTTCTCTATCTAAGTTATGCTCTATATTTCTACTAATACGAATACATTCGCTTAGAGGCACACCAGAGTCACCGTCTACTATTACTTTTATTTTATTGTCTGACAAAAACTGTAAGTCTATTAAATATAACGACTCATTTTCTTGTAAGGCTTCTTGTAATAATTCTTTAACTCGTTCTTGATTCATACTAGGTATAAAAAGAGGGGACTAACGTCCCCTTCATCTATCTGATTAATAAATTTGCTGCAAATATAGTAAGTTATTCATTAACACACAAATATCTTTTATTTGTTAATTGTTTTTTCGTATATTTAAGAGACTATCTCTCTTTAAATCTTCTTATTATGAAAAAAATACTAGTACCAATCGATTTTTCAAAACCTTCGGAATACGCTTCGAAGCTTGCCTCGACAATAGCTAAAAAGGCTAATAGCGAAGTTCATCTACTTCATATGATTGAACTTCCTACTGGAATTATTGACATGGGCTCAGGAACTAACTTTAGTATCCCTGAAAGCATGCTGTATATTAGAAAAGTTCGTGATAGAATGCTTGATTACAAAAAACAGTTTTTTCCAAAAAACGATAACATCAAGCACGCTATCAGGTTTCAAACTCCTTTTGATGGAATTCAAGATTATTCTAAAAAAACTGGAACAGATCTTATTATTATGGGAGCCAAAGGCCACACAAACTTAGAAGAGATTCTTATTGGTTCTAACACTGAAAAAGTTGTAAGAAATTCTGAAGTCCCTGTTATTTTTACTAAAAAAAATGGGGATCATTTCGTTCCTGAGAATCTTGTTTTTGCTTCAAGCTTTAAACCTAATAAAACCAAAGCTTTTGAACGGTTTTTAGACTTTGCTCAAAATTTTGATAGTAAAATCAACTTATTAAAAGTAAACACGCCTCAAAAATTTGAAAACACTCAAGAAACCAACAAACAAATTAAAAAATTTATCGAAAAATATGGTTTAAAAAACTACACTATTAATGTTTACAACGATTTTTCTATTGAAAAAGGAATTCTAAATTTTTCTAATAAAATAAATGCTGATATTATTGCTCTAGCTACTCACGGCAGAAGTGGTTTATCACATATTTTTAACGGAAGCATTACAAAGTATTTATCCAAAAAATCAATAAAACCAATGCTTACTTTCAAAGTTTAAAAAAACAACAAATATAAAACCGCTAAGATTTACTCTTAGCGGTTTTATTATTCAAAAATTTATAATATTACTCTTAACTTTTAGAATAAGTTTAGAGGAGTATAAATTTTTACTCCTCCAAACTATTCCTTTTTATAATTCAGATTACTTTCTTTTCTTAGGACGCATTGCTATAATTTTCTTATTAACAACACCTCTACTTGTAATCATTCTTACAATTAAAGCTTGATTTTGAACATCTGATAAATCTATTTTTATTTGTTCTGAAGTTCCTTTGATGTAAGAATTATTTTCAACTCTCTTAATCAAAATACCATTCATACTATAAATCTCAATAGCTACATCTGTATCAAACTTATAATTATACTCAAGTGTTAGAGCTACCCTTCTTCATGTGGTTTAAATCTTGCGGAGCTTTGAACTTATTTTTAATCGCTAAATTTTATTTTCAAGAAAAACCCTTAATTAAGTCAGGTTCTACTATATTTTTTAACATAAAAAAACCATCACCTTTTAATTATAAAAATGATGGCTTTTTGCTTATTTATAAACAAATGTTTATGCTTTCTTATGCAAATCTTCTTTCTATAATTTCTAACAATCTATTTTCGTATTCTTCTTTAGCTGACCAATCATAGTCTGGCTTAATCATTTTATTGATAAATTTTTTTGCTTCCTTTTCTGTTTTAAAGGTGTTCAATTGGGAAATAACTCGATTAAAATCGTTTTGATCACCATCAAATAAGTGTTTTACAAAAGCTATTCTGTCATTCAAGTCAATTTGAATTGTAGTCTGAAAATGATCATTCAATGATTTCTTAGGCTCTGCTTTAGTAAATAAATCTGCCATTACATCTACCGAAATAGTATCTTGTAACTCATCTTCTAATGTTGGTGTTTTTCTCTCTCCTACATCTTTTACATCATTCTTTACATCTTCAGCATCGCCATGTAACAGTTTTTCTAACTCATCAAAAGGTTGTTCTATAATTTCATTAGTAATTATTTCCTCATTAATCCCTTCAATTACCTTTTCAGCTATTTCTTCTGCTTCTTGATCAAAACCTTTTTTTAAATCTTCTTCTAAATGATGAACTGTTCTTCCCTCTAAAGGCTCCTCTTTATGTGCTTCTTCTATTTCTTCTGTAAACTCCTTTTCTTGAATTGGCTCTTCATTTTCTACCTCAGCTTCTAAATCACTTACAACCTCTTTATCAAGCTCCTCGTTTATTTTTTCTTCCTTAGAAGAAATTTCTTCAACAACAACTTTTGTTTCCTTTTTCTCTTCAGCTAACAATACGTCTTTTAATAACTCCTCTTTAGTTTTTGTAGGATTAGGAGTATTATTTATATATTCTTCTACGTACGCTAAAACCGAAAGTTTTTCGTAAACCTCATATGCCTTTTGTTTTAACTCAAACACATCTTCTCTATTTTTCATCTGTAAGATACTGTGTGCTAAACTGGTTAAATCCGATGCTAGTTTTTTGTGCATAAGTTGTTGTTTGAATTTAATTTTTGCTGTTAAATTTTAATAAATTTGTTCCTCATTCGAAAGTAATACAAAAATCAATAATTAGAGCTTAAAATTACAAAATGTTTCTTGAAAATACAGTAAATCATACAGAACAATTTGGTTGGATTGAGGTAATTTGTGGCTCAATGTTTTCGGGAAAAACCGAAGAATTAATTCGTAGACTTAAACGTGCGCAATTTGCTAAACAACGTGTTGAGATTTTTAAACCTGCAGTTGATACAAGATACGATGACGAAGAAGTAGTATCGCACAATGAAAATAGGATTCGTTCTACACCTGTTCCTGCATCTTCTAATATTAGATTATTAGCCAATGATGTTGATGTAATAGGAATAGACGAAGCCCAATTTTTTGATGATGAAATTGTAGCTGTTTGTAACGATTTAGCTAATAGAGGAATTCGTGTTATCGTAGCTGGTTTAGACATGGATTTTAAAGGAAAACCGTTTGGTCCTATGCCTGCTTTAATGGCTACTGCAGAATATGTTACTAAGGTTCATGCTGTATGTACACGCACGGGAAATTTAGCCCATTATAGTTATAGAAAAGCGCAAAGTGATGACTTAGTATTTTTGGGGGAAACTCAAGAGTACGAACCTTTAAGTAGAGCCGCCTATTATAAGGCTATGAAAAAACACGAAACACCTAATAAAAAAGACAATAATGGACAATAATCACGTAACCGTATTAGAAATTGACGCTAAAGCTGTGCTACACAACTTAGCCTATTTTAAACAAAAGCTACAACCCAAAACAAAAATTTTAGTAGTTGTTAAAGCTTTTGGTTACGGAAGTGAGTCTACAGAAATTGCAAAAATTGTAGAAGACCAAGTTGATTATTTTGCTGTTGCTTATTCAAATGAAGGAATTGCTTTACGTGAAGCAGGAATCTCAACTCCTATTTTAGTTCTAAACCCTCAAATTCAAAACTTAAAAGATATTGTTAAGTATCGTTTAGAACCTAATCTATATAATTTTAAAATCTTTGATGCTTTTTTAAAGCTTGCTGATGAAGAACCTCTGATGAACTACCCTATTCATTTAAAATTTAACACAGGGTTAAATAGAGTAGGCTTTTGGCATACTGACGTTCCAACTATTGTAGCTGAGCTAAAAAAATCAAACAATGTAAAAGTTGAATCAATGTTTTCTCATTTGGCTGCTAGTGAAGATCCCCGTGAGCAAGAATTTACTATCGGTCAAATTAACAACTTTGCTTACATAGTAAAACAAGTTTATGAGCACTTAGGATACCAACCTATGATACACATTTTAAATACATCTGGTATTATAAATTATCCACAGGCTCAATTTGATATGGTACGCTTAGGCATAGGCTTATATGGTTTCGGAAATGATGAACAGGAAACAGCTCAACTTAAAAACACACATACGCTTAAATCTATAATTTCTCAAATTAATATAGTTCAACCAGGTGAAACAGTTGGATACAATAGAGCTTTTGTTGCTAATCAACCTACAAGAAGCGCTACCATTCCTATAGGACATGCAGATGGTATATCAAGAAAGTTAGGAAATAAAAATGGATTTGTGTTCATTAACAATAAACCAGCTCCTATTATTGGAAATGTTTGTATGGATATGATAATGGTTGATGTTACTAAAATTGATTGTAATGAAGGTGACGAGGTCATTATTTTCAACCATCAACAACACGTAGAATATATGGCTCATAAGTGTGAAACTATTTCGTATGAAATACTTACTGCCTTATCTCAACGTATAAAAAGATTGGTTAAAAGCTAATTTTTTTATATTTTTCAGTTCAATTAACTATTAAAAATCAAAAATATGGGAATGCTCAAAGAGTTTAAAGACTTTGCAATGAAAGGAAATTTAGTGGACATTGCAGTAGGTTTTGTAATGGGTGCTGCTTTTAAACAAGTGGTAACTTCTTTCACTGGAGGAATTGTTTCTCCTTTAATTGGACTTATTTTCAAAGCCGACTTTAAAGACGTAAAATACATACTTAAAGAAGGAGTTGCTGATGAAGCAGGTAAAGTAACAGGAGAAGTTGCCTTGATGTATGGTGAGTTTTTAACCAATGTTATCGATTTTATTATTGTAGCTTTTGTTATGTTTATGGTGGTAAAAGCAGTAAATGCTATGAAGAAAAAAGAAGAACCTGCTCCAGAAGCTCCAAAGGGACCTAGTCAAGAAGAACTATTAGCAGAAATTAGAGATTTACTAAAAAAGTAATCCGATTAAATATTAAATAGAAAAGCTCGCAATTGCGAGCTTTTCTATTTTCTGATAGTTCTATATAATTTACACATGCTTTCCTTTCTCCCAACCATGTTTTCCTAAATACTGTTCACCACTTTCAACCGCACCATCTTCAATACTTGTTCCCATAGAATCATTCCAACGATTTAAATATCCGAAGAGAGAAATTACTCCTAACATTTCAACTATTTCCCCTTCATCCCAATATTTATACAATTCTTCTTTAACTTTCTCATCCACCATATTTGGAACCATAGAAGCTGCCAATGAAAAATCTAACGCAGCACGTTCAGCATCAGAAAAGGCAGAGTGTGTTTTGTACTCCCAAATATTATCTAATTGTTCTTGTTCTGCACCATAACGCTCAGCAGCACGAATTGCATGTGCTTGACAATAACGACAACCTGTAGCATTGCTACTTACCCAAGCAATCATCCGTTTTAAAGCAGAAGTTACGCGACCGTGGTTAGCCATTACCGCTTTGTTTAAATTGATAAATGCTTTGGAAATTTCTGGTCGTCGTTGCATGGTTAACACTGAATTCGGACAAAAACCTAAGGTTTCATTATAAAAATCAGATAATTGTTTCGTTTCCGCATCATGATTCGGATCTAAAGGAGTTACTAAAGGCATAGATTTATTTTTTAAGTTTTTAATACTAACTTTTTACTGTAAGTTTGTGTTACTATTTAAATGTACTAAGTCGAAATACACACAGGCTTACTTACGCAATAAACAAAAAACCATCAAGATATGGCAACAAACACAGTTACAACCGTTTGGAAAGAAAACATGCAATTTGAAAGTGACAACCCTAGTGGACATTCAATAGTTATTGATACTTCTGAAGAGCATGGAGGAAATAATACTGGTTTACGACCTAAAGCTATGATGCTTTCATCGTTAGCAGGTTGTTCTGGTTTAGATATCGTACCTATGCTAGAAAAAATGCGTGTAAAAATTGATGATTTTAAAATTGTTGTTACTGGTGAATTAACTGAAGAGCACCCAAAATATTATCATAAAGTTTTAGTGGATTATCATTTTTACGGAAGTGATTTAGACGAAAAAAAAATTAACAAAGCAGTAGATTTATCGATAGAAAAATACTGTGGTGTTATGGAAATGTTTAGAAAATTTGCTGATGTAACTACTGCTATTCACTTACATAATAACTAATCTATTTTCGATAAAACTGCTATGCGCTGGACATTAAAACCGCAACCAGACACTATTAAAGTAAAACAATTAGCCAAAGAACTATCTATCGACACAACCTTGGCTAAAATTTTAGTACAACGTGGTATTGAAACCTTTGAAGAAGCTAAACATTTCTTTCGCCCTTCGTTGAGTGATTTACATGATCCTTTTTTAATGAAGGATATGGAGCTTGCAGTACAACGCATAGAAACTGCTATTACTAATAACGAAAATATTTTAGTTTTTGGCGATTACGATGTTGACGGAACTACCGCTGTTTCTTTACTATCTTCTTACCTAAAAACAATTCATCCTAATATTGCAACCTATATTCCTGATCGATATGAAGAAGGATATGGTATTTCTTTTCAAGGAATTGATTTTGCTGAAGACAATGGTTTTTCACTTATCGTAGCTTTAGACTGCGGAATTAAAGCTATTGATAAAGTTGCCTATGCTACTGAAAAAAATATTGATTTTATTATTTGTGACCACCACAAATCTGGAAATGAAATTCCTAAAGCAGTTGCTGTTTTAAATCCTAAGCAAATAGATTGTAACTATCCATATGATGAACTGTGTGGCTGTGGTGTTGGTTTTAAATTAATTCAAGCATTAGCTTCAAAAAGAAATCAAACAATTGACGATTTAATTCCATATTTAGATTTAGTAGCTACTGCAATTGCAGCTGATATTGTTCCGATGACTGGCGAAAATAGAGTTCTAGCTTATCATGGATTACAAGTCATTAATTCACAACCCAGAAATGGTATTAAGGCTATTATTCATCAGTTACAAAAAAAAGAACTCACTATTACCGATGTTGTTTTCATAATCGCTCCGCGGATAAATGCTGCTGGGAGAATGAAACACGGAAACTACGCTGTTGAATTGTTAACCGAAATGGATTTTGATTCAGCAGTTGAATTTGCTTCTGCAATTGAAAAGTTCAATTCCGATAGAAAAGAGCTAGATAGAGCAATTACACAAGAAGCTTTATTACAAATTGAAAAAAATAACGAACAAGAAAATTACACCACAGTTGTTTTTGACGAAAATTGGCACAAAGGAGTCATTGGTATTGTAGCCTCACGCTTAACAGAAACCTACTACAGACCTACCTTGGTTTTTACTAAAAGTGGTGAAAAATTAGCTGCCTCAGCTCGCTCTGTAAAAGGATTTGATGTATATAATGCTCTAGAACAATGCTCAGAGTTTATTGAACAATTTGGCGGACATAAATATGCAGCGGGTTTAACCTTGTTACCCGAACAATATGAAAATTTTAAAAATAAGTTTGAAGAAGTAGTGAAAGCCACTATTGATAAAGACTTGTTAACTCCAGAAATTACTATTGATGCTGAGCTTGACCTATCAGAAATCACACCTAAGTTTTTCCGTATAGTCCAACAAATGGCTCCGTTTGGCCCGCTAAACATGAAACCAATTTTTACTACTTCAGCAGTAAGAGATAATGGATATGGTAAACAAGTAGGAGCTGACAGTAGCCATTTAAAGTTGAATATCATTTATGGCTCTGACCAAAAAACATATAATGCTATTGGATTTGGTTTAGGCAATAAAATATCAGCTGTACATAACGATTTTGACATTGTATATACTTTAGATGAAAACACATGGAACGGACACACAACTATACAATTGATTTTAAAAGACTTAAAATAGTCGCTACTTTTATTTAGAATAATTCCAAATAATCTTATATATTTGTTACGGTAATAAAATATAGTTATGGACGGAATTACTAAAATATACGACAACAACATAGGTATTTCATTTCACTGGAAAGATAACAACTCTAAGCTAGTTCAATTAATATTTAGAGATACAGGGTTTCATTTAACTGAAGAAGAAATTGAATTATTTTTAGAAAAAGTTACTGATTCAAAACTTCAAAAAAACTGCGCTACTTGTAGCAAAGGTAAAGACTGTAGGTCCATTCTACTTCAAACTCCCTCTGATAAAGTTAGTATGGCAGTATCATCAATTGAATTATGGCAAATAGACGACCTTTTAAAAGGTACTTTGTTTCAACTGAGAATGAACAATTATTTAAATGATATATGTAAAAATTAAAAAGGCTTGCAATTGCAAGCCTTTTTAATTTTTAATCTTCTTTAATTAAGTACATATATACTGGATAATGATCACTATACCCTCCTGTATATCTCCCATAAGAAAAACTTCTGAAAGGATACCCTTTATAACGCCCACTCTTTTGGGTTAAAAAACGTTTATTAAAGATTCCTGACTTAAACATTTTGTATGTTGAAAAATCTTTTTTCCCTTTGTCTAATAACGGAAAGGTGAACATAATTTGATCAAATAAATTGATGTTATCTCTGTACCCTAATGTATTAAATCCACGACGGAACATATCTTCATAAGGATTATAAATATCTCCTTCTTTTACATTTTTCTTTTTACTCTTTGTTTGTAAAACAGTTTTAAAACTAGAGTTGATAGGATCATCGTTAAAATCACCCATAATTAACACTTTCGGGTTCGGGTCGTTCAGCTTAATTTTTTCAATAATTTGCTTCACCTTATAAGCCGCCTTTTCACGCAAAGGTCTACTTTTAGCTTCTCCTCCTCTACGAGATGGCCAGTGATTTACAATAACATGTATCAATTCGTCATCTAAATAACCTGATACTAATAAAATATCACGTGTATGAACTTTATAGTTTTGATCATAAATATTAGGGTCAAAAGCCTCAAAGTGTATTGGTTTAAAATATCTTGGTTGGTATAAAAGAGCTACATCAATTCCTCTTTTATCAGGAGAGTCAAAATGTATAATACTATAACGTTTCTTTTTTAATCTTTCAGAAGCAACTAAATCTTCTAAAACTTTTTTGTTTTCAACTTCAGCAACCCCAAGAATTGCAGGGCTTGTATTCGCTTTTTCTTCTCCTAATTGTGAAATTACCTCACCAAGCTTATCTATTTTATCCCAATAAACCTCTTCCTTATCTCCTTTCATTTCCATGATAGGGCTTGCTTCATCATTCTTTTCAGGATCATTTTCAGTATCAAAAAGGTTTTCTAAATTATAAAACCCTACAGTTCTAATTTTATATTTCTTTCCCTCTTGTTGTGCGTAAGTAGAAAAACCAACAAAAATTAAAACTAAAAGTGTAGCTATATTTCTCATTTAATAAATTTTACCCTGCAAAAATAAAACAATTTTTCATGTCTATTTTTTATAATTAAATAATTAATTTCTTAATAATACTGTCTTAACCTAAACATAATGAGAAATTTCTTAATTTTGTCACCCTTTGGTTTTTAATAGAATCAGAGGAGTTAACAAATTTAAATATTTTATAAACAATCATTTATGAGAAATTTTACGATGACAATGTTGTTGTTGTTTTTAGGCTTTACAAGCTTAAATGCGCAGAATGTTGTAAAGGGGATCGTAATAAACAGCGATTCTGAAAATCCCATGCAAGATGTTTCTGTAAGTGTAAAAACTGCTAATGTTTCTAGTGTTACTGATGTTAGCGGAGCTTTTACATTAACTGGTTTACAAGACGGAAGACAAATTGTAACGGTATCATTAAACGGGTATGAAACCCAAAACTTTCCAGTTGAACTATCTGGAAAAACAGTAGATTTAGGTACAATCTTTATGTATGAAGATTTGTCTGAAGATCAAGATTTAAGCACCATCACTATCACAGATGATGAATTAAATGATGACACAAGTGCTGCTGATAATATTTCTGGTTTACTACAAGCTTCCAGAGATGTATATTTACGTACTGCTGCTTTTGAATGGAGTGGTTCTTTTTACAGGGTTCGTGGTTTAGATTCTGAAAACGGTAAAGTTTTGATTAACGGAATTGAAATGAACAAACTATACAACGGAAGACCTCAATGGAGTAACTGGGGAGGTTTAAACGATGTATTGCGTAACCAAGAATTTAGTAATGGACTAACTCCTTCAAACTATGCTTTTGGTGGTGTTTTAGGTTCTACAAATATTAACACAAGAGCTTCTGAATATAGTGAAGGTGGACGTATTTCTTATGCTTCTTCTAATAGAAGTTACAACCACCGTCTAATGGCAACATACTCTTCTGGTTTATTAGCTAATGGATGGGCTATAACAGTTTCTGGTAGCAGAAGAGCTGGTAATGAAGGGTACGTAGATGGTACTTTTTATGATGCTAACTCAATCTTTTTATCACTTGAAAAGCAAATTAACGATGCTCACAGCTTAAACTTAACTGTGATTGCTGCTGAAAACGAGAGAGGAAAATCATCACCTAACACTCAAGAAGTTTTTGATATTAGAGGAATTCGTTATAACTCTTACTGGGGGTATCAAAATGGAAAAATGAGAAACTCAAGGGTAAAAAGATTATACGAACCTATTATAATGTTAAATCACTATTGGAATCTTTCTGACAACACAACCTTAAATACAAATATTGGTTATCAATTTGGTGAAATAGGGAATAGTCGTTTGGATTATAACGGTGCTAATAACCCAGACCCTACATACTATAGAAAACTACCAAGTTGGTATTTATCAGACCCTAACGGACCTGATTATGAAAATGCTTATAAAGCCTTAACTGGCTTTCAAAATGACGGACAAATTGACTGGAACGAATTATATTTTGGGAATCAAGGAAGTCCTGAAAATGCACGTGCTATTTTATATGAAGACAGAAATGACGATAAGCAATTAACTGCTAACATGATTTTATCTTCTGAATTAAATGAAAACATTACGTTAACAGCTAGTGCTGAATACAGAACATTAAGATCTGAAAACTTTGCTACACCTATAGATATGTTAGGAGCAACTGGTTATTTAGATGTAAATACATTTGGTGATACTTTTGACCAACAACAAAGCAACTTATTGACACCAAACAGAACTATCGGATTAGGTAATCGATTCAAGTATAACTATAATTTCGATTCAGAAATATATGGTGGATTTGCTCAATTACAGTTTAAATATAGTAATATTGATTTTTACCTAGCTGGTCAAGCTAATAACACTACACATCAAAGAGAAGGATTATTCCAAAACGGATACTTCCCTACGAACTCTTACGGAAAGTCGAAAAAATTAGACTTCTTTAACTACGGTGCTAAAGGAGGTTTAACCTATAAAATTTCTGGTCGTCACTTAATTGATGTAAACGGAGGTTATATTACAAAAGCACCATCTTTACGTAACTCTTTTGCCAATTCAAGAGCTAACAATGTTACAGTTGCTGATGTTGCTGAATTGAATAGTGAGAAAATATTATCAGGAGACATTAGCTATATTTTTAGAAGCCCATTAATAACTTCAAAAGTTACAGGGTACTTTACTGATGTTAAAGACGCTACTGAAATTTCATTCTTCTTTGCTGATGGTATTGGAGGAGATACTTCGGCATTTATTCAAGAAATCTTAACTGGTATAGATAAAAGACATTTTGGTGTTGAGTTTGGGATTGAAGCGCAAGTTACTCCTACAATTAAATTAAAGGGTGCAGCTAATATTGGTCAGTACACCTATAATAATAACCCAAATCTTGTAATTACTACCGAAAACGCTAATACAGTAGGTTTCATTGATGGTAAAAGAGATATGGGGCTTGCTTCTCTTAAAGATTATAAAATTGCTGCCGGACCTCATAAGGCTTATTCTTTTGGTTTTGAATATAGAGACCCAGATTATTGGTTTGTTAGTGTTACTGCAAACTATATGGATGAAGCTTATGTAGATGTTTCTCCTATTAGAAGAACTGCTAATTTTATAAGTGATGCAGACGGAGCTGCTTTTGCAGATTACGACCCAGTGTTAGCTAGACAATTATTAACTCAAGAGCAATTTGGTGATTATATGGTTGTAAACGCTATCGGAGGGAAATCATGGAAAGTAGGCGATGGTAAATACATTGGCTTGTTTGCTAGTGTTAGTAACTTATTCAACGAAGAATATAAAACAGGTGGTTTCGAGCAAGGAAGAAATGCAAATTATCACCAATTACGAGACGATAATGCTAACGGAACACCAACCTTTGGAAATAAATACTGGTACGGTAGAGGTACTACTTATTTCTTAAACTTAAATTATAGATTCTAAAAAACACTCAAAATGAAAAAAATAAATTTATACAAGATTTTTGCAATACTTTTTATTGCAATTTCTGCTTCATGTGTTGACAATAACGATTTTGAATTACCAACTATTGGACCAGACAAACAGTACGAAAACTTAAAGTCTTTAGACGAAATTATAGCACAATACAATGGTGATCCTGTAGAGTTTGTAGAGGATGTTACTGTGTATGGTTATGTAGTTTCTGATGACAGAGAAGGGAACTTTTTTAAATCAATCATTATTCAAGATAAACCAGAAAACCCAACAGTTGGATTAGAAGTAAGAATAGATGATACTAATTTAGGAGCTCGTTATAATGTAGGTAGAAAAATATACATTAAATTAAAAGGACTTGCTTTAAGTAAATACTTCGCATCTTTTCAAATAGGTGTTTTAAATGGAAATAGTACGGATAGAATTGACGCAAACGATTATATAAACTTTATTGACAGATCTTCTGAAATTGCTGAAATAGTACCAACCAATTTAAGTATTGGTGAGTTAACTGATAACCATATTAATACTTTAGTTAAAATAGAAGGGCTACAGTCTGAAGAAAAAGGGTTAACCTATGCTGACCCAGATCCTGATAATACTTTTTCAGTAAACAGGTACTTTACAAGTTGTGAAACTTTTGAATCTATTATCATGAGAACAAGCGGTTTTGCTACTTTTAAATCTTACCCTATCCCTGATAAAAAAGGAAGTGTTACTGCTATTTTAAATAAATTTAGAAGTGATTACCAGTTATTCATAAGAGATACTAATGACGTTAACTTTACTGAAGAATACGGTTGTAACAATAACCCTACTGAAGCTTCTTTAGCAGAAGTTAAGGATTTATATACTGGTAGTGAAACTACAGTAACTCAAAACTTAAAATTAAAGCTTGTAATTACTTCAGACCTTTCTACAGATAACATTTCAAATCAAAATGCTTTTGCTCAAGATGCAACAGCTGGTATTGCTTTACGTTTTAGTGATGCTTACGATTTAAAGTTAGGAGACGAAATAGAAATTGCAGTTGGCGGAGCTAAATTAAGTGAGTATAATGGCTTATTACAGTTAAACGTTTCTCCATCTAATATCCTTAGCACAACAACTGGAACATTACCTACTCCTGAAATAATTACCATAGCACAGGCTTTAACAGGAGACTACCAAGGAAAGTTAGTACAAATTGAAGGTGTACAGTTCAAAGACAATACTAAAACATATAGTGGTAATAATGAGTTAATTGCTGAATGTGATGGTACTCCATTAACAACATATGTTAGACCTCAAGCTACATTTGCTAACAACCCAATAAGCGATAAAAAAGGAACTATTACAGGAGTAATGTCTGACTTTAATGGAGTTCAAATCTATTTAAGAAATGAAACTGATGTTAACTTTACAGAAGACTATACTACTTGTGGTGGAGGCACACCTACACCTTCTGGTTCTTTGGCTTTTGCTGGAGGTGATTTTGAAGATTTCACTGCCTTTACTAATGGTTTAAACACTTATGGTCTTAAAAGCTACGCTACAGAAAGCACTGGTAATGGAATTGATGGGAGTACAGCTTTAAGTATTAACATGAGTTCAACAGGAGGTAATGACTATGTATTTACTTCTTTAGCTCAAAACGGATTGCCTAGCACCTATAACTCAATTACTTTTTATGTAAAAGGTACTTCTACAGGAAAAAGTATTTCTATTAACTTATATAAAACAGATGGATCTTATTATAGATTCAACTTAGGAGATATTACTAGTGACACAACTATTTCTGCTGAAGGTAGTAATAATTATAATGGTACTATCAACACTAATGGAGAATGGGTTAAAATCACTTTAGATTTAAGTGGTATTACAGACTTAAACACATCTAACCTTAATGAGAGTTTCTTTGCTCTAAAAGTTGGAAAAAGTGCTCCTTTCAACTTATATTTAGACAACTTTACTATTCAGTAGGAACACAGAATTTTAAGTTGTAAAATAATAATTCTAAAAACTCAGGAGGTTAACCTTCTGGGTTTTTGTTTTAAAAGTTCTTTTTTTTATGCATCTTTAGCTAGTAAAATAACACCTATGTTTTCTTCTAACAATAGATTAAACCGAGCTTTTAAAAAAGCAAAAAAACTACCTTTAAACGAAGCATCTAAGTATGTTTTATTTTCCGATTGCCATAGAGGCGATAATAGCTTTGCTGATGATTTTGCTCGTAATCGAAAAATATATCATTTTGCCTTATCCCAATACCTGCAAAAAGATTTTACCTATATAGAATTAGGGGATGGTGATGAGTTATGGGAAAATAAATTTGTGAATATTTTTAATGCAAATAAAGATGTGTACTTATTACTTCAAAAATTTCATCTAAAAAATAAGTTGCATTTTATTTGGGGAAACCATGATATGAATTACCGAAAACCCAAAAATGTTAGAAAAAACCTAAGCTATTATTACGATACTATTGATGGAAAAGAAAAAGAGTTACTTCCTAATGCTTCCTTTTCTGAAGCCATTCGATTAACTCAAGATGATGGAAAATCAATTTTCTTACTTCATGGCCATCAAGCAGATTGGTTTAATTATACCTTTTGGAAACTCAGTCGCTTTTTAGTAAAAGTTTTATGGCGACCATTACAAATACACGGAATTAAAGATCCTACAAGTCCCGCTCAAAACTTTAAAGAACTTATAAAAGTAGAACGCCGTTTAGAAAACTGGATAAAAGCCAATAACAACCAAATGATTGTTACAGGGCATACACACCGACCTAGATTTCCTTCTTGTGAAGAATTACCTCATTTTAATGATGGTAGCTGTGTCCATCCAAGATGCATTACTGGTTTAGAAATTGAAAACAACGAAATTACACTCATTAAATGGCATTTAGTAACCAACAATAACGGGACCATGCAAATTACACGAACTGTTTTAGAGGGGCCTGAAAAAATAGCAGAATACTTATAAACACTTTCCTATATCAAATTAACCTAAAATTTACCTTGGTAACAGTTTATTAAATTGTACTTAATATTAGAATCAGAAAAAGCCAGTAATTTTGACCTACCTCGCTCTAGAGGCGTACAGTCATTATAAATTATTAGTTTTTGTCGACTATTTATCTGACTTACATAATACTGCCTTGTATAAAGGCAGTTTTTTTAATATTCAGTTAACACTCACTTAACATTAGAGCTAGTTATTTGCAGCGACAAAAACTAATAACTAAATCTAATGAACTGTAAAGCAGCACTTACAATTGTAAGTATGTTTGTACTCTCTTGTACTTATGCACAACAAACAAATGCTCCTAAATTTGGCAAAGGCTTATTTAACTTAGTAGGAAAAGACAGCACTTGGTCTATGAACATGAGTGCTCGAATGCAATTTTTAGCAACTGCTGAATGGGATTCTAACAAAGAAGGATTGTACAATCCATCATCTTCAATGCTAGTTAGAAGAGCTCGTTTAAAATTTAAAGGTTTCGCCTTTTCTCCAAAATTAAAGTACAAATTAGAAATAGGAATGTCTAATAACGATATTAGTGGAGTTTCTGAACACACAGGTAATGCACCAAGATATATTTTAGACGCGGTGGTAAAATGGAACTTTTACCAAAATTTCGAACTTTGGTTTGGGCAGACTAAACTACCAGGAAACCGTGAACGTATTATTTCTTCTGCAGATATGCAGCTAGTAGATCGTTCTTTATTAAACAAGCGTTTTAATATTGACCGAGATATGGGGATGCAATTACGCCACCATTTTAATTTATCAGAAAAATTTGTAGTTAGAGAAGCCTTAGCTTTTTCACAAGGGGAAGGAAGAAATATTACTGTTGGAAATCTAGGTGGTCACCAATATACTGCACACCTTGAATTTTTACCTTTCGGATTATTTGAAGGAAAAGGAGATTATAAAGGAGGGGATTTAAAAAGAGAAAAAACGCCCAAGCTAGCTATCGGTATGAGTTACGACTTTAACAACAATGCCGTAAAAACAAGAAGTAACCAAGGGCAGTATATGGTAAATGATGCGGGATACTATGAAACAAACATTTCAACCTTCTTCTTAGACGCCATGTTTAAATACAAAGGATTCTCTTTTATGGGAGAATACGCTTCTAGAGATGCTGAAGATCCTTTTGCAAAAAACTCTGATGGTACTCCTGTATTAGACAGTAAAGGAAAACAAGTCGTAGTACAAGAAGGCAATGCTTTAAACCTTCAAACAGGATATTTATTTAATAAAAACTGGGAAGTATCTGCACGTTATACCAATATTGCACTAGACAAAAACATTACAGGAAAAGGAATGGAAAATCAATATACTTTAGGGTTATCGAAATACATAGTAGGACATAAATTAAAAGTACAAACCGATGTTAGTTACCTAGATATACCTACGGCTACCAATCAATTCATGTTCCGATTACAAGTAGATATTCACCTATAAATGATAACATAAACATAACACAAGAGCATTCTTGTGTAACTAAATTTGCAAAACTTAATTAAAAACTAAAAAATGGGAGATCCATATATTTTGATGCTAGTCGCACTAGCTGTTTTAGCTATCGTCGACTTAGTTGTGGGAGTTAGTAACGATGCTGTTAACTTTTTAAATTCAGCCATCGGTTCTAAAGCAATTAAAGTAAGAAATATTATGATAATTGCCAGTATTGGGGTATTTTTTGGTGCAGTAACTTCAAGTGGAATGATGGAGGTTGCTCGTAAAGGAATCTTCAACCCTAACATGTTCATGTTCCAAGACATCATGTTTATTTTTATGGCAGTAATGATTACTGATATTTTATTACTTGATATCTTTAATTCACTAGGAATGCCAACCTCAACAACGGTTTCTATTGTATTTGAATTATTAGGAGCAGCTGTATGTATTTCATTAATCAAAATTGCAGCTAACGACGCTCAATCTATTTCAGATATTTGGAGCTACATCAATCATAAAAAAGCAGTTGAAATTATAAATGGAATACTACTCTCCGTTGTAGTTGCCTTCTCTGTCGGAGCTATCGTTCAGTTCTTTTCTCGTTTAATTTATTCTTTTAATTTTGAGAAGAGACCTACTTATATAAATTCATTATTTGGTGGTTTCGCTATTACAGCAATTACTTATTTCATCATTATTAAAGGGATGAAAGGAACTCCTTTTTACAGTGATGTAAAACATTTAATTGAGGGTAATACTATACTTATTATTGCTGGAAGTTTTGTTTTTTGGAGTGCTATTTCACATGCACTAATTCAATTCTTTAAAGTTAATATTCTAAAGTTAATTATTGGTATTGGTACTTTCTCATTAGCAATGGCGTTCTCTGGTAACGACTTAGTTAACTTTATTGGTGTACCAATCGCTGCATGGAACTCTTACCAAGCTTGGGAAATATCTGGAGTTGCTCCTGACGCTTTTTCTATGGGGATTTTAGCTAAAAAAGTACCTTCTAACGTTTGGTTATTATTATTAGCCGGAGCTATTATGGTAGTTACTTTATGGACTTCGAGCAAGGCTAGAGAAGTAATTAAAACAGGTATTGATTTATCTCGTCAAGGTGATGGACATGAAAAGTTTCAACCAAACCCACTATCAAGAGTTGTAGTAAGAAGTGCTATGGGTATTAACGCTGTTGTTAACTTTATTGTTCCTAAGAAAGCTTTAACCTTTATAGATTCTAAGTTTCAAAAACCTGTAATTGAATTACCAAAAGACAAAACGTATGAAATGCCTGCTTTCGATTTAGTAAGAGCATCTGTAAACTTAATTGTTGCTGGTATTTTAATTTCTATTGCAACTTCAATGAAATTACCATTATCAACTACTTATGTAACATTTATGGTAGCTATGGGTACCTCTTTAGCTGATAGAGCTTGGGGTCGTGAAAGCGCTGTTTATAGAGTTGCTGGTGTAATTAATGTTATTGGTGGATGGTTCTTAACTGCCATTACAGCTTTCTTAACTGCAGCTTTAGTAGCTTACTTAATTAGCTGGGACATGGTAATGATTCCTGTATTATTATTAGTAGTTGCACTTTTAATTGCAAGAAACACTTTACAGCACAGAAAAAAATCTAAAGAAGAGAAGAAGCAAGTACATATGGAAAGAGCAGAATTAATCACTATTAACGGTGTAATTGAAGAAAGCTCAGATCATATTGCTGGTGTTGCTAACCGTATTAACAAACTATATTCAAGCGTTGTGAAAGATCTAGCTACGCACGATTTAGTGAAATTACGTAAAACAGATAAGCACGTTACGAAACTAAACGATGAAATTGATAATTTAAAAGATGGTGTATTCTACTTTATTAAGTCATTAGACGATACTTCTGTGCAAGCAAGTAGATTCTACATCTTAATTTTAGGTTATTTACAAGACGTCGCACAATCTATTAGCTATATTTCTAGAGCTACATACAAACACGTAAACAACAACCATAAAAACCTTAAAAAAGGTCAAATTAAAGACTTAAAGAGCATCGACAATACTCTTTCTAAATTATTAGAAGATATTAGTGAAACTTTTGAAAATAGAAGTTTTGACAACTTAGAACATATCATTAATGAGAAGAAAGAATTATTAAAAGATGTTTCTCAATCTATTGAAAAACAAGTAGACCGTATTAGAACTGATGAAACGAGTCCTAAAAACACTACATTATACTTTAGTATTTTAATCGAGACCCAAGATTTAGTTTCTGGTTTAATGAGTTTACTAGAAACATACGAAGAGTTTCACGTCAGTACAAAATCTGCTGAAATAGACGCTTAACAAATAAAAAACCGAGTTCCTAAGTAACTCGGTTTTTTTATTCCTTTTATTTCTTATATAGTCTTACTAGCTTCTTTTCATTGGTCTCATTAATCCTTCTTGAGCAACCGAAGCTATTAATTCTCCGTCTCTAGTATAAATATTACCCATAGCAAAACCTCTAGCTCCAAAAGCGTTTGGGCTTTCTATTGAAAATAACATCCAATCATCAAAATTAAAATCACGGTAAAACCACATTGAGTGATCTAAACTAGCCAGTTGAGTATTTCCAAAATTAGCAATACTAGCATTCGGATTTAAACATGCTGATAAAATATTGTAGTCGGAAATATAAGTAAGTATTTGCTGCTTTATTCCTAATGGTAAATCTTTCGCATCTCCTTTCAACTTAAACCAAACATCAACCACAGGTGGTAAATCTTTACGATCTAACGGATTTACTATTTGTACAGGTTTAAAATCTATAGGACGTTCGATACTTAAAAAATCTTTCATTTTTTGAGGTAGAAAAGCTCCAAATTGATCTAACACATCTGTCCAACTCAACAATTCCTCTGGTTGTTTTATATCTTTTTTTATTGGTTTTTGATGTTCATACCCTTCTTCTTCTTTATGAAATGAACAAGACAAAATAAAGATAGTTTTATCTTCTTGATGGGCCGTTACTCTTCGTGTAGAAAAACTGCCACCATCACGAATCGTTTGTACATTATAAGTTATTGGTAACTCTAAATTTCCTGCTTCTAAAAAATAGGAGTGCAATGAGTGTAAAATACGCTCTTTAGAAGTGGTTCTATAGGCTGCGTTTAATGCTTGCGCTAATACTTGTCCTCCAAAAACATTCGGACTTCCTATATCTCTACTTACTCCATTAAAGTTTCCATTTCCTAAATCGTCGAGGGTAAGTATATTTAATAGTTCTTGAGTGTTTTTCATCTTATTTTATTAGGAAAACAAATTTGAGAAAAGTTTTTGGTTTCTCAATACAAAAAAGCCTCTACATTTTCATGTAAAGGCTTTTGATTAATAATATTCTATAGTATTGTTACCCTACAATATTAATAATTTTACCAGGAACGATAATTACTTTCTTTGGCTCTCTTCCTTGTAATTGTGCTTGTGTCTTTTCGTGCGACATTACCGTTTTTTCAATTTCTTCTTTACTCATATCTAACGGTAACTCTAAAGTAAATCGCATTTTTCCATTGAAAGATACCGGATAGTTTTTAGAGCTTTCAACTAAATGCTTTTCTTCAAATTTTGGAAAAGCTACGGTTGCAATAGACTCATCATGTCCTAACTGACTCCATAATTCTTCTGCAATATGTGGTGCATACGGAGAAATTAGCACTAATAAGGGCTCTAATATTTGTCTCTTATTACACTTTTGAGCAGTCAACTCGTTTACCGCAATCATAAAGGTAGAAACTGACGTATTGAACGAGAAGTTCTCGATATCTTCTTCTACTTTCTTAATCGTTTTATGTAAGGTTTTTAATTCTTCTTTAGTTGGCTCTTCGTCTGAAACGTTGATACCATTTTCGTCAGCAAATAATTTCCATAATTTCTTTAGGAAAGAATACACTCCTGAAATACCAGATGTTTTCCAGGGTTTGGTTTGCTCTAACGGCCCTAAGAACATTTCAAATAAACGTAAACTATCCGCACCGTATTCTTCACAAATTAAATCTGGATTTACCACATTGTATTTCGATTTCGACATTTTTTCAACCTCACGACCAACAATGTATTTTCCGTCTTCTAAAATAAATTCAGCATTTTTGAATTCTTCTCTCCAATTCTTAAATGCTTCAACATCTAGCTCATCAGAAGAATTTACCAACGAAACATCAGCATGTATAGGTGCGATATACTCTTCTAAAAAATTAATTTCAATGTTATTAATATCAGGTGAGTCTTTTCTTAATTGCTCTCTTATTATTTCACAACAAATATTAAAAACATTTTCATTTGCTTTATTATTTACCATGTATCCTTTGGAAAGCATAAAACTCTTTTTGTATGTGTAAAAATTAGAAATATCTTCTATACCATCAATTTTTACTGTACATTCTAAAGTATATCTATACACAAAAGCAGAAGTTCCTAAGATCATTCCTTGGTTGATTAGTTTTTTAGCAAACTCATCCACAGGTAACAATCCTCTATCAAATAAGAATTTTTGCCAAAAACGTGCATATAATAAGTGTCCTGTAGCATGTTCAGAACCTCCAATGTATAAATCTATGTGCTTCCAATAGTCAACCGCTTCTTTACTTACGAATTCTCCTTCATTATTCGAGTCCATATAACGGTTAAAATACCAAGAACTTCCTGCCCACCCTGGCATTGTGTTTAACTCTAATGGGAAAACAGTTTCGTTGTCTATCAACTCATTACTCACTACTCTATTCTCAATACTATTCCACGCCCAAACCTCAGCATTTCCTAACGGTGGTTTTCCGTCTTCAGTAGGTAAATATTTCTCTACTTCCGGTAATACGATTGGTAAATGCTTCGCTTCAATCATTTGCGGCATTCCGTCTTTGTAATATACTGGGAATGGTTCTCCCCAATAACGTTGACGACTGAATACTGCATCGCGTAAACGATAGTTTATTTTTCCGTAACCAAATCCACGTTTTTCTAATTCGTAGATTACAGTTTTCATTCCTTTCTTATAATTTAAACCGTCTAAAAAATCAGAGTTTGCTAATTTAATTCCGTCTTTAGCATCATTCGCTTTTTCAGAAATATCAACATCTGCAAAAATATTCGGAATCTCTAATCCGAAGTGTTTTGCGAAATCATAATCACGTTGGTCACCACATGGTACCGCCATAACAGCCCCTGTACCGTAGCTTGCTAATACGTAATCACCAATCCAAATCGGCACTTGTTTTCCTGTAAATGGGTGTAAAGCATACGCACCAGTAAACACTCCTGAAATGGTTTTTACATCTGCCATACGATCACGCTCAGAACGTTTTGCTGTAGCTTCTACGTAAGCTTCAACAGCCTCTTTTTGTTCAGCAGTAGTAATTTTCGCCACCAAGTCGTGCTCTGGAGCTAAGGTCATAAAAGACACTCCAAAAATAGTATCAGGACGTGTAGTAAACACGTCTATTTTAGCATCGTGTCCATCAACATCAAAAGCAACCATCGCTCCTTGCGAACGACCAATCCAGTTGGTTTGAGAGTCTTTTAAAGGTTGTGGCCAATCGATATTTTGTAATCCATCTAATAAACGTTGTGCATACGCAGAAATTCGCATAGACCATTGGGTCATTTTTTTACGAACTACAGGATGTCCACCACGTTCTGAAACTCCGTTAACAATTTCATCGTTTGCTAATACCGTTCCTAAAGCAGGACACCAGTTTACTTCTGTATCAGACAAAAAGGTTAAACGGTATTGTAATAATATCTCTTGTTGTTCTTTGTCAGAGAAGTTTTTCCATTCTTCTGCAGAAAAAACAGCTATATCTTCATCAGAAACAGCATTTACGTTCACGTTCCCTTCTGCTTCAAATTTAGCTACTAAGGTTGCAATATCTTCTGCTTTATCTGTGTCTTTATTATACCAAGAGTTGAATAGTTGAATAAAAATCCACTGTGTCCATTTATAATACTCAGGGTTCGAAGTACGAACTTCGCGAGACCAATCAAATGAAAACCCGATATTATCTAACTGACGACGATAGGTTTTGATGTTCGTTTCAGTAGTAATAGCGGGATGTTGTCCTGTTTGAATCGCATATTGTTCAGCAGGTAATCCGAAAGAATCATATCCTTGTGGGTGCAATACATTAAACCCTTTATGACGCTTGTAACGTGCATAAATATCAGATGCGATATATCCTAACGGATGCCCAACGTGTAATCCTGCTCCTGATGGATAAGGAAACATGTCTAACACATAATATTTTGGTTTATCAGAATTATTTTCAGCTTTAAATGTACCTTGATCTGCCCAGTACTTTTGCCACTTTTTTTCTATCTCTTGGTGATTGTATTGCATTTGTAATCGCTTGTTTTAAAGGATGCAAATTTACAATTATCGTTTGGATGTGAAAAGCTATAAAAACAAAAAGGCTTCATTAGTACAAAACCAATGAAGCCTTTTATTTATTTTAAATAAGTTTTACCCTTTAATCGGTACAGTAACTACAACATTACCCCAACCTAAATACATATTAAAAACATCCTCTTCACCATCAAAAGCGATTGAGAAAGCTTCAATATTTTCGTTTGCTCTAGAAACTTTTCCTGTAACACGTACTACATCATCTGATTCGTTGTAAGAATAAGCTCCCCAAACATTTTTAGCAGTATTTAAAATAACCGTCCACTCTTTATCACCTGGAATGGTAAATAACGAGTATGTTCCTGCTTTTACTTTTTTTCCTCCAAAGGTTACATCTTTGTAAAAAGTAATTTCTGGGGCTTCATTTGCTCCTGTTCTCCATACTTTACCTGCAACTGCTAAACGAGATACTGGTCTTCTTTTTAACTGAGGACGACTATAAATAATTTTTACTTTTTTATCGGAATTTCTGTAACTACTTGGATATGTTGCTGCATCCATCGGACTTTTATCTAAATTAGGGAAGTCTTGAGCCACAACTTTGTTAGAAAATACTAGGGCTATAGCAAATACAATAATTGAGAAAATTGATTTTTTCATTTTTAAATTTTTAGTTAATATTTGGGAGATTAGTCACCAAATTTAAGTAACCTTACTCGAAAATTAAAATTTATACTGTAAGAATGCTGTAAAGTTTCTTCCTGGTTCATGAATTCTTACCATTGGCAAATCTGCTTGGTTTTTATATGAAAAGTTTAAGTGGTTGATATAATTCTCATCAAACACATTTAAACAAGCTACCCCTAACGTAAAATTTTTAAACGGTTTTACCCCTAATTTTATATCAAAAGTTTGGTAACCTTCTGTTTCAGTTTCACCAAAAGAAGGAGCTATATCTTTTTGAGTTGACACTACGTTATACTGTGCTTTTGCCCAATACTTTTCTTTGTCTACTCCCATAGAAATTTTTGAAGTGAAAGGCGGATTCAATGGCAACGATTCATCAAAATCTTTGTTTTCTGTTTTTACATAGGCTACTTCTGTTTGAAAATAGTAATCATTAAACATTTGCAACTTTGCAGCTACTTCAAATCCAGTTTTGCTAGCATCTTCAATATTGGTAAACACTTTTGTAAACTCTGGTTTTTGATTTGGCATGAACTTCCTTGGAATGGTTGGATCAACCACTGCTGAAATATAATCTTCAAAAATTGAGTAAAACGCTGATGTTTGATAATGTAATTGCAAGTTGTTGTTCAATCCTAATTTTCCTTTTAATCCTAACTCAAATTGGTTATTTACTTCTGGTCGCAACATCGGGTTTCCTAAATATTCGTACGAATCTGAACCAATCGTAAAATGATTGATATAACGCTCAGCCATATTTGCAGTACGTACTCCTCTACCAAATGCAGCTTCTAAAATTGCTTTTTTAGAAAATGCGTGTTTTACCGAAATGTTACCGCTCACATTGGTTTCGTTTGTTTTTACAACAGGATATCTTGCCGCAAAATCTGCTTCTAAATCTATGGCGTTAGCACTTACTAAATCTACTCGAAAACCTGTAGTTAATATAGTTTTAGGTGCCAGGTTAAATTTTGCTTCAGAAAACATTCCGAAATCATTAATATAAGCATCTTGCCAAATCTTGTCTACTTTAACCATTGGTGTTGGCAACATCATACCATTCATCATTTTAATAGTACGTGTACGATTTCCTTCTCTTTGTATATGGTTAACATCACTTCCCACAAACAAATCAAGATTTTTATGCAAGTCTAACTCAAACTCTATCTTACCTCCTATGGTTGTTGATTCTACTGGTGATGAAGCAAAAACCATGTGATAATTCGGACGATTTGTATTCGTCATTAAATGATCTACATAGCTGTAAAAACCTTTGGTGGTAATTGTTTTTAAGGTGCTACCTATATTTATTGCTTTGTAATCTAACGATACAATTGTACTGTTGTCATAATCGGTATCCATTGGTAAAGCAGCATGTTTTACGTCTCTACCAAACGATTGACGCCAATGTGCTTGCAAACGTTGATGTTCAGTAAGGTTATACCCTAATTTAACTCCATAATCGGTACTAGTGAATGATGAAGGAATCTCTGTACCACTTCCGTCTTTATAATCTCCAAAGTTTCGGTAGCCTACATTTCCTACCACATCAAATTTATTGGTAACATGTTGTAATTGCAACATGTTTACAAATGAATTTCCATTGGTTTCATATCCTGTTGAAAATTTTCCGTGGAATCCGTTTTCTAACTTGTTATGATTTTCTGTCACCATATTTACGATACCTCCAAAAGTTGCTCCATATCGTACTGTGAAAGGTCCTTTAATGATTTCTATTTTTGAAATTTCTTCTGGAATAATGTGTGTGGTGATGGGGTCCATTCTATTCGGACAAGCATTCACTGCTTTTGTACCTCCGTCGTACATCACATTTAACTGCTCGTAGGCAGCTCCTCTAAATGTTGGATCCATTGCATAGTTTCCTCTTTTTATCACCGAAAACCCGTTGATTTCAGAAAATAAATCTACTACATTTTTAGGTTGAATTACCTTTTTTTGATAATCATTTTTAACGGTAGCATGAACAGGATTTGTTTTTATTTTTCCTTCAACGATTACTTCATTTAACTGTATAGTTTCTTGTTTAACTGTGTCTTTTTTTTGTTCTTGAGCAGACATAGCTATTGTGCAGATGCTAAGAAGCATCCATCCTAAATTTTTCATTAAAATTGAATTTAATTTTTACATAATTGTATAGCAACACCTATCAATTCAAAAGTTTTTTGAATTGTTTACGATGTAAAAAACTGTATAAAAAAATTAAAATGTAGGAGGGTGAAATACTTCCTGATTAAATAAGTAGTAATAGTTTTTCTTATAAGAAAATGATTCTTTTTCTTTTACAAATAGCTTATCGTCTACATCAACATTTAAAATAGAAATAAACCCGATAGGATATTCTTCCATTGAAATTCGCAACGATTTAAAATCATCATCTTGTTGTTGTTCAAGCTCCATCATTAACTGGCATTTACCATTACAGTTTGACTCTGGTTTATCTTTATTGATACACAAAACTTTTGAGATATAATCGTAATTTATTGCATATTCTACAAAAGGAGCTATGGGGCGTAACATGGCTATCATGTACAATGCAACAAAAAAATATATGCTAAGTTTTTTCAACAAGAAAAAGGGGCTTTTTTACTTCTACAAAGATACGATTATCCCTTCTGATAAGCAATAACAAAGAATATGATTTTTTTCCTTTATTTTAATTTATTCTAAATAAAAAACTTATATTTGCACGGATTTTACGAAAAGATAATGATTGTTTTTTATACTGAAACCAAGAAAGTTACCTCTATTACCCCTGTAAAAAAACTGCAGGAAGTTACAATTTGCAATTCACCTTGCTCAAGTAACTGCATTAAACCTAAGAGTAAATGCTGTAATAAGTACCAAAAGAAAGGCATTAATTGTAAAAGATGCCCTTTAACATTCGATTTTAAAGCTGTTTCTTAAAAGTTTCCCTTTGTTTATAAACGCAAAAAGCCCTTGGTAGAATTTCTATCAAGGGCTTTTTAAATTATATTAGGTATTACTTATGCTACTTTTAATAAAAAATAATTTTTCTTACCTCTTTGTAGTAACACATACTTATCAGCTATTAAATCTTTCGAAGTGATTACAAAGTCCTCACTTACTTTTTCCTTATTTACTGATATTGAGTTTTCTTTTAAGGCTCTACGAGCATCTCCATTAGATTTTAAGAAACCTGTTTTAGCGGCTAACGCTGAAATCATGTCTAAGCCTTCAGAAACATCTTGAGAAGTTACCTGAGCTTGCGGTACACCATCGAAAACGTCTAAAAAAGTTTGCTCATCCAAGTTTTTTAAATCATCAGCTGTTGACTTGCCAAATAAAATATTTGAAGCAGCAATCGCTTTATCTAACTCTTCTTTAGAATGTACGAAAATTGTTACTTCTTCAGCTAACTTCTTTTGTAATGCTCTTTGGTGTGGTGCTTCTTTATGTTCAGCAATTAAAGCATCAATAGTTTCTTTATCTAAAAACGTAAATATTTTAATATACTTTTCAGCATCTTCATCCGAAGTGTTTAACCAAAATTGGTAAAATTTGTAGACTGACGTTTTATCGGCATCTAACCAAACATTTCCTCCTTCGGATTTTCCAAATTTAGAACCGTCAGCTTTTGTTATTAATGGGCAAGTAGCTGCAAATGCTTTTGCATCTTCTCCTGGTGTCATTCTACGAACTAGTTCTGTACCTGTGGTAATATTACCCCATTGGTCAGAACCTCCCATTTGTAATTTACAGTTTAAGGTTTTATATAAGTGATAGAAATCATACCCTTGAATTAATTGATACGTAAACTCTGTAAAGCTCATTCCGTTACCTGCTTCTCCTGTAATACGCTTTTTTACAGAATCTTTTGCCATCATGTAGTTTACAGTGATTCTCTTACCAACATCACGTACAAATTCGATAAATGAAAAATCTTTCATCCAGTCGTAATTGTTTACTAATAAAGGAGAGTTTTTAGCCCCGTTATCAAAATCTAAAAAGCGACCTAACGTTCTTTTTAAACCTGCAACATTTTTAGCTAAAGCTTCTTCATTTAATAAATTACGTTCATCAGATTTTCCTGTTGGATCACCGATCATACCGGTTGCACCTCCTACTAGAGCTACTGGCTGATGCCCTGCTTTTTCTATGTGAACTAGTAAAATAATTGGAACTAAACTACCAATGTGTAACGAATCTGCAGTTGGATCAAAACCAATATAAACCGATGTCATTTCTTTTTGAAGTTGCTCTTCGGTTCCTGGCATAATGTCGTGAATCATTCCACGCCATCGTAATTCTTCTACTAAATTCTTGGTCATTTTATTCTATTTTTAAAGACGCAAAGATAAGTTTATCAACCAAAATAAACTAAATTCGCTGTATGATTTTAGTTACTGGAGGAACAGGTTTAGTAGGCTCACATTTATTATATCATTTAAGCCAAAAAAACGATACAATTCGAGCTATTTTTAGAACAGAAGAAAAGCGTGAGCACGTAAAAAAAATCTTTTCTTTTTATACAGATGATGTTCAACAACATTTCTCTAAAATTGAATGGATTCAAGCTGATATTACCGAAACCCCTTCATTAGAACCCGTTTTTAACAATGTTACCGAAGTTTACCACTGCGCTGCCTTAGTTTCTTTTAAACCAAAGGATTATAAAAAAATGCGTCAAGTTAATATTGAAGGAACTGCAAACCTTATTAACTTTTCTATTGATGCATGCGTTAAAAAATTCTGTTTTGTAAGCTCTATTGCTGCTGTAGGAAATTCGATTAGCGGAAAGCTAATTAATGAAGAAAACGAATGGTCTGATGCTGATGAAAATCACGGATATGCAATTACCAAATATGGTGCAGAAATGGAAGTGTGGAGAGGAAGTCAAGAAGGATTGAATGTTGTAATTGTAAATCCTGGTGTTATTTTAGGTAGTGGTTTTTGGCAAGAAGGCTCAGGAAAAATGTTTACTCAAGTAAATAATGGCTTTAACTTTTATACCGAAGGTAAAACTGGATTTGTTGGAGTTAAAGATGTGGTAAAAGCAATGATTAACTTGATGAATTCTGACATAAAAAATGAACGTTGTATTTTAGTTTCAGAAAATAAATCGTTTCAAGAAGTATTTAATGCTATTGCTGATGGTTTACAGAAAAAAAGACCCTCTAAAAAAGTAGGGAAATTAGCAACTGCTATTTTTTGGAGAATTGATTGGCTTATAACAAAACTTACAGGAAAAGAGCCTTTATTGACCAAAAACTCAGCTAAATGTGCCCATAACACCTCGTTTTATACTTCAAAAAAGATTATAGAACAACTTGATTTTGAATTTGAATCAATTAATGAAGTGATTTCAGAAACTTGTAGAGACTTTAGAAAATAGATTCTTATTTTACTTTCTCTAGTTCTTTATAATCTCTTTCTATTAATAACTCTTCAGGAACTTCTTTGAACACTCGCTTGTCATTTAAAACAGAATCTTTTAGTATTTTGTCTTTTCCTTTTATAGAGTCTTGCTCTTTTTTCATTTCTTTATAGAAAGTAGCTAAAGAGTCTATATTACGTTTTACCTTTTTTAAGATTTCTGTATATTCATCAACTTGTGAGGTGTAATAAACATTGCTAATATCAAAACGAGTAGTGTCTATTTTATATTTTTCATACACCAAAAACATGTAATTATCCTCTCGTTCTAAAAACTTATTTTTTTGATTTTTAGCAGAAGAAGCTATATACATATCAGTTAACAACAAAACCATCGAATCTTTTGAAATCAGATTTTCTGGCTTTTTATAAATCGTATTACTGGTACACGAAACTAAAAATAAACCGATAAGTATATAAGCTGCTTTTCTCATCTATCTGTTAAATAATAATCGTTTCCCTTTAATTTCTTCGTTAAAAATTCCCTCGTTATACATTAAGTTTCCATTTACAAAAGTATGTGTTATTTGATTTGAAAACTCAACACCTTCAAACGGAGACCATCCGCATTTATATAACACATTTTCTTTATCAACAGTCCATTTCTTATCTGCATCAACTAAAACCAAGTCAGCATAAAAACCTTCTTTTATAAATCCTCTTTTTTCGACTTTAAAGATTTTTGCTGGATTGTGACTCATCTTTTCTACTGCTTTTTCTATTGACAGCACTCCTTCTTTCACCTTTTCTAAAACAGCTAGAACTGCATGTTGCACTAACGGACCTCCACTAGGTGCTTTTGTATATACGTTATCTTTTTCCTCTATCGTATGAGGGGCATGGTCGGTTGCAATAATATCAATTCTATCATCTAACAAGGCTTTCCATAAACCATCTTTGTCTTTTTGAGTTTTCACAGCTGGATTCCACTTAATATGTGTTCCTTTTTTATCGTAATCAGCATCGGTAAACCATAAGTGATGTACACAAACCTCAGCAGTAATTTGCTTTTCTTCTAATGGAATATCATTTCGGAATAAGTGTGTTTCTTTTTCTGTAGATAAATGAAAAATATGTAAACGTGCTCCTGTTTTCTTTGCTAATTCAATTGCTTTTGAAGACGATAAATAACATGCTTCTTCACTACGAATCAACGGATGGTATTTTACAGGAATATCATCACCGTATTTTGCTTTGTATTCTTCTGTATTTTTTCTAATAGTTGCTTCATCTTCACAATGCACAGAGATTAACATCTTAGTTGATGAAAATATTTTTTCTAATACTTCTTCATTATCAACCAACATATTTCCTGTTGAAGAGCCTAAAAACAACTTGATCCCCGCAACGTCTTTTGGATTCGTTTTCAATAGTTCTTCTAAGTTGTCATTAGTTCCACCAAACATAAACGAATAGTTAGCATACGATGTTTTACTTGCAATATCAAACTTGTCTGCTAATAATTCTTGAGTTGTTGCTTGTGGTACTGTATTTGGCATTTCAATAAACGACGTAATTCCTCCTGCAATTGCTGCCTTACTTTCTGTAGCTATGTTTGCTTTATGTGTTAAACCTGGCTCACGAAAATGCACTTGGTCGTCAATCATACCAGGAATTAAAAACTTTCCTTCTGCATCTACCATTAATACGTCATCGGTAGGAATTATATTTTCTCCTATTTCTTTAATAAATTCTCCCTCTATTAAAACATCGCCTTTAAAAACCTTGTTTTCGTTAACGATTTGTGCGTTTTTAATTAAATATGATTGCATGTTGTTATTTTGGTAATCCGTTAATTCTCATTTTTATCACGCCAAAAACAGCTTCCTTGATAATTCCTTTACTAAGTTTCGATTTTCCTAATACTCTATCCGTAAAAATAACTGAAACTTCTTTTATATTAAATTGATGTTTCCAAGCTTTGTATTTCATTTCAATCTGAAATGCATAACCCACAAACTTCACTTTATCTAACTTAATTCTTTCTAACACTTTTCTTTTATAACACACAAAACCAGCTGTAGTATCATGAATAGGCATTTGTGTAATCAATCTCACATACTTTGATGCAAAATACGATAATAGTACCCTACTCATTGACCAGTTTACTACATTTACTCCTACTGAATATCTTGATCCTATTGCTACATCGGCTCCTTCAATAGCACATTCGTTATACAATCGAATTAAATCGTTGGGGTTGTGTGAAAAATCGGCATCCATTTCAATAATGTAGTCATACTTCTTGGCAATGGCCCATTTGAATCCATGAATGTAGGCAGTACCTAAACCATTTTTACCTTCTCTTTTCTCTAAAAAAAGCTGACTAGGGAACTCTTGTTGTAAATTTTCTACGATTTTTGCAGTTCCATCAGGTGAGTTATCATCAACTACTAATACATGAAACGCCTTTTCTTGACTAAAAGTTGCTCGAATAATAGCTTCGATATTTTCTTTTTCGTTGTAAGTGGGGATTATGACTAAGGCGTCTGACTTCATGTAATTTTCATATAAATCAAGGCAAAGATACACTAATTTATTACTAATTTTGTGTTAATTAAAAGTATAAAACAATTGCAAGCAATAGAGCGAATTATTAATGATAGTAGTTGGGTAACCTTGGTTATTGTTGCTGCAATTATACTACTAGCATTAATGAAACTAATTAAGCCCACTCAATTGTATGGCTACGTTGTTGCTTTTATTTCTCCTGGTTTTTTTCATAAAAGAATTGAAGAAGGAGATTCTTTTTTCACTCCTTTTAGATTGTTTTTATTTTTCTTTTCTACGATTGTAATTTCTTTGTTTTTATTCCAAGCTGTACTTGCAGAATTTTACCCTCAAGGTTTTTTAGCTTTTCTGGGAGTATTTTTATTTGTTACAACTTACCTTTCTTTACGATTATTTTTAGATCACGCAATTATTAATATATTAGGGCTAACTCCCATTCTTAACTATTTTTTATACACAAAATCAGGTTATTTGTATGTACTTTGTATATGGCTACTTCCTGTCATTATATTGTATCAATATACTCTTCCTAATAAACTATTCTTAGTTTCCTCTTTCTTTGTATTACTTATCATTAGGGCTTTTTTAATACTAAAAAATAATAAAAAGCTTGTTCTTAGTAAGTTGTTTTATTTTATTTTGTACTTTTGCACCCTCGAAATAGCACCGCTATTAATTCTTTATAAAACAACAACTACGTAATAAAGAGAATGTTTATGAAAGTGAAAACTATTTTAGTCTCTCAACCAAAACCAAAGACAGAAACTTCACCGTATTTCGACTTAGCCGAAAAACAAAAAGTAAAAGTTGACTTTCGCTCATTTATACATGTCGAAGGAATCCCTGTAAAAGAGGTAAGAGCTCAAAAGGTAGACTTAAAAAACTACACTGCAATTATTTTAACTAGTAGAAATGCTGTTGATCACTTTTTTAGAATTGCAGAAGAAATGCGTTTTACAGTACCTGATGACATGAAATATTTTTGTCAATCAGAAGCAGTAGCTTACTACTTACAAAAGTATGTAGTTTACAGAAAGCGTAAAATTTATGTTGGAAACAGAACGTTTCCTGAATTAACTAAATTAATTAAAAAACATAAAGACGAAAAATTCTTATTGCCTTCTTCTGATAAATTGAAAGATTTAATTCCAGAAGAGTTAAATAAGTTAGGTGTTGACTGGAAACGTGCTGACTTATATCGTACAGTAGTCAGTGATTTATCTGACTTAGAGGACGTTTTTTATGATATTTTAGTGTTCTTTAGTCCATCAGGAATTGATAGTTTATTTGAAAACTTCCCTGATTTTAAGCAAAATAATACTAGAATTGCTGTATTTGGTAACTCAACTATCAAAGCTGTTGAAGATAGAGGTTTACGTGTAGACATCGCTGCACCAACACCTGAAACTCCTTCAATGACGATGGCTTTAGAAAAGTACATTAAAGAGACTAACAAAAAGTAAGTAAATTAATTTTTTACATACAACCAAGAGACTGTCTACAAAGGCAGTCTCTTTTGTTTTTAACAAATCATTGTAACCTAGGTAACATTTCAAGCATATTTATTTCATTAAATTTACGAAATATTTTTATCTGAAAAACATATGGATAAGTACCTAGACATCATAAAAAACTCATACACTGGTTACTGGAACTATATTAAACAATCAGTACTAATGGAGTTGAACTGGGAAAATTATTTTTACGGATTAATTATTATTTCTCTACTGGTATGGGGATTAGAAATTGTGTTTCCTTGGCGTAAAAATCAACCTTTATTTAGAAAAGATTTTTGGTTAGATACATTTTACATGTTCTTCAATTTCTTTTTACTAAACCTTATCGTACTTATTGCTTTGTCAAATACAGCAGAGCAGTTTTTTAATGATATTTTAGGTTTGGTTGGACTATCCGTTGCGAATTTTCAATTATTCGACATCAACACATTTCCTTATTGGGCGAGGCTCTTAGTATTTTTTATCATTATTGATTTTGTTCAGTGGTTTACACACACGTTACTGCATCGGTATGAATTTTTATGGAACTTCCACAAAGTACATCACTCAGTAAAACAAATGGGGTTTGCTGCTCACTTGCGTTACCATTGGATGGAGCCTGTTGTTTACAACTCAATGAAATATATCCCGTTAGCTATTATGGGTGGGTTCACAGCACAAGACGTTGCTATTGTTCATTTTTTTAATATTACTATTGGTCATTTAAATCATGCCAATATTAATTGGGACTATGGTTGGTTAAAATATATTCTAAACAATCCAAGAATGCATATTTGGCATCATGCAAAAGAGCTTCCTGAAGACAGAAAAATGGGAGTGAACTTTGGTATTACACTAAGCATTTGGGACTACATTTTTAAAACAGACTATATTCCGTATAACGGACGAGATATAGAACTTGGGTTTGACGGGGATGAAAAATTCCCTAAAGATTTTCTTCATCAAGAAATATATCCAATAGGAAAAAAATAACATTTTAAGTCTTTTTTAACCTATTACTTAATACTTTCAATTAGCTGTTTTGCTGCCAATTTGTATCTTTAGCTTTTTAAAAATAAACAGATGAAGTATATAAAAATTCTATTCTTATTTATTGTCGTTCAAGTTACTGCACAGCAAGGAGGTATGTGGATTCCTTCTCTTTTAGAAGGAATGAATGAACAAGAAATGACCTCTTTAGGAAGTAAACTTACCGCTAAAGACATTTATGATGTAAATAACTCAAGTTTAAAAGATGCTATTGGGCATTTTAATGGAGGTTGTACTAGTGAAATTATTTCTCCTGAAGGATTAATTTTAACCAATCACCACTGTGGTTTTGGGCAAATTCAATCACACTCTTCTTTAGAAAATGATTACCTAAAAGATGGTTTTTGGGCAATGAATAAAAAAGAAGAATTACCTAATAAAGGGCTATATGTTGAATTTATTGTTCGTATTGATGATGTAACTGCTAAAGCGTTAAACGGAGTTACCAACACAATGAGTGAGCGTGAAAAGCAATCTACAATTGATAAAAATATCAATGAAATTCAAAAAAATGTACAAAAAGAAGCATGGCAAGGTGTTAAAGTAAAACCTTTTTACAAAGGAAACCAGTATTTCTTATTTGTTACTGAACGATTTGATGATGTTCGTTTAGTAGGTGCACCACCAAGTAGTATCGGAAAGTTTGGTAGTGATACAGATAACTGGGTTTTCCCACGTCATACAGGAGATTTTGCTTTATTCAGAATTTATGCTGATAAAAATAACCGTCCAGCCAAATACAGCAAAGACAATGTTCCTTACAAGCCAAAACACTTTTTACCTGTTTCTTTAGACGGAATTGAAGAAGGTGATTTCACCATGGTTTTTGGATTCCCTGGTCGTACAAACGAATACTTGCCTGCTGTTGCCATAAAACACATTACACAAGAATTCAACCCTAGTAATATTGCTATTCGAGAAGCTGCATTGAAAGAAATTGATGCACAAATGAAAGCAAGTGATGCTGTTCGTATCAAATATGCATCAAAACAAGCTCGTATTGCAAATGCATGGAAAAAATGGATTGGTGAAAACTTAGGTATTAAAAAAAGTAATGCTATTGCAGAGCGTCAAGCTTTCGAAGCCACTTTCAAAAAAGCACTAAAGGAAAAAGGATTAGAAAAAAACTACGGAAATATTCTTCCTGACTTCGAAAAGTTATATGCAGATTTTGCTGGTATTAATATTAAAAGAAGAAACTTTATTGAAGTTTTCTTGGTTACCAACGAATTGATGCAAATGACTTTTAGAGCATATCAATTAGAACAAGTAGCCTTAAACAAACCTGAAAAGTTTGAAGAAGCCAAAACTTCTTTGGTAAATCGAATTAAAGGAATTCACAAAAACTTTGATGTAAATGTTGATAAAGGAGTGTTTAAAAATGTAATGCCTTTATACAATCCTACTAATGTAGATGCTTCTATTTATGACAAAACAAATTTTACTGATTTAAATAAAGCTTTACAATTATTAGAAGGAGACGCTAAAAAGGTGGTAAAAAACTTAAACAAAGATGCTGCTTACCAATATGCTAAGCCTATGATTGAAGAGTTTTACACAAAAATCAATCCTGAGTTTCAACAGAAAAATCAGCCAATTACAGCGTTACAAAAAACATACATGAAAGCATTAATGGAAGCATTACCAAATGCACGCTATTTTCCTGATGCTAATAGCACTTTACGTGTTACTTACGGTCAAGTTCGTGGATACTCTCCTAGAGATGCAGTATACTACAACCCCGTAAGTTATTTAGATGGTGTTATTGAAAAATACGTTCCTGGTGATTATGAGTTCGATGTTCCACAAAAATTACGTGATTTATATGACGCTAAGGATTTTGGACAATACACTGATAAAAACGGAAAAGTTCCTGTATGTTTCTTAGGAACCAACCACACAACAGGAGGTAACTCTGGTAGTCCAGCTATCGATGCTCACGGAAACTTAATCGGATTAAACTTTGACCGTGTGTGGGAAGGTACGATGAGTGATATGAATTACGATCCTGAAATTTGTAGAAACATCATGGTTGATGCTCGTTATATTTTATTTATCATTGATAAATATGCTGGAGCAAAACATTTAATTGATGAAATGAAATTAGTACATCCTAAAAAGAAATAATTCTTCAATAAAACTCAACTTAAAAAACCGATGATAATTTCATCGGTTTTTTTCTACTCTCATTTTTAACAACTATTTATATCGATTTTAAATATCCTTTCTTTGTTAAGTTCTTAACTTTAGCAACGACCTAAACTGCAAATCAATATTTATGGAGCATGTTGTTATAATTGGTAATGGAATTTCTGGTGTTACTGCTGCAAGACACATTAGAAAATTATCAGACAAAAAAATCACCATTATTTCTGCTGAAACTGAAGAGTTCTTTTCAAGAACAGCATTAATGTATGTGTATATGGGACACATGAAATTTGAGCATACAAAACCTTATGAATCATGGTTTTGGAAGAAAAACAACATCGAACTCAAAAAAGATTATGTTGCTAAAATACATTCATCAACCAAAGAAATTGAATTTAGTAATGGTGAAAAATTAGCGTATGATACATTAATCATCGCTACAGGCTCTAAACCTAATAAGTTTGGTTGGCCAGGGCAGGATTTAGAGGGAGTAATGGGCATGTATCACAAACAAGACCTAGAGTCACTTGAAAAATATGCTCCAAATAATCAAATATGCAAAAGAGCGGTAATTGTTGGTGGAGGATTAATAGGTATTGAACTAGCCGAAATGCTTCATAGTAGAAATATTCCTGTTACTTTTTTAGTTCGTGAAGATAGTTTTTGGAACAACGTATTACCTCCAGAAGAATCAGCTATGATAAATCGTGAAATTTTAGAAAACCATATTGATTTGCGTTTAGGAGTGAATCTTAAAGAAATTAAAGCTGATGAAAACGGACATGTAAAATCTGTAATTATTGAAGAAACTGGTGAAGAAATCATTTGTGATGTTGTGGGATTAACCGCAGGAGTTTCTCCAAATATCGATTTTTTAAAAGGTTCAGAAATTGAACTTAGTAAAGGAGTTAAAGTAAATCGTTTTTTAGAAACCAACATCAAAGACATCTATGCTATTGGCGATTGCGCTGAACAACACGAAGCTATCGGGTTTCGACGTCCTATTGAAGCTGTTTGGTATACTGGTAGAATGATGGGGGAAACCGTTGCGCAAACTATTTGTGGCAACAAGACCCAATATAAACCTGGGCATTGGTTTAACTCTGCTAAATTTATTGATATCGAATACCAAACCTATGGTTGGGTATGGGCACAACCTAAAGAAAATGAAACTCATTTTTATTGGGAGCATGAAAATGGTAAAAAATGTATTCGATTAAATTATGATAAAAACACGCAAGAATTTATCGGAATAAACACTTTAGGAATACGTATGCGTCATACCTTTTTCGATAAAGTTCTGACAGAAAAACGTTCTGTAACTTATGTATTAGAACATCTGGCAGACGCTAACTTTGACCCAGAATTTTATAAGCTTCATGAACCAGAAATTGTGGCAAAATTCAACAAAGAAAATAATACTACTATTCAATTAAAGAAGAAAAGCTGGAAACGCATTTTTAGCATTTAAACCTAATCGTAATGAAAGTAATACAAAACATAGGATTAAGCATATTTTTACTTGGATTAAGTATTTTCGTTTCTCTCATTTTCTTAGGGAAATATGAACTTAGTTCAGAACTTTTTGAAAAAGTAATCTCTAATAAAGGCATCAAAAGTGAGCTTTTTATTAATGATATAAAGAATAATGTTGTTGGAAAAGAATTCACTAATCCTTTTTCATTTTCTTCTAAAATTACTTCTGCCCTGGAAGTAGCTAATACTACTCACAAAGAAAATAGTGAATGGGATAAAGTTATTTGGAGTAAACCCCATAGTTTTTCTTATGAAATTGCAAAAGAAGCTGGAACAGGAATTGTAAAAGAAAATAAAAGTCTTTTTTGGCTACTAACCTTCGGTTTAGGAATCATTGGTTCTTTATTATTTATCATTCCAACTGTAATTACCCAAGGACCTCCAGGTATTAAAAACAATGGAGTTTGGTTGAATTCTTCCACTAATAGAGGCTGGATTGGTTGGTTTGTTTTTTTGTTCTTAGTTACGTTTTACATACTTCTTTATTTCTTTCCAGATTATATAGTAAACTGGACATACATTGTTGATCCAATCAGCCAATATTTAAGTGGAAATTTAGCGTCTCAATGGTTTTTGTACGGATTTTTGTATTGTGTGGTAATGGTTGTAATGGCAATAAGAATGTACATTAAATACCGTCATAATAAATACCAAACCCTTAGAACAACATCTGTTTTATTCTTTCAAATTGTTTTTGCTTTTTTAATTCCAGAAATATTAGTTCGTTTTGAAAAACCTTGGTACGATTTTAAAAATGCTTTTCCGTTAGATTATGATTTCTTTTTTAGTTGGAATTTAGATCAGCTAATCGCAAGCGGAGGCTTCGGGTTGTTCATTTTAGTTTGGGGAATCGTACTCACCTTAGTCATTGTTCCGGTTATGGTATATTTCTTCGGAAAACGTTGGTACTGCTCTTGGCTTTGTGGTTGTGGTGGATTAGCAGAAACTTTAGGGGACCCTTACCGACAACTATCAGACAAATCATTAAAAGCATGGAAATTTGAACGTTGGATAGTCCATGGAGTTCTTGTATTTGCCTTAATAATGACTGGCTTCACATTGTATTCTTATTTTTCTGGAAGTCAAGAAGTATTAGGAATTAAAACGCAAACCATTCAAGATATTTATGGTTTCTTAATCGGATCCATTTTTGCAGGTGTTATTGGTACAGGGTTTTATCCAATTTTCGGGAACCGTGTTTGGTGTCGTTTTGGATGTCCGTTAGCCGCTTATTTAGGAATTGTACAGCGTTTTAAATCTCGATTTAGAATTACTACCAATGGCGGACAATGTATTTCTTGCGGAAATTGTTCTACGTATTGCGAACAAGGAATTGACGTACGTGCTTATGCTCAAAAAGGAGAAAACATAGTACGTGCTAGTTGTGTTGGTTGCGGAATTTGTTCGGCTGTTTGTCCTAGAGGTGTATTAAAATTAGAAAACGGACCAGAAAAAGGACGCATCAATCCTACAGAAATTTTACTTGGTAACGATGTAGACTTGATGAAACTGGTGAATAAAAAATAAATTTTATTCAATTCTAAAAACACAATACCTTGCAAGCTTTAAAATAACAAATGAAACCTTTAATTAAAGTAATCATCCCCGCCTATAATGAACAAGACTCTATTGCTCTTGTTATAAACGACATTCCTTCTATAGTAGATGAAGTCATTGTAATTAGTAATAATTCAACTGACAATACCGAAGTTAATGCAAAAAATGCAGGTGCTACAGTACTTTCTGAAAATAGAAAAGGGTACGGATATGCTTGTTTAAAAGGAATGGAGTATGTTTCTTTAAAAAACGAAAAACCAGATATCATTGTTTTCTTAGATGGAGATTATTCTGATTACCCTGAACAACTCAACGAACTTGTTGAACCTATACTTAAAAACAATATAGATTTTGTAATAGGGGCTCGAGTAAAACACTTGCGTGAACAAGGTTCTATGACTCCACAACAAATTTTCGGCAACTGGTTAGCTACAACTTTAATGAAACTATTTTTTGGCGCTAAATTTACCGATTTAGGTCCGTTTAGAGCTATTAAATACGACAAACTATTAGCTTTACAAATGGAGGATAAAACCTACGGATGGACAGTTGAAATGCAATTAAAAGCCTTAAAGCAAAAATTAAGCTATACTGAAATTCCAATGAAATACCGAAACAGAATAGGCGTTTCAAAAGTTTCAGGAACTGTAAAAGGTAGTATATTAGCTGGCGTTAAAATTTTAGGTTGGATTTTTAAATATAGCTTTAAATAATGGTCTTAGAATATACAATAATTACGCTATACACCATATCGCTAGTTCTTATTTTACTATATGCTTTAGCGCAATTTAACTTGCTGATAAATTACTTAAAAGCAAAAAAAAAACAAGACAACTCACCTAAATTTGATTTTTCAAACCCGAGCGAAATTCCTTATGTAACCATACAATTACCCGTTTTTAATGAGTTGTATGTCATGGGGCGTTTATTAAACAATATAGCAAAACTTGAGTATCCCCGTGAAAAATTAGAAATTCAAGTACTAGATGACTCTACAGATGAATCGGTTGAAAATACTGCCAAACAAATAGCAGAACTTCAAAAAACAGGATTAGACATTAAACATATTAGACGAGAAAATCGTCAAGGCTTTAAAGCTGGAGCTTTAAAAGAGGGGTTAAAAACTGCTAAAGGAGAATTCATTGCCATTTTTGACGCAGATTTTTTACCTAAAGAAAACTGGTTGTTAGAAACGGTTCCTTATTTCAAGAATCCTAAAATTGGTGTGGTACAAACTCGTTGGGGGCACATCAACAGAAACTATTCGACCTTAACAAAAATTCAAGCTTTTGCTTTAGACGCTCATTTTACTTTAGAACAAGTGGGGAGAAATAGTCAAGGGCATTTTATCAACTTTAATGGTACCGCTGGTATTTGGCGTAAAGAATGTATTTATGATGCAGGAAATTGGGAAGGAGATACCTTGACTGAAGATTTAGACCTAAGCTACCGCGCACAATTAAAAAACTGGAAATTCAAATACTTAGAAAATGTTGTAACTCCAGCTGAACTACCTGTGGTTATTAGTGCTGCTCGCTCACAACAATTTAGATGGAATAAAGGTGGAGCCGAAAATTTTCAAAAAATGCTAAAAAGAATTTTTACTAGCAAGAATATTTCTTTGAAAACTAAAATTCACGGAACTCTGCACCTTCTCAATAGTTCAATGTTTACTTGTATTTTTTTAGTAGCTATTTTAAGTATACCTATGCTGTATATTAAAAACGAATATGCACATTTAAAAATTTACTTTTTAGTGATGAGTTTCTTCATCATAAGCACACTGATTTTCTTTATTTGTTATTGGTTTATGTACAAGAAAACTTATGGAGGAGGTATGTTGAACTTTATAAAATATATTGGAGCTTTTTTTGCCTTTTTCTCAGTTGCCATGGGCTTTTCACTACACAACACCATTGCTGTTTTAGAAGGTCATCTAGGAAAAAAAAGTGAATTTGTTAGAACACCTAAATTCAATATTAAATCGTTAAAAGATAGTTGGAAAAACAACAAATACATCCGTAAAAAACCTTCGTTACATATAATTTTTGAAGGAGTATTAACCCTGTATTTTGCATTTGGAATGTATAGCGCTTTTATTGTTGAAAATAAAGGTGGTGATTTTGGAATGTTCCCTTTTCACTTAATGTTGTTTGTTGGTTTTGGTTATGTATTTTACAAATCTCTGTTTTCTAAGGCATAAATGTCTTTACTAAAAAAATACAACGTACTTATACTAACATTTGTTAGTGTATGCTTTTATACCTTTTTTGCCTACTCTTTAGAACGTACCGAGTTTTACAAACTACTAATTTTGTGGATTGGCTTATTTGGTTCTTTTTATTTTTTACTACAAAACAAACAGATTTCTTTTAAATATTGGGTTGCTATTGCAATTCTTTTTAGGTTGATATTCTTATTTGCTGTACCTAATTTATCGCAAGATTTTTATCGATTTATTTGGGATGGCCGTATGATTTTAGAAGGATTTAATCCGTATTTATCTTTACCTCAAACTTTAATTGAGCAAAATAATGCTCCTATTTTACAAGCAACAGAATTGTATAAGGGAATGGGACAATTAAACGGAAGTCATTATACTAATTATCCTCCCATTAATCAGCTGTGTTTTTTATTAGCAGCTTTGTTTTCAAAACACAGCATTTTAGGAAGTGTCATTGTGATGCGCCTCCTCATTATTTTGGCTGATATTGGAATTTTATACTTCGGAAAAAAGCTCTTAGAAAAATTACAGTTACCCATTCATAATATCTTTTTATATATTTTAAATCCTTTCGTAATTATAGAGTTTACTGGGAATTTACATTTTGAGCCTGTAATGCTGTTTTTTGTAGTTTGGAGCTTGTACAAGCTTCAACAAAAAAAATGGATTTGGGCAGGTGTTTTGTTAGCTTGTGCGGTTTCGGTAAAACTAATTCCTTTGATTTTTTTACCCTTATTTTATCAATGGTTTGTAAAAAATAAAACGTCTTATACTGTCGGTATCAAAAAATTAATTAGTTTTTACACAGTTGTGCTATTAACAATTACCGTAAGCTTCCTTCCGTTTTTCTCTCTTGAATTCATAGCGAATTATTCGAATTCTGTAGGACTTTGGTTTCGAAGTTTCGAGTTTAATGCTAGCTTCTACTATATTGCAAGAGAAATAGGTTATTTATTTAGAGGATACAATGAGATTGCTATTATAGGTAAAATAATCCCTATTCTTACTGTTAGCTTTCTTTTGGCTCTTACTTTTTTCCGAAGAAATACATCTACGATGCAATTGATAACAGCAATGTTGTTTAGTTTATCGTTCTATTATTTTGTAAGTACAACAATGCACCCTTGGTATATTGGTTCTCTTCTAATTTTATCAGTATTTACCAAATATCGTTTTCCTGTAGTTTGGAGCTTTGTTATTATATTAAGTTATCAGGCTTACGCTAATATTCCTTGGAAGGAAAATCTTTGGCTAATTGCCTTAGAATATGTGGTTTTATACTCTTTCCTGATTTGGGAATTGAGCATAAAAAAACCCACTCATAATTGAGTGGGAAAAATTGCTATGAAAAAGAAAAAGAAAGTGGTTTTTCAACCACATTCCAAAGGTAAATAAGTTTTTCTTTTTTACAAATACTTTTTTAAAGATTTTTAATCTTTTTTTTACCCTTTACAAACCTTTGGTTAACACTTTGTGACTTTATTATCTTTCAATTGATATTTTTCTTCACTTTCTGGGCAAACAGCGTATCCCTTTTCATCAAAATCTAAGCGATGCCCATATTCACTTATCCAACCAATTTGCTTAGAAGGATTCCCTACAACTAATGCATAGGGAGCAACTTCTTTAGTTACTACGGCTCCAGCACCTATAAAAGCATATTCACCTATATTATTACCGCAAACAATTGTTGCATTGGCACCTATGCTGGCACCTTTTTTTACAATGGTCTCTAAGTATTGATCTTGTCTTTTAATAGCGCTACGTGGATTAATAACGTTCGTAAATACCATAGACGGACCTAAAAAAACATCATCTTCACAAATAACCCCTGTATAAATAGAAACATTGTTTTGAACTTTTACATTACTACCCAAAACAACTTGTGGTGATACTACTACATTTTGACCTATATTACAGTTACTACCTATTGTACAGTTAGACATTATATGGCTAAAGTGCCAAATTTTTGTTCCTTCTCCAATAGTACATCCGTCATCTATAACAGCTGTTTCGTGTGCAAAAAACGTTTTATTTGTATCCATATAAACAAAAATAAAAAAACTCAACCTAAATGGTTGAGCTTTTAATTATTATTCAACTTTAAAAAGAATCGGTAAGGTATATTTTACTTTTACTTCTTTGTTGTTCTGTTTTCCTGGTTGAAACTGCGGAATTTTATTCACAACTCTATCCGTTTCCTTTTCTAATTTAGCATGTGGTGCTCTAATTTGAATATCGATAACGCTTCCAGATTCATCAATTACAAACTGTGTTAAGATTTTATATTTTCCAGAACTTAACCCTACGTCTTGCGCAAGTACTGAATTAAAATTACGTTGTATATGTTGCTGTATTTTTCTTTCAAAACACTTTCTATTTTCTTCTTCTGATAACCCTTCGCATCCTTTAAATACTGGTGTGTTTTGTACATTATTGATTGAAATTGGATCGTCTGCTTTATCAATTATTTCTTCTTCTTTTTCCTGCGGAATTGCAGTTACATCTATTATAGGTTCATCAACAGGCATTTCAATTACCGCAGTAATTTCAGTATCATTGTCTACTACTTTTGGTTTTTGAATTTCTTTAAGTACCTTTTTTTTCTTTGGATATTCCGTTACCTGTTCAACTCTTTTTAAAATAACAGGCTGTTTAAAGCTGTAAACGGGTTCGTACAACTCACTACTTGAGGGTTTTAAAACCGCTACTTCCTTTTCTGTTTCATGCTCTAAAGCTAAAAAAACTATAAATAAAGTGAGTACTAAGCCTAACTGAGTAAAAATTGTTGAGAATTTTTCTAACTGCTTTCTAGCATGTTTTTTTGTTGTTTTCATAGTGCATTTATTTTAAATTACTAATCATCTAAAAACAAGAAACATGCCAATAAAAAAAGCAATCCGAAATGGATTGCTTTTAAGTTTTTATAAGTAAGATAATTTACTACTCTACGTTAAATGTAATAGGTAATGTATAACCAACTCTTACTGGTCTTCCTCTTTGTTTACCTGGTTTCATTTTAGGTATTTTTCTAGCTACTCTTTCAGCCTCTTTCTTTAACCTTGGGTGTGGTGCTCTCGCAGCCACACTAGTAATAGAACCATCTTTATCTATTTTAAATTGGACATAGATTCTCTTTTTACCTGGAGACAAACCTAATTCATTAGCCAAATCGGCGTTAAAGTTACGCTGAACATGTCTTTGTAATTTCTTGTTTAAACAGTTTTTCTTTTGTTGTTTTGTACCTGTACACCCTGGAAATACAGGAACTTCCTCAATAATGGCGAAAGGTACATCCTCTACAACCTCTTCTACTTCTTCAACTTCTTCTATATCTTCAACAACTATTTCTTCAGATTCATCAGTTTCTGTAGATTCAATAATTGTTTCTTCTACTTCTTTTTCATCTTCTACTACTTCAATTTTTTCAGGAGCTGGTGGTGGTGGCGTATTTGGCTTTGGTTTTGGTGGCTCAATTTGAAGTTCAATAGTTTCTTCTTCAATTTCAGAAGCCATATTTGCCATACCTAAGTCAGCATATTCTTTATCATATGTTTTATGTTCAATAGCAACATACGTTACAAATAAAGCAAAAACCAAACCTATTTGTACAAATAGCTTACTGTAGTTTTCTAAGTTTGATTTTGGATTTTTCTTGATTTCCATCCTAAATGTTTTTAATAGTTCGCTAATTTAATTAATTTATTTCAACTTATACAAGCATAATCTTTAAATAGCTTCATTTTTCTTAAAAAAAGAATTATAAATGATAAAAGCTATTAAAATACCCGTCGTGTTTGCGATTACATCTAAAATCTCTCCTGATCGATGTGATGTGGTTGTAACTTGTAGAGTCTCAATAATTATGCCGTAAAAAAAACAACAAAAAACTATTAAATACTTACTAATTTTTGTTGTTCTTAAGGCTATCAACCATACGAAGCTTAGTACAAAATAAGCAAAAGCATGCTTAATTTTATCTAAATGGTTTATCTGTATGGGTGATTTTCCTAGCTTTATTAAACTAAGAATAGCAATACCTAAAGTAATAAGTATTGCTATTGTTGTTAGTTTATCCTTTAATAAGCTCTTGATATTGTTCAGCACTTAATAAATCTGCTACTTGTGAATCGTCTGATAATTTTACTTTTATCATCCATCCTGCTCCATAAGGATCAGAATTTACCAATTCTGGTTCGTCTTCTAAAGCTTCGTTAAATTCTACTACTTCACCTGATAATGGCATAAAAAGATCTGAAACCGTTTTTACTGCTTCTACCGATCCAAAAACCTCTTCTGATTCTAATTCTTCATCTAAGGTATCAACATCTACATATACGATATCTCCTAACTCACCTTGTGCAAAATCAGTAATACCAATAGTTGCTACACCGTCTTCTACCTTAACCCACTCGTGGTCTTTGGTATACTTTAATTCTGATGGAATGTTCATTGTAATTATTTTTTATTGTGTTTGTTTTAATTTCCTAGGTTATATACTATATTAATTCCTGCATTAATTGATTGTCTTGGAAAAGTAGTAGAAACCGCATACTCAAACGTTTGATGATTATAATAAAAAGAAGCAGTTAAATTACTTGTTAAATTATAATCGGCGATAAATTTTAATCCGAATAACTTTTCTCCTCCTGTTATTTGACTATTCTCTTTATCTACACTTCTTATTAACGTTAGGTTGTCTCTTAACGAAACATCTGCTCTTAAATTTATGTCTCCTTTTAAGGTTTCTTTCTTTCCTGTAAATCTGGTGACAAATTTAACATCTCTAATCTTATATCCAAATCCTAAAACATATTCTGTTCCTTTAATATCTGTTAACGTGTTATTGTTAAAGTTTAAAGTTAACGTTCTATCTTTTCTTATTTCTCCTTTAAACGAAATAGAGTTTTTCATTCTAAAGTCTACTTTTATTAATGGAGAAAATTCATCAATTAAAGTTGCCGACGAAATTAAGAGTTCTGGTTGATAATTACCAGAAGTATTTGTATTTGTTGAACTATTCGCATCATACTGTAAATTATTGGTGTAATTACCTATAGTATAAAGAGAATTATATCCGTGTGATAAGGTAAATGAGCTAAAGTTTTTCTTAAACCATTTGTACTTCATAAATCCGTTATAACGCAGAGTCCAGTTAGGGATTGGAATGTTTTTAAAGATTCCTGTACTTACCGAATTAGGACTATTACCAGAATAAGCTGCAATAAATGCAGGTAACATTGCTTGCTGTCCGTTTGTTTTAAACCCTGGATCATTATTAGCTGGATTAGGGTTATTGGCTGCTATGCCTTGTTCGTTAGCAATTCTTCCTGAAATTTCTTGTCTATAATCTAAAAAGTTTTGATACAAAGTTTCATTATCAGTAAAAACAGTTCCTAACATAAAGTGACTAATACTATAATTACCTGTTTCAAAAGGTTTGATATTAGGGTCTTGCTCAAAACCTCCACTTCCGTTAGAAACAACATCTAACTGTTGGGTTAAATTGCTTGTTTGGATCCTATTTCCTCGTAAATCAATTGTTAAATTTCTAAACGGCTTTACCGATACGTTATAATCTAACTTTTTGTATCTTGTTTTAGCGTAGTTTTTACTGTAATATTCTTCGCCGTCATTTCGGGTGATTAACCATCCATTTTCAATTGCTCTATTTAAAATATCTGTTTGACTACCAAAAACGAATCCTAAAGTTGGTGCTAAACCTCCATCATAACTATTTCTTCCTAAGAATCCTACCGAAGGTTTATATCCTTGTAACAATGTTCCGTTATTTTGAGCATAGCTAATTTTTGCTCTTTTTACTGATGTTAACACATCATATACTCCTTTTCCTAGCTTTTGTCCAAAAGTAGCTTTCTTTTTAAGCTTTGCTTTTTGAGCAACTTGACTTCCTCCCAAAACTGCAGTGCCTTGTTGCGTTGGTTGTTTTCTTGTTCCTTTTAATAATAGTTTATCTATACCTATAACTTTATAAAAACGTCCAAAATCTATATTAGTGTTTAGGTTATGCGTATTTGCATTTTGAATCATATTTCCAACTTCTTCAATATAACTTTGCGAACCTGCTTTCCAATCAAAGTCTGCGGTATAACCATAATCAGCATTAATAAAGGTTAAAAAAGGAAACTTATCTAATGGCAATTTATAGGTTGCGTTTAGTTTTTGATGATAATTATCGGGTCTACCAATACTAAAAAATTGATCATAAACCTCTAATTGTTCATCTTCACCAAAACTATCATATATGTAATTGTTCGTTGCATTGAAATTTAACTGTAACGATTTTGTTAAGTCAAAACCAACTGTATAATCCCAGTTAAATAAAAACCTACGCTGTATAAGTTCTGGTTGCGGTGTTAACCCAATATCTTGAATTAAATTTCGTGATTGTTGGCTATTGTAATTTCTATTAATTCTTGAATTTATCGCTAAGGTTTTAGGTACTGGATTAAAGTTTAAATCTTTTATAAATTGTAAATACCTGCTCTTAAATCCTTCTGAATTTTTAAATGGTTCAATACTAAAAGGCACAAAATTAAAATTATAACTAGCTCCTGCCATTACATTTTTATTCACGTACTTTTCAATATTGTAATCTTTGTGAAACTCTTCACTGTGTGCATACGAAGCAGAAAAATTTTCAACATCGTAAAACTTAGGCTTTTTCTTACTCTCAGGGTTCCTGTTTTTCTTTACATTGATAAAACTAATACTCTTTCTTCTTGTATAATCTTGAGCGTTTTTACTGTTTGGATTTTTATCAATTGCGTCTTCTAACTCTACATCTTGAAACTGCGGATCGTATTTCGGATCTCTGAATTCTTCTCCATACGTATAGCTCATAGGTACTTGCATGTTCCATTTTTTAGGCATCATTTTACCTAACTGAACATTGGTTGCTACACTATATTGTTTAACCTCTTCAATACTTCGTTGCTGAACTCTATCTTCAACATTACCAAAACCTATCGTTGACATTCTTCCTGCTAAAGACACATCCATCACATCAGCCATGTTAGCATCTGCATTTACCACAGCTGCCCAACCTCCTTTATTATCAAAACCTACAGCACGTAATTCATTAAACCAAACTTCTACTGATTTTGGTGAAGCTGTTGTGTTTTTAACCCCTAACATTATGGTTCGTATTTGTGCCAATGTTGGATTTCCTTTAACCGAGATATCTAACCCTTTAGAGCTTACCCCTTCAAAAATATTAGAAATTGGGTCACCTGTTGGTCTTTGGATTTTTAGATTTGCTAACTCTTCAAGCAAGATGTCTAAATTGTTTTCAGTTGGCCAAATATCTGTAGCCGTGGAAGAGTTAGAAGGAGATATTTTTAACGGTTTTTCTATTTGGTAATAATTATCATTTAAGTCAGTACCTAAACGAATAATTGCTACCATATCATCATTACCTGCTCCTTCTGTGGTATTAGGACTTTCGGCATGCAAGAACATACGTAAGTTTTTATACCTACGCATATCTATACTTATATTTTTATAAATTGTTCGTGATTCATCTGCTTTTAAATCGGTAACTTTTAGAGTTACTGACTGTTCATTCTGACGTTGAATTCTATTCGTTCCTTGTAGTTCTTCTCGTTCAATTCCTGGTGGTAATTCATAACGTTCTGGGTTTTGTTCAATACTTACAACTCCTACTTCAAACTTATTTAAATCTACTGTCTGTAAAGGAACTGGTGTACCTGACTCTGGTAAAGTTTTGGTATACCTACGCCAATCTCCTCTAACTAATTCAAACTCTCCGAAACGTAAAACTACTGGCATTTTAAATCCTGCAAGAAACATTCGTATAAAACGAATACTGTTAAAATCGGAAATACCATTAATTCGTTGAAAGTCTTCTACATTTCTTACTGGAATTCTAAATTGATACCATTTAACATCTCTCTCTGCTCCATTAAGTAATGTTACTCTTTCATTTTTAACATCTATAATGTGATTTTTATTTGTTCTTCCTGCTAAATCATTATTGTCTTGAGGTAAATCTGTTTTATTTAATGAAACCTCGTACTCAAAATAACTATTTACAGGATTCATCGTTTGATCCTTATTGATGTCTTCTGTATCTGGATAAGTGGTTGATGATGTTGGATACGATTCCCCTGATTGACTTGCCGTTGGCGAATTTCCTTCTGTACCGTTATAGTTTTTATAACGTGATAAAACCGAAGGATCAGTACTTTCAATTGCTCCTCCTCTAAAAAATTGGAAATTATCTCCTGCCGGATCATCTAATCCTGCAAAAGCAGGAAACTTTGCTCTTTCTTCTTCATCGCTCAATCCATCTAAACCAACATCTTGGTTTGTTCTTGCATCGTTACTAGAATCAAAAGCATATATGATTGATGGATTGATAGGTGTGGTTCCCCAAATAGATGTTTCAACATTTCCTCCATCTACTTTTTGTCCATCTTCAGGAAGTCCATTTTCGTACTGTTTTCTTCCGTCTTTTAAAATATCTTCAGAAACATTTCCTAAGTTAATAAACAGCTTTCCTACTCGGTTAGTTGGGTCATCTGGATTAACTCCTGCTGGCAATCCTTCTTCCGCAGTAATTGAATAATTATCATACGGATCCATTAACCAAAACTGAATGTACTCTACGTTTGCTTGCTCAAAATTATTCGTGGTTAATGCTCGCATAATACCTCCCCAACGCTCTTCTGGCAACACCGTGTTAGCATTTTCATTATAGTTATACGGACCCCTTTCTGCAGGATAATAGGCTAAATCTAATGTACGAACTAAATTTTGCTGCGTAATATCTAAATCTGTTTCAGGAAATAACTCATTGTAACGTATTTGACGAACTTCATCTCTCGACAACTCATTTTCATCAATATTACTTGGTCTGTTTCCGCTTCCGTAAAATAACTGATCAACATTATACCATGCTAATTTCCCTCTTTTATAATTGTATTCTAAGCCAAAAGCACCACCATCAAATCCTTGTGATTCTGGTGTACTTGCTAAAAACCATTGTTGTGGCGAACTTAAGTTGATAGGAATTTGAGAAGCTTCAAAATCATCTAAATATGAAGTTGCTGTACCGTCTACATTAATTCCGCTTGGAGCACCTGGTAATAAATAAGCCATATCTGCTCTTACCGAAACATTTGAAGGTACTTCGGTTTCTACGAATGGCAGTTTATTTGCTAATTTAGTTAAATAAGGTACTTCAGAAGAGTAATCTAAATTTAACCCTAACATGATATTATCAATAGGCTCTCCACCAAAATTTACTTTAGGTGTGATAGGTTTTTCGCTAACATTTAAAAAGGTTCCTCCTAAAATAAAATCTTCTGAAAAACGATGCTCTATATCTACTCCAATAAACGTTTTTCTTTGTTGATTGAAAAAGGTGTTGTTTTCTACGGAAGCATTGATTGGAATTCCTGACGCTTCTAAACCTGGGTCTAAAATTTGTACACGACCTAACTGATAATCTACTACATAATCAACCCCTTCAACCAGTTGTCTTCCTCCTGCAGTAACACGTACTGAACCTCTTGGAACATTGAATGCTCCTAAAGAAATCCCTCTACTAGTTTCCGATTTAAAATATCCTTTTAAAAAGAATTTATCTAGATTTTGATATTCGTTTTTTGCTTGAATCTTAGTAGTTAAATACAATTCCTCAAAACCATATTTTTCTTGATCTAGCGGATTCGTTAATTTTAGTAATAAATCTTCTCCAAAGGGTTCGGGTTCGGGAAACAAAATGTATCCTCTTTCAGAATTTACTGTAATTCCTTCTACATAATCAAAAAAACCATCTCCATTCGTAACTGCATACTCACTTTGGTCTAGCTTATCTAAATTCAGTAGCCTTAATAAAGGCTCATTCTTTAACGCCGTAGTTGTCGCGTTTTGTAAGGTGTTTTGTAGTGTTCCTGTTTCGTCATCTCGATACAATAACTCAAAACGAAAACCATCACGTTGTAATGGAAATGCTCCTAAAGCGTACACGTTTTTCATCATTAAACGCCACGTAGGGAAAGGCTCACCAGGATTCGTTGGTGTTGATGTTCCTGGACGTACTGTGTTTAAAATTTCACTACGTAATAATTTTACGGCAATGTTTGATGGCGCTACAATTCCGTCGTTTGAAAATTCACCTACTCTAAAAACTGTTTCGTTATTAGATGCACCAACAACAGTATACTCAAAAGCTACTGCTAAAACTTCTCCATCGTTTAATCGTCGGTTTAACGAAATAAATCCTAATTGTGGATGTAATTTAAATTCATTAGGTTGTAACCTACGAGCATTTTGTAAATATGTATAGTTAAAACCTTGTCGGGCCGGAACACCAATACCGTTTATGGCATTATCTACCGTTGCAACATCTCTAATTCCTCCACTAGTAACAGTTAATAAAGAACTTAAATTGTTTACTCCGTTATAAGGTAAAATCGTAGAATTAGCAGATATTGCTCCTGGAGTAGTGATAATTTCAGACGGATTCACCTCGTTGTCATCATCTGACTCTCCTAAATCGGCAAAAGCAACAATGCTACGATAATCGCTTACATTTTGGTTTCTATTCGTTACCCAAACTTCTATACGAGTAATGTTTATCGGGCTATTAATTAGCGGGTATCTTTCTAATGCTTTTGAGTAATTTTCTCTAAAATATTGCGATAAGAAGAAGTGACGATCATTATCGTAATCAGAAGCTCTTAACTCAAAAGGTTCAATCGTTGCCCCTCCTTCTGCTATTACCGTTTTAGACTGTGAATTTTGTTGTGAAAAAGCAGCTGTAACATACGTCTTACCGAATTGCAATTGTGTTTTTACTCCAAATAACGATTGCGCTCCGTTAATTAATGAGTTTTTAATCGGCATACTAATATTACCTGCTTCAATATTTCTTATAATATCGTCTTCGGTAGGTGTGTACTCTAATTTTATAACATTTTGAAAATCGAAAGTAGATTGAGTATCATAGTTAGCCGTTACTTTTAATCGTTTCCCTACTTTGGCTTGTATACTCGCACTAATTTGTTGATCAAAATCAAACGTAAAACTACTTTGGTTTTCTACAGAAATTTGAGGGTTCTCGTTATTTTGATAAACTCCTCCTAATTTGATATTAATTTGTCCTGTTGGATTTACCTCCACTGTATTTCCACCAAAAACAGATTCAAAAAATTTAGAATTTACATAATATTTTGGGAGTAAGTTTTTACGAGCAGCATCACTTCCTTTTTTCTTCGGATTGGTAGCATCTACCTTTTCTTTGAAGTAATCTTTTAAATCGTTTTTTAAACGATACTCATCATACTCTTTTGGTGTCATAAAAATAGGAGTTCCTACATAGTAATCTCCTACTTTTTCAACAATCATAAACTTGTTCAACACCTTATCATAAGTAACTACTTTTTGACTAGGGTTACTTAAAAAAAGAGCGCCGTTTTGGTTGTTTTTAAAATTATATTTGAGAGGAACAACAGTATCTTTCTTAACAGTTTTTGTACTATCGTTTTGCGTATTTTGCGAAAACGAAACAACACTTACTAAAAAAGCAAGCACTGTTACTAGTCTGTTCATAACTGATTTTTCCAAACTTTTCTATAATTTTTTCAACGCCTGCTTTATAAGTATTTCAACACTTGCATCAGGTGTTTCTTTTAATATTCCCCCTATTACTTTATCGGACTGCTTCCTAACAAAGCCAAGAACCTCTAAAGCAGATAACGCTTCTTCTTTATTTGTATTGTTCTGTACTACAGAAACTTCATCAAGATCAAAAGTTTTTAAAACTTTATCTTTTAAGTCGACAATAACGCGTTGCGCTGTTTTTGCTCCAATTCCTTTAACTGATTGTATTAGTTTTACATCTTCTGAAGCAATAGCTTGTTGAACTTCTTGAGAAGTCATTGAAGACAACATAGTTCTTGCAGTACTTGGTCCTACACCTGAAACTGAAGTTAACAATAAAAAAACTTCTCGTTCCATCTTGGTTGAAAAACCATATAACGTGTGTGCGTCTTCTCTAATAGATAAGTGTGTATATAACAACACAAATTCATCATTTGGTAATGATGAATATGTGTTTAGTGAAATATGGAGTAAATATCCTACCCCGTTACAATCTACAACGGCGTATGTAGGATTTTTCTCCACAAGCTTCCCCCTAATTTGTGTTATCATCTAGCGATTTTTTTCTATTTGCCTAAAATAGACAAAATTATTTTTTAAAAAAAGTTTCCTAACTCATTAAGAGTTCTGAAGAGCTTTCTTTTTAGCTTTCATTTCTTTGTTCTGAGCGTCAACAACTGCTACGGCAGCCATGTTTACCATTTCATCTACACTAGCACCTAATTGTAAAATGTGTACTGGTTTACTCATTCCTAATAAAATAGGCCCTATAGACTCTACTTCATCTACAGCTTTCATTAATTTGTACGTAATGTTTGCTGATTCTAAGTTAGGGAAGATTAAAACATTGGCTCTTTTTCCATTTAATTTAGAAAACGGGAATTCTTTAGCTAATAACTCAGGATTCAACGCAAAATCTGCTTGTAATTCACCATCAACAACAACATTAGGGTAATTACGGTGGATATATGAAACTGCTTCTCTTATTTTGGCTGAACTTTCAGATTTAGATGAACCAAAGTTTGAAAAACCTAACATTGCTACATTTGGTTTCATCCCGAACATTTTAGCTAATACTGATGTTAACTGTGTAATCTTAGCTAAATCCTTCGCTGTTGGATTGATATTAATCGTCGTATCTGCCAAGAATATTGGTCCTTGCTTGGTTAGCATCATGTTGGTAGCCGCTACTCTTGTTACTCCTTGATCTTTTTCAATCAACTCTAACATTGGCTTTACTACAGAAGGATATGGTCTTGAATATCCTGTAATCAATGCGTCTGCTTCACCAGAATTTACCATCATTGCAGCAAAATAGTTACGTTCACGCATCCATTTTTGAGCTTCTAAAAACGTAACTCCTTTACGTTGTCTTGTTTTCCAGAAAGCTTCAGCATAACGATTTCTTCTATCTTCTTCTTCATCTGTTTTAGGATCGATAATCGGAATATCAGCATCAAAACCTAACTCAGCTTTTAACTCTAAGATGATTTCTCTTCTTCCTAATAAAATTGGATGTCCAATTTTTTCTTCATAAACTCTCTGTGCAGCTTTTAACACATCTAAATGATCTGCTTCAGCAAACACTAATCGTTTTGGATCTTTCTTAGCTCGGTTATGTAACATCCTAACCTCTTTACTTCCTGTCCCTGAACGATCCATTAACTCTTCACGGTACTTGTCCCAATCTTCAATAGGCTCTTGAGCTACACCAGAATCCATCGCAGCTTTCGCAATTGCTGGAGGAATTTCATAAATTAATCTTGGATCAAATGGTTTTGGAATGATGTACTCTTTTCCGAAGGAAAGACTTACCTCATCGTACACAATATTTACTTGCTCTGGCACTGATTGCTTAGCTAAATCTGCCAATGCATGTACCGCAGCTATTTTCATTTCTTCGTTAATCTTTTTAGCACGAACATCTAATGCTCCACGGAAAATAAAAGGGAATCCTAACACATTATTCACCTGATTAGGATTATCTGACCTTCCTGTTGCCATGATAATATCGTCTCTTGTCGCAATTGCTAAATCGTACTCAATTTCTGGTTCTGGATTTGCCATTGCAAAAACAATAGGGTTTTTCGCCATTGACAATAACATCTCAGGAGATACCACATTTCCTTTTGACAAACCAATAAACACATCAGCATTTAACATTGCTTCCTCTAAAGTACTCACATCTTGACCTGTAGCAAACTCTGCTTTTTGTGACGTTAGATTATCTCTATCTTTTCTGATAACCCCTTTACTATCACACATAATTACATTTTCACGACTCGCGCCTAAGGCTAAGTATAAACGCGTACATGATATTGCTGCTGCTCCTGCTCCGTTAACAACAATTTTTACATCCTTAATATCCTTTTCATTAATTTCTAATGCATTTTTTAAAGCTGCAGCTGAAATAATTGCTGTACCATGCTGATCATCATGCATTACCGGAATATCTAATTCCTCTTTTAATCGCCTTTCTATTTCAAAAGCTTCTGGAGCTTTAATATCTTCTAAGTTAATTCCTCCAAAAGTTGGTGCTATAGCCTTAACAGTTTCTACAAATTTATCTACATCTGTTGCGTCAACTTCAATATCAAAAACATCAATATCAGCAAAAATTTTAAATAACAATCCCTTTCCCTCCATTACAGGCTTGGATGCTTCAGGACCAATATCTCCCAATCCTAAAACCGCTGTTCCATTTGAAATAACAGCCACTAAATTGCTTTTTGAAGTATATTTATAAACGTTGTTTTTATCTTTCGCTATTTCTAAACAAGGTTCAGCAACTCCTGGTGAATACGCTAATGATAAATCGTGTTGAGTTGCGTATTTTTTGGTAGGTACTACTGCTATTTTTCCTGGCTTCGGTTTGGCATGATAAAGTAAAGCTTCATGCCTTTTTCTAGAATCTCTCATAGGTTCGTTCTTGTTTGTTTGAACTTACAAATATACATTTTGTTTGTTAAGTAAAAATAATTTACTCTCCGATAAAAGTTATAGTACTCCTTATACTATTTATGTTAAATTTAAGAGTTACAGAACATCAATCAAAAAATAATTGACAACCTGATAAAAGTCATATTTAATCTTTCTTTTTCTTCTCAAATTTGCCCTAACCTTAAACCAATAGAAAATGGAAACTACACAAAGACACATTATTGACGAAGAAGTACAATGGGACAAAACTAAAACCATTGTAAGTAAAACCGATATCTACGGAACAATTTTATATGCTAACGATGTTTTTTCTAACACCTGTGAATACAGTACCATTGAGTTAGTTGGCGAACCTCATAATATTATCCGTCACCCAGATATGCCCAAGGTAGCTTTTAAAGTTTTATGGGACGCTCTTAAGAAAGGTGAAAACTTTCATGCAATTGTTAAAAACCTAACAAGAACTGGAAGATACTATTGGGTTATTACCGATTTTACTATCGATAAAGATGAAAACGGTAAAACTATAGGGTATACTGCAAGAAGAAAAGCGGTACCTGATGGTGTTGTTAAAAAGATTGAACCTATTTACAAAACTCTTTTAGATATTGAAAAATTAAAAGGAGAGAAAGCTAGCGAAATGTATTTCGAAGCGTATTTAAAGGAAGAAGTAGGTAAAACTTACAATGAGTTTGTTGTTGATTTATTTAACGAAGAGCTAACAAAAGAAGAAGCTGAAAAAGTTAAAGCAGAAACGAACCCGCTAAAAAAAGGATTAAACTGGTTCTTCTTTGGAGATACCAATCCAACATAAAAACATAAGTATCCCCAACAATCCCCTTTAAAATGTTTTTGATAGGGCTGAAGCTTTTGTTTCAGCCCTTTTTTATTTTAATAAATCTTCTCTTTTTCCAACTGTTCTTATCTAAAAAATAACACATTTCTATCATCTTTCTTTGAAAGATAACACATTTCTACACTGATATTTAACTAAACCTAAATAAAGCTTTGTTTTTAAACAAACCATAAAATTTTTTGATACAAAAATCTTATCTTTGCTCCCCAATTGCAAGTAAAACCACCCCGAATAACTATTAAAACAAAAAACAAATGGACGCAAACAACGCTCTTAGACCTTCTAAAGTCATAGACGAAGAGGTTAAATGGGACAAGTCTAAAACTATTATTAGTAAAACAGACCCTGTAGGGACTATTTTGTACATGAATGACACTTTTGAAGAAGCTTCAGAGTACAATAAAATAGAACTTATTGGAGAGCCTCACAATGTCATTAGACATCCTGATATGCCTAAAGTTGTATTTAAGGTATTATGGGATAACCTAAAACAAGGAAACAATTTCCATGCTATTGTAAAAAACTTAACCAGAACTGGTAGATACTATTGGGTTATTACCGATTTTGATGTTGAAAAAGATGATAAAGGAAAAATTACTGGTTACACAGGTAGAAGAAAAGCTTTACCTCAAAGTGTAATTCAAAAAATTGAACCTTTATACAAAACACTTCTAGAAATAGAAAAAGTAAAAGGAGAAAAAGCTAGTGAATTATACTTCAACTCTTACTTACAAGAAGAAGTTAGTTCTACTTACGATGATTTTGTTGTAAAGTTATTTGAAGATAGTGGAGCTGCTGGATCAAATGGAGCAGTAGAAGACACTCCTAAAGAAGGAGGTAAAATTAAAAAAGGAATTAATTGGTTTTTCTTTGGAGAGACCAATCCTAAATAATCTTTAAAACATAAATAAAAACCGCTTTAAAAAGCGGTTTTATTATTTTATAAAGTCAATGTTTCTTAATAATCCTGTAAACTTTGTACGTTTGACTGCTGATTTTTTGAACACTTTACTAAAGGTTTCTTGTGTTAACTCTTGCCAATCACGTTTTGTCATTTGTAGTAAGTTTTCTTGAGGCATAAATAAACTTTCTTCGTGTGGTTGTGAAAAACGATTCCATGGACATACATCTTGGCATACATCGCAACCAAACATCCAATCTTGCATTTCTCCCTTAAATTCTGATGGAATTGCATCCTTTAACTCAATTGTTAAGTACGAAATACATTTGCTTCCATCGACCGTATTGTTAGGTAAAATAGCTTGTGTTGGACAAGCATCAATACAACGAGTACAACTACCGCAATGGTCAGTTTTAAAAGGTTCGTCATATTCAAGTTCTAAATCAATAATCAATTCAGCTAAAAAGAAAAACGAGCCTTGTTGCTTTTGAATTAATAACGAGTGTTTCCCGTTCCAACCCAATCCTGATTTTTGCGCCCAAGCACGTTCTAACACAGGAGCAGAATCAACAAAACAACGACCAGAAACTTCTCCTATTTCATCGTTAATCAACTGTAATAGTTCCCGTAATTTATCTTTGATGATGTGATGATAATCTTGTCCGTAAGCATATTTAGAAATCTTATAACTTCCTTCTTGCTGAACTTCCGAAGGGAAATAATTATACGATAAAGAAATTACTGATTTCGCTCCATCAACCAATAACCTTGGATCTAAACGTTTGTCAAAATGGTTTTCCATATAATGCATCTCTCCATGATATCCGTTCTGCAACCATTTTTCTAACCTAGGAGCTTCCTCTTCTAAAAAATCAGCTTTTGCAATACCACATTCCAAAAAACCCAAGCGTTTTGCTTGTTCTTTTATAAAGTTTGAATATTGCTGTTTCTTATTCAAAATACGTGATTTTATCAGCGCAAAATTACCAAAAGAAAATTTATCATTTCATTGACTTTCTATTTACAAATAAATGTTGAAATTTGTTCGTTAGTATTACATGATAAACTTTATTCTTTATGAAAAAGATCTATAAAATAATAATAGCTATAGTAGTTTTTTTCTTTGTCCTATTGGTTAGCATTCCTCTGTTATTCCAAGATAAAGTAATGAACTTGGTAAAAACTACCATTAACAACAACGTAAACGCTAAAGTTGATTTTAGCGACTCGAGTTTAAGCTTGCTTAGAAATTTCCCAAACGCATCAGTACAATTATCTAATCTAACGGTTATTAACAATGCTCCTTTTGAAGGAGATACTTTAGTATATGGTAAAGAAGTAAACTTAGCCTTAAAACTTACCGAACTTTTTAAAGCTTCATCTGAGCAACTAAACATCAAATCGTTTACTATTGATGATGCCTTGGTAAATGTACTAGTTGATGAAAAAGGAAATGCGAACTACGATATTGCAAAACCTACTGATACTAAAGAGGTAAAAGATGAAGAACCATCAACTTTTGGATTATCAATTAACTCATACGCTATTAACAACGCTACGATAAAATATAATGATAAACAAGGGAAACTAAATCTTGAATTAATTGAGTTAAACCACAGCGGTAGCGGTGACTTCTCTCAATCAAACACAGAATTGGACACTCAAACTTCTACCTTAGTTTCTTTTGGAATGGACGGAAATTCGTACGCAAACAATCAAAAAATAGAGTTAGATGCTATTTTAGGTATGGATTTAACCAACATGAAGTTTTCTTTCTTAAAAAATGAAGCGAAATTGAATAATTTACCTTTAATTTTTGACGGATATGTTCAAATAAACGAAAACAACCAAGAAGTTGATATTAACTTTAAAACCCCATCGTCTGACTTTAAAAACTTTTTAGGATTGATTCCTGAAGCTTATACGAAAAGTATCGCTAACGTTTCTACTACTGGTAGCTTTAGTGTAGATGGAAAAGTAAACGGAATTATTGACGATAACCATATTCCTAAGTTAGACATTTCTATGAAGTCAAATAATGCTTCATTTAAATATCCTGATTTGCCTAAAAGTGTTCAAAACATTAATATTGATGCGCAAATAAAAAACACTACTGGTAAAACCGAAAATACGTTTGTTACCATTAATGGTCTTTCTTTTAAGATTGATCAGGATACTTTTTCTGGAAAAGGAAATGTCTACAATTTAACAACTAATCCTAAAGTTAATGCTACCGTAAAGGGGACATTGAATCTTGCTAAATTAAGTCAAGCTTACCCTATTGATTTACAAAATGAATTAAGCGGTGTTTTAAAAGCAGATTTACATACCGAATTTGATATGAAAGCTATTGAAAATAATGTTGTAAGTCGTATTAAAAACAACGGAAAAATGGAGGTAAGCGATTTTGTTTTTTCTCCAAAAGATGTTGTAAACCCTATCCATATTAAAAATACCGTTGTTACTTTTACACCAAGTACCGTTAGCTTAACAAAGTTTGATGCTACAACTGGAAAAAGTGATTTAAATGCTACTGGAACGCTTAAAAACTTATTAGGTTTTTTACTTTCTGACAAAAAATTACGTGGAAACTTCAAACTGAATTCAAACAACTTTTACGTAAGTGATTTTATGCAAGAAAATCCTGAAGCTGTCGAAAACGAAGATGACTCTAAAAAAGATACACCTAAAGAATCTTTAAAAATTCCTGCATTTTTAGATTGTGCTATTTCTGCAAACGCTCAAACCGTATATTACGATAATTTGACTTTAAAAAATGTAAGAGGAACACTTCTTTTAAAAGATGAAAAAGCCATTTTACAAAATATGAATGCTGGTATTTTTAATGGTCAAATTGCCTTAAATGGAGAAGTTAATACACAAAAGGAAAAACCTACTTTCGATATGAAGTTAGATATCAAATCTTTTGATATTGCTCAATCGTTTACTAGTTTAGATTTACTACAATCAATAAGTCCTATTGCAGGTGCTATGAATGGTAAATTAAATTCTGACATTGACTTAGCTGGAAGTTTAAATGATGATTTTACACCAAACCTTACCTCAATTTCTGGTAATGCTTTAGCTGAACTATTGACAACTAGCATAAACCCTGAAAAAACAAAAGCACTTAGTTTATTAAACAATAAATTGTCTTTTATTGATTTAAAAAAACTAGATTTATCTGATATTAAAACACACCTGTCTTTTAAAGAAGGTAAAGTGGTGGTAAAACCATTTGATTTAAAATATAACGACATTGGTATTACTGTTGGTGGAAACCACGGGTTTGACAAAACAATGAACTACAACGTTACGTTAAACGTTCCTGCTAAATATTTAGGTAACGAAGTACAAGGATTACTTTCTAAACTAAGCGCTAAAGAACAACAAAACATAACAGTTCCTATTACTGCTAATATTACAGGTAACATGACAAGTCCTTCTGTAAAAACAGACATGTCTTCATCGGTTAGTAAATTAAGTCAAAAACTAATCGATCAACAAAAAGATAAATTAGTCAATGATGCTTTAGGTGGTTTATTAGGAGGCAAAAAGAAAGATAGTACTAGTACAACCAACAAAAAAGAAGAAACCGTTAAAAAAGTAACCGACGTATTAGGTGGTTTATTTGGAAAGAAGAAAAAACAACAAAAAGATACTGTTAAATAGTCTTTTGTAACATTTTTTCTACTTCATAGTCTTATTTATATTAAGAGAACTTTGTAAGTTATTTAACACTTCTTAAATACACTTTACAAAGTTCTTCTTTTATGTTTGTTACCAACAACTAACTGACTATGAAAACCATAACTACATTTTTATTTTTAGTATGCTCTTCAATTACTTTTTCTCAAATTACAGGAAAGGTTACCAATACTAAAAACCAACCTATTTCTTTTGTAAGTGTATATTTAGAAAACACTATTACAGGTACCACAACCAATACAAATGGCGACTATGAGTTAGCCTTTAACTCAACAGGACAGCACACTATAATATTTCAAATGTTAGGTTATAAAACCATTAAAAAAACGGTTGACATCAACTTTTTTCCTTTTATCTTAAATGTTGTTTTAACTGAAGAAGAAGTTACCTTAGATGAAGTTGTAGTTTCTTCTGAAGAAAACCCTGCTAACAAAATTATTAGGAATGCTATTGCTAATAAAGTTAAAAATACCGATAAGTTTGCTGAATATACTGCCGATTTTTACTCTAGAGGTTTGTTTAAAGTAAAAGATCTTCCTAAAAAGTTTTTAGGACAAGACATTGGCGATATGGGAGGTGGATTGGACTCTACCCGAAGTGGTGTGGTATATCTTTCTGAAACGGTATCAAAAATCGCTTTCCAAAAAAGACCTAAAAACTTTAAAGAACATATTATAGCTTCAAAAGTTAGTGGACAAGACAACGGAATTAGTTTTAATCAAGCAGAAGAAGTAAATTTTAACTTCTATGAAAACTCTTTTAATCTAGCGGATGTTAGTATAATTTCCCCTATAGCAAACGGAGCTTTCGGATACTATAATTACAAGCTAGCAGGAGTATTTTACAATGAAAATGGAAAGTTAATTAACAAAATTCAACTACTGCCTAAACGTAAAAATGACCGTGTTTTTAATGGATATATTTATATCGTTGAAGATGATTGGGCTGTGTATGGAGCCGATGTTATTGTCACTGGTGCACAAATAAGCTTGCCTATCGTAGATTCACTACACATTAAGCAAAACTATAATTTCTCTACTAAAAACAAAGCTTGGGTACCCGTTACACAAACTATAGATTTTAAAGCAGGGTTATTGGGCTTTCATTTTAACGGTCGATTTTCTGCTGCTTATTCTAACTATAATTTTAATCCTAATTTTACTGAAGATACTTTTGGTAACGAAGTACTTTCGTTTGCTGAAAATGCTACAGAAAAGGATTCGTTATACTGGAATAAAATTCGTCCCGTGACTTTAACTTCTGAAGAAATATCGGATTACAAATTAAAGGACAGCATAAAAACCATTCGAAAATCAGAAAAATATTTAGATTCAATCGATACCAAAAACAACAAATTTAAACCGCTAGATATTCTTTCTGGTTATACCTACCGAGATTCTTACAACAAATGGTCGTTGAGCATTTCTTCTCCCATTGAAAACATCAATTTTAACACCGTACAAGGCTGGAATTCTTCTTTAGGAATTAACTACCGAAAAACTCTAAACAAAAAAGGTAAACGATTTGGTATGGGAGCCGATGTTAATTATGGCTTTTCAGAAAAAAAAGCACGCCCTACTGCCTACTTCAACTACCAGTGGAATAATACAACAAGACCATACCTGCATGTTTCTGGGGGAATTGGCACACCACAATTCAACCAAAAAGAACCTATTTCTAAGTTTTGGAATACCATAAGTTCAATTGGTTTTGAAAGAAATTACCTGAAAATCTACGAAAAAACCTATGCAAAAGCTTCTTTTTCACAAGAAGTAACCAACGGAATTCGTATGTTTTCTTCTCTAGAATTTGCCGACAGAAAACCGCTATTCAATACCTCAGACTATGTAATGTTCCCTAAAAAAGATGTTGATTACACTTCTAACAATCCACAAGGACCAAACAACTTTACTTCAGGATTTACTCCGCATCATATGTGGACATTTTCGGCGGGAGCTAACATCAATTTTGGTCAAAAGTATTTATCATACCCTGATGGAAAATACAACATTACCAGTCATAAATATCCATCGTTATATATTGGTTATCAAAAAAACTTCGGATCTGGAAATTCTGAGTGGAATTCAGATATCATATTCTCACAACTGTACCAACATATTAATTTAAGCAACTGGGGAGAATTTTCCTACAAAGCTAAAGGAGGGTTGTTCTTAGAACAAAAAGATATTCCGTTTATGGATTATGCTCATTTTAACGGAAATCGTTTATTAATAGCTCCTAACAACAATTATTTAAACAACTTTTACATGCTTCCTTATTACAAATTAAGCTCTAACGATAAATATGCTGAGCTTCATGGAGAATACAATTTTAAAGGAGCATTATTAAGTAAAATTCCTTTATTAAATAAGCTGAACTTTTATTTAGTTACAGGAGCAAAAGGACTGTTTACAGCAGGCAACAAACCCTATTCTGAATTTGCTATTGGTTTAGATAATGTTGGTATTGGAAAATGGCGTTTTTTACGTGTAGATTTTGCTCGCTCAAACTTTAACGGAAAAAATGAAAACAGAGTCCTTTTTGGGATAAAATTATAGTTTATACCCAATACTAAACAACATAACCCTTGGCATTATGTGTGTTTTAGTATCAGAAATTAAATAGTCTGAAAAGCTGTTACTTTGTTTAAAAGTTGTGTTAAATAAGTTTTGAGCAGTAAACTTAAATAACCATGGACTATCTTCTTTTTGATACGATAGAGTAGCATTTGCAACATTGTAGTTATTTTTTGCTCCTAATGCTTTATTTTGGTAATCATAATGTGTGTAATCAAAATTAAAAATAAAACTTTTTAAAAAATCGTAATCTATAGTTACAAATGGCTCGTTAGTTATAAATTTTGATACAGAGTTACTTGATGTATAATTTCCTATCGTTCGTTTATAACCAACCTCTATTGTAGGGAAATTATCAAACAAGGTTTCCGCTCCCAATTCCATGGAATAGTTTGTATTTCTATTATTTACAAATACACCGTTGATGCTTTGAAGATATTTAGAGTTGTTATAACTCCCTATAAAATTATACCGAATTTTCTTTATTCTTTTTCGTAAAGAGCCTCTAATATTCCAATCTTCACTTGGATTTTCGAATAATTGTGTTGTTAAAAAACGGTTTACTCCATCAAAACTTACAGCATTTCTGTATCCGTTTACTTTTTTAGTGTAATTCGCACTTGCGTGTAGCATTAACCCTCGGTACAAACTAAAACGCCTATAGCGTAATCGTGCCGAATGATACAATTCATTTTCTAAATTAGGATTTCCCTTAAAAACTGAATTATACGACTGTAAATAAAAACGATTGGCTAGTTGTGAAGCATTAGAGAAATTTGTTTTTAAATTATAGTTCAGTTCTATTTTCTTTGATTTATTGAATTCAATTTTTAGTAGAAAATCGGGCAATAAAACCCATTTACTCTTTTCTATAAACTCTTCTTGATTTACTTTCCAACGATAGTTGTGTAAATACGCTCCTTGTTTAAAAGTGAAGATTCCTGTTCTAAATTTATAATGGACTCCTGCAAAAAAATCATTGTGTTTAAAAACAGTACTATTGTTAAATCCGCCCGATATAAATTCATTGATACTATCATCATCCAACAACTGAAAATCATTACTTGTAAATTTTTCTTGTTGATGAGTGTTACCAATTGTTGAATAAATATGATTGTTATTATTCAATACCCAAAAATCTTTAAAAACGGTATGTAAATAATGTTTTTCAGTAAATTTATCTTGAAATAAACGCAATTGACTCTGTGTAGTATCTACAGGTTGTACGATATTTTGTATCGTTTTGGCATACGAATTTGAGGCTAACCAATTAGCGGTTGGCGTATTTTTATCAAACGTATAATCGGCAATTGCAGAGAAAGTGTGTTTCTCAGACTGATCTTTATGCCATTCAAAATTTTGGTTTATATACCAAACATCATTGTTTCTATCAGTTTCAATACTATTGTTATCTGTATTAATTATGGATAAAATTGTATTCTCCTTCGTAACATCTGATTTTTTTACTTGCGTTCTTGCGTACCATTGCTCTTTGGTATTGGGTGCATATTCAAGATTTAATTTACCAATACCTAACAAATTATTACTATTCGTTTTACTGGTTTTATCTTCTATAAACGTCGTGTATTCATTACGAGTTTCATTAAAACTCTTGGTATCACTATGTGAAAAAATAACATACCCAGAAACATCTAATTTACTCGCCACGGTTTTGGTTATATTTAGTGCACCAAAACGTTGATTACTACTTAATACGTCGCGACTTTCTAAGAACTGAGAAAAATCACCACCTTTCCAATTAAAATTACCACTAAATACTGCGTTAACTCCTCCTTGAAAATTCATATAATCTTTAAATGTAAAAGTTTTTTCACCTATGTTGTTTAGGTTCCCTATGAAGTTTACATTGGTTTTTGGGGAGTAATAAAAAAGGTTAGCGTTTGCTTTATGATAAGAATCATACCCCACATTTGCTCCTGCTTCAACATCACCAAAAACAAAACGCTTTTTATCTTCTTTTAACTGGATATTCATTGCCATATCCTCAGAGTCAGATACATTTTTTAAAAAAGCAACTTCGTTGTAGTTATCAATAACTTCTACTTTATTAACTGCATCAGCAGGAATGTTCTCTACCCCAAGTTTTGTACCTCCCCCAAAAAACTTTTTACCATCTACTAATAATTTGGTTACTTTTTTTCCTTGTACCGTAACACCTCCATTTTTATCTACCTCAACGCCTGGTAGTTTTTTAAGTACGTTTTTTAATTTACGTTCGCTTCCATCAACAAACTTATCTGTGTTGTAAATAATGGTGTCTTGTTTTACAGTAACGGGTAATTCAATAACAACTTCATCTAACTGGTTTTTTGCTTCTTTTAAAACAATATGTTTTGTTGTGTTTTCAACTGATGTTATATTAAAACTAGTAGTCTCATACCCTAAATAACTAACACTAATCGTATAGTTATTATCTTTTTTGAGTTCTAAACGGTAGTTTCCCTCTTCATCTGAAATAGCAAAACTCATGTTTTCTGTTGCCTTTTTGGGTTTAGCAATAACGTTAGCAAACGATAATGAATTTTGTAAACTATCTTTTACTACTCCTTTAAAAACAATGGTTTGGGCATATGAAAAAACACTAAAAAATAAGATAAAAACAACAACAACTATTTTCTTTTTCATAAAAACTATCTTTTACCTCTTTCTAAATTTTTAAAGAATTGTTTACTCATTTCTGTATATTCTTTTTCTGTCATTCTCTTTCCCTTATTGGGTTTTTCAATTTTTATTTCTTCTTTAGGGTTTAAGGTTATGCTCGTAGCTTTTATAAAGAATTGATCGTGAGAAATCTCTAAGATTAATCCAGGGAGACCAAAATATTCTTTGGGCCCGAAATTAACAGGGATCATTGGTGTAAACCACGCTTCTACCATTCTTGTTGGTTTATCATCCCTAACTTTTTGCCTTGCTACTGCTTTAAAACACTGATAATTCCCTATCATTTTAGTTTCTTGGGAAATACTCCATTCAAGTGTAGGCATTTCTACGCGGAGTGACTCACCTACTTCAATTTGTTTAAAATAATCTTTCTCTTTTGAGTTGCTGTAATATTTACTTTTAGCTCCAGCCGCAAGGTAGGTTACGCTCATTACTGTCCCTTCATTTTTCATTTTATTTTCTACCTGATACAACGACTCTGCATTAGAAAACAACAAAACACCCATAACATCTTTACTATTTTGCAACATTTTTCGAACATAAGGCTGTACATGCTTAGGTGTTTTTTGTTTTTTTAGTATTGAATCAACCGACTTATTACTAATTGGATTCATAGAAATGGTATAAAAAACTTTACCTTGTATGGTATTTTGAGAATTTAGTACTAAACAATATGTTATGAAGACAAAAAGGAAAAACTTGTATTTCATTTTTTATAAAAAATAACTATTTAAAAAATTCTTTTTCTTTAAAGTTCTTTAAACTCTTTTCTCGCTTTTATAAGCATGTTTCTATATTGTTCCTCAGTTATTACCTTTCCTTTATTAGGTTTATTTACAATCACTTCTTTTTGTGGATTTAAGGTAATACTTGTAGCAAAATATTTAATACCATTTCTTTCTAACTCCAGAATTAAACCAGGTGTTCCTGAAAAACCTATGGGTCCAAATGACACATTTATTTCGGGTGCATACCATGCTTCTATCTTATATTCTTTAAACCCATTTCTAGTTTTAACTTTCTCTATTGTCTCTGCTTTAAAACAAGTATAATTTCCAATTTTTTTTGATGTATTTTTTAACTCCCATTTTAGACGATTATACTTTATAATGAAAACTTCACCGAAAGTATTTTTCTCTCTCAATCTTTCTGTAACAGAATTATAATAAATTCCTTTACCTTCTGACCCTATAGAGAATTTTAGAAATTTATCTTTAGGAGTATTCATTAAGTCTTGTACATTAAATAAACTTTTTTGTTCATTAAATTTGAGATAAAATTTTAAAGATTTATGAGCTTTTTTTGTCGTTTTCTCAAGTTTAGAAAACTTTGTATATTTTTTAACTCCAAGTTTTTCTTTCTTATCTTCGGTATAAATAGCATTTAATTTTTCTTTTTGATAAGTTACTATACCTTGAATATTATTTTGTGACCATATATTCAAGGAAAGTGTTATACAAATAAAGAAAAGCAAATTATTCTTCATTATTTTTTATCTGAATATTTTTTATAAAACTCTTTTAAGAACTCTTCCTCTGTAATTCTCTTTCCTTTTTTTGGTTTTTTTATCTTATCTGAGATTGAAAACTCTATTTTTTTTAAATTATAAGTTAATGTATTATTATTAAGCTGTACAATCAACCCAGGTAACCCGTGATATTTATTAGGCCCGAAACTATAAGGTATTTCTGGTGCATACCATGCAACTGTTGGTCTAAACTTTTTACTCTTATTAATATTTAATGTTTCAGCTTTATAACATAGTAAGTCACCAATTTTCTTAGATTCTTGTAACAATTTCCATACTACTTTCTTATAAGAAACAAAAAGATTGTCGCCTTCAGTTTCATTTAAATAAAAACAATTTTGTTCTTTTCCGTAACTTGTATAGTATTTATTATTATTTCCTGCGAGTACTTTTGTCAAGTTAATTCCTTTTTCAAAATCATTTTTCAACACCTCTTTTTCAAAATAATAAGATTCTACTAAATTAAATAACATCTCATATTCTACATTTTTAGCATCTTCTATTAAAAGTTGAGCTCTAATGTTTTTTACTTTAGTTGTTTTTTCAGGTTTGTTTAATATTATTTCGTAGGTGGCTTTGTTAACTTTTTGACCAAAAGCAACTGATACTGCTAAAAAAAATATATATTTTACCATAAGTATTAATCTTAAAACAAGGTTGTAAAAACAACCTTGTTATCTGTATTATTATAAATTATTATAACAGTCTAAATAAATCGTTTTGAATACTTTTACAGCAAATTCAGACTCTGACCCCCCATTATGAATATCCCATCCAAACTCTTCTGCTAAAGCCTCTACTGCATCTCTTGAGCTTTTTACACAATCACTTGCTGTTCTTTCTTCAACACTAACATTAGCATTCACTAAACTGCTTGTAGCAAATAACATTGCTACTATTAACATTACTTTTTTCATTTTTAAAATTTTTAATTTGATTAATAATTTACTGTACACTCTTTTGTAAGTTAAAGAGCATAATCAGTTTTATAAAACAAAAAGAAAAATGTGCGCAATTTTATAAACATTCTTCTTCTTTTACTAGCTAGTGGGTAATAAGAAAAGTGATCAAATTTTTATTATTACCTTTCTCAAACATATAAAATTACTTTTTAACAAATGTTAAAGCCTATCAGGGATAACCCTGAGTTGGCACCATTTTCTTCTCAGGGTTATCCCTAATTTAGTTTTTTTTAATACTAATAATCAATCACTTACTATAAATGTTAAAATTTTGTTAAAAAGTAATTTTGAAGCTTTTTTATAAAAATAAGAATACTTTTACTTTATGAAAACAACCCTATTACTTTTTGGTATCGCTGCAGATTTAGCTGATAGTTCTTCATTAACCCTAGAACTACCTAACAAAAGCACAGTTGCTAGTTTTAAAGAATTTCTTTCTAATGAATTTCCTGAGTTTCAAAAAATGAGTTCGTATGCTGTGGCTATTAATGAGAGTTATGCAAGCGATGATACACTCATACGAGAAAATGATGTAATAGCCATTATACCTCCAGTAAGCGGAGGGTAGTTGTTTAATGATATACTTACTAATGTAATAATGATTTAATGTAGCATGAACTTTAAGAATGTCATTATTACATTAAATCACTAACACATTAAATCAATATTATACTGTTTCTTGCTTAAGATATCTCCCTACGAAAAAGGTTCCGAAAGGTAAAATAGACAACAAACAAACAATTCCGAAAGTTTTACTGTTCCAGTTTAACTCGTATTTCAACATAATTGCTAATACGATGTACCCTACAAATAGTAATCCGTGAGGCATTCCTAACATTTTTACATATTCTGGATTTCCTTGCATGTATTTAATTGGAACTGCTATAAAAAGCAATAAAATGTAAGATAATCCTTCTAATAAACTTACTAATCTGAAAAAATTAATCATTTGTTTGCGCTTAAAAATTCGTTTGTAAAGATACTGAAATATTGCGTCCTGCAGAAGATACTCCAGAGGCAAATTCTTTATAATGCTCGTCAAATAAATTAGACAATTGCGCTTGTATTGCAATGTTTTTAGTGAACTGATATTTTCCGTACAATCCAACAGTCATCCAACTAGGAGTACCGTAATACATATCAATATCATTTGTTGCATCAGGGTTCACAATTGGTGTTTGTTGGTGATTATCTATACCTTCTGTTAGGTTATAATCAGAAATGTCTTTTTTAGCATTAAAAACTAAGTTAGCTCCTCCTTCAAACTTCTTATTTACATAACTTAAATCGAAACGACCAAATAATGGTGGAATAGATGATAATGGTTCATCTGGCACTCCTTTTTCTTCCGACTTTAATGTATTTCCCTTTGTGTACGTTATTGATCCCGATGTTTTCCAATTTTTAGAGATTTTACCTTCATAACTTGCAGTAAATCCTGTAATGTAAGCTCTTCCTCTGTTATAATTCGTTAAAATTTCTCCATCAGCAGTATTGTATTCATCTCCATCGTAGAACACAGTACTTTGTCCAAAAAATTCATACGGAATTCGAGTGATATTTCGATCTAATATTGTGTAATAGGCATTCATTCCTACTCTAAACTTTCTATTATTAACATATTTTTGAAGTCCTATTTCGAAGTTATATGCGTATTCGGGTCCTAACTCGGTATTAGGAACTGTTAACCTACCGCTTTTCTCTCTAATTTTTCCTACATCATCAATATTTGGAGAACGGAAACCTGAAGAAATAACTCCGTTTAATTGCCAATTTCTTGTTGGCTTATATACATAACCTATCGTTGCTGTAATGGATTGATTATCTAATCGAATATCGTTTTGTGGAATATCTATGAATGTTTCATCAATCCACTTAGCTTTTAATACTGTATGCGTACCTCTAATACCTGTGTTTAAAGTAGATTTAGCATTGATATCCTGACGGTAATCTACATAAAAAGCAGAGCTTAAATAACTACTTCCACCATCAGGATAACGAGATTGAACTGCAAAATCACCATCAAACCCGATAATTTCATTTCCGTTTAATCGCAATGTTTTTCCGTAAGAATTAGAAGCAACGTCATTATAAGCAAGCTCAACTCCATACCCTAAATTTCTATGCGCTGCTAACGGAACTGTAAAATCTCCATTCAAACTAAAAACATCTACTGCTTCCTTTCTATACGATCTATCTAAACTTCCAAATTTTCGTTGAACACGACTCTCTTTTATGTTTTGATATGCTAAGGTAATTGTTCCTTTATCCATCCATTTTTTCTTTGAATTGATGAGTAATTGTGGCGAAACTAATAATCTTTCTTGCGGACCATAATACCACTCAGCAAATTTTAAATCTCCATTTCCTTTTAACTCTGTTAATTTATCAAAACGTGGGATATTTGAAGAGTTTGAATATTGAATGTTTAACTTAAAATCGGTGTCTTTTGAAAAAGGAACATAAAACTTCTGCAATACATCTGTTTGACTGTAACCAGTATTTCTCTGAATATTTAAATTAGAATTTGCAACTGGTGTATCGTTGTAATAACTATCAGTATTATTAGAGTAGAAAGGTACTTTGCCCCAGTCATTAAAACCATGAGAACGATTTTTTCCCATTCGTAAATCACCAAAATTACTGTGAGCTACACTGGTAAATGATGCCCATTTTTTAAATCTAAGTTCGGTAGAAACTACATTGGTTACCTCATTATTTGCTGAACTGTATCGTAAAAAGGCACTTCCTTTTACTTCGCTACCTTTTTCTGATATTTTTGGTGTTTTTGTATAGTAGTGAATTACTCCACCTAAAGCATCTGAACCATAAATTACTGATGACGGACCAAAAACAATTTCAGTTCTATCTAATAAATTGGGAGCTACTGTAATTGAATTTTGTAAGTGTCCTTTTCTATAAATCGCATTATTCATACGAACACCATCAACCACTAATAACACTCGGTTACTTTCCATTCCTCGCATTACAGGACTTCCTCCCCCAAATTGTGATTTTTGAATTTTTATTCCAGGTACACTCGATAATAAATCTGCTGATGTTTGTGGTGATAATTTTTCTATCTCTTTTGATGAAACTACCGCAATTTGTTCTGCTATACGATTTGTTTTTTCTCTGTTCTTAAATACCGAAACGACCACCTCATCTAACTGCTCTGAGTTTTTTGACAAATACACATGATAATTATTTACCTTTAAAGCTGATTTTTTCTCTTGATATTCTGCATACGAAACATGCGAAAAAATTAGCACTTCATTTTTTGAAAAAGCTGAAATATCAACTTTTCCTAACTCATCGCTTACAGCATACGTTGTATTATTTTTATTAAATACAGTAACAGATTCAACAGGTTTTCCTGTTTCAGCATCAATAACAGTAAGGTTTTGTGAAAAAATTGTGGTTACAATTAGTAAAAAAAATACAGTAATTATTTGTTTCATAAATTAACTAAAAACAGTTTCTAACACGTCTAACGACTTGGGTTTCCGAAATCCTTCTAAATGTAATTCATAATATTTTATGATAATTCGAAGAATAATTTGCCTATCATTTTTAGAATAGGAAATTGAATTTATTGCATCAAAATTTATGCCTAACAAGCTTTTAAAAAGATTAATTTCTTTACCTGTTAAATTCCCTTTTTCATATACCAAATCAGTAAAACTTCCTTCTAACAAACTAAAGGCTTTTTTATCAGATTCGGAAGTATCAGGATAAAACCCTAAATACTTTGATAAATTTAATAAAAACAACAAGTGAAAATTAGCCACCTCATCGTGAGTATCTATCCAAACTAAAGAGGTTTCTAAGTACTGATACAATGGAATATTTTCTTCTTCTTCTTGAATGATTTTTGATAATATTTCAGACAAAAACAATATGATAGATTGCTTTACTATTGAAGTATGTATTGTTTCATACGGATGAATTACCTGCACTTCTTTAATAGAGTGTAAAGAACTTTTATTACTATGATTTGCTGTGATTTGTAATTGTGTTAACGGTTGAAAGTGAGCTGCCTTTAATTTTCCTTTTTTAGCTTTTAAAATCCCTTTTAACATATACGACTTCACACCTTCTTGTAACGTAAAACACTTTACAATTAAACTTGTATCACTGTACTTTAGTGAACTTAAAACAATAGCTTTGGTAGCAACAACCGCCATTTAATCGAATTTATCAGTTAAAATCATCAATCAAAGATATTTAATATTGGCTATAAAAATGGTACTTTCGTACAAATTTGACGCATTTTGGTATGGCTGTAGAAATAGAAAGAAAATTCTTAGTAAAATCAGAAGCTTTTAAAGAAAGTTCATTTCAAAAAAATTATATAAAACAAGGGTTTTTAAATTCAGACAAAGAACGAGTAGTTCGAGTTCGAATAAAAGACGACAAAGGTTTTTTGACTATAAAAGGAGCTTCAAATACTAGCGGAACAACCCGTTTTGAATGGGAAAAAGAAATTGATAAAAATGAAGCTAAAAGTCTTTTTAATCTTTGTGAAAAAGGGATTATAGAAAAATACCGATACTTAGTAAAAATTGATAATCATACTTTTGAAGTAGATGAGTTTTTAGGAGAAAACAACGGTTTACTAATTGCCGAAGTTGAACTAAAAAATGAAAATGAAAATTTCACAAAACCAGAATGGTTAGGAGAAGAAGTTACAGGTATCGCAAAATATTACAACTCAAACTTAAGTAAACATCCTTTTATTAATTGGTCTTCTTAGATACAGAAATAAACAGCTATAAAGTGGCTTAAACTCCCTAATAATACGAAGACATGAAACGTTGCATGATTGTATTTTAGTTTTTTAATCGAATAAAAAACAGCACCAACAGTATAAAAAACACCTCCCAAAAAAAGATAGAATAATCCTTCGCTAGAAAAACTATCAATTAACGGTTTAATTAAAAAGACTATTTGCCAACCCATTAATAAGTATAATGCTGTTGATAATTTGTCAAACCTTCCTGTAAAAAACAACTTTAAAACGACGCCTGTTAACGCAAAACTCCAAACAACAATAAATAAATACCAACCTAAATTCGGTGATAAAACCAGCAAGCAAAAAGGAGTATATGTTCCTGCTATAAGCACGTATATAGCAGCATGATCAAAAATATTGAGTTTTCGTCTAAGCTTGGGCTCTTTAGCAGCATGATAAAAAGTAGATGCTGCGTATAAAACAATCATGCTGATTCCATAAATCACCAAACTAATACCCTTCCAAAAAGCATTATATTCAAATGATTTTTGCAGTAATAAAGGAAAAGCAATAATACTTAAAAGCAATCCTAAACCATGAGAAAGCACATTAAGTCTTTCCTCTTTATCACTATAACGATGATTTAATTTCTCACTCATTATTTAATCGGTTTGTATCTTTCATATACAACTCATCATTAACCAATTCATTGTATATAATACTGTAAGTTTGCTCTTTAAGTTTTTTCTTATCTTCTTGAACTAAGTTTTCTGTTTCAATAAAACTGCATTGTTTTACTCTAAATGTTCCAGGAGATCCTTTAAAAAAATCCCAAGAAAACAAACGTTTTCCATCATAGTATACTTGAGGAACTATTGGTATATGGTGTTCAATTGCTAAACTAAACGCTCCATTTTTAAACGGTGCTAAAACTACATTTTCATCAGGAACCAATCCTTCAGGAAAAATAGCTACGCTTGTTCCGTTTTTCAATCTGCTATGTGCTTGCTCATATACTTTTCTTCTACTTTCTGCATCACTTCTATCAACCATAATAACCACTTTCTTGTAAAAGAACCCAAAAACAGGAAACTTTACCAACTCTTTTTTTCCTACAAAAACAATTGGATTTTTACTCATGGCTATTAACACCCAAGGATCTAAAAAAGAAGCATGATTTGCACAAAACATATAACTTTTATTTCTATCAATCTCTTGCTCTTTTTCAATTTTTAATCGGAAACCCATTCCGTAAATTAAAAAGAAAGCCCAAGCTCTAACAACTTTCCAAAAAACTGGATAGTACTTTTCATCTGATGTTAAAATCAACATAAAAGGAGCCATTAACAAAATTGAAGCGACCATTAACAAGTAAAACCAAACACGCCAAATAAATCGAATAGGGAAAAAAATATACTTCAAGCCTCTAAAATTAAAAATGGATAACTCTTTTTTCTTATCAACTTAAAAAAGAAGATTAAATAAGAAATGCGAATGTAGTAATTTCTTTTGTTTGATGAATTTTAAGCTTATTTTTGCTTACTTAAGTAAAAAATTTTCAAAACAGATTTATGTCAAGAATTTTAACAGGTGTACAAAGTACAGGAACCCCACATTTAGGAAATTTATTAGGAGCAATTTTACCTGCTATTGAAATGGCTAATGATTCACAAAACGAATCGTTTATTTTCATTGCAGATATGCATTCTTTAACTCAGATTAAAGATGGTAACGAATTGCGCGAAAACACCTATAGTGTAGCGGCTACTTGGCTTGCTTGTGGTATTGACATTAACAAAACCGTTTTTTATCGCCAAAGTGATATCCCTGAAACTACTGAGTTAACTTGGTATTTAAGCTGTTTCTTTCCGTTTCAACGTTTAACTTTAGCACATGGTTTTAAAGACAAAGCAGATCGCTTAGCAGATGTGAATGCTGGTTTATTTACGTATCCTATGTTAATGGCTGCTGATATTTTATTGTATGATGCTGAAGTTGTTCCTGTAGGGAAAGACCAGTTACAGCACCTAGAAATGACACGCGATGTTGCCAACAGATTTAACAATATTGTGGGTGAAACATTGGTTCCGCCTCAAGCAAAAATAAATGAAGACACCAAATTAGTTCCTGGGACTGATGGTGAAAAGATGAGTAAATCTCGAAATAATTTCATTAATATTTTCTTACCAGACAAAAAGTTACGTAAGCAAATTATGACTATTCAAACGGACAGTAAAGCTTTAGAAGACCCAAAAGACCCAAATACTGACAATGTTTTTGCTATATATAAATTATTAGCTTCAGAAGAGCAAATTGCTGAAATGCGTGCTAATTATGAAAATGGAGGTTATGGGTACGGACACGCTAAACAGGCTCTTTATGAACTAATTATTGATAAATTTGCTGATGTACGCACAAAATATAACCACTACATGGAAAACCGTCATGAAATTGATGAAGCTTTAGCTGTAGGTGCAGAAAAAGCTCGTATAATAGCTAAAGATGTGCTACAAAGGGTTCGAGGTAAAATAGGATATTAATAATCCTACCCAAACTAGTAACTTAAAACTCTCAATAATATGAAAAAACTAGTATTTCTTTTTTTCTTCGGAATCTTGGCTTGTAGTACTCCAAAAGAAAAAACACAAATAGTAGAAGCTTCATGCGGACAATGTAAATTTGGATTGAAAACCCAAAACGGATGCGATTTAGCAGTTAAAGTTGATGGGCAAGCCTATTTTGTTGATGGTGCTCACATAGACGATTATGGAGACTCTCATAATGAAAATACTGGTTTTTGTAATGTAGTTAGAAAAGCTGAAGTTACTGGAAAAGTAGAAGACGGAAGATTTAAAGCTACTTCTTTTAAAATAGTTGAAGAATAGTTTTAAACAAAAAATAAAAAAACCGAAGTAAGATTACTTCGGTTTTTTTTGTCTTATTTCTATTTACATTACGGTGCTGGGTTCGGGATTACTTTGTGCACCGCTTCAATCTCTGCTAAAATATCTTCTGACAATTCAATATTGATAGAATTGATATTTTCTTTTAACTGACTCATTTTCGTAGCTCCAATAATATTACTGGTTACAAATGGTAACTGATTGATGTATGCTAAAGACAGCTCTGTTAATGTCAATCCGTGTTTAGTTGCTATTTTTTGATACGCTAAAACTGCTTTTTCTGAACCTTCATTTTTATATCTAGCGATAAACCTTGGAAATAAAGTTCCTCTTGCTCCTTCTGGAGTTTTTCCATCAATATATTTTCCTGTTAACACTCCTTGTGCTAATGGAGAATAGGCTAGTAAGCCAATATTTTCTCTCATAGAAACCTCAGACATTCCCACTTCATATCCTCTATGAATTAACGAGTATGAGTTTTGAATCGTAACCATTCTTGGCAAACCGTGTTGTTCTGCTGTTTGCAGATATTTCATCGTTCCCCAAGGTGTTTCGTTAGACAAACCTACATGCTTTATCTTTCCTTGTTTTACAAAATCGTTCAAGGTTTCTAAAATCTCTAAATGCTTTTCAGCTTCTTTAGTAGAAGTTTTATACGGATAATCACGCACTCCAAAACAGTTCACTCCACGATCTGGCCAATGTAACTGATACAAATCAATATAATCGGTTTGTAAACGTTTTAAACTACCTTCAATCGCTTCAGATATATTTTTTCTATTGAAACCACCTGTTCTGATGTGTGCCGTATAATCTCCACCTCCAGCGATTTTAGACGTCAACACTACTTTTTCTCTGTTTCCTGTTTTCTTAAACCAAGAACCAATAATTTTTTCCGTAGCTCCGTATGTTTCTGGTGTTGCTGGTACAGAATATAGTTCCGCCGTATCAAAAAAGTTTACCCCTTTCTCTAAGGCGTAATCCATTTGTTCATGACCTTCTGCTTCCGTATTCTGTCGACCCCATGTCATTGTTCCTAAACAAATTTTAGAAACTTTTACATCGGTATTGGGTAGTGTTGTGTATTTCATTTATTCTGTAATTATTAAAGATTTACTGTAAACCAATGATCATTTCGAAAGAGGTACAATTGAGAAATCTTTAATTTAAAAAGTTACTCCTTTATGAGATTTCTCGCTACCACTCGAAATGACGAATTATTTTAAAATTGCTTCAATACCAGGTAAGGTTTGTCCTTCTAGCATTTCTAACATTGCTCCTCCACCTGTAGATACATAACTCACTTTATCAGCAAATCCGAATTGTTTTACCGCAGCAACCGAATCTCCACCACCTACAAGTGTGAACGCTCCATTTTTAGTTGCTTCTTCAATTGCATTTCCTAAACCAATGGTTCCTTGTGCAAACTTTTCCATTTCAAAAACTCCTAAAGGACCATTCCATAAAATTGTTTTAGACTTTGCGATAACTTTAGCAAATTTTTCAACGGTTTTAGGTCCGCAATCTAACCCCATCCATTCATCAGGAATTTCGTTTGTATCTACTACTTGCGTATTCGCATCGTTTGAAAAAGCATCTGCAATAACTGCATCTACTGGTAAATGAATTTCTGTATTGTTTTCTTTTGCTTTCGCTAAAATTTCTAATGCCAACTCTAATTTATCCTCTTCAACTAATGAGTTTCCTATCTTACCTCCTAAAGCTTTGATAAACGTAAACGTCATACCTCCACCAACAATAATGTGATCTACTTTCTCAATAATATTTTCAATCACACCAATTTTAGACGACACTTTTGCGCCTCCTAAAATAGCCGTTACTGGTTTTTCTGAATTGTTTAATACCTTATCGATGCTTTCAATCTCCGTTGCTAATAAGTTTCCGAAGCATTTATTTTCTGGAAAAAATTGTGCAATAATTGCAGTAGAAGCATGTGCTCTATGCGCAGTACCAAAAGCGTCATTTACATATACATCTCCACATTTAGATAATTGTTCGGCAAAGGCAACATCTCCTTCTTTTTCTTCTGGATAAAAACGTAAGTTTTCTAGTAATAAAACTTCTCCGCTTTTTAAATTTGCTACTGCCTCTTCAACTGCTGAGCCTATACAATCATCAACAAATTTCACTTGTACACCTAACACTTCTGTTACTTTGCTAACAATATGACGTAACGAAAACTGATCTTCTTTACCTTTCGGACGCCCTAAATGCGACATTAACACACAGCTACCTCCATCTTCTAATATTTTTATAATCGTTGGTTTTGCTGCTTGAATTCTTGTATCGTCTGTTACTTCAAAACTATCGTTTAAAGGCACATTAAAATCTACACGGATTAATGCTTTTTTATTTTCGAAATTGAAATCGTTCAATGTTTTCATCTTAAGTTGTGTTCTGTTTCAGCTAACAAAAATAATTATTTAAATCTGATTGGTTTCTATTCTTTTTAAGCTTTCAATCTTTTATCTTTGTTAAACTTACATACCTATATGAGCACGACTTCTATAAAAATTTCTTCTGAAAAACTTAATTTACAAGAATGTTACGATTTTGTAACTGATCCTTCTTGTGGTGGAATCGCTGTTTTTGTAGGTACTGTAAGAAATGCTACACAAAACAAAAAAGTAACTCAACTAGATTTTTCTACCTACAAGCCTATGGCAATTAAGGAAATGCAAAAAATTGCGGATGCTGCTTTGGAAAAATTTGGAGTAAAAAAGATTGCCATTCATCATGCAGAAGGTTTGTTAACTATTGGTGATATCCCTGTAATTATTACGATTTCTTCTCCGCATAGAAAAGCTGCTTTTGAAGCTTGCCAATATGCTATAGATACCTTAAAAGAAACAGTACCTATTTGGAAAAAAGAATTTTTTGAAGATGGCGAGGTTTGGGTGAATGCGCATCCTTAAAAATGTTATATTTGATATTAAGTCATTTCTAATAATGTAAATGCATAACAATCTTTATTGGGGCATTAGCTCAGTTGGCTAGAGCGTCCCGATAAGTCGGGAAGGTTTAGTGTTCGACTCCGATATGCTCCGCTATTTAATACGGTAAATCGGCAGACTCAACAAAACTAGTTGCCGGATTGTACAATTCTGTTAAAATGCTTTTTATTTCAGCCATGAATTCTCCTAATTTTTCTTCTGTAATAGCATTATCTGGAGTTCGATAGTTGGATGAGAAATTCATCTGTAAAAAGCCACTTTTTAAGTTTTTGAAGGAGATAATTCCTGCTGCCAATCGTTTCTCAAAATTAAATTGTGTGTGTTGAGTATATAAAAACGCATATAACATTACCTGAATGGCTTTGTGGTATTTTAAATCGCGTATCACTTCAAAGTCGAGTACTTTTAAGTTCGTACTATCAACCATTCCTGTTTTATAATCAATAATTCTAGTAACACCGTTGAGTTCATCAATTCGATCAACAATTCCTTTTATTTTTATTGGAAAATCAATTCCTTCAACCTTTATTTCTGAAGACAATTCCTGCTCAGTAGCAATTATTTTTAGTTGGTTATTCTCATCTTTCAGCAATTGTTTTTCCTTTAGTAAAAAATTCTCTACAAAACGATTTGCAACTTCAAAAATTAATCGATTCTTTCCTGTAGTTAAATCTCCGTTTTTAAAATGTTTTGAAAAATAAAAAGTTACGAGTTCTTTGGTTTTCTTCTGCATATTTTCAACATCTCCTAATTGCAAATATTTTCCTTCAAAGGGTTTATATAATTCTTCTAAGGTATCATGCACAACAGTTCCCATCGTATTTGCAGCAACTGTTTCTTCAACGTCGTCTAGTTGATTAATTTTTAAAATTTTCTGTTTGTAAAAGGCAATCGGATTGTACAAATAATTGGTTAATGCTGATGGAGAAATCCCTTTTTGAGCTAATTCTTGTAAGCGTTCAAGAACTTTTTCATCCTTCTGAATTTCTTTCAATTGAACAGGCGATGTTAGTACTTTAGGACTCACTATTTTTTCGGTAATATCGTCTCGCATCATTTCTAACTGCGTTACAAAACGACTTTTTTCTCCGCTTCCAAATACATCATGCTCTGTATTGTACAAAATGTAAATGTTTTTAGCACGTTGTAACAATCGGAAAAAATGGTAGGAGAATAGCGCATCTTTTTCTCTGTAGGTTGGCAACCCAAATTCAATCTTTACATCAAAAGGAATAAACGTGTTTTGTTGCTGATTTGCAGGTAAAACTCCTTCATTCACAGAAGTTATAATAACATTTTCAAAATCTAATACACGTGTTTCTAATACTCCCATTAACTGCAGGCCTTGTAAGGGTTCTCCTTGAAATGATAAACTTTCAGATTGTATTAGTTGTCTAAAAAATTGATGCAAAGTTTTTAAATCTTGTACATATCCAAATTCATTATGTAAGTTTTGCAACTGAGTAAATGCTGTGTAAAAACGGAATAAATATTCCTTTTCTAACTCGTTAGTATTTTCCTTCAACAAGTTGATTAACTCTATAATTCTGTTTAAAAACTCACTAATTGATACTAACGGATTAAAAATTGTCGTTATAGTTTTCTTTACTTCTTCACTTGCAACAGACAAAAATGTTACAATCTCTTTTTGACTAACAAACGTGTTATTTTCATTAGCAATCGCTTCTGAAAGTGTATCTGCTATATTGGTTTGCTCATCTATCTGTAATAATCGATAAATGGTGGTATCTTTTACTAATCGAATTACATCTTTATGATAAAAAAGATTTTCTTTCTTCTTTTCTAACTTTTCTTGATTGATAAATAGATGGAAAATAGCAAATACTAAACTTGTCGTAGGAACATCTTTTAAGGGGTACCCCATTGTAATGTTAACTGCATTTACAGTTGCGGGTAATGAATTTAAGGTAATTGGCAACAAAGTTTCATCTGCCAAAACCAATGCTGTATTGTTGTAATTAGGAAGTTTTGCTAAAATTTCGCCTGCGTATTTTATCTGCGTAATGTTTTTAGACGCTCCAATTACCTCAATATGTTTCTTTTCAGAAAAATATTCTTTAATCGTTTGAATTGGGTTCTGTTGATAGAATTTCCATCGAGTTTTATACTTTCTTAAAAAGCTTCCTGCTTGATGTTGACTTTCGTAAAACGTTTTGTCAATATCCCAATAAGCTTCAGCATTTCCATTTAACAACAATTGTTCAAACAGTAATTCTTCCGCAGCATTTAACGCATTAAACCCAATAAAAAAGTATTTTTTCTGTTGATTTCTATGGATGAAATCCGCTACTTTTTTAGTTGATTCTCTGTATAAAACTCCTTGATATCCGATATTATTTTTAATCAAAAACTCATAAAAAGCATCGTAATATTTATTCAACTTTTCCATGAAAGCAAAATGATCTTTCACCAGTTCAGTTTCTTGAAACTCTCCCTTTACTGACCATTTTCGTAAGCGATGAATATCTCGTAAATACACAAATATCTCTCGTGTGTTAATCAAATGCTGATCGATCTCATTAAAATCTTGCAACACTGTAAATGCCCACGATGAAAACACATCAAAAGAATCTGGATTTTCTTCTTGTTCTTTATAGATTGTATAAAAATGGAAAAGTAGCTGAACAGCATCAATCTTTTTCATTTCAGAAACTTCTTCAACAAAATCACCAACATTGATAATCTCTGGTAAAAAACCTGCTGAAATTTTCTTTTTAAACGTTTCTTTTACAAAAACTCCTGCCCTTTGTGAAGGCAATATAAACACAACATTTTCAAACGATTTGGTGTTTTGTAAAATAGTATCTAACGTTTCTGAAATAAAAGACTGCATATTTTTTAGAGTAAAAAGGTATTAGGCGTTAGGCGAAAGGAAAATCGGTTGTTTTCTTTTACCCAAATCGAAAGTACAATTTTTATCCTATTTTTGATAATACAAACGGTGCATATTCATGAATACAACGAATATTTTAAAAGTAGCTTTGATTCAATCGGATTTGGTTTGGGAAAATCCAACAGAAAACAGAAAACGATTTGAAAAAAAAATCAATGGTTTATCAGACGAGATTGATTTAATCGTTTTACCTGAGATGTTTACTACAGGTTTTACCATGAATGCTTCAGCAGTTGCTGAAACTATGGAAGGAGAAACAGTACAATGGTTGCAAAATTTAGCACAAGAAAAGAGCATTGCTATTACTGGAAGTATAATTATTAGTGAAAATAATAATTTTTACAATCGTTTATTATTTGTGCATCCTTCAGGAAAAATAGATTCGTATAACAAAAAACATACGTTTACGCTAGCAGGCGAACATGAAGTATTTTCTGCAGGAACTGAAAGAATCATCGTTGACTACAAAGGATGGAAAATTTGCCCGTTAATATGTTATGATTTACGTTTTCCTGTATGGGCTAGAAACACCGATAATTATGATTTATTACTGTATGTGGCAAGTTGGCCTAAACCTCGTATTGAAGCTTGGGACAGCTTATTAAAAGCGCGTGCTATCGAAAACATGAGCTATACCATTGGTGTGAATAGAGTAGGAGTAGACGCTAAAGATTATGAATATACTGGTAATACCGTTTGCTATGATACCTTAGGAAACTGTTTTGCTAAAAACAACCAAGGAACTGAAGAAGTATTGATAGTAGAATTAAATGAAGAAGCACAAACGAAAATTCGTAATCGATTTCGCTTTTTGGATGACAGAGATGCCTTTGTTATTAAAAAATAACGTCATTACGAGGAATTTATGACGAAGTAATCTGTTTGTAGAATAACTATAAACCAGAAGATTACTTCACTACCGTTCGTAATGACGCTACTTAATCAATTTATGCAGGAATCATCCATTTAAAATTGAACTTTGTATCAGGTACTACGATACGTTCTGTGATTCGGTACATTCTGTCTGGTAATTTCATTAAGAAATCACGTGCTTTTTCTGCTTCTGGAGTTAAATTGGTGATTTTATCAATTTCCCAAGTTTCATTCAACTTTTTAAGAATGTCAACATAGTCAAAGCCAGTGTATACACCTATTCTTTGCGCTACTGTTGAAAAGTCATCAAATAAGCTTCCTTTTTCTCCAAAAGACTCTCTTAAATGCATTGCAGGCATTACAATTTTGTGTTTCATCATGTGTTGAAATGCCAACATCATTTCACTTGGGTCAATCTTGAAGATTTCCTTTACAAACTCTGTATACGCTAGGTGATGACGCATTTCATCTCCTGCAATGATTTTAGACATTTTTGCCAAGGCTTTGTGTCCTTGCTTTTTGGCAATTTTAGCTACGTTATTGTGTGAAATGTACGTTGCTAACTCTTGAAAACTTGTGTACACGAAGTTTTTATACGGATCGGTAGCTGTACCAATATCAAATCCGTCTGCTATTAAATGCTGTGTAGATACTTCTACTTCTCGCATATTCACTCTTCCTGAAAGATATAAATATTTGTTTAACACATCTCCGTGACGGTTTTCTTCCGCTGTCCAAGCACGAATCCATTTTGCCCAACCATTATCTGGTTGTTGTGTTACTCCATCAAGGTCTAATAACCACGACTCATACGTTGGCAAAGCTTCTTCAGTAATAGTATCTCCTACTAAAACCACCCAAAAATCATCATCAAGTTCTTTTGATAGTTCTTGAATTTCTTTTACTTCATCAATAAAAGAATCTTTTTGTGAATTGGGGAGAAAATCGGTTGGCTGCCAAATCTTTTCGATTGGCATCAAGAATTTGTCTACAAAACTGTCAATGTTTTTTTCCAGCGTTTGCATTACTTCCTTTCTAATGTTTTGTATCGACATAATTTAAGGGTTTATATTTATTGTTGTTTGTTTTCGTTTAAGTATATCTAGTATATCCCAGACTTTACTGCTGCTTCAGTTTTTGCTATTAACTCATCAAACGGTAAACTGTTTACTTTTATAGGTTCGTGAGTTTGGATCTTTATAGGACTTCCTATTCCTAATGGAAATTTTCCGTATTTAAATACTTTCCACGAATTATTGATTGATAGCGGAACAACATAGGCTTCTGGATTGTATTTAGCGATCATTTTAAGTCCGTTTACAGAGAATGCCTTTGGTTTTCCTGTTCTGCTTCGGGTTCCTTCTGGAAAAATAGCTGCAGACCAATTATTTTTATTAATTCTCTTAGCAAACTTTCCTAATTCAGATAAGGCTTGTTTAGGGTCTTTTCTATCAATTAAAGCAGCTCCTCCGTATTTTAAATTGAAGGAAATGCTAGGAATTCCTTTTCCTAGTTCTTTTTTTGATACAAATTTTGGGTAGTGTCTTCTAAGATACCAAATAATTGGCGGAATATCAAATGTACTTTGATGATTGGCTACAAAAATCAAGGTGGTATTTTCTGGTAAGTTGTGTTTGTTTTCAAATTGAACTCGTATTCCTAAAATCAATAACGATTTAACAAGAAACCAATTCATGAAATTTACTACATTTTGATGCCCTTCTTGACCAAAAAGCTTCAACCCAATCCATTGTATTGGATGAAAAATTAACAATAGCGAAAAAAACACCAATGCAAAGATTGATGAGAGAATATAACTTAAAATCTTCATTCTATTTAGTTGTTTTGTTGTTTACTAGTTTAGTTTTTTACTAATTAAAACCGCTACAAAAACATACCGATTTCATTTTTAAAACTTTACTAGTGCGTAAAAATAAAAAATCCCGCGAAAGCGGGACTATAATTTTATCTTAAAACCAGTTGCTCCAAGGAATTCTTGAGAGAATTAGTAATAAAGCCAATCCGTAAAAGATGGCAAAGGTTTTAAACTTAGCTTCGCTTTTTACTTGTTTTTTGTGTTTAGACCATCCAATTGTTATTAATACAATAGCAATTATCATCATTAATGGGTGCTCTACAGCTAGTAATCTTGCTGCTGATTCTTTCATTACTTCTCCTCCATTAGCTTTTAAAGCTTTATACCAAGGAGACATAAAATACCATCCTAAACCAATTAATAATTGAATATGAGCTGTTATTAATGTAAATAACCCTAAACGGAACTCTTTGTGGGTAAATTCTTTTTTTTGTACTAATCCTATAATAGCATTTACCACCGTAAATATTAAAACTGCTAATACAACGTATGCCCAATAAGAGTGTAAAGTTTTCATCATGATTTTTAAATTTTATATCTGTAAAAGTACTGATTTTTCTGCATAAAAAAACCACCTCGTACGAGGTGGTTTTTGAATTTATTTTAATCTGTTATAGATATTAGAAGCTTAATTTAACAGATGCGTTCCATGTTCTACCATAACCAAAACGTCCATTATTGCTTGTATTTACACCTTTCCAGTTTTCTGATGGGTTGCTAGAAGCTTGAGTATTTCCATTTACAGACTCTAAATATAACTCATCAAATACGTTATCTACATTAACTCTAAAGCTAATACCTTTTAAATAAGTACCTTCTTTTAATTTAGGACTAAAAGACAAACCTAAATCAGTTAAATTATAAGTTGGTAATTTAAATGTTGCTTGTGTTAGAGAACCTGTTGAATAAAGATTTTTATAGAAATTCCAGTTACCATCTATAGATAAAGTAGGTAAAACTTTATAGCTAGCCATAACACCTGCAGTTGTTTGAGCTGCTCCACCAACTTTAAATCCATCTAATACTACCTCTTGCTCTGTTCCTATTTGATTTCCATCTGAGTTAAAAGTTCTTTGGTTTCCATTACCGTCAAATTCCCAATTTCCAATAGACACATAACCATCTAGCTTTAAACCTGGTAAAGGATTAGTCATTATTTCTAACTCAACTCCAGAGTGTATCTGTGTTACACCTTGTGTTTGGTAAGACTCATAAGCAGGAGTATCAAAAACTTCTCCATTGTTAGATAATAAAGTTCTATTTGCCCATTTAGTATAGTAACCATTTAAATTAGCTGAAACATACTCACTACCAAACTGGTAACCTAATTCTAATCCTGTAATCTCTTGATTATCTACTGCTGGAATAATTAAATCATTAGAGTTTCTGATATTATCAAAAAGATCATCATGGAATGGTTGACGAGAATAATAACCTGCGTTGGTAAAAATCTTATGATTTTCATTTATTTCGTATGCTGCTCCTACTTTTAAATTATATCCAAAATTAGAAACTTTTTCAGAATCAGTTGCCTCAGTAAAGTTATAATAATCAGTTTTTACGTGATCTTGATTTGAAACAGCTCCTTGGAAGAAAGCAGAAAATGCATTTTTAGAATATTCTAATTGTGTAAATAATCCATAATAAGTAATATCTTCCTCATAATCATAACCTAATCTTTGATCATGATCTGAATTTGGGTTAAATACTGCAGACCAAGGATTGATACCTCCGTAAGAGTTAGTAATTGTATAGTTACCAGAGAAAACACTAGACTCATCTAATGAAGAAACACCAATAAACTCATTTACACCTCTAAAGTGAATACCGTTATATGCTCTTACATCTGCACCTACGTTAAAATCAAGGTTATCAGCTAATTTTGTAGAATAATTAGATACTAAACCATACCAGTTATGGTTGTTATATGAACCTCTAGCATATAATGCTTCTCCAGTATTTCTATCTGTAATTAAAGAAGCAAAAGAACCTCTACCTAATGAACCGTATAATACTGTTGATAAAGATGATTTTTCATTAATTGTCCAGTCCCAAGAAAGGTTTGCTACTGGTTTGTGGTATATGTTACGTCCTCCAGGGTAAACTTTCGAACCTCCTAATGTATTAGGGCTATTTACGTTATCTGTATTCCAGTCGTTATATCTAATTCCATTATCTAAGAATGTTTGTATAGTTCCTCTTCCAGCAGCAGCGTGCCATTGAGGAGCACCAGTTAATAAGAAATTGAATGTATTATTCTCATTTGGTTGGTATCCTACAGATAAGAAATACGTTTGACCTTGACCATGAGTATTATCTACATAACCATCACCTTGCCAGTGACCAAACATTCCTGAGAAAGACCATCCTTTTTCAGACACTCCTGTAGAATAATAAGCAGTTGTTTTAGTATATGCATTGTTACCTATTGTTTGTCTAACATAACCACCTTCTTTATTATCAATAGTCTTTGTTACAATGTTTACAGTTCCTCCAACTGAAGAAATAGCTAATTTAGAAGAACCTAAACCACGTTGAACTTGAATTGCGTTAGCAACATCCATAACTCCTGACCAATTCGACCAGTACATTTTACCGTCTTCCATTCCATTAATAGGCTGTCCATTTAATAAGAAAGCCGTATTAGTTTGATCAAATCCACGTAAGAACATTTGACCATCTCCAAAACCTCCTGCTTTAACATTTTGTACAGAAGGAGTAGATTTTAATACTTCTGGTAAGTCCCATGCTCCAGATTTAGCTTGAATTTCAGAAGCTTTAATAGTAGACACTGCTACTGGAGTCTTTCTATCTTCAGCTAAATCAATTACACCTGACGCAGTTACAACTATCTCTTCTAAAGTATTAGAAGGCTCTAAAGCGATTGTTCCTAAATCAGAAGCTCCTGAAAAAGAAACAGTTTTATTGGTATAACCAACAAACGATACTACTACTGCTCCTGTATTTGAGCTAGCGTTTAGCATAAATTTTCCGTCGAAATCAGTAGCTGATCCGTTTGTAGTTCCTTTAACTACAACGTTAGCTCCTGGTAATGGTTCCCCCATTTCGTCAACTACTTTACCAGTAAGTTTTGTTTGACCTAAAACCGTAGCTGTTGCAAAAAACAAAGCTACAAGTAATACATTTTTAAATGTTTTCATTTTTTAATCTAATTGTTATTAAATGCAGGTGCAAATATCCTGCTTTTACATATGGCTAATATTAAATTAATGTTAAGTTTTAACAAGAATTTAAGACGCTTTAAGTTAATAAAACTAAAAAACAAATCTGATTACCAGTTAATTACATATCAACAGAGTTGTTAACAAAACCTAATTATAAGTTAAAGAAATAAAAATCAATACGATTAACAGAGGTTTAATCGTTAACTAAGTTCTTTTGAGCCAATTCTTTTCCTAGTTCTACTCCAAATTGATCATATGAAAAGATATTCCATATTACTCCTTGAGTAAAAATTTTATGTTCGTAAATAGCTAATAACATTCCCAAAGTATAGGGAGATAGTTTATCGAATAGCATGGAATTACTTGGATGATTCCCTTTAAAAACCTTATATGGTAAAAGTTGGTTTATTTGACTTGTTTGACCATTTAATTTCAATTCTAAATGAGCTTCTTCTTTTGTTCTTCCAAAAGCTAGTGCGTCTTGTTGAGCATAATAGTTTGCCATCAATTTCTCATGATGGTCTTCAAAGTCGTATAATGGTTCTCTAAAACCAATAAAATCCGCTGGAATTAATTTAGTACCATGGTGTAGTAATTGCATGAACGCATGTTGAGAGTTTACTCCTGTTCCTCCCCAAATAATGGTTCCGGTTTGGTAATCGACTTCATCTCCATTTCTATCAACATTTTTACCATTACTTTCCATTATAGCTTGTTGTAAATGCTCTGGAAGTTTTGCTAAATATTGACTATAAGGAAGCACTAATTCTGTTTCAGAATCAAAAAAATTGTTATACCAAATACTTAGTAAAGCTAATAAAACTGGAATATTTTCATCAAAATTAGTTGCTCTAAAATGTTCATCAACCTTTTCTGCTCCTTTCAATAACTCTTTAAAATTATCAAATCCAACAGATAAGCAAATTGACAAACCTACTGCAGACCAAAGAGAAAATCTACCTCCAACCCAATCCCACATTGGGAATACATTTTTCTTATCAATTCCAAAACTATCAACAGCTTTCATATTACATGAAACTGCAACAAAATGTTTAGAAATATCAAAAACTGTGGCTGATTTTAAAAACCAATCTCGAATGGTATTTGCATTACTCATTGTTTCTTGAGTTGTAAAACTTTTTGAAACAACAATAAACAAAGTAGTTTCAGGGTTTACTCTTTTTAAAACTTCCGCTACATGATCTCCATCAATATTAGATACAAAATGAGTGTTTAGCTTATTTTTATAAAACTGAAGTGCTTCAACAACCATTTGAGGTCCCAAATCTGATCCTCCAACACCTATATTAACAATATCTGTAATAGGTTTTCCTGTAAAACCTTTCCATTTCCCTGAAATAACCTTATTACTAAAGGCTTTCATTTTACGTAAAGCCGTTTGGATTTTAGGTTTTACATCTTTTCCTTCAACAAAAACTGGGGTATCAGAACTACTTCTTAAAGCTGTGTGTAATACTGCTCTATTTTCAGTAACGTTAATTTTATCTCCTGAAAAGTATTTTTCAATAGCATCTTTTAGTTCCGCTTCTTCAGCCAATGAAACCAATAAATCTATCGTTTCTTGAGTAATTCTATTTTTAGAAAAATCGAATTGGAATTCATCTATAGAAATAGAAAACTCTTCTTTTCTGTTCTTATTTTTAAGAAACAATTCTTTCAACTCATACTCTTTTGCTTGTTGAAAATGTTTTGTTAATTTATCCCAAGCAACAGTTTCATTTGGCTTTATGTTAAGTAAAGGCATAGTTAATTCGTAGCTAATATTTCTTTTTCTTTAAATGAAAGAGGTTCTGGTTGAGGAAATTGTATACTGTCTAATTGTGTCTTCAGTGGTTTTATAAACTCAAAATAAGTAGGTTTTATCTCTGCGGCTAAAGGTTCAGCTGAAGGGAGCTTTTCTCTAAACGGGTCTACTTGTCTACCATTTTTCCAGAAACGATAGCACACATGCGGACCACTCGTATTTCCTGTCATACCTACCCAACCTATTACATCTCCTTGTTTTACGTAATCTCCAACGCGTACATTACGTCTTTTCATGTGCAAATATTGCGTTGTATAGGTACTATTATGTTTTATTTTAACATAGTTTCCATTCCCCCCTCTTCTAGCAGATTCTACAACTGTTCCGCTAGCAGTAGTCATAATTTCTGTTCCATATCTAGCTGCAAAATCAGTTCCTTTATGAGCTCTTACTTTATTACCGTATAACTTAATTCTTCTTCTTAAATTATAACGTGAAGAAATTCGGTATTGAAATTTAATTGGAGATTTTAAAAAAGCCCGACGCAACATATTTCCATCTTGATCGTAATATTCAGGGATTTTCTTAATTGAGTCTGCAACAAATTTATACGCATATAAATCTTCACCTCCATGGCTAAAAACAGCTGCTTTTACCTCTCCATAACCTACAAAAACGGTATCGTTTATAAATTTTTCCTCATAGATTAATTTAAACTTGTCTCCCTTCTGTAATCGATAAAAATCTAATGTCCATGCGTAAATATCTGCCACGGTATTCGTAAGTGTTGGTTTTAGTTGTAAACTATCCATCGTAATCGAAAGGTTTGAATAGATTTCACCTGCTATTTCTTTTTCAACCGTTTTAATTGGTTTTCTATATTTATATGCTGAAATTATAGAATCTTTAAAATCAATAATTGTAGCTTCTACTTTATTATGTTTATAAATAAAAACTTTTGCTTGTTCTAAGGTGTCTTTGGATGCTAAAATTGTGTATGCTCTTCCTGATCGAACTCTTCTTACATCAAAAGTATCTTTAATTTTTGTAGCGATTTCATTTATTTTAGGATACATCACACGATGTCGATCCATAATCACCCCAAAACTTTCGCCTTCCTTAATCGTATCGTTAATAACAGTAAAATTATCTAAATTAAAACCGTAAGCTATAACTGGCTCTGGTTCTTTTATTTCAACAGGTTCTGGTATAACATCTTTTTTTTCTTCTTTACAAGAAAACAAAAGAAAAGCGATAATAAATGGAAGGATTATTTTTTTCAAAAAAAGCTGCTTTAGATTTGAGTTTATGCGCAAAAGTACAAATAAATAGTATTTTTTCTTACACTTTAACAATTCATAAACAGCATATATTACTTTTTTAATCTACAACAATTTCAAAAGGGTTTGCTAAACCTCTATATGCATCTAAATCTGCACGCAATGAACCAACAGCTAAAGAAGCTCTCATCTTGATAGGTATTTTATTATCATCTGCTGAAATCCAAATAGTTACACTTTCTTTTTCCTTGAAAACTCTACCTGCTTGAACTAAAGGTCTAAACTTTTGGGTTTTTACTTTACCAAACTTTGTTTTAACCGTTTCGTTGCCTAAAAAACGTAATTTGAACGGATAACTTTTATTATCAAAAAACATATCGAGTTCAATTTCTTCACCTTTTTTCATGTTTTCTGTATCTTGACTTCTTAAGAAATAAAAGGTAGAAATCATATCTTGAGGGGATTTTACTGAAATCAATGTATCTTTTTGTTTCAAAAAATCTTGAACGTATGCCGTATTTTTTTGATGGTTAAAAGTTATATGACGATTCTTTTTATGCCCACCTTCATCAATTTTTCTTTTGAATAAATACGGTTGAACTTTATCAATTCCAAAATAACTCTCATACCTGTCTTCAACCTTAAAAAACCAGCTAATAACTCCTGTTGTTTTTCCAGTTCCTACAGCATGAAGCACTTTTTTATTATTTAAGTTCTTCTCCTTTAATTGTAAAACAGCCGTTCCTGCTTTTAAAAATCCGCTATAACTCATATCAAATCGTAACCACTCACCGCTCTTATATGCTACAGGGTTTTCTTGCGCAAAGAAACTTTGCACAACGACTAAAAACGTAAAAAATAATATTCTTTTTCTCATAATATTCAAACTTATGAAAATTGATAAACAATTACTATTCCAAAAATCAAAAAAGCTGTTTAACGGAACATTAAACAGCTTTTATTTTATTGTTATACTGGTTAAAAAGTTCCCCAGTTTTTTAATTCTTCTTCACTCCATAGATATGGGAAGAAAATTCTTCTCTGATATTTAGGATGCAAGTATTTACGCCAGTTACTACCACCAGTAGCTTCTATATCACCTTCTTCACCTCCAAGGTATTTTCCTGCGGCATTGTAATGAGCCATTACCCACTTTACATTTACAGTATAATCGTAATGACGCATTGCTTTGATTAACGCTTCATCATTTTGAACATCATCTGGTAATTGTTTGAATTTTTTTGAAAGGTTACAATCGTTATAATCTTCCATAAAATCGATAAAATCACCCATATACTTCTTTTCAAACAACGTTAATAAGGTGGTTTTTTGACCTGTGGTATAGTTTTTCCCTGCTGCTTGCCAATACAAATGATCGTAAGCATTTTTAAATGATGAATTTCTATCAATCGTATCTCTATAACGAGCATCAATTAAATTAATAAGATCGGTAGATGCAAACTCAATTTTACGGTATTGTGCACTTTGAAAACCACTTGCTGGTGTAAGTGTATTGCGGAACTTCAAATATTGTTCTACATCCATTCCGTCACCCATTACTGTAAATGAACTACATAACATATCAAAATAGCGGCTAATACGCATTAGATGTTTAGAAAACTTTTCTGCTGTAATTTCTTCAGATTTTGCTACCTGATCAATTTCCCACAAAATCATTTTAAACAATAACTCATTTACTTGATGATACATGATAAAAACCATTTCATCTGGCAACGTAGTTCTAGGAATTTGTAACCCTAAAAGTGCATCTGTTTGTATGTAATCCCAATAAGTTATAGGCTCACTCCAAAGCAGTCCTTCTAGCATTGCTTCAACAGGAACACCTAACTTATCGTATTTTTCTTCTATTGCTTTTAATATTTCTTCTTTACTCATTTTACATTTGTTTGAGAAAAAAGAAAAGAGAAAAGAGAAAATAGATTGTAAAACCATCTATTTTCTTTTCTCTTTTTTTCTATTATCTATTAGTCTATAACGTTCCTCTTAATTCTTGCTCTCTTTCGATTGATTCGAACAACGCTTTAAAGTTTCCTGCTCCAAAACCACGAGCTCCCATACGTTGGATAATTTCAAAGAATAACGTAGGACGATCTTCTACTGGTTTTGTAAAGATTTGTAATAAATACCCTTCTTCATCAGCATCAATCATAATTCCTAGAGATTTTAGCTTTTTAATATCTTCTCTTAACTCGTGACTAAATTCTTCTAATCTTCCTGGAACTGCTTTGTAATATTCTTCTGGTGGAGTTGATAAAAATTCTACCCCTTGAGATCTTAATTGACTTACTGTTTTTATAATATCATCAGTAGCAACAGCAATGTGTTGTACTCCTGCTCCTTCATAAAAATCTAAATATTCTTCAATTTGAGAACGTTTTTTTCCTTCAGCTGGCTCGTTAATTGGGAATTTGATTCTTCCGTTTCCGTTAGACATTACTTTACTCATTAAAGCAGAGTATTCTGTATGAATTTGTTTGTCATCAAATGATAAGAAGTTTTCAAATCCCATTACATCTTCATACCATTTTACCCAAACATCCATTTGATTCCAACCAACATTACCAACCATATGATCGATATATTTTAATCCTGCTGTTGGTGGATTATAATCTGATTCCCATTTTTGGAAACCTGGTAAAAATGTTCCGTTGTAATTTTTACGCTCTACAAACATATGAACTGTTTCTCCGTATGTGTAAATACCAGCTCTTACAACTTCTCCGTGCTCATCTGTTTCAACAGTTGGCTCCATGTATGATTTTGCTCCTCTTGAAGTTGTTTCTTCGTAAGCTTTTCTAGCATCCTCAACCCAAAGCGCTACTACTTTAACTCCATCACCATGTTTTACAATATGCTCATTAATTGGTGACTTACTGTTTAAAGGAGTCGTTAATACTAATCGGATTTTATCTTGTACTAACACATAGCTTACTTCTTCTTTTGAACCTGTTTCTAGTCCTTTATAGGCTAAGGATTGAAACCCGAATGCTGTTTTATAAAAATGCGCTGCTTGTTTTGCATTTCCTACATAAAACTCTACATAATCTGTTCCTAAAAGTGGTAAGAAGTCTTGAGCTCCTTCAAATATTTTTTCTAAACCGTAGTTTACTGATTTTATTTCTTTTGACATGTTTGTTCGTTTTTAGATACGAGAAAAGAGAAACGAGAAACTAGACTTTTAAAGTTTATTTTGAAAACCCATTGTCATTTTTTGAAACTCTGCTATCTTTTCTTGAATCAATGTTAATTCTTGTTGTGTTATATAATTCCTTTTACAGGCTATAATCAGTTGTGTTTCTAATTCAAATGATGAGCCTAAAGCTATATCAATAAAGTGAGAAAAAAGACTTATCTGTTCTTGACGAACCTTCTGCAATATTACTAAGCATCGAAACTGAACATCTATTTATTTGAGAAACTAAACCAAACTTTTCTTCTTTAGGAAACTTGTCCATAAGTTTAAAAACATCTTCAACTATATCTATCCCAATATTCCAAATTTTAAGATTTTTATAGTTGTGTCTTTTCATAGTTAGGAATTGTCTCTTTTCTTTACTCTTTTTTCTATATTCTCAAAATTACTCCTCTAACCAAGATTTGTAATAATCTGCATCTGCTATTTTCATAGCTTCTTCGGTTACTTTTAACGGTTTAAAAGTATCAACCATTACGGCTAGTTCTTCAGTTACAGTTTCACCGATACTTCTTTCAGTAGCACCTGGATGTGGTCCGTGAGGAATTCCTGCTGGGTGTAACGATATATGTCCTGGAGCAATATCGTTTCTACTCATAAAATCACCATCTACATAATACAATACTTCGTCAGAATCAATATTACTGTGGTTGTATGGTGCTGGAATAGCCTGCGGGTGGTAGTCGTATAACCTTGGTACAAAACTACAGATTACAAAAGCATCTGTTTCAAAAGTTTGATGCACTGGTGGCGGTTGATGAATACGCCCTGTTATTGGTTCGAAATCGTGAATTGAAAATGCATACGGATAGTTATATCCATCGTATCCAACCACATCAAATGGATGTGTTGCGTAAACCATTTCAATAATTTCATCTTGTTTTTTTACATTGATAACGAAATCTCCTTTTTCATCATGCGTTTCTAACTCTTCTGGTCTGCGGATATCACGCTCACAAAATGGTGAATGTTCTAATAATTGCCCAAACCAGTTACGGTATCTTTTTGGAGTATATACCGGACGATATGATTCTACGATAAATAATCTGTTATCTTCCGTATCGAAATCTAATTTATAAATGATTCCACGAGGAATTACTAAATAGTCTCCGTATTTGAAATCTAAATTCCCTAACATCGTGCGTAATTTCCCAGTTCCTTTGTGGATGAAAATCACCTCATCTGCATCTGTATTCTTATAAAAGTAATCTTTGGTAGATTCTTTTGGAGCCGATAAAATGATATTACAATCAGAATTGGTAAGAACTACTTTTCTACTTTTTAAGTAATCATTTTCTGCTGGAACTTGAAATCCTCTGAAGCGATACGATTGAATATTGTTTTCTTTCGCTACTTTAGGCGCAATAGAGTATTGCTTACGAATTTCTTTGACCATTGTTGGTCTATATTCATGATAGCTGTTGGTTGACATTCCGTCGAAACCAATTGTACCAAATAATTGTTCGTAATATAAACTTCCGTCTTCTTTACGAAATTGTATATGTCGTTTATGTGGAATTTTTCCTAATTTATGATAAAAAGGCATACTTGATAATTTGATAATTAATTAATGTGTTAATTTGATAATTAACTCCTTTTTTAACTAACTAGTTGCAACTATTCAGGGTTGCGCTTTATCATAAATTTTAAATGTGATAAAAGGTCTAACCAATACATTTCTAGAACTTTAGTTGTTGTTCTACAAATATACAGAAAAGTGTGGTTTTTTATTAACTTTCAGGAGCTAATTCTACCTCTAAACCATCTAAATCTGGTGTCATTTGTATTTGACAACCCAATCGGCTATTGTCTTCTACATAAAAAGCTTCGGCTAGCATTGCTTCTTCATCATCTCCCATTTCTGGCAATTCATGATCTGATTTTACATAGCATTGACAAGAAGCACACATTGCCATTCCTCCACAAATACCAATGGTTCCTTCAGGAGCTAATTCGTACGAACGAACTACTTCCATTAAGTTCATAGCCATATCTGTTGGTGCTTGTACCTCGTGAGTTACTCCATCACGATCGGTAATTTTTATCGTAATATCTTGTTCCATTTTACAAGTTCATTTTTTTTCGAAGTGTTTTTGCTCTTTTATCTTCTCCATCATGTGTCCAACCTGGTGAATTGAATATATAATTGAGTTTATCACTCCATTTATATGCTCTTTTTACATCATTCCAAATTGCAGCATATTCATGTGTTGCCACTTTTACTGGGTTAAACGTTTCAATATTTACGGTTAATCCATATACTGGTTTATCAACTTCTTTTAATTCTTCGGAAAAGGTACCAAACATACGATCCCAAATAATTAAAATTCCTGCATGGTTGCAATCTAAATATCTAATATTGGAAGCATGATGCACTCGGTGATGTGATGGTGTATTGAAGATTAATTCAATAGGCTTCGGAAGTTTATCAACCAATTCTGTATGTACAAAAAACTGATAAATTAAACTGATTCCCATCATGGTAAACATCATTAATGGATCAAACCCAAGTAATGGAATCCACATCCAAAAGAAAAATTTATGAATACGTTCACCGACTCCTTGGCGTAACGCTGTTCCTAAATTCATATGCACTGACGAATGATGTGGTACATGACCTGCCCAAAACAAGCGTACTTCGTGATTTAAACGGTGGAACCAGTAATAAGCAAAATCATCAGCCAACAACAATAAAATCCATGCCCACCATTGACGTTGTACAATACCTTTTAATGGGCTAATTTCATGCAAGTAGAAAAAAGCCACAAATGCTAAGATTTTTGGAATAAATTCAACAATAGCAGAAAACACCATCATTAACATTGATACTCTAGTATCTTTACCATGATATTTTTCTTTTGCTATTCGGTATTCCACTAACATGGAAATCAAAAATATAGGCAAAGCGAAGTACAATAATTTGTCTTCGGATAATTGTTGTATGCATTCAGTTAATGTCACGCTTAATTTATCGCTTTAACTACAGCTTTAGGTGCTTCTTTTCGAGTACCGTCAAACCCGTCAACTCCACCAACCGTTGTATATTTCATCACATACTTTTTGTCTGGATGAATACGTTTATAAGCACTCTGACACATTAACGTTGCTTCATGAAAACCACATAAAATTAACTTTAATTTTCCAGGGTATGTATTCACATCGCCTATTGCATAAATTCCTTCTACATTCGTTTGATAGTCTAAAGCGTTATTTACTTTTATGGCATTTTTTTCTATTTCTAATCCCCAATTGGCTATTGGTCCTAATTTTGGAGATAGTCCAAATAACGGAATGAAATGCTCACAAGGTAATGTAAACGGGTCTTTATCTTTTTGCTCTACTAATACACCTTCTACCTTTTCTTCTCCTACAATACCTTTAACTTCTGCTGGTGTAATTAACATTAGTTTTCCTTCATTTTTTAATTCTTGTACTTTATCAACAGAATCTAAAGCTCCACGGAACTCATTTCTTCTGTGAATTAAAGTTACAGATTTTGCTACGTCTGTTAAGAAGATAGACCAATCTAAAGCAGAATCTCCACCTCCAGCAATTACCACATCTTTACCACGATAAATTTCTGGTTCTTTAATCATGTATTCCACTCCCTTATCTTCAAAATCAACAATATTTGGAATAGGTGGTTTACGCGGTTCAAAACTTCCTAAACCTCCTGCAATTGCTACTACTGGTGCTTGGTGTTTTGTTCCTTTATTGGTGGTAACGATAAACGTTCCGTCCTCTTGCTTTTCAATAGTGTCAGCACGTTCACCCAAAGTAAATCCTGGTTCAAATTGTTTAATTTGTTCCATTAATTTATCGGTCAAATCTCCGGCTAAAATCTCTGGATATGCTGGGATATCATAAATTGGTTTTTTTGGATAAATTTCTGAACATTGCCCTCCTGGTTGTGGTAAGGCATCAATTAAATGACAGCGTAATTTTAATAATCCTGCTTCGAAAACCGTGAATAATCCTGTAGGTCCTGCTCCAATAATTAATATATCTGTTTGTATCATTTTATAACAAAATTCTCTTATTTATACTGAGATTCCTGCCTTTTGATATAAGACAGGAATATATATGCGTTAGTGATTGAGTGGCTTGTTTGAGCTCTCCCGATTTTTTTAATCGGGTAGCGAGTAACGAAAGCACGCCCGAACACCCAAAATTACAGTAATAATTCAGTTTAAAACCTGACTTTTATCAGTTAAGCTACATTAATTACTTCTGTAACTTCTGGTGCGTATTTTTTTATTGTTGCTTCTACTCCGTTTTTCAAGGTCATTTGATTGACTGAACAACCGCTGCAAGCTCCTTCTAATTGTACTTTTACTGTACTGTCTTCTATAGATATTAGCTTAATATTACCTCCATCACTTACTAAAAAAGGTCGGATTTCTTCCAACGCTTTTTCTACGTTATTTCTTATGTCTGCTGTTGCCATAACTGCTTATTTTGAGCTACAACCACTCATGGTAGTAATTCGTACTACTTCTGTTGGTGGTAAGTTTGCATTTCTTTTTAATAGTTGCGAAACCATTTCTTTAGTTACCTCTGTAAAAGCTTCTGCTAGCGGTGTGTTTTCTTGTAAAGCTACTGGATGTCCAACATCTCCTGCTTCACGTATGCTTTGTACTAATGGTATTTCTCCTAAGAAACTTGTTTCAATATCTTCTGCTAAATTTTTAGCACCTCCTTCTCCAAAAATATAATATTTATTGTTAGGAAGTTCTGCTGGTGTAAAATACGCCATATTTTCAACGATACCTAATACTGGTACGTTAATACTTTCTTGTTTAAACATTGCTACTCCTTTTTTAGCATCTGCTAAGGCAATGTTTTGTGGTGTACTTACTACAACTGCTCCGTTAATTGGTACTGCTTGTACTATTGATAAATGTACATCTCCTGTACCTGGAGGTAAGTCAATTAGTAAGAAATCTAACTCTCCCCAATCTGCATCAAAAATTAATTGATTTAGTGCTTTTGAAGCCATTGGTCCACGCCAAATTACTGCCTGACTTGGATCGGTAAAGAAACCTAGTGATAATAATTTTACTCCGTAACTTTCAATCGGCTTCATTTTTGAACGCCCATTTACGTTTACCGCTAATGGCTTTTCTCTTTCTACATCAAACATTAAGTGCTGTGATGGTCCATAAACATCGGCATCTAACACTCCTACTTTAAAGCCCATTTTTGCTAATGAAACTGCCATGTTTGAGGTAATGGTAGATTTTCCTACTCCACCTTTACCTGAAGCTATAGCTATGATGTTTTGAATATTGGGAATTTCTTTCCCTCTAATTTGATTTGGGTTTTCTTTTTGTTGAACCTCCACCTTCACATTCACTTTTACATCGATTTTTTGATCAACGTGTTCGTGAATTGCTTTCATAATTTCAACTTCTATTTTCTTTTTTGCTTGCAATGAAGGGTTTGAAATTGTTACATCAACAATTACTTCATTTCCAAAACTTACAACGTTAGTTACATTTTCGTTTTCAATTAAGCTTTTACCTTCTCCTGGTGCTGTTATTGTTTCTAACGCTTTGTATATATCTTGTTTTTTAAAACTCATGTTTTATGCTATATGCTTTAAACAGCAAGCGATAAGCTTGTTGCTTATTTTTATTTAATCTTAACTGCAAAGATACGTTTTAGCCCTCAGAAAATAAAGTCTTTAGATTGGTAATATTTATGGTTTTATCAACTTGTTTTATAGACACAAATTCTGCGGATTAACTCTGTTTTAGAAATGTGAGATACAAACTTTTAAATAGCCAGAGCTAGTGTAACTCTTCACTCGGATTCCAAAACACCTTTTCAAAGTCTTGAATTTGGTTGTCAATAACTTCTATTCCTTCGCTTTCTAATAATTGTTGCATGAGGTTTGTCCCATCAAAATGGTGTTTTCCTGTTAACAATCCTTTTCTGTTTACTACTCGATGTGCTGGTACTTCTTTTTCTGAAGAATTATTCATTGCCCAACCTACCATTCTTGCTGAGCGAGCTGCTCCTAAATAGGTTGCTATAGCTCCGTAACTTGTAACTCTTCCATGCGGTATTAAACGAGCTACTTCATACACTTTTTCGAAGAAATTTTTATCTGCCATTTGGTAAAGATAATGACTTTAACGAACACCTTTCGACCGAAGAAAAGCCTAAAAACAAAAAATCCTGCAAAAAAGCAGGATTAGTAATTAAGTTTAAATTTTATGTAAGTAATCGGTTTTCCGATTTCTAAATATTGTTTTTCGTAAAATGTTTGCGTACCGGTTACCTCTTCTGGGCTATAGACATTTTTATAAACATTGTGGTTGGCGTGTAATATTTCGTGACCTTCTCCATGTAATAAACCTAAAGTGTAACCGTGCATGAATTCACTATCGGTTTTTAAGTTAACTGTCCCTTCTGAATTTAAAATTCCATGGTATTTCTTTAAAAATTCAGAATTCGTCATACGGTGCTTAGTGCGTTTATACTTAATTTGTGGATCTGGGAAGGTTATCCAAATTTCAGAAACCTCATTTTCAGCAAAAATATAATCTACTAACTCTATTTGAGTTCTAATAAAAGCTACATTTTCCATGTTATTTTCTAGTGCTGTTTTAGCTCCTCGCCAAAATCGCGCACCTTTAATATCAATTCCAATAAAGTTTTTATCAGGATTTTTTTCTGCTAAAGCAATCGTATATTCTCCTTTACCACAACCTAGCTCTAAGACTATTGGATTGTCATTTTTAAAAAAAGTATTCCACTTTCCTTTATAAGAAAAGTTATTGGTTACTTCTTCTCGTGTTGGTTGAATAACGTTAGCAAACGTTTCATTTTCTTTGAAACGTTTTAGTTTGTTTTTGCTTCCCAAAGTGTATAGAAATTAGGCTCTATCTTCAGTTCCTTCTTTTTTGAAACGCGCTGCTTCTTTCATCCAATAAGCAAATAACACTAAAAGGATTAACAAAAAGAACCAGTTTACAGCATTGGAAGTCCACCAACCTGCATCTGATTTAGCGATTGTTAAACGTAACCAATTAAACGGAGCGAATAAAAAATCGGTAAATAAACTACCAATCCATTTAAAAATATTGCCTGCTATCATATCTTAAGTATCTTTACAGCTGCAAAAATATAAAAAGAAACAATGTTAGCCAATTTTTTCGGTAAATCTAAACCCATAAATTTTATTGTACTCCTTGTTCTTTTTTTAGGGTATTTTGTTTTAAGTATTTTTTCTAAAGAATTATCATTCAATCTTCTTACAGAATTAGGGTGGTTTTTAGTAGTTTTTTCTGTTTATAATTTTATCATTACCAAAAACTTACTAACCTACGATAACTCTTTTGCTTTTCTGTTTTTTGTAATACTAATTGGTTTTTTTCCTGATGTTATTAACATAAACAAAACTTTTTATGCGAATTTAACTGTACTACTCTTCTTACGAAAAGTATATAGCTTACAGTCATCTAAAAACCTGTTTCACAAATTGTTTGATGGTGGTTTGTGGTTGGGTATTTCTTTTTTAATAGAGCCTTATACAGCTTTGTTAATTATACTACTTTACCTCTCTACTTTTCTACACCAACGGTTTACATATCAAACCTTGTTGATTCCTGTAATCGGAATTTTCGGACCTGTATTTTTATACTTTACCTATTGTTTTTGGTATGATGAAACAGAAAAATTCACAGCTCTTTTTAACTGGAATTTATATCCGGATTTAAGTTTTTACTCGCATCAAAAATCATTATTCCCTATTCTTTTTATTAGTTTCTTTTTAATAGCCTCTATACTTTTAAAAAGTCCTAAAGCTCTATCTGTACCTAATAAGTTTAGAAAAAACTGGATTTTAGTACTGACACAGTTTGTAATTTCAACTATAATTTTTATTTTAGTTGAAGATGGTTCTGGAACTGAATTTTTATATGTGTTTTTCCCTGTATCTGTTATTCTAGCTAACGGAATTGAGTTTTTTCAGAAGAAATGGTATGCTGACGCTATTATTACCTTGTTTTTACTTGCTTCTTTTGCAGTAAGTGCATTTATGTAAGGTTCTACAACTTTGCTCCATAAGCTAAATCGCCTGCATCACCTAAACCTGGAACAATATACCCTTTATCGTTTAGCTTTTCATCAATATCTCCAATCCATAAAGTTGTTTCTTCAGGAACATGTTTTCCCACATACTCAACGCCTTCTTCTGAACCTATTACTGATACAATTATTATTTCTTTAGGTGTTCCGTATTTTTTAATTCCTTCGTAAACCTCAACCATTGAGCGACCAGTTGCTAACATAGGGTCTACTAACAACAATGTTTTTCCATCAATTGACGGTGCTGCAAAATATTCTACCACTATTTCAAACTCCTCATCATTGTTTGGATGGTGGCGATACGCCGAAATAAAGGCATTTTCTACATCATCAAAATAATTCAGCATTCCGTTATGCAACGGCAACCCTGCTCTAAGAATTGAGCACAACACAATATTATTAGTTGGTAAGTTTGTTTGTTTTGTACCTAAGGGAGTCGTTATTTCTTTAGTGTCATAATTCAATTCTTTACTAAGTTCATATCCTAAAACTTCACCTATTCGTTCTATATTTCTACGAAAACGCATTGAATCTTTTTGAACCGTAACATCTCTAAGTTCTGCTAAGAATTTATTAAGAATAGAGTTTTGCTTTGCTAAATGATGAACTTTCATTGACTTAAATCTTTTAAAACTTTACAAAAGTAACAGAAAATTATTAGGATTTCACAAAGTTAGCTAACGCTTTTAAGAGCTCTTCTTTTGCTTCAATATGACTCATATGACCGTTGGGTAACTCAATTAAAGTGGTTTTTGTTCTGTTCGATTCTTTTACAACAGCATCATAATTTAAAATTGAATCTTGTTTACCTGCAATCATCAATCGTTTATCAATTGTTTGCAAAACTGCTTCTTTGTTTTCACGCAAACGCATTCCTTCACTTGCAGCAATATATCCTCTCACAGGAGTTTTTAATGCTTCAACTCTTACTTTTTCTATTACTTCGGAAAATTGCTCTCGAGTTTGTTCAGCAAATAAATTACCTATCGACATTTTTACCAAGGTCTCATAATTTTCTTTTGCCATTTCATTAGCTCTAAGGCGTAACTTTTTTCTTTCTTCGCTGTCTGCTTGAGAAGTAGAGTTTAGCAAACACAATCCTTTTACATTCTTCGGATATTTTTCTGCAAAAGCAAGAGCAACATAGCCTCCCATTGAATGCCCTACAAAAATAGCTCTGCGAATTTTTAATTCTTGTAACACAGCTTTTACTGCTTCTGCCATTTCTTCCATCGAATGAATATACCCAATACACCCTGTTTTTCCATGCCCTAACAAATCAATACAAATCATACGGTTTCTTTTGGAGATTTCCTCAACAACAGCATCCCACATGGTATTATTTTCTAAAAATCCATGTAACAAAACAACGCTATTCCCTTTACCAGTATCTGTGTAAAAAACCGTGGTTTCCTTAAATTTTACAATCATTTTTTAATGTATATTGGTCGCCTATTAATTTGTTAAACGATGCACAAAACTAAGGAGATATTTATAAACGGGTTTGCTTTATTTTCAATGTTTTTCGGAGCTGGAAACTTAATTTTACCTCCTCTTTTAGGTAAAAACGCAGCAAACTTATGGGTTTGGGTTACCCTTGGTTTTTTTGTTACAGCAGTATTTATTCCTATGTTAGGAATTTTAGCACATGCTAAGTTACAAGGTACCATGTACGATTTTGGTAAAAAAGTATCTCATCCTTTTAGTCTTGTTTACTGCTTTGTCATGTATGCTATTTGTCTTGCCTTACCAGCGCCCAGAACTGCATCTGTAACACATGAAATGGCTATTGCACCTTATTTTGAGAGCAGCTCTTTACTAACTAGTAGTATTTATTTCGGGTTGGTTTTTGTCTTTTCAATAAACCGATCGAAGGTATTAGAGTTGTTAGGGAAGTTCTTAACCCCACTCATCATCTTTATTTTATTGGCAATAATTTTTGTCGGAGTTTTCACCGCTCCTGAAACTGTAAACCCATCATCTTTTAAAATGCCTTTTGTAGACGGTTTGCTAGAAGGGTATCAAACTTTTGATGCTATTGCCTCCATAGTAGTTGGTGGAGTTTTAGTTGTTTCGATGAACTTCAATACCAATGCTTCGTTTGAAGAGAAAAAAGAATTAATTACCAAAGCTGGATTCATTGCTGGTTTCGGTTTATTAATTATCTACGCAGGACTTATTTACAACGGAGTTTTATTTAGTTCTACTTTTGGTGAAGGTGCTACCAGAACAGAAATTTTAAACTCTTTAAGCTACCAAACACTTGGTAATATAGGTAGTGTTTTTTTAAGTGTTTTAGTTGCTTTAGCATGTTTTACAACAGCAGTTGGAATTATTACGGGTACAGCGGATTACTTTAAAGGAATCAACAACAACTCTCAAAAAGTTTTTGTAATCACTGCTATTATTGGTTGTTTATTAGGAATTGCTATTGGACAGTTTGATGTAAAATATATCATAAATATTGCTTTACCATCATTGATGTTTATTTACCCGATAACCATCATTTTAATTGTATTAAACGTACTTCCAGAAAGATACACTTCAACTACCGTGTTTAAAATTGTGGTTGCAGTAACTTTCTTGTTGAGTATTCCTGATTTTTTAGGGTATATTATTGATACTGAATTTTTATCTGAAATAAAAAATACCATTCCGTTTGCTAATCAAAATTTAGGATGGGTATTACCTTCTATTTTAAGTTTTGTAATCGCTAATTTGATTCAAAAGAAATAACCTACTCTAACGGAGTAGGTTATTAATTACGGTTTATAAATAACATTATCATAAACTAAAAAAAGCTCGCGATTGCGAGCTTTGTTATTCTTTATTTAAGTTGAATATTTTAAAAACGATATCCTAAATTTATTCCTACCCTAGGCACAACTGCACGAGATTCAGAAGTAAATAAATTTCTACCTAAACCTCCGTAGATATCTACCACAAAACCCCCTGAAGACACATATTTTGATCCAATCGCTATACCCAAAGCTCCATCCGTATATTCTTTGTATTGTTTAAGCGTTGTTCCTTCTACCGTAATCTCTCTTTCACCTGTGTTTATCCCCATAAAAACCTCACCAAAATAATTCCAGTTACTGCTATCGCTAAAATAATGACGGAAGAAAGGAGTGAACATTTGCTTTTCGTTGTACTTAAAATCAGCCGATCTTTTTTCAAAATTAAACAATGCTGAAATACCGATTGACGAACGTTCTGTTGTATAATATTCGTACGATAATTCTAATGTTTTAAAAGCTAAAGCATCAAATAAATCTGCTTTAATTTCTTGCTGCGCCTGTGCAAAAGAGCTGACAAAAACGACAACTACTAAAAGTATTTTTTTCATCTGTTAATTTTTTTCTTACTTATCAAATATAATACCGCAAACTTACATCTTTTGCTAAAATTGAAACTGCAAAGTATTGTTAAAGGTTATTAAGAACAATTACAATTGGTATCGCATTTATTTTTTTTAGCCTTAAAGAAAAACTTTTTCACTAAAAAAATAACCGCTCCTAAAACAACTAAATATGTTAAAACTTCTTGCATTAGCTTAAAATTTGATAGACTGCAAAAGCAGATAAGTACGCTAAAACACCCATGCTTACTAATTGAACCAATGGCCATTTCCAGCTTTTTGTTTCACGTTTTACAATTGCCAAGGTTGCCATACATTGCATTGCAAATGCATAAAACAACAATAACGACATTCCTGTAGCAAAATTGAATCGTTTTTCACCAGTATCTGGGTTTATCTCTGACTCCATTTTTTGTTTAATTGTAGTTGAATCTTCGCTGTCATCTTCAACACTATAAATGGTAGCTAGTGTACCAATAAACACTTCACGAGCAGCAAAAGAACTAATCAATCCGATTCCTATCTTCCAATCATAACCTAGCGGTTTAACAATAGGCTCAATGGTTTTACCTGCTATTCCTATATATGAGTTTGCCAACTTAGCAGATGCTATTTTTTTAGCTAAATCTTCTTCTGAAAGATTTTTATTTGCAGTATTCTCTATAACACTTTTCTCAGCATTTTCAAAAGCTGATGGTCCGTGAGATGCTAAAAACCACAATACTATTGAGATTGCTAAAATGATTTTTCCTGCTCCAAAAACAAATGCTTTTGTTTTATCTAAGACATCAAAAAACACATTTTTTGCTGATGGTATTTTATAATTAGGCATTTCAACTACAAAAAGTGAGTTGTTTTTTATTTTCAATGTTTTATGCAAAATATATGCTGCGATAATTGCTGCAGCAAAACCTAAAATATATAATGCTAATAAAGTAAACCCTTGTAAACTTAAAAAACCAAACAACTTAGTATCAGGAATAATTAATGCTATTAAAATTGCATATACGGGTAATCGTGCCGAACAGGTTGTAAATGGTGTTACCAAAATAGTAATTAAACGCTCTTTCCAGCTACCAATAGTACGAGTTGCCATAATTGCTGGAATAGCACATGCAGTACCTGAAATTAATGGAATTACACTCTTACCACTCATTCCAAAGCGACGCATAATTTTATCCATTAAAAACACCACTCTACTCATATATCCTGATTCTTCAAGAATAGAAATAAACAGGAATAAAATAGCAATCTGCGGAATAAAAATAACCACTCCACCAATACCAGGAATCACTCCATCGACAAGTAAGTCGGTGAACATTCCTGCTGGTAATTGTGCTTTGGTAAATTCAGCAATATCTGCAAATAAACCATCTATAAAATCCATTGGAGTAGACGCCCAATCAAAAATAGATTGGAATATCAGTAGTAATAATCCGAAGAAAATTACATACCCAAATATTTTATGTGTAAAAACTCTATCGAGCTTACTTCGTACATCTGTAGCTTTTGATTTATCTACCTGATACGTTTTCTTTAAAATGTTATTTATTTTCTGATATCTGTAAATTGTTTCTTTATGTTGATGCTTTTTCTGAGTTGCTTCTTCACTTTCAAACTCCTTTATTTTCTCTTTTTCTACATCAGAAAGTAATGAAGTGTTCTTTTTGGTAAGTAACATCCACATTTCATAGGCTGTAAATTCATCACTTACTAAAGACAGCTTCTTAAAATAATTCGCATCTATTTTTTCTGTCAACTCATTAAAGTTAGAATGCACTTGCAACGATTCATAATTGGCAATTACGCTTTTTAAATCATCAACTCCTTCATTATTTCTTGCCGACATTAACACTACTTTGGTGTGCAATTCTTTTTCTAAAGCAGGGATATCTATCGAAATTCCTTTACGTTGTAGCTGATCTGCCATGTTTAAAGCCAAAACCGTCGGAATTTCTAAATCTTGAATTTGAGAAAACAGCAATAAGTTTCGCTTTAAGTTTTCAACATCAGCAACCACAACAATCATATCAGGTTTATCATCTCGATGCGCTGTCATCAAGGTTTTTAAAACGATACTTTCATCTAAAGAAGTTGGGTTGATACTATAAGTACCTGGCAAATCGGTAATCGTTGCACTTTTACCATTGGGTAGTTTAGAAACTCCTTGTTTTTTATCAACAGTAACCCCTGGGTAATTACCCACCTTTTGATTTAAACCTGTAAGTTGATTGAATAATGATGTTTTTCCTGTATTCGGATTTCCGATTAATGCTACTTTAATACGATTACTCATCGACTATAATTTAAATATTGATATTTGACAAGCTGTCTCTTTTCGAATTGCTAAATGACTCCCATTTACACAGATGTACATAGGGTCTTTTAACGGGGCTATTTGAAGTAATTCAACCTCTGTTCCCGGCAAACACCCCATTTCTAATAACTTTAACGGAATTTTATCTAAACATTCTTCAGATATAATTCCTTTTTCTCCGATTTGTAATGATGCAATTGTACTCAAAAAACACGTATTTTTAGCTAGCAAATATACCAAAATAGAATCATTCTAAACAATATATCAATACAATATATCATTTACTTACAATCGATTGTTCTCTTTGTTTGTTATCTTATATTTGTGGTATGAATTTCAACGAAATTATTGGGCAAGAACACATTAAAAAACACTTACAGCAATCGGCTGAAAATAATAGAATTCCGCATGCACAACTCTTTGTTGGCAAAGAAGGTAGCGGAACATTACCTATGGCAATAGCCTATGCTCAATACTTATTGTGTAATTTTTCAAACAATGTTGAAGCTTGCAATATTAAGTGTAATAAATTACAACATCCTGACTTACATTTTGCTTTTCCAGTTACCACAAACGATTCCGTTAAAAAACACCCTGTCAGTAATTTATTTTTAGAAGATTGGAGGTCATTTATAGAAGAGCAACCTTATGGAAGTTTATTTAATTGGTTACAACACATTGGTGTAGAAAACAAACAAGGACAAATTGGAGTTGATGAGGCAGAAGACATCGTAAAAAAACTACAACTAAAATCGTACGAAGGAGGTTTTAAAGTGATGATTATCTGGATGGCAGAAAAAATGAATGTTGCCGCCTCTAACAAATTACTGAAACTGATTGAAGAACCACCAAGTAAAACTATTTTCATCCTTGTTACTGAAGATGAAGAACAAATTATAAATACCATAAAGTCTAGATGCCAAGCTTTACACTTCCCTGCTTTAAGTGAAAGTGATATAGCCAACAATTTAGTACAGCAAGAAAATGTATCAGAAAATGAAGCAATTAAAATTGCTCATCAATCGGAAGGAAGCTATAACAAAGCACTACATGTTTTAAATAACAATTCTAACGACTTAGTTTTTGAACAATGGTTTATTACATGGATTAGAGCCGCATTTAGAGCCAAAGGAAATGCTGCTGTTATTAAAGATTTAATAGGTTGGTCAGAAGAAATTGCTAAATCTGGTAGAGAAACCCAAAAACAATTTTTACAATATTGTTTACAGTTTTTTAGGCAAGCTTTACTATTAAATTATGGAACACCCGACTTAGTGTTTTTAGAAACTCAGTCTGCAAACTTCGAACTCGCAAAATTTGCTCCGTTTATTCATAGCGCCAATATCTTAATCATAGAAAAAGAAGTAAGTGACGCACAATATCATATTGAAAGAAATGGAAATGCTAAAATTATTTTGTTAGATTTATCTATTAAACTAACGCGTCTTCTGCACACCAAAGAAGAAAAAATCCAATCTTAATCATGAAAACAAAACACATAATTACTGCGCTTATTTTCGGAATACTTTTTGTTACTTGTAAACAAGAAAAAAAAGAATCTTTATTACAAGAGTATTTGGTTGGTAGTTGGGAAACCACCTATTTAAAAATTGAATATTTAACTGCCAACGAAACCGACAGTACTTCTGTTTTTGAAGATGATTTTAGCAAACCTAACTCAGGAAAAGCACAATCTACCTATAACAACGATGGTACTTTTTCTGCATGGTTTGTGCAAGCTGATGGAAAAAAAGTCGGTGAAACTGGTGGGAAGTGGAAAACTAGTGGTGATAGTCTGTTTGTTGATTATCCGTATTTAGGGAAGCAAGTACAGGCTTGGTATAAAATTACACAAACCAATAATGGATTTAGCGCTACCTCTACTTACGACTGGGATGATGATGGAGAGGTAGATGATACTTTGTTTATGAAAACTAAAAAAATTGAGTTATAAAATTGCGCATTTTTAACAACATATCGCTACGAATTAGAATTTTCTTGTCAATGATACTTTTAGTACTATTGGCATCTATTTTAATTGTATTGGTTACGATTTACCAGTATGACGAACAAACTAAAGACTATAACATAGCAAGGTTTGAACGTAAAGAAGCATCTACAAAACAAGATATCGAAATAGAGTTAAAGAGGAGAACAACGTATCCTGTAACTACTCAAAATTTAGCCAAAATATTTCAAGACAGGATTTACGATATTGCATATGTACACAAACTTACCATTTCAATGTACGATATGAATGGTAACTTGTTAAAGTCATCAATTCCCTATAATTTTGACAAAAAAGAAGGCATAAATCTACCCAAAGAAACTATTCAATATCTTGCAAACAACTCTAACCATAAAGTTTTAAAAAGCAGAACAGAAAAAGGAATTACTTACCAGTCTTCTTACTCATATATTAATGATCCTCGTTTTAAACGAATTGGGATTTTAGAGCTACAAATTGCTCAAGACAACGAAGAGCAACAGCACGAACTTCGCGAATTTATTTCACGCTTGTCATTAGTATATTTATTAATGCTCATCATTGCTATTGTTTTAGCTTACTTCTTATCAACATATATTACACGTTCTATTCAAACAATTTCAGAAAAAATTAAAGAAACACGCTTAAACAAACGCAACGAAAAAATTACGTTGAACTCTGCTAGTTCAGAAATTAACTCGTTAGTAGCTGCCTATAACAATATGATTGATCAGTTAGAAGATAGCGCTGCTAGACTTGCTAAAAGTGAACGTGAGCAAGCTTGGAGAGAGATGGCAAAACAAGTAGCACACGAAATTAAAAACCCGTTAACCCCAATGCGCTTGTCGGTACAAAGTTTTGAAAGAAGATTTGACCCTAACGACCCCAACATAAAAGAAAAGATGTCTGAATACAGTGAAACTCTTATTCAGCAAATAGACGTTATGAGCTCTATTGCTTCTGCCTTTTCTGATTTTGCTAAAATGCCAACACAGCGTCGTGAAAAAATGAATGTTGTTGATGTCGTTAAGCATTCATTAGATATTTTCACAGAAGATTATATAGAATACATTCCGCAAGAAGAAGAACTTTACGCTAGTCTTGATAAAACTCAATTAATACGAATTGTTACCAATTTGGTTAAAAACTCTATACAAGCAATAAAAGAAACTGATAAAAACCCTAAAATAGAAGTTAAAGTGGCTTCAGAAGGAAACAGCGTAAAAATTACGGTTTCTGATAACGGCAAGGGGATTAGTGATAAAAATAAAGAACTTATTTTCGAGCCTAAATTCACCACAAAAACAAGTGGAATGGGCTTAGGTTTATCGATGATAAAAAATATAATTGAAGCGTATGATGGGGCCATTTCCTTTACTTCAACCAAAGGAGTAGGAACCGTTTTTACCGTAATTTTACCAAAAACATAAATAGTATCATGAATTTTGAAAATATTTTAGTTGAACAGGCTAACGGATTAGCAACTGTAATCATTAACAGACCAAAGAAATTAAATGCTTTAAACAAAGCTACAATTGAAGAACTACATAATGCTTTTAAAGCTTTAGAGAATGATTTAACCGTTAAAGCAATTATCCTTACAGGAAGTGGTGAAAAAGCTTTTGTTGCCGGTGCAGATATTTCTGAATTTGCTCATTTTTCTGTTGAAGAAGGAGGAATGTTAGCAAGAAAAGGGCAGGAAATTTTATTTGATTTTGTTGAAAACTTATCTACACCTGTTATTGCTGCTATTAACGGTTTTGCTTTAGGAGGTGGGTTAGAGTTAGCAATGGCTTGTCATTTTAGAGTAGCTTCAGACAATGCTAAAATGGGCTTACCTGAGGTATCTTTAGGAGTTATTCCTGGATATGGAGGTACACAACGCTTACCACAATTAATAGGTAAGGGAAAAGCTATGGAATTAATTATGACAGCAGGTATGATTTCTGCTGATGAAGCAAAAGACGCTGGTTTAGTTAACCATGTAACTTCACAAGAAGAACTACTTCCTTTAGCTGAAAAAATAGCCTCTAAAATTATGCGAAATTCTTCTGTAGCAATCAGTGCAGCAATTAAAGCAGTAAACGATAATTTTAAAGATGGAGTTAATGGTTTTAAAACAGAAATCACTGAGTTCGGAAATTGTTTTGGAACCGAAGATTTTAAAGAAGGAACTACTGCCTTTTTAGAAAAACGTAAACCAGATTTCCCAGGAAAATAATACGCTATATCACACAAGCAAAAAAAGCATCTAACCTAGGTTAGATGCTTTTTTTTCATTAAGGGGATTACATTAATAAATAGGGGGCTTATTAACTGAAGCAAATATATATTAAATTCAAAAACAACCAAATTTTAACGTAAATTTTTTATTAAAATAACCATATTTTTACATTATTATTTTAAAAAACACTAAACCTTTCCATTCCACTCATTGTAAAACTGCTGTAAAAAGTCCTCCATGTATGCGTGTCTTTGTGCTGCAATAGCTTTACCTGCTTGTGTGTTCATTTTATCTTTTAATAATAATAACTTTTCATAAAAATGATTAATAGTTGGCGCAGTAGACTTTTTATACTCCTCTTTTGTCATCTTTAAATTCGGAGGAATCTCAGGATTGTACAATTCCCTGTTTTTAAATCCGCCATAATTAAAACAACGAGCAATACCAATAGCGCCAATAGCATCTAATCGGTCTGCATCCTGAATTACATCAAGTTCAGGAGAAGTGAACTTTTGTTCAAAATTCCCTCCTTTAAAAGAAATGTTCGTAATTATCTTTTCTATATGAGTAATGATTTCTTCAGAAACTTTCTGACTTTCTAGAAACACTCTCGCTTTTTGGGACCCAACAGTTTCATCTCCATTGTAAAATTTGCTATCCGCTATATCATGTAGCAAAGCTCCTAAAGAAACCACAAACACATCTACCTTTTCATCTTTTGCAATCAACAATGCGTTTTTATATACGCGTTCAATGTGAAAAAAATCATGCCCGCCCTCTGCTCCTTGTAAAGTTTCTTTTACAAACTTAATTGTGTTTTGTATTATTTGCTCTTTGTTCATATTCCAAAAATAAAAATCCTGCACTTGTAAGTACAGGATTTTTACATATTATTTATGTTTACTTCTTTCTAAGCAGTAACTGATGACTTTACTAAATTGTTAGCCACTAAATATTCTGCTATTTGAATTGTATTGGTCGCCGCTCCTTTACGCAAATTATCTGCAACAATCCACATATTTAAGGTATTTGGTTGAGATTCGTCTCTTCTAATTCTACCCACAAAAACCTCATCTTTATTATTTGCTAAAATTGGCATTGGATAAACGTTGTTTTGCACATCATCTTGTACAATAACTCCATCTGATTGATCAAGTAATTCACGAACTTTCTCTAATTCAAAATCGTTTTCAAACTGAACATTTACAGCTTCAGAATGTCCACCCGCTGTTGGAATTCTAACCGCTGTAGCTGTAATACTAAAAGAATCGTCTCGTAAAATCTTTTTAGGTTCTTTTACCAGCTTCATTTCCTCTTTAGTGTAACCATTTTCTAAAAACACATCACAATGTGGTAATGCATTTCTTCCAATAGGGTGCGGATATGCCATTTCGCCTTCAACTCCCGCTTCTTCATTGTCTAATTGTTGAACCGCTTTAACACCAGTTCCCGAAACTGATTGATACGTTGAAATTACCACACGCTTCATTTTATACTCTTTGTGTAACGGAGCTAATGCCATTACTAACTGAATAGTAGAGCAGTTTGGGTTTGCAATAATCTTATCTTCACTAGTTAGTACATCTCCGTTAATTTCTGGAACTACTAACTTCTTTGTTGGATCCATTCTCCAAGCTGATGAATTATCAATTACAGTTGTACCAACCTCAGCAAATTTAGGAGCCCATTCTAATGAAGTATCTCCTCCAGCAGAAAACAACGCAATATCTGGTCGCATCGTAACTGCGGTTTCTAAACCTACTACTGTATAATTTGTTCCTTGAAATTCAATTTGATTTCCTACTGAACGTTCTGACGCAACAGGAATTAATTCTGTTACTGGGAAATTACGTTCTGCTAATACTTGTAACATTACATTACCTACCATTCCGGTAGCTCCTACCACTGCTACTCTCATCTTTTTACTATTTGAGTATAAAATTAATTGTTTGTATGGTACAAAGGTTTAAAAAAATTAAATTGGTTGTATCTTATTTGTATAAAAAAAAGCGTTAAAGTTTAAAATTACATCACTTTTCATTTAAAAGTCTTGTTTTAAACAGTAAAACACCTAAAAACTAGCCACTAATCATTTAGTAAATATAATTACAATTTTAAATGTTTAAGGCTCAATTACCGAGTAAAATGCAAAAAATCAGTACATTTGCACCGATTTTATGCAAAATCAATAAAATATTGTTTAACTTAAAAGGTATAGCATGCAACTGTACAACAAGTTAAGCGCAGAAGAACGCGCTAAATTAATAGACGAAGCGGGTAAAGACCGTATTACTATTTCTTTCTATCGATATTACAAGATAGAAAATCCAACCCTATTTAGAAATAAACTATTCCTAGAATGGAATGAGCTAGAAGTATTAGGAAGAACCTATGTTTCTTATGAAGGAATCAATGCTCAAATTTCTGTTCCTGCTGAAAATTTCAACGCTTTAAAAAAACAATTAGACAGCATTTCTTTTTTAGAGGGAATTCGTTTAAATGTAGCTGTTGAACACGACAATAAATCATTTTTAAAATTAAAAGTAAAGGTTCGTGATAAAATCGTAGCTGACGGATTAAACGATGACACTTTTGACGTTACTAACAAAGGAGTTCATTTAAATGCAAAAGAATTTAACGAAATGTTAGCAGATCCAAATACGGTTTGTGTAGATATGCGTAACCATTACGAAAGTGAAATTGGGCATTTTGAAGGTGCAGTAACTCCAGATGTTGATACGTTTAGAGACTCTTTAGACATTATTGAAGAAGATTTAAAAGACCATAAAGAAGATAAAAACTTATTAATGTATTGTACAGGTGGAATTCGATGTGAAAAAGCCTCTGCCTACTACAAACATAAAGGCTTTAAAAATGTTTTCCAACTTGAAGGTGGAATTATTGAATACACTCGTCAGGTAAAATCAGAAGGTTTAGAAAACAAGTTTTTAGGCAAGAATTTTGTTTTTGATCACCGAAGATCTGAAAAAATTTCTGATGATGTAATTGCCAATTGCCACCAATGTGGAAAACCTTGCGACACACATACCAATTGTGCTAACGAAGGTTGTCACTTATTATTCATTCAATGTGATGAATGTGCTGAAAAAATGGAAAACACCTGTTCTCCTGAGTGTCAAGACATCATTCACTTACCTTACGAAGAACAAAAAGAATTGCGTAAAGGAAAACACGCAAGCAATAAAATATTTAAAAAAGGGCGTTCAGAAGCTTTAAAATTTAAAAAGTAATGCAAAAGATTGAGTTAATGGCTCCTGCTGGTAATTTTGAATCGTTACAAGCAGCTTTAGATAATGGATGTGATTCTATATATTTTGGTGTAGAGCAATTAAATATGCGCGCTCGAGCATCTATCAACTTTACCTTAGATGATTTAGAAGAAATATCACGTAGATGTTCAGAAAAAAATGTTCGTACCTATTTGACTTTAAATACGATTGTTTATGATCATGATTTATCGATTGTAAAAACTTTAATCAAAAGAGCCAAAGAAGCTAATATTACTGCGGTAATTGCAATGGATCAAGCTGTAATTGCCATGGCTAGGGCTGAAGGTATGGAGGTTCACATTTCTACTCAAATTAACATTACCAATATAGAAACGGTTAAGTTTTATGCCATGTTTGCTGACACTGTGGTATTGAGTAGAGAATTGAGTTTACGTCAAGTAAAAAAGATTACTGAACAGATTGAAAAAGAAGAAATCAAAGGACCTTCTGGTCGTTTGTTAGAAATTGAAATTTTTGGTCACGGAGCACTTTGTATGGCGGTTTCTGGAAAATGTTACATGAGCTTGCATTCACACAACTCATCAGCAAACAGAGGTGCTTGCAAACAAAATTGCCGTAAAAAATATACAGTGATTGATCAAGAATCTGGTTTTGAAATGGAATTAGATAATGAGTACATCATGTCTCCAAAAGATTTATGTACTATTGATTTCTTAGACCAGGTTGCCGATGCAGGAATTAAAGTATTGAAGATTGAAGGTCGTGGTCGTGCTCCTGAATATGTAGCCAAAGTTATCAAGTGTTATCGCGATGCCATCGACAGTTTATACAACGGAACTTACGATAAAGAAAAGGTAATTAGCTGGATGCAAGAGCTTGAAAAAGTATACAATCGTGGTTTTTGGAACGGGTATTACTTGGGACAAAAATTAGGTGAGTGGAGTAAAGAACCTGGTTCGCACGCTACTCAAAAGAAAGTATACTTAGGAAAAGGAATGCACTATTTTTCAAAAGCAGAAGTTGGAGAGTTTAAGATTGAAGCGTATGATTTAGCTGTGGGCGACACTATTTTAATTACAGGACCAACAACTGGTGCGCAAGAAATGGAATTAAAAAGTATGTTTGTAAATGATAAGGAAGCACAAACTGCTACCAAGGGTGATGAAGTTACTATGAAATTAGATTTCAGAATTCGCCCATCAGACAAGTTATACAAAATTGTAAAAACTGAATTTGCTAAAAACTAATGGTTGTAATTACGTTACAAAGAAACAAGTGTATTGGCTGTAATTATTGCGTGGAGTTAGCTCCAGCACAATTTCAAATGTCGAAGAAAGACGGAAAATCAGTTTTATTGTATTCTACAGAAAAGAAAGGTTTCTTTACCATAAAATCACACGATGATAGTATTTTTGAGCCTTCTCATGAAGCTAAAAAAGCGTGTCCGGTGAAAATTATTGAAGTAAAACAAGTATAGTTTTAGAGAAAAGAATCAAGACTAACAAAAAGCTCTCTTACGAGGGCTTTTGTTATTTTTACAGAATGGAATTACAACCTCCTTTTCGTAAAATTATTCATGTAGATATGGATGCTTTTTATGCATCTGTTGAGCAATTGGATAATCCTGAACTAAGAGGAAAACCAGTTGCTGTGGGTGGTAGTGAGATACGAGGTGTGGTTTCTGCTGCCAGTTACGAAGCTAGAAAATTTGGAGTTCGTTCTGCCATGAGTGGTGTGTTGGCAAAACAAAAATGTCCACACATCATCTTTGTACCTCCTAGATTTGATCGCTACAAAGAAATATCCTCTAAAATCAGGAAGATATTTTACGATTATACCGATTTGGTTGAACCTCTATCGTTGGACGAAGCTTATTTAGATGTTACTGAAAATAAAAAGGGGAATCCCTCAGCTAGTATGATTGCTCAAGAAATTCGTCAGCGAATTTGGGATGAATTAGAGTTACGAGCATCCGCGGGAATATCTATTAATAAATTTATTGCCAAAGTAGCTTCCGATATTAACAAACCCAATGGACAAAAAACTATCAACCCTGAAGAAGTTCTAGAGTTTCTAGAACAATTACCTGTAAATAAGTTTTATGGTGTAGGAAAAGTTACAGCCGCTAAAATGCACAATCTAGGTATTTTTACGGGATTGGATTTAAAACAGAAATCACTGGAAGAACTTTCTAAACTGTTTGGGAAATCTGGCGTACATTATTACCATATTGTTCGAGGGATTCATAATTCAGTAGTAAAACCTAATCGTATTCGAAAATCAATTGCTGCCGAAACTACTTTTAGAGAAAATCTATCTTCAGAGGTTTTTATGTTAGAACGTCTTGATAAAATCGCTGATGAGTTGGAACGCCGCATGAAAAAATCGAATACCAAAGGAAAAACAGTTACTTTAAAAATCAAATACAGTGATTTTACACAACAAACCCGCAGCAAAACTACCAATCATTATCTTCAGCTAAAAAAAGAGTTCTATCCTATCGTAAAAGAGCTGTTATACCAAGATACACTTAATAACTCTGTTAGATTATTAGGCATCTCTTTTAGTAATTTAAATACTGAGAAAACTGAACCTGTTTGGGTACAGTTACGATTTGATTTTTAAAGTATTGGTATTCTCAACGAAACTTTGGTGCCTTTAGGGTTTCCTTGTTCATCAATTATATCTGTATAAATTAATGAATAATTATTGGCGTACTCGTTGGCAAAGTTTCGTAATCGTTCTTTAGTCAAATCTATACCTATCGACCTTCTATTCAACGATTTGTTTTTTCTAATTTTCATAGCCGCGTCCCTACCAATTCCATTATCTACAATATCAATTTGTATAAATTCGTCTGATATTTTGGTAACTGACAACGAAACTTCTTTTTTTCCTTTCTTAGATGAAAGTCCATGCCAAATAGAATTTTCTAAGAAAGGTTGCAATATAAGTGGTGGAACTTTTATTCTTTCAATATTTACACCTTCATCTACTTTTTCTATATAGTTTACTTCGTTAGATAGTCGAATATTTTCAATACTCATATATAAATTCATTGTTTTTAGTTCTTCACTTAATGTTACCTCCTTTACAGATGAAGATTCTAAAATACTTCGAATTAACTTTGAAAACTTGTTTAAGTAGTGTACCGCATTCTTTTGTTCGTTGTTAATAACATACAACTTTATTGAATTTAAGGCATTAAAAACAAAATGTGGATTCATTTGAATTCTCAATGCTTCCTGCTCTAGTTTCAATATTTTTTTGTCGTTATTTAACAAACGTTGTCTGTACATAGAATACAACAATACCCCTAATAACGCTATAGAAACTAAGGCAATGATTAAAACATTTCTGTTTCGAAGTAATTTAAGTTTAGCAATCTCATTTTCTTTTGCTAAGCTTTTAATTTTATTTCTACTTACCTCATTATCATATTTATTAATAAGGTTGTTTACGTAAGAAATATTTTTGTCATTGAAAGTTTTTCGTTCTCCTTCTATTGCTTTTTTATAAAAATCATATGCATTTTTAAAATCTCCTTTTTCTTCATAAAATTCAGATAAATACAGGTTAGACTTGTTTATTCCTGAAGGAATTTCATGCTTTTTTGCAATTTCTAATGCTTTTTCGAGGTTCACTTTTGCCTTACCTAAACTATCTAATTTTAATTGGATGTATCCTAAAGTTGCAAAGATCTCTGAGGTATAATACTGATTTCCTATTTCCTCAGAAACAGGAACAACTTCATTTACATAATTATAAGCCTCTTCATATTTTCCTTGCATTAATAAAACATCACCTATACTTTTGTGGCATATTACTTTTCCTAAATCTGATTTAATTTCTAAGTTATACGCCAACGATTTTTGATAATGTTCTAATGCTACATCAATATCTCCTAAATTCTTAAACGCAAATCCTATATTCTGATGATTTATTGCAAGTCCTCTTTTATCTCCCGTTCTACTTTGTATTAAAATAGATTTTTTAAACTTTTCTAATGCTAACTGATATTGTTTTAAGGCTAAGTAGATGTTACCGATACTGTTGTTAGAAATACTAATACTTATTTTAGTATCTATATCTGGCCGCTCAATTTTATCTGCTAGCTCTAATGCCATTTGATGGTAGTTAAGAGCACTTCTAACCTTGTCTTGGCGCCTATAAACCACTCCTATTTGATTAAGAGTAACAATCTCTGCATTTACATCGTTTATTTCTCTTGCAAGTTCTAAAGCTTTTAAGTGATTTGCTATAGATTTATCAAAAAAGGAATTATTTCTAAAACTTCTTCCTAATAAGTTATACGCATAAACTTCTCCTAGACTATAATTGTTTTTTCTGCTTTCTTTAAAGAGTAAATCGATCTCTTCGCTATCAAATCTACCTCTTTCAAAAAAACGGTACAGCTCGTAATAATTATCAATTTTTTTATTTACTGCCGTATGGATGAGACTATCTTTACTTTTTCCATCATTTTGAGCATAACTAGAAAAAATTGTATAAAAAAGAAAAGAAATTATTACTAATTGCTTCATTTAAACCTAAAATTTTTCTAAGAAATTAGATTTTCTCTGACGAGATACAGGAATTTTATGGTTGTTTTCTAACACTACATACCCATCTGACTTTAAAAACTCTTTAATCTTATTTAGGTTAATAACATATGAATTGTGTATTCTAAAAAAATGATCTTCAGGCAATAACGAATTAATCTCTTTTAACTTCTTTGTTACTACAATATTTTTATTTCCTGAAGTATGTATGGTTGAATAATTTCCGTCAGATTCTACAAACAGAATTTCGTCTTCCGATAAAAAAACCAGTTTTCCATCGGTGTTTATCGTAATTTTTCTTCTATTAAATTTTTTATTGAAGCTAGATAATATTTTTTCCACCTTTTCTGTATTGTTATACTTCTTATGGTGAAGCTTTATTCTACCTATAGTTTCTTCTAAATCATCTGAATCAATTGGTTTTAGAAGATAGTCTATTGCTTGGTTTTTTAATGCTTTAATAGCATATTCATTATATGCAGTGGTAATTATAATAGCAAAATCTTTGTTATCTAGTTTTTCTAACAACTGAAAACCATCCATCGTAGGCATTTCAATATCTAAAAAAAGGCAATCAATATCATTTTCATTAATATATTTAATTGCTTTTTCTGCTTCGGTAAATGTTTCGATAATTTCTATATCTTCATGAAAATTTGACAACTCCCAAGACAACCCTTGTATTGCTTTGGGCTCGTCATCAACTATTACAGCTCTTAACATTGTGTGTACATTTGTACCAAATGTAATAGATAATATCTTAAAAATAAAATATATAGATAACGCTTTATTTAAACCATAACTAAAGAGCTATAGTATCATGAAATAATTACCATTTACACAAAAAAACAAACCATTTATACATCTACTCCCTAAAAACATCTTTTTTCCTCTGATATTTGTAGTGTAATACACAAGGGGAATCATATTGATAAATTGGGGGATTAATCAATAATGATATTAAGTTATGAAACACCGCTTTAACGAGCGGTGTTTTTTTTGTATAAATTTTAATGTTCGGTTTATATACAAAAAAAGCTCAACTATTTCTAGTTGAGCTTTTATCTTATCTAATCAGTTAGTTTCTTAAGCCTCGAATGGAGTTACAGAAACGTATGATTTGTTATCTCTTTTCTTTTGGAATTTTACAACACCATCAACTTTAGCGTGTAAAGTATGATCTTTACCCATGTAAACGTTTTCACCTGGATTGTGTTGAGTTCCTCTTTGACGAACAATAATGTTACCTGCAATTGCAGCTTGTCCTCCAAAAATCTTTACTCCTAATCGTTTCGATTCTGATTCACGACCGTTCTTCGAACTACCGACACCTTTCTTATGAGCCATCTTTGTAAGTTTTTAAAGTTAATTATTTACTTAATGCTTCAATTAATTCTGCTTTCTTTAAAGAAGTGTATCCTGAAATACCTTTTTCTTTAGCTAAAGCTTTTAATTCTGCAACAGTCATTGAACTTAAATCTGTCGATTCTTCTTTAACCTCTGTTTTAGGAGTTTCTTTTTTAGCTGCTGCCTTTTTAACTCCTGATGCAGAAATTCCTTCGATTTGGATTTCAGTTAAATACTGTCTGTGTCCATTTTTCTTTTTGTAACCTTTTCTTCTTTTCTTTTTGAAAACGATTACCTTATCACCTTTTAAGTGACCTAAAATCTTTGCAGTTACTCCTGCACCTTCTATAGCTGGGGCGCCAATAGTTACGTTTCCTTTATCTTCAATAAGCATTACATTATCAAAAGTTACTTTTGATCCTTCTGCTTCTGGTAAACGGTGTACGTATACTTTTTGGTCTTTTGCTACTTTAAATTGCTGCCCTGCTATCTCTACGATTGCGTACATACTATTTGTTTTGCGTTTATACTTTATTCACACTTTCTTAATAAAAATGCGGGTGCAAATATACATTTTTTACTTCAAAAAAAAATGTATTACTCAGAAAATTACTCTTTTAAGATAAAAAAGTTTAATTTTTATTGTTTTGAATGTAACAATTACTATAACTTCACGTCCCATACACGAAAATATTAAAAATTAAACTTTAATCAATGAGAAAAAGAGTTATCACTCTAGCTTCAGCTTTTATAGCATTTCATTTTACGTATGCTCAAAAAGTTGATTTTGAAGAGTATGATTTAAGCAATGGAATGCATGTTATTTTACATCAAGATAATACAGCACCAGTAGTAACAACATCTGTTATGTACCATGTAGGCGCGAAAGATGAGCAACCAAATAGGACAGGAATGGCTCATTTTTTTGAGCATTTATTATTTGAGGGTACAAAAAACATAAAAAAAGGAGAGTGGTTTAAAATAGTTTCTTCTAATGGAGGTACTAATAATGCTAACACTACCGATGATAGAACTTATTATTACGAGGTTTTTCCTTCTAATAATTTAGAATTAGGCTTATGGATGGAGTCTGAACGTTTATTACATCCTATTATAAGTCAAGAAGGTGTAGATACACAAAATGAGGTTGTGAAAGAAGAGAAGCGCTTACGTGTAGATAACCAACCTTACTCTCGTTTTTTAGAAAATGTTAAGAAAAACATGTTTAAAAAACATCCATATAAGGGAACTACTATAGGTAAAATGGAACACTTAGATGCCGCTACCTTAGAAGAGTTTTTAGCATTTAACAAAAAATACTACGTTCCTAATAATGCTACTTTGGTAGTTGCTGGAGATTTTGAGGTTAAAGAAGCCAAACGACTTATAAAAGATTATTTTGAGCCTATACCTAGAGGTAAAGATATAGTAAGAAATTTTCCGAAAGAAGACCCTATTACAAAAGAGTTTTTTGCCAAAGCTTACGACCCTAACATTCAAATACCTGCAATTATGGCTGCTTATAGAACTCCTTCTATGAAAACCAGAGATGCTAGAGTGTTAGATATGATTTCTACTTACTTAAGTGGTGGAAAAAGCTCTGTACTTTATAAAAAATTAGTTGATACTAAAAAAATGGCTTTACAGGCTGGTGCAATAAACCTAAGTCAAGAAGATTATGGGACCTATATTTTATTTGCACTTCCGCTAGGAAATAACTCTTTACAAAGTTTAGTAAAAGAAATTGATGAAGAGGTCGTAAAACTTCAAACAAATTTAATTTCAGAAAAAGATTATCAAAAGCTACAAAATAAATTTGAAAACAACTTTGTGAATGCAAACTCAAGTGTAGAAGGTATTGCTAATTCATTAGCTCGCTACAATGTATTGTATGGTGATACTAATTTAATAAATACTGAAATTGATATTTACAGGTCAATTACACGTGAGGAAATTAGAGACGTAGCAAAAAAATACTTAAACACTAACCAACGTTTGGTAATGGAATATTTACCAGAATCAAAAAAATAATTCAGTAATAAGACATTCAATATGAAAAAAATAATAATAGCAGCATTAGCAGTTGTAAGCATGTCTTTTGCTGTAAATGCTCAAATAGATAGAAGTGTACAACCAAAGCCAGGGCCAGCTCCTAAAATTAAGTTAGGGAAAGCCGAAAAATTCAAATTAAACAATGGTTTACAAGTAATTATGGTTGAAAACCATAAATTACCAAGGGTTTCTGCTTCATTAACAATTGATAACCCTATTTATTTAGAAGGTGATAAAACAGGTGTTTCTCAGGTTATGGGAGAAATGCTAGGTAACGGCACAACAAATATACCTAAAGATGAGTTTAATGAAAGGGTTGATTACCTTGGAGCAAATGTTTCTTTTAGAAGTAATGGAGCCTCAGTAAGATCATTAACAAAGTACTTTGGAGAGGTTTTAGGCTTAATGGCTGACGGGGTTAAAAACCCTAAATTTACACAAGAGGAGTTTGATAAAGTAATTGAACGTACTTTAGAAGGAATTAAATCTAACGAAAAAAGTGTAGAAGCTGTTGCTAGAAGGGTTGAAGATGCTTTAGTATATGGTAAAAATCATCCGTATGGCGAGTTCATAACTAAAGAAAGTATTAAAAATATTACACTACAAGATGCAAAAAACAATTATAACACCTACTACAAGCCAAATAACGCATACCTTGTAATAGTTGGAGATATTAACCCTAATGAGACTAAAAAATTAGTTAAGAATTTATTCAGCGATTGGAAAAAAGGAACCATACCTACCACTAGCTACAATGTACCTACCAATGTTGAAACTACTGAAATTAATTTTATAAACATGCCAAATGCAGTACAATCTCAAGTAGCTGTAATTAACACAGTTGATTTAACATTAGGTGATAAAGATTATTACGCAGCTCTATTAGCAAATAATATTTTAGGAGGCGGTGGTACTGCTCGTTTATTCATGAACTTACGTGAAGATAAAGGCTATACATACGGGTCTTATTCGAATCTTTCACAAGATAAAAATAAAAATGCTGGTGTTTTTAAAGCAAGTGCAGCTGTAAGAAATATAGTTACAGATAGTGCTGTTGTAGAAATTCAAAAAGAAATTAATAAAATTCGTTATCAAAAAGTAACACCTGAAGAATTAAAAAATTCAAAAGCTGAATATATAGGTAGTTTTGTACGTAATGTTCAAAAACCATCTGTAGCAGCGAATTTTGCATTAAATATTGCTCGTTATAATTTGCCAAACAATTTTTATGAAAAATATTTAGAAAATATCAACTCTGTTACTTTAGACGATGTACAAAACGCAGCAATTAAACATTTCAGAGGAGATAAAGCTCGTATAATTATTACAGGTAAAGGAATTGATGTTTTAAAGAACTTAGAAAAAACATCAGAATATAAAATAAATTATTTTGATGCGTATGCTAACCCTACTAAAAAACCTGAAATGAGCTTACCTATTCCTGAAGGAACTACAGCAAGTTCAGTTATTAACAATTACTTTAAGGCTATTGGAGGATTAGATAAAGTAGGAAACGTGAATTCTTTAATGATTTCTTCTGAAGCAAAAGTTCAAGGAATGCAATTAAGTTTAGTCCAAAAAAGCGCTACTCCTAATAGATCTTCTGTAGTTGTTTCTATGATGGGCAACGTAATGCAAAAAGTAATTTTTGACGGAACTAAAGGATATCAAGAAGTTCAAGGTCAGAAAAAAGAAATGACAGGTGAAGATTTAGAAGAAGTTAAAAACACTGCTGCTCCTTTTGCTGACAAAGCTTATAAAACAGGCACTTTGGACAGAATTGAGCCTATAGACGGAAACAATGCTTATGTGATTAAACATGGTAAAAAAGAAATCTTTTATGATGTAAAATCTGGGTTAAAGGTTAAAGAGGTTAAAACCGCTAAAGGACCACAAGGAGAAATGAAAGTACCTGTTGTTTTTTCAGATTACAAAGAAGTAAATGGAATTAAATTCCCTCATAAAATGATTCAAAAGAATGGACCAATGACTTTTGAGTTCATCACGAAAGAAATTAAAATTAATGAAGGGGTTTCTGACGCTGATTTTAAATAATAGTTAGACTTAAATCTATAAAAACTAAAAAAAGAGCCAAAATATAATATTTTGGCTCTTTTTATTTAAGTCATTTTTAAAATTATCTTGCTTTATTTACCAACCAAACTCCAAGCAGAATAATTCCTCCCGCTAACAACTGAATTAAACTTAATTTTTCTCCATCAATAATTCCCCACATTACAGCAACTGCTGGAATTAAATATGTTACAGAAGCTGCAAAAACAGGAGATGATAAATGCACCATTTTATTAAATAACACTTTTGCTACTCCTGTACCTACAACAGCTAATATTGCTACATAACCCAATGCAGAAGTTGTTTCTGCTGTTATTGCAAAAGTTGAAAAAAAGCCAGAAAACGCTAAAACGATAAATGCTGGAACAGTAAGCACTACAAAATGTCCAACTGTTATTGCTAAAGCATCCAAATCAAATAAGTATTTTTTTATTGTATTAACGTTAAAAGCATAACCTATTGACGCAACTACTACTAATAATGCATACCAGTAATTTTGGTTAGGATTTAACTCTGCTCCTTTTAAAATTAAAATTAAAGTACCTATTAAACCTATTAAAATTCCAACTAATTGTTTCTTTTTAAAAGAAAACCCAAAAACTAATGCTCCAAAAACAAAAGTGTTAAAAGGGGTAAGCGAATTTAAAATAGCAGCTATTGAGCTATCTATTCCCTGTATTGCAAATGCGAATAGAAATACAGGAAAAAAAGTTCCTAAACCAGCCGTAATTATCACATACTTCCAGTGTTTTTTTTGAATTCTTTTTAAACTCTTAAACCCAACTAACAATAAAAAAAATGCTGTAATTAACATTCGTAAAGCACCTACCTGAATTGGAGTTAATCCTATCAAGGCCTTTTTCATCAAAATAAAAGAGCTTCCCCAAACTAGCGAAAGCACAATTAAAAACAACCATTTTTGCTGTTGCTTATTCATTATCAAGTATTTTAAACACAAAAGTCGTCTATTTATATTTTTAATTTTGATTTTATTGATAAATTTGCAGAATAATTCAATAGATAAAAATGATGAAATTTTTAAAAATATTTTTTGTTACTGCTTTTGTAAGTTTAACAATGATTGCTTGTAAAAGTGAAGCTAAAAAAGAAGAAGCTCAAGAACAAAAAACTGAAACAGTAGCAGAAGCTAATCCACAAGAACTTTCATTAAACATTTCAGGAATGACTTGTGAAATAGGATGCGCTAGAAAAATAGCTTCTGATTTAAATAAAAAGGATGGAGTTTTAGAAGCTAACGTTGTATTTAACGATAGTATTGCAACTATAAAATACGATGCTAACAAAACTAACAAAGCTGAATTAATTGCCTTTGTTGAAGGAATTGGTAGCGGTGATATGTACAAAGCTGCTGAAACTACTAAAAAAGCAGATGAGAAAGCTTGTAAGGCTGATTGCACTATGGCATGTTGCGCAAAAAAAGATGCTGATAAAAAAGCTTGTGGTGACGATTGTAAAAAAGAGTGCTGTACAAAAACAGAAACTGAAAAAACTGCTTGTGCTACAAATTGTGAGAAGGCATGTTGTACCGAAACAAAAAAAGCATAATTTGCTTATTTTAAACAATATTGAAAGCTCCTAATTTAGGAGCTTTTTTTATGGCTTTTAAGTATCTTTGCTAAAACTTTTTATCAGATGAAGAAACATTTTCCTCTCATTGTAAAAATCTCGTTAATTGCGGTATATATTATTTTTTTAGCTGGCTCTGTTGTTCGTATGACAGGTTCTGGAATGGGCTGTCCTGATTGGCCAAAGTGTTTCGGATATTACATTCCGCCAACTTCTGAAGAAGAAATTACTTGGCAACCTAATTACGAGTACAAAAAAGGAATGATTATCGTAAAAGATGAAGCGTTATTTGTTGCGGGTCATAACATTAAAACCACGGAGGAATTTAATGCTAACAACTGGGAAAAGTACACCAAACACGATTACGCTAAGTTTAACAAATTCCATACTTGGACGGAGTACATCAACCGATTAAGCTCTGCTTTGGCTGGAATTCCGTTTCTATTTTTAATTTTTGTTTCTGTTAAATTTTGGAAGGAAAAAAAGCTAATCACACTTTTATCATTCGGAGCTTTCTTTTTAATGCTCTTTGAAGCGTGGCTTGGAAAAACGGTGGTAGACTCAAACCTAAAACCTACAATTATCACCATTCACATGGTTGGTGGTTTGGTAATTATAGCCCTGTTATTATGGCTACTTTACATCGTTTCTGATCGTAAAAAAGCATCTTACAAATACAATTCATTATTTAGCAAGCTAGTTATTATTTCAGCTGTATTTTCTTTAATTCAAATTGCTTTAGGAACACAAGTACGCCAATTTATTGACGAACAAGTAAAATTACACGGATTTGAAAACAAGCACTACAGCTTAATGGATCCTAACCTTAAATTTTACATTCATCGCTCGTTTACCATAGCAATTGTATTGGTAAATTTGGGATTATTTTACTTAAATCAAGTAAAGAATTTAGGATATAAACTGGTAAACTGGGTAGTCTTTTTAATCTTTTTAGAAACGATTACAGGTATTTTAATGTACTATGCAGAATTCCCATTAGGAACACAAGCTGTACACTTATTATCAGGTGCTATTTTATTCGGATTACAATTTTATTTGTGGTTACAGAGTAGGAAAGTAACGATTCAATAGCTTAATCTTTCCATTCAAGCGTTTCCATCATATGAATCATATCTTTTTTGATGTATTCAACTGCTGGTAAAATAGAATCATAATTTGGTTTAGTATAAAAGAATAAAGACCCTTTTAAAAAGTGTTTAGAGCTATCTGTTGCATGAAACTGCACTTGTGATGCAGCATTCCCTAAAATTTGATATAAACTCCCATAAACTTTCGTATTTGGGTTTACATATTCTACAGGTGCGGTAATTTGATCTGCTTTTATAGCATGTTCAAACACTAATTTTTCCGACTCCATTAACAACTCTCTTAAATTTCCTTCAATTGGACGATACGTAATATCAACCGAAGCTTTTAAGGTCGGATACTCAACCTTCATCCAGTTTTTTGGTAAGTTTTTAGATTGAGTTATTTGAGTTGTTTCAAAAGAATATGGCTTTTGAAGTGGCATTTTGCTGTACCTTTTACTAGGATACTCTAAACTTAAATATGCTTTAGGTTTAGGTAAGGTTTCTTCACTACAACTTATCAAAAATATTGCTGATGCCAGCAAAAAGAATTTACGCATTTCGGGTAACTTTTACTTGTTTTATACGTTTTTTAGCCAACGCTTCAATAGTAAACGTATAATTACTGAAGTTTATTTTTTCGCCTTTTTTAGGAAACTTTCCTGAGACTTCTAAAATAAAACCTGCTAAGGTTTCACTTTCTCCTTTGGCCTCTTCAAATTTCTCTTCATCTTCATCATCTAAGACACGGCAAAAATCTTTGATGGTTATTTTTCCTTCAAAAATATAATTATTTTCATCAAGTTTCGAATAGATCAAGTCTTCATCATCAAATTCGTCATTAATATCACCTACAATTTCTTCGATAACATCTTCTAAGGTTACGATCCCACTTGTTCCTCCGTATTCATCAACCACAATGGCTAGGTGTTTTTTCTTTTCTTGAAACTCAATTAATAAATCATCTAACTTTTTGTTTTCAGGCACAAAGAACGCTTCTCTTAATAGGTTTTGCCATTTAAACGTCTTCTTATTCAAATGTTCCAATAAATCTTTTGCATACAAGACCCCAACAATGGTATCCATATTTTCACGATATACAGGATTTCTTGAATAACCGTTCTTTAAAATCATTTGTAGTACCTCTCCATAACTTGCATCTTCTGAAATGGCACAAACATCAGTTCGAGGTTTCATAATTTGCACTGTTTCGGTATTTCCAAAACTTACAATCCCTTCTAAAATTTTTTGTTCTTCTTTGGTTGTAGCATCATCTGAAGTTAGCTCTAACGCTTGTGATAAACGCTCAACTGAAAGGTTGTTGTTTTTGTTTCCTAATCTATTTTCTATAACGCTAGTTAACTTGATAAGCGGAGAACTTAACGGAGTTAATAGAGTGTTTAAAACCTGAATTGGCTTTGCCATCATTTCAGCAAACTGCAATGATTTTCTGCTTGCATATACTTTTGGTAATACTTCTCCAAACAATAGAATTAAAAAAGTAATCAGTACAATTTCAATCAAAAAAAGTACAGAAACATTGAAAAAATAAAAATCCAGCTCATAATCTAACCCCGTAAACAATACCTTGCCAATATTTGCAAATAACAGTACAATAAGAATATTAATGAAATTATTGGTAATTAAAATTGTACCTAATAATTTTTTGGGATCATCTAATAGTTTTACTACTGTATTTTCTTCTTTCGAATTTGATGACAGCTCATCTAACTCAGTTTGAGAGATTGAAAAAAATGCTACTTCAGTTCCTGAAACCAATGCAGAACAAATCAATAAAAGTAGTAAAAGCAAAAGGTTAACGGTCGTTAACCAATCAAAACTTGATAATAATAAAAATAAAGGTTCGGGTTCTGGATCCAATTTTTAAAATTTAATTATACTAAAATGGTAAATCGTCATCTTCTTCAGGACCTACACTTGGCGGTGTAGGTTTTCCTTGCATTGGTTGTGCACTGGGTTGTGGATTATTTGAGTCTTTTTTAGTCGATAAAAAAGTCATGTCTTGCACATGAATTTCAGTAGCATAACGTTTTTGCCCATCTACTTCATACTGACGTGTTTTTATACGACCTTCGCAATACACACGATCTCCTTTGGTTAAATATTTCTCACAGATTTCAGCCAGTTTATTACGCACTACAATATTATGCCATTCAACATTGGTTACCTTTTCTCCGGTTTGACGATTGGTATAGGTTTCATTAGTAGCTAATGGAAAACGACCTATTGAGTTTCCTCCTTCAAAATAGTGCATTTTAACCTCATCTCCTAAATGTCCTATCAAAATAACCTTGTTTATTGTTCCTGCCATAGCATTATAGTTTAGTATAAAATCAAATATACAAAAATTAGGATTCCTCGTTTAAATATTCCTCCAAAAACTTATCAATAAGCACAGGCACAGGCTGCTCTTTTACTTTTGACCAACTCATTGTTTTTTCACTAACATTCGTAGTTTTTACTACCCAAAACTTCGTAATTAAATGCTGGTGTGACAATTTGTGAACAATATCTTCTTTATTAAAAAGTGATATGGTAGTTTTTTCAGGAAACAATTTTACAAACTGATTATGTTCTATCAATTCTTTTTTATCTGTTTCCTTTTTAGTTTCCACAAGTGGAAATTGATACAGTCCTTGCCAAATTCCTTTACCTACACGTTCCTTTAACACTGTTTGATCATCCTCTGTAACTGGAACCAAATAATTAAAATAACGTTTCTTAATTTTTACTTTCTTCTCCTTTACAGGAAGTTCTTTTACACTGTTATTTCCCTGCGCTACACAACTTTCAGCCAACGGGCATTCACCACACAACGGATTTTGGGGCTTGCAATGTAAAGCACCAAAATCCATAATAGCTTGATTGTACACTCCTGGTTGTGTTACATCAATTACAGTTTGTGCTAACTCTTTAAACTCTTTAATTCCTTTGGTAGAATTAATTGGTGTAGTTATTCCAAAATAACGAGATAAAACTCTATAAACATTACCATCAACAACCGCAACAGGTTCATCATAACAAATAGATGCAATTGCTGAAGCGGTATAATCTCCTACTCCTTTTAATTGTAATAATTCTTTATAGGTTTTAGGAAACACACCATTCAATTCTTCTGAAATATATTTAGCAGTAAAATGTAAATTTCTTGCTCTTGAGTAGTAACCCAAACCTTGCCATAATTTTAACACTTCAATTTCTTCAGCTTTTGCTAAATCAAACACTGTTGGGAAAGCTTTAGTAAACTTTAAAAAATACGGTAAGCCTTGCGCAACACGGGTTTGTTGTAACATAATTTCACTTAACCAAACACGATACGGATCTTTAGTTTTTCGCCAAGGAAGTTCTCTTTTGTTTTGTAAATACCAGAAAATTAATTGTTTAGATAAAGACATTTATGTAAATTGTGCCAGCAAAATTAACATATTTTATTTAGATATTTTTATTCTTATTTTTTTCGGAATAGATTAATTATCATATATTTGCACCCTCAAAAATTCAAAAAGTAATTTCAAAAAAATATATAGAATGACAAAAGCAGATATCGTATCTAAAATTTCAGATAAGAGTGGAATTGAAAAAGCAGATGTTTTGGCGACTGTTGAAGCATTTATGGACGAAGTAAAAGATGCATTAGAGAATGGAGATAATGTATATTTAAGAGGTTTCGGTAGTTTTATTATTAAAACTAGAGCAGAAAAAACTGGTAGAAACATTTCTAAAAATACCACCATTAAGATTCCTGCACACAACATACCTGCTTTTAAACCTTCTAAGGTATTTACTGAAGGTGTAAAAACTAAAGTAGCCGTAAAATAATTTAAAAAGTATTAACCCAAAGCCTTTCCTACAAAGGTTTTACAAAACATTTTAACTATGCCAAGTGGTAAAAAAAGAAAGAGAGCTAAGATCTCTACACACAAAAGAAAGAAAAGAGCAAGAGCAAATCGTCATAAGAAAAAGTAAGCAGTAGCTTACTTTTTCGTTGCTTTTATAAGCTACGTTCATTGAAATTAAGGTTTTAACACCTTAAAATGGTATAAATAATATACCTGTTTACAAATTTTAATCCGTCTTCGTAAATTTTACGTCGGCACAAAACCATATTCAGAATGAAAACAGAATTAATAATTCGTTCCAATTCTTCTGATATTGATTTCGCCTTACTAAGAGATGGTAAACTTATTGAGTTAAACAAAGAAACAAGCGACAATAATTTTTCAGTCGGTGATATTTTTCTTGCTAAAATAGGAAAAGTGATGACTGGTTTAAATGCCGCTTTTGTAAATGTTGGATATCCTAAAGATGGTTTTTTACACTATCACGACTTAGGTCCGCAAGTACAATCTTTAAACAAATTCATTAAGAAAGTAAGCACAGGTAATTACAAAGAGTTCACTTTAAAAAACTTTCGCTTTGAAGAAGATATTAACAAAGACGGAAGTATTAACGATGTACTAAAATCAGGTCAAAATTTATTAGTACAAATTGTAAAAGAACCTATATCTACCAAAGGTCCGCGTATTAGTTCGGAACTTTCTATTGCAGGTAGGTTTTTAGTTTTAGTTCCTTTTTCTAACCGTATATCGGTATCGCAAAAAATAGTAGATCCGAAAGAAAAGGAGCGTTTAAAAAAATTAGCAAAAAGTATCAGACCCAAAGGGTTTGGTCTTATTTTACGTACTGTTGCCGAAGGTAAAAAGGTAGCAGAACTTGACAAAGATTTACAAAACTCACTTGACCGTTGGAAAACAATGTGTAAACGCATTGCTAACAACAACACTCCAACCAAAATATTAAGTGAGTTAAACAGAGCATCCTCTATTTTGAGAGATGTAATGAATGATTCTTTTACAAGCATTGTAACCAACGATGAAACTTTAAAAGTTGAAATTAAAGAGTATTTACAAGAGATATATCCTGAAAAGGAAAACATTGTAAAGCTTCACCGTTCTGAAGTCCCTATTTTTGAAAAGTATGGAATAGAGCGTCAAATTAAAACATCGTTTGGTAAAACAGTTTCAATGAGCAAAGGAGCTTATTTAGTTATTGAACATACCGAAGCTTTACACGTTATAGATGTAAATAGCGGTAACCGTTCTAACAAATCCTTAAACCAAGAAGAAACTGCTTTAGAAGTCAATTTAATTGCAGCCAGTGAAATTGCTCGTCAGTTACAGTTACGAGATATGGGCGGAATTATAGTTGTTGACTTTATAGATATGAAGTCTGCTGAAAACAGACAGAAATTATATCAACACTTAAAAGACGCGATGGCTTTAGATCGTACTAAACACAAAATTTTACCTCCAAGTAAATTTGGTTTAGTACAAATTACAAGACAACGTGTACGACCTGAATTAGAGATAAAAACGCGTGAACCTAATCCAAATAAAAATGGAGAAGTGGAAGCTCCTATTGTCTTATTAGATAAAATAGAAGCAGAACTTGAACGCCTTATAAATAGTGGTAAAAACTATAAAGATATTACTTTAAATGTACATCCTTTTATAGCTGCTTATTTAACAAAAGGCGTGAACTCTATCCGTTTTAAATGGTTTGTTCAATACAAAAAGTGGATTAAAGTATTACCAAGAGACGCTTACCAGTACTTACAATATAAATTCTATTTTAAAAAGAAAAAAAAAAGTAAGTAAGGCAATCTTATTATGAAATAAAAACCCGTATCGTTTGATACGGGTTTTTTTATTCTTAAAACCAAAAACCAAGATTAAATAACCAATAGTGTTCTGAGTGATCTGGTGACCATGCATATTTTAACTCAATAGGTCCCATAAAAGTCTCTACACTATATCCTAACGCGTAACCTGATTTAGTGTTTTTAAATAAGCTTCCATTATCAAAAATATCTTCTTCTACACGAGCATAGTTGGCAATAAACATTGCGTAATGATTTTTTAAAACCTCATAACGCAGATTAAATTCTGATCTTAAGTAAGACTGATTGTTTAAACCTCCTGTATCATAACCATACATAGGAATGAAATTATTAATATAGTTTTGATTGTATCCTCCTAAGTGATAATCAAAAATTTCGAATGATTTTTTTCCTAAGGTATATCCTGCTTGTGAGGTATATTGAAAGGTCAATTTATCATAAAAAGTAGTAGCAAACCCCAAAGTTCCTCCTAATTGTGAAAATTGATGAAAAGGTTCGCTATTTTCTATTAATTCATCTAGCCTATTATTTCTATCAGACCATAAAAACCACTTAAAGCCTATATCTGCATAAAACCCTCTTGTAGGGAACATTTCTTTGTTGTAGGTGTCTAATTTTAAATATGAATAGGCATTTATATAATTACTTCTATCAAAAAAGTCTTCTTTACCATCAGAAGATATATTTTGTGTACTTGCATCTATATTTTTATGCTCTGTTCCTATACCAATCGCAAACTTTTTATCGAAGGTTGTTTGAAAGTATAATGAACTTGAAAAATCTGAATACTTTCCGTTTATAAGTCCTGTATCATAAATGAAATCACTATTGAAAGAGTTGTATCTTGTACTAAAACCATAACTTGTTAAAAATCCGTTATCCACAAAATATTCTAAGTTATATCTGATTTTATCACCAATACCAACATCAACAGAAAGTTCATCATTTTGAAAAAGCAACTTTTTATGATTATAATTCAATAAGACTGCTGACTTATACAGTAAATCATAATGTAACCCAAGACGTAAATAAGACTGAATTTTTTCTTCTTTTACTGTTAGCTCTAGTTTTTTTCCTTGGAAAGATTTATCGAAATGATAATCAATTCTAGTAAAGTTTTTTGTCGCTGTTAAGGTGTTTATTTTCTTAGAGATTTCTTTGTAAGAAACACTATCACCTTCTCTTAACTGTAACTTTCCTAAAATATAGTTATTTGTGTAGTTTTTATTTCCTTTTATAATAATTCTATCAACCAAAAACCTTTTTCCTTTAGGTGATATTTTAGAGATTTTCCTTTTTTTAGGTTGCATTTTTGCAATACTATCAAAAACTACCCTATACTTTTTTGCTGTTTTTTCTCCTTCTGCTAAAATTTCATTCTTAACATCAAATGAAATCACACTGTAGTCTATAACATTTGGTCTTATATAAATGTCTAATAATTCTACCTGTTCATCAGACTTTTTATACATCTGAAAATTAATAATCTGTAACAATAACGAAGCTACAGACACTAATTCTTCTCTTTTTAACAACTCTCCTTGAACACTGACTCCTATAATGATATCAACTCCCTTGTTTTTCATAACGTCAGCTGGAAAATTATTAACAACTCCTCCATCTACTAATAATTTACCTTCAATGTCTACAGGGTTTAACAAAGAAGGAAAAGCAGCACTTGCTCTTAGCGCTAAGGGCAACGAACCTGTTTCTAAAACTTCCTCTTCACCTGTTTCAATATTGGTACCTATACAGTAAAAAGGTATGGGTAGTTTAGAAAAGTCATTAATTTCATCAACAGGAGCTAATAATTCAGTTAAAAAACTCAAGACGTTTTGCCCTTTAGACAAACCTAAAGGTAAACCTAAACTTCCTTTCTTAATAGGGAGAGATACTGCATATTTTTCTCCGTGAAGTTTACTAAAGAATGGTTTTTCTTTCCTTGGAACTTTATCTTGTAGCAAATTCATAAAATCTGTTTCGAAAACAGCTTTTTCTATTTGATCCGCAGTATATCCAGCAGCATACAAACCTCCAACAATGGCTCCCATACTTGTACCTCCAATATAATCTACCTGAACTCCCGCTTTTTCAAGCTCTTTTAACACACCTATATGGGCTATCCCTTTTGCTCCACCTCCACTAAGCACCAAACCTACTCTAGGTTGATCTTGCGCTAACATAAATGCTGGTAGTAATAATAAAATTAGCAACTTTTTCATTCTTCTTTTTTTTGATAGTGTTTGTATATTTTTTGAGCTCTAGCATTACCTACTACCTCTTTTAACTCTTCAAAAGTAGCTGCTTTTACTCTTTTAGCTGATTTAAACTTGCGTAATAAATTAGTAATAGTTTGTTTACCTATATCTGGAATTTGTTCCAACTCTGATTGTATAGCACTTTTGCTTCGTTTGTTTCTATGAAAAGTGATTCCAAAACGGTGCGCTTCATTACGTAGATATTGGATAATTTTAAGTGTTTCTGATTTTTTATCTAAATATAACGGAACCGGATCTCCTGGGTAAAAAATCTCTTCTAATCTTTTCGCAATACCAATAATAGCTATCTCCCCTCTTAAACCTAAAGTGTCTAAACTCTTTAAGGCGGAAGATAACTGCCCTTTACCTCCATCAATTACTATTAACTGTGGTAAAGGTTGTTCTTCGTCTAATAACCTCTTATATCTTCTATATACTACTTCTTCCATTGAAGCAAAATCATCGGGGCCTTCAACTGTTTTGATATTAAAATGACGATAGTCTTTTTTACTTGGTTTTCCGTCTTTAAAAACTACACAAGCAGCAACAGGATTTGTTCCTTGTATGTTCGAGTTATCAAAACATTCAATATGACGTGGTTCTTTTCCTAATCGTAAATCTTTTTGCATCTGTGCCATGATTCTTTTTACATGACGATCAGGATCTACAATCTTTATTTGCTTAAACTGTTCTTGACGGTAAAACTTTGCATTTCGTTCAGATAATTCTACAATACGTTTTTTGTCTCCTAATTTTGGAACAGTTACTTTGATATCCTTACCCACATTTACTTTAAACGGAACAAAAATTTCTCTTGACAACGAATGAAAGCGCTGACGAGTTTCAATAATAAACAACTCAAGAAGCTCCTTATCCGTTTCTTCCAGTTTTTTCTTAATCTCTGTAGTATACGATTGCACAATTGAACCATTCATTATCTTGAAAAAGTTTGCATAACCATGCGATTCATCAGAAATGATAGAAAACACATCTACGTTATTAATTGATGGATTCACTATTGTTGATTTGGCTTGATAGTTTTGTAAAGAAGCTAATTTTTCTTTGATTTTTTGTGCTTCTTCAAATCGCATATCTGCAGCTAAATCAAACATTATTTTTTCAAACTGCTGTAAACTTTCTTTAAAATTCCCTTTAATGATGTTTCTAATAGCTCTGATATCCTCTAAATAATCTTCCTCGGTTTGATATCCTTCACAAGATCCTTTACAATTCCCTAAATGATATTCTAAACAAACTTTATACTTATCAGCTTCAATCTTTTCTTGACTTAAATCATAATTACAAGTGCGTAGCGGATATAGTTCTTTAATCAAGTCTAACAATGCATATACAGTTCGTACATTAGTATAAGGTCCAAAATACTCCGATCCATCTTTAACAACTCTTCTTGTAGAAAATATACGAGGAAATCGCTCTTTCTTTATACAAATCCACGGATATGTTTTATCATCTTTTAACAAAACATTGTATCTAGGTTTATACTTCTTTATAAGATTATTTTCAAGAAGTAGCGCATCTGTTTCAGTATCAACCACCACATGTTCTATTCGAACAATTTTTTTTACTAAAACTCGTGTTTTACCATTCTCGTGATTCTTAGTAAAATAAGACGAAACTCGTTTCTTTAAATTCTTAGCTTTTCCAACATAAATAATCGTATCATCTTTATCAAAATATTGATAAACTCCTGGCGAGTTTGGTAGCGTTTTTATTTGAAGTTCGAGTGATGTTGGCATACAACGAAAATACAATTTTCTTAAAAGATATTTGTTTTAATACTGTACATTTATCCTTTTCAATTAAAAATGCAACAACCACAAGATTTTTATAATAAAGAGCTGAAAGATTTAGCTGTTCAACTTTCAAAAATAAATAGTAAAATAACCTTTATAAGAATACTCAGACTATTTGTTTTTTTAAGCTTTTCTTTTGGAGTTTATTTAACATTCTATCAACCCTACACACCTTTTATAATTGGTTTTATAGGTGTTTTACTGTTTGTTTTTTTAGTTATACAACATCAGCACGTAAAAGAGAAACGTACTATTCTTCAGCTTAAAAAAGACAACAACCAACTAGAAATTGATGTTCTTAATGGTCATTTTGAATTACTTCCTGAAGGAACAGAGTTTACAAATTCCACGCACTATTATAGTAATGATATTGATTTGTTCGGAAAAGGTTCTTTTTTTCAATACATCAATAGAACTGCAACTACCAATGGTAAAAAGCTATTAGCTTCCTTACTAACAAACAATTCGATTACTTTTATTGAAGAAAAACAAAAAGCACTTAATGAATTATCTGAAAAGATTCATTGGCGACAACATTTTACTTCACTAGCACATTTAGTTTCATCAACTACTCAAGAATCCTCAGTGATTTCAAAATGGTTAATCAACTATGAGTCAAAACTAACAGCTACTTTAAAATGGGTTTCTCTGTTTTTCTCAACCATTTCAATAGTTTTAATAGTCTTATTGATTTTTAGTGCTATTCCTTTTTCAGTTGTTTTAATTTGGTTTTTTATCGGTTTAACAATTACAATCTTCCATATTAAAAAAACACAACATATTTACACCTCTTCAAGTAAGGCTAAAGATACTTTTAAACAGTATTATTTGCTTCTGGAACAAATAGAAAAGGAAACTTTTACTTCTGCTCTTCTAAAAGAAAAGCAACAAAAAATTGCTACCAAAACAAAAAAAGCGTCTGTTATTTTTAAAGAGTTTTCTAAAATTTTAGATACTTTCAATCAACGTAATAATATTGTTATTGCTATTATTGGAAATGGCTTGTTTTTATGGGATATTACCCTTAGTATAAGAGTAGAAAAATGGATTCTTTCATATAAAGAAACTACCGATGAGTGGTTTAACGTTGTAGATTTTTTCGATGCTTATAACTCTTTTGCCAACTTCGTTTTTAATCATCCTACTTTTACTTTCCCTACTCTTCAAAAAGAAAACAACGGTATTATTGCTCAAAACCTTGGACATCCGCTTTTGAAATCCTCAAAAAGAGTTAACAATGACTTTACGATTTCTAAGGAACAATTTTTCATTATAACTGGCGCTAACATGGCAGGAAAGAGCACATTTTTGCGCACCGTTTCTTTATCCTTAGTCATGGCAAATTGTGGACTACCTGTATGCGCCACTAATTATCAATACACTCCTATAAAATTAATTACCAGCATGCGAACATCTGACTCATTAACCGAGGATGAGTCTTATTTTTATTCAGAACTAAAACGGTTAAAATTTATTGTTGATACTATTGAAACCGATCGCTATTTTATTATTCTTGATGAAATTTTAAAAGGGACAAACAGTAAAGATAAAGCATCAGGCTCTAGGAAATTTGTTGAAAAACTTACACGTTCAAAATCTAATGGAATTATAGCTACTCACGATGTAAGTTTGTGTGAACTAGCTAATGAGTATCCTCAAATACTGAATTATTATTTTGATGCTGAAATTGTGAACAATGAATTGTTTTTCGATTACACAATAAAATCTGGAACTTGTAAAAACATGAATGCTTCTTTTCTTCTTAAAAAAATGGAAATTGTGTAACCTTTTTGTTTTAAGAAAGCCTGTATTATCCATGGTAAATGACAGGAAAAATTGATTGATTAATCCGTACCTTTACACTATGAGTACACTCATAGATAATTTTGGAAGACAAATTAGCTACGTTCGTTTAGCAGTAACCGATCGTTGCAACTTACGTTGTCAATATTGTATGCCTGCTCAAGGAATTAATATTGTACCTCGTAAAGAGCTACTTACCTACAAAGAAATGTACCGAATAATTCGAGTACTTACTGAGTTGGGCGTTAACAAAGTTCGTTTAACAGGAGGAGAACCTTTTGTTAGAAAAGATTTTGTCTCTTTTTTGGAGATGTTATCATATAATGATTTGTTAGAGGATATAAATATCACAACCAACGGAGCGCTTATTTCTAAACACATCAAAACAATAGAAAACCTTAAAAAGGTAAAAAACATTAATTTAAGTATTGATAGTTTACACCCTAAAAAATTTGCTAAAATTACTCGTAGAGATGTTTTCCCTGAAGTATATAAAACATTTGAGTTATTAGAAAAAAGTTCGTTGAATTTAAAACTGAATGTAGTTGTTCAGTCTGGATTTAATACTGATGAAATTAACGATTTTGTTAGGCTTACTAAAGATAAAAATATTGCAGTTCGTTTTATTGAAGAAATGCCTTTTAATGGTAAAGGACAACGAAACGCAGAAGAAGTTTGGAACTATAATAAAATCTTAAACAACATACAATCTGAGTTTACTGTTACTGAACTTCCCTCAAAAAAATCATCTACTTCTAGAAATTTTTCTATAGAGAATCATAAGGGAACTATAGGGATAATCCCTGCATTCACTCGTACTATCTGTAATGATTGTAACCGAATTAGGATTACCTCAACAGGAACTTTTAAAAATTGCCTGTTTGATGATGGCGTTTTCAACTTACGTGACTTTATTAGAAATGGTGCAAGTAATGAAGACTTAAAAGCCTTGTTTTTATCGCTTATTAAAGAAAAGCCAGAAAATGGTTTTGTGGCTGAAGCAAATAGAAAAGGTAATGTAACTGAAAGTATGAGTACAATTGGGGGATAATTATGATATATAGTTTACTTTCTATATTAATTGGAGTTATAACTTTACTTTTTGTTTTTAAACTCTACAAAAAAGACGATAATCTATGGGGTGTTTCAACTTCATTGAAAGGTCTTGTAGGTGGGTTAGGTCTTATCATTATAGGTTTAATAACTTTATTTAAAGGATGGAAATGATAACAGTAGAAGAAGCAAAACATATAATTTTAGAAAACACACAAGATTTCGGAATTGAAGAAGTTCCATTTTTAGAAGCTGTCGGAAGAGTTTTAAAGGAAGATATTGTTGCTGATAGAGATTTTCCTCCGTTTAACCGAGTGGCAATGGATGGTATTGCGATTAATCATCGTTTTTTTGAGCACGGTGTTCGCGATTTTAAAATTGAAGGAGTCCAAGCTGCTGGAAGCCCACAACAAACACTGGATAATGCAGCCAACTGTTATGAAGTGATGACAGGAGCTGTATTACCTAACAATACTGACACGGTAATTCGCTATGAAGATGTTGATATTAACACGTTAGTCGCTACTATTACTGTTGATAAAATTAAAGAAGGACAAAACATACACACACAGGGTTCTGATAAAAGTGAAGGTACAATTCTAATAAGAAGGAACACTATAATTTCTGCTGCTGAAATAGGCGTATTAGCTACTGTAGGCAAAGCCACTGTAAAAGTAGCTAAACAACCTAAAGTAATGATTGTTTCTACAGGTGATGAATTGGTTGATGTAAATGAAAACCCGTTAGACCACCAAATTCGTAGAAGTAATGTATACACGTTAGTTTCCTTATTGAACGATTTAAAAATTCCAGCAGAAACAGCCCATATTACTGATGAAAAACAAATTTTAAAAGAAAAAATCGAATCTTACTTAAAAGAATATGACGTGCTTTTATTTAGTGGTGCTGTAAGCAAAGGGAAGTTTGATTTTTTACCTGAGGTTTTAGATGAACTGGGTGTTAAAAAGTTATTTCATAGAGTTTCGCAACGACCAGGGAAGCCATTTTGGTTCGGCACTACTGATAACTGCAACGTGTTTGCTTTTCCTGGAAATCCAGTTTCAACCTTTGTAAATTGTTTGGTCTATTTTTATCCTTGGTATTATAAATCTATAGGTGTACAACAAGAAAAACAAACAGCAACTTTAGCAAAAAACATTACTTTTAAACCTAATCTAAGCTGTTTTTTACAAGTAAAATTAACCTCGGAAAACGGACAAGTATATGCAACTCCAATACAAGGAAATGGTTCTGGTGATTTAGCTAGTTTGGTTGAAGCTGATAGTTTTGTTGAACTTCCAAAAACTGAAGAGATAGAATTTAAAAAAGGAAGTATTTTTCCGATACTGACGTATCGTAGTTTTTAATTATTAATGTTTAGTTTTGAGTTAAAAATTTAAAATGAAGGAAAGTATTGTTCAAAGCAAGAGTTTTCAATTCTCTTTAAAAATAATTTCTCTGTACAAAAAACTACAACAAGAAAAAGAGTTTATAATTTCAAAACAGCTTTTAAGAAGTGGAACTTCAATAGGAGCTAATATAGAAGAGGCTTTAGCAGGACAAAGTAAAAGAGACTTTATAGCTAAAATGTCTATTTCTTCAAAAGAGGCTAGAGAAACTAAATATTGGTTACGCCTATTAAAAGAAAGTAATTTAACAAATATTGATGTTACAGATATACTTTCGGACAACCATGAGCTAATTAGGCTATTAACAGCAATTGTAAAAACATCACAACAGAATTTAACTAAAAATTAAAAACTCAACATTCAAAACTTATAAAAAGTGAGCAACTTTTCCCATATAAACGAACAAAATCAACCTAAAATGGTAAATGTTTCTGATAAAAAAATCACGAAACGTACCGCCATTGCTAAAGCTACCATGTTTTTAGGTTCAGAAATTGTGAGTCATTTTAACAACGATGAACTCATCACTAAAAAAGGACCTGTTTTTCAAACCGCTATCATTGCTGGAATTCAAGCAGTGAAAAAAACTTCTGATATCATCCCAATGTGTCACCCTTTGTTAATAAACGGAGTGGATATTGACATCAATATTGTAGACGATGAGCATGTAGCCATTTTTTGTAAAGTTACTATCGAAGGAAAAACAGGAGTAGAAATGGAAGCCCTTACAGGAGCTTCTGCAACTTGTTTAACTATTTACGATATGTGTAAAGCTATCAGTCAAAAAATGATGATTCAAGAAGTGAAATTGGTAGAGAAAACTGGCGGTAAATCGGATATTAAAAATGGATAAAAAACATACTAAACATACAAATCTAGTTAAGAAGTATAATGATAATTTTGCGCCTAATGAAGTAGCTATCTTAGGAGCCAAATGTGGAATTATTGCTGATTTGGTTCATGAAGTCTCAAAAAAATTATCACAATACAATTTAGGATATTTCGACGCTTCACATGCTAAAGATGTCGAACAAAATACGTTAGCTGAATATACCTTTCATCATGAAGGAAATTTACAAATAAACACTTCTTCACCTGTAAACAAGTACGAACAACGTTTACAGTTTTACAATCACGATTTTGTCTTTATTAATGGAAATCATTACCAAGGGGCGAAACAAATTTTGATTTTAGATGATGAGAAAGAAGCTTCTGTAAAAAAAAGGTTAGATCAATTAACAAACATCCAGTTTATAATTAAGTTGAATGAAGACTCAAGATATTTTGATTGTTTACTAGAACGCTTTCCAAACATCAAAAATAGTATTTCTTATACAATTAATGAGGTTGATAAAATCTCTAGTCATATACATAATCTCATTAAAGAAAATATTGCTCCTGTAAAAGGATTGGTTTTAATAGGTGGTAAAAGTACTCGAATGGGTCGTGACAAATCGGAATTATTGTACTATAAAAAGCCTCAAAAAGAACATGTAAAAGAGTTACTAGAAAACAACAATTTAGAAACTTTTTACTCTGTAAGAGATTTATCTACCTCACCAGAAACGACAAATGAAATTCACGATACCTTTTTAAATCTAGGACCTTTTGGAGGTATTTGTTCTGCTTTTCAAAAAAATCCAAACTCAGCGTGGTTTGTTATGGCTACAGATGTTCCGTTTGTAAATAACGAGCTTATTCAATTGTTATTACTAAAGAGAAATCCGTCTAAAATAGCAACTACTGTAAAAGGGAAAAACAAAGAATTTCCTGAACCTTTAATCACAATATACGAACCAAAAGCTCACGGAAAATTATTAGCCTATTTAGCACAAGGCTATTCGTGTCCTCGCAAAATGTTAATTAATTCTGATGTTGAAATTATTGAGGTTGATGATAATTTAATTAGAAACATCAATACTCCGGAAGAATTTGAAGAGGTTAAAAAAGAGCTTTATACATAATAAAAAGGCACTTAAATTTAAGTGCCTTTTTGTACCAAAGGTGGGACTCGAACCCACACGCCCTTGCGAGCATCGGATTTTGAATCCGACGTGTCTACCAATTCCACCACTTTGGCTTTTGGTGATTGCAAATCTATAAAATATTTCATTTAAAATATCTTTTAAACTCTTAAAATAGTTTTATTTTTGCTCCAACAACAACACTAACTAAAAATATTTTTTTTGTAAATGGCTACAAATCAATTAAGTCCAAAAATCTTTGCGTGTTCACAAAGTATTGAACTAGCAGAGGAAATTGCCAGTGCCTACGGAACCAAATTAGGAAATGTAATTACCACACATTTTAGTGATGGTGAATTCCAACCAGCTTTTGAAGAATCAATCAGAGGAAGAAGAGTTTTCATCGTTGGATCAACCTTTCCTTCTACTGATAACTTAATGGAAATGTTATTAATGTGTGATGCTGCAAAACGTGCATCGGCAAGACATATTACCGCTGTAATGCCATATTTTGGTTGGGCTCGTCAAGACAGAAAAGACAAGCCTCGTGTGGCAATTGGCGCTAAATTAGTGGCCAAATTATTAGAAACTGCTGGAGCAACTAGAATTATGACCATGGATTTACATGCTGATCAAATTCAAGGTTTCTTTGAAAAGCCAGTAGATCATTTATATGCTTCTACAATTTTTTTACCATATGTTAAAAGTTTAAAGCTTGATAATTTAACGATTGCTTCTCCTGATATGGGAGGTTCAAAAAGAGCTTATGCTTATTCTAAATACTTGGAAAGCGATGTAGTTATTTGCTACAAGCAGCGTCAAAAAGCCAATGTAATTGCTCATATGGAACTCATTGGTGAAGTAGAAGGTAAAAATGTAATTCTTGTTGATGATATGATTGATACAGGAGGAACGCTTACAAAGGCAGCCGATTTAATGATGGAACGTGGCGCAAAAAGTGTGCGTGCTATTTGTACACACCCAATTCTTTCTGGCAACGCTTATGAAAGAATTGAAAATTCTCAACTAACAGAGCTAATAGTTTCTGATACAATACCCTTAAAAAAGAGTATATCTAAAATAAAAGTTGTATCTTGCGCCACTTTATTCGCTGATGTGATGCATAAAGTTCAAGACAACACATCTATTAGTGATCAATTTTTAATGTAAATAAATTTAATAAATAAAGTAATGAAATCAATTACAATCAAAGGATCTCAAAGAGAAAGCGTAGGTAAAAAAGCAACCAAAGCCTTACGTAATGCTGGAAAGGTTCCTTGCGTATTATACGGAGGAGACAAGCCTGTTCACTTTTCAGCTGACGAAAAATCGTTCAAGCCATTAGTATATACTCCAGATGTATTTACTGCTACGATTGAATTAGATGGTGTAACATACAATGCTGTATTACAAGATATACAGTTTCACCCAGTAAATGATAACATTTTACATGTAGACTTTTATCAATTATTTGAAGATAAAGCTGTAACAATGGATATTCCTGTACGTTTAATAGGATCTTCTAAAGGTGTTATGGTAGGGGGTGCTTTACGTCACAACTTACGTAAATTAAAAGTAAAAGCATTACCAGCTAACTTACCAGATTTTATAGAAGCTGATATTACTGAGTTAGAAATTGGTAATAAATTATATGTTACTGAGTTAAAGAATGATAAATATACATTATTACACCCAGACAACACAGTAGTTGCTCAAGTACGTATGTCTCGTAACGCCGCTAAAGCAGCATCTGAAACTGAAGAGGCTTAGACAGCAAAACTATAATTATACAAAAGCGTTACCATGTGTAGCGCTTTTTTTATTTTTGGTGTATGGCTTTTACACCTTTTTTAAAAAAATTATTTGATTTTCCACAAAACGACTAACAGAAAAAGAAGACAATACAATGAAGAAATTTTTAATTGTAGGATTAGGTAATATTGGTGAAAAATATGACAATACGCGTCATAATATTGGTTTTAAAATAGTAGATGCTTTTGTTAAAGAGTATGAAGGCTCTTTTGAAACCGAAAAACTAGGTGATATTGCCAAACTTAAGATTAAAGGTAAAACAGTTATCGTTTTAAAACCGAGCACTTATATGAACTTAAGTGGAAAAGCGGTTAAATACTGGATGCAAAAAGAAAACATTCAAGTTGAAAACTTGTTAATTATTACTGATGATCTAAATATTGACTTTGGAAAAATTCGTATTAAAGGAAAAGGAAGTTCTGGCGGACATAATGGGCTAAAAGACATCCAAGATAAGTTTAACACAGGCGCTTATCCTCGTTTTCGCTTCGGTGTAGGAGCTGAATATAGTAAAGGTCATCAAGTAGATTACGTTTTAGGAAAATGGAATCCTGATGAGGAAAGCGCCATGATTGAACGCATTCCAACTTCTGTTAATGCTATTACCTCATTTATCAATGCAGGATTAGCAAATACAATGAATGAATTTAACGGAAAGTAGTCTGTGAGTTTGTAGTTCATTGAAGAATTAATACATTCATTCCTTAAATCAATAACTCATTAGAGCATTTCCTCATTAGCCAATTAAATCATTCGCTAATTATCCGAAGCATACCACTCTGCAAAACTAGTTTCTGTTTCCTGTAACTTAATTGCATGTAGTTTGATGTTTTCTGGTAAACGCGATTGAATTTTTTGAGCAAAATCAATCACCATCATTTCACTGGTTGGTTGATAATCTACCAAAATCACATGATGCCCTCTATCTTTTAGTTCTTTTGCTAGTTCAATGTGAGGTGTATTTTTATTAAATACTGTTGCATGATCAAAAACATCAACAATTTCTTCTTTTACAATCTTTTTTAGATCTCCGAAATCGATAACCATACCGTATTTAACATTCGATGTATCTCTAATTGGTGAACCAATTACTGTTACCGATAGTTTGTAACTATGTCCGTGAACATTTTTACACTTTCCATCATAGCCATATAAGGCATGCCCAGTTTCGAAGTTAAATTGCTTGGTAATTCTAATCTTGCCCATAAGTTTTCTATTTTAAAAGAAGTGATGAAAAATTACTTCACTATAGCTTGTCTTAAGCAACAACTAAAAGATTGTAATACATTATTTTCTTTTAAATTTCTTGTTTGCTCTGTATTTATTAAAGAAATACACTACCGCTACACCTGCTGCTAAAATGGCAAATAAATAATCTCCGCCCATACTATTTTGTTTTTATTCGCCGAAAGTACGAATTTGTTTTACAACTTTTGTTAAAATCCACACAAAACCTACTGAAACTACGACTCCAATCAATAGTGTTAATATCGGATTCTGTGCTACCCACTTTCCTACTTCATACCCAACTTCATATCCTGCATTGTAAGCTGCAGAGCCTTTTTCTTCTTGTACTAAAAGCATCGCTTATTTTTTAAATTTTTCTAAAGCCTTTTTGGTAAAGTCTGACAAGACTAATTTTCCAGAAGTTTCAGCTCTTTCAATTAGTAATTCTTCCCAGTGTTCGGTTCCTTTCCATAATGCTCTCTTCATTTCTGCTAACGCTTCTGGATTGTACGATGCTAATTTCTCTGATAAAATCTCAACCTCTTTATCCAATTCATTTTGTGTTTCAAAAACACGAGCGTATAAGCCTTTTTCTTTCGCCCAATACGCATTTTTCCAACTAGTCGCATCCAACGTTAATTCTGCTAATCCACTTACATTTATTTTGCGTTCTACAGCTGGTGCAATTACAAATGGACCAATACCTATCGTAAACTCAGAAAGTTTAATAGCGGCTTGCTCTGTAGCTAACACATAGTCACAAGCAGCTGCTAATCCAACTCCGCCTCCTACAGTTTTTCCTTGTACGCGACCTACAATTAATTTTGAACAACGACGCATCGCATTAATTACATTCGCAAATCCTGAGAAAAAAGCTTTTCCATCTATTAAGTTATCAATAGCAACCAATTCATCAAACGAAGCACCTGCACAAAAAGCTCGATCTCCTTCCGATTTTAGTATAATTATTGAAACCTCATCGTTTGTTGATAATTTATCAAACTCGTTGGCTAAACGCTCTAACAATACACTTGGAAAAGAGTTACTTGCTGGGTGCCCGAATTCAACTGTTGCTATTTTATTTTCAATATGCGTATATAAACTTCCTTTTTCTCTAGTTGTTGTCATTTGTTTTATCTTGTTTCTTCAAAATTACATTTTTTGAGCAAGCGGTAAAAACTTTCTTCTAAACTTTACAATTAGCGGTGTTCCTCTGGCAATCATCCATAAGAAAAACGCAATCCAAATCGCATATAGCTTATAACCTAATGAATCAAAAAATAATAAGGTTGGGACGAATACGAATCCTGTTGCTAATAATAAAACGTTTCGTAAAAATTTCATTTCTCCCATGCCTTTGAACATTCCGTCATAAATAAAAGCGATGGAACATACAGGCTGCATGATTAAAATAATCCAAAAGGTATTGTAAAACTTCTCTAAAACTTCTGGTTCTTTAGTGAATACTTTTCCTATAAATTGATATAAAACAAACCCCACAACGGCTAATAATAATCCGAAGAGGAATCCATATGTAATTAATCTATTTCCTAAAGCTACCAATGTTTTATAAGCTTTGGCTCCTAATAATTTTCCTGAAAGTATATTTCCTGCAGAAGAATAGCCATCAATCATAAAAGCGCCCATAAGCCATAAATTAAAACCAATGGTATAAGCCGCTATATAGGCATCTCCATAATCAGTAGCATACGAAGTTCCAAGGTATAAGGCTACATTTAATGCTATTGTTCGCACAAACAGGTTCAACACCATTATGATAAACTTTGGTATTTCTGCATTAAAAGGCATACTAAATCTTAACGAAATATCTGTCTTTTTTAGTAATAACACCCCCGAAATTATTGCCATCGTAACTTGCGCTACAACACTTGCATAGGCTGATCCTTGAATGTGCATTGCAGGAATATATCCTTCAATTCCATAAACCAACACAACATCTAACACTATATTTATAACAGTACCTACCAAAGCAATGATCATCGGATAATAGGTGTTTTGTAAACCTCGGAATGTACCAAAAACAGCAATGGTAAAAAGCGTAAACGGAAACCCGAAAACACGGATTTTATAATAATCTACCGAATAGTCTAATATAGTTCCAGAAGCATTATATAGCTCAAAAATTTCTTTAGCAAACGGATAACTAATCCCTAAAATAAGCGCACTTACGCCTAATACAATAACAATAGCTTGTGCAGGCAGATTTTTAATCTCGTCAAGTTTATCAGCTCCTAAATATTGAGAAACAATAGAAGAAATTCCGCTCCGTGTTTGCCCGAACACCCAAATTAACATCGAAAGAAAAGCACCTACAATACCAATCGCAGCGATACTTTCAGTAGCATTGTATTCAATATTCCCCACAATGGCTAAATCGGTGGTAGAAAGTAAGGGTTCTGCAACACCTGCCACCAATGCAGGAAAGGCTAGTTTGTTAATGTATTTAAAACTGATATCGTGTTGCATAGTTTGTTTTGTCAAAAATATCAAACATCTTTATTTTTTAACTCTCTACAAGAAGCAATTTAGTAGTTTTTTGTTAAAGAAATGTTAACAAAAACTCAGGGTTTTCCCTAATGCTAACTAAAAACAAATAGGGAAACCCCTTGTCGCAAAAAATAATAAACTCTTCTATATTTACCTCGAATTACACGTAAAAAAATAACCTTGTAATTCACACTCATGCATGAAAAAGGAGGTAAAGCAGAAAACCCTACACAACAGAGTATGCTATGAATCATTTAAAAAATTTATAAAATGAAAAGAATTAAAATTTTATTACAAGTATTTTTAGTAACACTTTTGGTGTTAAGTTGTACTAAGAATGAAGAACAACTAAATGAGAATCAAACTCTAAACATTTCTTCTGTAAATATTGCCTTATTAGGAAAAACTAGCACTAACTTACTCAACAAGTACTATAATAAAAGTAGCTCTAAAAACACTGATGAAGTAAGTTTTAGTGATGAAGATAAAATAATTATGGGAAGTTTTATTGAAGAAAAGCTAACTTTAATCGAATCGAATGATTATGATGTCAGATTTTTGGATAATAATTTCTCTCTTGAAGCTAATCAATTTCTTGCAGAATTAATGGTTTCAGTTGATGAATTAAAAAGTATAAATGATTTTAAATTAAAAATATCAAGTCTAGTAGAAAAAGTAGATAATTCATCAATTAATGATTTTGAAAAAAAAGCAATAATTGGAACAATCGAAGTTACAAAAAATTCAACCATAATTCACGCTCCTATCGAGTTAGGAGGAGAAGGCTTAACAACTCTAAATCCTGATTTAGCGGCCAAAAAATGGAGCTGGAGGAGAGCTGCAAAAGGTGCTGCTGCAGGTTCAATGACATTCTTTTTAGGTATTGGTTTAGCTGTTGTTGCTCCACCAGTTGGTTTGGCTGTTTTAAGTGGTTGGGCTTGGTCTGCAGCTGCTGGAGCTGTAGTAGGAGGTAGTGGTATTATAAATGACTTATAATAAGGAATTAACAATGGTTATTAAAAAAAAGCAAGTCTATTTTTTCTTAGGAAGTATCTTTTTAATTTATTTTATTTTATTTGATGAATGTGAACATACTACCTTTTCGAACAAAATTTTTATAATTAATATACTAAAATCTATTCTATTATCATTCATTATAAGTTTAATTCTTCATTTTTATCAAGGCAAAAGGGATTGATTTTAATCAAAAACAAGGAGGTTAAAATTAACCTCCTTGTTTTTTCAACAAAAAGCTTGCCTTTTTAATATATATATTTGCCGCCATTATCTTTACAATAAAGATAAAAATTGCATGCAAAAAGAAGGTAAAGCAGAAAATCCTACACAACAGAGTATGCTATGAATCATTTAAAAAATTTATAAAATGAAAAGAATTAAAATTTTATTACAAGTATTTTTAGTAACACTTTTGGTGTTAAGTTGTACTAAGAATGAGGAAACTGTTGATTTAAATGAAAATAAATTAACACCAGAACAAATTGGAAAAATCCATAATATGGCTATGGATAACTTCAAGAACAACTTTAATAATCAAAATAATTTAGAAAGTAAAGAATTAATTGACGAAATAATAAAGTTCAACAATTCTTTTATTATATGTTTCAATTAGTTGTCATTCCGACCGAAGCAGAGGAATCACATTATTTAATTGTTCTCTTCCAAAACACCATATCTCTAGATAACAAATTACTTCTTCGTCAACATTCGTTTAATTTCATTCAACTTCATCAAGGCTTCAATGGGTGTCAGCGTATCAATATTCGTTGTTAAAATTTCTTCACGAATGTCTTCTAGTAATGGATCATCTAACTGAAAAAAGCTCATTTGCATATCTTCATGTTGTGCTTCTTTCAAGGTTTCTTTAACCTCTTTGTGTGAATGTGAGTCTTCTAACTCTTTTAGAATTTTGTTTGCTCTATGAATTACCATACTTGGCATTCCTGCTAATTTTGCCACATGAATTCCAAAACTATGATCACTTCCTCCTTTCACCAATTTACGTAAGAAAATAATGCTATTATCCAATTCTTTTACCGACACATTAAAATTCTTAATACGCCCAAACGTCGAAGTCATTTCGTTTAACTCGTGATAATGCGTTGCAAATAGTGTTTTTGCTTTCGATGGATGTTCATGTAAGTATTCTGAAATCGCCCAGGCGATAGAGATTCCGTCATAAGTAGAAGTTCCTCGTCCAATTTCATCTAACAACACCAAACTACGATCGGAAATGTTATTTAAGATCGATGCTGTTTCATTCATTTCAACCATAAATGTCGACTCTCCCATCGAAATATTATCACTCGCACCTACTCTGGTAAAAATCTTATCCACCATACCTATTCGGGCATTTTGAGCAGGAACATAACTTCCCATTTGCGCTAATAACACAATTAAAGCTGTTTGACGTAAAATAGCTGATTTACCAGACATGTTAGGACCTGTAATCATAATAATTTGTTGCTGATTACGGTTTAGCACAACATCATTCGCTATGTATTCTTCGCCGATTGGTAATTGTTTTTCAATAACCGGGTGGCGGCCATTTTTGATTTCAATATCGGTACTATCGTCCATTAGTGGACGTACATAATTATTCTCAGTAGCTAAGGTTGCAAAAGATTGCAACACATCAATCTTAGCTACATTCTGTGCATTTTGTTGTACAGGTTGTACAAACCCAATAATGTATTGTACTAGTTTAGCAAAAATCTCAGTTTCTAATTGCTGAATTTTCTCTTCTGCTCCTAAAATTTTTGCTTCGTATTCTTTTAATTCTTCGGTTATGTAACGCTCAGCATTCACTAAAGTTTGCTTACGAATCCAGTCTTCAGGAACTTTATCTTTGTGCGTATTTCTAACTTCAATATAGTATCCAAAAACATTATTAAACGCAATTTTTAAACTCGGAATTCCTGTTCGTTCCGTTTCGCGAGCTAGCATCGTATCTAAATACTCTTTTCCAGAGTTTGAAATATTTCGTAGTTCATCCAACTCTTCTGAAACTCCGTTTGCAATAGCATTTCCTTTATTAATGTTTACAGGAGCTTCTTCTAAAACAGTCTCGGTAATTTTATCAATTAATTCATCACAAGTATTAATTTTTTCTCCTAATAACCTAACGGCAGCGTTTTCGCTGCTTTCTGCGGATTCTTTTATCGGAAGAATCGCTTTCAACGAGTTTTTTAACAAGACAACTTCTCTTGGAGACACTTTGCCTGTTGCAACTTTCGATATCAATCGTTCGATATCAGAAATTTGTTTTAATTGATACGTTACTGTTTCAGAAAAGGCATCGTTATCAATTAAAAACTTCACTAATTCGTGTCGCTGCTGAATTTGGGCTAAATCTTTTAACGGAAGCGCTAACCAACGTTTTAATAAACGTCCTCCCATCGGAGAAATTGTTTTATCGATTACATCTAGTAACGAAACCGAATTCACAGAATTACCTCCATATAACTCTAAGTTTTTTACGGTAAAGCGATCCATCCACACATAATTATCTTCCGCAATTCTACTGATAGATTGTATATGTTCTATTTTGTTGTGTTGTGTTTCCGATAAGTAATACATTGCTACACCACCTGCCACAATTCCGTATTCTAATTCTTCAACCCCAAATCCTTTTAACGTTTTTACCTTAAAATGATTTCGAAGCAATTCATCTCCATAATCTTTTTGAAACACCCAATCATCCAAATAAAAAGCATGAAAAAGATTGGTAAAAGCTTCTAAAAATCGTTGTTTGTGTTTTTTTTCAACCAATACTTCACTCGGTGTAAAGTTTTGCAAGAGTTTATCGATATACTCTTCGTTTCCTTGAGCTATAAGAAACTCTCCGGTAGAAACGTCTAAAAACGAAACTCCTAATAGCTTTTTCCCAAAATGAACAGCTGCTAAAAAGTTATTAGACTTTGATTGTAATACCTCATCATTCAACGCAACTCCAGGGGTCACTAATTCTGTAACTCCTCGTTTTACAATCTTTTTAGTCATTTTTGGATCTTCCAACTGATCGCAAATTGCCACACGCAATCCAGATTTTACTAATTTAGGCAAATACGTATTTAAAGAATGATGTGGAAAACCTGCCAAGGCAGTTTCGCTTTCACTACCACTTCCTCTTTTGGTTAAAATAATTCCTAAAACTTTAGATGCTTTTATAGCATCTTCTCCAAAGGTTTCATAAAAATCGCCTACTCTAAAGAGCAACATTGCATCCGGATATTTTGCCTTGATTCCGTTATACTGTTGCATTAATGGAGTTACCTTTTTTGCCTTTGTTTTTGCCAAGTTTGTGGATTTTTTGGGTTAGTTTTGCGAAGATATAAAAGTTTAGAGTTTCTTTCGTTTCAAGTTATCCACAACTTTAAACTTTTGAACCTGAAAACCAATTTATGAGGAAATTAAAAAACAGCGAACTCGGTAGAAAAACCGTTGAAGAGTTTAAACAGACTAACAAAACTCCAATAATTGTAGTATTGGATAATATTCGTAGTTTGAATAATGTAGGTTCTGTTTTTAGAACTTCGGATGCTTTTTTAATTGAAAAAATTTATTTGTGTGGTATTACAGCAACTCCACCTAACAAAGAAATTCATAAAACTGCTTTAGGTGCTACTGAATCGGTAGATTGGGAATATATTGAAAACACCATGGATTTGGTAAAAAAGCTACAAACAGACAATGTAAAAGTCCTATCCATAGAACAAGCAGAACGTAGTACCATGCTAGATACTTTTACTCCTGAAACTGACCAAAAATACGCCGTAGTGTTTGGTAACGAAGTAAAAGGTGTACAGCAGGAGGTTGTTTCTGCTTCTAATATGTGTATTGAAATTCCGCAGTTAGGTACCAAACACTCTTTAAACATCTCCGTAAGTTGCGGTGTGGTTTTATGGGATCTGTTTACGAAAATGCGTTAAATCTTATGTTTTTTTAGTTAAAAAGTATACTTTAGTACGCAATTGCACACAAGTATTTTTTTAACTTAAGAAAACCCGTATAATATGGAAAACAAAAACTTACAAAAAACAGCTATGAATTTAAGCCCTGATACCGTAGATAACCCTACAACTGGCGGTAACAACGGAGGGTCTACTGGTGGTGGTGATGGTGGAAGCCAAGGAGGAGATGGTAAACATCTATAGTCAAGTTCCTAATTTAGGATAAGACTAAACTAATACTTTTTGTATAAATTAAAAATTAAACCATTACTTTTGAAAAGTAATGGTTTTTTCCTTCCCAATGAATAAATTATTCTTTTATTTTTTACTTTATTCTACTTTTATTTTTTCTCAAAGAAATGAAAAAGACTCCGTCCTTTTTTATTTAAAAAAAGCAAATGTAGTATATGGGAAGAAGAAAATTCCTTTACTCAGAAAAGCTACGTATTATGCAAACCATACGAAAATAGATTCTTTAATAAAGGAAACAAATATCGAGTTAGGAGTACATGGATATTATAACAATTCTGTTCAAGATATTTTAAATGCTAACACAAACATTTACAATTTATATCATAATACTAAAGACTCCACCTTATTAGCTAAACACCTGCATTTTAAAGCCTTAGAACAAAGAGTGAAGTTAAATATTGATAGTGCCTATTTTTATTATCATCAATCAAAAGATATTTCTAAAAAACTTCAAGATTCTTTAGCAATAGGAAGACGTTTGTTGAGCATAGGACTCATACAAAAAAATGTTAAAGATTATTTAGGAGCTGAAATTAGTTTAATAGACGCTTTAAAATATCTTGAACCTATAAATTCTTATGTGTATTTGGAAAGAACTTATAATGTATTAGGTCTAGTGTCTGAAGAACTTGATTTACAAAAAGATGCTTTAAACTATTACAACATTGCTCTTTCTTACAATAAAAGTAATAAAAACGATATTGGTTATTTATATATAACAAATAATATTGGTCTTTTGTATCAAAACCTTTATCAACACAAAGAAGCTATTCAGTATTTTAAAAAGGGGCTGGCTTTTGATAGTATTAAACATAAGTATCCTTCTCAATATGCTTTATTATTAGAAAATCTTGCTTTTAGTAATTATTCTATTGAAAATAAAGAAAAAGTACTTCAACAATATAATGAAGTATTATTTATTAGAAGAAAAGATAATAATTATAGTGGAATGAGTACTACTCATATAAATCTCTCAAATTACTACAAAGACCTTAACCAACCCCAAAAAGCCCTTTTTCATTCAAACGAAGCACTAAAATATGCCAAACAAACTCATAACAATAAAAAATGGCTAGAAGCTTTAAAAAACTTAGCTAACTTAACCAAAGGAGAAGAATCAAAACAATATTTATTTGAATATATCACCTTAAACGATAGTCTCTTTCAAAATGAACGTCGTTTAAAAAATCAGTTTGCTAAAATTAGGTATGAAACCGATAAAAAAGAAAAAGAAAATGTTGTTTTAAAAACAGAAAACCAACAAAAGCAAGCAGAAATTACTTATCAAAAACAACAAAAAACCATTGGTTGGCTGGTTGCTTTAAGTGGCCTTTTATTTTCTGGTTTTAGTGTGTTGTTTTACTTTCAACGTAAACGAAAAATACTGTATCAAGCGCAATTACAAAAAGTAGAAGCAAGAGAACACGAACGTCAACAAATTGCCAAATCTTTGCATGATGAAGTAGCTGGGGATTTACGTTTACTACATCAAAAGTTAGAAAAATCAAACCTATTAGAAGAAGCTGTAAAGCTAAATTCAGTAAAAGAGAACGTTCGTAATTTATCGCATCAATTAAGTAGTATCAGTTTCGATAAAGTGTCTTTTAAAGATCAAATTATCAATTTAGTAAGCGATTATTTTGAGTTAGATTTTAAAATAAAAGTCTACGGTATTCGAGATTATGATTGGACTTCCATAGACAATTCTATAAAACGATTACTCTATTTAAGCACTCGTGAAAACATACAAAACTGTAAAAAATATGCTAAGGCAAGTACTATAACTATCGATTTCTCAGTACACAAAAAATATGTACATTTGAATATTACTGATAACGGTGTTGGTTTTAATACCAAAATCAGTAAAAAAGGGATCGGTTTACAAAACCTACAAGACCGCGTTGAAGAGTTAAACGGAACGTTAACCATAACTAGTGAAATAGGTAAAGGAACCCAAACCCATATTCAAATCCCCTTCCATGTCTAAGAAAACGAAAATTCTTTTAGTTGACGACCATCAATTAATTATTGAAGGTATTCTTTCTTGTTTAAAGAATATAGATGGTCTAGAAATTGAAACAGCTAATTCTTGTGATGAAGCTTTTTCAAAAATAAAATCGAACTTACAAACAAGTCCTTTTCATCTTATTTTTACCGATTTAAGTTTCGATAATCAGAGTCAAAACAACACTTTTATTGATGGTGAAGCGTTGATAAAAGCAATTCAAGAAAAAGAAATTCCTATCAAGATTGGTGTAATAACAGGACACTCTGAAACAAACAGAGTTTTTAATATAATTAAAAACTTAAATCCTTTAGCCTATATTTTAAAAGGAAATTGTAGTGTCGATGAACTAAGGTTTGCAATTCAAAAAATGCTTAAAGATGAGGTGTATTATACACATGAAATACACCAAAAACTCTTAAAAAGAGCCTTAATTGAAATCCAAATGGATGATATTGCCATTCAAATTTTAAAAGAACTTCCTAAGCATCCTAAAATTTCAAACTTGGAAGGACTTATAAAAAAAAACGATGGTTCATTACTTAAAGTTAGATCTATAGAAAGCAAACTTTCAAAATTAAGAACTGATTTACAAGCAAATAACAACACAGATTTAGTTCTTAAAGCCAAAGAACTTGGGATTATAGATTAAATTTTGCGGAAAAACACATTTCTTTTTACGGTTTTCCCCTTTTATTACCTAAAAGGAACCTATATTTTCGCAGGGAAATTCAAAACTTGCTGGGAGAATTTTGAAAAAGAAAAACGTAAAAGCTTTTAGTTGCCTAGAGGCTTTTTTTTATTTTAAATAACTAGCTTGCAGAAATCTGCATTATTTTTTGCGGAAATCCCTTTTTTTTAAACAAATGATCTTTTTAATTTCGTGACATCTTTTTCCAAAATTGCATGGAAAAAAGACATTTAAGGGGAAAACTAACCTTCTAGAAAATCTAGGAGGTTTTTTTTGTTACTATAGGTAAAATTGTAAATTAGGCATTTAATCATTTTACGTTTAAATGACCCACAAATATATTATTGCTTTAGATCAAGGAACCACAAGTTGTCGTACCGTAATTATTAATAATGAAGAAAAAATTGTTACTAAAGTTCAACAAGAATTTCAACAATTATTCCCTCAATCAGGTTGGGTAGAACACGATGCTGCCGAAATCTTACAAACACAACTTTACACCCTACAAAAAGCTATTCAACAAGCTAAAATTTCGCCTTCTGAAATTGCAGGGATCGGAATTACAAACCAAAGAGAAACTACCGTGGTTTGGAATAAAAACACAGGAAAACCTATTTATAATGCCATTGTTTGGCAAGATAAACGTACTGCTGATATTTGTGAACAATTAAAAGAAACGGGACTAGAAAACTATGTTAGAAAGACAACCGGATTAGTTATTGATAGTTATTTTTCTGCCACTAAAATTAACTGGATTTTAACTCATGTTGAAGGAGCTCAAAAAGAAGCAGAAAAAGGAAATTTACTCTTCGGAACAATTGACACCTGGTTACTATGGAATTTAACCAATGGCAAAGTACATGCTACCGATTACAGTAATGCTTCTCGTACTATGCTGTACGATATTAAAAACCTTTGTTGGGATAAAACACTTGTAAACGAATTGAACATTCCTTTTTCTATGTTACCTGAAGTAAAACCTTCTTCTTTTCACTTCGGAAATTATGAGTTGGACGGAATTCAAATTCCGATTGCTGGAATTGCTGGTGATCAGCAATCTGCGTTATTTGGACAAGCCTGTTTTAAGAAAGGAGAAGCTAAAAACACCTACGGAACTGGTTGCTTTATGTTAATGAATACAGGTGAAAATTTAGAATATTCTGAAAATGGTTTAATTTCTACCATTGCTTGGGGAATTAACGATAAAGTGTATTACGCACTTGAAGGAAGTGTGTTTGTAGCTGGTTCTGCTATTCAATGGTTACGCGACGGTTTACAAATAATAAACAGTGCGGAAGAAAGCGAGTTGTTTGCTGAACAAGTTACTGATGAAAATCCTGTATATGTAGTTCCTGCTTTTGCTGGTTTAGGTGCTCCATACTGGGATATGTATGCAAGAGGAGCTGTTTTTGGATTAACCCGTGATACTGGAAAAAACCATTTAATTAAAGCCACACTGCAATCTTTAGCTTATCAAACCAAAGATATTTTAGATGTAATGCAAAAAGACAGCCTTTTACCGCTCTCTTCTTTAAAAGTTGATGGTGGTGCTTGCGCTAATAATTTATTAATGCAGTTTCAGGCAGATATTTTAAATGTGACCGTAGAACGTCCTGAAGAAATAGAAACAACAGTGATGGGAGCTGCTTATTTAGCAGGAATTTGTGTGGGTTTATGGAAACAAGACGACATTATAAATAGAAGAAAAATAAATAAACAATTTATACCTTCATTTACTAAAGAAAAAAGAGAACGATTGTATAAAAAATGGCAAAAAGCTGTTGAACGCACCAAAGATTGGGTTGACTAAAAAGTAATTCAATCTTTTAAAAAACTATGATAACATGAAAAAGTTACTTTCTGCAAAACGTATTACCTTCTTCTTAATACTCTCTTTTATACTTATCGCATTGGTGCCTTTTATACACTTCATAGATTATGATGCGAAAGATGATCGTTTTGGTTTGTGGCCTTTAATTGCTATAGCAATTATTTTAATCGGTTTGTTCATTTTACTTATCGATTATATTCTATTTAAAATTATTAAGGATAAAGTCTTATTAAATCTCATTGAAGTAATATTGTTACTTATAATTCTCTCTTTCATATGGTCTAATTAAGTAAGGTTAATTAAGTTTTATCTTACTGTAGCCTTACCGTTTATTTTCAAAATCCTGATAAATATCATGTTTTAATTTCGCTTTTCCCTATATTTTTGAGAAAACAAAGAACAAAGAAAAAATGACACAATTACTAAATATTCCATTAGTATCTTGGACAAACGGAACCATTATGATGATAATTTTCGGATTTGTTTGTGTAGGGTTGGTTGCCGCTCTTTTAATTCTAATTAACAGTGGCAAGAAAAAAGACAGTTAAATTATTTGTAACAAATAATACTATAAAATAATTGCATTGAAAAAGACGAAGGTCTTTTGAAAACCCGTAAAGTGGGTAAACTTTAGTTTTAATAGTTGATTGAAGAAGCACTCTATAATAATGTGTTAGTGGTTTAACGTTTGAGTGCTTCTTCTTCTTTTTTTATTTAAAAGCATTTAACCCGGTAATATCTAACCCCGTAATTAATAAGTGTATATCGTGAGTTCCTTCGTAGGTAATTACGCTTTCTAAATTCATTGAATGTCTCATTATTGAATATTCTCCTGTAATTCCCATACCTCCTAACATTTGACGCGCTTCTCTGGCAATATTAATAGCCATATCTACATTATTACGCTTCGCCATAGATATTTGTGCTGAGGTAGCTTTCCCTTCGTTACGAAGCACACCTAGCCTCCAAGCTAATAATTGCGCTTTCGTTATTTCAGTAATCATTTCTGCCAACTTCTTTTGTTGCAGTTGAAATTGTGCAATTGGCTTACCAAACTGAGTACGTTCTTTCGTATAACGTAACGCTGTATCGTAACAATCCATCGCAGCACCAATAGCCCCCCAAGCAATTCCGTAACGAGCAGAATCTAAACATCCTAACGGAGCTCCTAAACCAGATTTGTTTGGCAACAAGTTTTCTTTAGGAACTTTTACGTTATCAAAAATTAGCTCTCCAGTAGCAGAAGCTCTTAACGACCATTTGTTATGTGTTTCTGGAGTTGTAAAACCTTCCATACCGCGCTCTACAATTAGTCCGTGAATACGTCCTTCTTCATTTTTAGCCCATACCACAGCTACTTGTGCAAAAGGTGCATTAGAAATCCACATTTTTGCTCCGTTCAATAAATAATGGTCTCCCATATCTTTGAACTTAGTTTCCATTCCTCCCGGATTACTTCCGTGGTTTGGTTCTGTTAAACCAAAACACCCCATCCATTCTCCTGAAGCTAATTTTGGTAAGTATTTTTTACGTTGCTCTTCATTTCCGTATTTAAAAATTGGATACATTACCAATGAAGATTGAACAGAGGCAGTAGATCGCACTCCAGAATCTCCTCTTTCAATTTCTTGCATAATTAAACCATACGAAATTTGATCTAATCCTGCTCCTCCATACTCTTCAGGAATATAAGGTCCAAATGCCCCTATTTCTGCTAACCCTCCAATTATTTGCTTAGGAAACTCTGCTCGTTGTGCATATTCTTCAATTATAGGAGAAACTTCACGTTTTACCCATTCTCTAGAGGCACCTCTAACAAGCTTATGCTCTTCAGTTAATAAATCATCAATGTTATAATAATCTGGAGCTTGAAATAAATCCATAGTTAGTTGAGTTTTAGAATTCTTTCAAATGTAATTAAAAAAATGATTTTTATCTAGGGTTTCCGTATGTTTGCACCGATGAGATTTACTTTAGGAAAAGAGGAACGGTTAAAGAGTAAAAAGCTGATAGGCAGGCTTTACGAAGAAGGAAAAATAATTAAAGTTTTTCCACTTCGAATGGTATACATACAAGCCGAACATACCTCTAAATTTCCTGCACAAGTAGGTGTTTCTGTTCCGAAACGAAATTTTAAAAAAGCAGTAGACAGAAACCGAATTAAACGTTTATTACGAGAAACTTACCGAAAAGAAAAACATACAATTTATGAGGCTGTAGATAAACAATATGTGTTTATGATTTCTTATCTTGCAAGAGATGAATGGAAATATGCTGATATTGAGCATAAAATGAAGAAATTATTAACACAGTTTATTACAGAAGTTACTCAAGATGAAAAATAGAACAGTACTTATTTTCGGTTCCCTCATTATCATCTCTCTTTTCTTTTCTTTTCAATCTCGTTTTTTTGAGATTGCTAAACAAATAGAAATCTATAACAACCTTTTTAAAGAGTTGAACATTAATTATATTGATGAAATCAACCCTGGTGATTTAACTGACAAAGCGATAAAAAACACCCTTAAAAATTTAGATCCATATACTAATTTTTACAACGAACAAGATGTTGAAGATGCACGTATTCGTCGTGAAGGTGAATATGGAGGTATTGGTATTTCTACATTTTACACCAAAAGAGGAATTGTGGTTTCTGAAATTTATAAAGGCTTTTCGGCAGATAAAGCTGGCTTAAAAGCAGGTGATATTATTACCAATGTAAACGGACAAGAATTAGCTGCTTTGGAAAGAAGTCAATTTTCACAAATGCTAAAAGGTGTTCCAGGGAAACAACTTTCTTTACAAGTAGAAAGAAACGGTCAAACAAAAAGTGTGTCAGTTAAACTTGATAAAGTTGTTTTAGATCCTGTCCCTTTTTACGACATGATTGATGCTGAAACCGGATACATTGTTTTAACACGATTTATAAGTCAAAAAGCTACCGAAGGTGTTGTAAATGCTTTTGCTGACCTTAAAAAAAGAGGAATGACAAAACTTGTGTTTGATTTACGATACAATCCTGGTGGATCATTATATGATGCTGTTAATATTACCAATTTATTTATACCTAAAGGATTAAAAGTTGTAGACACCCGTGGTAAAAGTCAAAAAAATAGTAGAACTTATAAAACTAACAAAGATCCGCTAGATGCCAATATTCCTATTGTAGTGTTAATAAATGGTCGTTCTGCCTCAGCTTCAGAAATTGTTTCAGGAGCTTTACAAGATTATGACCGAGCAGTAATTATGGGAGAACGTTCTTTTGGAAAAGGCTTAGTTCAGCGTTACTTTGATTTAAGTTACGGAACCCAAATGAAAATTACTATTTCTAAATACTACACTCCTAGTGGGCGTTGTATTCAAGAATTAGATTACGCCAATAGAGACCCTAAAACAGGTAAAGTGCCTAAGTTTTCAGATACTACTCTTAATGAATTTACTACTAAAAATGGAAGAATAGTATACGATGGTGGAGGTGTAACGCCAGATATAACAAGTAAGTTTTCTAAAAAAACAGAAGAAACTGATCAATTACTTAAATCAAGAGCCATCTTTAATTTTGTAACCGATTTCACTTATCAAAACCCTAATTTATCTGCCGAAAACTACACGTTTACATCTGAGGGTTTTAATAGTTTTAAAGAATATTTACTTCGTAAAGACACTGCTTTTGTTTCTAACGAAGAAAGGTTATTTCAATCCGCATACAAGTCGGTAGAAAACAATAAAATCATCACTCCAGAATATACTACAATCATTCAACAACTAAAAGCTATAAAGGTTGCAAAGATTGTAGAAAATCAAGATTTGCTTTCAAAGGAAATTGAAAATGAAATTATTGAGCGTTATGCATACAAAGAAGGGATGTATAAGCATTTATTTAAAAATGATGTTACTATTAAAAATGCTGTTACGCTGTTAAACGATACCAAAAAGTACAACAGTATTTTAGAGAAATAGCTTCCAGAATATAATTTGTATATTTGTACTTTAAAAACACATGTCAAAACCTATCCAAAAAGAACGTACAAGAGCACACGAATCTACAAGCGCTATTGAGCGTTTATACATTTCAATGCGACACCTCTTTAGTCGTGGTTTTTATAAACCGATGGGAGTTTCAGGTGAAACTTTACGTAAATCACTTTTATCATTACGCCCAGAAATTTATGGGTCGATTGCTGAAGACAAAACCGAATTAAACGGATTGGTATACGTTATTGAACGTTTACCTGAAGGAATTGAAGAATGTCAATTTATTTACTTAACCGCCGACGAAGGCTATCGAAATTCTAAATTCAAAGCGATTGTACCTCCTAAAAGAAGGAGAAACTGCTATCGTATTGATAAAAACCAAATGAATATCGAAATTACGCGTGGTCGTTCAGAAATTTATGATATTCTAACACACTTGACATTTTTATTTATCGAGTCTCATAAAATAAAAGATCGTGTTGTAATTAACAATGGAGAAAGCTTTATTCGCGAATGGTTACTCTTAGAAGATATCGTACTACATAACAAAACTCTTACTGATGAAGAAAAAGATGTAATTGTAGTACATCTTGGTAACATTTTAGGAAGAACCTATGACGAAATTTATGACGCATACAACACCTTTTCTACAGAAGAAAACCCGAATAGATTTTTCCACTTAATTTACTGGTTAGGTAAGCTAGCCATTAACGAATCTTTATACGATCAAAAACGCTCTATAAAATTCAGTTCAGTGTTAACTGAAGAAATCGGTCATCATTATTACGGGGAATTATGGGCGAATAGTATCAAAAAAGTCTTGTTAGATAACGGACTAATAGAACGTCCTATCCATATCATCAGTGCAAACATGCACAGTGTAATGAATAGTATTTATGGTAAAAACGCATTACCTAAAGAAGCAAAAAAACACAAAGATTTTCAGTTATTTGAATTATTAAGTAACTCTAACAGTAGTGCTTTACAATCTACTGTAAAAAATTATGCTTCTGAAAACGGGTTGATTTATATTAAAGATACTTCAGGAACCAATATCAATGTACAAGTGATCGACACTGATAAAATTGATTTTGACACCAACTCTTTTAACAAAGTAAATTCAGTTGGAGAAAAACCTTTAATTATCGTAATGGATTATGCCTTTGGTGAGCAGGCTTTTGAAACCATGGATGAATTGTTAAAGCCTTATAAAACCGGAGGTAAAACAATTCATTTAGATGTTCAATCTGTTTCTATTATGGGTAAAGCAGGTATTTTAGAAGGCGGAAAAGGAGATATCATGATTCCTTCTTCACATATTTTTGAAGGAACTGCTGATAATTATCCCTTTAAAAACGAATTATCAAAAGAAGATTTAGAAGGTTTTGGAGTAAAAGTTTTTGATGGAGCCATGATTACTGTATTAGGAACATCGCTTCAAAACAAAGACTTATTAAAATTCTTCCACGATTCTACTTGGAATGTAATTGGATTAGAAATGGAAGGTGCACACTACCAAAAAGCCATTCAATCTGCTTCAAAAATTAGAGGAAATATTTCAGAAAATGTAAAAGTGCGCTACGCATATTACGCATCTGATAACCCGTTAGAAACTGGTGCAACACTTGCTTCTGGTGGACTTGGTATGAGCGGAGTAACACCAACTTACGCCATTACACAAAAAATACTTGAGCAAATTTTCTAGTCGTTGAACGACTATCTAAAATAAAAAAAGACTTCTTTTAGTTTAAAAAGAGGTCTTTTTTGCTTTTTATGCAATTTTAAAGACCGGTTTTGCCCATAGCCTTTTTTCTTATTTTATATTTGCACTCACAATACAACAACACACACAATGAATATTCTAATTTTAGGATCGGGCGGTAGAGAGCACGCCTTTGCTAAAAAACTTTCAGAAAGCACAAAAATCAACAACCTTTTTGTAGCTCCTGGTAACGCAGGAACCGATGCAATTGCTAAAAATATAGCTATCAATCCAACTGATTTTGCACAGGTAAAAGAAACCGTTTTACAACACAATATCAATATGGTAGTTGTAGGTCCTGAAGCGCCTTTAGTTGAAGGAGTTCATGACTTTTTCTTAGCTGATGAAGAGTTGAAAAACATCCCAGTAATCGGACCTAAAAAAGATGGTGCTTTGTTAGAAGGAAGTAAAGATTTTTCGAAGCAGTTTATGGAAAAACACAATATTCCTACAGCTCGTTATCAATCTTTTACTACTGAAACCTTAACTGAAGGAAAAAAATTCTTAGAAACGTTAGATCCTCCGTATGTGTTAAAAGCAGACGGATTAGCTGCTGGAAAAGGAGTGTTAATCTTAAACGATTTAGAAGAAGCCAAAGCTGAATTAGAAGAAATGCTTTCCAATCAAAAATTTGGAAGCGCTTCATCAACTGTAGTTATTGAAGAGTTTTTAAAAGGAATAGAATTATCTGTTTTCGTATTAACTGACGGAAAAAATTATAAAATTTTACCTTCTGCTAAAGATTACAAACGTATTGGAGAAGGCGATACAGGGCTAAATACAGGCGGTATGGGCGCTATTTCTCCTGTTCCTTTTGCAACGGATGATTTTTTAACGAAAGTGGAAGAATTAATCGTTAAACCAACAATTGAAGGTTTTCAAAAAGACGGAATTGATTACAGAGGATTTATTTTTATCGGATTGATGAACGATAACGGAAATCCTTCTGTGGTTGAATACAATGTTCGTATGGGAGATCCTGAAACAGAAGTGGTATTACCTCGTATTCAAACAGATTTAGTCGATTTATTTGAAGGAGTTGCAACGCAAACTTTAGGAGAAAAGTCATACGAAGTTACTCCACAAACTGCAACTACAGTAATGTTAGTTTCGGGTGGATATCCTGAAACTTATGAAAAAGGGAAAGAAATTACAGGTTTTAATACCGTAGATGATTCTATCGTTTTTCATGCTGGAACTACTTTAAAAGACGGTAAAGTTGTTACGAGCGGTGGGCGTGTGATGGCAATTACTTCTTTTGGAAACTCAATTGAAGAAGCTCTAGAAAAATCGTATAAAAGCATCGATAAAATCGTTTTTGATAAAATGAACTATCGAAGAGATATTGGATTCGATTTAAAATAACAACCAAAATAGGTAATGTGACTGAAAAGGAGAAAATGCTTAAGGGTGATTTTTATGATTCAAGAGATGTTGAATTAATAAAAATATACCATAGAGCGCGTAAATTATTGAAGCTTTATAATAATCTTGATTCAGAATTAACACAAGAAAAAGCATCAATTTTAAATGATCTCCTTCAGTTTAAAGGAAATGGTGTTTGGATTGAAGCCCCTTTTTTTTGTGATTATGGCGAAAATATTTCAATCGGTGAAAATACATTTGTAAACACAAACTGTATTTTTTTAGATAATAATAAGATTACGATTGGTAAAAACGGATTAATTGCTCCTTATGTTCAAATATATACGGCAATTCATCCTTTAAAAGCTTCTGAAAGAATAATTAAAACACCCAATACTCGATACTTAACAGCTGCTAAACCTGTTTTTATTGGTGATAATGTTTGGATAGGCGGCAACTCAGTTATTTTACCTGGTGTTACTATAGGAAATAATGTAACTATTGGTGCTGGTAGTATTGTTACAAAAGATATTACCGATAATGTATTAGCTTTTGGGAACCCGTGTAAGGTTATTAAAAAACTAGAATAAATTAAGGATAAAAAAGGAGTTGATAATCAACTCCTTTTTTATTTCATTGCTTTTTCTAACGTAAACGAGAATTCTGAACCTTCTCCATGTACACTCTTTAAAAGAATTGTTTCGTTATGCGCTTCAATAATATGTTTCACAATAGAAAGTCCTAATCCAGATCCTCCTTGTTCGCGAGACCTACTTTGATCTACACGATAAAATCGCTCAAACAAACGAGAAAGATGTTCTTGCTTAATTCCTTCCCCATTATCGTTTATTTTAATAATAAGTTTATTCTGATTGTATGGTTCAACACTCACTGTAGTAATACCACCTACTCTACCGTATTTAATAGAATTTACTACCAAATTTATTAGTACTTGCTCAATTCGTTCAACATCTCCTTTTACTAAGTGAGGAAAATCGTACACGCGATCGAAACGCAATGTGATGTTTCTCTTTTTAGCCTTCATTTCAAACAAATCAAACACATTTTGAATCAACTCAATAATGTTGAATGTTTGTATATTCATTTTCATTCCCTCTGTTTCTAACTTAGCAATCATATCTAAGTCTTTTACAATAGAGGTTAATCGCTCTACACCCTTATTAGCTCTATCTAAATATTTAGCAAGAATTTCTTTATCATCTGCAGCACCTTCTAATAGCGTTAAAATATATCCCTGCACCGTAAATAATGGTGTTTTTAACTCGTGGGCTACGTTTCCTAAGAAATCTCGACGAAAAGAATCTCGCTGCGTTAAATGGGCTATTTCTTCACTTTTCCCTTCAACGTATTCTTGTACACTTTTAGTAAGCTCTTCAACGTCGGTCGTTACTTTCTTTCTTTTTAAATCGTTGATATCTAAAATAGAAATATCTTCATACATCTTTCTTACTCGTTGGTAAATAAAATGTTCTGCTCGATATTGTATGACAAAAAACGACACAATAAACATGGCGATACCAAAAACGATAACTGCACCAATTCCTAAAATATTAACTAAAAACAGGTATGATAATACTGCTATTATCAACGATAATAACGTAGAATAGAATGCCGACCAAAGGGCGTATCTGTATGTTTTTTTTATTTTTACCATAGATAAAAAAATAGATTGCTAGCTAGCAATCTACTTATTATTTTTTGAGTTCAAAAATTATTTGTCTACTTCGTCTAGCACAAACTTATAGCCTACCCCTTTAACCGTTTTAAAATAGTTATCTCCTATTTTTTCGCGTAGTTTACGAATATGCACATCAATAGTTCTACCACCTACTACAACTTCATTCCCCCAAACGCTATCTAAAATTACTTCTCTTTTAAATACTTTTCCTGGTTTTGAAGTTAGTAAAGAAAATAGTTCAAACTCTTTTCTTGGCAACGCTATTTTTTCATCTCCTTTAAAAACAACATACTCATCTCGGTTGATGATGATATCTCCAATTTTCGTGGTTGTATCAGCTTTTTCTTCTGTTTTTAAACGACGTAGCAATGATTTTACCTTGCTAATTAACACTTTTGGTTTAACAGGCTTTGTAATATAATCATCAGCTCCCGCATCAAAACCAGCTACTTGCGAGTAATCTTCACCTCTAGCAGTTAAAAAAGAAATTAAAACATCTTCTAAAGATTTTATATTTCTAATTTTTTCACAAGCTTCGATACCATCCATTTCTGGCATCATGATATCTAATAAAATTAAATGTGGAGTCACTTTCTTTGCTGTTTTTACAGCTTCTGCCCCATTATTGGCAGTAAATACCTGATATCCTTCCGATTTTAAATTGTATCCTACAATTTCTAAAATATCTGGTTCATCATCTACTAGTAGAATTTTAATATCGCTAGTATTCATAGTTCATTTATAATTGATATCCAAAAGTAATCATAAAATAATAAACGCTTGATACACTCGCTTAACTTAACGTTCATTTAATATTTAATAAACTTTTACTTAAAAAAACACCTCGTAAAACACAAAATTTTCCATTTTTTCTTAGTTTTTGTATCTTTATAAAAAGAAATTCTATGAAAGTTATTCCATCTCTTGGTAATGTTGTATCAAAAGCTAAAAGTACGTTTAATCGCTTTCCTATAACACTTGCTTGGGTAGTTATTAGTACATTCTTTACTTTATTTACTATTGAAGCAGACACTTTTGATCGTACTGCTAATGGTAAAATTATTTTAACTTTTGTTTTAGGGGTAAGCTGGCTAATTGCTACTCGTTTTTTAAAAGAACAATTTAAGAAAAATCTTTCGTGGTTGTTCATCGTTGCCCTAGGTTTTATAGTAGTGTTTTATTTTACTTTTGAAACCAATGAAAACAAAATTCATCAAAACACACTCACAAGGTTTGTTCTCTACTTTATAGCAGGTCATTTGTTTGTGATGATTGCTCCTTTTATTACAAAATGGAATAAATCGGCTTATTTTAACTATTTAAAAGCTGTGTTTATTTCTATTGTTAGAAGCCTGTTCTTTTCCCTAATTCTTTATTTAGGAATCGTATTAGCACTGCTTGCTGTTGAGCATTTGTTCAATATAAATATTAAAGACGACCGTTTTTTACAAGTCTTTGTAATCTGTATAGGTATTATAAACACATGGATTTACCTTTCTGATTTTCCAAAAGATATTCACAACCAACTTGCTATTAATTACACCAAGGCTTTAGAGGTTTTGGTAAGGTATATTTTAATTCCATTGGTTATTTTATACCTCTTCATTTTATATGTATACAGTTTAAAGATTGTTATTAATTGGGATTTACCCAAAGGAGGGGTTTCATATTTAGTAATTGTTTTGTCTTTTTTGGGTTTAATCATTCAAATACTAATAAACCCTATTCAAAAAACGATCAACTCACGTGCTATTAGAAGGTTTCATCCTTGGTTTTATTACTTGTTATTACCTTTAATCGGACTACTTTTTGTTGCTATTTTTAGACGCATTAACGAATACGGAATTACCGAAAACCGTTATTTTGTACTTGTCCTTGCTTTTTGGATTTTAGCTATGACATTGTACATGATTTTTAGCAAACATCAAAAAATTAAAGTCTTTCCGTTAAGTCTAGCAATTTTAGCAATATTCGTCTCTTTTGGTTTTTGGGGTGCTTTTTCTGTATCCTCTAAAAGCCAAGTTAAACAATTTGAAAAAGTATATACCGATATAAAAAGCACTAATTTTTCAACCACTTTTGAAAAGAAAAATCAGCTACGTTCTATTATTAGGTACCTTAACAATAAACATGAATTGTATAAAGTAAAAAACATCTTAGGTTATAACCCAAAAACAACGTTTAAAACTGATAGTCATTGGCAATTACAAAATAGATTAATGGATAGTTTAGATATAAAAGTAACTGATAATGTAACTCAACCCTATACAAATCATTACTATAGTATTGGTGAAAATAACACCATTAACATTAAAAACTACGATATTTTAAAAAAGATATTTCTTAATAGTTATAATAAAGAAAATACAATTCAGGAATATCGTTTTTATTTAAGTGAAAAAACAAACACCATCAGAATCTCAAAAAGTAATGCTACCATAGGCGAAATTGATTGCTCTGAAATGATTAAAAAACTTAAGACTCAAGGAAAAAACTATAATATATCACCTGATTTAATGACCATTGAACAGTATTTTGAAACATTGAATATAAAACTTATTTTTCAAAGTGTTAGTTTGTCAAAAATAGATGATGATGCTACCGAAAGTTATTTATCTAGCGCCGATATTTATACCTTAATTAAAGAAAAAAATGCTGAATAAACTCAACTTACAAAACATTTTGTTTTTAGATATTGAAACCGTTCCTGAAGTAGAATTATTTGCTGATTTATCTCCTGAAATGCAAGAGTTGTATGCTTTAAAAACACAATATCAACGTAAAGATGAATTTACTGCGGAAGAGTTTTATCATCGAGCTGGTATTTGGGCTGAGTTTGGGAAAATAATCTGTATTTCAGTAGGGTATTTTGTAGAACGCAAGGGAGTAAACCAACTTCGGGTTACTTCTTTTTATGGTGATAATGAACACAAACTTTTGGTTGATTTTAAAAATTTGTTAGACACACATTTTAACCATCCAAACCATTTGTTATGTGCCCACAATGGTAAAGAATTTGACTTTCCATATATCGCACGACGCATGATTATCAATCAAATTGAATTACCAAGTAAACTCAACTTATTCGGCAAAAAGCCATGGGAGGTTCCGCATTTAGATACTTTAGACCTATGGAAATTTGGCGATTATAAACACTACACTTCTTTAAAATTACTGACTGCTATTTTAGGAATTCCATCACCCAAGCAAGATATTGATGGAAGTGAGGTTGCTAATGTTTATTATCAAGAGAAAAACTTATCTCGAATTATTGAATACTGCGAACGCGATACCGTAGCAGTTGCTCAATTGCTATTACGTTTTTTAAACAAACCTTTGATTGATGAAATAGATATTATCAACGTTTAATAGAAGAACAATCTAAACTCCCTCCCTTTGGGAGGGTTAGGGTGGGCTTCTACCCTTCCAACTTCATTGAAAGTTCAAACCAACGTTCTTCTTTTTCTTCTAAGCTCTCAATAATTTGTTGTAGCTCAAGCGATTTTTCATTGATATCGTCCATTGCTATTTCTCCATTGGTAAACTGCGCTTCAAGATTAACCTTCTTTTTTTGCAACTTTTCAATATCAACCTCTAACTGACCAAACTCACGTTTTTCATTATAACTCAACCTTCCTTTTTGAGGTGCTTTTTCTGGCTTTTCTGCAACTGTTTTCTCTTCTTTATGTTCTGGTGGTAAAGAACTCTCATACGCTCTGTAATCCGAGTAATTTCCTGGAAAGTTTTCTACTTCTCCTTCTCCTTTAAAAACAAATAAGCCATCAACTATCTTATCCATAAAATAACGGTCGTGCGATACTACCATTAAGTTTCCGGGATAATCCAATAAGAAGCTTTCTAACACATTTAAGGTCACTACATCTAAATCGTTGGTAGGCTCATCAAGAATTAAAAAGTTAGGGTTTTGAATTAACACCGCACATAAATACAAACGCTTTTGCTCTCCTCCACTTAACTTTTCAACAAAATCGTGTTGTTTTTTTCGGTCGAATAAAAAACGTTCTAATAACTGAGCTGCAGAAATTCTTCTTCCTTTAGTTAACGGAATTTCTTCTCCAAATTCTTTAATAACTTCTATTACTTTTTGGCCTTCTTTTATTTGGATTCCTTTTTGAGTATAGTACCCAAACTTTACCGTTTCACCTACAATTACCTTACCGCCATCTACAGGAATTTTGCCTGTTAAAATATTTAAGAAAGAGGATTTTCCCGTCCCATTTTTTCCGATGATTCCTATACGTTCTCCTCGCTTAAAAACGTAATCAAATCCGTCTAAAATTACCTTATCTCCAAAGTTCTTTTTTAGTTTATGAAGCTCTACAATTTTGCTTCCTAAACGCTCCATGTTAATTTCTAACTGAACTTCGTGTTCTTTTCTACGCTGATGTGCTTTCTTTTTTATTTCAAAAAAGTCGTCAATACGCGATTTAGATTTGGTCGTACGGGCTTTTGGTTGACGACGCATCCAATCTAATTCTTTTTTAAATAAGCTTTTTGCTTTACTTAAATTGGTAGCTTCTAAAGCCATTCGTTCTTCTTTATTTTGAAGATAGTACGAATAGTTTCCTTTGTATTTATATAGCTTTCCGTTATCTAATTCAATAATCTCATTACACACTCGCTCTAAAAAATAACGATCGTGCGTAACCATAAACAATGTAATTTTTTCTTTTGCAAAAAAGGCTTCTAGCCATTCTATCATTTCTAAATCTAAATGGTTTGTTGGCTCATCTAATATTAATAAATCTGGTTTATTAATTAAAATAATTGCTAACAATAATCGCTTCTTTTGTCCTCCAGAAAGATTTCCTACTTTTTGTGATAAGTCATCAAGTTTTAACTTGAATAAAATTTGTTTGTATTGTGTTTCGAAATCCCATGCATTGTGTTGCTCCATCAATTCAAATGCCTTTTGATACGCTTCTGTATCATCAGGGTTTTGCAATGCTTTTTCATATTGTTTAATTATAGGAAGAATAGTATTTTCTGTAGAAAAAATCGTTTCTTCAATAGATAAATCAGGATTCAAATCATCATCTTGCGCCAAATAAGCTATATTTATTCCTTTCCTACTGATAACTTGTCCTTCATCAGGCGTATCTTTTCCAGCAATAATGTTTAAAATAGAGGTTTTTCCACTACCGTTTTTTGCAACAAAGGCTATTTTCTGATCTTTATTAATTCCGAAGGAAATATCTTCAAACAACACTTTTTCACCATATGATTTTGCTATATTTTCTACTGATAGGTAATTCATCCTCTAAAATTTTATGCAAAGAAACGAAAAACCCAAGCAAATCGCTGTAATCTATTTTCTTTTTAAAAGTTTTAATTAAATGCTTATGATGAATTTTTTTAATTGTACTTTTATTTAAAATTATAGGATAGATGCTTGGTGTTAAAAATTTAGAAATCTCTTTTAAAAATGCACCTTCAGTTGTTCAAGGTATTTCTTTTGAACTCAAAAAAAATAAAACTTTGGGTATTGTAGGAGAGAGTGGTAGTGGAAAATCGATAAGTTCTTTAGCTATTTTAGGATTACTTCCTAAAACAGCTACTATAAAAGGTAAGCTTCTTTTTAACAAACAATCTTTGTTAGATTTTAATGAGCAAGATTTTCAAAAAATACGTGGTAACCAAATAGCCATGATTTTTCAAGAACCCATGAGTTCTTTAAACCCAACGTTGACTTGTGGTATTCAAGTTGCTGAAATGTTACAGCAACACACTCAATTATCTAATCAAGAAATTAAAGAAGAAGTTATCTCATTATTTTCAAAAGTAAAACTTCCTAGACCTCAAGCTATTTACGACTCGTATCCTCATCAAATAAGTGGTGGACAAAAGCAGCGTGTAATTATTGCCATGGCAATTGCCTGTAAACCTAAGCTTTTAATTGCTGATGAACCTACTACAGCATTGGATGTAACAGTACAAAAAGAAATAATTTTATTATTGAAAGAACTACAGCAAGAGTTTGAAATGGGAATTATTTTTATTTCACACGATTTAGCATTGGTTTCTGAAATTGCGGATTCTATTGTGGTAATGCATAGGGGAAAAATAGTAGAGAAGGGTAGTGCTAATCATGTTTTTTTACACCCAAAAGAAAGTTATACAAAAGCTTTAATCAATTCAAAACCAAACACAGAAAAACGATTAAAAACCTTGCCTACAGTTAACGATTTTATTAACGGAACTATAGACTCTACAGTGTATACAAATGAGGAGCGCACTGCTTTTCATCAAACAATATATAATAAACCTCCGTTGTTAGAAATTATTGATTTGCATAAAGATTTTATCAGCAATGCTTCATGGTTTTCAAAACCAACTGTTGTAAAAGCCGTGAATGACGTTTCTTTTAAAATTTATAAAGGTGAAACTTTAGGACTGGTAGGAGAGAGTGGTTGTGGAAAAACCACTTTAAGTAGGACTATTTTACAACTAGAAAAGGCCACTTCGGGAAGTATTCTATATAACGGAAAAGATATTACTAAACTCTCGAGAAAAGACTTTAAAAAACTTCGAAAAGAAATTCAGATTATATTTCAAGATCCGTTTTCTTCATTGAATCCAAGAATTACTGTTGGTGATGCTATTTTAGAACCGATGAAAGTTCATAACATTTTAAATTCTAATAAAGAGCGAAAAGAATATGTCTGCAACCTATTAGAAAAAGTAGGTTTAGAAGCAACTCACTTTAATCGTTACCCACATGAATTTTCTGGCGGACAGCGCCAACGTATAGGAATTGCTCGTGCTATAGCTCTACAACCAAAACTAATTATTTGTGACGAATCGGTTTCTGCACTCGATGTATCAGTGCAAGCACAAGTATTAAACTTATTGAATCAATTAAAAACAGAATTTAATTTTACTTATATATTTATTTCTCATGATTTATCTGTGGTAAAATACATGGCCGATCAATTAGTTGTAATGAACAAAGGTAGGGTAGAGGAAATAGCTGATGCAGACGAAATTTACCAACATCCAAAGACAAAATACACCCAAACTTTAATAGAAGCCATCCCAAAAGGGCTGTAACTTTTTTCACTGCGTTATTAATGGTATATTGCACCGTTAAAAACGAAAAGAAAGAATATGAAGATTATAGTACCAATGGCAGGAATTGGGTCTCGTTTAAGACCTCATACATTAACAACTCCTAAACCATTAACAGTTATTGCTGGTAAATCAATTGTACAACGATTAGTGGAAGATATCACTTCTGTTGTAGATCAACCTATAGAGGAAATTGCTTTTATAATCGGACCTGCTGCTAAAGGGTTTCCTGCAGATACAAAAGATAAATTAATAAAAATAGCCGAAAACTTAGGAGCAAAAGGTTCTGTATACGTGCAAGAAGAAGCATTAGGAACTGCTCACGCTATTTATTGTGCTAAAGAATCATTAGGAGGTTCTTGTGTGGTGGCTTTTGCCGATACCTTATTTAAGGCTGATTTTACATTAGATGCTAACGCTGATGGGGCTATTTGGGTGAAGCAAGTCGAAGATCCAAGTGCTTTTGGTGTAGTAAAATTAAAAGATGGATTTATTACTGATTTTGTTGAAAAACCAAAAGAGTTTGTCTCAGATTTAGCCATTATTGGTATTTATTATTTCAAAGACGCTGATAAATTATTAGAAGAGATAAAATATTTAATTGATAACGATATCAGACCTTCTGGTGAATATCAACTAACAGAAGCTCTAGAAGCTTTAAAAGTAAAAGGAGCCAAGTTTATTCCTGGAAAAGTAAATACTTGGATGGATTGCGGTAAGAAAGACCCTACAGTAGATACCAACAAACAAGTTTTAGGCTTTGAACATGCAGACGGCAACAATTTAGTATCTGAAGACGTTGTATTAGAGAATGCTGAAATTATTCAACCTTGTTATGTTGGAAAAAATGTAGTGTTAAAAAACACCAAAATAGGTCCTTTTGTTTCAATTGGTGAAAACAGTGTTGTTGAAAACTCAACAATTACAAACTCTTTAATTCAAACAAACGTGCATATTTCGAATGCCAATTTAGATAATGCTATGATTGGTAACCATGCAAAATACAATGCTAATTATACATCGGTAAGTATAGGTGATTATACAGAGCTTACATAAAACCTCAATAGAAAAGAGAAGAAAGAAAAGAGAAAAAAAGTTTTTTTCTAAAGCAATACTGTCTTTTTTCTTTCTCTTCTTTTCATACTTTCTAAACGCTCAAGATAGCATTACAGCATCAATTAACATTGCTGAAAAAAACAATGTTGAATTCCAACAATATTTTTTTAGAGCACTTTCGGACAAAGCTATTTTTAATTACCAAAAAGCTATACAAAATTTAGAAGAGTGTAACAGAATACTTCCAAATAACAAAGCTGTTTTATTTGAACTCTCTAAAAACTATGAAAAGTTAGGTAGAAACCCTGAAGCTCTATCTTACATTGATTTAGCTTTAGAAATGGAACCTAATAATGTTTGGATGCTTGAACACAAAGTTTTTATTTTAAGAAAGTTAGCCAATTTTGAGGACGCTATTATTGCTCAACAAAAAATAGCTGCAACATACCCAAAGAAAAAACAGTTACTTGTTTTTTTACATTTACAAAACAAAGATGTTACCTCTGCTAAAAAAGTATTGACAGAGTTAAAAGAAGCTAAATTATTAAATGCCAGACTTCGCTCTATTGAAAGAAAAATAAATGCTCGAAAAACAACCGAGGCACAACCAAAAAAAACCACTGAAAACCTTGATCCAAAATCACTTTTTGAGAAAGAAAAATCTTATACCAATTTAAAAACGTTACTAGATAAGTTGGCCGCAAACAATGATACTGACTTATTAAAATACAGTGAACAAGGTTTAGTTCTTTTTCCTGCGCAACCTTTTGTATATTTAATGAACGGAAAAGCGTTTAATAACAATAAAGATTATAAAAAAGCAATAGAAACCTTACAAAACGGCATTGATTTTGTTATTGACAATAATGAAATAGAAGCTAAATTTTACTTAGAAATATCTAAAGCTTACCAAGGATTGAATGATGTTAAAAAAGCCAATTCTTATAAAAAAAAAGCTGAAAAAATTTTAAAATAGGTTTCGTTAGTATAAAATTTATGAAATACACCACTTTATTACTTATATTATTTTTAGGTTTAACTTCATGTAAATCTACCAAAAACGTTACTGGTAATGTCGTTATTAAAGAATTATCGGCACGCAAAGTAGCTAAAAAACACATTGCCTCAAATTTTGACAAAAAAACGGTAGATGCTCGTTTAAAAGTTAATTACAAAAACAATAAAGAGAGTTTAGGCTTTTCAGTAAGAATGAAGATTAAAAAAGACGAAATTATTTGGTTAAAAGGAACCAAAATCATCTCTATTTTTAAAGCTAAAATCACTCCTACCAAAGTGCAATTTTACTCTCCATATGAAAAAAGCTACTTTGATGGAGATTTTATGATGCTAAAAAAATTATTAGGAACCGATATTAATTTTAAACAGTTACAAAGCATGTTATTAGGTGAGGCGTTGATGGATGTAAAATCTGAACGTCAAGAAGTTCAAATTCAAGAAAAATCGTATCAATTATCTCCAAAAAAACAACCTAGTTTATTCGATTTGTTTTTTTATGTAAACCCTAAACACTTTAAACTAAACAAGCAATTAATAGTAAACTCGTTAAAAGACCAACGTTTAGACATTAGTTATCCAAAATATCATAAGAAAAACACTACTTTTTTCCCTGAGAAAATTAATATAAAAGCTAAAGAAAAAAATAAATTTACTATTATTGATATTACTACACGCTCTGTAGAATATGATACGAAACTAAATGTAAACTTTAATATCCCTAACGGATATAAAGAAATTCAAATATAACTATGAAGTACCCTGTTTTTTACATCTCTTTTTTATGCCTGTTTTTTATGGGACTTTCTTCTTTTGGTCAAAGTAGAAAAGAACTTGAGAATAAGCGAAAAAAACTTCAAAATGAAATACAGCAGGTTAACAGTCTTATAATTAAAACCAACAAGAAGAAAAGCAATGCTTTAGACGATTTAAAAGATTTAAGCCAAAAAATTACGGTACGTGAGCGCTTAATTGAAACAATAGAGTTAGAGTCGAAAGCTTTGTCTTTAGAGATAAAATCAAACGAAAAAGAGCTTAAAAAATACAACGATGAATTGGCTAGATTAAAAGCTGATTATGCTGATATGGTCGTAAAATCATACAAAAGTAAATCGCAACAAAGTAAAACCATGTTCTTACTTTCTTCTGAAAGCTTTTATCAAGCTTACAAGCGTTTAAAATACATGCAACAATACAGTGATTTTAGAAGAAAACAAGGAGAAGAAATTGTTGTAAAAGCTAAAGAAATTGAGCAGTTAAATGATTCGTTAATTGTACAAAGAAAATCAAAAGAGGCTTTACTTTCTGATGAGAAAAATCAGAAAAAAGAAATTGAAGAAGATAAAAAAAATCAAGAACAACTCATTTCAAAAATTAAAAAGGAAGAAAAAAAATATAAAAACGAACTACAACAAAAGCAAAAAGAAGAAAAAAGAATTGCTGCTAAAATTGACAAGCTAATTAGAGAGGCTATTGCCAAAGCTAATAAAGGTAAAAAAACCGATAAAGGTAAAACGAGTAGTTCTGGATTTATTTTAAATGCTGAAGAAAAAGCCTTATTAGCTAATTTTGAGCAAAACAAAGGAAATCTTCCTTGGCCAGTTAATGGTATTATTACCAGAAAATATGGGGTACAACCGCACCCAACATTTCCTGGAATCAAAATCAACAGTCACGGATTGTACATCGCAACCAAAGCTGGTACCGATGTAAAAAGTATTTTTAACGGAAAAGTTTTAGTTATTCAATTACATTCTGATGGTAGAAAATCTGTTTTGGTACAGCATGGTAACTATATTTCTGCTTATAACAAGCTAAAAGAAGTATACGTTAATAAAGGAGATGTTGTAAAAACAGGCGATAAACTAGGAAAGGTTTTCACCGATAAAATTACAGGTAAATCACAACTTAGTTTTATGCTGTATAAAAACAAAGACCGATTGAATCCTTCACAGTGGATTCGCTCATAATAATTATGAAACGAACATTAATAAATTTTAAGCTTTTTTTCACAAAAGATTAAGCTTAAAATTTATTAATGTGAGAGCGTAGCGGTTACACACGTTCTCAATTTTATAATTAAACTTTTAATAAAACAATTATAAAAATTTAAACGTGTGAAAAACGCAGCCAACTTTATTATTGTAACCGTAGCTATTTTAGCTACACTGGTTATTGGAAAAGGAATTTTAATTCCGTTCATTTTCGCACTTATTTTTTGGTTTTTAACAAGAGAGATTCGAAAAACTATTTATAAAATCCCTTTTGCAAAGCGATTTATTCCTTTTTGGTTGAGTAATGTGTTTGTGTTTTCTCTTATTGTTTTAGGTTTTGGGTTTGTTTCTGAAATCATTACTAATAGTATTTCAAATTTAACTACGTCTTATTCAAAATATGAACCTAATGTTGATGCTATCATTAAAAGTTTAGATACCTTTTTTCATATAGATATCATTACTTCGGTAAAATCGGTAGTGGGAGATTTTGATTATGGCTCTGTTTTAGGCGATATAGCGAACGGAATTAGTAGTTTGCTAGGTGATACCTTTATGATTATTATTTATGCCTTATTTATCTTTTTAGAGGAAAGCAACTTTAAGTTAAAGCTACAACGTGTATTCTCTAATCATGAAGGAAGTTCAAAAAGCTTTCAATTTATCTTAAAAAAGGTAGAAAGCTCAATTTCTAACTATTTACGTTTAAAAACCTATGTAAGTTTATTAACGGGTATCTTAAGTTATTTTGTTTTGCTAATGGTTGGAGTAGATGGCGCACCGTTTTGGGCCTTCCTTATCTTTTTATTAAACTACATTCCAACTATCGGATCGTTAGTCGCTACAGCTTTTCCAGCAATTTTTTGTTTGATTCAGTTTGGAGAATTCACGCCTTTTTTAATCGTTGTATTTGCCGTTGGTGCTATTCAGGTAGTCGTAGGAAATGTTGTAGAGCCTAGAGTTTTTGGAAAATCGTTGAATTTAAGTCCGCTAGTTACCATTCTTTCACTAGCTGTTTGGGGAGAAATTTGGGGAATTACAGGAATGATACTTTCGGTACCTATTACTGTAATTATGATTATTATCTTTTCTCAGTTTGAAAACACAAAAAACATTGCCATTTTCTTATCTGAAAACGGCGATGTTGATGACATATAAACGATTTTAATCCATAAAAATAGATTTCAACTCCAAAGCCTCCTTAGGATCCATTTTACCTGCTAAAACTAAGCTTAATTGCTTTCTACGTAAAGCAGCTTCATATCGTTTTTTCTCTAATTCTGTTTCTGGTTCAATTTGCGGAATTGGCACAGGCTTTCCTGTTTCATCAACAGCAACAAACGTATAAATTCCTTCGTTTACCTTCGTTTTTTCACCCGATTGACGATCTTCAATCCAAACATCTACATAAATCTCCATTGACGATTTAAAAGCACGTGAAACTTTTGCTTCTAAGGTAACTACACTTCCTACAGGTACCGATTTGGTAAATGCTACATGATTTACTGATGCTGTTACTACAATTCTTCTCGAATGACGGCGTGCAGCAATACTACAAGCTCTATCCATACGAGCTAATAACTCTCCTCCAAAAAGGTTATCTAAATAATTTGTTTCTCCTGGTAAAACTAAATCGGTAAGTACAGTTAACGATTCTCTTGGTGATTTTGCTCTCATCAATTAAATTTTGATGCAAAGATACAGCAACAAAAAAATCTACCTAAAATAAATGTAGTTTATTTAACCAACAACCAAGCGTCTTCGCTAACAGATTCTTTAATAATTTCTAGAGCTTTTCTAGCTTCATCTTTAGTTGCATAGCTTGCAAAAGCTACTTGAGTTAAGCCTAATCTGTTCTTTCCAACAATAGAAGCATCATAGCCCTTATCTTCTAACTCTGTTAATTTGTTTTCAGCATTGTGTACATCTTGAAAAGCTCCAGCTATGATATGAAAGTTCTTCGCTTCTTTACTAACGTTTAAATTAATCGTTGGTAACGGATTCTCTATTACAAAAGTTGCTGATTGAATTTTCTTCTCAACAGCTTTTTCTTGATTTGCTAATACTTGTTGTTGTTGTTTTTGAACACCATTCCAACCCACATAGGCAATTCCTACAAAAACAGCTGCAGCAGCAGTCCTTTTTAAATACAACGGAATTGTTTTTCTGTTTTCTTTAGTAGTAGGTAATGACTTAATTGTTACTTCTTTTACTCTCTCTACTGAAGTAGTTTTAACCTCTGCTAATCCGAAAGATGCTGTTAAGAAATTACTTGTAAGGTTTGGTTCAAAAACTACTTGACCAGCTTCGTTTAATGCTAAACTTCCGACCGACGCAACTTCAACAGAAGTCGTTTTTAAGTTTTTATTCCACTCTTCAACTTCACTTGCAATAAAAGTAGTAGCTTCTTCAAAAGAAATATTTTTGTCAGAAGCAATATAGTTAGCCAATAGCCCATCATTATGTTGTAAATACGCATTAAATGTTAATTGTTTTTTTGGCGGATAAAAAGTGTGAGTAGTAGTATTTACCCTCGCACCAATAGTGTTGGTTACAAATCCTCCAAAATTAGGAACAATTACGCAGTCGTATCTATATAACAAATCGTTGATGTAGTTGGCTAATGTCATAAGAACAAATATAGCTTTTTCAATGTATAGTTTCAAGTGATTGTACAATTTTTATTAACAGTTTTTTTGTATATTGATACTCAAATTATTGCTATATGAATTCTGAAAAATTGCTTGCTTTACTACGATTACAAGCTACCAAAAATGTAGGTGATATCTTAGCTAAAAAGTTAATTACTACTGTTGGAAGTGTTGAACAAGTATTTTTAGAGAAGAAAAATGTACTCCATAAAATTAACGGAATAGGAACTCATGTAACTCAGCATCTTTTTGATGACAATAACTTGAAAAGGGCAGAGGAGGAGCTCAACTACATTCAACAAAACAACATTACATTTTCTTATTTTTTAGAGGATGATTATCCGCAACAGCTAAAACATTGTATTGATGCTCCAATCTTACTTTTTAAAGACGGCAACCTCAACCTTAACAACGATAAAATCATCTCAATAGTAGGTACTCGAAACATGAGTTTATACGGACGTGATTTTTGTAATCAACTTATTGAAGAGTTAAAAGAACACAATCCAATAATTGTAAGTGGATTTGCTTACGGAGTAGATATTTGTGCCCATAAAGCGGCTATAAAAAACAATTTACAAACCATCGCTGTTTTAGCACATGGTTTGGAAGAAATTTATCCGAAGACACATAAAAAATATATTCACGAAGTAAACAATAATGGAGGATTCATCACCGAATTCTGGCACGATGAACAGCCTATGAGAGAAAATTTTTTAAAACGAAATCGTATTGTGGCGGGAATTTCCAAAGCGACTATTATTATCGAATCTGCTGAAAAAGGAGGTTCGTTAGTTACTGCTGATATCGCCAATTCGTACAATCGTGATGTGTTTGCGCTACCGGGTAGAGCAACCGATATATATAGCAAAGGTTGTAACAACCTCATTAAAAACAATCAAGCACATTTATTAACCTCTGCTGAAGATATTGTAAAAATGCTTAATTGGGACATACGGCAAGCTGCCGTACCTAAGCAAGAAAAGTTATTTGTTGAACTTGATTCTTCCGAACAAAAAATCTATGATTATTTACAACAAAACGGAAAACAGTTGCTAGACGATATTGCTATTAACTGTGAATTGCCAATTTATCAACTCTCTTCTATCTTAATTCAATTAGAGTTAAAAGGCGTTGTAAAACCTTTACCCGGAAAAATGTTTGAAGTTTAGTATCTTTGAGCCATGTCAGAATATAAACTCATATCACAAAAAAAACCAGCTTTTCCTGTTACCAAAAAACTAGGAAACTACTTAAAAAGACATAACAGAACTATAAAAATTCCTATTTTTTATGATGATTTGTTGCGTTTTCAAGGTTCGGTTGCTGTGTATGATAAACATGATAATGATACCTTATGGATACGTGTTTTTTATAATGAGTTTGAGCGGGCTGAAATTGATTTATACCTAAAAAAAGTATATAATATCTTACACTCTAACGGTTCTGACGCCAGTATTAAGCATTTAAATGTTGATGCTATCGATTTTTGTACGTTTGGTAACTCTAAACCTTTTCGTATAAAAATTCGAAATATTTTAAATGATAACTACACCTATTTTTACGTAAAGAAAACCGATGCTTCTCGTATTTACGGACTAGAGTTAGAGGATATTTTATCTCCTTACAATCTAAACTTTTTGGTATATGAAGACACGTTGATAGAAGAGCATATATCAGGAATTCCTGGTGATGTTTTTATCAATGATTATTTAGATGATTGTTTAGATATTGAAAAAGCACAACTAGCTAAAGAGTTTGTTAAATTTAACGAGCGTTGTATGATTCGTTTGTTGGGCGATATGCGTTCGTATAACTACGTAGTAGTACCTACACACGATTTTGAAAATGTTGTGTATAAAATTCGTCCGATAGATTTTGACCAGCAATGTTACGAAGGGAAGTTTAAAGTGTATTATCCACAGTTTTTTAAAGAAAATTTAAAGCTCGTTCAACTGGTAGGAGATAAGCTTACTTCAGAATCTATTGAGCAATATCAAATAGAAGAGCGATCAATTGTTGCTAAAAGAATTTTAGGTTCACGTTCTCGATTGAATCGTTTGCTTTCCGCTATGAAATCAGATAATATTTCTATACCAAAAAATATCGAACAATTAAAATCAGAAATTTTTGAATTTACAGGAGATATTAATTTTAGAGATAGTGATGGTATGGGTGAAGTTTTAGACAGTGCATTAACTTTTGTTCGTAGAAATTACGAAGATGTGAGTATGAAAACCATTATTCAACAACAGCAAAGATTACACTAACCTTTTCTACTTCGAATACTTTCAATAATCACTGTTGCTAAAATTAAGCTTCCACCAATAAACGTGTTCCACGTGGGAATTTCGTTTAAGAAAATAAACGCTAACAAAATTCCGAAAACAGGTTGAATACTACTAATTATACTTGCGGTTGATGCTGAAAAAAACTGTAGTGAATGTACCATTAAACTATGTCCGATAGCCGTAGTTAACAAGGCTAATAATAGTAAATATGGGAGTTGCTCTTGAAATCCGGAAACATCCATAAAAAATAAGACGGGAACTAAGGTTACCGTGATTATAACTACTTGGTAAAACATGAGCATTACTCCATTATATTGCTGTACATACTGCTTTAAAATCAAAATTCTAACAGAATAACACAATGCAGAAAGCAAGCCAAATAACACGCCTTGTACTTGTGTGTTTTTAATATCAAAATCAGGAGCTAGAATGTATAAACCTAGCAACACCATCAACCCTAAAACAATATGAATCGGATTGAATTTAATTTTTAGAAACAAGGGTTCTAAAAAAGCAATCATTACTGGAAAAGTGTACAACGATAGCATTCCTATGGCTACGTTGGATAGTTTTAACGCGTAGAAATACGTAATCCAATGTACCCCCATAAAAATTCCGCCCATTAAAAAAGGGAACAAGTGTCTTCTTGATTGTATAGTTAAATCAATCTTTTTGAATCGGCAAAACACGTATAAAATTACCATAGCAAACACCGAGCGAAACCACACAATAACTTCTGAAGGCATTGCAATATACTTACCTAACACACCCGATGTACTGATAAACAGGGTTGCTAAAATAATTCCTGATAGGTTTTTTGCGTGATTGGTTTGCAAACAGTAAAAATTTGTTAAAATAAGCTTGAACCACATATACAAAGTATATGTGGTTCAAAAGTCATTATTCATAAGTTAAGAAGCAAAATATGTTAAAAACTTCAAGGAGTTTGTGAATAAGTATCACTTTTAATATAAATAAAGTCTTCCGATATTTGTGATAAGCCCCGTAAAAAATAAAGAGTTGGTGATGCTCTAAAGGAGTTAGAGATAATCTCTAATACAAAAACCTTGAATTTAAAATTCAAGGTTTCTTGTAAGTTTAATTTTTTTAAAACACAAATTATGAGTGATTTAAAAAATGCACCTGAAGGATATGAGTACATCTTTTGCAGGTACATCACCAAAAAAGGAAAAAGGATTTATCCAAAAAATTCTTCCTATTTCCGATTCTTAGTTAAAAAAAATAACTAAGAATTAATATCCTGGTAAGCTGCAACTTATCAGGATTTTTTGTTGTATCAACAACAACAAATATAAAAAAAAGTAAAACTTTGTATCACTAAAGTATCACTTTTTTATCATTAAACTTTCTGTAAAGTCTCTAACGCCTTGTGTACACTATCAATTTTAATAAAAGTGATGAGTAAACGCAATCCGTTTTTGGTTTTCTTTTCTTTCATTACACAACTCTTCGGATTTTGCTGTACATACCTCAACATTTTGGTAAACGCTTCGGTTTGATAAAAAGCACTTTGCTGATCGGCTACAAAATATCCAATTAATCGTTTTTGCTTTAAAATCACCTTTTCTAAACCTAACTCTTTTGCTAACCATTTAATACGAACGCTGTCTAATAAATCGGCTACTTGGGTTGGATATTCTCCAAAACGGTCGATAATTTCAGTCTCAAAGGTTTGTAATTCTTCTTCCGTAGTTAAGGTTCCTAATTTGTTGTATAAACTCAAACGCTCCGTTACTGAGTTGACATAATCATCTGGGAACAAAATTTCAAAATCGGTATCAATTTGCACCTCTTTCACATACTCTTTCGGTGCATTTTCATCCGTAGGATATAAATCTTTAAACTCATTTTCCTTGAGTTCTTCAATGGCTTCATGTAAGATTTTCTGATAGGTATCAAAACCAATATCGTTGATAAATCCGCTTTGTTCACCTCCTAACAAATCTCCAGCACCACGAATCTCTAAGTCTTTCATGGCAATGTTCAATCCGCTTCCTAAATCAGAAAACAACTCTAATGCCTGAATTCGTTTACGTGCATCATCGGTCATATGGTGATACGGTGGCGTAATGAAATAACAGAAGGCTTTTTTGTTCGAACGCCCTACGCGACCACGCATTTGGTGTAAATCCGACAATCCGAAATTATTCGCATTGTTGATGAAAATCGTATTCGCATTCGGTACATCCAATCCACTTTCAATAATTGTGGTAGAAACTAGTACATCAAACTCGTTGTTCATAAAACCAAGCATGAGTTCTTCTAACTTTTTTCCTTCCATTTGTCCGTGACCAATGGCAATTTTAGCACTTGGCACCAAACGTTGTAACAATCCTGCTACTTCTTTGATATTTTCAATACGGTTATGTATAAAAAATACCTGTCCACCACGAGAAATCTCGTACGAAATCGCATCGCGAATGGTTTCTTCACTAAAGCGAATCACGTTGGTTTCTATGGGGTGACGGTTGGGTGGTGGTGTTTTTATCACCGATAAATCTCGTGCCGCCATCAAACTAAACTGTAAAGTACGAGGAATTGGGGTTGCTGTTAAGGTCAATGTATCTACATTTTCCTTAATCGTTTTTAGCTTATCTTTTGCTGCTACTCCAAATTTTTGTTCCTCATCAATAACCAATAATCCCAAATCTTTAAACTGAACTGCTTTATTGGTTAACTGGTGCGTTCCTATTACAATATCTACACTTCCATCAGCAACCCCTTCTAACACACCTTTTCGCTGTTTTGTGGTTCTAAAACGGTTTAGGTAGTCAATCGTAACCGGAAAGTCTTTTAATCGCTTAGAAAAGGTTTTAAAGTGCTGAAATGCCAAAACCGTAGTTGGTACGAGCACCGCAACCTGTTTTCCGTTATCTACTGCTTTAAATGCCGCTCTAATGGCAATTTCTGTTTTTCCAAAACCAACATCACCACACACCAAACGATCCATGGGTTGTTCTTTTTCCATATCGGCTTTTACCTCTTGGGTAGAAGAGAACTGATCGGGTGTGTCTTCGTATAAGAAACTCGCTTCCAACTCGTGCTGCATGTGCGTATCGGGTCCGAAAGCAAATCCTTTTTGTAGTTTTCGTTTTGCGTATAACTGAATTAAGTTAAACGCGATTTCTTTAACGCGGGTTTTGGTTTTCTGCTTGACTTTCTTCCAAGCATTCGACCCTAGTTTATATACTTTTGGTGGTTTTCCGTCTTTTCCGTTGAATTTGGAAATTTTGTGTAGCGAGTGAATACTTACGTATAAAATATCGCGGTCGCCATAAATTAACTTGATGGCTTCTTGCTTTTTGCCTTCTACATCAATTTTTTGAAGTCCACCAAACTTTCCAATACCGTGGTCAATATGGGTTACATAATCACCTACGTCTAATTTAGTAAGTTCTTGTAGGGTGATGGATTGCTTTTTTGCGTATCCGTTTTTGAGTCGGAATTTGTAATAACGCTCAAATATTTGATGATCGGTATAACAAACAATTTTATTCTCAATATCCACAAACCCTTGATACAACGGAAACACAATGGTTTCATAAGAAACCTCTTCTTCGTGGTCATCAAAAATATCGTGGAAACGTTGTGCTTGCTGTTCGTTAGAACATAAGATATAATTGGTAAATCCTTTAGACGAAAACTCGTTGAAATTCTGAATTAACAGGTCGAATTTTTTGTTGAAAGACGGCTGTGGATGCGTATTAAAACTTATTTCAGTGAGATTTAGCTCCGCTGAACCTTGCGGTTTCTCTCTCTGTTCGGAATGACGGTTTTTACCGATGTCAACCGTTGTAAAATCTTGTAATTGATTACGAATCAGCTCTCCGTTGCAAAACAGTTCTTCGGGTTTTGCGTGGTTGATTTCGGTTGATAATTCGTTAAACGATAGTTCTGCTTTTCGGTAGAATTTATCCAGTGAATCACTTAACAAATCTACATTCTTCACAAAAACCGCGGTTTTTGCTGATATGTATTTTAAAAAGCTTTCTCGCGACTCCTGCAATGTTTTGTTTTCTACATTCGGCATAATGCTCACTTTCTTCAGTTTTTCTTTAGAAAGTTGCGTTTCTACATCAAACGTTCGGATGCTGTCTACCTCATCACCAAAAAACTCAATACGATACGGTTCGTCGTGCGAAAACGAAAACACATCGATAATTCCACCACGTACCGAAAACTCTCCTGGTTCGGTTACAAAATCGACACGTTTAAAATGGTATTCGAACAGTACTTCGTTAACAAAATCGAGCGATACTTGCTCGCCCACCACCACTTTTAGTGTGTTTTTTTCCAACTCTTTTTTGGTGACCACTTTTTCAAACAACGCAGTAGGGTAGGTAACAATAATCGCAGGTTTTTTACGAGAATTGATACGGTTTAATACCTCTGAACGCAGTAATACATTGGCATTGTCGGTTTCTTCAATCTGGTAAGGTCTGCGATACGAACCTGGATAAAACAACACGTTTTTATCGCCTAATAACTGCTCTAAATCGTTTAGATAATAAGCAGCTTCTTCCTTGTCGTTAAAAATTAACAAGTAGGGTTTATCGGCTTGTTTAAAAGTTTCGGAAATAACAAAAGACAACGAAGAACCGACCAAATTCGTTAGTTGAAAATGATGTGGATCTTGTTGAAGCTGATGAACAATCTGTTTTACATTCTCAGATTGTTGATAGTGATTTACAATTGCTTGCTTGCTCAACGTACAAAAATTTTACGCAAATGTACGAGGATTATTTTTTATTGAAAGGGTTGTTTTTTAACTGCTTCTATAAGGTTAATTGTGTTGTTTAAACAATGATGTCAACGAATTAGTTAACCTTTACAGAAATGACAACTCTTTTACTTTAAACAATTTCCTGTTTCAAAATCTTGTTTGGTAATTAATTTTTCGTTGATAGTATTGGTATCCCAATCTTGTGCAATCAACCTTTTATTGTTTATTTTTTTCAACACCACGTGGAACCTTCCATAAGAAATAGTCGGTTTTTTATCTTTTTCTGTAGAAATAATTCGGTAATAACCTACTTCATAACCTGTATCTTCCTTATAAATTCTTTGATCGAAACAAAAATCAATCTGTCGTTTCCTGTTAATTGGTTTCTGATAAGAGTCTTCAATAGATTTTTATATTCTGTTCCTATTCGAATACCGTGTTTGTTTGCTCTTAAAACATCATTAGTATGTAAACTGTTAAACGTTTTCCAATCTCGAGCTTCGAAACAAGTTTTAAATGGTTTCCAAACTTGTGCATTAATTTCTTTTTCTATGTCTTGTTGATTTTGTGAAAAACCAAACAAAATTGAAAATAGAAAAAAACAAAGAGTAGCTGCTAATTTCATTTTTTACCACAATTAAAATTTGCTCGACAACGAGTTAGTTGTTTTTTTATACTTTTTTACAAAACGATAAGAAATGCCTATTCAATCTTTAAGCTTTGGTTTTACAAAGCTAAAAACCTCATAAAACGATTTTAAACAACGATGACAACACGATATAGGTATTTGTATTACTATTTTTTAAAAACGCCTTAAACCACCAATTAAATAATCGTATTTTATTACTCGTTTTTATGTGAAGTAAAATAACTATAAAAAAAAATAATACTTTGTTTTTAAGGAGAATTGTTAACTTTCGGCGAAAGTTGACGGGCTTTAAACTTACCTGTTGATAGTATTTATAAAAATAAAATTATGTCAATATCAGATTTATATTCAAGCGGAAAACACAAACAAGAAATAGGGCATTTTGCCAGCATCGTAAAAATTGCTAAAGTTGATGGAATCATTTCTGAAGGTGAACAAGAATTATTAGATAGAGCTTCTAAAAAATTAAACATTAGTGAAGAAGAGTATACACTAATTTTAAAAACTCCTGAAAAATTTCCTGTAAACTCACCAGTAAGTTACGATGAGCGTATTGAACGTTTATATCTTTTAACTAAAATGATTTTTGCTGATGAAGAAGTAGCAAAAGGAGAAGTAGGTTTACTACGTAAAATAGCATTGGCTTTAAATTTTACTTCTGAAAATGTTGAAAAAGTTTGTGATGAAGCCATCCATTTAGTTTTAAACGATAATGACTTAGATGACTTTACTACGGCCATTAAAAATGTTAATATCAATTAATTCAATTATACTAAAATCCTTTAAAACCAGTTATTACTCATAAACAAATCCTCCCAAATGAAACATAAAATATTATTCATAACTATCTTTACCTGTTTAACAACGGCTGTTTTTTCTCAAAACTTAAACGATTCTTGGCAAATAGGTATAGGAGCAGGAATAACAAAATTTAGTGAAAGCGATGCCGCTTTTATTGGCGATCAATACTTATTTCAAGTACCAACCTTAAGTTTAACTATGCCTATTGGCGATCGTTTTTCTTTAGATGGTGCTGTATCTTTTAATACTATTGATGACGTTGGTTTTATCAAAAACTCTGCAAAGTATTTTTCTATGGATGCTTCTTTTCGTTATAATTTTAATGCTGTGTTAGAAAAATTTGCTCCGTATGTTTTTGTTGGAGGAAGTTTAGTAGATTCTGATCGTAAAATGACTCCAACATTGAATATTGGTGGTGGTGGAATTTACTGGTTGAGTGATAAAGTAGGTATCAATCCTCAATTATATTACAAACATTCTTTGGAAGCATACCAAAGTATGCGTTCGCACATTCAAGGAACTTTAGGTGTTGTATTCAAATTAAACTGGAATAATGGTGGTGATAATAGTCGTAATGCTGCCAAACATTTAGGAGGTTGTATGTTTTAAACCTCTAAATTTAATATATAAAAAAAGCCGCTTAAATAGCGGCTTTTTTATTTTTATAATAGTTTGTTTATAGCGTTTTGTATTCTGGTAATAGTAGCTTCTTTACCTATCATTGTCATAATATCAAACAAATCTGGGCCCGCTAGCTTTCCTACCAAACTTAAACGAAGTGGTTGCATTACTTTACCAAATCCTATTTCTTTAGAAGTAATCCATCCTTTGATTTCTTTTTGAGTATTTTCAATTGAAAAATCTTCTATTTTAGAAATTACTTCTACTAATTCTTGCATTAATTCACTCGTAGTATCTTTCCATTGTTTTTTAACTGCTTTAGCATCGTATTCTGAAGGATTTTCAAAGAAAAAGCTAGATAACTCCCAAAAATCAGCTACAAACGTCGCACGCTCTTTTATTAAAGAAACTACTTTTTCTACCTGATATTTATCTGTACTTATACCTTTTTCTTCAAGAATAGGTAAGAATAATGCTGTAAGCTTTTCGTTGGACTTTTGCTGTAAATACTGCTGATTAAACCATTTGGTTTTATCTGGACTAAACTTAGCTCCTGATTTACTTACGCGCGCTAAATCGAACGCTTCTGTTAATTCTTCTAAGCTAAAAATTTCTTGTTCTGTTCCTGGATTCCATCCTAAGAATGCTAACATATTTATAAATGCATCAGCAAAATAACCGTCTTCTTTGTATCCACGTGAAACATCTCCTGTTTGCTCATTAGTATATTCTAATGGGAATACTGGGAAACCTAATTTATCACCATCACGCTTACTTAATTTTCCTTTTCCTACTGGTTTTAAAATTAATGGTAAGTGTGCAAATTTTGGTGCTTTCCAATCAAATGCACGATATAATAACTCATGGAGTGGGAGAGAAGGTAACCATTCTTCACCACGAATTACATGTGAAATTTCCATTAAATGGTCATCTACAATATTTGCTAGGTGGTAAGTTGGCATACCATCAGATTTAAACAATACTTTGTCATCTAAGGTGTTTGTTTCCACTTTAATCGTACCACGAATTTCATCTTGTAAAATCAACGTTTCATCTTGTGGTGTTTTAAAACGAATCACAAATTTTTCTCCTGCACTAATCTTAGCTGCAACTTCATCAGCAGAAAGTGCTAACGAATTGTTTAACTTTAATCGATTGTGCCAGTTATAAATAAAGGTTTTTCCTTTTTCTTCATGGTCTTTACGGTGTGCATCTAGTTCTTCAGCTGTATCAAAAGCATAATATGCCCAACCGGTTTCAATTAATTGATCTGCGTATTTCTTATACAAATCTTTACGTTCTGACTGACGATATGGTCCGAATTTTTCGTTTTTACCAGGGCCTTCATCAAAAGGAATATTACACCACTCTAACGAATCGATGATATATTGTTCTGCATTGGCTACATAACGGGTTTGATCTGTATCTTCAATACGTAAAACAAAAGTTCCATTATGTTTTTTAGCAAATAAATAATTGAATAAAGCAGTTCTTACACCACCTATGTGTAAAGGTCCTGTCGGACTCGGAGCAAAGCGTACTCTTACGTTCTCAGTCATTTTTTTATTGATTTGAAAGCGCAAAGATAGTTTTATGTTTAGAAATAGAAAAGAGAATCAAGATCGCTTCGCTGAAGGAATAAAGAAATATAACTAAAATAAAAAATAGTATTACTAAAAACTAATCATCTAATTCTATTAATTTATGACTTCGTCCAACCGATTTTTAACGCTTTTATGCGTTTTTACCCTAAAATGATATGTTTACACAAATCTTAACTTAAAATTCCTTATAAAACACTTATTTTTATAATTACTTATGGGAGAGTTTAGTAAAATACAGCAAAAGCTACAGCAATTCAGTAGAAAATACTACACCAATGAATTGATAAAAGGAAGCATTTTATTTGTTTCGTTAGGGTTGATATATCTATTTTTCACCTTATTTATTGAATATTTTTTATGGCTAAAACCAACTGCTAGAACTATTTTATTTTGGTTATTTATTGCAGTAGAAGTATTCTTATTTTTCCGTTTTATTTGTTTTCCTATTTTTAAAATAGTGGGTTTGCAAAAAGGAATTTCTTTTGAAGAGGCTTCTAAAATTATCGGAAATCATTTTCCCGAGGTAAAAGACAAATTATTAAACGTTTTACAATTACAACAAAACAATCAGCAATCTGATTTATTAGCTGCAAGCATTGAGCAAAAATCGAAAGAATTACAGCCTGTTTCTTTTAATAAGGCTATTGACTTTAGTAGAAACAAAAAATATGTAAAATATGCTTTAATTCCTTTCTTAATTTGGGGAATTTCTATGCTTACAGGAACTTCTAGTAAACTTTCACAAAGTTTTAATCGTGTAGTAAATCATACGGTAGCATATAATCCTCCAGCTCCTTTTTATTTTAATTTAACAGCAAAAGATTTACGTGTTATTAAAGGAAAAGATATAACCGTATACGTACAAACAGAAGGGGAGGTAATACCTCAGGAAACCAAAATTCATTTTAATAATCAACAATACTTTATGGAAAGTGAAGGAAATGGTTTGTTTTCATATACGTTTTCTGAAGTTCAAAATCCTATTTTATTTTATGCAAGTGCCAACGGAATTGAATCTAATGAGTATAGTATAACAATTATTAAAACCCCATCGATTCAAAATATTTCATTAAACCTAACCTATCCATCATACATAGGAAAAGCTTCTGAAACAATTAACAACACCGGAAACTTAAATGTTCCACAAGGAACAATTATAAAATGGGACATTAAAACTTCTGAAACCGATACAGTTACCTTTATAGAAAAAGAAAAAAGAACAATTTTTAAACAAAAAGAAAATAACGAATTTGAGTTTTCTAAACGTGTACTGAATAATACTAATTATCAAATTACAACATCTAACAAAAATCTAACAGATTACGAACAGCTACAGTTTTCTATTAATGTTACTGAAGATGAATATCCAACTATCAATGTAAATTCAAATATTGATAGTATTTCTCGTGGAGATGCTCAGTTTGTGGGTCAGATTGCTGATGATTATGGTTTTAAAAAACTAGAAATAGTCTATTATAATAAAAACAATATTCAGACTATTGAGAGTAAATCAATAACTATTAATAAAGAAAATATTCAAACCTTTTATTTTGAGTTTCCTGGAAATTTAGATTTAAAAGAGGGAATAGACTATGAAATGTACTTTCAAGTCTACGATAATGATGTTGTAAATGGTAGTAAAAAAACCATGAGTAGAAAATTTAGTTATCGACAAAAAACAGAAGGTGAAATAGAAGAAGAGCTATTACAGGAGCAAAAAAACTACATAGAAAACATAACTAACTCACTAGATCAACAACAAAAAAGTAAGAAAGATTTAGAGAAAATTCAGTTTGATTTACAGAACAAAAAGAATATTAACTGGAATGATCAAAAGAAAATTCAGAATTTAATAAAGCGTCAAGAGCAATACAAGCAAATGATGCAACGCCAAACACAAAAATTACAAGAGAATTTTTCTGAAAAGAAAGAAGAAAATGAAACTCTTGAGCAGAAAAAAGAAAACCTTAAAAAACGTATTGAAGAACTTAAAAAGTTAGAAAAGCAACAAAAATTATTAGAGGAATTACACAAGCTAGCAGATAAACTTAAAAAAGAAGATTTAATTAAAAAGACAAAAGAACTAGCTGAACAAAACAAACAACAAGAACGTAGTTTGGAACGTATTTTAGAAATGACTAAGCGCTTTTATGTAGAACAAAAGATGAATCAATTAGCAACTAAACTCGATGATTTATCAAAAAAACAAGAAGAGTTAAGTAACAAAGAATCTAGTAAAGAAGAACAGCAACAAATTAATGAAGAATTTCAAAAGGCAAAGAAAGAGTTAGATGACTTAAAGAAAGATAATGAAGCATTAAAACAACCCATGGAAATGCCTTCTATGGAAAATTTAGAAAAGCAAACTCAAGAAGAACTGAATAAAGCTGAAGAAAATTTAGATAAAAATAACGCTTCTGAAACAAAGAAAAATCAAAAAAAAGCTGCTAAAAAGATGCAGGAAATGAGTCAGAAGATGCAACAATCAATGCAATCGATGAGTGCAGAAATGGAAGAAGAAAACATGGAAGGTTTACGTCAAATATTAGAAAACCTTATTACTTTTTCATTTGATCAGGAAGCTTTAATGAATGAGTTTTCTTCCTCAAATTCATCACATCCTAACTTTGGTAAAAACCTTCAGAAACAACACCAACTTAAAACCTATTTTGAACATATTGATGATAGCTTATTTGTGCTTTCAATGCGAGTTCCTAGTATATCTTCAAAAATTCAAGATCACTTAGCACAAGCACATTATAACTTAGATCAATCTTTAGAAAATTTTGCAGATAATTATTTTCAAAACGGAATCTCTAATCAACAGTATGTAATGACTTCAGCAAATACATTAGCGGATATGTTGAGTAATACTTTAGATGTTATGCAAAATCCTAAACCTGGAAATGGAAAAGGGAAGGGGAAAGGTAAATCATTTAGCTTGCCAGACATCATTCAAAAGCAAAGTGAATTAATGGAAAAGTTGAAACAAGGCATGCAAAAGAAAAATCAAGGAAACCCAAAGGATGGAAAAGACGGTAAAAATAAAGGTGAAAAAGAAGGGCAAAACGGTGAACAAAGTGATGATTTAGATGGTGAATTATATCAAATTTACAAAGAACAATCACAACTTAGAGAACAGTTAAAAAATGCTATTAACGAAGGAAATGCAGGGAATAAAGAAGCTAAAAAAGCTTTAAAAAAGATGGAGGAGTTAGAAAATCAAATTTTGGAAAAAGGTTTTACACAAGAGAGTATTAATAGAATGCAGCAATTAAACTACGAGCTACTTAAATTAGACAAAGCTACATTCGAACAAAACAGAGATAAAAAACGTAAATCAAACACCAATTTACAAGAGTTTGATAACAATACAACTAAGGAATTGAAGTTTAAAAAGTTGTTTTATAACCAAACTGAGATATTAAACAGACAATCACTACCTTTGCGCCAAAATTACAAAAAGAAGGTGCAAGAGTACTTTAGCCTTCCAAAGGATAGAAAATAACGTATTAAAAAGCCTTTAGATTATAAAAAATACTATTGCTTTTTAATTATGTTTTTAAATAATAACAATAGTATTTGATATAAAAAAAATGATCGCATTTAATTACGAAACCGAGTTTCAATTAAACAATGAAGAAAATACTTCTAAATGGATACAAGAATGTATCGAAAGAGAAGGTTTTGAATTGGGAGAAATCAACTATATTTTTTGTGATGACGCTTATTTACATAAAATAAATATAGAGTTTTTACAACACGATACATTAACTGATATTATTAGTTTTGATTACACGTTAGGTAAGTTAGTTGGAGGTGATATTTTTATTTCAGTAGAAAGAGTAGAAGAGAATGCAAAGGATTTTAATACTTCTTTTGAAAATGAATTACACCGCGTAATAATTCATGGTATTTTACATTACATGAAATACAAAGATAAGACGGATGAAGAGAAGCAAATTATGCGCTCTAAAGAAAATGAATGTTTAGAAATTTTAGATAAAAAATAAAAGAGTTCCACGTGGAACTGATTATAAAAAATGGGTTTATTTAATACAACATACGATGTAATTGTAGTAGGAGGTGGACATGCTGGTAGCGAAGCAGCTGCGGCAAGTGCAAACATGGGAGCACACACTTTGTTAATTACAATGAACTTACAAAACATTGCTCAAATGAGTTGTAATCCTGCTATGGGTGGAATTGCAAAAGGGCAAATAGTGCGAGAGATTGATGCACTTGGTGGTTACAGTGCTATTGTAACTGATAAGACAGCTATTCAATTTAAGATGCTAAATAAATCTAAAGGGCCAGCTATGTGGAGTCCGAGAGCTCAATCGGACAGAATGCAATTCGCAGAGTGCTGGAGAACCATGTTAGAACAAACTGAAAACCTAGATTTTTATCAAGATTCTGTTAATGGATTATTATTTGATGGCGATAAAATTACAGGAGTAAAAACTGCCTTAGGTTTAGAAATAAAAGCCAAAACAGTAATTGTTACAGCAGGTACTTTTTTAAACGGATTGATTCATATTGGTGAAAAAACGTTTGGTGGTGGTAGAGCAGGAGAAGGAGCTTCAACAGGTATTACTGAAGATTTAGTTGTAAAAGGATTTGAAGCTGGTAGAATGAAAACAGGAACGCCTCCTCGTGTAGATGGACGCTCTTTAGATTATTCTAAAATGACTGAACAACCAGGAGATGAAAACCCAGAAAAATTCTCGTATTTACCGGTTACAAAACCATTAACTAAACAACGTTCTTGTTATTTAACCTATACCAATCCTGAAGTACACGATTTACTTCGTGAAGGATTCGATCGTTCACCTATGTTTAATGGTAGAATTAAATCTACAGGACCACGTTATTGTCCATCTGTAGAAGATAAAATCAATCGTTTTGCAGAGAAAGAACGTCATCAAATTTTTGTTGAACCAGAAGGGTGGAACACTGTTGAAATTTATGTAAATGGATTCTCGACATCACTTCCTGAAGACATTCAAGACAAAGCCATTCGTTCTATTCCTGGATTTGAAAACGTAAAATTCTTTAGATACGGTTATGCAATTGAGTACGATTATTTTCCACCAACACAATTAAAACACAACTTAGAAACTAAGTTAATTGATAACTTATTTTTTGCTGGTCAAATTAATGGTACAACAGGTTATGAAGAAGCAGCTGCTCAAGGTTTAATGGCTGGTGTAAATGCTGCTTTAAAAGTTCAAGAAAAAGAACCTTTTATTTTAAAAAGAAGCGAAGCGTATATAGGTGTTTTAATTGATGATTTAATCACAAAAGGAACCGAAGAGCCTTATCGTATGTTTACTTCTCGTGCAGAATATAGAACTCTTTTACGACAAGATAATGCAGATTTACGCTTAACAGAAAAATCGTATAAATTAGGATTAGCTTCTCAAGAAAGAATGGATAGAGTAGAAGAGAAGAAAAATAAGACTCAAAATTTAATTGATTATATTAAAGGATTGAGTGTAACAAAAGAGGATATCAACCCTATTCTAGAAGAGAAAAATTTAGCAACAATTAATCAATCTATGAAATTGTATAAAATTGCTGCTAGACCTCAATTAACGTTTTCTGATTTTAGATCTATTGATAAGCTTGAAAATTATATTCAGGAAAACGAAATTGATAATGAAATTATAGAGCAAGTTGAAATCCACTTAAAATACTCTGGTTATATCGAAAAAGAAAAGAATAATGCAGACAAACTAAATAGATTAGAAAACGTGCCTATTCCCGCTACTTTTGATTATAGTAAAGTGAAATCTTTATCATATGAAGCTAGAGAAAAGTTATCTAAAATACAACCTACTTCAATATCACAAGCAAGTAGAATAAGTGGAGTATCACCAAGTGACATTTCTGTATTACTTGTATATATGGGTAGATAAAAATAAAACGTTCCATGTGGAACGTTTTATTTTTTTATGTATAATTGTTCGATTAACAACTAATGTTCCACAAGGAACACTCAATACATCATATTAATTTGATTACAGAAAAAAAGTTATATAAAGACTTAAAACCTTTTTTAAATTGTATCGATCATACAGTATCTAAAGAAAGTTATGAGGTAATGAAAAATGAAGAATACGATATGTTAGTAACTTCGCCTGTACCTAATAATTTAGATAAATATTATGCTAGTGAAGATTATATTTCACATACAGATAGTAAAACATCTCTTTTTGATAAAACATATCAGTTTGTAAAAAACTATACTTTAAAAAAGAAACTAAAATTAATTAACTCTTTTAACACAGAAGATAAATTAATTTTAGATGTAGGAGCGGGTACTGGTGATTTTTTAAAAGTATGTGAAAATGGTGGTTGGAAAATTACTGGTGTTGAACCATCAGATAAAGCTCGAGAATTTGCTGAAAGTAAACATATAATTTTACACGAAAATTTAACTCAAGTTGAGAATAACCAATTTGATGTAATTACGCTTTGGCATGTTTTAGAACATATTCCTAATTTAGTTGAATATATTGAACAGTTAAAAAAATTGTTAAAGCCTAACGGAGTATTAATTATTGCTGTTCCTAATCATAAAAGCTTTGATGCAAAACATTATAAAGAGTTTTGGGCTGCTTATGATGTTCCAAGACATTTGTGGCATTTTTCAAAAACAGCTATTTCAAAACTATTTTCTATAGTTGATATGAATGTTGAAAAAATACTTCCAATGAAATTCGATTCGTATTATGTTTCACTTCTATCAGAAAAATACAAAACAAAAAAATCACAACCTATTAAGGCATTTTTTGTTGGTTTACAATCAAATTTAAAAGCAAAAAGTAACGGAGAGTATTCTTCTTTGATTTATATCCTAAAAAACAAGTAAAAAATTATTTACAGCTTTTTTAAGCCATTTTTATTGTAAAAATGTACCAACAGTAGTAAAAAAATAAAAAACCTCTTAAATCAAATAATCTAAGAGGTTTACTATTATTATAATTTATATTAAAAATAAATTATATAAAAATATTTTATTATAATCCAAATAATACAGATACAGCAAAAACACTGTTCTTAGGATTGTGATCTCTTTCTTGTGAAGTGTTAAAAACACCATTAAGTCCAAAACCATATCTTGCATTTAAAGCTACGTTTTCAGCTAACTTAAATCCTAAACCTAAGTCAAAAGAATAATCAACAGTATTAAAAAGATCTTCGTTGTTTGAAAAATTAAGCGATCCTACTTGAATTTCATCATTAATTAAGAAACCAATTTGAGGTCCTGCTTCAACAAAGAAAGATTCTCCTAAATAAACTTTAGCTAATACTGGTATATTAATATAATCTAACTGGACTTTACCTTCAATACCATTTGCTTTGTTTTTTACCCCTTGTGATGAATATAAAATTTCTGGTTGAATACTAAATGCATCAGTAATTTTAAATTCATTATATAAACCAATATGAAAAGAAGTTCTAATACTTTCTGATTCTACTTCTTCTTCAAAAGACTTTTCAAAATTTGTAAGGTTTGATAAATTTAAACCTCCTTTAATACCAAAATTTTGAGCTTGTGAAGTTGCTGCAAATACCAATGCTACTAATAATAGTTTAATTTTCATAATTTATTAATTTGTAATTTAAGGTATAACGAATATAAGGGCTATTTTATTACTTAGTGTTAAATCTTTACATTATTTATGTTAACATAAAACAACCAATAATAGTAATAATAAAATATACCGCTAAACTCATGGCACCTGCGTAATCTTTTGCTAAACGTTGTCCTATTAATAAAAAAATTAGCGTTAAAGCTGATAATTGAACACCAAGCAAAGCATAATCATTATTACCTGTTGTAGCCAAATGAAATATACCAATAAACATTAATGCACCAGCTAATAATTCCATCACTAAAATTACAGCAAGTAAAAAAGGTACCGAATTTTTTAAAGGAGAATCTTTAAAGTGTCCTCTAATAAAAGATAAATTTCCTTTCCAATCTGTTACCTTATCTATTCCCGATTGTAAGAAAGTAACAATTAAAAAAAGTAGAATTAAAATTTCTGTTATGCTTTGTTGTATAAGTTCCATATAATTGATTTTTTACAAATATAAATTTTAAATAAGAATTGTAACAATTCAAATAAAATTCGTCTAATAATTATCTACTATTAAATAGTATCTTTATTAAAAATTACTAACATTTAAAAATTAAAAACTATGTCAATTTATATGTATCCGGTTATTGTTATCGGGATTCTAGTATTTTTATCATTATTCTTTATTGTTAAGCAACAAACAGCAGCTATTATTGAACGATTTGGTCGTTTTCAAAGTATTCGACATTCAGGTTTACAATTAAAAATTCCTATTGTTGATAGAATTGCTGGTAAATTAAGTTTAAAAATTCAACAATTAGATGTTATTGTAGAAACCAAAACAAAAGATGATGTATTTGTAAAATTGAAAGTATCTGTTCAATACAAAGTAATAAAAGATAAGGTATATGATGCTTTTTATAAGCTAGATTATCCACACGAACAAATTACTTCGTATGTTTTTGATGTTGTTCGTGCAGAAGTTCCTAAAATGCGCTTAGATGACGTATTTGTAAAGAAAGATGATATTGCTATTGCAGTAAAATCTGAATTAAACGATGCAATGTCTGATTACGGATATGACATCATTAAAACCTTAGTTACCGATATTGATCCTGACGCACAAGTAAAGGCTGCTATGAACCGTATTAATGCAGCTGATAGAGAAAAAACAGCAGCGCAGTATGAAGGAGATGCACAACGTATTTTAATTGTTGAAAAAGCAAAAGCTGAAGCAGAAAGTAAGCGTTTACAAGGGCAAGGTATTGCGGATCAACGCCGTGAAATTGCTCGAGGTTTAGAAGAATCTGTAGAGGTTTTAAACCGTGTAGGTATTAATAGTCAAGAAGCCTCTGCTTTAATTGTAGTAACACAACATTATGATACTTTACAATCATTAGGGGAAGAAACAAATAGTAACTTAATTTTATTACCTAATTCACCACAAGTAGGAAGTAATATGTTAAATGATATGGTGGCTAGTTTTACCGCTAGTAATCAAATAGGTGAGGCAATGAAAAAAGCACAAGAAAATAAAGACAAAGAATAATTATGATACTATCAACTACACCTTCAATAGAAAATAAGCCAGCTAAGGAATATCTAGGCATTGTTACTGGTGAAACAATTATAGGTGCAAACATTTTTAAGGACTTCTTTGCCGGTATTAGAGATATAGTAGGAGGCAGGTCTGGTTCTTATGAAAAAGTTCTAAGAGAAGCTAAAGAAATAGCTTTAAAAGAGATGGAAGAGAGAGCTCTAAGATTGGGAGCTGATGCAGTTATAGGAATCGACTTAGATTATGAAACCGTTGGCGCCAATGGAGGTATGCTAATGGTTACAGCTTCTGGGACAGCGGTAAAATTTTAATTAAAAATAAAACCGAAACAATATGTTTCGGTTTTTTTATTGATAAAATATATATTTATTTCTTGTCTTCTCCTTTATCGGTAGTATTTTCATCTTCATTTTTAGTAGCATCTTTAAATTCTTTGATACCTGTTCCTAAACCTCTCATTAATTCAGGAATTTTTCTACCTCCGAATAATAATAATACTAATGCAACGACGATAGCTATTTGCCATGGTCCGATCATTCCTAAAAATATAGTAAGTAAATTCATTTTTATTAAATTTTGCGCTACAAAGATACAAAATTAACCTCTGTGTTCAATTACACCACCAATTACTTTTTTATCTCTAAAAACTTCTGGTTTTCCTTTATAAAAAATAGAACCTCCAAATGATACTTTTGCATCTAAAGTTTCACCAGCTTGTACTTCTACTTTGGATCCTGAACCCGCTTTAACGATAGTCATTTCTTCTACAGCTAGTTTATATCCGTGATACATACCACCTAAATCTGCGTCAACGTTTTGGTTCTTTGTAGTTCCTGATAGCTTAATAACAGCCCCTGAAGAGGTTTTTACTTTTAAATGCTTAACCTTAATTACAAGGTTAATAAAAGCGCCTTCTTGAGCTTTAATTTCAATTTTTTGTTGATTAATATCTTTACCAGTAATGGTCGCACCTTCATTTGCATCAATTACATCAATATCTTCTTTATAATACAAGGTAGCTTTCACCTTACCATCTGCTGTAGTTTCAGGAAATTTTAATAGTACTTTTAACGTATATCCTTCTACTTTAATCTTTACTTTATCAGTTTTTTCACCAGTAACTACAATTTTAGATTCGTTAGATCTAACTAATTCTAAATCGATACCATTGTACACTTTTACTTGATAAAAGCTACCTAATTCTTTTGTCATGGTTGTTTGAGCCGACGCTGTAATAGTCATCAAAAACAAACTCATAAATACTAAATTCTTCATAATAAATTCCATTAGTTAATTGAGTATAACCAATAATTATACCAATACTATAAAGGTAAATCTTAATTTTTATTGTTTAAAACTGTACAAATTAGTGTGAAATCAAATTGAAATCAAGGTGTTTACGCTCTAAATCGGTATGCTTTACTTTTACAACAACTTCATCTCCTAATTGAATGATGTTCTTAGTCGACTGACCAACCACAGCATATTGTTTTTCGTCAAAGATATAATAATCATCCTTAATGTCTTTAATACGTACCATACCTTCACATTTATTGGATTTAATTTCAACATAAATTCCCCATTCAGTAACACCTGAAATCACTCCTTCAAATTCTTGATCTTTATGATCTTGCATGTATTTAACCTGCATATATTTAATGGAATCTCTTTCAGCTTTTGAAGCTAATTCTTCCATTTTTGAAGAATGTTTACACTTTTCTTCATAAATTTCGGCTTTTGGTGAGTTTCCGCCATCTAAATAGTGTTGTAATAAACGATGTGTCATCACATCAGGATAACGACGAATTGGTGAAGTAAAGTGGCTGTAATAATCAAAAGCTAAACCGTAGTGACCTATATTTTGTGTAGTGTATTCAGCTTTACTCATTGAACGAATAGCTAAGGTTTCTACCATATTAGCTTCTCCTTTACCATGAACGTCTGATAATAATTTATTTAAACTATCCGATGTTTTTTGGCGTGTTTCTGTATTGATTTTATATCCAAATTTGCTAACAATGTTCTGTAATGATGCTAGTTTTTCTACATCTGGTTCATCGTGTACACGATATACAAATGTTTTCTTACTTGGTCTCCCTGCAGAAAGCCCTATAAATTCAGCTACTTTTTTGTTTGCTAATAACATAAATTCTTCAATTAGTTTATTAGCGTCTTTAGCTTCTTTAAAGAAAACTCCTGTAGGGTTAGCATTTTCATCTAAATGAAATTTAACTTCAACTCTATCAAAAGAAATAGCTCCTGATTTCATACGCTTTTTACGCATTTTTTTAGCTAGTTCATCGAGTTTTAATGTAGCTTCAACAATAGTTTCATCAACTTCATATGCTTCTCCAGTTAAAGAAACATCAGCAGGAATTGTATTATTTTTATTCTCAATGATAGCTTGTGCTTCTTCATAAGCAAAGCGTTTATCAGAATAAGTAACAGTTCTTCCAAACCATTGGTTAATAACTTGTGCTTTCTCATTCATTTCAAAAACTGCTGAAAAAGTTAATTTTTCTTCATTTGGTCGTAATGAACAAACTCCGTTACTTAACATTTCAGGTAGCATTGGTACCACTCTATCAACTAAATATACTGATGTAGCACGATCATAAGCTTCATCATCTAAAACAGTTTTTGGTTGTAAATAATGAGAAACATCAGCAATATGAATACCTATTTCATAATTACCATTTTCAAGTTTTGTAAATGATAAAGCATCGTCAAAATCTTTAGCATCTTTAGGATCTATGGTAAATGTTAAATCTCCTCGCATATCTCTACGCTTAGCTATTTCCTCCTTAGTAATTTCAATAGGTAATTCAGATGCTTCTTTCTCTACTTCAGTAGGAAATTCATACGGTAAACCATATTCTAATAAAATAGAATGGATTTCTGTATCGTGATCTCCTGGTCTTCCTAAAACTTGAGTAATTTTTCCAAACGGATTTTTAGAATTCTCTGGCCAATCAGTCATTGTAGCAACAACCTTATCACCATCTTTTGCTCCATTTAATTTACTTTGAGAAATAAAAATGTCTGCATACATTTTAGTGCTATCTGGTATAACAAATCCGAAATTTTTATTCATTTGTAATACACCAACAAATTCGGTTTTTGCTCTCTCAATAATTTCTACAACATCGGCTTCTAGTTTATTACTTCTACGTTTTTTATACACATAGGCTTTTACAGTATCGTTATGTAAGCCTTTACCTAAGTTTACTGAAGGTACAAAAATATCGTGTTCAAAATCATCACAAATAAAATAAGCATTGCCATTAGAAGTAGCATCTAAAGTACCAACATGGTATTTACGGTCTTCATTTATTTGATATTTACCTCTATCAACTTCTTTAATTTTCTTGTTAGCTGTTAGTTCTGCTAATTTTTTAATAATTTGATTTTTGCCATCAGTATCAGAAACCTTTAATTTAGAGGCAATCTGTTTGTAATTGTAATATTTATTACTGTCTTCGTTAAGTATTTTGAAAATGTTACGGGTAAGATCTTTGATAACTTTACCCTTTTTTTTGTAGATTTTTTTCTTTCTAGTCATTAATCTTTCGTCTTATTAAATTTTCAACCAAAGTACGAATAATATTAATGCTAGTAATTTAAATAACTGTTATAAATTGATTTCATTTTTTTCTATCTTAGTTTTATTAATGTAGATAATTTTTCTTTTTGTCAAATAAATTATACAATGGAAAAATTCTTCAGCATAAAAAAGTAAAATTCATTTGGCTAACTCATTGTTAATAACTCCTAAAAAAATAATTAACTTCCTTATATTCAAATAAATGGTGGGTTAATAGGTAGAGGTGAGGTTAAAGCTAGTATTCTAAAAAGTGCTAATCAAATAGTTATTCCTTAAAAAGTTAAAAAAAACATAATAAAATTGTAACGTTTCTTAAATTCATACGTCTTTATAGTAAGAAAGTCGTTATAAATGAAAAACTTACGAAAAATAATAGCGCTGTTTATTTTCATATTCATTACAGGAATTATCGTTACTGTAGTGAGTATAAATACGACTTTAAACAAAAAAACTCCTTCAGAAGTAGTAACTAAAGATACTATTTACCTTATCAAAGCTTCTAAGAGAGCCGTATAAGCCTTTTTAACTCACTTATTATCACTTTTCAACAAACGTAGTATTTACGTCTTATTTTTTGCAATTTGCCCTAAAACAAGACAAAGAGGTTACACTAGTTTTTTAAACTCAGTAAATGATTAGTAGAAGAATTTATAAAACTCAAAACTTCAAAAAAACTGTTATTAACATATTATATAATTAATAAAAGAGATTTTAAAAATTTAAAAAAAGAAATGATTGTTATTATAGTGTGTTAATATGTAGCATAAAAAGTGGATTTTATTTTTGGTGAAGTGACTTATTAAAATAAATAAACAAGTTATTAGTTAAATAAAACTTTAAAAATCAACTATAAAATAGAGTTATAAACAAAAGTTATAAACAGTAATTCACTAAAAATATTGAATAGTTAATTTTCTTTTGAATGTAAAAAAAGGGTTAATTTAATGTTGATAAATGTTCATTAAAATCTTAAAAAAAAAGTTGCATAATTAATTCTTGTTCTTGTATTGTAAAAAATATCTAGAAAATCAAATTTTCTTTTTAGAATATTTTATTAGTTCTTAACAATTAGATAATATAGTTTAACTCTTTAATTTTAAAGAGGTTATTAAGAATGCTAAAAAAAGCATTGTTAATTACTGTTGATAACCGTGAATAACTGTATTTTTGTAATTCACAACTGAATTAAAATCAACAAATTATGACAATCGCTGTAGGAAATGACCATGCAGGTACAGAATATAAGTTTGAAATTGTTAAACTTTTAGAAGAATTAGGACACAAAGTAATCAACTTTGGTACAAATGAAACCGATAGTATGGATTACCCAGATACAATTCATCCAGCTGCTGAAGCTGTGGAGACAGGACAAGCTGAAATGGGAATTATTTTATGTGGAAGTGGTAATGGAGCACAAATGACTGCTAACAAGCACCAGGGAGTTCGTGCCGCTTTATGTTGGAATAATGAATTGGTAGAATTAACACGTCAGCACAACGATGCAAACATTTTAACGATTCCAGCTCGTTTTGTATCGTTACAACAGGCTTTAGGTTTTGTAAAAATATTTTTATCTACTGAATTTGAAGGTGGACGTCACGCTAATAGAGTAGAGAAAATAGCTTGCTGTTAATGATTATCACAGTAAAAAAATTTCAAGAATTAACAACTTCAGAACTGTATGAGCTTTTGCAATTACGTTCTGAAGTTTTTGTTGTTGAACAAGATTGTGTCTATCAAGATATTGATGGTAAAGATCAAAACGCTTTACACGTTATAGGAGTTAAAGAAGGAAAAATAGTTGGATATACACGATTATTTAACAATGGTGAATATTTTGATACGCCTAGTATTGGTAGGGTAGTAGTTAAGGAAAATGAACGTAAATATGGTTATGGTCATGATTTAATGAAAGCTTCTATAAAAGCTATTGTTGATAACTACAATGAAACTACCATTACCATTTCTGCACAAACCTATTTACAAAAATTCTACGAATCTCACGGATTTAAACAAGTAGGTGAAGGTTATTTAGAAGATGGAATTCCGCATATAAGAATGGTGAGGAAGTAAATTTAGTTATCTTTCTCTTTCTTATTCATTTTATAAAGTAGATATCCAAAACCTACTAAAAAATGCAGTATAATAATTCCTGCTATGATGTATATAAATGTGTTTGAATTATTGTTCATAGTGATAAAATTACAACAATAATATTTTTTAAAAAGTAACTTAAGTTACAGTAACTCTCCAACCTCTTTAACCTCACCAACTTGCATATTTCCTAATAAAATATCACCTACGCGAACACGCACTAAACGAAGTGTAGGAAAACCAACAGCTGAGGTCATTTTACGTACTTGTCTAAATTTTCCTTCTGTTAAGGTAACTGATATCCAAGGAGTAGGACCATGACGAGCATCACGTATTTTTTTAGAACGTTCTGGTAAATCTGGTGTGTCAATCAACCTAACTTCACAAGGTTTGGTTTGGTATTTTTTTCCATCAAAACCAATTTCAACACCATTTTTTAACTGTTCAACAGCATCAGAAGTAATTGCTCCATCTACTTGAGCATAGTATTCCTTTTCAACTCCACCTCTGGTAGTAATAAAATCACTTACTTTTCCATCTGTTGTTAATAACAATAAACCTTCCGACTTTACATCTAATCTACCAACAGCCATTGTTTTTTCGGGAAAATTATACAATTCACCCAATAATTTATGTTTTCCTCCCTTTTTTTGATTAGTAATAAATTGTGATAAAAAACCATAAGGTTTGTAAATCATGAAGTGACGATGGTTTGACATCTTTTCTTTTTTTAAGAAGCACAATATTACAAAATGTAACATAAAAAGATAGGATATTAAAGCTAGTTTTTCATAACTTAGCCGTTCTTATTATTTAAAATAATTAGCACGATTTATGGCAGCAGATAAAGAAAAAGAAGCGAAATTAAAAGCGCTTCAACTTACACTAGATAAGTTAGATAAAACTTACGGTAAAGGAACCGTAATGAAGTTAGGAGATAGCCAAGTAGAAGATGTAGATGCAATATCGTCAGGTTCTTTAGGATTAGATTTAGCCTTAGGAGTAGGAGGATACCCTCGTGGAAGAATTATAGAAATTTACGGACCAGAATCATCAGGTAAAACAACTTTAACAATACATGCAATTGCAGAAGCTCAAAAAGCAGGAGGTATTGCTGCTTTTATTGATGCAGAACATGCTTTTGATCGTTTTTATGCTGAAAGTTTAGGTGTAGATGTTGATAACTTAATTATTTCTCAACCGGACCATGGTGAGCAAGCTTTAGAGATTGCTGATAACTTAATTCGTTCTGGAGCCATTGATATTGTAGTAATTGATTCGGTTGCAGCATTAACACCAAAATCTGAGATTGAAGGTGAAATGGGTGACTCTAAAATGGGACTTCATGCACGTTTAATGTCACAAGCCTTGCGTAAATTAACAGGTACTATTAGTAAAACAAACTGTACAGTTATATTTATTAACCAGTTACGTGAAAAGATTGGAGTTATGTTTGGTAACCCAGAAACTACAACAGGAGGTAATGCTTTAAAATTCTATGCATCTGTTCGTTTAGATATTCGTCGTAGAACACAAATTAAAGATGGTGATAAAGTAATTGGTAACAGTACTAAAGTTAAGATTGTAAAGAATAAAGTAGCTCCACCATTCCAACAAGCAGAATTTGATATTATGTATGGAGCAGGAATATCTAAAGTTGGTGAAGTTTTAGATATTGGTGTAGAATACGGAATTATAAAGAAAAGTGGTTCTTGGTTTAGTTACGGAGACACAAAATTAGGTCAGGGTAGAGATGCTGTTAAAGGTGTTATTAAAGACAATCCTGAATTAATGGAAGAGCTAGAAAATAAAATTAAAGATGCTATTGAAAATCAGGAATAAGTAATTTAAATTCAAAGTTCAAACTATTACTATTTAAAAAGCTGTTCTTGTTAAAGAACAGCTTTTTATTTCAAAAATTTTAAATAGCAAAAAATATTTTAAACTCCTGTACTACCAAAACCACCAGCACCACGTTCAGTTTCGTTTAAAACTTCTACTTCTTGCCAGTTTACACGTTCGTGTTTTGCAATAACTAATTGCGCAATTCGCTCACCATCGTTTACTACAAAATCTTCGTTAGATAAGTTTACTAAAATCACTCCAATTTCACCACGATAATCAGCATCAACTGTACCAGGAGAATTTAATACGGTAATCCCTTTTTTGGCTGCGAGTCCACTACGTGGACGAACTTGAGCTTCATACCCAACAGGAAGCGCAATAAATAAACCTGTTTTAATAATCGCTCTCTCTAAAGGTTTTAAAATAATAGCAGCATCTATATTTGCACGTAAATCCATTCCTGCAGATCCCTCGGTTTCATAAGCTGGTGTTTGATGTTTGGATTTGTTTATGATTTGTACGTTCATATGTTTCATATAGTTTTTAAAATTCAAATATATAACCTTTAAGTTTAGAGAGTCGATTATAGATTTCTTAATTTTGTACTACAAACAAATACTACTTATGAACAATCAAACTAAAATAGCCGTTTTAGGAGGTGGAAGTTGGGCAACAGCTATTGTTAAAATGTTATCTGAAAACTTAGAAACTATTGGTTGGTATATGCGCAGCATATATGCTATTGAACATATTAAACGTAACAAACATAATCCTAGTTATTTAAGTTCTGCAGAGTTACATCCTGAACAGTTAGATTTGTCTGAAAATATAAATTACATTGTAGAAAATTATGATGTGTTAATTTTTGCCGTTCCTTCTGCTTTTTTAAACGGAGAATTGGAAAAACTTACTGCTTCTTTAGAGAATAAAGTTATTTTTTCAGCCATTAAAGGAATTGTACCAGAATCAGGATTAATTGTTGGTGAACATTTTCATGAAAAATACAATATACCATATGAAAATATTGGGGTAATATCTGGACCATGTCATGCAGAAGAAGTAGCAATGGAACGCTTATCGTATTTAACACTTGCTTGTCAAGATGAAGAAAAAGCAAAAAAACTTAGTGAAGCTATTTCAGGACGTTATATTAAAACTAAAATTTCTGATGATATTATTGGTACTGAATATGCAGCGATGTTAAAAAATATTTATGCTATAGCTGCAGGAATTGCTCATGGTTTAGGCTATGGAGATAATTTTCAAGCGGTATTAATGAGTAATGGTATTAGAGAAATGAAACGCTTTATTAAAAAGATTCATAAAATGAAGCGTAATATTAATAATTCAGCATACCTAGGTGATTTATTAGTTACTGGATATTCTACATTTAGTAGAAATAGAATGTTTGGAAATATGATAGGTAAAGGCTATACGGTAAAATCTGCGATGTTAGAAATGAGTATGGTTGCAGAAGGATATTATGCCACTAAAAGTGCTTACGAAATTAATCAAAATAACGGTGCAAAAACTCCAATTATAAACGCTGTATATAATGTCTTGTATGACAAAAAAGAAGCGAAAGATGAGTTTTTAAAGTTAACAAATAGATTAGATTAGTTGTTTGCATTTGTACAAATAATCCTTCTTAAAATGAATTAAGAAGCCCCATCAATCACTTCTATAATTGAGTTGTTTGTAGGTTTTGTATAGAAAAATAATAACAAATTTAATTTAAAAATCTGATTAGTAAATATTTTTGTTAATTTTTTGATGAAAAATAAGTAATAGTATAAAATTACTGATTATTATATTTTATTACTTTTAGTTTAAAAACAAACAATTATGAAATGAGCTATAACAAATCTTAATAACCATTGAGATAGTTATTAGCGAATTACATCTGACCCTAAGGAATAATTAAAATTAAACAGATGAAAACAATTCAAGAAGCTGTTGAAATTACCATCAGAAAAACGCCTTTTATAGAAGAGGCTTTAAATGAAAAGTTAATTAACGTATCTTCATTGGCAAGAGAAATCTTACCTGAAGTATCAAAGCTTTTAAAAAAAGAAGTAAAAGTAGGTGCAGTTATGATGGCAATAAATAGGCTATCTCCAGCAAATGAATTGAGAATTCGTAAAAATATTAAACGACTAGCCTTAAATTTAGGTGATGTAATTGTTCGTTCTGATCTTTGCGATTTTACATTTAAAAATACTCCCTCATTATTGAAAGAAATTGCTAAAATTTTAAGTAAATCAGCAGATAGTAACGATTACTTTTTAACAGTTTCTCAAGGAATTTTTGAAACAAACATTGTTACCAGTAAAAATTTACAACCTTATGTTGAAGAAATTTTTAAGAAGGAAACATTAATTAACAATGTAAACGATTTAGCATCTATAACTATTAAATTACCAAAAAATAATTTAGATCAATCAGGAATTTATTACTTTATTTTAAAGCAATTTGCTTGGGCAAATATTGCTGTACAAGAGGTAATATCTACTACTCATGAAATGACCATCGTGGTAAAAGAACGCGATGTAAATGAAACATTTGCCATTTTAATGGATTTGAAATTGAATTAATCCATGCAGAAAAAAGATCCCTACGCCTCTCTTAGAATCAAGGAGTTTAATATTTTTCTTTTAGTCCGTTTTGCTTTAGTATTTGCTTGGTCTATGCAATTTATCATTATCGAGTGGCAAGTGTATAGTATCACAAAAAACCCGTTATCATTAGGTATTATTGGGCTAATGGAAGTAATTCCTGCTGTATCTATGGCTCTTTTTGCAGGGCATATTGTTGATCAAAAAGAGAAACGAAACTTACTTGCTTTATGTATCGGGTTGTTTTCTCTCATAAGTTTAGGCTTATTCTTTTTAACACTACCAAGTTTTATTGAAGGATGGGAGCAAAACACTATTCTTTATGCTATCTATGCGTTAGTGTTTTTTGGCGGATTGTTACGCTCGTTTTTCGGACCAACGATTTTTTCACTAATCGCCTTAATCGTTCCTAAAAAATTATACCCAAATGCAGCAACATGGAGTAGTTCTACGTGGCAAATAGCTTCGGTATTAGGTCCCGCTTTTGCAGGTTTAACCATTTCTTGGATTGGGGTACATTGGTCGTTATGCATTGTTTTCGGACTGGTTTCTGTATCATTTTTAACAGTGTTCTTTATCAAAAAGAAACCAATTTTAAACCCGAAGATTGGCGAACCTGTCATGAAAAGTTTAAAAGAAGGAGTGCGTTTTGTGTATAAAACAAAGGCGATTTTAGGAGCCATTACGTTAGATATGATTTCGGTATTATTTGGTGGAGCTGTAGCCTTGTTACCTGTATACGCACAAGATATTTTAAAAGTAGGTCCTGAAGGGTTTGGGCTTTTACGTGCTGCACCTGCTGTAGGAGCGTTTTTAACGATGTTAGTAACTGCTTATATACCTATCAGTAGAAACGCTGGAATGAAGCTCTTAGCAGCTATTTTTGGTTTTGGAGTTTGTATTATAGTTTTTGGATTATCTTCTATTTTCTGGATTTCAATCGTAGCACTGTTTTTTAGTGGAGTTACCGATGGAGTTTCAATGGTTATTCGTCAAACCATTTTACAATTAAAAACACCTGATCACATGCGTGGTAGAGTAGCCTCGGTAAACTCTATGTTTGTTGGGTCTTCTAACGAATTAGGTGCTTTTGAAAGTGGTGTAACAGCAAAGTTAATGGGAACGGTAACTGCGGTTGTTTTCGGTGGAACCATGACTTTAATTACGGTTGTAACAACGGGAATTTTAAATCCAACACTTCGAAAATTAGACCTGACTAAAGATTTGGAAGCGCATGAAAAAATAGAGGAGTAATCATATATAATTAAAAACCCCTGAAACTTAATTCCAGGGGTTTTTTAGTATGATTGTTTCAACTATCAATAAATTAATTAAGACATATCAAAATAGTTGATTTTTGTAATCTTTTTTGTTGTTTGATCAAAGTCGATGTTGATAAAAACATCACAACTATCACATTCGGCGTATAAAACACTTTTATCACCATTTCTACCAGTACTTAGGTCAACACTACCTAATTTACTAATAGGGTCTCCAACTGTTACTGTAACGCCTTTTATTGTAAAATTAGCTTCGTTACTTAAAACATCAAACGATTCTATGAAAGGTTTTCTTCCAGAAGTAGAAAAATCAATTTTTAACCCATTGAATTTATAGTAATAGTAAAACCCATTATCTTCATAAGAATTAGAAGCACCAAGTAGCGATTCTATCTTGGCTTGTTTTCCAAGGGTTTTTTTTAAATCACCTAAAGTGATATTATTGATTTTAATATTGTTAAAATCAGAACTAGAAATAACATTGGTTTGGCTTTTTACTATAAAACTGGTTAATAAAAAGAATACGACTACAACTTGTTTCATGCTATTTAAAATAATTGTACTAACCTTTTTTTGGTAGGGGTTATGGAGCGCCAAATATATAATTCTAAGATAATTTATAAGGCAAGAAACTAGTTAAATTTTACTGTTAAGTTTATCTTTTCTTCCAACTCTTTTTCGTACAATAAAGTTGTATCATTATCCCAATTAAAACGTTTGGCAAACTCTTGTACTACAAAGTTTTTATGGATATCAACACTAGGTTTATCAAAAAACAAGCGACCTGTTCTTCTCATAAAAAAGTCGGTAGGTGTACAAGTCATTTCGTGTTTTGTAGTAAACCAAATTTCAGCTTGTAATAAGCGTCTTTCAAGGTTTTTTTCCTCTAACTCATCAAATTTATCTAAAATAAGTTCGGTTTGTTTTCCGTAGTTATGCACTAAATAATTAGCATCTTTTTCAGTAAAACCAAACGGTTTTATACGTTTATAAATTTGATTGCTATATAATTTAACCGATTTGTAGTTTTGAAATGGTCCACCAGCTAATACAATTTCTTCAGTTTGAATAGGGTCGAAATCTACCTCAAAACGGCGTTTTATTTTTTTAGCAACGATATCTACAATACGTTCTGACATTTTTCGATATCCAGTTAATTTACCTCCTGCAATAGAGATTAACTTGGTGTCAGACACAAAAATTTCATCCTTACGAGATAATTCTGAAGCTGATTTTCCTTCTTCATGAATTAAGGGGCGTAATCCTGCCCATGAAGATTGAATATCATCTATTGTTAAATGAATATCAGGAAACATATTGTTAACCGCTTCAATTAAATACAAAGCATCTACCATTGAGGTTTCTACTGAATCTTTGTCTTGTTGATAATTGGTATCGGTAGTTCCGAAATAGGTTACTTTTCCACGAGGAATAGCAAACATCATACGACCATCAGGAATATCAAAATAAACGGATTGCTTTACAGGTAATTTTTCATGCGGAACCACCAAATGCACTCCTTTTGTTAAGTGTAAACGTTTTCCAATTTTGGAGTTATTTATTTGACGCAATTCATCTACCCAAGGTCCTGCAGCATTTACTACATATTTCGCCTTGATATCGTAGCTTTCTTTGGTAAAAACATCAGTTACTTTAGCGCCTACTACACGATTCTTTTCATAAATAAATTCATCTGCATGCGTATAATTTAATATTTGAGCATCGTATTGACTGGCTGTTTTTAACACTTCTATAGTTAAGCGCGCATCATCGGTACGATATTCAGCATAAAAACCTGCTCCGTTTAAAATACTTTCTGGCAACAAAGGCTCTTTTTCTAACGCTTCATTTTTGGTAAGCATTTTACGTTTATCATCGCCTTCAACAGAAGCCAACACATCGTAAACTTTTAATCCGATAGAGGTTAACCACGAACCGTAGGTTCCGCCTTCAATAAGTGGTAAAATCATCTTTTCAGGAATTACCAAATGAGGTGCCAATTTATGAACAATGGCACGCTCGGTACCTACTTCTTTTACCAACCAAAAATCGAATTGTTTAAGGTATCGCAATCCACCATGGATAAGTTTGGTTGATTTACTAGAAGTACCAGAAGCGAAATCATTTTTTTCAATAAGGGCAACTTTCATACCGCGTGAAGCTGCATCTAAAGCAATACCCGCTCCAGTTATTCCGCCACCAATTACTAAAATATCGAACTCAGTTGTTTGTAATTCTTGCTGAATATTAGCTCGGTTAAAAAAAGAAAAATTGTTCATAGATGTTTTTTTATCTACCAAAAGTAAGAATAAAATGAACTGAAAGAGAATAAAAAAAGGGTTGATTTTTTTAATTTTTGATATAAATTTTACTCATTTTAATCGTGAAATCAGTAGAATTGACAAAAATTATAAAACCATTAGATTACAACCTCTAATATCAGAATTATCAAAACGTCCGATAATTTCAAAACTATTGTCTTGGTATACTTTTCCTAAATCTTGTGTAGCAATAAAAGAACAAGAATTGTAGTTTGCTAAATCGATTACATTAATTCCGCCAGATTTTCCCTTTGGCAAAATAGTCAAAGCATCTTCAGTATCACGAGTTAAAATTTGCATCCAAGGCGGACAGTTAAAAATACCATTTCCTTTTGAATATCCTTGACTTAACAATTCTGTCATTCCATATTCAGAATGAATATTTTGTACTCCAAATCCGTTACTTAAAATTGTGTGTAACTCGCTGCGAATAAGCTCTTTTCTTCTTCCTTTCATACCACCAGTTTCCATAATAATAGTATTAGAAAGGTTGAATTCATATTGCTCAATTAAATCTAACAAAGCAAATGAAACACCAATTAAAAGTACTTTTTTTCCTTGAGTATCCAGAAACTTAAGCTTTTGAGCTAACTCATCAAGATTGTTGAGGTAGAATCCGCTTTCAGTATGTTGAGAACGCTTGATTAAATCATCAACCATATAAATTAAAGAAGAACCCTTTCGTTCTAAATAATTCGGCAACAAAGCTAGTACCACATAATCTTCGATATTTCCGTAAAAATGTTCAAAACCTTTTAGATAGCTGGTTTCGTACCATGATAAATCGGTAACTAAATGTTTACTAGTTGTACTTCCTGTTGTTCCCGAACTGGTAAAAGTTTCTTGAATTTCATCAGCAGATGAAAGTACTTCTCGAGTTTTAAAAAACTGAATAGGTAAAAACGGAATTTGCTCTACAGTATGTACATCAGAAGGATGAACATAGATTAAATCACAAAAAGAGCGATATACTTTGTTATTAGCAAATTGATGCTTAAAAACCTGTAGTGCTGTATTCGTGAAATCTTCAGTAGATTGTATGTTAAAAACGGTACTTTTCATAAACTTTCACAAAAATACAAGTATTCCACGCAACCTTTTTAATTTTTTTTCATCTAGTAGGTAAATCAATAAATTTAAAATATAGATAATGAAAAAAATTTTGATTCTTTTTTTGAGTGTGTTTACGTTTTATTCTTGTTTGGATGATGACGGACCGAATTTTAGATATGAGTTTTTAAAGGTTGATAGTGCAGAGACTCCAGAGAGTTTTACCTTCGGGGAGGTAGATACCATAAAAATTAAGTATACACTACCTAATAGTTGTTATGCTTTTAATGGATTGTATTATCAAAAAGTGGATACAACTAGAATTGTAGCTGGTACAGCAATAGTAGCTCTTGATGTTGCTTGTACTCAAGAAACAAGACAAGAAGAATATGCTTTTCCTGTTGAGGCAACACAAGAGGAAGATTATGTTTTTAAGTTTTGGAAAGGTAAAAATGAAGAAGGAGAAGATGTATATGAAGAAGTGGTAATTCCAGTAAATTTGTAACATCAATTTAGAGAAACTCATACAAGAATGCTGTCGTCAAAATATAACAGCTCAAGCTCAAGTTTATCAGTTATTTTCTGGTAAACTTTTTGCGCTTTGTTTAAAGTATTCTCGAAATTATCAAGATGCAGAAGATACACTGCAAGACAGTTTCTTAACCATTTTTAAAAAGATACCTCAATATAATAATGAAGGTTCTTTTGAAGGATGGATGAAGCGAATAACCATAAATACAGCTTTACAAAAGTATAGAGAGAAATCACCTTTACAATTAGTGTCGGAAGGAATTAATGAGGAATTAGAAGAAGAAGTTGTGTTAGAAGCAGAAAGTGTAAATGTTGATGTATTGTTAAGTTTAATTCAAAATTTACCAGATAGGTATCGTTTGGTTTTTAACTTGTATGTTTTAGACAATTATTCGCATAAAGAAATAGCGTCGTTACTGAATATTACAGAAGGAACGTCCAAATCTAATTTATCAAGAGCACGACAATTATTAAAAAAAGAGTTAGAAGTGTATCAAGCAACAGCGCAAAAGGCATAAATGATGGAAGATAAAAACATCGATAGACTTTTTCAAGAAGGACTTAAAGATTTGGAGGTAACTCCGAACGATAGTGTGTGGAACGGAATTGAAAGTAAGTTAAAAAAGAAGAAAAAGAATCGTTTGCTTCCTATTTGGTGGTTTTCTGGCGGAGTTGCAGCCATATTAGTTTTAGGACTTTTATTGTATCCTTATATTGATAAACAAGAGAATTTAGAAAAAATAAACCCAGTAATTGTTGAATCAGAATCATCAACACCTGAAGAAAATAAAAAAGAAGAACTAAAAGATATTTTATTAACTGAACCAATAAAAGAAAATTTAGAAGAAACACGTATAGTAAAAGAAGAAACGAAAAAGAAAAAAGTATTGAAAGAAAAACTTCATACGAATGAAGTTTTAGTCGCTAATCATGTTGTGAAGATTAGTAAAAATGAGCTACAAGAAAAAGATAGCAACATAGAGAATGGAGTTGTTGAAGGGTCTTTATTCTCTAAAAACCATGTTGTGAAAGAAGAAAATACTGGCAAGCTTGAAAATAGCTTGCCAGTTATTACTGAAAATGCTCAAGAAGAATCAAACAAAAAAAATGATAGTGTAAAACAAAAAATTCCTCCTAAAAAAGATTTTTTAGCCTTTGTTGATGAGAAATCAGCAGAAGAAACCAAAGAAAAGTCCAAAACGAAGTCTTGGTCTGTTTCACCTACAGTAGCAGTTTTAAACTCTAATTCATTTTCTGAATCATCTCCAATAGATGCAAGTTTATCAAATTCAACAAAAGGAAATACAAGCTATTCTTATGGGGTTCAAGTAGCATATCAATTAAATAAAAAATGGACACTTCAATCGGGAATTCATTTACAAGAAATGGGGTATTCTAACACCAATGTAGCTGTTAATCCTGTAACATCAAGTAGTGCAAATGTAGTTTTCAGCTCAGGTGAAAATTATGCGTTAAATGATGTATCTCAAGAAAGTTTTAGTTCTAATTCCATTTCCATAAGTAGAGGAAGCCTTGATGGAGAGTTAAATCAAAAATATGGATATGTTGAGGTTCCAATACAAATAAAATACAATTTCTTAGAAGGGAAAAAGCTTAAAACAGAATTAGTAGTTGGTTTTAGTTCATTGTTTTTAAATAAAAATGATGTAACTCTTAATACCACGAATTTTTCTACTTCTGGCGAGGCCAATAACTTAAACTCAATTAATTTTAGTGGAAACTTAGGAATTGATTTAAATTATCAACTAGGTAATAAATGGTCTTTAAATATTAATCCAATGTTAAAAACCCAATTAAATACATTTAAAAATGATTCAAATGGGTTTCAACCTTATTTTATAGGAGTTTATACAGGTTTAAGTTATCAGTTTTAATCTGCATAAATTTTAACAACCAAATCACCTTTATCATTCATTGAAGCTCTGTACATTCCAGCAGTGTTAAATTCAAAAGACATGTTTCCGTTTTTATCAAGAGCTACGACACCACCTGTACCACCAAGTTTGGTTAATTTATTTTGAATAACATCTTTGGTAGCCTCTTTCAATGTTTTTTGTTGATATTCCATTTGTGCAGAAATATCATAGGCTACTTGAGTACGTATAAAATATTCGCCCCAACCAGTTGAAGAAACACCACAAGTTTTATTATTTGCATAGGTACCCGAACCAATAATAGGAGAATCTCCAATTCGTCCCCAACGTTTATTAGTCATACCACCAGTAGAAGTTCCTGCAGTAATATTTCCATCTTTATCTAAAGCAACACAACCAACTGTACCATATTTACTGTTTTTAATATCAGCATCGTAAAAAGCAGCTTTTTTATCGTCATGGTCTAATTCCGTTTTTTGTTTGTCTTTAATTCGTTGTAAAGATTTGAAACGATTTTCGGTATAAAAATAACTTGGATCTACAATTTCTAATCCTTGTTCTTTCGCAAATTGAGAAGCACCAGCACCAGAAAGCATCACATGATCAGAGTTAGTTATTACAGTTCTTGCCGCTTCAATAGGGCTTTTTATATCTTTTACCCCTGCAACAGCACCAGCATTCAAGGTTTTTCCATCCATAAAAGAAGCATCTAATTCGTTAGTTTCTTCATGGGTAAAAACAGCTCCTTTTCCAGCATTAAATAAGGGAGATTCTTCCATTACCTGAATAGTTTTTACAACAGCATCTCCACTAGAGCCTCCATTTTTTAAAATTTCATACCCAGTTCTTACAGCTTCTTCTAGTTTGGCTTTATAAGCAGCTTCTTTTTCAGGAGTCATGTTTTTTTTCAGAATTGTACCAGCACCACCATGAATAATAATAGCAAACTCGTTTGTAGGAGTATCATTTTGTTTTTTGGAAGTTGTTCTAGTTTTATTACAAGAAAACAGTAGAAAGATTAAAGTAAGGCAGTAGAAAATATTTTTCATGATTTTGTTAATTTTTAAACAAACAGAGTTGTTTTTGTTTAATTTATTAATTGTAAAATTATTCGTAGTTTTGAGCTTTAAATTTAAAAAACTAAAATTACAATATAAAACATGGCAGATTTTGGTATTAAAGAAGCTTTAGTTCAATTAGGCTTAAAAGATATAAACAACGGAACTTCAACAGGTTCAGTAAACTTTTCAAACGGAGAAATTATTGAATCATATTCACCTGTGGATGGTAAGTTAATTGGTAAGGTAGTAGCAAGTACTCGTGAAGATTATGATAAGGTGATGGATGCTGCTACTTCAGCATTTAAAGAGTGGAGAGCAATGCCTGCACCTCAACGTGGAGAAATTGTTCGTCAATTTGGAAACAAATTAAGAGAATTAAAAGAACCGTTAGGTAAATTAGTTTCTTACGAAATGGGTAAATCTTACCAAGAAGGTTTAGGTGAGGTTCAAGAAATGATTGATATCTGTGATTTTGCTGTAGGTTTATCTCGTCAGTTAAACGGACAAGTAATTCCATCAGAAAGACCAGGACATGTAATGAGAGAGCAATGGCATCCATTAGGAGTAGTTGGTATTATCTCTGCATTTAACTTCCCAGTTGCTGTTTGGTCTTGGAACACAGCTTTAGCTTGGATTTGTGGTAACGTATGTGTATGGAAAGGTTCAGAAAAAGCTCCTTTATGTTCAGTAGCTTGCCAAAATATTATAGCTGAGGTTTTAAAAGCTAACGATTTACCAGAAGGAATTTCTTGTATTGTTAATGGAGATTATAAAGTTGGTGAATACATTACTGAAGATGCACGTATTCCTTTAGTATCTGCTACTGGTTCTACAAGAATGGGTCGTATTGTTGGTGCTAAAGTTGCTGAGCGTTTCGGTAAATCTTTATTAGAATTAGGAGGAAACAATGCTATTATCATTACTCCAACTGCTGATTTAAAAGTAGTAGTTCCTGGTGCTGTATTTGGTGCTGTAGGTACTTGTGGTCAACGTTGTACTTCAACACGTCGTTTAATCATCCACGAATCTGTATACGATAAAGTAAGAGATGCGATTGTTGGAGCTTACGGTCAAATTAAGATTGGAAATCCATTAGATGAAAATAATCATGTTGGACCATTAATTGATACTGATGCTGTAAATACGTATTTAGCTGCTATTGAAAAAGCAAAAGCTGAAGGAGGTAACGTATTAGTAGAAGGAGGCGTTTTAGAAGGAGAAGGTTACGAAAGTGGTTGTTACGTTAAACCAGCAATTATTGAAGCAGAAAACCATTATGAAATTGTTCAACACGAAACATTTGCTCCAATTTTATACTTAATGAAGTATTCAGGAGATGTTGAAAACGCTATTGAATTACAAAACGGAGTAGCGCAAGGATTATCTTCTTCAATTATGACAAGTGAAATGAAAGAAGCTGAGAAATTCTTATCATTCGCAGGGTCTGATTGTGGTATTGCGAATGTAAACATTGGTACTTCAGGTGCTGAAATTGGTGGAGCATTCGGTGGTGAAAAAGAAACAGGTGGTGGACGTGAGTCTGGATCTGATGCTTGGAAAGTGTACATGCGTCGTCAAACAAACACGGTAAACTATTCTGATGAATTGCCTTTAGCACAAGGAATTAAATTCGATTTATAAGAAAACACAGTTTTCAAAACATAAAAAAGTCTCATCAATTTGATGAGACTTTTTGCTTTATACTAAGTTGGTCATCTTATTTTTCTAAAGCAGCGGCAATAGCCTTATAAGCTTCGTGTGCTTTCGACATTTTTGCATACTCTAAAGCGGTATATCCTCTTTCAGATTTAGTTTTTAATTTAGCTCCGTTATCAATTAATAATTGAACAATATCTGCTTTGTTATATCTAGCAGCAAACATTAAAGGAGTTAATCCTACAGATTTTCTGTTAATATCAGTTCCATTATCAACCATTGCTTTTACAGCTTCAAAATTTCCAGCTCTAATTAATTTACAAAAAGTACTTACGTTAGGGTTTTCAATAATCGTTTTTACAGGAGCTTCATAAGAAGTTGAAGCAGTAATAGTTCCAAAAGATAAGGCGATTGCTAAAGCAGTTAATACAAATTTTTTCATGATGTTACGTTTTTATTTTAAGATTAGGTTACAGCTAAAAGACGCCTATTAAAACATAACGTTTCACCAAAAAGACACACTTAACAATAATTTAAGATAAGCTCTTAAAAATCTCTTTATAGATTTAAATTATTTTTAATAAATTAACAATCAATAAATTAAAGGGATTAATGAGTAAGCGGTCAACATATTTATTTGGTGTTTTTTAACTATTACAATAGGTACTTTGTTGTGTTGGTATTTATGTTGTAAGAAGCAGTACAATACAAATGGAAAGGTGCAAGAAGAAATATTTTATGAAAAAAAATAATAACTAACTAAAATAAACTTAAACCAGAAACTATGAATTTGTGTATATTAATTCCATTAATAGTAGGACTTATTACTGCTTTTTTAGGCTATTTAATTGGAAAGCTATCCAGCAAAAACATAAAAAACGACGAGATTGTTCTTTTGAAAAATAAGATTGCTAAACTAGAAGCTAGTTTACGAACTTGTAGAGAAAACAACTCAAATCTTGAAACAGATTTAAAACTAGCAAGAACAGGTATAGAAACTTCTTTTGACAGCGCACTAGTCAAGAAAATTTTTGGTAAAAAGATAAAAGAAAACGACTTGAAAATAGTTGAAGGTATTGGACCAAAAATAGAAAGTCTTTTTCACAATTTTGGAATTGACACTTGGAAAATATTAGGAGAAACCTCTGTAGAAAAATGCCAAGAGGTATTAAATAGTGGAGGAAATCGTTATAAAATTCATAAACCAGATTCATGGCCAAAACAAGCTCAGCTAGCTTCAGAAGGAAAATGGCAAGAGCTTAAAGATTGGCAAGAGACATTAAATGGAGGAAAGTAAAAAAACGCAATAAAATTCTAACCCTTGATAATTTCAAGGGTTATTTTTTACCTCAAAACATAGATTGATTCTTAATATAAAACCAAGTACCTTCGTTACTTAAAAGGTACAAATGAAAGATATTAACTTTATCTTTTTATTATTGGCTTTAGTAGCTGAAGTTATTGGAACAATAGGTGGTTTCGGATCATCTGTTTTCTTTGTTCCGTTAGGAAATTTTTATTTCGATTTTTATTCTGTGTTAGGTTTAACTGCTATTTTTCACTTATCGAGTAATGTGAGTAAAATCTTTTTATTCAAAAAAGGATTAGATAAGAAGCTTTTAATAAACATAGGAGTTCCTTCTGTGATTTTTGTAATCTTAGGAGGTGTATTATCAAAATATTTAAACAGTACGTATTTAGAAATATTTTTAGGTATTTTTTTAGTAGCGTTTAGTGCTTTTTTCCTGATTAGAAGTAAATTTTCTTTTTCTCCTAACAGAAAAAATGCCATTGTAGGTGGTACTCTTTCAGGATTTTCAGCAGGATTATTAGGTACAGGAGGAGCTATAAGAGGGTTAACTATGGCAGCTTTTAATTTAGAAAAGAGTGTGTTTATAGCAACTTCTGCTTTTATCGATTTTATGATCGATTTTTCAAGAACTTTTGTGTATTACCAAAACGGCTATATTCATGATCACGACTTAAAATATGTGCCTTTTTTATTTGTCATTGGTATAGTAGGTACATTCATCGGAAAGAAAATATTAGCCTATATACCACAGTCTAAATTTAGAACCTTGTCGTTGTCTTTTATTTTATTGATTGGCATAGTAACGATTGTGCAATTGGTGTTGAGGTAGTATGTTTTAAAACTCATAGAAATTAAAGTATATTTGAAAATGAATGAAAAAGAACTTTTAGAAGTTATTACAGCGTATTTTGAAGAGAAAATATTTGAAAATCATAAAATTAGCTCTTTAAAAACACACTCTAAACTTAAATCATACAAGATAAACCCTATTGTAGTTAAGTATTTATCAAAAATACTTGAGAATGATTTTACTGCAATAGGAATTGCTAAAGCATTGTACTATCCTAGAGTTTTGGGAACTTCTATTAATACCTCATTTGGAACAAGAATTCAAAACATGTTTGTTGAGTTAAATTTGGCAGAAGGTTCTTTAATCAAAGGAATGGATATTGAGTTTACAGATAAAGTTGATGGACGACGAAAATGGTGTCAGCTTAAATCAGGGCCAAACACAATTAATTCTGAAGATGTGAGTCCTTTGCTTAAAAAATTCACTACTGTAACTAATTTGGCAAGAACTAATTCAATGGATTTAAATAATTCAGATTTAATACTAGGTGTTCTTTATGGAGAAGAAGATCAATTAAGTCAACATTATCGAAAAATAGATGAATTGTTTCCTGTAATTATTGGTGAAGAGTTTTGGCATAGACTTACAGGCTTTCCAAACTTTTACAATAAGTTAGTTTCAAACTTAGATTTGATGACTTTAAATTTAGATACAGAAGGTTTTTTCAAACAAGGTTATATGGCGTTAGCTAAAGAAATTGAAGCATCTGATTTGTTCGATTTTGAATAGTATTTATTTAAAAACTTAATTATAGAATAGCCTATTTCTTTACCCAAATTGCAAGGTACAGCATTTCCAATTTGTTTGTATTGTTGAGAAACAGAACCTGCAAACTCCCAACTGTCAGGAAAAGTTTGTATACGAGCATATTCTCTAACTGTAAATGGACGCGTTTCTTCTGGGTGGCAACGTTCGGTTTGTTTTTGTGCGGGGCTACAAGTAAGGGTTAAGCAAGGTTCATCCCAACCAATTCTTCTTGCCATTCCGGTTTTTCCTCCTCCTAAATAAAAGCTTTTACCCATATATTCTTTTTGAATATCTATAGGTAAATCTCTCCAATAACCTTTTTGAGGAACTAAATCTAATACTTCTTTTTTATGTTCAGGATATTTTGAACCAGGAGACTTAGGTACGTCTTTATCATATAATCGTCCTTTTTTTAGGGCGTCTGATAAATTGTAAATGGTATTGTAGGGAGTAGGGTATTCGTAATTAATATTTATATCTTTTCTTACACCAACCAAAATTAATCGTTCTCTTTTTTGCGGAACGTTATAATTAATTGCTTTTAAAACTTGAACAGGCACTACATTATATCCAATTTCATCTAAGATAGAAATCATTCCTTGTAGTGTTTTTCCTTTATCATGAGAAAGTAATCCTTTTACATTTTCACCAATACAAATTAAAGGATTAACTTCTTGAACAACTCTTGCAAATTCGTAAAACAAAGTTCCTCTAGCATCTTCTAACCCTAATTTTTTTCCGGCATAGCTAAAAGCTTGACAAGGAAATCCTCCTGTAACAATTTCAACTTCATTTTTATAGTTTTCAAAATTGAAAGATTTAATATCACCTTCTAAAACATTCCAGTGAGGTCTATTTTTTCTTAAGGTTTCACAGGCCCATTTATCAATTTCATTAAGAGCTACACATTTTATTCCTGATTGTTCTAAACCGATTGCTAAACCACCAGCTCCAGCAAATAACTCTAGTACTTTATATTCTTTAAGAGGTTCTTCAGTATTATCAATACTTTCATCTATTTCAGTAATCAGCGGTTCTATAAGAGCGTTAATCTCTTCTTTTTTATAAACACGATAGTTACTCATAGGTTCTCGAACAGCATTTAATTTTCCTTCTCTATCCCATCTTCGTAAAGTTTCTTTACTTTTACCCAATACATCTGCTGCTTCTGAAATTGAATAATAACCCTTTATAACCATATTATATAACCTTATACATTGGTTACAAATTTAAGATAAATATCTACATAAAAAAAACAGTGAGAAATAATCTTTTACATTCTTAACTATACTTCACTTTCCTCAACACACGCATCGCTTCTTTATATTTGATATAGGTGGTTTTGTCGTCTAGATTTTTAATGTAGTTTTTAGCTTTTTTAAGTTGTAACGGAGCGTTTAAAAATCCGTTTAAATAGCAAATTAAGTAGGAGGTAGGAAGCCTGAATACATCTTCATGTTCAGTAACCGAAAGCGGTTTGTTTTTTATAATTTTTGCAACAATGCAGTTGTTATTATTGTAAATATGCTGTAAAATATTTTTATCGTATTGGGGAGCTTCAAATAAGAATTCAGTGACAATATCGTGCTTTCCGTTGTCTTTAAAATTGATGATGGTTTTTTCTAAAGGATAACGTTTTTCGGTTTTATCAATACCCAATACAATGTATTCGGTAATAATAAATGATTGCTCGTTATAACTGATTTGAACATCATCTAACGAAGAAAAAAATAAACGAACTTGTTCATTAACTAATTCAATATCTACTCGTGTAAAAAACTCTTCGTTGTTGATTAGTTTTCTTTTTCCTGCCCAACACAATACGAATTGCTCATTAAATACTTTATATCTCGGATTGTATTCTGGTTTATGCCTTTCAATAAAATCGAAAACACCATCAAGGGTAAGTTGAATATTGTTGCTTGCGTTTTTTTCAATAGCTTCAACAATTGCTTTATTGTTGTTTCTAAGTTCAAAACTACCTTCTACAGGTATTGAGTTACTTCCTCTACGGTAAAACACTGCTCCTTTACGATATTTCCAAGCATTTTTTGCTAAAGATGTAATAGAGTTGTTAGGATATATAGTTACTAACCCTATTACTTTATGACGCTGTAAACGAGGAAAAGGAACGTTTTCATATTCTATTTTTGGTGGATTATTCAGGTAAGCATTTACCAGATTTTGAATTTTACTATCATCGTAAAAATCTACACCAATAATGGTGTTTTCTTCATCTTCAATACCAATAACAATGTAAGAATTGTTGTTTGGATTGGAGTTTGAAAGGGCACAAATGTGTTTTATAAACTTAGCTTTTCCTTCTTTAGAGCCTAAGGATAACTTTTGTTTTTTATCATAAAAACTATTCTCATCATTATGAGATAGTAAGTTTTTAATTAAAAGACGTTTGTTAATCACAGCTTAAGTATTTTTATTCACAATAGTTGCGCTAGCTTGTGCTGTAGGGTATACGATTAAATCTTCAATATTAACGTGATATGGGCGTGTAACAACAAAATGAATAATATCTGCTATATCTTCAGGTTGTAGTGCTTTGTAACCTTGGTATACGGTTTTGGCTCTTTCAGTGTCTCCTTTAAAACGAACATCAGAAAATTCAGTTTCTACCAAACCTGGATGAATGGCACAGACACGAATGTTATGTTGGTTTAAATCGATGCGCATTCCTTTATTTAAAGCGTTTACAGCGAACTTTGAAGCACAATACACATTTCCGTTAGGATATACATCTTTTCCTGCAATAGAACCGATATTTAAGATAAATCCGTTGTTGCGTTCAACCATTTGGGGAATCACAGCTTTTGAAACATATAAAAGCCCTTTTACGTTTCCGTCAATCATAGCATCCCAATCATCTATATTTCCGTTTTGAAAGCTGTCTAGTCCGTGTGCATTACCGGCATTATTAATAAGAATGTCTATATGTTTAAATTCACTAGGTAAACTGTTGATTGCTTTTTGTACTTCATCGTTGTAGCGAACATCGAATTGAAGTATATGTATCTTGGTAAACTGTGATAGTTCTTGTTGAAGTTGTTGAAGCTTTTCAATACGTCGACCACAAATAATTAAATTGATGTTATTTTTAGCAAAAAGTTTAGCGGTTGCTTTACCAATACCTGAGGTTGCTCCTGTAATTAAAGCAGTTTGTTGCATGGTTTTTTGTTTTGTATAAAGGTAACCTTTTTTATGTTAAGCAACTATTAATACCACTTCTCCATTAAAATTATACGATAAAAAATTATTCTTTTCCGTTTATACTTCAAAATAAAATAAAACCGTAGCTAAGGCTATGCCTTGATTTTCTTTCCCGTCTAAACAAAAATACCTGCTTTTTATTTAGCGTAATTTCAATTAAGAACTGGTATAAAATGAAAAACCGCCCCATGCGGAGCGGTCCCTTTTAGTTGGCTATTACACCAACCAAAAATCAACTAACCAAACTTTATTTTTACTTCCTTTTCGGAACTGTTTCTCTTTCTATCTTAGTACGTTTTCTACCGCTATTCCTTACAGCTGGTTTAGTACTAGTGGTACTTTCACCTTTTTTGTATTGTATAAATCCTCTACCAGAAAAAACATAGGTTCTTTGAGAATTTACATGATACAGTTCTATCTCACCATCATTAATAACGGTTAAGTCAAATTCTTCAGTATCTCCGTTATCATAATTAAGTGTTAAATATTTTAAGTTCTGTTCGCCTTGAACATTACGGACGATATAACTTCCCTTAAAACTCCAATTAATATTAGCAACATTTGTGCCAAAAGGATCGTGAGATGAATAGAATGTCACATCATTTTCTGGAGTAAACTGTAAGTAATTTTCATAATCAAAAGGGTTATCATTTCCTCCATATTTATTAATCTTTTCCCAAGCTACATACTCTTGTAAAAAGTATTCAATATTATCATAGAACAACATGTCGTAATCAAAATTATTTATTTGGTAACCAACCAAATAGTAACTTACATTTTGCGATAAATCATCAATTCGAATTCTATTATCTGAAAGTTGTACTACCTCAAATTCAAAATATCCATCTATATCGTGTCGAGTTTCTAATACAGTTCCGTATGTTCCGTAGCTTCCAACTGCAATTCCTAAACCGTTTCCTGTACGACCAATATCAACAATATTATTATTTGCATACATGGTTCCGTTTAAAAAAGAAATAGTAAAAGCTCTTGATAAAAAAGGAACATCTCCTGTACCTGTTGTTTTGTGATAATCTACATACCATAAATCATAACTCGAAATATATTCACGTAATGAAAAACCATCATTTCCAAATCCATCATGTACAATTTCATTTCTTACAACACATGAAGTAAGTGTTACGCTACCAACAAGTAGTAATAAAAGTAATTTTATACGTTTCATAAGCTTTCGTTTTATGGTTATGCTTATGAGTTTTCAAATTACGTGCCAAAAATAAAAAACACCTCTTTTGGAGGTGTTTTTTATAGTTACGTTTAACAGATTTACTGCATAAAAATCTTTTTTTTCTTTTCGATATTTTCCACTTTTGCATAGTGAATTTTATCACCAATTGTATACGAAACCATAGCTTCATTTTCTTTCAATTCAAAAGGAAATTTTTCTGTAGGATTATTCGGTGTATTACCAAATTCCTCTTTAGGATCTGCATGTAAAATCAAGTCTTTTCTATCTTCATCTGATGAGGTTTTGTAACGTGCAGCAATATATTGTTTATCGTTATGTTGCTCTATTACTGCATTAGTTATTCTGTTTTGAAAGTACACATTTTTAAAATCAACAGGCTCTTTAGCAGTAAAATTGATAATTAAATTAGTAGAATTATAGCTGCCTTTTACACCTCCTGTAACGTGAGCATAACTTGCTGATTCTATTTTAAAAGGATGATTGTTTTCCATTTTTACACTTGCGCATTGTGTTAGACTAAAAGCTAAAATTAAGATTCCGATTAGTTTCATCTGTTTAAATTTTTTATTGTTTTTAATTGGTCAGATGTAATTCGCCATTAAACAGTTCTATTAGTAAAAAGAATTGCGATGGCTCATTTCATAGAGTTGTTTTTTAATGTTTAAATTTAGACATTCAAGGAATGTGCCAAGTCACAAATATAATCAGTTTTATATGATGTTGAATTTCAGTTATTGGGAGCTAAAAGAGTGGTTTACAACTGTAGATTTTACTGTAGTTGGTAGTGGAATTGTAGGGTTAAACTGTGCATTACAATTGCGAAAAATGCATCCGAAAGCAAAAATTATAATTCTTGAAAAAGGCATGTTACCACAAGGAGCAAGTACTAAAAATGCGGGTTTTGCTTGCTTCGGAAGTTTATCCGAACTCATAGATGATTTGAACACACATACTGAAGAAGAAGTTGTTAGTTTGGTAAAAAAACGTTGGGAAGGATTACAGTTGTTACGAACAACTTTAGGTGATAAAAACATCGATTTTCAGCAAAATAAAGGATACGAATTATTTTTAACCACAGAACTATACGAATCGTGTTTAGCACAGAAATCGAAGATAAATGAATTGTTGAAACCTTTATTTTCTTCGGAAGTTTTTACGGTTGATAACAATAAGTTTGGTTTTCAAAATATTCATCAACAGTACATAACTAATCAGTTTGAAGGACAGCTAGATACTGGAAAAATGGCAGCAAAATTGTTAGAAAAAGTAGTGTCTTCAGGAATTAAAATCGTAAACAATATTCAGGTTAAAAATTTTATTGAAAACAACGAACAAGTTGAGGTTGAAACCAACCAAATTACATTTAACACAAAAAAATTATTTGTTGCAACTAACGGATTTGCCAATCAACTGTTGAATGAAAACGTGCAACCCGCTAGAGCACAGGTACTAATTACAAAGCCGATTAAAAATTTACACATCAAAGGAACTTTTCATTTAGATAAAGGTTATTATTATTTTAGAAATATTGATGATAGAATTTTGTTTGGAGGTGGTAGAAATCTTGATTTTAAAGGTGAAGAAACTACTGATTTTGGACAAACCGAACTTATTCAAAACAAATTAGAAGAAATTTTAAAAACAACTATTTTACCAAATACAGAAGTTGAAATAGACCACAGATGGAGTGGAATAATGGGAGTTGGAAATCAGAAAAAAGCGATTGTAAAACAACTTTCTAACAATGTGTTTTGTGGTGTTCGTTTAGGAGGAATGGGAGTTGCTATAGGTAGTTTAGTAGGGAAGGAGCTTGCGGAACTTTTATATTAATATTTTTCCAACTGAAATAAAAAGAATGAGTATAAAAGAAGAATTATACAAACAATGTGAGTTGTATGTAAATAAGCGTTTACAAACGGTGGAAGAAACAATATCTTCTCATCAAAAAGCATTACAATCTGAAACAAAAAGTTCTGCTGGAGATAAACATGAAACAGGACGGGCAATGCTTCAGTTAGAAATGGAAAAAGCAAGTCAACAACTTAGTGGAATTGCTCAAATGAAAGAGGTTTTAACAAAATTGAAAATAGACTCCACTTCAGAAGCAGCTTGTTTGGGAAGCGTGGTGGAAACTTCTACTACAAATTATTTTATCAGTATAAGTGTAGGTTTACTAATTGTTGATAATAAAAAATACTTCGCTATCTCGCCTTCTTCACCTATTGGAAAGCTAATTTTAGGAAAAAAAGTAGGAGAAAGCTTCGATTTTAATGGAGCGAAAAACACGATTAAAAAAATTTTCTAAAAAAAGTAGGGTAAATTAAAACCTAATTGTTTTAGATGTAGGAAAGGTTGTTATAACCAAGAATAGAAAGAGAAAACTACAATACACTTTTATCTTTTGGTGTTTAATACGGTAAGAGTGTATTTTTTTTAAGAAACAAATTTATTTTAAGATAGTTGAGTAATAATTATGAGATAGTTATTATTGGTTTAAACAGCCTTTTTTAATTTAAAAAAGGCTGTTGTTTTTTCCTCAATATTTTCTTGATGATTTATAAAAATTGATTGGTTATCGTAAACTACTTCTATCAACCAATATCCTCCTTTAAAATAAGATTTTACCACAGTTCCTTTTAAATTTGAAGGCTCATCAACAATTTGTAGTTGATTTGGGTATAACAACATGGTTTGATTGTTAATTGAAATTTCATTTACATCATCAAATAACGAAGCCACATATTTTTTTTTAGGATGTTGGTATAAGTTAGAAGGACTGCCATATGCAAGTACTTGATGATTTCGGATTACCATCATGTTGTCGGCAAAAGATAAAGCATCGTTTCCGTCGTGGGTAGCTACTATACAAGCGATGTTTTTCTTTTTTAGGTAAGCGAATAATCGTCTACGTAACGAGTTTTTTTTGAAATTATCTATCTGACTAAAAGGTTCATCTAACAATAATAACTCAGGTTCTTTGGCTAATGCTCTAGCAATAGATACTCGTTGTTGCTGACCACCACTTAAATTTTTTACCTTTTCGTTGGCAAGCTCTGTCATTTCAATAACTTCTAAAAGTTCTTGAGTTCTTTCTTCTGCTTCTTTAGGATAAAATCGTGATAAGAATTTTTTAATATTCTCACTTACCGAGGTAAACGGCATTAAATCAAAATCTTGTGCTACGTACTTGAAAAATTCCATTCCAGGAACCAAGTGATGTTCTGGGCCTAAAATTTGAGTATCATTCCAAAATAAATCTCCCTTATCAAGATCCAATAAACCATAAATAATTTTTAAAAGAGTCGATTTTCCGCAACCACTTTCACCCATAACACACAAGTGTTCTCCTTTTTGTAAGGTAAACTGGATGTTTTCTAAGGTTTTTTCTTTTGAAGGGTAGGTAAATGAAATATTGTTTACTTGTAGCATAAATGCAAAAGTAACGGATTAGCAGGAAACAAAAAACCGATACAATAGAGTGAGTATCGGTTTTGTTTTAAGCGCTTCTTTCTACGTAACGTATAATGCTTTTTGCTATATCTTTTCCAGTAGCTTTTTCTATGCCTTCTAAACCAGGAGAAGAATTAACTTCTAAAATCAAAGGACCTCTATCAGACTGTAACATGTCTACACCAGCGATACCCAATTTCATTGCTTTTACAGCTTTTAAAGCAGCGTTTTCTTCTTCATCAGTTAATTCTATAATTTCTGAAGTTCCACCTCTGTGTAAGTTCGATCTAAACTCTCCCTCTTTACCCTGGCGTTTCATAGCTCCTACAACTACACCATCAACCACAAAAGCACGAATATCCGCGCCTTTAGCTTCTTTAATATACTCTTGAACAATTACACGAGCTTGTAAACCGTTAAAAGCTTCTATAACAGATTCAGCAGCTTTTTTTGTTTCTGCTAAAACAACACCTAAACCTTGTGTTCCTTCTAAAAGTTTAACTATTAAAGGGGCTCCACCTACTTTTTTTATAATTTCTGAAGTATCTTTTGAATAATTAGTAAAAACAGTTTTTGGAAGCCCTAAATTTGCTCTCGAAAGCACCTGTAAGCTACTCAGTTTATCTCTAGAACGTACTAAAGCTTGAGATTCTACAGCAGAAAATACTTTCATCATTTCGAACTGACGTACAACAGCAGTACCATAAAAAGTAACGGAAGCACCAATACGAGGTATAATGGCATCGACGTCTGTTACAAGCTCATGGTTGTATACTATTGCAGGCTTTCTTTTTTCAATAATAAGATCACATTTTGTATGATCTAATACCAGCATTTCATGACCTCTTTTTTCTCCTGCTTCTACTAAACGTTTTGTTGAATATAATTTTGAGTTTCTAGAAAGAACAACAATTTTCATGTGTTTGTTTTTACTGTTTTTTAATAATCATAATATAACCTTTGATAATCAAAATAAGCAAGCAAATATTATTATTTAATGATTATTTAAATTACAGAGGTTTTATTTTATTTTTCTTTTGATGCGATGTTTTTTTGAGAAACATCAACGATAAATTTTTTATTTAAAAATTTTCTACCAATTAAAACTGGATAGGTCATTTTACCTCTATCAGATAAAGATAGCTTTATTTTATATTTTTTATCGAAAAAAACAACAGATGTTGATACCACGTATCTTTTTTGTTTTTTACCGTTTGAGCTTCGTATACTTTTAACTTGATACTTGTTGGTTTGTAGCAATTTATTATTGTATTTCTCTGTTTTCGGACACAATAAAATAAACTCTAGCATACCATCTTTTTCTTTAATGTGCTTACAATGTATCGCAGAAGTATAGGCACCTGTATCTATTTTAGCAGGCAAATCTTCAATTTCCCAATTTAAAAAGGATATTTTTTCAGCTCTTCCTATTAGTTTCATTAAGATAAAAGTTAAGGAGGGCGAATTACTTACTATTTTTTGAAATACGCAATACCCAATTAGCTATTTATTAAAAATAAAAAAACCAGTGTTTAAACACTGGTTTAAAGGTACTTATTTTTTTGTTAAATTTACCAAATTCTAACGCGATCTTCTGGTTTTAAGTACATATTATCTCCTTCTTTAACATCAAATGCTTCATAGAAAGCATCAACATTTTTAAGAGGCATATATGCTCTGTACTTTCCTGGAGCGTGTGGATCTGTCATAATTTGATTTTTTAAAGCTTCATCGCGTACTTTAGTTCTCCAAATTGTTGCCCAAGAAAGGAAGAAACGTTGCTCAGGGGTATAACCGTCAATATTTTCAGGGCGACCATTCTTTTCTAAGAAAATTTGTAATCCTTCATAAGCGGCTTGTACACCACCTAAATCACCAATATTTTCACCTAACGTAAATTCACCGTTTAAGTTCATGCTATCAATAGCAACAATGTCACTAAATTGTTTGATTAATTTAGAACCAGCTTCTTTAAATTTTTCTGAATCTTCTTCTGTCCACCAGTTTTTTAAGTTTCCATCACCGTCGAAACGAGCACCAGAATCATCAAAACTGTGTGAAATTTCGTGACCAATAACTGCTCCAATTCCTCCGTAGTTTACAGCTTCATCAGCTTTGTAGTTATAGAAAGGAGGTTGTAAAATTGCTGCTGGGAAAACGATTTCATTGTTTACCGGGTTAAAGTAAGCATTTACTGTTTGAGGAGACATTCCCCATTCAGTTCTATCTACTTCTTTACCTAATTTAGCCATATCTTTTTCAAAGTTCCATTTACGAACGTTTACAGCGTTATCAAAGTATGTACCGCCATCTTCTAACCCTTTTACTTGTAAAGTAGTGTAATCTTTCCACTTATCAGGATAGGCAATTTTAACAGTTAATTTGTGTAATTTTTCTAAAGCTTTTTCTTTAGTTTCAGCACTCATCCAAGGTAATTGCGCGATACGTTTTTCAAAACCTAACATTACGTTATCAATCATTTCCTTAGCTTTTTGCTTTGCTTCTGGCGGGAATTTCTCGTCAACATATAATTTACCTAAAGCTTCACCTATTGCACCGTTTAAATTAGCTAAAGCACGCTCATTTCTTGGTTTTTGTTGTTTAGCTCCACGCATTTCTTTGCTATAAAACTCCCAATTAGCTTTTTCTAAATCGGTAGATAATAAACCTAATGAGTTGTTAATTGCATTCCAACGTAATACTAATTTAACATCTTCAATAGGAGCATTTTTTAATACTTCGTTCATAGCTTTGAAGTATTTAGGATCGGTAACGATAACTTTTTCAATGCTTTCAACACCAATTCCTTCTAAATGTGCTTGCCAATCAATTGCCGGAGCTAATTCAGATAACTCAGCAACGGTCATAGGGTTGTACATTTTACGAGTATCTCTACGCTCTTCTTTAGTCATCATTGGCTCAGCTAAACTTTTTTCAAAAGCGACAATAGTTGCTGCATTTTTCTTAGCTGTTGCTTCATCATCACCAAATTCTTGTAACATATTTGCTACAAATACTTCGTACTTTTCAAGTTTGTCTTTTACTTTTTCGTCTACATAGTAGTCTCTAGATAAACCAAGTCCACCAGCACCCATATAACCAGCATTCATACTACTGTTTTTAAGGTCGTTAAATACCCCAAAACCATAGAAACCAGCACCACCGTAAGGAGCCATGTTGGTAATATATGTTTGTACGTCGTTTAAGTTTTTAATTTCTTCAATTTTTTGAAGGAAAGGTTGTACAGGTGCTTTACCAGCTTTGTTTCTAGCTACGGTATCCATAATGGTTTCGTAGTAGTTTACCGCTTTTTCTTGGTCAGAATCTATTTCGTTTCCTTCGGCATCTTTTATTTTTTCGAAATTTCCTTCTTTAATTGCTTTGTTTAAGATAGTTAAGACATCTTTGGTAGTGGTTTTTCTTAATTGATTGAATCCTCCCCAAGAAGTTTCATCAGCTGGAATTTCAGTTTTATCAACCCAAGAACCGTTTACATATCTAAAGAAATCGTCCGTTGGTTGTACCGAAGTATCCATGTTTTCTAAAACAATTGCCTGTACTTTTTCTTCAGGCTTTTTGTCTGTTTTACAAGCCACAACTCCTAAAGAAGCAACAGCAGTTGTAAACAACATTTTGTGAATGGTTTTCATTTTTTGTGATTTTTGATTGAATCTTATATTTAACAAACTACCTCGAGGTTTTTGCCTCGAGGTAGTAAATTTACTCTAATAAGAGTGTGTTTTTATAAAAGTGTTACAGTTTTTAACTCTTTATTTCTGATTTTTGAGCATTTGGTAACGATTCAAACCCCATATTGAATAAAGTGAACCCGAAAATATCAGCATATTGCTCAATAGTTTTAGCTACTGGAGTTCCTGCTCCGTGACCCGCATTTGTTTCAATTCTGATTAATACAGGGTTACTTCCTTGTTGCTTGTCTTGTAATTCAGCAGCAAATTTAAAACTATGTGCAGGCACTACACGATCGTCATGATCACCAGTAGTTACCATTGTTGCAGGATATTGAACACCTTCTTTTACGTTGTGTACTGGTGAATATCCTTTTAAGTAGTTAAACATTTCTTCACTTTGTTCAGAAGTTCCGTAGTCGTAAGCCCAACCTGCTCCAGCTGTAAAGGTGTGGTAACGTAACATATCTAATACTCCAACTGCAGGTAACGCTACTTTCATTAAATCAGGACGTTGTGTCATCGTAGCTCCTACTAATAATCCTCCGTTTGAACCACCTCTAATTGCTAAATAATCAGAAGAAGTATAGTTTTCTTTAATTAGGTATTCAGCAGCAGCAATAAAATCATCAAATACATTTTGCTTTTTTAATTGCGTACCTGCATCGTGCCATTTTTTACCATACTCTCCACCACCACGTAAGTTAGGTACAGCGTATACACCACCTTGTTCCATCCAAACAGCGTTAGCAATACTAAAACTTGGAGTTAAAGAAACGTTGAATCCACCATAACCATATAAAATAGTTGGGTTTTTACCGTTTAACTCTAATCCTTTTTTATAGGTAATAATCATAGGAACTTTTGTTCCGTCTTTTGAAGTGTAGAATACTTGCTTGCTTTCATAGTCCTCTGCGTTGAAAGAAATAGCAGGTTTCCAGTATAATTCATACGTTCCGTCTTCTGGATTAAATTTGTAAGAAGAACTTGGTGTGTTGTAGTTTGTGAAAGAGAAATATAACTCTTTAGCCTCAGTTTTTCCACCGAAACCACCAGCAGTTCCTACCCCTGGTAACTTTACTTCACGGATTAATTTTCCGTCAAAATCGTATTGTACTACTTTAGAAACAGCATCTACCATATATTTAGCAAAGAAATATCCACCTCCAGTTGAAGGAGATAATACATTTTCTGTTTCAGGAATAAAGTCTACCCAGTTTTCAGGTGTTGGGTTTGCAGCATCAACAGTAACAATCTTTTTGTTAGGAGCGTTTAAGTTAGTAACTAAGTATAATTTACTTCCTCTACTGTCTATTACACCAGTATCGCTATCAAAATTATCAATGATAGGGGTTAACTTGCTATTTGGATCCGTTAAATCTTTGATGAATAACTTGTTTCCAGAAGTTGAAGTTGAAGCAGAAATTAATAAGTATTTATTGTCTTCAGTTAAGTAACCACCTACATAACGGTGCTTTTGTTCTGGAGTCGCTCCAAAAATAACTTCATCAGAACTTTGAGGAGTTCCTAATTTGTGATAGTATAATTTATGTTGATCAGTTTTTGCTGATAACTCACTTCCTTTTGGTTTATCGTAGCTAGAATAGTAGAAGCCTTCGTTTCCTTTCCAAGCAATTCCAGAGAATTTTACGTCAACTAAAGTATCTCCTTTAATTTCTTTAGTTTCAGCATCCATCACAATTACCTTTCTCCAGTCACTTCCTCCTTCAGAAATAGCGTAAGCTACTGTTTTTCCATCTTTAGTAAAACTGATAGACCCTAATGAAGTAGTTCCGTCTTCAGCAAAAGTATTAGGATCTAAGAAAACTTCTTCTTTCCCATTTTTATCTTTTCTGTAAAGAACGTATTGGTTTTGTAATCCGTCGTTTTTATAGAAATAAGTATAGTCTCCTTCTTTGAATGGTGTTCCTACTTTTTCGTAGTTCCATAATTCAGATAAACGTTCTTTTAATTGTTCGCGATATGGAATTTTACTTAAATAATCGAAGGTAACTTCATTTTCAGCTTTTACCCAAGCTTCAGTTTCAGCACTTCTATCATCTTCTAACCAACGGTAGTTGTCAGTTACTTTGGTACCAAAGTATTCATCTACCACAGGTTTTTTAGCTGTTTCAGGGTAATTCACACTAATATTGTTTTTAGATTGTTTTTCTTCTTTACAAGAAACTAAAATAGCTCCTGCGCAAATAATGGGAAGAAGGATTCTTTTCATGATTTAAAAATTGGTTAATTGGATCAAATTTAGAAGAAAAACGATCATAACAATTCATTTTAAGACGAATTTAACAAAAATACCACTGAAAGCTATTGAAATAAAAACGACTACCTTTACATAATTATAATACGATAGATAAACATGACAGAGAATTTGAATAAGGAAACATTCTTTAAGAAGGTTTTTAATTATGAAGAGAATAAAGAGTGGAAGTTTGAAGGAGAAATTCCAGCAATTATTGATTTTTATGCCGATTGGTGCGGGCCATGTAAAGCTTTGGCTCCTGTTTTAGAAGAGTTGAGTAATGAGTACGAAGGAAAAATCAATATTTATAAAATAGATACAGAAGCTGAACAAGAATTATCAGCTGCTTTTGGTATTAGAAGCATTCCATCAATGTTATTTTGTCCAGTAGGAGAAGACCCACAAATGGCTCACGGAGCGTTACCGAAAAAACAGATAGAACAAATTATTTCAGATGTTTTAAAGGTTACAAAATAACCTCAAAAAACAAAAAAATAAAGGTTTGAAAAGTGGCACATTTTGTGTCACTTTTTTTATGTGCAAACATCAAACAAGAAACTCAGTGAGTATCACTGTTTAAGCGATTTTTTGGTTTTTAAGTAGTTGTTTTTAAGTTTTTTATAAAAGGAGTTAGTTTTGTTGAAATCAGAGAAAAAATCCATTTTGTTAAAAACTTCAAGGGATTTGTGAATAAGTAAAGCTTTCAATTTTTAGCAATTTTTTCAATCTTTGTTTCTCCCACAGGCGGTAAAAAAATAACACACTAAAAGAGCTAAAAAAGCATGGCATCTATTGAACCAATTTTACAAGAAAATAAAGACAGATTTGTAATTTTTCCAATCCAACATAACGATTTATGGGAGTGGTATAAAAAACAACAAGCTTGTTTTTGGACTGCAGAAGAAATTGATTTACATTCAGACTTAAATGATTGGAATACCAAGTTAACAGATGATGAGCGTTACTTTATTAAGCACGTTTTAGCATTTTTTGCAGCATCTGACGGAATTGTAAATGAAAATTTAGCAGAAAACTTTGTAAACGAAGTTCAATATTCAGAAGCAAAATTCTTTTATGGTTTCCAAATCATGATGGAAAATATTCATTCAGAAACGTATTCATTATTAATTGATACATATATAAAGGATGAAGAAGAGAAAGATAGGTTATTCAAGGCAATTGAAGTTTTTCCAGCAATTAAAAAGAAAGCAGATTGGGCTTTAAAATGGATTGAATCTGATTCGTTTGCTGAGCGTTTAATCGCTTTTGCCGCAGTTGAAGGAATTTTCTTTTCAGGTTCTTTCTGTTCAATTTTCTGGTTAAAGAAACGTGGGTTATTACCTGGGTTAACCTTCTCTAACGAGTTAATCTCTCGTGATGAGGGTATGCATTGTGATTTTGCTGTACACTTACACAACAATCACTTAGTAAACAAAGTTCCAAAAGAAAGAATAAGAGATATTATTATCTCAGCTTTAGATATTGAAAGAGAATTTATAACGGAATCTTTACCTGTGAGTTTAATAGGTATGGATGCAACGTTAATGACTCAGTATTTAGAATATGTTACCGATAGACTACTTTTAGAATTCGGATGCGAAAAAGAGTACGAGTCTACTAACCCATTTGATTTCATGGAAATGATTTCATTAGAAGGAAAAACTAATTTCTTCGAAAAAAGAGTATCAGAGTACCAAAAAGCCGGAGTAAAATCTGGAGGTACAGGAAGCATCAGCTTTGATGCAGATTTTTAGGAACCAATAAGCTGCTATTCCCCTACATGCAGTATTACTCAGCTAAAGCACTGTAAACGTGCTTTAGCTTATATATCGTTTCAACAAGAAACAAATTAAAATTAACATTTTACAAGTTGCCTAACGAAGGATGTTTTGGCGACGCTATTAACCAACTAAAAACCAATATCAATATGTATGTAGTAAAAAGAGACGGCAGAAAAGAGCCTGTGATGTTCGACAAAATCACAGCAAGGGTTAGAAAAATGTGTTATGGATTAAACAATATAGTTGATCCAGTAAAAGTAGCAATGCGTGTTATTGAAGGACTGTATGATGGGGTAACTACTTCTGAATTAGATAACTTAGCAGCAGAAATTGCTGCAACAATGACAACAGCACATCCTGATTATGCGAAATTAGCAGCGAGAATTGCCGTATCTAACTTACATAAAAATACCAAGAAATCGTTTTCGGAAACAATGACCGATTTGTACGAATACATCAATCCACGTACTGGAAATAAAGCTCCTTTATTAGCAGATGATGTATATAAAATTATTATGGATAATGCTGATAAGTTAGATTCAACAATTATCTATAGCCGTGATTTTAACTACGATTATTTTGGTTTTAAAACATTAGAGCGTTCTTACTTATTAAAATTAAACGGAAACATTGTTGAGCGTCCGCAACAAATGTTAATGCGTGTTGCTATAGGTATCCATAAAGAAGATATTGACGAGGCAATTGCTACATACGAATTGATGAGTAAAAAATATTTTACACATGCAACACCAACGTTATTTAACTCAGGTACGCCAAAACCACAAATGTCATCTTGTTTCTTATTGCAAATGCAAGACGATAGTATTGATGGAATCTACGATACGTTAAAGCAAACTGCTAAGATTTCTCAATCTGCAGGAGGTATAGGTCTATCTATTCACAATATTCGTGCAACAGGATCATACATTGCAGGTACTAACGGAACATCAAATGGTATTGTACCAATGTTACGTGTTTTTAACGATACTGCTCGTTATGTAGATCAAGGAGGAGGAAAGCGTAAAGGGTCATTTGCAATGTATTTAGAACCATGGCATGCCGATATTTATGACTTTTTAGACTTGAAGAAAAACCATGGTAAAGAAGAAATGCGAGCGCGTGATTTATTCTATGCTATGTGGATTTCAGATTTATTCATGAAGCGTGTACAAGAAGATGCTGATTGGACCTTAATGTGTCCACATGAGTGTCCACATTTATATGATACGTATGGTGAAGAGTTTGAGCGTTTATATACAAGTTATGAAGCTGCTGGAAAAGGAAGAAAAACTATTAAAGCGCGTGATTTATGGGAGAAAATCTTAGAATCACAAATAGAAACAGGTACTCCGTACATGTTGTATAAAGATGCAGCAAACCGTAAGTCTAATCAAAAGAATTTAGGAACCATTCGTTCTTCAAATTTATGTACTGAGATTATGGAATATACTGCAGAAGATGAAGTTGCAGTATGTAACTTAGCGTCGATTGCAATTCCAATGTTTGTTGCCGAAGATGAAAATGGAAACAAGTTCTTCGATCACCAAAAATTATTTGAAGTAACTAAAAAAGTTACACGTAATTTAGATACAGTAATTGATCGTAACTACTACCCAGTAAAAGAAGCTGAAAACTCAAACTTCCGTCACCGTCCGGTAGGATTAGGAATTCAAGGGTTGGCAGATGCTTTTATCATGTTACGTTTACCATTTACTTCAGAAGAAGCTAAGAAATTAAACCAAGAAATTTTTGAAACCTTATATTTTGCAGCAGTTACTTCATCTATGGAAGTTGCCAAAGCAAAAGGAGCCTATTCAACATTTGAAGGATCACCAATATCACAAGGAGAGTTCCAACACAATATGTGGGGAATTAACGATGATGAATTAAGTGGTCGTTGGGATTGGGCAAAGTTGCGTAAAGAAGTGAAAAAACACGGAGTTCGTAACTCGTTATTAGTAGCACCAATGCCTACAGCATCTACTTCTCAAATTTTAGGAAACAACGAAGCATTCGAACCATATACTTCTAACATTTATACTCGTAGAGTATTATCAGGTGAGTTTATCGTAGTAAATAAGCATTTATTAGAAGATTTAGTAGAGTTAGATTTATGGGACAACAATATGAAAGAGGATATCATGCGTGCAAACGGATCTATCCAACATATTGATGAAATTCCTCAAGACTTAAAAGATTTATACAAAACAGTTTGGGAAATGAGTATGAAAGATATTATCGATATGGCACGTCATAGAGGATATTTTATCGATCAATCTCAATCGTTAAACTTATTTATGCAAGATCCTGATTATGCGAAGTTAACTTCTATGCACTTCTATGCTTGGAAATCTGGATTAAAAACAGGAATGTACTACCTACGTACCAAGTCTGCTGTAAATGCGAAGCAGTTTACGTTAAATGTAGAAAAGAAAGAAGAAGACAAGCCAATGAGTACAGATGAATTTAAAGCGATGGTAGAAGCTTCTAAAAATGCAGAAGGACCAGACGATTGTTTAATGTGTGGATCTTAAAAAATATCATTGAAAACAAAATAAGTTAGTTTTGTCAACAATGAAAATTACTAATTAAATTAAAAGTGATAAAGAGAGGTCGATAGGCTTCTCTTTTTTAGTATTTTCGAAAAAAAATTATTCTAATGATGAACTGGGAACAACTCCTATCTCTAAAACGTTTTGGTGATACTCAAAAACGTGAACGTGCAAAACAAGATGAAACTCGTTTAGGTTTTGAGGTAGATTTTGATAGAATTATATTTTCATCGGCTTTTCGTAGTTTACAAGATAAAACACAGGTAATTCCATTATCAAAAACCGATTTTGTCCATACACGTTTAACGCATAGTTTAGAAGTATCAGTTGTAGGGCGTACGTTGGGACGAAGAGTAGGTAAAGAATTACTAGAGCGCCACCCAAAATTAAAAGAACTAGGATACACTTTTAATGATTTTGGAGCGATTGTAGCCGCGGCATCAGTAATGCACGATATTGGGAATCCACCATTCGGTCATTCAGGAGAAAAAGCCATTGGAGAATATTTTAAAACGGGAAAAGGTCTTCAGTATAAAAATCAATTAACTGATTCGGAATATCAAGATTTAATAGATTTTGAAGGAAATGCCAACGGGTTTAAAATCCTAACAGAAAATAGAGAAGGAATTCAAGGAGGTTTACGTTTGTCATATGCAACACTAGGAGCTTTTTTAAAGTACCCTAAAGAGAGTTTGCCAAAGAAACCAACAAATCATATTGTAGATAAGAAATACGGCTTTTTTCAGTCAGAAAAAGATGCTTTTTTAGATGTAGCTGAAGATTTAGGGTTATTGAAAAAGGAATCCGAAAGAATTTCTTACTACCGACATCCATTAGCGTATTTGGTAGAAGCCGCTGATGATATTTGCTACACAATTATTGATTTTGAAGATGGAATTAATCTTGGTCTCATCGAAGAAGATTATGCCTTAGAGTATATGATTATGCTGGTAAAAGGTGCTATTGATAGTAAAAAATATCATTCATTACAACATCGAAAAGATCGTGTAAGTTATTTACGAGCTTTAGCCATAGGAGTATTAATTAATGAAGCAGTAACTATCTTTTTAGATAATGAGGAAGCTATTTTAAATGGAACTTTTGATAAAGGATTATTAGATAAGTGTAAATACGAAGCACAGATTAACGATATCATCAAAATAAGTGTTGATAAAATTTACCGAAGTAAAGAAGTGGTTGAAAAAGAAGTAGCTGGCTATAAAATCATTGCTGATTTACTAGATGTTTTTGTAACTGCACTTAATAATAAGTTTGAGAACAAACAGTCAAACTACGATAAGTTGGTGTTGAACTTACTTCCAGAGGAATATCAACAAGGGAGAGAAGGTTTATATGACAGAATTATGCAAGTGTGTAGTTACATTGCAGGCTTGTCTGACGGATATGCTATTCGATTGCATAGAAAATTAATGGGATATATTAGTTAATCTATAAAATACAGAATAAAAAAACGACGCTGAATAGCGTCGTTTTTTATTGAACTTATTTATTTAAATACTTTTCTGCAACTTTTTCAAGTTCATCATACCAGTTTTGTCCAAATTTTCTAATTAAGGCTTGTTTTACAAATTTGTATACAGGTACTTGCAGTTCTTTCCCTAAAGAGCAAGCATCATCACAAATTTCCCATTTGTGGTAGTTTACTGCAGCAAACTCACTATAATCTTTTACACGAACAGGGTATAGGTGACAAGAAACAGGTTTTTTCCAGTCTACAATTCCTTGGTTATAGGCTTCTTCAATAGCACACAAGGCAGTTCCTTTATCATCAAAAATAACATAAGCACAATCGGCATCATTGATTAAAGGAGTTTCTAATTCTCCAAAATCGCTAGTTATCCAAGTTCCTTGTTTTTCAATTGCCTCAATACCTTCTTTGCGTAAAAAAGGTTTAATCTTAGGATAGATTTCTTCTAATATTTTGGTTTCTTCTTTTTCTAATGGCGCACCTGCATCTCCATCAATACAACAAGCACCTTTACAAGCAGACAAATTGCATACAAACTCTTTTTCTATAAGGTCTTCTGAAATGATGGTTTTTCCTAATTGAAACATAAAATAATTTTAAAATTGGAAGTTTAAAAGAACTTCTTGTAAATTTAAACGCAAAAATACTAGATTGTAACATTACTTATATAATTTTGCACACGAAAAACATCAACTATGGACTTTAACTTTAAAGAAATTTTTACAGCCTTTATGGTATTGTTTGCGGTAATTGATATTGTTGGAAATATTCCTATCATTATCGATTTACGTAAAAAAGTAGGACACATTCAGTCGGAAAAAGCAGCAGTTATTGCTGGTTTTATTATGATTTTGTTCTTATTTGTTGGACAACGACTATTAAACTTAATTGGTATCGATGTACATTCTTTTGCTGTCGCAGGGTCATTTATTCTATTTTTTCTTGCTTTAGAAATGATTCTAGGTATTACCCTGTATAAAGACGATGAAGAAGAGGCAATTAGTGCAACTGTTTTTCCTTTGGCATTTCCACTAATAGCGGGCCCTGGAAGTTTAACAACACTTCTTTCATTAAGGGCAGAGTTTAAATTAGAAAATATAATTGTAGCTGTTTTACTAAATGTAGTTGTAATTTATTTTGTATTAAAAACATCAACTAAAATTGAAAAAGTCATCGGGCCTAACGGGATTCAAATTATTAGAAAAATATTTGGTGTTGTCCTGTTAGCAATTGCAGTTAAGCTATTTGCAACTAATATTAAAATGCTACTATCATAAATGGTTTTTGATGTACTTATTGTTGGAGGCGGAGTTTCAGGTATGCAATGTGCTTTGGTTTTAGGCTCTGCATTAACCAAAGAATACGCAAAAGGAAAAAAGGTAGGAGTTATCATGCATCAACGAGCGTCTCATTTGCAAGACGCTTTATTTAATAACGTTTTAGGCATGGCTCCTGGAACTTTAGGAGAAGATATTTTAGAGAAGGGAAAAAAGCAGTTAGCAGAAATATACCCTGAAGTTATTCAGATAGAAAATGAAAAAGTAGTTGCTGTTTTAGATGAAGGAGAAGGGTATAAAATAATCACTAACAAAGATGAATATATTAGTAAAATGGTAGTGATTGCATTAAATTATTCAAAACCTTTTGATATTGCTGGTTTAGAGCAGTATGTAGAGCGTCATATTCGCGCAAACGCTATGAAAGATAGAATTCAACTACGTAACTTTAATCACTTAATTAAAGAAGGATTATACGTTTGTGGAACTTTAGCAGGTTGGAGAAGTCAATTTGCTATTGCTGCGGGAAGTGGAGCAAGTGTAGCCACAGATATTTTAACAATATGGAATGAGAATGTACCAACTAAAGTACATGATAAGAAAAAAAAGAATAATTAATAGTACTATATTATGAGAAAAATAATTGGGCTAACAGCGATGTTAGCATTATTTATAAACTGCGGAGGCAGTGAAAGTGAAGTTATCACACCAAAAGAAGATAAGGTCATTGCTGTAGATGATTCTTTTCAAGTAACTGAAGATACAGTTTTTGAGTTAAACTTCTTATCAAATGACACCTATACACAAGGAAGCCTAGAAGTTAATTTACCAACGACTTCTGATGCCGATGGTATTTTAACTCAAAGCAATAACAAATTCAGCTATACACCAATTAAAGGATTTGTAGGAGTAGATTCTTTTACATACACCATTTGTAGTACTAAAGAAGAGGATAAGTGCTCAACAGCAACAGTAAGTTTAACTGTTGTAGATCAAGGGAGTCCTGATGCAAAAAATGACGCTTATACTACACAAAAGAATATAGAAATTACTATTAGTGATTTCTTAGAAAATGATAATTTAATTGACGATGCAGAATTTGAATCTATTGATAATTCTAGCACAAATGGATCGGTTACCTTAAATAGCAATGGAACAATAACATATGTGCCACAAGCTGATTTTGTAGGTAATGACACATTTACATATACAATTTGTGATGATGATACTACAAAAAGTTGTTCTACAGCCACTATAACTATTAAGGTAGAAGAGCCTTCTAATAATGTAGGGAGTTTTAATATACCTTCTGAATTAGCTGAATATTATAAAAATACCGATTTTAATTTGACGGGTAATGACCTAAAAGAAGAATTAGCTACAACGATAATAGGTACACATACTACCAACTTATCATATACTCCTGGTGTATGGGATGTATTAAAACAATCTGATTTAGATCGTACAGATAATAGCAAAGTAGTCTTAATTTACGGGTATGATGATAATGACGGAAATTATGTAACAGATAGAACTCGTAGTAAAGATGCAAATGGAGGCGCACAAGGAACTGATTGGAATAGAGAACATGTATACCCTAAGTCTTTAGGAAACCCGAATTTAGGAACATCTGGACCTGGTGCAGATGCGCATCACTTAAGACCTTCTGATGTTACATTTAATTCTCAACGAGGTAATAAATTATTTGCAGCTGGTTCAGGTAATGCTGGTGATGTATCAGGAAATTGGTACCCTGGTGATGAATGGAAAGGCGATGTTGCTCGTATGATGATGTATATGTATTTACGATATGGGGACAGATGTTTGCCTAAAAATGTAACCGTAGGTTCTACAGTAGCTTCTGACAGTAATATGGTTGCTTTGTTGTTAGAATGGAATGCTGATGACCCTGTGTCTGATTTAGAAATACAACGTAATAATGTTGTAGCTAATAATCAAGGAAATAGAAATCCATTTATTGATAATCCGTATTTAGCTACTCTAATATGGGATGGTAGTGAAGCGGATAACACCTGGAAGTAACGATTTATTTTTACTATAATTGAAAAGCCTGAGCATCTGCTCAGGCTTTTTTGATTTTGTAATAGATAGTCCCCCACAGATTATCATACTGTAATGAATTGAAGAATAAGTGAAATTCGATATAATTGAGCATAAAAAAACCGAAGCATTTAGCTTCGGTTTTTTTATATATAAGTAAGGTTGTATGTTACCCTTTAAAACTAGCTTTTAAGAACTCAGAGTTCATACGAGCAATATTTTCTAAAGAAATTCCTTTAGGACACTCAATTTCACAAGCTCCGGTGTTTGTACAGTTACCAAAACCTTCTAAATCCATTTGAGCAACCATGTTTTTAACACGCTCAGTAGCCTCTACTTGACCTTGAGGTAGTAAAGCATACTGAGATACTTTAGCTCCCACAAATAGCATTGCAGATGAGTTTTTACAAGTAGCTACACAAGCACCACAACCGATACAAGTTGCAGCATCCATTGCTTTATCAGCATTTTCTTTAGGAACTAAGATAGCATTTGCATCTGTGGTGTTTCCTGATGTGTTTACAGAAATGTAACCACCTGCTTGTTGAATTCTTTCAAAAGAACCTCTATCAACTACTAAATCTTTAATTACTGGGAAAGCAGCAGCTCTAAATGGCTCAATTGTAATAGTGTCGCCATCGTTAAACATACGCATGTGTAACTGACAAGTAGTTACTCCACGATCTGGTCCGTGTGCTTCACCATTGATATACATTGAACACATACCGCAAATTCCTTCACGACAGTCGTGGTCAAATGCTACAGGCTCTTCACCAGCATTAACTAATTGTTCGTTTAATACGTCCATCATTTCTAAGAAAGACATATGCTCAGAAATATCGGTCACCTTATATTCGACCATTTTCCCTTTATCGTTCGCTCCTTTTTGTCTCCAAATTTTTAGCGTAAGATTCATGTTACTCATATCTCTGTTTCTTATTTATATGAACGTTGTTTTAGTTCAATATCGTTAAACTCTAATTCTTCTTTGTGTAAAACAGCATCCGCTGGTTCACCTTTGTATTCCCAAGCAGCAACGTAAGCAAAGTTAGCATCATCACGTTTAGCTTCTCCTTTTTGAGGTCCGTCTAATTCAACAGACTCTTCTCTAAAGTGTCCTCCACAAGACTCAGTTCTGTTTAAGGCATCTTTAGCAAATAACTCTCCTAACTCTAAGAAATCAGCAACTCTTCCTGCTTTTTCTAACTCAGGGTTCATTTCATTTGCACCTCCGGGAACTGTTACATTCTTCCAGAAATCTTCACGTAACGCTTTAATTTCAGCCATTGCTTCTTTTAAACCTTGCTCGTTACGTGCCATTCCACATTTTTCCCACATGATTTTTCCTAATTTCTTGTGGTAGTAATCTACAGAATGCTCTCCTTTATTGTTAATGAAGAAATCAATACGATCTTTAACCGCTTTTTCAGCTTCTTCAAATTCTTTAGTTTCGGTTGAAATTTTACCTGTACGGATATCGTTAGATAAATAATCACCAATTGTGTAAGGTAACACAAAGTATCCGTCAGCCAAACCTTGCATTAATGCAGAAGCTCCTAAACGATTAGCACCGTGATCAGAGAAGTTTGCTTCACCAATAGCATAACAACCATCAATGGTAGTCATTAAGTTATAATCTACCCAAATTCCACCCATGGTGTAGTGAGTTGCAGGATAAATCATCATTGGTGTTTTGTATGGATTGTCATCAACAATCTTCTCATACATTTGGAATAAGTTTCCGTATTTAGCTTCTACTACTTTTTCACCTTCCTCAATAATTTTTTCTTGAGTAGGATTTTTAACTCCGTGTAATTTACACTGCTCTTTACCGTAACGCTCAATAGCTGATTTAAAATCTAAGTAAACAGCTTCACCTGTAGCATTTACACCATAACCAGCATCACAACGCTCTTTTGCAGCACGAGAAGCCACATCACGAGGTACTAAGTTACCAAAAGCAGGATATCTTCTTTCTAAGTAGTAATCTCTATCTTCTTCAGCAATTTGAGTTGGTTTTAACTTTCCTTCTCTAATAGCTAATACATCTTCCATTTTCTTAGGAACCCAAATACGACCATCGTTACGTAATGATTCAGACATTAGGGTTAGTTTAGACTGATAGTCTCCCGAACGAGGAATACATGTTGGGTGAATTTGCGTGTAACAAGGGTTTGCAAAGAAAGCTCCTTTTTTGTGAACTTTCCAAGCAGCTGTAGCGTTAGATCCCATTGCGTTAGTTGATAAGAAATATACATTTCCGTATCCACCAGAAGCAATTACTACTGCATGTGCAGAGTGACGCTCAATTTCACCAGTAACTAAGTTACGAGCAATAATACCACGAGCTTTTCCATCAACAATAACTAAGTCTAACATTTCATGGCGATTGAACATTTCAATCTTACCACGAGCAATTTGACGGTTCATTGCTGAATAAGCTCCTAATAATAACTGCTGACCAGTTTGACCTTTCGCATAGAACGTACGAGATACTAATACCCCACCAAACGAACGGTTATCTAATTGTCCACCATAATCACGAGCAAAAGGAACTCCTTGCGCCACACATTGATCGATGATGTTTGCAGAAACCTCAGCTAAACGAAAAACGTTAGCCTCACGAGAACGGTAATCTCCACCTTTTACAGTATCGTAAAATAAACGGTAAAAAGAATCACCATCTCCTTGATAGTTTTTTGCTGCGTTAATACCTCCTTGTGCTGCAATAGAGTGTGCACGACGAGGAGAATCTTGGTAAGCAAAAGCTTTAACGTTGTATCCTAATTCTGCTAAAGTTGCAGAAGCAGAACCACCCGCTAAACCAGTACCTACTACAATAACGTCAATTAAACGCTTGTTAGCAGGGTTTACCAAGTCGATTTTATCTTTATAAGTTGTCCACTTATCTTTTAATGGACCTTTTGGTATTTTTGAATCTAAAATTGCCATATTTAAGTGGTTTTATTAATGATTGAAAAAGTGGAATAACGCAATGATGATAAATCCTGCTGGAATACCAATAGCATATATTTTACCAAATGTTTTCAACCCTCTGGTATATTTGTTATTTGCTCCAACTGATTGGAATGCAGAGCTAAATCCGTGTAATAAGTGTAATGCTAAGAAAATAAAAGCAATTACATAAGCACCTACTCTAAGTGGATTTACAAATTTGTGTTGTAATTCTTCAAAATATCTTAACCCACTTTCTGCGTTGTTTGGGTCTATTAAACCAGACATATCACCTTGAATAAATTTGGTGTTGATTTCTGGAAACCAAAAATCGATAAAGTGTAAAACAATAAACGCTAAAATAGCGGCTCCACTATAAATCATGTTTCTACTCATCCAAGTAGAGTTCGCAGCTCCGTTATTTTTAGCATAACTTACTTTACGTGCACTGTTGTTTTTCATTTCTAAGATGAATCCCATTACAAAGTGAAAAACAACACCAAAAATTAAGATTGGTTGCATTACATACTGTACCAAACCGTTAGTTCCCATAAAGTGCGACAATTTGTTAAATGTTGCTCCATTATCTGGAAAAATTGAGGTGATGTTAATTGCAAAATGTTGTAATAAGAAAAACATCAGGAAGAATGCCGAAAGTGCCATGGCAAACTTTCTTCCGATAGAAGATTTTAGTAATCCGCTCATTATTTTGTTGATTGATTAAATAATAAGACAAATTTAAGCGGAACGCATTACTTGAACAAACTTTACGAATTGTTTTCTTAAATATTTAGAATGGGTTTAAATAGAGGGTTGTTACTCGTTTTCAAAAAAGTCAATATCAAGTTCTTTTACCTCGTAAACAGACTTAATTTGTATACCAACATTGTATTCATGCATTAAATCAGAAAGTTTATTTCCATCTATAAGCACTATTGTATGGTGTGCATCGCTTGCTTTTTTTACCGCTTTATCATCAAATGTTGATGTTGTTACAAAAACGCCTTTCTGAGTGTCTCCACTCATAGCACCAATAAAGTTGCGAATATCTTTTTCTCTTACTTTGTTATCACCATATCTTTTTGCTTGTATATAAATTTTATCAAGTCCTAATTTATCCTCGTTAATTATTCCGTCAATTCCACCATCACCAGTTTTAGAAGTTTCAATAAAATCACCATATCCCATTTTTTTCAGAAGAATTAATATAATTTTTTCAAAATAAAAAGGGTCTATAGACTTTAGTTTATCTAAAAGTTCTTCTTTAACCTCTGTTTCAATTTGTAAAAAACCTTCGTCAATTAAGTCTTGAGGAGAAGCATTTTCAATTTTGTGAGGAGTAGTTTCTTTGGAAGGTTTTTCTTCAGTATAAAAATCTAAAAAACTCGAAGAATTCTCAACATCTTTTAGGGTAAGTGATTTATTTACAGAGTTTATTCCTTTTTGAGTAATTTTAACCATACCTCTTTTAGGGAATTCAATAAATCCACCTTTTTTCAGATAAGATTTTCCCCATGCAATCCTATTAAGAATTAATGTATCTCCACTTTTAGTTTTCTTTTCTAATTGTTCTTTGGTTAAATCAGAATAAAATTGATTAATAATTTTTTTACTCATTTCACGATGATGAATCGTTTCACCATTTGAAAGAATTTTTAGGATAGGTATAAAGGTTTCGTGAAACTTAGGAATCTCCATAACTTTAAATATAAAATTGCAATTTCAGCTAAAGTAATACTTATAAATTTATATTTTTTTAAAAGTTTAATTAACAGTCAGGTTTAGTATAGAAGCTAACTCCACAGGTTTTTCTAACGGAATCATGTGTCCGCAATTTTTAATAGTAATATTTTTTCCGTTTTTAGTTGTTTGTGCAAACTCTTTTACCTTTTTTGGATTGATAAGTGCATCATTTTCCGCAGTAATAAAAAGTAAGGGAATGTTTAATTTTAAAACTTTTTGTGAAATATTTATTCTAGATGAAGTAGCTTTTAACTGACGCAATAATACTTCTTTTCCTAAATCTACATCCATTTTTTTGATGATGGAAACAATCTTGGAATTACTGTGATTATCAGGTTGTAAAAATTGTTGAATTCTTGCTTGTGAGATTCCTTTATAGTTGTGTTTTTCTAAAAAATCAATGGTGCTTTTTCGCAGTTGAATTTCTGAATCACTCAATCCGTCTGTGTTGGCGGCAACTATAATTAGTTTTTTTACCTTTTCAGGATGATGAATTGCAAAGTTCATAGCAGAAAATCCACCTAAAGAAAATCCTACAATTGTAGCTGGAACTTCAATATGATTTGTAATAATTGTATTGATTTCTTCAAAAGAGTTTGCAGGAGTAATATCAATATGGATAGGTAATATGTTTTCTAACTTCGGAAACACAAATTGCCATAAATCTACCGTACACATCGTACCTGAAATAAAGTATACCTTTTGCATTTATTGTTTGTAATTAGAATTGACTAAGCATTTATTGTTTTTCCATTTTCCTTTGAGAGATTCATCAGAAATAATTTTATCATCACAAGTTAAAAAATTTCCTTTTGGGTCTTTTTTGATGATTTTTAGCTTTCCTTGATGAATGGCATTAATAACTCTGTAAATTAATCCATTTTTAGGGAGTTTTCCATTTTCTTCAGAAAGAGACAATCCGATTTCGTTATTAAATAAATCCATTTCCGAAGAAATTTCATCAGGAACAACACCGTCTTCTAATTGTTGTTTTTTAAAAGTTTGATAGTTTTCTTTTTCGTGAGCCCTTCCAAGAGATCGAGCCGCATTTTTTCCAATTTCTTGTTGTAACAAAGCCATCCAAAAAGCATGACGAAACGCATCTACTTTTCCACCAGAATAATCACCATCTAACAAGGGAGAAACTCTTATAGAGTCACTTACTCTTAATGCTTCACGTGAAACAATTAAGGCTAGTTTAGCCTTGAAAGGGTGGAGTAGTACCCACTTTTTTTTAGGGGAAGATAATTTTTTAAATTCTTGCCAGTTGGATTGAGAAAACAAAGAAATATTTAAAAAAAGAAAAGTTGTGAGTAGTATTTTTTGCATTAACAATATTTTAGAGCAAAGATATAGGGTTTTGTTTGTTCTTGTTTTGTGTAAGAAAATAATGAACAAAAAAAACCACGCAACGCGTGGTCAACTACACAACTAATACGTTTGTTACACTAATACAAACAACCTTTTTTGACATGGTAAAACTACAGCTAACAAGATGAATAGATATTATTTAAGTTTTAACAAAAGGTCAAATTAATGTGCTCTTTATGTTTTTAATGTTATCTAAAAACAACAGATATTATTGTTTTTAAAATAGCGAAAAGAGGGGTTGTGGTCTCCCCAAGAAATTCCTTTTCCAGTTTTAAAAGCCTCTTCAACTTTTGGTTCGTCATGGTATACTGAAGAAACTGCATAAAAACCTCCTGTCATAAAAACAGGACTTTTATTATTACCGAAAACCGCAGTTTGCTCAGGAGTCATATAAAAATTATTATTATTAGTAGCATCGTACTCTACATATCCAGAAGCAGCTTGTGCAGCTAACCATTCTCTTACATATCTTTCTGAAGTATTTGTTTTATCTGCCAATTCACTAGAAGATAAAGCATCAGGTTCTGAAAGAGATTTGTACAATCCTAGTTTGTCACCAATAGTAACAAGAGGTCCATTAGCAGCAGCCCCCATTTTGGTAACCACTTTTCCTAATAACTCGTGTAGTTTTGTTTCGTTTAGTTCCATAATTAAATAGTTTAGTTGTTAGTAGAAAAACTAATGAGAAACAACTCGTTAATTATGCACTAGATAAAGTAGAAAGCTTGCAAACTCATTAGTAACATGAGGAGCGAGCCGAATTTAAAAATAAAATAGATAGATAACAAAGTAAATCCCTGCTAATTAGTAGGGATTTTTTACTGTTTTTTATGATAAACTTTTGTTTACTCTTTTATTTTTTGTTCTCTTCCAATTAAGAAATATAAGACAGCACCAAAAAAGTTGGCAAATAAAACTACTAAAACCCAAACAATTTTATTGTTTCCTTTAAACTCACTTTTTAAAATATCAACGAGAGCAACAATGGTTGGTATAATTCCAAGTAAAACAATTAAGATTAAAAGAATTTGCCAAGGGCCAATCATTCCTAAATAAGTCATAATGATAACAATTTTTGAAGCTAAAATAATAAAAATAAACAGTAATTAAGTAAAGGGGTTTTCTTCCTTGCTTTAGCTTAGAATAAAAAAGAAAAACGTCATTACTTTTCTACAGAAAATGTAATGACGTTTTAAATGTATGTAAAATGATACTATTTATTCATAATATCTTCTATCTCGTCTGCTTCAATAGGTATGTTGCGCATTAAGTTAAAAGGCTCTCCAGTTTCTTGGATTACAACATCATCTTCTAAACGAATACCAAAACCTTCCTCAGGAATATAAATACCAGGTTCTACCGTAAATACTTGATTTGCTTGCATTGGCTCATGTAATAATCCGTAGTCATGCGTGTCTAAGCCCATGTGGTGAGAAGTACCGTGCATAAAGTATTTTTTGTATGCTGGCCAGTTTGGATCTTCGTTTTGAACATCTGCTTTGTCTAATAAGCCTAAACCTAATAATTCCGAAGTCATTAATTTACCAACCTCTACATGGTAATCAGCCCAAAGAGTTCCTGGAACTAACATTTTTGTAGCATCATTTTTTACACGATTTACAGCATTGTATACTGCTTTTTGTCTGTCAGTAAAACGACCAGAAACAGGAATGGTACGAGTCATATCCGAAGAATAATTTGCGTATTCAGCTCCTACATCCATCAATAATAAATCTCCTGCTTTACATTGTTGGTTGTTTTCAATATAATGTAATACGTTTGCGTTGTTACCTGATGCAATAATTGGTGTATATGCAAACTTCTTAGAACGATTTCTGATGAATTCATGAATAAACTCAGCTTCTACTTCATATTCCCAAACACCAGGTTTTACGAAATCTAATACGCGTCTGAATCCTTTTTCAGTAATATCACAAGCCTTTTGAATTAAATCGATTTCGATTTGATCTTTTAGTGAACGTAAACGTTGTAAAATAGGGTTACTTTTTGCTACTGAATGTGCAGGGTATTTGTTTAATAACCACTTAGTAAAACGAGCTTCACGAGTTTCAGTCTCAACAGTAGCACGATAGTGCTCGTTGGTGTTAATATAAACGGTATCGGCTAAAGCCATCATTTCAGCTAATACTTTTTCTAAGTCTTGTAACCAGTGTACGTTTTTAATTCCGCTAGTTTCTAAGGCTTTTTCTTTGGTTAGTTTTTCACCTTCCCAAACAGCAATATGTTCATTGGTTTCACGTAAAAATAATACCTCACGTAAGTTTTCTTTCGGACAATCTGGAAATAAAACCAATACACTTTCTTCTTGATCTACACCACTTAAAAAGAAAATATCTCGGTGTTGTTCAAAAGGTAAAGTGCTATCTGCACTTACAGGATATATATCGTTTGAGTTAAAAACAGCTAAACTATTTGGCTTCATTTGCGCCATAAAGTTTTTACGATTTTTTATAAATAATTGACTGTTTATTGCGTCGTATTTCATAATGATTCAATTAAATTTGATAAAGTCCTTCAAAAATACGGAAAGAAACTGTGCAAATATTAGCCATTTGGCGCTAATTTATGTTTTTTCGAATCCTACTCATGTGTCGGGTAGAAATTCCTAAAAAGGAAGCTAAATAGTGTAGCGGAACTTCTTGAAGCAATTTAGGTTCGTTTACGAGTAGTTTTTTGTAACGCTCTTCAGGTGTTAGTGTTAATAAATCAATACGGTAATCGTCAATTAAAAAAATTTGATGTTCAACTAAATTGTAATAAAACTGATGAAAAGCCTTGTTGTGTTTCATTAAATATTTAAAATCATTTATCGTAATAACCCAAAGTTTGCAAGTACTTAATGCTTTGATGTTTTTAGGGGAAGGAGTTTGTTGTAAAAAACTTTTTAATGATGAGGTAAAACTATTTTTTAAACCTAAATAAGTGGTTTTTTCCTCTCCAGCAACAGCAACAGCATGCTGTAAAATACCACTTTCTATAAAACAGAAATAAGAGCAAATTTCTCCTTTTTCAACAAAATATTGGTTTTTTAACAAAGAAAACTCTTTAAAATACTCGACAATCTCAGGAATGAGATTGTTTAAAGCGTCGTCATTTATAATTTCTTGAAGGTGTTGTGCTACTATTTTTTTTGAAGCTTCCATTTATGGAAATAAATTTTAGCTTAAAAATATAAAAAAAGAAGCTATTTCAAAACATTTAATACCATGTCATTTTGAATGAATTTGAGAATTCTATTACAAAAAATATCCCTTAACTTGTAATAGTTAAAATTTCTCTACACGCGAAAATGACGTTTTGAAATAACCTCTTTTTGAGAGTTTATGTTTATAAGAATTATTCTAGCTCAACAGTTCCCATATCGGTGTTTTCACCTAGAACAGAATTAACTCCTTCAACAGTTTTTGGTGTTAAACCAGAAGCTTCATCTGGAGTAAAGGTTACGCTATAGGTACCAGCTGGAACTCCGTATAACATAAATTTACCTTCTTCATTTGTTAAAGTGGTAATTGTTTCTTCTCCAACAACAGTGCTAACTTCTACTTGATAGTCAAAAGGATTAACCATTCCAGAAATAGCACCTGAAGCAGCTTCAGTAATTACTCTAATGGTTGGTTTTAAACTATAAGCTCCGTTACCTTCAACTACGATTGATTTATCAACCATAAAATCTAAAATAAACGTGTACTTTACACCACCTACTAAATCTTGGTGTACGTTTAATTTTAATCCTGATTGTTGAGCGCTAGGGGTTGCTAAAGGATGTGTTTGTCCATCTACCACAATCGAGTTGTTTTCACCTAAAACCAAACGGATTTGGCTAATTTTTCCAGCTGGAATTTCGGTATCAACTAATAAAGCCTCAACTCCTCCGGTTAACTCCAATAAGTCATATACTTGCGGGGTTACGTTTCCTAAGCTCTTCCAGCCGTTTTCTCCATCGCTAGCATTAATCATCACGTCTTGTACGTCGATGTTTACTGCATCATAATCTCCAGGAGCATCAACTAAGCGAACCTCTACTTGAGATGTTTTTGGATCATCGTTAGAACAGCTAATAAAAGCGGTAAAAAAAGTTGCTAAAGCAACTAGTAAAAAAACATGTTTTTTCATAATTATATTGGTTTTGTAATACAAAATATATAACTAGATTTCTACCAAAATATTGCTTTATGTAAAGATTAAAATATCAAAACCCCAGATACCTAATGAGCTAATTTTGTTATTGAGAAGCTTTATTATTATTTCTTCTATTATGGTTGTTTCGTTTTCTTGGGGTGTGTTTTTTAGTACCTTCAGAAGTAGTTGTAGGCTTCTTTTTTTTAGATTTTAAAGGTTTCTTAGAAGTCTTTTTTTCAGTACGCTTTGGTTTTGAACGTTCCGTAGTTACTTCATTTTTTATAGTGGATAAATCAAAACCGTCTAATTCAGAAATAATAATTTTTTGACCTAATAATTTTTCGATACTTTTTAAGTAAGTTTCCTCTTCTTGAGACACTAAAGAAATAGCTTCTCCACTAGCGCCTGCTCTTCCTGTTCTACCAATTCGGTGTACATAATCTTCAGGAACATTAGGGAGTTCAAAATTAATAACGTGTGGTAATAATGGAATATCCAATCCACGAGCTGCAATATCAGTAGCTACCAATACTCTAATAGAATTGTCTTTAAAACCTTTTAAAGCTTTGGTTCTTGCTCCTTGACTTTTATTACCGTGAATAGCTGCGGCAGAAATTCCTCTTTTAATTAGTTTTTCAGTCAATCTATTAGCACCGTGTTTAGTTCGAGTAAAAATTAAAACTTGACTCCAATTTCCTTTTGAGATCAATTGACCAACTAATTCGGTTTTCTTGCTTTTCGGAACTTTATATAGTTTTTGATTTACTTTTTCAGCAGTTGTGTTTTCAGGAGCTGCTTCAACCAATACAGGATTGTGTAAAATACCTTGCGCTAATTTTTTTATTTCTTTTGAAAAAGTTGCCGAAAACAATAAATTTTGACGTTTTTGAGGTAAAAAAGAGATGATTTTTTTAATATCTCGTAAAAACCCCATGTCGAGCATTCTGTCGGCTTCATCTAAAACCAAAACGTCAACACGTTTTAAAGAAAGTTGATTTTGTTCGTGTAAATCTATTAATCTACCAGGAGTAGCCACCAAAACATCAATTCCGTTTTTAAGTGTTGCTATTTGAGCGCTTGGTTTTACGCCACCAAAAATAGCGGTAGATTTAATATTTAAATGGGTGCTGTATTCGCGAACATTATCATAAACCTGAGCAGCTAATTCTCTTGTAGGAGTTAGCACTAATGCTTTGATTGGACGATATTTTGGATTCTTTTTTTCTGATATGTTTTGTAAAATAGGCAAGGTGAACCCTGCTGTTTTTCCTGTTCCGGTTTGTGCAGAAGCTAATACGTCTTTGCCTTCTAAAATAACTGGAATTGCTTTTTCTTGAATAGGAGAGGGGGTTTCATACCCTTTTTCGGTTACAGCTTTCACTAAAGCTTTTGATAAACCTAACGATGTAAATGTCATATATAATTCTTCAGCAGTATCTAAAGAAAATACTACTATGAGCCAACAAAGGTACTGCTATTTTTATTGGGCTTCGGCTATAAATAAAAAAGACGCCTTATTTAGGGCGTCTTTTCTTTAGCTTTAATATGTGTTTAACTTTTAGCCATGGTACCTTTAATAATACCAACAATAACCAGTAAAACAGCTCCACCAACACCACTGGCTGCAATGTTACCGATAATACCAGAAATATCAATATTTAACATTCCTAATAATTGAGCTCCTAGACCCCCACCTAAAATCCCTACAACAGAGTTCCAAAGGGTGCCTAAAGAAAACTTTTTTTACAATGCACCAGCAAGATTACCACCTACTGCTCCACTTAATAAGCTAATAAGAAATTCCATAATTTATAATTTTTTGATTAGTTAATTGGAATTAAAGTAAGTGAAAATTAACAGATAAAACAAATAAAAACAGAATGTTATGTTTTTCCCAAATGAAATAAAGCATCGCCCATATTAATAATAGGGAAGTTGTTTTTAGCAATAATATAACCGTCATAAGGAGACTTTACTGAAAAATTTGTTTCTCCATAGGTATCCATAATATGCCCTAAAATTTGTCCTTTTTTTATTTTTTCACCATTATGAACGGTCGGATTAAACAAACCAGCAACTTTTGCGCGAATCCAACTGCGTTTGTTAATGTGAATAGAAGAAGGGTTTTCAGGAACTTGAACTCTTTCGTGTATCATTTTAAAATGCTTTAAAACACGAAGTGTTCCATTAATACCTTGTTGAATTGCTTTTTCTTCTAAACGCAATGATTCTCCTCCTTCATAAACAATTACAGGAATATTGTTTTTATAACATTGATTTCTAAAGGACTTAGGAATAAGGCTAGAACCGAACATAAACGGAGCGCTAAAAATACTGGCTAGTTTACGTCCTATTTCATCTTGAGGTGTATATCGTATTTGTGGAAAGTTGTTACGTTGTTCACCACCTGTATGGAAATCAATAGCGAAATCTACATTATTTGTAATTTCTTTCATTAAATAATATGCCATTCTGCTAGCTAAAGAACCAGTTTTTGAACCTGGAAAACTTCTATTTACATCTTTGCCATGCATATCGCGAGACATGTTTAAAAAACCAAAAATGTTTAATAATGGAACTACAATAACACAACCACGATGAATTTTATACGATTTATCAATTAACATTCTACGTACTAATTCAACACTATTTACTTCGTCACCATGTAAACCTCCTTGTAGTAGAATAGTTGGTCCTAATTGGTCACCGTTAAAAATATACACAGGAATTTCTATGAGGGTTCCTGTAGGTAATCGATCAATTGGGATTCTGATGAGTTTAGATTCACCCAGTCCTATTTTTTGCCCTCTTATTTCTATGGTTTCGTTTTTAAAGTTTTGGTTGAACATTTTCTTCTAAAAATTTAATAATAGTTTTAGCGATATTGTCTTTTGTGTATGTTTCAATTCCTTGCAAGCCAGGAGTTGAGTTAACTTCAATTAATAAGGGACCTCTTTTTGATCGAATCATATCAACGCCAGCAATAGGAAGTTCTAAGTGTTGAGCTGCTTTAATAGCTATTTCTTCCTCTTCTGGAGTTAAAGTAACCTTATGTCCACTACCACCTTTATGAATGTTAGAACGAAAATCACCCTCTAGTCCTTTACGTTTCATAGAAGATACCACCTTGCCATTTACAATAAAAGCACGAATATCTTCACTGTTACTTTCCTGAATAAATTCTTGTAGTAAAATACTGGTATTTGTTCCGTGCATAGTATCAATAATAGACATAGCTGACTTTTTGCTTTCAGCTAAAATTACTCCAGAGCCGTGTGTTCCTTCTTGTAATTTAATAATTACAGGAGAGCCACCCAATAAATCTATTTGCTCACCAATATTTTCAGCGTCAACAGAAAAAACAGTCTGCGGAATAGGAAGTCCATTTCTACTCATTATTTGTAAAGTACGAGCTTTGTTCTGTGCATCAACAATACCTAAATAACTAGCAGTACTATATACTCCGTTCGTTTCAAACTCTTTTACAACTGTTGTTCCATGTTTCATGGCTGAAACACCTATTCGAGGAATAATAACATCAGGAATATCAATAATATTTTTACCGTTGTATAGAATAGCAGGTTTACCATCGCCAAGTTTTATAGAACATTTTAAATGATTTATAATTTCAACTTTATGTCCACGACGAAGAGCTTCTTTGTATATTCTTTGTGTTGAATAAATATGTTCGTTAACAGAAAGAATAAAAATGGTCATAACCTAAAAATTTTGAGGTTAAACAAAGCTACTAATTTTTTTGTTTGACAAGAACTTCAAAAAGAAGTCTCTCAATATTCTGTTAATTTTTTTGAAATAGTTTTTGCTTACAGTATTTTCACTTCTTCTAAACCAAATTATAATGAGAACCTTAGCCAAAGCTTTAATAGCTTTATTTCCGTTTACAGTAGCTGCACAGCAACCTACATCTGCAGAGAAAATACAACAAGCTTTACAACAAAAAGAAGCATTAACTTTAACTTCTACAGTAAAAAATATTCCCTTTAAAAATATAGGACCTACAGTGATGAGTGGGCGTGTAGTGGATATTGATGTAAATCCAGTAAATACTACAGAGTTTTATGTAGGTTATGCTTCAGGAGGAGTATGGCATACTGATAATAACGGAACAACTTTTACTCCAATTCTAGACAACTCTCCTACACAAAACGTAGGCGATATTGCTGTAGATTGGAAAAATGGAACAATTTGGGTTGGTACAGGAGAAAACAATTCTTCTCGTTCGTCGTATGCAGGAATCGGAATTTTAAAATCTACCGATAAAGGTAAAACTTGGGCAAACGTTGGGTTACTCGATTCACATCATATTGGTCGTATATTAATCAATCCGAAAAACCCAGATGAGGTAATCGTTGGTTCTATAGGTCATTTATACTCATCAAACAATGAAAGAGGGGTTTTTAAAACTTCTGATGGAGGTAAAACATGGACAAAAACCTTGTTTATTGATGAAAATACAGGAATTATCGACATTCAACCAGTACCGAGCAACTTCAATATTTTATATGCTGCTGCTTGGGAACGCGAGCGTAAAGCATGGAATTTTGATGGAGACGGAAAAAATTCTGCAATTTATAAATCAACAGATGCTGGGAGTACATGGACTAAAATTTCTGATAATAATGGTTTCCCTAATGGAGATGGAGTAGGAAGAATTGGTTTAGCAGTATATGATGAAAACACGGTATATGCTTTTCACGATAGTCAATTCCGAAGAAAAAAAGATGCTGCTAAGAAAGAGAAAGGAGCAGGAGCCTTAACAAAAGAGGAGCTTGCATCAATTTCGGCAGATGAACTTTTGAATATGAAAGACAAAAAATTGAATTCATATATCAAAATGAATGGTCTTCAAGAGAAGTATCGTGCAAAAAATATTAAACAAATCATTCGCTCAAGTCCGGGAGAAATGAAACCAAGTGATTTAATTGGTTATTTAAAAGATGCAAATGCAGCTTTGTTTGATACTCCAGTGATAGGAGCGGAGGTTTTTAAAACTATTAACGGAGGAAAAACGTGGAAGAAAACACACGAAGGATATTTAGATGATTTGTACTATTCTTATGGGTATTATTTTGGAGAAATTCGTGTAGATCCGCAAAATGAAAATGGAATTTATGTATTAGGAGTTCCAATTTTAAAATCGAAAGATGGTGGAAAAACATTTACTTCTATTAGTAAAGAAAATGTACATGCCGATCATCAAGCATTATGGGTGAACCCTAAAAAACAAGGGCACTTAATTGATGGAAACGATGGTGGATTAAATATTTCATACGATGATGGTGAAAGCTGGATTAAATTAAATCAACCAGCAGTTGGGCAGTTTTATACCGTGTATGCGGATAATCAAGAAGTGTACAAGGTATATGGAGGATTACAAGACAACGGAGTTTGGGTAGGAAACCACAATGCAAAAATTGACAAAAGCTGGCATCAAACAGGACAAAATCCTTACGAAAGTTTAATGGGAGGTGACGGTATGCAAGTTGCAGTTGATGACAGAAATCCGAATATTGTGTATACAGGGTATCAATTTGGAAACTATTATCGAATTGATAGAGCTTCAGGAAAACAAACTTATATTCAACCGAAACCTAAAAAAGATAAACCAGCATATCGATTCAATTGGCAAACTCCTATTCAGCTATCAAAACACAATCAAGATATTTTATATTTAGGAGGAAATAAGTTACACCGTTCTTTAAACAAAGGTGATGATTGGGAAGAAATCTCAGGAGATTTAACCAAAGGAGAAAAGGAAGGAAATGTAGCTTACGGAACATTAACTACTATTTCTGAAAGCCCATTCCAATTTGGTTTAATCTACGTAGGTTCTGATGATGGATTGGTACAAGTGACTAAAAACGGAGGAGGAAGTTGGGAGAAAATTTCCAATTCTTTACCACAAAATTTATGGGTAAGTCGTGTAATAGCTTCAAAATACAAGAAAGAGCGTGTATATGTTACGTTAAACGGATACCGTTTTGATGATTTTACACCTTATGTATACATGTCTGATGACTACGGAAAAACATGGAAAAACATCAGTAGTAACATACCAACTTCCGCAGTAAATGTGATTAAGGAAGATCCAGAAAAGGAAAACATTTTATACCTAGGAACTGACAACGGATTGTATGTTTCTTTCAATCAAGGTTCAACATGGGAAGCTTTTAGCAATGGATTGCCAAATGTAGCTGTACACGATTTAGTAATTCAACCAAAAGCAAAACATTTATTAGTAGGAACACATGGACGTAGTTTGTACAAAGCAGATATTACTTCGTTACAAGAGTTTAACAGTAAAGAAGCTATTTTTAGTATCAAGAATATTAAAAAAAGAAATTCTTGGGGAAGCTCTTGGAGTAAGTGGTTAGAGCCTTATACGCCAAGTGTTAACATTCCATTTTATATAAATTCTGATAAAGAAGTTGTGTTAGAAGTATATTCTTCAGATGATATTTTGGTAAATACGTTAACAACGAAAGCTTCAAAAGGATTTAACGAGGCTGTGTATGATGTTTCTTTTTCAGAAAAAGGAAGAAAGAAATACCTGAAAAAGCACAAAGATGCTGAAATTAAAGAAGCAAAGAATGGTGACTATTATTTGCCTAAAGGAAAATATAAAGTAACCATAGGCGAATTAAGTCAAACATTTGAAATTCTTTAAAAAGAATAATTTATAAAAGAGAAAAGCAAGATTGTTGTTTTTCTCTTTTTTTGAAATAAAATTTACACGACTTAATAAAGAAACATTACTATTTTTGCGGCATGGGAATTATACGTGTAAACGACATCCGATTATTTACGAATCATGGATGTTTAGATGAAGAAGCAAGAATCGGTTCGGAATATAGAGTTGATATTGAAGTAAAAGCTGATTTACAAACATCTGCAAAAACAGATAATTTGGTTGATACGGTAGATTATGTGCATTTAAATAAAATTGTAAAAGAAGAGATGGCAATTCGTTCTAAATTACTAGAGCATGTTGCCCAACGAATTTTAGATAGAATTTTTAAAGAGATACAATTAGTTGATGAAGCGGAAGTTAGCGTAGCTAAAATTAATCCACCAATTGGCGGAAATGTTGCCGAGGTAGCAATTGTTTTATCGGAAGTGCGTAAAAAGTAAAAAAAGCTTGCAAAAAAAGATAAAAGCTGTAAATTTGCAGTCCTTATCAATATTAGGTGTCGTGGCCGAGTGGCTAGGCAGTGGTCTGCAACACCATCTACAGCGGTTCGAATCCGCTCGACACCTCAAAAAGCACATCTAAACGATGTGCTTTTTTGTTTTTATTAACAAATTAATTCGCTAAAATTCTGCATCTTTGTCGTTATGCGAATTTATCCGATAGAAACAGGTAACTTTAAATTAGACGGAGGCGCTATGTTTGGCGTGGTTCCAAAATCGATTTGGCAGAAGACAAATCCAGCCGATAAAAACAATATGATCTCAATGGGCATGCGTTGTATGTTGATTGAAGATGGAGATCGATTAACCTTAATCGATACAGGAATTGGAAACAAACAGTCCGATAAATTTTTTGGTTATTATTATTTATACGGAGATTTTTCGTTGGATACTTCCTTAGCAAAATATGGTTTTCATAGAGATGATATTACCGATGTGTTTTTAACACACTTACATTTTGATCACTGTGGAGGAGCAATTCAATGGAATAAAGAAAGAACAGGATACGAACCAGCCTTTAAAAATGCACGTTTTTGGAGTAACCAACGTCATTGGGATTGGGCTGTTCACCCGAATGCACGTGAAAAAGCTTCCTTCTTAAAAGAAAACATTTTACCTATTGAAGAAAGTGGACAATTAAACTTTTTGCATTTAAATGCAAGGGATTATGTTGGTTTTGATGTCTTATTCAAAGATGGACATACAGAAAAGCAAATGTTACCAAAAATAGAATATCAAGGAAAAACCTTAGTATTCATGGCAGACTTATTACCAACGGCAGGTCATGTTCCGTTACCGTATGTAATGGGTTATGATACACGTCCGTTGCTTACCTTAAAAGAAAAAGAGGCTTTCTTAAAAGAAGCTGCCGATAAAGAGTTTTACCTGTTTTTAGAGCACGATGCTTACAATGAGGTAATAACTGTTAAGCACACTGAAAAAGGAGTTCGTTTAAAGGATACATTTAAATTTACAGATATTTTTAATTAAGATAGAGATTATGAGAGTTTTAAAGCCCGTATTTTACTCGGCAATTGCAGTAGCTACTTTAGCTAGTTGTAACACAGTAAGCAAAATCCCTGTGCCAGCAGGAAGCAATACAGTAGTTAACCTTCCAGCAAAAAAAGCGGAGTTAACAGATTACGAACAAGAAAATTGGCAGCACTTAGATTTAGCAACTGATACAATTCCTGGAATGAGCGTTAACAAAGCGTATGAATTCTTGAAAGGAAGGAAAAATGTTGAGGTTGTTGTTGGTGTAGTTGATTCGGGTACCGATTTAAAACATGAAGATTTAGTTGACGTAGCTTGGGTAAATACCAAAGAAGTTGCAGGAGACGGAATTGATAACGATAAAAACGGTTATGTTGATGATATCAACGGGTGGAACTTCTTAGGAGATTCATACAAAGAGCACTTAGAGTACGAGCGTATTTTAATGAAACCAGAAGTTGCAGATGCAGAAACCTTAGCAGAAGTTAAAGCTTATCAAGCTAAAAAAGTGGAAGAAGCTAAAAAAACAGTTAGCCGTTATGAGAACTTAAAGACTGGTGCGATAGAATCTGACAAGGTGTTCACTAAATACTTCGGGAAATCAACTTATACAAAAGAAGAAGTAGCAGCTATCAATACAAATGATCCTGCGTTAGGTAATGCAAAAGATTTTGCAACTCGAATGTTTGGTTTTTTTGATACGTTAACTGAAGCAAAAGAATACTTTGAAAAAGGTATTAAAAACGCTGAAAAGACAATAAATGGAGATAACTTAAAAACAGATTACCGTACTGTTGTTGGTGATAATGCGTATGATATTAACGATAAACCAGGGTACGGAAATGGTAATACAGGACACTCTGAAAAAGGAGAAGCTCATGGTTCTCACGTGTCAGGAATTGTTGGTGCAACTCGTGAAAATGGTAAAGGTATGGACGGTGTTGCTAATAATGTGAAAATTATGGCAGTACGTTCAGTTTCTGACGGAGATGAGTACGATAAAGATGTTGCTTTAGGTATTCGTTATGCAGTTGATAACGGAGCAAAAGTAATCAACACAAGTTTTGGTAAAGCTTTTTCACCAAACAAAGAATGGGTTTACGATGCAATTAAGTATGCAGCTTCTAAAGATGTATTAATTGTAAATGCAGCAGGAAACGATGGTAAAAACATCGATGTTGAAAAAACATTCCCTAACGATGCTCCAGATTTATTAAACGAAGTTGCAGATAACTTCTTAACAATTGGTGCAATGAGTGCTAATTATGATGAGAACTTACCAGCAACATTCTCTAACTACGGTAAAAAGAATGTAGATGTATTTGCTCCAGGAGTACAAGTATATTCAACTACTCCTGATAATGAGTACAAGAAATTCAACGGAACTTCTATGGCTTCTCCAGCAGCAGCAGGGGTTGCAGCATTAGTACGTTCTTACTATCCTGAATTAACAGCAAGTCAAGTAAAACACATCTTAATGAATTCAGGAACTAAAATTGATTTTAAAGTTATAAAACCAGGTACAGGAGCCAGATATGGTAACGAGCCAGTAAAAGTTCCTTTCTCAGAATTATCGGTTTCAGGACGTGTTGTAAACGCTTACAATGCAGTTAGAATGGCTGATAGAATGGTTAACGGAAGAAAATAAGACTACTATAAATTAGCTAAAAAAGAGCATTGTTTTTGATGCTCTTTTTTTTGTTATAATGAAAATGCTATGCAATTAGAGTTCAATAAAAAAACAGAAGAACTAACTATAAAAGATGAAGTTCCTAAGCATTCTTGGTTAATTATAATTTTAATGTTTGTTAACGGAGTTAATATGGGAGTTCAACTATATTTAATGAGTTATAAAAACAATGAAACTCTTTTCGTTTTTATGTTTTTATTAGCTTTAGTTTCGGTAGCTGTGATATTGTATTACGTTGTAAAAAGATCATGGAAGTCTAAATATTCACTAAATGAAATAGCAGGACTGGAAACAAAAGTAGCTTACGGAAGAGAACGGCTTTTTCTAAAATTACGTAATGGAAAAAGACGTAGTTTTCCAGTATTAAAAAATGAAAAAGAACTAAGTGATTTTAAGAGAACACTAACCTCAATGGGGATTAAATCAGTTTAATATGAAGAAAATAATTTTAAGCCTTTTATTGTTACCGGTTATTTCTTGTGCTACTGTAAATAGTGCAAAAAATAAAACTGTAACAAAAACAAAAGTACACAAGCAATCTAACCAAGGGTATTGGCAACAACATGTTGATTATACTATGGATATTGATATGGATGTTAAAACATATCAATATAAAGGAACACAAAAATTGGTGTACACAAACAATTCGCCTGATGCATTAAATAAAGTATTCTATCATTTATATTTCAATGCATTTCAACCAAACTCACAAATGGATGTTCGTTCAAGAAATATTCAAGATCCAGATAGAAGAGTAGGAGATCGTATTAGTAAATTATCACCTTCAGAAATAGGATACATTAAAGTAAATTCTTTAAAACAAAACGGTTCGGTAGTAAAACACGAAACTGTTGGAACTATTTTAGAAGTTACATTAAACAAACCAATTCAACCAGGGGAAAGTGTAACGTTCGATATGATTTTTGATGCGCAAGTACCAAAACAAATCCGTCGTTCGGGTCGTAATAGTGCTGAAGGAGTTGCTTTGTCAATGACACAATGGTATCCTAAAATGGCTGAATATGATTTTGAAGGTTGGCATACACCACCATACTTAGGAAGAGAATTTCACGGAGTTTGGGGTAATTTTGATGTTACACTTCATATTGATAAAAATTATGTAGTTGGAGGAACAGGATATGTACAAAACCCACAAGAAGTAGGTCATGGTTATGAAGACAAAACAAAACCATTAAATATACCTTCAGGAGATAAATTAACATGGAAATTCACTGCGCCAAACGTACATGATTTTACTTGGGGAGCAGATCCTGAGTTTATTCATGATACCTATAAAATGGATAATGGAATCGACTTGCATTTCCTTTACAAGAAAACATTAGATGCTGAATATTTAGAAAACTGGAAAAAATTACAACCTAAAACAGCTGAACTAATGAAATATTTTAGTGAGCACATAGGTCAGTATCCATATAAGCAATACTCAGTTATTCAAGGGGGAGATGGAGGTATGGAGTATGCAATGTGTACCTTAATTACAGGACAACGTAAATGGGGAAGCTTATTTGGAGTAACAGCACACGAATTAGCACATACTTGGTTCCAATTCTTGTTAGCAACGAATGAAAGTAAACACCCTTGGATGGATGAAGGATTTACTACCTATATTTCAAACAAAGCAGAAAATGAAATTTTAGGAGAAGGAAAAGAAAATCCACATGCAGGATCTTACAGAGGATATAATTACGTGGTAAAAAATAATATTGAAGAACCTTTAACAACACATGCTGATAGGTATCATACAAATACAGCGTATGGAGTAGCGAGTTATTCAAAAGGAAATATTTTCTTATCACAATTAGAATATATTATTGGAGAAGAAAACGTAGCAAAAACACTAAAGAAGTATTTTGAAGATTTTGCGTTTAAACACCCAACACCAAATGATATTAAGCGTACAGCAGAAAAAGTTTCTGGTATTCAGTTAGACTGGTATTTAAATGAATGGACGCAGACAACACATACTATTGATTACGGAATCAAATCTGTTAACGGTAAAGAAATTACCTTAGAGCGTATTGGTCAAATGCCAATGCCTATTGATGTTGAAGTAACGTATACAGACGGTTCAAAAGAATCATTTAATATTCCGTTACGTATGATGCGTGGAGAGAAACCAACCAATGCTACAGTTATTGCCGATTGGACTTTTGCACATCCAACATACACTTTTACAACAAAAAAAGAAGTGAAATCAGTTGAAATTGATCCGTCTAAACTAATGGCAGACGTAAATCAAGAAAACAACTCGTTCGGAAAGTAAGTTCAAACCAAATAAAATTATTAAAACGGAAAATCTATACAGGTTTTCCGTTTTTTTTATTAAAAAAAATAATCCATAATTTTCTTTGTGTAATTATCTCATAGATTCTATGTAATTTTGTTGCTTAAACCTTTTAAGTAGCTCTTAATTAATTATGTTTTAAAATAGAATTACATAAGGTTATAAATAGAACACGTACATAATTTATAAAGATGTCAGAAGAAAAGAAATCATTGAATTTTTTAGAGCAAATTGTTGAAGAAGATTTGGCAAATGGAATGCCAAAAGAAAATTTGCGTTTTCGTTTTCCGCCAGAACCAAACGGATACCTACATATAGGACATACAAAAGCTATTGGTATTAGTTTTGGTTTAGGAGAAAAATACAATGCTCCAGTAAACCTTCGTTTTGATGATACAAACCCAGCAAAAGAAGAGCAAGAATATGTAGACGCTATTAAGCGAGATGTAGCTTGGTTAGGATATCAATGGGAAAAAGAATGCTATTCTTCTGATTATTTTCAACAACTATATGATTGGGCAGTTCAATTGATTAAAGACGGAAAAGCATATGTAGACAACCAATCTTCTGAAGCAATGGCTGAACAAAAAGGAACGCCAACGCAACCAGGAGTAGCAGGTCCGAATAGAGATAAAAGTGTTGAAGAAAATTTAGATTTATTCACACGTATGAAAAATGGTGAATTTGAAGAAGGTTCTCATGTGTTGCGTGCTAAAATAGATATGGCTTCACCAAATATGTTAATGCGTGATCCTATCATGTATCGTATTTTAAAGAAAGAACATCACCGTACAGGAAGTGACTGGGTAATTTATCCGATGTACGACTGGACACATGGAGAAAGCGATTATATAGAACAAGTCTCTCATTCACTATGTTCATTAGAGTTTAAACCTCACCGTGAACTATACAATTGGTTTAGAGATAATGTGTATGAATATAGTCAATCAGAATACCCATTACCACCAAAACAAAGAGAATTCTCACGTTTGAACTTAAGTTATACGGTAATGAGTAAGCGTAAGTTGATGAAATTGGTAGAAGAAGGAATCGTTTCGGGATGGGATGATCCACGTATGCCAACCATTTCAGGATTACGACGTCGTGGTTATACACCTGCTTCTATTCGTAGTTTTGTAGAAACAGTAGGAGTTTCTAAACGTGAAAACGTAATTGATGTAGCATTACTAGAGTTTAAAATTAGAGAAGATTTAAACAAAACAGCTAATCGTGTGATGGGAGTTTTAGACCCAGTAAAAGTGGTAATAGATAATTATCCAGAAGATCAAGAAGAGATTTTAATTGCTGAAAACAATCCAGAAGATGAAAACTCAGGAACAAGAGAAGTTCCATTTTCAAGAGAAATTTATATAGAACGTGAAGACTTTAGAGAAGAAGCAAATAAAAAATTCTTCCGTTTAAAATTAGGAAAAGAAGTCCGTTTAAAGAATGCATACTTTATCACGGCTAATAGCGTAGAAAAAGATGAAAATGGAAACATTACGGTAATTCATTGCACATACGATCCATTAACGAAATCAGGAAGTGGAACGGAAGAAAGCAAGCGCAAGGTAAAAGGAACCTTACACTGGGTATCTATAAAACACGCAGTAAAGGCTGAGGTAAGAGCGTATGATAGATTGTTTTCAGATGAAGCACCAGATAGTCATAAAGACAAAGATTTTATGGAATTTCTAAACCCGAATTCGTTAGAAAAAATTACGGCTTACGTTGAACCAAGCTTACAAACAGCAAAAATTGGTGACCGTTTTCAGTTCCAACGTTTAGGATATTTTAATGTAGATGATGATTCAACACCTGAAAATTTAGTATTTAACAAAACAGTTGGATTACGAGATAATTGGGCAAAAAAGAACAAATAGTCCCTAAAGACATAAAAACAAATAAAAAATGCTGCTTTTTAACTTAAAAGCAGCATTTTTTTTAACAAAAAAATCAATTTTCACTTTTAATCAGAATATGTATCTTTACAGATTAAGGATAGTTGTTGTAAAGTAAATTTTATACGACTGAAAATCAAATAATAAAAATATTTTTTGATACTGTAAATACCACAGGTTTAAAAAATATTTCAAAAAAAATATACTATTGTATGAGTTGTAGCAGTTGCTCAACTAACAAAAGCGGTGTGCCAAATGGCTGTAAAAGTAACGGAAATTGTGCTACGGGCACATGTGGAAGTGGAAATAAACTCGCTGTTTTTGATTGGTTATCAAACATGACTTTACCTACGGGTGAAGCTCCATTTAATATTTTTGAAGTCCGTTTTAAAAACGGTCGAAAACACTTTTTTAGCAATCCTGAAAACCTTACCATTTCCATGGGAGATGTGGTTGCAGTAGAAGGATCTTCAGGTCATGATGTAGGTATTGTATCGTTAGCAGGAGAACTGGTAAAAGTTCAAATGAAAAAGCGAAAAATTACTGCAGATAGTGATGATGTAAAGAAAATTTACAGAAAAGCCTCTCAAAAAGATATTGATGTTTGGCAAGAAGCCAGAGGAAGAGAGTTAGAAACACAACGAAAAGGAAGAGAAATTATTAGCCGTTTAGGGTTAAAAATGAAACTCTCTGATGTTGAATATCAAGGAGACGGAACCAAAGCTACTTTTTATTACACAGCAGATGAACGTGTAGATTTTCGTCAGTTAATTCGCGACTTGGCAAGCACTTTTTCTATTAGGGTAGAAATGCGTCAGGTAGGTATGCGTCAAGAAGCTGCTCGTTTAGGAGGAATCGGTTCTTGTGGTAGAGAACTATGTTGCTCTACTTGGTTAACCGATTTTAGAAAGGTAAATACCGCAGCAGCTCGTTATCAGCAACTATCATTAAATCCATTAAAATTAGCAGGACAATGTGGTAAGCTAAAGTGTTGTTTAAACTATGAATTAGATACGTATTTAGATGCACTACAAAGCTTTCCTAAACAAGATAAAGTACTAAAAACAGAAAAAGGAGATGCTGTTTTCGTTAAAATGGACATCTTCAAAAAATTACTTTGGTACACCTACAAGGAGGAAAGTTTTAAATGGTATAAACTATCGTTAGATCAAGTTCAAGAGATTATAGAATTAAACAAAAATAATGAACTTGCTTTACCGTTAGAAGAATATGAGTTGGAGATAACTGAAGAGGTTTCTGTTGATTTTGAGAATGTTGTAGGTCAAGATAGTTTAACACGTTTTGATGCACCTAAAAAAAGTCGTAAAACCAGTAGACATAGAAAAAGAAAACCAGCAAGTAAAGTAGAAGTAGATAAAAAACCGCAAATAAATAAAAGGCAAAAGAAAAAACCACAAGGAAAATCAGCAAAAACTGAAGGAGGGCAAAAAGCAGAAAAGAAGAGGGTTGATAATAGGAAACCAAGACCTAAAAATAATCCAAAAGCAAGAAAACCTAAACCAGAAAGTAGTACAACTGATAAACCACAAGGACAACAAAAAAAGCCTAGAAACCCTAGAAGAAAAAATAACAATCAACGTAGAAAAAACAATAGCGATAATAAAAACAACACCAATAATGAAAAGTAAAATTGGCATCTTTTTTTTAGTAGCTATGCTATTAGCTTCATGCGACTCAAATGGGGAGTTTGATAATTATGTGGCACTTCCAAAAAGCTCATGGAATAAAAAAAATGCAATACAGTTTACATTTCCTATTAACGATTCTATCGGTAAAAAAAATCTTTTTATAAACCTTAGAAATAATAAAGATTATGCGTACAGTAATCTTTTCTTAATAACGCAAATGAACTTTCCGGATGGACAAATAATCATAGATACATTGGAGTATGATATGACAGATGTTACAGGGAAGTTTTTAGGGCAAGGTTTTACAGATATTAAAGAAAATAAACTTTTTTATAAAGAAAATATAATATTTCCAAATACAGGAGATTATACCTTTAAAGTTCGTCAAGCTATGCGAAAAAATGGAGAAATACAAGGCATAGAAGAATTAAAAGGAATAACTCATGTAGGATTCAGAATTGAAAAAACACAATAAATGACAAAGAAAAAAACAGCAAATTTTAGTAAGTATATTAAATGGTTTTGGGGTGTTATTATAGGGGGCTTTCTTGCATTAGGTCTTCTTTTTTTGTTGGCCTCTTGGGGCGTATTTGGTGCGTTACCTACCTTTGAAGAGTTAGAAAACCCAGAAAATAACTTAGCGACCGAAATTATTTCATTAGACGGTGAAACATTAGGTAAGTATGCTGCAGAAAACAGAACACCTATAAAATACAAAGACATTCCTGAAAACATGGTAAAAGCATTAGTAGCAACAGAAGATGAACGCTTTTATGAACATTCAGGAATTGACTTTAGAGGAACAGCAAGAGCTATTTTAAAGCCTGGAAGTGGAGGTGCGAGTACGATAACCCAACAGTTAGCAAAAATGCTATTTACAAAAAAAGCTTCCAGAAATATTTTTAAAAGGATACTTCAAAAGGTAAAAGAGTGGGTCGTAGCTGTTAAGTTAGAACGCCAATACACCAAAGAAGAAATTATAACAATGTATTTAAACAAATATGATTTCATAAATCAAGCAGTAGGTGTGCGTTCAGCAGCTCGAATTTATTTTGGAAAAGAACCAAAAGAACTAGATGTAGAAGAATCTGCTATGCTAGTAGGGATGCTTAAGAATGCTTCTCTTTTTAATCCTTTAAGGAGAAAAGAGATGGTAAAGCAACGAAGAAATGTTGTTTTAAAACAAATGAATAGAAATGAGTTTATCACTCAGCAACAAAAAGACTCATTACAAAAGTTAGGTCTAGGGCTTAATATAAATAGAGAGGGGCATAGTGATGGTTTAGCAACATACTTTAGGGAACATTTGAGAAGTATCTTGAAAGAATGGGTTAAAGAAAATCCAAAACCAAATGGAGAAGAGTATAATATTTATAGGGATGGATTAAAAATTTATACAACGATAGACTCTCGTATGCAAAAATATGCTGAAGAAGCTGTGTATGAACACATGGCGAATCTTCAAACATATTTTGATAAAGAACAAAAAAGAAATAAAAACGCTCCTTTTTATGATATAGGGAAAAAGGACATAGAAAAAATAATAAGAAGAGCAAAGCAAAATTCAGACCGTTATAAGCGAATGAAAGCTGCTGGTAAGTCTGAAAAAGAAATAGATAAGGTATTTAATACAGCTACTGATATGCGTATTTTCACATGGAAAGGCGAGCGTGATACAGTTATGACACCTTACGATTCAATACGATACTATAAATACTTTTTACGTTCAGGTTTGGTTTCAATAGAGCCGCAAACTGGTCATATTAAAGCTTGGGTTGGTGGAATAAACCATAAATATTTTAAGTATGATGCAGTAGAGCAACAAAAACGTCAAGTAGGTTCAACATTTAAACCTTTTGTATACGCTACGGCAATTAACCAGTTAAAAATGTCACCTTGTGATAAGTTGCCTAATACTCCTTATACTATTCCAAAGGAAAAATATGGAATGCCAAAGGACTGGACACCTAAGAATGCAGGAGGTAAGTATGGAGAGGAGCTTACACTAAAAGATGCGTTAGCAAAATCAGTAAATGTGATTACTGCACAATTAATAGACAAAGTCTCACCAATAAATGTTGTTCGATTAGCAGAGTCCTCAGGAATAAAATCTAAATTAGAGGCGAATCCGTCTATTGCGTTAGGAGCAATCGATTTATCTTTATTAGAAATGGTTAGTGCATATTCAACTTTTGCGAACAAAGGGTTACGTGTTAGTCCACTAATGGTTACTCGAATTGAAGATAAAAACGGAACAGTTTTAGAAGAGTTTGTTCCAGAAACAAAAGAGGTGTTAAGTGAAGAGTCAGCTTATGTGATTTTAGATTTAATGAAAGGAGTAACTCAAGTAGGTTCCGGAGCTCGTTTAAGATCACCATGGACATCAGGAGGAGATGCAGTAACAGGTTTTCCTTATAAGTTTACCAATCCAATAGCGGGTAAAACAGGAACTACTCAAAATCAATCAGATGGTTGGTTTATGGGAATGGTGCCAAATTTAGTAACAGGAGTTTGGACTGGAGGAGAAGATAGAGCTACGCATTTTGCAGGATTAAGATATGGTCAAGGAGCAACTATGGCATTACCAACTTGGGGAATATTCATGAGAAAGTGTTACGCTGATGAAACATTAGAGGTTAGTAAAGGGAGTTTTGAAAAACCTAAGAAAATAAGTATAAATCTAGATTGTTCAAAAACTGAGTCTTCTGAAGAAGAAGAAAACCTTGACGATACAGATTTTTAGTAACGAAGCTTTAAAACAACAACTATATGATAAATAAAAAAGTAAATAACGTACAAGAAGCATTACAAGGTGTAAAAGACGGAATGACTTTTATGTTGGGAGGATTTGGTTTATGCGGTATTCCTGAAAATGCTATTGAAGAGTTAGTTAAAATAGGAGTAAAAGATGTTACTTGTATTTCTAACAATGCAGGAGTTGATGATTTTGGCTTAGGGTTATTATTACAAAATCGTCAAATAAAGAAAATGATTTCTTCTTACGTAGGAGAAAATGATGAATTTGAGCGTCAAATGTTGTCTGGAGAATTAGAAGTAGAACTAACACCTCAAGGAACTTTAGCCGAAAAATGTAGAGCAGCACAAGCAGGATTTCCAGCATTTTATACTCCAGCAGGTTATGGAACAGAAGTAGCAGAAGGAAAAGAAACTCGTGAGTTTGATGGAAAAATGTATGTACTGGAACCAGCATTTAAAGCAGACTTTGCTTTTGTAAAAGCATGGAAAGGAGACGCTGCTGGAAACTTAATTTTTAAAGGAACTTCAAGGAATTTTAACCCAAATATGTGTGGAGCAGCTACAATTACAGTTGCTGAGGTTGAAGAGTTAGTTCCAGTAGGAGAATTAGATCCAAATCAAATTCATATTCCAGGAATTTTTGTACAACGCATTTTCCAAGGAGAAAAATATGAGAAGAGAATTGAACAAAGAACAGTAAGACAAAGAAGCTAGTTATGTTAGATAAAAACGGAATAGCGAAGAGAATCGCAAAAGAAGTAAAAAACGGATATTATGTAAATCTTGGTATCGGAATTCCAACATTAGTAGCCAACTTTGTTCGTGATGATATTGAGGTAGAATTTCAATCAGAAAATGGCGTATTAGGTATGGGACCTTTTCCTTTTGAAGGAGAAGAAGATGCTGATATCATCAATGCAGGAAAACAAACCATTACTACTATGCCAGGAGCTAGTTTTTTTGATTCTGCTACTAGCTTTTCTATGATTCGTGGAAAACATGTTCACTTAACTATTTTAGGAGCTATGGAAGTAGCTGAAAATGGAGATATAGCAAACTGGAAAATACCAGGAAAAATGGTGAAAGGTATGGGAGGAGCAATGGATTTAGTTGCTTCTGCCGACAACATTATTGTAGCAATGATGCATACTAATAAAAGAGGAGAATCGAAGTTACTTAAAAAATGTTCCTTACCATTAACAGGTGTAGGTTGTGTAACAAAAATTGTGACAAACCTAGCAGTATTGGAAATTAAAGATAATAAATTTCACTTATTAGAAAGAGCACCAGGAGTATCTGTAGAAGAAATTCAAGCAGCTACAGAAGGTACTTTAGTAGTCGAAGGTGATATTCCAGAAATGGATATTTAACAAAATTATAGGATTAAAAAAAGACGTAAAGCACTGTGCTTTACGTTTTTGTATTTTAAAAAGTAGATGAAAATAATCTCATACAACGTAAACGGAATACGTGCGGCATTAAAAAAAGGATTTATCGATTGGTTACAAGCAGCAAATCCTGATGTAATTTGTATTCAAGAAACAAAAGCTCATAAAGAACAATTAGATGTAACCGAGTTTGAAAATGCAGGATATCCATATCATTATTGGTTTTCAGCAGAGAAAAAAGGGTATTCATCAGTAGCAATTTTTTGTAAAGAAGAACCAAATCATGTAGAGTACGGAACTGGAATCGAATCAATGGATTTTGAAGGAAGAAACCTTCGTGTAGATTTTGATGAGGTCTCTGTAATGAGTATGTATTTACCTTCAGGAACTAACAGTGCTCGACTAGACTATAAATTCAACTACATGGATGAAATCTTAACCTACGCTACTGAGTTAAGAAAAGAAATTCCTAACTTAGTTATTTGTGGAGATTACAATATCTGTCATGAAGAAATAGATATTCACAACCCAAAAATGAAAGGAGTATCTGGTTTTTTACCAGAAGAACGTGAGTGGCTAGGTAAGTTTATTAATAGCGGGTTTATTGATAGTTTCCGCCATTTACATCCAGAAAAACAAGAATACTCTTGGTGGAGCTACCGAGCAAATGCAAGAGCAAATAACAAAGGTTGGCGTATTGATTACAACATGGTAACCGAACCATTAAAAGATAAAATTTCAAGAGCGTATATTTTACCAGAAGCAAAACATTCAGACCATTGCCCTATTGCTGTTGAATTAGATTTATAAAAAAACCAATATGAAAAAATTACTATTAATACTACTTATTACAACTTCAGTAATTGCACAGCAACCAAACGATAGCCTTTTGGTAGCTAAAGACAGTATTGATGTTGAACTTATAGTGAAAGATTCAGTAAATTATCAAGAACTACTCTCTACAAAGGATTTAAAAATGATAGATAGCTTATTGATAGAAGAAAAGTTTAACTCATCGCTGTTTGATAGTCTTCAATACGTAATTAATGATAAAGATATTTTAGGTAACACAACCACAATTCTTACAACTGATTTATTAAAGAAAAGATTACACGACTTAAATGTAAGAACTCCTTTTCATTTGGAATATAACCCTGCGTTAGAAAAAGTAATTAATAGTTATTTAAAATATCGAAAAAGATACTATCCAGCATTAATGGCGCGTGCTCAGTATTACTTTCCAATGTTTGAGCAATACTTAGATCAGTACGACATTCCGTTAGAAATGAAGTATTTGGCAATTGTTGAATCTGCGCTTCGTCCAGATGCCCGTTCTTGGGTAGGAGCTACCGGTTTATGGCAGTTTATGTACGGTACTGGAGTTCAGTTTGATTTAAAAGTAAATTCGTATGTAGATGAACGCCAAGACCCTGTAAAATCTACCATTGCAGCATGTCAATACTTAAGTCAATTATATAAAATTTTTGGAGATTGGGATTTAGCCTTAGCAGCATATAACTCAGGACCAGGAAATGTGTCAAAGGCAATAAAACGCTCAGGAGGATATAAAAATTACTGGAATATTCGTCCATTTTTACCTCGTGAAACAGCAGGGTATGTACCAGCATTTTATGCAACGATGTACATTTTTGAATATGCAGAAAAACACCACATTTATCCTGAAGCACCAAAAATATTCAATTTTGAAACAGACACGATTCGTATAAAAAGAACCATTAGTTTTGATCAAATTTCTGAGAAAACTGGTATTAACTCAGACTTGTTAGCATTCTTAAATCCGTCTTATAAATTAGATATTATTCCGTATGTAAAAGAAAAAAACTATGCAGTTCGATTACCCAGAAGGGATATGATTGAGTTTTTAGAAAAGGAAGAAGAAATTTATGCGTTGGCTAACGAAGATGATGCAAAAAGAGAAAAGCCTTTGCCAAAGTACTTCGAAATGGATAAACGTATTCGCTACAGAGTTCGAAGTGGAGACTATTTAGGGAAAATAGCTAATAAATTTGGTGTAAGAGTTAGCGATATTAAAAGATGGAATGGCTTACGAACACATCATTTAAAAATAGGACAACGATTAAGTATTTACCCTAAGAGAATGGCTGTTCCAAAAAAGATTTCAAAAAAGAAAATAGAAACACCAAAAGGAAAGCATGAAGTATATGTTGTTAAAGCTGGAGACTCTTTATGGACTATATCTAAAAAATATCCTGCAGTTTCTATTGAAGAAATAAAAAAATGGAACAATATTTGGAGTGCTAAAAGTTTAAAGCCAGGAATGAAGCTTAAAATTTTTAAAAGTTAAACTCAATTATTTAAATGCTACTAACTATGAATAAACTATTAACCTTTTTTATATTGATTTTTATATTGGTATCCTGTAAAACAGAAGGAGGAAAAGACAATTATGTTTTACCTACATCAACAGGTAACACCAATAAAATTTTGGTGGTCATAAAAGGAGCTGATTGGGAAGGAAAAATTGGAGATGAAATCCGTACTGTTTTTGGAGAACACCAAGTTGGTTTACCCCAACCAGAAACATTACTATCGGTTAGCCAAATAGACCCTGTAGGTTATAAAGGTTTTATAAGGAATGCAAAGGCTGTTTTAATAGTTAGGGAAGGAGAAAAAGAAAAAATATCAGTTGAAAGAAATAAATATGCTCAACCTCAAATATTAATTTATGCCACTGCTAAAGGTAAAGAAGGTATTGTGAATTTAATTCGCAATAGAGGAGACGAAATTATAGAGTTATTTAAAGATGAAGATGTTAAATTTATTCAGAGAATCTTTAAAAAAGAAAAACTAGATGAAAGTAAATTTAAAACAATCAAAGATTTAGGAGTTACAATTACTATTCCTGAAAGGTATAATTTAGTTGAAGATACAGGTGAATTTTTATGGTTACGTCAACATTTAAAAAGTGGAATTGCTAGAGGAGACGGATCGAATAATATATTAGTATACAGTTATCCGCTGGAAGACGAAGCTAAAGTTGCAGATAATATCACCAATATGAGAGACGTTATTGGTGAAAAATATATACCAGGAAGTAAAGAAGGAATGTATATGATTACCGAACAAGCATATACACCGTTTACGTACGATGCAGAAATAGATGGGAAAAAAGCCTATGAAACTAGAGGTAAGTGGGAAGTGAAAAATGATTTTATGGCAGGGCCTTTTATTAACTACACCATAGTAGATAAAGAACACAATCGAGTAGTTGTTTTTGAAGGATTTACTTACGCGCCTTCTGTAAATAAAAGAGACTTTATTTTTGAACTAGAAGCAATCGGAAAGTCGTTAAAAATAAAATAATTTTTTACGGTATAACAAATAAAAAAAAGCATCAATTTTAAATTGATGCTTTTTTTATGTAACAAAATTAAGTAGAGATAGACTTATAAAACAATCAACCAAATTAGTAACCAAATGATTACACATTTTTTAAAACTTGAGTGGAAACAATTTTTTCGCTCCTCTTATTTTGGGAAAAGTATTGCACTAAAAATTATCATGGGTTTTTTTGCCTTGTACATGTTAGCGTCTTTTTTAATGATAGGCTTGGGAGGTTATTTCTTTATTAAAAAAGAATACCCAAATACAGATCCTTTGTTTTTTGTAAATGGAATTATCATTTTCTTGTTAGTTGCCGATTTAATTTTTCGCTATTTAATGCAAAAACTTCCTGTGTTGAATATTAAACCATTTCTTGGGTTACCCATAAGAAAGGAAAAGTTAGTACATTTTGTATTAGGCAAATCAGCCTTTTCGTTTTTCAACTTCATGCCGTTGTTTTTCTATGTTCCTTTTTCAATAGTATTAATAGGGCAAGGATATGACCCTATAGGAGTTTTAGGATGGTTGTTTTTAATGATTTCACTAGTATTAAGCGCTAACTACCTTAATTTTTTAATTAACAAAAATAACTATGCACTAGGAATAATGGTTGCTGTTTTAGCACTATTGTTTTTGGTAAACAAATATGAAATATTCAACATTACTGAGTTTTTTGCACCAGTTTTTCAATCAGTATATAATAATCCAATAGTTGCTCTTTTAGGAATGCTTTTGCTTGCAGGATTGTATTATTTGAATTTTAAATTCTTACGAAGTAAAGTATATTTAGATGACGCGATTAAAAGTAAAGAAGAAGTAGCTAGTACTACAGACCTATCTTTTATTGATAGGTTAGGAGATGTAGCGCCATTTATAAAAAACGACATCCGACAAATCTGGAGAAACAAACGTACTAAAACAGTATTTTTTATGTCTTTTTTGTTTCTTTTTTACGGAACTATTTTCTTTGGACAAGACGCCTATCGAGAAAAAATGCCTGCTTTTTTAGTCTTTGCAGCAATATTTATTACCGGAGGTTTTACACTTAATTATGGTCAATTTATTCCTGCTTGGGATAGTGAATACTATAAGATGCTTATGAGTCAAAATATTCGTTATCGAAAGTTTTTAGAAAGTAAATGGTACTTAATGGTTGTAGTATCGGCAGGGTTATATCTTTTAAGCATTCCATATTTATATTTTTATGGATTAGACATCTTTTTAATGATTACTGCTGGAGCTATTTTTAATATTGGATTTAACTCATTGTTTTTACTATTTGCAGGCGCGTTCAATAAAAAACGAATCGACTTAAATAAAAGTGGATTTTCAAACTACCAAGGAACTAGTGCAACACAGTTTTTAATTATCATTCCTATTATGGGGGTTCCAATGTTCTTATTTTGGATTTTTAACAAGTTTGTAGGATTCAATTCTGGTGTTTTAGCAATTGCTATAACAGGAGCAATTGCCTTAGTGTTTAAAAATTACTTTATGAATAGGATAGAAAAGAGATACATTAAAAATAAATATGCTGCAATACACGCATTTAGCCAAAAATCATAACCAACCTTAAAAGAACTAAAATGATTTCAATACAAAATATTTCAAAAACCTACGGAACAGCACAAGTTTTAAACCTTGAAAATATAGAAATTCCTAGCGGACAATCTTTCGGATTGGTAGGAAATAACGGAGCAGGAAAAACTACGTTGTTTAACTTGTTGTTAGATTTGATTCGACCTACGACTGGAGAAATTGTAAATAATCAAGTAGTCGTGAATAAAAGTGAAGATTGGAAAACCTTTACAGGATCATTTATTGATGAATCTTTTTTAATAGGTTATTTAACTCCTGAAGAATATTTTGATTTTGTAGGAAATTTACGCGGAATGAACAAAGCCGATATACAAGATTTCTTAACTCAGTTTGAAGAATTTTTTAATGGTGAAATCTTAGGGAAGAAAAAATACTTACGAAGCTTAAGCAAAGGAAACCAGAAAAAAGTAGGGATTGTTGCTGCAATGATGGGGAATCCTCAAGTGGTAATTTTAGATGAACCTTTTGCAAATTTAGATCCAACCACTCAAATCAGGTTAAAAAAGCTAATTAAAAAGTTAACTGAAAACAACGAAGTAACCGTGTTAATTTCTAGCCACGATTTAAGTCATGTTACCGAAGTTTGCGAGCGTATAGTAGTTTTAGATAAAGGAAACTTAGTAAAAGACATTCACACATCACAAGAAACATTACAAGAGTTAGAAAGCTATTTTTCTATTTAAAATAGGGTTAAAATCACCTTATAATTATTATTTTTACCTTTTTACGTACAAAAAAGACAATTATAACGTTGTTGTACAGTAAAAGCTTTATTTTATGAAAAAAGGGGGCAAGATAATAGTATTCAATGTTTTAGTAGCTATCGTGTATTCGTGTAGTGTTAAAAAGGATGCTTTTTTAAATAGAAGTTACCATGCTGTTACCACCAAATACAATGTGCTTTTTAATGGAGAACAAGCGTATTTAAAAGGTCTTGAAGAAATTCAAGAAAAACATGAAGATAACTTTTGGAAACGTTTACAAATTGAACCTATTACGTTTGATGAGAGTACAATAGATGCTAAAGTACTAACTCCAGGTACAGGCTTTAATACTGGACAAGAAGACGAAGAGAATAAAAACCTTACTCCTTTTGAAAAAGCAGAAGAAAAAGCTGTAAAAGCAATTCAAACCCATTCGATGAATATTAATGGGTACGAAAAAAATAGTCAAATAGATGATGCTTATCTTCTTTTAGGAAAGTCAAGATACTACACACAACGATTTATTCCAGCGTTAGAGGCGTTTAACTACGTTATAGTTAACTACCCTAAAGCAAACTTAAACTACGAAACCAGAATTTGGAGAGCTAAGGCAAACATTCGTTTAGGTAATGAAAAAAGAGCGATACAAACATTACGATTATTATTAGATGTTTTAGATGAAACGGAAAAGATAGGTAAATCGACTAAAGAGCAAGCCTATACAGCTATGGCAATGGCGTATGAGCAAACAGATACGATTCAAAAAGTAGTAGATTATTTAAAATTAGCCACTGCTACAAATTACAACAAAGAGCAAACAGCTCGAAATATGTTTGTTTTAGGTCAAGTGTATAGTGAATTAGATAGAAAAGATTCCGCTCGAATGGTGTTTAAAAAACTAGCAGAAAGTAGAAAAGCACCAGATAGGTTTCGTATTAGAGCAGAAATAGAATATGCTAAAAACACTCCAAACGATTCAGCTTCTATTGTAGTGTTGGCAAGAATGAAAAAACTCATAAAGAATACAGATAATCGTAAGTTTTTAAACGCTCTGTATTATCAAGCAGGAGTTTTAGAAGAAGGAAGAAATAACTCTGAAAAAGCAGTTGAGTACTATAAAAAATCACTACAAGCAAAGCATAATAATAACTATCAAAAAACCTATGCCTACGAACGTTTGGCAGATATGGCTTTTGAAAAAGAAGATTATCTACTAGCAGGTTCGTATTACGATAGTGTAATGCAGGTGGTTTCTAAAGAATTTGATCAAGAAAAAAGGATTCGAAAAATCCGAAGAAAAAATAAAGGACTTACTACTTTAAGAAAGTACGAAGAGACAGTGAAGAACAACGATAGTATTCTTCAATTAGTAGCTATGACTTCTGATGAAAGAACTTCTTTTTTTGAAAGCTATATTGAAAAAATTAAAAAAGAAGACGAAGAAAAACAACAACAGTTGCTAAATGCACAAAACTTCGGAAATAGTTTTGGAGGTGGGGCTTCAATAAATAGTGCAACAAATAAAGGAAAATGGTATTTTTATAACACACAAGCTCTTAACTTTGGAAGAGCAGAGTTTCAAAAAGTATGGGGAACACGTCCTTTGGAAGATGACTGGAGATTGTCAGATAAGTCAATAAATACTGTCGAGAACACATCAGCAAATGCAGAAGGAACAAAAGTTAATCCAAGATATGAGCTTTCAACCTATCTAGATGCGATTCCAACCGACGAACAAGTAATTACAAATTTAGTTTTGGAGCGTAATGATGCATTGTATCAATTAGGGTTGATTTACAAAGAGCAGTTTATAAACCATACGCTGGCTATTAAGAATTTAGAACGATTAAGAGAAGTAAGTACAGATGATAAGTTAGAATTACCAATAAGCTATCATTTATTTCAAGTTTATAAAGAAAAAGGAGATATAGCAAAATCTAATGAGTATAAAAATGTCATTTTACAAAAGTATCCTGAAACAACGTTTGCTCAAATAATTAAAAACCCTGACGTAAAGTTAGTAGCGGAGAAAAAAGAAGATGAAATTTTAAACAAGTATAAAGAAGTTTACTATTTGTATAAAGAAAATAAATTTGAAGAAGCTGTTAATGAGATAGATAATTTTTCTCCTTCACTACAAAATTCAAATTTAATTCCTAAATTCGCACTCTTAAAAGCCCTAGCGATAGGTAAATATCAAGATAAAGAAACCTATAAAAAAGAGTTAGAGTTTGTTGCGGTTAGTTATGCAACTACCGAAGAAGGTAAAAAAGCAAAAGAAATCATAGAACAATTAAATAAAACATAAATCCCTTAAATTCCCCTAATATGTTTGGTAAAGAGAATAAAAAATCCGGAGAAAACAAAGTTGCAGAAAGAAATATCATAGGACAAAACACTAAAATTACTGGAGAAATCATTTCAGAAGGAGATTTTAGAATTGACGGTACTTTAGAAGGAACCATAGTTACCAATGGTAGAGTAATTATTGGAGGTTCAGGTCTTATTAAAGGAAAAGTAGAATGTACTGATGCTGATATTGAAGGAAAATTTTCAGGTGAATTATTAGTTTCAAACGTGCTTACCGTAAAATCAACAGCAAACATTAATGGAGATGTTGTTATAGGAAAGCTTTCTGTAGAGCCAGGAGCAGAGTTTAACGCAACATGTGCCATGAAAGGAGCGGTAAAAGAATTGAACAAAAATGAGCAAGGACTCAAAGAAAAATCCGCTTAATAAATACATACGATTTACAGGAATCGCGATTCAAATGGGCTTAACCATTTACTTAGGAAGTTTGCTGGGTGAATGGTTAGACCAAAAATATCCGAACGATAGTGAACTTTACACGAAAATTTGTACACTTGCAGCGGTTTTTGGTGCCATATATTCTGTAATACGCCAAGTAATTAAGATAACCGGTAATAATGGGTAAACGAATTTTAGTATTTTCTTCTATCATACTAACTTTAGGGATAGGAGGCTTTTTTTTAAACAGCTTTTTACTTTCTAATGCAGGGGTAACACTTTCTTTTTCGGTGTTACAAGTGTATTGTTTTAATGTAATAGCAACCATTTTAATTTATGCTTTAATAGAATGGGTGTTAGGATATTTACCCAATGAAACAGGTTATTTGTATCTAGGGATGCTAATGGTAAAATTCGGAGTCTTTATTCTTTTATTTCAAAAAAGTATTTTTTCAGAGGTAGGGTTAACAAACCCAGAAAAAGCAACCTTATTAGTTCCTATTATGGTATTTTTAGCTATTGAAACAGCAGCGCTTTCAAAAATACTTAACGCTAAATAACTGAGCTGTTTAAGGTACGACGTAGGCTTCTTTAAAACTAAGCAAAAAAAGGGTTTGTAGTTTTAATTAAATGTGTACCTTTGCAGCGAAATTTACAGACCCAAAATCTATATTTAGTAAAGGTATGATGGTAGCAAACAAAACTATCAAGTTTTTAACACTTTTGACACTTGTGTTTTCATCGTTAACTGCATTTGCAGGAGGAGGCGATACAACTTCTAATGATGATGGAAGAATTAACACTAAAGAATCAATAGATGCTTACATTAAGCATCACTTAGCAGACTCTCACGATTTTAGCTTGTTTTCATATACTAATGATGCAGGAGAGCGTAAACACATTGGGTTTCCGTTACCAGTAATTGTTTGGACAACCGAAGGATTAAGAGTTTTTATGTCTTCAGAATTTCATCACAATGATGACGGTGCTGTTATCGTAGAAAAAGATGGAGTTAAGTTAACGAAAATTCACAGTAAAATATATGAGTTAAATGCAGGTGAAGAAGCAGTTGCTTTTGATGAAGAACATCACGCTACAAATGCACAAAAAGTGTTAGATTTATCTATTACTAAAAGTGTTTTTGGTATGTTATTCGCAGGGTTGTTAATGTTCTTCGGATTTAGAAGTTTAGCTTCAGGGTACAAGAAAGGACCAATCCCAACAGGTGCAGCACGTATATTAGAGCCTTTAGTATTATATGTAAGAGACGAAATTGCACGTCCAAATATCGGAGAGAAACATTACCGTAGATTTATGGGGTTCTTATTAACCGTATTCTTCTTTATTTGGTTCTTAAACTTATTAGGATTAACTCCGTTAGGGTTTAACGTAACAGGTCAAATAGCAGTAACAGTTTGTTTAGCTTTATTCACATTCTTTATTGTACAATTTAGCGGAAATAAAGATTATTGGAAACATATTTTCTGGATGCCAGGTGTGCCAGTATTAATGAAAATAGTATTAGCGCCAATCGAGGTGTTAGGTATGTTAACTAAACCATTCTCTTTATTTGTGCGTTTATTTGCGAACATCACCGCAGGTCACTCTGTAGTAATGGGTATCGCAGCATTGATGATTTTATTAAAAGCAAAGTTTGGAACAGCAGGAGCTACAGGAATCTCTTTCTTCCTAACTTTATTCTTAACTATTATAGAATTATTAGTAGCCTTTTTACAAGCTTATATCTTTACTATGTTATCATCGTTATTCATTGGTATGGCTGTAGAAGAGCATGATCATCATTAAGAACTAGAATCAAAAATTTGTTTAATTATATATAAATCAATTATTATGACACTTAATTTAGTTGGAGCAGGATTAATCGTAATCGGAGCAGGATTAGGATTAGGAAAAATCGGTAGTAGTGCAATGGAAGCTATTGCTCGTCAACCAGAAGCAGCTGGTAAAATCCAAACTGCAATGATTATTATTGGAGCATTATTAGAAGGTTTAGCATTCGGTGCTTTACTTTTAGGATAAGCAACAAAACAAAAAAACAAATTCCTGTAACGGTTGGTTGCAGGAATTGTTTACACAATTAAACAAAAACACGAAAAAATAAATAATAATGGGAATATTTAATGACTTTTCAATAGGGTTGTTTCTTATGCAACTTGTAATCTTATGTTTGTTAATCTTTATAATGGCAAAGTTTGCATGGAAGCCTATTTTGAATGCGTTAAATGAGCGTGAAGAAGGAATTCAAGGAGCTTTAGATGCTGCAGAAAACGCTCGTAAGGAAATGCAAAATTTACAAGCTGATAATGAGCGTTTATTAAAAGAAGCAAGAGCAGAGAGAGATGCAATGATGAAAGAAGCTCGTGAGATTAAAGATAAAATTATAGCAGATGCTAAACAAGAAGCAGAAGAGCAAACTACTGCAATGATTGATAATGCAAAAGCTACAATAAAACAAGAACAACAAGCAGCTATTGCTGAGTTAAAGAAAACAGTAGGTAACTTATCTATTGAAATCGCTCAAAAAGTAGTAAGAAAAGAATTAGCTTCACAAGACGATCAGTTAAAGCTTGTTGAAGGAATGTTAGAAGAGGTTACTTTAAACTAATCAGTAGATGAAAGAATCAAGAGCAGCATTACGTTACGCAAAAGCAATTTTAAACTTAGCTAAAGAATCAGGAAATGAAACTTTAGTAAACGGTAACATGAAGTTAATCGTTGATACAATTGCTGAAAGCGCTGATTTAGATGTTATGCTTAAAAGTCCTGTAATCAAAGCTGCAGATAAAAGTAAAGTTTTAAATGCACTTTTTGGTGATAAAGTAGATAACATCGTAAAAGGGTTATTTAACTTATTAGAGGAAAATAAGCGTATGGTGATGTTAGAACCTATTGCTAAGCAATATGGCGTTATATATGATCACTACAAAAACATGAAAGTTGCTAGAGTTACTACAGCAGTAGCTTTAACAAAAGAGTTAGAAGATAAAATACAAGCTAAAATTGTAGCCCTTACAGGAAACAATGCAAGTATTGAGAATATAGTAAATCCTGATATTTTAGGAGGATTTATCTTAAGAGTTGGAGATGTGCAGTACGATGCAAGCATCTCTAGCCAATTCAATGAGTTAAGGAGAGAGTTTGACAACGGTCATTACATTCCAAAAATTTAATTATACATCAAAAGAAATAAGATGGCAGCAATTAAACCAGCTGAAGTATCAGCAATTTTAAAGGAACAATTAACAAATTTTGAGTCTAAGGCTTCATTAAACGAAGTAGGGACAGTATTACAAGTAGGTGATGGTATTGCACGTGTTTATGGATTATCTAACGTACAATACGGAGAATTAGTAGAATTCGATAACGGATTAGAAGGTATCGTATTAAACTTAGAAGAAGATAATGCAGGTGTTGTATTATTAGGAGCTTCTACTTCAGTAAGAGAAGGATCTACTGTAAAACGTACAGAAAGAATTGCTTCTTTAAAAGCTGGAGAAGGAATTGTAGGACGTGTTGTTAACACTTTAGGGCAACCAATCGATGGTAAAGGACCAATCGAAGGTGAAACTTTCGAAATGCCTTTAGAGCGTAAAGCACCAGGGGTTATTTTCCGTGAGCCTGTAACTGAGCCAATGCAAACAGGTATCAAATCTATCGATGCAATGATTCCAGTAGGTCGTGGTCAACGTGAGTTAATCATTGGAGACCGTCAAACAGGTAAATCAACTGTTGCTATTGACACTATCTTAAATCAAAAAGAATTTTATGATGCAGGACAACCAGTGTACTGTATCTACGTAGCTATCGGTCAAAAAGCTTCAACAGTAGCAGCTATTGCTAACATGTTAGAAGAAAAAGGAGCGTTAGCATATACAACTATCGTTGCTGCAAATGCATCTGATCCTGCACCAATGCAGGTATATGCACCATTCGCAGGAGCTGCAATTGGAGAATATTTCCGTGATACTGGTAGACCAGCTTTAATTGTTTATGATGATTTATCTAAACAAGCAGTAGCTTACCGTGAGGTATCTTTATTATTAAGAAGACCACCAGGACGTGAGGCTTACCCAGGGGATGTATTCTACTTACACTCAAGATTATTAGAGCGTGCTGCAAAAGTTATTAATGACGATGCTATTGCTGCTGAAATGAACGACTTACCAGAATCATTAAAAGGTAAAGTAAAAGGTGGAGGATCTTTAACAGCATTACCAATTATTGAAACTCAAGCTGGAGACGTTTCTGCATATATTCCTACAAACGTAATTTCGATTACTGATGGTCAGATATTCTTAGAGTCTGATTTATTCAACTCAGGGGTTCGTCCAGCAATTAACGTAGGTATCTCTGTATCACGTGTAGGAGGTTCTGCTCAGATCAAATCAATGAAAAAGGTATCTGGTACATTAAAGTTAGATCAAGCTCAGTACCGTGAATTAGAAGCATTCGCTAAGTTTGGTTCTGATTTAGATGCAGCAACTTTAAATGTAATTGAAAAGGGTAAGCGTAACGTAGAGATCTTAAAGCAAGCTCAAAACGATCCTTATACTGTAGAAGATCAGGTAGCTATTATTTATGCAGGTTCTAAGAACTTGTTAAAAGATGTGCCTGTAAACAAGGTAAAAGAATTTGAAAAAGATTATTTAGAGTACTTAAATGCGAAGCATAGAGATACTTTAGATACTTTAAAAGCAGGGAAATTAACTGATGAAGTAATTGATACTTTAAGAGACGCTGCAAAAGAAATTTCAGCTAAATTTTCAGCTTAATAAAAAGACTTTAGTATTGAGTATTGAGATGAAACTTCTCAATACTCAGTGCTCAATACTAAATACTACAAAGTATGGCAAACTTAAAAGAAATACGTAACAGAATTACTTCGATTAAATCAACAATGCAGATTACCTCTGCCATGAAAATGGTATCGGCTGCAAAGTTGAAAAAGGCTCAAGATGCAATTACAGCAATGCGTCCGTATTCATCTAAGCTTACCGAATTATTACAAAGCTTAAGCGCTACATTAGATAGCAATGCAGGTGGAGTATATTCAACAGAAAGAGAAGTAAATAAGGTATTGTTAGTTACTGTAACTTCTAACAGAGGTTTATGTGGTGGTTTTAACTCATCTATAATCAAAGAAACAGTTAAAACAATCAACGAAAAATATAATAATGCTGCTGTTGATTTATTAACTATTGGTAAAAAAGGAAATGATATTTTATCAAAAGAGTATACAGTTATTGAAAATAGAAATGATATTTTTGATGAATTAACTTTTGATAATGTTGCTGAAGTTGCTGAACAGTTAATGAATTTATTTGTAGATGGTTCTTATGATAAAATAGAGATTATTTACAACAGATTTAAAAACGCAGCGACTCAAATACCACAGGTAGAGCAATTCTTACCAATTCAACCTGTAGAAGGAGAATCAAATGCTAATTCAGACTACATTTTTGAACCTTCAAAAGAAGAAATTATTTTAGAGTTAATTCCTAAGTCATTAAAAACGCAATTATACAAAGCAATTCGTGATTCATTTGCTGCCGAACACGGTGCTCGTATGACTGCAATGCACAAAGCAACTGATAATGCTACGGAATTACGTGATGAGTTATTATTAACATACAACAAAGCACGTCAAGCTGCAATTACAAACGAGATCTTAGAGATTGTTGGTGGAGCAGAAGCTTTAAATAACTAAGAAAAGAGAATTCCTCAAAATATTTTGAGAGTTATCATAAAAAAGCGAACCAATTTGGTTCGCTTTTCTTTTATATTAGATTTTGAATTGTTTTTTTGATGGATTCTGGATCTATCTCACAAATTTCTTGTAATTGCTGAACAGTACCGTGATGGATAAACGCATCAGGAACTCCTAGCAGTTTAATATTTCCTTGATAATTTACTTCCGAAGCATAATCTAATACAGTACTTCCAAATCCGCCTTTAACGGTGCCATCTTCAATAGTAATAATCGTATCAAATTTATTGAAAACTTCATCTAAAAGTTCGATGTCTAATGGTTTCACAAAACGAAGGTCGTAATGTGCAATAGCTTCTTTGTTTTCGAGCTGATTTATCGCTTCTGAGACATTATCAGCTATTGTTCCAATAGACAACACCGCTATTTGATTTCCTTCTTTTAAACAAACTCCTTTTCCAATTTCAATATTTTCAAAAGGAAGTTGCCATTGTTCTAATTTTCCTTTTCCTCTCGGGTAACGAATTGCAATCGGATGTTTCAATCCTTGTTGAGCGGTAAACATCATATTACGTAACTCAATTTCGTTTCGAGGAGCAAAAACAATCAAATTCGGAATGCAACGTAAGTAGGCTAAATCAAAAACTCCGTGATGTGTTGCTCCATCTTCACCAACCAATCCAGCTCTGTCCAAGCAGAAAATTACAGGTAAGTTTTGTAAAGCTACATCATGAATTACTTGGTCGTAAGCACGTTGTAAAAAAGTAGAATAAATGTTACAAAAAGGAATTAACCCTTGAGTAGCCATACCAGCAGCTAAGGTTACTGCATGTTGTTCAGCAATACCAACATCAAAAGTTCGGTCAGGAAAAGCTTCTAACATAAATTTTAAGGAGCTTCCTGTTAACATAGCAGGAGTAATTCCTACAATTTTTTCGTTTTGCTGTGCTAATTCAACAATGGTTTTACCAAAAACATCTTGAAACTTGGTGTATTTACTTGCTTCTTTAGGTAAAACGTCTCCAGAAATTTTATCAAACTTTCCAGGAGCATGGTATTTTACTTGATCTTGTTCTGCTTGTCGTAATCCTTTTCCTTTAGTAGTAATTACATGCAAAAACTTCGGACCTTGAATATTTTTTAGACGTTCTAATTCAGAGAGTAATTCTTCAAAATTATGTCCGTCAATAGGACCTGAATAGTCAAAATTTAAGGCTTCAAAAATATTGTGTTGCTCAACTTCTAATCGAGGTGATTTAATCTTAGTTAAATAATCCTTTAATGCACCGACAGATGGATCAATACCAATAGCGTTATCATTCAGAATAACTAACAAATTAGCATTGGTGTCTCCTGCATGATTCAACGCTTCAAAAGCCATTCCGCTTGCGATAGAAGCATCACCAATTACCGCAATGTGATGTTTGTGAATCCCTTGCAGTTTTGAAGCAATTGCCATTCCTAAAGCTGCTGAAATAGCGGTAGAAGAGTGCCCAACACCAAAGGTGTCGTATTCACTTTCAGAACGTTTTGGGAAACCAGAAATTCCATCAAGCTGACGATTGGTATGAAAAACGTCTTTTCTTCCTGTTAAAATTTTATGTCCGTAAGCCTGATGCCCAACATCCCAAACCAATAAATCGTTAGGAGTATCAAACAAATAATGAAGCGCAATGGTTAACTCTACCACACCTAAACTTGCACCTAAATGTCCTTCTTTAGTAGCGATTACATCAATAATAAACTCGCGCAATTCTTTGGCAAGTTGTGGTAATTCGTCTGATGTTAGCTTACGTAAATCAGCAGGAATTTGAATGTTTTTCAAAAGGTCGTTCGACATATAGCAAAAGTACAAAAAGGTATAGATTCCTAACTTTTTAGACTAAAAACTTTGTAGTTTTGTTGTATGAGCAAATTGTACTTGGTGCCTACACCGATTGGGAATTTAGAAGATATTACGCTGAGAGCGTTAAAAGTCTTAAAAGAAGTAGATTATATTTTAGCAGAAGATACGCGTACGAGTGGAAAACTGTTAAAGCATTTTGATATTGCTACGCCCATGCAATCGCACCACATGCACAATGAACATAAAACGGTTGAAACCATTGTAAAACGTTTGCAAAGTGGTGAAACTTTTGCTTTGATTTCAGATGCAGGAACTCCTGCAATTTCTGATCCTGGTTTTTTACTGACTAGAGCTTGTGTACAAAACAATATAGAGGTGGAATGTTTACCTGGAGCGACTGCTTTTGTGCCTGCGTTAGTAAATTCTGGTTTACCAAATGATAAATTTGTTTTTGAAGGTTTTTTGCCTGTAAAAAAAGGACGTCAAACACGTTTACAGTTCTTAGCTGAAGAAACACGTACCATGATTTTTTATGAGAGTCCGCATAAATTATTAAAAACCTTAGCAAATTTTGCTGAGTATTTTGGTGAAGACAGACAGTTATCTGTTTCTAGAGAATTGACAAAATTGTTTGAAGAAACCAAGCGAGGAAGTGTAAAAGAAGTGTTAGCATATTATACTGAAAAACCTGCCAAAGGCGAGATTGTTATTGTGGTTGAAGGGAAAAAGTAGTTTAGATTGTTGGACTATTAGATAATTGGATTTTTAGAGTTTTAATTGTTCGCAAATTTATATTCAGGATACTGTGCTTCGAGAAGTTCTTCAGCTTTTTTTGGGATGATTATTAAACTTATGTAGCCAATAATAATTGTTAGTGTAGCAGCAAACGCTATAATTACAGAAGTAAATATACTTAGATTTTCATATGAACTAGGAGTTAGAAATTGGAAAAGATAAAATAATAGAAACACAACATTTCCATGACTTTGAGTTTCTATAATATCCTCTAACATCCATTTTTTTCCAGTTTTCTTGAACTTTCTATCTAACTTTTCCCTTTTTTTGAAAAGTACAAAAAACTCAATTATAATAACTGTAAAGAAAAATCCGTTAAATAAATTTTGAGCAAAAGAAAATTGTAATAAAAAGTAAAAACAGTAAAATAAAGCAAAAGTTAATATTATTTTAGGAATAGAAAACCACTGTTTTACAAAACCTAAAATAATCATAAAGTACTTTTTATTCATTTGCTTTTGTTTTTCTTCAACAACATTCATAAATCCAAAAACACCAAATTTTTTGAACGATTTATCGCGAGCTTGCTCAAATGTGAGCGTTGGATTTTCTTCCCAAATTTGTTCAATATCGTTAGCTAGATGATCTACTAACTCTGTTTGCACATCATAATGCTCAACAAAATGTTGACGTGTAAACTTGTACAATTGTTCTATATGTTGGTCGGTTAGTTGCATAGTATTAGCTTGCTAATTTATATTCTGGGTAATATTCTTCGAGTAATTCTTCGGACTTTTTAGGGATAACAACAATTGTTACATACGAGTAAATTATTGTAATAGTTATAACAGCAGCTATAAATACAGCTAAAAGAGCCGAAGGTATTTCACGAACGGTGTTGGTTAAGAAATTAGGAATATTTGAAGTTACGATTATTCCACCAAAGCTAGCCACATTGTAGATAAAATCTTCTAACAACCACTTTTTCCCATTTTCTTTTAAGCGTTTATTAAACTCTTTTTTAAGTCTTGTAATTTTATATAAATCTACAATTGCTAAACATATTACAGAGGCTCCTAATAGGTAGATTCCGAGTTTAAACTGTAAGCAGTAGTAATAAAACAAGAAAATACTAACAGTAAGTATAATCTTGGGAAGTCTGAACCATTCTTTTACATATTTCCACAAAACCTTTCGGTATTTTTTACCAAGTTGTTTTTGTTTTTCTTCAACGACATTCATAAATCCAAAAACACCAAATTTTTTGAACGATTTATCGCGAGCTTGCTCAAATGTGAGTGTTGGATTTTCTTCCCAAATTTGTTCGATATCATTGGCTAGGTGATCTACTAACTCAGTTTGCACATCATAATGCTCAACAAAATGTTGACGTGTAAACTTGTACAATTGTTCTATATGTTGGTCGGTTAGTTGCATGAAGAAATTAACTTTTGATAGGTAGTATTTATTTTTTGGTATTCTTTTATAAAGAATTTTAAACCTAAAAGAGATATTGGGATAATTAAAAATAAGACTAAGAATAAATATTCTGACCCAAAAACATCATATTTAAATAGTACTTTAGGGAAAAAGATTATAAAATTAAATATAGAAATAGAAAAAGTACTTAATTGTAAAACAAAGTTTAGTTGTACAGATCTCAACATTTGATATTTATAAAAATAAAATAGAATGAGAATTAAATTTGAAGCTATAAATGTGAATAAAGTGTATTTTAACACTATTTCATTTTCTTTGAATATAAATAGAAATAAAAATAGTAACACAAATAACAAGATACTCTTAGGTTTCATCATTGTTTTTTTTAAATCGTCCCAAAAAATGTTTCTGTACTTTTTAGCTATATCTTTAGTTCTTTGTTGAATAATACCTTCAAAATTACTTCCATTAAAATTTTCTTTCCAGCCTAATTTTACCATAGCATTTTGTACTGATTCTTTAAAAGGAGTATCGTTATTTAATGTGTTTTCTACATCAGAAATAATATGGTCTAACATTTCAATACGGATATCCCAGTATTTTACACCGTCTTTAATTAATCGGTTTTCGATGTGTTGTATTTGTTCTTTTGTTAATTCCATTAGCTATTGAATTAAATATTGATATTTTTTTTCAATAAAATCTCTTTTCTCTAGAAAACTTTGACAGAGTAAGTAATTAAAAACAAAAGCAGTTAGATAAATGTAGATAGCATTTTTTTGATAATTACCATTATAAAAAATATCTAAAAAATTAGGAAAGTTTAAAGCAATAATAATAACAAATGAGCTTACAAAAGAGTAAGTTTTTACAATTTTAAGAAGCTTATGTTTCTTTGTAAAATTATAGGAAACATATGAAGTATATACAAGATTTAACATTAATGAACTAAAAATGAAAATAGAAGTTTCTTTAACATATTTAGGACCAAAAAAGAAGCATATAAAAGAAAAGAAAAGTATAACGAGTACATTTTTAGGATATATGACTTTTTTTAAAATGTCTTTTAAGATAGCTTTAGTATAGTGCCAATGTAATTTTTTTGTCTGTTTTTCATATCGGTTTTTTAGAGCTTGTTTTCTACTCAACATATACTTTATAAAAGGTACTTGAAAACCTTTACCTTCAAAAAAAGCATTTGTATCTTCAACTGTATTTTCAATTTCAGTAGCAATATGATCTACCATTTCAAAACGGATATCGATATATTCAATTCCTATTCCTTCTAAAAAAAGGTCTATTTTTTTAATTTGTTCTTTTGTTAGTTCCATTTGCAAGCATATTTTTTTATTGCTAAAAAGTGGTTTTTATAAAGCTTGATACCAAGTTGTATAATAAAAGCAACGAATACTAGCATTGTCATTTTAACGAGGTCTAAGTTACCTTCTTTAGTAAGAAAATCACCAAAAAGCATTATTGGAAAAAGTACATAAGGCAGTACTTGTGTTTTATACAAGAAACGATAAGATGTTTTTTGTTTAGATTGCCATATTAAAATGTAGCCTAAACCAATAATAAAAGATACAGTATAGATAAAAAACTTTGCGAAAAAGTTTATAGTTTGTGCATATGAAGTAGTTACTTCTAGCTTTAAACTGATTAACAATATCATTAAAAGAAAGGCGAATAATAGTTTAATAATATTCGGTTTCCCGTACTTTTTCATTTTATCAATTACAATTTTTGGTTTTACAAAGGCATAACCTATATAAACACTAGAAGAGTCTTTTAAAATAGTATTCCACTTTTTGGTAGTGTTCTTAAATGCTTCTTCAAAAGATGTATTTTCACATATATTGTTTTCTAATTCTGAAACAATATGATCTAATACTTCAACTCTAACATCTATATAGTATACCTTTTTTACATCAAGGTATTTTTCTACTCTTTGTATTTGTTCTTTTGTTAATTCCATAGCTAAAAAAATTACTCCAAACTAAACTTAGGGTTTACCAATTGTTGCATGGTACTTAAAAACTCCTGCATTTCTGAAAGGCGATTAGCGGTTTCTTTCGTACCACTTTCGGTGAGTTTATAATATTTACGTAAGCGATTACCAACTTTTGCAACTTCAACATCTAACAAGCCTTCTGCTTCAAGTTTGTGTAGGGCAGGATACAAAGCACCTTCAGTAATTTTTAGTTCACCTTTGGTAAGTTCTTTTACTTTTTGCGTGATTTCATACCCGTACATTTTATCATTTTGAGCTAATAACTTCAAAATAATAGTTTGTAAAGAACCTTTATATAATTTCTGATTTCCCATTGTGTCAATATTGAATGGTTTGTTTTTAGTTGCTTTTTGTGTTTGCGACTCGCAACAAATATACATAATTTTCTTATGTATAAAATTCTTAGGTATACATTTTACAAAAACCCTAACTTTTGTTCGTGTTGAGTTTGTTATTTTTGCTGTTCAAATTAGACTACATGAGTACTTTTTATAAATTAACAATAGAAGAAATAATAAAAGAAACAAAAGATGCTGTTTCAATACTTTTTAATGTTCCTGCAGATTTAAAAAGCAAGTTTCAATTTATAGCAGGACAATACATTACTTTAAAAACAATAATTAAAGGAGAAGAAGTTCGTAGAGCTTATTCTATATGTGCTGCACCGAAAAGTAATCAACTAAAAGTAGCAGTAAAAGCTGTTGAAAACGGGAAATTTTCAACATTTGCAACTACTCAATTAAAAAAAGGAGATGAATTAGAAGTAGCAGTTCCTGAAGGAAAATTTATATTAACTCCTGAAAACAATAAAAATTATATTGCTTTTGCAGCAGGTAGTGGTATTACCCCTGTATTATCGATGATTAAAAGCGTTTTAGAAGATTCATCATCAACCTTTACGCTAGTTTATGGTAACAAAAGTATTAATGATACTATTTTTTATAATGATTTAAATTTATTACAACAAGAGTATCCTGATCGATTTAATTTACATTACGTGTATAGTAGAGAGCGTAAAGAGAACACATTGTTTGGAAGAATTGACAAAGGACACATAAACTACTTTGTAAAGAATCTTTATAAAGAAGTAGTATTTGATGAAGCTTTTTTATGTGGACCAGAAGAAATGATTAAGATAGCTTCTGAAACACTTAAAGAAAATGGTTTATCAAAAAGCGCCATTCACTTTGAATTATTTACAGCTTCTACAGCTGAGGAAAATACAGATTTAATAAAAGAAGGAGAAACAGAAATTAAAGTAGTGTTAGATGATGAAGAAACTAGCTTTACAATGAAGCAAAAAGATACTATTTTAGCTGCAAGTTTACGAAATAAATTAGATGCTCCTTATTCTTGCCAAGGAGGTGTTTGTAGTAGTTGTATTGCAAAAGTTACAGAAGGTAAAGCTGTTATGACCAAAAACTCTATTTTAACTGATGATGAGTTAGAAGAAGGTTTAATACTTACTTGTCAAGCGCATCCTACGACGCAGAAAGTTGTAGTAGACTTTGATGATGTATAAGTAAAACCGTAACTTTATAACTATGGATTTCTACGACTTTAAAAACGCCTTCTTTGTTGGTGTTTTCATGGCTTTTATGATAGGGCCGGTATTTTTTATGCTCATTAAAACAAGCATTTTAAAAGGTGCTCGTGCAGCAATAGCCTTTGATATAGGTGTAATTTTTGGGGATATTTCTTTTATGTTAATAGCTTATTTTGGAAGTAGAAGTCTGTTGGAAAAAATAAAAGATGATCCACGCTTGTTTCTTATTGGAGGATTGGTGCTTATTATTTATGGGTTAATTACTTATTTAGATAAAAATAATAAGAAAGAAGCAGAAGCTCCTGATGTTGTTTTACCAGAAAGCAATAATTATTTAAAGCTTCTTTTTAAAGGTTTTTTCCTAAATTTTATAAATATAGGTGTATTAGCCTTTTGGCTTGGTTTAATCGTGGTTATAGGACCAACATACGATATGAATCCTAAGTACTTAGTTTGGTATTTTGGTACTGTAATAGCAGGCTACGCAATTACAGATTTAGGAAAAATATTACTTGCTAAACAATTAAAAAGTAGGCTAACTCCATTAGTTATTTATCGAATAAAACGAGGAATGGGAGTATTGTTAATTGTTTTTGGTGCTGTATTAATGCTAAAAGGATTTATTCCTGAAAGTAAGATTGATAACCTGATAGAAAAAGTAGAATCAATAGATTAAAAACCAATAATTATTTTGGCTATTGAAAAGTAGATTAAGATTCCAAAAATATCATTACTTGTTGTAATAAAAGGTCCTGTAGCAATAGCTGGATCTATGCCTCTTTTATCTAAAAATAAAGGAATAAAAGTACCCACTAAACCAGCTACAATAATTACTGCAAATAAAGAAGATGAAATAGCAGAGGCAATTGTTATATCTCCTTTCCAAACCCAAATAAAGAAAAACAAAATAATAGCTAAAACAAGTCCGTTTACAGCAGCTAAAGACATTTCTTTTAATAACCTATTAGTAACACTTCCTTTTACATCATCATTAGCTAAGCCTTGAACAATAATGGCAGAAGATTGTACGCCTACATTACCAGCCATAGCAGCAATAAGAGGTGTAAACATAAAGAGAACAGCATTATCTTCTAAAGCACCTTCAAAAAAACCCATAATTCTTGCTGCTCCAATACCTCCAATTAAACCTAAGAATAACCATGGTAATCGAGCTCGCGTTAATTGTAAAATGCTATCTTCGGAGTCAACATCTTGAGTAATACCTGCGGCTAATTGATAATCTTTTTCAGCTTCTTCTTTAATTACATCAACAATATCATCAATAGTAATTCTACCTACCAAAACACCTAATTCATCCACAACAGGAATAGCTTCTAGGTCATATTTACGCATAATATTAGCTACCTCTTCTGCTTTGTCATGAACATGAACAAAATCTACTTTTGGAATGTAGACATCTGAAATTTTAGAACGAGTAGACGCCATTAACAAGTCTTTCAAAGACAAACGTCCTTTTAGCTTACCTTCATCATCAACTACATAAATAGAATGAACTCTAGTAACCTCTTCTGCCTGCAGTCGCATTTTTTTAACACAAGTAAGCACATTCCAATTCTCATTAACTTTTACAAGCTCTTTTGCCATTAAACCTCCAGCAGAGTCTTCATCATAACGAAGTAGCTCTACAATTTCTTTAGCGTGCTCTCTGTCTTCAATTTTTTGAATAACAGCTTGTTTTCGCTCTTCAGGAAGTTCGGCAATAACATCGGCAGCATCATCGGTATCAAGTTCATTAACCTCTTCGGCAATTTCTTTGGCAGAAAGTTGTTCAAAAACTTTTTCACGAACCTCTTCATCAACTTCCATTAATACATCTGAAGTTGTTTCGCTATCTAATAAACGTATAATGTAAACTGCTTCTTCAAAAGTGAGTTCATCTAAAACTTCAGCAATATCAGCATAGTGAATATCTGAAAAAACTTCAGAAAGAGCTGTGTCTTTTTGTTGCTGAATCAGTTCTTTTACGTTTTCTAATAAGTCTTTTGTGATTTCTAGTGCCATTACTTGCAATTTTGCTCGATTATCGAGGTTTTGAATATGTTGAAATCTAATTCAAAAAGAAGACTTGTTCTTGTCTAAAAAGGACTCTTAACTATTATTTTGAGCTATTTTTTGTGTCAACTCAATGAATTTTTGTACCGATAATTGTTCGGGACGCATCGCAAATATAGGGTCTTCTTTTAAGCTATCCGAAAGATTGAAAGATTTTAAGCTTGAACGTAACATTTTTCTTCGTTGATTGAAAGCAGTTTTTACGACTCTAAAGAATAATTTTTCATCTACAGGAAGTGTGTAATTTTCTTTTCTGATAAGACGAATAACTCCAGAATCTACTTTTGGAGGAGGATTAAAAACAGAAGGAGGTACGGTAAATAAGTATTCAGCATTGTAAAAAGCTTGTGTTAATACCGAGAGTATTCCGTAGGTTTTGCTTCCTTCTTTTTCTGCAATTCGTTGAGCAACTTCCTTTTGAAACATTCCTGAAAACTCAGGAACAAATTCGCGGTTTTCAATCGCTTTAAAAACGATTTGAGAAGAAATGTTATAAGGAAAGTTACCAATAATGGCTACTTGTTGCTTATCAAATATTTTGGTAAAGTCTTTTTTTAAAAAATCACCTTCAATAATGGTAAACTTCTCTTTTGAAGTGTCTAACTTAATATGTTCAACAGGAAAGGTGTCTTGTAAATAGGCTACCGATTCTGAATCTAGTTCCATTACGGTAACCTTAGTTTTTTTTTCTAATAAATACTTTGTTAAAACCCCCATTCCAGGACCAATTTCTAATACATTATCGTATCCGTTTTCGGTTAAAGTATCAGCTATTTTTTTTGCAATGTTTTCATCGTTTAAAAAATGCTGTCCTAAATGTTTTTTAGCTCTTACGGTCATTCTTTATTGTATCTATTTGGTTGGTGGTTTTATTGTTAAGGCTATAAAAGTTAGTCCAAAACCTATCCCGCTAATTACTCCACTAATGGTTTCCCAAGGGTTATTATCATAAGTGTAATATCCCATAACACCACCTAAAGTTGCTATGAGTATTCCTACGATTATGAGTAGTTTTTTCTTTTGATAGATTTTTTCTTTCATCTTTTAGTTGCTATTCACTGTAGGATAAAACTCATTAACCACTTTCAGTTCTGTACGGAATGCTAGCATTTTATCTGCAAACTTTTTTAATCCATCGTTACGTAATTTCTCTGCACTGTGTTTGTAGTAGTTGTCCAAATCTTCACGAGTTCTTGCTGTATATTGAATAGAATAGGTAATTCCTCCCATTTCTTCTTCTACTAGGACTTGCGTCATTTTTGCGCTGATAAAATGTCCTGTTGCTAACACTTCAGGAATATGGCTTTCTATCCAAGTTAACCATTCAGCATGGATACTTTCGTCTATATTTACGGTCACGTTGTATATGTACATCTTTTTTAATAATTTAAATGAGTAGATAAATTAATGTATTAAATAAGGCTTTGGTTAAGTATACTTAATTGATAAACAATAAAATATTTACGTTAATTAATATCGTCTCCTCTTAGTTTTCTAAACTTTTTACGAGCTTCTACTAAATAGATGCTCGAAGGGTGGTCAAAAATAATCTTTTGATAGTATTCTTTCGCCTTTTCAAGGTTATTTAATTCGTTGTTGTATAATTCTGCCATGTAGTAATATACATCATCAACATAAATTCCTTTTTTATCTAAGGCTATGATTTTAGCATAATTTAAAATAGCTTCATCAAATAGCTTCTTTTTAATAAATAACTGAGCTTGTTTAAATAAGGCTTCGTCTTCAATAGCTTGTCCTCTATAAGTTGTAATAATTTCACTTAAAACAACAATAGCTTCGTCGTTTTTATTCTGAAAAGCTAACAAATCGGCTTTAGCATATTCTTTCAATCCAGAAGATATACTGTCTTTAGGTTCGTTGTCTGAAATAGTTAAAAACAGGTTTGCTGCATCGTTGGCAATAAGTTGAGATGCTGACCCTTTTAAAACTTTTAGTTGTGCTTTAGCCCATTTAAAGTCGTTTTTAAAGTAAGATGCTTGGGCTACCTTAAAACGAGCTTCTTGCCCAATATTATGATTTTTAAATAATGTTTGTACTTGTGAATAATAAATGAGAGCTTTATTGAATTTACCCATGTACACTAAAACATCTCCCAACTTTAATTTTATAGAAGCTTTTATAAACCTTGAGTTAGAAAAATCTAAAGATTTTTGTAGAATAACTTCAGCTTCTTCAGGGGTGTTTTTGGTAAAGGTTAAATAATCGGCATAAGCTATTTGAGTGAATAATGTTTTTGAATTTATACCGTATTCTTTAAAAATAGCATCAAAACGTTGTTCTATGTCTGGTTGATTTGTGTCTATAGCTATTCTCAGATTGTTGTTTATTGCAGTAAATTTATCTCTTGGATAATTGGTGTTTTCTATGATAAGATCAAAACATTCTTTCGCGGTTTCGTAGTCTTTATTTTCCAAAGCTAATTTACCAACTTCATTAATTTTATTTAAATTATCAGGATCTCTAGCAAATAATGCTTTGCTTTGAATAAGTGCTTTGCTGTATTGTTTTTGTCTAATAAATAACCAAGAAAGTAAATCGTTCCATATGTCTTTGGGGTTGCTTATAGATCTTTTTAATAAAGCTTTTTTGAACAGAATGTTATTTTCATCCTCGCTATCATCAGTTAAGTATTTGCCAGCATAACGTTTAACATTGTTGAGGTAGCCTTCGTTCTTATCAACCAAATCGATGTATGATTCGAACATTTGTTTAAAATCGCCTTTCTCACCATAAATTTGAGCCATTTGAAAACCATAATTAGCTTTCGGATTTATATCCATTATTTTTTGAAAGGTTTCAATAGCCAAATCTAGTTTGCTATAATTTTTAAACATACCTGCAATTAAAGCCCCGTAATTAGCCTTGTTATTAATGGACTGTATTGCTAGTTGATAGTGTTTGTTTGCAGTGTCTATTTTTTCTTGACGTTCAAAATTATGACCAAGAACAACATGCAAATAAGCTAAATTTGGTTTTTCTTTTAACTTTTGAAAAAGAAGATCTTCAGCTACTGTAAATTGTTCAGTTTCTTGGTAGCAAGTAATTAATCTTTCTAAATAAGTAGTATTATAAGGACTTTGGTTGTATAACTCTTTATATAACTGAATTGCTTTTTCATATTCATTATTTCTAAAATAATTTTCAGCAATGATAAATTCGTTTTGCTGTGCGTGACAAAACAAACTAAATATCAGTAAATTAAATAGAATAACGGCTCTTTTCATTTATCAAAAATACTGAACATAATTGTTAAAATACTATTAAAAGAGGTGCTTTTTTGAAAAGGATTGTAACATTTTGGCACGAACTTTGTCTTATTGGTAAAACAACTAAACAATGTAAATTATGAAAAACTTTACTACACAATACGAGATAGCAAAGCAGAATGCAAATGAGTTTATGAGAAAAGGTCAAATAACTCAATATTTTGAAGCATTGCTTGAAATGAACAAATACAAGAGATTAATGGTAGCGGTAGTTGCCAACTAAACATATTTTTTTTCAATGGGGATTGATTAATTAAAAATCCCAAGCATCGTAATTGAGGCTTGGGATTTTTTCATTTTTATAGCGAAGATTGACTAATCAATCATATCAAAACCACAGTAAGGAACTAATACTTCAGGAATTTTAATTCCGTTTTCAGTTTGGTAATTCTCTAAAATACCAGCCAACACACGAGGTAAGGCTAAAGAGCTTCCGTTTAAAGTGTGTACTAATTGACTCTTTCCTTCTTTATTTTTGAAACGTAACTTTAAACGATTTGCTTGAAAAGTCTCAAAATTTGAAGCAGAACTAATTTCTAACCAACGTTCTTGAGCAGTTGAGTATAATTCAAAATCAAAAGTTAAGGCAGAAGTAAATCCTGTATCACCACCACATAAACGTAAAATACGATACGGTAATTTTAATTCACGTAAAATTTCCTTGATATGTTCTACCATTCCGTTTAAGGCATTGTAAGAATTATCAGGGTGCTCAACACGAACAATTTCTACTTTATCAAATTGATGTAAACGATTTAATCCACGAACATGTGCTCCGTAGCTTCCCGCTTCACGACGAAAACAAGGGGTGTAACCAGTTACAGTAATTGGTAAATCATTTTCTTGTACGATTTCATCTCTAAACATATTGGTTACTGGAACTTCAGCTGTAGGAATTAAGTATAAGTTATCTCCAGTTACATGATACATTTGTCCTTCTTTGTCAGGTAACTGACCCGTACCAAAACCAGAAGCTTCATTTACCAAATGAGGAACTTGTACTTCATTATAACCAGCCGCTGTATTCTTGTCTAAGAAATAGTTGATTAAAGCACGTTGTAAACGAGCTCCTTTTCCTTTATATACAGGAAAACCAGCACCTGTAATTTTTACACCTAATTCAAAATCGATGATATCGTATTTCTTAGCTAATTCCCAGTGAGGTAACGCATTTTCTCCTAAATCAGGAATAATTCCTTCTTTAAAAACTTCTTCATTATCTTCTTCATTCTTTCCTGCTTTTACAGAAGCATGCGGAATGTTAGGAATTTGATATAATAACTCGTTTAATTTATCAGCAGCAGCGTTTAACTCTTCAGTTAATTGTTTAGATTCCTCTTTTAATTCACCTGTTTTTGCTTTTAGTTGATTCGCTTCTTCAACTTTACCAGATTTAAAAAGACCACCAATTTCCTTGGATATTTTGTTAGATTCAGCCAATATATTGTCTAACGAAACTTGTGTAGCTCTACGTGTTTCATCAGTAGTTAATACTTCTTCAATAATTGCTTTGGCATCAGCAAAATTACGTTTTGCTAATCCGTCTAAAACAGTTTGTTTGTTTTCTCTAATAAACTGAACCTGTAACATCTTTTTAATTTTTAAGAAAAGCAAAGATAAAAGAAGCAACAGACTTAAGCAATGCTAGAGGCTAATTGTTTTGAGGTAGTTTAAAGAAGTTTCTTTGTCTTTTTTAAGTTGTGATATTAAATCGGGAACAGAATCGAACTTTTGTTCATCTCTTAAAAAGTATAACAGTTCAATGGTTAACTCTTTATCATATAGGTTTTGGTTGAAATCAAAAAAGTGGACTTCAATGGTTTGGTATTCGCCATCAACAGTAGGACGATTTCCAATATTCATCATTCCGTAAACAGAAGCATTGTGTATAGTTGATTTGACAACGTAAACTCCAGTTTTAGGAATCAATTTATACTCTTCAAAAACATCAATATTAGCAGTAGGAAATCCTATTTTGCCGCCTAATTGTTTGCCGTTTACAACTTTTCCTGTGAGAGAAAAGTTATATCCTAAATAGTTGTTAGCGGTTTTTAACTGACCGTTAGCAAGTGCTTTTCTAATTTTGGTAGAGCTTACAGAAACTTCATCAATATCTTGAGCAGGAATTTCTTCCACCGTAAAATCGTATAAATGAGAATATTCGGTTAGTTGTTCAATGTTTCCTTCTCTATTTTTTCCGAAGTGATGATCGTATCCAATGATTAATTTAGAAATGTTTAGTCGATTCACTAGAACATCTCGAACAAAGTCTAAAGCAGTAAGTCTTGAAAACTCTTTACTAAACGGATGAATGATTAAATAATCTAATCCCAATTTTTCAAGATGTTGTGCACGTTCATCAATTGTATTAATCAATTTGATAGAAACGTCTTTTTGTAACACCATTCTAGGATGTGGAAAAAAGGTAAGTAATACTGATTTTTTTTCGCTAGATTTTGCTTCATGCACCAGTTTCTCAATAATTTTTTGATGCCCAATGTGCACGCCATCGAAAGTACCAATGGTAACTATTGTTTTTTGAGTAGGGGTGAAGTCAAAAATAGAATGTGTAATTTCCAAGGTTACAATAAATTTAAGCAAAAATACAATTTGTATAAGAGGATAAATAATATTTCAAGAATAAAATCTAAAATTCAGATTTAGTAAAAAAAATATCTAATTAATTAATAAAATAGTAAAAAAGAACACAGTATATTTCGTAAATGAAAAAAAATTGTATTTTGCAAAGCAGTTAACAAATTATTTTACATTATGATGAAAAAACTATTACTTGTTGCATTTGTGCTTTTTGGCACAGCAATAATGGTTGCTCAAACTACTATTACAGGTACAGTTAAAGATGTTTCTTTAGGTGAGCCTGTTCCAGGAGCAAACATTAAGGTTTCAAGAAAAGCAGTAGGTACTTCTACTGATTTTGACGGTAAGTTTACAATGACAGTAACAGATAACCCGCCGTTTACTATTGAAATTTCTTCCTTAGGGTATCAAACACAAACAGTTGAAATAACTAAAAACAACCAAGTTGTTGAGGTTAGTTTAACCGAAAATGCTACTTCGTTAGATGAAGTTGTTATCTCAGCTTCTAGAACTCCAGAACGTGTTATGGAATCACCTGTAACAATTGAACGTTTTGATTCAAGAGCGATTAAAAATACCGCTTCTGCATCGTATTATGATGGATTAGAAAATTTAAAAGGAGTAGATATTAACTCAGGAGGTTTAACATTTAAAACAGTTAACACTCGTGGTTTTGCTACTTTTGGGAATGAGCGTTTTGTTCAGTTGGTTGATGGAATGGATAATGCATCTCCAGCATTAAACTTTGCTATTGGAAACTTATTAGGAATTTCTGAAGTAGATGTGAAAAGTGTTGAAATTTTACCGGGAGCAGCTTCGGCTTTGTATGGAGCTAATGCATTTAATGGTATTATGTTAATGCGTAGTGAAAATCCATTTAATGAGCAAGGTATTAGTGTTGGTTTAAAAACAGGCTTAACAAGTCAAGAAGCAGCAGGAGACAATGGTTATTATGATGCTACTATCAAAATGGCACATGCTTTTGATGATTATTTTGCAGTTAAAGCTAGTTTCTCTTATTTGAAAGGAGAAGAATGGCATGCTACTGATTATAGAAACACAACAGGTATCGGTGGTACATATATTCCAGGTATGAGTCATAATGATGATCCAAATTATGATGGGGCAAATGTATATGGAGATGAAGTTTCTGTTGATTTAGGAGGAGCTATTGGAAAAGTTAGTAGAACAGGATATAGAGAGGTAGATTTAATGTCTAACGAAGCAAAAAGTGTAAAGTTCAATGGAGCCATTCACTATCGTCCATTAGGAAATGATCGAGTAGAAATAATATGGAACTCTAAATATGGTACAGGTAATACTATTTACCAAGGGCAAAACCGTTACAACTTAGCCAACTTCTTTATGGAGCAACACAAATTAGAAGTAAGAGGTAAAAACTTCTTCATAAGAGGATATTATGCAGGTGAAGATGCGGGAGATTCTTATGATACTCGTTTTGCTGCAATTAACATTAATAGCAAATGGAAATCTAATACAGACTGGTTTGGAGATTATGCAAAAGCTTATTTAGGTGCAGTTTCTGATGTTGAAGCTTCAAATCATGCAGCAGCGAGAATTTATGCTGATAAGGGTCGTGCTGTACCAGGTACGCCTGAATTTACAAGACTGTTTAATGAAGTAACCGCAGATCCAGACTTATTGACTGGTTCAAAGTTTAGAGATAATACAAGCTATTATCATGCAGATGCAAACTTAAACTTACGTGATTATATTGATTGGGCAGAAGTACAAGTTGGAGGTTCTTACAGACAATATAGGTTAAATTCTTTTGGAACTATTTATACCGATAGTGACGGGCCAATTAAATATGGAGAATATGGTGTATATACACAAATCCAAAAGAAAATGATGGATGATCGTTTAAAGTTTACAGCTTCTGCACGTTATGATAAGTCAGACAACTTTGATGGTAACTTCACTCCAAGAGTTTCATTAGCTTATGCGGCTGGAGAAAATAAGAATCACAACTTTAGAGCTTCTTTTCAAACAGGTTTCCGTAACCCAACAACACAAGACCAATATATTGGTTTAGCAACAGGAGCAGGATTTATTTTAGGAACAGCTCCAGATAATATTGGGCGTTTTTCTGCAACAGCAAATACAACAACAGGAAGTTTTATTTTAACAGGACAAGACGTGTTTAATAGAGGTTATTCAGCTAACTCTATAGCAAACGGAAATCCTACTCTGGCAACTACAGACTTAGTAGAGCCAGAAAAAGTAAAATCTTTTGAAGTTGGTTATCGTGCGGCAGTTCCTTTAGGAGAAAATAAACTGTCTGTTGATTTTAGTACATATTATAATATGTATTCTGACTTTATTTCTAATAAAGATGTAGTTGTATTAGTAGACCCAAATACACCAGTTACTGTGAATAATTTAACTAATAGAGATTTAGTAAGAACATTTAGTGTAAAAACTAACTCAACAGTTGATGTAGATTCTTATGGAGTAGGTTTAGGATTAAACACGAAGGTATTTAACGGGTTTGATGTTGGATTAAACTATACATGGTCTAAGTTTGATTTTGATCAAGCTGCTGACCCTGATTTTGAAGCTGGGTTTAATACACCAGAGCACAAAGTGAAAATGCAATTTGGACACACAAATTTATTTGAAAACTTTGGATTTAACATAAGTGCTCGTTGGCAAGATGAGTTCTACTGGCAGTCTACCTTCTTAGAAGGAACTGTAGAAGAAAGAACAGTTCTTGATGCTCAAATTAACTATTCTGTTCCTTCAATTAAATCAGTGTTTAAAGTAGGAGGGTCTAATTTAACAGGAGAAGAGTACTTAAGTGCACCAGGAGTAGGAGCTGTTGGTTCTCAATACTACATTTCTTGGACTATCAATAACTAAAAAAGAAACAATGAAAAATACAATTAAATATACTTTTTTATCTGCGTTATTTTTAGGGTTAGCCGCCTGTGACGTAGACAATACATTACCTGAGATTAAAGGAGAAGCGGAAAACAATGTAACACTAGAAGCTGGTAGTGTAGATTTTTCTAAATATGTAGCAGTAGGAGCCTCTTTTACAGCAGGATTTTCAGATGGGGCTTTATTTAAATCTTCTCAAGAAAACTCTTTTCCAAATATCTTAGCTAGTAAATTTGCTATGGTTGGCGGAGGCGATTTTACACAACCTTTAATGAATGATAACATAGGTGGTTTTTTAATATCCGGGGTAGAAAAAGCTGAACCAAGGTTTTATTTTAATGGAACTGGACCTACAAGGTTATCAGCAACTCCAACTACTGAAATAGGAAATATACAGGCAGGACCTTATAGTAATATGGGTGTGCCAGGATTAAAAAGTTTTCATCTAGGAGTAGAAGGTTATGGAGCATTAGCAGCGTTACCAAATGCGAACCCTTATTATGTAAGAATGGCATCTAACCCTATGGCTAGTGTTATACAAGATGTGTTAATGCAACAACCAACATTTTTTACACTATCTGAAATAGGAGGAAATGATGTTTTAGGCTACTCTATTGCCGGTGGTGTAGGTGAAGATCATAATGAAACAGGAAATTTAGATCCAACAACTTATGGGATGAATGATATTACAAACTCTAATGTCTTTGCTTCAGTTTTTTCAAGTACTGTTGACGCTTTAGCTGCAGGAGATAGAAAAGGAGTTGTGGCTAATTTACCGTATATAACATCGTTACCTTACTTTACAACAGTTCCTTATGCGCCATTAGATCCTAGTAACCCTGATTTTGGAGCACAAATTCCGACATTAAATAATGTTTTTGGAGCTATTAATGGAGTTTTTGAAGCAATTGGTGTTCCAGAAAGGTCAATTGTTTTTACCACAGATGCTGCTAGTGCAGTTGTAATTAAAGATGAGTCTTTAGAAGATAAAACAGCTCAAATCGTTGGTGCTTTATTAGCAAGTACTACTTTCCCTTCTTTTGTAGCAAATTTTGGATTACCAACTGATGCAGCTACATTACAAAAAGTAGCAGGCTTATTAGGTACTTATTACGGTCAAGCAAGACAAGCAACAGAAGAAGACTTATTAGTATTACCAAGTAGTGCCATCATAGGTGAAATTAATACTGATTCAGTTGGGTTTCTAATGTCACAAGGTTTACCACAACAGTTAGCAGGAATGTTTTCTGTAGAAGGAGTTTCTTTACCTTTGGAAGATAAATGGGTGTTAACTCAAGACGAGATAAGCAGAGTTAAGAGTGCTACGGATTCTTATAATGCAACTATTAAAGCGGTAGCTGATGCTAAAGGTTTAGCTTTTGTAGATTTTAAGGCTATTTTACAAGAAGCCTCTACTACTGGATTAGAGTTTGGAAATTATAATATGAATACTAGTTTAGTAACTGGTGGTTTAGTTGGTTTAGATGGAATTCATTTAACAGCTAGAGGATATGCGTTAATGGCTAATAAAATGTTAGCTGCTATTGATGCTACATACGGGTCTAACTTTACCGTAGGTAAAGACGGTTTAGCTAAACCAGATGATTACCCAACAAATTATTCACCTACTTTACAGTAGTGATTTTTATACAAATTAAAAAAGCTGAAGATTAATCTTCAGCTTTTTTTTTGTCTTTGTCAGAATTCATAACATACTTTTTATACTTACCGTCTTTATATCTATGGTATATAAATAAAGGCATTAATACAAAAGACATATATAAAACACCTAGACCCATCACTACTTGTGCTTTAGGGTGAGCTGTGTTTAAAAGATAAGCTCCTGCTATCATCCAAAGTAAAAAGATGATGAATAATATTTTAAGTACAGTTTTCATCTGTTTTCTATTTTATTGGTTTGTAATCTAATATTAAAACCCTTACTTGATATTAAGATTTGTATGTAAAGTTATTTACTATTGCAAAAATAAAAATCCTAAACAGTTACGTTTAGGATTCTTGTTTTATTTTGTTGTTTTAAGATTTATACTTCCATTTTTTGTAGCCAAGAACGTACATTTACCTCTTGATTAATAATGTTGCTTAAATCTTCTATTTTAACACGTTTTTGTTCCATAGTGTCTCTATGACGAATGGTAACAGTATTGTCTTCTAAAGTATCATGGTCTACTGTAATACAGAAAGGTGTACCAACAGCGTCTTGACGACGATACCTTCTTCCAACGGCATCTTTTTCATCATATACAACATTGAAATCCCATTTTAAATCATCAACAATTTTACGAGCGATTTCTGGTAAACCGTCTTTTTTAACCAATGGTAAAATAGCTGCTTTGGTAGGTGCTAAAACTGCAGGTAGTTTTAAAACTGTTCTTGTTGAACCATTTTCTAGCTCTTCTTCTTGTAAAGAGTTAGAGAAAACAGCTAAGAACATTCTGTCTAAACCAATAGAAGTTTCAATTACGTATGGTACGTAACTAGTATTGTCTTCATGATCGAAATACTGTAGTTTTTTACCAGAGAATTTTTCATGCTGACTTAAGTCAAAATCAGTACGAGAATGAATTCCTTCTAATTCTTTAAATCCAAAAGGAAACTTAAATTCAATATCAGCAGCTGCATCAGCATAATGAGCTAACTTATCATGGTCGTGGAAACGATAATTTTCCTCCCCCATTCCTAACGACATATGCCACTTTAAACGAGTCTCTTTCCACTCTTCATACCACTCTTTTTGAGTTCCTGGTTTTACAAAAAATTGCATTTCCATTTGCTCAAACTCTCGTTGTCTAAAAATAAACTGACGGGCAACTATTTCGTTACGAAAAGCTTTACCAGTTTGTGCAATTCCAAAAGGAATTTTCATACGTCCAGTTTTTTGTACGTTTAAGAAGTTCACAAAAATACCTTGTGCTGTTTCAGGACGTAAATATACTTCTGTTGAACTATCCGCTGAAGCTCCCAGTTGCGTCCCAAACATTAGGTTAAACTGCTTAACTTCTGTCCAGTTTTTAGAACCAGAAACAGGACATGTTATACCTAAGTCTATAATTAAATTTCTAAACCCTTCTAAATCGTTTTCTTCTTGAACTCTGGTTAGTTCAACTGTTATTTCGTCAATTTGTTTCTGACGTCTTAAAACGTTAGGATTTGTACTTCTAAATTCATCTTCATTAAAAGCTTCACCAAAACGTTTTTTTGCTTTGGTTATATCTTTTTGAATTTTTTCGTTGATTTTTTCTCTAAAATCTTCAACTAAAACATCAGCTCTATAACGTTTTTTAGAGTCTTTGTTATCAATTAAAGGATCGTTGAAAGCATCAACGTGGCCTGAGGCTTTCCAAGTAGTTGGGTGCATTAGTATTGCTGCATCAATACCTACAATGTTTTCGTGCATTTGCACCATTGCTTTCCACCAATAATCACGAATATTCTTCTTTAATTCTACTCCGTTTTGAGCATAATCATACACCGCACTTAAACCATCGTAAATTTCAGATGATTGGAATACATAACCGTATTCTTTAGCGTGCGATAAAACTTTTTTAAATTGATCTTCTTGTTTTGCCATACTGCAAAAATAAAATAAGGATTTAAACTTAGGGTATTGAAAAAGAAAAAAGTGAAGAATTTAGTAAACTCTTCACTTTTGTTAAAATATTTTGGATGATTACTGTTTTACCTGAGCTTAATTTTAGTGTTCCCAGAGTATATACCATCAATAAAAGTACTGATGGTATAAGTGCCTTTTTTAATGTCGTCACGATTAACAAGTACTAAAGAAACTAAGCTTAATCGATTGTTATCGTAATTTACTTCTAACGAATCTGTATATTGAATTTTAACACCAGATTTTAGGTTGAGTTTTCCTTTAGGGGCAATTACATTTTTGTTTTCATCAGTAATTTGAATGTATACTCTTTTTTCACCAGAAGAAGTGATTGGGTTTTCTAATAAATCAAAATTTATTCGAAATGCATCAGTTCTGTTAGATCTAGAGGTTGTAGTAAGTTTTCCGCTACTACGCTCTTTCATTGCAATTGCTTTAACAGGACTTGTTTTAATAATACCTCCAATAGCTACTTTAGCTTCTAACTCTTTGTTTTTTTCTACTAAATTTTCGTTTACACTGTCTTTTTGTTGTAAAATTTCGTTAGCAATAACATTTTCTTGCGTTAAGGCTTCGTTAGCACTGTTTAAAGAATCTATTTGAATAAACAACTTTTTGTTTTCACGCTCTAGAGTAGCAATTCTTCTTCGATATTTTCTAATTAAATTGAAATTATCAGACTTTAAATCTTTAATAGAGTCTCTTAAACTCTTCATTTTTGTTAGCTCTATTTCAAGTCTATCAGCCAAACGTTTTTTACCAACAACAACATTGGTATAATCTTTAATCATTTCGTCAAGATCTTGTTGTAAGTCAGCTTTCTCTTCTAAAAAAATATTATTAAGTATTTTATTCTCATTTGATTTTTTTTGAGAATAGAAAATTAGAAAAAGGGTTAAAATAGCTAATATGATAATTAGCGTATTCTTCATTTTTTGTTGATTCATGATTTTAGGGGAATTGAATTTATATTATGTCTTTTCTATCTATTAAGGAGGTTTATTTTAAATCTAATGAATTTTTGCCGACGTTAATACCATTTACAAAGGTACTAATGTGATAAACACCTGCAGTTATTTTATTATTAATATTTACGACTGAAACCATAGACAATTGTCTGTTGTTATAATCGGCGATTAAAACATCACTACATGGTATCTTTTTTTTATTATGAGTACAATCATCTTTTATAGGCGCCACAACATTGTTGTTGTTATCGGTTATTTGAATGTGTACTTCTTTAGGCCCTGGTGCAGCTACTTTATTTTCTAATAAATCAAACTCTATTTTAAAAGCATTTACCTTTTCTGATCTCATTGTAGAAGTATATTTTCCGTTCTTCCTTTTTTTAAGCGCTTCAGCTTTAATTGTTGATATTTCAATAACTTCTGCAATGGCAACTTTTTCTTTTAAAACTTGACGCTCTTTACTTAACTGGTTGTTTATGCTAGATAATTTTGTGTTTTGATGTTCTTTAAAGAGCAGCGCCTGATTAACACTGTCGTTTTTTGAAACAAGCTCGTTATTAATAGAATTAAGCTGATTTATTTTTTCAAAAAGCTTTTTGTTTTCTACACTAAGAATTTTAGTTCGTTTTCTATAATAACTGATAAAACGATAGTCAGCTTCTTTTAAGTTTTTAACAGAATCTCTTAGTTGAACAACCTTTTCGAGTTCATCTTTTAATTGTAAAGAATACTCATTTTTCTTATTGCTAACCTCATTATAGTCTTTAATGATGGTAGTGAGTTCTTGTTCTAACTCATCTTTGTCTAACTTTAACACAGCTTTTAATTCAGAGTAGTCTCTTGCGTTTTCGTAAGACAAAAAACCTATGATAAGGATTAACAGAATTAGAAAGGCTACAAAGCCATTATTTTTTATTTTTGAAGGGATCATCATTTTAGGGGGTATGATGCATTATTGTGTTTTGGGCTAATATACTATTTATTTTTTAACACATTTGTAAATAAATGCGGGAGGAAGATTCAAAGGTTCAAAACTTAAGTCAATATTATTACCGAAAACATCTTTTAGTTTCTTGTAATAAGTTAAACTATATTGGTATTGAATAAAAGCTCCATTTGTAGCAAGAAAATTATAGTTTTTAACTAAAATTTCATGTGTAATTTCTTTAGGGATAATTGTTAAAGGCAAGCTAGATATAATATAATTTGCTTCAGTGTAGCCTAATTTTTCAAGCTCAGTTTTAATTTTTTCAGCAGATGCTTTTAGAACAATTAACTGTGGATGTTTTATCTTTTGTAATTCTTGGTAAAAAACATCATTAATTTCAAAACAAATCAGTACAGAATTCGGTTTGATTTTGTTGAGAATATGATGTGTAATTGCTCCATTACCAGGACCTAGTTCTACAATTACTTCCGCCGTAGTAAAATCAATTTCATTTAGCATTTTATTAGCCAAATACCTTGAACTAGGAATAATTGTTCCTGATGTTTTATAGTTTTTTACTGCTTCTTTAAAAAAGTTAAATTTAGTGCTCAAAATATCGTTTTCTGTTACTTTTTGTATCTTTCTGTTAAAAAAGGCTTGTAAAGATGCAATTTTTAAAAGATATATTTTATGTATTCTACCCCAATTTATGTATAAATTGTGAAACAACATTACTTCAAAATGAAAAATTTCTGTGTACATTTTGCAAAAATGATCTTCCAATTATAGACGATAATGAGCATATAAATGTTACATTAATGTCAACTTTTTATGGTAGAGTTCCTGTAGAAAAAGTACGTTCGTTTTTGTATTATCAAAAAGATGGAATTACTCAAAAACTCATTCATCAATTAAAATATAAAAACCAACCAGAAATAGGAGTTTTTATTGGCGAGTGGTTTGGAAGTAATTTAGTAGATATGAATGTTTTTGAGGACATAGATTATGTTGTTCCCGTTCCATTACATCCAAAAAAACAAAGAAAAAGAGGTTATAATCAAGTAACGTTATTTGGAGAAACATTAAGTAAGATACTCGATGTTGAATATAAACCAAACGTACTTATTAGGTCTTCAACAACTAAAACGCAAACATTAAAGCAGCGATTCGAACGTTTTTCTGATAGTAACACCAAATTCAAATTAGCAAATACCACAATTTTTGAAAACAAACATGTTTTACTAATTGATGATGTGATTACAACTGGAGCAACGATAGAAGCTTGTGCAAACGAACTTTTAAAAACCAAAAATATAACCATTAGTGTTGCTACTATGGCGTACACGCAAAAAGCATAGTAACTTTCCATCTTAATTTACTACTTTTGAAATTGGATTTAAAAACCATCATTTTGTGAAAAATAAACATCTTACTTTAATAACACTTTTTGCTTTTATCATTGCTAGTTGTGCACGTAAAGGAAGACCAGAAGGAGGACCAAAAGATGAAACAGCACCCATTATGGTTACTGCAAATCCACCATACGAAACCATTCATTTTAAAGAAGATAATATTCGTATTTATTTCGATGAGTATATTGTTTTAAAAGATTTACAAAAGCAATTAGTGGTTTCACCTCCAATGAAAAACCCACCACTAATTACTCCGCAAGGAATTCCAAGTAAGTATATCAATATAAAAATATTAGACACCCTACAATCGAATACAACGTATACATTTAACTTCGGAAATGCGGTTCAAGACAACAATGAAAACAATAAATTAGAGAGTTTCAAGTACGTGTTTTCTACAGGGAGTTATATCGATTCGTTAACAATAAAGGGTTCTGTTTCTGATGCTTTTGATAAAAAGGAAGTAAAAGAAGTAAGTGTGTTGTTGTATAAGTTAGATAGTGTTTATAACGACTCAATTATATACAAACAAAAACCTAATTACGTAACTAGTACGTTAGATTCTACAAACTTTGAGTTTAGTAATTTACGAGAAGGAAAATATTTAATGCTAGCTTTAAAAGAGCAAGCAAACGACTACATTTTTAGTAGTAGAAATGATAAAATAGGTTTTGTAGCTGATACGATTACATTGCCAGCTGATAGTATTATAAGTAACCCGATTCGTTTTTTCAAAGAAATTCAACCGTATGAATTTAAAAGAGGGAAAGAAGTAACTAAAGGAAAAATTCAGTTTGGGTTTGAAGGAAAACAAGAAGATATAAATATTGAAATACTGTCGGAAGTTCCGCAAGATTTCAAATCATTTACACAGTTAGAAAAAGACAAGGACACATTAAACTATTGGCATACTCCGATTGAAAGAGACTCGTTAAACTTTATTGTAAACAACCTAAATTTTAAAGATACGGTTACCGTCTTTTTAAGAAAAAAACAGATTGATTCTTTATCAGTGTCATCAAATGTGGGAGGTGTTTTACATTTAAAAGATACGATGTTTATTCAAACGAACAACCCGATTGTTTCTATTGATAAATCTAAGTTTTCTTTAATAGATAAAGATACTGTTGAGGTAGCTTTTGAATTGAAAAAACAATCGATTAACAAACTAACCGTCTTATTTGAGAAGAAACCTAAGTTTGGCTATATTTTTAAAGGATTACCACAGGGAATTACGGATGTTTACGAAACCACCAATGATACTTTAAATTACAAGTTTACAACTCGTGCAGTAGATGATTACGGAAGTATAGTGTTGGATGTTAAAAAAGAAACACCACATCCAGTAATTATTCAATTATTGGTTAAAGATGAGGTGAAAGAAACAGTGTATCTTTCAGAGTCTAAAAAAACAGAGTTTACTTTGTTAGAACCCAAAGAATACAATGTAAGAGCTATTATTGATGAAAATAATAACCGTGTGTGGGATACGGGTAATTTCTTAGAGCGTAAACAACCAGAGCAAATTATTTACTTAGAAACAGAGTTTAAATTAAGAGCTAACTGGGTACAAAATGAAACGTTTGTGATTAAGTAATACAAATGTCATTTCGAAGGAGTCTGTGACCGAGAAATATCACTCTAGAGACCTAATACTTCAAAATGACACTTGTAAAAAAGCTTAGAAGTATATATTAATGCGCCTCTAACCAGTTTGCTCCTGTATCAATTTCAACATCTAACGGAACACTCATTTTAAAGGCGTTTTCCATTTCCTGTTTAATAATCGGTTTAATAATATCTAATTCATCTTTATGTGCATCAAATACCAATTCATCATGTACTTGTAGTAACATTTTCGACTTGAAGTTTTCTTGTTCAAATCGCTTGTAAATATTAATCATAGCAAGTTTAATGATGTCGGCAGCAGAACCTTGAATAGGAGCGTTCACAGCATTTCTTTCTGCAGCACCACGAACAATAGCATTACGAGAATTGATGTCTTTTAAATAACGACGACGATGTAAAACGGTTTCAACGTATCCGTGTTCACGAGCAAAATCTACCTGCTTAGAAATATAATTTCGTAGTTTCGGATAGGTTGCATAATAGGTGTCAATCAACTCTTTTGCCTCTTTACGAGATAAATCGGTTTGATTGCTCAATCCGAAGGCAGAAACTCCATAAATAATTCCGAAGTTTACAGTTTTAGCATTGCTACGTTGCTCGCGGGTTACTTCCTCAATAGGAACATTAAATACTTTTGCAGCAGTAGAAGCGTGAATATCTTCACCATCTTTAAATGCCTTAATCATGGTTTCTTCCTCACTTAAAGCAGCGATAATTCGTAATTCAATTTGACTGTAATCAGCCGCTAGCAATACATAGTCTTCATTTCTCGGAATAAAAGCTTTACGTACTTCTTGCCCACGTTTTGTACGGATAGGAATATTCTGTAAGTTTGGATTGTTAGAACTTAAGCGTCCTGTAGCTGCTACAGCCTGAGCGTATACAGTGTGTACTCTCCCAGTTTTAGGGTTAATTTCATTAGGAAGTGCATCAACATAGGTGCTTTGTAGTTTTTTATACTGACGATATTCTAAAATATCAGCAACTATTTGATGATCTTTCGCTAAATAAGAAAGTACATCTTCTGCTGTAGAATACTGCCCTGTTTTAGTTTTTTTAGGTTTATCAACTAGTTTTAACTTGTCAAATAAGATAGGACCTAATTGTTTAGGTGATGCAATGTTAAATTCTTCACCGGCTTGTTCGTATATGTTTTGCTCAAGTTGTGAGATGTCTTTAGATAAGGCTTTCGAAAGTGTTTTTAAGAAATTAGTATCTAAATTAATACCTTCAATTTCCATAGCTGTTAGTACAGAAACTAATGGTGTTTCTACTTCGTTGAATAACTTGGTAACATTACCACTTTCCAACTCTTTAGAAAAGTGCTCTTTTAATTGATAGGTGATGTCTGCATCTTCAACTGCATATTCGGTTTGTTTTGGTAACTCAACTTGTCGCATTGAAAGTTGATTTTTACCTTTCTTACCAATCAATTCTGTAATAGAAAAAGGTTGGTAATTTAAGTAGGTTTCTGCAAGCACATCCATGTTATGACGCATATCAGGATTGATAAGGTAATGCGCAATCATGGTGTCAAACAACTTCCCTTGTACAGGCATGTTGTAATTTGATAATACTTTGATATCGTATTTTAAATTATGGCCAATTTTTTCAATGGTTTCGGCTTCAAAAAATGTGCGAAATTCTTCTAGAGTAGTTTTTGTTTCTTCTTGGTTTTCAGGGAAAGGAACATAATAGCCTTTACCAGCTTCCCATGAAAAAGCAATTCCAACCAACTCAACTTCTAAGGCTTTTAATCCAGTTGTTTCAGTATCAAAACACACAGAATTTTGTTGCATTAATTTCTCTAACAATAATTTTCTTGAAAGAGGTGTATTTATTAATTGATAGAAATGATTCGTGTTTTCAATGGTTTTAAAGCCATTAATATTTGTGTCTTTAGTAGCGCTTCCACCACCAGGAGCTGCAAATAAATCGAATTGACCTGCGGCACTAGTCTTTGTTGTTTTAGGTTTTTCAGTCGTGGTAGTAGTTTCTTCAGAAGGAGCAAATGTTTTTAAGAAATTTTCGGTTAAACGACGAAATTCTAATTCAGTAAAAATTTCTTTGGTAGCTTCAACATTGGGTTGCTCAAAAACCAATTTATCCAATTCTAACTCAACAGGAACATCTAGCATAATGGTTGCTAGTTTTTTAGAAAGCAAGCCTAATTCTTGATTAGCTTCTACTTTTTCTCTCATTTTTCCTTTTAACTCATGGATGTTTTCAAACAAACCTTCCATACTACCATAAGCAGCAATGAATTTTTTAGCTGTTTTTTCACCAACACCAGGTAATCCAGGGATATTATCAACAGAATCACCCATCATTCCTAAAAAGTCAATTACTTGTAACGGGTTTTCCACACCAAACTTAGTTTTCACTTCTTCAACACCCCACTTTTCATATCCATTTCCCATACGAGGTGGGCGGTACATAAAAATATTATCAGAAACTAGTTGAGCAAAATCTTTATCAGGCGTTACCATGTAGGTGTGTAGCCCTTGTTTCTCAGCTTTTTTAGCCAGCGTACCAATAATATCATCGGCTTCGTACCCTTCTTTTACAATGGCAGGTATGTTCATGGCTCCTAATATTTTTTCAATGTAAGGAACGGCTAAACGAATGGCTTCAGGTGTTTCTTGTCGGTTTGCTTTATAATCTTCAAAAGCTTCAACGCGGTCAGTACTTCCTCCTTTGTCGAAACAAACGGCTAAATAATCTGGCTTTTCACGCTTTATTACATCTAGTAAAGAGTTGGTAAACCCCATAATAGCTGAGGTGTCTAATCCTTTAGAGTTGATACGTGGGTTTTTAATAAAGGCATAATATCCTCTAAAAATTAAAGCATACGCGTCGAGTAAAAAAAGTCGTTTTTGATTTGCCATGTTAAGTCTTAAGCCTATTGAAATAAAATGTTGATATCGATTTGTTTACAGAAAAAGTAGAAAAACTATCGTTTCTATGAACTTTGGAGGTAAAGCTACAAAACTTTAACAAGATGTTAAAAATCAATTTTAAGAATCGCAGTATCTTTGTTTCTCCTTAAAAATGAAATAGATGTCACGTTGGTTAGTAACAGTTATTATAATATCCGCAATAATTATTGTATTTGAAGCATATGCTTTTCAAGCAATAAAAACACTTACAAGAAGTAAAATTATTCGTTATGGATGGTTGTTAATAGGGGTATTAGCTTACATACACTTTTTTTATGTAATTTTTGGTTACGATAGAAGTTCTGGGCAAACAAGAGAGTTTCAATGGGCAATGGGAATGCTTTTACTTGTTTTAGTTCCTAAGGTGGTGATTTTTTTATTAATGTTTGGAGAAGATGTGGTTAGATGGTCTCAAAAAGGAATCTCATTTTTGTTTAAAGAAGAAACCAAAAACTTGGTTGGTAGAAGAGCTTTCATATCAAAACTAGCTTTAGGACTGGCAGCACTACCGTTTGCAAGTATGTTGTATGGTGTTTTTAAAGGAAAATACAATTACAAAGTGCTTAAATACCAGTTAAGTTTTAAAGATTTACCAGAAGCTTTTGATGGTTTTACCATATCTCACATTACCGATATTCACTCAGGAAGTTTTGATAATAAAGAAAAAATTAAATATGGAGTAGATTTAATTAACGAGCAAAAATCTGACATGATTTTATTTACGGGAGATATTGTAAATAATTTTGCACACGAAATGGATGATTGGATTTCTGTTTTTTCAAAGTTAGAGGCACCTGTTGGAAAATACTCAGTATTAGGTAATCATGATTATGGAGATTATTCTGATTGGAAAACTCCAGAAGATAAAAAAGCAAATTTTAAAGCAGTAAAAGATATTCATCCAAAAATAGGATTTGAATTATTATTAAATGAGCATAAATACATTGAAAAAGACGGACAAAAAATAGCATTGATTGGAGTAGAGAACTGGGGAAAGGGCTTTAATAAAGCAGGAGATCTTAAAAAAGCATCAGAAGGGGTAAGTAAAAATGATTTTAAAATTTTACTGTCCCACGACCCAAGTCATTGGGAATATAAAATAAAACAAGACGATTTTAATTATCATTTAACTTTAAGCGGACATACGCATGGTTTACAATTTGGGATTGAAATTCCAGGTTGGATAAAATGGAGCCCATCAAAATATGTTTATAAACAATGGGCAGGGTTATATAAAGAGTTTAATAGGTACATTAATGTGAATAGAGGGTTTGGTTACCATGCCTTTCCTGGTAGAGTGGGGATTTGGCCTGAAATTACCGTAATTGAGCTAAAAAAAGCTTGATTTTTCAGTATTTTTAAGATTATCATAATAATTACCTAACAAAAAATTACTAATTTTAGGCACTTTACTGATAAAACTTATGCAAAAGATGACAAAGTTTGGTGAAATTATAAGCATTAACAAACCTGTGTTAATCGATTTTTATGCAGATTGGAGTGAACTAGAACCTAGTTTAGATACACTTCGTGATGTAGCTGCTGCATTAGGAGACAAAGCCAAGGTGATTAAAATAGATATTAACAAGAATGAAATTCTTGCAGAAGCCTTACGTGTTAAAGGAAATCCAACTTTTATGATTTATAAAAATGGAGAGATGAAATGGCGTCAAACTGGAGAGCAAGACGCTAATACGTTAATAGGCTTAGTTCAGCAGTTTGTTTAAGAAATTGCCTTAAACTTATAACCTTGTAACGAAAATTCCTCTAGAACTTTTGGAAGCGCATAATATAACTTGTCGTTAGCTTTTATACTATCGTGAAAAACGATAATACTTCCATTTTCTACATTTCTGAGTACATTTTGTAAACATTTTTCTTTAGTAATAGTCGGGTCAAAATCTGCTGACAATACATCCCACATAATAATTTTATAACCATTAGCAAGAAGTTGTTTGGCTTGTTTTCTTTTTATTTTTCCGTAAGGAGGGCGAAATAGTTTTGTTTTTTGATGCGATAATAAGTTTTCGCATTTGTTTATGTTGTTAATATAAGTTGTATTGCTGTTTTTCCAGCCGTTTAAATGATTAAAAGTGTGGTTTCCTACCGAATGTCCTTCATTAATAATTCTTGAAAAAACAGTGGGGTGTTTTCGGATATTATCACCAATACAAAAAAAAGTAGCTTTTGCATTGAATTGTTGAAGTTGGTCAAGTACAAATTCTGTTACTTCTGAAATAGGTCCATCATCAAAGGTTAGAAAGATTTCTTTTTGAGTAGAAAAAAAAGACCACGTATATTTAGCGAATAAACGTTTAAGTATACGTGGTGTCTTTATAAAATAGAACCTCATTAAATTAAGGTTTAATAGTATCGAGTTCTTGCGGAAGTTCAGGCTCTTCTTCAGGCATTAAATGACTAAATAGACGAGCATGTGTTATATAATCTTCAAAAAACTTTTTACCATAATCTTCATCTTTGTCATATCGAGTAATTTGCTGAACTAAGTTTTGATACATATACAGAGTTGTTTCTAAATTATCGATGATTAAATCAATGTCCTGAGTATTAAATGTGCTATAATACTTTAACTTCTGTTGGAAAATATCAGCTAAGGTTTCAGCAGTTTCTCTAGCTTTATTAATATCACCAATACGATAATACAATTCTGGATAGCCTAAAGAGAAGTTGTAATGACCAAAGTCTTTAATAGGCATTTTGTGTAACGATAAATCTAACACGTCTTTTGCATTTACTGAATCTCCTTTCTGTAAAAATTCTTCTGATAAACGAATTAAGTTATTACGTAATGAAATTGCGTTACGCTTACTTTGCTCATCTAGGTAAATTTCTCCGTTATTGATTGTTTTCCAATCCCATTTTTTAACATTGTTATACATTTTTTCAGGATCTATGCGTCCCATATCAAAAATTGTTCGTCCTTTATTAGATGTTTTTATAGGTACTAATTTGTACGCCATTCCATCTAATTGTAAGTAGTCTTTAAGCCAAATGTATTCTTCATCAGCATTTGCACCACCAGTAAAGTAAATAGGTCGCTTCCAGTCGAAATTATTTAAAATGTCTAGCATTAAAAGTCTTGCTTTAGATAAACCTCTATCATCAACAGTAATGTCAATATAATTTACCATTTTATCAGCATCTTTTTGTGCTACTAATCCAGTTTTTAAAGCATTTTCTTTGTTAACAGGAATACGAATTCTGTTGGTTGGATAAAATTTTTCCTTAGCGCCATCTCCTGCGTCTAAATAAGTAGCATCATTATCACTAGCTATCCAACGCATAAAATCTTTTATATTAAGTAAAGAATCTTTTAACTGTGGAAGTGGGTAGTAGTATGCCATATCTAAGGTTCCATACTTGTACTGATCGTGTGTTAACTGTGACGGAATAGGATCTGCCGTATATGTTTTCTTTTTCATTTGATCGATATACCAATCTGTTTGAAAAAGGCTAGTGTTTACAACTTTAATATCTCTACGTACTCCTTCAACTTGTTGCATATACCATAGTGGGAATGTATCATTATCACCTATGGTAAAAATAATCGCATTCGGGTCACAACTTTCTAAATAGGTTTGCGCATTTAATTGAGCCAAATAGCGGTCTGATCTATCATGGTCATCCCAGTTTTGGAAGCCCATTAATGCAGGAACAGCAACTAATGAAACTGCAGAAGTGGCAATGGCAACCACACGTTTGTTGGCGTACTTTTTAAAATAATCATATAAAGCAAGTACCCCGAAACCAATCCAAATAGCAAATACATAAAACGAACCAACTACAGCATAATCACGTTCACGTGGTTCAAATGGTTTAGGGTTGGTGTAAAATATAATAGCTAGCCCTGTAAATAAGAAGAACAAGGTTAGTACATAAAAATTCTTTTTATCTCTGTTAAGTTGATATAACAGTCCGAAAATTCCTAAAAGGAAAGGCAAAAAGAAGTAGGTGTTACGTCCTTTGTTATTTTTTACATCATCTGGTAAATTTTGTTGAGAGCCTAAGCGAGCTTCATCAATAAAATTAATACCGCTTAACCAGTTTCCATTTTCAATGTCTAAATGTCCTTGAATATCGTTTTGACGACCTACAAAGTTCCACATAAAATAACGCCCGTACATATATCCAAATTGAAAATCAACCATGAATTTTATGTTTTCTAAAAACGTTGGACGTCTTTTACTTCGAGCAGGAATTCCAGCAATGCTTTTGTATTGTTGCTCAGAAGCAGGATTAACCATACGTGGAATAAATCCTTTGTGTTTGCTAGAATAATTAGGAAGTACGTTTTTATACCTGTTTACAATAACATACTTTCCATCTATTTTTTCATATTTAGGTTTGTCGTCTTTATATGGATTTTCGGCATCTTGTTCTCTATCATAAGCTACAGAATAGTAATTATCATAAAAAACATTTGCATCACCATATTGTTCACGATTGTAGTATGCTAGTAGTTCACGCGCACTTGATGGGTTGTTCTCGTTAATAATGGTATCAGCATTCGCACGTATTGGTAACATTAACCAAGACGAGAAACCAATCATTATGAATAATACTGAAAGTACTAAAGTGTTTGCAGTAACCATATTCTTTTTACGCGTGTATTTTAATCCGTAAAAGAATAAAGCTATTAAAACAATTCCTGCTATAATAGTTCCTGAGTTATAAGGTAGTCCTACTTGGTTGATAAAGAATAATTCAGCAGCACTAAAGAACTTTAAAGTAAAAGGGAATAAAAACTTAAACACAAACGCTAAAACTAATATTGCAACTAGCGTAGCAATTGCCGTTGTTTTTATGTTGATGTCTTTATATGTTTTGAAAAAGTATACTAAAACAATTGATGGAATTACTAATAAGGATAGTATATGAACTCCAAAAGATAGTCCAACTACAAAGCTAATTAATACCAACCATTTATTTCCTCTAGGAGTATTTAATTCACTTTCCCATCGTAACCCTAACCAAAATAGTAGCGCCATTAAGAAAGAAGACATGGCATATACCTCTCCTTCTACAGCACTAAACCAAAAGCTATCTGAAAAAGTATACGCTAAAGCACCTACTAATCCGCTTCCTAATACAGCAATAGCTTCATTATTACCTAACCTTCCATTTTTTATAGCCATTCTTTTAGCTAAATTGGTAATTGTCCAAAACATGAAAAGGATAGTAAAAGCACTTGCTAACCCAGACATAAAGTTGACCATTTTAGCCAACTGACTAGGATCACTAGTAAACATAGCGAAAAAAGCACCTAACATTTGAAATAAAGGAGCACCAGGAGGGTGTCCAACCTCTAAATTTACAGCAGTTGCGATGTATTCTCCACAATCCCATGAACTCACTGTGGGCTCAAGAGTTAAGGTATAAGTGATTAACGCTACTGCAAACGAAACCCATCCTAAAATGATGTTCCACTTTTTATAGTTAAACTCAGTCATAGTTTTTTATCTAGATATAAAGTACGAATGTATTAATTACTAATGGTTTTTTTCGTTGAAAACAAAAATATAATTTTAACAGTTTCCCTAAAATAGTCACTCATATAAAGTTCTGTTAAATGAAATTTTAGAGGTTAAAAAAGAAGTAAACGAAAAAAAGTGTAAAAAATTTGCTGAAACATAATTTTGTTTTATATTTGCATCCGCAATAAGCAATTGGCCTATGGTGTAATGGTAACACACCGGTTTTTGGTACCGATATTCAAGGTTCGAGTCCTTGTAGGCCAACAAAATCCTTACGAATTTCGTGAGGATTTTTTTATAAAAAGTGTTTAATGATTTCTAAATATAAAACTTTGTTTTTATATTTGCACTGTAAACATTGGCCCATGGTGTAATGGTAACACACCGGTTTTTGGTACCGATATTCAAGGTTCGAGTCCTTGTGGGCCAACTAAAAAGTCTTAACTGTATAAGTTAAGGCTTTTTTGTTTGTAGTTAGTAACGAGTATTAGTAAGCTATAGTTATACATTAAAGTATTTGGTAAAGCTACCTTACAATAATAATAACAAACGTCATAGCGAGGAGTGATAACGACGTGGCTATCTGTTAATAGATAATAGATTACTTCACTGCGTTCGCAATGACGATAGTTTTTATTTGTAACAAATTCATAAAGCTATCGTCTTCAATTAAAACACTCTTATTATGAAACGAATTGCAACCATCTTTTGCTGCCTTTTTGTGTTAAGTTCTTTTGCGCAAAAAGAAAACTTTAAAACATTTTACCAATCTAATAAAGATAGAGCAGAGGTATCTTTAAATATTCCTAGTTTTTTTGCCAATATATTCATCTCTGATGAAGATACTGATAAGTTTGGGGTCTTCTTAAAGAAATCTAAAAACTATAAAATTATGGTGTTCAATAACAACATGGCTTCAGTACAAAAAGATTTTAAAAAATATACTCGAAGAAATAATTTAAAAACTTTAGTAAGAGTAAAGGATGGTAAGGAAAGGGTAACGTTGTATTTTAGAGAAACAAAAGATCGTATTAAAGAAATTATCGTCAATGTTCATGATAAAAGTGATGAAATGGTATTATTAGGAATTAAAACCAACCTTACCATGGATGAGTTATCAGCTATGGTAGAAGCATCTACAAAAAACAAAAGTATAGCTTCAAATTAAAAGACATTTATGTTCCCAAAGCGAAGTCGAAGGGAAGTATATAAAGTAGCATTATAGAAAACTCCGACTTTTTACAGTCGGAGTTTTTTGTTATTTAACCCACAAGTTCTTTCAAACTTTCTACTACCTTCTTACTGTTTCCAATAAAAATTTGGTTGTCAACAATAAAAACTGGGCGTTTTAAAAATGTATATTCATCTAAAATATACTGTTTGTAATCAGCTTCCGTTAAATTTTGATTCTTTAAATCCATTTCTCGATACAGTTTAGCACGTTTATTAAATAAACTTTCGTAGCTGTCTGTTAACTCGCGCATTGATTCCAGCTGAGCAACTGTAATTGGGTTGGTTTTTATTTCTTGCTTTTCAAATCCGTCAATATTTACTTCTTTTAAAATTCTTCGACAAGTATCACAAGTTTGTAAAAAATAAACTTTTTTCATCTGTTTACGTTTTTATTGTATTAGCTATAGTTTGGTTTTAACCATTAAATAACAAACACTCATTGCAGGTTTTCATGGCTAAATAGGTATCTTTGAAATAGCTAAAATAAGTAGAAAAATGAACAAACAGTTTGAAGTTTTAAAAAGATCAAGAGACTTAGTTTTAAAAAGAATAGAAGGTTTATCATTAGAACAATTACATATAATTCCAGAAGGATTTAATAACAACATTGCTTGGAATGTAGCACACTTGGTGGTTACACAGCAACTACTACACTATAAACTATCAGGATTGGATTGCTTAGCACCTGATGAGTTAATTGAAGGATACAGAAAAGGAACATTTCCAACCAAAGATTTTACTGAAGAAGAATTTGATGAAGTAAAAGAATTGCTAATAGGGTTACCAGATACTTTACAAGAAGATTTTGAAGCAGAAATTTTTAAAACGTATGAAGAATACGAAACCAGTACAGGTTTTGTGATAGATTCTTTTGAAAGCGCTATGGCTTTTAATAATTTACACGAAGGTATGCATTTAGGTATTATTATGAATTTGACCAAATTGGTGTAAACCTCATGAATCTGGTATGCATTCAGGTGAAAAAAATGTCAACGGATGAAATTCAATACGAAAACAATACATGGAGGTCAAAAACCTGAAAAAGCTACAGGTGCAGTAATGCCTCCTATATTTCAAACATCAACCTACGCACAGTCGAGTCCAGGTGTGAACAAAGGGTATGCGTATTCACGTTCAGCAAATCCAACCCGAACTGCTTTAGAAAATGCATTTGCTGCTCTTGAAAATGGAACACACGGATTTGCTTTTTCTTCCGGTTTATCAGCGATAGATTGTGTGTTGAGAACTTTAAATCCGGGTGATGAGGTAATTGCAGGAGATGATATTTACGGTGGAACATATCGAATGTTTACCAATATGTTTGAAAAATACGGATTGCAATTTCGGTATGTTGATATGAATGAAGTAGCGAATGTAACCAATGCTATTTCTGAAAAAACAAAACTCATTTGGATTGAAACACCAACCAATCCGCTAATGAAAATTGCGGATATTGAGGAAATCACTAAAGCAGTAAAAGCAAAGAATAAAGATATTCTAGTAGCTGTTGATAACACGTTTGCAACCCCTTATTTACAGCGTCCGTTAGATTTGGGAGTTGATATAGTGATGCATTCAGCAACAAAATATTTAGGAGGGCATTCTGATTTGGTGATGGGAGCTTTAATGGTAAAGGATGCTAAACTTGCAGAACAATTACATTTTATTCAGTTTGCAGCAGGAGCTATTGCAGGACCTATGGATTCGTTTTTAGCACTACGTGGAGTAAAAACCTTACACTTACGTATGCAGCGTCACTGTGAAAATGGAAAAGCAGTAGCACAATATTTATCTGAACACCCAAAAGTAAGCGAAGTATTTTATCCAGGGTTAGAGAATCATTCAAATCATGAAATAGCAAAAAAACAAATGGATGATTTTGGAGGCATGGTTTCTTTCCGTTTGAAAGATGAGAGTAAACAAGCAGCCTTATCTTTCTTAGAAAATACTAAAATTTTCACCTTGGCAGAATCACTAGGAGGAGTAGAGAGCTTGGTAAGTCACCCAGTAACGATGACGCATGCATCAATTCCTGAAGCTGATCGTTTAAAAATAGGAATTACCGATTCTTTAATACGATTGAGTGTTGGAGTAGAAGATATAGACGATTTATTGACCGATTTAGAGCAGGCACTTTCTAAATAAAAAAAACCGAAATACATTGTACTTCGGTTTTTCTATACTGCAAGAGCTAAAATTATTTAGCTTCTGCATATCTTCTTTCTACTTCGTTCCAGTTGATTACTTTAAAGAAAGCTTCAATGTAATCAGGACGACGGTTTTGGTAGTTTAAGTAATAAGCGTGTTCCCAAACGTCTAATCCTAAGATAGGAGTTCCACCACAAGTAACACCAGGCATTAATGGGTTGTCTTGGTTAGGAGTAGAGCAAACTTCTACTTTACCTCCTTTGTGTACACATAACCAAGCCCATCCTGAACCAAATTGTGTAGCAGCTGCTTTAGAAAAAGCATCGATAAACGCTTCTTTTGAACCAAACTCAGCTTCGATAGCATCTTTTAATTCTCCAGATAAATAACCTCTATCTTCTGGGTTCATTACTGTCCAGAATAAAGAGTGATTGTAAAAACCACCACCATTGTTACGAACACCAGCGTTGTTCATGTCTAAGTTAGTTAAAATATCTTCGATAGATTTTCCTTCTAAATCAGTACCTTCAATAGCAGCATTTAATTTAGTAGTATATCCGTTGTGGTGCTTGCTATGGTGAATTTCCATAGTTCTAGCATCTATATGTGGTTCTAAAGTGTCGTAAGCGTATCCTAATTCTGGTAAGTTAAAAGCCATAATTATTTGTTTTTTAATAGATTAATTTTTTCGTTTTTCCGAATGTAAATTTAACCCAAAAAAATAAGGCAAACAACTGTTTGCCTTATGGATAATTTATTTGAGTATAAATAATAACTATTATTTAATTTTTGACTTGATGAATAGTAGTAAGGTAATAACTCCTATTATTTTTGAAATAATAATAGCTAAATGCCAATAACTCATAACAAAATACGTGTCATGTATGTTAATAGCTAGGTTTTTATCTTTTAAAAAAGAACCTATTGCTAATATTAAACAGATTAATATTACAAGCCATTTTACCACGATTAATAGTTTGGTTTATCATCAGATGAAAATTTAGTCATAAACTCTTCCGCTTTTTCAACCATTTGTATACTACCACAATAAAAAGGTACGCGTTGGTGTAACTCGGTAGGTTTAATATCTAAAATACGAGTAAAACCATCAGAAGCTTTACCACCTGCTTGCTCACAAATAAACGCCATAGGATTACATTCGTATAATAAACGTAACTTTCCTTTTGGTGTTATAGCAGTAGCAGGATAAATATATACACCACCTTTTATCATATTTCTATGAAAATCTGAAACTAACGAGCCAATATAACGCGCTGTGTACGGACGGTTATCTGCTTCGTTTAATTCTTTACAGTGAATTAAGAAACGTTTCATTCCTTCTTGGAAATGTGTGAAATACCCTTCACTTACTGAGTAAATTCTACCAATTTCAGGATAACTCATGTTTGGGTGCGATAAGTAAAAAGTACCAATGGCAGGATTTAAGGTAAATCCATTCACTCCATTACCAGTAGTAAACACTAACATGGTTGAGGTACCGTAAGCTACATACCCAGCAGCTACTTGTTCACTACCTTTTTGTAAAAAGTCTTCTTTAGTTACAGGAGTTCCAACAGGAGAAATTCTTCTGTAAATAGAAAAAATAGTTCCTACAGAAACATTTACATCAATGTTAGATGATCCGTCTAAAGGATCCATTAACAACACATATTTATTTTCGTTGGCTTTGTTTTGACCTTCAACCACAACAAAGTCGTCTTCTTCTTCACTAGCAATGCCACAAACAATTTCACGATTAATCAATGTTTGTTTAAATAAATCGTTGGCTAAAACATCTAGTTTTTGTTGTGCTTCACCTTGTACATTAATATCACCCGCAGCTCCAGTAATATCAACCAATCCAGCTTTTCTAATTTCGTGGTTTACAACTTTAGCAGCTAAACGGATAGAATTTATTAAGCGAGATAATTCACCAGAAGAATATTTAAAGTCTTTTTGTTTGCTGATGATAAACTCACCCAGCGTCATATGCTTGTTACTCATGTCAAATTTTTGTGTTGTGCGTACAAAGATGCCAACTTTTATTTAGTATTTTAAAATTTTCAACAAAAAAATATGATGTGTTTTAATTTTTCATTTGTTTTATCAGAAAGTTTTAAGAGAAGTATCTTTACCAAAAAAAGTAAGAAATGAGTTTTATTATCAGACCTGGAGAGCAAAAAGATGCTCAAGCTATATTAGATTTAATCGTCGAATTAGCTGTTTTTGAGAAGGAACCCAACGCGGTTAAAATTACGGTAGAAGATATTATTAAAGATGGTTTTTCTGAAAAACCGAAGTTTAAAACCTTTGTAGCTGAAGAAGATAATAAGATTATAGGTATGGCGTTGTTTTATGAACGCTATTCTACATGGAAAGGAAAAGCAATTCATTTAGAAGATCTCATGGTAACGCAATCTAAAAGAGGTATTGGGGCAGGAAAAGCATTGTATAGTGCTGTTATGAATTATGCACATAAAAACAATTGCAAAAGAGTGGCGTGGGAAGTATTAGATTGGAATACAGGGGCTGTTGATTTTTATAAAAGTACAGGAGCAACGGTATATGATGAGTGGAGAGTATGCCATATGAATGAACAAAGCTTAGAACAATTTTGTAATGAGAATATTTAAGTTTGGAGGAGCATCGGTAAAAGATGCGAATGGAGTAAAAAATGTTGCAAAAGTATTGCAACATGAAGGTACAGAAAATACGTTGGTTGTAATTTCTGCCATGGGAAAAATGACCAATGCTTTTGAGCAAGTGGTTAATGATTATTTCTATAAAAAAGAAAGTCTTAAAGATTCTTTGAAGTTTGTAGAAAACTTTCATCAAAATATGTTGAACGATTTGTTCAGTCCAAATCATGAAGTATACAATAAAGTAAATCATTTATTTGGTGAATTAAGCGGGTTTATGGCTCGAAACACTTCTAAAGATTATAACTACGTGTACGATCAAATGGTTGGTTTTGGAGAGTTTTTATCTACTACTATTGTAAGTGCTTATTTGTCTGAAATAGGAGTAGAGAACCAATGGTTAGATGTAAGAGAGTACATAAAAACAGATGGAACTTACCGTGATGCTAAAATTGATTGGGAGCAAACCGAGCAACAAATCAAAGAAAAAGTTGATGTATCTAAACTAAATATTACACAAGGATTTTTAGGAGGATTTGGTGCAGAAACAACAACGTTAGGAAGAGAAGGTTCCGATTATACCGCAGGTATTTTTGCGTATTGTTTGGATGCTGATAGTGTTACTATTTGGAAAGATGTTCAAGGAGTATTAAATGCTGATCCTAGAGTGTTTTCAGAAACAGCTTTATTACAAGAAATTTCGTATACAGAAGCTATTGAAATGGCATTTTACGGAGCCTCAGTAATTCACCCAAAAACAATTCAGCCATTAGAACAAAAAAATATTCCGTTATATGTACGTTCGTTTGAAGATGTTACAAAATTAGGTACATGTGTTGGAAGAGGTAAAAAAATAACACCAGAAGTTCCGTGTTTTATCGTAAAGAAAAATCAAATTTTAGTAGCAATTTCAGCAAAAGATTTTTCTTTTATGGTAGAAGATAATATTAGTGATGTCTTTAAAAAGCTACACGACTATAATTTAAAAGTAAACCTAATTCAGAATTCAGCGATTAGTTTTTCTGTTTGTATAGAAGATAAGTACAATAATTTTGAGAATTTTTACAATGATTTAAAAGGCGCTTACAAAATTAGAGCTTATAAAGACACTACTTTATACACAATTCGTCACTTTAATGATGAAGCGATAAAAACAATAAGAAAACGAGGAAAATCAATCATTCGTCAAATAAATACTGAAACTGCACAGTTAGTGATTCAAGAAAACATGTAAAGCTTGTAAAAAATCGATTATATTTGCAGTTATGTCAATTGATAACTATGTATGGGATTAGTAACACCTAAAGAAGTTGCAAAAGCAATAGGAGCCGACAAGTTCGGCGTTTTCGGAACGTTTTCAGGTTGGTTGCTGATGAAAGTTTTGCGAATTTCTACCGCCAATGAAATTTATAACAAGCACAAGCACAAAAAAGATTTACCTTTTTTAAACGGTTTGCTTGATGAGTTTCAAATAGAGTTTGAAATTCCTGAAGAAGACTTAAAACGTATTCCTAAAGAAGGACCTTTTATAACAATTTCTAACCATCCGCTTGGAGGGATAGATGGTATTTTATTATTAAAACTCTTATTAGAGCATAGAACTGATTACAAGATTATAGCAAATTTTTTACTGCATAGAATAGAGCCTTTAAAGCCTTATGTAATGCCAGTAAATCCTTTTGAGAATCATAAGGATGCCAAATCGAGTGTAGCAGGAATTAAAAATGCCTTATTACATTTAAGAGAAGGAAAGCCTTTAGGGCTTTTTCCAGCGGGAGAAGTATCTACGTATCGTGATGGAAAATTAATGGTAGATAAAGAATGGGAACAAGGAGCAGTACGCTTAATTAAAAAAGCGAAAGTACCTGTAATTCCTATTTATTTTCACGCTAAAAATAGTCAGCTGTTTTATACATTATCTAAAATTAGTGATACGCTAAGAACAGCAAAGCTTCCGTCAGAATTATTATCTCAGAAAAATAGAGTTATCAAAGTAAGAATTGGTAAACCAATTTCAGTAAAAGACCAAGATTCATTTACTGAAATACCTGATTTTTACCAGTTTTTACGTAGAAAAACGTATATGTTGGCGAATCCGTATGAGAAAGCATCTCCAAAGATATTGTCAACACACAATTTAAAAATTCCGAAGAAAGCTAAAAAAATCACTTCTCAAAAATCATCAGAGTTATTTGTAAAAGAAGTTGATGCTTTACGAGAAAAAGGAAGTAGACTATTGCAAAGTAAAAATTATGAAGTGTTTTTTGCTAGCGCAAAAGAAATACCAAATATTTTACATGAAATAGGTCGTTTACGTGAAATTACGTTTAGAGAAGTAGGAGAAGGGACAAATAAGCCTATCGATTTAGATAGATTTGATAAATATTATCACCACTTATTTTTATGGGATGACCAACAAAACAGATTGGTTGGAGCCTACAGAATGGGCTTAGGAAAAGATATTTTTAAGAAACACGGAATAAATGGTTTTTATATTCAAACATTATTTAGAATAGAGCCAGAATTATACCCAATGATGGAAAAAACCATTGAAATGGGACGTGCCTTTATTATTAAAGAATATCAACAAAAACCAATGCCGCTGTTCTTATTGTGGAAAGGAATTGTACATGTTACACTACGTTACCCAGAACATAAATATTTAATGGGAGGAGTAAGTATAAGTAATCAGTTTTCTGAATTCTCAAAATCGTTAATGATTGAGTTTATGAAATCGCATTATTACGATCCATATGTAGCGCAATATATTCGTCCGAAGAAAGAGTTTAAGGTGAAGCTGAAAGATGCTGATAAAGACTTTGTATTTGATGCTACTGAGGCAGACATGCAAAAGTTTGATAAAATTATTGACGAGCTTGAACCAGGAGAGTTACGTATTCCGGTATTGATTAAAAAGTATGTAAAACAGAATGCTCGTTTAGTAGCGTTTAACGTAGACCCGAAGTTTAATAACGCTATTGATGGGTTAATGTATATAAAGGTAGCAGATATACCAGAAAGCACAGTAAAGCCTGTTATGGAAGAATTTCAAGAAGAATTAGAACGTCGTGCAGCAGAAAACTTAAATAAGTAAAGAAACTAAGTTTAAAACACAGCATAAAAAAAGCATCGTACTCAGTACGATGCTTTTTTATTTATAGTTTACAAGGCTATTTGAATAGCCTAAATATATCGTTTCCGTTTGCGAATAGTAGTAATGCTATTAATAAGATAAATCCTGTAATTTGAGCATACTCTAAGAACTTATCACCTGGTTTTTTACCCGTAATCATTTCCCATAAGGTAAATACAACGTGACCACCATCTAACGCAGGAATTGGTAATAAATTCATAAAACCTAACATGATTGATAAGAATGCTGTAATGTTCCAGAATGTTTCCCAGCTAAATTCAGAAGGAAATATACTTCCAATAGAAATAAATCCTCCTAAACCTTTGTAAGCACCTGTACTCGGATTTAAAATCTTTTTCATTTGCTTAATATAGTTAGTTAGGGTTGTCCAAGCTTTGTTTGCTCCTGCAGGAATAGCTTCTCCAAAAGAATAACTTCTTTCAGCTAAGGTGTAATATCCTAACTTTTCTAAATCTGGTAAAGATAAAATAGCAATAACAACACCTAATTTTCCTTCTTCAGTAACTTTTACAGGAAGGCTCACATTTTGGTTATCTCTTTTAACGGTAATAGTTACATCTTGACCTTTATTTTTATCTAGTTCAACTTGAGCTTGATCAAAATAGGTTATTGGTGTTCCATTAATAGAAGTTATAATATCTGTCTTTTGTAATCCACTTTTGTTATTTGGAGAATCTTCAGGAACTTGTCCTATTACAAAAGGTGTTCTGTAGCTTAGAAAAGCACCAGCATCTTTACTTCTATCAACTAATTTAGAAATAAAGTCTGTAGGAATTTCTTTTTCTAGAACGGTTCCATTTCTTTCTATAGTATAATTATGCCCGTTGATAAATTCTAAGGGAAGCTCTCTAAATTTTTCAATTTTTTGACCGTCAATAGTTAAAATTTTATCTCCTGTTTCTAAACCTAAGTCTTTTCCTAATTGGTCTTGAACCCAAACGCCATCTTTTAAACTTTCATTTGGTAGGTATTTCTCACCATAAGCCCACATCAAACAGATGTATATTAAAATACCTAAGACAAAATTTACAAAAACACCACCTAACATAATAATTAAACGTTGCCATGCTGGTTTAGAACGGAACTCCCATGGTTCAGCAGGCTTTTGCATTTGCTCAGTGTCCATGCTTTCATCAATCATTCCAGCAATCTTAACATACCCCCCTAACGGAATCCAACCAATACCATAAACAGTTTCTCCTACTTTCTTTTTAAATAAAGAGAATTTATAATCGAAAAACAGATAGAATTTTTCTACTCGGGTTTTGAATAATTTGGCAGGAATAAAGTGTCCTAATTCGTGCAAAACGATTAAGAGCGATAAGCTTAAAATAAACTGTGATGCTTTTATTAAAATCTCCATAAATGGTGTTCGTCTAAATTTAAAATCTGACAAATGTACGTTTTTAACAACAGTTGTAAAAGTTTGCACGTAAGTTAGCCTTTGGTTTTAACAAAGTTTTTAGGATAGTGGTTTATAAACGCTGTTTTTAGTCGTATTTTTGTAGAAAATTTTAGTACTGTGGATATTAAATTCTTTAAAAAATCAAAAAGCACCTTAATTTTTATTTTAGTTTTTTGTGCTATTGGAGTTCCTGTTTTTTATCATTTGGTAAAAGTTGATAACAAATTACCTATTTATAACCCTGCTGATATTAACCCTAAATTGGTGGATGCTTCTGTAAGAAACAGAACAAAAAACCATAGAGTAGGTGAGTTTTCCTTAATTAACCAGAATGGAGATACGATTACGAATGCTGATTATAAAGGAAAGATTTATATAGCCGATTTCTTTTTTACCCGTTGTCAAACTATTTGTATTGCGATGGCGTATAATATGAGTGAGTTGCAAGAGCATTATAAAAATGATGACGACATCATGTTTTTATCACACTCCGTGACTCCAGTAATGGATAGCGTTCCACAATTACGAAAGTACGCTACTGAAAAAGGGGTGATTGATGGAAAATGGAATGTAACTACAGGAAAGAAGAAACATATTTACAACTTAGCACGTAAACACTATTTTGCTGTATTGGATGAAGGTGATGGCGGAGAAAGTGATTGGGTTCACACAGAGAATTTTGTGTTAATTGATAAAGAAGGACGCATAAGAGGTTCGTATGATGGAACTAAAAAAGAAAATATGCAGAAAATTATTGATGATATTACTCTTTTAAAAGAAGAGTACAAATAGGAGATTACAAAAAACTCACAAGTAAAAGACCTTGATGTTAAGCTTAACATCAAGGTCTTTTAGTTTATAGTAGAATTTAGTTTATTTTTTATTTCCGTCTTCATCAAAATTCTTGTTAATTTCTTGTTCTGTTTTAACTACAGATACAGCTAATGATAATAACATAATTGCCATTGGTTGCCATGTTAATTCTTTTGATAAGTAAGCTAAAACCAAAGCTGCAACTAACGAAATTGCTGAATATTTCATAAACTCCTTAGTAAAAAAAGAATTAGCGAATTGCCAAACAGTATCATTCTTCATGGTTTTATTAGTACGGTAACCGTAAATCGCATTGATTTCTTTTGGTGGGAAAAAATGAAAAATAATACTGAATAAAAAAAGCACTCCGTTTATAGAAAGCACATAATAAATAGGGTTCATGTTTTAATGTTTAATAGAATTTACAATCCCTTTTAACAAGGAGTTTACATCGGCATTTTTGGTAAGTCCGGTACGAACTACCACTAAATCTTGATCAGGCAAAATAAATACATTTTGACCTTTATAACCGTTAAAAGAATACATATTTTTAGGAGCATCAGGAAATTTTCCACCAGCGTTTAACCAAATTTGTGCTCCGTAAGAACCATCAGAAGTTGGTGTAGGTTTTGTAGCATAATCAAACCAATCTTTATCAAAAAGGTGCTCACCATTCCACTCACCGTTGTGTAGGTATAATAATCCAAGCTTAGCCCAGTCTCTTGTAGTAGCCCAAGCATATGATGAACCTACATAATGATTACTCATATCGGTTTCAACTATCATAGAATTCATGCCAATTTTATCAATTAAACCACTATACCAAAAATCGAGATATTCTTGTTGTGTGTTGAATTTTGTTCGTAAAATACCAGAGAGTAAATTAGTAGTTCCAGAAGAATAATTCCAAGTTTCGTTTGGTTTTCCTACCAATGGTTTATTAATTTGAACTTTGGTCATGTCTTTTTCTAAAAACAACATTTTAGTAGCGTCTGAAATAGTGTTATAGTCTTCATTCCATTCCAAACCAGAATTCATTTGTAGTAAATTATGAATCGTAATGTTTTTACGATCGTCGTTTTTCCATTCAGAAAACAAGTTATTTTCTTGAACATCAACTTTCCCTTGACATTTTAAAATTCCAAACAAAGTACCTGTAATACTTTTGGTCATAGACCAACCTAACTGTTTCGATTCTTTGGTAAAACCAGTATCATATTTTTCAAAAATAATCTTGTCTTTATATACCACTACTATCGAGCGTGTTTGATTTCTATCATTAAAAATAGTATCAATAGTTTCGTTTAGTTTTGTATAATCAATGTTAGTGAAAATAGTGTCCTTATGATCTGCATTTCCATAAGGAAAAGGAGTGATATTATCAGGTTCAGAACGTTTTGGAGTAAGTTGAGGTTTGGTAATATCAAAATCATTAGTAACCAAAACAGCTCCAAGGCCTTCTCTATAAATAGCTTTTCTTTTTAGCAATCCATACACAGAGCCAGTAGCTGATTTTTCTTCTGTATTAATTTTATCAGAAGTAATATTTATAGGAGAAAAGTTATTATCATTAGCATCGGTAAACTCTAAACTTCTTCCTGCTAGAAATACAGAAGAAGCTGTGTTTTTAGCGGAGTATCCTGCAAGAATATTTAGCTTTGGATAGTTATAAAAAATAGTAATTACAAGGGCAATTAAAATAAGAAAAAGGATTCTTTTAAAATTTTTCATGTGAGAGGTTTCTAGCAAATGTAAGAATTTAATTGTTTGATGTTTGTATTTGAAACGCAAGCCCTACCTTTGTGCTAAATTTGATATTTTACATGTTTAGTATAGATAAAATTCGAGCTGATTTTCCTATTTTAAATAGAGAAGTACATGGGAAAAAATTAGTGTATTTAGATAACGGAGCAACCTCGCAAACACCACAGGTAGTAATTGACGCTATTGTAGATTATTACTCTAATTATAATGCAAATATTCATAGAGGTGTACATACATTAAGTCAGGAAGCAACTGATAAGTATGAGGAAGCCAGAATTAAGATTCAAAAACATTTCAATGCGAAGCACTCGTATGAAATTATTTTAACTTCAGGAACAACACATGGAGTTAATATTGTAGCATCTGGTTTCGCATCAATTTTACAAGAAGGAGATGAAATAATTGTTTCTGCCTTAGAGCATCATTCTAATATCGTGCCTTGGCAAATGTTATGTGAAAAAACAGGAGCTATTTTAAAGGTAATTCCAATGAATGAAGATGGTTCTTTACGCATGGATTTATACCATGAATTATTGAATCCAAAAACAAAATTAGTTTTTTGTAATCATGTATCTAATGCATTAGGAACAATTAATCCAATAAAAGAAATTATTCATGCTGCACACAAATTTGGTGCTTATGTGTTGATTGATGGTGCACAAGCAGTACCGCACATAAAACCAGATGTACAAGCATTAGATGCCGATTTTTATGTGGCTTCGGCTCATAAAATGTGTGGGCCAACAGGTGTTGGAATGCTATATGGTAAAGAAGAATTGTTGCAATTATTACCACCATACCAAGGGGGTGGAGAAATGATTGAAACTGTAACTTTTGAAAAAACTACGTATGCAGGATTGCCTCACAAGTTTGAAGCGGGTACACCTAATATTTGCGGAGGAATTGCTTTTGGAGTCGCTGTAGATTATATGAATTCAGTTGGTTTTGACAACATAGAAAAGCAAGAAAACGAATTGTTATCGTACGCAACGCAAGAATTAGAAAAAATAGATGGATTAAAAATCTATGGAACAACTAACAAAACATCTGTTATCTCTTTTAATTTAGAAGGAATACACCCGTATGATGTTGGAGCTATTTTAGATAAGTTAGGTGTTGCTGTTCGTACAGGTCACCATTGTGCACAACCTATTATGGATTTTTATTGTATTCCAGGAACAGTGAGAGCTTCTTTTTCTTTTTATAATACCAAAGAAGAAGTTGATGTATTGGTAAATGCTGTTAAGAAAGCGCAAATGATGTTAAGTTAGTATAATAACTAAGACATAAAAAAAGCCTCCAAATGGAGGCTTTTTTGTTTATGATAGTTTCTTGTTAATCTCTCGACATAAATATCTGTAGTACATACCAGAACAACAACATTAAAGAAGCAAATAACCCTAATGCTGCTGGAATATAATCATCTGTAGAGAATTTGTGAACTAAGTTAGATGTCTGATATAAAATAGAACCAGCAGCTAACACACACATTCCAACAGAAAACCATAATCCTAAGTTAAACCCGAATAAAGCTCCGGCTATAATCAATCCGATAGCGATAAAAAATCCAACAGATAATCCAGCTCTTATAAAAGAAAAGTCTTTTTTGGTAATAAAAACGATGGATGAAATTCCAACAAATAAAGCAAGTGTTACAATTCCTACCTGTTTTATAATATCAAAGTTGTTGGTATAAGAAATGGCAATATAAATTAGAGGGATAAAAATAAAAGCTTCAGCAAAGATATACCCTGAATAGGCTAAGTATTGTAAGTTTTTGTCAGAAGTTTTTAAGGCAGTACTTTCTGCATAGTTTGTAATTAACATAAAACCACCTAGTAACAATAACCATTTATAACCTTGGGTCATTGATAAAGCAAATTCAACAACCGTAGCACTTTGTAAAAATAAATATTCAAACAAAACGAATAATAATACACCACCAGCAACGTGTGTGTAGGTCTTTTTGTAAAAAGCTATTCTGTCAGCTTCTGAAACTTGTGCAACAAGCACTTTTGGTTCAAATGAGTTTTGCATAAATTATTTTTTTAACTAGATGTAAATATATGTTTTTTAGGTGATTTTAAATTTATCTTTCCATGTTGTAGAAAATACAATTTAAATGTGTTAAAAATGTCGTATTTAAAATTTTTATTGTTTAAAATTGACGTTTTTTTATTGTTTTTGTTAAGTTTTAACATTTTTATATTGTTAATAAATGCAGGCTCCCAAGTGATAAAACCTAATAAATTAACTTTTTTTTAACTTTTATCTAGCGTTTAAAAAAAATCATATATTGCATATTGTAAAAAAAACCTTCAAATAACTATCAAATTTACAGGTATTTAACAATATAATTGATGATATCTTTTTTTGAGTTTTTTAACAAATTTATTGCCTTATGGGCAGTTTTATCAATAACTAATTTTTTAATTATTCACAACATGAAAAGAATTTTTTTAACACTAGCTGTAGTAGCCTCATTTTTAGTAGGATGTCAGGAAAACTCTAAAGACGAAGCTTTAGCCCCTCAAGAATCAATTGATATGAGTGACTTTTATGTAGAAACAGAAGAAGTTTCTCATAGAGGAGGGTCAGAACAATGCCACTCAATGAGAGTTTTAAACAGGCAAGTAAAAGAAAACCCAGGGTTATACAAAAAAATGTATGATATTGAGTATGCTACAAGAAAAATAACAACAAAGAAAGGTAAACCAAGGGGAGGAAGTACTGGAGGAGATGTAGATGTAGCTCCAATAGAAGATGGTTTAGGAACTATTAATATTCCTGTATATGTACATATTGTTTTACCAAACTCTAATAGTGTTACAAATTCTCAAATTCAAGCACAAATGAATGTATTGAATGACGACTTTAGTAATCCAAATACAAATCAACTTCCTTCTGGGGCATCGGATTTTATCAACGATGCAACTGATACAGGAATCCAGTTTACATTAGCAGGTACTTTTAGGCATGATGACTCTAGGTCATCTTGGGGAACGAACGATGCTGTTAAGGCTGCTTATCCTCCAATTACACCAGAAACACACTTAAATGTTTGGGTATGTGAAATAGGAGGAGGTATCTTAGGATATGCTCAATTTCCAGGAGGTTCTTTATCTACAGATGGTGTAGTGTTATTAGCAGGAACTTTACCAGGAGGTTCTTCTGCTCCATATAATATGGGAAGAACTGCAACCCATGAAGTTGGTCATTACTTAAATTTACGTCACATTTGGGGAGACGGAAGATGTCGTCAAGACGATTTCGTAGCTGATACTCCATCTTCTGATGCTTCAAACTACGGGTGTCCAACGTATCCAGACGTTAGCTGTAAATCTGCTGATATGACAATGAACTATATGGATTATACAAACGATGCTTGTATGTATATGTTTACAGATGGTCAACGTAACAGAATGAGAGCTTTATTTGCTTCAGGTGGTGCAAGAGCTTCTATGTTAAACTAGAAAAAACCAAAGTCTTTTAAAAAGACGTTCTCAATAATTATTTTTAATTATTATAAAGCCAAGAGGTATTAAGCTCTTGGCTTTTTTATATTTTTAACAACTCAAATAAAACGTGCACATTGAAAAATATAAAATTCCCAACACCGCATACCATTTTATTATTAATAGCAGGGTTTGTTGCTATCTTAACGTGGTTTATACCCGCAGGTAAATTCGATACGTTGCAGTATCAAGAAGCTGATAGTTCTTTTGTTTATAAACATTTAGAAGAAGAAAAAACAATGCCTGTGAATCAAGAAACATTAGAAGCTTTAGGAATTAAAATTCCGTTGGAAAAATTCACGAGTGGAGATATTGCAAAACCGATTAGTGTACCAGGAACCTATACCCAACTAGACCCAAAACCTCAAGGGTTTTTAGACTTTTTTAAATCACCTATAAAAGGAATTATTCAATCTTCGGATATAATTTTATTTGTTCTAATTTTAGGTGGAATTATAGGAATAATGAACTTCACAGGTGCTTTTGATGCTGGAATAGCTTGGTTAGCAAAAACACTAAAAGGAAAAGAGTATTGGCTCATATTTGTAGTAACAACTTTAATAGCTGTAGGAGGAACTACCTTTGGGTTAGCAGAAGAAACCATTGCTTTTTATCCTATACTAATTCCCATATTTTTAGCAGCAAAATATGACGCAATTGTAGCTTTAGCTTGTGTATATATTGGGTCGTCTATTGGTACTATGTGCTCAACGGTAAATCCGTTTAGTGTGATTATAGCTTCAGATGCTGCAGGGATCAACTGGACAACTGGTTTTACAGGGAGATTGTTAATGCTAATTGGAGGAGTTGTTATTTGTGTTATTTACATTTTACGTTATGCAAACAAAGTTCAAAAAGACCCAACAAAATCTATTATTTACGACCAAAAAGAGATGATTGAAAATCTTTTTGGTAGTTCAACTTCAAATACGCACAGTTTAACAGGTAGGTTAAGAGTAATACTAACCATTTTTGCGATGTGCTTCGTAATTATGATTTACGGGGTTTCTCGCTTAGGTTGGTGGTTTGAAGAAATGACTGTAGTGTTTTTAATAGGAGCAATTTTAATTGGTTTTTTAGCCAAAATGAAAGAAGAAAACTTTGTAAATACGTTTATTAAAGGAGCAGGTGATTTATTAGGAGTTGCTTTTATTATCGGTATTGCACGAGGAGTTTCCGTATTAATGGAACAAGGCTTAATAAGCGATACTATTTTACAACACGCAAGTGAGTTTACTACAGGGATGTCTAAGGGAGTTTTTACCAATGTAATGTTATTCATTTATTCAGGGCTATCATTTTTTATTCCAAGTTCTTCAGGTATGGCAGTTTTAACTATGCCTATTATGTCGCCGTTGGCAGATACGGTTGGAGTAGGTAGAGAGGTGATTGTAAATACATATCAATATGGAATGGGGTTATTTGCTTTTATCAATCCAACAGGCTTAATTTTAGCATCCTTAGCTATTGTAAAAGTTGGTTATGATAAATGGTTGAAGTTTGTAATTCCGTTAGTAATTATCTTAACAGTTTTTACAATGCTGGTTTTAACCGCTCAAGTATATCTGTAAATAATGAAACAATTTTATATACTATTTTTCTTGTCTCTTTTCTTTGGATGTAATCCAAAAATAAAACCAACGAATATGCAAAAGAAAATTGTAATTGCTCATCGTGGAGCCTCAGGATATTTACCAGAACACACTATGGAAGCCAAAGCGATGGCGTATGCGATGAATCCTGATTATATAGAACAAGATTTAGTATTGAGTAAAGATGATGTTCCTGTTGTTATTCATGATATTTATTTGGATGATGTCACTGATGTTGCTGAAAAATTTCCAGAAAGAAAACGAGAAGACGAACGTTTTTATGTAATTGATTTTACATTTGATGAGTTACAACAATTGAGTGTAACTGAGCGATTTAACCCAAAAACAGGAGTACAAGTGTATCCGAATCGATTCCCAAAAGGAAAAGGAAACTTTAAATTACACTCTTTACAAGAGGAAATAGAGCTAATTCAAGGACTAAATGCTTCCACAGGAAAAAATATCGGAATTTATCCCGAAATTAAAAACCCTGAATTTCACCACCAAAACGGAAAAGACATTGCCAAAATTACGTTGAACATTCTTTCAGAATACGGATATAAAACCAAGAAAGATAAATGTATGTTTCAGTGTTTTGATGCCAAAGAATTAGGGCGAGTGCGTACTGAATTACAATCGGAATTGTTTTTAGTGCAGTTAATTGAATTTCCAGAGGAAGCCAAACAACTCAAACACTTTGCAGTCTATGCTGATGGACTAGGACCTTGGTACAAGCAAATTTTAGATAAGAAAGAAGGAACTCAGTGGAAGTTTACAACATTGGTTGAAGAAGCTCATAAACTAGGATTACAAGTGCATCCGTACACTTTTAGAGTTGATCAATTAGATGAGTTTTCTTCTTTTGAAGAAATGATGCAAGTATTGTTTTTTGAAGCAAATGTTGACGGCGGTTTTACCGATTTTCCAGATAAAATGGTTCAGTTTTTAGCTACACAGTAACTTCTATTAACTTATTTCGATACACTGATAGTAGTTTTGATTTAGAGATAAAACCAACATACACACCGTTTTTAACTACAGGCAAGTTCCAAGCACCACTTTCTTTAAATTTTTGCATCACCTTTTCAGTGTCGTCATCATAAAAAATGATGGCGGGAGCTATTCTCATAATATCTTTAACAGTAGTTGTATCGTACAGCTCTTGATTAAACATCATAGGGCGGATATCATCTAGCAAAACAATTCCCATAAACTTATTTTCATTATCAACAACAGGAAAAATATTTCGTTTCGATTTAGAAACAGCTTGTTTAAGCATCTCTCCTAGGGTCATGTCAGGGTAAATTTTAATAAAGTTCTTTTCAATAATCTTACTAATCTTCATCATCATCATTACATTTTTATCTTTATTGTGTGTAATAAGTTCACCACGTTTAGCTAGCTCAATAGTGTAAATTGAATTAGAGACAAAGTATTTGGTAATGGCATAAGAAACGGCTGAAACGAGCATCAATGGAACAAATAAATCATAACCTCCAGTTATTTCAGCAATTAAGAAAATAGCCGTTAAAGGTGCGTGTAAAACCCCTGCCATGAGCCCTGTCATACCAATCAGCGTGAAGTTAGTTTCCGAGACATCAAATCCGAATTGATTGATAATTTTAGCAGTAACATTCCCCAAAGCACTTCCCATAACAAGTGTTGGAATAAAAATCCCACCAACTCCACCCGCAGCAAAAGTAGTAGTCATGGCAATTACTTTAAAAACACCAATAATTAATAGAAAAATTATAACCATCCACACATTGTCAAAATCAATATTATAATGGATGCTTTTGAGAGCAGCACTAGCATTTTCAGACAATAAATTATTGATAATTCCGTACCCTTCACCAAATAAAGGAGGAATTAAAAACAGCATTATACCAATAGCAATTCCACCAAATACTAGTCGTTTAAAAGGGTTGTGTTTTTTGAAGAAATTAATAATTTTAAAGTAAATTTTAGAAAAATATACAGATGAAAACCCTGTAAAAATAGCCAAAGCAATATAAAAGACGAGGTCGTTAATTTCAAAAGCATCTTGTAGTTGTACACTAAATAGTACATCCTTTCCTAAAAAGAAATAAGAAGTAATTACAGCAGAAACAGATGCTAATAATAACGGAACTAACGATGCAAAAGCAAGGTCTAAACTAAAAATTTCTACTGCAAAAATAATAGCAGCAATAGGGGCTTTGAACATTGAAGACATTGCTCCTGCAGTAGCACAACCAATTAGCAACATACGAGTTCTCATATTCATATGAAAAAGCTGAGCAACACCAGAGCCTAAGGCAGCACCAGTACTTACAGCAGGTCCCTGTAATCCAACAGAACCTCCAAAACCTACAGTTATGGGGGCTGTAATTAACGAAGCATAAATTTTATAACGCTCAATAATCCCATTCTTTTTAGATATGGACTGTAAAGTGGTAGAAATACCGTGACCAATATCTTTTTTGATGAAATATTTCTTTATGTAAAACACTAAAAATAACCCGATGATAGGAAAAATAAAGTATAATGAATGATGATAATCTTTAATAAGTCCATCTTCTAAAATACGGTGAAAGTAAAAAGTAAGGTTCTTAAGAATTAAGGTACCAATACCGGCTAAAAACCCGACTAAAACGCTTAAAACATATACAAACTGTCGTTCAGAGATATGTTTGTATCTCCAAATTAATATTTTTTTATAAGCTTCTTTAGATGTAGGCATTGTGTTCTAGATGCTTAGTTAATTTTTGAAAAGCTAAATATGAATAATTAAAGATATAATTTATTAAGAAATGTTGTAGGTTTTTATAAAAAAGAAAAATCCCATTCTAATTCTAGAACGGGATTTTTTATTGGTTATTACGAAGTAAATTGTATTCGATGTGGTAACCCTCTTGTTTTGTAACAAGGTAGACTACCCTTTAATATCTAGTTTAATGCTCAATTCTTGTAATTGCTCATCGTCTATAGTTGCAGGAGCATCAATCATTACATCGCGTCCTGAATTGTTTTTAGGGAAAGCAATAAAATCACGAATGGTTTCTTGACCTCCTAAAATAGCTACCAAGCGATCTAACCCGAAAGCTAAACCTCCGTGTGGTGGTGCTCCGTATTCAAAAGCATCCATTAAGAAACCGAACTGAGCTTTTGCCTCTTCTTCGGTAAATCCTAAATGCTTAAACATGATAGCCTGAGTTTCTTTATCGTGAATTCTAATAGAACCTCCACCAATTTCGTTTCCGTTTAACACTAAATCGTAAGCATTTGCTTTTACAGCTCCTGGATCAGTATCTAATAATGCTAATTGACCTGGTTTCGGAGAAGTAAAAGGATGGTGCATTGCGTGGTAATGACCTGTTTCTTCGTCTAATTCTAATAATGGGAAGTCAATTACCCATAACGGAGCAAATTCGTTTGGTTTACGTAAACCTAAACGTTCTGCCATTTCCATACGTAAAGCACTTAATTGTGCGCGAACTTTGTTAGTATTTCCTGAAAGTACACAAATTAAATCCCCAGCCTTCGCTCCGGTAGCTTCTGCCCATTTTGCTAAATCTTCTTGGTCATAAAACTTGTCTACTGATGATTTAAAGCTTCCATCTTCGTTACATTTCACATACACCATTCCTAAAGCTCCTATTTGCGGACGCTTTACCCAATCGATTAATTTATCAATTTCTTTACGAGTGTATGAAGCTCCTCCTGGTACAGCAATTCCTACTACTAATTCTGCTGAATTAAATACTTTGAAATCTTTGTGTTGCGCTACTTCGTTTAACTCGCCAAATTCCATTCCGAAACGGATGTCTGGTTTATCATTTCCGTATTTACGCATAGCTTCATCAAAAGTAATTCTTGGGAATTTGTCTACTTCAACTCCGTTAATTTCTTTTAATAAATGACGTGTCATTCCTTCAAAAATTTCTAACACATCTTCTTGCTCAACAAACGCCATTTCACAGTCTATTTGTGTAAATTCTGGTTGACGGTCGGCACGTAAGTCTTCATCTCTAAAACACTTTACAATCTGGAAGTATTTATCCATACCACCTACCATTAACAACTGTTTAAAGGTTTGAGGAGATTGTGGTAAGGCGTAAAATTGTCCCACGTTCATTCGAGAAGGTACTAAGAAATCTCGTGCTCCTTCTGGAGTGGATTTGATTAAATATGGAGTTTCCACATCAATAAATCCTTTGTCAGATAAATATTTACGAACTTCCATCGATACTTTATGACGGAAAACTAAGCTGTTTTTTACCGGATTACGACGAATATCTAAATAACGATATTTCATACGTAAATCTTCACCACCATCCGTTTCATCTTCAATAGTAAAAGGTGGTAATTTAGCTTCGTTTAAAATTTCTAAGTTCGATACTAAAACTTCTACATCACCTGTTGGAATATTTGCGTTTTTAGATTGACGCTCAATAACTTTTCCAGTTACTTGTACAACAAACTCACGTCCTAAAGTTTTTGCTTTCTCCATTAAGTCTTTAGAAGTGCGTTCCTCGTCGAAAATCAACTGTGTAATTCCGTAACGATCACGTAAATCTACCCAAATCATAAAACCTTTATCACGTGATTTTTGTACCCATCCAGAAAGGGTAACTTCAGTATTAATGTGCGATGCTCTTAATTCACCACAAGTATGCGTTCTGTACATTTTTAAAAATTTTATTCTCGCATAGCGAGATTTCTTACAAATTTGACATTCCGAACTTGTTTCGGAATCTAGAAATTTTTGCTGTGCAAATTTAACTATAAATGTTAGTTTGTAAAAAATTACCACGACTTAGTTTTTATGACTTTAAATCATTTGTTTTGCAGTATAAAAACCTTTTTCAAATGACATTAGACGTATTTAAACAAACCATACAAAACACACCAAAAAAAGTTGAGTTTTCTGACACTATTTCGGTAATTGAAAGTCTGTATAGTTTCACTCCTACTGCCTTTAAAAATGGAAGTTTATACAACGAAGCTGAAAAAAATCAAGGTTCGTGTAAAATATTTTCGTTTGCTATACAGCAGGGATTTAGTAAAGAAGAAACCTTAGCGTGTTTTGGAAAGTATTATTTTGAAGATGTGTTATATAATCCAGAAGGAACAGATCATCAAAATATTAGAAACTTTATAAAAATAGGTTTTGAAGGCTTGCTTTTTGAAGGAGAGCCCTTGGCTAAACATTAAAAACTCCTCTTTTTAACTTCTGAAAATACTTAGCAGCTTCTCTTTTTACTTTTGGCGCTAAAATTAGCGTTGAAAGCACAGTAGGAATTGCCATTAAAGCATAAGCACTATCAATTAGGTTGATAACAAAGTCTAATTTTATGATAGAAGCAATTACAATAGTGATGATGTAAATGTAATTGTATGATTTTCCAATCTTGGTATTGGTTAAAAAGCTTAAACAACTAAATCCGTAAAAAGAGTAGGTGAAGAGTGTTGAAAAAGCAAAAATCAATACACAAATGGTTAAAATTACACTACCTATGTTGTGAGGAAGCACAGCGTCAAAAGCAGCTAAGGTCATCGAAATTCCGTTACCGTCAAAACCTTTCCAAACACCCGAAGCTAAAATAGCCAAGGCAGTTAAAGAACAAACTAATAAAGTATCAATAGCAGGCCCTAGCATAGCAACTAATCCTTCACGGATAGGTTCTTTGGTTTTTGCCGTTCCATGCATCATAGGTGCAGTTCCTAAACCAGCTTCGTTAGAAAAAGCAGCTCGTTTTACTCCAGTAATTATTAAAACTCCTAAAGCACCACCAAGAACAGATTTTCCTGAAAAAGCATCTTCAAAAATTAAAGAAAAAATAGCAGGAACTTGTTCTATTCTTAAAAACAGGATTGTTAACACTGTAACAAGATATACGACAACCATTACAGGAACTAATTTCCCTGCAACACTACCAATTCGTTTAATTCCCCCAAAAATTACCATGGCAACAACAATGGCAATAGAAATACCTAATAATAATTTAGCGGTAAAATGATTGGTTTCATGTACTTGAAAAACATCAATCAATGTTTGTGTTAACTGGTTTGCTTGAAAAGCAGGTAGCGTTCCTATCAATCCAGCAGAAGCAAAAAACACAGCTAAAGGTTTCCATTTTTTTCCTAATCCTTCAGTAATTACATACATTGGGCCACCTTTTACATTTCCATCTTCATCAGTTCCGCGATACATTACTGATAGGCTACAGGTAAAAAATTTGGTAGCCATACCTACAAAGGCACTTGCCCACATCCAAAAAATAGCACCAGGACCTCCCGTTGCGATAGCAATGGCAACACCGCTTATATTTCCCATTCCTACGGTGGCTGCAATAGCAGAAGATAAAGCTTCATAATGCGATAAATCTCCAGGAGAATCAGCTTTGTCATATTTTCCTCTTAAAATAGCAATGGCATGTCCCATATATCTAAAAGGAACCAACCCTGAATAAATAAATAGGTATAAACCACCACCAATTAATAAGGGGATTCCCCATACCCAAGAAGAAAATTGAGCAACTAAGTCTTGAATGTTTGCAAACATAAAGTGATATTTTAAGCGAAAGTACTAAAAGTGAGTATAAACAAAAGAACGATAGCTGTGAATTAACAACTATCGTTCTTTTGTGAATTTTATATGTGCTGTGTTTTTATTTACAAACGATTCCCTTTTTCCCTAAGAATTCAATATCTCTTAAAAAACCTTCTTGAATAGTTTCTGCTTGAAAAATAAAGGTTTTATCGTATAGCCTATTGTTTTCAAAAAACGTTACCTGAAAACGATTGTCTAAATTAAACAATTCAGGTTGCATCAATTCAAATTTTTGATAGCTGTTAGCAGGAAGTTTGTCTATTTTTCTACGGAAAACAGAAGTGGTTTTAGTGTCTGAGAATCCTTGAGAAACAATAACTACCATTTCTAAATCGACATCTTTCTTGTTAAGAATGTATACATTCCAATCCTCTTTACCGTCAATTTCATTGGTTTCTAATACTACAGCGATTTCTATACCTGTTACTATAGGGATTTCAATATCTTTTTTCATTTTGAAACTATTGTTTTAAATCGTTGTTAGTTTTTTTAATTAAAAAAATAAAATTAATTATTGAGAATATTAGTATAGTAAAATGATTAACTTTTTGATTTTCAAAAGGAATGAATTCAAAGAAAGCATTAAGTCCAAAAACAATTAATCCGATACTTGAGACAAGTAAAATAGGAGTGTTCTTTATCAAATTAAAAAAATTAAATTACCGATTTAAATTGTTCTAAGAAACGTTTGTCATTTTCGTAGAACATACGGATATCTGGAATTTGGTATAATAACATTGCAATACGCTCAATACCCATTCCGAAAGCATAACCGCTATATTTTGTAGGATCGATATTACAGTTCTTTAATACATTAGGATCTACCATACCACATCCCATAATTTCTAACCAACCAGTTCCTTTGGTAATTCTATAGTCGGTTTCAGTTTCTAATCCCCAATAAATATCTACTTCAGCACTTGGCTCAGTAAATGGGAAATATGACGGACGTAAACGTATTTTAGATTTACCAAACATTTCTTTGGTAAAGTATAATAAGGTTTGCTTTAAATCGGCAAAAGAAACATCAGTATCAATGTATAAACCTTCTACTTGGTGGAAAATACAGTGAGCACGTGCCGAAATATCTTCGTTTCTAAATACACGACCTGGAGAAATTGTACGAATTGGAGGTTCGTTGTTTTCCATATAACGTACTTGTACCGATGAGGTATGTGTTCTTAACAATGTATCAGGATTTTTTTCAATAAAGAAAGTATCCTGCATATCACGTGCTGGGTGATATTCTGGTAAGTTTAAAGCTGTAAAGTTGTGCCAATCATCTTCAATTTCTGGACCTTCAGAAACGGTGAAGCCAATGCGGTTAAAAACCTCTATGATTTGATTTTTAACTAAAGAAATTGGGTGACGTGAACCTAAGTTAATTGGCTCAGACGGACGTGTTAAGTCACCATAAACACCTTTGTCTTCAATAGTATTCTCAATAGCTTCCTTTAACGTGTTTACTTTTTCTTCAGCTGAATTTTTAAGTAAATTGATGGTTTGACCAAATTCTTTCTTTTGGTCGTTAGGTACATTTTTAAATTCAGCAAATAAATCTTTTAAAATTCCTTTACTTCCTAAATATTTAATTCTAAACGCTTCAATTTCCTCTTTTGAAGTAGTATTAAAAGTATTTACCTCTCCAATCAATTCTTTTACCTTGTCTAACATAATCTGTCCAAAACTTAAGTGGCAAATTTACGTTTTTTTGTGAAAAAAAAAGGGGTTTTAAGAGTCTTTGCTTGTAATACTAGTGAAACAATGAAATTAACCAGTAAAATGGAAATTAAAAAATAGTAAATTAAGTATATTTGTATAGTAAAAATACAGAACAACTAAATTTATGGAGTCTAAAATAAATGCATTTATGGATTACGTTAAAGAGCGTAATGCATACGAACCAGAGTTTTTGCAAGCTGTACATGAAGTAGCAGAAACTGTAATTCCGTTTATAGAAAACAATCCAAAGTATCAAGGTAAAAAATTATTAGAACGCATGGTTGAACCTGAGCGTACGATTATGTTTAGAGTGCCTTGGGTTGATGATAACGGAGAAACTCAAGTAAACAGAGGGTATAGAGTTGAGTTTAACTCAGCTATTGGTCCTTACAAAGGAGGCTTACGTTTTCATCCATCAGTAAACTTATCAATTTTAAAGTTCTTAGGATTTGAACAAGTATTCAAAAACTCATTAACTACTCTACCAATGGGTGGAGGTAAAGGAGGGTCTGATTTTAACCCTAAAGGAAAATCTGATCGTGAAGTTATGGCGTTTTGTCAATCATTCATGACAGAATTAGCACGTCATATTGGTCCTGATACTGATGTCCCTGCTGGAGATATTGGTGTTGGTGGTCGTGAAATTGGTTACATGTTTGGTCAATACAAACGTTTACGTAACGAATTTACTGGAGTGTTAACTGGTAAAGGAGCTTCTTGGGGAGGTTCATTAATCCGTCCTGAAGCTACAGGTTATGGTGATGTTTACTTTGCAGAAAACATGTTAAAAACAAAAGGAGATTCTTTTGAAGGTAAAACTGTAGTTGTGTCTGGTTCTGGTAACGTAGCACAATATGCCACTGAAAAAGCAACTCAATTAGGAGCTAAAGTTGTTACTTTATCTGATTCATCGGGTTATATCTATGATGAAAATGGTATTGATGCTGAAAAATTAGCTTTTGTACAGGAGTTAAAGAATGTAAAGCGTGGACGTATTAGTGAATATGTAGATCAATATCCATCAGCAAAATTCTTTAAAGGAGAAAGACCTTGGGGAACTAAGTGTGATGTGGCCTTACCATGTGCAACTCAAAATGAGTTAAACGGTGAAGAGGCTACAACTTTAGTTGCTAACGGATGTATTTGTGTGGCTGAAGGAGCAAACATGCCTTCTACTCCAGAAGCTATTGAGGTATTCCAAAATGCAAAAATATTGTTTGCACCAGGAAAAGCATCTAACGCAGGTGGAGTTGCTACTTCAGGGTTAGAAATGTCTCAAAACTCATTGCGTTTGTCTTGGACTCGTGAAGAAGTCGATGCTAAATTACATTCAATTATGAACAATATTCACGAAGCTTGTGTAAAGTATGGTACACAAGAAGGTGGGTATGTTGATTATGTTAAGGGAGCAAATGTTGCAGGTTTCGTTAAAGTTGCTGATGCAATGTTAGATCAAGGAGCTGTGTAATAAATACCGCATATAAAAAGTAAAAACCTCATAGACATCTATGAGGTTTTGTTTTTTATTAGGAGAATAAAATAATTATATAAGGTGTTATTTACTATTATTAATAGTTAAAGGCATTTTATAAATATGGTTCTTAACTGTTAATTCTTTATTTATTAGTTTGTAATTTAATCTGCTTTTTACATAGTGACAAACTTGTTCAGTATCACAATTAACATTCAAAATAACTATTTCTCCGTTTTTGTTTATTAAAAACTCAACGGTAGTCTTTACTTCTTTTTCGAGAACAAAATTGGGATTGCCCAATAGTTCAACGATTCTTGTTCTAATTTGTTCCTTAGCAGGGTTTTCGTTTGCAGAAAATGCCGAAGTGCTCATTAAGCTTACGAATACTAATACAAATAACTTTTTCATTTTTTAGAGATTTAGAGTTTGTTAAAATTTGTTGCTGTAAAAGTACTGTTAATGAGTTGTTTGAGTATTGTATTGTTGGTTAATAAAAGATTGTTTTAAGGTAAAAGAATGAGTAACGATTGGTTAGTTAACATAGAGTTAATATTGATAATATTTATCTTTTTTATTGATTTTATTTCTTGTTTTTCAATCAATAATTTGTTTTTTATTTAAGATGCTAATTTTATTTAGAAAAATTAAGAAAAATTAAGAAAAATTAAGAAAAATTAATATTTCTAAGAGTTAGTTTTAGGTTATAACTTTCTTGAAAACTCCTTTTTACTCGATGTTTTTTATGATAATTCTTTGCGAAAAGACATAAAAAAATCCTGATAAAACTCTCAGGATTTGTATTTTGAATAAAAATCGATTTATTATTCTACAGTAACCGATTTTGCTAAATTTCTAGGTTGATCTACGTTTTTACCTAACATTACAGCTATATGATATGATAATAACTGTAACGGAATCGTAGTTAATAAAGGAGTAAAAGCTTCTTCAGTATCAGGAATTTCAATTACGTGATCTGCAATTTCTTTAACCGTTTCATCACCTTCAGTAACAATCGCTACAATTTTACCACTTCTCGATTTAATTTCTTGAATGTTACTTACTACCTTTTCATAATGACCTCTACTAGTAGCGATTACAAAAACAGGCATGTTTTCATCAATTAAAGCGATAGGTCCATGTTTCATTTCTGCAGCAGGATATCCTTCAGCATGGATATAAGAAATCTCTTTTAGTTTTAAAGCTCCTTCTAAAGCAACAGGGAAGTTAAAACCTCTACCTAAATATAAACAGTTTTTAGCGTCTTTATAAACAGAAGCTATTTCTTTTACTTGAGCATCAATTTTCAATAAATTTTCTACTTGAGCAGGAATTTGTTGCATCGTTTGCAAGTAGTTGTTTACAGCTGATGTAGATAAAGTTCCTTTAGCTTGCGCTAACTTTAAAGCTATTAAAGAAAGCACTGTTATTTGTGTTGTAAATGCTTTTGTAGAAGCTACTCCAATTTCTGGCCCAGCATGCGTATAAGCTCCAGCATGTGTTTCTCTGGCAATAGACGAACCTACTACGTTACATACTCCAAATACAAAAGCTCCTTTAGATTTTGCTAATTTAATAGCAGCTAAAGTATCAGCAGTTTCTCCTGATTGTGAAATAGCAATTACCACATCATTTGGAGTTATAATTGGGTTACGATATCTAAATTCAGAAGCATATTCTACTTCAACAGGAATACGAGCCATATCTTCAAAAAGATATTCTCCAACCAATCCTGCATGCCAAGAGGTACCACAAGCTACGATAATAATTCTGTCTGCATTTAAAAATTTAGACATGTTATCATCAACACCAGCCATTCGAATAATTCCCTCATTAGCTAGCATTCTACCTCTATACGTGTCGATAATTGCTTTAGGTTGTTCGTAAATTTCTTTCAACATAAAATGGTCGTAGCCACCTTTTTCAATCTGCTCTAAACTTAATTGAAGCTCTTGAATATTAACATCAATCTCTTTATCGTTTTCAATCTTACGAACTTTAATGCCCTTATCTTTTTTAATAATAGCTAACTCACCATCTTCAAGGTAAATAGCATCTTTGGTATATTCAATAAAAGGAGAAGCATCAGAAGCTACAAAAAACTCTTCGTTGTTTTTTCCAACACCTATAGCAATAGGGCTGCCCAAACGGGCTACGACTAACTCGTTCGGTTTAGTTTTGTCAAAAACAGCAATAGCATAAGCTCCAATAACATTCGTCAGGGCTATTTGAACAGCTTTACCTAGTTTGCAACCTTCACTTTTTTTAACTTCTTCAATAAGGTTTACTAAAACCTCTGTATCTGTATCACTTTCAAACTCATAACCTCTAGAGATTAATTCTTTTTTAATAGTATCGTAGTTCTCAATAATACCATTATGCACAATAACTAAATCTCCTGATTGAGAAAAATGAGGGTGTGAATTTACGTCATTAGGTACACCATGAGTTGCCCAACGCGTGTGTCCTATTCCTATTTTTCCAAATTTTCGTTCCTCTTCTCTGTTGGTAATAACCTCTAGGTCAGAAACTTTTCCTTTGGTTTTAGATAAGTGCATCGTTTCTCCGTCATACATCATGATACCAGCACTGTCATAACCTCTATACTCTAAACGCTTTAATCCATTGATAACGATAGGGTAAGCATCTCTATGTCCTATATAACCTGCGATTCCACACATAGCAATTTCTTATTTTTCTTTTGAATATGATATTTTTAAAACAGCTCTTTTGGTTCCGTTAGCAGCTTCGTCGCCATTTAATAATGTCACGGCTCTAGGGTTCCAATTGTATGTTTTAACGTTTGTGTTAACTTCTCCTGTACTATTTGCAGTAGGAAAATCTGTAGGATTGTAAACTTTCAACACTAATGGTTCGGCTGTGAAATTATCTTCACCAGCTAATAAATTAGTAATATAGTTAGTAATTCTAAAAGTATATTTTTCAGGAGTATCATCGTTTATTAAGGTCAAACTTCCTCCAAACGTACCTGTTTCAGTATAAGTATCTGAAATATGGGTAGGAGAAATTTCTCCTGCACCGTTGTCTTTATTCTGATACAAGAATAATTGCTGAGGTGTGGTGCTTTTATTGTTGTTAATGCTTTGGTTAACATAAAATGTTAGTGAGGCATCATTAATTAATAAGTAAGAGTTACTTTTTAAAATGTTCATTCTATAGTTAGATAATTTTTTAAGTTCGTCTAGGCTTAAAAAATTATTGTTATCAACATCGTAATCGTTTAAGTTATCATCAAAGTCCCCATTAAATTGTTGAGTCAGCTCAGGCTTACTTAGGTCTAAACCTAATATTTTAACTTCTGCCATACTACCTGCTGTTCCTTGAATTAAAAAATTGTTTGCAGGAGCAGCTGAAGTAGCGTCCGTCATTTTATAAACACTGTTTCTTACTCCAGAAAGAGGGAAACTAAACACTTCTTTAGCAGTATTCTTTATTGTTGTGCCATCAACGTCAGACCTAGTGTATAAGAAATCTACAGATGGAACTGGATTTGCAGAGGTCAAATTAAGCGGAACTATAGATCCGTCATTTCCTGTAGCAATTATTTTAATCCCTCTAAAGTAATTGTCAAAAGCCTCTTTAGAAGCGAACTTTCCACTTTGAAATTCATCCCAAAATAAGGTTTTCATTGTAGTTAGATCTAAAGGAATAGCTAAAAACGGAACATTCAAATCTTGTGAGTTTGTAGCCCTGATTGTATCTTTATACGTTGTTGTATTTGTTAACGAGATAGATCTATCAATTCTATCAAAAATAAATACCGTATCTGTGGCTTTAGGCTTTAACTCATATATGCCACCATCTTCGTTTAACACTACGTTTCCTGCGTATTCATCATCAGAGAAGTACGTGTTCTTTTTAGACGGATCGTTAGGGTTTAACGTGTTTAGGTATGTTTCGTTTTGTAATACTTGAATAGAAGTAGCTACGTTAGGGGCTCCTAAAATAGAGTCTAGCCTAAAAGTTGTTACATTATCAGTAGTACCTGTAGAAGTTGCTTGATAAGGAATTTTTAAGATAACCTTTTCAAGGTTAAAAACAGTTGTGTCTGTATTCTTATTGTTTGGATTTTCAATAAAACCTAGCTGAGAAACGATAGAAGCTTCAATCTTTTTTGCATTAGGGTTGTTGTAAACTCCAAGCCAATAATTACTAATAGTAGCGTTAATATTATCAGCTTGAACTTTTTGAATATCTAAAGGAGTGATTTCAACATCTAATAAAATTTCTCCTGTTTCAAATTTATCATTTGTAACGACATTTGTTCCTACTTCGCTAAAATCTTTCTCACACGATGTAAAAGCTGCAAAACATAACAGACTAATACCTAGTACACCAATTTTTCTAATCATTATTCGCTTAATTCTAAAACGTTTTCTTTGTAAAATTCTAAATATGCTTCGGTTAAAGTTTCTTCTGATTGGAAATCTAGCACTTTAGTATTGCTGTTTTCAATAAAAGCTTCAATTTCGTCTGGTAAAACTTCACTACCTTTTATAACAGCATCTGAGTTTTCAATAGCGCTTTTTAAAATATTTAAATGACTTGGCGTTTGGATGGTTGCTACTTTTGATTCTTCAATCTTATCAAAACGAACCTTGTTTGCCATCTCTTTATTTAAATCTTCAATGTCACTATTGTAAAGCGAAGTTACAATCTTACTTTCTGCAAACAAAGGTTCTTCTTTATAATATTCTCTTAAATATAGAGGTAATAAAGATGCCATCCATCCATGAACATGAATAATATCAGGAGCCCAGTTTAGTTTTTTAACGGTTTCAACTACACCTTTAGCGAAGAAAATCATACGCTCATCGTTATCTTCAAAAAGCTTATCGTCTTCGTCAGAATAAACTGCTTTACGCTTAAAATATTCATCATTGTCAATAAAGTATACTTGCATTCTTTCTTTAGGAATGGATGCAACCTTAATTATTAAAGGCATATCCATGTCGTTAATAATTAGGTTCATACCTGATAGACGAATAACTTCGTGTAATTGATGCCTTCGCTCATTAATCACCCCAAATCGAGGCATGAAAATACGGGTTTGAATTCCTTTAGAATGTGCATTTTTAGCAACGTTAAATGCGGTAGACGATAATTCTGTTTCTGGTAAATATGGTGTTACCTCTGATGAAACATATAAAATTCTCTTATCCTTCATTAAATCGGTCTCTTTTATTGAAGGTGCAAAAATACGAAAATTAATGCAAAAATCGTGTTAAATTGCTAATTTTGCATGCATTTCAATTAAATAACAATGAAAATTTTCACAAGAAAATCTGAAATAAAAGAGTTTTTATCATCTCAAAAAAAGGATAAAAAATCAATCGGGTTTGTTCCAACTATGGGGGCTCTTCATCAAGGGCATTTATCGCTTATTAGAAGAGCAAAAAAGAAGAATGATATTGCAGTAGTTAGTGTTTTTGTAAATCCTACACAGTTTGATAATAAAGAAGACTTAGATAAATATCCCAAGACTTATGAAAGTGATGTAGAGTTGTTAACGTCTGCTAATTGTGATGTGTTATTCTTTCCTTCAGTAGAAGAAATATATGCCGAAAATATTACATCAGAAAAGTTTGATTTTGATGGGCTAGAACATCAAATGGAGGGGAGGTTTAGAGATGGTCATTTTGATGGTGTTGGAACAATAGTAAAAACATTGTTTGAAATTGTAGAACCAGACACTGCTTATTTTGGTGAAAAAGATTTTCAGCAATTGCAAATTATTAAAAAGTTAGTAGAAAAATATAACTTACCAGTAAAAATTAAAGGAAGACCAATTTTTAGAGAAGATGATGGGTTGGCTATGAGTTCTCGAAATACGAGATTAACAAAAGAATACCGTGAAGCTGCACCATTTATTTATAAAACATTAAAAAAAGCAAAAAAGAAATTTGGAGTAAAAGATCCAAAAAAGTTAACAAAATGGGTGAAAAAACAATTTAAAAATCATCCGTTACTTGAATTAGAATATTTTACCATTGCAGATGAAAAAACATTGCAAACGGTAACAGAGATTAAAGAAAATATGAAGTATCGTGCATTTATAGCTGTTTACGCTGGAGACATTCGCTTGATAGATAATATTGGTTTAAAGAGTTAACGTTTGAGCTTAAGGATGAGCTTTGTAATAATGTTAAAATCATCAAAAAACAATCTAGTATTCATTAAAAAACAATTATTTTTGCAGTATGTTAGTACAAGTAGTAAAATCTAAAATACACCGTGTTAAAGTAACCAACGCGGATTTAAATTATATAGGAAGTATCACCATTGATGAAGATTTAATGGATGCTGCTGGAATTATTGAAGGTGAGCGTGTTCAAATTGTAAACAACAATAATGGTGAGCGTTTAGAAACGTACGCAATTCCAGGACCAAGAAAGAGTGGTGAAATTACTTTGAATGGAGCAGCAGCGCGTAGAGTTCAAAAAGGAGATGTACTTATCTTAATTGTATATGCTTTTATGGAGTTAGAAGAAGCCAAAAAGTTTAAACCACAATTAGTATTTCCTAACGAAGAAAACAACTTGCTAGAATAGTTTGAGTATATCAGTAAAGAAAATCACAAAAATACTATTACCTCTCATTTTGGGAGGTTTTTTAGTTTGGTATTCATTGTCAAAAATTTCAATTGAAACCTTAGTACAATATTTTAAAGATGCTAATTACGGATGGATAGCTTTAGGGCTGTTTTTTGGGGTTTTAAGTCACTTGTCCCGAGCATACCGCTGGAAGTTTTTACTAGAACCTATGGGGTATAAACCAGATTTTGGTAATAGTACTATGGCTGTGTTAGTAGCGTATTTGGTAAATTATGCAGTTCCTAGGGCAGGAGAGGTGTCACGTGCAGCGGTAATGACAAATTACGAGGATATTCCGTTTGAAAAAGGTTTTGGTACCATCGTTGCCGAAAGAATGGCAGATTTGCTAATGATGCTTAGTATAATAGCCATTACATTATTTGTTCAGTTTGATTTTATTTACCAATTACTGACTAAAAATTTCGACCCAACTAAAATAATACTCCTTTTAGCACTCTTAGTTGTAGTTTTTGTTGTATTTACTCGTTCAGTAAAAAAAGCAGAATCGGGTATTGGTTTGAAAATTAAAAATTTTGCAGTAGGACTGGTAGAAGGTGTTACTAGTATTTTTAAGATGAAAAACAAGTGGGCGTTCATTTTTCATACCGTGTTTATTTGGGTAATGTATATACTAATGTTTTGGGCAACTATACCAGCAATTGAAGGGTTACAAGTTCCATTAGGTGGTGTTTTAATCGGGTTTATCGCTGGTGGATTTGCGATTGCGGCGACTAATGGAGGGATAGGATTGTATCCTGTTGCCGTAGCTGGAGCTTTGGCTTTATTTGGAATTGCAGAAGAACCTGCAACAGCCTTTGGTTGGATTATGTGGACAGCTCAAACACTTATGATTATTGTCTTTGGAGGGTTGGCATTTTTGTTCTTACCTATCTACAATAAAAACAAATAGTTTTCTTTTCTTTGTAAGTAAATCTTACAAATCGAATGGCAAAAACCAAAACAACTTTTTTCTGTCAAAACTGTGGAGCGAAACACGCGCAATGGGTTGGGCAATGCGGCTCTTGTAAACAATGGAATACTATTGTTGAAGAAGTCATTCAAAAAGAAGAAAAAAGAAATTGGAAATCGCCATCAAACTCACAAAAAAGAATAGCGAAACCTTTACGAGTTGAAGATATTCAACTGAATCCAGAAGAGCGTTTTGGTACTAAAAATCAAGAACTAGACACTGTTTTAGGTGGTGGATTGGTGAAAGGAGCGGTAGTGTTATTAGGTGGAGAACCAGGTATTGGTAAATCTACCCTGTTGTTACAAATTGCCTTACAAATTCCACAAAAAGTACTCTATGTTTCTGGGGAAGAAAGTCAGTCACAGATAAAAATGCGTGCTGAACGTATCGAAGGAAAAAATCCTAACTGTTTAATTCTTACGGAAACCAATACACAACAGATTTTTAAAAATATAGAAGAGGTACAACCTGACGTATTGGTGATAGATTCTATCCAAACTTTACATACGGATACAATTGAAGCGTCACCAGGAAGTATTTCCCAAATACGAGAAACTTCCGCAGAATTGATAAAATTTGCAAAAGAAACGGCAACTCCAGTTTTGTTGATTGGACATATTAATAAAGAAGGACATATTGCGGGGCCTAAGATTTTAGAACACATGGTGGATGTAGTGTTGCAATTTGAAGGAGATCGAAATCATACCTACCGTATTTTACGCTCACAAAAAAACCGTTTTGGTTCTACGGCTGAACTAGGGATTTATGAAATGTTATCAGACGGATTACGAGAAGTATCGAACCCTTCAGAAATCTTAATCTCTAAAAAAGATGCTGATTTAAGTGGAACTGCGATTGCTTCCACGTTAGAAGGAATTCGTCCGTTAATGATAGAAATTCAAGCCTTAGTTTCAACAGCGGTTTATGGAACTCCACAACGAACTACCACGGGGTACAATCTAAAACGCTTGCACATGATTTTAGCGGTGTTAGAAAAACGTGCGGGATTCAAATTAGGAGCGAAAGATGTGTTTTTAAATGTAACAGGTGGGATTCATGTAGACGATCCAGCAATAGATTTAGCGGTGGTAGCAGCAATTTTATCATCAAATCAAGATTTAGCCATCAATCCAGATGTGTGTTTTGCTGCTGAGGTTGGTTTAGCAGGCGAGATTCGCCCTGTTTCTAAAATAGATCAACGAATTACCGAAGCTGAAAAATTAGGCTATAAAACCTTTGTAACTTCAAAATACAATAAGATTACCAGTAAAAATTATTCTATAAAGCTTATTTTAGTTAGTAAGATTGAAGAAGCTTTTGCTACCTTGTTTGCTTAAATTAATGTAAATGTGAGTTAGCTTGTTAAAATGTCACGTCGAGTGATTCCGATATTGTATCGGAATTTTATCGAGACGTCATTAGTTGGTTCTCGATACATCTTCCTTCGGTCGATACTCGAACTGACAGCGTTTTTTACATGAAATTAATCTTCCTTTTTCTTTCCAAAAAGTCTGTTGAAAAACCCTTTAATTCCTTTTTCTCTGTATGGAGGACAGTCGATTGAGGAAGATATTTCTTCTGGTATATCAAAAGAGGTTAAGTATTTTTCCTTTAGTTCAGGATTGTTTTCAATTTCTTTTAAAATGTTCGCAACAATTGGTAGGGCTAAAGAAGATCCAGAACCATTTCCGCTAGTAAAATGTACATCGTTTTTAGAGGTCCCAACCCAGGTTCCGAGAACAATATTCGGTGTATACGCCATAAACCAAGCGTTGGTATAGTTTTGAGCGGTACCTGTTTTACTTGCTAACGGACTTTTAATTTTATACCTATTTCTTATGCTAGCACCTGTTCCTTGTTCTACAGCTTGCTGTAAAATGGTGGTTAGGGTTTGTGTACTTTCTTCTGTAAATACTCTTTCGGGTTTTTGCACTTCGCTTTCATAAATGATATTTCCTTCTTTATCGGTAATTTTATGAATCATGTACAAATCATTCATTTCACCATTATTGGCAAAGGCACCGTAAGCTCTTGTAGTTTCAAAAAGTGATAAATCTAAAGTTCCTAAAGCGATGGAAGGTGCATCTTCAGTAACTTCTGGGAACAATAATTTTTCACAAGTGTCAATCAACCATTCTTTTTCTAGTTTAAAATATAGATTTACACTAGGGATATTCATAGATTTTATCAACGCATACCACATGGCAACTTTTTTATCAGGAGTTGAGCTATGGTCGGCATTTTTTGGTTCCCAATTATCGTATTCAGGGTAGGTTTTTTCTTCGTTTTCAAAGTAATCACACGGAGAAATTCCATTTTCCAACGCTGTAGCATATAAAAACGGTTTAAAGGCTGAGGCTATTTGACGGTGCGATAACACCATATCAAAAGGAAGTGTGTTAAAATTATTTCCGCCTACCCAACTAATCACTGCTCCGTTTTTCGGATTCGTAACCAAAACAGAAGCATTTAGCATTTTATCATAATACCAAAGACTATCAATTTTATTACCAGTAATGGTTTTTGTACTGTCCCAATCAAATAGTTGAATAGTTCTCTTTTGTTTATCCTTTTCTGTGAATTGTTGCTTCTTTAGCCATCTATTTTTTAGCCTGTTTGAAGCTAATTCTTTGTCTAACTGTTGTTGTTTAATGATTAGTTGTTCCTTCGCAGATTTCTCCGCAATTTTTTGAATCTCATAATTCAGCGTTGTATGAATTTTTAAACCGTCTGTTTCTAAATCATAGTCGCTGTTAGAAGTCTCATTAATGGTTTTTATAAGCTCCGAAGCTTTTTTCTTTACTTGATAGGTAAAATAACCAGCTGTTGTGTTTATATCGAGGTTATGATAGTTGAGCGTAATAGGTAGTTTTTGTAAACTGTCCGTAACTTTATTGCTTAAATAGGCTTCGCTATTCATTAACTGTAGCACCGTATTACGACGTTTTTTAGCATTTTCTGGATTCAATCTTGGATTGTAATACGTGTTAGCTTTTAACATCCCTACAAGTACCGCTGATTCTTCGATGTTTAATTTGTTGACTGATTTGTTAAAAAATCGATTAGCAGCCGATTCTACACCGAAATTATTTTCGGCAAACGGAACAGAGTTTAAATACAATAACAAGATTTCATCTTTGCTGTATAATTTCTCCATACGACTAGCAATGATGAGTTCTTTAATTTTATTGATAGGCATGCTCAAAAAACCGTGATACTGCCTTCCGTAGAGGTTTTTAATTAGTTGTTGGGTAATGGTGCTTCCACCACCTCCAGAGGCATCTTGTAGTAAAATACTTCTAAAGAAAACACGTGCATAGCTTTGACCGTCGTAGCCATTATGTGAGTAAAATCGTTTATCTTCTGTAGCTATTAAAGCTTCTTTTAAATGATTTGGAATTTGTTCTAGTTGAACATTAGTTCTATTCTCAGCAAATACTTTACCTATTATCACCTCGTCTGATGAATAAATTAAAGAAGCTTCTTCGTTGATGATGGATGTTAATTCTTCTTTGTTAGGGAGTTTACCAAAGACCTCAAAATACACTAAGGAGAATAATGCCACAACAGAAATAACACCAAAAAGAATGAGTCCTGTTATGGATTTTAATAAAAGGGTTAATTTCTTATTTCCTTTAAGTTGAAGTTGTATTTCTTTGAGTGTTTTCATCATACTAAAAACGAATGCTAGTTATTAAAATTGTGAAGTTAAAAAACGAGATCTGTTAATTTTTTAGGAGTTATAATTTTTGGTACACAGATTAAAGATTACTTTTTTGAGCTAAATCTTTATAAAAAGCAAAACTTTTAACGATTCTCTTAATTTCCCAGTCCAGCGTAATTTCTAATCGTGTATCGCAATCATACAGTTTTCTGTTTAATTCGTTATAACATTTAGAGGATAGATTTACTAATGATTCTAATTCACTCCAATAAACATCTTTTGCATTATTATTTGGGTCGTAATGAGCGTATAAATTATCTCTTAAACTTACAATTTTTTCTATTGTTTTTGCTTCATTTCTTATTTGTTGTTCCAAATAATTAATTGTTTCGATAATGTCAGTTTTACTGTTTAAACTGCTTCCAGAATTAGTTTTTTTTTGAAGTTGATTTTGAAGTTGATCGTCATAACCTTCATTTCTCAATTTATTAAATAATTTGTGAACGTTTCTTTTTTGGTTTGCTCTAATATCAAAAATTTTACAAAGTTGAATAATTACTATAAACTTTAGTTGGTAGGTATGGTGATTGAAAAAACCTTGGTTTTTTATGTTTTTTTCAGAATCAGAGCCTTCTTCTTTTATGAGGTATTTGGCATTGTTAAGTGAAATATTTAAGTCAACTATTATTTTAAGTAAATCTTCTAGCCAAATATTTAATTCTTGTAGTTTCATCTTTCTTTTCTTTCCATAACGATTAAAACATTCTTCGTTTTAATGATGTGTATCCATATTACAGCGAAGTTATCAAAAAGAAAATAAGAGCCAAATAAAAAAGCAACCTCATTTGAGATTGCTTTACTAGTTTTTTGCTTGTTTCTAACAACATCCACCACCATCGTAATGATAGGTAGATTCTGATAAAAATATATCGTCTCTTCCCAACGCTTTTAAATCCGCGGCTGTTTTATCACAGATAGCTAACGGTTGGTTTTTTAATAAGGTGTGTCCTGCTCCGTCATCAAAATAATCTTCATCACCAAAGTAAATGGCAGCTTTACCTGTAAATACACATGGACCATCAGCAGGCATAGGATCTTTAATCGCTGCTACTTCAATCGATTCGATATAAATCAATTCATCCGTCGGATAATTCTTAGGATCTAAAATTCTGTACGGTTTACGCGCTCTAATTTCAATGGTTCCAAAACCAGCGTCGGTTAACATTTTAACATATTCAGCAATAGGTAAACTTCCGCTTAAACACAAGGCGCGCAAGCGCTGATCGTTACGTAAGGTTTCGTTCATTGGTTGCTCACAGGTAGGATCACTCATTACCAAACGTCCGTGAGGTTTCAATACGCGATACATTTCAGCAATGGCTTTTTTCAGTTCTTCAGCTTTAAAAATGTTGAATAAACAGTTTTGAGCAGCTACATCAATCGAATTATCTTCTACAGGTAAATGTAACGCATCACCTTTGCGTAAATCGACAAACTCACTTTTAAACCAATCGTTTTGTGCTTCTGCTTCAACGAAATTCTTTTTTGAAGCTTCTAACATTTCATCTACCACATCAATTCCAATCACGCCGTTTTTCTGACGTGAGAAATACGCAAATTGCAGCAATTCCATTCCGCCACCCACACCTACATATAATATTTTAGGATTGTTGGTTAAATCGCGTGCATGTACTGTGGAACCACATCCGTAGTTCATTTCTTGCATAATTTTCGGAATTTTTAATCCTGGCAACTCCCAAATAGGGTTTGTTGTACAGCACAAACCAACATCTGGAGTTAAGGCTGCTTCTTTATATACATTTTTGGTGGTTTCTAAGTAACTCATGTATTGTTGGGTTCTTGGAGTTTTCGATTTTTAGATAATTAGAATTTGAGAACTTGAAATCCGTTATCTAAAAATCTAACTATCTAGTAATCTAACTATCTAAATTTATAATTAATTCTTTAAAAAGCGTAATCATTTTTGGTTCTGCTTTTCCAGCAACTTCAATGATTTCGGTAATATTTACAGGTTGTAAATTTTTAGGGTCGCACTCATCGGTTAATACCGAAACAGCTGCACACGGAATGTTGAGTTGTTTTGCTACGATTACTTCAGGTACGGTACTCATTCCTACCGCATCTACTTCTAAAATTTGTAACATTCTGTACTCTGCTCTGGTTTCCAATTGCGGACCTACAACACTTGCATATACTCCTTCTTTCAGGTCTATGTCGTTAGCTTTAGCGATTGCTTTCATTTTTGTATTCAATTTTTTAGAATACGGTTCTAGCATATCGGCAAAAATATTTCCGAAGGCATTAGCTCCTTTAAAGGCTAGGGGAGAACCTCCTTGTAAATTCAAGTGATCTTCCAATAGCATTAAGTCTCCTTTTTTGTAAGAAAGGTTGATAGCGCCTGCAGCATTAGAAACCAACAACGTTTGAATACCTAACGCATGCATGGTTCTGATACCATAAGTAACTTCCCATAAATTATACCCTTCATACATATGAAAACGCCCAGACATAACAACTACTTTTTTACCTGATAAAGTTCCGTAAATTAACTTTCCAGAGTGAAATTCTACCGTTGCTTGTGGAAAGTGGGGAATGTCTGCATAGGAAACTTCTTGCTCAATAGTTATTTCATTGATTAATTTTCCTAACCCTGTTCCTAAAACAATTCCTATTTCTGGGTTGGTAATTCCTTTATGTTGAAGAAACTCTTGTGTTTCTTGTAGTTGTTGTTGTTGTTGTTGTTGTTGTTGTTGTTGTTGCATTTTAATATCGTGTTTGTCATTGCGAGCCTTTCGACTGTCGCTCAAGACAGGCTAAAGCAAAGCAATCTTTAAGTTATGACTTCGAGATAGGCAGATTACTTCGTTCGTATACTCCCTCGTAATGACGGTTAGTTTAAAAATTGATTGAATACTGGGTTGTTTTTGATGTCGTCAAAAACATCTACATCATTTAAGGTTTCCAACAAATGTACTGATTCGTTTTGTAAATCGTTCAACGTATCTTTTCTAACAGTTGAGGTTCCCCAGTCTTTATTTTGAAAAATGTTTGCATGAAGTTTTTTCATGCCTAATAGGTAATAACCGCCATCTTCAGCAGGACCCATAACGACATCGTTTGCGTTGAGTTTTTCAAAAGCTTTATTGATGTGTTCGGAAGTTAAATCAGGTAAATCGCTACCAATAATTACAACTTTTTCATATCCAGTAGAAAAAGCTTGTTGAAAAGCATTGTGCATTCGTATACCTAAGTCGTTTCCATCTTGCAGGTGCTTTTGATATGTGGTGGCATTCCAAATATCATTTTCACGAACTTTTACGGAATAATAAACGGCTTTGTCACAAGATAAATTTTGAGTGACTTGTTTTGTGTGTTCTAATAAGAATTTATAAATATCTAACGCAGCTTCGTTTCCAATTGTTTTAGCTAAACGCGTTTTTACTTTACCTAACTCAGGGTTTCTGGTGAAAATTAAAAGAAGATTTTTTGACTTAGGCAGTAAAGACATATTGTTTGTAAAGGTGTTTCGAAATTAATGTGTTATGCTACAGTTCCTTGGCAGCTACTTCCTGCACCAGCAGTACAGCCATAACAGTGTTGATTGATAATAATATCTCTATTTTGTAACAATGCTTCGTTGTATTCAGAAATGTGTTGGGATTTACTGGCTACTTTTAGGTTTAGCATCTGGTTGAAATCACAATCGTATAAATACCCATCCCAACTTACAGATAAGGTATTAGTACACATTACATTTTCTACCGCCATAGGATTGTAGGCTTCTACTAACGAATACATATAGTCTTCATAGTTTTCAGAAGCAATTAAATAGTCTAAAAATCGGCTAATAGGCAAGTTGGTAATGGCAAATAAACTGTTGAATGAGATTCCGAAATCTTCATATAATACTTTCTTGAAATCAGCTTCTAAAGCTGCTTGATCTCCTGGTAAGAAAGCTCCTGACGGATTGTAGACTAAATCTAGTTGTAAACTAGTTCCTTCAATACCATAACCCACAGCATTTAGCATTTTTAAAGCTTCAATAGATTTATCGAAAACACCATCACCACGTTGTTTGTCGGTTTTTCCACGTGTCCAATGTGGCATAGAAGAGACAACATGTATATTATGTTTCTTGAAGAACTCAGGTAAGTCGTAATATTTTTTATTCGCTCTAATGATGGTTAGGTTAGAGCGAACAATAAAATCTTTAATTCCTGCTTTGGAAGCTTCTTCTACAAACCATCGAAAATTAGGATTCATTTCAGGAGCACCTCCTGTTAAGTCTAAGGTGTGTGCTTCCGTTTTTCGAATAACCTCTAAACATTGCTCCATGGTTTCTATAGTCATAATTTCTTTTCGATCAGGACCTGCATCTACATGACAATGTGCACAAACTTGATTACACATGTACCCTAAATTAATTTGAAGAATTTCTAATTTTTTAGGACGTAATGGAAACTGATAGGTTTCTTTTATTTTTTTTGCAAACGTAGGTAATTCGCCATCAGCAAAAATTCCGTTTGATAAGATTTCAAGCTGACGTTGCGTGTTTGCTAAATCGTTATTTCTTGCTAAAAGTGATTTCTTCATACTTACATTTCTAGTTTGTTCACTTTGTTCATCATTTGAACACCGTGTACTAAAGTAGCACCACTTTTAATAGCAGCTCCTACATGAATGGCTTCCATCATTTCTTCTTTAGTGATACCGCGTTGCAATCCGTCTTTTGTATACGCATCAATACAATAAGGGCATTGCTCAGTATGTGCAACAGCCAAGGCGATTAAGCTCTTTTCGCGTGCGGTTAAGGCGCCTTCTTCAAAGACTTTTCCGTAGTATTCGAAAAACTTGTTTCCTAATTCTTCACTCCAATTAGTAATTTTACCAAACTTGCGTAAGTCGGCAGGATCGTAATATGTTTTTGACATGTATTTTATTTTCGAGGTTAGACGAGACGTTTATTGATACTTTACAAGCAATATTATGAAAAGTATAGATACAAAAAAAGCCTTAACAAATTTGTTAAGGCTTTTGTACTGAAGGCGGGACTTGAACCCGCACGGGCATTACGGCCCATTGGATTTTAAGTCCAACGTGTCTACCAATTCCACCACTTCAGCGTATGTGCTTTGTTAATGACTACTTTTAAAATGAAACCTCACTCATACAAGTGAGGTTTCTTGGTACTGAAGGCGGGACTTGAACCCGCACGAGCATTACGGCTCATTGGATTTTAAGTCCAACGTGTCTACCAATTCCACCACTTCAGCATACTCTTTGTAAAAAGGATTGAGCGAAAGACGGGATTTGAACCCGCGACCCTCACCTTGGCAAGGTGATGCTCTACCCCTGAGCTACTTTCGCGTAGTCATTTATTATTTTAATGAACGTGCATTGCTTTGAATGCGGGTGCAAATATAAAACCTTTTTTTTAATTACAAAGCAGTTTTTAATTTTTTTCAATTTTAATTCCAATAAAAATTTATGGTGGTTCAATAAGAATGGAATATCTTTGCAAAAATTTTTAAAATTAGAAGTGAATTCTGTTTCATCTGTACATACTAAACCCTCTGTAAAATCAATAGTTAAAGACTTTAAACAATTAACTAAAGTTGGATTATCTATAAGTGTAGTTTTTACATCGGTTACAGGATATTTATTAGGAGCAGAAACAATTGATTTTACTACTATAATATTATTAGCCTTAGGAGGCTACTTAATGGTAGGGGCATCTAATGCTTTTAATCAGGTGATAGAAAAGGATATTGATGCGGTAATGCAGCGTACAAAGAATCGTCCGTTACCTTCTGGAAGAATGTCTTCAACCATAGCATTAATTATAGCGACTCTTTTTACGATAGCAGGTATAGCAATTTTATATATCATTGATCCGAAATGTGCTTTATTTGGGGCGATTTCTATCTTTTTATATACAAGTGCTTACACACCATTAAAAGCAGTAACACCTTTAGCAGTATTTGTAGGGGCAATTCCTGGAGCAATTCCTTTTATGCTAGGGTGGGTAGCAGCAACGGGTAAATTTGGTGTTGAAGCTGGGTTCTTATTTATGATTCAGTTTTTTTGGCAGTTTCCTCATTTTTGGGCTATTGGTTGGTTACAGTTTGAAGAATATAACAAGGCAGGCTTGCACATGTTGCCAATGGATAAAAAAGACAAAGGCGCTGTGGTGCAAATTATTTTTTATACCTGCATAATGATTTTAATGTCAATTGCACCTGTGTTAAAAGTAACAGGAGATTTATATATACATCCGTTAACAGCAGTAATTATTCTATTATTAGGATTGTTAATGTTGTATTACGCAATACAATTATATAAAACAGAAAAAAACACAGATGCACGTAAATTGATGTTGGCAAGTGTTTTTTATATTACAATAGTACCCATTATATATGTGGTAGATAAATTTTTACACTAATGAGTGAACAATCGTTACAAGAAGAATTAAAAGTAGCTAAACGTAAATCGGCTAAACCAATGCTATGGATTTCCATGGTAAGTATGGTAATGTTTTTTGCAGGATTAACCAGTGCTTACGTAGTAAGTATGAATCGTGAAGATTGGGTTACCTTCGATTTACCACAGGCATTTTACATTAGTACCGTGTTAATTGTACTAAGTAGTATTGCATTATATTTTTCTCAAAACTTATTGAAAAAAGACAATATTAAAGGTTCTTTCATTTTATTATTAGTTACATTAACACTAGGCTTAGGTTTTGTATGGTATCAATGGATAGGGTTCAATGAATTAAAAAATACAGGTCTGTACTTTACAGGACCTGAAAGTACAGTATCAACATCGTTTATAATAGGAATAACATTTATGCACGTTTTGCACCTGTTAGCAGGGGTTCTCGTGTTATTGGTTGTTATTTATAATCATTTTAAAAAGAAGTATACATCAAGCAATATGCTTGGATTTGAACTAGGTGCAATCTTTTGGCATTTTGTAGATGTATTGTGGATTTACCTATTTTTCTTTTTCTATTTTATTAGATGATGAAAAATGCGTAATTTTGGCGCACTGATTAAACAAAAATTAACAAAAAGAGATTTATGGGAGCAAATATTGCTGTAAATTCTGACAACAAAGAGACCTGGAGCGGAGGTGGAGTAAAACCATTTGGCGCTAGTTATGGGAAAATGATGATGTGGTTTTTCATCGTATCTGATGCATTAACTTTTTCGGGCTTTTTAGCAGCGTATGGTTTAACACGTTTTAAGTTTATTGACTCTTGGCCTATTGCTGATGAGGTATTTACACACTTTCCTGGTTTACACGGTGTTCATGCGCCGATGTATTACGTAGCATTAATGACGTTTATTTTAATTGTATCATCGGTAACAATGGTGTTAGCGGTAGATGCAGGTCATAAAATGCAAAAGAAAAAAGTAGCTTGGTATATGTTTGCTACCATCGTTTTTGGTATTATTTTCGTAGGCTCTCAGGCTTGGGAATGGAAAAACTTCATTAACGGTTCTTACGGAGCTGTTAAAACTGCCGATAACCATATTTTACAATTTGTAAAAGACGGACATCAAATAGCATTGGCTGATTTTGTTCATAATGATAGAAAAGACGGAAGAGTTCAACACCAAAGAGAAAATGGATTGTGGTTTGTAGACGAAGCAACAATTTCTCAATATTCAGTAGCTCAAGTTCAAGAAGCTTTTAAAGCAGATCCTTCTTTATTAATTAGAATCGAAAGAATTAATCCAGAAACGAAACAAAAAATTGTTTTATCAAGAGAAGAAAGTATCGCTAAGTTAGCTACAGCAACAAAAGTTGTTGAAGGAGCAAACTTAATAGAGAACGAATACGGTAACCCTATTTTTGCTGATTTCTTCTTCTTTATTACTGGTTTCCACGGATTCCACGTATTTTCAGGAATTATCTTAAATATCATTATCTTCTTTAACGTTGTATTAGGTACGTACGAGCGTAGAAGAAGTTACGAAATGGTTGAAAAAGTAGGTTTATATTGGCACTTTGTAGATTTAGTTTGGGTATTCGTATTTACTTTCTTCTACTTAGTATAATCAAAAAACAATAGTAAAAATGGGTCACGCACACGAATCAAATACAAAAAGAATCTGGATTGTTTTAGCAATCTTAACCATAGTAACAACAGTAGAGGTAGTTTTAGGTATTATTAAACCTGCTTCATTACACTTACACGGTTGGGGTACTAGTTGGTTAAACTGGATATTTATAATCTTAACAATAGTAAAAGCATATTATATTGCTTGGGCATTTATGCACTTAGAAGGAGAAAAACCTTGGTTAAGAAGAGCTATTGTTTGGACAGGTGTTTTCTTAATATGTTATTTAGTAACACTAGTGTTAATAGAAGGTGATTACTTATACGATACATTAGCACCATTAGTAAAGTGGTAATCAAAATAAAATGAGAAAAGAGGTGGTGTTAACCGCCTCTTTTTGTATATAAGATTTAGTAAAATGAATAAAACAAAAAGATACATAGTACTATTTGCGCTTTTTATAGTGCCGCTATTGTTTTATATTTTTTTATCACTAGGGATCAACAATTTTGCAAAGCTACCTGTGCTTACAGAAAATGTAATTGATATATCATCAGTAAGTAAACAACATCAATTTGATAAAAAAATATCAATTGTTACTTTTTTAGGAAAGAAGGTAGATGAAGTAAAAGGGGAATTATTCAATCTTAACGAGAAAATATACAAACCATTTTACGGATTTAAAGACTTTCAACTAATTGTAATAGCTTCTCCTGAAGTTAAAGACGATGTTGAAAAACTTGAAAAAGAAATTGGCGCTTATACCAATATGACTAGCTGGAAGTTTGTTTATGCGTCTGATACCGAAATTGAAGTGTTGTACGATAGCTTTAAAACAAACCAATCATTAGATGATAAACTGCACTCATCTAAAGCTTTTATTATTGATAAGGAAGGAAATCTAAGAGGAAGAGTTGACGATGAAGATAGTGTGGGTGGAAAGTTGTTTGGGTACAATATGACATCGGTAGCAGAGTTGAATAATAAAATGAAAGACGATGTTAAGGTTGTATTGGCAGAATATCGTTTAGCATTAAAAAAGAACAACGCAGACAGACAGATTTAATTAGACTTGAGTCATGAAAAAACAGAATTATTCTTACGTAGGTATTTCATTAATCGTTTTACTTTTCGGAATTTATGCTATTCCTAAAATTATAGCACACTTTCAAACAGCGAACTTGCACAAGTTTAACAAGGTGCCAGATTTTGAGTTTATCAATCAAGATGAGAAAGTAATTACCAATAAAGATTACGAAGGAAAAGTATATGTAGTTGAATTTTTTTTCGCTACATGTCCAACAATTTGTCCGTTAATGAATCAAAAAATGGTGGAAATTCAAAACGAATTTATGGGGAATCCTAATTTTGGAATCGCTTCGTTTTCAATTACTCCTGATATAGACACTCCACACCAATTAAAAGAATACGCTAAGAATAATGGTATAAACCATAAGAACTGGCATTTGTTAACTGGCAAAGGAGATGATGTAGTGTATGAGTTATCTAACGAAGGGTTTAAGTTGTATGCAGGTAAAGGAGAAGTTAGTCATGGCGGATTCGAACATTCAGGATTATTTGCTTTAGTAGATAAAGATGGATATATAAGATCACGATACGATGAAAACGGAAATCCGATAATGTATTACAGAGCATTAGACGAGCATGGTTTTGGTGATCAAATAACAGAGTTAAAAGAAGATATTAAGTTATTATTAAAAGAATAACATGAGTAGTACAGAAGAAAAAAAATATAAAAAATTCATTACAATAGTATCTATTGTAATTCCTATTGCAGTAGCAGCGTTGTTTGGTATTAAAATACCTAATGTAGAACCGTTGTCTTTTTTACCGCCTATTTATGCTAGTATTAACGGGTTTACAGCCGTATTATTAGTTGCTTCTGTTGTGGCTATAAAAAAAGGTAAAAGAAAATTACATGAGCAGTTAAATACAACAGCAATAATTTGTTCTGCGTTATTTTTAGTAATGTATGTAGCTTACCACATGACTTCTAATTCAACGCCATTTGGGGGAGAAGGAACAATAAGGTATGTGTATTTCTTTATTTTAATAACTCATATTTTATTATCTATCGTAATTATACCTTTTGTGTTAATTACCTTTATGAGAGCGCGTTTAGGGAATTTTCCTGAACATAAAAAAATAGCAAAAATCACATTTCCATTATGGTTGTATGTTGCAGTGACAGGAGTAGTAGTATATTTAATGATATCACCTTATTATGTATAAAAAAGTTATAGTATTAGCACTGTTTTTTTTATTTTCATTAAACATGTCTGCACAGTGTGCCATGTGTAAAGCTGTTATTGAAGGAGGTAATGAAACGGTTGCTGAAGGAGTAAATAACGGAATTACATATTTAATGGTTTTTCCTTATTTATTAGTGGGAATCCTTTTTTATTTTATCTACCGTCATAAAAAGAAAGGTAAAGCCTAACTCAATTTTAGTAATATTTTTTGTAACAAATAATGTTTTTAATCGTCATATAGTGGCAATTAAAAATAATTAATTGTTTTTGTTGTTGATTTTAAGGCTTTTAAAGGTTTTTTATTTGACAATAAAATGATATATTTCTGTTTTTGAAATATAAACTAGTTAATAATTTAAACAAAACATATTTATCTTTTGAAAACTAAAATTGCAATATTCACAGCTATATTTACTTCTCTAGCTGTTTTTTCTCAAAAACAATGGAACTTAAAAGAGTGTGTAGACTACGCTTTAGAAAATAACATAACAGTTAAACAAAACCGATTAAGCGTTCAATTAGCTAAAAAGGATGTTGAAATATCTAAAGGAAATTTTTTGCCTGATTTAGGATTTAGTAATTCTCATAGAGGATCTTTTGGGTTGTCTTCTGGGGTTAGTGGAGTTAATACCAGTGAAGATAGGTATTCAACAAACTTTGCTTTAGGAACTCAAGGTACTATTTTTAATGGTTTTAGAAACTTAAATTCTAAAAAACAAGCTTTACTCAGTGTTAAAGGGAGTGAGTTAGACTTAGCGAAAATAGAAAATGATATTTCTTTAAACGTAGTAAATGAATACCTAAATGTACTGTTTGCAAAAGAAAACCTTGCAGTAGCTAAAGTTCAAGCAGAAATAAGCAAAAAGCAGATTGAAAGAGCGAAAGCTCAATATGAAGGAGGGGCAATACCTAAAGGAGATTTATTAAATGTAGAGTCTACAGCAGCTAATGACGTCCAAAATGTAGTAATACAAGAAAACACATTAAGTATTGCTTTACTTAGATTAAGTCAGTTGTTACAAATTTCTTCAGAAGATTTTACTGTCGCAGATATTGAGGTAGGTTCACCATCAGCGGCTTTATTGTATGACAATTCCAGTGTGGTATACGAAAAAGCATTAACACAATGGCCAGATATAGAAAGGGCAGAATTAAACCTTGAAAACGCAGATTTAGGAATAGAATTAGCTAAAGGAGCTTATCTACCAACCCTAACTTATTCAGCAAATGCTAGCACATCTTATTTTACCGTTTTTGGTGAGCCTGATAGAAGAGTTGTTGGAGTTGATCCAGTGACACAATTACCTGTTTATGAGTCTTATGGTTTTTTTAAGCAATTAGATAATAATTTAAGTTACGGAGTAGGGGTTTCGTTAAATATTCCAATATTTAATCGTTTTCAAACAAAAAACAGAGTAGCTAAATCTACTATTGATAAAGAAGTTTCAGAGTTGGCTCTTGAAAATCAAAAATTGCAGTTGCAACAAGAAATTGAAAGTGCCTTTTTAGATGCTAAAGCAGCAGCAAAAACTTACGAAGCAGCACAAGCTTCTTTAGATGCTCAAAAAGAAGCCTTTAAAAACGCACAGGTAAGTTATGATTATGGGTCAATGACTCAGTTTGATTTCGATCAAGTGCGTAATAGATTAGTGAATGCAGAAGGAGCAATGATTAGAGCTAAATACGATTATGTATTTAAAACGAAAGTATTGAAATTTTACTACGGAGAGTCAATCGTTGACTAACTAAGAAAGATATATTTATTGCTGGAAGAGCCTTGTTAGAATTTTACTAATGAGGTTTTTCTTTATAATGTATCTTTGCCAAAAATAAATTTCAGATTTGGCAACAATCTTAAACATAGAAACAGCAACTAAAAATTGCTCGGTAAGTATAGCAAAAGATGGAGTAACCCTTGCTTTACAAGAGTTGAATGATGGTAATTATTCTCATGCTGAAAAACTACATCCATTTATTCAACAAGTGGTAGAGGAAGCTAAAATATCTTTCAATGATATTGATGCCGTAGCAGTTAGTAAAGGCCCTGGTTCTTACACGGGTTTACGTATCGGAGTTTCTGCTGCTAAAGGATTGTGTTTTGCGTTTGATAAACCTTTAATTTCTATAGAAACATTGTATTCTTTAGCTCATAAAGCTACTGTAGATAATGGAGTAATTGTGTCTATGTTAGATGCACGTCGTATGGAAGTTTATGCGGCTGTTTACGATAGTAATTATAAGCGGTTAAGAGAAATTAAAGCTGAAGTTATTGATGAAAACTCTTTTCAAGAATATTTGTCAGAAGGAAAAGTGTATTTTTTAGGAGATGGGGCAGAGAAGTGTAAAGAAGTTATTACACATGAAAATGCTGTTTTTATTGATGGTAAACATCCTTCAGCAAAAGAAATGGCACAATTAGGTTACGATAAGTACAAAAAAAACGACATCGAAGATGTCGCTTATTTTGAACCTTTTTATTTAAAAGATTTTGTGGTTACGCCTGAAAAAAAACGTTAACTCTCTTTGTGAATTTCCACAGAGTGAGGGTAAGGTATTTCTATTCCGGCTTTATCTAAGGCAATTTTAGTATTTTCTGTTATGTCGAAGTAAACAGCCCAATAATCTTCTGTTTTAGACCAAGGTCTAACAGCAAAATTTACAGAACTATCTGCCAATTCAGATACATTTACTGTAGGAGCAGGGTCTTTTAATACTTTTGGGTGAGATGTAATAACATTCATTAATATTTCTTTAGTTTGCTTAATATCTGCATCGTAAGAAACACCAAAGGTTAAATCTACTCTACGTGTACCTTCGGCAGAGTAATTAACAATGTTTCCATTAGATAAAGAACCATTAGGTATAATTATTTCTTTGTTAGATAAGCCCGTAAGCTTGGTAGTAAATATTTCTATTTCTTTTACAACACCAATTTCACCTTGAGCCTCTATTAAATCTCCAATCTTAAAAGGTTTAAAAAGCATAATTAAAACACCGCCAGCAAAATTACCTAAAGAACCTTGTAAAGCTAAACCAACAGCTAAACCTGCAGATGCTAATATTGCTGCAAAAGAAGTCGTTTCTACTCCAAGTTTTGCTATAACTGTAATAATTAAAAGAATTTTTAACGTCCAATGCAGTAAGTTAACTAAGAATTTTTGCAGAGTAATATCTACATCTCTTTTAGTCATTATTTTTTTGGTGGCTCTAAGCAATAGGCCAATAATATAAGAACCTACAATGTAAATAATAATAGCCATAATCGCTTTTGGAGCGTAGGTGATTATTAAATCTTGAAATTTTTCTAAATACTTTTCCATTAGTTAAGGTAAATTTTAGTAATTAATAAATGAATTTTAGTAGTGGTTATTTTTTTATCTATAGAATTAAACTAGCTAATGCTAATAAAGCTAGGATAGATTGAATGGCAAAAATACGAGGTTTTTTTGTAGAAAAAGAACCATAAAGACCTGCAATAAACACACAGATTAGAAAAAAATATAGCAATATCGTATTTTTGTGAAATCATAGACCAGATTAAACCAACTGCTAAAAAGCCATTATACAAACCTTGATTGGAAGCTAATACTTTGGTTTCTTTAGCAAACTGTTTTGATTTTAATCCGAAGGTTTTATGCCTTTGGGTTGCGTCCATAAAAACATTTCAAGTATTACGATGTAAATATGAATTAATGAAACAAAAGCTATTAAAGTGTATTATAAACCATTCATAAATATTTGAAAATTAAACAAGCGGTTTCGAAAATAATTAATCAAAACCGCAAATGCTAGTAGTTAGTATATAGTTTTGGTTATTTTACTTCAAAAGTAACCTTAAGATTTACTCTAAACTCTGTGACTTCGTCATTATTTACAACCACACTTTGTGATTGCACAAAGGCAGACTTAATACCTTTTACCGATTTTGAAGCTTGTTTAATCGCTTTTTTTGTAGCATCTTCCCAACTCTTTTCAGAGTTTGCTAAGATTTCAATAACTTTCATTACAGCCATAATTTCTCGTTTTTTATAATTGTTATGTAAATATAAGGATTTTGATTTTTTATTTTGCTGAAAATTAATCAATTATATTTTTAATGTTAATTTAATGTTATGTAAATGTTTCGAATATGTAAAATTTTTGTATATTTGTGTTATCTGGTATTAACTTTAAAAGATTTAGATTATGAAAAAATTAGTATTAGCAGTATGCATGTTGTCGGTAGGATTGTTACAAGCTCAAGAAGTAGAGCCAAAATATGAAGTAACAGGAGAGTTAGTGAAAGTCACGTATTATTACGAAAATGGTGCTATTAAAGAACAAGGTTTTTTCAAAGATAAAAAGTTAGAAGGTACTTGGACGTCTTTTGATACAAAAGGGAACAAAGTGGCAATTGGTCATTATGAAGCAGGAAAAAAAGTAGGTAAGTGGTTTATGTGGAAAGAAGATGGGTTGAAAGAAATCGATTTTAAAGATAATGCCATAGCAAGCGTACAAACTTGGAAAGAAGAAACCAAAATGGCAGTGAAATAAGTTAATATTTTGCAGAATAAGAGAATTGACCGAGTATTTTATATACTCGGTTTTTTATTTTCTACCAAAATCAGCAGGAATTTCGCCCCATGCCTTAGTTTCCCATTTTAACAATGGATTTTTATAAGAATTTTCTTGTAGCCATTTTTCGGCACGTTTTATTAAATCTAATATCTCTTTGTTAGAGCTGTCAAAAACAATATTTGTTCTGCATTGTTTCTTTTTAACCCAACTCATAGCAATTTTTGAATCGGAATAAATAGGATAAGTATCCATTTTTTTACTTTTTAGTAAAGCAATTCCGTGAACTAAAGCTAAAAACTCACCAATATTGTTGGTTCCATTCTTAAAAGGCCCCATTCTAAAAATTTCTTTTTTACTGTGGGTAAGTACACCTCGGTATTCCATTATTCCAGGATTACCAGCACAAGCAGCATCAACCGAGATGCTTTCTAGAATAGGAGTTCCATATTTAGCTTTCTCTGTAGCTGATAAAGTAGGCTTTTTAGTGTCTTTTCCTTTGTATTCGTTATAACTTTTACTCAACGCAAGTTCTGCCTCTTTTTTATCGGCAAAAGCCTTGTATTGAGCTCCTGTAAAACCATCAATTTGTTTTTTACAAGCATCCCAAGATGAAAAAACACCCGTTTTTTTCCCTTTCCAAACGACGTAGTATTTTTTCTTTTTACTCATTTTGTAAAATTACCTCTTCAATCACCTTCGGAAAATGCTCATATTCTAACTCGTGAACTTTTTGAGCAATCGTTTCTGGTGTGTCTTCAGAAGAAACAGCCGTTTTAGCTTGAAAAATAATAGCTCCTTCATCATAATTTTCATTCACATAATGGATGGTAATACCTGTTTCAGGCTCATTATTTTCTTTTACAGCCTTATGAACATACATTCCATACATGCCTTTCCCACCATATTTTGGTAATAATGCAGGATGAATATTGATGATTTTATTAGGGAAAGCTTCAACAATTTTAGCAGGAATACGCCATAAAAAGCCAGCCAACACGATAAAATCGGCTTCTACATGCAAGAAATTTAAAACAGTGTCATCTTTTGTAAAACTTTCTCTATCAAAGAGCGATGCGTCTATTCCAAGTCTTTCGCAACGGTCAAAAACTTTGGCATGTTCATTGTTAGAGAGCACGTGAGTAACAATTGCAGTTTGAGTTGAGTTGAAGTATTTTATGATATTTTCGGCGTTAGAACCCGATCCTGAAGCAAAAATTACAATGCGTTTCATGTTAAAATTCAGTTGTTTTGTTACTACAAAAAAAAGAATAATTATTAACAATGGTGGTATTTGTAGCAAAATATTCAGGTATTTTTTTTAATTTAGACATCACATTTTTGTGCAAAAGTTAGAATTAATAACTAAGATTTGTATTTTTGCCACGATTTTAAATTTTAAAACAAACAAATTATGTCAGACATTGCATCAAGAGTAAAAGCAATTATCGTAGACAAATTAGGAGTAGACGATAACGAAGTAACTAACGAAGCAAGCTTCACAAACGATTTAGGAGCAGATTCTTTAGATACAGTTGAGTTAATCATGGAATTCGAGAAAGAATTTGATATTCAAATTCCAGATGATCAAGCAGAAAACATTGGTACTGTAGGTCAAGCGATTAGCTATATTGAAGACGCAAAAAAATAAGATTATATGCAATTAAAACGAGTTGTAGTAACTGGACTTGGCGCATTAACGCCAATAGGAAACAATAAAGAAGAGTATTGGAATAGCTTGGTTAACGGAGTTAGCGGAGCAGCACCTATAACGTATTTTGATGCTGCCAAGTTCAAAACTCGTTTCGCATGTGAGCTGAAAGATTTTAATGCGACCGATTTTATTAATAGAAAAGAGGCGCGTAAAATGGATAGGTTTACGCAGTATGCGATGGTTGCTTCAGATGAAGCAATTGCTGATGCGAAATTAAACCTTGATGACGTTAATAAATTAAGAGTTGGCGTTATTTGGGGAGCTGGTATTGGAGGGCTAGAAACATTCCAGAATGAAGTATTGAATTATGCTGAAGGTGATGGAACACCTAAGTTTAATCCATTCTTTATCCCAAAAATGATTGCAGATATTGCACCAGGAAACATTTCTATTAAAAATGGATTTATGGGGCCAAATTATACTACGGTATCTGCTTGTGCATCATCGGCTAATGCCATGATTGATGCTTTAAACTATATAAGACTTGGTCATTGTGATGTAGTTGTAACAGGTGGTAGTGAAGCTGCTGTTACAATTGCTGGTATGGGAGGTTTTAATGCGATGCATGCTTTATCTACTAGAAATGAGAGTCCAGAAACAGCTTCAAGACCATTTGATGCTGAGCGTGACGGATTTGTGCTAGGTGAAGGAGCAGGAGCTATTATCTTAGAAGAATACGAACATGCCAAAGCTCGTGGAGCAAAAATTTATGCTGAAGTTATAGGTGGAGGGTTGTCTTCGGATGCTTACCATATGACGGCACCACATCCTGATGGAATAGGTGTAATTGCAGTAATGAAAAACTGTCTTGAAAATGCTGGAATAAAACCAGAAGACGTAGATCATATCAACACTCACGGTACTTCAACCCCCCTAGGAGATGTTGCAGAATTAAAAGCGATCTCTGAAGTTTTTGGAGATCATGCTAAAAACATTAATATCAACTCAACAAAGTCTATGACAGGACATTTGTTAGGTGCTGCTGGTGCAGTTGAAGCTATCGCTTCATTATTAGCCATGGAGCACGGTGTTGTTCCCCCAACAATTAATCATAGTAACGTTGATGAAAATATCAACCCTGAGTTAAATTTAACGTTAAACAAAGCTCAAAAAAGAGAGATTAAGGTTGCAATGAGCAATACATTTGGTTTTGGTGGTCATAATGCTTGTGTAGCCTTTAGAAAACTAGATTAATTTTTTATGAATTTTCTTCGTAGAATTGTCAAACCCCAAAATAAGGAGGACGAAAACTTCTACTACGAATTAAAAGAGTTACTTAATTTTAAGCCGATTAAGTTATCGCTTTATAAAAAAGCATTTACACACAGATCTCTAAAGTTAGTTGACAGTAAGGGAAACCCAGTTAACTATGAACGCTTAGAGTTTTTGGGAGATGCTATTTTAGGTACAGTAATCGCTTCTTACCTATTTAAGAAAGTGCCCGATGGAGACGAAGGGTACTTAACACAAATGCGATCTAAAGTTGTAAGTAGACAGCATTTGAATGATTTAGGTAAAGATTTGGACTTAATTAAATTTGTAAAAAGTAATATTTCCAAAGAACATGTTAGTAATAATATTCATGGAAATATTTTTGAAGCCCTCGTAGGAGCTATTTATTTAGATAGAGGGTATAACTACTGTCATCAGTTTATTTATGAACAAGTAATAATGCCTTATGTAGATATTGAAAGACTTGAAGGTAAAATATCGAGCTACAAAGGTTTTGTTATAGAATGGTGTCAAAAACAGAAAAAGAAATATAAATTTGAGTCTTATGAAGATTCAGGTAACCAGAATAAGAAGCATTTTAGCGTACGTGTAAGTATAGATGGTAACATCATAGCAAAAGGTAGAGCTACTTCTAAGAAAAAAGCAGAAGAAATAGCCGCTAAAAGAGTGTACTACGCTATGCAAAGTCAAATGTTAAATAGTTAACATTTATGTAAAAACGTTTTCGAAAAATTTACACACTATTTTAGATACATTCATTAATTTAGCAAAAAGCAAATAGTTGTTTTTATGCCAATTTATGAGGTAAATATTAATGATTTTTCTAACGACGATTACACGTTAATAGGCATCCATACTACTTTGAATGACTATAGATTAGCTTATTTGTTAAATAAACACTTACAAGTTAATTTTCGTAAAGCAAATTATAATTTAGATTTTTTTCAAAAGAATATAGAGTCTTCATATGCTGTATATGAGTATGCAAATGTAGAATTAGATCAAGATTGGTTTTTAATATCCAATGTATTTAAATATACTCTAGAAGCAGAATCAATAAGTCTTTTTGGTCAGAGTGATTCAACTAGTTACTTGATTCCAGAAAAGAAAAAAGTTGATTTTTTCTTAAAAATAGAAGGAGAATTTGATGGTGATTTTATGTTAAAACTGACAGAAAAGATAAATCAAATTCCACAAATAATAACCTCTTACGAAATAGAGATAAACTCATTAAAGTCGAAAGACTTTTTAATTTTTTAATAATATGCCACACAACAAGAAAACAAAAATTGTAGCAACATTAGGTCCAGCAACAAACACTAAAGAGATTTTAGCTGATATGGCTGCGGCTGGTGTAAATGTTTTTAGAATTAATTTTTCACATGCTGACTATGAAGTAGTAAAAGAACGTGTACGTCAAATACGTGAAATAAATGAAGAAAGAGGCTATAATGTAGCAATATTAGCTGATTTACAAGGTCCTAAGCTTAGAGTTGGTGTAATGCAAGAGGGAGTAGAATTAAAAGCGGGAGATACTTTTACTTTTACTACAGAAAAGTGTGAAGGAACACAAGAAAAAGCATACATGACTTACCAACGCTTTCCAAAAGACGTAAAGGTAGGAGAGAAGATTTTAGTTGATGACGGTAAGTTGTTGTTTGAAGTAACTGCAACAGATAAAGAAAGTGAAGTTGTAACTAAAGTAGTTGTAGGTGGAGCCCTAAAATCGAAAAAAGGAGTTAACCTGCCAAATACAAAAATTTCATTACCAGCTTTAACAGAAAAAGATAAAAAAGATGTAGTTTTTGCTCTGGAACAAGAGGTAGACTGGATTGCACTTTCGTTTGTAAGAACACCAGAAGATTTACGTATTCTTCGCGATTTAATTAAGCAGAAATCTCGTTATAGAGTTCCAGTAATAGCAAAAATAGAAAAGCCTGAAGCTGTTGAGAATATTGATGCTTTAATTCCTTATTGTGACGGATTAATGGTTGCTCGTGGTGATTTAGGAGTTGAAGTACCAATGCAAGATGTACCTTTAATTCAAAAAAGCTTGGTTCGTAGAGCTAAACAAGCAAGAATTCCTGTAATTATTGCAACACAAATGATGGAAACCATGATTGAAAACTCTGTACCAACAAGAGCAGAGGTAAATGATGTAGCAAACTCTATTATGGATGGTGCTGATGCAGTTATGCTATCAGGAGAAACATCGGTTGGTAAACATCCGGTACGAGTTATTCAAAAGATGACAGAGATTATTGGAAGCGTAGAGTTTTCAGATTTGATTGAAGTTCCGCAAGAACCGCCACATATTCGCACAAAAAGATTCATTACAAAATCGGTTTGTCATCATGCAGCACTAATGGCAGATGATATTAATGCATCTGCAATCTCTACTTTAACGAATAGCGGGTATACAGCTTTTCAAATTTCAGCTTGGAGACCAAAATCGCATGTGTTGGCGTTTTCATCTGAGAAAAGAATTTTAGGAAAATTAAACCTTCTATGGGGCGTTAGAGCTTATTTTTACGATAGAGAATTAAGTACTGATGATACTATTGAAGATATTAACGAGATAGCTAAAGAAAAAGGCTATGTAAAAACAGGAGATTTTATGATAAACTTATCTTCAATGCCTGTAAAAGCAAAGGGAATGGTAAACACCTTACGTATTTCTCATATTGACTAAATAAAGATAATAGAATATAAAAAAGCTCAACTTTAAAAGTTGAGCTTTTTTGTTTTAAAATACTGACACCCTTATAATTGACTTAGCTGTTTCTAAATTTTTTATGTTTTAATTTGGGATTAAGTAGCAGTAAGTTAGGTTTTTACGCTAAAAATGTTAAAGAAAACTCAGGGTTATCCCTGAGAAGAAGTTAAAACAATTAGGGATATCCCTAATTGTGTATTGAATTTAAAGAGTTTACTTTTAGCAAAAATTGTAAACATTTAAATTTTAGATATATAAAAAACAAAAGAAACACAATTGCTAATCTTTTAAAAATGGGTGTTTTCCTGTTTGGGGTTTCATTGTTGTTATGGAACTGTGAAGACGATAAAACAGAAGGTTTAACAGAGGTAGAATTATATAAGCAAACCTTATTGGTAAATACAAAACTTGTAAGTCAAAAACTAGGTTTAGGAGAGAATAATATCTTTATAAGATGGGATAAACCAACAATTTTGGTTCTAGATAAAAAAAATCAAGGAGGGGTTTATCAATACGATATAGAGCAAAAGGAGCCTGTATCTAATAATTCAAATTTATTTGTAGATAAACTTACGTTTAAACTAATTGTAAGAGAAAAAGAAGGAGCTATAGAAGATGTTCAGATATATAGGTACGAGCCGTTTAAGGAATCTTTAAATACAGCGCCTAGCGAGATAGCTAAAGAAGGATTTAGTGGAATGAAGTTTATTTTTAATGAATTGGCTGAATTAGAGGATATTTATACCTATAAATTAGGGAAAAAGATAAGCACTTTTAATGAGACAAAATCAGAGAGAATAGATAAGCACAAAAATATTCTTTATCCAAAAATGGACGATTCAGAATTTGATAGCTGTTTAGATTTGAATGGAAAGCCATTAGAAGGATGTAACAATGGGGGAGGCTCAGGTTCTGGTTCAGGAGGAGGCTATGTTACAGAAACCACTCGTCATTATACAAATTGGTATAATAGGTGTGATTCATGTACCAGTAATGATGGAAAAATATATAATTATGGAGGTATAAATTATATTTATGTGCATACTAAGTATAATGGTTCAACTACGCGTTGGGTATGGGTTTCAAGTGGAGGCGATCGTTATATAGATGTTTATAATTCTAATAGTCCTTCAGGAGGAGGACCTGCATATGATGGTGAAGATAGGGAATATTCAAGTGGAGGTGGAAATAACGGTTATGAACTACCATGCCCTATTGGTTTTGAAAAAGTAGGAGATAATTGCGTTAAAATTGTTGAAAGTTATGAAGACGACATTATAGACGAAACCAACAACCCTTGTGTAGGCGATATTATAAAAGAACTACAGAAAAAAGACACGTATGGTGCTTTGGTGCCCGATTTAAAAGGGAAAGGGCATCTCTCAGAAATGGTGTTAGATTTGTTTGGTAAATGTAAAAATTACGATTTAACTATTAATGTAGCACAACTGGGTACAAACCCTGAAGGACATCCTATAAATGCTCAAACCAACGGAATTGAAAGTATTACTTTAGATACCGACTTGGTAAAAGATGCTACCCAACTCTCTATAGCCAAAACTTTAATACATGAAAGTTTACATGCTTTTATTAATCTTAACATAGATAAATACAATAGAAATAATACTTTTATACAAGCTATAGGACTTTATTATACAAAGTATAAAAATGACTCAAATTTATCACAGCATAATTTTATGAGTCAGTTTGTAGAAGCAGTGGCGTATTCATTATCGGCTTATGACAATCACCAGCAAAGCATGGACTATTATATAGCCATGAGCTGGGGAGGATTAGAATCGTCGGATGCTTATAAAAAGCTACCAAATAAAACAGCAATTCAAAAAATAATTAACAATGAACGATATGCAAAAAGTGATGCGAAAAGTACTAAATGCCCGTAATTTTATCTATCTATCTATCTATCTATTTATAACTGGTTGTGCTACTACTAGAAGTAATAGAGATTCTTCTACTTTATATTATCAAGAAAAACATAGTTCTAAAAGTGGATTTTCAAGCATCATTATCAATTCTTTTTATGATGATAAATATAAAGACAAAATTTTAGCTTTAGTAACGGTTAATGGGGTTTGTATTCTTGGTAAATATGAAAATGAAAATATACTTCCCATAGAAATAAAAACAATTCCTAATAATAAATATAAAATAGAAATATCTTCTCCAGGGTTACTACCACTTAAAATTAAAAAACTTAGAATAAAAAAAGGAGATTCAATAGTTATTAACGCTTATTTAAAAGAAGATACAAGACCAATAGTTGATTAAACATAAATAAGGAGTAGAAAACCTACTCCTTTTTTAACCTATTCTTTTTATTCCGCTTGCGACAATTATCAACAGCCTATGGAGTATTATACTGCTATGAGTTGGGGAGGATTAGAATCGTCAGATGCTTATAAAAAACTACCGAATAAAACAGCAATAGAAAAAATTATAAAAAATGAAAGATATGCAAGAAGCGATGCCAAGAGTACTAAGTGTCCGTAATTTTATTTATTTATTTATTTATCACGGGGTGTTACACTAGCAAAAAAACAGTTAGTGATACTACTAGTTCTAGTTATGAGATAAAAAAATTCAAATCATCAGATAACTGGATTACCATAAATGCATATGATAATGAAATTTCATATGGTAAGCTTATACCTATTATAAAAATTAATAAATTATATTTTTTTGATGATGGTATTGAAACATTTAACGTGGAAGGGTCTAAGCATAATATAAGGATTTCTCATATTGGTAAAATACCAATAACTATAAAAGACTTAGTTGTAAAAAAAGGAGACTCTATAGTAATTAATGCTTATTTAAAAGATGACCCTACACCCATAGTTGATTAAGTACAAAAGGAGTGGGTTTTTCACTCCTTTTTTGTTGTTTTCTTACGATAATCATCAGCAAGATATGAGTTATTATACTGCGATGTCTTGGGGAGGCTTAGAAAGTTCAAGTACTTATCAAGCACTATCAAATAAAACACAAATTGAAAAAATCATAAAAAATGAAAGATATGCAAGAAGCGATGCTAAAAGTACTAAATGTAAATAAATTGATATGCGTATATATATGTTTATTAATATTTGGATGCAGTAGTTCAAAAGAAAGTTTCAATAAAAACTTTTCTAATTATACTGTAAATAAATTCAAATCTGATCGTAGATCTATTAAAATAAATGCTTTGGATAAAGGGTTTCCTTATGACACAATACCAAGCCCTCTTATAATTATAAATAACCTTTATTTTGGTGAAACGAGTTTTTTTAGACCAAAAGTTGGTAAGCATAATATAGAAATAGCGTCACCAGGGAAAGTCAGTGTTATAATAAAAGATTTAGTTGTAAAAAAAGGAGATTCTATAGTGATTAATGCCTACTTAAAAGAAGATACAAGACCAATAGTTGATTAAGCATAAATAAGGAGTAGAAACCTACTCCTTATTTAAATCTATTCATTATCATCTTACAGCAATCATCAACAGTCTATGGAGTATTATAAAGCTATGTCGTGGGAAGGGTTAGAGAGCTCAAGTATTTATCAAGCATTACCTAATAAACCAGATATTCAAAAAATAATTAACAACGAAAGATATGCTAAAAGCGATGCAAAAGGTACTAAGTGGAATTAATTTTACTCTAATTATATTAATTTTTTCTTCTTGTGGTTCTGCTTCTATTAGCAGAATTCCACAAGAATTATACAAAGAAGAGTATAAAATAATAAATATCTTTTTTACTAAGGATATTAAAGATAATATTTACCTACACAAAAAACAATGCTTTTTTATTTAGCGTAAGAAAATTTTTATTGGTTTATAATTTAAGTTTCCGAGTACAAATAATAGCATCGTTAACCACAAAAGGCATGGGCATCATTACTTCACTTCTTGGTTTGATAGTAAACTTAGGGTGTGATAGTAAATCGTTAGATATTTCGTGTAATGTAATGTCGGGTTCTATATTTTTATCAATAGAAAAAGAAATAGTTAAATCACTATCAGTATTTGCCATTTGGTAAATAAGTAACGTGCCTTTATCAGCAGTAAAAGCTTTTCCAGAGTCATATAAAGTACCATTAATGGTTAGGTCAGTTAAGGTAATTTTAGAAGCTGTAAATAATTCATATTTAGCGATAGTTCTAGTAGGTGTAATAGTAAGAGAGATGTTTCTCTTCCCATTACTAATAGTGTCTTTATTGATATTGATGTTAGAAACAGCAATGTCTTTATTATCTGTTTTTTTATAATAATTAAAAGAAGTATTGTACTTGCTATTTCCAGCAAGCAAATCTTTTCCTCCTTGAGGGGAATCTTCATCAAAAAATTGTTTAGTATATCCGTCTAGGGTTTTATTATGACTAACCCAATATGAAGTATTAGTATCAGAATTTTGGATGAATACTAAGCTGTTAGGTTTTTTCTTTTCTATTGAAAATCCACTATTAAAAGTAGCTAAAATAAAAAAAAGTAGTGCTATAAAACCTGTAAGAGCTTGCCACCCATTTTTTAGTTTTTCTTGCTGAAAAACAGGAAGCATAAATCCGAAAAGAAGGACTAAAAGTACAGCAGAAATTAATAGCATTTTTAAGCCTAAAGCAACAGGAAATAGTTGAACCATTGGGGCAACCATATAAATAGTTGGAATTGATAAAACAGCAAACAAAGTACCTCTAGATTCCTTTTTAATGTTCATAAAAAGGAGAATTGCTAAAATAAATAATGAAGCATATACAGGAATAATTAAAAAACCAGCACCTGGAAGGTTTGTATATATAAGGTAATTTACAACCAATCCAAAGGTAATAGGAGCAACCAATAAATCTGTTGTTTTGTGTTCTTTAAAGAACGAGTATGTTTTAAAAATTATCCAAAGGTTTAAGAACACAAAAGCGATGATGTATTGATGTCCGTTATAAGTAAACCCGTGTAACATATCGGTATACTGCGGATGAATAATTAATAGCAATTGCCATAAACCATACGATATTCCTATACAGATTACTAAGGAAATGATATAAGGGATAAATCCTTTTAACATTCCAACAGTGGTGATTTTTTTTCTTGAAATTCCTACAAAAACCAACGCAATAAAAATAACTAGGGAAATAATAAACATAGGCAAAACCCAAGAAAAAGGATAGGTTAAAAGCTTTGTAAAAGGAAAGTTGATATAAATATAGTCGGTGTCACTGTTTAAATTACTTAAGTCAGCATCTGCAAAATAGTTTAATGTACTAGTTAAGTAATCTGCTTGATGCAATAAGGTTTCTCTGTTTAATCGTTCGTAAGAGTCTTGTTCGGTATGATAATCAAAATGATCGTCAATAAAAGCAAAATTAAATCCGTTGATATTCCCTTTTTCTCTAAAAACCGTTAAATCGGTATCGTTAGGTAGCTTTTTGTATACTCCATACATCAAAGAGTTGGCGGCAGGATAATTTGGATTTGCTTTCAGAAATTCAGTAAGTAATGTTTTATTTTTTCCGTTAGTTTCCATCAGCATATAACTAGATCCACCACTACCACGTGCTTCAAAATTTAAAACTAAACCAACATCTTTTGCCCAAGGGTGCTTTTCAACAAAGGCTTGCGCTCCTAGTAAACCTAATTCTTCTGCATCTGAAAAGAGAATGATAATATCGTTTTTGGGCGTTTTATTTGCTGCTAAGTAAGCTCTAACACCTTCTAAAATAATTACGACACCAGAACCCGCGTCACTAGCTCCAAGTGAAGAATGTGGATTGGAATCGTAATGTGATAATAGTAGCAAAGCTTTGCTACTGTCACTTCCCTTAATTCTGGCAAGAATATTTTCTGTGGTTGTAGCAGCTCTCCATTTTTTATTGATAGCTGTTTGATATTGAACTTCGGGTGTTAATCCTATTTTTTTTAATTCTTGTACAAGATATTCTTGTACAATTTTGTGCTCCTCTGTACCGGTATGATGTGGTTTTTGAGAAATGTTTTTTAGATGATATAACGCGTTGTCTACAGAAAAATCAGCGGTTTTTATTTCTTTTTTACTAGATGATACACTAGGTATCATATCACTAAAGCTCCAATAAACTGTTAAAATGATAATGATTACAGCTAGGTAATTTCTTGATGTTTTCATAGTTTAATTTTATCCCTTATAAAAATAGGGAATTTATTTTTTAACATTCGTGATTTTAATTAGTTAAAAATCAGTATATTTAAGTCTAACCTAAAACTAATTATTATGGGAATTATCAATTTTCAAGGTAAACGAAATAATCCACCAGAAAAAGAGAAGGAGCCAATTTTAGTGTCAGATTATATGACGAAAAAGCTTATTACGTTTAAAGAAGAACAATCTATTGAAGAGGCCATTAATATTTTAATCAATAATAAAATATCAGGAGGCCCTGTTGTAAATGATAATAATGAATTGGTAGGTATTATTTCAGAAGGTGATTGTATAAAGCAAATTTCAGATAGCAGATATTATAATTTACCGATAGAGAATAGTACTGTTGGAAGAGCGATGGTGAAAGAGGTTGAAACGATAGATGGTACTACGAACATATTAGATGCAGCCAATAAATTTTTACAATCTCGTAGAAGACGTTTTCCTATCGTTCAAAACGGTAAGCTAGTCGGTCAAATTAGCCAAAAAGATGTGTTAATTGCAGCGATGAAGCTTAAAGGAAATACTTGGAAGTAGTTATTCTTGTTTAACTAATAAATAGAATTCATTTTCCAGTTCTAAATATCCTTGGTCGTACACATAATAATAGGTGTTTCCTGTTTTTGTGGTGTATAAAGATGTGATAAATTTAAAGTCGAAACCCCTATCAAATAACTTGCGACGTGTTACTTTGGTTTTGCCAGAACCATTTAACTCCGAAAGAATTTTATAGTTTTTTCGTAAGCGGTTATTGGTGTTTCTGATAAGGTTTTTACTATCCTTGTTCACCTTGTTATTGTAGGTATTTCTACAGTAATCGGAACAGAATTTTTTATCAATCCTTCCTATTACTTTTTCACCACACTCTAAACACTTTTTATTTTCCATAATGTGATTTTTTAAGTTCATACCAGTTTACATCCACACCCTTAAAGCCAAATTCATTCACAAATTGTAAACCTATTTTTTGTAGAATTTTGTTAGAACCAATATTTTCTACATCAGCAGCACCGTAAATAATATCATAATTCATTTCCTTAAAGCCGAAATCTAAACAAGCAAAAGCAGATTCAGAAGCATACCCTTTACCCCAAAAACGCGGAATAAAACGATAACCGATATCAATAAAATCAGTAAATCCATTTAATTCTTCTTTTTCTCCTGTATTGAGTTTCAATCCTGACCATCCAATGAATTCTCCTGATTCTTTTTCAAAAGCAGCAAACCTGCCAATACCTCTTTCTTTGTATTGTTCTTCAAAAAATGTGATGATATCTTCTGCTTGCTTGTAAGTGGTAATTGGATTGTTTCCTAAATATTTATGCACTTCAGCGTTTGAGTCTAACTCAAAAATTCCTTCTGTTTCACTTTCTCTAAATTCTCTTAAAATTAAGCGCTCGGTTTCTAAATAAAATCTCATGCTCTAACTGTTTGATTTCAAATATATTAAAAATATTTAAACGATTACATTCAATTACAAACGAAAACAAATGATTACTAACCGTTTTTAATTTGTACGGTGTTTCATCTTTGCAGTGTCAATTCGTTTGAATGACAGAGTCTTAACTGTTTAACATTAAAAACAAATATTATGAACGCACTAAAAAACAGAGTACAGTTAATTGGAAATTTAGGAACTACACCAGAAATCATCACATTAGAAAGTGGTAAGAAGCTAGCAAAATTTGCTATTGCAACCAACGAAACATATAAAAACGCACGTGGTGAAAAGGTTACCGATACACAATGGCACAATGTGGTTGCTTGGAACAAAACAGCTGAAATTATTGAGAAGTACTTAGAAAAAGGAAAAGAGGTAATGATTGAAGGTAAATTAACCTCTCGTTCTTTTGAAGATAAAGATGGTAACAAACGTTACATTACAGAAGTAGTTTGTAATGAGCTATTGATGTTAGGAAATAAATAAGTGGGAAAACTACTATGATGAAAGAAAAAGTAAAAGAGCGGTTATTAAGCGCTCTTTTTATATTATAAATTCATACTTAACTGAATACGTTTTCTAGCAATATCAACTTCTAACACTTTTACCTGAACATGTTGATGCAAACTCACATGTTCATTTACATCTTTAACAAATGTATCAGATAGATTAGATACATGTACCAAGCCACTTTCTTTAATACCTATATCAACAAAGCAACCAAAATTGGTAATATTATTTACAATTCCGGGTAGTATCATACCTGTTCGTACATCATCTATTGTTTTAATATGCTCGTTAAAACTAAAAGCTTTGGCTGTTGAACGAGGATCTAATCCTGGTTTTTCCAGCTCTTTTATAATATCTTGTAGCGTTGGTAATCCGTAAGAATCGGTTACATATTGCTGGAGTTTAATTTGTTTTAAAACAGAAGAGTTACCAATCAAGTCATCTACTTTTTTACCAGCATCTTTGGCGATTTGTTTTACTAAAGTATAACGTTCTGGATGTACAGCAGAATCATCTAGCGGGTTGTCACCATTTTTAATTCGTAAGAAACCGGCAGATTGCTCAAAGGCTTTTCCTCCTAAACGAGGTACTTTCTTTATTGCTGTTCTATTTGGAAAAGCTCCGTTTTCGTTTCTATAATTCACAATATTTTCAGCTAATTTAGAACCTATACCAGAAACATAGCTTAATAAGGAAGCGCTAGCTGTATTAATGTTTACACCAACTCTGTTTACGCAGTGTTCTACTACAGTATCTAATGATTTTTTTAATTGTGTTTGATCTACATCGTGCTGATATTGCCCTACGCCAATCGATTTTGCTTCAATTTTTACCAATTCAGCTAAAGGATCAGCTAATCTACGACCGATAGAAACAGCTCCACGAACAGTTACATCATAATTAGGGAACTCATCTCGTGCAATTTTTGACGCTGAATAAATAGAAGCTCCCGCTTCACTTACAACAAACACTTCTACGGGATTTTTAAAATAGACACTTTTTAGCAAACGTTCAGTTTCTCTTGAAGCAGTTCCGTTACCTATAGCAATAGCTTCAATTTTATAAGCGTTGGCTAAAGAACTAAGTTTATTCATAGCTTCTTTTGATTGGTTCTGAGGTGCATGCGGAAAAATAGTTTCGTTATGTAACAAATCTCCTTGTTCGTTTAAACAAACCACTTTACAACCCGTTCTAAATCCAGGATCAATAGCTAAAATTCGTTTTTCACCTAACGGAGAACCTAATAGTAATTGTTGTAGGTTTTTAGTAAATACTTTGATGGCACTTTCATCTGCTCTTTCTTTAGCAATTGTTAAAGCTTCGTTTGATAGTGCAGGGAACAACAAACGTTTGTATGCATCGGCAATAGCTAGTTTAATTTGTTCTGCACATTCGTTATGTGAACGAATAATTCTGTCTTCTATTTTTTGAAGTGCTCGTTCGTCGTCAATACTAATTTTTACACGAATGAAACCTTCTTTTTCTGCACGTAAAATAGCTAACAATCTGTGAGAAGGAATTCGACTTAGGTTTTCTTCCCAATCAAAATAATCTTTAAATTTTTGAGCAGCTTCGTCCTCTTTTTTAGTTTTGACAACCTTGGTTGCAATGGTTGCAAAACGCTCTAATTGATAACGAATATTATTACGGACATCCGTTCGTTCGTTAATCCATTCAGAAATAATATGACGGGCACCTTCTAAAGCTTCGTCTATTTGTTCTACTTCGTTCGAAATGTATTTTGAAGCAGTAAATTCCAAATCGTTTACTCGCTGACTCATAATTATCTTCGCCAACGGTTCTAACCCGTTTTTACGAGCTGTTTCTGCTTTAGTTTTTCGTTTCTTCTTATAAGGAAGGTAAATATCCTCTAAGGAGGTTAAGTCTTCTGTCTTTTCAATTTTTGTTTTTAACTCATCAGTTAAAGCATCTTGTTCTTCAATGGCTTTTAAAATTGCTGATTTTCGTTTTTCTAAGACTTCAAACTGTTCTTTTAGTTGTACAATTTGACCGATTTCAACTTCATCTATATTTCCGGTTTTCTCTTTTCGGTAACGAGCAATAAAGGGAACGGTACAATCTTCATTTAACAGTTCAATAGTATTTTGAATTGATTTTTGAGAGATTTGAGTACGAGAGGTTATATAGGAGATAAGTTGCATTGAAAATTATTTTAGAATAAAAAACCTCGCAAATTTTGCGAGGTTTCAAATATAGTAAATACAGTTTTTTGTTTAAGCTATAAACTCCCCATTATTCACCTTTTCAGAAGGTTGAACAAATGCTAATTTACCATCAGGAGTATCAGTCATTAAAATCATTCCTTGACTCTCTACACCACGTAGTTTTCTTGGAGCTAAATTGCACAGTACAGATACTTGTTGTCCAATGATATCTTCTGGTTTAAAGCTTTCAGCAATTCCAGAAACAATAGTACGTGTGTCAATACCAACATCTACGGTAAGTTTTAATAATTTTTTGGTTTTTGCTACTTTTTCAGCAGCAACAATAGTTCCTACTCGAATATCCATTTTGGTGAAATCATCAAACTGAATAGTTTCTTTTTGAGGCTCAACTACTTTGTTAGCAGCTTCATTTGCTTTCTTAGTAGCTTCTAACTTGTCTAGCTGTGTTTGAATTGTAGTATCTTCAATTTTAGAAAATAATAATTCAGCTTTATTAATTTGATGATCTGCTGGTAGTAAAATGTCTTTTTCAGCTACATCATTCCAAGAAAGCGTAGTATCAATATTTAAAATTGACTTTAATTTACTTGAAGTAAACGGTAAAAAAGGTTCTGATAGCACTGCTAAACCTGCTGCGATTTGCAAGGCAACATTCATAATAGTTTTGGTGCGCTCTTCGTCAACTTTAATTACTTTCCATGGTTCTTCGTCAGCTAAGTATTTATTACCTAAACGCGCTAAATTCATCATTTCTTGAGATGCTTCTCTAAAACGATAACGTTCTATAGACTTTGCAATAATATTTGGAAACTGTTGTAATTGCTCTAAAGTGTCTTTGTCAATTTCTGATAACTCCCCCGCAGGTGGTACCTGCCCGTTGTAGTATTTGTTTGTTAATACTACCACACGATTGATGAAATTTCCAAAAATAGCAACTAACTCGTTGTTGTTTTTTGCTTGAAAATCTTTCCAAGTAAAATCATTATCTTTATTTTCAGGAGCGTTAGCTGTTAAGGTATAACGCAATACATCTTGTTGGTCAGGAAACTCCTCTAAGTACTCATGTAACCAAACTGCCCAATTTTTAGAAGTTGATAGTTTATTTCCTTCTAAGTTTAAAAACTCGTTAGCTGGTACATTTTCTGGTAAAATAAAATCACCATGAGCTTTTAACATAGCAGGGAAAATAATACAGTGAAATACAATATTATCTTTACCAATAAAGTGAACTAATTTAGTATCGTCTTTTTTCCAATAATCTTCCCAGTTTTTACCTTCTCGTTCTGCCCATTCTTTAGTAGAAGAGATGTAACCAATAGGAGCATCGAACCATACATATAATACTTTTCCATCAGCACCTTCAACTGGCACAGGAATTCCCCAATCTAAATCACGGGTTACGGCTCGCGGACGTAAACTGTCATCAATCCAAGATTTACATTGTCCTAATACGTTAGGTTTCCAATCATTTTTATGGCTTTCTAAAATCCACTCACGTAAAAAAGCTTCGTGTTTATCTAAAGGTAAAAACCAATGTTTAGTTTCTTTTAAGGTAGGAACATTTCCAGTAATAGCTGATTTAGGATTAATTAAATCTGTAGCATTATGACTTGTACCACATTTTTCACATTGGTCTCCATAACTTTCTTCGTTTCCACATTTAGGGCATGTACCAATTACAAAACGATCTGCTAAAAACTGATTTGCCTCTTCGTCATATAGTTGTTGAGTAACTTCTTCAGTAAATTCACCATCGTTGTATAATTTTGTGAAGAAATCAGAAGCTGTTTTATGATGAACGTCTGCTGAGGTACGAGAATAGTTATCGAAAGAAATACCAAAATCTTCAAATGACTTTTTGATAATCCCGTTGTACTTATCAATAATATCTTGTGGAGTAACACCTTCTTTTTTAGCACGCATAGGTATTGCAACTCCGTGTTCGTCAGAACCACAAATATAGGCTACGTCTTTTCCTTTTTGACGCAGATAACGTGCATAAATATCTCCAGGAACATACACACCTGCTAAATGCCCAATATGGATTGGTCCATTTGTATAAGGTAATGCTGCTGTAATTGTATATCTTTTAGGTGTACTCATGTTTTTCTACTAAAATTAAAGCGCAAAAGTACGAAAAAGCAATTTTTTATACTGTTATAAATTAGGTACATTTGATGGATTTTAAACTTTTAAGATCAAGAAAAGAGACTTGTTTATGGAAAAAAGAATTTTCATCTTATTTTTTTTACTGATAATTACATCAGTCTATGCGCAAAATGAAACCATGAAGTTAACTACACCACCCTATTTGCAAAAGGGAGATACTATTGCAATTGTTGCACCTGCTGGAATTTTAAAGAACCGTAAGCATACTATTGATAAGGCAAAAAGCTTAGCAGAAAGCTGGGGGTTGAAAGTGGTATATGGTAAACATATGTTTAATCAGAATGATCATTTTGCTGGTACCGATGAAGAACGATGTCAAGATTTTCAAGATGCGTTAGATAATCCTAGCATTAAGGCAATTTGGAGTGCACGTGGAGGGTATGGTTCAGTTAGGATTATTGATAAATTAGATTTTACGAAGTTTAAACAGCATCCTAAATGGATTGTTGGTTATTCTGATATTACAGCTTTTCATAATCATATTCATAATTTAGGAATAGAAACGCTACATGCTATGATGTGTACAAGTATGGAAGAAAAACCAGAAGAACTTGTAGAAACAATTGCTACTTTTAAGAAAGCATTATTTGGAGAAAAGTTACGCTATGAAGTTCCTTCTTCAAAAGAGAATAGAGAAGGAAATGTGTCAGGAGAATTGGTAGGAGGTAACATTGCCATTTTAGCTTCGATGTTGGGATCGGATAGTCAAATTTCTACTGATGGTAAAATTTTATTTATTGAAGAAATAGGAGAATATAAATATTCGATTGATCGAATGTTACAGAGTTTAAAAAGAGCAGGGTATTTTACAAAAGTTAATGCTATTATTGTAGGGGATATGACCAAGATAAAAAGAAATACCACTCCATGGGGGAGTTCAATTGAACAACTAATTTTAGAGGTTGTTCCAAAAGATATTCCCATTCTTTTTAATTTTCCTGCAGGGCATGAGCCAGATAATAGAGCATTAATTTTAGGAAGAGAAGTTTCTTTAAGTGTTCAAAAAGAAACTTCTACAGTACTATTTAAGTAAATTATTTTTTATCTTTTCGAGTGTTTATCCCAAATAAACGATATAATGGGCAAAAATTAATAAAACTAGTAATTAACAAAATAATTGCCAGTATAAGTAAAGCATTACCTAAAATTCCTGAGATAATTTCAAAGTAAGAAAGTGCCGCAATTAGTAAAGCAATTAGTGTTCTAATAGCTTTGTCGGTGTTTCCCATATTTTTTTTCATGGTAGATAGTTTTAAGGTTATTCAAATATAAGTTTTTATATGGCACAACACAATGAGCTTGGTAAGAAAGGAGAGCAGTTAGCAGTTGATTATCTATTGAAAAATGGGTATGAAATTGTTGAAAAGAATTATCGTTTTCAAAAAGCAGAAGTAGATATTATCGCTAAAAAAGACAATGTGTTAATAGCTGTTGAAGTGAAAACAAGATCATCTATCGATTTTGGTAATCCCCAAGATTTTGTGAATCCGAAGAAAATAAAATTACTAGTAAGTTCTATTGATAATTATGTAAATGACCGAGATCTAGATGTTGAAGTTCGATTTGATATAATTGCTATTTTACGAGAACAAGGAGCGTTTAAAATAGAGCATATTAAAGATGCCTTTCTATATTTTTAAAGAATAAAAAAGCTCAACAAATAATTTTGTTGAGCTTTTTTGTGAGGTTTTAATTGAGTGGATTAATTGTTTTTACCACCATTAAAATATTTTTCTACATCTTCTTCGTGATCAGGCATTGCAATAATTTTTTTGTCTTTGTCTAAAACGAAGTATGAAGGTGTACCCAATAAGTTATATTTTCTTACTGTTTCATTATCAAATTTGTATTCAGGGTGTGTTCCTATAGCATTGTGCCACTCAGGTAAACTTTTAACAAATTCCGTCCATTCAGTTGCATCATGTTCTATACCGAAAGAAATAACAGAAATTTCTTTATGCGTTTGCATGAATTTATATAATTCAGGTATTTCTTTTACACAGTGTGGGCAACCCGTACTCCAAAATACTAACAAGTACTTTTCTGCGTCGTTTAAGGTAGATAACTTGAACTCTTGTCCGTTTTCTTCCCATGAAAAATCAGGAGCAACTCTACCTACGGTTGCAAGTAATATATCTAACTTTTCTTTTTTAAATTCAGCATCTTGGTCTTCATCAGGTAGCTCATCAAAATATTCTTCGAACATCCAATCTACAGCAGGACCATTACGTTTATCTGTAAGTGCACTAATTAAGTAGTAAGTAACAGCTTTTTCTAATTTGTCAGAAGAAATTTTCTTCATAACATTTTTGATTGACTCTTTAATTAATTCTTGCTGTACTTCTTTATCTTCAGAATAATTTAAATAAAATACATAATCACTGATTTTATCAATTAAGAAAGAAGAATTAAATAAGTCTTCATTTTTAAAGTCTACATACTCAAAGAAGTTTTCACTAGTGGCAGATAAATAATCTTGAATATTATCGTGAGGATTGCTAGAGTTATATCGGCGAGATGCTTTAATAAAGCTATTTACTAACATTCCTTCAGACTTGTTTTCATACGTTTTTTGTACATCCTCAAGTTCTTTAACTTCTTTCTTATAGGCTTTTTTTGTGCTTTTATCTTCAGTTTCTATATAAGAAGCTTGATATGAATCTATCTTTTTTTGTACAGCATTATACGCTTGTAGGTATTCACTATACAGTTTATTTTCTCTAGAGCTTGTAAAAACTACAGCAGATTGATCTGAAAATTTAGGGTTGAAAACGAATTCAACATTTTCTTTGTTAAAGAAGAAATCAACAAACCCTGCTCCAGTATTTCTATAAGTAGCTCTATATGCACCAGGAGCTGCTGTGCCTGGGAGCTCAAAGCTAAATTTACCTAGTATTTGCTTTTCTCCACTAATAATTACAGTGTCGAGTTTAATTGTAGTATTTGCTACAAAGTTTTGTTTAGCTCCTTCTATTTTGTACAAAATTACCCAATCACCTTTATCTGGAGGAGTCATAGTACCTTTAACAGTATATTGAGCATTAACAAGTGATGTGGTAAATATTAATAGAGCGAGTAATTTTTTCATTATAATATTTTAAAGAGTTACTTATAAGGTTTTAAAACTAGGTATTTACAAACTTCTATCCAAGAAGTATACCACATTTATTTTTTCTTATGTATTTTAGAAATGTTTTTTTAATTGTTTGATAACATGAAATTTAAAGATCAGGTGTTTTGGATTACTGGTGCTTCATCAGGTATAGGAAAATCTTTAACTATTGAATTGGCTAATCTAGGAGCAAAATTAATTATCTCTTCAAGAAACGAGAGTGCTTTAATTGAAGTAAAGAATCAATGTAAGTTTCCTGAAAAGGTTGCTATTCTTACGTTAGATTTAGAGGTTTATGAAAGTTTAGCTAGTAAAGTAGCCAAAGCTATTTCATTTTTTGGTAGAATAGATGTTTTAGTAAATAATGGAGGAATTAGCCAACGATCATTGGTAAAAGATACTTCAATTCAGGTTGACAAACGATTGATGGATGTTAATTATTTAGGAACGGTTGCTTTAACCAAAGCATTATTACCACATTTTATTGAAAATAAATCGGGGCATTTTGTGGTTACTACTAGTATCGTTGGTAAAATAGGAACTCCATTACGTTCTACTTATGCCGCTACCAAACATGCTTTACATGGTTTTTTTGATAGTTTACGAGCAGAACATTTTAAAGATAACATTCATGTAACTTTAATTTGCCCTGGTTTTGTAACTACCAACGTTTCAAAAAATGCGTTGACAGGTGATGGAACGCCACAAAATACGATGGATACAGCCACGGCAAACGGTATTCATCCTGATGAGTTTGCTAAGCAAATGTTGAAAGCTATTCGTAATAAACGAGAAGAGGTATATATTGCCGGAGTTAAGGAAAAACTTGGAGTTTATACCAAACGTTTCTTTCCGAAGTTACTATCTAAAATGATTCGAAAATTAAGTGTTACTTAATTAAAAAAGTCAATTACTTCAAAATAGTTAATAATAGCTTCTTTCATTAAAACCGACTGCTCTCCTGGTTTTAAAGTAGGAAGCTCAGTTAAGGTTTTATAGTGAGGCCAACCATCATTATCAAAAAAATCGAATTCATAGTATCCGTAAGGCTCTAACAACTTACAAATTGCTATGTGCATTAGGTTAACTTTCTCATCTTTTTTAAATTTTCTATGACCTTGTCCGAGTTCTTGAACACCAATTAAATAAATAATTCCATCTATATTTAGTTCATCACCGTCAGCAAATTGTTGTGATAATTGAGTTACCACGAAGTCCCATTTTTCTTTTAAGTTGGTTTCTTTAGTCATTTGTGTTTTTTAGAAAAAGCAAAGATACAAATGAGTTATGTATATTTGAGCATGTAATTTGTTTTCACACTTATGAATACTTTTGATATTATTATCACAGCTTTGTTGCTCTTCGGTTTTGTAAGAGGTATTATGAAAGGGCTTTTTGTTGAAATAGCTTCGTTGGTAGCCTTGGTTGCTGGAGTTTATGGAGCGATTCACTTTTCGTATTTTATTGGAGATTGGTTAAAAAATAGTGTTACTTGGGATGAAAAGTATATTTCTCTAGCGGCTTTTGCAGGAACTTTTGTAGTGATAATTATTGTAATTGCTTTACTCGGTAAAATACTAACTAAAATAGCTGATTTTGCTTCACTTGGAATTTTAAATAAGATTTTAGGTGGTGTTTTTGGAGCTTTAAAAATTGGATTAATTTTAAGTGTAGTTTTTATTTTCTTTGGAAAAATGAATGACACCATTCCGTTTGTAAAACAAGAAAGTTTAGAAGAGTCTATTTTATACAAACCCGTAAAAAAAATAGCACCAACCATTTTTCCATCAATTATTAAAGATGAAGAAAAGGAGGAGGGAGAAAAGAATACTTTAGAGTTAGATCTCAATATATAAAAACAAAAACGGATGAAAAGTTTCATCCGTTTTTATTTTTTAGTCTAAATGGTAAATTTCCATAATACCCTCTAAGATGCGTTCAAAATCGATGTTTAAATCGATGAGGTTTCCTGTTTTAATATCAAAAACCCAACCATGTACTTTTAAGCCTCTATCTCTGTAAGCCTTTTGTACAGCAGCGGTTTTAATAAGATTAACGCATTGTTCTTGTACGTTTAAATCAACCAAGCGGTCGTAACGCTCATTTTCATCTTCAATTTTATTCAGCTCATCTTTGTGTAAGCGATACACATCTCTGATGTAACGTAACCAAGGATTTAATAACCCTAAATCGGCAGATTGCATTGCGGCTTTAACCCCACCACAAGAATAATGACCACAAACCACAATATGATTTACTTTTAAATGCTCTACAGCATATTCAATTACAGAAGCAGAATTTAAGTCAATTGCAGGTACCATGTTGGCAATATTTCTGTGTACAAAAACATCACCAGGATCAAGTCCCATTAAGTCTTCGGCAGAAACCCTACTATCTGAACATCCTATGTATAGTAATTCAGGATTTTGTCCTTCGTTTAATTTTTTAAAATAGTCTTTATCGGTAGATAGCTTGTTTTTTACCCACTCTTTATTGTTATCAAAAATTTTAGATAGATTCATAGTTGTAAATATTACTCGTTAGAAGAGTTTTCACCACCTTTCTATTTTTGGAGGGAAAGAATTTTCGAAGTTAATAAAAAAAGAGAACCTAAAATTAAATTTAGATTCTCTTTGTGGTGTAAAATTAAGAGGGATAATTCTTATTCAAAAAAAGTAACAGCACCGTCTTCAATGTTATACATAGCTCCAACAATCATAATTTCACCGTTTTTGTGCATATCAGCTAGTACTTCACTTTCGTTTAAAATTCTATCAATAGTTAACTGTACGTTCTTTTCAGCGACGTTATTTACAAACTCGATGTTAGATGAGTTTCTTAAGCTTTCATCTTTTGGCTCAGTTACAGCTTCTACAGCTGGCTTAATTTTACTTAGCATGGTAGTTAAGTTACCTAACTCAGCGTTGTCACAAGCACCTTTAACGGCTCCACAACTTGTGTGACCTAATACTACTATTAACTTAGTACCAGCTAACTTACAAGCAAACTCCATACTACCTAAAATATCTTCGTTTACAAAGTTACCAGCAATTCTTGCGCTAAAAATATCTCCTAAACCTTGGTCGAAAACTAATTCAGCAGAAACTCTTGAATCGATACAGCTTAAAATAGTAGCAAAAGGAAATTGTCCTTCTCTAGTATCGTTAACTTGCTCTAATAAGTTACGGTTCGCTTTTAAGTTGTTTTGAAATCTTAAGTTTCCTTCTTTTAAATATTGTAATGACTTTTCAGGAGTCATAGTAGCTTGAGTTTCTTTAGTATGTGCTTTCATGATTTATATTTTTTTAAAATTATTTATGTCTTTTTATTGAATACTAACAATCCTTTAATAGCGTATTGTAGTAAAAAGTGTTTTTATTTTGTTATAACCTTTAAAAGGGTGTTATGCTGCTTTATGTCTTAGTTTAAAGAATTTAATGAAACTATCTGGGTTTTCAACTTCACCACGTTCAGAAATAAGCTTGATATTAATATTTCTTTCTTTGGCTTTAAAGGCGAAATCTTCTAATATTTCGATAATATCGTTATCTAAATATCTTGTCTTACGTACATCTAATTCTAAATACGTATCTCTAGGTAAACTATCTAATTCTTTTAAGATAGCACCTTTGTTAAAGAAAGTTACTTCTTCAGCAAGTGTCATTTTTATTTTATGCGCTCCGTTACTTTTGTCTTCAATATGTAGGAAGTGTGAGTTTTGGTAGCTCTTAATTAAAATAACTACTACTCCTACTGCTAAACCTAATGAAATACCTGTTAATAAATCGGTGAAAACAATACCTAAAACAGTTACCATAAATGGTACAAACTGTTTCCAACCTAAGGCAAACATTTGCTTAAATAAGCTAGGCTTTGCTAGTTTATAACCAACAACTAATAAAATTGCAGCTAAAACAGATAAAGGAATTTTATTTAATAAGGTAGGAATTAAAATAACAGACAGTAATAAAAATAATCCGTGAATAATTGTTGACATTTTAGATTTTCCTCCTGATTGAATGTTAGCAGAACTTCTTACGATTACCTGAGTAATTGGTAAACCTCCAATTAAACCAGATAATATATTTCCTGTTCCTTGTGCAACTAATTCTCTATTGGTTGGAGTTACATTTTTTTCAGGGTCTAATTTATCAGTAGCTTCAACACAAAGTAAAGTTTCTAAACTAGCTACTAAAGCAATGGTAAAGGCAGTTACCCATACTTCATAGTTAGTAATGGCGCTAAAGTTAGGTAAAGTAAATTGACCTAAGAAAGAATCAAAACTTTCAGGAATTGGTACACTTACCAAGTGAGAAGCTTGTATAGCTAATGTTTCATTTCCTTGTGTTAATGTAAAAAAGACAATTCCCAACACTACAGCTACTAAAGGCCCTTGAATTAGTTGAAATATTTTCCCTTTTTTACTTAGAACTTTATCCCAAAGAATTAAAATAGCTAATCCAATAAAACCAATAACCATTGACCCGATAGTAATATTATCAGCTATATTTATAATAGCTGAAAAAGTGTTTTCACCAGAAGGTTCAATAAAGCTATCAGCTCCTTCAGGTTCTGCATCATAACCAAAGAAGTGAGGGATTTGTTTTAGAATAATAATAATACCTATACCAGTAAGCATTCCTTTAATTACTGATGAAGGAAAGTAATAACCGATAACTCCTGCTTTAAGAACTCCAAAAAGAATTTGAATAATTCCTCCTAAAACAACAGCTACTAAAAAATTTTCATAGCCACCTAGAGCACCAATAGCAGTTAATACAATAGCTGCTAAACCAGCAGCAGGTCCACTAACTCCAATTTTAGAGCCACTAATAGCTCCGACAACAACACCTCCAACAATTCCTGCAATTACTCCTGAAAAAAGAGGGGCTCCACTAGCTAATGCAATACCTAAACATAAAGGTAAAGCTACAAAGAACACGACTATACTAGCAGGTAAGTCGCTTTTAATATTTTTAAACATAATGTATGTGTATATTTTGATACTCCAAATGAAAATTTAGAGCGTATTTTAAAATGTAAATGAATTATTTATTACTTATTAGGTTGAGCCAAGGAAACATGTAACAAGCCTTATCTCAAAATAACGTTGTTTTTATTCACTAAGCATCACACGGAGTTTTATTCCATGAAATAATTAGCCAAAAAATTAAGCAGTAAAAAATTCGGGAGGTGGGGTAAGAATTTTTGGATATTGAGAAACGTAGTTTTTAGATTGAAAACGAACGTTTTTCTTTTTTTGAATAGTCTTGTATAAAAAAGAGATGTAATCCTTGTTAGGGTGCGCTTTTAATTCAGCTACCTTAACATGTTTTGTGTTTTCTTCTTCTTCACTTAAACTTAAGAAAATTGTTATATCTTGGTTCTTGTCTACCAAAGTAATTACCGTAGGAGCAACAATAATTCCTGCGAATAAAACAACGAAAAATATGGCAACTTTAGACTTCAATATACTTTTTAAATAAGTTCAACTGCAAAAGTAATTATTTTTTTAGAGCTAAAATGTTATAATTCTTTTAAATTTTCAGATTGCGTCCAACCTATTTTGCCATCGGCTAGTTTTATTTTCTTCCAATTATCCACAGAATCTAAGACATTAACTTTGGTTCCTTCGTGTAATGTGAAAATTTCATTAGAGTTATCAGTAGGCTCATTAGTAACAGATACTTCTTCAGTATAAATAATAGCTTCAATGTTATTTTTAGCTTGATTGTATTGAGTGTACGTAATAACTAAAGATGTAATTAAAAGTAAAAATGCTAAAATACTAGTAGTAAAGTAAGTTCTTTTTTTACTTGGTGTGTAGGCAAAATAAAATAATAAAAATAAAACAGAGGCTACAAAAGAAAGTATAATAGTAATTACAGCCCAAGTGTTATAGGTAAACTTTTGTAGATAATTTTCATTAAATTTTTGAAAAATTGATTTTGGTAATGCTTCAATTCTATCAAGAGTTAAACGCTTTGCTATAATTAAGTTGTTTTTAGCATCTTCATTTAAAGGGTCTAATTGTAGTGCTTTTTCGTAATTATAAATAGTAGGAGCTACTTTATTAAGCTTGTAGTAACAATTACCCAAGTTGTAATAGACTTCGGATGATGCTAGGTTTTCATCTTCTATTTGCTCGTATAGTTTAATAGCTTCTTCGTAATTACCTTCTTTGTACAAAGAATTAGCGTTTGAAAATAAATCGTTGGCATTTTGTGCTAACGTAACTGTTGACACAAATAAGAATAAATATATAACTAGCTTTCTCATTATAACTGTCGATCTAATTGTGTTATTACTTGTTTTGCTTTTTCATACTCCTCTTTCATTTGTACATTGGTAATTGGAGTATATCTGGCAAAATCACAATCGTTAAATACGTCAATAAAATTATTAATAGTTTCCATATTAACTTTTCTATTCGCTAATAAATCAGTAATTTTTTCACGACTTATATCAGATGTTTCTACACCTAGTTTTGCCTTTAGGTAATTGTGTAGAGCTCTTTCTAAGGCTTCATAAAAAGCCTCTTTATTACCTAATTGTTTTTGTGCTTCCGACAAGTATTTCTTGGCAAGTTTATCTGCTTTTCGCAATTTGTTACCTAATACATCACTATCACGTTCTTCTTTCTTTTTCTGAATAATAATTCCAATTGGAATAGCTAAAACAGGAAGTAACAAAAGAATGTAAAACAAGGTAGATTTAAAGAAATCATCTGTTTTTATAGGCTGTAAATTAGTAGCTGTTTGAATGTATCTAAAATCGCTACCTGTAACTTTTACATCTTGTTTAGCAACTGTATTAGCATCGGAGTTTGTCGGAACTTCCTTCCCTTCTAAAACATCAACATATAAATCATCTGTAGAGATGGTTTGGTATACCTTTTCTTTAGGGTTAAAGTAAGAAAAGCTAGTTTTTGGAATTCTATATTTTCCTTTAAACTCAGGAACAATAGTATAGTTGTCAGTAACTGAACCTGATAATCCAGTTCCAGTAATGCGAACATTTTCTTTTCTCTCAGGTTGATAAACTTCTAGTTCTTTAGGGGTTTCAACTTTTGGAAGTTCAAACAATTTTAAATTTCCTTTACCATTTACTGAAACCTTAATTTGTGATGATTCATTAGCTTTTAAGGTGTTTTTGCTTAAAGAAACATCAAAAGAAAATTCACCAACCGCACCAGTAAAATCCTCTGGTTTGTTTTTGAGAGGTAAGGCTTGAGCGTTAACAATTTTCTTAGCAGAAGAAAACTCTTTACGAACTTGACGTGTAATTACGTTTCCGAAAAAGTCAGCTCTTCCAGTAGGGACTGCAACAACAATATCCATTTTCATAGGGTCTATTGTTAATTTACCAGAGGTTGTTGGAATTAACAAAGCTTTGTGTAAAACAGCATAACGATAATTTTCTCCGTTATAGGTACCTGTTTTAACAGGCATTCCGTTACGTTTAATTTCTTGATTCCAGAAACCGTTATATTGTGGAGCTTCAGTTATTGCATTGTCATAGATACCAACATTATCACTAAAGTATAAGCGGTATTCTACATAAATTCCCTCACCAACATAAGGTTTAGATTTGGAAATCTCAGCAACTAAATGAATGTTTTGTTCTGCAATATAATTAGGATCGTTTGGATTTTTAGGGATGTCAACAGCATCTAAAACAATAACTTTTATAGGGTTTGACTTTATTGTTTTTCCATCAATTTCAATACTCGCAGAGGGAATATTAAATTCTCCTTTTCTTTTGGGTTGTAGTATGTAGGTGTATGATTGATTGAAAGAAACCTTACCGTTAATCCAAGATTGACTTACTGATTGACTCGGACCACCAACAATTTTAAAATTAGTGAAGTTTGGTGGTTTAAAATTATCGGCTCCTTGTTTGTTGATAGAAAACTCAATACGTAGTCGCTGGTTTACACCTAATTTATTTTTACTAACAGTAGTTGTTAATGCAACATCTTGCGCACTAATAGAATGTGAAATAAAAATTAATATTAAAATTAATAAACGCATTACTTTAGTTTAATTTTTTGAAACTAATTTTAACTCAAGAGTGTCTTTAGTTATAGAAATAAAATCGTCTATTGAGTTATTAATTTTGACTTTTAAATTAAGAATCATAGGAGATTCTTCTTCTTGATTTTTATTGGTTGTTAATAAAAATTTTTTAAATAAAATTTTGTTATAATTTATTCCTTTGTGTTTGACAACTTCTTTTTTAATATTAGTTATTTTAACTTCTTTTGAGTGAAAGCCTTTAAACCTAGGCTCTGATATTACAAGGTAGGAGTCAGGTACTCCTTCTTCCAAGTAATAGAGGTAGTAATTTACAGATTGGGGATTATTATTTCTTTTTGAGAATAGGAATGTGTTTTTCGAAACTTTACATTTGATATCAGCTAAACATTTTGCTTCATTTGAATAACTATCAATTACTTTAATAGTTAGTTTTTGTGCTTTTAATTTTGTGTTGTTTAAGAGAAAGGAAGGTGGCGATATTGTGTATGTGCCTTTTTTTTTGGGCTTTATCAAGTAATACCATGATAAAGAACATTTGTTTATGGTGTTACCATTTTTATCTTTAAATAAAAAGCGGTTAAAATTCTTTGAAATTTTGTCAGAAACTATATTAAAGTCATTTAAATCTGGTGGAGTAAATAAAGAATCTATGGGGAGTTTAGTTAAAAAAGAACTATCAATCTGATCAGAGGTAGTTGTTAACTTGAATTTTAATTTAAACTCCTGATTTGAACTAACCTTTTCATGATTAACAGACATTAAAAAGTTGACATCTTGCGCGCTAAGAGCAATTGTAATAAAACTAATTAATAACGTTATGTATACTTTCAACTTCATACTTATTTTTCAAAAATGCCTAAAAGTAATTAAGATTTTAACAACTGAAAAATTACCAGTCTTTTTCTTGTTTTACTTTTCTTCCTTTTGATTTTTGTGCATTCATTTTCTTTTGCGTCTTGTTTTCTTCATTATTTAAACTCTCAAGTAGCTGTTTCATTTGCTCAGGAGTCATGTTACCTTGTTGAGGTTTAGGTTGTTGATTTTGTTTGTCTTTTTGGTCTTGATTAGGTTTTTGCTGATTGTTTTGATCATCGTTTTTCTGATCTTGGTTATCATCCTTTTTGTCCTTATCGTCGCCTTTTTGATCTTTATCGTTTTGTTTGTCTTTGTCGTCTTGATCTTGCTGATCTTTATTCTGTTGATTCTGATCTTGTTGGTCTTTGTTTTTATCTTTGTCGTCCTTTTGATCTTGTTGCTGTTTTTTAGCTTCTTTTTGAGCAACGGCTAAATTATAACGTGTTTCATCATCATTAGGATTTCTACGTAAGGAATTTTTAAAGGCTTCAACAGCTTGTTCATATTGCTTTTGCTCCATCATGGCATTACCTATGTTGTGATAAGCTTCAGCCTGAGCCATTTTGTCTTTTGAAGTCTCAGTAGTTACTTTAAACTGTTCTACAGCTTCTTTGTATTTCTTTTCTTGGTATAAAGTATTACCAAAATTATAACTTGCTTTTTCATACTTGCTGTTCTTACCTAAGGCTTTTCGGTAGGTAATAGCAGCATCACTAAACTTTTGTTTATTGTATAGTTTGTTTCCTTCTCGTAACAAAGCACGTGCTTCACGTTGTAGTTTAAGTGTGTCTTGTTGCGCATTTGCTATTGCAGAAACTGCAAAAACTAGAATGAATATTAAATTTTGTAAACTTTTCATACTACATTTTAAGATTCTTCGTTAAACAAATCTACTTTCTTCAACCATTTGGTTTTCTTATCAAATAAAAACATATCTAAAATTAAAAACAACAGTCCAATTCCTACAAACCATTGAAATTGATCTTTGTAATCAGAAAATTGTTTTGTTTCAAATTCGTTTTTTTGTGCGTTTCCAATAATCTTTTCAATGGCTTCTACTGGATTTTCAGTTTTATTACCATCAAAATATTGTCCGTCAGAAGCATCAGCAACTCCTTGTAAAACATCGGGTTTACGTTGGGTAATTACTGTTTCCCCCATTCTATCTTTTTTATAACCAATAAGTGCGCCATTTAATTTAATAGGAATTGGACCTCCTTTTTCAGTACCTACACCTACGGTGTATACTTTTACACCTTCGTTGGCGATGTTTTGAGCAACTTGTTTAGTTTCTTCTTGATGATCTTCACCATCTGAAATAATTATTAAAAAACGATTCGTTTGCTCGTCGTTATCATAATAAGTATTCGCTAGGTTTAAAGCTTCATTGATAGCAGTACCTTGACTTGAAACCATATCAGGATTTGCATTTTGCAAAAACATTTTTGCTGCGGCGTGATCGGTAGTAATAGGAAGTAGAGGGTAAGCATTACCTGCATAGATAATAATACCAACTCTATCACTTCCTAGCTTATCAATAGTTTTAGATATAATTTGTTTTGCTTTTTCTAATCTATTAGGTGCAATATCTTCTGCTAACATACTTTTAGAAACATCTAAAGCAAACACCACATCAACACCTTCTCTTTTCACGGTTTTTAGTTTTGTTCCCATTTTAGGGTTAACTAATGATAAAATTAAAAACGATAACCCTACCAAAAAGAAAACAAGTTTTAGTACAGATTTAAAGGTTGATGTATTTGGTGCTATTTTAGATAAAAGCAACGGGTTAGCAAACTTTTTTTGAGTTCGTTTTTTCCACCATAAAACTAATAGGAAAACCACAATTATTACAGGAATAATTGCAAAAAGATAAAAATATATTGGTTCTTCTAGTTTGTACATCTTGCTTAAATAAAACTTTTAAATAACGTGTTTTTTAGGGTGAATTCTAAAAGTAAAAATATCCCTGCTAGGAAAACTAAAAAACGATATTTTTCAGAGTAATTATAATACTTGAACTCTTCGATTTTAGTTTTTTCTAACTTGTCAATCTCGTCATAAATTTCTTTTAACTTGGTGTTATTAGTTGCTCTAAAATATTTACCACTAGTTTCGATGGCAATGTGCTTTAGCAAATCTTCGTCAATTTCAACAGGTTGATTTTTAAATGAAATTTTTCCTGTTCTTGGGTCTTTAGCCCATGGAAAAGGAGCCATCCCGTTAGTTCCAATTCCGATAGTATAAACCTTAATTCCGTTTCCTTTTGCTAAATCAGTAGCTGTTTTAGGATCAACAAAACCAGCATTGTTTACACCGTCTGTCAATAAGATAATAACTTTACTTTTGGCTTTACTATCTTTTAGTCTATTAACAGCAGAACCTAGACCCATTCCAATAGCAGTTCCACCTTCTAACTGTCCCCATTTAATTTCTGAAATGGTTCTTTTCACAATAGATTTATCACTGGTAATTGGAGTTTGTGTAAAACTTTCTCCTGCATATACTACGATACCAATACGATCATTAGGGCGTCGGTTTATAAAATCGGTAGCTACTCTTTTTAAGGCCTCTAATCGGTTTGGTTTAAGGTCTTTTGCTAGCATACTAGCCGAAACATCAACAGCCATTACGATATCAATACCTCTATTTGTTTTTGTTTTCTTACTAACAGCTACATTTCTAGGGCGTGCTAAAGCAACTATTAAGCAGGTTAATGCCAGTAGTCTTAAGAGTGGCAGTATGGGTTTGAGTTTGGGTAAAATAGAACCTTGTATTTTAAAACCTTTAGTACTTGGCATTCTAAGTTGAGCACCATCTTTTTTTCGAGTATAAAAACTCCAAAAAGCTAACAGAGGAATTAATACTAGCAACCATAAAAACTCGGGACTATGAAACTCGAAATTATTCCACTTCATCATCATCTTCTTGTTTTTTGGGTTTTAAATTATCTATAATAAGCTTTGCGTCTTTTCGGTCTTCCTCTATTTCGTGAGATAAAGGTTTTGATTTCGCAAATTTTACTAGGTCAGATTCTTGTAAAAGACCTTTTAATTTATCAATAATTTCTCTCGAAGTTTCTATTGACTTTGTGTCATTGAAGTCTTTTAAAACGTCAATTAATTCATCAGTAGTGCTTTCCAGGGCTGGAACATGTAGCTCTCGTTCAATATAACCTCTTACAATGTCTGTTAATTCACTATAATATTTTTTAACCTGATTATTTTGCCATAATAGTTTTTTGTCCAGTTCCTCCAGTTTTTGCATAGCTTCTTCATAAGGAGGTAATAAAGGGATAATAACTTTTTCTTCTTGTTCTTTTTTCTTTTTGAAAACAAAGAAATAAAGTAATAACACTATGACAAGAATAGCTATTATGATCCACCAAATGTATTGTTTGAAATCGTCAAATTGGTACGGTTCTCCTTTAATTCCTTTAATTGGAAATTTTTTAACCTTCGTAGTGTCGATAGGAACAGTAGCTACATTAACTAATAAACTATCCGTTAAATAAGCTTGATTTCTAATAAATATTTGTTGTTGAGGAATGTAAAATGCACCGCTATCAAACCCTGTTAAAATGTATTTTCGAATGAGCTTGTTTTCAATAGTGTCGATTTTGAGTGTATCTATTACCTCTAACCCTTTTAGATTTTCTAACTTAGGAATGATAACATTCTCAGTTTCGTCAACAGATATTTTATATTGAAACTGTTCACCAATTCTAATATTTGTGGTGTCAATTTCTGCTTTTACCTGAGGTTGTTGTGCAAAGGCAAAAGAAGTTAAAAACAAGCATATGTAAAGTAGTTTGTGTTTCATTGTTTGTTCTTATCCTTTTCGTTTAAAATAACCTAACAGTTTTCGTACATAACTTTCGTCAACTCTTGTACTGATAGTTCCAGCACCACTCTTAGTAAAAGAGGATTCAAAGTAATTTGTTAAACGTAAAGCGTTAGCTTTGTAGTGAGTTCTAACTGATTTTGAACTCGTATTAACCAATTGAGTTTTTCCTGTTTCAGCATCCACCATAGGAACCATGCCCAAATTAGGGATTTCCTCATCATGTTTGTCATATACACGTATACCGGTTACATCATGTTTATTACCAACAATTTTCAACGTGCGTTCGTAATCATCGTCCATAAAATCAGAAAGCATAAAAACAATTGCTTTCTTTTTCATGATGTTGGATAAAAATTTGAGAGCTTCACTAATATTGGTTTGTCTACTTTTTGGTTGAAATTCAATAAGCTCACGAATAATTCGTAATACGTGACTTTTTCCTTTTATAGGCGGAATATATAACTCAACCTGATCCGAAAATAGAATTAACCCGACTTTATCGTTATTTTGAATAGCAGAAAATGCCAATGTTGCGGCAATTTCTGTTACAGTATCTTTTTTAAATTGTTCAGAAGTACCAAAAAACTCAGAACCAGAAATGTCTACTACCAACATCATGGTAAGTTCGCGTTCTTCTTCAAAAACTTTTACATATGGTTCGTTGTAGCGAGCAGTAACGTTCCAATCAATAGCTCTGATATCGTCTCCATATTGATATTGACGTACTTCAGAAAAAGTCATACCTCTACCTTTAAAGGTTGAGTGGTATTCTCCTCCAAAAATATGATTAGACAACCTACGTGTCTTTATTTCTATTTTTCGAACTTTTTTTAGTAACTCTTTTGTATCCATGTTTTCAATTGTCAGTTAACAGTTATCAATAATCAGTAAAGTATTTTAGGCTGATAATTGCTCATTGATAATTGATTAAGGTACTTGTACTTCGTTAATAATAGAGTTTATAATATCAATAGATGTAATGTTTTCAGCTTCTGCTTCATATGTAATACCAATTCTGTGGCGTAAAACATCATTTACTATTGCTCTAACATCTTCAGGTATCACGTATCCTCTTCGTTTGATGAAAGCATAACACTTTGCAGCTTTTGCTAAAGCGATACTACCACGAGGAGAAGATCCAAAACTGATAAGAGGCTTCAATTTCTCTAAATTATATTTTTCAGGATAACGAGTTGCGAAAACAATATCTAGGATATACTTTTCGATTTTTTCATCCATATAAACTTCATTAACTACGTTACGAGCTTTTATAATTTGGTCTATAGAAATTACAGGGTTTATTTTTTGAAAACTTCCATTTAAGTTTTGACGCATAATAAGTTGCTCGTCTTGCAATTTTGGATAATCAATTACAGTTTTTAGCATAAAACGGTCTACTTGTGCTTCAGGAAGAGGATAAGTTCCTTCTTGTTCTACTGGGTTTTGAGTGGCCATTACCAAGAATGGTTCATCTAATTTAAAAGTTTCATCTCCAATAGTGATTTGACGCTCTTGCATGGCTTCTAACAATGCAGATTGCACTTTAGCAGGAGCACGGTTAATCTCATCAGCTAATACAAAGTTGGCAAAAATTGGTCCTTTTTTAATAGAAAAATCATTTTCCTTTACATTGTATATCATAGTACCTACCACATCAGCAGGTAATAAATCTGGAGTAAACTGAATACGACTAAAGCTTCCGTCAACAGCTTTTGAAAGTGTGTTGATGGCTAAGGTTTTTGCCAGCCCAGGAACACCTTCTAATAAGATATGTCCATTTCCTAAAAGTCCAATTAGTAATCGCTCAATCATGTGTTTTTGACCCACAATTACTTTGTTCATTTCTGTAGTTAATAAGTCTACAAAAGCACTTTCTCTTTCTATTTTTTCATTGATGGCTCTTACATCTATATTCATAGTAATTGAAATAAATTAGAATTTTTATGAAACAAAGCTACAATAATAAGAAAATACCAGCTGTTAAAGTATGGTTAAAGCTAAAAACATTCTAGGTTGTCATTGTTTTTTCAAATAGATGCATATATTTTTATGTTTTTGTTTATTTTTTATGTTTAAATTTATTATTATTGTTATAAATTAACATATTTTAACGTTTTAACTTTAACTAAACTTAATTACTTATGGATAAAAAAAATAAAGTAATTGTCTTCATTTTATTGATGTCTTTTGCGTCAGTGATTGGTCAGACAATAAAAGGTAAAGTAACGGATGAAAGCGGAGCTCCGCTACCTTTTGTAAATGTTTTAGAAAAAGAGACTACTAATGGAGTAAGTACAGATGATAAAGGAGAGTTTACTCTTAATATAAAAAAGATACCAGTTACGTTGGTGTTCTCTTCGGTAGGATTCTCTACTTTAGAAAAAACAGTATACAAGGCTTCCTATGTTACAGTTGTTTTAAGAGATGATAATGTTTTAGATGAGGTTGTTTTAACAGGTAACCGTTCTAAACCGAGAACAATTTTAGACTCTGCTGTTCCAATTGATAATGTAAGTGTGAGGGAACTACAAGCAACAGGTCAAACAAATATTGACCAGATGTTAACGTACACAGTTCCTTCATACAATTCAAGTAACCAAACAATTTCTGATGCAACAGCGCATTTTGATCCAGCTGATTTACGAGGATTAGGGCCTAGTAGAACATTGGTTTTGGTAAACGGAAAGCGTAAAAATCAGAGTGCTTTAGTGTATGTAAATGATACACCAGGAAAAGGTGAAGTAGGTGTGGATATGAAAAGTATTCCTACTGCGGCTATTGAGAGAGTGGAGATTTTACGTGATGGGGCTTCTGCTCAATATGGTTCAGATGCTGTAGCTGGGGTTGTAAACATTATTTTAAAAAAAGGTGTTGAATTTACTCAAGTAAATGTAAACTCTGGAGTAACGAAAGAAGGAGACGGATTTAATATTGATGGAGATGTTAATCATACATTTACCTTTGGTGAAGGAGGTTTTGTGAATGCTACACTTGGTTTAAGTTATCAAGAGAAAACCGATAGGGCTGGTGAACCAGGAAAAGATGATTTGTTTGGTGTAGATAATCAATGGACACGAGATAATCCAGATTTAGGAATGATTATTGGACAGCCAGAAATGAAAAAAGGAGATTTGTTTGTGAATGCAGAATATCCTTTAAACGAGAATACTACACTATATGGTTTTGGTGGATTTAATATGCGACAAGGTAAAAGTTTTGCTCTTTATAGACCTCCATATTGGATTACAGATGATTTTGGATTGTTAACACCTCCAGGAGAAACTTATGATGGATTTCAACCAACCTTTGAAACAGATATTCAAGATGTTTTATTTACAGCAGGTAGTAGGTTTAAGTTAGGAGGATTTAATGCAGATTTAAGTGGTAGTTATGGTCGTAACTCTGTTGATTATACAATAGGTAATACAATTAATGTAAGCTTAGGAGCTAATAGTCCTACTTCTTTTGATGCAGGAGCATATGCTTTCAGTAATATTGTAGGAAACTTTGACATGAGTCGTTCTTTTGGAGATGTAAGTATAGGGTTTGGTGTTGAAGCAAGACAAGAACGATTTGAAGTAACAGCTGGAGAGGAGGCTTCGTATATTGATGGTGGAGCACAATCTTTTCCTGGTTTACAACCAAGTAATGCTTTAAATGAAACAAGAACTAACGTAGGTGGTTATGGTACATTAGATTGGGATGTTTCAGAAGACTTTTTAATAGGCGGGGCAGTTCGTTATGAGAATTATTCAGATTTTGGAGATAATTTTTCATGGAAAGTAAATTCTAGATATAAGTTAGGGGAAGCAGGAGTGTTAAGAGCTTCATATAGTACAGGATTTAGAGCGCCATCATTACATCAGGTATATTTGAGTAATGTACAAACTTTAGTTTCAGGAGGTACTATTTCAAATCAAGGAACATTCAATAATGTAAGTACAGTGATTCGAGATTTAGGAGTTGATCCGCTATTTGCTGAAACTTCTAAAAATGTTTCGGCAGGTATTACGGTAAAGGCTTCGAATGACTTTACAATTTCGTTAGATTATTACAATGTTAAAGTAGATGATAGAGTAGTGTTTTCTGGAGAAATTGGAGGTACTGACGATGACGGGAATCCAAATGCAGATGTTCAACAGATTTTAGATGATAATAGTGTTACAAGTATTAAGTTTTTTATTAATGCAGCAGATACAAAAACAGAAGGGTTTGATTATACAATGCGTTACAAAAATATAGATTTTGCTGCAGGAAAACTTGGATTGAATTTAGCGTTAAATATTAACAGAACAAAGTTAGAAGGAGAGGTGAAAACCCCTACTAAATTGGCAAATTATAAGAATGCCATATTTAACAGAAAAGAACAATCTAGAATTATTAGTGCAAGGCCTAATACTAAACTATTGTTTGGAGCAGATTATAAGTATAAAAAATTAACCGCATACTTAAATAATACATATTTTGGAGAAGTAACTTGGCAACATGCTACAGATCCTAATAAAGATCAAACATTTAGTGGAAAGATAATTACAGACATCTCTTTTGGGTATGAGTTTTCTGATATGATTTCGTTTAATGCACAAGTAAATAATTTATTTGATGTGTACCCAGACGAAATTGATACAAAGGGAGATGTTGTAACTGATTTAGGAGGTCGTTTTAAATACCCTTGGGAAGTAAATCAATTTGGATTCAATGGTATGACTTTTAAAGCAGGATTAACTTTTAAGTTCTAAGTTAATTATTTGATAATGAAAAAAAGCACCTTTTTGAGGTGCTTTTTTTTATTTTTTATATTCTTTTAAAAATAGTTTATCGTTTTCAAAAACCGCATAGGTATAATACTCAATCCAATCACCTGTATTAAGGTAAACACTGTTCTCTTTAAGTTGAATTTCTAAAGGAAGATGTCTGTGTCCAAAAACAAAATAATCGTAGTGTTTAGTTTCTAATTTACGTTTACAATATTGTACAAGCCACTCATTGTCTTCGCCTAAAAATTTAGCGTCCTCATCACCAGAAATCAATTTGTTTTTTACCGACATATATTGTCCTAATCGAACACCTAAATCTGGATGTAGCCAACGAAACATCCATTGAAATAGTGGGAATGTAAACACTTTTTTCATGCGTTTATACCCTTTGTCTCCAGGTCCTAATCCATCTCCATGACCAATTAAAAATAATTTATCATTGATTTTAAATTCTTGAGGAGAATGATACACGGGGATATTTAATTCTTTTTCAAAATAATCATGCATCCATAAATCGTGATTTCCAACAAAAAAGTAAATAGGAATACCACTATCTTTTATTTCTGCGAGTTTACCTAAAACACGTACAAAGCCTTTAGGAACAACAGTTTTATACTCAAACCAAAAATCGAATAAATCACCTAGAATAAAAATAGCTTCGGCATCTTTTTTAACTTCGTTTAACCATGCAACAAACTTTTGTTCACGAGGAAAACTAGCCTCAGAAGTTGGAGCTCCTAAATGTTGATCGGAAGCAAAATAGACTTTTTTATTTTCAGAAGTGTTGATTGAAATCAAATCGTAAATTTTGGTAAAAATAAGTATTTTACGCAGAGCTAGCACAAACAAATTTTGGCTACATTTGTTCAAGAACTTACATGAATCCACGTATATGAATCCGTTTGATGATACTTACTTTATGAAAAAAGCCTTACAAGAAGCAGAGTTAGCTTTTGATAAAGGAGAAGTTCCAGTAGGTGCAGTAATTGTTTTTAATAATCAAATTATTGCTAGAGCGCATAATTTAACTGAGTTGTTAAACGATGTTACAGCACATGCCGAAATGCAAGCGTTTACTGCAGCAGCAGATTTTTTAGGTGGAAAATATTTAAAGGACTGTGTCTTGTATGTGACCTTAGAGCCTTGTCAAATGTGTGCAGGAGCAAGTTACTGGACGCAAATAGGGAAAATAGTATACGGAGCAAGTGAACCAAAACTTGGTTTTAGTGTATTAAAAACAAAAATACATCCAAAAACAAAAGTAATATCAGGGGTTTTAGAAGAGGAATGCGGCTTTTTGTTGAAGAAGTTTTTTATTGAAAAACGCAATTTGAATTAAACATTATTTGATTTTCTAAAAATTAGAATAATGTTTGTTGTTTTGCTCCACTTTCGTGTTCCAATAACCACTTTTTACGCCAAACACCGCCTGCATATCCTGTTAATGAACCATCAGAACCTACAACTCTGTGACATGGAATAACTATCCAAATAGGGTTTTTACCATTCGCTGAAGCTACAGCTCTAATAGCTTTTACGTCGCCTAATTGTTTGGTTTGTTCTAAGTAGGTTCTAGTTCTTCCAAAGGGAATGTTTAATAATTCTTCCCAAACCGATTGTTGAAAGTTTGTTCCTTGTGGATTCAATTGTAGATTAAACGCTGTTCTTGTTCCTGCAAAATACTCGTCCAATTGTGTAACACATTCTTGTAAGCAATTTGGAGTCTCTTTCGGAAAGCTAACTGTAGCCAAAGTATCTTCATCCAATACAGAAATCGATTGGACTCCATTTTCATCACCATCAATTTTGGCAATTCCGATTGGGGTTTTATAATATGTGGTTTGTAAGTTAAACACCAAAAACGTCTTTAGAGTTCTGTGTTGTAATTTCCGAAATTTCATCGAAAGTCAATCCATAAATATCAACCAATTTATCTACTACATTAGTAATGTAACTACTCTCATTACGTTTTCCTCGGTACGGAGTAGGAGCTAGGTAAGGAGAATCGGTTTCTAAGACAATGTGTTTGATGTCAATTTGATGTAGAAACTTATCGATCTTTCCATTTTTAAACGTAGCTACACCACCAATTCCTAATTTCATGTTATAAGAAATTGCTTTTTCAGCTTGTGCTAAAGTTCCTGTAAAACAGTGAAAAATTCCATATAAATCCTCTCCTTTTTCAGTTTCTAAAACTTCAAAAATTTCATCAAAAGCATCACGACAGTGAATAACAATCGGTAGTTTTTTCTCTTTTGCCCACTGAATTTGTGTACGAAAAGCTTCTTGTTGTTGTGGTAAAAATGATTTATCCCAATACAAATCGATACCAATTTCACCAATTGCATAAAAATCACGTTGGTCTAACCACTCTTTTACATGTGCTAACTCTTCTTGGTAGTTTTCTTTTACCGAAGTTGGGTGTAACCCCATCATTAAAAACACATCGTTCGGGTAGTTTTTTTCTAAATCGAACATACGTTCAGTATAAGAACTATCAATAGCAGGAATAAAGAAACGAGAAACCCCAGCATCTTTTGCACGTTGTATCATTTCGTTTCTGTCTTCATCAAACTGGCTTGAGTATAGGTGTGTATGTGTATCGGTTATCATAATTTTAATAAAAATCCCTTTCGACTGTGTTCAAGGGGACATTGTATTATATTGTATCTTTGCGAGGACAAAAGTACAAGAAATGGCAAGTTTGAAAAAAGTATTACGAAAAAAGAAATACATCAAAATAAAACTCAAAAAAATGGTGACTAATCATTTGGAGTTAACTGCTGAAATTAATGGGGTAAATGGAACCTTTATTCTGGATACAGGAGCGTCTAATTCATGTGTTGGATTGGACTTAATTGAGCGTTTTAAACTTGTCTCTGAAGAGAGTGAGGTAAAAGCAGCAGGAGCTGGAGCAACCGATATGGAAACACAAAAGTCGGAAAATAATTCACTGAAAATTGGAAAGTGGAAAACCGAAGCTTGTGATTTAGTATTGTTTGACTTAACGCATGTAAATACTGCCTTAAAACAACATAATGCACAAGAGGTTGATGGAATTATAGGTGCAGATATCTTGGAAGCTGGTAAAGCGTTTATTGACTATAACAAAAAAGCATTGTACTTAAAGAAGCTTAAAAAGAAAAAAGTTAGAAAATTGAAAGTTCCTTTTTAATATTTAAGGAGGGCTCCCATTTCTGTTAACCTCTGATGTACATCATCATTAGGGTTAATTTTAATAATTTCTATATGAACATGGTTGTGGAATATTTTTCTCAAATGAGTAAGTAACTCTTGTTTGGAACTTTCTGAAATATTGTCAAAACCTAATAAATAATAAAAACCTTCAGTGTTTATATATCTGCCTAGATAGATATTTTGATTAGTAATGATACCTCTGGTTTTCTTTATAGATTTTATAAAGTCTTTTTCTGTTGATTTTTCAGGTTTTTTGAAAATCGTATAAATATATTCAATCTTAACTTTTTTAGATTTCAAAGAATCTTCGGTTAAGTTAAGCATGATATCATCTGTTACATCAACACCTCCTCTTATGTTAGTTTTGATGCTGTTTATAGTATTAGTCGGTCCATTTGGAATAGACCACCAACCAAGTATTGAAGAAATTAAATTATATTTTAATGTGTGTTTTTTAGTTTCTTCTTTATTGAGAAAGTATACAGGAGAAAATAAATTTATATTACCTACAATTAAGGAAATACTATAAGGATAGGTAATAAACCTATATCCCCTGTTAATACTTTTCTTTAAATCTTCTATTTTTAGTTCGTCTATATTTTTTAGGCGATATACCATTTAGAACTTTATAGCGAATTAACTTAAAACTTCTTTAATTCTCTTGATAGCTTCACGTAATTGTAATTCAGAAGCAGCATATGATAAACGAACACAGTTTGGTGCGCCAAAAGCTTCACCAGTTACTGTAGCTACATTTGCTTCTTCTAATAATAACATAGAAAAATCATTTGCATCTTTAATTTCTTTTCCTTGGATTGTTTTTCCAAAGAAATCAGAAATGTCGGGGAACACATAAAAAGCACCTTCAGGTACGTTTAACTTGAATCCTTCAATTTCTCCTAATAATTGTAATACTAAGTCTCTACGATTTTTAAACTCATCTACCATATACTGTACTTTTTCTGGTGATGCTTTTACTGCGGTAATTGCAGCACGTTGAGCGATACAGTTGGTTCCTGAAGTAATTTGACCTTGCATTTTTGTACATGCTTTAGCAATCCATTCAGGAGCTCCGATATAACCGATTCTCCATCCTGTCATTGCAAAAGCTTTCGCTAAACCGTTCACGGTAATGGTACGATCGTACATACTTTCAATAGCAGCAAAACTAAAAGGTTTTGTTCCGTAGTTAATGTGCTCATATATTTCGTCAGATAAAATATAAATATCCGGATGCTTCTCTAATACTTTAGCCAATGCTCTGTATTCTTCCTCGCTATAAATTGTTCCACTAGGGTTATTCGGCGAGTTAAAGAAAATCATTTTTGTTTTTGGCGAAATAGCGGCTTCTAATTGTTCTGGAGTGATTTTGAAATCGTTTTCAATAGAAGAAGGAATTTCGGTAAACTTAGCCTCACACAAAGTTGCAATTGCAGAATAGCTTACCCAATATGGAGCTGGTAATAATACTTCATCACCAGGGTTTAATAATACCTGAGCTACGTTGGCAATAGATTGTTTTGCTCCTGTAGAAACAACTACTTGGTTTGGAGCATATGTTAAGTTATTATCACGTTTAAACTTCTCGCAAATAGCTTCTTTTAACTCTACATACCCGTCAACTGGAGTGTATGAGTTGTAGTCTTGATTAATAGCTTCAATTGCAGCATCTTTAATAAAATTAGGAGTGTTAAAATCTGGTTCTCCTAAACTTAAACTAATGATGTCTTTACCTTCAGCTTTTAATTCTCTCGCTTTAGCAGCCATTGCTAAAGTTTGCGATACTGGTAAACTTTGAATTCTGTTTGATAATGCGTTTGACATTGTGTTGTTATGTTGTATGTTGATTTATGCTAATTGCGGTTTTTTTCCTAATTCAGCTAAGTGTCTAAAATGCTCTATAACTGCTTTACGTGTGGTTTTATATTCATTATAAGGAAGGTTAAATTCCTTAGCAGTTTCTTTTACAATTTGAGCTAACTTATTATAGTGAATATGAGAAATATTTGGGAAAATGTGGTGCTCTACTTGATGATTTAATCCACCTGTATAAAAGTTGATAAACCAATTTTTAGGGGCAAAATTTGCAGTGGTATATAACTGATGAATAGCCCAAGTGTTTTTCATATTACCATCTTCATCTGGTAAAGGAGTTTCTGTTTTAGGAACTATGTGTGCTAATTGGAAAACCACGCTTAAAATGATTCCTGCAGTATAGTGCATTACAAAAAATCCGATTAATACTTTCCACCAAGCAATATTCATTACTGCAATTGGTAATACAATCCAAAGTGAATAATAAATAACTTTCGAAACTACTAGTTTAGTCCATTCTCTAGCTGGATTTGGAAATTCTCCATACGATAACTTTCGCTTTAAGTAACTGTGCATTTGTTTAAAATCAGTAGTAATTGCCCAGTTAATCGTTAACAATCCGTATAAAAAGATTGAATAATATTTTTGGAATTTATGAATCCATAACCATTGTGTGTGTTTTGAAAAACGGATAATTCTACCAGCATCCATATCTTCATCATGATCTTGAATGTTAGTATAAGTATGGTGTAATACATTGTGTTGTACTTTCCAGTTATACACGTTACCTGCTAAAATATAAATACTGCTTCCAAAAAGTTTATTTACCCATTTTTTGCTTGAGAAAGATTCATGGTTAGCATCGTGCATCACATTCATTCCAACTCCAGCCATTCCAACTCCCATTAATACAGTTAAGGCTAATTTTATCCATTGAGACATATCAACAGTTAAAATTAATATGAATGGAACGATAAAAGTAGCTAACATAATTATTGCTTTTGAATATAGTTTCCAGTTACCTGTACGCTTAATGTTGTTTTCTTTAAAGTAAGTGTTAACTCTTTTATTCAGAGTTCTAAAAAACTTGGCTTTGTCTATTCTTGAGAAGTTTACTGTCTTCATTTATTGTTTGTTTGTACCGCAAAAATAAACGTTTTTGGTTCACGGTTATTGCTAAAGCTTAACTTTTTAACTAGATTAATATCTTTTGCAGAAAAATTAACAATACCAATTAGTTTTTTATTTTTGCAGCGGAAAAAATCACTAGATGGAACTTATAAAAAAATACTTTGGCAATTTAACGGAAACACAATTAGAACAATTTTCTAAGTTGCAAGAATTGTATCAAGATTGGAATTTGAAAATTAACGTTGTTTCTCGTAAAGATATTGATGAATTGTATTTACGTCATGTATTACATTCGTTAGGAATAGCGAAGGTAATGGAGTTTCAACCAGGAGCCAAAGTGATGGATGTAGGTACAGGAGGAGGTTTTCCAGGAATTCCGTTAGCTATTTTATTTCCTGAAACCCAATTTCATTTGGTAGATTCTATCGGAAAGAAAATTAAAGTAGTAAATGAAGTTGCTGAAGGTTTAGGTTTACAGAATGTGAAAACAACTCATGGGCGTGTTGAAGAAGTTGATGATACATACGATTTTATTGTAAGTAGAGCGGTAGCGCAAATGGAAACATTTCACCGTTGGGTGAAAAATAAAGTGCATAAAAAACAAAATCATGCACTTAAAAACGGAATTTTATATTTAAAAGGTGGTGACCTTACGGAAGAACTTGCGAACTTTCCTAAAGCCACCATTTATGATTTACCAGACTTTTTTGAAGAAGATTTCTTCGAAACTAAAAAAGTGGTGCATTTACCTATGAAATATAAAGGCTAAGCTTTTACAGAAGAAAAAACATAGTACATTTCAGTAGCAATTTGTAGGCTACACTCTAAGTATTTCTCTTTTTCTATAGGTGTACCGTCATATAGTTTAGGGTCTTCATAAGTAACAGGTACTCTTTTATCAGCACCAGCAATGAATTGACAACCCTCATCGGCTTGTGAACAAGTCATGATAGCGCAAAAAGCTGAGCTTGGATTAAAGTCATTATCATACTTTTTAGAAAAACCTATAATAGGTGATGCGTTATCAGCATATTTTACCGCGTATATAGGATTTGTTCCACCAGATAATTGTTGAATTTGAAATCCGTTATCAACCAAAGTGCTTGCTACTATTTCGTTCATCTCTGTAGCTTCTGTACCGCCAGAGTATGCGTTTACATTTGGTATTTGATAATAAAAAGTCATCGTTTGTGACCATACTTGCGACAAATGACTTCTTCTTGAATTATGAGTACAAATAAAATTTAGGCTTATCATCTCCTTATTCTCCAGTTTTTCCTGAATGTAACTTATAAGCGGTTGTAAAACTTGTTTTCGCTCTTCCGAAACAGTTGGTAAACTAGAAATAGTTTCCTGTAGTTCAGAAAACAGAGTTGAGGTTTGTGTTTTCATATTAACAGCATCCTGAGTTTGGTTCACATGCAGTTTGTTTTTGTAAATCAGATAATTTTACTCTTGGTTTTTCTTGTGGAATTCCGCAGTTATCTTTCGCCAAACAATCTGTTTGTTTTGTAGTTAATAAGAAGTTGGTTCCGTCAAAATCTAATCCATACTTCCCAATCGTACTTCCTTGATATTCCACTTCAATTTCTAAGTTAGGTGAAATGTTTAATGTCTTTTCAGATAATTCTATAATAGATATTAGTTTCTCAGGGTGTAATCGATGATCATAATCATTTGCGTTCCAAAGCTGAAAGTTAACCACTTCTTCATTTCTTACCACTCCACCACAATCGATAAAGTTATTAGTAACTTTTCCTACTTCTGTTACGTGAAAATGATTCGGAACTAAGCTACCGTCAGGTAATTGAAAAGCAATTGTTTTTAATGTGCTTAAATGTTGTTTAATTTCTGAGAGTTTCATGGTTATAGTGTTTATTGTAATATTACGATTAACGTATTCAAATTTTTTTAGCAACAGTTTTGGTTATTCACGTCAAGGTTTAAAAAAGAAGAAAGTAAGGTTTTAGTCTCTTTCCATGTTGATGGATTGATGCAATAGCAAACGCTAGTTCCTTCAATGGTTCCTTTAATAATGCCAATCTTCTTTAATTCCTTTAAATGCTGCGAAATGGTAGGTTGCGCTAAACCGATTTCATTTACCAAATCACCACACACGCAAGAATTCAATTTGAATAAGTGTTGTATAATAGCAATACGAGCTGGGTGCCCTAACACTTTTGCGATGGTAGCCAATTGATTTTGCTCTTCAGTAAATATTTCTGATTTGGTTAATCCCATTGATTCATTATTATATTGCAATATTACGATTAATAAGTAAAACACCAATTATTTTTAGTGTTATTTTTTATAAAAAGTTTAATACCAGCGCCTTTTCTTCTTTTTAGAAGCTTCTGATTTTCTTCCTTTTTTGTGTTTGCTAATGGTGTTTGGCTGCTTTTTAGGCTTAGGTTTTGCTAATGGAAATGGATGATCTTCTATAACTTTTATAGTTCTATCCGTAAATTCCTGAATAGCTTTAATGTACGAAGTTTCATCGGCACTACATAGTGAAAAAGCGATTCCAGATTTACCTGCTCTACCAGTTCTACCAATTCGGTGTACGTAAGTTTCAGGAATGTTAGGTAAGTCAACATTAATTACCGCATCTACTTTGCTAACGTCAATTCCACGAGCAGCAACATCGGTCGCAATTAAAATGTTGGCTTTATTGTTTTTGAAATCTTCAATAGCTTGGTTTCGTAAGTTTTGTGACTTATCACCATGCACACTGGTTGCTTTATAGCCGTTTTTCTGAAGTGTTTTCTCTAGTTTGTCAACCCCAAATTTGGTACGACGAAATATAATAATACGACCTTTTATGGTATTACGTAATAAGTGCAAACACAAATCGACCTTATGCTTTTTAGGGGTGTAGTACAGTAACTGACCAATGTTTGTTGAAGTAGTTTCTGCAGGTGAAATGTCTATCTTCTCTGGCTTGTATAACATTGATCGAGCCAAGTCACTTACTTTGTCAGGCATTGTTGCAGAAAATAGTAAGGTTTGTTTTTTACGTGGACATAATTCTTCAATCTTTCTTACATCGTCAATAAAGCCCATATCTAACATTAAATCAGCTTCATCTAAAACAAAAGTTTTCAGTTGGCGGACATCAATACTACCTTGTTTATGCAAGTCGATAAAACGACCTGGTGTAGCGATTAAAATATCTACCCCTTTTTCTAACACATCTTTTTGAGGCTGTGTAGACATACCACCGTATATAACAGTACTTCTTAAGTTGGTGTACTTACTATATGCTTTAAAATTTTCTTCAATTTGAATAGCTAGTTCTCGAGTAGGACTTACAATTAAAGCTTTGATTTTTTTTGCTCTTTTTTCAACATCATCTTCCTTAGAAAGCTCATGAATGATAGGTAAGGCAAAAGCAGCAGTTTTACCTGTACCCGTTTGTGCAGTTACAATTACATCTTTTTTATCGAGTACTAACGGAATTACTTCTTCTTGTACTGGAGTTGGTTTGTGGTGTCTTTCTTCAGTAAGTGCTTTTAAGATAGACTTGCTTAGGTGTAGGTCTGAAAACTGCATCAAAAATATTTTTTGCAAAGGTAGGCCAAAACAGAGAATGAAAAATTTATTTTATAGTATTTCAGAGGGCTAACTAAGTATAAACCCTTGCTAAAGGTACTTTTTACACTTTTTTGACAATTGATTTACACTTTTAACGGAAGCTTGCGATAGTTTTGATGAAAATTTTAAATACGAATAGTATGAAAACCATTAAAAATAGAATTTTGTTAGTTGGGGCATTGCTAACTATAGTTTTGGTAAGCGGGTTTGCTAAAAGTACTTCAATAGTTAAAACAAAAGAAAAAAAGGAGGTAACAGAAACTGAAAAAAATCAAACAATCAATATGTTTGTAACACACGGACATTGTAGTACGCCGTTTGGAGGTATTGTAGACGATTTAAAAGTAGATGTTCCAGTGCGAATGGATGCTGGAAATCCGTTAGAAAACATGCGTATTTCGTTTGAGGTTGATCCAAACTCATTCAAAGCATGTGGAGGCGATGAAGCTGATTTGACAGCAAGAATTAAAACCAAGGGAGTGTTTATTAATAATAAGAACGACAACATAACGTTTAGAACTACAAATGTTTTTGTTATGGGAGTAGATTGGTATCAAATTAACGGAATGCTATCTATTAAAGGAGTTGAAAAAGAAGTGAAGTTTTTTGCAACAGGAATTAGAGAATTTAATAATGCTATGGCTAGCTCATTGGTATTGCAAGGTCAAGTAAATTTATTGGATTGGGGTATTGACTATGATAAGCTAGTAAACGGACAATCATTAGATGTTCCTACAAAATGGTTGTATTTGAATATGAAAATTGAGTTGAGTTAACGTTAACTATCCATTATAACCTAATATAATTTCTGTAAAGTCGATAAAAAAAGTGTGATTCTGATGAAGTATCTTTTCTTTGCTTTTCTGTAGAGTTTAAAAGTGTTTTTATATCCTTCTTTATGAACTCTAACTCTAAAAGGATATTTAGGATTTCAGCCAATCTTTCTTTTAGAATTTGTGTTTCAGGTTTCATAGGTTTTTTACAAAAAAATATTTTTAAAGATATAAAATGATTTTAAAAGTAAGTATTCATTAAAAAATAGACTGCTCAGAAAGGGTAGTAAACTCCTCTAAAAAGCGCATGCCTCTGTAGGAGTTTCCTTTTTTATTCAATTTGGGGCTCCATACTGCAATCGCATATTGATTAGAGTGTATGGCAATAATGCCTCCTCCAACACCACTTTTGCCTGCGAGTCCTACTTTAAAAGCAAACTCACCAGATTCGTCGTAAAACCCACAGGTTTGCATCAAGGCATTAATCCTTTTCGATTGACTTTTGGTTAATATTTGTTTTCCTTGTCGTGTTTGTCCGTTATTGGCTAAAAAGAAGAATAATTCCGAAAGTTGTTCGCAAGTCAATTCCAGCGAACATAAATCGAAATAGAAGTCCAATACCACTTCAGGGTCGTTGTAGATGTTTCCGTAAGACTTTATAAAATTACACAAGGCAACATTTCTGTATCCTACCGATTTTTCTGAAGCCGCAATTTTTGCAGAATAGTTGATGTCTTTATTTTTAGAAAGACTTTTAATGAAACTCAATAAATCTTCCTTCGGGTTTACCAAACTGCTAATTAAAATATCGGCAATTATAATAGCACCTGCGTTGATAAACGGATTTCTAGGAATACCATTGTCAGTTTCTAATTGAACAAGTGAATTGAAACTGTTACCAGAGGGTTCTACACCCAATCTGTCCCAAATAGATTCACCAAGATGTTGATAAGCCAAACAAAGTGATAATACTTTAGCAATACTTTGAATAGAGAATTTTTCTTGAAAGTTTCCTAAACCAAAATTGGTGTTAGTAACTGTTGAAATATATACGCCAAATTTATCAGTATCAATGGTAGCTAATTCAGGAATATAGGTAGCCAACTCACCTATATTTTTCAATAGGAGCTATTTTTTGATATACAGCTTCAAGTATTTCTTTATAATTCATTGTTTATAAACGCTAATATGTGTTAAACGAAATTAGTTGAAATCTGTTTGAAAACAAATAAAAAAAGCAACCTCATTGAGGTTGCTTTTAACTTATAGTAAATTTCCGTAATCGGAATATTTTATCCTAAGAAAGGGTAACGATAATCAGTTGGAGAAACAAAAGTTTCTTTGATTAAACGAGGAGATACCCAACGTAATAAATTTTGAGCAGATCCTGCTTTATCGTTTGTTCCTGAAGCTCTTGCTCCACCAAATGGTTGTTGTCCTACTACAGCTCCTGTTGGCTTATCGTTTACGTAGAAGTTACCTGCACAGTTTTCTAGTGCTTTAGTAGCTTCAGCAATTGCATAACGATCTGTAGAGAATACAGCCCCTGTTAAAGCGTATTCAGAAGTTCCGTCAACTAATTGTAATGTTTCAGCCCAATCAGCATCTTCGTATACATAAATAGTAACTACAGGACCGAATAATTCAGTTTCCATAGTCGTGTATTTAGGGTTGGTAGTTAAGATAACTGTTGGCTCGATAAAGTATCCTTTAGATTTATCGTAGTTACCACCTGCAATAACTTCAGCGTCAGCATCAGCTTTAGCTTGGTCGATATAGCTAGCTAATTTATCAAAAGATCCTTCGTGGATTACAGCTGTGATAAAGTTGCTCATGTCTTCTGGAGAGCCCATTTTAAAAGAAGCGATATCTTCTTTTACATAATTTAAAGTTTCTTCAGCTAATGATTTTGGTAAGTATACTCTTGAAGCTGCAGAACATTTTTGTCCTTGGAATTCGAAAGCACCACGAGAAATACCAGTAGCTACTTGTTTAGCGTTTGCTGATGGGTGAGCAACGATAAAATCTTTACCTCCTGTTTCACCAACAATTTTTGGATATGTTTTATAGATGTGGATGTTTTCTCCAATTTTCTTCCAAATATCTTGGAATACGTTTGTAGAACCTGTAAAGTGGATTCCAGCAAAATCAGGAGAAGCTAATACAACTTCAGTAATATCAGCAGGATTTCCTAATACTAAATTGATAACACCATCAGGTAAACCAGCTTCTTTAAAGATTTGCATAATTACGTTCGCAGAAAAAACTTGGCTACTAGAAGGTTTCCAAACTACAACATTCCCCATCATTGCTGCAGATGCAGGTAAGTTTCCAGCAATAGCAGTAAAGTTAAACGGAGTTACAGCGTACACAAATCCTTCTAATGGTCTGTATTCAACGCGGTTCCAAATTCCGTCGTCAGAATTAGGTTGCTCACTGTAAATATCAGTCATATACTCTACGTTAAAACGTAAGAAGTCGATTAACTCACAAGCTGAATCAATTTCTGCTTGGTGAACTGTTTTAGATTGTGCAATCATTGTTGCAGCATTAATCTTTGCACGGTACGGACCTGCGATTAATTCAGCAGCACGTAAAAAGATAGCAGCTCTTTGCTCCCAAGGCATTTGTGCCCATTTAGTACGAGCTTCTAAAGCAGCAGCGATAGCTTTTTCAGCGTGCGATTTGTCTCCTACATGAAATTGTCCTACTACGTGTTGGTGGTCGTGAGGAGGAGTCATGTTTTCAGTCTTTCCTGTTCTAACTTCTTCACTACCGATATACATTGGTACATCCATAGATCCGTTAAAATATTCTTTGTATTGTTTAGAAACTGCTTCGCGCTCTGGAGATCCAGGAGCGTATCCTTTTACAGTTTCATTAATGGCAGTCGGTACGTGAAAAAATCCTTTTCCCATTTTGTATGTTGTTTGTTGAATTAAATTTCTTTCTTTGCTATTGAAAAGTTTTGAAAACTTTCTTAAAAAACAAAGTTAAGGTTATTTTAGGAATATTTAGGTAGACAAAAGGCTTGAATTTAATAAAAGAAGAACAACATGTGTACGGTAACTTATTTACCTTTAAAGGATAATAATTTTATTTTAACTTCTAATAGAGATGAAGATCCGAAGCGTAAAACAATTGCGCCAAAAACCTACTGTGAAGAAGGAGTGAAGTTAACATATCCAAAAGATGAGCTAGCTGGAGGAACATGGATTGGTTTAAGTGAAAAACACCGGTTGGTTTGTTTATTGAACGGAGGTTTTACCAAACACAAAAGAGCTGAGTCGTACCGCATGAGTAGGGGAGTTATTGTAAAGCAATTACTAAAGGTTGATAATCCTGTTGAAATGATTGAGAATTTTAATTTTGAAGGAATTGAACCTTTTACAATTGTTTTGGTTGATTGGAGTAAGAGTTTACAAGCGTATGAATTGGTTTGGGATGGGGATAAAAAACATTTTCAAGAGCTAGATGAAACTCCTAAAATATGGTCGTCTTCAACCTTGTACGATGAAGAAACAAAACAATTAAGAAAACAGTGGTTTACTGATTGGTTAAAAGAACACCCTTCGTACAATCAATCAGACATAATTGCTTTTCATCAAGATGAAACCAGAGGAACTCCAGAAATTTCATTAAAAATGAAACGTAGTTATGTTGAAACGGTAAGTATTACTTCTGTGGTAAAAAAAGAGGATGAACTTACCATGATTTACTACGACTTACATTCAAATATTAACACAATACAAGAAGAAATCATTCGTTCGTAATTAAACCTATTTGGTATCTTTGCCAAAAAAATAATATGAACAAAAGATTACTATTGCTATTCTCACTTATTTCTACTTTTTTGTTTACAAGCTGCTTTGAGTTTGTAGAAGAAGTTAGCTTTAATAAAGATGGTTCAGGTAGTGCTGTATTAACTATCAATTTAAGTAAAAGTAAAACAAAATTAGCCTCAATAATGTTGCTTGATAGTATTAATGGTTACAAAGTACCATCTAAAACTACTATTAGAAACAAAGTAAACGAAATAGTTTACAAAATAAAGCAGACCAAAGGGGTTCATAACGTAAAAAATACGCTAGATTTTAACGAATTTATAGTAACTGTTTCGTGTGATTTTGATAATGTTGAAGCTTTGAACGAAGTGATTTCTAACTTCAGTTCAAAAAAACATATAGAGGCGATTAAGAAGAATCAGCATTTCACATTTAACAAAGAAAATAAAACGTTTACTCGTAGTCATCATTTTGATTTAGGAAAAGAGTTTAAAAAAACAAAAAATCAAGATCGTAAAGTATTTGAAACGGCTACTTATACGAGTGTTTATCGATTTCAAGAGCCTATAAAATCAACGGAAAATACTCAAGCGAGAATATCACAAAGTAAAAAAGCAATTATGCTGCACTTACAAGCACAAGATATCATATCGAACACACAAACAATCAAAAATAAAATACAATTAGAGAATTAAATTTAGGATGAAAAAAATTATTGCTACACTACTGTTTTTAAATATACTTACAGTTATACAGGCTCAACGACTAGAGTCTAAGATACCTAACAACATAGATGTGTTAGTTTCTGCAAACGCAGAAAATTTATTTAAATTGATAGAAGTATCAGATATTGACAAAAATGCTATTGGAAAAGAAATTTTAAAGGATATTAATAGAAGACGTGATGAAGATAAAGTTTCTTCGGTTGCTAATGCAGGTGTGAATATTAATTCAAACGCATATTATTTCTTAACAAAGACGGATAGTATTTCGTATCATAACTTTTATGTTGAGTTAAACGATAGAAAAACGTTTGAATCTTTGTTGTATGAACGCGAAAAGAAGAAGCTTAAAACGGAAGGAAATTATAGTTACATCGCAGGACGTTCTTCTTTTAAAATTTGGAATGACCACACGTTATTACTTATAAACGGAAGTATGTCTTCATCATATTTCTCTTATAACAAAGAGCGTTTAGAGCAATTAAAGGAAGAAGGAGAATACAATTATAACTTTAAGAGAAGATTAGCTAGAGAATGGTCGAAAGAACATGGATTGAATGTTTTTGATAAAAACTACTCTAAATCAATTGCTTCAAACAGAAAATTCCAAAAAAGTAAAAAGAAAAATTCATCAGCAACATTATGGGTGCGTAATTATGGTGAGTTAATGACAGATATTTTTAAATCTTTTGGAAACAGCTTTTATCCTTTGTATGCAGAAGGAAATCAAAATGTTTACGGAGTAGAAGAAGTAACAGCAAACTTGTTTTTTGAAAAAGAAGATGCAAGAGTTTTGTTAGATATGGCAGTTAGTTCTGATATGAAAAGGTCTTTTAAGAAGATTTATAATAAGAGAATGGATCGTAATTTAGTTAATAGCTTCGATCATGATAAAGCTTTAGCTTTTTGGAGTATTTCTTTAAACACTGAAGAAACATTAAAGCAGTATCCAGAATTAATCAATAAAATGTATGGAGGTATTTTGCCTAAGTTTCAAGAAGAAATTGAAATTGTAGGAGATTTATTTTCTTTAGTAATAGACGAAAAAGCAATTGGCGAATTAATTACAGGTGATGCGTTGTTGGTATTGAACGATTTTGCTAAACAAGAAGTTGAGTACACTACTTACGAGTATGATAAGAATTATAAGCGTAAAGAGGTAACAAAAACAAAAGAAGATTTTGTGCCAGATTTTACATTAATGATTGGCTCTGAAAAAGAAGATTTATTAAATAAGTTTTACAGAATAGGAGAAAAGCACAAGGCGGTAAAAATTCAGGATAATGTGGTTGAGTTTGTAACTAAAAAAGCTGATTTACCATTTGGGTTATACTCAGTGGTTAAAAACGATGTGTTGTATTTAACGACTTCTAAAACTGGAGCATTAAATATTGCAAACGGTACTACAAATTTCAATACTAAAAAACACAGTAAATTAGTTAGGAATAACTCAACAGTATTATATGTTGATGTAAATGCTGTTTTAAACAAAGTACCAAACGAGTGGATGAGTAAGTCAGAAAAAGAAGCGTTACATTTTTCTACTGAAAACATGAATGATGCTTTATTTAGAGTGTCTAGAATGAAAGGAAATACAATTTCTTCTGAGTTAAAACTTTCAACACAAGGTACAGAAGAAAACACCTTAAAATTATTATTAAAGTTTATCAATTCGGTAGCTAAATAAACTGAATGATAAAAAAAATAGCATATACCTTTTTAATACTATGCTGTATTATAGTTACGGTTGGGTTTTTTAGATACAATCCAACCGTAATTTATGCAGGTAAGGTTCCTGTTTCTGCAGAGACGGTTATCCATATTAATCTTCGAGAAATAGAATACAATATACTTACCAGTTTTTTAGAGCATCCACTTTCTCAAGTAGACTTTAAAAAATCATCTGCAGTAAAAGAAAAACAACGCTCGTTGTTAGATCAAATTGAAATTCCAAGTAATGTGTTTCTGTATACCAATAAACAAGAGTTTAAAGGGTTTTTAATCAGTGATAAAGTTTCGGTTAAAAATAATTTTGTTGAAGTTTTAAAAGAGACGGGATTTAAAGAAGAAAAGGTAGGTATAACTACCATTTACAGGAAACAACAAGTTACTTGTGTAGTTAACAATAATAAAGTTCAAGTACTATTTAAGATTGATAAAAGTGCTAAGGTTTCTAATGAGTTAATAAAGGCTCTTGATAAAGGGAATTACTTTTCTGATGATGCTGAAATTTTTTCGAATATTAAAAAGCATAAAAGCCCGATAGCTTTTAGTGCGAATAAAGGAGGTTTTTTCAAAGTCTTGGTTGATGAAGGTCAGTTAAGTATTGAAGGGAAATTAAATGAAAATAACGATATTTTCTTGCCTTTTGAAGCTGGTTTTGAAGCTGGTGCTATCGCTACTATTTCAGGGAAACTAAATATAAAAAAGTTAGTCAATATTTTGCCTGAAAATGCTTCAGGAAAATTTAAAAAGCTTACTACATTATCGTTGGATTCTATCACTGCTAAATGGAATGGGGTAATGGACTTTAACCTCTCTTCCTTTGTTACGAAATCAGACACTATTGTAACTTATGAGTACGATGATGACTTTAACAAGGTTGCCAAAAAAGAAATTCAAAATATGATAACTCCCAACGTAACTTTTAACTTAGAAGGAGAAGGGTTGTGTGAGTATTTAAATAAAAAAGAGGTAATTAAAAGAGTAAACAATAGCGAAGTGTTAACTCTTATGCCTTTATTTACTACCTATAGTTTTTGTAATGAGGGAGAGCTACAATTCACTTCGCAAAAACAACCAGTTTTAAATAAGCTTAAAAAACTTGATGATAAGTTTTATTTTTTGTTTGATGTGGCTCAATATCAAGCAAAAGATAGGGGCGTATACTCCGTCAAAAACAAATATCTAGATAAAGTACAATCAATACAATTGTTTGTAGCTAGTAGTAATGACTTAAAAGCAACAGTAAAGTTAAAAAATACTTCAAAAAACTTCTTTTTACAACTATTGAATTAAAAATTAATACAGAGCGAAAGTTATAATCCACACAACTAGAATACCTATAAACATTAAGTTTATAAAAACGGTGTTTACAATAAAGTATTTTACTAGGGTTTTAAAGAACGACTGCCCGTAAAACTTTTTCATTGCTATAAATAAATATAGTAAAAAAAGCACTGAAAAAATTGTAGGTAAATTATTGCCACCTTTATTGATGAAGCTTATAATGTAAAAAATACTGGCGAGTAAGAAAAATACGGTTTGAACATGAAAAACAAAGACTAAATGTTCAACATAAGTGTATTTTCTTCGGGTGTATATAAATGCTAAGAAAAGAGTAAATAAAGGAAGTAAAACAAATAACGAAATAGAGATGTACGAGAAAAGCTGTTTGTTGAACTTGTTACGTTCATCGTCGTTTCTTACATATGAGTTTACGAGTTTAACTTTAGAGTATAAAAAACGGTTACTAAAATTCTTTTCAATTTTTAAACTATCTAGAGCGCTTTCAGTAGAAAGGTTTGGTTTTCTTCTTTAAACTTTAAAAAACTATAAAATACAGAATTGTTAATATGATTTTCAACTGAGTCTAATTCGGTTATTGAATCTTTTTTATTAGGTTTTAAAGAGTCATTTTTTTTTTGGGATTAAGTTTTATTTCTCCAAATACAAGGTCGTGTAGTTGACTAATATTAAGCTGTGTTTTCTTTTTGTTTTCAACGTTAATACTTAAAAGTGAGCTATTTTTAGGATATCCATTTCTAAGTTTTTCAAAATGGTCATAACTATTAATTGCTCCCAGAGTCAAAAAGAAAATAATTGTAGTAGCTAGATAAAACCGAAACGGATTAGTGTATCGAATTCTTCTTCCTTCAATATAGTCTTTTGAAACTTTTCCAGGGTTAATTAGCAAAGGAATTAATGTTCTCCAAAACTTCGTGTCTAAAGAAAAGAAACCAGCAAAAAGTTCACGTAAGAAAACACTTAAGGTAATTTTTTTCCTCTATTATGTTGTCCGCATTCAGGGCAAAATTTTTCACCACGAGTAAAAGGATATCCACAATTTAAACAGTTAAGGTCTTTTATAACTGTAACTTTATTTTTTTTGCTCATTAGTTTAAAATAGCAGTAGTAGTTAATTGAAAAGTTGGTATGATAACTAGGAATTCTTCTAAAGTTTTAGTGTTAATCATTTTATAGTTGCCGCCCATTGCTCCTGTTGTTGAGAGTAAGAAGCAATTAGATTTATAGTTGTAAATATCGTTTGGTTTTAAGATAGGAGTTTCTCCAACAACACCTTCGCCTTCTACATATTCAGTATTGTTAAGAGCATCGAAAATGACCCAAAATCGCTCAAGTAGTTTTACGGTTTCTTTTGATCTGTTTTCAATAGTGATGTAGTAGCTAAAGGCATAGTATTGCTGATAGCCCCTGTAAACGGTTCCTTTGAAAGAAGTTTTTACCGAAATTTTTATCCCCTTAGTTACTTGCTGAAACATAGGATAAAGATAGTTCTTTTTCACTTTTTAGTCAATGTTTATTATGAGACTCACCTGTTTTGATTAAAATATCCATTACCTACACCTATTACTCTGTCATAAATTTCACCAAAAGGTTTGTAGTAAACAATCACAGTGTATTCGTTTTCAGTTTGATAAAATGAACCATCGATTTCATGTAGATTTACAGAGTTTTTTGAGTTTAAAGTAGCGTAACTGTAGTTGTAAAACCCTTGTTTAAAAGGTAAAATAGCCTTGTATATTCCTTGACTAGAATCGTAGGTCATTTTATTTTCTCGTGTCAATTCGTAGTTGTTAAAAGCTCCATAAACATAAACTTCCTTGTTTTCGTAAGGCTCAAAAGCATCTAAAGAGAAATGAACTAAAGAATAATCAGCTTCAGTGTTATCTCTGTTATCAGCAACATCACGTTCAGTGGTTCTTATAACAAACTGTCCGTTAATATCAGGGTTGTAGGTATATGTTTTATCAGCCCTAGGCTCGTCTGTGTAGAGGTAGCTGTGGTATACGTTTTTGCGTTCTACTTTAGCAATATTTAAACTAGAGTTTCGTATCAGTTTAGTGTCAAAATTTAAAAACTCATTTCCACCCCAGAAATTAGTTTTTTCAGTGTGATTATATAAAAGTTGTTGAGGTTTTATAAAAATAGGTTGAAGATTAGTAATAGCTGTATTCCAATTATGGTTTTGAAACAATGTAATATTAATTTCTTGTGAAGGATTGTTGATTTGTAAATTGGGATGGTTTATTGAAAATTGAACAGTTTGTTGTTTGTTGGCTGTAGTGGCATTTCTACTTCTAAAAACAGCTACACCTACAGTGGTTAAATCTTCATAAAAAACACATCTTCTGGTAAAAACTACCTCGTAATTTTCATCAATAACAGAAATTAAATAATTGCCACTTTTGGTGATAATGGTGTTCTGATTAGGGATTTCTACCCAATAATGCGTGTAGGGCTGAAGCGTGTTGAATGAATTTGAAAAATTGATGATTTCGTTTTGTTCAAAACCTTGAATGTATTGGTTGCTAGTCATAGTGCTAGGTTTCCAATCATGTGTCATGTGTTCAATTTTGTATTGATATTGTTTGCTATCAGCCTCTAAATCATCAAAAGATAGTTTTAAAACATCTCCTAAACGTACAATTGGTGCGTATTGTTCAGAATTGTGCATAGGACGTAGTTGAACTGTTTTTATGTTTTGAGCATAGTTTGAAATAGCACAGAAAAAAATAGCGATAAATAAGTTTCTTATTTTCATGATATAACAAAAATATCAAAATATACGCCAAAGACAAGGTTTTTATTTAGAATAAATATAAATAAAGAGGTAAAGTAAATATATGGATTGTTTTGTTCTGTAAAGGGGGGTAAAATTTTTAAATTTGCGTGTTTTTAAGAAAATCAAATTAATCAGTTCCTATGTCAAAAGACATCCGTATTAAGAAAGGCTTGGATATCAAGCTAGTTGGCGAGGCAGAACAGGTAACTACCGAACTTCAATCAGGTAGTGTGTTTGCAGTAAAGCCAGATGATTTTCACGGCGTTATTCCTAAAATTTTAGCAAAAGAAGGTACAGAAGTAAAAGCAGGAGAAGCACTTTTTTATTCAAAAAGTGATGAGCGTGTTTTATTTCCTAGTCCTGTTAGTGGTAAAGTTACAGAAATCGTTCGTGGAGCACGAAGAAAAGTTTTAGCAATTAAAATCACTGCTGATGCACAGCAGGAATACAAAGATTTTGGTAAAAAAGATGTAGACGCAATGTCTGGAGAAGAGGTGAAAAATCACTTATTTGCTTCAGGTTGTTGGCCATTTGTAAAGCAACGCCCGTACGACGTAGTTGCAAATCCAAATCAAGCACCAAAAGCAATTTTTGTATCAGCCTATGCAAGTGCGCCTTTAGCAGCTGATTATGATTATGCGTTAAAAGGTAAAGAAGCAGAGTTACAAGCAGCTTTAACAGCGTTAACAAAGTTAACTACTGGTAAAGTTCATGTTTCTGTAGCGGCGAATTCAACATTATCTCCATTTAAAGGAGTTAAAGGTGTTGAATTACATAAGGTTTCTGGACCACACCCATCTGGTAATGTGAGTACACAAATCGCACAAATTAGTCCTATTAACAAAGGAGAGGTTGTGTGGGTAGTAACACCACAAGACTTAGTAGTTATTGGGGAGTTATTATTAACTGGAAAGTTTAATATTACTCGTACTGTTGCTTTAGCAGGATCTAAATTTAACAAGCCACAATACGTAACTGCTAAGGCAGGAGCGCAAATTGCTGATGTTGTTAAAGGAAACTTAGAAACTACTAATGCACGTGTTATTAGCGGAAACGTGTTAAGCGGAACGCAAGTAGGAGAAGAAGGTTTCTTAGGATATTACGATAATGTAATTACTGCAATTCCAGAAGGAGATGATTATGAATTCTTCGGATGGAATAAACCAATTTTTAATAAAATTTCTACTTCTAGAGCATTAACATTCTCTTGGTTAAATCCGAAGAAAAAATATGACTTAAATACTAATACTAACGGTGAGCACAGAGCATTTGTGGTAACTGGTTCGTATGAAGAAATTTTTCCGTTAGATATCTATCCGATGCAATTATTAAAAGCTTGTATGTATAAAGATCTTGACGAAATGGAAGGATTAGGAGCATATGAAATTGCACCAGAAGATTTTGCATTAACAGAATTTATTTGTGTATCGAAACAACCTCACCAAAAAATAATTCGTGAAGGATTAGATTTAATGAGAGAAGAATTAGGATAAGATATGGGCTTAAAACAAAATTTACATAATTTAAAAGAGAAATATAAAGGTACTAAGATGGCACCTGCGTTTAACGCAATCCACACCTTTTTATATTTGCCAAATGAGACTACTCATGGAGGAACTCATATCAAGGCAGCCGATGATTTAAAACGTACCATGAATACAGTAATTATGGCATTAGTACCATGTTTACTTTTCGGTATGTTTAATGCAGGGTATCAACACAACGCTGCAATTAATGGCTTTACTGAAGGAATGTCTTTCTTTAGTGGAGACTTTTGGAATATGGACAACTTCCTAGTTGGTTTAACTAAAATTTTACCATTAGTAATTGTATCGTATTTAGTAGGTTTAGTAATCGAATTTATCTTTGCTGTAATTAAAGGACACGAAGTAGAAGAAGGTTACTTAGTAACAGGAATGTTAGTTCCGTTAATCGTACCAGTAGACTTACCATTATGGATGTTAGCTGTAGCTGTAGCTTTCGGTGTTGTAATTGGTAAAGAAGTATTTGGTGGTACAGGAATGAACATCTTAAACCCAGCCTTAACCATTCGTGCATTTTTATTCTTCGCATATCCAACTTGGATGTCGGGAGATAAAGTATGGGTTCACGGTGCAGTAGAAGCTGCAGGAACTGCTGATGCAATTTCTGGTGAAACAGTTTTAGGAAGTTTAGCACAATCACAACCAATTAGTTATTCAGTTTCTGATATGTTCTTCGGATTTATTCCAGGTTCAGTAGGAGAAACTTCAACATTATTAATCTTATTAGGAGCTTTATTCTTAATCTTTACAAAGATTGGAAGCTGGAGAATCATGTTATCTTCAGTAATCGGAGCTTTAGTAATGGGATTCATCTTCAACCAAGTGGTTGATATGGGGTGGATTGGTGAAACGAGTAAGTTTTACGGATTAATGAGCTTAGATTTCTGGAAGCATTTATTAATTGGAGGATTTGCATTTGGTGCGGTATACATGGCAACTGACCCTGTAACTGCAGCACAAACTAACAAAGGGAAGTGGATTTACGGTTTCTTAATTGGATTTATCTCGATTATGATTCGTGTATTCAACCCAGCATATCCAGAAGGAGTAATGTTAGCGATCTTATTAATGAACGTATTTGCTCCAACTATCGATCACTACGTTGTTCAAGGAAATGTAAAGAGAAGATTAAAACGTTTAAAAGCTAAAACTGCCTAATTATGAGTAAGAAGACAGATAGTAATGGATATACGGTAGTATTCGCAATAGGAATGGTACTAGTAGTGGGTGCGTTGTTAGCTTTTACAGCGTCATCACTTCGCCCAACAATCGATGCAAACAAGCGTATTGAAAAGCAACAAAACATTTTGTATGCAATGGGTGTAAACGAAAATGACGAAACAAGTATTGAATTTGTTTCAAAAGATAAAGTAGCAGATGAGTTTGCAAAATACATCAAAAAGCAATTAGTAATCGAAGGAGAAAACGTTTCTGAAGATGCTAACGCATATTTAATTGATGTTAAAAAACAACAAACAGCAGCTAAAGAAGGTAAAACAAGAAAATTACCATTATTTGTAGGTGAAAAAGATGGAACTACATTTTACATCGCACCAATTAGAGGTAAAGGTCTTTGGGATGCTATTTGGGGATATGTTGCAATGGATAAAAACATGGTGGTACAAGGAGTTTTCTTTGATCATAAAGGAGAAACGCCAGGTTTAGGAGCCAACATTAAGCAACGTTACTTTATGGATGATTTTATTGGTGAAGATTTAATGAACAACGGTTCTTTTAAAGGAATTGCAGTTTCTAAATCTAACAATGATCCAAAGAATGAAGATAAAAATGATAACGAGGTAGATGCAATTGCAGGAGCAACTATTACAGGAGACGGTGTAGCTGCAATGATTAAAACCGAATTAGGTTTATACGTACCTTACTTTAAAACATTAAAATAAATATGGGACTTTTATCAAAAAAAGACGCAGCGTTAATTACTGATCCATTAGCAGATAATAACCCAATTACTATTCAAGTATTAGGTATTTGTTCTGCATTAGCAATTACGGCAGAGTTAAAAGCTTCAATAGTAATGTCTTTATCGGTATTATTTGTATTAGGAGTAGGAAATGTGGTAATCTCATTAATGAGAAATATTATTCCATCAAAAATTAGAATTATTGTACAGTTAATCGTAGTAGCAACCTTAGTAATTATTGTAGACCAAGTGTTAAAAGCATTTGCATACGACTTAAGTAAAACCTTATCGGTATTTATTGGGTTAATTATTACCAACTGTATTATTATGGGACGTTTTGAGGCTTTTGCTTTAGGTAACGGACCTTGGAGATCTTTCTTAGATGGTATTGGTAATGCTTTAGGATACGCAGTAATCTTAATTATTGTAGGATTCTTTAGAGAGTTATTCGGTTCAGGTACTTTATTAGGATTTAAAGTATTAGGAGATCCTATCGAAAAAACAGGATTGTATGCTTTAGGATACGAAAACAACGGATTTATGTTATTATCACCAATGGCGTTAATTGTTGTGGGTATTATTATTTGGGTACAGCGTACAAGAAATAAAGCATTAGTAGAAGATTAAAATAGTAATGAGATGTTAGATATGAGAATTGAGATGCTATCAATAAACTCACTACTAACTACTCAATACTAAATACTATAAAAATATGGAACATATAGAATTATTTTTCAAGTCGATATTTATAGATAACATGGTATTCGCAACCTTCTTAGGAATGTGTTCATACCTTGCAGTATCTAAAAAAGTATCAACAGCCGTAGGTTTAGGAGCAGCCGTTATTTTCGTATTAGCGGTAACTGTACCAGTAAACTGGTTGTTAGATCAGTATTTATTACAACCTGGAGCTTTAAAGTGGTTAGGAGCTGAGTATGCAGACTATGATTTAAGTTTCTTATCATTCATCATGTTTATTGCAACCATTGCAACCATGGTACAATTGGTAGAAATTATTGTAGAAAAATTTGCACCAGCATTATATAACTCTTTAGGAATTTTCTTACCGTTAATTGCTGTAAATTGTGCAATTTTAGGAGGATCGTTATTCATGCAATCTCGTGAAATCCCAACATTAGGTTTATCATTAACTTACGGTGTAGGTTCTGGTATCGGATGGTTCTTAGCAATTTTAGCAATTGCAGCTATTCGCGAAAAAATCAGATATTCATCTGTACCACCAGCGTTAAGAGGATTAGGAATTACATTTATCATTACAGGTTTAATGGCTATCGGATTTATGAGTTTCGGTGGAATGTTAACAGGTGGTGATGATGAAGGTAAAAAAGAAGAAACTACAGCAGTTCAGGTTGAAAAGAAAGAAGTAGAAGAGAAGAAAGTTGAAACAACTGAAGAGAAAGCTGAAGAATTAGCTAATAACACTAAAGAAATTACAGAATAATGGTATTTTTAGAAGTAAGCACAGGAGGAACAGTTGCTATTACAGTATTAGCGTTTTTGGCGGTAATCTTAGTTTTAGTAGCTTTATTATTATTTGTTAAGCAAAAATTGGCACCATCTGGACCTGTAAAGATTACAATTAATGGTGAAAAAACAATAGAAGTAGCATCAGGAGGTACTTTATTATCTACATTAGGTAATGAAAAAATCTTTTTACCATCAGCTTGTGGTGGTGGTGGTTCTTGTGTACAATGTGAGTGTCATGTAAATTCAGGTGGAGGAGAAGCTTTACCTACAGAAACACCACACTTTACACGTAAAGAATTACAACACGGTATCCGTTTAGCATGTCAGGTAAAAGTAAAGCAAGATATGGATATCTCTATTCCAGAAGAAATTTTCGGAATTAAGAAATGGGAAGCAACTGTTGTAAGAAATTATAACGTAGCAACTTTTATTAAGGAGTTTGTAGTTGAGATTCCAGAAGAAATGGATTATAAAGCAGGTGGGTATATTCAAATTGAAATACCACCATGTGAAGTAAAATATTCTGATATGGATATTTCTGCACATCCACAAGATCATCCAGGTGAACCTGATAAATTTGAGGCTGATTGGGATAAATTTAACCTAAGGCCATTGGTAATGAAGAATGAAGAAACTGTAGAGAGAGCATACTCTATGGCTTCTTATCCAGCAGAAGGAAGAGAAATCATGTTAAATGTTCGTGTAGCAACACCTCCTTTCGACCGTGCTAAAGGTGGATGGATGGATGTAAATCCAGGGGTGGCATCTTCGTATATTTTTAATCAAAAGCCAGGAGATAAAGTAACTATTTCTGGACCTTATGGTGAATTCTTTATCAATGATTCTGATGCAGAGATGTTATATGTAGGTGGTGGAGCTGGTATGGCACCAATGCGTTCACATATTTATCATTTATTTAGAACTTTAAAGACAGGTAGAAAAGTAACATACTGGTACGGAGGTCGTTCTAAAGCAGAGTTATTCTACATTCACTACTTTAGAGCGTTAGAAAAAGACTTTCCAAACTTTAAATTCTACTTGGCATTATCTGAGCCATTAGAAGAAGATAACTGGAAGGTTAAAAAAGATATTAATGATGAAAGCGGAGATGGTTTTGTTGGATTTATTCACCAAGTTGTAATAGACCAATATTTATCTAAGCATGAAAGTCCTGAGGATTTAGAATTATATTTCTGCGGACCACCATTAATGAACAAAGCAGTACAAAAAATGGGTGAAGATTTTGGTCTAGATGACGAAAACATCCGTTTTGATGACTTTGGAGGATAATCACTCAGTGATTTTAAAATATAAAACCGATACATTATTAATATTGTATCGGTTTTATATACAAAAAAAACAACCATTTATAATTAATAATCAGTCATTTGTAGTTTTTTTAACGTTTAGTTAAACTTAATAGCTTTCTTTTGTAGTCATCTACTAAAATATTTAAAACGAAGCTAAATCTATGAATTGCCCAAATTGTCAATCTATTTCTATTAGAAGAAAGAGAAGAAGTTTTTTTCAAAAAATTATCTTTTTTAACAAGAAAAAATTTAAGTGTTTTGATTGCAAAAAGATGTTCTTTGCAAGATGATTTATTCGTAAATCACATCAAATTTGTAAACAGGGTTATCTTGTTCATATTCAAAAACTTTAGCATAATCCATAACATTAGGAATGTTTTCTAGTTTGCACAAGTGAGCAACGACAGCACACAAACCATTAAATAAAGTTTCTTTATGTGTTGGGTTTTGAGGTTTGGGATTGTAATGACAGAGCGGAAGCGTAAATCCGCAAGCTTCTAAAAAAACTTTTTCAATTTGTAAGAGTTCTAAAGGAGAGTAACCATTAAATTTTCTACCTAAATTTTGATGTACCCTACCTATATAGCTTAACTCTAGCGAGCCATGACCATTTGTTAAATGTTTCCAGCTATCTCGGTTATCTAAAATATTACCAACCGCACAAGCTGAACAACATTCAGGGTTTAATTCGTCACTATGAAAAGCATTATAAAGCTTTATAAGTGCTTGCTCTAATCTTTTAGGTGTTTCCATAATCAATAATGAATTAAGTCCTTTAAATATACAAAATAATGGTTGTACCTTTGCATCAAATTATTGTTAATGACTACTTTTCAAGATTTAGACTTATCAAATCCACTACGAAATTCAATTGAAGAATTAGGTTTCGTTAATCCAACACCTATTCAAGAACAAGCATTTCCTGTAATTCGTTCAGGAAAAGACGTAGTGGGTATTGCTCAAACAGGTACAGGTAAAACCTTCGGGTATTTATTACCTATACTTCGTGATTTAAAGTTTTCAAAACAACAACATCCTAGAGTGATGATTTTAGTACCTACACGTGAATTAGTGGTTCAGGTAGTTGAAGAGATTGAAAAGCTAGCAAAATACATTACGTTGAAAACTGTAGGGGTTTATGGAGGTGTTAATTTGAACCGTCATAAAGAAGCAGTGATGCAAGGGGCAGATATTATAGTAGCTACTCCTGGGCGTTTATACGATTTAGCATTAAGTAATGTATTGAAGCTAAAATCTATTCAGAAGTTGGTAATTGATGAAGTAGATGTTATGCTTGATTTAGGTTTCCGTTTTCAGTTGTTAAATATCTTTGATTTACTACCACAACGACGTCAAAACATTATGTTTTCGGCAACTATGACGGAAGATGTAGAGGCATTAATTGATGATTTTTTTATAGCACCGCATAAAATAGCCATTGCAGTTAGCGGAACTCCGTTAGATAACATTCAGCAAATAAGCTATGATGTTCCGAATTTTTATACAAAAGTCAACTTATTGAACTATTTGTTATTCGATAAATCGGAGTTTAACAAAGTATTGGTGTTTGCACCGAATAAGCGAAATGCAGATAGATTGTTTGATTGTGTAGCTGAAGAATTTCCATCACAAGCTTGTGTAATTCATTCAAATAAAACACAGAACTACCGTTTGCGTTCTATTGAACAATTCAACAAAGGAGAAAAACGAATTTTAATTGCAACCGATGTAATTGCACGTGGATTAGATTTGGAGGAAGTTACGCATGTGGTAAACTTTAATGTACCACACTTCCCTGAAAACTATATGCACAGAATTGGTCGTACAGGTCGTGCAGAACATGAAGGAAAATCAATTTTATTTGCTACGGAAAAAGAGCAGGAAGCTAAACAACGAATTGAGGAGTTGATGAATTATACAATTCCGAAGTTAGAAATTCCTGAACAAGTTGAGATAACCAAGCAATTAACGGAAGAAGAACGTCCGAAGGAAGAAAGAGAAGTAAATAAAAATAGAACTTCTCAAGAGTATGAAGCAGGTCCAGCTTTCCATGAAAAAAAGGAAAAGAATAAAAAAACAAATCAAGGAGGTTCGTATAGAAGAGAGCTTGCTAAGAAATACAAAAAGCCAAAAACTAGAGGCGATAAAAACTATAATAAACGCAATAAGAAACGTAAATAATGCAAGAACTTACCAAGCAAGAACTCCACAATTTAGGAATGAATATTGTGGGTAAGAAACTGCAAGAAATGGGGTATGAATTTGTTGCAATCAATAGCGAGTTGAAAAAACATCCGCAGTTTGTGTTGTATAAAAAAGGAGAGCCTACCATTTTTGTATTGGTAAAAACTACAAATAACATTCAGTCACCACAAGAATATGATGTGTTATGGATGGAAACCTTTAAAGAACATGCAAAAAATCAAAACGCAAAAGTTTGGTATGCAGGAATTGGTATTGCGAATGCAGAGAGTGTAGAGCTACCTGTTTTTAAAGATCAACCTTATTACGTAGCTTTTGATGATTTTATTAAGTTTTAATACTTGTCATATCGAGTGATTTTGTTCTTGAGGAAAGCGAATAAGAACAAAATTATGTAAAGACATCTCTTAGTAATAAAGCATTTTAAATCGATAGGATTTTAGTATTTTTAACTATGGAAGAATTACTAGCCGATATTCGTAAATGTACTATTTGTAAGGACTTTATAGAACCTAATCCTGTTGTTTTAGCCAGTAAACGGTCAAAGACCATTATTGTTGGTCAAGCACCCGGAACAAAAGTACATCAATCAGGTATTCCTTGGGATGATGCTAGCGGAAAACAACTGCGAAATTGGTTAGGAGTAACTGATCATCAATTTTATGATAGTAATAATTTTGGGATTATTCCTATGGGATTTTGTTATCCAGGAAAAGGAAAATCAGGAGATCTACCACCAAGAAGAGAATGTGCTCCGAAATGGCATCAACCTTTATTAAATGAAATGCCCAACGTACAATTAGTTATTTTAATTGGGATGTATGCTCAGAATTACTATCTAAAAGACAAGGCAAAACGAACGCTTACCGAAACGGTAGATGCTTTTCACGAATATTTACCAGACTATTTTGTGTTACCACATCCATCACCAAGAAATCGATTTTGGTTAACTAAAAATCCTTGGTTTGAAAAGGAAGTATTGCCTCAATTAAAAAAGATAATTAAAGAGTTACTGTAGGACTAAAAAATAACCCAGTTTTCAAACAAATAAGTTAATTACTTTACATTGATAAATTCGTACTTTTGTAGCGTATGATAGAAACACGAGAAGCCATATCAGAAAAAGCGGTTTTAATAGGAATTATAACCCAACATCAAGACGAAAAACAGTCAGAAGAGTATTTAGATGAACTAGAGTTTTTAACTCTAACAGCAGGGGGGGTTGCAGTAAAGCGTTTTGTACAAAAGCTTGATAAGCCCAATCCGAAAACTTTTTTAGGGACGGGAAAGCTAGAAGATGTTAAAGCTTATATAGATTCAAACAATATTGGAACAGCTATTTTTGATGACGAATTATCTCCAGCACAGCTAAGAAATATCGAACGTTTTTTAGATTGTAAGATTTTAGATAGAACCAACTTAATCCTAGATATTTTTGCTAGTAGAGCACAAACAAGTTCGGCAAAAGCTCAGGTTGAATTAGCGCAATATCAATATTTGTTGCCTCGATTAACACGAATGTGGACCCACCTTGATAAACAAAAAGGGGGAATTGGTATGCGTGGGCCAGGAGAAACAGAGATTGAAACTGACCGTCGAATTATTCGTGATAAAATTTCATTGCTAAAAAAGAAGCTCGAAACCATTGATAAACAAATGGCGGTACAACGAAAGAACCGTGGGAAAATGGTGCGTGTTGCTTTAGTAGGTTATACAAACGTTGGGAAGTCTACTTTAATGAATGTAGTTAGTAAAAGTGAGGTTTTTGCTGAAAATAAGCTATTTGCAACCCTAGATACTACGGTAAGAAAAGTCGTCATTAAAAATATTCCATTTTTAATGACTGATACTGTTGGGTTTATTAGAAAATTACCAACTCAGTTAGTAGAATCGTTTAAATCTACGTTGGATGAAGTTAGAGAAGCCGATTTACTACTGCATGTAGTTGATATTACGCACCCAAACTTTGAAGATCATATCGCTTCTGTAAACAAAATATTAGACGAAATTAATAGTAAAAATAAGCCCACAGTTATGGTATTTAATAAGATAGACGCTTATACTCATGAAACTATTGATGAAGACGATTTGGTAACAGAAAAAACAAAAAAACATTACACGCTAGAAGACTGGAAAAGGACATGGATGTATGATTTAGGAACAGAAAGTATTTTTATATCAGCCTTAAATAAAGATAATTTAGAAGACTTTAAAGAGAAGGTATATGAAGAGGTAAAGAAGATACATATACAGCGTTTTCCTTATAATGATTTCTTATATAATGAATACTAGTTTTTTACGCTAAAAAAACATAACGATAACATAAAAAAGAACTTAGATAATTGCTGTTTAAGTTCTTTTTTACTATATTTATAATCGTTAACATAGTATTTTTATGCTTTTTTCAAGCATTGTAAATCAGTATTTTTAAACATTTTATCCCCCTAAAAAATGAAAAATAATATAACTTCACATAAGAAATCTGTACGATTTTTATTAGAACATCAAGTTAATAAGAGTTTATTCATTAATACTCAAAACTTAGTTTAAACAATCCTAAAACTTGCTAGTATTCATAAAGCTTTTAATTTTTAAATAGAGGCTGAAAGAATTGTCTGCTCAATTTTTGTTGGGTTACCGTGTTTTAACAAAACAGATTGTGATGAAAAAAATAATAATATTCTTGTTAGCTATTTTGTATAGTACGCATTTATTAAATGCACAAGAAAAATGTACATCTCAAGATCATAAAATACAAGATATTAATACTGTAGATAAATGTTTGATTGAAAAGCATGATGACAGTAATGATGAAGCTTCTACAATGGTTACCACAGTTACTAGTAGAAGATATTTAAAAAAGCGTGTTTATTTTGAAAAAGTTACTCGCTTAGCAGAAGACTTAAAAGCGAAAGAAATGCATACTTTCAATGCAATTAATAATTTAAAACTAGCTCGTTTAAGCAATCCTGCCCCAATTTTTAGAACTGTAGAAAGTAAGGGGATTTCTTTTGATGTAGTTGAAGAAATACCAATGTTTTTATCGTGTGCAGATGATTCAATAGATAAAACAGATTGTTTTAACTACGAAATGCAACAGCATATACTTAATAATTTAGTTTATCCAGTAAAAGCTTTAGATGAAGGGATAGAAGGAAGCGTGCAGGTAAGTTTTATAATTGACGAAACAGGTAAGGTAACAAGTATAAAAACAGAAGGTGAAGGAGTGCATGAAATCTTGAAACAAGAAGCAGAAAGAATTGTGTTGTTGCTCCCGAATTTTAAACCAGGAAAACAAGCTGGTTCGCCTTCAAAAGTATCCTATAGTTTTCCAATGAGCTTTACATTAAACACCGGTGTAGATTAACTGCTAAAAAATTTAATTTTTCACAAAAAAAGAGTAATTTTGCGCGCTGAAATATTTAGTCAATTAATCAATTGACTTAGAGATTGTTAAAACCCTTAAGTGTGAAAAAAGTAATTTTATTTATATTTTTAGTTTGTTTGTATACTACAAATGTAATGTCTCAACGTGAGGTTTGTGAAACTCCAGAAGAAACTTTAGACCTAAATAGTATTACTAAATGTACCATTGAGCCTAAAAGTAAAGACAATAAAGGTACGCGTCAAATCTCTGTTAAGGTTTCAGCAAACAGAAGATACTTGAAAAAAAGAGAAGTGTTTAAAAAGAAAGCTGTTTCTTCAGGTTCAGAGTTGTCTAGTGTAGGAACAGCTGAAGTTGAAAACACAAATCAACTTGCAGAAATTTCTCAGCCATTAACAATAAAAAATAACATCGAAGATATTACCAGTAAATTATCAGCAGAAGAAATAAAAAATGCTGAGAAATTTAGTACTGTAGATAAAATCCCTCTTTTTACAGCTTGTAAAAAAGCTAAAAAAGGAGAACGATTAGATTGTTTTAATGTTGAAATGGTAAAACATATTCAAAAACACTTCAGATACCCTAGTCAGGCGGTAAAAGAATCTGTTCAAGGCGAGGTTTGGGTTCGTTTTATTATTGATAAAAACGGACAGGTTAAAAACATCAAAACCTTAGGGCCTAAGGGCGGAGAGTTATTAAATAACGAAGCGGTTCGAGTTGTATCTCAATTACCTCAATTTATCCCTGGAAAAAAACAAGGAGATAACGCTTCAGTTAAATACGGATTCCCAATCATGTTTGCTCTAGATGAGTAAATAAATCAATAATAATTTACAAAAACTAATTAAAATAAACATTATGTTTAAAAAACTACTATCTATATTTTTAGTAGTTTGTGCTGTATCTGTATACGGACAAACGACTATAAATGGAAAAGTTTATGATGAATATTTAGAGCCTTTTTCTAATGCTGTAATTATTTCAGGAAATGATAGAACAATTTCAGATTTCGAGGGAAGTTTTATTTTAAAATCAGCATCAAACTATCCTGTAACAATCCAAGTTTCAGCTTTTGGATACAAAACAGAAATCATTGAAGTTGTATCTCAAGATCAAGAAATAAATGTAATTTTGAAAGAAAACATCGCATTAGAAGAAGTTGTAATTTCTGCATCAAGGTCTCCTGAACGAGTTATTGAATCGCCAGTAACCATTGAAAGAATGGGGATTGTTGATGTTAAAAGAAATACTTCTATCTCGTTTTATGACGGATTAACAAACTTAAAAGGAATCGAGTCGCGTGAAGCAAACTACGGATTCAAATCTGTTAACTCACGTGGTTTTTCTACTTTCGATAACACTCGATTTGTACAGTTAGTAGACGGGGTAGAAACATCAATTCCTGCATTAAATTTCTCAGCAGGAAATATTATGGGGCTTTCAGATTTAGATGTAAAAAATGTTGAAATTCTTCCAGGAGCATCTTCTGCTTTATATGGGGCAAACGCCTTTAACGGTATTTTGTTAATGAAAAGTAGAAACCCTTTTGATGATGCAGGTATTAGCACGTATATTAAAACAGGAAACATGTCGCAAGAAGCAGCAGGGAATAATGCTTTTTACGATGTAGGTGCACGTATGGCATATAAATTTAATAACTATTTAGCTGCAAAAGTAAACCTAACTTACTTTTCTGCAGAAGAGTGGCATGCTGATGATACTAGAAATACTACAGGAATTGGTGGTGTAGCAATTGATGGAGATAGAGATACCAATACAGATTACGATGGAGTAAATGTGTATGGAGATGATTTTTCAGTGGCTATTCCAGGTATTGGAAATGTAAGTAGAACAGGGTATGACGAAAAAGATTTAACAAATTATGATGGTTATAACTTAAAATTTGACGGATCTATTCATATCAGACCATGGGCTAATGATGCGTTCGAAATTATTTTAAATTCTCGTTTTTCTCGTGGAGACAATACTTACCAAGGATCCAACAGATTCTCTCAAAAAGGATATTTTATCGAGCAGTATAAATTAGAATTAAAAGGGAAGAATTTCTATGCAAGAGGATACTATACTGGAAACGATTCAGGAAAAACTCACGATTTACGATTTGCTGCAATTGCCTTAAATGAAAAGTACAATCCGACGCAAAACTGGTATAAAGAATACATAGACATGTATTCAGGAGTAATTAACGATCAAAATTACACTGCTTTTAACGATGCAGATGCAAGAAGATATGCTAACAGAAATAGATTTGTACCAGGATCAGCCGAATTTAAAACAGCATTAGAAGAAGTAATTAATACTCCAATAAACAAAGGAGGAGCTGGTATAAAAGATGAAACTTCTTTTTACCATTTTGATGCCAACTATAACTTTAAAGATATTATTCGTTGGGGAGAAATTCAAGTAGGAGGTTCTTATCGTAAGTATGATATTAACTCAAACGGAACATTATTTACCGATGAAAACGATAATATTGAGTTTGATATGTTTGGGGTTTACTCTCAAATTCAAAAGAAATTTTTAGAGGATAGATTAAAGTTTACAGGATCTGTTCGTTATGATAAATCTAAAAACTTCGAAGGAAACTTCTCGCCAAGGGTAGCATTAAACTATTCTTTAGGAGACTCAAAAAACCATATTTTAAGAGCTTCTTATCAAACAGGGTTTAGAAATCCAAGTACTTTAGAGCAATACTTCGGATTACGTTCAGGACCAAGTAATTATATTTTAGGAACTTCAGAAGAAAACTTAGACCGTTTTTCTACAATAGCAATGAATCAAGATGGTACTACCAATACAATTACTGGTAGAAACGTTTTTGACAACGCATTGGCAGGAGAAGATAACAGAGTTAAGCTTCATGTAAACCCAATTAAGCCAGAAAAAGTAACTTCTTATGAAGTAGGGTATAGAAGTATTATTGATTTAAATAGTAGAAACATTTTAGAATTAGATATTAATGGTTATTACAACCAGTATAACGATTTTGTAGCTTTTAAAGATGTTATTGTAGCTAATTATGGAGGTTTAGAAGCAGATGGAACACCAAACGCTTTAGCTAATGCAGCAATTGATAATGGAGACTATACATCGTTTGTACTTAACACAAATACACCAGCTAATGTAGATTCGTATGGTGTAGGAGTAGGGTTAAATACTAAAGTGTTTAAGACATTTAATTTAGGAGCAAATTATACGTATTCAAAACTAGTTTTTGATCAAAGTGAAGATTCAGGTTTTAAACCAGGGTTTAATACACCAGAGCATCAAGTAAAAGTAATGTTTGGTAACCCGAATTTATTTAACAACTTCGGATTTAATGTGAATGTAAGATGGCAAGATGAGTTTTTATGGCAGTCGAGTTTCTTAGATGATATGGTATCTGAAAGAACAGTATTAGATGCACAAATAAATTATAGAGTACCTTCACTTAAATCTAGATTTAAAATTGGAGGAACTAATTTAACAGGTAACGAATATATGGGAGCTCCTGGTTCAGGATTCATCGGTTCTATGTACTATGTTTCTTGGACAATTAATGACTAATTAATTTAGTTATATAAAATAAAATAGGCGTGAATTTATAATTCACGCCTATTTTTATTTAAGATAAAATGAGTTATTCATTTTCACTATCATCATTAATAATTCCTAATCGCTTAGCGCGCTGTTCCCAGCTCTTTCTAGCTAAAGTTTGAAGATTGGCTACGCTATCACTTTCATCCATAATTTCATAGCCTAAAAGTGTTTCTATAACGTCTTCTTGGGTTACTAATCCACTAACCGCTCCATACTCATCAACAACTAACGCTAAGTGTTCTCTTTGCTCAATTAATCGTTCAAATAAATTAGGAATAGATAACTCTCTACTAGCTATTATAATTTCACGTTTAATTGTTTTTAAAGGCTCATTTCCTTTGTTGTCAACCAAGGAAAGTAATAACTGATCTTTTAAAACATAACCTGTTATATTATCTGGGTTTTCAGCATACACAGGTATTCTAGAAAAACGCAAAGGTCTATTTTCATTAAAAAAAGCTTCAATGCTTTGGTTTTCATCAGCAGTAGTAAGAACTGTACGGGGAGTCATGATATGCTTTGCTTGTACTTGTTTAAAGTTTAGCATATTTCTAATCACCTTTCCTTCACTTTCATGAAAAACTCCTTCTTGTTCAGCAATGTCAGTCATTGCAGTAAAATCTTCTCTGCTTAGTACACTCTCACCATGGGCTCCTTTTCCAAATATTTTGGTAAAAAGTTGAAGTACCCATATAATACCAGTGTATTTGCAGATAAAGATTAAGATGTTTAAAGCTTTTGTTGAAAAGCCAGCTAAAGATTTCCAGTAGGTTGCTCCGATAGTCTTAGGAATGATCTCTGAAGCTACTAAAATTAAGATTGTCATTACAGCTGAAACGATAAAAACACCATTGCCGTCATCACTAAATATTTTTTTTGCCTGGGCACCTACTAAAATAGCTCCTACAGTGTGTGCAATAGTATTAACAGTAAGGATGGCTATAAGGGGTTTATCTACATCTTTTTTTAAGGTTTCTAAACCGTCAGCGTACGCTTTACCTTCTTTCTTTTTAACATTAACAAAAGTGGGTGTTACACTTAATAAAACAGCTTCAAGTATGGAGCATAAAAAGGAGAAAAATATAGATAAAGTTGCGTAAACAATTAAAAGTGTCATTCGTTAAAATTTTAAGCTAAAATACATAAAAAAGAAAACCTCAAGAAGAACTTCTTGAGGTTTTGAATATGTGTTTAGTAATGTTTTTAAAAACCGTAATTAATACCTAAACCAAATACCTCTCTTGTTTGAAATCCTTCAAAAGCATTATCATCGTAAATTGCTTGCATAGAAAGGTTCGCAGATAAATACTTGTTAACTTTCATCACTACATTAACAGTATAATCAATATCCACATTTTGAAAATCTTCTAAGTAGTTGCTATAAAGGTTTAAAATATTTTCTACCGAAACGTTTTTCATTACATCTAACTTGTAATAAGCGTTTAAAGCAGCCCCTAACTCATAACGAGTAGTTTCTCCTTGTGCAACACCAAAAGCATCTCCCATTTCGGTTAAATGTCCGTGCATTACTATTAATTTAGAAGTTGCAGGGGCAATGTTAACTTTTAAGTTATCGTGTTTTTTCCATAACATACCAGGTCCAAATTGAAAGTATGCAGGAGAAAAGAAGTGCGAAGTTTGAATACCATTCACATCAGTTGATGACATTTGTGTTTTAAAGTTGAAAAAAGCAGAATAGTACCAGTTCCCACCAGCTTTTTTACCTACTAAAGAGTTCAACTCTAAACGGTCATCTGTTTTTTTCATTTCTTCTCCTTTTAGTTTTGTTAAACCGTAAGAAGCAATTAATTTATTGTCCCAAGTCCAATCACCTTTTGTGTAGTTAAAATCGTAGTTTAAACCAATAGTACCAGAAATGTTGTTTGTACCTCCGGCTAACCAGTTATTAAAAGCAGATTGATTGAATAGGAAAGAAATGTTTCCACTTCGTTTCCATCCTTCTTTAGGTTCATCTTTTTTTTCTTGGGCATTGGCTGTTAAAGCACTAAATAAAACAGCGATTGCTAATAATTTTTTCATTTGGATAAATTTTAATTTATTTTTTTGAAGGCGCGAATGTACGCCTTACAAAAAGCTTAGACAAAGTTATTGATTAAAAGTCACGTTTTATGAAAAATATAATTTAATCCAAGTCCAAAAACTTCTTTAAACTGTACTTTACTAGAGGCGTCATCATCAATAATAGTATGTAAACTAAGGTTTGTTGAAAGGTTTTTGTTAATCTTCACAAAAAAGTTTAATTGATAATCTATGTCGATATTTTGAGGGTTGTTAAGGTAGTCAGAATATACGGCAAGAATATTTTCCATTGTTACATCTTTCATAATTTCTTTCTTGTAGTAAGCAGAAAGGTTAAAACCTAGCCCTAATTTTGAGGTTTTACCTTCTTCAACACCATATTTTCCTGAAAATTGATTAGAAACAAATGTATATCGTGCTGTAGCTGGTGCGATGTTTATCCTAGCATCGTCATTTCGTTTCCAAAGCATACCGGGACCAAAACTCCAATAAGCAGGAGAGAAAAAGTCAGAAACAGCTAATTTTGGTTCTTGCTTGTAGTCATACCCTCTAGAAAACTGCGTTTTAAAATTGCTAAAAAATGAGAAGAACCAAAGCTTAGAGGCTTTTAAACCTAATAAAGAGTTGTATTCAAATTGGTCTTCTGTTTTTCTCATTCCTTGACCGTCAACATAACTTAAACCGTAAGCAGATATAACTTTATTATCCCAGTTCCATTTCTTTTTTTTGTAGTTGAAATCATAACCAAGCGTCATGTTTCCTGCAACCGTATTGTTTCCTCCTGCAGACCAATTAGCAAAAGATGATTGGTTGAATAAAAAAGTATATTTTCCTGTAACCATCCATTTTTTTGGTGGGTTCTTTTTTACCAATACTTCAGGAGTAAGGAATCGTTTTATGATTGTAGAGCTATAGTTAACTTCTGCAGGAGCACTAATTAATTTTAATGTTGAAATACTATCTTTTTTAGTTCTTTGGGGAAATACAGAAAAAGAATAACATACAAATAGAAGTAAAAAGAGTTTTCTCATTTATAGGTAGTAAGTTAAGGAGTTTATAAATCAAATTACTTTTTTCTCTTATAAAGTGGAACAGTTGAACAAGCTTCACCAAACATAATGGTTTTAGCTATAGGTTTAATTTTTTCAATTAATAGGGTATATGCTGATGGTGGTATAGGCTTATTTGCACATCCTTTTATTATTACAGGCTTATCTTTATATTCGGAAGTGTCTAACTGTTGAATTATTTCTTGATATACTACAGTTTCTAATAATGTTAAGTCGCCAACAACAATCTTTTTAGCAAAAGGGGTAAGTTCAGTGGTCAGTAAAAGATAAGCCCATGAAGGAATAATAGCATCAGTAGAACAAGTTAAAGAAACATAACTGTCTTGGTATTGAGTCCAGTCATGGTTTTTTACAGACTCTCTAAAATCTTTTTCACGAAGAATCAATTCTTCAAATAACCAGTTTTTAATATCAAACACTACACGATTACCTTTAGGATAAAAATCTTCTAAATCTATTGTAGTAAGCTTGCTATTAGCAACTCTATTTATAATTTCTTCTGACATACTTTTAGTTGAAAAGTTTAAAGTTGTATGCTTTGTGTTTTGGTTGTTATACCATCAGTCTTATAGCATTCCTAATTCTAATTTTGCTTCTTCACTCATCATGTCTTGAGTCCAAGTGGGATCGAAAGTAATTTCAACCTCACAGTTATTAATCTCCTTTAAAGTTTTTACTTTTTCTTCTACTTCAACAGGTAAAGTTTCAGCAACAGGACAGTTAGGAGAAGTTAATGTCATTAATATTTTGGCATCATTCTCTTCTGATATGAAAACATCATAAATTAATCCTAGCTCATATATATCAACAGGTATTTCTGGATCGAAAATTGTTTTTAATACACGAACGATTTTATCTCCTAATTCTTCTAATTTATCTTCAGTCATAATTCTAAACTTCTTTAATTCGCTAATTTGCTTTGTTGAGCAATTGCATACATCTTTATTTGCTTTACCATTGATACTAATCCATTAGCACGCGTAGGGCTTAAATGTTCTTTTAAACCAATTTCATCAATAAAGTCAGTATCTGCATCTAAAATTGCCTTAGGTGTTTGGTCAGAAAATACCCTCAATAATAAAGCCACAATTCCTTTTGTTAAAATAGCATCACTATCGGCAGTAAACTCAATAGTGTCACCTTTTAACTCAGAATGCAACCATACTTTCGATTGACATCCTTTAATTAGATTTTGATCCAGTTTGTATGCTTCATCTATTAACGGCAGCGATTTACCTAACTCAATAATGTACTCATAACGCTCCATCCAGTCTTCAAACATTGAAAACTCGTCAATAATTTCTTCTTGTATTTCTTTGATAGTCATTTTTTAAAACTATTTTTGCAAAGTCAAAAAGACCGTTTTTAATTAAAGACGCAAAATTACGACAAAAAAGGCAGTTAACATGAGAGTTTAAGTCTTAATGAGTATAATTAGTAAAAATTTAAGTCTTAGTGATTTATAGAGACTTAATGAAATAAATGCATTTCTTCAGTTGAAGAAATTTTAAGTAGAGTTATGAGTAAATTATTAGCAGTAGGAACAGTAGCATTTGACGCTATAGAAACACCATTTGGAAAAACTGATAAAATCTTAGGAGGATCAGGAACATTTGTAGGATTAGCAGCTTCACAGTTTGGAGTACAAACAGGAGTGGTTTCTGTAGTTGGAGGAGATTTTCCGCAATCATACTTAGATATGATGAACGAAAAAGGAATTAATACAGATGGAGTGGAGATTGTAAAAGAGGGAAAAACATTCTTTTGGAGTGGAAAGTATCATAATGATATGAACTCTCGTGATACTTTAGTGACTGAACTAAATGTATTAGAGCATTTTCAACCAGTAGTTCCAGAGTCGTTTAAAGATGCGCCGATTGTAATGTTAGGTAATTTACATCCGTTAACTCAAGCATCTGTTTTAGACCAAATGAATGAAAGACCTAAGTTAGTAGTATTAGATACTATGAACTTTTGGATGGATATAGCATTAAACGATTTACACGAGGTTTTAAAACGTGTAGATGTTATTACAATTAACGACGAGGAAGCACGTCAGTTAAGTGGAGAATATTCTTTGGTAAATGCAGCAAAGAAAATTCATGAAATGGGGCCAAAATACGTGGTAATTAAAAAAGGGGAACATGGAGCTTTATTATTCAATGAAGGAAATATGTTCTTTGCACCAGCATTGCCATTAGCAGAGGTATTCGACCCAACAGGAGCTGGAGATACATTTGCAGGAGGTTTCTGCGGGTATTTAGCTAAAACCGAAGATATTTCATTCGAAAATATGAAGAGTGCAATTATATATGGATCTAACTTAGCATCGTTCTGTGTTGAAAAATTCGGAACACAGCGTATGGAGGCATTAACTAGCGAAGAGGTACAAGCGCGTTTAAAAGCGTTTAAAGAATTAACACAATTTGATATAGCATTATCATAAACTATAAATCCGCGCTTTTTGCTGCGGATTTTTTTATACAACACACAAAACTACAACACAACTAAATACTTGAAATTAAATGAGTGACGCTATTAAACACGAATGCGGAATTGCAATGGTTCGTTTAAAGAAGCCATTACAATACTATAAAGACAAATACGGTACCGCGTTTTATGGTGTAAATAAAATGTACCTGTTAATGGAGAAACAGCACAACCGGGGGCAAGACGGTGCTGGATTAGCAAGTATAAAATTTAATGTAGAGCCTGGAACAAGATATATAAGTAGAATCCGTTCCAACCAATCACAACCAATCCAGGATATCTTTGGGAAAATTAATCATAGAATCAATGGAGTTTTTGAAGAGAATCCAGATAAGGTTGATGATGTGAATTGGCAAGAAGAAAATGTACCTTACATTGGAAACTTATTTTTAGGGCACGTTCGCTACGGTACTTTTGGTAAAAACTCTATAGAGAGTGTGCATCCTTTTTTACGCCAAAGCAACTGGAAACATCAAAGCTTAATTGTTGCTGGTAATTTTAATATGACTAATTCTAAACATTTGTTAAATGATTTAATTGAATTAGGTCAACACCCTAAAGAGTCTACTGATACTGTAACAATTTTAGAAAAAATAGGACACTTCTTGCAGTCGGAAGTTTCAGATTTATATTTGAAAGCTAAAGAAGAAGGATTTAATAAAAAGGATGCTTCTCCTTATATAGAAGAACATTTAGATATTCAACGTATTTTAAAACGTTCGGCTAAAAACTGGGACGGGGGTTATGCTATGGCAGGTATGTTAGGACACGGAGATGCGTTTGTGTTGAGAGACCCATCAGCTATTCGTCCAGCTTTTTTTTATGAAGACGATGAAGTAGTTGTGGTTGCTTCTGAGCGTCCAGTTATTCAAACAGCTTTTAATGTAGATATCGATTCAATAAAAGAAATTGAAAGAGGTCATGCGTTAATTATTAAGAAAAATGGTCAAACAAGCATGTCGCCAATTTTAGAGCAACGTCCTAAAAAAGCATGTTCGTTTGAGCGTATTTATTTCTCAAGAGGTAGTGATGCATCAATTTATGAAGAACGTAAAAACTTAGGGAAATATGTGTTTCCTGAAGTTTTAAAATCTATTGATAGTGATATAGAAAATTCAGTGTTTTCTTACATACCAAATACGGCAGAAACATCATTTTTTGGAATGATGGAAGCAGCAGAAGATGTGTTAAATCAACAGAAAACAGATGCTATTTTAGCAGGTGGAGGAAAATTATCAAAAGAAAAGGTAACGGAGATTCTTTCTAAACGACCACGTTTTGAAAAGATAGCTATTAAAGATGCAAAACTACGTACTTTTATTACAGATGATAGTAGTCGTGATGATTTAGTAGCGCACGTATACGATATTACTTACGGAGTTGTAAAACCAACCGATAACTTAGTAATTATTGATGATAGTATCGTAAGAGGTACTACCTTGAAGAAAAGTATTATTAAAATCTTGGACCGATTGAATCCTAAGAAAATAGTAGTAGTTTCTTCTGCGCCTCAAATACGTTATCCAGATTGTTATGGTATTGATATGGCTAAGATTAACGATTTTATTGCTTTTAAAGCTGCGTTGGAATTGTTAAAAGAAACAAATCAGTATCATATTGTTGATGAAGTGTATCAAAAATGTAAGCAACAAGAAAACAGTGAAGATAAAGATGTGATAAACTACGTTAAGGAAATTTATGCTCCGTTTACTGATGAAGAAGTTTCTGAAAAGATTGCACAAATGTTAAAAACTGCAGAGATAAAAGCTGATGTCGAGGTGATTTTTCAGCCAGTAAGTGGTTTACATAAAGCTTGTCCAGACAATTTAGGAGATTGGTATTTTACTGGAGATTATCCTACTGATGGAGGTCACAGGGTGGTAAATCAAGCATTTATCAATTTTTATGAAGGAAATGATAAGAGGGCTTATTAATAATTAATTAGCCAGTAAATAAAAAAGAGTAATCGTTTGTTCGATTACTCTTTTTTTATGTGGTAAAATATTTTTAATTACATAGGTACTACAATGGCGCCAGAGAATTTTTCTCGGATTTCATTTAAAGCCCTATCAGCATGTAAGCGTGTTTTGTAATTTCCTACTTGTATTTTCCAGTTAGGTTCTTCGTACGTTAGTTTGGTGTAAATATCAGGGTATTCAACTTTGAACCTATTGCGTATGCTTCTAGCGCGTCTTTCAAGTCCATAATATAGTTGGATTCTGTAACCAGTTCCGTTGTGCTTGTTGTAAGCTCTCTTTTTCTCTATTAAAGAGTTAATGTTTTTGTTATCAGTGTATTTTGATTGTGCGTTAACACTAAAAACACCCGCTGAGAATAGAAGTATAAAAGTAATAATTAAGCTATGTTTTTTCATTTTGATGAATCTTTTTACAAAAGTAATGACTTGTGAGTTAATACATTGTTAACGCTAGTTATTTAGAATTGTTATAAATTACAGATTAGGATTCTCTTAACATTTCACAATTTAGACAGAAGTAGTACTTTTGTGCAACTTTCCGTGTGCTAATTTTAAAATTAGTGTAACAGAAAAAATTGTACCAAAATAGATACAAAACTTATATTTTATAGTATGAAAAGTGTGAATCATCACAGTCGGTTAACCAAAACTCTAGCAAAGAGTTTAGCTTTCTTTTTAGTTTTCTTAGTAAGTTTTTCGGCGTTCTCGCAAGATATAGACGAAGCGCGTCAAAAAGAAGGGAAGAAATTATTTAAGTCTTTATGTGCTTCGTGTCACAAGTTAGATAAAAAACTTGTAGGGCCTGCTTTAGGTAGTATTGAAGAGAAAAGGACTAATGAGTGGTTAAAAGCATGGATTAAAGATAATGCTGCTTTAAGAGCTACTGGAGATAAAGATGCTATTGCGATTTTTGAAGAATACAATGGGTCTAACATGACGGCTTTTCCTCAGTTAACTGATCAAAATATTGATGATATTTTGTATTATACAACTGTAGGTGAGGTGAAAAAAGCTGCTGCAGGAGGTGATGCTACTGCGGTGCAAGCTCAAGGAGATCAAGCTCCTCAATGGTTGATTTATATATTAGCAGCGGCAATTGTTGTAGCGTTTTTAATCATTGGTAGTTTATTAAAAACTATTAGTGAGTTAAAAGGAGCTCCAAAAACGCCAGGTTTAATGGGGCAGACTGCTGAATTATGGGAGGGTGTTAAGCGTAATACATTCTTAAAAGTGTTAACGGTAATTTTTGGAGCTTTAATAGCTGCATACTTCTTATTCGGTACGTTGTTTAAAGTAGGTGTTGATACAGGGTATCAACCAATTCAGCCAATTGCATTCTCGCATAAAATTCACGCAGGAGATAATAAGATAGATTGTCAATACTGTCACTCTGCAGCAAAACATAGTAAGCATTCGGGTATACCATCTGTAAATGTTTGTATGAACTGTCATAAGAATATTTCTGAAGTAGCAGAAGATACTAAAGTAGTAATGGATGACCATACGTTAGTAAAATCGGACTTAGATAAAGAAATCGCTAAGATTTACGAAGCTGCTGGTTGGGATCCAGAAAAATTAGAATACACAGGTAATACTAAGCCAATAAAATGGGTTAGAGTTCATGATTTACCAGATTTTGCATATTTTAACCACTCACAACACGTAACAGTAGGTGGGGTTGCTTGTCAAAAATGTCACGGGCCAGTAGAAGAAATGGAAGAAGTGTATCAATATTCTCCATTAACAATGGGTTGGTGTATCGACTGTCATAAGGATACTAAGGTAGACTTAAAAGGTAATGAATACTATGCTAAAATTCACGAAGAATTAGCTAAAAAGTACGGTGTTGAGCAAGTAACAATTGCACAATTAGGAGGAAAAGAGTGTGGTAAGTGCCACTATTAATCAAATTAGAAAGTAGAAAAACACATATATAAATGGCTTCAGACAAAAAATACTGGCAAAGTGTTGAGGAACTTAAAGGAAGTTCTATTGTTGAAACGCTACGTAATAATGAGTTTGTACAAGATATCCCTACAGATGAGTTTTTAGGCGATAAAGAAACCTTAGAAACTTCATCAACATCACGTAGAGATTTCTTGAAATATGTTGGATTTACCACTGCAGCAGCTTCTTTAGCAGCTTGTGAAGGTCCAGTAAGAAAATCAATTCCTTATGTAGTGCAACCTAATAATATCGTAGTAGGTGTTGCTGATTGGTACGCAACTACAATAGCAGATGGTTTTGATTTCGCAAACGTATTAGTTAAAACACGTGAAGGGCGTCCAATTCAAATCATGCCTAATAAAGAGGCAGGAGGTGTAACTAGCGCACGTACGCAAGCATCGGTTTTATCATTGTATGATGGTAAATTAAGATTAAGAGAACCAAGAAAAGGTGAAACTGAAATCTCTTGGGCTGATGCGGATAAAGAAATCGTGGCTAAATTAAACGAGTTAAAGAACGCTAACGAACCAGTAGTGTTATTAACAGGAACTTTAGCGAGTCCTTCTACTGATAAAGTTATTGCTGATTTTATCGCAGCTTATCCAAATGTTAAGCACGTAGTATATGATGCAATTTCTGAAAGTGCTACAGCTGATGCTTTTGAAGCTATGTATGGTAAGAGAGCTTTACCAGACTACGATTTTAGTAAAGCAGGAGTAATCGCGTCCATAGGGGCAGATTTTATTGGTGATTGGCAAGGCGGATACGAAAAGTCTTATGCAGAAGGTCGTAGAGTAGCAACAGGTGAAATGTCATACCATGTTCAAATAGAAGCTAACATGTCTTTAGCGGGAGCAAATGCCGATAAAAGAATTGTAGCTAAGCCATCTGAACAAATTTTCGCTTTAATCAATTTATACAATGCAGTAACAGGAAGTTCTCTTCCTTCTAAAGCAACCGCTTTTGATGCAGAGGTTAAGCAATTAGCTAACGATCTTAAAAAAGCAGGTTCAAAGGGAGTTGTAGTTACTGGATTAAATGATAAAAATGCACAATTAATTGCCTTAGCAATTAACAACGCATTAAACAGTGAAGTAATCGATACAAAAGCGGTAAACTTAACTCGCCAAGGTAACGATACTGAAGTTGCACAATTAGTAGCAGATATTAAAGCAGGAAAAGTAAAAGGTTTAGTTACGTATAACGTAAACCCAGTTTATTCTTTAGCAAATGCAGCTGATTTTGCAGAAGGAATTAAAAACTTAAAATTATCTGTTGCCTTATCTACTCAGAATGATGCAACAGCTAATGCTACACAATATACATTGCCAGCACCTCACAACTTAGAGAGTTGGGGAGATGTTATGGCTAAAGAAGGTGTTTATAGTTTAATGCAGCCTACTATTCAACCATTATTTAATACACGTCAGTTACAAGATGTTTTATTAAAGTGGTCAGGTAGTACAGTAAATTACTATGATACTTTAAAAGAGTTTTGGAGTACTAATGTTTTAGGAGGAGCTTCTTGGAATCAAGCATTACATGATGGTTTCTTTAAAGCTACAACTATTACTGAAGATGTTGCTTTTGAATCTACTACAGATGTAAATGCAGCAGCAGTAGGATTAGTAAAGTTAGCTAACAGTGCTTCAGGATTTGAATTAAACTTATATTCATCAACTGCATTAGGAGACGGGAAGCAAGCCAACAACCCTTGGTTACAAGAGTTACCAGATCCTCTTACCCGTGCTTCTTGGGATAACTACTTAACCGTTTCTATGGCAGATGCTAAAGAATTAGGTTTTGAAAACCCAGTAAAAGATAATGGAGCAATTAACGGTAACTATGCTAATGTAACGGTTAATGGAGTTACAATTAACAAAATTCCAGTAATAATTCAACCAGGTCAAGCTAAAGGATCAGTTGGTTTAGCATTAGGTTATGGTAGAACTCAAGGATTAAAGCCAGAGATGCAAGTAGGTATCAACGCATATCCTTTCTATCAAAACGGAAATAACGTACAATTCAACGTTTCTATTGAAAAAGCTTCAGGATGGCACAAGTTTGCTTGTATGCAAGTACAAAGCACTTTAGCTGGTCGTCATGATATCTTAAAAGAAGCTACTTTAAAAGAAGTAAACGATAAGAGTTTAGATCCTAAACATACATGGAACAAACCATTTATGGTTTCTTACGATCACCAAGAAGTTGAGGGAAGTAAAATCGACTTATGGGATGAGCATGATAGAAGTTTAGGACACCATTTCAACTTATCTATCGACTTAACATCTTGTACAGGATGTGGGGCTTGTGTTATTGCATGTCACGCAGAAAACAACGTGCCTGTTGTTGGTAAAGATGAGATGAGGGTAGGTAGAGATATGGCTTGGTTACGTATTGACCGTTATTATTCTTCAACTGTTGTAGATAAGCAACACGAAGCAACAATGACGTTAGAAGAGTTCAAAGCTCAGAACCCTAACTTAGCGAACCAAGAAGTTGAAAGAAGATATACTGAAAAAGTATTAGAATTAAGCAAAGGAGATTTATTTGATGCTTTAGAAAATCCAGCTGAAAACCCACAGGTTGCTTTCCAACCAATGATGTGTCAGCACTGTAACCACGCACCATGTGAAACAGTATGTCCGGTAGCAGCAACATCTCACGGTCGTCAAGGTCAAAACCAAATGGCATATAACCGTTGTGTAGGTACTCGTTACTGTGCAAACAACTGTCCATATAGAGTTCGTCGTTTCAACTGGTTTAACTACGCTGAAAACAACGAGTTTGACTTTAATATGAACAACGAGTATGGAAAAATGGTATTAAACCCAGACGTAGTAGTTCGTTCTCGTGGAGTTATGGAAAAATGTTCTATGTGTATTCAAATGACACAAGCTACTATCTTAAAGGCTAAGAAAGAAGGTAGAGCTGTTAACAAAGATGAGTTTGAAACAGCATGTTCATCTGCTTGTTCTACTGGAGCTATGGTGTTTGGAGATATAAACAATTCTGAAGATACAGTTACAGCATTAAAAGAAGATAAAAGAGCTTTCCACGTGTTAGATTATATTGGTACAAAACCAAACGTAGTGTATCAAGTGAAAGTAAGAAATACAAACGAAGCTTAATAGTAAAATTAATAAGTATATAGATTTATGTCGTCTCATTACGAATCATCTTATAGAGAACCTTTAATACTTGGTGACAAGAGTTACCATGATATTACTGAAGATATTGCTAGACCTATTGAAGGGAAAGCAAACAAAAATTGGTATATAGCATTCTATATCTCTTTAGCAGCAATGTTATGGGGATTTGGATGTATCTTCTACACCGTAGGAACAGGTATTGGTGTTTGGGGATTAAGTAAAAACATCGGTTGGGCATGGGATATTACCAACTTCGTATGGTGGGTAGGTATTGGTCACGCCGGTACACTTATCTCTGCCGTATTATTATTATTCCGTCAAAAATGGAGAATGGCAATTAACCGTTCTGCAGAAGCGATGACAATTTTTGCGGTATTCCAAGCAGGATTGTTCCCAATTATTCACATGGGACGTCCATGGAACGGATACTGGGTATTACCAATTCCTAACCAATTCGGATCATTATGGGTTAACTTTAACTCGCCATTATTATGGGATGTATTCGCGATTTCTACGTATTTATCGGTATCATTAGTTTTCTGGTGGACTGGTTTATTACCTGATTTTGCAACGATTCGTGATAGAGCTGTAAAACCTTTCCAAAAGAAAATTTATGCATTATTATCTTTCGGATGGTCTGGTAGAGCTAAAGACTGGCAACGTTTTGAAGAAGTGTCGTTAGTATTAGCAGGTTTAGCAACTCCATTAGTACTTTCTGTACACACAATTGTATCGATGGACTTCGCTACTTCTATCAACCCAGGATGGCACTCAACAATTTTCCCTCCTTACTTCGTAGCAGGGGCGATCTTCTCAGGATTCGCAATGGTACAAACCTTATTAGGTATTATGCGTAAGGTTACGAACATGGAAGCATATATTACGCGTTTACACGTAGAGTATATGAACATCGTAATTATTTTAACAGGTGGTATTGTAGCTGTAGCTTATGCAACTGAATTCTTCATAGCATGGTATACAGGTTCTCCTTATGAAAACTATACATACTTATCGTTTGGTGCTGAAGCAGGAGCTTATGGATGGGCATTCTGGTCGTTATTAATCTGTAACATTTTCACTCCACAGTTATTATGGATCAAAAAGATTAGAAGAAGTTTTATCTGGTCTTTCATTATCTCAATTGTAATTAATATCGGTATGTGGTTTGAGCGTTTTGATATTATCGCAATTGTATTAAGTAAAGGACAATTACCATCTACATGGTGGCGTTTTGAACCAACGTTTGTAGACGTAGGTATCTTTATAGGAACTATCGGGTTCTTCTTTGTATTATTCTTATTATATGCAAGAACATTCCCAGTAATCCCTACGGCAGAGATTAAGACTATTTTGAAATCATCAGGTGAGAATTTTAAAAAATCAAGAGAAGAGAACAATGAGCACTAATAAAGTAATTCACGCATTATACAATGATGATGATATCTTAATGGATGCCGTTAAGAAAGTAAAGTCAGAAAATCATCATATTGAAGAAGTATTTTGTCCATTCCCAGTTCACGGATTAGACAAAGCAATGGGCTTAGCTCCAACACGTTTAGCTATTACTGCTTTTTTATACGGTATTACAGGTTTATCAGTAGCAGTATGGTTAACATGGTATACTATGATTGCTGATTGGCCTCAAGACATTGGTGGTAAACCAAACTTTTCTTGGGCAGCTAACATGCCAGCCTTCGTGCCAATTTTATTCGAATTAACAGTATTCTTCGCAGCACACTTAATGGTAATCACTTTTTATATGAGAAGTAGAATTTGGCCATTTAAGGAAGCTGAAAACCCAGATCCAAGAACTACAGATGATCATTTCCTAATGGAAGTTCCAGTTCATGGAAACGAAGATGAGTTAGTAGCATTGTTAGAAACAACAGGAGCTGTAGAAATTAACGTAGTAGAAACGCACTAATAAAGAGATATGAAGAGTTTAAAAATAATTATCGCTTTAGCTGTAGTAGCAACAAGCTTAAGTTCTTGTAACGATAAACGCAAACCACAAGTACAGTTTATGCCAGATATGTATGTGTCTGTACCTTACGATGCTAACGGTGCTGAAGGCGTAAATAAGGACATGGTAAATAAACTACCTGTGGCAGGTACTGTGAGTAGAAATGGTGTAGTAGCTTATGATATTCCTGATACAAATGAAGGATATGAAAAAGCGAAAGCAGAATTAAAAAACCCATTACCAACAACTGAGGAAAACTTAGAAAAAGGTAAAGTGTTATACGATATTTACTGTGCTTCTTGCCACGGTACAAAAGGAGACGGAAACGGAGTATTATCTCAAAGAGATAAATTCAACGGTATTCCAAGTTATACCGATAGAGAGTTAACACCAGGAAACATTTACCACGTAATTATGTATGGTAAAAACTTAATGGGATCTCACGCGTCACAGTTAAGATACAACGAGCGTTGGCAAGTTGTACAATACGTAGAAAAATTAAGAAGCGAATTAAAATAAGTCTATAATAGATAGTTAAGATATGTACCAGTTTTCAGGAAAATTAAAAATGCTAGCTATTGTTTTAATGGCTGTAGGACTTTTAGGAACAGGTTATAGTTTCTTTTCAGCACCTAAAACATTAGAAGAAGCAAAAGAAATTTTAGCAAAACAAGATGCTCACCATGGTGGTCATGAAGCAACAGCTACTCACACTGAAGAGGAGCATGCTGAAGAAGCTAAAGTAGAAGAGCATGTAGAAGAAGTAGCTACTGAAGAAACTCAAGCGGATAGCACAGCAACTCAAGTAGAAGAGCCTACAGTTAGTACTGCAGAGCAAGAACAAGACTCAACAGTTGTTAATGCAAATGAAGCTGAAGTTAAGGAAGAAGTAGCACAAACTGAAGTAAAAGAAGAAACTCATGCAGTAGCTGAGGCACATGGTGAAGATCATGATGCTCACGCAGAGCACGCTTTACACCAAATGCAAAACAGACCATGGTCTGCAATGTATGTAGCTTTATTATTCTCTTTAGGAATCACGTTATTAGTTTTAGCTTTTTATGGATCTCAAATCGTTGCACAAGCAGGATGGTCAGTAGTATTACACAGAGTAATGGAAGCTATTTCTTCAAACATACATTACGTAAGTGTTTTCATGTTAGCGTTCTTAATATTAACAGCGATGCACATGAACCACTTATTTACTTGGATGGGAGAAGGAGTAACTGATCCTACAAGTGAAAACTACGATGCTATTGTAGATGGTAAAAAATGGTGGTTAAACACTCCAGGATGGTTAATTAGAAGTATTGTATACTTAGCAGGATGGAATGTTTACTATTTCATTATCAGAAAGTGGTCTTTAGCACAAGATAATGGAGACTTAAAACAACACAAGAAAAACTATAATGCTACAGTTATTTTCTTAGTATTCTTTATGATTACTGAAAGTATGGCATCATGGGATTGGATTATGAGTATCGACCCACACTGGTTCTCAACTTTATTTGGATGGTATGTATTAGCTACTTTCTTAGTATCTGCTTTAACAGTAATTGCTATGGTAACTATTTACTTACGCTCAAAAGGAGTATTACCATTAGTAAATGATAGCCATATTCATGACTTAGCGAAATTTATGTTTGGTTTCTCAGTATTTTGGACGTACTTATGGTTCGCTCAATTCATGTTAATTTGGTATGCAGACATGCCAGAAGAAACAACATATTTCTTATTACGTTTCAATGAATACAAGGTGCCGTTCTTAGCAATGGTTGTAATGAACTTTATTTTCCCAGTATTATTATTAATCAACAGTGATTTTAAGAGCAGACCTTGGTTTGTAATCTTAGGTGGTGTTGTAATCTTAGCAGGTCACTATATTGACTTATTTGTAATGATTATGCCAGGTACCGTTGGTGGTCAATGGGGATTCGGAATTGGTGAAATAAGCGGATTATTATTCTTTACAGGATTATTTATCTTTGCTACGTTTAGTGCATTTGCTAAAGCTAATCCAGTACCAAAAGGAAACCCTTACTTACACGAAAGTGAAACCTATCATTACTACAACATCGAACACACAGGAGAAGATAGTAATCATCATTAATTAAAAAGAATTAATAAACAAATAGTTTAGATAATATGCTCGCTTTATTTTATATTTTCATAGCAGTTGCAATCGGAGTAAGTTTTTGGCAAATTACTCGTATAATGAATTTCCGTTCTGTAATTGCTACAGATGAAGACAACGAAAAACAAGCTAAATACTCGTTAGCTTTCCTAGCATTCCTTTATGCAATGATGATTTATTGCTTAATAGCAATGAATGTAATCATGTTACCTGAAGCTGCTTCTGTTGAAGGAGAGCATGACGATAACTTATTCAATATTACATTTTGGTTAATTGGAATCGTTCAGTTCGGAATGCAGTTTTTAATTTTCTTCTTTACTTATAAGTACAGAGGAAATAAAAACAACAAAGCATTATTTTATGCTGATAGCCACAAATTAGAGTTAATTTGGACAACAATTCCTGCAGTAACAATTGTACTGTTAATCGGATACGGTTTATGGGCTTGGAACAATATTATGTATGTTGGAGACGATGAAAACCCAATTGTTATTGAGGTTTACTCTCAACAATTCCGTTGGGATGCTCGTTATGCAGGTGAAGACAACCAATTAGGTCTTGGTAATGTAAACTTTATCAAAGGAATTAACACTATGGGTGTAGACATGTCTGACCCAAGTGCACAAGACGATAAGCAAGTAACAGAATTGTATTTACCAAAAGGTAAAAAGATATTATTCAAGTTCCGTTCACAAGACGTATTACACTCTGCTTATATGCCTCACTTTAGAGTGCAAATGAACTGTGTTCCAGGTATGGTTACTCAATTTGCTTTCACACCAAAGTATACAACTGCTGAAATGCGTCAGAATTCAGAAGTGGTTGCTAAAACGGAAGGAATTAACAAAATTAGAAGAGCTAAAGGAGAAGACCCATATGAGTTTGATTATGTATTATTATGTAATAAAATTTGTGGAGCGTCTCACTACAATATGCAAATGAAAATTACTGTTGTAGAAGAAGAGGAATACAACAAATGGTTGTCAGAACAAAAAACATTAGCTCAAGTAATTAAATAAGATATTTTTTAAAAGTATATAAAGATTATGTCAGATCATCATCACAAAGAAACATTTGTAACTAAATATATCTTTAGTCAAGATCACAAAATGATCTCTAAGCAGTACCTAGTTACAGGTATATTTATGGGTATCATAGGAGGTTTTATGTCTATGTTGTTTCGTTTACAAATTGCATGGCCAGATACGTCGTTTTCAATTGTTGAAGCGTTCTTAGGTAACCATCAAACAGATGGAATTATGAACCCAGATATGTACTTAGCGTTAGTTACAATACACGGTACAATCATGGTATTCTTTGTATTAACGGCAGGTTTAAGTGGTACCTTCTCTAACCTTTTAATTCCGTTACAAATTGGAGCACGTGATATGGCTTCAGGATTCTTAAATATGGTATCATACTGGTTATTCTTTTTATCATCAGTAATCATGATTATTTCACTGTTTGTGGAAGCAGGACCAGCATCTGCAGGATGGACAATTTATCCGCCATTATCTGCCTTACCACAAGCAATTCCAGGTTCAGGTACAGGTATGACATTATGGTTAGTATCTATGGCAATTTTCATTGCTTCATCTTTACTAGGATCATTAAACTATATCGTAACAGTTTTAAACTTACGTACCAAAGGAATGAAAATGACAAGATTGCCGTTAACAATGTGGGCTTTCTTCATTACAGCAATTATTGGTGTAATTTCATTCCCAGTATTATTATCAGCAGCATTATTATTAATTTTTGATAGAAGCTTTGGTACTTCTTTCTACTTATCAGATATTTTTATTTCTGGAGAAGTATTACACTACCAAGGAGGTTCACCAGTATTATTTGAACACTTATTCTGGTTCTTAGGTCACCCTGAGGTATATATCATCTTATTACCAGCATTAGGTATTAGTTCTGAAGTAATTTCTACTAACGCACGTAAACCTATCTTCGGATACCGTGCAATGGTTGGATCTATTATGGCAATTGCATTCTTATCTACAATCGTATGGGGTCACCACATGTTCGTATCAGGAATGAATCCATTCTTAGGTTCTGTATTCACATTTACAACAGTATTAATAGCAATTCCATCAGCAGTAAAAGCGTTTAACTACGTAACTACACTATGGAAAGGTAATTTACAGTTAAACCCAGCTATGATGTTCTCTATCGGATTAGTTTCTACATTCGTAACAGGAGGTTTAACAGGATTAGTATTAGGAGATTCAGCATTAGATATTAATGTTCACGATACCTATTTCGTAGTGGCTCACTTCCACTTGGTAATGGGGGTATCTGCCTTGTTAGGAATGTTTGCTGGTGTGTATCACTGGTTCCCTAAAATGTATGGTAGAATGATGAACAAAACATTAGGTTATTGGCACTTCTGGTTAACAATTATTACAGCTTACGGAGTATTCTTCCCAATGCACTTTATTGGTTTAGCTGGTTTACCACGTCGTTACTATACAAACACAAGCTTCCCAATGTTTGACGATTTAGCCGATATTAACGTATTCATGACTATCATGGCTATTATCGGTGGAGCTGCTCAGTTAATCTTTATTGCTAACTTCTTTATCTCTATGTATAGAGGTCAAAAAGCTACGCAAAACCCTTGGAATGCAAATACATTAGAGTGGACTACCCCTGTAGAGCATATCCATGGAAACTGGCCAGGAGAAATTCCTGAAGTTCACAGATGGGCTTACGATTACAGTAAAACAGATGAAAATGGTGAGTATGTTCACGGAAAAGATTTCGTGCCTCAAACAGTACCATTATTAGATGGAGAAGAGCCATCTTAATAAAAAGTAAAAAATAAAAAGCCTCCCAATTTTGGGAGGCTTTTTATTTTTATAAACTTAAGAATTCTTTATAATACGTATCTTAGCATAGTAAAGAGCTAAGTAACATATATTACAAAACAACCGTTTTATTTCAAGTATATTTGCAACTATATGAACGAAAACCTAAACCCTGAAAACAAACATTATTCTAATGAAGAGTTAGACGTTGAAAAAAAGCTGCGTCCACTGTCATTTGATGATTTTACAGGTCAAGATCAAGCGATAGAAAATCTTAAGATTTTTGTTGAAGCAGCAAATCAGCGTGATGAAGCGTTAGACCACGCCTTATTTCATGGACCTCCGGGGTTAGGAAAAACGACGTTAGCACACATTTTAGCGAATGAGTTGGGAGTAGGAATTAAAGTTACCTCAGGTCCTGTTTTAGATAAACCAGGAGATTTAGCAGGTTTACTAACCAACTTAGATGAAAGAGATGTACTTTTTATAGATGAAATCCATCGATTAAGTCCTGTAGTAGAAGAATACCTGTATTCGGCTATGGAAGATTATAAAATCGATATTATGATTGAATCTGGGCCTAATGCACGTACAGTACAAATCAATTTAGAACCGTTTACTTTAGTAGGAGCAACTACTCGTTCAGGACTACTTACAGCACCAATGAGAGCTCGTTTTGGAATCAGTAGTCGATTACACTATTACTCAACTGAGCTGCTAACCAACATTATTCAACGAAGTGCTTTTATATTAAAAGTGCCAATTTCTATGGAAGCTGCTATTGAAATAGCAGGAAGAAGTAGGGGAACACCACGTATAGCGAATGCATTATTGCGTAGAGTACGCGATTTTGCACAAATAAAGGGAGATGGTACCATTACTATTGAAATAGCTAGATATGCGCTAAAAGCATTAAATGTTGATGCACATGGGCTAGATGAAATGGATAATAAAATACTATCTACGATTATTGATAAGTTCAAAGGTGGTCCAGTTGGAATTACCACGTTAGCTACAGCTGTCGCAGAAAATTCAGAAACAATAGAAGAAGTGTATGAACCTTTTTTAATTCAACAAGGGTTTATCATGCGTACGCCAAGAGGAAGAGAAGTAACCGATTTGGCTTATAAACATTTAGGTAGAATTAAAGGAAGTAGCCAAGGAGAGCTCTTTTAAAAATGAAACTACTAAAAAAACTCATACCGATACTAGAATGGTTGCCTAACTATAAAAAATCACAATTAAGAGGTGATGTAGTTGCAGGTATAACGGTTGCTATTGTGTTAATTCCACAAGGTATAGCGTATGCACTTATTGCTGGATTACCACCAATTTATGGGTTATATGCCGCATTAATGCCTCAATTAATGTATGCTTTTTTTGGTACATCACGCCAAGTAGCAATTGGTCCTGTAGCAATGGATTCATTAATCGTAGCAACAGGAGTTTCTACTTTAGCATTAACAGGATCTGAAAGTTATATTGGTATAGCAATATTACTTGCGTTAGTGGTAGGGGCTATTCAATTTTTAATGGGAATTTTCCGCTTAGGTTTTGTAGTTAACTTCTTGTCGAGACCTGTAATAACAGGGTTTACATCAGCCGTAGCTTTAATTATTGGATTGAATCAGTTTAGAAATTTATTTGGAGTAGATTTTGTACAAAGCGATCAAATACATGTGTTGTTAGAAGATATTTTGTTCCGACTTCAATATTTTAAAACAAATACTACGATTATAGGTTTACTAGCCTGTGTGGTTATTATAATTTTTAGAAAAGTAAATAGAAAGATTCCAAATGCATTAATCGTTGTGATATTAGGAATTGTAACAATACGTCTTTTTGGAGATCAACTTACAGATGTAGCTATTGTAAAAGATATTCCTTCAGGACTTCCTAAGTTTTCAATACCAGTAATTGATGTAGCATTAATACGAGAATTAATACCAATTGCTGCAACATTGGTTATGGTAGGGTATTTAGAAACCATTTCTATAGGAAAAACGTTGGAAGCTAAACAAGATGAATACAGAGTCCGACCAAACCAAGAACTAGTAGCGTTAGGATTAAGTAATATGGTTGGATCGTTGTTTCAATCATATCCTTCAGCATCAAGTTTCTCTCGTTCGGCAATCAATGCAGAATCAGGAGGAACAACAGGAGTTTCAGCAATCGTTTCGGCATTATTGGTAGTAATCACCTTACTTTTCTTAACACCAGTATTTTACCATTTACCTAAAACTATTTTATCAGCAATTATTATTGTTGCAGTTTTTAACTTGATAAATGTACAAGAAGCAAGAAGGTTATGGAAAGCGAATAATTTAGATTTCTGGTTATTATTAGCTACTTTTTTAGCAACGATTTTCTTCGGAATTGAATACGGAATTTTAATAGGAGTAGTTTTATCGTTAATCGTTTTAATTTTTAGAACCTCAAGACCTTACGTAGCTGAGTTAGGAAAAGTACCAAATTCAGATTTCTATCGTAATAAAAACAGATTCAAGGAAGTTATCATAGAAGAAGAAATTTTAGTGTTTCGCTTTGATGCACAATTATTTTATGCCAATTCAAACTATTTTCGTGATAAATTAGACGAAATGGCAGCAGAAAAAGGAAAGGCATTAAAGTTGATTGTTTTAGATGCAGAGAGTATTAACAGAGTAGATAGTACGGGTATAGATATGTTAAAAGAACGTATAGTTTATTTTAACAAGCATAATATCCAATTCTATTTTGCAGGAGTGAAAGGGCCAGTAAGAGATGCCTTTTTTAGAGGTGGTTTATTAGATGTTGTAAGTTTAGATCACTTTTTTATGCGTGCTAACGGAGCCGTAAATTTTTATAAAACAGGAGATAACCAAAACCAAAAAAAATACGCACAATACATACATCAGGCGTATAAATAACTATATAATATTATGAAAATAGAGCAAATTTATACAGGTTGTTTAGCACAAGGAGCCTATTATATTGAAAGTAACGGAGAAGTAGCAATTATAGATCCATTACGTGAAGTAGATCCTTATATAAACAGAGCTGAAAAAGATGGCGCTAAAATCAAATATATTTTTGAAACGCATTTTCATGCAGATTTTGTAAGTGGTCACGTAACCCTTGCAGAAAAAACAGGAGCAACGATTGTATATGGACCAACAGCGAAAACGAACTACGAGGCTCATATCGCAACAGATGGTGAAGTGTTTACGTTAGGTGATATTACCATTACCGTATTACATACACCAGGGCATACCATGGAAAGTGCTTCTTATTTGTTAAAAGATAAAGACGGAAAAAACCATGCAATTTTTAGTGGAGATACCTTATTCTTAGGAGATGTAGGTCGTCCTGATTTAGCGCAAAAAGCAGCAAACTTAACACAAGAAGAATTAGCAGGATTGTTGTACGACAGTTTACGTACAAAAATTATGACGTTGGAAGATGAAGTAATCGTTTATCCAGCACACGGAGCAGGTTCAGCTTGTGGTAAGAATTTAAGTAAAGAAACAGTTGGAACGATTGGAGATCAAAAGAAAACCAATTACGCATTGCGTGCAGACATGACCAAAGAGGAGTTTGTTAAAGAAGTAACAGACGGATTATTGCCTCCGCCTGAATATTTTCCTTTAAATGTAAAAATGAATAAGGAAGGATACCAATCTATCGATGAAGTTATTAAAAGCGGAGCAAAAGCTTTATCAGTAGAAGATTTTGAAAAAATAGCAAATGAAACAGATGCGTTGGTATTAGATGTTCGTAATCAAGCAGAATTTATTCAAGGATTCATTCCGCAATCAATTTTTATTGGTTTAGGAGGAACATTTGCACCATGGGTAGGAGCCTTAATTAAAGATGTTACACAACCAATTTTATTAGTTACCCCTGAAGGACAAGAAGAAACGACGATTACACGTTTATCTCGTGTTGGTTTTGACAATGTATTAGGGTATTTAGATGGAAGTTTTGATGCTTGGAAATCAGCAGGAAAAGAAGTAGATACCTTGCGTTCGGTTCCTGCAACTGTTTTAGCAGAAGAACTTACAAAGGGAGCTCCAGTTTTTGATGTGCGTAAACCAGGAGAATATGCAAGTGAGCATATTATAGATGCACCAAGTACTCCGTTAGATTTCTTAAACGATCATATTGAAGAGTTTCCAATAAAAGGAGATTTTTATGTGCATTGTGCAGGTGGATATCGTTCAGTAATTGCAGCATCTATTTTAAAAGCTAGAGGATTCCATAACATAATTGATGTTGCAGGTGGATATAAAGCAATTAAAGAAACTGATATTCCAAGGTCAGCAGCTGTTTGTCCATCAACTTTAAAATAAAAAGAATGAAGAGAGGTGTATTTTTAGTAGGTTTATTTTTAACAGTAGTATTGTCGTGTAAACCTCAAACCAATGAGGCAAAAGATATCACGGTTGAAAACTTGCAGTTAGTTTTAGAAAACGAAGATAACGTACAGTTATTAGACGTTAGAACTCCACAAGAATGGGCAGAAGGAGTAATCAAAGATCCGATAAAAATAGATATTACAGGAGATGACTTTGAAGGAAAGGTTTTAGAAAAGTTAGATAAATCGCAACCTGTATATATTTACTGTCGCTCAGGAGGTAGAAGTAAAAAAGCTACGGAACTCCTAGCTAAGAAAGGATACAAAGCCTACAATGTTCTAGGAGGAATTTTAGAATGGGAAGAAAAAAATAAAGAATAAGAAAATCCCGAGCATTTGCTCGGGATTTTTTGTACATAGTGTTTTTACTTAATTACATATTCCTTATTTAAGTCGAAAATTTTGTGCCCGAATATTTTTTTCTTTTTCAAGTCCACTACAATAATCAGAAATACATTTTTGTTTTTTAGTCGGAAGTAAAATATGGTCAAAAGTTTTTAAATCATTTCGATAAACTTTTTCCACAAGTTCATTTTCGTAAACAATCCGGTTCACGATTTGATTTTTAGTCAATTTTTTTACATAATTCCATATGTCAATCGGCTCATTAATCTCCATTTCTGTAATGTCTGTCATTCCATTGTCAAAGCTGTTTTTAAATTCAGTTTCTGTTAATTCTTGTGTCATTTAGGACAATGTGATTAAGGTTATGAGTTCGTCTTAATGATTTATATCTACCGATAACGAAGTTAGTCTTTTAGAACTTAATTTTCAAGAGCATAAAAAAACCGAGACAATTGTCTCGGTTTTTTGTTTTTCTAGCATTTTTCCACTTAAAACTTTAACGTTGCACCTACTAAAAAGTTTCTAGTAGCTTGCGGAAAGTATCCTTGGACTTCAAAAGAAGTTCCAGGAGTATCCCAAGTATTTAAATAGGTGTATCCTCTATCAACATATTCTTTATCAAAAAGATTGTTTACCAATCCTGTAAAAACAATAGATTTAAAAACTTTGTTCATTTTTAATTCATAACTAACATTAAAATCACTAACGTAATAGCTATCTAGTTTAGAGGCTTCTGTGTTTGTGTTACTTAAATATTGTTCACCAACAAATTTAGACAGTAAAGCTAATTGTAGCCCTTTTGCAGGCTTATAAACCAAAGCATTTCCAGCAATAATATTAGGAGAAAAAGCAATATCCGTAGTTCCAATATTACGTTGAACACCATCACGATCTAATATAAAATTGTTGATTTTATTACTACTTACCGTAAGATTTTGGTTAATGTTAAACTTGTCTGAAACGTTAAAATTAGCATCAATTTCTACTCCTAAACGGTAGCTATCTTTAACGTTTTCTCGTAAATATTCTCCAACATCATTCAGTCCACCTGTTTGAATTAATTGATTATCGTAAGACATATAGTAGATATTAGTATTCAATTGAACTGTTTTATTGTGCAAACGCCATCCCAATTCAAAATCATCTAAGGTTTCATGTTGTACGTTGATACCGTTTTGAAAATCATCACGGTTCGGTTCTCTATTCGCACGCGCATACGATGCATAAATACTGTTCTCCTTATTGATAGTGTAAGTAACCCCTAGCTTAGGATTAAAGAAGCTAAACGAGGTATCAATATTTAAAGGATTTCTATCAGAAGTTAATCCGCCGGTTGTATAATCAATAAATCTACCTTGTACATCAACAAAAGCTTTTAAATTATCAAAAACATTAAAAGTAGCTTTAGAAAAAACACTAAAATCATTCTTTTTAGCATCACTAAAATAGTAACGATCTCTAATGCTAGCACCATCTGCAAATTGTGTAGCCCAAATAACTTCACCAAAATGATCTCCTGTATAATTACTATAAGAAGCACCAGAGATTAACTCGAATTTTTCAGTTTTATAAGTAACGTTAGCATTAGCTACATAAAAATCATTATCCAACCAACGACGAACGATAACATCGCTTCTGTCAACAATTACATTACCATAATCAACAGCATCTTTGTCCTCTTTAAACTGTTCAAAATATCCTTCTCCTTTGGTATAATTTAATCCAATATTGGTAGACCAGTTATCAGAGAGTTTCTCATTCCAGTGTAATTGGTAGTGATCTTGCCAATAATTATCAGTTTCGTTGTCATAGGTATACGGATTTTGACGACGGTTTTCTTGTAATTCCTCAGCGCTTAAACCATACCAAGCTTGGTACGTTCTTTCTTTTCCTCCAAAAGCTAAGACTTTAATCAACGTATTGTCATCTGTATAGCTACCTTGTAAGAAATACGATTTTAAATCGGTAAAAGCACGGTCAACATATCCGTCAGAATAAATGTTAGACAAACGTCCTGCAAACTCAAAATGATCGTTTAGTTTTCCAGTAGTAAATTTTACGGTGTGCTTTCTTGTTCCGAACGAACCAAAAGCGTTTGAAATTTCTCCACCAGCTTCTTCTGAAACAGCATCGGTTAAGATGTTTAAACTAGCTCCAAAGGCTCCAGAACCGTTCGTAGACGTTCCTACACCACGCTGTAATTGTAAGCTTTGGGTTGATGAAGCAAAATCTCCCATATTCACCCAAAAAGTTCCATGACTTTCAGAGTCGTTGTATGGAATTCCGTTAATCGTAACATTCACACGAGAAGCATCCGAACCACGTACGCGAATATAAGTATAACCAACACCCGCACCTGCATCTGAAGATGAAGTTACCGAAGGTAAGTAGTTTAGTAATACAGGAATATCCTGTCCTAAATTACGCTTTTCTATTTCTTGTTTGCTAAGGTTAGAGTGTGTTACAGGCGCATCTGCTTTTACACGAACAGCAGAAACTAGTACTTCATCTAACACTGTTTCGTTAGAAATTAATTGAAAGGTAATTTGTTGGTTGTTGGTAAGTTCAACTTCTTGCGAAGTACTTTTAAATCCTACATAAGAGACCTCAATAGTATGCGTTCCTTTGGTTAAGTTTAATTTGAATTTACCATTAAAGTCGGTTGAAGTTCCTTTGGTTTGATTTCTAACAGCAACGGTTGCACCCACTAAAGGTTCTTGATTTTCATCAACTACTTTACCAGATAAAATAAACGTTTGTGCGCTCGTTGTTAATGTTGTGAATACTACGAGTAAAAAAGTTACTATCTTCACTTTTTTATGAAAAGACATCGGTCCCATTTATAAAAACAAAATCGAATAAAAAGAGGTAATTATTCTTTAGTTAAAAATTGAATAATTAAAATTTATCATTACGAGGAGTTTACGACTAAGTAATCTTTTCTTCAGTAAACAAGTTTCTCGTAATAATTGGTTTCCAAATGGCGATTATCGCCTCCCTAAACAGCATTACCTGTTCCAGGTTCGTTGGGTATGATCTCAGCCTGAATTTAATTATGAATTATAAATGATTAATTACAAATTATTTTAATAATCAAAATTCGTAATTCCACAATTCGTAATTCAAATAAGGCACCCCTTTATGAGAACAGTGCAAAGGTAAATATGAAATATGAATTAAGCGGGATAAATAGCGGGTTTTTCTAGGCTTGTTTATAAAAGAACAAGAAGTTATTAAGTAAATAAAAAAACATTCTAGCCAATTTATAGATTTAACTCAATGCATTCCATTGTAATTTTAATATTTTAGTGGTGAAAATATCAGACATTTATGAGTAAACCTTTTAAAACGAGCGTTAATAAAACGCATGATTTTGACTTTACTGAAGCGCAAATAGAGGCGTTAGACATAGTAGAAAAATCACAAAATAACTACCACGTACTTGATGATAACCAATCGTATCAAGCTACCATACTTCAAACAAATTTCAACAAAAAAACATACACCATTCAAATCAACGGAAACACCTATGAGGTGAATATTTCTAACGAATTAGATATGTTGATTGATGAATTAGGTTTAGAAGTAGCTGCAGAGAAAAAAGAAAACGATATCAAGGCACCAATGCCTGGGTTAATTGTTTCTGTTGATGTTGAAATTGGTCAAGAAGTAAAAGAAGGTGATGGAATTTTGGTATTAGAAGCCATGAAAATGGAGAATACTTTACAAGCACCAAGAGACGGAGTCGTAAAATCGATAGCGGTTCAAGCAGGAGACAAGGTAGAAAAGAATACGGTTTTAATAGAAATGGAATAATATGAAAAAGATATTAGTAGCAAATAGAGGAGAAATTGCCTTGCGTGTAATGCGTACAGCAAAAAAGATGGGAATTAAAACGGTAGCAGTTTTTTCTGAAGCAGACAGAAATTCACCACACGTAACTTTCGCAGACGAAGCAGTATGTATTGGTCCTGCACCATCCAATCAATCGTATTTATTAGGAGATAAAATTATTGAAGTAGCGAAAGAGTTAGATGTAGATGGAATTCACCCAGGATACGGATTTTTAAGTGAAAATGCAGCCTTTGGAGAAGCCGTAGCAAAATCAGGAATTGTATTTATAGGTCCAAAAACTCATGCTATTGAAGTAATGGGAAGTAAATTGGCAGCAAAAGATGCAGTAAAAGCCTATGATATTCCGATGGTTCCAGGTATTGATGAAGCGGTAACCGATGTAGAATATGCATCGAAAGTAGCAAATGAAATTGGGTATCCGATTTTGATTAAAGCTTCAGCAGGAGGTGGAGGAAAAGGAATGCGTGTTGTTGAAAAAGAAGCAGATATCAAAGAACAAATGCAGCGTGCAATTTCAGAGGCAGAATCAGCTTTTGGAGATGGTTCTGTATTTATAGAAAAATATGTAGGATCACCACGTCATATCGAAATCCAAGTGTTGGCAGATGCTCACGGAAACGTAGTACACTTATTTGAACGCGAATGTTCGGTACAACGTCGCCACCAAAAAGTAGTAGAAGAAGCACCATCAAGTGTGTTGACTCCAGAAATTAGAGAAGCCATGGGAGCCGCAGCAGTAAGAGTTGCGAAAGCCTGTGATTATTTAGGAGCAGGAACCGTAGAGTTTTTATTAGATGAAAACAAGAACTTCTATTTCCTAGAAATGAATACACGTTTGCAAGTAGAGCATCCAGTTACGGAACTCATTACGGGAGTAGACTTGGTAGAACAACAAATAAAAATAGCAAGAGGAGAGGAGCTATCATTCACACAAGAAGACTTGCAAATTAACGGACACGCGCTAGAGTTACGTGTATATGCAGAAGATCCGTTAGACAATTTTGCTCCGAGTATTGGAGTGTTGGAAACCTACCAACATCCGAAAGGAGAAAATATTCGTGTAGATGATGGTTTTGAAGAAGGAATGGAAATTCCTATTTATTACGACCCGATGATTTCTAAATTGATTACCTACGGAAATACGCGCGAAGAAGCTATTGAGTTAATGAAACAAGCGATTAGTAACTACAAAGTAAAAGGAATAGAAACTACGTTGCCGTTCGGAAAGTTCGTATGCGAACACGAAGCTTTCACCTCAGGGAATTTCGATACTCATTTTGTAAAGAAATATTACACACCTGAGTTGTTAGAAGCAGGATATGAAAAAGAAGCGAAGATTGCTGCACAAGTAGCTTTACAGCAGTATTTAAAAGAACAACGTATTTTAAAAACTTGTTAATACATAATTTGCGTTAGGGATTGCAGCGGCATCCTTTTGTTGTCAGTTCGAGTTTGCGAAGCAAGTATCGAGAACCAACAAAAGATATAGCGGAAAGCCCGACCCTTGGGGAACGCCCAAAAAAAGAATATAGATGAAATCTAAAATAGAAGAATTACAACATAAACTTACCGAAGCAAAGTTAGGAGGCGGACAACAACGCATCGACCGTCATCATCAAAAAGGAAAATTAACCGCTCGTGAGCGCATCGATTATTTCTTAGATGAAGGTTCTTTTGAAGAAGTAGGCATTTTAGTAACTCATAGAACCACCGATTTCGGAATGGAAAATCAGAAGTTTTATGGTGACGGAGTGGTAACAGGATACGGAACTGTAAACGGACGCTTAGTGTACGTGTTTGCACAAGACTTTACGGTATTTGGAGGTTCATTATCAGAAACACATGCAGAAAAAATCTGTAAGATTATGGATTTAGCGGTAAAAGTAGGAGCACCATTAATCGGATTGAACGATTCTGGTGGAGCACGTATTCAAGAAGGAGTACGTTCGTTAGGTGGTTATGCCGATATTTTTTACAGAAACGTACAAGCATCAGGAGTAATCCCACAAATATCTGCGATTATGGGACCTTGTGCGGGTGGAGCAGTATATTCACCAGCCATGACCGATTTTACCGTTATGGTAGAAAACTCAAGTTATATGTTTGTTACGGGACCCAACGTAGTAAAAACAGTAACCAATGAAGAAGTAACTTCAGAAGAGTTAGGAGGAGCAAGTACGCATGCAACCAAATCGGGAGTTACACATTTAACGGCTGCAAATGATGTACAATGTTTGGAAGATATCAAAACATTGTTGAGTTATATGCCACAAAATAATCAAGAAACTACAGCAAAATTACCATTTGAATTAGGCGATGAAATAAGAGAAGAGTTAGCCAATATAGTTCCAGATAATGCGAACAAACCGTACGATATGCGTGCCGTAATTGACGGTATTGCCGATGCGGATTCATTTTTTGAAATCCATAAAGATTACGCCGATAATATCGTAGTTGGATTTGCGCGTTTAGGAGGAAGAAGTGTGGGGGTTGTTGCCAACCAACCGATGAGTTTAGCAGGGTGTTTGGATGTAAACAGTTCTAAAAAAGCAGCACGATTTACCCGTTTTTGTGATTGTTTTAATATTCCGTTATTGGTATTGGTAGATGTACCAGGGTTTTTACCAGGAACTGACCAAGAATGGAATGCTATTATTACCAACGGAGCAAAATTATTGTATGCATTGAGTGAAGCTACCGTGCCAAGAGTAAGTGTAATTACCCGTAAAGCCTATGGTGGAGCGTATGACGTAATGAACTCAAAACATATTGGAGCAGACATGAACTTTGCATGGCCTAGTGCAGAAATTGCGGTAATGGGAGCCAAAGGAGCGAGTGAAATTATCTTTAAAAAGGAAATTGCAGAAGCTGACGACCACGAAGCGAAACTTGCTGAAAAGGAAGCAGAGTATGCTGATAAATTTGCGAATCCTTACCGAGCAGCAGAACGCGGATTTGTAGATGAGGTAATTTTACCACAAGACACCCGTAGAAAACTAATCAAAGCTTTTGCAATGTTAGAGGGTAAAAAAGTAGAAAGACCTAATAGAAAACACGGGAATATTCCGTTGTAATAATTAGAATTTAAACTTCTTGCGGCTTTCTTTTTTATCAGAAAGCCGTTTTTTTTCGTCTAAACGTTTGGTGATCGCTGCTTTTTTAGGTTTAGTAGCTTTACGTACTTTAGGTACTACTAAAGCTTGTTCTAAGAGGTTAAAAAAGCGTTCAGTTACCAATTCTTTATTGCGGTGTTGTGAGCGGCTTTCTTGAGAGCTTAGCATGAGTGTATTTTCTTTAGAGAGTCTGTTCGCTAAGTTTTTAAGGAGTAGCGCTTTTTCTTTGTCCGAGAGCCCTAACGAGTCTTCAATAGTAAAACTTAACTCTACTTTAGAGGAAACCTTGTTTACATGTTGTCCTCCAGCACCTGAGCTTCGTACGGCTTTAAAGTTGAGTTCTTTAAGAAGTTGTTCTTTGTTCATAGTGTTTGTGAATGTCTCAAATATAGGGAATCTATTGCTGTTTGTAAAGGGGGCTTGCCCTCGTGAATGGTTAAAGATAAAAAGGAAAAGATTACTTCACGATCACTTCAACTACGCTCAGTGTTGGTTTGTAATGACGGTATGTTTTTGAGGTTCGTCATAACGAGGAGTGCTAACGACGTGGTTATCTTTTTGTCGACAAGCAGATTGCTTCTCCCGAAGTATCGGGATCGCAATGACGAATAAAACGGACTTCATTACGAGGAGGATGCGACGAAGTAATCTGTATATTGAGAACTCATAATTTAAAGATTGCTTCGTTCCACTCGCAATGACAACACATGTGTTTTACATATCGTAATTAGGTGTGTCGGGTGATTGGTGCATGAAGTGCATGTCTAAATCGGTAAGGGTGTCGGAAAAAGAGTATAAGTTTTCTTTTTTTGTGAGTAATTCATCAATAATTTCGACTGCTTTTTTCAATCGGGTCTCTTTGTCGCCTTTTAACAACACATACGGACGGTTGTATTTTTTCAACGCATTTTCAAAGGCTTTAAACATTTCCAAACGTTGTTCGGGTCTGTCGCGTAAATCATCCGCTTCCCAAGGCGTATCGATATAGGTTAAGAAATAAATATCGTAGCTGTTTGCAATGGCAGCCTCGTCTAATTTCGGATCTACGAATCCGCCATAATACTCTTCAGAATATACTTTGGTTTCTAACAAATCGGTATCACAAATGAGTACTTTATCCGCTTTTTTAGCCAATTCATTTTCCAAGTCCATTTGTCCTTCAGCAATCGGAATTAAATCGTGTTGCTCACAAGTTTTACGTTCGTTGTTCCACTTATCTTGCAAGTATTCACGCGCAAATTCGGGAGCCCAAACGGTATTATAATGACGTGCTAACTGTCCAGAAAGGGTTGTTTTTCCTGTGCTTTCAGGTCCAAATAATACCACTTTTACAAGGTTGATGGGTTGTTGTGTAAGTGCTTTTTCCATGCTAAATATCCTGCAATTGCTATAAAGGTAAATAATAAATATTGAAAACTGGTAAAGGTAAATCCTTTATAAAAGTACAAAGGAACGGAAATGATATCTCCGATAATCCAATAAATCCAGTTTTCTATTTTTCTTTTTGCCATGAGCCACATTCCTACAAAGAAAATGGCAGTGGTAACGGTGTCTACATAAGCTGTCCAGCTCGTCCATTTATCAAAAGCGGTATACACAGAATAGACAAAAACTAAGGTGGCTACAAATATGGCTACGCTTTGTTTTTTTTCTTTAGATGTTGTTCTAGAAATAGGAGTTACATGTGTGGCATCTACTTTTCGTGTCCAGATATACCAACCGTACACACTCATCATAAAGTAGTACCCGTTAATCATCATATCGCCTAATAGTTCCCATTTTAACAAGAGGTATACAAAAATAGCAGTGCTTATCATCCCCGTTGGGAATACCCAAATTTTATTCTGTTTAGAATACCAAACGGATAAAAAACCAAAGATAACGGCAATAATTTCTAGCCAAACATCAATAAGGTTGTAATCAGCATACTGCCCAAAAAGGAAATCAAAAAGTTGGCTCATAATCGCTACGATCGGTTTTTACGATTTTCATAAATAGCAATCCGTTGTCAATCAATTCAAAGGCATTTTTCAATTCAGCAGTAACCAAACGCATCACAGTATCATAATCTCCATACACTTGTGTGCTTAACGGATTTTCTAATACGGTTAATCCCGAGGCTCTTAATTTTTTGATGAAATTGATAATTGGTTCTTCAAATTCGTTCTGAAGCGGACTTAATGTCAATTCTACAGATATTTTCATGGTTGTTCCTAATTAGAAAGATGCAAAGTTACTAAAGTTAAGTTGTTGTTGAGCAGGAAAGGTTTTTGGAGATTTTTTAGTAGCAAAGTTTTTTTATTTGCAAAGATGCAGAGCTTCAAAGTCTCATAGTGGCAAAGTTGTGATTTAGAGCAGGTGTTTTTTTAACAAGCGCATACGCAGGTAAAGCCTTCCATTTCTAAAAAGTGGATGTCGTACTCAGAGGTTTGTCCTTCGTACAAGATTTTTCCAGTGGTTTGATTGGTGTCAAAAGAGAAATCTTCAATATAAATGTTTTCTAAGAAGCGGAGTTTTTTCTTTCCGTAGATTTTATACAAACTTTCTTTGGCGCCCCAAACAATGGTGAGTTTACTTACCAAAGCATCGTGGTTGGCTATGGATTTATATTCTTCTATAGGGGTGAATTTGTGTGCGATTTTTACAATTTTGTCGCGCTGCATTTCAATATCTATCCCCACAGGTTGTGTATCGGAAATAATAATTGCCGAAAAGGTAAATGAATGGGTGATTGAAATGAATTTACCGTCTTTTAAGTGTGGTTTTCCGTAACCATCGTATAGTAAATCATCATCGGTATATCCAACTTCTTTTAGTAAATGACGTACGCTCATAAAGCCTCTTTGGTGTAAATCGGACTTCATGCCGTTTACTCTTTGTTGATTTCCTTTTGTTAAAGAAACATCGTTAGAAAGTTGTTCAAAAGATTCTTCAATCTTCCAAATCAATGCTTTAGCATGGTTGTTTACCGTTAATGTTTTGTAAAGAGGCATATTTTAGAAAGTTATTTCGTAATTTTGTGACTCAAATTTAAGATACATAAATATACAAAAATATGAGCACAAAAACCGCGACATATGTTCCTTACAAAGTTAAAGATATTTCTTTAGCTGATTGGGGAAGAAAAGAGATTGAATTGGCAGAAGCTGAAATGCCAGGGTTAATGAGTTTACGCGAAGAGTATAAAGATGAGCAACCTTTAAAGGGAGCAAGAATTGCAGGATGTTTACACATGACGATTCAAACTGCGGTTTTAATTGAAACGTTACAGGCTTTAGGTGCTGAGGTTACTTGGAGTTCTTGTAATATTTTCTCTACGCAAGATCAAGCTGCTGCTGCTATCGCTGCTGCTGGAACTCCTGTTTATGCTTGGAAAGGTATGAACGAGGAAGAGTTTGATTGGTGTATTGAACAAACATTATTCTTTGGTGAAGATAAGAAGCCATTAAACATGATTTTAGATGATGGTGGAGATTTAACGAATATGGTTTTAGATAAATATCCTGAGTTAGCTCCTGGAATTAAAGGTTTATCTGAAGAAACTACTACAGGGGTACACCGTTTATACGAGCGTATGAAAAACGGAACGTTACCAATGCCAGCGATTAACGTAAATGACTCGGTTACTAAATCGAAGTTTGACAATAAGTATGGATGTAAAGAATCTGCTGTAGATGCAATTCGTCGTGCTACTGATGTAATGTTAGCTGGTAAAAGAGTAGTGGTTTGTGGTTATGGTGATGTAGGTAAAGGTACTGCGGCTTCTTTCCGTGGAGCTGGTTCTATCGTTACTGTTACTGAAATTGATCCTATTTGTGCGTTACAAGCTGCTATGGACGGTTTTGAAGTAAAGAAATTAGAAACTGTTGTAGGTAAGGCTGATATTGTAATTACTACTACTGGTAACAAAGATATCGTTCGTTCTGAGCACTTCGAAGCAATGAAAGATAAGACTATCGTTTGTAACATCGGTCACTTTGATAACGAAATTCAAATGGCTTGGTTAAATGATACTTACGGAGATACTAAGGTTGAAATTAAGCCTCAGGTTGATAAGTATACAGTAAAAGGAAACGATATTATCGTATTAGCTGAAGGACGTTTAGTAAACTTAGGTTGTGCTACAGGTCACCCAAGTTTTGTAATGTCTAACTCATTTACAAATCAAACTTTAGCGCAAATCGAGTTATGGAATAATTCTGATGCGTATAAAAACGAGGTGTACATGTTACCAAAACACTTAGATGAAAAAGTAGCAAAATTACACTTAGCTAAGATTGGTGTTGAGTTAACTGAGTTACGTGAAGACCAAGCTGAGTATATTGGAGTAACTGTTGAAGGTCCATATAAACCAGAACACTATAGATACTAGATTATAGATTATAGATTTGAGATTTTAGAATCAAGAGTCAAGACACAAAAAATCCCGCAACATTGTTGCGGGATTTTTTTATGCTTTTTATAAACGTTTTGTTTTATTCAGTAGGAATACGCTCATCAATCATTTTTAAAGGCATACCTTCCATTAAATCGATTAAGTCTAAAATGTCTCTTACTTTTTCTTCTTCTTCGGCTTGTTCTGTTACAAACCATTGTAAAAAGATTTCAGAAGTGAAATCGCCTACTTTTCTTGCAGTTTTAAATATGTGGTGAATAGATTTGGTAACTTCTATTTCTGCATCTAAAGAAGCTTCAAAAATAGCTCGTAAGCTTTCAAATTCGTGAGCAACTTCAGTAGCTACAGGTGACATTGCACTACCGCCATTATCGTTAACGAATTTGAATATTTTCATCATGTGCTCTCTTTCTTCTTCCGCTTGCTTATAAAAGTATGTAGCGCTATTTCTAAGTTCTCTTTGGTCGCACCATGATGCCATGGCTAAATATTTAGAAGAGGCTTGTTGCTCCATTGTTATTTGGTGGTTTAGCAAATCAACTACTTCCACGTCTAAAATCATGTCTCTTCTTATTGCTGTTTCCATAATATTTTGTTTAGTTTTAATACTATAAAGATACAGATTATAAGACTCTAAAAAGAATAGAGAGGCTAATTTAAAGCTAGTCTTAGTAAAGGGTTTCCTGCTTAAAAACAGCTAAAAGAAGTTCTCGTAATTCTATAAGTTGAGGTACATCTAAGAATAATAAGTGCTTGTTGTCTGCTGCAAAAAGGAGTACGAAGTTATCACCGTCGATAATCGTTTCTAATGATTCGTACGAAGCGCGTTCTAATACTTTTTTCCTGAAGGCTAATAGTTGGCAGAAAGTAAAATCTATTACTTTATGGCCTAAATCTAGCTGGTAGCAGTTTCTGCCACCACAAGATATTTTAAACGATACATCTTCTGTAAAAAAATTCATTCGGCAAATATAATTATTTTTAATCAATCTAAAGAAGAATAATGTAAGGAATAAAAAAGCCCGCAAATTTGCGGGCTTTTTATTATAAAATATCTTTTAAGACTAGATATTTAATGATTCAAACAACTCAACTAATTTAGGATTAGAAGGTCTTGGAGCGTTAGAATCTACAATGTTTCCTTCTGGATCTAATAAAATAAATCTTGGAATTCCTGATACTCTATACGCATCCATGAAAGACTTATCTTCTTTAGCATATAATTGTACTCCTGATAATTCTTTATCAACAATCATTTTTTTCCAAGTTTCATAGTCTTTTTGTCTGTCAACAGAAATACTTACGAACTCGATGTTTTTATTGTGATATTTTTCTTCAACTTTCTTTAAGAAAGGAATTTCGTTTTTACAAGGCTGACACCAAGTAGCCCATAAATCGATATACACGTATTTTCCTTTTAAATCATCTAAAGAAGTAGTACCTCCAGCATTGTTTTCGTAGTCAACGAACTTAGGAGATGCCATACCTTTTGCTAAGTTTTTAGTAGTGTATTGCTTGTCACCATATACTTTAGTTAAGTATTTTTCTAAACCAGTAATACTTTGTTTTTGGTTTGCAGCAAATGTAGAATCTAAAGCAGCTTCATCAACTCTTTTGTTAAAATCATCAACAAAATTAGAAACTTTAGCTCTAAATTCTAATTCTGGTAAATCCATTAATTCTTTATCTCCAAATAATTTTTCTTGCTCCATAGAAGATTTAGCGATGAAAGCACTTTCTTTAGAACCTTCTCCTGTAAAAGTGATAGTTTCATCAAACTCATTCGTATCAAGAGTCATGTTAATATCAGCTCCGTTTTTTAAGTATAGAGTAGCGTATTCTTTACCATCAAAAAGTCTGTAAAAGCCATCTTTAACATTCATAGTATCTTTAAACATACCATTTTCATCAACTTTTATTACTCTGTTGAATTTAAATTGAGGGTTAGATATTACAACAGAATCTGAATTCTTATTTGTTATTTTTCCAGAAAATGTAACATAATCTTTTGATTCTTTGCTACATGCAACGATTGCTAGCGCTAAAAGCGATGAATAGATGAATTTTTTCATTTATAAAAAATTTTTTAAAGTGGTGCGTAAATTTATAAATATTATTCCAAGAACAAGTGTTAAAAAACTATTAATCGTGTATAATAATACTCTTTTCTAATAGTATTAACGGGATTTTCTTTGATCAAAGCGATTTTTAAATCACTTTTGTCTATTACTTTGGAATACGCTCCTTTTTCTGACGGTTAGCTTAACCAACCCTCTCTATCTAAACTACGATATTGAATTGCTTCTGTAATATGTTCTGACCGTATACCTTCTGAATTTGCCAAATCGGCAATGGTACGAGATACTTTTAAGATTCGGTCATAAGCTCTAGCCGATAGGTTTAACTTTTCCATGGCTATTTTCAATAAGCTTTTACTTTCTTCTGATAATTTACAAAATTCACGAATTTGTTTTACATTCATTTGTGCATTGTAATGAATGTTTTCAAAATCTTTAAATCTAGTTGTTTGAATTTCTCGAGCAAGCGTAACTCTTTTTCTAATATCTACACTGCTTTCTCCTTTTCGTTCATCAGAAAGCTTATCAAAAGGTACTGGTGTTACTTCAATATGAATATCGATTCTGTCTAATAGCGGACCCGATATTTTGCTTAAATAACGTTGCATTTCAGCAGGAGAGGAGGTGATAGGCGAATCTGAATTGTTGAAATATCCTGAAGGACTAGGATTCATACTAGCAACTAACATAAAACTACTAGGGTAGTTTACGGTAAAACGCGCACGTGATATAGTAACTTCTCTATCTTCTAAAGGTTGACGCATTACCTCTAAAACGGTACGCTTAAATTCGGGAAGTTCATCTAAAAATAATACTCCGTTGTGTGCTAATGAAATTTCACCCGGTTGCGGATATTGTCCGCCGCCAACTAATGCAACGTCCGAAATTGTATGATGGGGGCTACGAAAGGGGCGTTGATACATTAAGCCAGTATTCTTTACCTTTCCTACTACAGAATGTATTTTGGTGGTTTCTAACGCTTCGTGTAATGTCATGGGAGGGAGGATAGAAGGAAGTCGTTTGGCTAACATTGTTTTTCCTGCACCTGGAGGGCCAATTAATATAATGTTATGTCCGCCAGCAGCAGCAATTTCCATACAACGTTTTATAGACTCTTGTCCTTTTACATCAGCAAAATCAAACTCTGGAAAGTCCATATGTTTGTAAAACTCAGCACGAGTATCTACTGTTGTAGGTTCAATTAGCTTATTACCATCAAAATGATTGATAACTTCCATAATATTGTCTACACCGAGAACATTTAAGTCATTAACAATAGCAGCTTCTTTAGCGTTTTCTTTGGGAAGAATGAAGTGTTTAAACCCTTCTTCACGAGCTTTAATAGCAATTGGTAATGCTCCTTTTATAGGTTGTAAACTTCCATCTAAAGAAAGTTCTCCCATAATTATATAGTCTCCAATGTTTTCAGATTGTATTTGGTTAGAAGATGCTAAAATCCCAACAGCTAAGGTTAAATCATAAGCAGCACCTTCTTTTCGAATATCGGCAGGAGCCATATTTATTATGATTTTCTTTCCAGGGAGCTTATAACTGTTGTTGGCTAATGCAGCTGAAATTCTGTACGAACTTTCACTTACGGCTTTATCGGGTAATCCTACCAAATGATAACCTATTCCCTTGTCGATATTCACTTCAACGGTAATTGTTGTAGCTTCAATTCCAAAAACAGCACTTCCGTAAACTTTTACTAGCATATTTTCCTCTTTCTGTTAAAGATATAAAAAATATGTTAAGCTATTGCGTTTGATTTAGTTATGCTTGTTCTTCGTCTTTTTTCAATGAAGGAAAAACAAACCTGTATAACTTTTGCATGCTTAAGAATATAAAAACAACAAAAACGATAGCGAGTATAGGCAAGAAGATAGAAAAAGCAGACATTACCACGGAGGTGCCTGTTTCAACTGTTGAAATTATAGGGTTTGCAACGCCAGCTGTTGTAGCTGTTGAAGTTAAACGAGCAGAAGCTGTAGTTCCTTTTATTGCCGTTGCTGTTCCTCCACCAGCAATAATTGCCAGTGCCCAAGTAATTACGGGAGATAAATCGGCAACAGTTGAAACCATTACAGCTGTACCCGCAATGGCAGCTAACGGAATGGCTATAGTATCGAGTACGTTGTCAAACCAAGGAATGTAATAAGCAAATATTTCCAATAAAGTTGCGACTCCTAATGTGATAATAGCAGGAGAACTTGCAACCCACATCCAGTTCTCGTTTAAAGGGATAGCTTGGTAATAACCAGCTAAACTTAAAGCAAACAAAGGCAGGAAAACTCTAAATCCGACTGAAGCGGCTAGCCCGATTCCTAAAAAGATACTGATGATTGTTTCTGGACTCATCTTTTTTAATGTAAGATATAAAAAAAGCCCCTTTTAAAAAAGAGGCTTTGTAAATATTATAATACGAATACTAAAATTAGTTAGAGTTAAATCTATCTAAACCAGTTTTTAACCAATTATAGTATGTTGTATGATCTGTATACTGTTGAGGTGAGTTTAATACTTCTAACTCAGGACTCATTAATACATAGAATGGTTGAGAAGCAGTTTTAAAGTTTGCTGCTTGTAAGGTAGCCCACTTATCACCATAGGTTCTAATTCTTTTTACTTTACCGTTAGATTTGATAAAATCGAATTGTTCTTCTTCTGGTAACATTCTTTGGTGATCATCTACGTATAAAGAAATTAATACATAATCATCATTGATTAAAGAATATATGTTTGGTTGACTCCAAATATTTTCTTCCATTTTACGACAGTTAACACAAGCCCACCCTGTAAAATCTAATAATACTGGTTTATTTACAGATTTAGCGTAAGCAATACCTTCGTCAAAATCTTTAAAACAGTTTAAGTTAAGAGGACAGTGATTGTCTTTTTCATAAATACTATGGAATTTAGGAGGAGCAAAACCACTTAATAATTCATTTTGATTCCAAGCTGGTTTTTCCATTACTCCAGGAGCTAAATACACAGATAAAGCTAATGCACCTATACCTACTAACACTCTGAAAAGCGTCATTTTTCCATACTTTTTTCCAATAAATCCGAATAAGTAAAGAGCTAATAGGAATGCAATTAAAGCCCAGATACCGATAAAGATTTCTCTCTTTAATAATCCCCAGTGACCAACTAAGTCTGCATTTGATAAGAATTTGAAAGCGAAAGCTAATTCAATAAATCCTAAAACAACTTTAACTGTGTTTAACCATCCACCAGATTTTGGTAAAGTGTTTAACCAGTTAGGGAACATTGCAAATAAAGCGAATGGTAATGCTAAAGCTAAACCAAATCCTACCATACCTACAGATAATTGCGTAGCACCACCGCTTAACGATCCTGCTAATAAAGAACCTAAAATCGGTCCAGTACAAGAGAACGATACAATTGCTAATGTTAACGCCATGAAGAATATTCCAATAAATCCTCCAACGTTAGAAGCACTGTCTGCTTTATTACTCCAAGAGCTAGGTAACGTTAATTCGTAGAATCCGAAGAAAGAACCCGCAAAGAATATTAGAACAACAAAGAAGAATAAGTTTAACCAAATATTGGTAGAGATGTTATTTAAAATCTCTGGATCTAAAGAGTCTAAGAAATGGAAAGGAAGACTTATTAATCCGTAAATTAATACGATAAAGAATCCGTATAAAATTGCACTACCAATACCTTTACCTTTTTTCTCTGTACGTTTTGTAAAGAAAGATACCGTTAAAGGAACCATTGGGAATACACATGGAGTTAAAAACGCCAATAATCCACCAACAAAACCTAATAAGAAAATATTTAATAAACTGTTATCTTTTTCTTCTCCATCAACACTAGTGTCTGTAGAGCTTTTTAATAAAACAGTGTTTTTTAAATCTAAATTTAACGATTGAGATAATTCTTTACTTTTATCATCTACTTCAGCAACAGTTTGTTCTACCACTTCTCCTGTTAAAGAGAATGTAAAGTCTTCATCAAAAGGTAAACAATATTCTTTACAAACTTGAGCGTCAAGATTTAAAGTTACTATTGTTAATGTAGGGTCAGAAACAGTAATTCGTTGTACTAATTTACCTTCTTCAACGAAAAAGATCTCGTCTTTTCCCCAAATTTCACTAAACTGTGTTTCAGTTTCACTTTCTTTAGCTTTACCGTTTAGGGTGTATCCAGTTTGTCCTTCTGCAGGAGAAATTGTCATAGGTAAAGAAGCATCTTCTGGGTTATACTGAGAGTATAAGTGCCAGTCTTCAGCTATTAATACGTCAAAAATAAGGTCGTACTCGGTATCAGAGATTTTTTCTACCTTAGGAGTAACAACTACGGGGTTATCATCAGATTGAGAATAAACCGCTAAACCTATGAATAATAAAAATAGAGTAAAGAATTTTTTCATTCTATGTAGTTTGATGGGGTTAATTAAATACTAATTTGTAATAGTTTGGTCGTTTTTTCTGTTGGTAAAAAGCGTCTGTCTTGTCGTTTTCCTATAATCCAAATAATCTCATTTTTACTAGAACAGAGGAACCAAATTTTATTTTTATTTATAATTGATATTTTCTCGTCTTTAAAATACTTACTTATTTTTTTCTTTCCTAGCATTCCTGTAGGATAAAAAAAATCGCCGGAATTCCAACGTCTAAGCTTTAGGGGATAACTAAGAAGTTCATTATCAACATAAATACTTTTTTGATTAGTATCTGTTTTTTCTTGAACCCTTTTTAGTAACAGCCTAATAGGAACTGTAATTTCTTTGTTTTCCTCCCTAATAGTGTAAACCTCTTCTTTAATAGAGGATTTTTCACTAGTGCGTAAAAGTAATAAAAAATCTCTGTCTTTCAACAAAGTATAAAATTTTGTTAAAATCTGCTTGCCAGATTGTGCATAAATCAAGTTGTAAACATCGTTCCATTCCCTGAATTCATAAGGCTTTAGTAGCTGATAGAGGTATGCTTTTGGGTTGGATAACTTTAACAGTTTTTCAATATTTATTTTTAACAAATCACCCTCTTTTGAAATGATTTCGTAGGTAATGTCCTCTATTTTATCATCAATAATTTGTTGAGATTCTTTTAAATGATCAATTGTTTTATTGAAGTTTTTTAAAACACTAGCATTCAGTTCTTTTAATATAGGTGTAACTTGATGCCGTATTTTATTTCGAAGATATTTGGTTTCCGAATTACTTTCATCTTCACGCCATTCAATATTATTTTGTTTAGCGTAGTTTAAAATTTCCTCGCGAGAAAAAACAAGCAACGGACGAACAATGTTTCCATTAATAGGAGGGATGCCTGTTAGTCCTTCTAACCCTGTGCCTCTAGTAAGGTTGATTAAAAAAGTTTCTAAATTATCATCAGCATGATGAGCTGTAAGTAAGTGTTCGAAAGAATATTCTTTACTTAATTTATCAAACCAATTGTAGCGGAGTTCTCTCGCAGCTAATTGTGTTGATAGTTTATTACTGTCAGCATATTCATTCGTGTCAAAACGGGTTACATAGGTGTTAATCCCTAGTTTTTTTCCTAAGTTTTTAACAAATTCTTCATCTTTATCACTTTCTTTTCCTCTTAGTTGAAAGTTACAATGTGCTAAGGAAATGTCAAAGTTAAGTTGATGTAATAAATGTGTTAGTACTACGCTGTCAACTCCACCAGAAATAGCGATGAGCAGTTTTTTACTTTTAAAAAAAGGAAAATGTTCGTCAATATGTTTAGCTAATTCTTGGAGCATAAAAACTGTAGGTAACTATTGTAATTGAGTGTTTAACCAGTTTACTACGTCTTGCAGCATTTCTTCTTTACACAAGTCATTTTGTAACTCATGATATCCGCCTTCGTATAATTTTAAGCTAGCTTTCGAGCTATTGTTGGCAAAAGCTTCTGTTCCTTTATAATCAATAATTTTATCACCAGTACCGTGTAGTAATAACATAGGTGTTTTTAAGGAACTAGCATTTTCAATAGCCCATTCACCAGCATCAATAAAAGATAACGAGAAATTAGGACTCACTTTATCATGCACCAATGGATCATCAATATACTTTTGAACTTCAACAGGATCTCGAGATACATCATTAACATCTAACTCATTGCCTAAAGTTATTGAAGGAGCAATTTTTTGCATAATTTTTCCTAGTGATAGTTTCCAAGCGGGCGGCTCAAAAGCCAAACGTAAAAAAGGACTGGTAGCTATAACTCCGTTTAGATGGTGTTTTTCTCTAAGCGTGTAATTAATTACAGTGTTACCTCCCATAGAATGCCCATATAAAAAGGTAGGTTTGTCGCCAAAAACCTCTTTAGCTTTGTCAATTAGTTTGGTTACACTTTTTAAAACATAATTGTAACCTGGGTTATGTCCTCTTTTTCCTGTTGTTTTTCCATGTCCGAAGTGATCAAAAGCAATTACACCAAAATTGTTGTCGGTTAGTTTTTTTGCAACATGTTCATACCTTCCAGAATGTTCTCCCATTCCGTGAACAATTACCACTATGGCTTTTACAGTTTCTGGTTGCCAATACTGACCAAAAAACTCAGTTTTATGAAAATTGAATGTGAATGTATGGTGTGTCATTAGTCTCTTGTAATGTTTCCGTTTTCTAAAATATTAAAAATAATAGTAGAAGGAGCGTCAGAAATATATTCAACTAATTCAATACTATTTTTATTAAGAGTAGAGGTGGTTTTTAACATTCCTTCTGCAATTTCATCATAAGCTAGTACTTGACTGTTAATTATATTGAATTGCTTATCGTAAGTTACTAGCATTGAAATAAGCTCGCTGTTGTTTGGGTAAAAGTAATAAACAACCGATTGGAAATTTTCTGATAACTCTGGAAGATACGAAACACCTATTTTACTTTCTTCAGTTAATTGATCATCAAAAATTGAAGGTAATTTTAAAAGCTCTTGTTGTGATTTGGTTAATAGTTTTCCTTCTGCATGATTGCTAAAGTTTGTACTGTCAACTAAAGGAACCGTTTTAGTAGGATACTCATTTAAAAATGAATATTTGTTTGATTTACAAGAAGCAGCTGTAACAATAACAGCGATAAAAAGAAAAATTTTAAAGGTGTTTTTCATCTCTTTATTTTTTTAATAGATTTTTGATTGCAAAATACAAGTTACGAGTATTTGCTATAAATATAGTTAACTTTTGTTAGTATGCGTTAAAACATACTTCATAGCCTTTGCTTTTAGCAAACATTCTTCGTATTCTTTTTCTGGAGTAGACTTTGCAGTAATGGCACCACCTACTGAATAGGAAACGTATTTGTTTTCTGAATTGTATAAAATACTTCGGATAACTACGTTAAAATCGAAGTCGCCATTTGGAGTAAAATAGCCGACGGTTCCAGAGTATAGGCCACGTTTGGTTTCTTCTAACTCTTCAATAATTTTCATGGCTGAAATTTTTGGAGCCCCGGTCATACTGCCCATGGGGAAGGTGTCTTTAATTACATCAACTGGGTGTGTTGTGTTTTTAATTTCTGAAACTACAGTAGAAATCATTTGATGTACTTGCTTAAACGAATATACTTTACATAGTTCTTCTACTTGGACACTTCCTTTTTTAGCAGTTCTTGATAAGTCGTTACGAACTAAATCTACAATCATAATATTTTCTGACCGTTCTTTTTCATCGCGGGCTAAATCAAAAGCTATTTTTTCATCTTCAATCGGGTCAATCAAACGTTTTGCAGTTCCTTTTATAGGTTGCGAAATAATTTTAGAATCTTCTTTTCTAATATATCGTTCGGGAGTTGCAGATAGTAAGTAATGATTATCGTTTCTGAAAAAAGTAGCAAATGGAGGTTCCGATATTTTGTTTAATTGTGTGTATACTTTATATGGATTTATAACTGTGTTTTCTGCATAGAATTCTTGACAGAAGTTAGCTTCATAAATATCTCCTCTATGTATATGTTCTAATACTTTTTCTACTTTTTGATGGTATTCATCTTTATGAATACGGAGCTTTATTTTTACTTCATCAGTTTCCTCTTGTTGATAATTATCAATAGAAGGGTTCGTTTTAATTATATCTTCAAAATCTTCTTCTAATTCATCATCAATCATTTGTAAGTAATGAAACTCAACAGTATTTCCTTTGATGAAAATTAATTTTTGAGGTTGAAAAAAATATAAATCAGGAAAATGAAGTCCGTCAAAATTCTTAGAAGTTAGTTTTTCTACATCATTTTTAACATCATAACTAATGTAGCCAAAGATGTAGTCTTTGGTGAAAGATTGATATTCTTTAAGTTTGTCAAAAGCGTTGTGATAATCTGTTTTAATAGAAGTAAATTCTTCTACAGCTAAAGCACAATCGAAAGAGCTATATTGTTGCTCGTAATTGTTAGAGTCTAGCCAAATAGCTGTTTCAAATTGTTTAGCCCAAACAAACAGTTTTTGTTTGAAGAGCTCAGGGGTGTCTATAGAAAAAATACGGACGGTTCTTGACATCGCCACAAAAATAAGAAACCCGATAGAAATACTGCTATCGGGTTTAGGTTTTATATGCTTTTAAGGATTATTCTTTTTTTGAGTTTTCGTAGGCTTTTATTTTCTTTTCAACTTCCTCTAAAATACCTTCAAAAGTTTTTTCTTCAGTCGTTTCTTCACCGTTTTTAATAATTGTATTAGTAATAGTAGCTTTAGCTGTACCATCATCATTCTTTTCAATGTTTACTTTAACGATGTTTTCTAATTTGTTTTCTGTAGTAAAATCAGCATCTGTAGAAAGTTTTATTTCGTGTTGTTCACCATTTTTGTCAATCCAAACTTTAATATCTTCTGTCTTTTCATGTGTTTCAGAAGAAGTATGTCCGCCTGATATTGGAGCAATAACTAAACCAACTAAACACGTAAGTTTAATTAAAATATTCATTGATGGTCCAGAAGTGTCTTTAAAAGGATCTCCAACAGTATCTCCTGTAACAGCGGCTTTATGTGCGTCTGAACCTTTGTAAGTCATTTCTCCGTTTATTTCAACACCTGCTTCAAAAGATTTTTTTGCATTATCCCAAGCACCACCAGCATTATTTTGAAAAATAGCCCACATAACACCCGATACACAAACACCAGCCATATAACCACCTAAAGGTTCAGGGCCAAAAGCTAACCCGATAATAATAGGTGTGATGATGGTTATTAATCCTGGTAAAATCATTTCCTTTAAAGCAGCTTTGGTTGAGATATCTACACACTTTGCGTATTCTGGAGTGCCTGTACCTTCCATGATTCCTGGAATTTCTTTAAACTGACGACGTACTTCGTGTACCATTTCCATAGCTGCTTTCCCTACAGATTGCATTGCTAATGCTGAAAATATTACAGGAATCATTCCTCCAACAAAAAGCATAGCTAATACATCGGCTTTAAAAATGTTTATTCCGTCAATTCCTGTAAAAGTAACATAGGCAGCAAATAATGCTAAAGCAGTTAAGGCAGCAGAAGCTATGGCAAAACCTTTACCAACCGCAGCAGTTGTGTTTCCAACAGAATCTAATATATCAGTACGTTCACGAACGTGATCTTCTAACTCACTCATTTCAGCAACTCCACCAGCATTGTCAGCAATAGGTCCGAAAGCATCAATAGCCAATTGCATTGCAGTAGTTGCCATCATTGCTGAAGCTGCTAAAGCAACTCCATAAAATCCTGCAAAGTAATACGAACCATAAATTGCAGCTGCAAATAATAAAACAGATAAGAAAGTAGACTTCATACCTACCGCTAAACCAGCAATGATGTTGGTTCCTGCGCCAGTAGCACTGTTTTGAACGATGTCCAGTACAGGTTTTTTACCTAAGCTAGTGTAGTAAGAAGTTACCATAGAAATTAAGGCTCCAACCGCTAAACCGATACAAGCAGCCCAGAATACATTTATAGAAGAAACTTCTTGAATGCCTTCACCAAAGAAATTCATGCGCATGGTTTCAGGTAACATCCATTTAATTAAAAAGAAACTTGCTGCTAAAGTTAATATAATAGCTGTCCAGTTACCAGTATCTAATGCTTTTTGAACTTGAGCTTCTTTTGCAGAGTTATCTTTAATTCCGACAAAAAAAGTTCCAATAATGGAAGCCACAATACCAACGCCAGCAATTACTAATGGAAGTAATATTGGTCCCATTCCGTTAAATGCATCAGAAAATGCAGAATCTATCGACATATCTCTAATAACATAGTTTCCAAGTACCATGGCTGCTAATACTGTTGCTACATATGAACCGAATAAATCGGCTCCCATACCTGCAACGTCACCTACATTATCACCTACATTATCTGCAATGGTAGCGGGGTTACGTGGATCGTCTTCAGGAATTCCTGCTTCTACTTTTCCAACCAAATCAGCTCCTACGTCGGCAGCCTTGGTGTAAATACCACCACCTACACGAGCAAACAAAGCAATTGATTCAGCTCCTAGAGAAAATCCTGCTAAAGCTTCTAAAACAACTGTCATTTCATTGTAAAAATTTCCTCCTTCAGTAATAAATAGACCAATAAAAATAAGAAAGAATAAACTTAATCCTAGTACAGCTAAACCAGCAACTCCAAGACCCATTACGGTTCCTCCTCCAAAAGACACTTTTAAAGCTTGTGGTAAACTGGTTTTGGCAGCTTCTGCTGTTCTTGCATTAGCGTCAGTTGCAATTCGCATTCCTATGTTACCAGCTAAGGCAGAGAAAATTGCCCCTATGATAAAGGCAGGAACAATCATTATACTTGTGGTTTCTACTAATTGTGAAATGCCGAATAGCGCTAGTGATGCTATAATTACGAAGATTAATAACAATCGATATTCAGCAGTTAAAAAAGCAAGGGCTCCTTCTTTAATACTTTTAGAAATAGCTTTCATTTTATCATTTCCTGCATCTTGCTTTCTAACCCAGACCATTTTTGTGTACATAAAAATGAGTCCTAAAAGTGCCAAAATAATAGGCATATATATCATGTTTTGTTTCATGTTATTGTTATTTGATTAGTTATAAGTGTTCGTAAATATAACAAAATCAATAACTAAACAAAAAACCTCTCAGTTGTAACTGAGAGGTTTTTTGTTTTATATAGGATAATTTTTACAGATTAAATCTTGAAATTTCCATTAGCTTTATGTTCGCTATTTTCATAACGCTCTAAACACTTGTCTAAAATTTCGTAAGCTTCATCTGAATTACCCCAATCACCAATATCTACTTTCTTTTTTTCTAAGTCTTTGTAAACTTGGAAGAAGTGAGTGATTTCTTGTTGACGGTGTGGGTTTAAGTCAGATAAATCATTGTATTTGTTCCAGATTGGATCAGATACTGGTACACAAACGATTTTTTCATCTGGACCTTTTTCGTCTGCCATATGGAAAACACCAATAGGCTTTACTTCCATAACACACATTGGGAAAGTTGGTTCTGCTCCTAAAACTAATACGTCTAATGGGTCTCCGTCTAATGCTAAAGTTTGAGGAATAAACCCATAGTCTCCAGGATACATCATTGACGAGAATAACATTCTGTCAAAACGAATTTTTCCTAAATCAAAATCGTATTCGTATTTGTTTCTACTTCCTTTTGGTATTTCAATTAAAACATCAACTGTTTTTCTTTCTTTTGCGGTCATATATTCTTAACTTTTCTTCGTTTTCTAAAATCGGTTTGCAAAAGTAACGATTTATTACTTTTTTTTAAGAAAAAACTGGTTTATTTTATGGTTAATTGTATGATTATAAGCCAGGTTTAATTCCTATACGAATAGCAAACTTAGGGGTTGGAGCAACTGTAGAACCTGCTGGAGGTGTGTAATTGCTTCTCCAAATAGCGTCAATTCTCAGAAAACGTAAGTTACCGTAACCTATATTTTCTAGACCAAAACCATACTCATAATACATCTTATTCGGAGCATTGTAATTTATGTTTCCAGCATTTATAGCCCTGTTCTTTGCTGAAACTGTTCCGTAAGCTGCTCTAAAAGTGATTAAGCTACGTAGCTTTAGTTTGTTTACTAATGGGATTCTATTTAATATGTATCCATTAAAGTGATGTTCAAAATGTCCTGCTAAATACTCATCAGTAACAAAATCGTAATAATTTAGTAAGGTAAAAGTATCTTTCACTAAAGAAAAAGATTGGTTAGCAGGTACCGGACTTAATAAAGCGATTGGTACATTTCCGAAAGTTTTTCCAGCTTCAAAAGTAGCGTCTAAAATCCCGAATTTACTTAGTAAAATAGGTTGGTTGTACTTGAATTGAATTTTGTCATAGTTGTGTGTACCGTTGAAAACATCTTTGTATCCTTTGCGGTAGTTTAAAACCAAGGTTGGAAAAACATTTTTCCCAAAACGTCTTTCTACTCCTAAACCATACACAAATCTACCTGGAGTATAAGTAAGGTAAACATCAGAAGCTACATCTGTTAATTTTGATTGAATATCTCCGTTTTCGTCAATATAATCCATAGAGAAATATCGTTCGTCAGCAGAAGAAATTTTTGCATGAGAAAGGTTTATTCCAAAATGTAAATTTTGTTGAATTTGATAATCAAAATTTGTAGCAATCTTTTCTACATTGGATAAAAAGTAGTTGTCGCCTCTAGAAAATACAGCAGCCGTACCAAAGCTTCTACCTAAAAGTTGGGTAGTGTTTAATAAAGAGCTTCCTAATTGTTCAATATCTTTTTGATATGCAACACCAACAGAGATTCTTGGTTTGTAAGATAGAAGATAGCGGCCTTCAGCAGCATATTTTATTTTTTTATCTTTAAAACCGTAGGCAACATGACCTGTTAAACGAAATCGATCATCTTTAGTAACAAAAGTTCTAAAGCCTAATTTGGTTCTAAAACCTTCAACTTGGTTGTTGGCAAAAATAGTCCATAAAGGACCAATTTGAAAACCTAAATTGGTGTTTAGGTATCCGCTAGAGACCGTATTAATAAGTCCCGTGATGTTTTTTATTTGCTTTTTCTTTTTAACGTTTTTAATTAATTCATACGTTTTTTTGCTTTCATCACTCTGAATAGATTCCCAGTATGTGTCTTCTTTTTCATACTGATTAGGTCTTATTTTTTCAATTTTTTCTTTGTAGAAATTTTCAGAAAGAGGTTTGTTTAAAATGTAGTTTTCAAACGTAATGTTTTTCTTAATCGTTAAACCTTTATTACTGTCATTTTTATCAATAAAAGTAAAATCTCCTTCGTAAGCATTTTTAGTAGGAATGTAAATACTATCGTTTCTAACTTCGAATTCTTTTTCAAAAGTTAACCCTCTTACAAAGTTTAGGTTGATACTTTTATGGACTTTCATTTTTAGCTTTTTTATAGAAAAGCTTTTGTCTGCAATCCATAAATTTCCTTGAAATGCTAAATCACCATCTCTTCTAGGAAAGAAGTAGATATTGTATAATTTTTGGTTGTTGTCAACAATACTATCGTATAAAACATAATCGTAAGTAGAAAAACCATCTGTAGATAGTGGGCTTACAAATGACTTGCGTAATAACGTGATGTCATTTTGAAACACATCAATATTTTGAAAAGTGTTCGCCATCCTATCAAAAACAAATCCTTGAGCGTTTAATCCTTCCGATTTTTCAGCTTCAATATCTTCTCTAACAGTATTATTTAGGTTATTTCCGTATATGTTAGAAACTTGTTCTTTTATAAATATAGGAATGTAATAGTTAACCCCGTCACTATCATATTGGACCTCGTTAATTGCTTGTTTGTATTCTTTCTTAAATATTTTTTTTAAAAAAACTGTATCCAAGTTGTTTAACCCTATTTCTGTTGAGGTGTTTTTTTTGTATTGATAGTAGTTCGCTAAGCTAAGTCCGTTTTTTCTTTTACGTTTCCAGACTTCTTTTAGAATTTTATAAGCAGGGTTTTCTTTCTTTTTTAAACGAATTTTAGGCTTAGTTACAATAACTACTTCATCTAACTGATTACTCTCTTCTTTTAAAGTAATATTTAAGAAGCTTGTTTTTTGGTTGATTTCTATTGAGTGCTTCTGAAAACCTACAAATGAAATTTCTAGAGTTCCTCTATTTTTTTGAGTTTTTAAATAGAATTTACCATTATCATCGGTGGTTGTACCAAAAGTGGTGTTTTTTAAAACTACATTAACAAAAGGTAAGGGATTGTTAAATTCATCAACAACTTTTCCTTGTAGTGTTATTTGAGCGCTTAAATAACTGGTTGTTAGTAGTAATAGTAGAGTTAGCAGATTTTTCATCATTTTTTTTACTACAAAATCCTTTTGACCAAAGTCAAAAGGATTTTAATTTATTTTTCAATTTCTTTTTTCTTCAATTATTTGCGGTACATTACCTCTTTTACGGCTGATACAACATCGTTTGCATTAGGCAACCATTCTTCCAATAATACTGGAGAATATGGAGCAGGAGCATCGGCAGTTGTAATTCTTTTAATAGGAGCATCTAAGTAATCAAATGCCTCGTCTTGTATTCTAAATGTAATTTCTGATGAAACACTTCCAAATGGCCATGCTTCTTCTAATATTACCAATCTATTAGTTTTTTTAACAGATTCTAAAATAGTTTTATGATCCATTGGACGAACCGTACGTAAATCAATAACTTCAACTGAAATTCCTTCTTTAGCTAATTCGTCAGCAGCTTTGTATGCTTCTTTAATAATTTTACCAAAAGAGACTACCGTAACATCGGTACCTTCTCTTTTAATGTCAGCAACTCCAATAGGGATGATATATTCTCCTTCAGGAATTTCCATTTTATCGCCATACATTTGTTCAGACTCCATAAAAATAACTGGATCATCATCTCGTATAGCAGCTTTTAATAAACCTTTTGCGTCGTATGGATTAGAAGGAACAATTACTTTTAATCCTGGGCAGTTAGCGTACCAGCTTTCAAAAGCTTGTGAGTGTGTTGCTGCTAATTGACCTGCAGAGGCTGTAGGTCCACGGAAAACAATAGGGCAGTTAAATTGTCCACCACTCATTTGACGGATTTTTGCAGCATTGTTAATAATTTGGTCAATTCCTACTAAAGAGAAATTAAAAGTCATATACTCAACAATAGGGCGGTTACCGTTCATTGCTGATCCTACAGCAATACCACCAAAGCCTAGTTCGGCAATAGGAGCATCAATAACACGTTTGTCACCAAACTCGTCTAGCATTCCTTTACTGGCTTTATATGCTCCGTTATACTCAGCAACTTCTTCACCGATTAAATAAATGCTTTCATCTCTACGCATTTCTTCGCTCATTGCTTCGCAAACGGCTTCTCTAAATTGTACTGTTTTCATACGTTTTATAAGTAGTTGTTTATCAAGAGTGCAAAAATAATAAAAATAGGGGTAATATTGTAGTTTTAAAAACAACAAATGATTATGTAATAATAATACCTTAATTTTGAGACTGATTAATGTTAAGGAAAAAATTTATTATGCGCGCATAATAAATTAAAAAAAATCCTTAACTTCGTGGCATAAAATTAAGTTTCTTTAAAACAACGATATATATGAAAATATTAGTTTGTATCAGTCATGTACCTGATACTACTTCAAAAATCAACTTTACTGATAACGATACAAAGTTTGATACTAACGGGGTTCAATATGTTATTAATCCATACGACGAGTTTAGCTTAACTCGTGCCATGTGGTTTAAAGAAAAGCAAGGAGCGAGTGTAACTGTAGTAAATGTTGGAGGAGCTTCTACAGAGCCTACTTTACGTAAAGCGTTAGCAATTGGAGCAGATGATGCAATTCGTGTAAACGCTGAACCAACTGACGGTTTTATGGTAGCTAAAGAATTAGCTGAAGTTGTTAAAAATGGAGGATATGATTTAGTATTAGCAGGAAAAGAATCTGCTGACTATAACGGACAAATGGTTCCTGGAATGTTAGCCTCTTTGTTAGATTTTAACTTTGTTAATGGTTGCGTTGGTGTAGAGGTAGATGGAACAAATGCTACTTTAGATAGAGAGATTGACGGAGGAGAAGAAAAAGTGTCTTCAACATTACCAATGGTAATTGCAGGTCAAAAAGGAATTGTAGAAGAAAAAGATTTACGTATTCCTAATATGAGAGGTATTATGATGGCGCGTAAAAAGCCATTAAGTGTAGTTGAACCAACTGGTGCAGCAGCAGCGACAGCAACTCAAAACTTTGAAAAACCAGCACCAAAAGGAGCTGTTAAGTTAGTTGATAATGTTGATGATTTAATTGATTTATTACATAACGAAGCAAAAGTAATTTAATCAGTTGAACTGTTTTAATAGAGTTTAAAAGAAAGAATAAAAATACTTGTTAGTGTTTAATGATTAAAAACTAACCACTAACGACTAAAAAATAAATAAATATGTCTGTATTAGTTTTTGCCGATTCATCGGAAGGAAAATTCAAAAAAACAGCTTTTGAAGTTGTTTCATACGGAAAAAAAGTAGCAGAACAATTAGGAAGCGACTTAGTAGTGTTAACTATTAATGGAGGTGATGCTTCTGAATTATATACTTACGGAACAGAGAAAGTAGTAGAGGTAAAGAATGACTTATCTTCATTCAATGCTAAAGCATATGCTTCAATTATTAAACAAGTAGCAGAAGCAAAAGGAGCTAACACGGTAATTATTGACTCAAGTGTTGATGGATTAACTGTAGGGCCATTAGTAGCTGTAGCTTTAGAAGCAGGATATGCTTCAAATGCAGTAGCGTTACCAAGTAGCACAAGTCCTTTTGTTGTTAAGAGAAAAGCATTTTCAAACAAAGGATTCAATAATACTGAAATCTCAACAGAGAAAAAAGTAATAGGTGTTGCTAAAAACTCTTACGGAGCACATGAAAATGCAGTAAGTGGTTCTGCTGAGAGTTTCGATGCTACATTACCTGATTTAGGAGTAAAATCTGAAAATATTAATAGAGCAACTGGTAAAGTTACTATTGCTGATGCTGATATTGTTGTTTCTGCAGGTAGAGGTTTAAAAGGACCTGAAAACTGGGGAATGGTTGAAGAGTTAGCTGATGTTTTAGGTGCTGCAACTGCATGCTCTAAGCCTGTATCTGATTTAGGATGGCGTCCTCATAGCGAACACGTTGGTCAAACTGGTAAGCCTGTAGCTTCAAACTTATACATAGCTATAGGTATTTCAGGTGCAATTCAGCATTTAGCAGGAATTAACGCATCTAAAGTAAAAGTAGTTGTTAACACAGATCCAGAAGCACCTTTCTTTAAAGCTGCTGATTATGGTATTGTTGGTGATGCTTTTGAAGTTGTACCTCAGTTAGTAGAAAAATTAAAAGCTTTTAAACAAGCATAAAATAGTGGTAATTTTTTCTTTTTCTAGAAATTAGAGTTCAACTCATAATTTTTAGTAAATTGTGCCCACTTTAGAAGGCTGTCTAAAATTTTAAGCAAAAGGCCTAAATTTAGACAGTTTTTTTGTATTTTATGATGATTGATTGTACATGAGTTTAATTAAACTAACTATAAAAGGGATTTCGTATAGCCAAACACAAAGTGGGGCATATGCTTTAGTGCTAAGTGAAATGGAGGGAACCAGAACACTTCCTATAATCATAGGAGCGTTTGAGGCACAATCAATAGCAATAGCCTTGGAAAAAGAAATCCGTCCACCAAGACCACTTACTCACGATTTATTTAAAACGTTTTCTGATCGATTCTCTATCACCGTTAAACAAGTAATTATACACAAGTTAGTTGATGGAGTATTTTATTCAAGCTTAATTTGTGAAAGAGAAGGAATAGAAGAGGTTATTGATACAAGAACATCAGATGCTATAGCATTGGCAGTTCGATTTGAAGCTCCAATTTTTACATATGAAAACATTTTAGATAAAGCAGGTATTTATCTAAAAATGGATGAAGAGTTAACAATTGAAGAAGATTTAGAATCTGATGAAGATGAAATCGAGTTTTCAATAGAAGAAGAAGGAAAGGATAATTACTCACACTTATCTTTAGAAGAATTGCACGAACAACTTAACGATGCTGTGGCGAACGAAAATTATGAGTTGGCGGCCAGAATCCGTGATGAAATCAGCAAACGTTCTTAATTAAAATCATTTAAAATGAAGAAACTATTTACTTTCATAATGCTTTGCGTTACGATGATAACTTTTGGTCAAAGCATTGAAAAAAAGTGGAATTTCTCATCAATCACAACAACTGAAGGAGATTCAATTGTTAGGATAAACTCTGCAGATGTTCTTAATCTGTCAGAAGGAAAATTCAACTACTCATTAGTTGATAAAGATAGTTTACAAGCCTCAGGAAACTATATTCACCAAAACAACTTATTAATTTTTAATTACAACCAACCTAACGATACTGTTCGCTATTACAATGTGGTTGAATTAGCAGAAGACGGATTAATACTTTCTGAGAAAAATATGTTGTATAAGTTTACAACAGAGCCAGTAGCAGCTTCAGTTATTGAAGCTGAAGAAGCTGAACAAAAAGTGAGTGAAATAATTCCGAGTCAAGGTTTTTCTTTCCAAAGTTTATGGAGAGGAGCTCTAGGGATGATAACATTACTAATTATTGCTTTTTTATTTAGTGCAAACCGAAGAGGAATAGATTGGAAGACAGTCGGATTAGGATTAGCATTTCAATTGTTAATTGCTATTGGGGTTTTAAAAGTTCCTTTTGTACAAAAAACATTTGAGCTAGTTGGAGGCTTGTTTGTAAGTGTGTTAGACTTTACAAGAGCAGGAAGTGAGTTTTTATTTAGCGGTTTAGTTGCTGATATGGATTCTTTTGGATTCATCTTTGCTTTTCAAGTATTGCCTACGATTATTTTCTTCTCTGCATTAACCTCACTTTTATTTTACCTAGGAGTTATTCAAAAAGTAGTAAAAGGATTGGCATGGTTATTATCTAAAGGATTAAAAATTTCAGGAGCAGAAAGTTTATCTGTGGCAGGAAATATTTTCTTAGGGCAAACCGAAGCGCCTCTATTAATAAAAGCGTACTTAGAAAAAATGAACCGTTCTGAAATCTTATTAGTAATGATAGGAGGAATGGCAACTGTGGCAGGAGCAGTATTAGCAGCGTATATTGGTTTCTTAGGAGGAGATGACGAAGCATTACGTTTATTATATGCAAAGCACTTATTAGCAGCGTCGGTAATGGCAGCACCAGGAGCAATTATTATTTCTAAAATATTATACCCACAAACTGAAAAAGTAAATACAGATGTACAAGTTTCATCAGAAAAAATTGGCTCAAATATTTTAGATGCTATAGCTAATGGAACAACTGAAGGCTTACAATTGGCGATGAATGTTGCAGCAATGTTATTAGTATTTATTGCATTTATAGCCATGATAAATGGTGTTTTAGGTGGAATAGGAGGTTTTGATGGGATTGAATATTTCAGCTGGAAATTTACTTCTTTGAATGAGTTGATTGAAGGAGCTACACCATACGAAGCATTATCATTAGAATTTATTTTAGGATATGCCTTTGCACCTTTAATGTGGTTAATTGGAGTCGCTAAAGAAGATATGGCGTTAATGGGACAATTATTGGGTATTAAATTAGCTGCAAGTGAGTTTGTAGGGTATATTCAATTAGCTGATTTAAAAAATGCAGCGAGCGCTACGCATTTAACCTATAATAAATCAATTATTATGGCAACCTATATGTTGTGCGGTTTTGCCAATTTTGCTTCTATAGGAATTCAAATTGGAGGTATTGGTTCATTAGCACCAGGTCAACGTAAAAATTTATCTGAATTTGGAATGAAAGCATTAATAGGAGGTACAATTGCTTCATTAATGTCTGCAACTATTGCGGGAATGATTATCGGCTAGTGACGATTATTAGAGACAAAAAAGTTAATAACTTATTAATATAATTTTAAAGAGCATCTGCATTTTGTGTAGATGCTTTTTTATTTTTACCTTGATTAATTAACATGAAAGTTTAACGATTAAACGGAGAAGGATGAAGCAGTATTTAGATTTAGTACAACACGTTTTAGACAACGGAAACGAAAAAGGAGATAGGACAGGAACAGGGACCAAGAGTGTTTTTGGTTATCAAATGCGATTTGATTTAAGTGAAGGTTTTCCGATGGTAACGACCAAGAAGCTACATTTAAAATCGATTATTTATGAACTATTGTGGTTTATAAAAGGTGATACTAATGTTAAATACCTTCAGGAAAATGGTGTTCGTATTTGGAATGAATGGGCAGATGAAAATGGCGATTTAGGTCCAGTCTATGGTCATCAATGGCGTAATTGGAATAGTGATGAAATAGATCAATTAAAAGAAGTAATAGAAACACTAAAAACGAATCCAAATAGCCGTAGGATGTTGGTTTCTGCTTGGAATCCGTCAGTGTTACCAGATACTTCTAAATCGTTTGCAGAAAACGTAGCGAATGGGAAAGCAGCGCTTCCACCATGTCATGCTTTTTTTCAGTTTTATGTAGCTGATGGAAAATTATCATGTCAACTGTATCAGCGTAGCGCGGATATCTTTTTAGGAGTTCCGTTTAATATTGCATCATATGCATTGTTTACCATGATGGTAGCTCAAGTTTGTGGTTATGAAGCTGGAGAGTTTATTCATACTTTTGGAGATGCACATATTTATAATAACCATCTGGATCAATTGGAATTACAACTATCTCGTGATCCAAGACCATTGCCAAAGATGACAATTAATCCTAAAATAAAGAATATTGAAGATTTTACTTTTGACGATTTTGAGTTGATTGATTATAACCCGCATCCTCATATCAAAGGAATTGTAGCTGTATAATTTAACTTTATTTTTTGTAGTTTGTTTAGTAAATTTGTAGGAAACCAGCTAAAATCTATAAAAAATGACCACAGATATCGATACTTTAAAGGACGCTCTCTATGAAAAAATAGCCGATATACAAGATGAAAATGTGTTAAAAGCTATTAATACCTTGGTTGATAATATCAAAAATGAGGCTTTTGAAGAAGCGAGTACCGAAAAGATTGATCTTACAGGATATATAAAAGAATGGGTTAAAAATATGTAAACCCTTAAAGTAAAATTTATGATTACACTTATTGCTGCCATTGCAAAAAATAATGCTTTAGGAAAAGATAACGACTTAATTTGGCATTTACCAGCCGACCTAAAAAGGTTTAAACAAATTACATCAGGTCATCATATTTTAATGGGGCGTAATACTTTTGAAAGTATTGGTAAACCATTACCAAATCGTACCTCTGTTATTATTACTAGAAATAACGATTACTTTAAAGATGGATGTTTAATAGCAAATAATATTGAACATGCAATTGAACTTACGGAAGGAAATAATGCATTCATCCTAGGAGGTGCTCAAATTTATAAGCAAGCTTTAGAACAAGACTTAGTAGATCGTTTGGATATTACTATTGTGCATCACGAATTTGAAGCAGATGCTTTTTTTCCAGAGATAGATAAAACTGTTTGGAAAGAAGTAGCTAGAGAAGATTTTAAAGCAGATGAGAAAAATAAATACGATTACAGTTTCGTTTCTTACGAAAAGAGAAAAGATTAAGGATATAAGGTTAAAGTAAATAAACCTTGAATCTTTTATCTAAAAATCCATCAATCTAAAAGTATGTCAATACAACTTACAGGAATATCAAAAACTTACGGAACACAAAAAGCAGTAAATACTATTTCTTTTGAAGCAAACAAAGGAGAAATTGTTGGGTTTTTGGGTCCAAATGGAGCAGGAAAATCAACTACGATGAAAATCTTAACAGGTTTTATTCAGCCATCAGCAGGAAGTGTTTTGGTAAGTGGTATAGATGTAATTACAAATCCTATCGAAGCTCAAAAAAAGATAGGGTATTTACCAGAGCATAATCCGTTGTATTTAGATATGTATGTTAAGGAATACTTACAATTTCAGGCATCTTTACATAAAATTGATAAGGCAAAAGTTGCAGAGGTGATTGAACAAGTAGGCTTATCTGTAGAAGCGCACAAAAAAATCAATCAATTATCTAAAGGATACCGTCAACGTGTAGGATTGGCAGCAGCTATTTTACATAATCCAGAAGTGTTGATTTTAGATGAACCTACCACGGGGTTAGATCCTAATCAACTGGTTGAAATTCGTGAATTAATAAAAGAGTTAGGAAAAGATAAAACAGTATTGCTATCTACGCACATTATGCAAGAAGTAGAGGCAGTTTGTGATCGCGTTATTATTATTAATAAAGGAGAAATAGTAATTGACAAGCCGATATCCGAATTAAAAACAGACACAGAACAAGTGATACGAGTAACGTTTGATTACAAATTAGAAGAACAGTTTATCAAACGATTACCGAATATTAAAACCTTTAAAAATACCTTAGAAAACAACTGGGTTTTAACCTTTGACACTTCAGAAGATATGCGTCCAGTAATTTTCGATTTTGCTCAAGAAAATGGGCTTAAAATCTTAGGACTAAATACCGAGAATAAAAACTTAGAGAGTTTGTTTAGAGAATTAACCAATTAATCCTATGAACATCCAAAAAAATATAGTTTTAAAAAGAGTTGATAAGAAACCGATTTTGATTGATGTGTTTTTTTTGGAAGAATTTATCAATCAGCCAGTAGTTGTTTTTTGTCACGGTTATAAAGGTTTTAAAGATTGGGGTGCTTGGAACTTAATGGCTGAAACTATAGCCAAAGCAGGATGTTGTTTTGTAAAGTTTAATTTTTCTCACAACGGAGGTGCTATTGATAACCCTATTGATTTTACAGATTTAGAAGCTTTCGGAAATAATAATTACACAAAAGAACTTAATGATCTAAATGATGTTTTAGGTTGGGTGCAATCTTATTTTAAAAGCAATAAAAATGTAGATGCAGATATTATCAATTTAATAGGTCATAGTCGTGGAGGTGGTATTGCTATTATCAAAGCTTCTGAAGACTCTAGAGTTTCAAAGCTTATTACGTTAGCAAGCATAAGTGACTTTGGAAAAAGAACAGCTACAATTGGTGATTTAGAAGAATGGAAAAGAAATGGAGTAAAGTATGTTGTTAACGGAAGAACTAAGCAACTAATGCCTCATTATTACCAGTTTTATGAAGATTTCAAAGTCAATGAAAACCGACTTCATATCAAATCAGCAGTAGAGAAACTAACGATTCCGTACTTAATTATTCATGGAGATAGTGATACTTCTGTTTCACTTAATGAAGCGAAAGAACTTTATGATTGGAATTCTAATAATGAATTAAAAATTATTCCGGAAGCTGACCATGTGTTTAATGTTAAGCATCCTTGGGAGCAATCAAAATTATCAAAAGAATTAGCAAGTGTAGTAGAGGAGGTTTTATTGTTTTTTAATAAATAAATTCAATTAAAAATGTTAGCTGGAAAAATTCTTTTTAAACCATACCTTTTTCCAGATTCTTTTTAGAATTAAGAACGTAATATTTTCAATATACCTATCAATATCGTTAGATTCAGTAATTTGTGAGTCTTTTTCAGAAACATCAATACGATACAAAAGATTGGTATACGAACTAAAATCATGTAATACAAGTTCTTTAATTGATTTCTGGAGTTCTTTTTTTAATTCTAAAGGAGTATTATTTTCAGAAAAAGTTAAATCAATTCCAGTTAAACTAAAATCTTTGTTAAGTTGAATTATGAGCTGTTTATATAACTTTTGATTGACTACATTTGTTAATAAATCGATACTGTTTATATAACTAGGTAGCATTTTAATTTAACTTGTAATTAATAAATTGCTCGTCTAAAGCCTTTAAAAATTCACTAGATACTTTAATCTTAGTTGTTCTACTCGGTAAGCTTAATTCTATTTTTTCTTCAGCATCCCAAATGGTAAAATATAAACTTTGTGAGCCTTTGTTAGTAGCAAACAAGTGTTGTAGCTCTTTTATAGTGTTGTCTTTTACTTCTTGTAGAGGAATTTTTATGGTGAGTTTTTTACACATTTTATCCATAATATCGTGTAATAGTAAAAACTCATTAAATCCAACTCTAGGTTCACCTTTCACACCTTCTTTATTAGTCCAACCAGGTTTGATCGTAGTTTTGATATATAGAAATGAATTTGGAACCAAAAAGTGTTTAAACTTTAAATAATCTTCACCAAAAATTCGGAATTCAAAACTATCGTTATAATCTTCCATTGTAAAAGCAGCCCATCCTTTACCTGCTTTTGATACACGATGCTGTACATCAGTAACAATTCCAGCAAAAGAAAGTCCTAAACCTTCATATTGAGCGATGTTTTTAAAATGTGCTAGAGAAGCGTTGCAAAACTTTAGTTCGTTTTTAAAATCATCAAGTGGATGTGCAGAAATATACATTCCTACTACTTCTTTTTCACGAGCTAATAATTCCATAGTTCCCCAAGTTTCACATTCAGGAATTAAAGGTTCAGGTAAATCAACATCCGAAGCTTCTCCAAATAAAGATACCTGAGATGAATTCTGATTTTCTTGAAACTTATTTCCAAAGCGAATAGCCTTTTCTAAAAAAGTTTGTCCTTTTTCATCTTTCACATAATACTGCGCTCTGTGAGTATCTGTGAAGGAATCAAAACCACCAGCTAATACTAAACCTTCAAAAGCTTTTTTGTTAGCAACACGTAAATCAACACGTTTTGCTACATCAAAAATAGAAGTGTAATGCCCATTTTCTTTGCGTTCGTCAATAATTGCTTTAACAGCAGAACCACCTACACCTTTAATTGCCGCCATACCAAAACGAACAGCACCATCTTTATTTACAGAGAATTTAGCATACGATTCATTTACATCAGGGCCTAGTACCTCTAACCCCATGCGTTTACATTCCTCCATAAAAAACGAAACCGTTTTAATGTCATTCATGTTGTTGGAAAGTACTGCTGCCATGTATTCGGCAGGGTAGTGGGCTTTTAAATAAGCTGTTTGATAAGCAATCCAAGCATAACAAGTAGAGTGCGATTTGTTAAAGGCATAGGATGCGAAAGCCTCCCAATCTTTCCAAATTTTCTCTAGGGCTTTTTCATCATGACCATTGGCCTTTGCTTGATTCACAAACTTAGGTTTCATTTTCGCTAGTACCGCAGCTTGCTTTTTACCCATTGCTTTACGGAGTACATCAGCCTCACCTTTGGTAAAATCAGCTAACTTTTGCGAAAGTAACATTACTTGCTCCTGATATACTGTAATTCCGTAGGTCTCTGCTAAATATTCTTCCATGGCAGGAAGGTCGTACTGAATTTCTTCATCCCCATGTTTTCTTCTAATAAAAGAAGGAATATATTCTAAAGGACCTGGACGATAGAGGGCGTTCATTGCAATTAAGTCAGCAAAAACAGTAGGTTTTAACTCACGCATATACTTTTGCATTCCAGGAGATTCGTATTGGAATATACCTACCGTTTCTCCTCGTTGGAAAAGTGCATAAGTTTCTTCATCATCAATAGGGAAATTTTCAGGGTCAAGCTCTACACCATGGCGTGCTTTTACAATTTTTACTGTATCCTTGATTAGGGTTAATGTTTTTAACCCCAAAAAATCCATTTTTAATAATCCTGCACTTTCTACTACCGAGTTGTCAAACTGGGTAACATACATGTCGGAATCTTTGGCAACAGATACCGGTACGAATTTGGTAATATCATCAGGAGTAATAATTACCCCACAAGCGTGAATTCCAGTATTACGAACTGAACCTTCTAAAATTCTAGCTTTGTTAATGGTTTCTGCTTCCAGACCATTACCATTGGCAATAGCTTTTAGCTCATTTACCATTTCTATTTCTTCAGAACGAAGCTTTTCTTTTAATCCTTTCTCATCTAAAGAAAAGATTTTTTTCAATTTCATTCCTGGAATTAACTTAGCAATTCTATCGGCTTCAAATAGAGGTAAGTCAAGTACACGAGCGGTATCACGTACAGATGATTTAGCTGCCATGGTACCATAGGTAATAATTTGTGCTACTTGATTAGCACCATATTTTTCAATTACATAATCCATTACGCGGCTACGACCTTCATCGTCAAAGTCGATATCAATATCGGGCATCGATACACGTTCAGGGTTTAAGAAACGCTCAAAAAGTAAGTCGTACTGGATAGGGTCTATATTAGTAATCCACAAACAATAAGCAACTACCGAACCAGCTGCAGAACCACGTCCTGGACCTACTGATACATCCATGTTTCGTGCTTCTCGAATAAAATCTTCTACAATTAAGAAATATCCAGGGTATCCTGTTTTGGCAATTACATCCAGCTCAAAATCTAAACGTTCTCGGATTTTATCGGTAATTTCTCCATAACGTTTTTTGGCTCCTTCATAGGTCAAATGACGTAAAAAATTATTTTCACCTCTTTTTCCTCCATCTTCAAGATCTTTTTCATCTCTAAACTCTTCTGGAATATCAAAAGCAGGTAATAATACATCACGAGCTAAGCCAAAAGGTTCTATTTTATCTACAATTTCTTGAATGTTAATAATAGCCTCAGGTAAATCAGCAAAGAGTTTTTTCATCTCTTCAGTAGATTTAAAGTAGTATTCGTCGTTAGGTAAACCATAACGATAGCCTCTTCCTCGACCTTTAGGAGTAGCTTGTTTTTCACCATCTTTTACACACAATAAAATATCGTGAGCATTGGCGTCTTCTTTATCTAAGTAAAAAGTATTGTTCGTAGCAACAATTTTAATATCATGCTTTTTAGAGAATGAAAGTAGAGTTTCGTTCACAACTCTTTCATCTTCTTGTCCGTGACGCATCAATTCGATATATAAATCTTCTCCGAATTGTTCTTTCCACCAAAGTAAAGCTTCTTCTGCTTGAGCTTCACCTACATTTAATATTTTACTAGGAACTTCACCATATAAATTTCCTGTTAATACAATTACATCTTCTTTGTATTGCTCAATAACTTTTTTGTCGATTCTTGGAACATAGTAAAAACCATCCACGAAAGCAATGGAAGACATTTTTGCTAAATTGTGGTATCCCTTTTTATTTTTAGCAAGTAAAACGACTTGATATCCATTGTCTTTTTGACTTTTATTGGTATGGTCTTCACAAACATTAAACTCACAACCTACGATAGGTTTTAAAACACTTTGTGTAGGTTCTTCTCCTTTTTCTAAGGCTTCTTTATTAGCTGCTTCAGCTGCTTTGTTGTGTCCTAATACAGCCTGTACAAAATGGAAAGCAGCCATCATGTTACCAGTATCGGTCATGGCAACTGCAGACATATTGTCCTTAGCAGCAGCATTTACAATATTACCAATTTGAATGGTAGATTGTAAAACAGAATACTGTGTATGGTTGTGTAAGTGGGCAAACTTAACACTTTCAAGCTCTGCTAATCCTTCTGCGGTAGAAATTGTATTAGCTTCTTCAGTTTCAGATGACTTTCTTTTGCGTATTTTTTCACTTTCCTTTTTAAGGTTTAAGTGCTTAAGTCCGATTACCTGTATTGGGTTCGGATTTGCTTCTGTATAACGTTGAAAATAATCAGAAGGAACGTCTAACTGTTCTTCTGTATACTGACGTAAACGAATTAATTCTAAGAAACACCTTGTAGTTGATTCTACATCGGCAGTAGCGTTATGTGCTTCTCCAAAACCTGTTCCGAATAAATGATTGTGTAATTCGGTAAGAGTTGGAAGTTTAAACTTTCCTCCACGACCACCAGGAATTTGACATAATTGTGCCGTATGCTCGGTACAAGTATCCAAAACAGGTAATTCTGTTAAATTGTTTTCAACACCTAAACGATGAAACTCACACCCCATAATGTTGACATCAAAACCAACATTTTGACCAACAATAAACTTCGTTTTTTGTAATGCATTGTTGAATAGTTCTAACCCTTCACTCAACTGAATTCCTTGCTCAATAGCTAAATCAGTAGAAATTCCGTGAATACGTTCTGCATCGTACGGAATATTGAATCCGTCAGGTTGTATTAAGAAATCGTTATGTTCAATTAAATTTCCTAACTCATCATGTAATTGCCATGCAATTTGTATGGCTCTGGGCCAGTTATCGGTATCGGTTATTGGAGCATTCCAGCTTTTAGGTAATCCAGTAGTTTCGGTATCGAAAATTAAATACATGGGCAAAAGATAATTACTTGAAGTGTTTTGGATAAAACAAAGTGTAAAAATACGAAGAATTTACATTGTTATTAAGAGAAGTTATTAACGAGTGTTTTTACTTAATGTAAAGGCTTGAATAGCTGATTGTAATCAGTAAATAGATGTTAAGTGTAGGTTAATTTTAAAATAAAAATAAAAAAAGTGATTGATAATCAATTAATAAGATTACATTTGTACTTTAATATAATATTTTTTACAATGAAAGAAGGAACAGTAAAGTTCTTCAATGAATCTAAAGGTTTTGGATTTATTACAGAGTCAGGATCAAACACAGAACATTTTGTACACGTATCAGGTTTAATCGATGAGATTAGAGAAGGTGATACTGTTGAGTTTGAACTTAAAGAAGGAAAAAAAGGATTAAACGCAGTTAGCGTTAGAGTATTATAATATACCTCACAATTTATTTTTCTTAAGAGCCTGTTTAACAGGCTCTTTTTTATTGTAATAAAGTTGTTTTTTTACTTTTAATTGAAAAATATTTTATAATTTTGCGCCCACTTATTACGAGATAATAAGATTTATTAATAACCAAGGTCGCGAACCTTAAAAATTAAAATTATGCCTGTAAAAATTAGATTACAAAGACACGGTAAAAAAGGAAAACCATTTTATTGGGTAGTAGCTGCTGATTCAAGAGCTAAAAGAGACGGTCGTTTCTTAGAAAAAATCGGAACTTACAATCCAAATACTAATCCTGCAACTATCGACTTAGATGTTGACGGAGCTGTAAAGTGGTTACAAAATGGTGCTCAACCAACCGATACTGCTAGAGCAATCTTATCTTATAAAGGAGCTTTATTAAAGAATCACTTAGCTGGAGGAGTAAAAAAAGGAGCTTTAACTGAAGAGCAAGCAGAAGCTAAATTTACTGCTTGGTTAGAAGAAAAAGCCGCTAAAGTTGCTGGTAAAACAGAAGGTTTAGCAAAAGCTGAAGCAGAAGCTAAAGCAAAAGCTTTAGAGGCTGAAAAAGCTGTAAACGAAGCACGTATAGCTGCTGCAACTCCTGCTGTAGAAGATAGCGAGGATGTTGTTGCTGAAACAGGTGCTGATAGCGAAGAATAAAAACTGTACTACGATGATGCAAAAAGAAGATTGCTTTTATCTTGGCAAAATCGTTAAAAAACATAGTTTTAAGGGTGAGGTAGTTATTAAGTTAGATACTGATGAACCCGATCTTTACGAAAATTTGGAATCAGTTTTTGTCGAATTAGGCAATAATCTGATTCCTTTTTTTATTGAAAAATCTACCCTAAGTAAAGGAACTATGTTTAGAGTAAAATTTGAGGATGTAGATACCGAAGCAGATGCCGAAGCTATTTTACGTTCTGAAGTTTATTTACCATTAGACTTACTCCCTAAATTATCAGGTGATAAATTTTATTATCATGAAGTAATAGGCTTTAGGGTTGTTGATACTACTTTTGGAGAGGTAGGAAACATAGTAAGTATTAATGATTCTTCTGCACAACCCTTATTTGAAATTGATAGAGAGGGAAAAGAAGTTTTTATTCCTATGATTGATGACTTTATTAAAAAAGTAGATAGAGAAAATCAAGTAATAGAGGTGAATACTCCTGAAGGATTAATTGAGTTGTATTTAGGATAAGAGAAGATAATTTTATAGAATAAACAAAAAACGGAAGGAATTGATCCTTCCGTTTTTTATTTAAAGCTGTTAATTTAAACAGCTTCTTTTACAACTTTTAATTTATAGTGTTTTTTGTTTATCTCTTTTGCAATTAAGTCCTTTGTTCTAATTACATCGGTTATTTGAAGATTTCTACCGTTAAAATTTCTTTTAACAATAACTCTTTCTAGCCAATACAATTCTCCTTTAAAAAGTAAAGGGAAGAATAAAAAGCGGCTTACTTTTCTTTTTATCCTTTTTTGAGAGGGTTTTAGATTAATTTTCATTTCCTTTTGTTTAATTATGTAAAATTTTTACGTGTAATACAACAAGAAAATTCAGTTCTTTTTTTTGAAAAGAATTAGATATTTAGGGGTAGGGGAATGCTGTCGAAGCGAAAATATTAATAACGCTTTGTTAAAGCAGTGTGAAAATAGGTAAAATTTTACGGATAAGAGTACAGAATCGTCCAGAATATTATGAAGTGTGTTTTTAAAATATACACATCTGTCTATTAGTTGTTTAATTTGTTTTTTTGAAGTTTGTTTTTGAGGGAAAATAAGAAGTCTGGATGATTTCGGACTCTAAAAAACATATTCAAACACGCAGTCTTCTCCGCTTTCAAAAACCTGTTGCATTCCTAGGTAATTAAAACCTAAGTTTTTTAGCAGTTTTTGAGATTTTTCATTTTTAGGCATGGTTAAAGCCAATACTTTTTCTTGTTTGAATTTAGTACGAACGTATTCTATAATCAATTTTGTAGCTTCAGTAGCATAACCTTTACCTCTTCCTTCAGGTAAAAAAGCATATCCAATATCAATAAAATCTAATTTGTCTCTTTGTAGTGCCGTTGATGCTCCAATAGGTCTGTTGGTTTCTTTTAAAAGAACCGTAAAAAAACCTAATCCACCTAATTTTGAATTTTTAAATAAAATGCCCTTTAAATAGACTTCTGTTTCTTCAATAGATTTTAAATTTTTATCACCAATAAATTGGATCCAATCAGGGTCGTTGAATAACTCGAAATAAAAAGGTGCATCACTCACCAGAGCATCTCGTATGATTAATCGTTCGCTTTCTAATAACATAGCCTAAATATAAATTAAAAATGTACTTTTGCGAAGCAAAAAAAGAATAAAATGAGTTTATTACAAGAATTACAAGATAGAAGCGGAAATCAATGCGAGTTGTGCGGATCAAAAAGCGATTTGTCAATATATGAAGTACCACCAATTTCTACTGGTGGAGTAGATGGTAGTTTACTGGCTTGTAGCACTTGTATTGAGCAAATTGAAGACACAGATAAAACAGATGTTAATCACTGGCGTTGTTTAAACGATAGTATGTGGAGTGAGTTTAGAGCGGTAAAAGTTGTAGCTTGGAGAATGTTACATCGTGTTAAAAAGGATGGGTGGTCACAAGACTTATTGGATATGATGTATTTAGAAGATGAAGAATTACGTTTTGCTGAAGCTACAGGTGAGCATTTAGATGAGAGTGAAAAAATAATTCATAGAGATGTAAACGGGGCTATTTTACAAGCGGGGGATAATGTAGTATTGATTAAAGACTTAAAGGTGAAAGGTTCTAGTATGGTAGCTAAGCAAGGAACCGCTGTGCGTAGAATTTCGTTAGATCCTGAAAATGCTAAATATATTGAAGGTAAAGTGGGGGCTACTCAAATAGTAATTATTACCGATTACGTCAAGAAAATGGCGGAGAAGGAGTAATATTAAAATAAAAAAGCTGAGAATTAACTCAGCTTTTTTTATTTTTCAGTATTATAATACACTTTATAAAACTTCATTTTCTTATCTTCATCATACCCTTGTTCTAAGTATTCAGCAGAAGCATCAGGAGCATCAACATCAATTTTAATTTGAATATTGGTATCTAATTTAATTTCTGTTTTAAACTTACTTTTTTCCTTTTTTAAAACTACATCAGATACTTCAAAGTTATTGCGAATTAATACATCGTTTAACTTTTCAAAGTGCTGTTTGTAGTCTTCAAAAAGATCTTTATGCTTGTCTTCTTCAAAAACTTCATCTTTGAAACCGTGATAGTCTACGCTTTCATGCTCTTTAAAATAATCAACAGTATTAGCTAAGAAGTTACTTTGCTCTTGTTTTCCTAATTCAGGTTTTAAAACTTCTTCAGAAAACTCTTTACACATTTCTAGATAGTTCTGAGTGTGTAAATTACGATCATCAGCATACTTTACACTTAAAAAGTTTTTAATCCAGTATTGCGCATCGTATTGGTTATTGTCTACCGATAAAACTACGGTTCCTTCTGTATCAGAAGAGTTTAAAATTAAACAACCCTTATCCAATCTTTTTGTTGAGATTCCTTTTTGAACTACCACATCAAAACTATCATCATCTAAATAGGTCTGAAAGAAATCTACTTTACTTTCAATTTTAAAAACCCCAACAGCTTCGGTTAAAACATCTTTATATTCGATACCTTCAAAATAAGCAACAATAACATCACCCGTTTTAATATTGGCAGAATTTGATTGCTCGTATAAGTGATTAACAATGTTTTTAGAATGTTCAATAAAAACCTCATTACTATCATCTTCAAAAATATCAGAACAATATTTATTGATTTCGTTTAGGCGAACATCAGCATGATGACTAAAACGATAACTTTGCGTAACAGCCCCGAAAGGTTTTAATAAAAAAGGAAGTAATAACTCGTAGCTTTCTTCATCAAAACGAACTAAACTTTCTGAAAAAGCATTTTGTCCGCTATTGTATTTGTTAGCTACTTTGTGAATAATACACTTATTTATTTCGGTACGAGTTCTTTTAATCATCTTCTAAAAAATTGGAAGACAAAAATAGAAAAATTAAAGTTTCAATTTTAATTGTTCTGGTAACAATTTAAATGATTTTCGGTGGTAGTGAGTTGCACCAAATTGAAGAATAGCTTCGCGGTGTTCTTTAGTAGGATATCCTTTGTTTTTTTGCCAGTTATATTGAGGGAATTCTTGATGAATTTTCTCCATATACTCATCACGATAGGTTTTTGCAAGTACAGAGGCAGCTGCTATACTCATGAATTTAGCGTCTCCTTTTACAATGGTTTGATGAGGTGTTTCTTTAAAAGGTTTGAATTTGTTTCCGTCAACAATAATAAATTCAGGTTGAATAGACAATTGTTCTATTGAACGATGCATTCCAGTAATAGATGCTTGTAAAACGTTTAGTTCATCAACCTCTTCTTGATGTATAAATGAAACTCCATAAGCAAGCGCATGCTCTTCAATATATGGTCGAAGTTTTTGTCGTTTTTTTTCTGAAATTTGTTTAGAGTCGTTTAATAGCTCATGTTGAAAATTATTAGGTAAAATAACCGCAGCAGCTACAACAGGTCCTGATAAACAGCCCCTACCAGCTTCATCTGTTCCTGCTTCTAATTCATAACCGCTATAATTTAATTGCAACATGCTACAAATTAACAGATTTCAAAGAAATTAATGGTGATTTTTGTCGTTAAATTATTTTACTTTTGTTGCTATGAAGAAAAATTTCTTAGTATTTTTTTGTTTGATAAGTGTTCAGGTAATTTTTGCCCAAATAAGAACAATTGATGGAGGCTTTGGAAGAGGTAGAGGAGGACTTAATCAAAATATGGATTCACTACCTGATAATGAAATAAACGTAAAACTTAGTGGAAAAACTAAGTATACTGACTATAAGATTATATCACACAAGAATGATACTACAATTGTAGACACCACATTAACAATTCAAAAAGAGTACAAGTTCAATTTCTTAAGAAAGGATAATTTTGAATTATTGGCTTTTCATAATCAAGGGCAAACTTTTAACAATTTAGGGTACGATTTTACGAATATCTCACGATTTCCAGATATAGGTTTTAGAGCAAAAATGTTCAATTATTTTGATATTGAAGATGTGAATTATTATCATGTGCCTACGCCAACTTCTGAAATAATGTATCGTACAGGTTTGGAACAAGGGCAGGTTGTAGACGCATTATTTACTACAAATTTTTCTAAACGATTTAACGTAGCGATAGCTTATAAGGGGTTGCGTTCTTTGGGTAAATACAGGAATTCTTTAGCAAGTACAGGGAATTTTAGAGTAAGCTTTAGCTATGAAACTCCTAAAGGACAATATGCGATAAAAGGGCATGCTGTAAATCAAGATTTTTTTAATCAGGAAAGTGGAGGGTTAACAGAAACATCTTTAGCTGCTTTTATAAACGATGATCCTAACTTTAGTACTAACAGAGGTAGGATGGATGTTGTTTTAAATAATGCAGAAAACAACTTAGATGCAAAACGTTTGTATTTTGAACATACCTTTAAATTACTTTCATCGAAAGATAGTGTAACCCAAAGAGATTTTTCAAATTTAAAATTAGGGCATTCATTTACGAGAGATTCTAAATTCTATCGTTTCAATCAAGGAACAGCGACACCTGACGTATTTGGTGACGTCAATATTTCTAGCGGAATAAGTAACAAGACGAAATATTTACTGTATAACAATCAATTATTTTTAGACTTTAACTCTAAGTATGTTTTAGGGAAGTTTCGAGTTAAAACAGGAATAACTTCATATAGCTACGGATACGAAAACTTGCAAAACAACACGGTTGGAATTACTAAGAACAAATTAATAGGAGATGCTGTTTCGTTTGGAGCGGATTGGAATGGACGTATAGGAAACTTTCACGTAAATGCTTCCGGAAGTCTTACTCCGGGAAGCGGACGTTTATCAGGAAATCAATTTTCAGGAGAAGCTTTTTATAAGAAAGATAGTGTGTTTACCGTAAAAGGTAGGTTAGGAATTAGTAACAAATCGCCTAATTTTAATTTCTTATTACATCAAAGTAGTTATGATGACTATAATTGGGAAAACAATTTTTCTCAAATAGGAATTCATAGTTTAGGAGGTGTACTTGATTCTAAATGGGGAAATGCTTCGTTAGATATTACTAATATTAGTAATTATACCTATTTTGATGAAAATGGACAGCCACAACAATTTTCAGGAGATGTTAATTATTTAAAAGCGAAAGCTTCTAAAGAGTTTACTTTTGGAAAGTTTGCTTTAGATAATACTCTAATGTATCAAAAAGTAGCAAGTGGGAATAGTGTTTTTAGAGTTCCAGAATTTGTTACACGTAACACATTTTACTATACTGATGAATGGTTTAAAGGGAAACCTTTGTTAGTGCAAATAGGAGCTACATTTAAATATTTTTCAGAATATAAAGCAAATGCTTACAATCCTTTGTTAGCAGAATTTACTTTGCAAAACGATACAGAAATAGGTTACCCAACAGTTGATTTATTTTTTAATGCACGTGTAAGAAGAACTCGAATTTATTTTAAAGCAGATAATATTAGTTCTTTTGCGTTTAAAAAGAATTATTTTTCAGCACCAAACTATCCGTATAGAGATTTTGTAATTCGTTTTGGAGTGGTTTGGAATTGGTTTATTTAATAATATGAAACAAAAATTACGACAAAATTGGAAGCTATTTTTAATAGTAAGTTTAACTCTAGGTTTAGCGCCTTTTAAACCACCTCATATTGTAGGAAAGCTTCAATGGATTGCTGGAGGAAATGCTTTTTCTGGAGAGCACGCGATGCAATTCATGGATTGGTTTGATGTGTTTTTACACGGAACTCCATGGGTACTTTTAATAGTTTCTACGATCCTAAATCTTTTAACATTAAAGTCTAAGAATTAATAGGAATACTATTTTCTTATCAAAAAAAACCTCACTTTTTTAAAGTGAGGTTTTGTGTATTATTTAGATATAAGTTGTTTTATTTTAATTCTGAAAGCTGCATATATTAATGTGGTAAATGGGCTCAACCAGTTAAACATAGCATAGAAAGCATAATCTATAACAGGAACTCCTAATACCCCCGAGTGATAAGCCCCACAAGTGTTCCATGGAATTAAAACAGAAGTTACTGTACCAGAGTCTTCCAGTGTTCTACTTAAGTTTTCAGGAGCTAAACCTTTATCTCTATAGGCTTGAGCATACATTTTTCCTGGAACGACAATTGCTAAGTACTGATCAGACGCTGTAAAGTTTAATCCAATACAAGTAGCAACCGTGCTAGCAAATAAACCAAATACAGAGTCAAATAAACTCAACATAAAGCTACTAATTTTAGCTAGGGCGCCAATAGCATCCATCACTCCACCAAAAACCATTGCTAATAAAATTAACCATACAGTTCCAAGCATTTTTTTCATTCCTCCTGCTGTAAATAAATCTTTTAAAACTTCATTTTCTGTAGCGACAGAAGTTTCAACAGTAATAGCTTGCATTATTCCTTTATATGAAGCTTCAAAGTTTAACTTTTCAACACCAGCAACTTGTGCTACTACATGTGGTTGAAAGATTAAAGCAAAGACCCCACCTAGAATTGTGCCCGCCAAAAGAGCAATTAAAGGAGGTGTTTTTTTAATAATTAAAATAATAACCAATACAGGTACTATAAATAGCCAGGGTGTGATATTGAAAGCTTTGTTAATATCAATAAGCATTTTTTGTGTATTAGCATCGCCTGTAGTTGTTTGTGTAAAACCAAGTATGATAAAAAATATGATAGTCACAATAAATGTGGGTACAGTAGTATAAGTCATATACCTTATGTGTGTAAACAGATCAGTTCCTGCCATGGCAGGGGCTAGGTTGGTTGTATCAGACATTGGAGACATTTTATCACCAAAATAAGCTCCTGATAAAACAGCACCTGCGGTCATTCCTAAAGAAATTCCTAAAGCTTCTCCAATACCTATTAAAGCAATACCTACAGTAGCTGAGGTTGTCCAAGAACTACCTGTTGAAATAGAAATCACCGCAGAAATGATTAAACATGCTACTAAAAATATCGTCGGATTTAAAATTTGAAGTCCGTAATAAATCATTGAAGGAATAATACCGCTAATAAGCCATGTTCCTGCCAAGGATCCTACCATTAAGAGTATTAAAATGGCTCCTGCGGTAGATTTAATGTTCTCGGCAACTTCTTCTATCATTCTCTCATAAGAAACCTTATTTTTAAAACCTACAATTGCCGCTACAGCTCCACCTAATAATAAAATAAATTGATTACTTCCGCTTAGAGCATCATCACCAAAAACATATACATTGTATGCTAACATTCCAATCAGAGCAAAAACAGGAATCAGCGCTTCCCAAATAGTCAATTCTTTATTTTGGATTATTTTTTGATCTTCAATTTTAATTTCTGAAAGGTTTTTATCGTCTTGCATGTGTAGTTTTTTTCGGCTTGTAATGTTACGATTTTGAATAGAATTACACAAATCGAATCAGTTAATGACTTTCTTTAAGAAAAATTGAAAAGAAATGATAGATAAACAAAAATGTCACTTTAAACAATGTAAAAGAAATCAATAGTTTTTTACACTGTTTAAAATGACAAGTTTTAAAATATAAAATAGAGGTTTTTACAGTACACCAACCTCTTTCATACATTCTTTCATCATTTGATAGGTGCGTTCTATATCGTTATCTAAACCAATTGAAAAACGAATTAATCCATCGGTTAATCCCATTTCTTTTTGCTCTTCTAAAGGAATTTCTGATGAAGTTGAAGTACCTGGAGCCGAGAATAACGTTTTATAAAAACCTAGACTTACTGCTAAATATCCTAAGTTTCTATCTTGCATTAGCTCCATTAAAGCATTGGCTTTTTCTAAAGAACCAGCATCAATAGTTAACATGCCTCCAAATCCGTATTCTTCATTCATCATGGATTTAAAAACTTCATGTGAAGGGTGTGATCTCAATCCCGGATATACAGTTTTTAATCCGTCGGCTTCAAATTTCTCAGCTAAATAACTAGCGTTTTTACTGTGTTGCTTTACTCGTATGTGTAAGGTTCTCATGTTTTTTAAGATCGAAGCGGCTCGCATAGAGTCCATAGAAGCCCCTAATAGCATACTTGCGCCATCAATAACGCTTTTTTGTGAATTGATAAAATCTGTAGTTCCACAAACAACGCCGCCCATAGTATCAGAAGAACCGTTGATGAATTTTGTTAAACTATGCACTACAATATCAGCACCTAATTGAGCTGGAGAGATTGATAACGGAGAAAATGTATTATCAACAACCAACTGTAAATTATGTTTTTTTGCAATTGTGGCTAATGCTTTGATATCTGCTACCTCTAAAAGCGGGTTGCTCACAGTTTCGCAGTAAATCATTTTAGTATTTTTGTTAATAGCAGCTTCAACGATGTCTAGTTTTGTGATATCTACAAATGAGGTTTCAATTCCCATTTTAGGAGTGAAATTCTTCAAAAAAGCATAGGTTCCGCCATAAATAGTTCTACTAGAAACTATATGATCGCCCGCACCGCAAATTTGCAAAATGGTTGGTGTAATAGCTCCCATACCCGTAGCAGCAACATTGGCTGTTTCTGTTCCTTCCATAGCAGCAAGAGCTTCTGCTAAATATAAGTTTGAAGGAGAAGAGTGACGAGAATATAAATAGCAACCGTCTGTGTTTCCTTCAAAAGTATCAAACATTGTTTTTGCAGATAAAAATGTATACGTTGAAGAGTCAGAAATAGAAGGGTTAACACCCCCGAATTCTCCAAAGTACTGTAGATCTTGTATGTTGTTTGCAGGTTTAAATTTCATATCGATTAAAGTTAATTATTAGTAGACTACTAAGTTCTGTTTTAGTTGTTTAAAAATCAATACAAAGCGGTTTTTGTAGAAAATCACACTAATTTTACGTTTGTATTTAGTTTTTTATTAGTTTGTGTTCAGATAAGTTGTAATAAAATAGATTTTTTTTCAGATGAAGTTAGATAATATAGATAAGAAGTTATTAGGGTTACTTCAAACAGATAGTAAACAAACAACAAAACAGTTATCATTGCAATTAGGCCTTTCTGTAACAGCTGTTTATGAGAGAATAAAGAAGTTGGAAAAAGAGAAGGTCATTAAACAGTATGTTGCGTTGCTAAATAAAAACAAAATAGAAAAATCATTTTTAGTTTTTTGTCATATAAAGTTAGAGAAACATAACAAAGATTATATAGCTCTTTTTGAGCGTGAAATTAAAAAATTAGAAGAAGTAACAGAGTGTTTTCATGTAAGTGGAGATTATGATTATGTGTTAAAAATTTATGTGAAAGATATGGATGCTTATAGAGAGTTTATGATTAATAAAATTACTGCATTAAAACATGTTGGAAGTACTCACAGTATTTTTACAATAGGTGAGGTTAAAAACTCAATAGCAATAGCTTTATAAAATATTTTGTTGATTTTTATAAAAAGAATCAGCCTGTAGCTTCATAAGGTTACGAGCCATCTTTTGTTTATAATTGTAGAGTTCTTCTTCTGTTTTTAAATCAGAGTATATTTTGTTGTTGAGGTTTATATCAGTGTGTAAAATAGCTTCTCGTTGATGAACTTGTTGTTGAATCCAAGTTTTAACTTGAGATTCATGGTTTTCCAATTTATAATCGTATTCACTTTTTGAGCTGATAAGTTTCGCAAAAATAGGGGCGGTCTCGATTGCTAAAAACAACAAGAATATAAAGAAAGAAGGTAGCCAAGGTAATTTGTTTAAGGCATTAACGCGAGCCATTAACCCATCAAAATTGGAAATAATAGGTTGGGTTTGTGTTTCTTTTAATTTCTGATTTTCCAGTAAACTGGCTATGGTAGCTTCTTTCTGCTGAATCTTGTTAGTGTTTTCAGTTTTTAACAGATTCAATTCAGCAAGAGCAGCATCGTGTTTGTCTCTTTTTTCTTTATAAACAGGACCTTTGCCAATAAGTTTCGTGCCTTTTCTTCCTTCTGCTTCGGCAATATAGGTTTCGTATAGTGTATTTACTTCATTTTCTTTAGTGGTAATTTCCTCTTTTAAAGAAGTGATTTCAGCATTGATTTTCTCGATTTCAGGAGTAAATTGTTGTGCAATTTGAGTTTTGTTATCTAATGTCATCTGATTTTTTTCAGTCAGCAACACTTGGTTGATTTCTTTTTCAAAAATTTTTAATTCCAAAGGTTTAGAAATTACTACAGCAATAATCATTGCTAACAATAATCTTGGAAGCACCTGTATAAGTTCTTTTCGTTTAGATTCACTTTTTTTTATGGTAGAAACAATAAATCTATCTAAATTAAAAATGAGCAGTCCCCAAATAATTCCGAAGAAAATAGCTGTATAAATATTGTCAAAAACTGTAAATAAAGCATAGGCAGAAGCAATGGTAGCCATTAAAGCAGTGAAGAAAACGGTAGCACCAATACCCGCATATTTATTTTGCTCTCCGTTGGCACATTTTTCAAGCAAGACTAAATCTACCCCCGAACAAAGAAGGAAAAATCGTTTTAACATAGGGTAAGCTTATAATTTAATAACGAGTAGTTTAAGGTTTTGTTACAAAAAAAGCCTCTTTTAAGAGGCTTTTAACAAATTATTATTTTGTGGTTATGTATACATTAATTTCTTTATCACTTATCTTTTTCATCCTTGTAGTTTCTAAAATCAAGTAGTCTGTTTTTTTAAGATGTTGCTCTGTAACTTCTTTGTTGTTTAAAAAATATCTTTTAATAGTATAATTATTTAAAATTTTATCATGACTAATTATATCAAATATATTAAGCTTTTCATTTAATTTATTTGATATGCTAATCTCGTGTGCTTCATTATCTACTATCCAGCCAGATTTTTTTTGGGAGTTAACATTTTTTTTATTTTTTGTAGGCGGAGGAGGTGGTGGAAGTTGCTCTTTTATTTTTTGGATGTATTCTTTTGTGTTTAACTGATACTGATGTTCTTGAGGGAAACGTTTGCTCCTTGCATTTTTATGTACAAAACTTCCTGAGTAGTTATAAAAGTCCGTGTTTTTATAATTGTTTAAAACATTGTTGTCAACTGCTTTTCCGTCAATCCAAATGGCATACTTTTTAGTATTTTTTAAATCTTGAAATAATTTATTAGACAAAGCTTTTTGTTTCAATCTAGTTGGTGGGGGAGGTGGTGGAATCATTTTCTTTTCTTCCTCAGTTAATTCTGAGAATTTTTTAGAAATAACATTACCGTCTTTTGTGGTATAAGTCAACGTTCCATTTTTTCTGTTAACTATTCTTTTTAGCTTTGGTATTGAGTCATTTTTTGTAGATGTGAGTTTTGCCTTATTACTAGCTGGAGGAGGAGGTGGAAGTAACTTTTTATCTTCTTTAGTTAATTCATTTTTTAATTTATAATAAACTTCACCATCTTTTTTTAATCTAACGTAAGGACTATGTGGATGTATAGGTCTCTTTACTTTTGTTTTATCAGTTTTTGATAGGTTAAAATATAAAGAGCCTAATTTAGAGAACAAGTCATTTAATAGCTTTTGTCTTTCTTCAGAACTTTTAATATAATGAGGTTTTTGATTTCTAAGTTCCTCATATTCTTTGTTTAGTATATTGTAGTCAGTAACTCTATCTTCCCAAACTTTTAAGTGTTCTCCATTGGGTAGCTTTATATTAAAAGTATCTTTCTTTTCCGAAATGCTCATTTTCAGAGAATTTGCCTGATTAAGCTTGTTTTTAATATCTTCTAACAAGGATGAATCATTAAGTATTTGTTTTTTGGGTAACTCACCTTGAGTAATATCAGAGTCTAAAAACTCATTATTGTTTTCATAGGCTTCTACTCTTTCAGCAAAAAGAAATGTAAATCCTGCTAATACGGGTATTACCGCCAGTTTTTTTAGTAAGATTTTGGTACGAGAACTTTGTTTTGTCATCATTAGTAATCTTTTTTTAGTTAATAAATAATTCAAATTACTGGCCAAGTAATATTCGTTGTTCCAAGCAGCTCTATTCAATAGTAAATATTGATACTCGGTAGTGTTGTTATGTGTTGTAATTACTTCGTTGTCTGCTAAAAATTCGTGGTTTAATTTAATAGCTTTTTTAAGGAATATAAATGTCGGATTTATCCAAAACACCACTTGTAAAAACTCAATGAGTAATACATCAAATGTATGTTTTTGTAGGGCGTGTGTTAATTCGTGTGTATAGAGTTCGGTTTCTATTTTATTGGAGATGTATTCTTCTTTGTTGATAAAAATATAGTTCCAAAATGTATGTGGACTAATAACATCATCAACTAAAACAAGCGTAGCTTTTTCCTTTTTAATTTTTTGATGGTGTTTAGTTTTGAGATAAATGCTCACAAGATTTTTTATAAAACGAATCAAAAGAATCAAAGAAATTATTGCATAGGCAAAGATTAGATATTGTGTGTAGTTTACTTCTTGTACTTGAGGAGTAACAACCTCAGTAGTTATACTGCTGTCTACAATCATAGGAACAAATACTTCGGATGCCTGCGGAGCAACTTCAATATATATTTTATAAAATGGAGCTAAAAATGAAAACAATACGCTTCCTAACAGATAGAATCGGTTGAATCGATGCATTTTTTCTCGTTCTAATATCAAATGATAAAAGGCAAGCAACAAGGCTAAACAAATTCCTGATTTGATAAAATACGTTACCATTATTGTTGCTTTTTAATTTGCTGATCGATAATTTTCTTTAAATCTTCTAATTCTGAAACCGATAAATCTGTTTTTTCAGTAAAAAATGAAGCAAATTGGCTTGCCGAATTGTTAAAAAAGTTTTTAATCAACCCGTTTACGTGCTTAGAAAAATAATCTGATTTTTTAACCACAGGAAAATATTCTCTTGATTTTCCATATAATTTATAATCTACAAAACCTTTGTCTTTCATCCTTTTTAATAAGGTAGCAACTGTTGTTGTTGCTGGTTTCGGTTCAGGAAACTCAGCTAAAATATCTTTCATAAAAGCTTTTTTTAGCTTCCATAAATATTGCATTACTTGTTCTTCGGTTTTTGATAACTGCATTTCTACAAAATTAGAATTAACTCTACAAATGTAGAGATAATTTTTGATTCTACAAGTGTAGAGTGTGTTTTTTAATAAAGAATTAATAAACTATTTGTCTAAGTAACAATCAAATATTTGTTATTTTGAAGAAAAAAATAAAAGTATGAAATTTATAACAGCACTTCTATTATTCTGTGTGTTTTCGGGGTTTTCTCAAGAAAAGTTTGAGCGTGAGTTTAGAATTTCGGCAGAAGAAGTTCCGCAAAAAGCACAAGATTTTATTAAACAATGTGAGTTTGATAAAAAAGTAAAATGGTACATGGAAGAAAGCCAAGATGGAAAAGCTATTGAAGCTAAATCTTATAAAAACAACTATAAATATAGTGTAGAGTTTGATATGAAAGGGAATGTGCTTGATGTTGAAAAGAAGATTAAATGGAAGGAGATTGAATCATCTTTTAGAAAAAATATTGAAAATTCATTGAAAAAGGAGTTTGAAAAGTTTACAATTAGAAAAATTCAGGTTCAATGGAAATCTGATGAGGAAACATTATTGGGTTTAATCCGTGGTGATAAAGAAAACAAAACGGATGTGCTTTATGAGATAGTACTTAAAGGAAAAAAAGCAGAGTTTACTAGTTTATATGAGGTGTTAATCAAAGCTGACGGAACAATTATAAAACAATTAAAGTTTGCTCCATCTAACTCATTAAATTTAGAATTCTGATGAAAAAGAAACTTGTATTTTTAGTATTCGTGTTGTTTGTAGTATCGGTTAAAGGGCAAACAAGTTTTACGTCAGGATGGTTGCCAAAAGTAGTGGTATCAGCAAAAACATCATCCACTACAAAATGGGTAAATAGTATAGAGGCTAGGGAGATTTTTTATGAAGATGAATTTGCTTTCTCTCACAGTTTGGTAGATGTTTCTAGTATTTTTTCGATAAAATCAGATGTGAATAAGTCTTTTAATGTAGGATATATTATCCGATTTAAAGATGATGATATTATTCATCGTACAGTTCAGCATTTTAATTTAGTACAAAGTTTTGATGCTCTTAAATTAGGGCATCGCTTCGGTTTTGAACAGTTTTTTGAATCGGGTGAAAAACCTCAATACAGAACTCGTTATCGAGCCTCGTTAGAAAAAGCATTGTCAGGAGATAAAGTAGATGTTAAAGAATGGTATGTAAAATTGTCAAATGAATATTTGTGGCAGTTTAATGAAGAGGATTTAGAAGTGAGATTATCGCCATATTTAGGCTATCAACTTTCAAAAAAAGACAAGCTAGAGTTTGGTCTTGATTATCGTTTAGGAAAATTACTAGATACACCGAAGAAAAACTCTTTATGGTTTAGAACCACTTGGTATATATCTTTATAAAAAAAGTCATTACAATTGTAATGACTTTTTTGTGTTGTTATTTAGATAACTCAGTAAAATACTGATAGAAATATGGAATGGTTTCAATTCCTTTTAAGTAATTCCACACCCCGAAATGTTCGTTAGGTGAGTGAATTGCGTCAGAATTCAATCCGAATCCCATTAAAATAGTTTTACTCTTTAATTCTTGCTCAAATAAAGCCACGATAGGAATACTTCCTCCACTACGTTGTGGAATAGGAGTAACTCCGAAGGTTTCTTGATATGCTTTACTAGCAGCTTGGTAACCAATATTGTCAATAGGTGTTACGTATCCTTGTCCACCATGATGAGGTTTTACTTCAACTTTTACTGATTTAGGAGCGATACTTTCAAAATGCTTTTTGAATAATTCTGTGATTTCTTCCCATTCTTGTCCTGGTACTAAACGCATTGATATTTTTGCATAAGCTTTTGAAGCAATTACAGTTTTTGCACCTTCACCTGTATATCCTCCCCAAATTCCATTTACATCTAAGGTAGGACGGATAGAGTTGCGCTCGTTAGTAGTATAACCAGCTTCTCCATGCACATCATCAATATCTAAAGCAGCTTTGTATTCTTCTAAAGAGAAAGGTGCTTTGGCCATTTCATCACGTTCTTCACGAGATAATTCTTCTACTTTATCGTAAAAACCAGGAATGGTAATATGATTGTTTTCATCGTGTAATGAAGCAATCATTTTTGTTAAAATATTGATTGGATTTGCAACTGCACCACCATATAATCCAGAATGTAAATCACGATTAGGACCTGTAACCTCAACTTCTACATAACTTAAACCACGTAAACCAGTGGTAATAGAAGGAATGTCGTTAGCAATCATTCCTGTGTCAGAAATTAAAATTACGTCGTTGGCAAGTTTCTCTTTGTTTCTAGGAACAAACCACGCTAAACTTTCTGAACCTACTTCTTCTTCACCTTCAATCATAAACTTAACGTTACAAGGTAGGTTGCCAGTATGAGTCATGTATTCTAATGCTTTAACATGCATGTACATTTGTCCTTTGTCATCACAAGCACCGCGTGCAAAAATTGCTCCTTCAGGGTGAATGTCTGTTTTTTTAATCACAGGCTCAAAAGGAGGTGAGGTCCATAAATCGATAGGGTCTGCTGGTTGTACGTCGTAATGACCATAAACCAAGACTGTTGGTAAATTAGGATCTATTATTTTTTCTCCATAAACAATAGGGTATCCAGGAGTTTCGCAAATTTCTACTTTATCACATCCTGCTTTTTCTAAACTTTCTTTAATAGTATCAGCGGTGTTTAATACATCTTGATTGTAAGCAGGGTCTGCACTTACTGAAGGAATTTTTAATAAATCGATAAGCTCATTAATAAAACGATCTTTATGTTGAGCTATATAATCTTTTACGTTTTGCATGTGTTGTATATTAATTAGCATCAAAAATAAGAAAAATAGTATACTTCTTCTTTGTAGTTTGCAAGTATTGTTTATATTTGCATCCACAATTTCAAAAGTACGCGGGCGTGGTGGAATTGGTAGACACGCTAGACTTAGGATCTAGTGCCGTGAGGTGTGAGAGTTCGAGTCTCTCCGCCCGTACTAATTTAAAGATAAAACCTTAATTCGTTTAGAATTAAGGTTTTTTGTTTTTAATACTGTAAAAGCTAACTATTTCGGTTTTATTAATAACCTTTAGTTATGCAGTTGTGTTAGTTGAATTTTTTATAACTGAGTCTCTTAGGTGTTAATATTTTAAATACCTTTAGCAGAAAAAGATACTTTTATTTTGATAACTACACTACTTATAATTTTATATGTAGCTATTATTGCTACAGTTGCTGTTATTATTATTAATACTTCAACACCACCAAAAGCAATAGCTTATCTATTTTTGCTGATTCTGTTTCCTGTAGGAGGTATTATTATTTATTTAATGGTTGGAATAAACCATAGAACGTATAAGTTATATAATAAAAAGTTAGAAGTAGACAAAAACATTTTCTTCGACCTTAAAGAGAAGCTAAAAAAGTATAATGAAAAAATACTATCAACGTCTAAAAGCCATTTAGGACATTTTTATAATCTGACGAAGTTTATACATAAAGAAAATATTTTAACTAGTAATAACAAAGTTAATTTACTAATAAACGGGGAACGCAAGTTTCCAGAAGTTATAAAAGTATTAAAAGCTGCAAAAAATCATATACATATAGAATATTATATTTTTCAAAATGATACTATTGGTAAGCAAATAGGAGATGTTTTAAAAGAAAAGGCTAAAGAAGGAGTTAAAGTACGTTTCATTTATGATGATTTTGGAAGTAAAGATATTCGTAAATCGTTTGTGAAGTCTTTAATTGATAGTGGGGTGGAGGCGTACCCTTTTTATAAAATTAAATGGTTATTGTTAGCTAATAGAATTAATTATAGAAATCATAGAAAAATAATTGTAGTTGATGGAAAAGTTGGTTTTGTAGGAGGTGTTAATGTTTCTGAAAGGTATATCAATCCTAATAAATTTAATTGTTATTGGAGAGATACACATATTAAAATAGAAGGACTCGCTGTTTTAAACTTACAACGAGTTTTTTTAGCGGATTGGAATTTTTGTGCTAATCAAAATGTTATTATAGAGGAAGAGCTTTTTCCAGCGGGCGATCAAGTAAAAACAAATGAACATAAGCAATTAGTTCAAGTAATTTCTAGTGGACCAGATTCTGATCATCCAGACATTATGTATGCTCTTATTCAAGCAATTTTATTGTCAAAAAAAGAAATCTTAATCACAACCCCTTATTTTGTCCCGAGAACTTCTTTTTTAGATGCTCTTAAAATAGCTAGTTTGAGTGGGGTTACAATAAAACTATTGGTACCAAGTATTTCAGATTCGAAATTAGTTAATGCAGTGTCAAATTCTTTCTATAAAGAAGTGTTAGAAATAGGAGTGGAGGTGTATAGATATAAAAAAGGATTTGTGCACGCGAAAACAATTGTATTTGATGAGTTAGTTTCTTCTGTAGGAACAGCAAATTTAGATGAACGTAGTTTTGATTTAAATTTTGAAATTAACGCATTAGTTTATGATAAAGATTTTGCAAGTCAGTTGAAAAATGCTTTTATGGAAGATTTAAAAAACAGTGAGAAAATAGACTTACATCAATGGAATAGTAGACCTGTTTTAATACGTTTTACAGAGAGATTAGCTAGATTGTTAGCTCCTATTTTGTAGTTAAGTTACAAAAGAGTAACGATAAAACTCCTTAAGGAAAAGAAGTTTTATCGTCATTTATTCCTCAAAAAGAGTTTTTTGAGTTATTCTTTAATTATAAACATGGATCTACGATTCAGTTGATGTTCTTTTTCTCTACATTCAGTGGAGTTTGTGGACTTATTAATAATAGTTGTTTTACAGACTGGCTTACTTTTTGAACGTTTGAGGGTAATTGATAATCCTTAAGGAGTAGTTGTGTGTTTTTTCGAGGATTAATTTTGTAAAGATTATAAATACCGTAAATAAAATAAGTAAGATGATAAAAGTGGGTTTACTATTACCTATAATCGTTTCATTAGTATTGCAATCATGTGCTAGTTTAAAGAATACAGGAAGTACAGAAGAAGTGTTTTGGGTAAGTGGAATAAAAACAGAATGCAGTGCTGGTGCTGGTAAAATGAACTGTTTAAATATTTATAAAGGAAATAATATTACTAAAGCGACTTGGGAGTCTTTTTATGCACCCATTGAAGGATTTACTTTTGAAGAAGGAACCCTTCAAAAAATAAAAGTGAAAGTAGAGCGATTAAATGCTAAAGATGTACCTGCAGATGCGTCTAGTTTAAAATATACATTTATCGAAAAAATAGAGAGTCAAGTAGATATCAGAACTCATTTAGTTGGAGAGTGGAATGTTACAAGTTTGTATGATAGAGAGTTTTATGAAACAGCAAATGCTCCAAGCTTAACGATTGACTTAAATAAAAATAGGATTTCAGGAAATGATAGTTGCAATAATTATACAGGTCAAATAACAAATGTTACCTCGCAAAGTTTAAAAATTAAAGCTGTGGCAACTACTAGAAGGCTATGTTTTATAATGGATGTTGCCAATAGTTATAATAAAGCTTTAGGTGAAATAAATACTTATTTAATAAAAGGAAATAACTTGATTTTTTTTAATGAAGAAGGAAAAAAAATCGTGTCTTTCACAAAGTCAGTTAAAAATAAACCAGATGCATCGTTAAATGGAGATTGGGTTGCTGTTAGAATCGAAGGCGCTCCAATTAATAGAATGATAAAAGCTCCACGTTTAAATATTTCATTAGAAGAAATGAGACTTTCTGGAAACAATGGTTGTAATGACTATACAACACAGATTAAAGAAATTTCAGAAAGCAAAATTAAAATCGGTCATATTGCTGCTACACAAAAAATGTGTAGAGACATGCAAGTAGGAAGTGATTACCTTAAAATGTTACAGAGTTCAGTTAGTTTTAAAGTGAAAGATGATTCACTAAAACTTTATAATAAAGAAGGTGTAGAAACAATCTTGTTTTTGAAAGTAAATAAGTAAGGCGCTGAAAATTAATACATATCATTTTTGTTAAAAAAGGAATTAACAATTTTTTAACTTCGTTTAGTTCGGTTTGTTCCGAACTAAACTTATTTTTGCAGAGTAAATTTTTAATGAAGATGAACCAAGTAGAAAAGAAAAAATGTGAATTAGTTGAAAAGCTAGGGATCTTTTTAGAGCAAAAAGAACAAATGGCCCCTGTGGCAGCAAGAATTTTTTCGCATATCATTTTAACAGGAAAACAAGGAACAACTTTTGAAGATTTAGTGTTGGGTCTTTGCGCGAGTAAAAGTACCATTTCAACACACCTTAATCACTTACAAGATTTAAAGAAGATAACTTATTTTACTAAAACAGGAGATAGAAAAAAGTATTTTATTTTAAATAAAGATACTATGCTTCAAGGAATTAGTAAATTAGTTGAAGAATGGAAAGGAGAGAAGCAACTACACATAGAAATAAAGGCTTATAAAGAAGAAGCCAATGAAACTTTAGAAGAAGAAATCCAATTTGAACTTGGTTTTCACGATAATTTCATAGAGTTTTTAGATGGAGCAATTTCATCTATTACCAAATTAAAAGAAACAATTGTAAACCACAAACACTAATTATAAAAAAATGAGAAAAACAAGAATATACGGTATTACCATGCTTGGTATTGTTGCACTGTCTTTTACTAGTTGTAAAAAAGAGCAACAACAAGCTCCTAACCAACAAAGGGCGTTACCTTTAGCTATAATAGCTGTTCCTCAAAAAAATGTTACAGCATACACAAGTTATCCAACAACTATTGAAGGTACTGTTAATAGTGAAGTACGAGCAAAAGTTTCTGGTTATATCCAAAAAGTGTTGGTAGATGAAGGTCAAAAAGTAAGAAAAGGTCAAGCTTTATTCAAACTAGAAACGCAATCGTTAAGTCAAGATGCAGGAGCAGCAAAAGCAAATGTTAACGCAGCTCAGGTTGAGGTAGAAAAACTAAAGCCTTTGGTAGAAAAAAACATTATAAGTCCAGTTCAGTTAGAAACAGCAAAAGCAAAATTAGCGCAAGCTAAAAGTGCGTATAATAGTGTTGTGGCAAATATTGGTTATGCTACAGTAAGAAGTTCTGTAGATGGTTATGTAGGAGCAATTCCTTACAGAGAAGGTTCACTTGTAAGTGCTACAAATGCAAAGCCGTTAACTACCGTGGCGAGCATTAAAAAAGTGTTTGCTTACTTTTCTATGAATGAAACAGAATACTTAAATTTTCTTCAGCAAACAGAAGGTAAAACACTTCAAGAGAAAATTAAGAATTTTCCTAAGGTTGAGTTGGTTTTAGCGAACGGACAAGCCTATGAAGAAAAAGGAACGATTGAAACTGTTACAGGTCAAATTGATGCGAAAACAGGTACTGTAAGCTTTAGAGCAGTTTTTGATAACCCTAACCGATTATTAACTAACGGAAATAGTGGTACAATTAAAATTCCTAAGTTATATGAAAAAGCTTTAGTAGTTCCGCAATCAGCTACTTATGAGCAACAAGGACAAACGTATGTGTATAGCATTGGAGAAAACAACACAGCAAACTCGACTTTAATTACTGTTAAAGATAAAAACGACATGCTATATGTTGTTGGGTCAGGTATAAAAAAGGATGATTTAATTGTAGTTAAAGGTATTGGTAAGTTAAGAAACGGAATGCCTGTTGAACCACAAAAGGTAGCTTTCGATAGTATTGTAAAGCCTATTAAACCCCTATTTCAATAATATTTTAGATCAGTAAAATTATGTTAAAAACATTTATAGAGAGACCGGTACTATCTACCGTTATTTCAATTATCATAGTTATTCTGGGTGTTTTAGGGTACACAACTTTACCTGTTGAACAATATCCAGATATTGCACCTCCGACCATTCAAGTAAACGCAGTTTATCCTGGTGCGAGTGCTGAAACCATTTTAGAAAGTGTTATCATTCCCATAGAAGAACAAATTAATGGAGTAGAAGGAATGACTTATATGACTTCTTCTGCATCCAATAATGGTACAGCAAACATTACTGTATATTTTGATCAAAAAACAGATCCGGATATTGCGGCGGTTAACGTACAAAACCGTGTTGCTAGAGCCAACCCTTTATTACCACAAGAGGTAATTCAAACAGGGGTAACAACGCAAAAGCAACAAACATCGGCATTAATGTTCTTGTCAGTATATTCTGAAAACGAAAATTATAACGCAACTTTTGTTCAAAACTATTTAAAAATTAACGTTATACCAGCACTTCAAAGGGTAAATGGGGTAGGTAATGTAAACGTATTCTCTAATCAAGATTACGCAATGCGTATATGGTTAAAACCAGAGAAGTTAGCGGCGTATAATTTAGTTCCAACAGAAGTAACAGCAGCTTTAAGAGAGCAAAGTTTAGAGGCTTCTGCAGGCTCATTAGGGCAAAACGACGGACAAGCATTTTCGTATAACATTAAGTATAGCGGACGTTTTAAAACGGAAGATCAGTACGAGAATATCATTATAAAAGCATTAGATAATGGAGAGTATTTACGATTAAAAGATGTTGCTAAGATTGAGTTAGATTCTCAAGGATATGATTCGTATGGTTTTACTGAAGGATATCCTAGTGTTAACATGGGAGTTTATCAAACTGCAGGATCTAACGCACAAGAAATTATTGAGAATATTAAATCAGAGTTAAGTCGTTTGTCTCAAGATTTTCCAGAGGGAATCAAATACGAGATTAACTATGATACGAATAACTTCTTAACAGCTTCGATGAACAAGGTAAGAAATACGTTGATAGAAGCTTTCTTATTAGTATTCTTAGTAGTATTTATTTTCTTACAAGATTTTCGTTCAACGTTAATTCCAGCAATAGCAGTACCAGTAGCAATTGTAGGTACGTTCTTTTTCTTAAACTTATTCGGGTATTCGATTAACCTCTTAACATTATTCGCATTAGTATTAGCAATTGGTATTGTGGTAGATGATGCAATTGTAGTTGTTGAAGCGGTGCATGCTAAGATAGATGAAGGAGCTACAGATGCAAAAGCAGCAACATTAGACGCAATGCACGAAATTTCTGGAGCAATCATTTCGATTACCTTAGTAATGGCGGCGGTATTTATTCCTGTAACGTTTATTCAAGGTCCAACAGGGGTATTCTACGAGCAGTTTGGTATTACACTTATTGTGGCGATTTTAATTTCGGCAGTAAACGCATTAACATTAAGTCCAGCACTTTGTGCTTTATTCTTAAAAGGACACGATGATCATGAAGATGAAAACAAAAGTTTTTTACAAAAGTTTTATGATAGATTCAACGCAGGATTCAATGCTACTACCGAACGTTACGGAAAATCATTAGCCTTTTTATATAAAAATAAATGGATAACAGGATTAATGTTAGTTCTTTCAGGAGTAGGAATTTGGTGGGCAGCTAATACAACCCCAACAGGATTTGTTCCTAGTGAAGACCGTGGTATTATTTTTATGAACGTAGAGTTACCAGCAGGTTCTTCTATGGATAGAACAAACGTGGTTACACAAGAGTTATATAAGAAAGCAAAACAAATTCCTGGTGTTAGAGGAGTAACTGTAATTAATGGTAGAAGTTTAATTAGTGGAGCAGGAACCAACTACGGTTTAGGATTTGTGAAGTTAGAAGATTGGGATAAACGTGAGGCAGACGATCAATCAGCAAATGCTATTATTGGTAAATTGTTTGGTGTCGCAGCTACAATTCCTGATGCCAATATCATTTTCTTCGCGCCACCAAGTATTCCAGGATTTGGTCTTTCAGGAGGTTTTGAAGTAAACTTGTTAGATAAATCAGGAGGAAGCTTTGAAGATTTAGATAAAACAACGCAACAGTTTATTGGTAACTTGATGAAGCATCCAGAAATTCAGTACGGTCAATCATCATTCAATACTAAATATCCTCAATACGAATTAGATATTGATGTGCCGTTGGCTAAAAAATACGGAGTTTCGATAAGTAGTATTTTCTCAACCTTACAAGGATATATTGGAGGAGTTTATGCAGCAGATTTTGCAAGGTTTGGTAAACAATACCGTGTATATGTTCAGGCATTGCCAGAAGATCGTAGCGATGCAAATTCATTAAATGAATTATATATAAAAACAGGCAGCGGAGAAATGGCTCCAATTACACAGTTTGTGAACTTAAAAAGAGTGTACGGTCCACAATCAGTTACACGTTTTAACTTATATAATTCAACAAAAATTAACGGAGCAGCAAACCCAGGATATAGTACAGGTGATGCGATTGCTGTTGTAAATGAAGAAATTAAAAACTTACCAAGTAATTATGAGGTTGCTTACTCTGGTTTATCTCGTGAAGAGGTGAGTGCAGGTAACCAAACAGTCGTAATTTTCTTATTAGTTATCGTTTTCGTTTACTTTTTATTAGCGGCGCAATACGAAAGTTACATTTTACCATTAGCAGTAATTTTCTCGTTACCTTTAGGTGTATTCGGAGCATTTTTCTCAACAAAAGTAATGGGCTTAGAAAACAACATCTATTTCCAAATTGCACTGATCATGCTGGTAGGACTCTTGGCAAAAAATGCAATTCTGATTGTAGAATTCGCAGTACAGCGAAGAAGACATGGAGAAAGTATAGTAGATGCAGCTATACATGGAGCAAAAGCACGTTTACGTCCGATTTTAATGACCTCATTTGCGTTTATCTTAGGGTTAATGCCGTTAGTATTAGCAAAAGGAGTAGGAGCAGAAGGAAACAACTCAATCGGAACGGGTGCAGCAGGAGGAATGTTAATTGGAACAATTTTAGGAGTATTTGTAATTCCTATTTTATTCATCCTTTTCCAATGGTTGCAAGAAAAAGTATCAAGTAAACCAGCTGTTAATTAAACTAAAGAAGATTAATTATGAAGTTTATAAATAAAACCTTGGTTGTAGTCGTAATGGCTACAACCTTACAAAGTTGTTTTGTTGCAAAAGACTACGCACGTCCAGAGTTAAAAGAAACAGAACACTTGTATCGTACCGATAATTTACCACAAGATAGTCTTTCAATGGCAGATGTGTCTTGGAGAGATATGTTTGTAGATGCTCATTTAAAGCAATACATTGATGAAGGTTTACAAAACAACCTTGATATTCGTGTAGCCATACAACAAATGGCTGCTGCAGAAGCTTATATGAAGCAAGGTAAAGCAGGGTATTTACCAAGTATAGGAGTTGGAGCAAAAGCAACACATCAAGAGTTAGCTAAAAATAGCCAGTTCGGATCTTTTTTCAACGGTAGTATTGATCAATACGAAATTACAGGAAACCTTTCTTGGGAAGCTGATATCTGGGGAAAAATACGCAGTAACAAAAGAGCAGGAAAAGCTGGTTATTTACAAAGTGTAGCAGCTCATCAAGCAGTTAAAACCAAGTTGGTTTCAGCTATAGCATCAACCTATTATCAGTTAGTAGCATTAGATGCGCAGTTAGAAATTACTGAACAAACTATTGAAACTAGAGAGAGTAGTGTAAGTACCATTAAAGAACTGAAAAATGCTGGACAAGTAACACAGGTTGCTGTAGATCAGAATATAGCTCAGTATAATAAAGCAAAAACTTTAAAAGTTGATTTAGAAGCTGCTATCTTCAAAGCAGAAAACACGTTAAATTTATTGTTAGGTAGAACCTCTGTAGTTATTGAAAGAAGTAAGTTAGATCAGCAAGAGCTTAATGCGGCTATTAACCTTGGAGTACCGGCTACATTATTAAGCAACCGACCAGATGTGATGGCTGCCGAATATGGCTTAATCAATGCTTTTGAAATGACGAATGTGGCAAAAAGTAACTTTTATCCATCGTTAACCGTAACTGCAAATGGTGGTTTCCAAAGTTTAGAGTTAGATGAGTTGATAAGTGCAAATTCGTTGTTTGCTAATATTGTAGGCGGATTAACTCAGCCAATTTTCAATCAAAGAAAAATTAGAACGCAACACGAAGTAGCAAAAGCACAACAAGAACAAGCATTGTTAAACTTTAAGAAAACATTGTTAACAGCAGGTAACGAGGTTTCTAATGCACTTTTCGATTATAACGCAGAAACAGAAAAGTTCGAGTATAGAAAAAATGAAGTTGAAGCATTGCGTAGAGCAGAAGTAAATTCTGAAGAATTATTGAAAAATGGATATGCGAACTATTTAGATCTATTAACAGCAAGAGAAAGTGCATTGAATGCTGAGTTAAATGTTATTAATAACAAATTAAATCAGTTATTAAGCGTTGTAAATTTATATGAAGCGTTAGGAGGCGGTTGGAAATAAGATCGTTTTATTATGAGTAATAGGAAAAAACTTATCGATGTAGCTAAAGAAAAATTTATAGCTTTTGGTAGTAAACATACTACGATGGATGAAATAGCCGAATTACTCGGAATATCCAAAAAGACAATCTATACTTGTTTTTCATCCAAAGAAGAATTGATTATAGAAAGTATCAAAGCGCTAATAAATGAATTTAAAATTGATGTAGAACCTATTCTTAACTCTAATGAATCAGCTTTAGATAAAGTAATAGCGATTTACGAAGTAATTTTTAAATACGTAGTAAAATTTAAACCGTCGTTTATCTTCGGATTAAGAAAGTATTACCCTAATGCGTACGATGCGTATAAAGAAATTACTATAGATGTAGTTTCTACAGACATTATGAAGTTGCTTGAAGAAGCTAAAATAAATGGAGAAATAAGACCAGATGTAGACCTTGAGTTATTTAGTAAGCTATATTTAAGTGATTTAGAACGTCGTTTGTTTGATGCCGATAATTTGTTTGATAATTACCCAAAAGAGGTGTTATTAGAATATATGATTGTTAATAATTTAAACTCTTTAAAACCTACCACTAAATAGGGATATAAGTTTGTGGTTTTTAAGAAGTGTCATGGAGTTTTAAAACTTATGGCACTTCTTTTTTTTGATAAAAATGATAGTTTAAAAATAATTATTTTTGATGTTTTAGACGACTAGTATGTAAATGAAGGAAAGAATAATAGAATATCAACTTGCACAACCCAAAGAATTTTTTGCAGAATTAAGTAAAACATTACCTGTAGAAATTAAAGGAACGGAGCTTATTTTTAAGGAGGAATTAGGTGAAGGAAAGATAAAATACATAGAAGTGCAAGAAGGTTTATGGGCGCAGTAAATAGATTATATTTTACATGACGATATGTTTGTTTCGAATTCCAAAAAGTACAAATGATTTCTTTTTAGTTGATTTCTATTTGTCAGATACAGAAATAATAAGATGTGCAGAAGGAAAAACGTTTAAACAAAGTTTTGAAAATGTAAATATGGTATTGAGTTCTTCTACTACTGCATCAAAAGCATTTAAAAATCACTTCGGAATTTTACCTAGCGAAGTAAGCATATAAACTTACCTAAAACTCCAGTTTTTATAATTAGCAGAAGCCTCTAGTTTATTTTCTAAATCATCTGGAAGTTCAGGAAAAAAGTCAATCCCTGTTTTTTGCTCTAACTCATCAATAGAAACTACAAAATCAGAAAGAGGTTTATTACTGTCTTTATGCGGAAGTAAAAAGGCAATGGCTTTAATTTCAGGCTGAGTATAATCTAGTAAAACCTTATAAAAATAATTAGGAACACTTACTTTTTCCTTTCCTATAGTTTTTAAATTGGGTTCTAGAATACCACCAGTAACAACATACAAGTGATTATATTTTTTAGCCCAATAACGAGTTTTTTGCTCTAGTTTATTCCAAATACCAGCATTAAACTCATGGTTTTGAGGAGAAATATTTGAAGTGTAAAAAGTTTCATCATGAGCACTTTTAGAGGCACGTCTATCACCAGCAGGACATAAATGTCCTTTGTCATAACCAGATCTTTTATAATTTCTCCAATCTGCAGATTTTGTCTTCACTTTGGGGTCTACAATAAAAAACGGACGTTTATAGTTAGTGTAAACAATATCACTTTTATCTAAAGGGTAAGCAACCCATTCGGCTTGCTCATGCTTTTCACTATACGATAACTGGTAGCCATTATGTTTTATAATGACTCCAGTTGTTGAGGTAGGAAAGTAATTAAAGTTATTAGTTTTATTACTGGCTGTTTCTGTTGTAGGTTGAGAAGAGTTCTTAACTTCTTCTTTTTGTTGTAACCAATAACCTACAAGCAAAGCAGCAATGGTAATAACAACCTTTATTTTCCTTGAAGTACTCATTTAATTACTTAAAACGATTTCTTTAAAGTCTTCAGTTTTTTCAACTTCGTTAAAAATCTCTTGAAATTTAACAGGAGGTACCGTTAATTTACGCTTAACTAAATCTAACCAAGCACCATAAACAGTGATAATAGCAGAGAGTTTACCTGCTTGATTAAAAACTTCATGTTGAATTTTCCAACGTTCACCTTTTCCGGATAAACCAGTAACTTTTAAGTTTACAGTTATGTCTTCTCCCATGTGTATTTCACGTAAAAACTTGGTGTTTTCTTCAAATAAAATAGGACCAACTTTTTCCTTAGTAAAATCTTGAACAGTTACATTATGCTCTTTAAAAAAACGTAAACGTAATTCAGCAGCGTAATCATTGTATGCGGTATGACGCATGTGTATATTGGCATCAAAATCTGCCCATCGTGTTTTAAATTCAACACTAAAACTCATATCAAAAAATTTAAGAAAGCGAATTTACAAATTTTATGCTTTCACATCCAAAGCATCACGAAGTGTATTTCCAATTAACATAAACGCCATTACTAAACTCATAATTGCTAATCCTGGAATCAATGCTAAAAATGGTTTGCCCAAAATGATATAATTATAATGATTTTTAATCATAGCACCCCAAGAAGGAGTAGGAGGTTGGGCTCCAATACCTAAAAAACTCAGTCCACTTTCAATTAAAATAGCAGCTGCAAAATTTGCGGCGGAAATTACAATGATAGGAGCTAAAATATTAGGTAAAATATGTTTGAAAATAATTCTAAAATCAGAAAAACCAAGAGCTTTAGCAGCTTCTACATATTGCTGCTGTTTGGTAGTAATTATTTGACCACGTACCACACGGGCAACTTCTACCCACATAGTTAATCCCACTGCAATAAAAACTTGCCAAAAACCTTTACCCAAAGCCAAAGTAATAGCGATTACTAATAAAAGTGTTGGAATGGACCAAGTGATATTGATAACCCACATAATAAAATCATCAATTTTTCCACCAAAATAGCCAGCAATAGCGCCAATAGGAATTCCTATTAAAAGTGAAATAAACACAGCTATAAATCCAATAAAAAATGAAATTCTAGCACCAATCAATAATCTACTTAATAAGTCACGACCATATTTATCAGTTCCTAAATAAAATGTTTTTTGTTGAATGTATTGTTCAAAGGAAGCAGGAAACTCTTTTGGTAAACCATCTGAGTATTTAATAACTTCTAACTGATTGTTTTTAACAGAAAATGATTTTATAGGTATTTTTGTTGATGAATTTTGTTTTCCTTCCATAAAAACAGAAAACCACGATTGTTGGTTTTTTACTTCTGAAGGAACGCTTAATAGTTGCACTGAAAACCCAGGAGGTTTTGAGTGAATTTCTAAATGCATTTGATTAGCAGAGTTGCTGTTGTCTGGAGCTAAAACGTAGCAAAAAACAGCAATAAATCCACATAAAACAATATACCAAAAACTAAACATACCTGTTTTACTACGTTTAAATTTTTGGATGGCTATTTGCCATAAAGATGTACCTGTATTATTATTCACTCTTTTGTGTTTCTTTCAAGTTATTGATATCAATACTTGATGGATTTTGAAAAACTTCCAAATCAAAATACTTTACAGAAGCTAAAATATGATCAAAAATATTAGCCATAACACGCTCATAATCTACCCAATTCTTTTCTCTACTAAAAGCATAAATTTCTAGTGGAATTCCGTTAGGAGTAGGCTCTAACTGACGAGACATTAACAACATATCTTGATTTATTTTTGGATGATTTTCAATGTATTTATCCAAGTAAATTCTAAAAGACCCAAAATTGGTTAAGTTTCTACCGTTTAATATTACAGATTTGTCAATATTGTTTTCTTCGTTGTATTTTTTTACTTCCTTGCTACTTTTTTCAATATAGTCAGAAATTAACTCAATCTTTTTAAAGCGCTCAATATCTTCATCAGAAAGAAAGTGAATGCTATTTATTTTAATTAAAATTGAACGCTTTATACGCCTACCGCCTGAAGTGTTCATTGTTCTCCAGTTCTTAAAAGAATCGGATGTTAGGTAATACGTAGGAATGCTAGATATTGTATTATCAAAATTTCTAATAATTACCGAAGTAAGATTAATTTCAACTACATCACCATCAGCACCATATTTTTCCATGGTAATCCAATCTCCAATTCTAACAGTATCGTTTACTGCTACCTGAATACTTGATACAAAACCAAGAATGGTGTCTTTAAAAATTAATAATAATACTGCTGAAAAAGCTCCCAATGCAGTTAAAAACCGAATTAAAGGTTTTCCTGTCAGTACTGAAAAAGATGAAATAGCGGCAATTAACCACAATATTACCATAAATATTTGTACATAGCTTTCTAAAGGTTTGTCTTTAAAAGCATTGGTGGTGCGAAGAAAATCTTTAACACTCAGTAAAATACTGCGTATAAACCAAACAATAGCAAAAATAATGGCAATTGTAGCAATACGTTCAGAATAGGTGAATAAGTGGGGGAAATCAACTAAAATATCTTTTAAGAAATTAAAAACAATGGTGAGAATAACAATTCTAGACAAGTTTAAAAACGTTTTGTTTTTAATAAGCATATCATCAAAACTGGTTGATGTTTTTGCAGCCATTTTATTCACCGTTCTTTTACCAACATACCTAAATATTTTGAATAGGATGTAACCTAATACTCCAAATACAATTAGGTTTGCAAATAAATTTAGATAAATAGCAAGCGTTTCTGAAAGCGATAAATGCTCTTTAAAGATTCTGTAAAAAAACTTGTTCAACATAGTAGTGTTAGGTTAAAATTCTGTGATCTCTTCTCCTATTTTTAAGCCGAATTTTTTTCTAAAGCAATATACAATAACATATAAAACAGGAGTGTCGACTGCTGCTATGATGACTTTGAATAAAAAACCGCTAAGTAAAAGGCTACCAAAAATACTCCAAGGAAGTATTTTAAAAGAACTCAATAAAAATAATACGGTAAAAGTATCTATAAATTGTGACAAAAAGGTAGAAAAATTATTGCGAAGCCATAAATGTTTTCCTTTCGTTAACCTTTTCCAAAAATGAAAAATACGAATATCTATAAACTGAGCAGCTAAGTAAGCTAGCATAGATGCTAATACCGCTAAAGGAGAAAGTCCAAAAACTTTGGTAAAGGTTTCATTACCAATTGGAGAGTTGTCAATTGCAGGAGCATAATCAGCTACTAAAATAATTAACATAGAAAAAAAGGAAGCAAAAATACCTGCTACAACAACTTGATTGGCTTTTTTCTTACCATAAATTTCAGAAAGAATGTCTGTAATTAAAAAAGTAATAGGGTAAGGAAGTATTCCAACAGATACTTCAAAGCGGAATAAATTAAAGGGTTCCCAATAAAAAAACTTCTGAAAAATAAGGTTTGAAGTTACAAGAGAGGCTATAAATAACGAAGCTAAAACTAGGTAAATAAGTTGCGCTTGAGATTTTTGTTGTACAGTCATAAAACGAAGATAGTAATTTTAAAAGTTGTATGTTTGCAGGGTTAAATAAAGAACAAAACAAACAAATGAAAGCGTATATTTTTCCAGGTCAAGGAGCACAATTTACAGGAATGGGGTTAGACTTATATGAAAACTCACCATTAGCTCAAGAACTTTTTGAAAAAGCAAATAATATATTAGGTTTTAGTATTACTGACGTAATGTTTGAAGGTAGTGCTGAAGAATTAAAACAAACCAAAGTAACACAACCAGCTATTTTTTTACACTCAGTAATTTTAGCTAAGGTTTTAGGAGACGATTTTAAACCAGAAATGGTTGCTGGTCACTCTTTAGGAGAATTATCAGCGTTAGTAGCTAATGGTGTATTGTCTTTTGAAGATGGATTAAAATTAGTTTCTAAACGAGCTTTAGCAATGCAAAAAGCATGTGAAATTCAGCCATCTACTATGGCAGCTGTATTAGGGTTGGAAGATGCAGTAGTTGAAGAAGTTTGTGCGTCGATTGACGGAGTAGTGGTAGCGGCAAACTATAATTGTCCAGGACAACTAGTAATTTCTGGAGAAATTGAAGCTGTTGAAAAAGCTTGTGAAGTATTAAAAGAAAAAGGCGCTAAAAGGGCATTACTTTTACCTGTAGGAGGAGCATTTCATTCACCAATGATGGAGCCAGCTCGTGAGGAGTTGGCAGCAGCTATTGAAGAAACTACATTTAATGAACCTGTGTGTCCAGTATACCAAAATGTGGTAGCGAAAGCAGTAACAAATCCTGCTGAAATTAAAGAAAACTTAATAGCGCAATTAACAGCGCCAGTAAGATGGACACAATGTGTACAGGCAATGATAGCTGATGGTGGTACTGAGTTTGTTGAAGTTGGTCCTGGTAAAGTATTACAAGGGTTAATGCGTAAGATTGATAGAAGTGTAGCTGCTAGTGGTGCTTCTTTAGCATAAGTAAGTAGTAAATACAAAATATAACACAGAAAAATCCCGTTCTTTTGGAACGGGATTTTTGCTTTGTGAAAATGAAAGTTGTTATCTAGCTAAAACACAATCTTCACAATCTTTAACTTCACCATAATAGGTTTCTCTGTATTTGTGTACCGTTTCCAGAGGTATAATATTTAAAAACATTTTTTTAATGTAGGTAACATTAGTATGAAGTTTACCCATTTTTCTTGAAAATCGTTTTTCCAAACGTGTTTCTCTTTTAATTTTAATCAATTTCATTATTCTAGTATCATTAAATTAGGGTACAAAGCTAAAAAGCTTAAAGCGTGGTGTCAATTAATAAGCGTTAAAACATTAAAAATCAACTAATAAATATGTACTGTTAAATTTAGAGTGTATTATTTTAAGAATATGATAATAGGAAGTGGAAACATTTCACAAATTAGAGGTGTAAAAAAGCTGTTTTTTACCAAAATGAATAAAAAATCACTCAAAATTGACTGAAAATAATCAAAAATGAGTGATTTTTTGTCTTTTTATATAAGAAATCTTAGCTTCTGATATCTAAGGTTTGGAATATTTGTGCTTTTTTTGGAGCTAAAAGAATTAAATAAATTAATAAGATTACTCCTAACAATAAAAAATCAGGTTTTAAAATTAAAATCAAAAAGCAAGCCCCTTCAATAATAGCCCATCTAGCTATAGAAGCAGACTGATAAATAGCAAGTTTCTCTTCATTACTAGCATCTTTTTGAATGTTTCTCAACATGTTTTTAAAGATGAAGTTACTAGCAACATAAGCTATTGCAGGAATAAATGCATAGAACAAAGATGAGTCATCAATCACCATGTCAAACATGGTCTTGAAATTGCCTAAAAATGTAAAAGCAAGAGTAATTACAGCAATTAAGGCAAGGTGAATAATTTTTAAAGTTTTAATTTTTTGACTCATAAGATTTCAATCCAAATTATTGAATAAAGTCATTCAAAGTTTTAGTAATAAACGCTAATTGTTCTTCATCTAATTCTGTATGCATTGGTAATGAAATAACTTCATCTATTAATTGATTGGTTACAGTGAAGTCATCTTCATTATATCGGTCGTCTTGATATGCTTTTTGCGCATGTAACGGAACTGGGTAATAAATAGCATTTGGAATTCCGTTATCTAATAAATGTTGATGTAACTCATTGCGCTTTCCGTTAGTAATTCTCAATGTATATTGATGGAAAACATGCGTAGTAAAATCACTAATTGTCGGTGTGATAATATTTGAGTTGTTAGCAAATGCGTTTGAATAATATTCAGCAGCTTTTCTACGAGCATCACAATAGCTATCTAATAACGGTAATTTAGCTTTTAATACAGCTGCTTGAATAGAATCTAAACGAGAATTCACTCCAACAACATCATGGTAGTAGCGTTTGTACATTCCGTGATTAACCATTCCACGAAGCGTATGCGCTAATTCGTCGTCATTAGTAAAAATAGCCCCACCATCACCATAGCATCCTAAGTTCTTAGAAGGGAAGAAAGAGGTAGTTCCTACATTTCCAATAGTTCCAGCTTTTTTCTTAGTTCCATCGGCAAAGGTATAATCAGCTCCAATGGCTTGGGCATTATCTTCTATTACAAATAAGTTGTGTTCTTTAGCAACTTCTAAAATAGCTTCCATATTAGCACATTGTCCGAATAAATGAACAGGAACAATAGCTTTTGTTTTAGGTGTAATTGCTTTTTTTAAAGCTTCAATGTCAATATTAAAAGTATCTGGTTCAACATCAACTAAAACGGGAGTTAATTTTAATAAACCAATTACTTCAACTGTTGCTGCAAATGTAAAGTCAGCAGTAATTACTTCATCACCTTGCTCTAAACCTAGACCCATCATTGCTATTTGCAAAGCGTCGGTACCATTAGCACATGGAATTACATGCTTAACACCTAGATAATTCTCTAAATCTGCTTGAAATTCATGAACGTACGGTCCGTTAATATATGCTGAAGAATTTAGAATTTCTTGAATTGAAGTATCAACCGTATCTTTTATTTTTTGATATTGACCTTGTAAGTCAACCATTTGAATTTTTCTCATTTTGACATGATTTTTATAAGCATCAAAAATACAAACAATCTTTCATTGTTTTAAATCTTTAAAGAAAATTATAAAAGACATATTTTATTTATAAAAATGGGTGTTATGTGCTATATTTAATGAGCAGAAAGGAAACAACAAAAACTATAATTTTCCGTTTTGTAGCTACAAGAGAACAGGAAAGATAAATGAAAGAATCGAAACGTAAAATAGCCTTTAAGGTTTTAGTAGGATATGCCATACTTATAGTGTTAGCTGTTATTTCAGGAACGCTACTTTTTTCTGAAATAAAAACATATATAGATATACAAAAACAAGGAATTTCCGATAGAAATAACATCATACAAACAGGAGGGTTGATAGCTGATATTTATGAAAATGAAAATCTAGGTAGAGCAGCTATTCAACTAAACTCCTATAAACGATATAATGAGTATGTAGAAGAAAATAAATCGTTGATTAAAAAGATTGACTCTTTAAACTTTATTGTCGAAGATATTTCAAAAAAGAACATATTAGATAGTATTAAGCTTGTTTTAAATAACAAGCGTATAAACATTACAAGTTTAAGAAGATTGAATCAACAAAACGCTTCTGATAAGTCTATTAATGAAGCTATTGATAAGTTAGGGTCAATAGATTCGCTTTTGGGAAAAGAGACATTAAAAGATCTTGTAGGGAATCCAGAAAAATTCAATAATAAAACAGGACTAAGTTTAGAGCGGTATTTAAAGTTATTTGATACAGAAGAGGAAGATAAACCAGTAGGAGCAACAGAGCAAAAACAAATAGACTCTTTAGTAACAGCATCCAAAGAAATACTTCAAAAAGCACAAAGAGAAACCAATATAAAAAGGAGGTTTTTACGAATAAAAGAGAGAGAGTTAATAGAAAATGATGTTACAATCTCAAGAAAGCTACGGGAGGTATTAAGTGTGTTGGAAAGAGATGTAATTTCGAATGCAACTGAAGCCTATAAAAAGCATGAAGAAACTCTAAATCGTAGTAAAACTATAATATTGTTAGCAGCTGGAGTTGGTTTTGTGATTATAGTACTGTTCTCAATTATTATTTTGAATGATTTTTGGAGGAGTCAGCACTACAGGCAAGAGTTAGAAAGTGCTAATGCAACTACATCTTCACTCCTAAAAAGCAGAGAGCAGTTAATTTCCATGGTAAGCCATGATTTAAGAACACCGTTAAGTACAATTACCGGTTTTAGCGAGTTATTACAAAAATCAATTACTAGTACTAAAGAGAAAAATTATGTGGTGCATATACAAAATGCATCGGTTTACATGGGGCAGCTTGTCGGCGATCTTTTAGAGTTTTCTAAATTAGAGAATAGTAAAATAACTATTGAAACTATTCCTTTTGATTTAAAAAGAAATATAGAGGAAGTAGCTAATAGCGCTAAAAGCCTTGTTCAAAATAAACCAATTTCAATAAATGTAAATCACGACGAAAAAATTAACTCTTTAGTGGTGAGTGATCCGTTTAGAATAAAACAAATTCTTTATAATCTAGTAACGAATGCTTGTAAGTTTACTAAAGAAGGTTCAATAACGATACAAAGTAAATTAAGACAGGTAAAAGAAAAGAGTTATGTAGAGATTGCAGTAATTGATACAGGAGTAGGAATAAGTAAAGATAAACAAAACAAGGTGTTTAAAGAGTTCACTCAAGTACATGAAAAAGAGAATAGGCAAAATGGATTTGGGTTAGGTTTGACCATTTCTAGAAGACTAGCAGAACTTTTGGGAGGATCTTTGACTTTACAAAGTAGTTTAGGAAAAGGCAGTATATTTTCGTTGTTCGTACCTATTACTTTTGCTGAAAAAAAATCAAATATAAAAGAGATAAATTCACAAATTAAAAGGCTTAATATTCATGCTGTAGTCGTAGAAGATGATACCTCGTTAAGAACATTATTGGAAAATATTTTAGAAGGATTTGGTGTTGCAGTTACTTCTTTTAGTAATGCACAAGAAGCATTAAATAAAATAGATACGATTACTTATGATTTAGTCTTAACAGATATTCAACTTCCCAAAATGAACGGTATTCATTTTATGGAAACTCTAAAGAAACATAGAGCTTATAAAGGTCAGCCCATTGTAGCGATGACTGGAAGAGCAAACTTATCGGAAAGTGAATATATTAAAAGTGGTTTCTCAGATGCTTTAATTAAACCATTTACAACAGAAAGACTTACAGAAGTTTTGCAGCGTTTTTTTAATATAAATGTTAGTTGGGAAAAAGGAAAGGAAATTAATAACAAAGAATATCAAAGCTTTGACATCAGTTCATTAAGAGCGTTTTTAGGCAATGATACTTTGATCGTAGAAAAAACACTGCGCTTGTTTGTAAAAGAAACTGAGCAGAATTTATCGTTGTTAGAACAATCAGTAGATAAAAATGACTTACAATCTTTTCAAACAATTAGTCATAAAATGCTGGGGATGTTTAAGCAGCTAAAAATTCACTCATTAGTGGTGTTTCTTCAAGATTTTGAAGAAGCTGACAAAATAGATAAAGAAGTTTGGGAGAGTTTTAACGAAAAAGTGGTTCACTTGTTAAAAGAAATACGAAATTTCCTTAGTTAATTTCGTATTCCTTTAATTTGTTGTAAAGAGTCTTTCTAGTAATATTTAAAAGCTTTGCAGCTTTTGTTTTGTTGTTTCCTGTTTCTTTTAATGCGCTTATGATGAGTGTTCTTTCATTTTCTTTGGTAGAAAATTTGTTGGAAAAATTATGTTGAACATCAGGGGTTTTTAGTTCTTCTGGTAACACTTCTTTTTCAATAATTTCAGTTTGAGATAAAAGCGTAGCTCTTTTTATAATATTAGATAATTCTCGTAAGTTCCCAGGCCAATGGTACTGCTGAAATAAAGCTAAGACTTCTTGAGAAAAACCAGCGACTTCTTTATGTAACTGTTGGTTTGCTTTCTCTAAAAAGAAATCAGCATATAAAATTAAATCATCCTTTCTGTCTTTTAAACTAGGTACTTTAATCGAAAACTCATTTAATCTATGGTATAAATCTTCTCTAAAATTACCGCTTTCAACGGCAAAAAGTAAATCTTCATTAGTCGCGGTAATAAGTCGTATATCTACAGTGATTTCCTTACTGCTTCCAACAGGTTTAATTTTTCGTTCTTGCAAAGCACGTAATAATTGTACTTGACTTTCGTAGTTTAAGTTCCCAACTTCATCTAAGAAGAGAGTTCCGCCATTAGCGGCTTCAAAATGTCCTATTTTATCGTTTGTTGCACCAGTAAAAGACCCTTTTTGATGTCCGAAAAACTCACTAGAAGCAATTTCTTTAGGTATCGCTCCGCAATCAACAGCAATAAAAGGTTTGTTTTTGCGTAAACTTTGATTGTGTATGGTGTTGGCAACAACTTCTTTACCTGTTCCGCTTTCACCAGTAATAAGAACAGACATATCAGTAGGAGCTACCAAATTAATATGCTCGAATAAACTTTTAGAAGCAGCACTAATGCCAGCAACAATATTAGCATTTGTATTGGTGCTTTTCTTTTCTTCTTTTGTGACTTCTACAAAATCATTTTTTTCTTCAAGAGCATTGCTAATTACTTCTAAAACTTCATCAGGATTAAAAGGTTTAGAAATATAATCAAAAGCACCTTGTTTCATTGCTTGAACAGCAGTTGAAACTTCAGCATATCCTGTCATTAAAACTACGGGAATATTACTGTTATTATCTTTACTCAATTTTAATAAGTCGATACCATTTCCGTCAGGAAGACGTAAATCGGTAAAAATTAAATTATAAGTATGTTCTTTTAAAAGAGTTGTAGCGTTTTTAATCGTATAGCTTACATCTACAGTGTATTGATGGCGTTCTAAAAAATGCTTTAACATATTTGAAAATGTAACATCATCTTCTACCAGTAAAATCGTTTTCATAAAATATGTTTGTTCTAAATAGTTCCTCTAATATAAGTCCTTTATAAACTAAAAAAAAGAGCGTTTTACAAAAAAACGCCCTTTTCTTACTAAAATTGAGGGATTACCAATTATTTAACATCTTTGGCATCTAACCAATTTCCGTCTTTGTCAGAGTAAAGAGTTTTAGCTTCGTTTTCAACACTAATTTCTAATTTGTATTGTTCTTTTCCGTTAACATAAGCTTTGCTTAAAGTAGCAGAAGGAAAGCTGCTTTTAAGAGCATCAACAATTGCTGTAGGTAATTTATCTAAAGAAACCTCTTGGAATCCGTTTTCTACAACTGTGTGTACTGGTGTGATAGGAGAAACAGTGTTGTTTACTGTTGCGTAAGTTGATACTCCTGTTAAAATTGCTACTGCTAAAATTAAATTTTTCATGATATTAAGTTTTAAATGGATTATATATTATTTACTATTACTATTCTTGGGGGTGAATACTAATTATTTTACGTCTTTAGCCTCTAACCAATTTCCGTCTTTGTCTGCATAAAGAGTTTTGGTTTCGTTTTCAACACTAATTTCTAATTTATACTGTTCTTTCTCGTTTACAAAAGCTTTGCTTAAAGTAGCAGAAGGAAAACTGTTTTTAAGAGAATTAGTGATTGTTGTTGGGATTTTATCTAAAGAAATCTCTTGAAAACCATACTCTACAATTTTATGTACTTGTGTGATAGGAGTATTAGTGTTATTTACTGTTGCGTAAGTTGAAGCTCCTGCTAAAATTGCTGCTGCTAAAATTAAATTTTTCATGATATTAAGTTTTTTAAGTTATTTACTATTTGCTTGGTATATTGAAATAAATATGCCAACGACTGTGTGTAAAATTGTCTTTATCTATATGTTGTTGTTATACAGTGTGTTGTGTGTTTTTGGTTTTTTGAAGGTTCGCACTGAGGTGTATAAAAAGTGTGTAAACTAAAAACAAAACTGTGTAAATTTTACACTTTTGACCCTAGTGAGTAACAATAAATAATTCTGTTATCTTTGATAAAAAATCATCCTTAATGAAGTTATTAAAAAAGTCGTTAAAAATAGGTCTGTTATTATTAGTGTTAGTAAGTGTTGGTGTTTGGTTGTTTACAAAAACTCTACATCCAACTTATGAAGGAGAGTTACAACTTAGCTCAATTTCAGATAAAGTTACTGTGTATTATGATGAGGTAGGAGTTCCGCACATTACCGCACAAAATCAACAAGATGCTTATACGGCTCTAGGGTATGTGCATGCGCAAGACAGATTATGGCAAATGGAATTGATTCGAAGAATTTCGGCTGGAAGATTAGCAGAAGTTTTTGGAAAAGATTTGGTAAGGGTCGATAAATTTTTCTCAGGATTAGGGATTGAAGAAGCTGCTGAAAAAACGATTCAAGAATTAGATAAAAATTCAGAAGCTTATAAATTAACAGAGGCCTATTTAAGAGGAGTCAATCAATTTATTGAAGAAGGAGCCACCCCTTTAGAATTTTATTTAGTAGGGTTGGATAAAGAAAATTATACAATAAAAGATGTGTATAATGTTTTTGGGTACATGGCATTTAGCTTTGCGATTGCACACAAAACAGATCCGTTTCTTACTGAAGTAAAAGAAAATTTAGGGGAGCCGTATGTGAATGAGTTGTTGAATTCTTTCGATAAAAATTTAACCCTAAACAAAACAACGAATAAAGAAGCGATTAAAGCAGAAATGTCCATTGCAGTAAGTGAAATAATGGAAAAACTCCCTGTTTCTCCATTTATTGGAAGTAACTCATGGGTAATTGCGCCACCAAAAACTAAAAACGGAAAAGTAATTTTTGCAAACGATCCGCATATTGAATTTTCTCAGCCTTCGGTTTGGTATCAAAATCACATAAAAACTCCAGACTTTGAAATCTACGGATTTAATCTGGCTTTGATGCCATTTCCGTTGTTAGGACACAATAAAGAGTATGCTTACGGATTAACAATGTTAGCAAATGACGATTTGAACTTTTATATAGAAGAAAACAATCCAGAAAATTCAATGGAGTACAAAACTCCTCAAGGATACCAGAAATATGAGTTGTGGGATAAGCATATAAAGGTTAAGGGTGGAAAAGATACAACCTATCAAGTAAAAGTGAGTAAACATGGTCCGATTATGAACGGATTGATAGAGCATGTAACTGATGAAAGACCGATTGCAATGAACTGGATTTATACGCAGTTGCCTAATCAATTGTTAGAAGCGTCACACAAAATGTCGTATGCAAATTCGTTAGAAGATTTTAAAACAGGAACAGCAAAAATTCACGCGCCAGGTTTAAATGTAATGTACGGTGACGCGAAAGGAAATGTAGGTTGGTTTGCTTCGGCTAAATTATATGAATTAAGAGATAGTTTATCTTCTAAAATGTATTTAAACGGAACTTCTGGTAAGGATGAAATTGTAGAGTATTTAGATTTTGAAGAAAATCCGCAGGCGGAAAATCCGAGTTGGAATTATGTGTATTCAGCAAATAATCAACCTGATTCGGTAAGAGGAAAATTGTATCCTGGATATTATCAACCAGAAGATAGAGCTAAGAGAATTGTTCAGTTATTAGAGCCTAAAAACGATTTTACGAAAGAGGATGTAGCTGAAATGATTTACGATGTTACTTCACCAGTAGTTCCAGAAATCGGTAGAGAATTATTAAATGGTGTGGATAAATCATCACTATCTCCTTCGGCAAAAAAAGCATATTCGGTGTTAGAAAAGTGGGATGGAGAATATTTAAAAACCAATGTAGCTCCGACGATTTACAATCGCTTTTTATATGAATTCTTAACCGCTACTTACAAAGATGAGTTAGGAGATAGTTTTCAGTTGTTTATTGATACACAAATACAAGATCAAGTATTAGCACAGCAAGCTAAAAGAGAACAATCAGTTTGGTGGGATGATATTTCAACAACAAATAAAGTTGAAACTAGAAATGAAATAATTACCACAGCTTTTCAAAAATCCATCACATTTTTACAAAATCAATTAGGAGAGAATGTAGATAATTGGACGTGGAATCGCGTAATTTCAGTGGAATACGAACACGCTATTGGTAAAGCAGGAGGTTTGTTACGTAAGTTCTTCAATGTAGGGCCGTTTGAAACTCTTGGAGGAAATGAGGTGATTAACAACCAGATTTTTAAATTGGATAGTACAGGGGTATATAAAATTCATGGAGGACCTTCAACACGTAGAGTCATTGATTTTTCTGATGTAGAGAATAGCATTGCGATTTTACCTACAGGACAATCAGGAAATGTGTTTAGTCCTTATTACAAAGACCAAGCACAAAAATATGTAGATGGAGAGTTTGTAAAAATGAGCCTTAATGAGACAGCTATAAAGAAGAGTAAAAATAAATTGGTGTTTTTGCCGAAAAAGGAATAAGATTCTAAGGTCATTGCGAACGTAGTGAAGCAATCTTTGTATTCGATTCGGATATTATATTTTTTTACTTTTTTACTCTGGTTTTGAATAAATAATGTTTTTTAGAACTCTTGGTTTTTCATCTAAATCAATTTTTTCAAACATTTCATTAATTCCATATTCAGAGTTGAAGTCAGAAATAATTTCAGTACCTGCAACTCTACCAAATTCAATATCATCTGTTGCCGTTTGGTCAAAAATACAAAGCCATTGGATTTCTTTTTTTGTTTTTCTATAAACACTTGAAACCATTTCCTTTTAAATGTTCTTAATTCAATAGAAGCAGAGATTAAAGGTTTTGGAATATGATTGTCTAAAGCATGTTTAGCACTTTCTATTAATGATTTATCTGTCATCTACTATACTTCTTTATAAACCTCCTCAAAAGGAATTCTAAAACGTTCTCCATACACTCCTTCAGGTTTACGGATACCACAAGAAATAACCATATTAATTTCTGCACTACGAGGCAAGCCTAATAAACGCTTTACGCGCCAAGTATCAGAACCCTCCATAGGGCAGGTGTCATAACCTTCAGCAGCCATAGATAGCATGAAAGTCTGTGCTGCTAATCCACAAGTTTTGTGAGCTACAATGCGCATATCACTATTGCGAACTTCACGATAAATAGGTCGGAAAAGTCCGACAACAAGAATCATTAAGTATTTAAGATAGCCAAAAATCCCAAATATATCAAAGTAGGTAAACGGAATCAATTTTCCGTAGTAATTACGCGCTACTTTTTCTCGACTTCGTTGTTCCGATTTTGGATTGTTTTTTCCAAAAACTGTATCCATAAAAGCTAAGTTGGATTTAGCGCGTTTACGCCATAAATCTTTACGAACCACAAAAACTACTAGTTGTTGTGCGGTTTTAGCAGCATTTTGATTAAAACATAAAGGAGCTATTTTGTCGATTGTTTCTTTTGAGGTGATATGATAAAACTCCCATAGTTGCATGTTGCTACTGGTAGGAGCTAAACTAGCTTGCTCTAAACATTTTTTTACAACAGCAGTGTCTATCGGTTTTTCAGGGTCGTATACTCTTACTGAACGACGGTAGTTAACTGCTTCTGATACGGTTTTTTCACTCATTTATATAGGTGTCTTGATTCTTGTGTCTATTTGTCTTTTATCTAATTTATCCTAGTTTCATTAAGGTTTTTAATTGTTTTAGTTTTCCTTTGTATGGAGCATATCGAGTTGGAATGTCTAGCCAAGTTCCGCGAGAAACAACCCCTTTTTTGTGTGAAAACGTGTCAAACGTTTGCTTTCCGTGATAACCACCTATACCACTTTCTCCCACACCACCAAAAGGCAGTCTGTGATTGGCAAAATGAACCGTAGTGTCATTTATGGTTCCGCCACCAAATGAATAACGTTGAATCATTTTTTTAGCAAATGAATTTCGATTGGTAAATACATATAAAGCCAAAGGTTTATCATATTTAGCAGTGATTTTTTCAATGTCGGCTTCATTTTCGTAAGAAATTAGAGGGAAAATTGGTCCGAAAATTTCTCCTTTCATTACTTCACTATCCAAGCTAGGTTCATCAATTAAGGTAGGGGCAATATAGCGGTCATCTCTATCGGTTTGCCCACCAATTACACAATTTTCATTTTCTAGCATCAAAGCTAGACGGTCAAAATTTCTAGTGTTGACAATGCGTGGAAAATCAGGTGAGTTTTGAGGGTTTTCTCCGTAGGCTCTAAAAATTTCTTCTTTAAATTCTTGTATAAACTGTTCTTTAACCGATGTATGAATCAATAAATAATCAGGAGCAATGCAGGTTTGTCCGCCATTGATGAATTTTCCCCAAACCAAACGTTTTGCTGCTAATTTAATATTGGCAGTTTCGTCAACAATACACGGACTTTTTCCGCCTAATTCTAAAGTAACAGGTGTAAGATGATTTGCTGCAGCTTTAGCAATAATTTTACCTACAGGAACACTTCCTGTAAAGAAAATATAATCCCAACGTTGCGCTAACAATTCTGTAGAAACATCCACGCCACCTTCAACAACAGTTACATGATTTTTATCAAAAACAGTCTCAATAATTTCTTTAGTAATTTTACTCGTATGTGGTGTCAATTCCGAAGGTTTTAATACCACGGTATTTCCTGCTGCAATAGCGCCTAATAAAGGTGCGAATGCTAGTTGATAAGGATAGTTCCAAGGAGCAATAATCAGTGCAGTTCCGTAAGGTTCTTTATAAATTTTTGCTGAGGAAGGGAAATTTAGTAACGACGGCAACACACGCAGAGGTTTACTCCAAGAATGAATATTTTTTATCGCCATTTTTAACTCAGCCAATACGATAGAAGTCTCAGTCATTACTGCTTCGTACTCCGATTTTTTAAAATCATCGTGAAGTGCTTTAATAATATCTTGTTCTCTAGCAATAAGTTCTTTTTGTAATCTTTTTAAAGCATTTTTTCTAAAGGAAATATCTTTGGTTTGTTGGGTGGCAAAAAAGTTTTTTTGCGACTGAACCAATGCGGGAATATTCATAAGCTATAAGTCTTGTGATTTTTTATTCATCATTGAAAACCATAATGACGTAACCAAGACAAACAAAGTTAAGCTGACAAGGTTAGGTAATGACTTTGTGATGCAAAATTTGTCTAAATATACAAATTACAAGCAAGCATCCCAAATAGGATCAGATGGAGTTGGAGCAGTAAGTTTTATCAATTCTTTGCTTACTGGGTGTGTGAATTCAATTTTTCGAGCATGTAAATGGATGCTTCCATCTTTATTGCTTCTTTTAGCGCCGTATTTTAAATCACCTTTTATAATAGCACCAATGTTAGATAATTGCACACGAATTTGATGATGACGACCCGTTTCTAAATCGACTTCTAGTAACGAATAATTATCTAAATTTTTAAGTGTTTTGTAGTGAAGTATGGCTTTTTTGCTTCCTTCAACTTCTTTGGTGAAGGCTGTAGATTTATTATTCTTCGGGTTTTTCTTTAGGTAATTTGTTAAAGTATCCGAAGCTTTTTTAGGTTTTTGCTGCACTACTGCCCAATAGGTTTTCTTGATGGTTTTGTCGCGCAGCATTTTGTTTAAGCGTTCTAAAGCTTTAGAGGTACGCGCGTAAATAACAACGCCGGAAGTAGGTCTGTCTAAACGATGAACAGTCCCTAAAAAAACATTACCTGGTTTGTTGTATTTATCCTTAATGTATTCTTTAACAACATCCGAAAGTGGCTTGTCGCCTGTTTTGTCACCTTGCACTATATCACCTGCACGTTTGTTAACCACTATAATATGGTTGTCTTCGTGTAAAACTTGTAGGTTTTCTTTAGTGGAATACATAGTTAAGTCGTAACTTGAGTAGTTTTAAGTCTTATTTAAAATTCTCTGCTACGTCCTCATTTACCTGATCGATAAAACTTAAAAACTCATCACGTCCCATTCCAGTTGAAGAAGAAGTAACAAAATTCATTGGTAATTCTTCCCAATAGTTTAATAGTTTCTTTTTGTAAGAGGTGATTTGTTTGTTTAATTTAGAGCTCCCAAGTTTGTCAGCCTTTGTAAAAACGATGCAAAAAGGAATGCGATTTTCTCCTAAAAATTGCATGAATTCTAAATCTATTTTTTGCGGATCGTGGCGAGAATCAATTAAAACAAAAGTGCAAACTAATTGTTCGCGCTCTTTGAAGTAGTTTTCAATAAAATACTGAAAAATTTGTCGTTTCTTTTTAGAAACTTGTGCATAACCATATCCTGGTAAATCTACTAAAAACCACTCTTCGTTAATCTTAAAATGGTTGATTAGCTGTGTTTTTCCAGGTTTTCCAGAAGTTTTAGCTAAATCCTTACGTTCCATCAACATATTTATTAATGAGGATTTACCAACATTAGAACGACCGATAAAAGCGTATTCAGGAATACGGTCTTTTGGAGCGTTGATAACATTGCTGTTACTCATTACAAATTCAGCAGATTTTATTTTCATGATACAATTAAGCTAGTTTAGCTGTTATATTTCGCGTTTAGAAAGCCAGCTTTCTAAAGTTTCATTAAATTTTTCAGGTCTTTCCATCATGGCTGCATGCCCACACTTATCAATCCAAAATAAATCAGCGTCAGGTAATAATTTATGGAAATCTTCAGCTACTTCTGGAGGAGTAACACTGTCTTGTTTCCCCCAAATTAAACAAGTAGGCTGTTTCATGCTAGGTAAATCTTTAGCCATGTTGTGACGAATTGCACTTTTAGCGATTGCTAACGTTTTAACTAACGTGTTTCTATCGTTAATAACTTCGTAAACCTGATCTACAAGTTCATCAGTGGCAATTTCTTTGTCGTAAAAAACATCTTGTGCTTTTTTTCTAACAAATTCTTTATCACCTCTTTTTGGGTAACTATCTCCCATAGAGTTTTCATACAATCCTGAACTACCTGTTAAAACTAATGCTTTCACATCTTCAGGGTAGTGCTTTGTAAAGTATAAACCAATGTGACCTCCTAAAGAATTTCCTAAAAGAGTAACTTCTTTAAGTTCTTTAAATTCAATAAAATCATGTAAAAACTTTGCTAAGTTCTTAACATTGGTTTTAAGGAGTGGTAAGGTGTATAGGGGTAACTCAGGGATAATAACTTTATATCCTTTTTTTGAAAAATGATTAAATGTAGAATCAAAATTACTTAAAGCTCCCATTAAACCATGAAGTATAATAATTGGATTGCCTTCTCCTGCTTCTGCGTATGTAAATTTGCCTTCTTTCTTTAAAAATTCAGTCATAGATTTCTTGTTTGACTTAACCACAAATGTAGTTCTTTTTTGTTAAAATTTCATTTTTATTATTTCTGAGGTTCATATTCTTTGGAAGGTGTTAAGCGTCAGTTTTTTAGGGTAAAAGTCAAAACTTATTAACAAAGTGGTAAAATGTGGTAAAAAGTGGTAGATTTTTTTTATTTTTGATGCAAACTATAGTTTCTTTACGTGGTAAATTTAATTGGAACATACGAATGCAAAGTAGATGCTAAAGGAAGGTTAATGATGTCATCGGCTTTCAAGAAGCAGTTGTCTTCTGTGTTGCAAGAGGGGTTTGTGATTAAACGCTCTGTGTTTCAGTCTTGTTTGGAGTTGTATCCGATGCAGCAGTGGAATTCGGTGATGGCAAAAATCAATAAACTAAATCGATTTGTAAAGAAAAATAATGACTTTATCAGGAGGTTTACTGCGGGTGTGAAAGTGGTGGAGATGGATGCTTCCGGTAGGATATTAATTCCAAAAGATTTGTGTCAATTCGCAGAAATTGAAAAAGAAGTAGTGCTTTCGTCTGCAGTGAACATTATTGAGATTTGGGATAAGGATAAGTATGAAAAAGTAATAGATGATGCTGTTGTTGATTTTGCTGATTTGGCAGAAGAGGTAATGGGTAATATAGGAGAAGATGAGTTATCATAGTCCGGTTTTGTTAAAAGAAAGTGTAGATGCGCTTAATATTAAAGAAGATGGAGTGTATGTGGATGTGACCTTTGGTGGAGGTGGACATTCACGCGAAATATTGAGTCGATTAGGAGAGAAGGGAAGGTTGTTTGCTTTTGATCAAGATCCGGATGCGCAGCAAAATAAAATTGATGATCCGCGTTTTGTGTTGATTGGTGAGAATTTTCGTTTTATTTCGAGATTCTTACGTTTTTACGGAGTGAAAAAAGTGGATGGGGTATTGGCAGATTTAGGTGTGTCGTCACATCAGTTTGATGAAGCGGAAAGAGGGTTTTCAACTCGTTTTGATGCTGATTTAGATATGCGAATGGATCAGAAATCAGAATTGTCTGGCAAGAAAATTATCAATACTTATACTGAAGAGCAATTGTCTGATGTGTTGTTTTTATATGGTGAGTTGCGAAATGCACGAACACTGGCGAAAACAATTGTTGAAGCGAGAACTGAAAAAGAAATCAAAACAAGCTTCGAGTTGAAAGTAGTGTTGCAAAGATTTCTTCCGAAGGCAAAAGAACATAAGATTCTAGCGCAGATTTTTCAGGCGATTCGTATTGAGGTGAATCAAGAGTTGGAAGTGTTGAAAGAGTTTTTGCAACAGATTCCGCAGTTGTTGAATGAAGATGGTAGGTTGAGTGTGATTTCATATCATTCTTTAGAGGATAGGTTAGTGAAGCGATTTATAAGAACAGGGTTGTTTAGTGGAGAGCCTGAAAAAGATTTTTATGGGAACACCAATGAGCCAATGAAAAAAGTAGGTAAAATGATTGTTCCTACTAAAGATGAGATAAAAGAGAATAACAGGGCGCGTAGTGCAAAACTGCGAATAGCAACGTTAAAGTAATGACGAAAGGAAAGAAGAATATAGTATACGATCTTCTAAGAGGGAGTTTTCTTACAGATGAAAGCTCGTTTAAGAATTGGAGGGTTTTAATTTTTGTGGTAGCGTTATTGTTGATGATGATATACAGTGCGCATAGTGCAGATGCTAAAGTGGTACAGATAGCAGAGCTAAATAAGAAGAAAAGAGAGCTGCGGGCAGAAGATGTAGATACGAGTACGCAATTAATGAAAATGAAGTTAGAGAGCAGTATTCGAGATAAAGTAAAAAGTAAAGGGTTGTATCCAGCGAAAAAGCCTCCTCAAAAAATTAAAGTAACATATAGTAAAGAATAATACAAAATGGTAGAAAAAAAAAGCATATTAAATAAACTCTATATAATAGTTGTTTTAATGACGCTTTTCTTTGTTGTTATCATTTTTAGAGTTTTCAATCTTCAGTATGTTGAGGGTGAAAAGTATCGTAAATTATCCTTAGAAAAGACTACAAAGAACGATACTATTTTTGCGAATAGAGGTAATGTTTATGCCGCTGACGGAAACTTGTTGGCAACTTCAATGTCTAAGTTCACGATTCGAATGGATGTTATGTCGGTAGAGTCGGGTGTTTTTGAAAAAAATCTTGTTGCGTTATCAGAGTCGTTATCTGGCTTGTTAGGTAAAACGTCAAAGTATTATCAAAATAAATTAAGAAAAGCAAGAAATCAGAAAAATCGTTACCTATTAATTGCTCGAAATGTAGGGTATAACGACTATGTGAAAATGAAAAGCTTCCCTATTTTTAACAGAGGGGTATATAGAGGTGGTTTTATAGCGGAGCAAAAAACGGTGCGTGTGCATCCGATAGGTAAAATTGCAGAACGTACTATTGGGTATGATGATTATAGAGGAGGAGCAGGGATAGAAGGTGCATTTGCTGATTATATGGAAGGCGAAAATGGTTGGCGACTAAAACAAAAAATAGCCAAAGGACAATGGAAGCCTATTAATGATGTAAATGAAAAGGAGCCTATTGATGGAAGTGATGTCATAACAACAATTGATGTAAATATTCAAGATATTACACATCATGCTTTGTTGCGACAAATGGAGTATTTCGAGGCGGATCATGGTTGTGCTGTAGTAATGGAGGTTGAAACAGGTGAGATTAGAGCGATCTCTAATTTAGGGAGAACATCAAACGGAAAGTATTATGAAAAAAGAAACTATGCTGTTTGGGAGAGTCATGAACCAGGCTCTACGTTTAAGCTAGCTAGTTTAATGGTGGCTTTGGAAGATAAAGTAGTAGATACATCAACTGTGGTAGATTGTGAAAAAGGAAGGATGTATGTTAATAATAGTAAAGTAGAGGATAGTAAAAGAGGAGGGTTTGGTAAAATATCTTTAGGGAGGGTGTTTGAGGTTTCTTCAAATGTAGGAATTGTAAAAACGATACAGAAACATTACGATAATAATCCGAAAAAATTTACAGATAAAATCAAATCGTTTGGTTTGGGTCAGTTAACAGGAGTTAAAATTAAAGGAGAGGGAAAGCCATATATACCAGTGCCTACAGAAAAAAGTTGGAGTCCAATTTCGCTAGAGTGGATGGCCTTTGGGTATGGGGTTTCTCTTACGCCATTACAAACTTTAGCATTTTATAATGCAGTAGCAAATAATGGTAAGTTAGTAAAACCATATTTTGTTAAAGAATTAAGAGTTGGAGGTAAAGTAGAAGAAAGTTTCGGTACAGAGGTGTTGAAAGAAAAAATAGCTTCTCAAGAAACTTTAGATAAAGTGAGAAAGGTAATGGAGAATACTATTCAATACGGTACAGGAAGGAGAATTTATTCTCCAAATTTTTCCATGGCAGGAAAAACAGGGACAGCTAAAAAATATATTCCTCGAACTAAAAATGATAAAGGAGAGTATGAAGGAGGGTATTATTCTAATCAGAAATATGTAGCTTCATTTGCAGGGTTCTTTCCAGCAGATGAACCTAAATATTCTTGTATAGTAGTGGTGCACAGTCCGAAAAAAGAAAAAGGATATTACGGAGCGACAGTTGCGGCGCCAATTTTTAAAGAAATAGCTCAAAAAATATATACTTCAACAGCGATTAATAACCAATTTGTAGCTGATGAGATTTCGGATGAAGTGATTGATAATGAGTATAAAGGGTATTATAAAAAAATAAGAAAATATAAAACTATAATGCCTAAAGTAACTGGTATGAGTGGTATGGATGCTATAGCTTTATTAGAAAATATGGGGTTAAAAGTTAAGTTTTCTGGGGTAGGGAAAGTGACAGAACAGTCTGTTGAAAAAGGAAAGAAAGTACAAAAAGGAGCAACGGTATATTTAAAATTATCATAGTTGAAAAATTTAAAAGACATATTATATAAGGTATCAGTAAATGAGGTTTACGGAAATACAGATGTTGTTATTAATGCAGTTCAGTTTGATAGTAGGCAAGTGCAGGATAATGATGTTTTTGTAGCGCAAAGAGGGGTAGTAGTTGATGGTCATCAATATATTGAAAAAGCTATAGGTCTTGGCGCAAAAGCTGTGATTTGTGAAGATTTTCCTGAAGAAAAAAATGAGCAAGTAACTTATATAAAAGTAGAAGATTCCAATGTCGCTTTAGCAATAATAGCGGCAAATTATTATAACAACCCGTCAAAAAGCTTGCAATTAGTAGGAGTTACTGGTACCAATGGTAAAACTACAATTGCAAGCTTATTGTATCAATTGTTTAAAAAGGCAGGATATAAAGTAGGTTTGTTATCAACTGTTAAAATAATGGTTGATGAAAACGAATATAAGGCAACACATACAACACCAAACTCAGTGGCGATTAATAACTATTTGTCAATGATGGTTAAAGAAGGTGTTGAATATTGTTTTATGGAAGTAAGTTCTCATGGAATACATCAAAAACGTACTGAAGGATTAGAGTTTGTAGGAGGTGTGTTTACGAATTTATCGCATGATCATTTAGATTATCATGAAACCTTTGCAGAGTATCGCGATGTAAAAAAATCATTTTTTGATTCGTTACCTAAATCGGCGTTTGCCTTGGTAAATATTGATGATAAAAATGGCAAAGTAATGTTGCAAAATACGAAAGCAAATAAACAAACTTATGCGCTAAAAACGATAGGCGATTTTAAAGCAAAAGTATTAGAAAAACGTTTTTCAGGAACTTTATTGACAATTAATGGAGTTGAAGTTTGGACGAAGTTAATAGGTGAGTTTAATGCGTATAACTTGTTAGCTATTTATGGAGTAGCAGAATTGTTGGGGCTTGAAAAACTAGAGATTTTACGAATTGTAAGTGAATTAGAAAGTGTAAGTGGGCGTTTTCAATATACGGTCTCAGATGGTGGGGTTACTGCAATTGTAGATTATGCACATACACCTGATGCCTTGAAAAATGTGTTGCAAACCATTAACGATATCCGTACAGGAAATGAAACAGTAATTACAGTTGTAGGTTGTGGTGGAGATAGAGATGCGACTAAACGTCCAAAAATGGCGTTGATTGCTTCGCAGTTAAGTAATCAGGTAATTCTAACTTCAGATAATCCAAGAACAGAAGATCCACAGTTTATTATAGATCAAATGGAGGAAGGTGTTACTGCAGAAAATTATAAAAAAATATTGTCGATTGTCGATAGAAGGCAGGCTATAAAAACAGCTTGTAAGTTAGCAAAGTCAGGAGATATCATCCTAATTGCTGGAAAAGGACATGAAACCTATCAAGAAATAAATGGTGTACGTCATCATTTTGATGATTTAGAAGAAGTAACCAACTGTTTCAATCAACTAAAAAAACACTAACGAATGCTATATTATTTATTTCAATATTTAGAAAGTGAGTTTAGTTTAACAGGGGCGAGTGTGTTTCAGTTTATCACATTCCGATCTGCAATGGCGTTCATTTTATCTTTATTGATATCAACCATTTTTGGTAAAAAAATCATCAATTATTTAAGAAGACAACAGGTTGGTGAAACGGTAAGAGATTTAGGTTTAGAAGGACAAGTGCAAAAGGCAGGAACGCCTACAATGGGAGGTGTTATAATCATTCTTGCGACGTTAATCCCAGTATTGTTGCTGTCGAAGTTAGAAAATATATATATCATAATTCTGTTAATTACTACAGTTTGGATGGGGCTTATTGGTTTTGCAGATGACTATATAAAGGTGTTTAAAAAAGATAAGGCTGGATTAAAAGGAAAATTTAAGGTTTTAGGGCAGGTAGGTTTAGGATTAATAGTTGGTTCTATGTTGTATTTCCATCCAGATGTAACTATTAAAGAGCAGTTACCAGTATCAGAACAAGTTGTGCAAGTTGATGGAAAAAAGAAAGTGTTTGGAGAAACTCATAAATCAACAAAAACAACAGTTCCATTTATAAAAAATAACGAGCTGGATTATGCAAAAGCATTGAGTTTTTTAGGTGATGGATATGAAAAGTATGGATGGATAGTATTCATTTTTGTTACCGTATTTATTGTGACAGGCGTTTCTAACGGAGCAAATTTAACCGATGGAATCGATGGTTTGGCAGCAGGATCGTCAGCGATTATGGTTATTGCTTTGGCAATTTTTGCATGGGTGTCGGGTAATATCATTTTTGCAGATTATTTAGATGTAATGTATATACCAAAATCAGGAGAAATGACCGTATTTATTCTAGCATTTGCAGGAGCATTGATAGGGTTTTTATGGTATAACACATATCCTGCTCAAGTATTTATGGGAGACACAGGAAGTTTAACTATTGGAGGAATTATAGCAGTTATAGCTATTGCGATTAGAAAGGAATTATTGTTGCCAATTTTAGCAGGAATTTTTGTGATAGAAAACCTATCAGTAATCTTACAAGTATCATGGTTTAAGTACACGAAAAAGAAGTTTGGAGAAGGAAGGAGAATCTTTAAGATGTCGCCTTTACATCACCACTACCAAAAATCAGGGTATCATGAAAGTAAAATTGTAGTCCGTTTTTGGATTGTTGGAATTTTACTAGCGGTATTTACCATTGTAACATTGAAGTTAAGATAAATGAAAAGGTTAGTTGTGCTTGGAGGAGGAGAAAGTGGTGTAGGAACAGCGCTTTTAGGGAAACAAAAAGGATATGAGGTTTTTGTTTCGGATAAAGGAAGTATAGCAGAGCGATACAAAAAAGTTCTTTTACATAATTCAATCGATTTTGAAGAAAATCAGCATACAGAAAGTAAAATTCTAAACGCTGATGTGGTAATGAAAAGTCCAGGTATTCCAGATAAAGTAGCATTAGTACAAAAACTGCTTTCTGAAGGAGTGAAAGTAATTTCAGAGATTGAATTTGCTGTTCAGTTTACAGAGGCTACTATTATAGGAATTACAGGTTCAAACGGAAAAACCACAACAACAATATTAACACATTATGTATTGCAAAAAGCAGGATTGAATGTAGGAGTTGGTGGAAATATAGGAGACAGTTTTGCAGAACAAGTTGCGGATGATAATTACGATGAATACGTGTTGGAGTTAAGTAGTTTTCAGTTAGATGGAATTGAAACATTTAAACCACATGTTGCTATAATAACCAATATCACACCCGATCATTTAGATCGATATGAATATAAATTTGACAATTACATAAACTCGAAATTCCGTATTACGAAAAACCAAACGGAAGACGATTTTTTAATATACGATGCCGATGATGAAGCAATTCAAAATTGGTTAAAAAATAACAAAACAAGAGCAACGCTAGTGCCGTTTTCAATAGAAAAAGAATTGGAATACGGAGCTTTTTTAAGACAAGATACGATACTGATGAAATTAAATACAGAAGAAAAATTAATGAAGGTTTCTGAATTAACACTACAAGGAAAACACAATACTAAAAATGTAATGGCAGCTTCAATGGCAGCAAGGTTGTTAAAAGTAAGAAAAGAAACAATTGCCGAAAGTCTGTCTGATTTTGAAGGTGTAGAACACCGTTTAGAAAAAGTACAAAAAGTTAATGGAATAGATTTCGTTAACGATAGTAAAGCAACCAATGTAAATGCAGCTTATTATGCGTTAGAGTGTATGGATAATCCAACAGTTTGGATTGTAGGTGGTGTTGATAAAGGGAATGATTATTCAGATTTATTACCTTTAGTAAGAGAGAAAGTAAAGGCAATTGTATGTTTGGGATTAGATAACCAGAAAATCATAGACACTTTTGCGAGTGTAGTTGATGTTTTGGTAGAAACTGCTGGGGCAGAAGAGGCTGTTAAAGTAGCATATAAAATAGCACAAAAAGGCGATACGGTATTGTTATCTCCTGCATGTGCTAGTTTTGATTTATTTGAAAGTTACGAAGACAGAGGAAGAAAATTCAAAGAAGCTGTAAGAAACTTATAAAAGCTAAAAAAGATTGATGAAACACATCTTTCGACATATTAAAGGAGATAGAGCTATTTGGGCTATCGTAACAATGTTGGCAATATTTTCGTTTATGCCAATATATAGCGCTAGCACCAATTTAGTGTATGTAGTGGGTAATGGTTCTACTTTTGGACATTTAATAAAGCACATCGTGTTATTAATTACAGGTTTTGCTGTGATTTACGGGGTGCATAAAATTCCATATAGATACTTTAGTGGAGGTTCTGTTTTAATGTTTCCAGTTGTTATTGTTCTGTTGATTTTTACCCTAGCTCAAGGAACAACGATTGGAGGTGCAAACGCTAGTAGATGGATACGGATTCCGTTTGTAGGTATCGGTTTTCAGACTTCTACGTTGGCAGGTCTTGTGTTAATGGTGTATGTGGCGAGATATTTAGCCAAACATAAAGAAAAGATTATTTCTTTTAAAGATAGTTTGTTACAGTTGTGGTTGCCAGTTGGTATTGTGTTGGTATTGATTTTGCCGGCAAACTTTTCAACAACAGCCATGATATTTTTTATGATTCTGTTAGTATCATTTATAGGAGGTTACCCGTTAAAGTACATTGGCTATATATTAGGAATGGGACTCATCTCTTTCTTGTTTTTTATACTACTAGCTAAGGCGTTTCCTGATGCAATGCCAAACCGTGTAAATACATGGAAGAGTAGAATTGAAAATTTTTCTCAACCTAATGGCGAAGAAAATTATCAAGTAGAAAAAGCAAAAATAGCCATAGCTACTGGTGGAGTTATTGGGAAAGGACCAGGAAAAAGTGTTCAAAAAAACTTTTTGCCTCAATCGTCATCCGATTTTATTTATGCAATTATTGTTGAAGAATATGGTTTGGCAGGAGCAGTTGTAGTTATTTTTATTTACTTTTTATTACTCTTTAGAATATTAATAACAGCTAAAAAAGCTACCACCATATTTGCAACATTGTTAGTAGTAGGTGTGGGAATCCCGATTGTTTTTCAGGCGATGATAAATATGGCGGTAGCGGTGAATATTTTACCAGTAACAGGACAAACACTCCCCTTAATTAGTAGTGGAGGTACCTCTATTTGGATGACATGTTTCGCATTAGGAATGATTTTAAGTGTAAGCGCTTCTAAAAACGAAACTGAAGAAACAATTTTAGACGATAACCCTTTAGATATTTTACATGAAACACTTGATTAAAAATACAAGTTTATGGGTTGGAGCTGCTATGAGTGTTACATACAACCATAATGTTAAATTAAAATAGATTGTATGAAACAGTCGATTAATATCATAATAAGCGGTGGAGGTACTGGTGGGCATATTTATCCAGCCATAGCAATTGCAAACGAAATTAAAGTTCGTTATCCAGAAGCTAATATTTTGTTCGTAGGAGCAAAAGACAAAATGGAAATGGAAAAAGTTCCGCAAGCGGGATATGAAATTGAGGGGTTATGGATTTCGGGTATCCAAAGAAAATTAACTCTAACAAACTTGATGTTTCCAATCAAGTTGTTAAGTAGTTTATGGAAAGCCCACCGAATTATAAGAAGATTTAAACCAGATGTAGCAATTGGTACAGGGGGGTTTGCTAGTGGGCCAACATTAATGGCTGCTAATCAAAGAGGAATTCCTACTTTGATTCAAGAGCAAAATTCTTATCCAGGAATAACCAATAAATTTTTAGGTAAAAATGCACAGAAAATATGCGTAGCCTATGATGATTTAGAACGTTTTTTCCCAGAGGATAAAATTATAAAAACAGGAAATCCAGTTCGACAAGATTTACTGTTCATCCATACAAAAGTAGAAGAAGGCAAAGAATTTTTCGAGTTAGATACTTCTAAAAAAACCTTGTTGGTTTTAGGTGGAAGTTTAGGAGCTCGTAAAATAAATCAGTTAATAGAAGCGAATTTAGATTTTTTTAAAAAGCAGAATATACAGCTTATTTGGCAATGTGGTAAGTTGTATTTTGAGGAATATAAAAAATACAATGAAGTTGAAAATGTACAAGTACATCAGTTTTTAAACCGAATGGATTTAGCTTATGCAGCGGCAGATTTTATTGTGTCGAGAGCAGGGGCAAGTTCGGTGTCAGAGCTGTGTATTGTAGGTAAACCAACCATTTTTATTCCGTCACCTAACGTGGCAGAAGACCATCAAACAAAAAATGCTAAATCAATTGCTAAAGAACATGGAGCAATTGTGGTCAAAGAAAATGAGTTAGAAACGTTTCCTGTGGTGTTAGAAACGTTGTTGAAAGATAAAGGGAAACAAGAGAGTTTAAGTGAGAATATTAACGAATTGGCGTTGCCTAATGCAACAAGTAATATCGTTAATGAAATAGAAAAATTAATCAGTTAGTGAATTTAAAAACGATACATAACGTTTATTTTATAGGTATTGGTGGAATTGGAATGAGTGCCCTGGCTCGCTATTTTTCCGAGAATGGTAAAGTAGTTGCAGGTTACGATAAAACACCATCACCTATCACTAAGAGTTTAGAAGAAATAGGAGTAGAGGTTCATTTTGAAGATGATGTAAAGAATATTCCGATTTCATTTTTAACTAAAAAAGCTACATTGGTAGTGTACACACCAGCAGTTCCTAAAAACCATCTAGAGTTAAACTATTATATAGACAACAGATATACGGTTTTAAAAAGAGCAGAAGTGTTGGGAGAAATTACCAAAAACACTTTTTGTTTGGCGGTGGCTGGAACACATGGTAAAACGACGACTTCATCAATTTTAGGGCATATTATGCAACCTGAAAAAGCAACCTCCTTTTTAGGTGGAATTGCAGAAAATTATAATTCCAATTTAATTTTAGGTGAAGATAAAGTGTCGGTGGTTGAAGCAGATGAGTTTGATCGTTCGTTTTTAAAATTATCTCCAAATATTGCCTGTGTAACCTCTATGGATGCAGATCATTTAGATATTTATGGAGAGAATGAAATGCTTCAGCAATCTTTTGTTGAGTTTGCGAATAAAGTTTCAGATACGTTAATTGTTGCAAAAGGATTGCCACTAAAAGGTTTGACCTATGCTGTAAACGAAGATGCAGATTACAAAGCTTTTAATGTTAGGGTTGAAGTTGGTAAGTACATTTTTGATGTACAAACACCAACATCTCAAATTAAAGATATTGAATTCCATCTACCAGGAAATCATAATATGATGAATGCGCTGGCAGCATTAGCAATGGCAGATGTATATGGAGTTTCGTTAGAAAAAATAAAGAAGCAATTAAAATCTTTTAGAGGTGTACAAAGAAGATTTTCATATAAAATAAAAACAGAAGATGTTGTTTTAATTGATGATTATGCACATCATCCAACAGAAATAAAAGCAGTAGCACAATCGGTTCGAGAAATGTTTCCAAATGAAAAAGTGTTAGCAGTTTTTCAACCGCATTTATTCAGTAGAACAAAAGATTTTGCTGATGATTTTGCAGCAGCATTATCGTTGTTTGATGAAGTGTTGTTGTTAGATATTTATCCGGCAAGAGAATTACCTATTGAAGGAGTTACTTCAAGTTGGTTGTTGGATAAAATAGATTTAGAAAATAAAAAGCTGGTATCTAAAGAAAAATTAAGTGACGAAGTACTTAAATCTGAGTCAAAAATTATGACGATGTTAGGGGCAGGTGATATTGGTTTATTGGTAGAAGAAGTAAAAAATAAAATTAAAGAAAAACATAAAATCTAGTATGAAAAAAGTAGCAACTTATCTATCTTTTTTCTCGTTGTTGATGTTTTTGGCGTTTTTGTATGGCTTTACAACCAATAGAAATGGCTTAAAAAAAGTAAAAAACACCGTGGTTGAGTTTGAAGCAGGTGATAATAACTTTTTGACGCACAGTATGGTTGATAAATTGTTAATACAAAATAATGAATTTGTTAAAAACCAACCGAAAAGATTGGTAGATTTACACTTTCTGGAGGTTAATGTTTCGGCGAATCCGTATGTTGAAAAAACAGCGGTGTTTTTAACGGTAGATGGAGTGTTAAAAACATTAATTAAACAACGAACACCGATAGCTCGAATTGTTGATAAGAATAAATCTTTTTATGTTGACAAATATGGGGTAGAAATACCTTTGTCAACAAACTTTTCAGCAAGAGTACCGTTAGTTTCAGGAATAAGGGAACCTGAAGAAATTAAAGAGTTAACAACGTTAATAAAAACAATTAATAGCAATAGTTTTTTCGCTAAAGAAATTATTGCTATTCAAAAAGACGCCCAAAACGAATATACATTTAAAGTTCGTAGCGGTGATTATGAGATAAATTTTGGTGAGTTTAAAGATGCAGCAGAAAAGTTTAAAAAGCTAACAGCGTTTTATAACAAAGCTCTTAAAGACAAAACTATAAGTAATTACAAAACGATAAATGTAAAATACCACAACCAAGTTGTGTGCACAAAACAAAATCAAGATGGAAAACAATAAAATTGCAGTTGGTTTAGATATTGGTACAACCAAGATTGTTGCCATGATTGGTCGTGAAAATGAATACGGAAAACTTGAGGTTTTAGGTATTGGTAAAGCAAAAAGCTTAGGTGTAAAAAGAGGAGTGGTTAATAATATCACGCAAACAATTCAATCTATCCAACAAGCTGTTGACGAGGCAGAAAGTGTTTCAGGACAAAAAATAGAAAATGTTGTAGTAGGCATTGCAGGTCAGCATATAAGAAGCTTACATCATAGTGATTATATAACACGAGAAAAAGCTGAAGAAGTTATTGAAGCGAATGACATTGAGAACTTAGTAAATCAAGTACATAAGTTAGTAATGTTGCCTGGTGAGGAAATTATTCATGTATTACCTCAAGAGTTTAAAGTAGATAGTCAGCCAGATATTAAAGAACCTATCGGGATGTATGGAGGTAGGTTAGAAGCAAATTTCCACGTTGTGGTTGGTCAAGTATCTTCTATCCGAAATGTAGGAAGATGCATTAAAAGTGCTGGTTTAAACTTATCTGACATTACATTAGAGCCTTTAGCATCGGCATCTGCTGTATTAAGTCAAGAAGAAAAAGAAGCAGGTGTAGCGTTGATTGATATAGGTGGCGGAACGACAGATTTAGCTATTTTTAAAGACGGAATTATTCGTCATACAGCAGTCATTCCTTTTGGAGGTAATGTAATTACTGAAGATATTAAAGAAGGCTGTTCGATTATAGAAAAGCAAGCAGAGTTGTTAAAAATTAAATTTGGTTCTGCGTGGCCAGGAGAAAATAAAGAAACGGAAATTGTTTCTATTCCAGGGTTACGAGGAAGAGAACCAAAAGAAATTACACTTAAGAACTTATCTAAAATAATTCACGCAAGAGTGCAAGAAATTATTGAGCACGTGTATTTAGAAATTAAAAACTACGGACACGAAACTCAAAAAGGAAAACTCATTGCAGGTATTGTTTTAACAGGTGGCGGAGCTCAATTAAAACATTTACGTCAGTTAGTAGAATATATTACTGGAATGGACGTTCGTATTGGGTATCCAAATGAACATTTGGCAGGAGATTCTGATGAAGTCTTATCAAGTCCAGCATTTGCAACCGCAGTTGGTTTGTTAATGGAAGGCTTGAAAAAAGAAGGAAATGAAGTAGCAGCAGAAGAAGCTCCAGAAGTGTTTGTAGAGCCAACTATTGAAGAAGAAAAAGAAGCTATAGAAGAAGCTCAAGAAGAGAAGGAACTACCAGCGAAAGAAAAGTCTAAATCAATCTTTGAAAAGGTTGCCAAGCGATTCACAGAAGGATTTAAAGAGTTTTTAGATAACGCAGAGTAAAGTATATAAAAAGCTACTCCGAATTAATCCCCTAAGAAGGAGAGAGTAAATTGAATAAGAATTAATAAAAAAAGAAAAGTTATTATGAGCGCAGAATTTGATAACATTTCATTCGACATGCCGAAAACACAATCGAATGCCATTAAAGTAATTGGTGTTGGTGGGGGAGGAAGTAACGCAGTAAACCACATGTATAGTAAGCAAATTCACGGAGTAGATTTTGTGATTTGCAACACAGATGCACAAGCATTAGAAAACAGTCCAATTCCTAATAAAGTACAATTAGGAGCACACTTAACTTCTGGGTTAGGCGCGGGTGCGAATCCTGAAATAGGAGCACAAGCAGCGGCTGAAAGTATTCAAGAAATTCAACAAATGTTGAGTACACATACCAAAATGGTATTTATTACCGCAGGTATGGGGGGAGGTACCGGTACAGGTGCAGCGCCAATCATTGCTAAAATTGCTAAAGATATGGATATTTTAACGGTAGGAATCGTTACAATGCCATTTCAGTTTGAAGGAAGAATGCGCTCAAAACAAGCTCAAAAAGGAATTGATGAGTTACGTAAAAATGTAGATTCGTTAATTGTTATTAATAACAATAAACTGCGTGAAGTTTATGGTAACTTAGGGTTTAAAGCAGGATTCTCAAAAGCAGATGAAGTTTTAGCTACAGCAGCAAAGGGTATTGCAGAAGTAATTACACATCACTATAAACAAAATATCGACTTACATGATGCCAAAACGGTATTGTCTAATAGTGGTACTGCAATTATGGGATCTGCAAAAGAAACGGGAGCTAACAGAGCTAAAAATGCAATTGTAAAAGCGTTAGATTCACCGTTATTAAATGATAACAAAATTACAGGAGCTAAGAATGTATTGTTGTTAATTGTTTCTGGAGGTAATGAAGTAACCCTAGATGAAATAGGAGAAATTAACGATTATATTCAAGATGAAGCAGGGTATGATGCCAATATTATTATGGGTATTGGAGAAGATGAATCATTAGAAGATGGAATAGCTGTAACAGTTGTGGCAACTGGTTTTGCTGCTGATCAGCAAGGAAATATTACCAATACAGAAGTAAAAAAGATTGTTCATACTTTAGAAGATGAACAAAAAGCTACGTATAATTTTGGGGACCAGAAAATTCAAACTTCTCCAAGTGTAAATGAGCCTTTGCCAGCTAAACCAGCAGATAAAGTTGTTCACGTATTAGAAGAGGAGGTTGTTGAACCAAAATCGAATTTAATCCCTACGACAGAGGCTATTAAAAATATTGATGTAGTGTATGATGAAATTGCTATTGAAACCATTTCAGAAGATGATTTTATCATTACAAATATCGCTGAGCCAAAAGTTGAGGAAGAAGTAAAACAACAACCAGTTCAACAAGATTTATTGTTTGATTTACCGTTGAATTCTTACGAAGAAATAAAACCAGCTTCTCATTTAGTTGAAACTACAAATGAGATTAAAAACATTGAAGTAACTGCCCAAGAAATTAAGTTTCATAAAGTAGAAAAGCGATACGTTTTAGATGATTTTGATGCAGAACCAACAATAGGTAAAAGTTCTACACCTACCATAAAAGAAGAGGAGGAAGAAGAGTTGCGTTTTGAAGTAAAGTCAAAAACTCAAGAAGAAATTATTAACATCGATACATCAAGTGAAGAAGTATCTCCATTGAGTTTAACGATTTCTGAAGTACAAAAAAGAGCACAAGAAAGACGTGAAAAAATGAAAGGTTTTAACTATAAATTTAACGACCAAAGAATAAAAAACGTAGATGAAATTGAGAGTCAACCTGCTTATAAAAGATTAGGAGTTGATATTGATTCAGGTTCAGACATTAGTAAATCAGACACTGCATTAAATACTGATAATAACGATTTATTACGTTCAAATAACTCGTTTTTACACGATAATGTAGATTAATAAAAGAATAACACGTATTTTTAAAATCCCGACTTATCGGGATTTTTTTAATAGTAAAAATCACAAAATTATGAGTTTGCAAAAGCAGGTAATGGATAAAATGAAAGAGGCTATGAAGTCTAAAGACACAGTAGCTTTAACTGCGTTAAGAGCATTAAAGTCAGCTTTTATGTTGGCAAATACCGAAGCAGGAGCAGGTGAATTATCAGAAGCAGAAGAGTTGAAAATTGTTCAAAAGCAAGTAAAACAACGTAAAGATAGCGCAGCTGTATTCACAGAGCAAGGACGTAATGATTTAGCAGAACCTGAATTGGCTGAAGCAGCTGTTTTAGAGCAGTTTTTACCAGAAGCGTTAAGTGATGAAGAAATTGGTAAAATCGTTGAAAAAACCATTGCAGATGTTGGTGCAGAAGGAATGAAAGACATGGGTAAAGTAATGGGAATAGTTTCCAAGCAATTAGCAGGTCAAGCAGATGGAAAAACAATTTCAGCAATAGTAAAAGCTAAGTTAGCTTAAAAATACTTAAAGACTCAGTAGTTCAACTGGATAGAACATCAGATTTCGGCTCTGAGGGTTGGGGGTTCGAGTCCTCTCTGGGTCGCAAAAAAAAAAGAAAACAGCAGAAGATTTGCTCTCTGCTGTTTTTTTATCTTCAAGGGAAATATTAGGGAAAGGTTGCTTAACTGACCGTAAAATTAAAAAAATCTATTGTCTTGTAATGTAACCTAAGTTATATTTGAGTTTTTCAAATTGATATGAAACCCATCTTTTTAATTAAGTATACTGCTATTTTTATCGGAGTTGTAAGTGTTGGGGTTAATGTTATAGAGTCTATTTACGTGTCTCTATTTAACCGACCTATTTTTGTACACTTTTATCTGGTAAAAAAGAAACTCCCTAAAAAGAAAAAAGAATTTTTAGTAGAAAATATAGCCTTTTATCAGAAGTTGAATGATAAACAAAAAGTGTATTTTGAGCACAGATTAACCAAGTTTATCAGAACGTACGATTTTATTGAAAGAGATAATTTTGAGCTAACACCAGAAGCAAAGGTTTTGATAGCAGCATCGTATATAAAGCTCACTTTTGGTATGCGAAGATATCTTACCTCTACGTTCGATAAAATTATAGTGTATCCAACCAGTTTTTATTCAACAATAACAGAACAATATCATAAAGGAGAGTTTAACCCGAGGTTAAAATCTATTGTATTTTCTTGGGAAGATTTTTTGATGGGAAACATTATATTAAATGATAATCTAAACTTAGGGATTCATGAATTTTCTCACGCGTTAACTTTTCATGGAAGAAAATCTAAAGATGTTAGTGCTCGAATTTATTATCGATTATTTGAAGAAATAACAGTGTTTATGAAAAGTGAAGAGAATATAGAGAGAATTGAAAATTCAGGATATTTTAGAGCATATGCGCTTACAAATAAATTGGAATTTGTTGCTGTAATTATGGAGCACTTTTTTGAAACTCCTGAGGATTTACAGCAACAATTTCCACAATTGTATAAAAAGATTCAACTCATGTTGAATTATTCTGTAGAATAAATAAGTTACTCTTTTACTTTAAATACCTTGGTTAAAATATCATCCATTAAACACCATTTGGTTAATGATGATTGTAATAAATTGGCACCTACAAAAGCAGTAAACCATAACCAATTAATATTTACTTTAATAGCTAAGATTAAACTAATAAGTATAAAACTACCAGCAATACCACGTACAATTCTATTCTTCATAATTAAATATATTTATCAATAGGAACTACTACAGCTCGTATTGGATTATTTGTTTCTAAATTTTTATTAAAAGTTTCAATTAAGTTAAGCAGTGTATCTATTTTATCAGTTTCAGTAAATGAGAAATACATATATGAACCAGTTGCTTTTTCATTTCCAGAAAACCAATCATTTACAGAAATTACAGGAAAAGAATTTCGAAAACCTTCAATATCAGAAGCACTAAAATTATCTATAGCTGCTTCTTTTAATAGTTTTAGTACTTCATTTTGAAGCCCATCAACTACGGTTATTATTAATAACTTCATCTTATTTATAGTTTTTACGTTCAATTAAATAGTATACTAATGGTACTACTAATAAGGTTAGTACAGTTGCAGTAATAGTTCCTCCCATTAATGAAATAGCTAATCCTTGGAAAATAGGATCGAATAAAATTACAAACGCACCAATAACTACCGTACCTGCAGTTAGTAGAATAGGAGTGGTACGTACTGCACCAGCTTCTATAACAGCTTGTTTTAACGGAACTCCTTCTGCTAAACGTAAGTTGACAAAATCAATTAATAAGACTGAGTTTCGTACCATAATTCCTGCTAGGGCAATCATTCCAATAAATGAGGTAGCTGTAAAATAAGCCCCCATCATCCAGTGTCCTAAAATAATCCCTACCATAGATAAAGGAATTGCAACCATCATTACAATTGGAGCTTTAAAGTTTTGGAACCATCCTACAATTAACATGTAAATAATGATGAGGACTCCTAAAAAGGCAATACCTAAATCTCTAAACACCTCTAAGGTAATTTGCCATTCACCATCCCATTTTACGGTGTAATTATCTTCAAAATCGGGTTGTTTAATGTATAACTCATTCAATTCATATCCCTTCGGAAGTGGAATCTCTTTTAATTTTTCTTCCATCCCTAAAATTGCATACGCAGGACTCTCTAATTCACCGGCCATATCAGCCATAACATATACCACACGTTTTTGATTCTTTCTGTAAATACTTTTTGCACTATTCTTTTCTTCAACAGAAACCAAATCACTTATAGAAACCATGTTGCCGCGTTGCGATTTAATCTGTAACTGAGCAATATCTTGGATAGAAGATTTCTCTTTTTCATCTAAAGCAAACACAATCCCTACTTGATTAGAGGCATCTTCATCATATAAAGTTGAAACCGCTCTGTTGGATAACGCCATGTTTAATGTAAAAGCAATTTGCTGAGGAGCCACACCATACAACATTGCTTTTTCTTTGTCGATTACAAACTCATATTCCGTTTGATTGTCTTCTACCATCCAATCGATATCTACTACATCGGCTGTATTGTGTAAGATGTTTTGAACTTCGTTGGCAATTTCAATTTGCTTGTCATAATCTGGTCCGTAAACTTCTGCAACAATCGTAGATAATACTGGTGGTCCTGGTGGAACTTCCACTAATTTTACATTAGCTTTAAATTTTTTAGCTATGTTTTGAATATCAGCACGCATCGATTTTGCAATGCCGTGACTTTGTATGCTTCTATCTTTCTTGTCAACTAAGTTTACTTGAATATCTGCCATATTACTACCACCACGTAAATCGTAATGACGAACCAATCCGTTAAAGGTAATTGGAGCAGAAGTACCCACATAACTTTGGTAGTTTACGACTTCTGGTCGTGTAGCTAAATACTGTGCAATTTCTTTGGTTACGGCATCAGTACGCTCTAAAGTAGTACCTTCAGGCATGTCAATTACTACTTGGAATTCGTTCTTATTATCAAAAGGCAACATTTTTACAGCTACCGATTTGGTAAAGAACAACGACATAGAACCTAACAATAAAACAATCGTGATTCCTAAGAAAACCCAACGCTTGGTTTTGTTTTCAATAAGAGGGCGCTCGAATCGCTCATATAACTTGTAGATTAATGTACTTTGCATTGCTTTAGTCTCATCTGCTTCAAATTTTTCCTCAGCACCGTGCTTGTCTTTTTCACGTAAGAAAATATATCCTAAATACGGAGTAATCGTTAACGCAACAAATAGTGACAAAATCATAGCGATAGAAGCTCCAATTGGCATCGGACTCATATAAGGCCCCATTAATCCAGATACAAACGCCATTGGTAACACCGAAGCAATTACGGTAAAGGTTGCCAATATGGTTGGATTCCCTACTTCGTTAATAGCATACAAGGCTGCTTGTTTAAACGGTAGTCGCTTCATTTTAAAATGCCTGTGCATATTTTCAGCAATAATAATGGAATCATCTACCACAATACCTGTTACGAATACCAAGGCGAACAAGGTGATTCGGTTTAAGGTATAATCTAACATGTAGTAACTTAGTAAGGTAAGTGCAAAGGTGATGGGAACCGATAAGAATACCACTAAACCACCACGCCAACCCATGGCTAACATTACCACTAAGGTTACAGCGATAATTGCACCGATTAAGTGTAATAATAATTCTGATACTTTTTGTGATGCTGTTTCACCATAGTTACGGGTAATTTCAACATGTACATCATTAGGAATTAAGTTGGTACGTAAATGATCAACCTTCGCTAAAATAACATCGGCAATTTGCATTGCATCTGCTCCTTTTCGTTTAGCTACCGATATAGTTACCGCTGGATATTCTGATTGATACGTCGAAGCATTACTACTTGCTTGTCCGTACCCAAAACTTACATAGTTTTTAGGAATTTCTGGACCGTCTAATACGTTTGCAACTTGTTTTAAATAAATTGGTTGATTTTGTTGTACACCAACCACTAAGTTTTTAACATCTTCAGCAGATTGTAAAAACTTCCCTGTAGTTACTAAAAACTCGGTATCATTTTTATCATAACTTCCTGCACTTAGTTGCTGATTACTGGCTTTCAGCATTTCAGTAACCGATAAAAAGTCTAGTCCACTAGCGGCTAATTTATCTTTATCTACGACCACACGTACTTCACGATTTCTACCTCCAATTTTTTGGGTAATCGCTACATCGTTTACTTTTTCAATTTCGTTGGTAAGTTCTTGTGCTATTTGTTTTAATTGATAGTCATCATAGTTTTCACTCCATAATGTCAACCCTAACATAGGTACATCATCAATTGCACGTGTTTTTACCAAAGGCATGTTAACACCCTTCGGCATTTGATCCATATGTTTGTTAATCTCGTTGTACAGTTTTACGAACGAGCGCTCGATGTCTTCACCAACATAAAACTGAACAATCACCATTCCTTGTTCTTTCATCGAAGTAGAGTATACGTACTCTATTCCTTTGATGTTCGAAAGTATTTTTTCTAAGGGTTTGATAACTCTCGATTCTACTTCTGTAGGGCTCGCTCCTGGATATCCTACAAAAATATCAGCCATAGGCACATCAATCTGTGGTTCTTCTTCTCTCGGAATTAAAAAAGAACTGTACACACCAATTACCATAAACACTACCATTAATAAGATGGTAAGTTTAGAGCCGATAAACCCTTTGGCTATTTTTCCTGCTAAACCTTCTTTCATTTTATATAATTTGAAAATTTGTTGATTTGATGATTTGAAAATGGGGTGATTGGGTCATTTTCAAATTTTCAAATTGATTTTATTGAATTGTAATGTTCGCTCCGTTGTATAGTTTACCTTCAGAAGAAACAATGTAGCTTTCATCGGCTGATAAGCCTGATAATACTTCTACTTGATCTCCAAAAGTTCTTCCTAAGCGTAACCAACGTAGAACAGCGGTATTACTTTGACTTACCGTGTAAACTCCAGATAATTGCCCTTTGTGTACTAAAGCTTCTGACGGAATTAAAACCATGTCAGTACTTTTTTGTGTTTTTTCAACAGGAAACTGAACCGTAGCAAACATTCCTGATAACAAGTTGAAATCCGTTTTATCTAGGTCAATTTTAACTAAGTATTGTCCACCGGTATTCTTTGCTGAGGCACTTACTTCTGATACGTTACCTGTAACCGTTTTGTTAATTGACTTGATCGTTACATCAACCTTAGTATCTTTTTTAATTTGAGAAATTTCACTTTCAGGTACTAACGCAGTTACTTCAAATCCGCTTTTTCCTTCAACAGAAATTAAAGGCATTCCAGGGTTTGCCATGGCACCTTTATCGATGAATTTGTTAGTTACCACTCCTGAAAATGGAGCTCTGATATTCGTATAGGCAAACTGAGAATTGATTTCATTTCTCATCTGTTTTGCTGCTTCTAAATTCGCTTTAGCAACATTGTAATGAACAGTGATATCGTCAAATTCCTTTTGAGAAGCGCTATTTTGTTCAAATAAGTTTTTAAAGCGATTGTAATCTTTTTCAGCACTTGAAAATCCTGCTTTCGCTTTAATAATGTTGGCCTCTACTTGTGCTTTCTTAGCTTGTAAGTCGCTGTTATTTATAGATACTAATAATTGACCTTTGTTTACTTTATCACCAACTTTTACGTGTATGTTGGTTACATAGCCCATCATTCGAGTACTTAATTCAGCACTGTTGGTAGCTTCCACTTTTCCACTTGCTGTTATAAACGGATTGTTATCATTAGCGGTTACTTTGGCAACTTTTACATGAACTGCTGGTTTGTTGTTGGTATTGTTTGTTGTTTCTTTTTTACCACAGCTTACTACTAAAAGTGATGCGGCAAGGGCGATTGTATATATAGTTTTCATTTGTTGATTATTCTTTAGTTAAAAAATCTAAGTAAGCTTTGGTATAGTTGTATTGATATACGGTTTGGTAATATTCTAATTGTTTTTGAGCGTATTGTGTTTCAACGGTTAATAAATCGGATGTTTTTTCTAACCCTTCTTTAAATCTGTTTTTTCTGATTCGTAAGGCTTCTTCCGATTGTTGTAAGGCTAACTCGGTTAGTTTTAACTGTTCCTCAGCATCAGTTAACAATCGTTTAGTATTGTTTAACTCTAATTGACTTTTAGATTTGTACTGCTCGTATTCTAATCTTGATTTTTCATACTGAGCTTTGCTTTTCTGTGCTTTTCCGTAACGTTTAGAACCTTTAAAAATGTCCCAAGTTAATTGTGCTCCTACTACATAACCACTTGCATCTGCATTGAAAATTTTATCATCATACAACTCGTAACTACCAAAGGCATTTAAACGAGGAAGAAAATCCATTTTATCAGCTTTGTGCATTTTTTGATAAGCCTCAGAAGCTAATTCCATTGCTTTAATGTCTGAACGATTTTCAGAAATCGTAATGTCAACCAGTTGATTCGTTAAGTGTACTTGCAAACTATCTGAAGGTTCATAAATGTTATTTTGTTTTTCATTCATTAAAAAAGACAAGTAGTTAGAAGCATTTAGCACATTGCTTTTTGCTGTTTGTAACTGATTTTTTACTTCGGTAACTCGAACTTCAACAGCTAATACATCTGCACGTTGTAAATATCCCTGCTTAAAGCTGTTTTCTGCCATTTGTTGATTAGCTTCCGAAGCTTTTAAGGCTTTTTCTAATACTGAAACTCCCTTGTGAGCTAATTGCAATTGCATGTATGCTTTTTCAACTTCTAACAATAAATATTCTTGAGTACGTTGTGTTTGCAAGTTGGTTGCTTCCATTTTAGTTTTAGCAGCCTTACGTTGGTAAATACCGTCTAAATTCACTAAAGGTTGTTGTACTTCAATTTTAGTAGCGAAGTTTTGTGTTCGTTTCGGATTGTTTAATAAATCTGGATTAAAATCAGCTTGTGTTAAAATTTCTTGATTCAATTTACTACCAAATGCCATTAGTGGATTCGTAGTTACAATTCCTGTATGAGAAGCCGTAATATTTGGTAAGAACACGGCATTTGTTTGCTTATAATCGGCACGAGCTTCTTCATAATTTTGTTCAGATATTTTTAAAGAGGTGTTATTTTCCTGAACTCTTTTTAAAACCTCACTTTTGGAAATTGAGATTTTAGTTTGAGCTTTTATAGTAGTAGCTATTAAAAATGCCACTATAAATAAACTAACATATGATTTTTTCATCTTAACTATTTTGTTATAGCAAATTTAGTGGCACAAAACACAGTAGTCAGTAACTAATGTTACAATGAAAAAACGCCTAAACAAAAGTCTAGACGTTATTTACTAACAATTAAAAATCAACTAATACTTGGAAATGTTTCTGTTAAATGCGTTTAAGTGATTGTATGAAGCGTTTAATAAATTGGTATATACATTTATACTGTATTCATCATTGGTGTTCTTAATAGCTAACTGTAGATCTTCAATATCTTTTTCTTCAATTAGCTTACCTACTTCAAGTGCATCTAGTTTAGATTTTTGTCCTTTACTTATTAATTCATCATATAACTTTTGAAGTTCAGAATTTTTAAAAACACCTCTTTCTTTATTTAAGGTAAAGGCAATATTATTGTATTGTAATAAACCTTTCATGGCGTTCATATGTCGTTCTTCGCTTTGACTGATGTTTCCAAAAACACGTAGGTTCCATTTTTCATTAAGGAAGTTATAAACATCAAAAGCTAATTTTTCTTCCTCTAACATCAAAAGCATTTCGTTTTTTTCTTGTTGAGAAAGAGTAAGATCGGTATTGTTTGTATTCTGGCAAGAGCTACTAATACTTGAAAAAAGTAATAAGAATAGCAAGCCTATTGTATTTAAAGTTTTCATAATAACAGCTTTTAAATTATATACTAATTTAAATATTGTGTAGGCTGTAGTCTGCAACTTTAGTTACATAGGAGTAAGGTTTTAATAGAATGTCTTTTATTTAGTTAAGTATAAGAACTAGACTAATGTTCACCATAGTCTACATCATCCATTTTTCCTTTAAAAACTTTATACTGAATAATAAAATAAACAACTACTAGGATTGCAGCTATAAAAAACCAATTTAAACCTACGGACAAGCCATACTCGTTAGTAGCTACATTGTAAATTGTTAAATCGGGATTTATGTTATTGGTTGAAGGTAAAACTTTAGGGAAAATTGAAGCGACTGTAGTTGCCAAACCTCCTAATAAAAACAAAGAAGAATATAAAAACCCAGTGATGTGTTTTTTATGCTTTTTTACGTTGAATAAACCAAATAACCCTACAAAAGTTAGCAGAGGGAAAATCCATAAAAAAGGATGTTCTATAAAATTATGAAATGGTTTAGGTTCTATAATATGCCAAGCGATTAATGAAATAATTACTAAACCTAATAAAACAAAAGAAAGAGTAAAAACAACCTTTTTTAGTTGGTTGTTAATACTAGCATTAGTTTTGAAAATAACCCAATTGGCACCATGGATAGTTAGTGATACAACTGCAATAATTCCTAGAAGTAAAGTAAACCAGTCAATAACTCCAAGTGTTTCAGAGTGAGGAGAGAATTCCGAATTCCATAAAGGGAGGAAAAAGTAATGTGCTTCATGAGTAGAAACACCATCTACTACATTTCCTAGATTAACACCACGTACCACATTTCCTAATGCAACTCCAAAAAATAAGGCGAGAAGTAAACTGGCAATTCCAAAAGCTTTGTCCCAAATACTTTCCCATATCCTATTATGTATTTGTCCGCGAAGTTCTAATCCAATAGCTCTAAAAATTAGTAACCATAAAACCATCATTAAAGGAAGATAAAAACCACTAAATGAAGAAGCATATAAAGTAGGGAAAGCAAAAAATAAGACACCACCCGCAGCGATTAACCATACTTCGTTCGCATCCCAAAAAGGACCTATTGCTTTTACGACTTTCTTTTTATCTTCTTCTTTTTTAGCAAAGAATAAGTGAATAATTCCTGCTCCAAAATCATAACCATCTAAAATAACATAAATGGTTAACATCGTAACTAATACTATATACCAGAAAAGTTCCATAATTTAATGTGTTGTTTGAGGTCCTTTGTTAATGATTTTTCCTACTAAAATTAGAAATAACATTCCTAATAGTAAGTATAAACCTATAAACCCTAAAAGAGTAAATAAAGTGTTTCCTGAAGATACTGTAGGAGATGCTCCAGCAGATGTTCGTAATAAGTTATAAACTAACCAAGGTTGGCGTCCTAATTCAGCGGTATACCAGCCGGTAGTATTGGCAATATATGGAAATGGAATCATGAAGAGTAAAGACCATAAAATCCATTTTGTTTGATATAATTTTTTTCTGAATAACTGTATAATGCTAGCTAACATTAATGCAATAAAAATAGTTCCTAAACCTACCATTATATGATATGCATAATATAGTCCAGGTATATTTGTTGGGTAGTTTTTTTTATCAAATTCATTGAGTCCTTTAATCTCAGCATTCCATTCTTGATAGGTTAAAAAGCTTAAGATGTTAGGAACGGCTATTTTATTGTCTAGTTTTTTCTCCAGCATATTTGGTTGTCCAATCAGCACTATTTCAGAGCCTCCTTTTTCTGTTTCAAATATTCCTTCCATAGCAGCAAAGGTTATAGGTTGATATTTGACAACATTTTTAGCAGCTAAATCGCCAGTAGGAAAAGCAACGAAAATAGAAGCAATAACACCAAAAATAACTCCAGTTTTTAAAAATAATTTTCCAAATTCTAAGTGCTTCTTGTTTAAAAGGTATAGAGCTCCAATACCAGCTACTACAAAAGAACTAGTAACCAAAGAAGCTGCTTGATTATGTAAATAAGAAGGCCATAACCATGGATTTGAGAACAAGGCTGAAAAGTTATTTAGTACAAATTTACCATTGGCTAGTATTTCATAGCCTACAGGATTTTGCATCCAAGAATGTGTCGCAATGATTAAAAAGCCACTTGCCCAAGAGCCTAAAAAGACAAGGAATCCAGTTAAAAAATGAAGTTTATGTCCTAGCTTTTTTTCACCAAATAAAAACAATCCTAAAAAGGAAGATTCTAGGAAGAAAGAAAACATCCCTTCCATAGCTAATGTTTGACCTATAATACCACCAGTGAGCTCAGAGAACTTAGCCCAGTTAGTTCCAAATTGAAATTCCATAGGAATCCCAGTAACAACTCCCATGGCAAAGTTTAAAGCAAAGATTTTCATCCAAAACTTAGCAGCGTCGTTGTATTTTTCAAGTTTAGTTCTTAAAAATTTCCATTTAAAGAAGACTATCATTAACGATAGTCCCATTGTTAATTGTGGAAATAAGTAGTGAAAAGTAATAGTGAAAGCAAACTGCATTCTATCATAAAAGAGCATGTCTTCCATACCGAAGATTGTTTATGAGGTTATTAAATAAGAACGTTTTTAGTAGCAATAAGGAGGAATAAAAATAATGATATTATTTCACATGACTATTAATAATACTAATCAAATCGTTCTTATATAACATTCCTGATTGTCTCCATAATAGTTTGCCTTCTTTAAAAAGCATAAAGGTTGGAACACCTCTAATTTGGTAGGTATTGGCTATTTGTTGATTTTTATCAATGTCTATTTTTAAAATAATAACATTTTCTCCTAAATCTTCTTTTACCTCTTTTAATATAGGAGCCATCATTTTACATGGACCACACCATTCGGCAAAGAAATCTACCAAAACAGGTTTGTTTCCTTTAATTATTTCAGAAAATCTTCCCATAATTTTAATTTTTAAATGAATTATTTACTGTTGTTGTTAAATGAAATACTCCAAATACCACGTACTTGATTTACATCGTAACCCTGCGCTTTATCCGAAGTATATAAAAGAGCTAATTCTTGCAAAGTCTCGGTTTTTATTTGTGTTTTAGGAGTTCCGTGGCATTGTAAGCACATGTTATTCGTTATAATTGGATAATAGAATTGTGTTGTGCTTCCTACCTGTTTCGTAACGGGTTTGATAGTTTCGTTGTTACTTACCACTTTTTTATAGCCTTCAATAATCTCTAATTCTTTTTTGTTAGCAGCATTGTTAGGGTTTCTAGGTTTATCAGAAACTCTTTTGATTGTAGCATTAAAATTAGTAGCCATACTATCGGTTAATTTGTAAGCTTGTTCGTTGCAAAATTGTAAAGCGTGTAAAGTTCCTTGTTTTTGAATAGCTCCCATTAAGTTTTTACCTAATGCTTTTTTGGTTTCCATGGCGTATTCTAGCCCAATTTCTTCTGGAGTTTTGTCAGGTTCAATACTGCTTACTTTTCTACCTGAATTGATATAGCTTTTACCTTGTTTAGACTCCCAATGTTCTTTAAACCAACTAGGTTCTTCAATTTGATAGTTGTACAAATAATCAGCTATTTTTTTAAGGTCTTCTTCTTCAAATTTTTGATACGGCATTAGTCCAAATCGTTTAACAGCACCTCTCATTTTAGCGCTTTCTTCTGTAGGGTTTAGTACGAAACTTACAAAATTTTTAGTAAATTCTTCTTCCGTAGTATTTGCATTAACATAATGAGCTTTGATAGCAATCATTGGAGGAGCTACTCTTTCGTCATGTGGTGTAGAAGCATTATGACAAACAAAACAGTTTGTTTCAAGCAATTTTTTCCCTGGAGGAATACTAGCTTCTACAGTTGTAATATCTTTGGTGTTTTTTTTAGAGTAATCACTTTTTTTAGTTTGATTACAGCTAACAATAGATAAAATTGTAAGTAAGGCTATTAATTTTTTCATCGTTCTAATATTTAGTATAAAGGTAGAACGATTCTCTTATAAAATATGTAACTTAAGTTACAAGGTTAAAGTTCTAACACTTTAATCTGATTTCTATTCAGCTCTATTTTATCTTTTTTTTCTAACGCTTTTAAAAGTCTAGATACAACAACTCGAGAGGTGTGTAAGTCGTTAGCTATTTGTTGGTGTGTTACGCTAATTGTTTCGTTTTGGTTTACTAGAGCTTTATCTTTTAAATACTTTAACAAACGTTGATCCATGTTTAGAAAAGCAATAGTATCAATAGCATCAATAAATTCTTGTAGTCTACTATGATAACTATGTAAAATAAACTCTTGCCAACTTTTATATTTACTAAGCCATTCACTCATTTTTTGCTTAGGTATCATTAAAAGTTTTACATCAGTTTCTGCAACCGCTTTTATTTTACTTTTAGTTTCACCCATACAACATGAAAGCGTCATGGCGCAAGTATCACCTTTTTCAATATAGTATAAAACGAGGTCGTCACCTTCTTTATCTTCACGTAAGATTTTAATTGCACCACTTAAAAGTAGAGGTATAGAGGTAATGTAGCTTCCTATATCAATAATTACATCATTTGCTTTTACATCTTTTGCTATGGCAACATCAGCTATTTCTTTTAATAATGCATCTTCAAATAAATACCCGTAGTATTTCTGTAAGTCTTCAATCAAGATAAAATATTTTTTGTAAAAATAGGTAATTATTTACACTTTAGATATACATAAAATAGTAGTTAATCTATGATTTTAATCAGTTTTTTAGTTGAATTTAATACTGAAATTTGAAATAGTTAATAACACAAAACTATAGTAAAATGAAAAAAAGAACTCCAGTTTCAGCTATAATGACCAAAGAAGTGATTACGTTAAGTAGTACGGATGATTTAATGACTGCGGAAAAAATATTTAAAAAAGAGAAGATAAGACATATTCCAGTAGTAAGCGGAAGCGAAATTAAAGGAATGTTAAGTTATACAGATTTGTTACGTATAAGTTTTGCAGATGCTGTGGATGATAATGAAACAGATGTAGACACAGTGGTATACAATATGTTTACAATAAACCAAGTAATGGCGAAAAACTTAGTAACTGTTAATTCAGATACAGCTATTAAAGAGGTTGCGGAGATTTTAGCGAAAAAAGAATTTCATGCATTGCCTGTTGTAGATAATAATGAATTGGTGGGTATCGTAACAACGACTGATTTAATTAACTTTTTACTAGAACAATTTTAAAAGAAAAGGAGGCTTTTTAGCCTCCTTTTTTAATTTATAATGTTTTTTAAGTTTTCAATTGTATCTGTAGGGTTATCACTACTAAAAACAAAACTACCTGCTACTAGTACATCAGCACCCACTTCGATTAGCTTATTTGCATTTTGGTCAGTTACACCACCATCAATTTCAATTAAGGTAGATGCCTCGCTAAATTCAATCAAGTTTTTTAATTGTTGAATTTTTTTGTACGTATTTTCAATAAATGACTGTCCACCAAACCCAGGATTTACACTCATAATACAAACCACATCTAAGTCTTTGATGATGTCTTCTAAAACAGCGATTGGTGTATGCGGATTTAAAGCAACTCCTGCTTTCATTCCAGCTGCTTTAATAGCTTGAATTGTTCTATGTAAGTGAGTACAAGCTTCGTAGTGTACGGTTAAGATGTCAGCTCCTAAATCGGCAAAAGTTTGAATATAACGATCAGGGTCTACAATCATTAAGTGTACATCAATAGTTTTGTTAGCATGTTTTGTGATTGATTTTAAAACAGGCATTCCAAAAGAGATATTTGGTACAAAAACACCGTCCATAATATCAATGTGAAACCAATCAGCATCACTATTGTTAACCATTTCAACATCACGTTGTAGGTTTCCAAAATCAGCCGCTAAAATTGATGGGGCTACAAGTTTTTTCATTACTATAAGTTGTTGTGTTGTTATTTGATGCAAATATAGTTAAAACCAAGTGCATTAAAACCAAAAAGAAAGCTCTCGTATAGAGAGCTTTCATTCATTAATCAAAAAACGAATAGTTATGATAACTATTTGTTATTGTATATAGGTTTATCCTAAATATGTCATTAAAATCTTACTGCGAGATGTATGCTTTAATCTTCTAATAGCTTTTTCTTTAATTTGACGAACACGTTCACGAGTTAAATCGAAAGTTTCACCAATTTCTTCTAAAGTCATTGGTTGATGTTCTCCTAAACCAAAGTATAACTTTACAACATCAGCTTCACGCGGAGTTAAAGTTTCTAAAGCACGATTAATCTCAATACGTAACGATTCGTGTAATAATGTTTTATCAGGGTTTGGTGATTCACCAGAGTTCAATACATCGTATAAGTTAGAATCTTCACCTTCGATTAAAGGAGCATCCATTGATACGTGACGACCCGAGTTTTTCATCGACTCTTTAACGTCGTTAACAGTCATGTCTAATTTCTTAGCAATTTCTTCAGCACTTGGTGGGCGCTCATTTTCTTGCTCTAAGAAAGCGTACATTTTGTTAATCTTATTGATCGAACCAATTTTGTTTAATGGTAAACGTACAATACGAGATTGTTCTGCTAAGGCTTGTAAGATAGATTGACGAATCCACCATACAGCATATGAAATGAATTTAAAACCACGCGTTTCGTCAAAACGTTTAGCAGCTTTAATTAATCCTAAATTTCCTTCGTTAATTAAATCAGGAAGAGTTAATCCTTGATTTTGGTATTGTTTTGCAACCGATACGACAAAACGTAAGTTAGCCTTGGTTAGTTTTTCAAGAGCTCTTTGGTCACCAGCTTTAATTCTTTGCGCTAATTCTACTTCTTCATCGGCAGTAATTAAGTCTACTTTTCCTATTTCTTGCAAATATTTGTCTAAAGACGCGGTTTCTCTGTTGGTAACCTGTTTTGTAATTTTAAGTTGTCTCATTCTACTTCAAATGTATTTTAATTTCAGTCTACATTATCTTATACGTAAGCGTTGAACCTTTTGTTACAAAAAAGATGTTTTTTTGAAATAATTTATTTGATTGTTCAGTTTTGGTTAACTTTGTAGGTTAAAAAAGAAAAAGTAAGTGACCTTCTTTTAAATACTGTGTCTTACTACTATAACTAAAAGAAACTAACTATACTGCCCCTTGGAAAGTATTGATGTAACAATATTAAGCGACGAAGAATTAGTGCGTAAAATAGTAGAAAAAAATGATACTCATTTATTTGCTGTTTTATACGACCGTTATGCTGGTGTGGTATATAACAAATGTTATGGTTTCTCATCAAGCAAAGAAGAAGCACAAGATTTAACACATGATGTGTTTATTCGTCTATTTGTAAAATTGAGAACTTTTAAAGAAAAATCGAAGTTTTCTACCTGGTTATATTCTTTTACGTACAATTTTTGTGTAAACTACGTACAAAGAGACAAAGAAAAGAAACGAGAAAAAGTAACTGTAGCAACAGACGAAATAAAAGAAGAAAGCAATATTGAAGATATTGATGATGCGACACTATTCGAGTTAAAGTCAGACAAATTAGCTAAAGCACTCGAAATGATTTCTCCTTCAGAAAAAATGATTTTATTAATGAAATATCAAGATGAAATGAGCATAAAAGATATTTCTGAAGGGTTAGAACTAGGGGAAAGTGCAGTAAAAATGCGCTTAAAAAGAGCAAAGGATAAAGTAGTAAAAGCGTATAATGAATTGTAATAATTATGGATAATCCGTTCAAAAAAATATTACATAACGAAGAGTTGCCCGAAGTACTTAAGAGTAAAGTGCTTAATGACGTGGCAATGATAAAACTATCCATAGACATGGCTGACTTATTTGTTGTTAAATACCCGAGCACCATTATCGATTTAGTAGGAGGAGGAAAAGCGAAAGAAAAAAAAGACGAGACTAATTAATTGAACCAAATATAGAATACTAGTTATGAATTTTTTAGAAATAGATATTTTACAGCCTTTTAAAGATATTTTTCAAGAAATTATAAACACGCTACCAATGGTAGCAATGTTTGTTCTTTTTGTGATTGTTTCATGGTTAGTAATAAAGGTATTTTTATATATAGTTAGAAAAGCACTGGCAAAGACTAAAATTGATGAATGGTCTAAAAAATTACGAAAGACAGAGATTTTTGGGAATAGTACCATAAACATTGTATTAACCAATGTGATTCTGGCTGTATTAAAGTGGTTTTTAATTTTTGTTTTTGTTATGGTCGGAGCTGAAATGTTTGGTTTAAAAGTCGTTTCAGAAGGGATAAAAAGTTTCTTTGCTTATCTGCCTAAATTACTAACAGCATTAGGAATTTTTGTAGCAGGTGCTTATTTAGGTACTATGGTTAAAAAAGCAATTCAATCAATGTTTAAGTCGCTTGAGGTATCAGGTGGAAATTTAGTAGGGAACATAGCTTTTTATTTAATAGTTGTATTTTTATCTATAACAGCATTAGATCAAGCAGGAGTTGATACTTCAGTAATAAAAAGTAATGTAACATTATTGATTGGATCAGTGCTTTTAGCTTTTACTTTAGCCTTTGGTTTTGGTGCAAGAGAAGCTGTTGCTAGATTACTTTACGGATATTATTCTAGAAAGAACATAGAGATAGGTGCAAAGGTTGTTATTAACGATGTAGAAGGTGTTGTTGTGGCGATCGATAATATTTGTGCAACTATAGCTACAGTTGAAGGGAAGATTATTTTTCCAATAAAAGATATAGTTGATAGTAAAATAGTTATAAAAAATTAGTAAAAATTTAACATTTTTTTATATCTTTGGGAATGATAAAAACACTGTTTTTTACAGTGCGATAGATTTCGGGGGACTTCTATCTAACAATGAAGAGAAATCTTTATGAAAGAAGGTCACGAAAGTGACCTTTTTTTATTTATATAATGTGACTTTTACAGATAAAATGTATCTAAACATATAGAGAATAATAGATTTTGGAGGATTTCTATCTAATGCAAAGAAAAAGGCTATCAGATTTCTGATAGCCTTTTCTATTTATAATATAGTTTTACTCAAAAGCTAGATGTAAAAACACCCCTCTGGTACCTAAGTAATTAATAGGGTCTGTCCACTGAGAAGCTTTGTTATCGTATTTAACTTCGTTATTTATAGCAAAAACACCTCTTATTGAAGGAGAAAATTTAAAGTAACTTAAGTAAAAATCTACTCCAATACCAACTTCGTACATAAAGTTGTTGGTTGTTGTTCTAAATTCTCCAGCAAAATTATCATCGCTATTTCGTTCGTTACTCGAAAAATTATGATCGTACGAAACTCCACCTATCACATAAGGTCTCATGTTATTAAGTCTGTTTGTGCTAAATTTTAATAATAAAGGTAAATGTAAGTATGTAGCACCAACTTCACGCGTAGTTATGTTTTCTGGACCAGATATATGATTGAAACGTAATGTTTTGGTGTTAGACATTAAACCAGGTTCGAAACGAAGATTTATGTTGTTATGCAACCTTAAATCAGCAATTAAACCAACATTAAACCCAACAGACGACTCTACTTCAATTTCGGGATTGTTAATACTACTTGGTTTGTAGCCTATTTTGTAACCATTATTATTAGCTCCTAAATAAAAACCGTAGTGAAAAAGAGGTTTATCAAAACTAGGAAGTTTCAATATTTTTTCTCTTTGAGCTTGAGCAGCAATTGAAACTGCGAAAATTCCGAAAAGTAAAAGCCTTTTTAACATACTATTTTAAAGCGGTATAAATTGATGCAACACCAAAGGTTACAGGTATATTCTTTGCATTCTTAAACCCATTTTTTTGCAAAATATTGTTGAAAGCCTCTCCAAAAGGAAAAGAATTTGCCGTTTCAGATAAATACGAGTAAGCAACTTTGTCTTTTGAAAAGAGTTTACCAATTATAGGTAAAATAAAATTAGTGTACAGTTTGTATCCTTGCTTAAAAGGAAATTTAGTAGGGTTTGAGGTTTCTAGCACCACAAATTTACCTCCAGGTTTTAGTACACGAAGTATTTCGGTTATACCTTTATCTAAATTTTCAAAATTTCTAACGCCAAAAGAAACTGTAATAGCATCAAAAGTGTTGTCAGGAAAAGGGATGTTCTCACTATCTCCAACTACCATTTCTATTTTGTTTGATAAGTTAGCTTTGGCAACTTTTTGTCTTCCTACTTGTAGCATTCCTTCAGAAATGTCTAAGCCAACAATTCTATCAGGTTTTAATTGCGACATCATTAAGGCTAAGTCACCAGTACCAGTGGCAATATCTAAGATTTGTTTCGGATTATTTTCTCCTACTAGTTTTACTACTTTCTTACGCCAACTAACATCTATTCCAAAAGAAATAACACGGTTTAACCCGTCATAATCTTCAGAAATATTGTCAAACATTTTAGCAACTTGCTCTTTCTTTCCTAATTCAGAATCTTTATATGGTTTGATGTTTTCAGACATGTTTTTTGTATGGTTTACGGTAAATTATCCGTTAATAGCAACTACTTCGTTAATTTGATTTGGTAGCATTTCTTTTAGCATGGTTTCAATACCATTTTTCAAGGTTACTGTTGAAGACGGACATCCGCTACATGCTCCTTGTAAAATAACGCTTACTCGTTTGCTTTCTCCGTCGTATGACTGAAAAGCAATGTTTCCTCCATCTGAAGCAACAGCAGGCTTGATATATTCATCTAGAATATCAACAATTTTAGTTTCAACATCAGTTAAATTCTCTTTAGGAATTTCAACGTTTTGTTTTGTTTGTTGCTTTGGTAATTCAGTAATGATTTCTTTACCTTCTTGAATAAAGTTGCGAATAAATGTACGAACCTCTTGGTAAACTTCATTCCATTCAATCATATCGTATTTTGTAATAGAAATATAGTTTTCAGAAATGAAAATTTCTTTTACAAAAGGAAAATTGAATAAGGCTTGGGCTAGAGGAGAAGACTTGCTAGCTTCTTCAATATTTGTAAATTCAACATCAGTTTGTGTTAACGCTTTGTTGGTTCCGAACTTCATTACAGCTGGATTCGGAGTAACTTCTGCATATACTTCAATAGCGTCTTTTTTAGTAGTTTCTTCTTTAACTACCGAATTTCCACTTTGAATATAAGCTTCAATTTGTTCTCTAACTTCTTCTTCAACATCCTCCCATTGTACGATATCGTATCGTTGAATTGCTATAAAATTAGCAGTTACTAATACTTTTTTTACAAATGGAAGATAAAAAAGTTGTTGAGCTAAAGGTGAGTTTTTAGCTTCGTCAATATTGTTGTATTCATAACTACCACCGTTCACTAAAATTTTGTTGCTAACAAACTTTAAGATGGTTTCGTTATTGGTTTCTTGTATGTTTATTTTAATAGAACTCATAAGTTGTAAATAAGGAGCAAAATTAAGGTAAAAAACTGAGATATGGATATATAAAAAATCCTGCATAAAGCAGGACTTTTATATCATGTTTTAAAGAATTATAAACTGAATGTTACAGTTCCTGAAATTCTTGAGGTATTGTTATTAATTGCTAAATCGCTATTTTGGTAAATTGTATAATATTCTTTGTTTTTCGATTTGGTGTAACTTAAGTCAATCTTGATATTGCCAAAGTTATATCCTAATCCAGCAGAGAAACCTTGTATGTTATCATCGTCAGTATTACCCCCTAAAAGTAAATTAGGGTCTTTTTCGTAATGGTATCCACCTCGTACGCTCATGTTATCAAAGCGCCATTCGGTACCAATATTTAAAGCATGAGTGTTTCTATAATTGTTAGCAAAATTAGTGTTAGTATTTGAGAAGTTACCACCACTATATTTTATGTTTTTAAAATCTTTATAGGTGTAGTCTACACTAATTAATCCTTTTTTACCTATTACATAAGCTCCACTTGCTGTAAACCTACTTGGAGATCTGAATTTATACAAATACGATTCAGGGCCTATTATATCAAGATCTTCAGGGATACTTAAGTTTTCAACTCTCTTCATTAAAAGTTCATCATAATAATCTTCTAAAACTTCTTGATACCATGTAGGTGATTCATAGGCTAAACCAAATCTAATATTTTGATCGAGTTTATAGATAAAACCTAGACCAATCGAAAAACCTGTTCCTTGTATATAACTTTCTGTATAGTTTTCTACATCTAATACGTTTCCATCTATATCATCATTTATCTCATTGAACAAATGCTCTCTGTAAAATTCTAGATCATGAAAGTTTAAAGATGCACCAACATGCAGTTTGTTTTGATGTACAGATGAGAACCCTACACTAAATACACTCGATTTTCCGTCAATATAACTTGAGTTGTATTGGTCGAGACTTCTATCAAACTGAGTTTTTATTACTTTTGGATCGGCAACGTGTTCGTTATAAATTAAATATTGACTATTACCTTCTGCAGCATGGAATCCGCTAAAATCTTTTTTGATTCGGTAATTAAAAGTCAACGCAAAACGATTCCAATTAGAGTTCAGTGCAGAATCAAAAGATAAAATCCCACCAGCTTGCGTTATGTTGAAAAAATCATCTTCTGTATTGGTAGTATTTCCATAGTATTTGGAAGTGTATTCTGTATTTCTATTACCCAAAGTAACACCAAAGGTACTTTTAATAGCTACAGCACTACCTGCAGGGTTAATTCCGAAGGAAGAGATATCGCCTCCTAATGCTCCGAAGGCACCACTCATAGCCTCAAAACGAGCGGTTCCGTAGTTATCGTCTTTAGAAAATAAAACTCCTAAATCATTGTAGTTTAAAGATTGAGAATAGGAAGTGTATGTGCTGGCAACACCAATTGCAAGAGCTAAAATTCTTTTCATGTGTTTATTTTTTAATTATCTTCTAGGGCTTCTTGAACTTGAACTATTTCTAGAAGAATTATTTCGTATACTCCTAGATGGTGTAGAATAACTACGAGAAGATCTGTTAGAAGATCTTGAATAACTTCTGTTATTCCTTGTATTGTTACTACGAGAAGCATATTCTTTTTTACTACGGTTATTAGACCTTGTGTAGCTACGAGAATTTCTTGTCGGAGTAGATTTTTTTATACTTCTGTTTCTGCTACTATTATTAGTGTTGTAGCTTCTAGAGTTTCTTGTAGATCTGGTTACACTTCTGTTGTTGTATGAGTTATCATTATGGTTTCTTACAGCATGCCCTCTAGAACTTCTACTCCTGGTGGTACGTGGTGTGCTTCTGTAGTTTCTGTTAGAGCGAGTTCCGCTAGAATTGTAACTTCTAGTTCTAGTAGAACGGTTTATGTTCCTGTTGTTCGATCTGTTACTTCTTGTATTATATCCTCTAGTGTTCCTTGTAGAGCGAGTGTTTCTAGAACTACGATAAGTTCTGTCGTTACTTCTTCTATATACATCAGAAGAGCGTCTTGAAACAGTTGTTCCTCTACGACCAGTAGTATAGCCTCTTCTAGAGCTAGAAGCTACTCTGTTGTTTCTGTAGTAGTTAGCGCCTCTGTAAGGTCGGTAATAACGGTTGTTGTAGTATCTGTTATGATAATAAGGTCTGTAATAATTGTATCCGTAATAAGGAGAGTTCCAGTAAGAACCGTAATAAAAACCACCTACACCAACGTAAAATCCAGAATTCCAGTTATGATAAGGATGCCAGTGGTGGTTGTAGCCCCAATAGTTATAATAACGAGGTCTCCACCAAGGTCTGTAATAATTATATCCATAGCCATAGTAAGAGTCCCAGTACCAATCATTGTGGTAACCCCATCTAGGATATGTATTGATGTTTATAACTACATCGCTATTGCTGTTATACCCCCAAGGTTCATTACTGTTATAAGTAATTCTTGTTTCGGGCTCATCTTCATAAATAACTTCTTCGTCATCATAATAATCGGCATTCTCAGACTTATAGTTCTCTATATCGGTAAAAATATCTGTTCCGTTTAAAGTACCTAAACGTTCAACTTCTTTGGTAAAGTAATTTTCTTCGTAATCATCATATTCTCTTTCGTCAACAATAATTACTCTACGTTCTGGTTGTTCAATATCGTCTGCATAAATTCCATCCTCGTAACCAACAGTTGTTTGTGTGGATCCGCAAGAAACAAACGTAGCTACCATTAGAATTGATAGAATAGAAAGAGGGAGTTTGGTATTGGTGTAATGGAACTTCATGACCTTAGGTTTTAGTTAATGCAAATTATTTTTTATTGAGTAGCAAAAATTAATTTCTTTGTTGGGCTTGTTACCTTATTTAATGTAGTTTTGCATACACAATTTACGCATAAAAAATAACAATATTTATGCCAAACTTTTGAATATGAGCAAACATTTAACAAAAAGAGACGAAGATTACTCGAAGTGGTATAACGAATTGATTATCAAAGCTGATTTAGCTGAGAACTCAGCGGTTAGAGGATGTATGGTAATTAAGCCCTACGGATTTGCAATTTGGGAGAACATGCAAAAAGAGTTAGATAGAATGTTTAAAGAAACAGGACATCAAAATGCATATTTTCCTCTTTTTGTTCCCAAAAGTTTGTTTGAAGCTGAAGAGAAAAATGCTGAAGGTTTTGCAAAAGAGTGTGCGGTAGTTACACATTATCGTTTGCAGAATGACCCTGAAAGAGAAGGAAAGCTTCGTGTAGATCCTGAAGCAAAGTTAGAAGAAGAGTTAGTAGTTCGTCCAACTTCCGAAGCAATTATTTGGAATACTTATAAAGGATGGATACAATCACATAGAGATTTACCATTATTGATTAACCAATGGGCGAATGTTGTACGTTGGGAAATGCGTACACGTTTATTTTTACGTACTGCAGAATTTTTATGGCAAGAAGGTCATACAGCACACGCTACAAAAGCAGAAGCACTAGCTGAAGCAAAACAAATGCAAGAAGTATATGCAACTTTTGCAGAAGAGTTTATGGCAATGCCAGTGATAAAAGGTGCAAAAAGTGAGAGCGAGCGTTTCGCAGGAGCTGATGATACCTTAACTATTGAAGCGTTAATGCAAGATGGAAAAGCGTTACAAGCTGGAACATCACATTTCTTAGGTCAGAACTTTGCTAAGGCATTTGATGTAAAGTATACGTCAAGAGAAGGGAAACAAGAATATGTATGGGCAACATCATGGGGGGTATCAACTCGATTAATAGGTGGGTTGATTATGACACACTCTGATGATGCAGGTTTAGTATTACCTCCAAAGTTAGCGCCAATCCAAGTAGTAATCGTTCCCATATATAAAGGAGAAGAGCAATTAGACGCTATTTCTGAAAAGGTAGATGTAATTGTAAATGAATTACGAGCTAAAGGTATATCAGTAAAATTTGACGATAGAGATACTTTTAGACCAGGAGCTAAGTTTGCAGAATACGAATTAAAAGGGGTGCCTGTAAGAATTGCTATGGGGGCTCGTGATTTAGAAAATGGTACAGTTGAGGTTGCACGTCGTGATACTTTTGAAAAACAAACGGTTTCTAGAGAAGCGGTAGTGGATGTTGTGGCTAACTTATTAGAAGAAATCCAAGAGAATTTGTATACTAGAGCATTAAACTATAGAAACGATCACATCACAGAAGTAAATACATTTGATGAGTTTAAAAATGTGATAGAAAACAAAGGAGGATTCGTTTCTGCTCATTGGGATGGTACTATTGAAACAGAAGACAAGATTAAAGAATTAACAAAAGCAACCATAAGATGTATTCCTAATAATGCAAAAGAAGAGGAGGGAACATGTGTGTTTACAGGTAAACGATCTACTAAAAGAGTGCTCTTCGCTAAGGCTTATTAAAAAAAATAAAAAAAAGCTTTGTGTAATAAAAAACAGTTTCTATATTTGCACCCGCAATCGCAAAATAGATTGTTTTGGTCCGTTCGTCTAGGGGTTAGGACGCCAGGTTTTCATCCTGGTAACACGGGTTCGATTCCCGTACGGACTACAAGTTCTTAAGCTTAGTTTTAGAGAAAAATAAAACTAATAAAAAGATGAAAATTATTGCAAATAACGAAAAGAGTTGTATATTTGCACCCGCAATCAGAAGGATTGTTTTGGTCCGTTCGTCTAGGGGTTAGGACGCCAGGTTTTCATCCTGGTAACACGGGTTCGATTCCCGTACGGACTACAAGTTTTTTATAAACAATTAACGAATTTAGTACAATGGCAAATCATAAGTCAGCATTAAAGAGAATCAGAAGTAACGAAGCAAAGCGCTTAAGAAATAAATATCAGCATAAAACAACTCGTAATGCTGTTAGAAAATTAAGAGCTACTGAAGATAAGAAGGAAGCAGAAGGAATGTTTTCGACTGTTGTGTCTATGTTAGATAAATTAGCAAAGAACAACATTATTCATAAGAATAAAGCAGCAAACTTAAAGTCAAAGTTGGCTAAGCACGTTGCAGCTTTATAAGAGTTTTAAGGTTAGTTAATAGTTAAAAACGCCTCGATATTTATCGAGGCGTTTTTTTATTAAATTAAAGTTTACTTTCCGTTTTGATACGGTGGCATCTATATGTTTTATTTACTTATAGTAACCATCAGCTATAACAACTAAATCAATAGATTCGGCTTTCTTAATATATAATATTATTAGCTGCTTATTTGTTACATTAGTTGAGTCTATTACAGGATAGAATTGGTCTAGTTTTAGATTGTAAAACCAAGCTTTACTGTTGATGATTGCGTTGTTGGAGCTGATATTAGTTGCTTTACCATAAATTTATCTCTTTGTTGTAACATGAGACAAAGGGAAGGTATTTATATAGTATTACCAATCATACTTTTTATGAGCATCTAAACGGATAAAGATGAATAAGAGTAGTGTGAAGCCCCATAACGAAGAACCACCATAGCTAAAAAAAGGTAAAGGGATTCCTACGGTAGGAAATAAACCTATTACCATACCTATATTTACAGCAATATGAAAAAAGAATATAGAGGCTACACTGTAACCATATATTCTTGCAAATTTGTTTGTTTGAACTTCTGATAGGTATACAATTCTATAAAGAAGAGCCATAAACAAAATAATAACTAAAGAGCTTCCTATAAACCCCCATTCTTCACCTACTGTACTATAGATATAATCGGTGTGTTGTTCAGGAACAAAATTACCTTGTGTTCTGTCTCCTTGTAAAAAACCTTTTCCAGAAAGACCACCAGAACTAATCGTTTTTTCTGATTGAAAAGAGTTGTATCCAATACCTTTATTGTCTTGAACTTTTCCTAATAAAATGTCAAATCTATCTTTTTGATGTTGCTCAAGAACGTTATTGTAGGTGTAACTTATACCTATAATAAACAAAGTAGTAAAGAGATATGAACTAAGTATTTTTAATGCGTTAAAACGGAAAAAACGCTTGTCTTTATAAATTCCGTAAAGTGTGGCAAGTGTTATAATTAATAAACAAGAAATTAGAACCCATTTAGCCCCAAAAGACACGGTTAAAATAAATAGAATAATGGTTGTTGCTCCGAATAAGATATAGCTTAGTGTAAGTCCTTCTCTGTTTAACACAAAAAAGAACGCAAAATAAATTAATACTGACCCCATATCAGGTTGTAATGCAATAAAAAATGCGGGTAAAAAAATGAGGACAAAGGCTTTTGCTTGATTTTTTAATAATTTAAGGTTGTATTGTCGATCACTCATCAATTTAGCTAAGGCTAAAGCAGTGAAAGCTTTTGCAAATTCAGAGGGTTGCAGTCCAATTCCTCCAAAATTATACCAAGAGGTTGCTCCATTAATTTTTTTTCCAAAAACCAAAACACCAGCTAGTAGTACTAATGAGACTATATATAAAATACTTGCAAATTGTTCATAAAACTTGGAGTTGAAGAACAGAATAAAAATAATCACAGGAACACTCAATCCTATAAAAATAAGTTGTTTTCCATACTTTGTTGAAAAATCAAATAGTTCTCTAGATTCTTCTGTTGAAGATGCGGCATAAATATTCATCCATCCAAAGCCAACTAATATGATGTACAACAATACAAGTAGCCAGTCAATTCCTGCAAAAATATTATTTCGTTCTTGTCGCAATTGTATCTGTTTTTTGGATTAGTAACTGATTATCGTATCGTTCTTGAAGGCTTAAATTAATCATTCTATCTTCTACATGTTTTCTTGTAACTTCACCTTTTAAATACTTTTCAATTAAAAGACTAGTAATTGGTGCTGCAATTGTAGCTCCGTATCCTCCATTTTCAACAAAAATGGCAATGGCTATTTTAGGATCGTCTTTAGGAGCAAAAGCAACGAAGATTGAATGATCTATCAACTGAACTTTTTTTCCATTAACTCTAATAAAGTTTTCAACGGTACCTGTTTTTCCGCACATTTCAATTCCTTCAACTCTACTTCTTCTTGCGGTTCCTTTAATAAACGATTCATGCATAGCTTCAATAGCTATAGGAAAATGTTGTGGTGCAACTGTTGTATTTCTGCGTGTAGTGTAGGTTGAATCTAAACGAACGTTTCCTGCAATCTTTTTAACAATATGAGGGGTGTAATAATAGCCTTTGTTGGCAATTGCAGCAGTCATGTTTGCTAGTTGAATAGGGGTGGTTTCTACTTCACCTTGACCAATAGAATTTGAAATAGTGGTTGTTGCTCCCCATCTAAAATCATAACTTCTATCGTAGAATCTTCCATCAGGAATTCGTCCCTTTTGACCAGAAGGTAGGTCATACCCTAAATAATTTCCTAAACCAAAACTTTTGGCATGTTCACTCCAAGCATCAGTACCAATGGTTGCGTTTTCGTATTTATCGACAATTTTTCTGTAGGTGTTAGCAAAATACGTGTTACATGATTTAGCAATAGCTGTTTTTAAACGAACAGGACGACCAACAATATTACAGTGACAGCCCATGAATTCGTTTGGTCTTCTACCATAACGATAACCATGATTACAGAAAAAACCTGAGTTTTCATCAATTACACCTTCTTGTAGGCCAATTAAACCTGTAAGTATTTTAAAAGGAGATCCTGGAGCGTACATTGCTTGTAGACCTCTGTCAAAAGTAGGCATATTAATACTGTCTTTAAACAACTTAACTGAATTAGGAGAGCGTTGTCTTCCTACTAACAAGTTAGGGTCATAAGAAGGAGCTGTAATCAATGCTAAGATCTCACCTGTTTGAGGTTCAAGAGCTACAATGCCGCCTCTTTTTCCTTTCATTAGTAATTCTCCATATTCTTGTAATTCACTATCAATAGTTAATGTTAGGTCTTTTCCAGGTACCGCTAAAGTGTCATACATTCCACCTTTAAAGGAACCAGTAATTTCATTTAGGTTGTTTCTTTTATAATACCTCTTACCTTTTATTCCTCTTAACTCTTTTTCGTATTGCTTTTCTACACCTAATTTACCTATTAACTCTCCTTGTTCATAGTATTCGCTATTTTTTGCAATATATTCACTGACCTCACTAATAAACCCAAGAACATTGGCAGCAGATTTTACAGGGTAGTTTCTGATAATACGTTTTTGAATATAAAAGCCTTTGTATTTAGGTAATTTTTCTTGAAGATAAGCGTAGTCTTCTTTGGCTAATTGCTTTAAAAATACAGATGGTAACCATCTTGCGTAATTTTCAGCTTTAGAAAATCGCTTCTTAAAATCTTCTTTATCTATTTTTAAAAGACTACAAAACTCTAAAGTATCAAGTGGTTCTACTTCTTTTGGAACAATCATCACATCATAAGATAATTGATTTGCGACTAGTAATTTTCCGTTTCTGTCGTATATATAACCTCGTTCAGGGTAATCATACTCAACTTTAATTGTAGCGCTATGAGTTAGACTGTTTTCACTTCCTTTCATGATTTGTAAGTGAAACAATCTGGAGATATAAATAATTCCGATAAGGGTAATTAAAAATATGAGTAAAAAACTTCGTTTCATGTCAGCTTTTTCCTAAATATAAAACTTCCTAAAAAATACAAGAGTAACGTAAAAACACTAGAAAATAGTGTGTTGATAAGCACGTTAGTGAAATTGTAAAAGCTAAAGTTAGTTAAACTAAACAAGATAAAATGATGAATAAGTGTTAAAATAGCAGTGTAGTTAAACACCTTATCAAAAGATTCGTGTCTTAAGTTAAAAAGTTGATAGTCTGTAGTAGTTTTTTTAAAGATGATTTTGAATAAAAATATTCTAATGTAAGCTATAAACAAAGTAGCAAAAGTATGTATACCTCCAGAGTCAGAAAATGCATCTACCGAAAGTCCTAATAAAAAAGCTGTAATTAGAATAGGAAAACGATTTTCTTTTATAGGATATAGAAAGATAAATACAATGTATATATAAGGGTTTACATATCCTAAAAATAAAATATTGTTAAGAACAAGTACTTGTAGTAACAAGAGAAAAACAAATAAAAGTATTAAGTAAATAGTTCTATTCATTATTGTTTTCTAAATTTTTAATTTCTTCTTTATGAAGATTTGTTACAACATAAATGTACCCTAAGTTAGACATGTCGTTAAAAAGTTTAATGTCAATACTGTTAACGGCAGATAATTCTTTAGGAGTTTTTATGATAGTGCCAATAGGGATTCCTTCAGGGAAAATAGTAGATCTACCTCCTGTAATAATTGTGTCACCTACTTGAAATACTGCTTGACGAGGAATATCAGTTAACTGAACAATATTATAATCTTCACCATTCCAAACTAATGTTCCGTAATGATGATTGTTTTTAAACTTAGCATTAATGTTACTTTTAGAGTTTAAAATAGATTGTACTCTAGCAAAATTATTAGATACATTATCAGTAATTCCAATAATACCTTTACTGTTAATTACAGCCATTTCTTTTGCAACGTTGTCGTTTTTTCCTCTGTTAATTGTTATAAAATTATCCGTTTTACTATAGGAGTTCTTGATGATTTTTCCAGAAGTGTAAATGTAATCAGGATTCAATTTAACTGTGTCAATAGCCTGATGACTCGAAATACTGTCAAAATAACTGTTAAGTCTTTCTAATTTATTTTTTAGAGATAGGTTTTCTTCAACTAAAACTGAATTTTTCTCTTTTAGGCTAAGGTAATCCGATAAATTAGATGATTTTTGATATAATCCACCAGTAATAAAATTAGTAGAACTAATAAATTTACTTTTATGAAAAGAGTGGTTGTTAATGATTAATGCAACAGCTATAATTTCTAGAAATAGAAAAAATAAGAAGAACTTATACTTCTGAAAGAAATAAATAAGCTGTTGCATAAATAATCATTCAATTTTATTTGATTAATACTGTTTTGTATTTCTCTAGGTTTTTTAACGCAATACCAGTACCACGTACAACCGCACGTAACGGATCCTCTGCAACGTATACAGGTAAATCTGTTTTTCTAGACAAACGCTTGTCTAAACCTCTTAGCATAGAACCTCCACCAGCAAGATAAATACCAGTGTTATAAATATCGGCAGCTAATTCAGGCGGAGTTTTAGACAATGTTTCCATTACAGCATCTTCGATACGTAGAATAGACTTGTCTAAAGCTTTAGCAATCTCACGGTATGAAACTTGTACTTGCTTAGGTTTTCCACTTAATAAGTCACGACCTTGCACCATCATATCTTCAGGTGGATTGTCTAAATCTTCAGTAGCAGAGCCTATTTGTAGTTTTATTTTTTCAGCGGTAGTTTCTCCAACATATAAGTTGTGTTGGGTACGCATGTAGTACATAATGTCGCTAGTGAATAAATCTCCAGCTACTTTTACTGATTGATCACATACAATGCCAGCCAATGCTATAACAGCAATTTCTGTAGTACCACCACCTATATCAATAATCATGTTTCCTTTAGGTTCCATTATGTCTACACCAACACCAATAGCAGCAGCCATAGGTTCAAAGATTAAATAGATTTCTTTGGCGTTCATGTGACGACCAGAATCGATTACCGCTCGTTTTTCTACTTCAGTAATTCCTGAAGGAATACAAATCACCATACGTAATGATGGTGGAAAAAGCCTCTTTTTGATAGCAGGAATTTGTTTTACAAATTCCTTAATCATTTCTTCAGAAGCTTGAAAATCTGCTATGACACCGTCTTTTAACGGACGGATGGTTTTGATATTTTCATGGGTTTTTCCTTGCATTCTACTTGCTTCATGACCCGTTGCAATAATTTTACCAGTTAGCCTATTACGAGCAACAATAGAAGGGTTATCTATAACAACCTTACCATTGTGAATTATAAGTGTATTGGCAGTACCTAAATCTACTGCAATATCTTCTGTCATGAAATCGAAAAAACCCATAAAGATTTCGTTATTTATATTTATTTTAATGTATTCTCACAAATCTAATAAAAATCTGTGGGTAATTTACATTGAATATGCTTAATGTTTAAAATGTCTAGTTCCAGTAAAAACCATTGCTACACCGTTGTCGTTACAATAATCGATACTTAACTGATCTTTGATAGAACCTCCTGGTTGAATTACACTTTTTATTCCTGCTTTATCTGCTATTTCTACACAGTCTGGGAATGGGAAAAATGCATCACTAGCCATAACAGCTCCGTTTAAATCGAAGTTAAAACTTGTTGCCTTTTCAATGGCTTGTCTTAAAGCATCAACTCTACTTGTTTGACCAGTACCTCCAGCTAATAATTGCTTATCTTTTACTAAGATAATTGTGTTAGATTTTGTGTTTTTACATAACTTAGATGCAAATAACAAGTCCTCTAACTCACTTTCTGATGGTTTATTGTTGGTAGGGTACGATAAATCTTCTAATTTATCGGTAATGTAGTCTTTATCTTGAACTAACACCCCGTTTAAAGCAGTTCTAACTGTTTGTTTTGGCAATGCTATTTCTTTTTGAACTAAGATTACTCTGTTCTTTTTACCTTTTAAAATTTCTAAAGCATCAGCATCGTAAGCAGGTGCGATAACAACCTCACAGAATAATTTGTGAATTTCATCTGCAGTAGCTTTGTCAATTTTTGTGTTTGCAATTAAGATTCCTCCAAATGCAGAAACAGGGTCACCTGCTAAGGCATCAACATAAGCTTGGTGAATTGTTTTACGCTGTGCAAAACCACAAGCATTGTTGTGTTTTAAAATAGCAAATGTAGGATCTTCGCCTTTGAATTCTTCAATCAAGTTTACAGCAGCATCAACATCTAATAAGTTGTTATAGCTTAATTCTTTTCCGTGTAACTTATCAAACATCGCGTCTAAATCGCCAAAGAAAAATCCTTTTTGATGCGGATTTTCTCCATAGCGCAACACTTTTGAAGTTGTTTCGCTAGCTTTATAAACAATTTCGTCTTCGTTAAAATAGTTGAAGATAGCGGTATCGTAGTGCGAAGAAATATTAAAGGCTTTTGCAGCAAACTTTTTTCTGTCGCTTAACGTTGTATTTCCGTTATTTTCAGAAATAATGTTTAAAAACTCTCCGTATTGTTCCATTGAAGAAACAATTACAGTGTCTTTAAAGTTTTTAGCAGCTGCACGGATTAATGAAATTCCTCCGATATCAATTTTTTCAATAATATCTTGTTCAGGAGCACCAGAAGCTACTGTTTTTTCAAAAGGATATAAATCTACAATCACTAAATCTAACTGCGGAATGTTGTATTCTTCCATTTCAGAAACATCACCGTCATGGTCTTGTCTGTTTAAAATACCACCAAAAACTTTTGGGTGTAATGTTTTAACACGACCTCCTAAAATTGAAGGGTACGAAGTAACGTCTTCTACAGGTACAACATCAACCCCTAAGTCGTTGATGAATTTCTCTGTACCACCAGTAGAGTAGATAGTAACACCTAGTTCGTTAAGTTTTTTTACGATAAGCTCTAAACCGTCTTTATGAAAAACGGAAATTAATGCTGATTTAATAGTTTTTGTATTGTCCATTATTGTTGTGTTGTTAAGCTTGCAAAGCTAGTAAAACCCTAGGGCTTACACAATAAAATTTTAAGTTTTGAAAAGTAAAAAACGCCACCAAAATTATTTTTTCTGGTGGCGCTTTCATACAACAAATATGAAAAAAGAAAATATTACTCTGCAGTTTCTAAAAAGTTACGAAACCAAGTAGTAAATTTTTCTAGTAAAGATTGTTGAGATGCTGAACGAGCATTAGCATTACCTAACGCTGCATAAGAAGGATGTTCTCTATTGCTCATAATTAAGGGGATTAAATGGGGTTTACTATAATAACGTATCAAATAAAATAAAAAAAATACTAATAATCAAATGATTATCTAAAAAATTAGATAAAACTTGCTACTTTACTACATACATACTCTAATAAAACCTCGTCTTCTGGGGTAAATGGGTTAATAGTATGAGAATCAATATCTATTTGACCAATGTTTTCTCCGTTTACAAAAATTGGAATTACAATTTCTGATTTCACCTTCCATCCGCAAGAGATATAGTTGTCTTGTTCGCTAACATTTTGAACTACAAAATTTTCATTGCTAACAGCAACTTGACCACAAATTCCTTTTCCGAAAGGGATAATTGTATGATCTGTTGGCTCTCCATTAAATTGTGCTAGCTTTAGTTCTTCTTTATCTCCGTTTCTAAAGTAAAAACCAACCCAATCGTAGTAAGCAATTTCCGAAGCTAAATAATCGCAGATTTGTTGTAGTTTTTCTTCTTTTGAAGAAGTATTATTAACTATTGTGTCAATATTATTTTTTAATTCTTGTAAATTCATTGTTTGTGTTTCTTATCTTGTTCGTAAAGAGAGTTTAAAGCTTACAAAAATAGTTGTATGAATTGTGATAAAAAATAGATATTTTTAAATTTTGTACCTTTGCTGAGCATGAATAAATATATTTCTAAAATAGCAGCAATATTCTTAGCACTAGTTGTATTACTATCTACATTCTCTTTTAATGTAGAAAAGCATTTTTGTGGTGATTTTTTAGTAGCAATTTCTTATGTAGGAAATGTAGCTAGTTGTGATGATGTAGAAGAGGACGGCTGCGAGAGTAAAACAATAGAACCATCGTGTTGTAAAGACGATGTAGAGCTTATAAAAGGGCAAACTCAAATTCAAAAATCGTCTGTAGAAAAAATAACCTTTATAAAGGTTGCTACAGCGGTGACTTCATATGTTTTTAACAGTCTGTTATTTCAAGACTTAGAAAAACAAATTATTCCACATAAACAGTATGTACCACCTAAGTTATTTTTTGACAGACAGGTGCTTCACGAAGTCTTTATCATATGATTTACAATTCTTACTAAAAAAATAAGAATTGTATAATATAGTATGATGAAATAAATAATGAAAAAAAACTTCATAATCAGTATTTTTTTACTGATTTCTCTATCACTTTTTGCTCAAAAAGAGTTAAAAGGAGTAATAAAAGATAATAATAATTTAGAAATATTTGGGGCGAATGTATATTGGTTAAACACAAATACAGGAACAACCACCAATGAAACAGGAACTTTTAGTATTCCGTATAAAAAGGAGTATAAAAAATTAATTATAAGTTTTGTTGGTTATAAGACAGATACAATAAATGTTAGCAGTACAAAACCAATCAATCACTATTTAACAGAAAGTAATACGTTAAACGAGGTGGCTATTTCAGCCAAAAAAGGCTCAACACAAAGGTCGTATTTACAAACACAAAACTTGGTAACTATTAATAGTGATGAGTTGTTAAAAGCCGCTTGTTGTAATCTGTCAGAAAGTTTTGAAACTAATCCGTCAATAGATGTTAATTTTTCTGATGCGTTAACAGGTACAAAACAAATTCAAATGTTAGGATTAACAAGTCCGTATTTGTTAATTACCCAAGAAAATATTCCGTCAATTAGAGGAGCAGCACAAGCATTCGGATTAACATTTACACCTGGGACTTGGGTTGAAAGTATTCAAATAACAAAAGGAGCAGGAAGTGTTGTAAATGGTTTCGAAAGTATTTCAGGTCAAATAAATACAGAGCTAGTAAAACCATCTACCAATCATAAGTTTTACCTTAATGCTTATGGAGCTTTGGGAGGTAGATTAGAGTTCAATGCCCATTTCAATCAAAAAGTGAGCGAAAAGTGGCAAACAGGGTTGTATGTACATGGAAACTATAGAGGAGAAAAATTTGATAAAAACAAGGATAACTTTTTAGACAACCCATTAGCAGAACAAATTAATGTGATGAATCGTTGGCAATATACCGATGCCGAAAAAGGTTGGGTAAGTTTTATCAATTTTAGATATTTAGACGATTCAAAACAAGTAGGAGAAGTTGGTTTTGACCCAGAAGTAGATAAAGGATCAAATACTGTTTGGGGAAGCGAAATTAAAACTAAACGTTTTGATACTTCTGTAAAAGTAGGTTATGTGTTTCCTGATATGCCATTTCAAAATATGGGCTTTCAAGCAGCATATAGTAACCACAAACAAGATTCGTATTTTGGATTGAGAGATTACAACATTCAGCATCAAAGCTTTTATAGCAGTTTTGTGTTTAGCTCTATTATTGGAGATACTCGTAATAAGTTTAAAACTGGTGCTAGCCTTACGTATGACAATTACGAAGAGTTTGTTAGTGAGCTGCTGTCCCCTAATTTTAATAGAAAAGAGAATTCTGTAGGAGCTTTTTTTGAATATGCTTATGACAATGCAGATAATCTTAGTGTTATAGCAGGCGTTCGATTAGACCATCATAACTTGTTAGGGACTTTTGTAACACCAAGATTGCACATGCGTTATGTTCCTTGGGAAAGAGGAGTATTAAGAGCTTCTGTAGGAAGAGGAAAACGAAGCGCGAATATTTTTGCAGAGAATCAACAATTTTTTGCTTCATCACGAGCAATTACTATTGAAAGTTCAGGTGGAAATATTTATGGCTTAGACCCAGAAGAGGCTTGGAATTACGGAGTATCGTTTTTACAAGGATATAAACTATTTGGTAGAAAAGGAGATGTAACATTCGATTTTTATCAAACAAATTTTTCAAATCAGGTAGTAGTCGATTGGGAAAATCCACAAGAAATTTCTTTTTATAATTTAGAAGGAAAGAGTATCGCAAATAGTTTCCAGATAGAAATGAATCAAAATATAATCCCTTATTTTAATACTCGATTCTCTTATAAGTTTTATGATGTTTCTACTGATTATAAATCAGGAAACTTAGCAAAAGCATTACAAGCTAAACATCGTTTTTTTGCCAATGTATCTTACGAAACTAAAACAGAAGAAAGCGATGCCAGTTGGAGGTTTGATGTAACCTATAACTGGATAGGAGAGCAACGACTCCCTAATACCAATAACCAGTTGCCAACATATTCAGATAGCTATAACTTATTAAATACGCAAATAACAAAAGTGTTTTCAAAAAAGTTTGAAATGTATGCTGGAGCTGAAAATATTACAAACTATAAACAAAAAAATCCTATACTGGGAAGTGATAATCCATTTGGTGCAAATTTTGATACTACTATTGTATATGCACCAGTTTTTGGAAGTAACTTCTATGCAGGGTTACGATTTAAAATAGATTAATTCAATAAATTAAAAATCAAGAACACATGAAAAATATATTTTTATTAGCAGCTGTTTTATTATTAAGCACATCAACATTTGCTCAGAAAAAGAATGCAAAAGTATCTTTTGAAGTAGACGGTGTTTGTATGATGTGTAAGCAGCGTATAGAAAAAGCAGCGTTAAAAACCAAAGGAGTGAAATTTGCAAAATGGGATGTGAATACTCACGAGTTAAGTTTAATTATTGATGAACGCAAGACCAATACAGAAACAGTTAAAAAAACTATTGCAAGCATAGGACACGATACGAAAGAGTTTAAAGCGCCTAAAGAAGCATATGATAATTTACATGAGTGCTGTAAATATCGTGATGAAGAAGTGAGAGAGGATCATAAAAAACCAAAGAAGTAATAAAAAAATCCCGAGTTAATACTCGGGATTTTTATGTTATAACATTTGTAAAGTGTTAATTTCTTGTTGTGTTAATTCACGCCATCTACCACGAGGTAAATTCTTTTTAGTTAAACCAGCAAAAATAACACGATCTAATTTTTTTACATGATATCCATAATGTTCAAAAATTTTACGAACAATACGGTTTCTACCAGAGTGAATTTCAATACCTACCTCAGTTTTCTTTTCACCCTCTACGTAAGAAACGGCATCAATAAATACTTTTCTTCCCTCAATAATTACATCACCACGTAATTTTTCTAAATCAGCAATGGTTAATTTTTTATCTAAAGAAGCATGGTATAATTTACGAACGTTATGTTTAGGATGTGTTAGTTTTTTTGCTAATTCACCATCATTAGTAAATAATAATAAACCAGTAGTATTTCTATCTAATCTTCCAACAGGGTAAATACGTTCTCTAGCGGCATTTCCTACTAATTCCATTACAGTTTTACGACCACGGTCATCTTCCATAGTAGTAATGTAATTTTTAGGTTTGTTTAATAAAACGTAACGTTTCTGCTCCATAGAAATTAAAGTTCCATCAAAACGAACTTCATCAGTAGGCTGCACTTTGTAACCCATTTCCGTAACTAATTTCCCGTTTACAGAAACACTTCCGTGTTCAATATACGTATCTGCTTCTCTACGAGAACAAATTCCTGAATTAGAGATAAATTTGTTCAAGCGAATTCCTGTATCCTCAGTTTTTTTCTGAGTAGGTTTATTACTTTTTGGTTTTCTGAAATCTTTTTTGAATTGATTTTTTCCTTGAGGATTGCTGTTACGTCCAGCTTGTCGTCCTCTCGACGAGTTTTTTGAATTCATAATTAAATTTTAAAAGTTTGCAAATTTACGGTAATTATTTGGTTTTTAATCTAAAACCTCAACTACTTTATCTACAATTAAAGATTTATCGATAAATAACAAGCTAAAGACTCCTATTAATAATAAGATTTTTAAAATGTTGTGAGCTAATCTATATTGATTGTTTTTTGTTGATTTCCATGTGTAAAAACCAACAAATATTAAGGTAATGGCAGCTAAATAAAAATAATATTTCATGTATTCTATAGCAGGGTAGTTAAATAAAACTCCAATAGGTACTAAAGTTAATACCATTAATAAAATAATTAACTTTTTAGTGTTTCGTTCTCCATATTTAACAGGGAAAGTGTTGTAGTTATTAGCTATAGCTCCTTTAATATTTTCTAAATCCTTCATAAGTTCTCGAATCATGATGACTAAAAAAAGAAAGATAGCATGTATAAAAATTACTTTTGAAAAGTTTTTATAGTGTACAAAAATTATAAAAAAAGGAAGTATGGTTAATACTGTGGCTGTTATTAACCCTATTAACGGATATTTTTTTAGTTTATGAGAGTAGAACCAAATCCCAAAAATATATACAGAAAAGAACAATGCTGCTCGCCATGAAACTAACCATCCGAAGAAAAAACCAATAAAATTTAGTGTAAAATATAACGTTAGTTTTGTTTCTTGTTTTACATAAGAATCTAAGCCTGTTTTTATAGGTCTGTTAATAATATCAGCTTTTTTATCATAAAAATTATTGATGATATATCCAGAAGCAACTACACAAACAGTAGCGATAACTAAGTAGAGTAAATGCCAATCAAAAACTACAGGTTTAACTGATTTTGCATCAGAGAAAATAAAAATAGCAGCCAAATATTGGGCTGCTATTAATACTAGGATGTTATAACCTCTTATGACAGATAAAAGGCTAAATATTTTTAAGAAAAATGTATTGTTTTTAAATGTACTCATAGTAGCATTTTAAAAGCGATACACTAATTCTAATTTATAATCTTTTAAACTGTTTTTTGCTTTTTCGTAATCTTCAGTAAATCCTAAGATGTAACCTCCACCACCAGAACCACAAAGCTTTAAATAGTAATCGTTGGTTTGTATGCCTTTTTCCCATACTTTATGAAAAGCAGTAGGAATCATAGGTTTAAAGTTAGCTAAAACTACTTTTGATAGTTTTTTCACGTTACCAAACAACGATTTTACGTTTCCCTGTAAAAAATCTTCAATACAAGCATCTGTATGTGTTGCGAACTCTTCGCTAATCATTTTTCTGAAACCTTCGTTTTTCATCTTATTCATAAAGATATTTACCATTGGTTCAGTCTCCCCAATTTGCTCAGAATCTAATAAGAAAACAGCTCCTTTTCCTTCTTTTTGTGAAGGGATTCCTGCTGGTTCAATATGTTCTTTTGAATTGATTAAGATAGGTAAACTTAAATAAGAGTTTAAAGGATCTAACCCAGAGCTTTTTCCATGGAAAAAAGACTCCATCAATGAAAAAATTTGTTTTAAAGTTAAAAGCTTGTTTCTCGTTAGGTTTTCTAAAATTGTAATTTTATCATTAGCGTACTTATCGTAAATAGAAGCTACTAAAGCGCCAGAACTTCCAACTCCGTACCCTTGAGGTATTGAAGAATCGAAATACATTCCGTTATCAATATCACTTTTCAAAGAATCTAAATCAAAAGATACTAATTCAGAATTTAAGTTAGTCAAATAACTATAAAACTTCGCTAAGCTTTGATTTGACTTCTCAGCTTCTCCAGTTAAGTTTTTTGCAGATTTTAACGCTCCTTTATAAGAACTAAAAGGTATTGCTAATCCTTTAGAGTCTTTGATAATTCCATACTCTCCAAAGAGTAATATTTTTGCGTAAAATAAGGGTCCTTTCATAGGTGTTTTAATTACGGTGCAAACATACAAGTAAAACTACTAGTTTACAAACTAGTACACGTTTTTGTAAAAAGTTTTCCAAACGCCCACTTTTTCGTTATCGCGGTATTTACCTTTTGTTTCTATTTTACCATTCTTATAAAAAGTTTTCCATATACCTTCTCTTTCACCTTCTTCATACTTTCCTTCCTCTTTTAACTCACCAGATTCATAGTATACCTTTCGAATTCCGTGAAGTTTTCCGTTTTTGTAATTGGCTCTATGAAAAGGCTTGCCATTGGTATGGTAATATAGTACCAAACCATCAAATTCTTCTTGGTTAGGAGTTTTTACAGTACTAAAACCCTCCATTTGTACTTGACCATTTTTGTAGTAATCTACAATCCAAAAGCCGTCATTCATTCTTTTAGGAGCAGGTCTATAAAACTCATGCTCTCCTTTAGTTGTTTCTTGCCAGTTTTTATCAAACCAAATAGTATCTTGTGCATTGACTGAATTGGTTATAAAACCAATAAAAAAGGCAATTATTAATGTTGAAGTTTTCATAATAGTAGGGAATTTAGGTTAAAATAGGTCTCGCGCCAAAACCCACACTATCACAAATATAATGATTTTTTTGGCAGTATGCAGCTAAATTATTCTTAATAAACGCTTCAATTTCAATCTTTTCCGAATTAGGGTATAATACATGTACATTAGCGCCTGCATCTAAGGTAAAGCAAACATTGCTATCGTTTTCATGTCTGTACTCCCATATTTTATTGATGATTTCTAACGTGTTCGGTTTCATTAAAATGAAATATGGACTACTTGTTAACATCATTGCATGTAATGTTAAAGCTTCGCTTTCAACAAGGTCAATAAATGCTTTAATATCTCCATTTTGAAGGATTTTTGAAAGTTTTTCTAAGTTTTCATTGGCCTGATTAAAACGATTTTCAGCATACGGATGATTATGCATTAAATTGTGACCAACAGTACTTGAAACTTGCTTTTCACCTTTATCAACCAATAAAATAGTATCTTGGTAGTCTTCAAAAATAGGATGAACTTTATAAGGGAATTTTGTGCCGAATAAATCTGAACTTCCTTTAATCTCAGGATGATTTCCCCAAACGACTAATGGTCCTTCAATACTTCTACTGGCACTTCCTGATCCTAAACGAGCTAAAAAAGAAGCTTTTTTATTAATATATTCATCAGTTAAATTTGGATTTAATTCTTTTTCCAAATTCATTAAACACATAGCAATTGCACTCATTCCACTTGCAGAAGAAGCAATACCACTACTGTGTGGAAATGAATTTTCAGAAGAAATAACCATGTTATACTCTAAAATATATGTACAGTATTTTTGTATTCTTTCAAAGAACTTGGCTATTTTAGGTTTAAAATCATCTTTCTTTTTTCCTTCAAAGTACAATTCAAATTCTACTTGGTTTTTTGGTAATGTCTTTGTGAATTCAATTTTTGTAGTTGTATGGCAATTATTCAATGTAAAGCTTATTGAGGCATTTTTAGGAATTTGAGGTTCGCTTTTTCCCCAGTATTTTACCAAAGCAATATTACTAGGTGTCTGCCATGTAACTGTTAAGTTATCTACTTTTTTATCTTGAGAAAGAAATAAGAAATCTGATGTATCCAACGTATAATAATTTTGCTGTAAAGATAGAATTTCGCTTACACTTGTGCTAATGAATTTTTAATTAGGTATTTTTGTTGTATGAGAAAAATTAAACTGATTTGGGACTTTAAAGGTCCTGATGGATTGGAAACGGCAAAACATCACTGTATTCATTTAAAAGAGTTTGCGCAGATTGATAGTTTGCCATATCATGAAGTAAATTTTGTATCTTTAAACGAAATGCATACTATTGCTTTTATGGTGGTTGATGAGGAATACATGAAAACCTTTAGAGATGCATTGAAACCTCATAGAGGAGAATTAGCATAATATAACACAAAAAAAATAGATCTATGTTTTTAATTAATGCCTTAGCAAAACCAAAAAAATCTTCTGAACATTACGATGAAGTTATCGGAGCCTATGTAAGCTTGTATATTGATTATAAAGATATTGAAGGAGCTATGCGATTAGCAAAGTTTTATATCAAAAATGAAGGCTGGAAAGTAGTAGAAATAGAAGACGAATATTTTACGTTAGATTCTGTGGATGATGTAGAAGATAATGAGCAAAAAGAATTGTATGAAGAAGCTGTAGAGTATGGATACTCTATTATTTTTAATTGCTACGAAGAAGAAGGAGAAGACGAAGATTAAAAAAAGCATGTCATTTCGAACGGAGTGAGAAAACTTAATTATTTTCGTTCGAAATGATATTTTATTTATTCAGCAATTGCATTAGCACAAATAAAACCACCTGTCCAAGCATTTTGAAAGTTGAAGCCACCAGTAATGGCATCAATATTTAATACTTCACCTACAAAAAACAAGTTTTTGTGTTTTTTACTTTCAAAACGTTTAAAGTTAATTTCTTTTAAATCGATACCGCCAGCAGTAACAAACTCCTCTTTAAAAGTAGTACGTCCATTTGCATTGAATAATCCTTTGGTTAACTGATCTGCTAAGTTTTGAAGTTGCTTATTGCTCAAATCAGCCCAGTTTTGGTTGTTTTTTATTTCTGAAGCCATTACCAAACGTTCCCATAATCGGCGAGGAATATCACTAAATGGAGATTTTAAACTAACTTGTTTTTTAGTTTGTGATTTTTTTAACTCTTGTAATGTTGAAAAAACTGAATCGGTATCTTGTCCTAACCAATTTACCAATACGTTATATTGATAGTTTTTATCAGCTAAAATACGAGCACCAAAAGCGGATAATTTTAAAATAGCAGGACCACTCAAGCCCCAATGGGTAATTAGTAATGGACCAGAATTTTCTAAATTTGTTCCAACAAGTGTAACTTCTGCATTTGGAACTGATATTCCGCCTAAATCAATAATTCGCTTGTCTTTTATGTTGAAAGTAAATAAAGAAGGAACAGGTTTAATAATTGTGTGATTTAACGTTTTACATAAATCCCATACTTTTTTACTACTTCCTGCGGCAACCACTACGAAATCAGCTTCAAAATCTTGATTTTTTGTGTTGATAATCCATTTCTCATTTTGTTGATAAATGGAGTTTACACCATGGTTTTTTAACACGCTAATTCCAAGGTTATCAACAGCGTTTTGAAAACAATCTATAATAGCTTGTGATGTATTTGCTTCTGGAAATACTCGATTGTCTTCTTCTATTTTTAAAGGAACTCCGCGATTTTCAAACCATTCAAAAGTATCACCCGTCATGAATTTATGAAAAGGACCTAATAACTCCTTTTTACCTCTCGGGTAGAATTTTGTTAGTTCTTTAGGTTCAAAACAAGCATGTGTAACATTGCAACGACCTCCACCAGAAATTTTTACTTTTTGTAAAACCTCTTTTCCTTTCTCAAGAATAGTAATGTCCAATTCAGGATTAATTTCTTTTGCATTAATCGCAGTAAAATAACCTGCAGCTCCACCACCAATAATAATAACTTTTTTCATCTTTTTTATGTCAGTTCGAGTAATTTTCGGTAGAAAATTGTATCGAGAACTTTTTTAAATCATCTCGATACAAATTTATTTCATTCTTCAATAAATTCACTCGATGTAACAGGCTTAATTTTATAAAATTATTTCTTTATAGGTGAGGATAGTATTGAATCCTTTTTGTTGAAAATAGCTTGTAGTATCTTCATTTCCTGTAGCTAAAATAAAATCACCACCCCAAGCGCCTAAACTTTTTACTTCACCAAAATAGTCAGAAAATAACCTTTGTTTTACAGTGTCTTGTTTTATAATTAAACTAATGATTTGCTCATGCTCAATAATGATTTTTTCTAAATCTTTAGAAGTGTTAGCTTTTAAAAACTCTTGAGTTAAATTGTGAATTTCAGGAATTAAGATCTTAGCTTCTTCTTTGTGTTTTTTATAGTGAGCAATTCCTTCTCTGCTATTTTGTTTTTGGTTTAAATGCACAAAAAATAATTCTTCAGAAAAATGTGGATTGAAATTTACTTCTTGAATATGAGGTTGTTTTTCTTCTAGTTTATATAGAATCGGAGTGTTATGTTTTGCACAAGCGATATCGTAACCACTTCCAGAAAAAGCGTTCCAAAGTAAGGTAAACGGATTTACATTTGCCCAAGTAGCTATATTATTAATTAAGGTTGAGGAACTTCCTAATCCCCAGTTTTGAGGAAATGTTAGATTTGTCTTTACAACGAAACCGTTTTCAGTAGTTAGAAATTCAGGATTTAAATGTTTTGCTTCTTGTAAAATATCACGTAGTGTTTCACCAATAAACTCAGCACTTCCTTCTTTGTCAGAATTAAACGTAGCTGAGGTTAAGCGTAGTTTGGGTAAATCAAAAGAAGCCTCGAACCAACATTCTCCAGTATGCGTAAAACTTCCCCAGATAAGTTGTGATTCTTTAATTGGTTCAACAATTAAGTCTTGTCCAAACTTAGTAGGAATAGCTAACGATGTTGCACCATCTAAAACAACATATTCTCCAGTGAGTAATAATTTTCCGTTAGAATAGTGTCGCATTATACCAGTCCGAATTGTTTAAAGTGATGTGTAAAATGTTTTACTTGGAATTTTTTCCAATATTCATAATCTAGCTCTCCAAAAAATGGATGTACAACTGTTCGGTTTGGATTTTCATTAAAAACAGTTTCGAAGTGCTGCACTTGCTCAATCAAATCAATAATAGCTTCGTTCATAGAACTAAACTTTAACGGAGTTGGAGCTTCTGATAAAAATGGAGCTTTAAATCCAGTTTGTAACTCATTATCAGAATTTAAAAATGGTTTTCTTCTAGCTGATTTCTCATCAGAAACATAGGTGTCAACTTTCCAGTTTCCATTTGCTATTTGAGTAACCAAGCTTAAATGTTCTACCATGTGTTGTCCACTCATTTTACCAAACAAAGGTTTTGCATCGGCTTTTAAACTTAAAAGAGTATCACGTACTTCTTCTACGTTTAAAAAGTCTACCCATTGTACTTTTGGCTTACGAAGCTCATTTAACTTTTCAACCACGGCACTATGAGAAGCTGTTCTGTCTTCAAAATAGGCGGCTACAATTTCTTTTTCTTTATTGGTAGCTTTGTGTTGATTTAAGATGTTCATCAAGTGCATTTTCATATGCCCATGTTGAATTCCTTTGGTTGTTAAAGCACGCAAAGCAGCAAAATTTTGAGCTAAACCAGCAGCAGCAATAATTTGCATTAAAGTGCGAGCACTAGGTTTTTGCATCATATCTAACGATAATTTTGCCATTGGGTGTAAGGCAGTTAATCCACCCACAGTTCCTAATGCTAAAGGAATTTCAATCCAAAATCTAAAAATACCGTCTTTTACTTCACAGTGAGTTAAGCTTTTATATTGTCCGTCTTTTGAAGCATACGCATGTGCACCCGCTTCAATAGCTCTAAAATCGTTTCCAGTAGCTAATACAACAGCATCTATTCCGTTCATAATACCTTTGTTGTGCGTAACTGCACGGTACGGTTCTACCTCTGCAATTTTAACAGCTTGTTCAAACTTTTGAGCAAACTTCTCAGGATTCTTTCCGCCCAATTCGGCTACTTTACAACTTACTTCCGCTCTAACTAAACATTCAGGAACGTAGTTAGAAAGAATGCTCATAACTATTTCAATATTATCTTTTCTAAAAGTCTTTGCAATAGCTTCTAAACAAGAATTAATAAAGTTAGCTCCCATACTATCTTTTGTTTCAAACGTAACATGTAATTGATAGTAGTTTGCAAGCTTATCTGTTTTATCAACTAACTGAATATCTAATATTCCGCCACCACGTTTTTCCATGTTTTTGGTAATAGATGCGGTAGCTGTGTATAATTCTGTTTTTTGTTCGTTGAAATAAGAATGTAATTCCTTTTTATCTCCAGCGTACATAAAATGTACCTGACCAATTTTTGTAGTAGAAATTACTTCTGTTTTAAATCCTCCACGAGTACTCCAAAACTTGGCAACTAAAGAAGCAGCAGCAACAACAGAGCTTTCTTCAACCACCATTGGTATTACATAACTACGTCCGTTAATAATAAAGTTAGGAGCAATGCCGTAAGGCATATAAAAATTAGAAATGGTATTTTCAATAAAATCATCATGCAATTGTTGTAGCTTCTCGTCTACATTCCAATATTGCGTAATAGTTTGTGTAATTTCTGGTTGATTGTTAAAGTAAGTTTTTGCCAACCAGTCTATTTTTTCTTCTTTGGTAAGTTTAGAAAAACCAGAGATCGTTTTAGACATTCTCAATTCATTTTTGATGGCTCAAAGATACGTGAATCATGTTAAAATGCTTGTGTTATTTGGTTTTTATGATTTTTTTGAGCGGGTTTTTGGCTATTTTTCCGTAAACTTGGCAAACTTTTTAGATAAACAACAACTTAACATGAAGAAATTATTATTATTGTTTATTGGGATATCTTCGCTAGTACAAGCTCAAAAAAAAGATATTTCTTTAGAGGATATATGGCGAAAAGGCACATTTAGAGCCGATTATATGAACTCTTTAAATTCTATGAATGGAGATTTTTATTCGTTATTAAATTATGAGAATGGAAGTTCTACTGTAGATAAGTACAGTTATGAAACATTAGAAAAAGTTGCAACGATTGTTGATAGTAAAGATTTAGCTGGATTAAAATATTTTCAATCATATAGTTTTAATAATGATGAGACCAAATTAATTTTAGGAACAAACTTCAAACAAATTTTCCGTCACTCATATTTAGGTACATTTTATGTGTATGATATTGCTAAAAAATCATTAGACTTAATTGGTACAGATATTCAAGAACCAACTTTTTCTCCTGATAGTAAAAAAATAGCATACGCTAAAGACAACAATTTATTTATTAAAGATTATTCAGATGCCAATGTGGTAATTCAAATTACCAATAGTGGTAAAAAGAACGAAATCATTAACGGTATTACTGATTGGGTTTATGAAGAAGAGTTTGGTTTTGTAAAAGCTTTTGAATGGAGTAAAGATAGCAAAAACTTAGCTTATTTACGTTTTGATGAAAGTAAGGTTAAAACTTTTTCAATGGATGTGTATGGAAAAGAAAAATACCCAACACAACATGTATTCAAATACCCAAAGGCAGGTGAAGAAAATGCTAAAGTAGCTTTACGTATATTTTCATTAGAAACGAATAAAACTGCAGAAATTAGAGTAGGAGATTATGAATATATTCCTAGAATTAACTGGACAAACAATCCAAACATATTAGCTGTTAGAACATTGAACCGTCATCAAAATGATTTAAAAATGTATTTTGTTGATGCAACTACTTTTAATAGTTCTGTAGTTTTAAATGAAACAGATAAAGCATATGTAGATATTACAGACGACCTAACTTTTTTAGACGATAATAGCTTTATTTGGACAAGTGAAAAAGATGGATACAACCATATTTATCACTATGATAAAGACGGTAAATTATTAAATCAAGTAACGAAAGGAAATTGGGAAGTTACTTCTTACTACGGATATAATGCTGATAAGAAAACTATTTATTACCAATCAGTAGAAAACGGTTCTATTAATAGAGGAGTGTATAGCATTTCTTTAGACGGTAACAACAAAAAGTTATTGAGTAACTCTACAGGAACAAACAACGCTGCTTTTAGTAAAAACATGCACTATTTCATCAATACTTTTTCTGATGCAAATACACCACCAGTTTACACGCTAAGAAATGATGAAGGTAAAGTATTAAAAACTATAAAAGATAACGCAGCTTTAAAAGAAACTATTGCAGGATATAATTTAAGTAAAAAAGAGTTTTCTACTATTAATGTTAACGGTAACGACTTAAATATGTACACTATTAAGCCTGCAAACTTTGATGCAAATAAAAAGTATCCAGTTTTAATGTATCAATATTCAGGGCCAGGTTCTCAAAATGTAAAAAATAGTTGGAATGGTTCAAATGATTATTGGCATCAAATGTTAGCACAAGATGGATATATTGTTGTTTGTGTTGATGGTAGAGGAACAGGTTTTAAAGGTCGTGATTTTAAGAAAGTTACTTATATGAACTTGGTGAAGCATGAAACTGAAGACCAAATTTCGGTGGCTAAAGAGTTAGCAAAATTACCATATGTTGACGCGAATAGAATTGGTATTTGGGGATGGTCTTTTGGAGGTCATATGAGTACGAACTGTTTATTAAAAGGAAACGATGTGTTTGCAGCTGCAATAGCTGTGGCACCAGTAACTACATGGCGTTTTTACGACACTATTTATACTGAGCGTTACATGCGTACTCCAGAGGAAAATCCTGCAGGGTACGATGATAATTCACCATTGAACTATCCTGAGTTATTAAAAGGAAAGTATTTATTAATTCACGGAACAGGTGATGATAACGTACACGTACAAAATGCTTACAGAATGGCAGAAGCGTTAATTCAAGCTAATAAGCAATTTGAGTGGGGAATGTATCCAGATAAGAATCATGGTGTTTATGGAGGAAATACTCGTTTACACCTGTATACCAAAATGACCAACTTTATTAAAAACAACTTATAAACTAAAACAATATATTATGGCTAAAAATGTAGCAACCGAACGGGAAATATTTGGACATCCAGTAGGATTATTTATGCTGTTCTTTACAGAGATGTGGGAACGTTTTTCATATTACGGAATGAGAGCTTTACTGGTTTTATATTTAATTAGTGAAGTAGCAAGTGATAATCCAGGCTTAGGGTGGACTAAAAGTGATGCTAGTAGTTTATACGGTTGGTACACAATGCTTGTTTACATTACTCCAATCATTGGTGGAATTATTGCCGATAAAATTTTAGGATTTAGAAAAGCTATTATTATAGGAGCTGTATTAATGACATTAGGGCATTTATCATTAGCTTTTGAACCGATGCCAGCGTTTTATCTAGGGCTTGGTTTATTAATTGTAGGTAACGGATTCTTTAAACCTAACATTTCTTCAATTGTAGGGCAATTATACCCAGAAGGAAGTGATAAAAAGGATTCAGGATATACTATTTTTTACCAAGGAATCAATGTAGGAGCTTTCTTAGGATCAATTTTATGTGGTTACTTAGGAGAAACTTTAGGATGGCACTATGGTTTTGGGTTAGCAGGTATATTCATGTTTATAGGATTAATTCAGTTCCATTTAGCGCAAAAAATGTTTGGAGAAATTGGATTAGCGCCAAAGAAAGAAGTTTCTAAAGAAACTACAGAAATAGAAAAAAAGCCATTAACAAAAGTTGAAACTCAGAGGTTAATAGTTGTTGGTGTCTTAGCGTTTTTCTCTATCTTTTTCTGGGCGGCATTTGAGCAAGCAGGTTCAAGTATGAATATTTTTGCAAGTGAATATACTGATAGAAGTTTAGAAGGGACAGGAGTAATTGTATTTAAAATTTTTGGAGCTTTACTATCAGCTTTACCAGTAATAATTTTAACATGGTTATTTGTAGGAATGTTTAAAGCAATTGGTAAAACGTATGCTACAGCAATGATGTTTATGGCACTAAGTGTTGTTATTTTGTGGGGAATTATTGGATACATGATTTACAATCAGTTTTTTGATGAAAACCCGGAGGTACCAGCAACATGGTTTCAAAGTTTAAATGCGTTATTTATCTTCACTTTAGCGCCATTATTTTCTTGGATTTGGCAAAAGTTGGCAAAGACAAAATACAACCCTAATGGACCTCAAAAATTTGCTATCGGTTTAATATTATTAGGATTAGGTTTCATACCTATGGTAATAGGAGCGGCAAATATTGGTGGAGATTCAGTGCAAAAGGCTAGTATGATCTTTTTAGTTTTTGCATACTTATTACACACAATGGGAGAGTTAAGTTTGTCTCCAGTAGGACTTTCTTATGTAAATAAATTATCACCAAAAAGATTACTAGGTATTATGTTTGGTATTTGGTTTTTTGCTTCTGCTATGGGGAATATGATTGCAGGAACTTTTTCAAGTTATATGGAAAAGATAGCTCAAGAATCTTCTATGTCTGATTTCTTTAACATCTTAGTTTGGATACCAATCACAGGAGGTATTGTATTATTCCTTTTAAGTTTTCCACTTAAAAAGTTAATGCACGGAGTAAAATAATAAGGAACATTTAACCTCATGATAGTTTTTTTATCATGAGGTTTGTTATATATAAACGATAAATAAATATGAGTTCAGTTACATCAAATGATTTTTTTAAATCAAAAGTACTAGGGCATCCTTCGGGATTATTTGTGCTTTTTTTCACAGAAATGTGGGAGCGTTTTTCGTTTTACGGAATGCGTGTATTATTAATAAACTTTTTAACAGCAGCAGCAATTGGCGCTAATCCAGGTTGGGAGTGGTCTGCAGAAAACGCAGGAGCATTATTTGGTACCTATGCAATGTTATTATACTTAACCCCAATTTTAGGAGGTATCATAGCCGATAAATTAACAGGATACCGTTGGGCAGTAGTTATTGGTTCGATCATTATGACCTTAGGGCATGCTGCAATGGCTATTGAAACAGAGTTTTGGTTATATGTAGGTTTAGCTTTATTAGTAATAGGTACAGGTTTTTTTAAGCCTAACATGACGTCTATTATTTCAGAAATGTATAAAGACTTACCAGAAAAGAAAGATGGTGCTTATACTATTTTTTACATGGGAGTTAACGCAGGAGCTTTCTTTGGAATGATGCTATGTGGATACTTAGCAGAAAAAGTAGGTTGGTCTTGGGGATTCGGTTTAGCTGGAATCTTCATGTTATTAGGAACGTTACAATTTTGGTTAGCGAAACCATTATTCGGTACTATTGGAGATGTTCCTTCTAAAAATGGAAAAGAGGAAGCTGAAGTATCAGCTACAGAAACATCTAACGATAGCGATAAAACAAACCCTTTTACAAGTTTAGATAAAATTTTAATCGCGATTGCTTCGGTAATTGGTTTAGGATATGCAATTAACGATCCGTTATCAAAAATTGGAGGAATAGATCTTTTCGGAGCCTTAAAAGTAGGTGATTTTGATGGTCAATACGTAGCTGTATTATTTGGTTTAGCGGTATTCTTATTCTTGACAATTTCTCGTATATCAAGATATACCAGAATTGTAAGAGATAGAATGATAGCGGTAATTATTTTCGCATTCTTTACGGTATTCTTCTGGATGAGTTTCGAGCAAGGTGCAACTTCATTAATCCTTTTCGCGCGTGATAATGTGGATAGAGTATTAACAGGTAATGCACAAACAGTATTTAACATAGTAAATACATTATTAACAGTAATTCCTTTACTAATTATTACTTGGGTGTTGTATTTGTTAGGAAAAGAAACAGGTAAAAGAATTCCAGCGTCAAACATTGTGTTAGCAGTATGTTTCTTAGGGGTTTGGGCATTAGTAGGATGGATGCTATATGCTGAGTTTTCTGCTGAAGCTTCAGAAATTACAGTTTCTTGGTTCTCAATCTTAAACTCGTTCTTTATCATTGCATTTGCAAACTTATTCTCTAAGTGGTGGGATTCAAAATACAATCCATCTGCAGCAGTTAAATACGGTTTAGGTTTAATTATTATGGCTGTAGGTTTTGGTTTATTAGCATTTGGAGCTTACGGAATAACTGATGGAGTTAAAGTAAGTATGGTATGGTTAATCTTAGCATATTTATTCCATACATTAGGTGAATTATGCTTGTCACCAGTAGGACTTTCGTATGTATCTAAACTAGTTCCAGCACGTATGATCGCATTTATGTTTGGTATGTGGTACTTAGCTATTGCAATCGGAAACAAGTTGGCAGCAGTTTTAGGAGGTCAAATTGAAAACATTACAAAAGAATACAGTTTGTCAACTTTCTTCTTAATTTTTACAATTGTACCAACAATTGCAGGACTTTTAGTGATAGCTTTAAATCCAGTAATTAAAAAATTAATGCATGGGGTGAAATAACCCTAAGTAAACGTTAAAAATAACTTATTAAAACCTGTCAATATCAAAGTTGGCAGGTTTTTTTGTAATTTTGGAATACTTATTGAGACTTTAAGGATATGAAAAAAATAATAGTAGTAGCGGTTTTCGCCATTATTTCATTTGGAATAAGAGCACAAGAGAATAAAGTTAATTGGTTAACTTTTGAAGAAGCGATGGAAATGAGTGAGAAAGAGCCTAAGCCAATTATGGTAGATATTTATACTGATTGGTGCGGATGGTGTAAAAAAATGGATAAAACAACGTACCAAAACAAGGTAATTATAGATTACATCAATACACATTACTACCCTGTAAAGTTAAATGGTGAAACTAAACACGATATTATGTTTCAAGGAAGAACTTTCACTTACCAAGCACAGGGTAGAAGAGGATATCATGAATTAGCAGCAGCGATTATGAAAGGGCAATTAAGCTATCCTTCAACAGCATTTTTTAACACAGAAAGACAATTGTTACAAAATGTTCCTGGGTATTTAGAAGAAAAAAGATTCGAAAAAATCTTAGCCTATTTTAACAAAGATAACTACAAGAATATACCATGGAAAGAGTTTGAAAAAAACTTTAAAAGCGCCATGTAATAACTATTCATTAATAATATAAGCACCATTTTGACCTGTATACCAAAATGGTGTTTTTTGTTTGTTGCAAGTTTCTTTCCATCTATTAACATACGATTTGTAGTTGCTTCCATCCGCAATTATTTGTTGAGGTTTTAGCGTAGTAATTAATCTGTTTAAATTGATTTTAGGACTGTTTTGTAGTAGCACTATCGGATTTTTAAGTCCGTTAATTTGATAAACGCCTAAGCTATCTATAATCAAGATTTGTTTGTTGTTGAAAGATGTAACGTTAAATACTGAATCTGTATTTTTAGAAAGAATATGTTCACCAATTCTGTATGATTGTAAAAGTTTTTCTTGTTGAAGAATGGAATCACTTATCGAACTAAAAACGTGTAGTTCGTTACCATTTCTTTTTCCTAAAACAGTATGCCTGCTTTTGTGAAATACAATAAACTCACTTTTGTTTTCCTTCTCTTGTTTTTCATAAAAATAGATTCCTTGTACAAGAAGAATTGATGTAAATAACAAAACAATACTTTTAGCCGTTTTCCGAATCCAAAATTGAAAGAAGAAGATGGTAAATACATACCAAGCCAACATCGCCCAGAAAGACATCGATATTTCTGTTAATAAAAAATCTTCTTGATGAGCAACCCAATCAACGAAGTGGTTCATCAAAGAAATTACGAATCCGTACGCATTAGCTATAGATTGAGGCAAGATATTGAAGGTTGCTAATAGAATAATTACGATTCCGCAGCCTAAAATTGTTCCTAAAACGGGAATGATAATTAAGTTAGATAAAATAAACAATCCTGGAAACTGATGAAAATAATATAAGCTAATAGGTAAGATTCCTACTTGTGCGGCTATTGAAACTGTAAATAGTTGCCAACCTTTGTCGAGAACTCGTAAATTAGGTTTCCAATAATCATAAAGTAATGGTTGTACCCAAACAATACCAAAAACGGCTAAATAACTGAGTTGAAATCCAACATCAAATAAGAACATGGGTCTTATCAATAGTAAAAATAGCATGGAACTAATTAAAGAAAACTCAATAACCTTCTTCCGTTTAAAAGACAATCCGATAGCTACAAAAGTAAACATGGTTACGGCACGTACTACAGAAGCTGATAAACCTGCAATAAAAGCAAAAGACCAAAGTAATAAGATGATGCAAGTAGTTTTAATAAGCATTCCATGAGGAAGTTTTTCCAAAGGTTTAAATAGATAGGAGAGTAGCAATAACAAAATACCAATATGCAGCCCTGAAATGGCTAGGATATGAATTGCACCTGCATTGGTATAGCTTTCTAATAATTCTTTAGAGATTTCTTGACGTTGACCAAGTAGTAAAGCATTAATCACAGCAAATTCATTGTTTGAAAAATGATATTGTTTTAAAGAATTTTGTACTTTTTCTCTAATACTAGCTGATAAATTGATTAAAGAAAAACCTGCATCATGAAGCTGTTTAAATTGCTGTTTACTTAAAAACACTTGATGATAGATGTACTGTTTTGCTAAATACTGTTTATAATCAAATTGATGTGGGTTTAAAGGTGGAATCAATTCTTTAAAAGGTGTTTTAATAAAAATCTGATTACCGACAGTAAGAGAGGTTTCTGTACTGTCTTTTTGAATGTTTAGAAGAATAGTTCCGTTTGTTTTGGAGGAATCAACCTGAGAAACTTTAGCAATGTATTTTGTATAATAATTTCCGGGTTTTAATACTTTTTGAATAGTTAGTACAGATGATGAGTCATCTGTTAATTGATGTTCGTAATAATTCGTATAATTCTTTGGATTGTGAATATAGGCAGTGCTAATTCCGATAGAAACAAATAATAGTAAGCTAACGATACTAAACACTTTTCGCATTTGAAACCTTTTTAAAAAGTAGAGAGCATTTAGAAAAACTAGTAATAAAACTCCTAAATAAAGAAGGTTAAAATGCCAAATCTGTGTGTAAAACTGAATTATTATTCCAATAATCACACATAGCAAAAAATGAAAAGGAGGGTATGTAAGCAGCTTTTTCATAACCTTTTAAAGTTATGAAAAAATTAAATAAAAATAGTATTCATTTGAATTAGAGAGAAATATAACTAATAAGTTGTAGTCATATTATCATCTACACAAATAATAAAATCAGCTTTTTTACGGTTTTCTTTTTCAAGCTTGTTAATGTCCTTTTGCAAAACCGTGGTGATTGTTGCATAGTTTAAATTTAGATTTTCATTCTTCAAATACCATAAAATTCCTTCATAATAATCAGAGTGATAAGCTCCGTTATAATGCAAAAACAGATGATTAGGTAGGTGGTTTTTCAAAATGAAATGTGCCATAGTAGCATCTTTTATGGCTTGAGCCATAACCAATTTTGGAGTACCATGATCTCCCATCATCGTTAGTATTTTTTTATAGGTAGGTAATTCGCTATCAAATTTTATAGGCAAAGGAGCAATCCATGATTTTTCTGTGTCTGATAAAGCATCAAGCGCTTCAAATCCTTTTTTATACACCAAATTAGCATATCTTCTAGGAATGTTGCTTGCAACAAAGTTCAGTTTTTGGTCTTTTGCAAAATTTACAAGTGGAGCATAATCAGTTTTATAGTTCGACCATAATCTAGCCAAGGTATCTAATTGTTTGCTGTTTATACTACCGTTTACATATTGATTTAAAGGTTGTTGATTATCAGCTTCAAACATTTCAGCACCTAAAATAAGTTTTCGTGTTTTGTTAAGGTCGTTGGTCACTTCATACTGAAGCCAATGCGCAATAGGGTTATTATGAAGTTCTCCAAACAAAACAATATCATTTTTTGCTATTTTTTTAAGCATTCTGTTATAAGAAACTTTCTTTCCTTTAGCATTGTATATTTTATAAGCCCTTTTTTGAGCAACTAAGTTAAGAGCGACAAACAAGAATAGAAGTAAAAAGGTAGTCTTTTTCATATTGGTTTGTTTTAATTGACAGAATTAGAGTTCAATTTGATAACTCATATCCGTTAGTAGCTAAGTTATTTAAAATGGTAGAAATATCAAACAAAAAAAACAACCTTACTGGTTACTGAGCGTAGCCGAAGTAAGATTGCTTTTTAATTATATTAAGTTTCAGAAATAACTTATACGATTTCTACAAATAAACCTTCCGCTGTTTTTTCAACTTTAGCAAGACTGTTTTTAGTTAGTCCTTTAATAGTTTTGTCCCACTTTTTATTAGATAAACCACTTTGAGTTTTTAACTCATTTAAACCTATTCTTTCAGCTTTTTCTAATAAAGCTAATACAGCTTTTTCATCGTCGTTTAATTCAACTGTAGGAGCTTTCTTCTCAGGTTTCATTTGTGGGAAGAATAACACTTCTTGAATTGAAGGATTGTTCGTTAAATACATAATTAAACGGTCCATTCCAATTCCTAATCCAGAAGTAGGAGGCATACCATATTCTAAGGCACGTAAGAAATCTTGATCGATAAATTCACCAGCTTCATCATCACCACGAGCTGCTAATTTTAATTGTGCTTCAAAACGCTCACGCTGATCGATAGGATCGTTTAATTCAGAGTAGGCATTAGCAATTTCTTTACCACATACCATTAACTCAAAACGCTCAGTTAATTCAGGATTGTCACGGTGCTCTTTACACAACGGAGACATTTCCTTCGGGTAATCGGTAATAAAGGTTGGTTGAATGTAGTTTCCTTCACATTTCTCACCAAAAATTTCATCAATTAACTTTCCTTTACCCATCGTATCATCTACTTCGATACCCATGTCTTGAGCAGCTTTACGGATTTCATCTTCCGATTTTCCGTTGATGTCAAAACCAGTAAAGTGTTTGATAGAGTCAGCCATCGTAACACGCGCATATGGAGCTTTAAAATCTACTTTATGCTCTCCAAACGTAGCTTCGGTAGTTCCGTTCACTGCTAAAGCACAGTGCTCTAATAGTTTTTCGGTGAACTCCATCATCCAGTTGTAGTCTTTGTAAGCTACATAAATTTCCATTGCCGTAAACTCTGGGTTGTGTGTTCTGTCCATTCCTTCGTTACGGAAGTTTTTCGAAAACTCATACACACCGTCAAAACCACCAACAATCAAACGTTTTAAGTATAACTCATTTGCAATACGCATGTATAACGGAATGTCTAATGCGTTGTGATGTGTAATAAATGGCCTTGCAGCTGCACCACCTGGTATTGGTTGTAAAATTGGCGTTTCTACTTCAAAATATCCTGCATCATTAAAAAACTGACGCATCGCATTGAATAACTTAGTACGCTTTACAAAAACTTCTTTTACTTGTGGATTCACAACTAAATCAGCATAACGTTGACGGTAACGCATCTCAGGATCTGTAAATCCGTCAAAGGTATTTCCTTCAGCGTCTACTTTAGGTAATGGTAATGGCTTTAAAGACTTACTTAATAACTTAAAATCTTTTACCATCACGGTGATCTCACCAACCTGAGTTTTAAACAACTCACCTTCAATACCTACAAAATCACCTATATCTAATAACTTTTTGTATACCTCGTTGTACAAAGTTTTGTCTTCACCTATACAAATTTCATCTCTGTTAAAATATACTTGAATGCGTCCTTCACTATCTTGCAATTCAGCAAAAGAAGCTTTTCCTTGAATACGACGAGACATTAATCTACCAGCAATCACTACCTTCTTACCTTCCTTAAACTCCTGTTTAATCTGTTTGGAATTTGAATTGAATGGAAATAAATCTGCTGGATATGGATTGATACCCAGTTCACGTAATTTTGATAGTTTTTCTCTACGTACAACTTCTTGTTCTGATAATTGCATTGACTTAATTTTTAAGTAATTTTAATTTAAAGGTTCAAAGATACAATCAATTACAAAATTAGACAACGGTAGTATCACATAGATTTTATAAAAAAAGTTATTTTTTATTTGTGAGTTTCTAAAAAGAATGTATATTTGCAGGCTGTCTAATTTTAAAAGGACAGCATTTAGTTGTGTTGTTAGATACTTTAAATAGTATCATGGTTTTGTTAACCAATGGAAAGCTTCCCTTAGATGGGTTGCTTTTTTTTTGCGCTTTATTTACGTTTGTTTTGAAGCTATTTCCCGCTTTCCGCACTTGCTATCTTCGAGGAGCTCAAACAAATGCTTCAATCGGGGCTAAATAGTTAATTATGAGAATAGTCATTTCGACCGAAGAGAGAAATCTTAGAGTTATTAGTTAGAATTGAAACATAGAAGAAGTTCTTTTCTAGAAGAAAGCGGCTTTATATTCCCAGAATTTAACAAAAAACAGCACTAAGAATACCATAGAAATTGAAAACTTAATGGTTGCAGAAGCTAAAAAACCTAAAAAGGCACCAAAAGAAGCTTTAATTGCTCTGTTAGTGTCTTTGCTATCATAAATTAATTCACCAACTAAGGCACCAACAAAAGCACCTATTAAAATTCCAAAAGGAATAGGGGAGAGTAATCCAATAATTAAACCGATAGTAGTACCATATACTCCATATTTTGTACCGCCAAAACGTTTCGTTCCCATAGCAGGAATAAAATAATCAAGAATGAAGATAATCAAAGCAATTGCTAAGGTGATTCCTAAGAATGTCCAGTTTTGAGGAACGACACTCGTTAAGTGTAATAATAACAAACCTACCCAGCTAGTAATAGGGCCTGGTAATATTGGTAGAAAAGAACCAACAATTCCTAAACAAGCAAATACAAACCCAAGTATAACTAAAAATATATCCATTAACTTTTTTTATTGATAAGACGAAGATACGGAAGCTTTGTTACATTTTTACTAACTAAAAAATTAGTTTAAACTAATTTTTTAGTTATATTTGTATCGGAAATATTTCATTTAAAGTGTTATGAGTAAACAATTAACCAAAGCAGAAGAACAAATAATGCAGGTGTTATGGGAGCTAAAAATAGCTTCGGTAAAAGAAGTAATCGAAGAGTTACCCGAACCCAAACCCGCCTACAATACGGTTTCAACAATCATCAGGATTTTAGAAACTAAAGAGTTTGTAGGGCATAAGCCAAAGGGTAGAGGATATGAATATTATCCGTTGATAGAAAAATCGGAGTACAGCAATGAAAGCCTACATAAGCTTATGGATGGTTATTTTGGAGGTTCATTTAAGAGTATGGTTTCCTTTTTTATGAAAGAAAACAAAATGGATATTCAAGAGCTAGAAAGCATTTTAAAAGAAGTGAATAAACATAAAAAATAGTGTCATTTTCAATAATATACAAAGAGGTTTCTCGATAGAATTCCGATTTATTATCGGAATCACTCGAAGTGACATAAAAATAAAACATCATGATTAATTACACCATACAAGTTATACTGTTTCAGGTGCTTTTTGTAGCAGTGTACGATTTCTTTTTAAGCAAAGAAACATTTTTCACTAAAAACCGATGGTATTTGTTAGGTACAGCGGTACTTTCATTTGTATTGCCTTTGTTTAAAATTTCGACAGTTCAAAAAGTAGTGCCGCAAGAGTATTATATTTTATTGCCAGAGGTAGTGTTATCGCCTCAAAAAGTCATTGAAAAAGCAGCTTGGTATCAGTCCATTACTTATTTAGATGTGTTGTTTTGGAGTGGGTGCGTACTATTTTTAGTGGTGTTTTTAGTGAAGTTAGAACGCATTATTCAATTAGTTTTACAATACGGAGCTACCCGAAAAGGAAACTATAAACTGATATTACTTCCGAGGGAAACCAAGGCATTTTCATTTTTTAATTACATCTTTTTAGGTAATGAAATTCCGCAAGCAAAACAAGAAAAAATCATTCAACATGAGTTAGTGCATAGCGAACAGAAACACACATTAGATTTGTTGTTTTTTGAGTTTTTGAAAATAGTTATGTGGTTTAATCCTATGGTGTATGTGTATCAGAATCGTATATCGTTAGTTCATGAATATATTTCAGATGCTGTAGCAAGTAAATCTGACAAAAAAGAAAATTATATCAACCATTTACTCGCTGATATTTTTCAGGTCGAGCATATTTCATTCATTAATCAATTTTATAAACATTCATTAATCAAAAAACGAATTATTATGATGACAAAAACACAATCAAAAAAAGTAAAACAGCTAAAGTATTTGCTGCTAATTCCGCTTTTAGGAAGTATGGTTTTATATACGGCATGTTCAGGTCAAACAAGTAATGTTGAGCAGCAAAAAGAAAATTCAGTTATGTATTTAGATGAGTCAGGAATTAATAAGCGAATTTTTGAATCAAAGCAATCTTATATGGATGTGTATATGGGCGTAGAAGAACCTAAAACAAAAGAAGTGCAATTAAAAGATCTAACGAGTTTAGAGTTGTCTGAATACAATGATGTTGTAAATAGGTTTAAAGAAAAAGGTCAAGACATAGACTTAAAAGTTTATGAAGGGTTTGAGAATAAAGCTCGTAAAGTTTTATTTATGGATATGAGTGTTTCACTTAAAAAAATTAAATCTAATAAAGGAAACACAATAGAGGGAGAAGACATTCCTTTTGCTATGCTAGATAAAGCTCCAACTTTTCCTGGATGTGCAGAAGGAGATAAAGACTGTTTTCATAAAAGTGTAAGCAAGTTTGTGCAAGATAATTTTGATATGTCAATAACTAAAGACCTTGGACTTTCCGCTGGAAAAAAACGAATTTATGTGCAATTTAAAATAGGTAAAGAAGGTAAAGTAATTGATGTAAGAGGAAGAGCTCCGCATCCAACATTAAAACATTATGCTGAAGAATTGGCACAAAAATTGCCTCAAATGAAACCAGGTGAGTATAGAGGAGAGAAAGTACGAGTAGGATATACCTTACCAATTACTTTTGAGGTGAAATAAAATAAGTATCTTGGTCACAGTTAACCAATGAGCAATACCAAAAATAGAAACGTGAAAAATAAAATTTTACTTATTGTTTTTGTAGTAGGAATTATAAAAGTCGAAGCGCAAGTTTCGGCTTTTCAAACTATTGATAGTTTACTAAATAAAGGACGCTATCAAACAGCATTAACAAAGTTATATGAGTTGGATACTACTTTTCAATCAACTTCAAAAATAGCAGCTATTTATGCTTCGATAGATAACCATAAACAAGCTTCAAAATATTACGAAAAAGCATTGGAGTTGAAAGATGATTACATTACAAGAGTAAAGCTGGGAAAATCGTATCAAAAAGAGAAAAAACTAGAAAAGGCAATTGAAATTTATGAAGGAATTGTAAATGAGGATGCCGAAAATTTACTCATTAAGTATCAATTAGGGAAATTGTATACACAAACCAAGGAACCTGCAAAAGCAATTGATACTTTTAAAAATATCATTAAACAGGATAGTACAAATGCAAATTATTATTACCGATTGGGAGTTGCTTATGGAATGTTAAAAAAAAGAAATCTAAAAATAAATAGTTTTTTAGAAGCTTATAAAAATGATACAACTCATATCAAGTCTATTCACCACTTAGCATTAGCCTACACTTCATTAAGAGATAAAGATTCAGCAAACATTTTTATAAATAAAGGTTTGGTAGTGAACCCAAATCATATGAACTTAAATAAGTTGAAAATTAATAATTTATATAGAGAAGAGAAGTTTACTGAAGCCATTCAATATTTACAAAGAATAGATACTATAGCGCCCAACGAACATTACACACAGAAAATGCTAGGGCGTTGTTATTTTAATTTAAAGAAATATGACGAAGCAAAAAAGTACTTTAATAAAGCTATAAGAATTGATAGATCAGATTTTAAAGCGTATACCTATTTAGGAGACATCAATTTTGAAAAGAAAAAGTTTTATAAAGCCCAACTAGATTATATGGTGGCAACTTTTGCGGGTAAAGAGCCTCGAGATGTTGAGTACTATCAATTAGCTAGAGTGTACGAAAAATTAGGAAATCCAAAAGAAGAGGTAAAGTCTTATAAAAGAGCTTTTGAAGAGAATAGAAAAAATTATAAAGCCTTGTACCAACTAGCTAAAACTAGTGAAGATTATTATAAGGATAAACGAATAGCTTATAAATATTACAAAAATTACGTAAATCGTTTTGAACAAAAAGATTCAGTTTTAACCAAATATGCAAAAGAAAGAATAAAAGAAATTAAAAAGTACTATTTCTTACAAGGAGAGATTTTACAATAGTATTTAATTTTGTATATTCATCTTAAAATCAATAAGATGAATTCTCGTTGCCTAATCTTTTTAATTTCGATTTTGTTAGCTACTTCTTGTGATTTTTTTTCGTACTCTAAAACAGATAAGTTACAAGCTGTCGATACGATTGTAGATTTTACCAGAGTAGATGTTTCGCCTGCTTTTAGTAAGTGTAAAAACCTTTTAGATGCAGCAAAAGCGAATTGTTTTAGAGAAGAAATTCATACAAGGGTTGCTAACAGCTTACAAGAACATCAGTTTGTAACAGATATAGGAATAGACGAAGAGGTAGTAATCGATGTGCTAATCGATGCAGAAGGAAAATGTAGGCTGAAAAATATTACAGCTTCAGAAACAATTACCGAAGAGCTTCCAGAATTAGAAAATCTTATAAAATCGGCTATTGAAAAGTTGCCACAAATACAACCAGCAACAAAAAGAGGTATTCCTGTAGTTACGCAATATCACTTGCCGTTAAAAATTCAAACAAAATAAGCTTAGAGTTTTAACAACTCTTCTACAAAACTACGTTCGTTAGATAATCTCGGAACTTTGTGTTGACCACCTAATTTCCCTTTTTCTTTCATCCAATCGTAAAATAAACCTTTACGAGCTTGATGCACTTTTGGCATTGCCAAGGTCATATTGTTATAACGTTTAGCCTCGTAGTCAGAGTTACAATTTTTTAGAGCGTTATCTAGCATTTCAGTAAAGAAGGCAAGATTTTTAGGAGGCTTTTCAAACTCTATAATCCATTCATGTGCTCCATTTTCTTTTCCGTTCATAAAAACAGGGCCAACTGTATATTCTTTTATTTCACTATTGGTTTTATCACTGGCAGCTTTTAATGCTTCTTCGGCATTTTCAATAATTAATTCCTCTCCAAAAACGTTGATATGATGTTTGGTACGTCCAGTAATTTTTATACGATAAGGATCGGTTGAGGTAAATTTAACCGTATCTCCAATTAAATAACGCCATAAACCACCATTGGTAGTTATTACAACAGCATAGTTAACATCTTTCTTTACTTCGTAAAGAGGAATTGCGTTGGAGTTTTCACCATCGTATTGATCCATAGGAATGAACTCGTAGAAAATTCCGTAATCTAACATCAATAACATTTCTTCAGAATTGTTTCGGTCTTGAATAGCGAAGAACCCTTCAGAGGCGTTGTAGGTTTCATAGTATTTAAAATCGTCTTTCGGAATCAATTTTTTGTACTGTTCACGATATGGGTTAAAGTTGATTCCTCCGTGAAAGTACACTTCTAAATTAGGCCAAACCTCTAAGATGTTATCCTTTCCAGTTTTTTCTAAAACTTTGTTTAGTAAAACTAGCATCCAAGAAGGAACTCCAACCAAACTGGTAATGTTTTCGTGAATGGTTTCGTTGATAATGGCTTCCATTTTCGTTTCCCATTCGCTCATCAATGCTGTTTCTTGTTTAGGCGCAGAGCTGAAATCTGCCCAAAAAGGCATGTTTTCAATAATAATAGCAGAAAGATCTCCGAAATAAGAGTTATTGTCTTCATATACAGCAGAGCTTCCGCCTAAGCGAAGTCCTTTTCCTGTAAATAACTTAGCATCTTCGTTGTTGTTAATATACAGGCACAACATGTCTTTTCCTGCCTTAAAATGGCAATATTCAATAGCTTCATCACTTACAGGAATAAACTTACTTTTTGCGTTGGTAGTACCGCTAGATTTTGCAAACCAACGTATAGGTGTAGGCCAAAATAAATTTTGCTCTCCTTTTCTACAACGCTCAATAAGTGGTTCAATACTTTCATAACGTTGAATGGGAACGTTGTTGGCAAAGTCAGTATAACTTTTAATTGAAGAAAAGTTTTGTTGTTTCCCAAATTCAGTGTTTTTAGCAGCAGTTACAAGCTTTAGTAGTAGCTCGTTTTGAACATCAATAGGATACTTTAAAAACAACTCTACTTGATGTTTACGCTTTTTTAAGAACCAAGAGATGATTGAATTTATAAATGGAAACGTCATAGATTAACTATTAATTCAATTTTTTTACTGTAAGTTTGTGAAGCTAAAAGTAATAAAATTTAAGACATGCAATACCAAGGAGTTTTAAAAAAAATGCCTACCGAGAACCTAACGACTGTTCAGTATTATTTGGAGATGCCATCTGGTTATTTGAATATGAATCAGTTATTGAACAGAGAAATGTCTTTAAGCTTTGTTACTTATGAGTGTTTAAACTGTCATTTAGAAAAGAAAATTTACCGTCAAGGTTTTTGTAAGAGTTGTTTTTTTGAAATACCTACTGCTGGTGATTGGATTATGCGCCCTGAATTGAGTAAAGCGCACCTAGGAGAAGAAGATAGAGACTTAGAGTATGAGAAAAAAGTGCAGTTGCAACCACATATTGTGTACTTGGCAAATTCAAGCAATGTAAAAGTTGGAGTAACGAGAAAACAACAAGTACCAACTCGTTGGATTGATCAAGGAGCACATGAAGCTATTGAAATAGTTGAGGTGCCAAATCGATATTTAGCAGGAATAACAGAAGTTGCTTTAAAAGAACACGTAGCAGATAAGACCAATTGGAGAACGATGCTGAAAAACGACATTAAGGATGAAAATTTAGTGGAGTGGAGAGAGCGCTTACAAGAGTTTATTCCTGAAGAAGCAAAAGAATATTATATAGCTACGAATACGGAAACAAATATTCAATTTCCTGTAGAGAAATATCCAAAAAAGCCTAAGAGTTTAAACTTAGAGAAAGATGAAAACTACACAGGTAAGTTGGTTGGAATAAAAGGACAATACCTAATTTTTGAAGACGAAACAGTTTTTAATGTTCGCTCTAATGAAGGGTTAGTTGTGAAGATTGAGTTGCTATAGTAAATCGATTTCTCGTTGAATATTTTCACGAGCAGCTTTTTCAAATTTTTGATGGAAGTATTCAGTTTTAAATATATTATCCATGGTTAAAAAATGTTTCAGTGCTTTTTTTCGACCAGAATTGTAAACTAAGTTGGGATACACAGCGTACTCTTTTCGCACATTTTTATAGTATTGCTCGTATGTTTCCCAATTTGAGCCTAAAATAGATAAGTCAGCATCGGTAAAATAATTGGTATCAGTATCTTCTGATACTTTATGATGTTTGGTAGCTAAAATTTGATTTTCACACCTTTTAATAATTTCTTTAGGTACAGAGAGTAGTTGCATTCTTTCTATAGCGAATTCAGTACTCTTTTCTTCATTGTTACTTTTAAGGGAATTGTAGATTACATCGTGATAGAAAAGTGTAAATAAAATAGTATTCCAAGAGCTAATTTCTGTTTTCACTTGAGATAATTGAAAAAGTAAATTTTCAAGATGAACTAAAGTGTGATAGTATCGTTTTTTGTCAGTGTGGTTTTTAACAACCTCTTCCCAAAGAGTTAGGTGCAGTACTTTGTCATCAGAATAATTAGCGGCTAAACCTAGAAAAGTATTTTTTAGCATAGGAAATAAAATAATGAGATAAAAAAAACGGGGATATCCCCGTTTTTTAATTTTTTATAGCAACATGGTTGTTGTTCATTTTTAATTCGCTTAGTACGTTTAGCGCTTCATTGATGTAAATGTCTTTTTGTAAGTTTTTATGCCAAGCAACACGTTTTTCCTCTAAAACAGTGTCTTTTTTAAATAAGTTTAATTCGTATTTGGGTGATTTAAACGTTAAATGAGAATCGAACTTGAAGATATCTTTATATTGTTCACCTTCTTTAACCTTAGCTTCACTTTCCTTTTTAAAAGTATCGTAATTTAATGAGTATACTCTTTCGTCTTGGTTTTTCTTTAACCACTTAGCGTACTCGTTTATTTTATTAAACTTTTCATCACTCATTACACGTTGCTTACTGTTGTATACAACATCAGCAAAGTTACTATAGGTATTGGTAGTTGTATACTTAGCTTGCTTTACTTTATCCCATGGTAAAGCTCCTTCTAAATCACGTTCGCCAAAGTCCATATAACTGTATCTACTAGGTAATGAAATATCAGAGTAAACACCTTCAATTTGTGTAGAGCCACCGTTGATTCTATAAAACTTTTGAATGGTCATTTTTAAAGCTCCTAAGTCATCAGGATATTGCTCATAAAAACGATTGATAGGTAATACGTTTTGTACGGTTCCTTTACCGTAAGTTTGTTTACCACCAATAATAACTCCACGTTTATAATCTTGCATTGCTGCAGCAAAAATTTCTGAAGCAGAAGCAGAGAATTCATTTACCATTACTACCAAAGGTCCTTCCCATTGAATTTTTGGGTCAGTATCAACTTTTACTAAAGGATCTTCACCACGATATTTTACTTGAACAATTGGTCCCTTGTTAATGAATAAACCACCAATTTCAATTGCTGTTTTTAACGAACCACCTCCGTTATCACGTAAGTCAACGATTAAACCTTCAACATTTTCTTTCTTTAAACGCTCAATTTCTTGCTCCATGTCTTTTGCAGCATCTCTTCTGCTTAAGTCGTTGAAATCAATATAAAATCTCGGAAGATTTATAATTCCATATTTTTTACCGTTTTTTTCAACAATACTTGATTTTACAAAAGTTTCTTCAAGTTCTACAACGTCTCTAATAATTGGAATAATTTTAATAGAACCATCAATTTTTTTCTTAACGGTTAAACGTACCTCAGTTCCTTTTTTACCTTTGATAAATTTAATAGCATCATCTAAACGCATTCCTACGATATCTACAGGCTCTTCGTTTCCTTGAGCTACTTTTAAAATGATGTCATCAGTTTCTAACTCACCTTGTTTCCATGCTGGGCCTCCAGAAATTAATTCAACAATGTGGGTGTAAATTCCTTTTTTCTGTAAACGAGCGCCAATACCTTCAAGTTTACCAGACATTTCTTGATCGAAACGTGTTTTAATTCTAGGAGACATGTAAGTTGTATGTGGGTCAAAACCACTTACAACACTATTCAAGAAAGTAGAGTACCAGTCAGAGTTTTCCAATTCTCCAATACGCATGTACAAATCGTTCATGTTTTTTAATACTTTTTTTCTAGCTTCAACTTCTAACTCTTTAAAAGATTTCTTTTTGAAGTTTTTATCTTTTTTTGCTTTTTCGTTTTGTTGCGCTTCAGCATCTTCGATATTACTTAAAATAGATAATTTTAATTGTTTTCTCCAATAGTCGGTTAATTCAGTTTCGTTTTTAGCAAACGGAATCTTATCGTAATCAATATCAATTACCTCATTTTTTTTGTAGTTAAAAGGTTGTTTTAATAAAGCGCGATAATTTGCTTTTCCTGATTCCATTTTTTCAAGAAAACGACTATAAACTAGTTTGTAAAAATCAATATTAGATTCTCTTAGTTGATTATCTATTTGATATTTATATTGAGAAAATTCTTTTAAATCTTCTTGAGTAAAATAGCGTTTACTTGGATCTAAGCCATCAATGAAAGTAGTATATACGTGTTCAGAAAAATCATCATTTAAATCTTTTTGAACATAATGGTAACGACTTAAAATGTTTTTTAAAACGTATATAATAACTCTATCTTTTTCTGGATCCTTATTAGGAAGTGTGTTCGAGCTAACAGAGTTCGAAAACAATAATGTGATTGTTAAAAATGGGATAAAAAACTTCGTCTTCATAAAACCTTCTGTCTTTAAATTTGTGTTGAGTAGTTTAGTTGTGTTGCTAAGCTACTAAAATAATGCCAATTTTTTAAGTTTTGTTGCTTTTTATAAAAACAGCAATCCAATTTCATATTCTTTATTTTACCCTTTAGATCTATTTAAGCATGTAATGTTACTATTTCTCTAAATATACTTAGATAATATATCTTATGTTAGATTGAAATAATAGCGCAAAAAGCCGAAATAATAAAAACGGTAAGGTGAACAATAATTCGTATCATGACGCTTGTGTTTGATTACCACAATTTTACGCATAAATACAACCAATCTGTCTTTACAAAATGTTAAAAAAAGAATCCTTTTTTTATGTTACATTTGTTGTAAAACTTAGATACTATGCAAGACAGACCTTTAATTTTGGTTACGAATGATGATGGAATTACTGCTCCGGGTATTCGAATGTTGATTGAAATCATGAATAAAATAGGAGATGTAGTAGTAGTAGCTCCTGATAGTCCGCAAAGTGGAATGGGACACGCAATTACGGTGAATAATGTGTTGCATTGTAATCCAATTACTATAGATGAAGGTCCGCAAATAGAATATAGTTGTTCTGGTACTCCAGCCGATTGTGTTAAAATGGCAAAGAACGAAATATTAAATCGTACACCTGATTTATGCGTTTCTGGAATTAACCACGGATCTAATTCATCGATCAATGTAATTTATTCAGGAACGATGAGTGCTGCGGTTGAAGCAGGTATTGAAGGAATTCCAGCCATCGGTTTTTCATTGTTAGATTTTGATTGGCATGCCGATTTTAGAGCTGCACGTAAGTTTATAGAAAAAATAGCGTTAAATGTGTTGTTAAATGGCTTGCCTGATGGAGTTATTTTAAATGTAAATATTCCGAAGTTAAAAGAGAAAGATATTAAAGGAGTTCGTATTTGTAGACAAGCAAACGGATATTGGAAAGAAACATTTGATAAGCGTAAAAGTCCGTTTGGGAAGGAATATTATTGGTTGTCAGGAGAGTTCGTAAACAGAGATAAAGGACAAGACACCGATATTTGGGCGTTAGAAAATGGTTATATTTCTGTAGTGCCTGTTCAGTTTGATATGACAGCGCATCACGCAATTCAAAAATTACATACATGGGACATATAAAGAAAGAAATAGCCATAGGGATTTTAGTGTCGTTGTTGGCAACAGCATGTGGTTTTTTTGTGTATTTACAATACATTTCACAATCAGACTTATCTGAAACACTAAGTAAAATAAAAGAAGGAGGTATGTTAGGGTCAGTAATAGCATTATCGGCAATACCTAATTTATTTGTGTTTTGGGTATTTTTAAAGAAGAAGCAAGATTATAGAGCAAGAGGAGTGTTGATAACTACCATTGCAGTAGCGTTATTAACCGCAATTTTAAAATTTTTCTAATTTTAGTAAATGAAGTATTACATTCTTGTAGGAGAAGCTTCGGGTGATTTACACGGAGCAAACTTAATGAAGGCGTTGTTGAAACAAGACCCAGAAGCAGAGATTCGTTTTTGGGGTGGAGATTTGATGCAAGAAGTAGGAGGTACGTTGGTAAAACATTACAAAGAGCGTGCTTTTATGGGGTTTGTTGAGGTGTTGATGAACTTACGTAAGATTTTAGGTATGATTTCTTTCTGTAAAAAAGACATTGCTCAATTCAATCCTGATGTACTTATTTTTATAGACAATTCTGGTTTTAACCTTCGTATCGCTAAATGGGCAAAGCAACAAGGTTTTAGAACTAATTATTATATTTCTCCGCAAGTTTGGGCAAGTAGAGCAGGTAGAGTAAAAGATATTAAACGCGATATTGATGAAATGTTTGTGATTCTTCCGTTTGAAAAAGAGTTTTACAAGAAGTACGGATATAATGTGCACTTTGTAGGGCATCCTTTAATTGATGGAATTGCTGGTAGAAAGCAGGTGTCGATTGAAGAATTTAGAAAAGAACACGATTTAGGCTATAAAGAAATTATAGCATTATTACCAGGAAGTAGAAAACAGGAAATAACCAAAATGCTATCGGTAATGTTATCGTTGGTAGATGATTTTCCTAAGTATCAATTTGTGGTGGCGGGTGCTCCGAGTCAGTCGTATGAGTTTTATCAAGAAATTATTGGAGCTGCAAATGTGAAATTCATCAATAATAAAACCTACGATTTATTAAGTGTTTCGCATGCCGCTTTGGTAGCATCAGGAACCGCAACTTTAGAAGCAGCGTTATTTAAAGTTCCGCAGGTAGTGTGTTATAAAGGAAGCAATATATCGTACCAAATAGCAAAACGAATTATTACCTTAAGTTATATATCACTAGTCAATTTGATTATGGATAGAGAAGTGGTAAAAGAATTGATTCAAAATGATTTTACGAAAGAAAACTTAAAGTATGAGTTAGAGCGTATTCTTGAAGCAGAACATCGTCAGCAATTATTTTTATCGTACTTTGACTTAGAGCAAAAATTAGGAGGTAAAGGAGCCTCAGCTAAAGCAGCAAAATTAATTGTTGATGGAGTAAAAAAATAAAACACCTATGATTAAAAAAATCCTCTTTCTATGTACACTGTCGTTTTTCATGATTTCTTGTGGATCATCAAAAAATGTAAGTGGGGCTTACCAAAAAACAGCGTCAACGATTACTCCTAAACAGGTTGAAAAGGCAAATACAAACTTTAACGATAATATAACAGCAGAAGAAGTAACTGTAGCCGATAAAATTATTTGGACAGCAGTTACCTATAAGGGAGTACCATACCGCTTTGGTGGAATGACAAAAAAAGGAATGGATTGCTCTGGATTAATCTTTACGTCGTTTAAACAAAGAGATATGCCAATTGCTAGAAGTTCTCGCGAAATGTATAGACAAGGAAAGAGAATTGCATTGCGAGAAGTACAACGGGGTGATTTATTGTTTTTTAAAACAAAAGGAAGAAGAGGATCTATAAATCATGTGGGATTAGTAACTTCTGTAAATAATGGAGATGTTCGATTTATTCACTCTACTACTTCGAGAGGTGTTATTGTAACGTCACTACATGAAAATTACTGGAAACGTGCTTTTATTGAAGCTAAAAGGGTGTTGTAACTTTAAAAAAATAAACTACATCCGAATCTGCCGTAATTGCGTTTTATATTGTTATGAGCTTTTTTGTCTCCAAAAACTTTCATTCCAGTTTTTATATAATCTATTTGTGTCTAATTTTTCAAAATCATAATTTACAGTTACTATTTTGAGTTTACTTAATAATTCAAAAATATTATCAGCTAAACACTTGAATTCATAGGAATCAATAGCATAGTAAATTTTGTCAAGATTATCTTGTTTCATTCCAACAAATAAAGATCCTCCATGACTATGAAAACTTATAGGCATTAAGTCAAAATTTTTTACATATGATTTTTGGTTTTCATATTTCAATAAATCTTCTAAATCTATAAATGATTCAAACCCTAATTCATCATCTTCAATTACATAATTTTCTTTTTGATGAGAAGAGAATATGTAGGTCATGAAATCCTTTTCAGTATTATCGGATTCGTCTAAACAATTTGTGAATCCAAAATATGGCTTAAATACAGAAACAAACGGCTAAATAATAATAAATTTTTCATAGTTGTTTTTTAATTGCACACAAAGTAATTAAAGATATAAGTTGGTTTTAACGACTTATATCCATCTATAGCGGAGTTAATAGTTTAAAATTAAGAATCAAACAAAAAAGCAACCTCACTGAGATTGCTTTTTTAAATTTTATTTGTAAAGATGAATTAATTCAACATTTGCCACAATTTATCCTTGAGCTCCATTAAGCCTTGTTGAGCTACAGATGAAATAAATAACGCTTCAATGCCTTCTGGTAATTCTTGTTTAATTTCTTCTTTTAATTCGTCGTCTAGCATATCTGATTTTGATATAGCTAACAAACGATCTTTATCCAATAATTCAGGATTGTGTTTGCGAAGCTCATTCAATAAAATTTCATACTCCTTTTTTATATCCTCGCTATCAGCAGGAATTAAAAAGAGTAGGGTAGAGTTACGTTCTATATGACGTAAAAAGTGATGCCCTAAACCTTTTCCTTCAGCAGCTCCTTCAATAATCCCAGGAATATCTGCCATTACAAAACTTTGATGATTACGATATTCCACAATACCCAAATTAGGTTTTAGGGTTGTAAATGCATAATCAGCGATTTTCGGTTTGGCGGCGGTAATTACTGATAATAACGTTGATTTTCCTGCATTAGGGAAACCAACCAAACCAACATCGGCTAAAACTTTTAACTCAATACGATACCACCCTTCTTGTCCGTCAATACCTGGCTGTGCATAACGAGGAGTTTGGTTTGTAGATGACTTAAAATGCCAGTTACCACGACCACCTTTACCACCTTCTAATAAAATGATTTCTTGTCCGTCCTCAATAACTTCATGTAAAATTTCGTCAGTATCAGCATCACGGATAATAGTTCCTAATGGAACAGGAATTATCACATCGGTACCATCATGACCTGTACTACGACTAGCACTACCATCACCACCATGTTCAGCTCTAAAATGACGTTTAAATTTTAAATGGAAAAGTGTCCACATATTTTTATCGCCACGTAAAATTACGTGTCCACCACGACCACCATCACCACCATCAGGACCACCTTTGGTGATATACTTTTCGCGATGTAAGTGAGCAGATCCACGACCACCTTTACCAGATGATGCGTAGATTTTTATATAGTCGACAAAATTTCCTTCAGTCATTGTTTTGTTTTTTGTTGTTTAATTGTTGAATCGTTTAGTTGTGTATTTCAACAATTCTGTCAATTCGAGTGAATTTTACGATTGAAAAGAGTAAAATTTGTATCGAGAATAAGAATTTTAAAGTAGTTCTCGATACAGTTTTTCTTCCTTAGGTCAGAAAAATCACTCGAACTGACATGTAAATTAAAAGATTCAACAACTTAACAAGTTTTATAATGTATCAAATACGTCTGATAAACGTTGTGTAATGTCTTCGATAGACCCCACACCGTCAACTCCGTAATAATTACCTTGAGCTTGATAAAAATCTTTTAAAACAGCTGTTTTAGTGTTGTATTCGTTAAAACGATTACGGATTTTGCTTTCATCCATATCGTCTGAACGACCGCTTGTTTTTCCTCTTTCTAAAATACGCTCAACTAATAAATCTTCTGGTACTTCTAAAGCAACCATTCCGTTTATACGCTCACCTTTTTCAGCTAAAAATGTATCTAAAGCTTCTGCTTGAGATTCGGTACGAGGAAAACCATCAAAAATAAATCCTGCTACATCAGCATTTTTATTAACCTCTTCTTTTAGCATGTTAATTGTAACTTCATCAGGAACTAAATCACCAGCATCAATATATGTTTTTGCTAATAACCCTAATTCAGTTTGATTTTTAATATTAAATCGGAATACGTCTCCTGTTGAAATATGTACTAAATTGTATTTTTCTTTTAAAATTTCTGCTTGAGTACCTTTTCCTGCACCTGGAGGACCGAATAATACGATGTTTTTCATTTTGGGTTGTGTTGTTAATTGATAAATAGCTGGTAAATTTCTACCAATACCTTTATAATCCAAGCCGTAACCAACAATAAACTTATCTTCAATACCTTTTCCGATATAGTCTATATGCAATTCTTTACGATATACATCTGGCTTGTAAAAAAGTGTAACTATTTTTAATTCTTTTAAATTTTTTGTAGAAAAAATCTCGTAGATTTCTTGAAGGGTTGTTCCGGTATCAATAATATCTTCTAAAATGATAACAGTACGTCCTGTCAAGTCTTCGTTAAGACCTATTAAACTTTTTACATTTTCTGTTGAACTAGTACCTTCATAAGAAGATAGTTTTACAAAGCTTATTTCACAATCACCTTTGTATTGACGTAAAAAATCGGCAGTAAAAACAAAGCAACCATTTAAAATTCCTATAAAAACAGGAACCTCGTCTTTAGGTAAATCATTTTTAACTTGCTTAGCTAAAGAAGCAACAATGCTAGAAATTTCATTTGTTGAAATGAACTCTTTAAAATATAAATCGTGAAGTTTTGTAATTTTCATCAGAATGCAAAGATAGTTTCTTGATATTAAATGAAAAAACCGTTTTGAATAAACTTCAAAACGGTTTTATATATGTTTAAGTAGCGCTTATTTGTTTTCTTCTTTCTTAGAAACGTCGAACATAATTGGTGTTGCAACGAATAAAGAAGAGTAAGTACCTACTACTACACCTACGATTAATGCGAACATGAATCCTTTAATACTGTCTCCTCCAAAGAAGAAGATAGCTAACATTACTAATAATGTTGTTAAAGAGGTGTTGATAGTTCTTCCTAAAGTACTACATAATGCTTTGTTTACTAAGTTAGCAGTAACTGAGTTTTTACCTTCAGTAAACTCTCTAATTCTATCAAAAATTACCACGGTATCGTTTAATGAGTATCCTACTACTGTTAAGATAGCAGCGATGAACGACTGACCAATTTCCATATCAAATGGCATGAATTTGTATAGTAAAGAGAATACACCTAATACTACTAATACATCGTGGAAAACAGCAACTACCGCACCGATAGAATACGCCATTTTTCTAAAACGTAATAAGATATATAAGAACACTACGATTAACGATCCTAATACCGCCCATAAAGCAGCTTGCTTAATATCATCGGCAATTGTAGGTTCTACTTTCATATAACTCATAATTCCGTTTCCTGCTTTTTCAAAACCAGGTTTGAAATCTTCATATGAAGTATTTCCTAAGTGAGGCTTTAATCCGTTGTATAAAGCAGATTGTACTTCTTCATCAACTTCAGTTCCTTCTTCGTCAATTTTAAAGGCAGTAGTAATTTTTAACTGATGGTCAGATCCGTAAGTTTTAACTTCAGGAGCAGTACCAAAAACAGCTTTTAATTCTTCAGCTACCTCGTTACCTTTCATAGCTTCGTCAAAACGAACTACGTAAGAACGACCTCCTTTGAAGTCAACCCCTTGCTTTAACCCTACAGTAAAAATAGAAACTAAACCAACAGTGATAAAGAAACCTGAAATGATATAAGCGATTTTACGTTTTTGTAAAAACTCGATAGAGATATTTTTAAACCAGTTTTTAGAGAGTCCAGTATTGAAAGGTAAACTAGTTCCTTTAGCAACTGCTCCGTCAATAAATAAACGAGTAATAAATACAGCAGTAAATAAAGAAGTTGCAATACCAATCATTAACGTTAAAGCGAATCCTTTAATTGGCCCTGTTCCAAAAGTATATAAGATTACCCCTGTTAATAAGGTTGTAATGTTGGCATCAATAATTGCTGATAATGCACCTTTAATACTAAAACCTTCGTCTACAGAGTCACCTAAGTTTTTACCTCCGTTTAATGCCTCTTTAATTCTTTCAAAGATAATTACGTTTGCATCAACCGACATACCAATGGTTAAGATAATACCCGCAATACCTGGTAGGGTTAATACAGAGTTGAACGATGCTAAAATTCCGAAGATGAATAAGATGTTTACAACTAAAGCAACGTTAGCGAATAAACCAGCTCTTCCGTAGTATAAGAACATCCAAACTAAAACTAAAATAATAGCTAAACCAAATGACCACATACTTGCATCGATAGATTCTTTACCTAAAGATGGTCCTACAACTTCTGCTTGAATAATACGAGCAGGAGCAGGTAATTTACCAGCTTTTAATACAGTAGCAATATCTTGTGCTTCTGTAACGGTCATAGAGCCTCCAGAAATTTGTGTACTACCTCCAGAAATTACTTGGTTTACACTAGGTGCTGTGTATACGTAATTATCTAAAACAACAGCAACGAATTTACCTACGTTTTCAGCTGTCATTTTAGCCCATTGTTTTGTTCCTGAAGCATTCATTAGCATAGATACTACAGGCTTGCTCATTTGGTCGTATTCTTGCTTTGCATCGGCAATAACATCACCATCAATAGGGGCTTTATCCTTTCTGTTAGATTTAATAGCGTATAAGTTTATGAGTTCACTACCATCAGCACCAGGATTTGCTTTATAATCCCATAAAAACTTGGTGTATCTTAAGTTGGTAGGTAACAACGCTCTTACTTCTTTGTTATGTAAAAAGCTGTTAACTTTTGCAGTATCCTGAACTCTAGCTTGTGCAACTAAAGGGCTTACTTGTTGTGGGCTTTGAGCTACATTAGGATATAGGTAAGTGAATAAGTTTTTTTGAGTTTCAACATTTGTTGAATCAGCAGATTCTCCTAGTAAATCATCAATATTATCAGCTGTTTTAGTAGTATCTTTAACTTCTTTTGTAGCAGAATCATCTTTTAATAATTCAGCAACTTTAGCGTTCGCAGTAAAGAAAAAGTTTTGTACATCAGCATTGGTGTGTACTTCCCAAAATTGCAATTCAGCAGTACTTTGTAATAATTTTTGAGCACGATCAATATCTTTTGCTCCTGGTAATTCTACTTGAATTCTACCAGAGTTACCAATACGTTGAATGTTTGGCTGTACAACACCGAATTTGTCAATACGGCTACGTAATACTTCAAAAGCAGTGTTGATAGAAGTGTTTATTTCTTCTTGTAAAGTCGATTTAACCTGCTCGTTAGTTTTATTGAAGTCTATTTTATCACGTAAAGCTTTCGTTCCAAAAATGCTTGGGTCGCTTAATTTAACGTTACCGTTGCTTAATTTTTCGAACTCCTTGTAGAATAAATCTAAGTAATTCGCTTGACTGTTCTTTTGAGCTTCATCAGCATTTTTTAATGCTTGCTTAAAAGTTGTGTTTTGAGAATCGTTAGATAATCCGATTAAGATATCTTTTACTGATACCTGTAAAATTGCATTAATACCCCCTTTTAAATCAAGACCAAGGTTCATTTCCTTGTTTCTAAGATCGTTGTATGAGTACTTTGCAAATCCTAAGTTTACTATCTCTTTGTTAGCTACGCTATCTAAGTATTTTCGTTCATATCTAGCCAAAGCTCTTCCATTGTTATCACTAACATTAGCCTTCGCATACTGTTTCGCACTGTCTTCTACCTTGTTGGCAAAAAACGAGAACGATAATTGATAAATACTTACTAAACCAAAAAGTATAGCAAATAATTTAATTAATCCTTTGTTTTGCATTGTAAATAATTTAAATCGACTTTATTTTAAAAACGTGCAAATATAGCGTTTCATTAAAATAAAAGCCAATTCTTTTACCATATTTATGTTATAAGGTAATTATTTGGGAATAAATGCTAACAAAAGTCAGTTTTTGTAGGGATTATATTGCGTATCTTTAACTACTTTTTACAATAAACAAATAACTTAAAATTTAAACAATTTGCCATGGCGCACTTAACTGATATCGAGATTGCTCAAGCAAAAGAATTACAACATATTAAGCACATAGCCAGTAAATTAAAAGTAAGTGAAGATGACTTAGAAGTGTATGGTAAATACAAAGCTAAGTTGCCACTTGATTTAATTAACGAAGAAAAAATAAAAGAGAATAACTTGGTGTTGGTAACAGCATTAACACCAACACCGGCTGGAGAAGGAAAAACTACTGTTTCTATAGGTTTAACAGAGGGGTTGAATAAAGTAGGAAAGCAAGCTACAGTAGTATTAAGAGAACCTTCATTAGGTCCTGTTTTTGGAATAAAAGGAGGAGCAGCTGGAGGCGGATATTCGCAAGTTGTTCCAATGGAAGATATTAACTTACATTTCACAGGAGACTTTAATGCAATTGAGAAAGCTAACAATTTACTATCAGCATTAATAGATAACAACTTACAAAGTAGAACTAAAAATTTAAATATAGATCCACGAACCATTTTATGGAAGCGTGTAATTGATATGAACGATCGTTCGTTACGTCAAATCACCATTGGTTTAGGAGGAACAGCAAACGGAATACCTCGTGAAGATGGTTTCAATATTACCCCAGCATCAGAAGTAATGGCTATTCTTTGTATGGCAACTTCTTTTGATGATTTAAAAGAACGCTTAGGGAGTATTTTTATTGGGTTCACTTTTGATAAAAAGCCAGTTTTTGCACGTGACCTAAAAGCGCAAGACGCTATGGCTATTTTATTAAAAGATGCTATCAAGCCTAACTTGGTACAAACGTTAGAGGAAAATCCAGCGATAATTCATGGAGGACCTTTTGCAAATATTGCCCAAGGAACGAATACAATTATTGCTACTAAAATGGGATTGTCATTGTCAAACTATGTAGTAACAGAAGCAGGTTTTGGAGCAGATTTAGGAGCTGAAAAATTCTTGAACATTAAATCACAATATGCGGGGTTAAATCCTAAATGCGTTGTGTTAGTTGCTACGATTAGAGCGTTACGTCATCACGGAGGCTCGCCAAAAGAAGAATACAATACCCCAAGTTTAGAACGTGTGCAGAATGGGTTTAAAAATCTAGAAAAGCATATTGAAAACATTAGAAAGTTTAATATTGAGCCTGTAGTAGCCATCAATTCTTTTATTTCAGATACTGAGGAAGAAGTTAATTATGTGATTGATGCTTGTGCTAGTTTAGGTGTACAAGCAGTTGTTTCAGAAGGATGGGCAAAAGGAGGTGAAGGAACTAAAAAATTAGCTGGGGCTGTTGTTGATGTAGTTGAAAACAAAGCTAGCCAATACAAACCCTTGTACGATTGGAAAAGTCCTGTAAAAGAAAAAATAGAAAAGATTGCCAAAGAAATTTATGGAGCAGATGCTGTAACCTATGATAAAAAAGCTGAGTTAAACTTGCGAAGAATTGATCGTTTAGGGTTTAATGACTTTGCTGTTTGTATGGCAAAAACTCAAAAGTCATTTTCAGATAATGATAAGTTAATTGGAAGACCAGAGGGGTTTACAGTAAATGTTAGAGAAATAGAAATAGCAGCAGGAGCACAGTTTATAATTCCAATTTTAGGAAAAATGATGCGTATGCCTGGGTTACCTGAAATTCCTGCTTCAGAAAATATGAAAATTGATAACAAAGGTGTAATCTCAGGATTATCATAAATATACAATCAGATAGCGCTTTTTAAGTAGAAGTAAATATTGTGGTTAAGATAGGTTGAAACCGTTATTAATAAAAAAATCCCGAGTGATAAACTCGGGATTTTTTTGTTTAAAATTAGAATCTATTCAGTGATAAGATTGTTTAGTTTTATGTTTTTTAGAGCTTCTAGACTTCCTTCTATAGAGTTTAAATCTCCTTTTAAGTCGTACTTCTTACCATTTACCGTAACAAATATTCCGATGCTATTAATTTTACCTTCTTTACTAGTTTGGTAAATTTGATAAATAGCACCTTTGTTTTTAAAGGTCAGTGTATTTTCTGTTTTATTAAGTTTGAAATTGTAATCTCCTCCCATCAATTCAATAGGGAATGAGAACTCCACAGCCCCATCAGGCTTTATCAAAGCGTAATTAAGAGCTAATCCATTCAAGCTAAATAAAACAACCTGCTTTTGGTTTTTAATAAGATTGAATGATAATATTTCAGAAAGACCATCATGTTCTAAATCTAGTGTTTTAATAGTTTTTGAGCCTTTTTTATTTCCGCTCCATTCTGTTGTAGTAGTCGAATAAAAAGGAGCATTTCCTGCACTTTCTTCTATAATTAGAGTAGGAGTTGGTATATTGTTAGCTACTTTAAAAGTTGAATATTGGTGCCAGCAACAGCCACTTTTTGTGATAGTGTGGATGGTTTTTGTTTTGTCATTCGTTTGAAACATACCACAATATTCTTGTGCTAATCGAGTAAATTCAGGGCTAAATGTTAGTTTGTTGTTAATTTCGAGATATATTCTAAAAGACGGTCCGTGGTAACAGCTAAATTGCCCATCCATGACAGCTAAGTCTTTAATACCATCAAAATTGAAGTCTTTATATATTAAAATACTCTGTTCTCCGTAAGGAAGTTCTAAAATGTTTGTTTTAACAATCCCTATGGTTTCTAACTCAAAAGTTAATTCATCAGAGTGTATTTCTATAATTTTTGTATTTGTTTTAGATTCGTAAACGGTAATACTTCCTTTTTTAAAAATTTCATTTTCATAACCTTTTTCAATGGTCAACAGTCCTTTATATTTTGATGAAAAACCTTTGATTTCGTAATTGGTTTGACCCAATACGTTTAGTAAAGTAAAAATAAATAATAGCGTTAAAATCTTTTTCATTCATTCTTTGTTAGGTGTAACAATTTCAAATAGCTTATTTATAAAAACAAAATTATCTAAAAAAATTAAGAGCTAAAAACAAAAAGCAAACCTTTGGTTACAGAAGTAGCCTTATTAGGATTGCTTTTTATGTTAAGAAATATGTGGTTAATTTACACCACGTTGTTTATTTATTTCATCTTGTAGTTGCCTACGTAGCTTTTGCTCTTTTTCTATAGATTTTCTTTTATATTGTTCAAACTCTTCTTCGGTTTCAGTTAATAAAGTTTTGGTTTCTTTAGTAATTACATTGCTATTGTTAAACTTATAAATAAAGAAAGCTAACCCTGCTAATAGTGCAAAAATAATACCCCATACAATGGTATTGTAAGTTGCTTTATCTAAAGGAATACCGACAAAAGAAATAGCATCCTCTTTGCTAATAGAAGTAGTTAAATCTGTATTTAAAGTATTAATTTTTGTTTGTAGCTCAGTAATACTTTTTTGTTGTTCGTTTATTTTAACTTGTTTAGCAGCAGCATCTGTTTTAATAGCTTTTATGCTGTCTAATATACTTTTTTGAAGTCTTAAGTATTCATTCTTTTTTATAACTTTATAAATCTGGTAATTATTGGATTTTTTATAAAGTTTATTAAACTGGTTTTCAACAGTGTTTGGTTGCTCAGAAAGATTTTCTTGAGCAATAATACTTTGAGTGAAAATAAAGATGAATGCTATTTTGTAAAATTTCATAGGATTGGTATTTTATTTCAATTGATGAATAATAAGATGGTTTAAAAAAACCCAAACGTTTAGGTTTGGGTTTTTAGTATAAGCAAGGTTATGAAACTTATTTTACTTTCTCTACAATGGCCTTAAAAGCTTCTGGGTTGTTCATAGCTAAATCAGCTAAAACCTTACGGTTTAACTCGATGTTATTAGCTTTAACTTTACCCATAAACTGTGAGTAAGACATTCCGAACTGACGAGCTCCAGCGTTAATACGTTGAATCCATAATGAACGGAAGTTTCTCTTATTGTTTTTACGGTCACGGTATGCATAAAGCATTCCTTTTTCAACCGCATTCTTTGCTACTGTGTAAACGTTTTTACGACGTCCAAAGTAACCTTTTGCTTGCTTCAAGATTTTCTTTCTTCTATTTCTTGAAGCTACTGAATTTACTGATCTTGGCATAATTCAAATGTGTTTTTGTAGTAGGCGACTTATTTAAAAGTTCTTAAACGAGCCTAACTCCATGGTTAATAATTAAATTCCCTTTGCTAACAATTATTTTAAAACTAATTGCTGCTTAATGTTTGCTTCATCTGACTTGTGTACTAAAGTCGAATGAGTTAATGCAAGCTTACGTTTTTTAGACTTCTTTGTTAAAATGTGGCTTTTAAACGCGTGCTTTCTTTTGATTTTTCCAGAACCAGTTAACTTGAAACGTTTTTTGGCACTAGATTTTGTTTTAATTTTAGGCATCTTTGATCTTTAGTTTTATCTTGCTTATATTATTGTTAAGATTTGTTTATTTTGTCTTTTTAGGCGCAATAAACATAATCATACGTTTTCCTTCTAATTTTGGCATTTGCTCTACCTTACCGTATTCTTCTAATTCTTGAGCTAATTTTAATAGTAAAATTTGTCCTTGTTCTTTAAATACAATAGAACGCCCTTTGAAGAATACAAAAGCTTTTAATTTAGCTCCGTCTTGTAAGAATTTAATAGCATGCTTCTTTTTAAACTCGTAATCATGTTCGTCAGTCTGAGGTCCAAAACGAATTTCCTTAACGGTAACTTTAGTAGCTTTAGCCTTTAAAGCTTTTTCACGTTTCTTTTGCTCATATAAGAACTTTTTGTAATCAATAACTTTACAAACAGGAGGAACAGCTTTAGGTGAAATTTCAACTAAATCTAATTCTAACTCTCGTGCAATCTCTTTAGCTTTAGCTAATGGATATACACCTACTTCCACGTTATCGCCTACAAGACGAACTTCATCAACATGTCTAATCTTTTCATTAATTCTATGTTGATCTTCTTTAATTACTCTCGCGGGTCTTCTACCGCCTTTTCTTCTAATTGCTATGACTTATAAATTTTAAATTACTATCTATTTTTTTAACTACCAAAAGGAACTAATGTCTTACTAACTTCTTTCTGTATTAGAGAAATAAACTCCTCTATAGTAAATGTTCCTAAATCACCTTCACCATGTTTTCTTACAGATACTGTGCCATCTTTTTCTTCTTGTTCACCAACAATAACCATAAAAGGTATTTTGCTAACTTCGGCATCACGTATCTTTCTTCCTGTCTTCTCGTTACGGTTATCAACGAGGGCGCGAATTTCGGAATTTTCTAACAAAGTTAAAACTTTTTCGGTATATTTTTGATATTTCTCGCTGATTGGCAGTACAATAACTTGCTCTGGGGTTAGCCAAAGAGGGAAATTACCACCTGTGTGCTCCAATAAAACAGCAATAAAACGCTCCATAGAACCAAATGGTGCACGGTGAATCATTACTGGGCGGTGTAATTGATTGTCAGCACCTTTGTAATGTAAATCAAAACGTTCAGGTAGGTTGTAATCGACTTGAATAGTACCTAATTGCCAACTTCTACCTAAAGCATCTTTTACCATAAAGTCTAACTTGGGACCATAAAAAGCAGCTTCACCTTCTTCAACTACATAATCTAAGCCTTTATCTTTCGCTGCATTGATAATTGCTTGCTCAGCTTTTTCCCAGTTTTCAACCGAACCAATATACTTATCAAGATTCTCCATATCTCTAATAGATACCTGAGCAGTAAAATCTTCAAAACCTAATGATCCGAATACATATAACACAAGGTCAATTACATTTTTGAATTCTTCATCTAATTGTTCAGGAGTACAGAAAATATGTGCATCATCTTGAGTAAACCCACGTACACGAGTTAAACCATGTAATTCTCCACTTTGTTCATATCTATATACAGTACCAAACTCAGCAAAGCGTTTTGGTAAATCTTTATATGAATAAGGTTTGTGGTTGTATACCTCACAGTGATGCGGACAGTTCATCGGTTTTAATAAAAACTCCTCATCTTCTTTTGGAGTAGTAATTGGTTGAAAACTATCTTCACCATACTTCGCATAGTGACCAGAAGTAACATATAACTCTTTCTGACCAATATGTGGAGTCATAACCATTTCGTACCCTGCTTTCTTTTGAGCAGCTTTTAAGAAATCTTCTAAGCGATTACGTAAAGCAGCACCTTTAGGTAACCATAATGGTAAACCTTGTCCTACTTTTTGAGAAAAAGTAAAAAGTTCTAACTCCTTACCAAGTTTTCTGTGATCACGCTTTTTAGCTTCTTCAAGTAATTCTAAATATTGTTTTAACTCTTTTTGTTTAGGGAAAGAAATTCCATAGACACGAGTTAACTGGTTGTTCTTTTCGTCACCGCGCCAATAAGCACCAGCAACATTCATAATTTTTACTGCTTTAATAATTCCTGTGTTCGGAATATGTCCTCCACGGCATAAGTCAGTAAAATCACTGTGATCACAAAAAGTAATATCACCATCTTCTAAACCTTCAATAAGTTCTACCTTATATTGGTTGTTTTGTGCTTTATAGTAGGCTAAAGCATCAGCTTTAGAAATAGAGCGCATTTTAAACTCAGCTTTTTCCCGAGCACGCTCTAAAAATTTCTTTTCTATTTTATCAAAGTCTTTTTCAGAAATAGTATCTTCTCCAAAATCAACATCATAATAAAAACCATTCTCAATAGCAGGTCCAATAGTTAATTTTGCATTTGGATAAAAATCTTGAATAGCTTGTGCTAATACGTGAGCAGAGGAATGCCAAAAAGCTTTCTTTCCTGCTGCGTCATTAAAGGTATATAAAACTAACGAGCCGTCTGTGGTAAGTGGGGTGGTGGTTTCAATGGTGTCTCCTTCAAAACTTGCAGAAATAACATTTCTAGCTAAACCTTCACTAATACTTTTAGCAACATCCATTGGAGTGCTGTTGTTTTCAAATTCTTTGACGCTCCCGTCAGGTAATGTAATCTTAATCATTATATATATATGTTATGTATAATTTCCTTACAAGTGGAAATTTTGAATCGCAAAGATATTGTAAAAGCATTTTGTAAACAATATATATATAAGGTATTTCAAAAACAGGTCTCATCTCCATTTATTATGCTTAATCATTGATTGTAGTTAAAGTTAAACACACTATTTAAAAGGCTTTTTGTTGTGTACTCCCATGTTAGAAATATTAAAATAGTAATAAATATAATAAACAAAGGTAGGAGAGAGCTATATTATAAAAAACTTCCGAACGTAACTAATTATATAATAATGCATTAAAAATAAGTTATAAAAAAAGGGGAGAAAAGAGGTTGTTAAATGGAAAAAGGTATCTATATTTGCACCCGCTAAGGAAAAAACGCAAGTTTTTAGAAGTTAGCAAAGTTCATAGAAATAGGTTTAAGATATTTAAAGAAAAGGTTAAAAAATAGTTTAAATTTTTCTTGTTTATTAAAAAATAAAGTGAGTATCTTTGCAGTCCGATTTTTAGGGAAACAGTTCATTAAAATAGTGTAGCAAAACAAACGAAAAAAACTTCAAAAAAAGTTTTGTCAAATTAAAAACAGTTTGTAGTTTTGCATCCGCTTTTACAAAGCGACACGATCACAGAAATTTTGG
>NZ_CANNGG010000002.1 GCF_947504135.1 uncultured Tenacibaculum sp.
GGTTCTGCATGGCAGAAATTCCTATTGAAAAAGTGTCCTTTTTTGATTCGTTTTTTGGACAAGCAAAAAATGAATGGAGGGTAAAAAAAAGATCCTTACCATAAACTAACACTGAACGCTGCACCCCGAGCGTAGTCTGAAGGAGATCAAAATGGCAGTAATACAATTTTAAGGACAAGAGTGTAAAAAAATAACCCCGACCTACCGAAAATTTATAGTAAAATTTGAAGTGAAATTCCTGTAAAATTTTAGGCTGTTTGAGTCTAAACGAAATTTTATTTAAAGTACTGCTTTGTAAAGGCGAGTTCCTAAAATTTAGAGAACAAGCAAAAAATTTAGATAAAGGTTCGTAGGTCTAGATTTTTTTGGTTCGTTTTTTCATCAATGGAAAAAATGAACAGCATAAAGATTGTCACATCAAGTGATTTCTCGGAGAGAAGGGGAGAATCCCGACGCCTCGGAAGTATCTTTATATCTTGTGGAATAAAAAAAATAACTTATATAGCCTTTTTTGTTTTATAACCTTTTATTAATATTGTTTTTTGTAGTTTTGCGGACTAATAAAAGAGAAAAAGAAATTTTTAACTTCTTAAAAATGAATATAGATCTTTCCGAAAAGAAAATAGTAGTTACTGGAGGTGCTGGTTTTATAGGTTCCAATCTTTGTGAGGTACTATTAGAAAAGAACAACAAAGTAGTGTGTTTAGATAACTTCGCTACAGGAAAAAGAGAAAATATAGCGCACCTTCATGATAATCCAAATTTCAAGTTAATAGAAGGTGATATAAGAAATTTAGAAGATTGTAAGAAGGCTGTTGAAGGAGCAGATTTTGTACTACATCAAGCTGCTTTAGGTTCAGTGCCTAGATCAATTAACGATCCTATTACTTCTAATGACGTAAACGTAGGAGGGTTTCTAAATATGTTAGTGGCTTCAAGAGATGCAGGGGTAAAACGTTTTGTGTACGCTGCTAGTTCTTCAACTTATGGAGATTCAAAAGGGTTACCAAAAGTGGAAGATGTGATAGGAAAACCATTATCACCCTATGCAATTACGAAATATGTAAATGAATTGTATGCTGATGTTTTTGCGAAAACCTATGGTTTAGAAACAATCGGACTCCGTTATTTTAATGTGTTTGGTAGAAAGCAAGACCCAAATGGAGCATATGCAGCAGTGATCCCAAAGTTCGTAGGGCAATTTATGAAAGGGGAATCTCCTACAATTAACGGAGATGGAAATTATTCAAGAGATTTCACCTACATAGACAATGTAATTCAAGCAAATTTATTGTCTTTAGTAGCTGATAAACCTGAAGCGATAAATACGGTATACAACGTAGCGTACGGAGATAGAAACACGTTGAATGATTTAGTAGGGTATTTAAAAGATTACTTATCAGAGTTCGACGACTCTATAAAGAATATAGAGGTACAACATGGACCTAATAGAGTAGGGGATATTCCTCATTCGTTAGCAAGTGTTGAAAAAGCAACAAAATTATTGAACTACAATCCGCAATATTCACTTCAGCAAGGGTTAAAAGAAGCGGTGAAGTGGTATTGGGAGAATTTGTAATTGGAAGGTATTTAGTCTAAGACTAAATTATACTTCAGAAGTAGACTTTTTAAAAGTTTTAGAAGCAATAAATAGCTTGCAAAAAAGAATAGTTGGATTAAGAAAGAAAATAGTTAAGAAGTAAAATAAGACCAGTCTTAGTTTAAGTCTAAGTCAACGTCTAAGTCATAGTCAAAAAAAATAATGAAGCAACCAAAAATAGCTATTATAGGATTAGGGTATGTAGGATTACCATTAGCAAGATTGTTTGCTACAAAATATCCAACGGTTGGTTTCGATATTAATGCGGAGCGTGTAGCAGAATTAATGTCTGGAACGGATACTACGTTGGAAGTAGAGGATGAGGTGTTACAATCTGTATTAGTTGGAAAACCATTAGATGCTAAAGGATTGTTTTGTTCTACTTCTTTAGAAGATATTAAAGAATGTAACTATTATATAGTAACGGTTCCAACTCCGGTTGATAAGAATAACCGTCCTGTATTAACTCCTTTAGTAAAAGCGAGTGAAACAGTAGGAGCAGTGTTAAAGCAAGGAGATATTGTAGTGTATGAGTCGACAGTGTATCCTGGTGCAACTGAGGAAGAATGTATTCCTGTGTTAGAAAGGGTATCTGGATTAGAATTCAATAAAGATTTTTACGGAGGATACTCTCCAGAACGTATCAATCCAGGAGATAAGGAGCATACGGTTGAAAAGATTTTAAAGGTGACTTCAGGGTCTACACCTGAAATAGGAAAAAAAGTAGACGACTTGTACAAATCGGTGATTACTGCAGGGACACATTTAGCACCAACTATAAAGGTAGCAGAAGCAGCCAAAGTGATTGAGAACTCTCAAAGAGATATTAACATTGCTTTTGTAAATGAATTGGCGAAAATTTTTGGTTTGATGGATATCAATACACACGATGTGTTAGAAGCAGCAGGAACCAAATGGAACTTTTTACCATTCAAACCTGGATTAGTTGGAGGGCATTGCATAGGAGTAGATCCTTATTATTTAGCACAAAAGGCTCAAGAGTTTGGGTACCATCCTGAAATAATCTTGGCAGGTCGTAGACTAAATGATAGTATGGGAGAGTATGTTGCTTCTGAAGTGGTAAAACTGATGATTAAAAAAGATATTCGCGTAAAAGATGCGAACGTTTTAGTGTTAGGAGTAACCTTTAAAGAAAATTGTCCTGATGTACGAAATACCAAGGTAGTAGATGTGGTGGCAGCTTTAAAAGAGTACGGAACGGATATTACTATTTACGATCCTTGGGCAAACGAAGATGAAGTGATGCATGAGTACGGATTAACGTCAACAAGAGAGTTGCCAAATAAAACTTTTGATGCGATTGTATTAACAGTAGCGCATAAAGAGTTTGAAGACTTAGATTTTTCATCATTACGAAATGAAAAATCAGTAGTATACGATGTAAAGAATGTGTTATCTTGCTCAATAAAAGATAAAGGGCTTTAGTGGATTGAAACTAAGACATAGACTAAAAAAAGTTGAGAGAAAGGAGAATGAGAGATTTTAGAAAATATGATATTTGGCAAGATGCTATTAGCTTAATTGATGTTGTTTATGATGTCGTTTCTAGGTTTCCTGAAACAGAAAAATTCAGCTTAAGCACACAAATTATTAGAGCAGCGGTCTCTATTCCTTCGAATATAGCTGAAGGAAGTTCTAGAGAGTCAGAAAAAGATTTTGCAAGGTTTTTGCAAATAGCCCTTGGATCATGCTTTGAATTAGAAACACAAATTATCATTGCCATGAGAAGAAATTATATGAACCAAGAGACGGGAGATAACATTGTGATGAAGATTCAGAGCATACAGAAAAGGATTAATGGTTTAAAAAGAAAATTAAAGAAATGATTTATAAAAACGTTGTTTTTAAGGAAAATTATAGCCTTAGTCTAAGTCAACGTCTAAGTCTAAGTAAATGTCTAAGTCAACGTCTAAGTCTAAGTCTAAGTCTAAGTCTAAGTCAACCATGAAAAACTTTGCACTCATAGGAGCTGCGGGATATATTGCTCCACGTCATTTAAAAGCGATTAAGGATACGAATAATGTGTTAGTAGCTGCGTTAGACAAAAATGACAGTGTAGGGATTATGGATAGCTATTTTCCAAAAGCTGATTTTTTTGTGGAGTTTGAACGTTTTGATCGCCATATTGAAAAGTTAAAACGTCAGCAAAATATTCAGTTGGATTATGTAAGTATTTGTACACCGAATTACCTACACGATTCACATATTCGTATGGCATTACGTAGAGGAGCAGATGCGATTTGTGAAAAACCGTTGGTGTTGAATCCGTGGAATGTAGATGCGTTGGAAGCAATTGAAAAGGATACAGGAAACAGCATCAATACGATATTGCAATTACGATTGCACCAGAGTATCATTGCATTAAAAAATAAAATTGAAAAAGAAAACAAGAATGAAAAGTACGAAGTAGACCTAACCTATATCACTTCTCGAGGAAATTGGTATGACATTTCTTGGAAAGGAGATGAAAGTAAATCGGGAGGAATAGCCACCAATATAGGGGTGCACTTTTTCGATATGTTGTCTTGGATTTTTGGAAATGTACAAGAAAATAAAGTACATCTTAGAGAAAAACACAAAGCTTCAGGCTATTTAGAGTTTGAAAAAGCACGTGTTCGTTGGTTTTTATCGATTGATGAAACGACTTTACCAAAAGAAATTCAAGAAAAAGGACAAAGAACATACCGTTCAATTACTATAAATGGAGAAGAAATTGAGTTTAGTTCTGGGTTTACCGATTTACATACGACTAGTTACCAAGAAATTTTAAAAGGAAATGGATTTGGTTTGCAAGAAGCAAGGCAATCTATAGAGATTGTACATGATATAAGGAATGTAGAGTTGGTGAATGCAGGAGAGAAGCATTACTTTTTGTAAAAAACAAGAATAAGTAAATTATGAAAATAGGAATAACATTTAGTGCATTTGATTTATTACATGCAGGTCATATTAAAATGCTAGAAGATGCGAAAGAGCAATGTAATTATTTAATCTGTGGCTTACAAACAGACTCTACCATTGATAGACCTGAAAAGAATAAACCGATTTAGTCGATAGTGGAACATGCTATATCCAGTTAAAAGGATGTAAGTACGTGGATGAAATAGTACCTTATGCTACAGAGCAAGATTTGGAAGAGATATTACAATCTTTTAAAATTGATGTGCGAATATTAGGAGATGAATATGCGGAGAAACAATTTACAGGAAGATCGTATTGTGAAAAGAAAGGGATTGAATTGTTTTACAACAAAAGAGAACACCGATTTTCTAGTAGTGGATTACGAAAAGAAGTAGCTGAAAAGGAGAGTATAAAATAAGTAAAAAGTAAAGAAATGAAGATAACTGTTATAGGAACAGGCTATGTAGGATTGGTATCAGGGACTTGTTTCTCAGAAATGGGAAATAAAGTAACTTGTGTAGATATCGACCAAGAAAAAATAAATAAACTGCACCAAGGAATCATTCCTATCTACGAACCAGGATTAGAAAAAATGGTGTTGAAAAACGTAGAAAAACAAAACTTATTCTTTACGACGAAACTAGAAGAGGCGATTGAAGAAGCCGAAATTGTATTTATTGCGGTAGGAACTCCAATGGGAGAGGACGGTTCTGCTGATTTACAATATGTGTTATCTGTAGCAAAAGAGATTGGTCAAAAGATGAATCACCGATTGATCGTAGTTGATAAATCTACCGTACCTGTAGGAACAGCCGATAAAGTAAAAGCTACGATTCAAGCAGAATTAGATAAAAGAAATGTAAAAATAGAGTTCGATGTAGTTTCAAATCCTGAATTTTTAAAAGAAGGAGATGCAATTAACGATTTTATGAAGCCTGATAGAGTGGTAATTGGAGCAGAATCTGATTATGCGTTTGAAAAAATGCGTCAGTTATACACGCCATTTACCATGTCACACGAACGTTTTATAGGAATGGATGTTCGTTCTGCGGAAATGACGAAGTATGCAGCAAATGCGATGCTAGCAACAAAAATTTCGTTTATGAATGAAATAGCGAATATTTGCGAACGAGTAGGGGCTGATGTAAACAATGTTCGTGCAGGAATCGGTTCTGATTCAAGAATAGGGTACAGTTTTATTTATCCTGGAGCTGGTTATGGAGGTTCTTGTTTTCCGAAGGATGTGAAAGCATTGAAAAAAATTGCGGAAGAAAACGGTTATGAGGCACAATTGATAAGGTCAGTTGAAGAGGTAAACAATCGCCAGAAGTTTGTAGTAGCAGAGAAAATCATCAAAAGATTTGGAGAAGATTTAAAAGGAAAAACCTTTGGTTTGTGGGGATTGGCATTCAAACCAGGAACTGATGATATGCGTGAAGCTCCAGCAATTTATGTCGTAAAAGAACTGGTAAAAAGAGGGGCAAAAGTGCACGCTTATGACCCGAAGGCGATGGAAGAAGCAGAACATTTTTATTTAAAAGATGTTGAGAATATCGCCTATAAAAATTCAAAATACGAAGTGTTAGCTGATGCTGAAGCATTGATATTATTGACAGAATGGAAAGAATTCCGTTCGCCAGATTTTTCTGAAATTGAAAAACAACTGAAAACTCCTGTTATTTTTGACGGAAGAAATCAGTACAATAGCTATAGTTTAGAAGAACGAGGATTTGAATATTATCAAATAGGGAAGAATTAGAAAATAATTGAAAGAAATGTAGTATGATCTTTATACCCTAATACTTAAAGTTTGAAAAAAGAGAATATAAATAAAACCATAGCCAAGAACACTCTGTTTTTGTATTTTAGGATGTTCCTGACAATGGGGGTTGGGTTATATACCTCTCGCTTGGTATTGGATGCTTTAGGTGTAGTAGATTATGGTGTATATGGCTTGGTTGGTGGAATAGTAACTACGTTTGCGTTTTTGAATTCAGCAATGGCATCTGCAACCCAACGTTATCTCTCTTTTGATATCGGAAAGAATGATATAGAACGTTTGAAAAAAACGTTTAATGCAACACTGAACATACACATTTTAATAGCCTTTATTATTTTAATATTAGCAGAAACGATTGGTTTATGGTTTGTAAATTATCAATTGAATATTCCATCTGACCGAATGGTAGCAGCTAATTGGGTATATCAGTTTTCGGTTTTTGCTTTTATACTTAATGTAATACAGGTGCCTTATAATGCTTTGCTTTTTGCACGAGAGCACATGAGTGTATATGCGTATGTTAGTATTTTAGAAACGATTTTAAAATTAATTATCGTGCTCATTTTGGTTCAAGTAAATACTGATAAATTAATATTGTATGCCATTCTCACTTTTATAGTAGCTTTTGTAATAAGAATGATTTACAAATTGTATTGTAAAAAACATTTTAAAGAATCGGTTTATAAATTTTATTGGGATAAGGCATATTACAAAGAGTTAATGTCGTATTCAGGTTGGAATTTGTTTGGAAACATCGCAGCTGTGGCACGAGGGCAAGGAAGTAATATCTTACTAAATTTATTTTTTGGCCCTATTGCCAATGCATCTTATAGTCTAACAGTAATGGTTCAAGGAGTAGTTGGAAGTTTTGTAAGTAATTTTCAAGTAGCTGTTAATCCGCAAATTATAAAAAATTATGCGAAAGGCGATAAAGATGCGTCAATAAATTTAATTTATAAAAGTGCTAAGTTTTCCTATTTCGGAATGTTGATATTGGTAGTACCTTTATTGATTAATTTGGATTATGTAATGAATCTATGGTTAAAAGAAGTACCAGCCTATGCCATTGAATTTATTAGGTTGGCATTGGTATGTTCTATGATAGAGACTTTATCAAATCCATTGATGAGTGGACTGCAAGCAACAGGTAAAATTAAACTATACCAAGTAATAGTTGGTACTTTGGTATTCCTTAATTTTCCATTGATTTGGTTGTTGTTTAAATATACTAATCTTCCAATTAGTTTGTATTGGAGTTATTTGTTAATAGCTATAATTTCACTGCTCTTCAGATTGTATTTTATTCAGAATTTAATGAAAGTAAATATCAATCAATTTTTTAGTAAAGTTTTGCTAAGAATTAGTTTGGTAAGCTTAAGTATTGTAGTGTTATATTATTTAGGTGGAAATTATTTAATTGAAAGTGAAAAGTTCCTTTTGTTTATAGTTAAAACAATTATTACGGTATTAATAATTGTATTGATCACTAGTATGATAGGATTAACGAAAGGAGAAAGAAGGTTTATTATGCATATAGTACAATCAAAAATGAAGGCTAAATTATGAAATACACTATAGAAGATATAGTCAAAAATGATTTATGTATAGGCTGCGGTGTATGTGTCTCGGAATCCAAAGATTCGAGTATGATCTGGAATAAATATGGTTTTTTAGTTCCAGATATTACAAAATCCTTTAATAAAGACGCAATTAAAGTATGTCCTTTTAACCCTCAACCGGATAAAGAAATAGAAGATGAAGACAAAATTGCTCAATATTTTATGGAGGACACGCCTTATAAAGATCATGATATTGGGCATTATCATGAAATTTATGTAGGATATTCAAATAAATTTAGACCAACGTCTTCTTCGGGAGGTATAGGAACCTATATAGTAGAGCAGTTACTTCAGCAAAAGATTGTAGATCATTTGTTTGTTGTGAAAGAAAAAGACGGTGAATATACTTATCAATGGTTTGATTCAATTGAAGATATTACAGCAACTTCTAAAACAAGATATTTACCGGTGAGTTTAGAAAAACTATTTTTAGAAATAGATTCTAAACCTGGTAAGGTGGCTGTTACAGGCATTCCTCCTTTCCTAAAGGCCATCAGACTCAAACAATATTACTATCCTAAATATCAAGAAAAGATACCTTTTTTAATTGGAATTATTTGTGGAGGTTGGAAAAGTAAATTTTTTACTGATTATTTAGCACAAAAGGCAGGAATAAAAGGAGAATATTCCAGACAAGAATATAGGATAAAAGACGAAGCTTCCTATGCATTAGATTATTCTTTTGGAGCATATGATGACAATGAGAGCTTTCATCAAATGAAAATGAAATTAGCTGGTAATATGTGGGGAACTGGTTTGTTCAATGCAAATGCTTCAGATTTTAGTGATGATGTCACAGCTGAATTGGGAGATATTTCTTTAGGTGATGCTTGGATTAATCCTTATATGAAAGATGGAAAAGGGACTAGTTTATTCGTTACGCGTTCGGTTTTAGCAGATCGATTGATTCAAGAAGGAATACAAAAAGGGAAACTTAATTTAGAGAAATTACCTATTCAAGATTTTATTAAATCTCAGCTAGGAGCATTTAGACATAGACGTGTTGGATTAAAATTGCGTTTAAAGGAACTGAAGAAGTCTGATAAAATAGTGCCTTTTAAAAGGAATAGATTTTTAGTTAAAGCGCCTATTGAATATCAAATTGTACAAAAACAAAGAAGAATAATACGCTATTTAAGTTTGAAACTATGGCAAGAACATAAGGATGTAGATAAATTTGAACAACAAATTGAATCGCTCTTAAAAGGATTAAACAGAAAAACAGTCTGGTACCATAGATTTCAAAAAATAAGAAGAAAGTTAGGATTAAAAACCATTTAAAATGACCAAAAAGAAAATTGCCATATTAACACAACCGCTTCACGATAATTATGGAGGCCTGCTACAAGCTTACGCGTTATCAACAGTATTAAAAAAATACGGAGACGTTACCATTGCTAACAGATGGGGTGGCCATAATAATGCTTTATTAAGGTTGGCTTCAAAAATTAAACAGCAATTAGTAGGTTCTAAGCAAAAATTATCTTTCCAACAAAAGGAGGTTGTGTCTCAACATACTTTGGCTTTTAGAGAAAAGTACATTCCTAATTTAAGTGAAAAATTAAGCACTCAAAGCCAAATGGAAAATTTTGCTAAACAAGGTTTTAATACTTATGTAGTTGGGAGTGACCAATGCTGGAGGCCTAGGTACTCACCTTGCATAGAAAATTATTTTCTTGATTTCGTGCCTGAAAATAAAAGTATAACAAGAATTTCTTATGCGGCGTCTTTTGGTACTAGTGATTGGGAATTTAATGAAAAACAAACCGAAAAATGTAAAAAATTAATCCAAAAATTTAAAGCAGTTTCGGTTAGAGAAGATTCAGGAATTAATTTATGTGATAAATATTTAAACAAAAAAGCTGTTCACTTAGTTGATCCTACGATGCTGTTGGATATAAAAGATTATAATGCAATTACAAAAGCAGAAGAGCAAGCTTCTAGTAAAGGTGATTTAAAGGTGTATATTTTAGATAAAACGGATGAAAAGCAAAAAACCATTGATTTAGTTGCTTCTCAAAAAGGCTTAACAGCATTTGAAGTAATGCCTAAAAAAAGGATTGGGCAAGATGAAATAGATAAAATAGAAAATTTTGTTTACCCATCACCAGCAGCATGGTTACAAGGGTATCAAGATGCAAAATTTGTTATAGCAGACTCTTTTCATGGAACGGTGTTTTCAATCTTATATAACATCCCATTTATAGCTATTGGAAATAAAAGCAGAGGAATGGCACGCTTTGAGTCATTGTTAAAAATGTTTAACCTACAAAATCGATTGTTAACCGATTTTACTCAAGAAAAAGCCCAAGAAATTTTAGACAAAGAAATTGATTGGGAGAGAGTAAATAAGGTGTTAGAAAATGAAAGAGTAAAAGCGTTAGAGTTTCTTAATTCAAATTTGAAGTAAAAATATGTTTTCAATAGTCATCCCATTATACAACAAAGAGCTAAGCATTACCAACACGCTTCAATCAGTATTAAACCAAACCTTTACAACGTTTGAAGTGGTTATAGTAAACGACGGTTCTACAGATACTAGTGTAGATAAGGTAAAAGCCTTTAACGATACACGTATTAGAATTATAGAACAAGAAAACGGAGGTGTATCAAGCGCTAGAAATACAGGGATAAAAGAAGCCAAATATAATTATGTTGCCTTTATTGATGGGGACGATTTGTGGAAAAGTAACTATCTGTCTACTATGGTTCAATTGATTACAGATTTTCCAAATGCAAAATTTTATGCCTCTAATTATTCTGTTTTAAAGAACGAAAAACTGTTTGATTACACCAATTATTTAGAAGAGGGTTTTAGAGGATATATAGACAATTATTTTACTGTTGCATTACAATCAAAACTTTTTCAAACTTCTGCGACTATTATTTCAAAAAAAATTTCTGAATCTTTTCTGTTGTTTAATGAAGAGCTCTCTATTGGAGAAGATTTTGATTATTGGTATCGGAATATTTTGAATAGTAAAATAGCATTTGTAAACCAACCATTAACCATTTACAATATGGATGATGACAATATGGTTTCAAATAAAAAAAATAGTTTTAATAAAAAGTACAATTATCTTTTTGTAATATCTTCATATGCACACCTCGACAAAAATTTAAGAAAACTAAACAACACTATTAAAATTGGAAAGATTCCGGATGTTATTTTAAATCATAGTAAAGAAGATTTTTTCCAATTTATTGAGAGCATTGACTTCTCAATTGTATCTTTAAAATATAAAATATTTAGTTATTTGCCATATGTTATGAAGAGAATGGTTATTAAAATTTTATATAAATAATGATATTATCAATTATAATACCTGTTTATAACGTTGCACCTTATTTAAAAAAGTGCTTAGATAGTATTGTTTATCAAATCGAATCTATTGACGCATCGCAGATAGAGATTGTTTTATTAAATGATGGGTCTACTGATAATTCTTTAGAAATATGCAAATCATTTAAAGATGAATTTAGTTTTATCAATTTAATAGATAAATCAAATTCGGGTTTGAGTGATACAAGAAACCAAGGATTACTGTATTCTAAGGGCCATTATATTTGGTTTATTGATTCCGATGATTGGATAGCGGAAGGTTCTTTAAGAGTTATATTAAATAAATTAAAAGTTCAAAATATTGATTTATTGGCAATTAGTTCGAGTAATTTTATAAATGGTGAAATTAAAATTAGAACAAGTCATACAGAAGATTTAGATACTTTTACTTATCTAAATTCTGACAAATTTAATGTAGGTGCTGTTTTTTATATTTACAATAGTTCAATTTTTAACCAATTTAAATTTAAAACTGGAATTGTTCATGAAGATGAAGAATTTAATAATAAAGTATTATATACTTATCAGAACATTGCTTTTTTGGAGTATAATACCTATATAGTGAATCAAAGAGAAGGGTCAATAACAAGGAGTATTAATCCCAAAAGGGCTTTTGATCTTTTACTTGTTATAGATTCATTGTATAAATTCATGAATCAAGAAGTTGCTAAGGAACATCAAATATTGTTTTACAATAGAATTTCTTTGTTGTTTAATAACGCATTGAACAATACTTTTGATATGAATAAAAGTACGCTACAGCTTTTTAAACAAGAACTGAATAAATATCCATATATTTTTCAATGTTTAAAGAAATCAAGTGTAAAAAAATATCAAATAGAAGGTTATTTAATGGCACTTTTCCCTAAGTATTCAGTATTAATTTATAAAATTTTAAAAGGTAATATTAAATGAGAATAGTACAGATAATACTTTTATTAATAAACTGTTTCCTTCCTCATTTAGATATAGGTTTAAGTGTGAGTTCATCTGTTGCATTTTGGTCTTATATAATAATAATTTGTCTAGAGGTAGCACAAAAAAAAAGAATTACAATGTTGATTCTTTTTTTATCAGCTTTTGTTTATATGGTTTTGTCGGAGGGGGTTCTTAATGAAAATTATCTTTATGAACTTTGGGGGAGGTATTATACAACTATAGGTTACAGCTATCTTATAACGTCTTCTACTTGTGTTTTTTTAGGCTGCAAATTTTATGAAACTTATGTTAAAAAAACAAATAAACTATCTTCTAAAGAGTTAAAAACAATAATCCATAAAAAGAATACTCTATTACTAATATTAACTACATATAGTTTATTTTTCTTTATAATAAACATAGAAAACACTATTTACGGTTTTACAATTGGTCGTGCCTCAGCATTTCCCTTTTTGATATCTCCATTTTTATATGCAGTAGCTTTTATATGTGTTGGTTTGTACAATGAAGTTTTTAGTAATAAAATATACACCATATTGATGTGCCTTCCTATTATTATTACATTTATTGGAACAGGTACTCGGTTTTTTTTAGTATATATAATTTTTATTTTATACTTTAAAGATTTATACTTTTTAAATTATAAGAGAATTTTCAAATTATTTTTTTTAGGATTTTTTTTACTCTCAGCTTTAAATGTTATGAAGCTAGCACGCTCAGGCGGATTATCAAATCTTAACGAATCAAAAAATACTAAAGAACATAATTTGACAGAGTATTTGGCCTCTAAAGGTTCAAATGAAGGTTTGATTAGCAATGCTGCAATGATTACAAAATATACTACAGAAAATGATTATACATATGGAAAGTCAACCAGTTTTTTGACTATTTTTTGGATTCCAAGGGATATTTGGCCCAATAAACCTGTTCAATTAGATAGTTGGTTGATTCGTAAATACATGAATGTAAGTGAAGGGTTTTCCTCAGCTTCAAGTTATGGAGGGGAAATTTATATAGATTTCGGTTATAGTATAGGTTGTATATTACTTTTAATTTTAGGTTATAATTTGAGTCGAATCCAAAATTGGATTCACAATAATTATAAAACTGATTTAAAAAAATTAATATTATCAGGCTTTCTTTATGGTTGGATATTTTTTGGAACACGCTCTATAATGACATCAACTTTTATGTTGATATATATGCTGATTATGTCTAACGTGATCTTTAAAATTTTAATTAAATTTAAGATAGTAGCTTTAAAACCTATAGATGAATAATAAAATTTGTTTTATATTGAATTATGCTCCACATTATCGTTATTTCATTTTTAAGAAAATAAACGATGAACTTGATGCTCATTTCTATTTCGGAAATATCCCCAATTCGTCCATAAAAAAAATTAACTATAAAGAATTATCAAATTTTAGAAAGGAACTGATAACATTTAAAGTAAAAAAGTTTTATTGGTATTTAGGCAGTGTTTTATTAGTTTTTAAAAAATATGATAAGTTTGTTTTATCAGGAGATTCGCAAATATTGTCCAATTGGTTTATTTTATTGTTTTCAAGACTTTTGGGTAAAAAAACTTATTTGTGGACCCATGGTTGGTATGGAAATGAAAACACAGTAAAAAAAAATATCAAAAAAGCATATTATAAATTAAGTGATGGATTATTACTTTATGGAAACTATGCACAAGATTTAATGGTTATTGAAGGCTTCAAAAAAGATAATCTTCATGTTGTTTACAACTCTTTAGATTATGATAAACAATTAAGTATAAGGAAAAAATCTGTTTTTTCAGATGTTTATATTAATCACTTTAAAAATAGTAACCCAACAATTATTTTTACGGGTAGGTTAACAAAGGTAAAAAAACTAAATCAATTAATTGATGCTAAAAAAAAGCTAGATAATCTAGGAATTAAAGTAAATCTAGTTTTTGTCGGATCTGGACCTGAACAGAAAAAACTTAGATCACAAGTGAAATTTTTAAAACTTGAAAACTGTTGGTTTTATGGAGCTTGCTATGATGAAATTAAATTAGGTGAGTTAATGTATAATTCAGCAATTTGCGTTTCACCTGGTAATGTTGGCTTAACAGCTATTCACAGTTTAATGTTTGGAGTACCTGTGGTAACACATAATAATTTTTCTCAACAAATGCCCGAGTTTGAAGTTGTTATAGAGGGTAAGACAGGTGCGTTTTTTAAGGAGGATGATGTTAATGATTTAGCATTAAAAATTAAGTTATTAATTGAAGGACGACTCGCTAAAGAAGAATGTTATAAAACTATTGATGAAAAATGGAATCCACATAATCAAATTAATATTTTAAAAGAAGTTTTAAATGAAAGCGCTAATTGATAATTCAAATCTTTATGCTGGCGGCGGCATTCAGGTAGCAACATCATTTTTACATGATTTATGTTCGATAGAAGATGATAATCAATACCATGTGGTTCAATCGGTAAATAGTGCAAAACAGATTAATAAAGAAGAATTTGATGACAGATTCTATTTTTACGATTTAACAAAAGAAAACAGTTCAATTCTTAAAAGAAGCAATTGGCTTAAGAAAATTGAAAACGAAGTTAAACCTAATGTAATATTTACTGTTTTTGGACCTTCATATCATAAAAGTAACTTCCCTAAAGTTGTTGGGTTTGCCTTGGGACAGGTTTTGTATCCACAATCTCCTTATTTTAAAAAAATAAGCCTTTTAAATTTGGTCAAATTAAAATTAGTTTCTTATTTAAAGAGTTTCTTATTTCAGAAAAATAGTGATGTATTAATTTACGAAACCGAAGATGCTAATACTATTTATTCAAGCATTAACAAAAATAAAGTTAAGGGCTACACAGTTTCAAATACAGTAAATAGTGTTTTTTTAAACAAAGAAAGTTGGAAAGAAATTTCAGTTGAAAAATCATCATTTAATATAATTTATTTAACTGCAAATTATCTGCATAAAAATATTGAGATTATCCCTAAGGTTATAGATGAACTAATAAAAGCAGATAAATTAAAAGATTTTAAATTTCACCTATCAGTTAATAAAACAGAGATGAATTTTGATGATAAATATGATCCGTATATTAATTATTTAGGCAAAGTAGAAATAAAGCAAATTCCTTTATTGTATAAGAAAATGGATCTATTGTTTATGCCTACTTTGTTAGAAACATTTTCAACAACTTATTTAGAAGCTATGTATATGCAAATTCCAATTGTAGCTTCTGATATGAGTTTTGCAAGAGATATTTGTAGTGATGCTGCTTTTTTTGCAGAACCTCTAAACCCTAAAGATTATGCTAGAAAAATTTTAGCACTTTATTACGATAATGACTTATATGAAAGCTTAGTACAAAAAGGTACTGAAAATTTAAAACGTTTTGGAACCAGTATGGATAGAACAAAAAAATATTTAGAAATTTTAAAAATGCACGCTAATGCAAACAATTAAAGATAAAGTTTTACTAATTACTGGAGGCACGGGTTCTTTTGGAACCGCAGTACTGAATCGTTTTTTACATACAGATCATTTTAAAGAAATACGCATTTTTTCTCGAGACGAGAAGAAGCAAGATGACATGCGTAATTTTTACAAAAATGATAAAATAAAGTATTATATAGGAGATGTAAGAAACCTACACTCATTAGAGTTAGCGACACGTGGTGTAGATTATGTTTTTCATGCCGCAGCCTTAAAGCAAGTACCTTCATGTGAGTTTTTTCCTATGGAAGCAGTAAAAACAAACGTAGAAGGAACCCAAAATATAATAAGAGCTGCAGCTTCTAACGGAGTTAAAAAAGTAATTTGCTTATCTACAGATAAAGCAGCCTATCCAATCAACGCGATGGGAATTTCGAAAGCGATGATGGAAAAGGTGGCCATAGCAGAAGCTCGTAACTTAAAAGATACAGTGGTGTGCTTAACTCGTTATGGAAATGTCATGGCATCTAGAGGTTCGGTAATTCCTTTATTTTTATCACAAATTCAAAATGGAGAGTCAATTACTGTTACCGACCCTAATATGTCACGTTTCTTTATGTCATTGGAAGATGCGGTAGATTTGGTGTTGTTTGCCTTTGAGAATGCGAATCCAGGAGATTTATTTGTTAATAAAGCACCTGCAGGAACAATAGAGAACTTAGCTAAAGCTTTAATTGAAATTACAGGTAAAGAAGTTCCTGTGAAAGTAATCGGAACACGCCATGGAGAGAAACTATATGAAACCTTGTGTACACGCGAAGAAATGATTAAAGCCGAAGATATGGGGAATTTTTATAGAGTGCCGGCAGATAATCGTGATTTGAATTATGCAAAATATTTTTCAGAAGGAGAAGAAGACGTGTCTGCTATAGAAGATTATCATTCGCATAATACCGAACGATTAGATGTAGAAGGAATGAAAGAATTGCTTTTAAATCTAGATTATATTAAAGAAAATTTGAATAGCTAATGAAACCTAATTTAATTGAAGGTGGAAAGCATGTTGATGAGCGAGGAAAATTAGAGTTCTTTAATGATTTTGATATGTCTCCAATTAAGCGGGTATATTTTACAACACACTTTGATACTGATGTGGTTAGAGCGTGGCAAGGACATACGATAGAGAGTCGTTGGTTTTATTGTGTAAAAGGTAGTTTTACTGTAAAATTGGTTGAAATTGATAATTGGGAATCGCCATCAGATAACTTGAAAGTTTACGAGTATAAACTAACTGCGGATAAACAGCAAATACTTTATATTCCTAAGGGTTTTGCAAATGGCTTTAAAGCCTTAGAAAAAGATGCTAAATTGATGATTTTATCAAATTACGGATTCAATGAAATAGAAAACGATCAAATTCGATTTGATCAAAATAAATGGACACAATGGGGGAATTAATAAGGGTAGGAATTACAGGACAAGGGGGCTTTATGGGGAGTCACTTGTATAATTATTTAGGCACAAAAGAAAACGACATAAATCGTATAAATTTTGAAAGAAGTTATTTCGAGAATGAGATAGCACTGCAAGAGTTTGTAAAATCATGTGATGTTATTGTACATATAGCAGCAATGAATCGCCATGAAGATGAGCAGGTAATTTACGATACAAATGTAGGTCTAGTCCAAAAGTTAATAGCTGCTTGTGAAACTACCAATTCAACACCAAAAATTATTTTTTCATCTTCTACACAAGAAGAAAGAGATAATTTGTATGGTAAGTCAAAAAGAGATGGAAGACAATTATTAGAAAATTGGGCTTCTAAAACTGGAGCTGAGGTAACGTCGTTACTTATTCCAAATGTATTTGGCCCTTTTGGTAAACCAAATTACAATTCCTTCATTGCAACTTTTTGTTATAAAATAATAAATAATGAAACTCCGACCATTATTAATGATAGCTTGGTAAACTTGATATACATTAACGAATTATCAGAAGTTTTTTATAATGAAATTATCTCAGAAGAAAAAGAAAACATAAAATCATTCGTTGTACCGCATACTTCGTCAAGAAAAGTATCTGAAATATTAGAGTTACTGAAAGAGTTCAAAGTGCAATATGTTGATCATGGCCAAGTACCAAAAGTAGATCTACAATCGTTTGAATTAGATCTATTCAATACGTTTACTAGTTTTATACCGAAAGCGTATTTTCCAAGAAAATTCACAAAACATACAGATAACCGTGGTGCTTTTGTAGAAATTATGCGAGCAGGGACAGCAGGTCAATCATCCTATTCAACCACAGTACCAGGTATTACACGTGGAAATCATTATCATACAAGAAAGGTAGAGCGTTTTGCTGTCATTAGTGGGAAAGCATCTATAAAACTAAGGAAAATTGACTCGGATGAGGTAATTGAGTATATACTAGATGGAACCGAACCTGCCTATGTTGATATGCCAATATGGTATACACATAACATTACAAACATTGGAGATACAGAGTTAATAACCTTGTTTTGGATTAACGAACCATACAATCCAGAAGATGCTGACACCTATTTTGTAGAAGTATAGGTAGTCATTAAAGAGAAGAGGTTAGTTATTAGAGAAAAAGTAATTAGTAGAATGAAAACACATAAAGATTTAATTGTTTGGCAACAAGCGCTTAATTTTGTGACTACCATTTATACGGTTACAAATAGCTATCCAGAAAGTGAGAAGTTTGGTTTGATAAATCAAATTAGAAGATCAGCAGTTTCTATACCATCAAATATTGCAGAAGGGGCTGCTAGAAATCATAGTAAAGAATTTATTCAATTTTTATATATAGCTTTGTCAAGTGCATCAGAGCTAGATACACAAATTAGAATATCAGAAAATTTAGAATTTTTAAATAAAATAGATTCAAAAGAATTATTGGAAGAATTAGAAAGTATTTCAAAAATGATACAAGGTCTGATTAGGTCTGTAAAAAACACCAGTAACTAATCCCAATAACTAATCACCAGTAACTAATCACCAGTTACTAATTACCAATTATGAATCACTAGTCACTAATGAAAAAATTAAAAGTAGTAACGGTTGTTGGAACACGACCAGAAATTATTAGGTTATCATGTACCTTAATTGCATTAGATAAGAATGAAGCAATAGAACATGTATTGGTACATACAGGACAAAATTACGATTACGAGCTAAACGAAATCTTTTTTGAAGATTTAGGATTGCGCAAGCCAGATTATTTCTTAGAAGCAGCTGGAAAAAACGCGACGGAAACTGTTGGAAATATTTTGATTAAAATAGATCCAATTTTAGAAAAAGAAAATCCAGATGCATTTTTGGTGTTAGGAGATACCAATTCTTGTTTGTGTGCTATTCCTGCTAAAAAACGTAAAATCCCTGTGTTTCATATGGAAGCTGGAAACCGTTGTTTTGACCAACGTGTTCCAGAGGAAACTAATCGAAAGATAGTTGATCACGTATCGGATATAAATCTTACGTATAGTAGTATTGCTCGTGAGTACTTGTTGAGAGAAGGTTTACCTCCTGATAGAGTGATTAAAACAGGAAGTCCAATGTATGAAGTTTTGCATAAGTTTTTACCTAAAATTGAAGCTTCTGATGTATTAGAAAAATTGGGGTTAGAAAAACATAAATTTTTTGTGGTATCATCACATAGAGAAGAAAACATCAGCAATCCAAAAAACTTTAAAGGATTAATAGATGCTCTGAATCAAATAGCAGAAACCTATGATTATCCAATTATTGTTTCTACACATCCAAGAACAAGAAACATGTTGGATAGTAAAGAGGTGAAAACACACAAAAATATTCAGTTTTTAAAGCCGCTTGGTTTTTCAGATTACAATGCGTTACAAATGCACTCCTTTGCAGTGTTATCTGATTCAGGAACAATTTCGGAAGAATCATCGATATTAAATTTCCCTGCATTGAACATTCGTGAAGCCCATGAACGTCCGGAAGCAATGGAAGAAGCTTCAGTGATGATGGTTGGGTTAAATCCGGAGCGTATAATGCAAGGGTTAGTAGCTTTAGATGTTCAAGAAAGAAGTCCAAAAAGGAATTTTAGGGAAGTGTATGATTACTCAATGCCCAATGTAAGTGAGAAAATGGTTCGAATTATTCTTTCGTATACAGATTATATAAAAAGGGTTGTTTGGTCTGAAGATATTTTAAAATAATGAATGTTCTTTTTTTAACATTAGTAGCAATTAACTCTATTGAAGATAGAGGAATATATCAGGATTTGCTGAGGAAGTTTCGTGATGAAGGTCATAACGTTACGATTGTTTCTCCAGTTGAAAGAAGAAAAAAAACTGCAACGAACCTTAAAATAAAGGAAGGGGTTTCAGTGCTTCAAGTAAAAACATTTAACATAACAAAAACTAATGTTTTAGAAAAAGGTTTAGCTACTCTGTCTATTGAATATCAGTACTTAAATGCTGTTAAAAAATACTTAGCTAAAACCCACTTTGATTTAATTCTGTATTCAACACCTCCTATAACATTTGCTAAGGTTATAGAATATGTTAAAATGAGAGATGAGGCGTATACATATTTATTATTAAAAGATATTTTCCCTCAGAATGCTGTGGATATGGGGATGCTTAAAAAAGGAAGTTTACTTTATAAATTCTTTGTTAAAAAAGAAAAAAAATTATATCAGCTTTCAGATACAATAGGATGTATGTCTCCAGCTAATGTTAACTTTATTTTAAAGCATAATACTGAACTTGACTCTGAAAAAGTAGAGGTAAACCCCAATACAATTGAACCTGTAAAGTTAAATTATACAAAAGAAGAGAAAGTAAATATCAGAACAAAATATAGTATACCTCTTAACAAAAAGATATTTGTTTACGGTGGTAACTTAGGGAAGCCTCAAGGATTAAACTTCCTTTTAGAAACAATTTTAAGGACTAATAATTATAAAGTTTTTTTCTTAATAGTAGGCGACGGTACTGAATATTCTCGTATTAGAACATGGTTTAATGAAAAGGAACCAAAGAATGCAAAACTACTACAGAGATTACCAAAAGTAGATTATGATCAATTATTAGCTGCTTGTGATGTTGGAATGATTTTTTTAGATAAAAGATTTCTAATACCTAATTTCCCTTCGCGTTTGCTTTCATATTTAGAAATGAAAAAACCTGTATTGGCAGCTACAGATTCTAATACAGATATAGGAGATATTATTGAAAGTAGTGGATGTGGAGTAAAGGTTTTGGCAGGTAATCAAGAAGAAATGCAAAGTAAGTTAAATGCTCTGTTAAATAAAAATTTTGAAATTATGGGAAGTAAAGCAGAAGAATTATTATTAGGTAATTATACAGTTGACAGGTCTTATAAATTAATTACAAATAAAATTTATAATGTATAAAAACTACCTAAAACGCATTTTAGACTTTATTATAGCTTTTATAGGACTGCTGATGTTAAGCCCTATTTTTCTTATAGTTACAATTGGATTATTTTTTGCAAACCAAGGGAAACCATTTTTCTTTCAAAAGCGTCCAGGTAAAAATGAACGAATTTTTAAGGTGATAAAGTTTAAAACCATGAGCGATAAAAAAGACGCTCAAGGAAATTTATTATCAGATGCGGATCGATTAACAACTATTGGTAAATTTGTAAGGAAAACTTCTTTAGATGAAATTCCGCAGTTATTAAATGTACTAAAAGGAGATATGAGTTTAATAGGGCCACGACCTTTATTACCTGAATACTTACCTTTGTATAATCAAGAACAAAAAAAACGCCATAATACAAAACCTGGTATTACAGGTTGGGCTCAAGTAAATGGCAGAAATGCGATTAGTTGGCAACAAAAATTTGAATATGATGTTTGGTATGTAGAAAATTTAAGTTTTGTATTGGATGTAAAAATTTTCTTTTTAACTTTTTTAAAAGTGTTTAAATCGGAAGGTATATCAAAGGAAGGAGAAGTAACAACAACTAAATTTTTAGGAAATGAAAAATAAGGTTTGTTTATATGGTGCTAGTGGACATGGTAAAGTTATTAAGGATATTGCAGAAAGTAATAACATAGAAGTGGCAGCTTTCATAGATGATGAACCAAAGTCTGACACTCTTCATGAGATACAAATTATAAAACCTTCAGAAATTGAATCGTTTGTTAAAGAGAGCTTTGTAATTTCTATTGGGAATAATGAAATAAGAAAGAGAGTTAGTGAGTCAATTAAAGTTAATTTTACTTCGTTGGTTGATAAAACGGCTATAATTTCTAAGTTTAGCTCAATAAACGAAGGGACAGTTGTAATGCCATCAGCAGTAGTGAACTCTGATACAAATATTGGAAAACATTGTATTGTAAACACAGGAGCCGTTATAGAACATGATTGCATTATTGAAGATTATGTGCATATCTCACCTAATGCAACAATAACTGGCGGTGTTAGTATAGGAGAAGGAACACATGTGGGGACAGGAGCAATAGTAATACCAGGGGTTAATATAGGAAGTTGGGTAACAATAGGGGCAGGAGCAGTTATAATCAAAGATGTGCCTGATAATGCCGTAATTGTAGGTAACCCAGGAAAAGTGATAAAATACAATAAATAAGTTATGTTAGAAAAAATATGGTTATCCTCACCACATATGGGAGGTGGAGAACAAAAATATGTTCAAGAAGCGTTTGATACGAATTGGGTAGCACCTTTAGGTCCTAATGTAAATGGTTTCGAGCAAGATTTAGAGGAGTATGTTGGAGAGAATTCAAAAGTAGCTTGTTTAGCTTCGGGTACTTCGGCTTTGCATTTAGCATTGATATTAGCAGGAGTAAAGAATGGAGATGAGGTGTTATGTCAAAGTATGACCTTTTCGGCTTCAGCTAACCCAATTACCTACCAAGGAGCCATACCTGTTTTTGTTGATAGTGAAAAAGACACATGGAATATGTGTCCAAAAGCGTTAGAAGGAGCTATAGAGGATGGCATTGCAAAAGGGAAAAAACCAAAAGCAATCATTGTAGTGCATTTATACGGAATGCCTGCTAAAAAGGATAAAATTGTAGCCCTTTCCAAAAAATACGATATAACCTTAATAGAAGATGCAGCGGAAGCATTAGGATCAACTTATAAAGGACAAAAATGTGGTACGTTTGGTGATTTCGGAATTTTATCATTTAACGGAAATAAAATAATTACAACTTCTGGTGGGGGAGCTTTGGTATGTAAGAATGAAGAAGATAAACAAAAAGCTATCTTTTTAGCAACCCAAGCACGTGATAATGCTCCTCATTACCAACACTCGCATATAGGATATAACTATCGTATGAGTAATATTGTGGCAGGTATTGGGCGTGGTCAAATGGAAATATTAGATAAACACATTGGTTTTAGAAGAGCTAATAATCAGTTTTATCAAGAGTTATTCAAAGATGTAGAAGGTGTTACTGTCTTAACAGAACCAACATCAGAGTATTTTTCAAATCATTGGTTAAGTGCTGTAGTTATAGAGGAAAGCAAAACAGGTTTTTCAAGAGAAGACTTACGATTAGCTTTAGAAAAAGAAAATATTGAGTCTCGTCCGTTATGGAAACCAATGCACTTACAGCCTGTTTTTAAAGAGTGTAAATATTATGGAACCAATGTCTCAGAAAAATTATTTGAAGATGGGTTGTGTTTACCTTCAGGTTCTAATTTAACTGATGAGGATAGGTTAAGAATAAAAGAGGTAATCTTGAACATGTTAAAATAATGAAAAAAATACTAGTAACAGGAGGTTTAGGCTTTATAGGTTCACACGTAGTGGTAGAACTACAAAATGCAGGCTTTGAAGTAGTAATTATTGACGACTTATCGAATTCTAAAATTGAAGTATTAGAGCAAATTACTGAGATTACCAATGTTAAACTAGACTTTCACCAGATAGATTTACGAGATAAAGAAGTTGTAAGTAGCTTTTTTAATGAGAATATAATTGATGGAGTGATACATTTTGCTGCTTCTAAAGCAGTTGGAGAAAGCGTTCAAAAACCGTTGGATTATTATGAAAATAATATCAATGCCTTAGTGTATCTGTTACAAGAAATGAAAGATCGAAATGTAGATCATTTTATCTTCAGTTCATCGTGTACTGTATATGGACAAGCAGATGAGTTACCAATTACAGAAGGAGCACCTATTAAACCAGCGGAGTCACCTTATGGGAATACCAAGCAGATAGGAGAGGAGATTATAAAAGATAGTTGTAAAGCGTATGACATGAATGCCATAGCTTTACGATACTTTAATCCGATAGGAGCACATGAGTCAATTAAAATTGGAGAGTTACCATTAGGAGTACCACAAAATTTGATTCCATTTATCACACAAACAGCGGCAGGAATTAGAGAAGAACTAGCAGTTTTTGGAGATGATTATCCAACTCCAGATGGTACTGCAATTCGTGATTATATCCATGTAGTTGATTTAGCAAAAGCACATGTAAAAGCTTTGGAGCGCTTGTTGAATGAAGAGAATGAAGAGAATTTCGAGTTTTTCAATGTAGGAACAGGAAAAGGAAGTTCTGTAATGGAAATTATTAAGTCCTTTGAAAAAGTAACGCAACAATCATTAAATTATAAAATTACGAATAGAAGAGAAGGAGACATCACAGCTGCGTACGCAGATACTACAAAAGCCAATAAAGTATTAGGTTGGAAACCTCAAAAAACATTAGAAGAAGCATTACTGTCCGCTTGGAAGTGGCAACAAAAACAGAAATAATAAGAGAAACTTGTCATTTCGACCGTAGGGAGAAATCTTTAGGTTTAGTGTAGTTAAATCTTAAAATTGTAAGTGATTCCATTTGATAAGATTTCTCACATTCGTTACCACTCAGTTCGAAATGACTTTTTGTTTGTTATTTTGATTGAAAAGAGAGAATTTCTTTTTCAAAGAATAGGGTATAAAAGCTTCGAGATTTAGGTGTGAAACACCACGAAGTTTTGCGTACGGTTCTGCGCAGCAGAAATTCCTGTTGAAAAAGTGTCCTTTTTTGATTCGTTTTTTGGACAAGCAAAAAATGAATGGGTAGTAAAAAGAAAAGACCGTTACCACAAACTGATACTGAACGCTGTACCCTGAGCGTAGTCGAAGGGTAATCAAAAAGAAAGGGTACGTCATCCTGAACTTGTTTCAGGATCTCATCATATAGAACCGTCAAAAACAATTCCGACCTATTTTCATTTTAGTAGAATTCAAGGTTATGGAGTACAAGAGAATCCAAAGAGTTTACGGTCTGGATTCGAATACGGAATACAACGTAGAATTCAATAAAAGGAAACCAAGTCTAGATTTTTTTGGTTCGTTTTTTCATCAATGGAAAAAATGAACAGCATAAAAGAAGACCACGTCATTTCCACCGTAGGGAGAAACCTTTAGGTTAATCGTAGCAAACTTTATATCGAACTAAAGATTTTTGAAATTCTTCACCACTTTGTTTGAATCCCTTACTAAAAACTAAAAATTGAGAACCTCAAAGCCCTTAATAGTTTATTTTTTTCTATACTTTAGCAGTATCATTTGTATAAATTAAACCTATTTTTTATTGGCAGTGTTTGAAAAGAATAAGTGTCAGCTCGAGTGATTTCGATAATAAAACGGAATAGTATCGAGAACAGTTGTATAGAAAAAATACTAAGAATTAAGTTGTTTTATAGTAAACGAATAAATCAAAATTGTACTACATGAAAGGCATAATACTAGCAGGTGGATCAGGAACAAGATTATATCCTATTACTAAAGGAGTATCTAAACAGTTACTTCCAGTATATGATAAACCAATGATTTATTATCCACTATCAGTATTGATGTTGGCCGGTATTCGAGAAATATTAATTATTTCTACCCCAGATGACGTACCAAGTTTTCAAAAATTATTAGGAGATGGTAATGATTTAGGAATACAATTAAGCTATGCAGAACAACCTTCACCTGACGGATTAGCACAAGCATTTATTCTTGGAGAAGAATTTATAGGAAATGATGATGTATGCCTCATCTTAGGCGATAATATTTTTTATGGCCACGGTTTGCCTGAAATGCTACAATCCGCAATTGATAATGTTAAAAAGGGAAATAAAGCCACCATTTTTGGATACAATGTAAAAGACCCAGAACGTTATGGAGTGGTAGATTTTGATGCTAAAGGGAATGCTATTTCTATTATAGAAAAACCAAACAATCCTCAGTCAAACTACGCAGTTGTTGGATTATATTTTTACCCCAATGATGTAATACAAGTGGCGAAAAACGTAAAACCATCAAACAGAGGAGAATTGGAAATCACATCTGTAAATCAACATTATTTAGAAAACGAACAGTTAAAAGTTGAATTAATGGGACGTGGTTTTGCATGGTTAGATACAGGAACACATGATTCCTTACTAGAAGCAAGTCAATTTATAGAAACGATAGAAAAGCGTCAAGGTTTAAAAGTAGCTTGTATAGAAGAAATAGCATTGTATATGGGCTATATTAATAAAGAGCAAGTAAAAAAGTTAGCTGAGCCTTTGCAGAAAAACAGTTACGGACAGTACTTGTTAAAATTAGCAAAAGAATAAAGGATGATTTTTACAAAAACAGCTATTCCTGAAGTTGTTATTATTGAGCCAAAAGTTTTTGGAGATCATAGAGGGTATTTTTTTGAATCTTTCAATCAAAAAGAATTTGAAGAAAATAACGGAAAGATAAATTTTGTTCAAGACAATGAGTCAAAATCTTCTTTTGGAGTGCTTAGAGGCTTGCATTTTCAAAAACCACCTTACGTCCAAGCAAAGTTAGTAAGATGTATTAAAGGAAAAGTGTTGGATGTAGTAGTAGATGTAAGAAAGCACTCGTCTAGTTACGGAAAACACATAGCTGTAGAATTATCCGAAGAAAATAAAAAACAATTATTTATTCCGAGAGGATTTGCCCACGGATTTGTAACTTTATCTGAAGAAGCCATTTTTGCGTATAAAGTAGATAATTGGTATGCTCCTGAATACGATGCTGGAATTATATGGAACGATCCCACGTTGAATATCGATTGGAAAATTAATCCCGAAGACGTAATGCTCTCTTCAAAAGACCAACAACTACCGACTTTTAAAGATTTAGCAACTCCATTTGTGTACTAACTATTACGCTGTTTAGTAGTTATCAAAAGCTTCGAGATTCAGGTGTGAAACGCCGCGAAGTTTTGCGTACGGTTCTGCGCAGCAGAAATTCCTATTGAAAAAGTGTCCTTTTTTGATTCGTTTTTTGGACAAGCAAAAAATGAATGGGGGAATAAAAAGAAAAGACCGTTACCACAAACTGATACTGAACGCAGCACCCTGAGCGTAGTCGAAGGCTAATGAAAAAAAGGGTACGTCATCCTGTTCCGAAATTTCGGAAGATTTCAGGACCTCATCATATATAACCGTCAAAAACAACCCCGACCTATTTTCATTTTAGTAGAACCCAAGAATAATAACTTCTTTTTCATAAGAATAGTACGCAAAAGCTTCGAGATTCAGGTGTGAAACACCGCGAAGTTTTGTTTACGGTTCTGCGCAGCAGAAATTCCTGTTGAAAAAGTGTCCTTTTTTGATTCGTTTTTTGGACAAGCAAAAAATGAATGGAATGAAAAAATAAAAACCCGTCATTGCGATCCCAATACTTCGAGAGAAGCAATCTGTGAATCGATGAGTTAAAAAATAATGGATTTAACTATATAACTATTTAAAACCTCAATACTAATCCCTCAATACTCAACAAACCATACACAAATAATTTTCGACAGAAAATCCCATAAAGTTTAGGTTATTTGTAACTTTGGATTTACATAGAAAACATTCATGAAGAATATATTAGTTACAGGAGCAAGTGGGCAATTAGGTTCAGAAATAAAGGAATTATCATTAAACTATGAGAGTTTTAATTTCTTTTTTGAAGACTCAAAAAGTTTAGATATTACTAATGCTACTCTTGTTGATAATTATATAGAAAAAAACAAGATTGATGGAGTAATCAATTGTTCAGGGTATACAGCAGTGGACAAAGCAGAAGAAGATTCAGAAAAGGCTGAAAAAATAAATGTTTATGGAGTTGAAAACTTAGTTAATTCAATAAAAAGTAGAGGAGGAAAATTAATTCATATTTCTACCGATTATGTGTTTAATGGTGAAAGCTTTTTGCCCTATAAAGAAGAAGATAATATAGCTCCTTTAGGAGTGTATGGAAATACTAAGAGAAGAGGAGAGGAGGTTGTAGAGTCTTCATCTATTGAAGCTCTCATAATTAGAACGTCATGGGTGTATTCTGCCCACGGAAATAATTTTGTGAAAACGATGATGAGGTTAGGAAAAGAAAAGGAATCACTGAATGTTGTTTATGATCAAATAGGTACTCCAACTTATGCTAGAGATTTAGCGAAAGTATGTTTGCAACTTATTACTTTAGATCGAAAAATAGATAGAGATTCAAAAATATATCATTTTTCAAATGAAGGTATTACTTCATGGTATGATTTTGCAAAAGCAATTATGGAGTTTAGTAATTTACCATGTGCAATTAATCCAATAGAATCTAAGGAGTATAAAACATTGGCTAAACGACCTCATTATTCGGTATTGAATAAGCAGAAAATAAAAAATGATTTTACTATAGAAATTCCTTACTGGAGAGACTCTTTAAAGGAATGTATATTTAAAATTAAACAAGAAGAAATGGTATGAAAAACATAGTAGTTACAGGAGGAGCAGGTTTTATAGGGTCACATGTAGTTAGACTATTTGTTAACAACTATCCTGATTATAATATCATTAACTTAGATCTTCTTACATATGCTGGAAACCTTGAGAATTTAAAAGATATTGAAGGGAAACCAAATTATACGTTTGTTAAGGCTGACATTTGTGATTATGATACAGTAGCTTGTATTTTTTCAAAATACAAGATAGATGCAGTAATTCACTTGGCGGCTGAATCTCATGTAGATCGATCGATAAAAGATCCTTTCTCTTTTGCAAGAACCAACGTAATGGGAACATTGACTTTATTACAGGTAGCTAAAAACTATTGGGGAGACAATTTTGAAAACAAGTTATTTTATCATGTATCAACAGATGAGGTGTACGGTTCTTTAGGTGATGAAGGTTTCTTTTTAGAAACTACAGCATATGATCCGCATTCACCATATTCAGCATCGAAGGCTTCGTCAGATCATTTTGTAAGAGCTTTTTACGATACCTATGGTTTGCCGGTTGTGATTTCAAATTGTTCAAATAATTATGGTTCGTATCAATTTCCAGAAAAGTTAATACCGTTATTTATCAATAATATTTGTAACAACAAGCCTTTACCGGTGTATGGAAAAGGAGATAATGTGAGAGATTGGTTGTTTGTAAACGATCATGCAAGAGCAATTAATGTTATTTTTCATGAAGGAAAATTAGGAGATACTTACAATATTGGAGGATTCAATGAGTGGAAGAATATCGATTTAATTAGGGTGTTAATAAAAACAGTAGATAAGCTTCTTGGGAGAGAAGAAGGTACTTCTGAAAAGTTAATTACTTATGTAGCAGATAGAGCTGGACACGATTATCGTTACGCTATAGATTCTTCAAAATTAAAAAATGAGTTAGGGTGGGAACCTTCTTTACAGTTTGAGGAGGGAATTGAGAAAACGGTAAAATGGTATTTAGAAAATGAAGACTGGGTGCAACATGTTACTAGCGGAGCGTATCAAAAGTACTACCAACAAATGTATGAGGAGTAACTTAGCTATTGTAAAAAACACTTTTTCAAAAAATAGGATATGTCATTTCGATCGTAGGGAGAAATCTTTAGGTTCAGTGTAGCTAATCTCAAGGTTATGAGTTAATCCTCTTAATAAGATTTAGCTGCGCTGAACCTGTCGGTTTCTCATATTCGTTACCACTTATATTCGAAATGACATTTTGTTTGTTATTTTCCAAAGAGAGATCGGAGGAATATCAACTGCGACCTATTTTCATTTTAATAGAATTTCAATAATGAAAACTCTCTTTTTCAAAGAATAGTATGCAAAAGCTTCGAGATTCAGGCGTGAAACGCCGCGAAGTTTTGTGTACGGTTCTGAGCAGCAGAAATTCCTATTGAAAAAGTGTCCTTTTTTGATTCGTTTTTTGGACAAGCAAAAAATGAATAAGGAATAAAAATAAAAAGCCAAAACTAACTTAGTTTTGGCTTTTTATTATACTGTATTTTTAGCTTATCTCAGCCTACTTAAGCTAAGGTCTTTGTTGTATTTTATAACAAACAAACCATTATTACTACTGCTTCCAAATACTTTTTTACGATAGTCGAATTTACTTTCTACACGTAATGAAGCTCCCTTTTTAAAGGTAGTGTCAAGATCTTCACCAGAAGCTAAACGCATTAATATATCATAAGTAATATCAAATCCTTTAACGGCATAATCTGAAGGAATCGTATTATTGACTTGTAAATATTTTTCGGTAAAAGTTTTAGTTTCTAAAGCATCTTCATCAGTATAGGTGTCTGAAACATAGGTAAAGTTAATACTGGCTAATTTATTGTTGTCAATTCTGTAATATGCATCTCCTTTATTAGGAGAGAATACTTGAACATTGGTTTCATCAGGTAATCCAATCATGCTATTTAAAGCATCAGCAACCACAACATTATCATCAGAAGCAATAATTACCCAATTTTGTTTTTTAGAAGACATTTTTCTTGTAAAACGGTCTCTTTTTATATACCCTTTTTCAGGTTTTAAAATATGAATGTTGTTAATACTGTCATGTTGTTTTAGTTCAGAAACAATTTTAGAAACTAAACGATTAGATTCATTTTTGTCATCTCCAACAACAAAAATCTCTTGATCTTTATAACTGTCCTTTAAATAAGAGGTTAAATAATTAGTATACCTGCTTTTTTCAGGAGCTGTTTTTACCAATTTAGAAGAAGAAAATTTTTCTTGATTATTAGAATAATGAGGGAATATAACAGGAACATTCACTCCTTTTGCAACAACTTCAGCTTTGTCTGAGTAAAAAGGACCAATAACTACATCAACATTTTCTAGTTTGTTTTCATTTAGAATGGTATTAATGTTTTTACCTCTGTTACCAGTGTCAAAAACATTAACATCTATGTTCACTCCTTGTTTTTTGATAGAATCAATACCGATTTCTGCACCCATATAAAAATCCGTTACCATGTTTGCTAATTGATTTTTTTCAAAAATATCTTTACTTGATTTTTCTACATACTCATCTGCTCTAAAAGGAAGTAAGATAGCTAAGTTGATAGAAGTATCTTCTTCGATAAAATCTTTGTAAAAAGTATAATTTTCAGCTTCGTTTACTTCTTCAATAGGTTTTATTTTTAATAATTGACCTATTGATAGTTTGTTATCTGCTAAATCAGGATATTCAGGATTTAAACGTAAAATTTCTTCTTTTGAAACATTGTAAAAACGTGTTAAACCATACATGGTTTCTTTGCTTTTAACCGTGTGGGTTAAAAATTTTGCTAAAACCTCTTCTTTGTCAATAGTAATCGTTTTCTTAATTTCTTTGACTTTTAATACTTGACCAATACTCAAATTGTTACTTTCAATATTGGTGTATTCAGGGTTGTATTTAAGTAAGTCGTCTTTGGTAATTCCATACTGTTTAGTGATTCGGTATACGGTTTCACCTTTTTGTACCTCATGAGTTTCGTACTCAATAATGGTTTGTTGATAAACAGTATCATTTTCTTCAGGTTCGGAAGTTGAATCCTCAATAGTTTCAATAGTGGTTGGTTCTTCTTCTGAAGAAGGAGTAGATGTAGAAGTACTATTTTTAAGCTTAGGATTTGGAATTACAATTACCGTATTTGCTTCTGGACGTCTGCTAACATCAGGATTTAAACGTAATAAATCTTTTGTTTTCATATCCAAACGATCAGCAATGTCGCGCATCGTTTCGCCTTCTTGAACTTTATACGATACATAACGTTTTTGCTGTCCGCAAGAAATGGTGAAAGTTAAGATACAAACTAATAGTAAAAACTGTAATTTCTTCATCTACTCTTTTTTTATTTTTAATTTAATAGTGGGTTACTCCCATTCAATTGTTGCTGGTGGTTTAGAGCTAATGTCATACACAACTCTATTAACACCTTTTACATTATTTATTATTTTATTTGATGTTTTCTGTAAAAACTCATAAGGTAAATTTACCCAATCAGCGGTCATACCATCGGTACTTTCAACTGCTCTTAACGCAACTACTTTTTCGTAGGTTCTTTCATCACCCATCACTCCAACTGAGTTTACTGGTAATAAAATAGCACCTGCTTGCCATACTTTATCGTACAATCCGCTTTCTTTTAATCCGTTGATAAACACTGCGTCGACTTCTTGCAAAATACGAACTTTCTCAGCGGTAATATCACCTAAGATTCTGATAGCTAAACCAGGACCAGGGAAAGGATGACGACCTAATAGTTCTGGGTCAATTCCCATAGATGCACCTACACGACGAACTTCATCTTTAAAAATCATACGTAAAGGCTCTACTACTTTCAACTTCATGAAATCTGGTAAACCACCTACGTTATGGTGACTCTTAATCGTTGCTGATGGTCCACCGTTTACAGAAACTGATTCAATTACATCTGGATAAATCGTTCCTTGTGCTAACCACTTTGCATCTTCTATTTGGTGTGCTTCATCGTCAAAAACATCGATAAAAACTTTACCGATAGCCTTACGTTTTGCTTCTGGGTCACTTAATCCAGCTAACTCGCCCAAAAAGCGTGCCGAAGCATCTACTCCTTTAACGTTTAATCCCATACCTTCGTATTGTTTTAATACGTCGGTAAATTCATTTTTACGTAATAATCCGTTGTTTACGAAAATACAGTGTAAATTGCTTCCAATAGCTTTGTGTAATAAAACAGCAGCTACGGTAGAATCTACTCCTCCAGATAATCCTAAAACAACTTTATCATTACCTATTTTAGCTTTTAACTCAGCAACAGTTTCATCAACAAATGAATCTGGTGTCCAAGTTTGAGCAACTCCAGCTATAGTAACTAAAAAGTTTTGTAATAATTGTTTACCGTCAGTAGAATGATATACTTCTGGGTGGAATTGTATTGCATAGGTAGTTTCACCTTCAATCTTATAAGCTGCATTTTCAACATCGTGCGTGCTGGCTAATAAGGATCCTCCAGTAGGTAATTCTTTGATGGTGTCTGAATGACTCATCCAAACTTGACTTCCTTCAGAAATTCCTTTAAAGAATTCTTCACCTTCTTTAATGAAAGATAAGTTAGCTCTACCATACTCACGAGTGTTGGAAGGTGCTACCAATCCGCCAGAAAAATGTGCTAAGTATTGTGCTCCATAGCAAACCGCCAATAAAGGTTTTTTACCTCTTATTTCAGATAAATCTGGATGTGGAGCTTCTTCTGAACGAACCGATGACGGACTTCCAGAAAGGATTACAGCTTTAAAATCGTTTAAATTTTGTGGTATTTTGTTGTAAGGGTGAATTTCACAATAGATGTTTAATTCTCTTACACGGCGCGCAATTAACTGCGTGTATTGCGATCCGAAATCTAATATAAGTACGTTGTGTTGTTGCATGCGCAAAAATAGTACTTACATTTTAGATTTGCGAGAATATTTAAGAAGAAATTCTTACTGTTTAAGAAACTTTAATACTTGTAAACAATTGCGTTAATATTCATACCTGCTCCGACAGAGGCAAGAATGATGACATCCCCTTTTTTTACTTCTTGGTTTTCAATATTTCCTTTTAATACCAAATCAAGTAGAGTAGGGACGGTTGCTACGGAACTATTACCTAATTTATGAATACTCATAGGCATAACTCCTTCAGGAATTGGTTTCTTATACAGACGATAAAAACGTTTGATGATGGCTTCATCCATTTTTTCGTTTGCTTGATGAATGAAAACTTTTTTAACATCATCAATTGAAACTCCGCTTTTATCTAAAGCAGTTTGCATAGCTTTAGGTACATTATTTAAAGCGAACTCATAAATTTTGCGTCCGTGCATTTTAATGTAACGAACATCTTTGTCTTTGCTTTTATCGTTTGAATTTCCGAAGAATAAATAATAAGCTTCATCTTTGGTGAAGGTTTGTGAAGCATGACTTAAAATTCCACTGTCATTTTTATCGGTAGCTTCAACAATACATGCCCCAGCACCATCACTATAAATCATAGAGTCACGGTCATTTATGTCAACGACTCTCGATAAGGTTTCACCACCAATGACTAAACATTTTTTAGCGATACCAGCTTTGATAAAAGCTTGTGCTTGAATTACGCCTTCCACCCAACCAGGGCAACCAAATAAAATGTCGTAAGCAACACAATTTGGGTTCTCAATTTGGAGTAAATACTTTACACGAGTAGCCAAACTAGGGAGAATATCACTTTGAATAGCGTCTTTTTTTACATCCCCAAAATTATGTGCAAAAATGATGTAGTCTAATTCCTCTGGATTAATATTGGCATCTTCAATGGCTTTTTTGGCTGCAAAATACCCTAAATCAGAGGCTTTATTTTCATCTTTTGCATAGCGACGCTCTTCAATACCAGTAATGGATTTGAATTTTTCAATAATTATAGGGTTAGGATTATCAAAAGAGGTTCCATCTGCATTTAAAAATACATGATTGTTAAAGTTAGTATTTTCCTTTTTGATAGATGGAATGAATGAACCTGTTCCTGTAATTACTGATAATTTCATTGAAATAAATGATTTTTTAGGGTTGAGTAATTACAAATAAAGCATTTTTATTGACGATAACCTTTTTATTTATAGTCAATTTTAAAGATTTGTTAGATTCTTAAAAAAATAGGATTAAATTATTTTTTTAGAAATTAGGAATCATCTTTTTTATGATTTTGATGTTTAAGTACTTTATAAATAAGAACTATCAAAAGAAAATGGTAATAATGAAAGCAAAGATTCTGTTTTTACAATTTGCCCAACTTCTCCCATAAATAGTATTTGAATCGGTTGTTTTTGATTGATTTCATATTCTGATAACGTTTGGCGGCAAGCACCACAAGGGCCAACAGGTTTGTTGACTATAGAGTTTTCAGAAGCAGCAGTAATGGCTATCTTTTTTACCTTCATGTTTGGATACTCAGAACCTGCTTTCCAAATAGCAACACGCTCAGCACACATACCTGAGGGGTAGGCTGCGCTTTCTTGATTGTTTCCTAAAATGATTTCTCCATTATCAAGAAGTAAAGCAGCTCCTACATTAAATTTTGAGTAAGGAGCATAGGCTTTTTGTCTAGCTTCAACTGCTTTTTCTAATAAGAAAGTATCTTCGGCTGACAGTTGAGAGATATCATCAAACAACGTAGCGGAGGTGGTTACATTAATTTTCTTCATAGTGAATAAATTAGTCAAAAAAAGCAGTCGTGTAGACTGCTTTTGTATTCTGATACGAATTTATAAAAAAAATACGAGTTTTAGTAAATTTCATAAAGTTCTCCTAAATCAAAAGAAAGAGAAAAACGTAAGGTGTTTTCTAACGGGTTGTTTACCTCTGCTGTATTGATTAAGTAGGATAAGTCAATGTTAAAATCTTTGGTAGCAAAACCTGCCCCCAAGGTAAAGTACTGGCGTTGCCCTTTTTTTGGGCTCTCATGGAAATATCCTGTTCTTAAAGCAAAAGAATTATTGTACAAATATTCAGCACCAATAGCCCAAGTAGTTTCTTGTAGTTCTTCTTCAAAGCTTCTATCTCCTAAAGAAGTATACATTCCTTCAAACCACCCTCTATCTGAATTAGGGTTAGAAGGTACCAATAGTTTAGTGAATTCTAAATTCAATCCTAAGATGTTTAAATCATCAAAAATAAAATCGAATCCACCCCCAATTTTAGCGTTGGTGGGGATAAAGTTTGGTACTCCAGGGGTGTACTCTACTTTAGGTCCTATGTTGGCTATGTTAAACCCTAATCGGTAACGACCATTAAAATTACCATAGTTTGCCTCTTTTGATTGGTAATATCCAGAAATATCAACTGCAAAAGAATTAACAGCGTTTAAATTAGAATCAGTACTTCTAATTTTATAATTAGAATGTATATATTTAAGACCGATACCCATAGAGAAGGTTTCACTTAGTTTTAACGAATAAATTCCTGTAATGGCTAATTCATTAGGGTTTTCTGCGCCGTTAGAAATACCTCCTAAGTCATATAATGCTACTTCTCCTAAAGAAAAATATTTTAAGTTTATTCCCCAAGCAGATTTTTCACTATACCTACTAACATAGGAACCTCCACCTACAAAAATATCATCGGTAAGGTTTCTAAGCCAAGGAGTGTAATTAACACCAACACTAATTTTATTTTGATTAAAAGCAGTTTTTGCTGGGTTGTGAAAAATAGCGAAAGCATCAGAAGATGTTGCAACACCAATGTCTCCCATGCCACCAGCTCTAGCATCGGGTGTAATCAATAAAAAAGGCATTGCCGTTGTATTTATTGATGTTTCATTTTGGGCTTGTACTTTGTTTTGAAGGGTAAAGCACACAAAAAATAATACGATCGATAATTTTTTCATGTAAAAAATTTGGTTAATTGTTTAGCAAATATATAATTTTAATTGAAGGATTATCGGGGTTTTATGTATACTTTGACAGTAAAAATGTTATTTTGGATTACTTTTCTGTAACTACATTAACGATAAGACAGAGAATATATTATATAGACTACCTTTGATTTATCTTTTATCATATTTGAAATAATAAATTTTTAACGGTTGTTATTTTAATCTTTTTCTTAGATTCGTAATACTAAAGTTGAAAATACATCGTTTGTAATCTAGCGAGGTTAAGGTTGCAAAAAGAGAATTTGTAACTAAATTAGTTGTAAGAAATTAGAAATATTGTAAATTGCGACACCCTTAAAAACAGTTTAAAATACATGAAAAGTACGTTAAAATTATTTAGTTTATTAGCGATCACCGGCTTGCTTGTTACTTCTTGTAAGAGTAATGGAGTGAGTGGTTCAAGTAAGTCCTCTCTAACTGGTTGGAACTTTAATGATCCTAGTTATGGTGGTTATTTAAAAGGGAAGTACAAAGAAGGTAAAAATGTTCCCCCAGGAATGGTTCATATTGAAGGTGGTACCTTTACTATGGGACTAGTACAAGACGACGTAATGTTTGATTGGAATACGACGCCTCAAAAAATGCACGTACGTTCTTTTTATATGGATGAAGTAGAGGTAACCAATGCAGAGTATGGGTTATTTATGCAATATACCAAAGATGTATTTCCTCCAGAAGACCCACAATTTAAAGATATTTACCCTTCAATCTTACCAGACACCTTAGTTTGGAGAAAAGGTTTAGGAAACACAAACTTATTATCTGAAAGTTATTTACGTCACCCATCGTATGCAGAATATCCTGTGGTTGGTGTTAGCTGGATTCAAGCTAATAAATACTGTAAATGGCGTACAAATGCGTTGAATTTAAAAATATTAATGGATAAAGGTGTGATTAAAAATATCTTTAAAGAAGATTCATTAAGTTTTAAAGGACAAAATAATTTTGATACTGATACATATTTAACAGATCCGTATGCAATTTTTGATGGTGATTCTACTATCTATAAGAAAGGTATTCCTGTACCAAGAGTAAAAGGAGAGCCAAAACCGGCTAAAGGATCGTTTACTGGAAGACAAGTAACTTCTTCTGATGGTATTTTAGCACAGAAATTCAGACTTCCTACAGAAGTTGAATGGGAATACGCTGCAAAAGCTATTTTTGAAAACCGCGAGTATAACAACATTAGAGGTAGAAAAAAATATGCGTGGAGTGGAAAATATACACGTGATAGAGATAAGCGTAGAAGAGGAGATCAGTTAGCGAACTTTAAGCAAGGAAAAGGAGACTATAGTGGTATTGCTGGATGGAGTAGTGATGGTTCCGATATTCCTAACGCAGTAAGAAGTTACCCTCCAAACGCATTCGGTTTATACGATATGTCTGGTAACGTTGCTGAGTGGGTTGAAGATGTATACAGACCAATTATCGATTCAGAAGCAAATGACTTCAACTATTTTAGAGGAAATATCTTTACGAAGAAGTTAATTAACGAAGAAGGTAAAGTTGTAATCGTTGGAGATGGAGAAGTAGAGTATGATACTTTAGAAAATGGAAGAATCGTTCCTAAAGACTTACCAGGAAGTGTGAAGTATATTCCAATTACTAAGGAAGATACTTACATGAGAAGAAACTATAATTTAGCGAATAACTCTAGTTTAGGAGATGGAGATCAAGCTTCTTCTAAGTTCTACGGATTAGATAAAGATCAACTAGATCGTTCTTCTAGAATGTATAACTCTCCTCAAAAACCAGAAGCAGAAGTAGATTCTTTAGGAAATGCTATTGAGAATTACAAATATGACGATAAGAGAAGAACTACGTTGATTAGTGATAAGTCTAGAGTGTACAAAGGAGGTTCTTGGGCTGATAGAGAATATTGGTTAGATCCTGCCCAAAGAAGATATTTCCCAGAATATATGGCAACTAACTACATCGGATTTAGATGTGCTACTGACAAAATGGGACCAATGGTGTTAAACAAAAGAAAGACCGCAACACCAGATAAAATAAAATAAGTACAGTTTTAATTATAGAAAAAACCTCATTGAATCTCAATGAGGTTTTTTTATTTTTACAATATGAAGATAGAAGACTTATACCATTTATATAGCATTCATGGGTTGGTTGATACTGATACCAGAAATATTAGACAAAACACGATATTCTTTGCCTTGAAAGGAGAGAATTTTAATGGAAATAAATTTGCTGAGGAAGCTATTGAGAACGGAGCGATTTACGCTGTAATTGATGAAGCAGCATACAATACTTCTGAAAAGACTATTCTGGTAGACGATGTTTTAGAAACGCTTCAAAAGCTGGCGAATTACCATCGTAATCAATTAGGGTTACCTATTATTGCGTTGACAGGAAGTAACGGTAAAACAACAACCAAAGAACTAATCAATGCGGTACTTTCAACAAAGTATAAGACGACTGCTACCGTAGGAAATTTGAACAATCATATTGGTGTTCCATTGACTCTATTGTCAATGAACAGAGATACTGAAATTGGTATCGTAGAAATGGGAGCGAATCATCACAAAGAAATTGCTTTTCTATCAGAAATCGCAGCACCTGATTATGGATATATAACTAATTTTGGAAGTGCACATTTAGAAGGTTTTGGTTCGCTAGAAGGCGTGGTAAAAGCAAAATCTGAACTGTATGATTATCTTAGAAAACATAACAAAAAAGTAATCGTCAATCCTAAGGATGCTAAACAGATAGAGCGTACCAAAGGTATGGATAGTGTATGGTTTAGCGATGATATTAAGTATTTAGAGGCAGATCCGTTAGTCCGATTTTCTTACCAAAATAAAACAATAACAAGCAATTTAATAGGAGCATATAATTTTGCGAATATTTCAGCAGCCATTACGATAGGTAACTATTTTGAGGTTAATTCAGAACAGATTAAAGAAGCAATTGAAAGTTATATTCCGTCAAATAACAGATCACAAGTTATTAAGACAGAGAGTAACACCATAATTTTAGATGCGTATAATGCGAATCCAACTAGTATGAAAGCTGCTTTAGAGAGTTTTAAAGCACTAAAAGCTACCTATAAAACAATTATTATAGGCGATATGTTTGAATTGGGAGCCTATAGTTCAACAGAGCATCAAAATATTGTTAACATAGCAAAAGAACTTAATTTCAACAACGTATTCTTAGTAGGAGAAAACTTTAACAAAACCACTACAGACTTCAAAAAGTTCAAAACTTTTTCAGAGTTAGCAGAGTATTTGAAATTTAACCCTATAAATAAGAGTACAATTTTAGTAAAAGGATCAAGAGGAATGGCTCTTGAAAGAGTAGTTGAGTTTTGTTAAAAGGTGTTGTTTCTATGAAATTCTACTAAGTTATCAATAGGACGTTGGATAACATCAGTAATGACTAGTTTATTTTTTGCGGCCACTTTTTCTAAGATATCTCTAAAATAGTAGGCAATAGAACCTATAAAATAAATAGGAGTTTTTGAGTCTTTTTCAAAAGGAAGAATTCTGTAGTAAAAGAAGTTTTGAAACCCTTTTTTTATCATTTTTCGGATGTATTTTTCTTCTTTATATTCAAACATAAATCGAGCGAATGAAGCTAAATACATATTTGGATAGGGTTTTCTGTACAAGTTCATTTTTACAACATCTGTATCTAATTCAAAAGAACTTTTAAATGCAGTAGCTATTTTTTTAGGCATTTTTTTATAGTAATAATCACGTAGCAATTGCTTCCCGAAGTAATTCCCACTAGCTTCATCCATTAGTGTATAACCAAGAGAAGGAGCAGTAGTAATCATTTCTTTACCATCAAAATAACAACTATTAGAGCCTGTTCCTAATATACATACAATACCAGGATTGTTTCCAGAACTAGCGTAAACAGCAGCTAGCGTGTCTTCAGAAACAAAAACGGTAGCTTTCTTAAAAACTGATTTTAAAATGTGCTGTAAATTTTCCGCAGCTTTAGGGCTACCACAACCGGCTCCGTAGAAATGAATTTGCTGCACTTCATTTTGTATTAAAAGTAATTCTTCTGTACTATTAATCGTACGGAGCATTTCTTCTTCTGTTAATACAGAAGGGTTCAAGCCTAAAGAAGTAGTTCTAAAAACTTCTTTTTTGTCATTGTTAAGCGCAATCCAATCAGCTTTTGTAGAGCCGCCATCAGCAATTAAAATCATATTATTCGTCTGTTACAGCCCAAAGATATAGCATCATAATGAGATGACAGCAATTAATTTTATCTTGAACTAAAAAAGGAATGGGTTTTGATACTACATGATATACATTATTCGTTTATTTTTGTAGTTAAATAGATATTTTGCATTATTATGTTTTTTTTCAAGAAAAAGGAACTTCCATTACATGAAGTTTTTCCAGATGGTTTTGTAGACATTCACTCACATTTGTTACCAGGGATTGATGATGGGGCTAAAGATTTAGAGCATTCAATTTCGTTAATTTCTAAGATGTATTCTTACGGAATTAAAAACTTTATAACTACACCTCATGTTTTGGGAGATGTATATCCGAATTCTTCTGAAACGATAAAGATTAAGCTAGAAGAGGTGAGAATTGAGTTGAAAAAGCAAGGATTTAGTGATGTAAATATAAATGCTGCTGCTGAATATATGATGGATGAACGTTTTGTAGAGCGATTAAAAGCAGATGATATTTTAACATTAAAAGATAATTATATATTAGTTGAAATGTCTTACTTCAATGCTCCGTATAACTTATATGACATCTTGTTCGAAATTCAGTTAAAAGGGTATAAACCTGTTTTAGCACATCCAGAACGCTATAATTTTTATCATGGCGATTTTCAGAACTTTTATAAATTAAAAAAAGCAGGTTGTGTTTTTCAATTGAATTTATTGTCGTTAACAGAACAATATGGAAAAGGCGTACAAAAAACAGCTCAGAAGTTATTAAGTGAAAGTATGTATGATTTTGTAGGAACAGATACCCATCATCATAATCATTTAAAACTTCTTCAAAAAATTGGGAATGTTAAAGTAAAAAATCAAATAGAACATTTATTAAATAACAATAAAAAGTTTATACAAAAAAAGGAAGCTTAAATAGCTTCCTTTTTTATTTAGTCATTAGAAATTAACTAAATATTTTTTTATACCAAGGTTTATTGTCTTCTTCGTTTGCACCGTAACCGTAGCCATAACCATAACCGTAACCATATCCATAACCACGTTTTAAGTCTGTGTCATTTAAGATGATTGCTAGGTTAGGTAATTTTTTGTCTTTATATAAGGTTTGCGGAACAATTAACATTCGTTTGTCTAAATAATTAGCTCTAGCTACATACATAACAAGATCTGAGTACTTAGCAATTAATAAAGTGTCTGTAACCAGGCTAACAGGCGCAGTATCTATAATTACATAATCGTAATCTGCTTCTAACTCAGCGAATAAACGTTCTACCTTTTCAGTCATTAGCAGTTCAGCTGGGTTAGGAGGAATAGCTCCCGAAGAGATAATATCTAAGTTAGGGATTTCATCAATAGAAAACTTCAATGAATCTATCGTAATACTATCATCTGTAATATAATTTGTAACACCTTTTCTTTCAGGAAGTTCAAGGTATTCTGTAATTTTAGGAGCTCTTAAGTCTAATCCGGCAAGTACAACTTTTTTTCCAGATAAAGATAGAGAAGCAGCTAAGTTAATAGAAGTAAACGATTTACCTTCTCCACTAGTGGTAGAGGTTACAAAAATTACTTTACCTTTATTTTCATCTTTGCTAGAAAGCATAAAATCAAGGTTCGTTCTTATTAATCTGAAAGCTTCAGCAGTACCAGAACGAGCACTAGAATTGATGACAATCTTTTCTTTTGAATCAGAATGAGGAATATCTCCTAAGAAAGGGATTGAGGTTAAATCTGCAATATCTTTTCTTGTATGAACTTTAGTGTCTAATAAATCTCTTAAGTAAATGAAAATGAAAGGAATGATTAAACCCAGTAATAAAGCCGCCAAATAAATAATTTTTTTCTTAGGACTCACAGGAATATCAGAACCATAAGCTTTATCAATAATTTTAGCATTAGGAACTGCCGTTGCGGTTAATGAAATAGCCGTTTCTTCTTTTTTCTTTAATAAGTAAGAATACAAACCTGCAATAATTTCTTTTTGTCTAGCGATATCTAAAAACTCTCTTTCTTTTGTAGGGATAGAAGAAATTTTAGTATCAAATCGGTTAGCTTCACGCTGTAAGCTACCTACTTTTATCTGTAAAGATCTAACAGTATTTTCAAGACTTCTTTTTAAAGAACTTCTTAAACTAGCTAGGTTTTCTTGAACATTTATAAGTACAGTGTTTTTTGATCCAGCACTTTTCTCTAAACGTTTTAGTTGAGCCATTAACTGGTTGTACTCATTTATAGAACTTCCAATATTTGAATCCGATAAACCTAAGTTAGCAGGTAAATAATCATTGTTATCTAACTCTTTGTTTAATGATTTTGCTAGGCTTAATTCTGTAGATGCTTCAATTAATTTTTTGCGATTTTCTGTATTAGTTTGCAAAGCTAATTGAGCTTCAGATTCGATATCAGTTATGTTATTTTTATCCTTAAAAGTCTTAACATTATCATCAAGTCTCCCGAGTTCTGAAGCAACATTACTTAGGCGTTCTGAAATAAAATTATTTGTTTTTTCTGAAACTTCTTTTTTATCATTAATAGCATCTAAATTATACTGTCTAACCAACTCATCTAAGATGTCTTCTGCTTTTTCTTTTATAGAAGATTGTAAGGATAATTTTAAAACACTAGATTTTTTACTAATAGGAGCGATGTTAATTGCTTGTTGGTAACCATCAATCACTTTATTTATAGGGCGCACAACTATTTTTACAGCATTTCCAGTTTTTTCGTCTTTAAATACTGAAGATTTTTCAATTTTAAAACTCCCTAAAGTAGTGCTTTCTATAGTTTTACTGAATTCATTTTCAGAAATAATATAACCATTTATATCTTTCAAACGAAACCTGTCTGCTGATAAAACTTCAACATTAAAAGTAGTATCAACTTCATGTAAAGCTGTAGATGAAGAATCAATTTGAGTGAAAATAATAGGGCTATTTTTATAAACTTCAGATTCTTTAATTCTACCCTCAGTTAGGTAACTAATGTTTAAATTTAAAGTTTGAATAACGTCATTGATAAGTTTACGAGATTTTATAATTTCAATCTCATTATCAATATTTTTACTAGAACCACCAACAATTCCTAAATCTTCAAAAGCGGCAAGTTCTTCTGAAATACCACCTTGTTTATCATTTTTTATTAAAATGGTAGTAGCAGCGCTGTATTTAGGAGTGCTGTATCGTAAAAATAAAAAAGCACCTATTAGTGTTAATAATACACCTAAAGCAAACCATTTCCAATGAATTAAGTATTTTTCTAATTCAGCTCTAATATTAATTGTGTCGTTTTCTTCTAACTGTGGAGAATATTGTTCGTTGCTCATAGCAATTTTATCTTGTAAGGATTGAAATTAATGAAATGACTACGGAACCTAAAGAAATAAAAAGACCTGTGTTTTTATTATAGGCTGCATCTTGAGATGAAGATCTGTTAGGTTCTACATAAACCACATCATTCTGTTGTAAATAATAAGCAGGAGAGTTGAAAACCTTGTTAGAGCGTAAATCTAACTTATAACTCTTTATTTCGTTATTTTCCTCTCTTTTAACTTCAATCGTTCTAATTCCTGACATGTTTAAATCACCCGCTAAACCAACAGCTTCTAATACTGAAATTCGTTCATTTGGTATGGTAAATCTCCCTGGCATTTTAACATCACCTAATACGGTAATTGAAAAGTTAGTGATTTTAATATTTATGGTAGGATTTTTAACGTAATCAGGTGACAACTTGTTTTTTAACAATTCGATAGCTTCTGTTCTAGATAATCCAGCTAATTTCAATCTTCCTAGTACAGGGAAGTCTATGAATCCTTCATTGTCAATAAGGTAGGTTTGTTGTTGTGGTCTTCCAGTAGGACTGTCAGTAGAAAGAGAATAACTAACAGTTTGTAAGTTAAAGGGTTTTACAGCCTCAGAGTTCAGAGCAGAAACAGTGATCTGAAGCAAATCATCAGCTTTAAAAACAGTTTTATAAGTTGTGTTTGTTTTCGATTGATCAACTTGATCTTTTTGAAAATAAACTATCTCTTTTCTTGAAGCACAAGAAGTTATAGTTAATACAATAATAGCTAAAACAATTTTTTTAATTCTTTGCATTGATTAAAATTTTTGCGAAAGTACTAATTTAATTTTTGGTATTGATGTCTAATTTTTCGTAGACAGAATTGTTAGATATATATTCAGGAACTATTTCCTTAATCAACTGTACCGTATTATGATTGTTATGTGACTTATTTGATTGGCACAAGTCAGTAATTTTCTCAGCAATAGTAGCATGATCTATTTCTTGGTTTTTAGCAATCATAATTTTTTCATGATAGGTAGGAGTGGTGTTTTCACCATCAGCCAAGAGTTCTTCATACAGTTTTTCACCAGGACGAAGACCAGTTATTTTTATATCAATATCATCAGGGAATTGTAAGCCTGATAAATGAATCATTCTTTTAGCGATATCATATATTTTTACAGATTTACCCATGTCGAAAATGTAAATCTCTCCACCATTACCCATAGTTCCAGCTTCTAAAACCAATCGACACGCTTCAGGAATCGTCATAAAATATCGGGTAATGTCTTTATGAGTAACCGTTAAAGGTCCGCCATTTTCAATTTGACGTTTAAAAAGAGGTATAACAGAGCCATTAGAGCCTAATACGTTACCAAAACGCGTAGTTGTAAATTTTGTTGTATGATTGTTAGAATTGCTTAAACAGCTTATATACATCTCAGCAACGCGTTTTGTGGCTCCCATAACATTAGTGGGGTTAACTGCTTTATCGGTTGATACCATAACAAAGCGTTCAACATTGTGTTTTATGGCTAAGTCAGCAATGTTTTTTGTTCCTCCAATATTTATTCTTACAGCTTCGTAGGGACTCATTTCCATTAAAGGAACATGTTTGTAGGCTGCCGCATGAAAAACTTTTTGGGGTTTGAATTCTTCAAAAATTTCATTCATCCTAACTTCATCTCTAACATCCGCTACAATACAAGTGAAATTTTTACAATCTTTTTGAATAAGTTCTTGTTGAAGATCGTATAAAGGAGATTCAGCATGATCTACTAAAATCAAATGTTTGTGATTATAAACACTTAATTGGCGTGAAATTTCTGAACCTATTGATCCAGCAGCACCTGTGACTAAAATAACTTTATCGTTTACTTCTCTTTTAACAATTGGATTGTCGATAGAGATTGGTTTTCTATCTAATAAATCTTCAATTTTAACTTGTTTAATCTGATTGGCTTTCAAGTCGCCATCAATCCATTTAGATAAAGGAGGGACAATTTTTACCTGAACACCTAGTTCTAGTAATTTATCAGTTAAGTATAAAAGTTTTTCAGATTTTATATTTTGAATAGAAATAATAATTTCATCAATCTGCTTGTCTTGTATGAAGTTTTTATTGATTACTTTCTTGCTGTATATTTTTATTCTATCTAGCTTTTTGCCAATTTTCTTCGGATCATCATCAATAAAACCAATAACTTCATATTTGTTTTTGGTATCTCTGTTTAAAGCTCCATAAGTAATTAGTCCAGAGTCTCCAGCGCCATAAATCAAAACATTGGTGATTGATTTTAATTCTGTAGAAACAATTTCATAAAAAGCTTTAAAAATGAATCGGCTAATTACTAGTACAAGTACAGAAATCAAATAATGAATAATAAGTATTGATTTCGGAATCGTAAAATTTGGAACTACTTTTAAAAGGTTATTAATTAATACAAGGCTTGTAGTAATAATAAAAAGTAAGGTTACACCAATAAAAACATTAAAGGCATCTCTTGTTCCTGTATGACGGACAATTCCTTTGTAAGAACCAACAGTAAGAAAACTGATAAGAGCAATAAAAGCAATGAAAGGAATTTGATAGAATAGTTTTTCTACTTCAAAGTTCAAACTCGCATTAAAGCGAACTGTGTAGGCTAAAACAAAAGAGATACAAACTAAAAAGATATCTATAATTAAAACAACCCACCGAGAAGCATATCTGTCAAAAGCTTTTAAAAATAGACTCTTAATCATTGTGTATTTTTGTTAACAAATAAAGATACAAAATATAAAATGAGCAAGTAATTGAAGAATTAAATTTTCTTCATCTGTTGTTTCATCATTTGCATTTGCTCTTTAAGCATCCCGTGTTTATCTAATTTCTTGGCTTCTGCCATTAAATTTGTAGCTTCTCTTTTTCTACGTTTAGTCATTGCTATTCCTGCTAATTGTAATTTAGCCATGGCCAAATCATGGTCCATAGCTAAGCCTAACTTAACAGCCTTTTTTAAATATTTTTCGGCTTGTGTAATGTTAGTTTGAGATAGCATAATACCATGTAGGTAATTGTAATACCCTTCTTGTTTTTTGGTTAAAGCAGCAGAAGGGTTTTTAATGTATCCTAACCATTTTTGAGCTCCTGTAAAGTTTTGTTTACGAAGCTGTAAAAAAGCTAAAAGAATAAATTCGTTTTTGAAGTAAAATAAAATAAATAATCCAGCAAGTAAAAGTATTGATATTCCATTCATTATATGTCCTTGTGTAAACTCGTACACAGACCATACTGTTATTAAAGCAGCTAGAACTAATTTTATATTTTTATTGAACATAATTGTCTTTTCTTTTTATCGGTTTGCAAAAATACATTTTTTTAACAGAAAAACTGTCAACTTATTTCTTGTAATACTTTTTGTTCTTAACCCAAGCAGCAATTCCTAAAACAGCTACAAAAGCTACAGAATAATATACAGAGGTAGGAGTTATTACTTTGTCTCCACTTGCATAAGAGTGTAGTCCTGATAAGTAGAAGTTTACCCCAAAATAAGTCATCATAATAGCTGCAAAAGCGATAATAGACCATAGGTTGAAAGTAAATCTTCCTCTTAATCCAGGAATTAATCGCATGTGCAATACAAAAGCATATACCATAATTGAAATTAACGCCCATGTTTCTTTAGGATCCCAACCCCAGTAGCGTCCCCAACTTTCATTAGCCCACATACCACCTAAAAAGTTTCCAATAGTAAGCATAACCAAACCTACTGTTAAAGCCATTTCATTAATTACTGTTAACTCTTTTATATGTAAGTCCATTTTCTTTTTATTCTTTTCATTGGTGAAAATGATTAAGAATAAAGAGAAGATTCCTAAAATCATTCCCATGGCAAACGGACCGTAACTTGCAACGATTACAGATACATGTACATATAACCACCATGAGTTTAGTACAGGTTGTAAATTGGCAATTTCAGGATCTAACCAGTTTTGGTGAGCAAACATTAATATTACTGAAACTAAAAATGTCGTGGCAGCAATGGTTAATGAAGATTTTTTTCCTAGGATTAATCCAAATAACATGGTAGCTAGTCCAACAAAAATGATAGATTCATAAGCGTTACTCCACGGAGCATTACCACTAATGAGCCAACGTGCTGTTAATCCTAATACATGGAAAACAAAAAGGAAGATAACAATACCTATTAATACTTTTACAACCTTGTTAACCCATGGTTTGTTGTTAAAAATTTGTAAGAAAACAAATACAATTAAAAGTAAACTTACATATCCGTAGTACTTCGAAAGTTTTACGAAGATGTTTAGTTTGTTATAAGCAATTTCTAAATCAATTTTATCTTTTGCAGGAATAACGTCCGCACCAAATTTTCGTTGAAATTTCTTAATTCCGTCTAAAACTTTGTTGGTTTCAGTATAGTCTCCAGATTTTTTTGAAGCTTGTAATAATTGTAAGTACACAGGCAACGACTGACGTACAAATACAGAGTCTGTTCCTTTAAAATTGGCTTGTAATGTTTCTGGTTGCGAAACCCATTTGTTGTTTTCATCGTTAGGAATAGGGTAAATACGTAACATTCCTCCTCCTAAGGCTTGCGATAATAACCAAACTCTACGTTCAATTTTTATGATGTCTTTCTCAAATTTATTTTGAATTTTTTTCTTCTCAGCTTCAACAACAAGTTTACTGATTTTAGAAGAGCCATCAGGATTGTAAAAATCAATAAAACGTGCATATTCAGCATCTTTGTCAACTCCTAAAAGTTCTCTAACTTGTGTGTTTCCTTCTTCCAAATAAACAAAAGGAACATTTAACCAAAGCATCGGACTTTCAGTAATTGAAAGTAAAATTTGGCTAGGATCCATGTCTTTAAATTTATCAACATGGGCTACTTTTCTAACCAATTCCGAAGCAAAAGTATGTGCAGGTTTCATACGTCCGCCAGCATCTTGAATTACTAAAGAGCTGAATAAATCGGCATGTTCATTATTTACTTTGTTAGCAATTAAAATAGAATCAATTTGCGCTTCAGTAATTTGATTAGGCTGGTGTTGTTTGTGTTGACTAAATCCAGCTAAAGAAATGAATAAAGCAATTACTGATAATTTTGCTTTATTATTACGGATTTTAACTAACGATTGTTTTAAATCGTGAAAACGAGTTCCTTTTACAAATAATGCAGCAGTCATACCAAAGAATAATAAGAAATAACCGATATAGGTAATCCAAGTTCCCCAAAAATCGTGATTTACCGATAGGTGAGTTTGTTCGTGTTCCCCTTCAATTTTATAACTAGATTGGAAGAATTTATATCCTTTATAATCTAAAATATGGTTCATGTAAATTCTATAATCAAAAGTTTCTTCTGGAGCAATTACTGTAACTTCACTAGCATAAGCAGCAGCACTTTCTGATCCAGGATATTTTTCTAGTTGAAAATCATTTAGTTTTACGCTGAAAGGAGTTTCTAATAGTTTAGAGCCATACCAAGCTCTAAAGTTTAGTTCTCCAATACTGAATTGTTGTTGGTTATCAACATTAAATTTACCTCCATAAAACTCTACACGCTTAGTTTCTCCGTTTGTAGTAACGTCAAAAATTACAGTATCATATTTTTTATCGTCTTTTTTACCTCGTACAGTTTTTATTTCTCCTTTTTCTGGTGATTTTGGAACAACAAATTGTAGCCCGTTTACATTATGAAGTGTTAAGAATTGAAAGTGTTGTGCACTGTCTTTAACTATTAAACCTTTTTTTTGGTCTGCCATTCGAAGCCAATCTCCATCATTTTTTGAAGTCATTTTTAAACTTCCATCTTCGTAAAAGAAATTAATAGAGGCTGCATTTCTATCTTCCGCTTCAAAACCAACTAAAATATTATGAATATTTTCTATGGTTCCTTTTTTAACGTAGTGTTCATGCCTGCTTCCGTCAGAACTTTCAACTAAAAACAAGTGCTCTGCTCCGTTTTCATCAGGTACCATTTTTGTTTCGGACCAAGGTATGTAATCCACTAAGTTAAAAGAAACCTCATGGTTTTTTCCGCCTTTTTGAGGCTGGAAATTTTCTGTAAAACTAGCAGAATTGCTTCCCCAAGCAGAAAGTAATAATTTATTAGCGGTCGTTTTTTGAAACTCGCTATTATCAATAATCACATTTAAATACGTGTGTTCTGAATAGAATTGGTTGGTGGTTTCTCCTTCATCAATAACCATTAAACCTTCATAACTAATGTATCTTGTAATACCTGCTCCTATTAAAATTAAAAGGAAAGAGACATGAAATAATAGTACAGACCACTTTTCTTTTTTGTATAATCGGTATCTGAAAATGTTTCCAAAAAAGTTGATTACAAAAAACACCATGATTAACTCAAACCACCAAGTATTATAGATTAATGCTTTTGAGGTTTGTGTTCCGTAGTCGTTTTCAATAAAAGTGGCAACTCCCATGGCAATGGCAAAAACAAAAAATAATACAGCCATTAAACGGGTAGAGTAGAGGGTATCTAAGATTTTTTTCATCAGTACATCTGCTAAGTATAAAACGACGCAAATTTACGGATTAAAGCGTTAATCACCCTAAGAAATCAATCATTTTTAAAAGGTAAAATGTTAAATTTATGAAGGTTAATTTCCAATTCGCTCTCCCATTTTAACAAAGGTTTCCATCTTGTTTTTGGTATTGGTTAAAATATCTTCATCAATAGTAATTTTATAACTATTAACTAACAATACAATAGTTGAACCACCAAAAGCAAAGTACCCCATTTCGTCGCCTTTTTTTACTTCAGTATTTGGTGTGTAGGTTTCAATAATACTTCCAACCATGGTGGCGCCTACAGGGGCAATAATAATATCTCCCTTATCGTGTGTTTTTAAAGTGCAGTATTCTCTTTTGTTTTCACAAAATACTTTGGTAAAGTTAGCAGCTAAAGCGTAAGGAGATACTGAAAAATAGCGTCCTTTAATTTTTGTTACTTCAGAAGGAGTTCCGTCGTATGGAAAATGATATCTATGATAATCGTTAGGGGCTAATCGAAGTATAATTAAAGAATCGTCTTTATGTTTTGTGGCTAGTTCTTTATTGCCTAAAAACTCTTCTAGGGTGAATTTTCGTCCTTTAACAAAGAAATTATGAATGTCTGAAATTTTTTTAAATGCTAACATTTTCCCGTCACCAGGAGAAACAAAACCTTCTTCAATAGGTCGGGCGTCAGATTTTAACTTTCGATAAAAAAAATCATTAAAAGAAATATAATCTTCCGAAGGTTTTTCAGCTTCACTCATGTCAATTTGAAGCTCTCTAACAAAACTGTTTATTTTGTTAATAGAGTTAGGTTTGTTCATGAGTTTACCATACCATGATGATAAAAATTTACGTTTAACCAATGGTAACAAAGCCATTTTACCAAATGGGTTGTTGTATAGCAATTTTAGGTACCCTTCTCCAGGAGGGGTTTCGGTAATTATTTTACCTGTTTTTCTATCAATGAATTTTATTTTCATAACCGTTATCCTTCGGTACTATCAATTAAAATGGTTAGCATATCAATAGCGGCTTGTGCTATTTTTGTTCCAGGGCCAAAAACACCTACAGCGCCAGCATCGAACAAGAATTGGTAATCTTGTGCGGGAATAACTCCACCAACAATAACCATAATATCTTCACGTCCATATTTTTTAAGTTCAGCAATTACTTGAGGGACTAATGTTTTATGTCCAGCAGCTAACGATGAAATTCCTAAAATGTGTACGTCGTTTTCTATAGCTTGTTTTGTAGCTTCCTGTGGTGTTTGAAATAAAGGACCTATATCTACATCAAAACCTAAATCAGCATAACCAGTAGCAACTACTTTAGCACCACGATCGTGACCGTCTTGTCCTAATTTAGCAATCATAATTCGAGGACGACGTCCTTCTAATTCAGCAAACTTATCGGCTAACTCAGTGGCTTTTTTAAATAATTCGTCATCTTTTATTTCTTTACTATACACGCCAGATATGGTTTTATGTACTGCTTTATGACGTCCAAAAATGGTTTCAAGGGCGTCAGAAATTTCACCTAATGTAGCTCTGTTTCTTGCAGCTTTTACAGCTAAATCTAATAAATTTCCTTCACCTGTTTTGGCAGATTCAGTTAAATCACTTAAAGTTTTATCTACTTCAGCTTGGTTTCTTTTCGATTTTAAGTCGTTTAGTCTGTCAATTTGAGATTGACGAACTGCTTCATTATCTACCTCCAAAATATGTAAAGGATCCTCTTGCTCTAATTGGTATTTGTTAACACCAACAATAACATCTTGTCCACTATCGATTTTTGCTTGTTTTTTTGCTGCAGCTTCTTCTATACGCATTTTAGGAATCCCTTTTTCAATAGCTTTGGTCATTCCTCCTAATTCTTCAACTTCTTGAATTAGCTCCCATGCTTTATTGGCAATTTCTTCAGTAAGTTTTTCTACATGATAACTACCTGCCCAAGGATCAACTGTTTTTGTAATATGGGTTTCTTGCTGTAAGTATATTTGTGTGTTACGGGCAATACGTGCTGAAAAATCGGTAGGTAAGGCAATAGCCTCGTCTAAAGCGTTAGTGTGTAAACTTTGTGTTCCTCCAAAAGCAGCAGCCATGGCTTCAATTGCAGTACGGGCTACGTTGTTAAAAGGATCTTGCTCAGTTAAACTCCATCCACTAGTTTGACAGTGGGTTCTTAATGCTAATGATTTTGGGTTTTTTGGGTTGAATTGTTTTACGAGTTTAGCCCAAAGCATTCTACCAGCGCGCATTTTAGCAATTTCCATAAAATGATTCATTCCAATAGCCCAGAAAAAAGATAGGCGAGGAGCAAAGGTGTCAATATCCATTCCTGCCTCTAGTCCTTTTTTAATGTATTCCAATCCGTCAGCTAAAGTATAAGCCAATTCAATTTCTGCAGTAGCACCAGCTTCTTGCATATGGTATCCTGAAATAGAAATCGAATTGAATCTTGGCATATTTTCAGAAGTGTATCTAAAAATATCAGCAATAATTTTCATTGATGGAGTAGGTGGGTAAATGTAAGTGTTACGCACCATAAACTCTTTTAAAATATCGTTTTGGATAGTTCCTGATAATAATTCAGGAGTTACACCTTGCTCTTCAGCTGCTACAATATAAAATGCCAAAATTGGTAATACAGCTCCATTCATAGTCATGGAAACGGACATTTTATCTAATGGTATCTGGTCGAACAAGACCTTCATGTCTTCAACAGAATCTATAGCAACACCTGCTTTTCCAACATCACCTTGTACACGCTCATGGTCTGAGTCGTAACCTCGGTGTGTAGCTAAATCGAAAGCAACTGATAATCCTTTTTGACCGGCAGCCAAATTTCTACGGTAAAAGGCATTACTTTCTTCAGCAGTAGAAAAACCTGCGTATTGACGAATTGTCCAAGGTCTACGAACATACATGGTAGAGTAAGGTCCACGTAAGTTAGGTGCAATACCAGCCACAAAATCTTCGTGTTTAAAGTTTTTGTTTTGTTGTTCTTGGCTTTTATCTATTTGTATGTTAGATATATCTTTTCTACTCATTTTCTAAACGTTCTTGTTCTAGCTTTTCAGCTAATCGTTTTTGAATAATAGGTTGAATTAGTGTTTTTTTATTACGAATTTTCAAGAAAGGTGAAACTTCTAAATCGTTTTTCATCTTGTCGTTTTCGTTTTGAATTTTGTTTGTTCCAAGTAACACTAATTCTACTGAGTCAAATAATTGTTGTTCTTTATCTGCAGACTCTTTTATTTTTCGTTGGATAACTCCTTCTTTTAATTGTTTTAAGAAACCACCACTTTTTTCTATTAATTTAAAAACTTCTAGTGCTTTTTGGGCAAGTTGTTGAGTAATTGTTTCAATGTAGTATGCACCGTTAGCAATATTTTGGGCTTCTGCTAATTCGCTTTCTTGCTGTAGGATTAATAGTTGATTTCTTGATATACGTTCTCCAAACTCGTTTGGTTGATGGAAAATCTTATCATAAGAACTATTAGCTACGGTATTTGCGCCTCCTAAAATAGCGCTCATGCATTCAGAAGTTGTACGTAGCATATTTACATTGTAGTCGTATATGGTTTTGTTACGAAAACTTGGTTGTGTAAAAATATGAGCAGTTGCTTCAGTGTTATATTCTTTTAAAAGAGAGTCCCATAAAATTCTAAAAGCTCGTAGTTTGGCTATTTCAAAAAAGTAATTACTTCCTACAGAAAAATTAAAGTGAATATTGTTTGCAATTGAACCTCCAAAATGATTCAAGTATTCGTTTGCGTGTGCAAGTGCATATGCTAATTGTTGAACTATGGTTGCTCCTGCATTTTGATAAATGGAAGCATTAACACAAATAGCATTTTGAGTAGCTTTTGCTATTTCTTCTAATTGTGTATGATCGCTTTTAAGATTAGAATACCAGTTTCCTGAGCTAGCTAAGTTTCCTATAATATCTATATTGAAGTAGCACTTGTCCGAGTTTGTGAAATCAGCTAGTTTTTTTACAAATTCTGATGATAAAAAATTAAAAGTAAAGTAAAGTAAAGTTTTTTGAGTGTCAATTCCTTTTAATAAGGTTTTGTAGTCAAACTCTTTTTTTGCGTTGAATTCAATAGCGCTAGCTCCTCTTTGAATTGAGTCGATAGCAAATGCATTCGCTTCTTCTTCGTTTTCAATGTTAATAGATTGACAAATAGCAAAACCTTTATGGGGAGTGTTAACCTCAATGTTGGTTCTGTCTTCTTTAGTATAAAAAGGTTTTACGGTAATACCTTCTTCAGTTTTCCATAAAAGTGTATCGTTATAATCGGCACCTTTAAGGTCTACTTGTATTTTTTGTTTCCATTCTGCAGGGGTAACACCTTGAAATTCGTCAAATAAATAGTTACTCATTACTTTTTTATGGTATCAAATTCAATAATATAAATATCTTCATCTTCTTTCTTCATTAAATATTTCTCTCTAGCATAGCGTTCTAGTTGAAGAGAGTCTTGTAGTTGTTGAATGATTTTTTTGTCTTTTTTGATTTTTTTTTCATGATAATCAATCCAGCTTTTTAACTCATTAATTTCCTTATTAAACTCTCTATGTGTAAGGTAAGAGTTTTCATCAAAAAAAAGCATCCAAACCACAAAAACAGTGAGTATAATCACATAAATATTAGTGGCTATTTTAAAGGAAGGTTTGTTTTTTATTGATTTAAAACTCATGTTATAAACGGTCGTTAATTACTGTTCTTACAATGTCTATAGCTACAGTATTATACCTGTCGTTAGGGATGATAATATCAGCGTAATTTTTTGTGGGTTCAATAAATTGCTGATGCATAGGTTTTAAGGTGCTTTGGTAGCGGTTTAAAACTTCATCAACATCTCTACCTCGTTCTTTAATGTCTCTTCTTACACGTCTAATCAAGCGTTCGTCAGCATCGGCATGAACAAAAACTTTTATGTCACACAAGTTACGAAGTTCTTTGCTATTAAAAATCAAAATACCTTCAATAATAATAACTTTTCTAGGGTGTGTTTTTATAGTGTCTTTGGTTCTGTTGTGGGCAACGAATGAATATACCGGCTGTTCAATAATGCATCCGCTTTTTAATTCAGATAGATGATCCACCATTAAATCAAAGTCGATTGCTCTAGGGTGGTCGAAATTTATCTTAGTACGTTCTTCGTAAGTTAGGTTATCTGTTTGTTTGTAGTAAGAGTCTTGAGAAATAACGCAAACTTCATCAGCAGGAAGTTCGTTAATAATTTGGTTTACTACCGTGGTTTTTCCACTCCCTGTACCTCCAGCAATACCAATAACAAATATATTTTTCATTAAGTTTTTGTAAAAATAGAGTTATGACAAATTTAGCAAAATAAGCGCATAAAAAAAGCGCTAACTTTTTGTTAGCGCTTTTAGTTTTGAGCCGATGGAGGGACTCGAACCCACGACCTGCTGATTACAAATCAGCTGCTCTAGCCAGCTGAGCTACATCGGCGTTTGCCTCAAAAGCGTGGCAAATATATAATGTTTTTTGAAACTGAAAAAACTTTTTTTAGTTTTTGAATAACTTTTTTTTGAGGTGGTTTTTAAGTGTTTGAAAAAGAGTGTGTTTTTGAAGAAAAAAGTCCCATGTTGAGTTTTCAATATGGGACTTTTATAGAGTGTTTATCTTTGTTTTGTCTTTTACCAAGCGCCAATAAAATGGCTTCCTTCAGCGTTAATTAGTTGTGCGCCTTTGGTTACATTACCTGTTTCGGTGTTTACAATATAAATATTTCCGCTTTTACCTACTGGGGCTTGGGTTAAGTATACTTCGTTTCCTTCAACGGCAAAGCCTTGGTATTGGAATAGGTAGAAATCAGGATCGTAAGGAATGGCATCTATCTTAGTAGCTGTCTTTGCATTCAAATCTACAAGAGCAAAAAATCCTTGAGCACCAGCTACACCTTCTGTGGATCCTGCATGACGATACGCTACGATTGCTTTTCCGTTGTCAGTAGGTCTCCAAGCAAGGATGTAAGCGTCTTGTACACCTAAAGCTTCATCTAGGTTTAAGACATAAGAATTATCATAGTCGTTGTTTGAGTTAATTTTTAAAATATGTGAACCATTTGGGTCTCCTTGGTTAGCTTGATAAACATCACCGTTATATAAGAAAGCATTGATGCTACGGTAGCCGTTTGTGTTTCCTAGTCCTACAGTAGATGAAACTATCTTAGGATTAAGTAGAGACGGATAATCTAATACAATAGTTTTAGAGCCTAAAATTTCAAAATTTCTTTCTCTTTCTATGGTTTCAGGGTTTACTTTACGAATTTGTGTACCTATATATAGCTTATTTCCTGCTGCGTTTAAGACAGGCATGTCAATCCTACCGATATAATAACCTTTAGCTTCTTCTTCTGCAGTTAAAGCTATACTGTGCTCTTGAAAGTTTTTGATGGCAGAATTTTCTAAATCTAAAGTTACTATTCCCATAGTTGCTTCGGTACGAATGTAAGTGTCATCTGTAACATCTTCAGTGCCTTTGTCGTCAACTTTATGTTCGGTACTTACGTATACAGCAGCACCTGTTTTGTCTCCATCAAATAATTTAATCCATCTAGGAGCAGTACCTACGTAAGGAGCAATGCTGATTTCAGAACCTGTTTGCACAAAGTTTTGTCCGCCTTTTACGGTATATTTAGTGTAGTTACCACCAGTATCTCCTGCGTAGCTAATGTTGAATATAGTGTTTCCGTCTTCTGAAGCTTGGAGTCTAGCAGTTCTGTTTGATGGTACAATGAAACCATTATTGAAAGGTTCAATAGTTTTAGTAGGGTCTTTAGCGTCTTCAGAGCTAATGGCGTAAATTAGTGTTCCGCCGTTACCATCACCTGGATTGGTTCCCATTCTAGCACCTGCAACTGTAATCCACCTACTATCTGAATCTTTATCTTCATTAGGAGTAATGTTAGTGTCATCACTACAGCTTACCATGAGTGATAGAGAGCTTACTGCTAGCACTAGCGTTCTAAAGGGAAAAAAATGTTTTTTCATATCTAATCTGTTTTTATTATTTTTTAAAATTTATGTATTGTGTAATTAAGTTTTAAGAAAAATGAGCGACCAGGTTTTTGTACTGATCGATTGTCGTAAGCAGCTTTGTTAAAAATGTTTTTAGCATCGAAGCTTAAAACAATATTATTTTTAGGGAATGTATAGCTAAGTCCTAAATCTTGTATAAACTGTTTCGGGATTTGAAAATGCTCTAGACCACTATTATTGTTTCCAGGAGGATTTTGGTATAAGAACTTATCTGTAAAATAAGCGTTGTAAAATAGGTTTAAGCGTGAGTTTTTCTGAATAAAATTTTGAACAGAATAGCGCATTGCAGCGTTCATGGTAAATAACGGAGTGTTAGGTACATCTACCGTCATGCCTTCTCTGTTTTTTGTTTTTAGCCTTAAACGTGAAACGTTAAAATTAAATCCGAAGTTTTCATTGTAGCTATAATTTACTTGAGCTTCTATTCCTCTAGATGTTGTTCGTTCGTTAAAGTTTGCATATTGCACAACTTCATCACTTTCTCTAAGACCGTCTGAGTTTGGTGGAAGTCCAATCAAGTTTTTAATGTTTCGTGTGAATAAATTGGTAGAAACGGTTAATCCGTGCTTTTTTATATTGAACTTTCCTAGTCGAAAACCAAGATTATAATTGTTGCTGATTTCAGGTTGAACTTTAAGGTTTGGAATTATATTGTCTCCAGCATCTCCAAAAACTTCAGATTCATTTGGTAATCGAATAGCTTTTTCAGCAGAGGTTAATAAGGTAATATTAGGAAGAAGTGCGTAAGAGAAAGCAAATCCGTATCCGTTATAATTCTTTTTACTATTGTAAATTTCATCCACTACGCTTTTAGTACCGTCATTATTGTCTTGAAAAACAGGTTTTGTGTTTGCTACTTTTTGTTGGTAATGTTTTCCGAAAGTGTTTATTTTTAATTTGTTGTTAAAAGCGTTAATCTCGTAGCTTAATGAATAGATGTTTTTATATAAATCACTTGTTTGTTTAAAGGTGTTTTCTAAAAGTGATTTTAATTCATCACTGTCTTCTCTGTCAAGTCCGCTGTAAAAATGATTTAACTGTACTTTGTGGTTTTTATTGATCTTATAAGACACACCAGTTCTTATAGAGGCAACATTTCTTTTGATGTTAAGAAGTGTTGGGCCTCCTTCTTGTTGAGATTTCCAAGGATATTTATGGTCAACAATACTTACTGTTCCATCTGGATTAAATTGTTCTCTCTGTAGTTTTACGCCTTTCCAGGTATAGGCTTGACTTACCGTGTCGTTTACAACTCTATTTCTTGTGCCGTAAAGTCCGGTTATGTTAACATCTAATCCTTTAAAAAGTAAATCTTTTTTTTGGTAAGTAAGATTGGCTAGTTGAGCGTCAGATTTCATAAACCTACCGTTGTAAGGCAATATGGTCATGAAGGCACCATGTTGTATTTCTTTGTAATCATCTGAACCTGTAAACCCTACTAAAAATTGATCGGCCCATTTTACGTTCGTGAAACCAGCTTGCACCGTTCCTCCGGTAGATCTATAAGCGTCGTTAAACCTTTTTGCTGTAATTGGGGTTTGGCTTCCGTTTACTTCGATGTGTTTTACTTGCCCTCCCCAAACTTTATAGTCATTATCAGAATAATTAAGAAAGCTAGAAGCTTTTATGGTGAAACCCGATTCTTTAATACGATACAAACCATTAAAATTCATTTGAAAAGTGTTGAAAGAACCGTATGAAACCGAAGCGTTAAAGTTGTTTTTGTTTCCTTTGTGAAGGGTTATGTTGATAACGCCTCCCAGAGCATCATCGGCTAAATGTCCAGGTACAACACCTTTATAAACTTCGATATCTTTAATCATAGAGGGTGGGATGCTGTTTAGATTAAATGAAGATCCATACATTGAAATAGGAATGCCGTCGATAAAAATACGAACAGCATTGCCAGATAGCCCGTTTAAACTATATTGAGCTCGAGAGCCCAAACCTCCACTTTGACGAATTTTTACTCCTACAGTAGTGTTTAAAAGCTCGTTGGTTTGTATGTTTCTAAGACTAGCTTCTTTAGTTTCAATAATGTTAACAGCAAAACCTTTGGTCTCTTTTTTTGTTTTTTTAGACTTACCTTTTACACTAACCTGATCTAACAACTCAATATCTTCATTTAAAGAAAAGTTTATAATTAGTTTAGAGTTGGTTGTTTTGGTGTTAAATCTTATTTCTTTTGATTCTGGTTTAAACCCCATGTACGAAGCGGTAATGGTGCTTTTTTTATGGAGGGAGCTTCTTAAGCTGAATGTTCCGTCCTCGTTTGTTATAGTTGCTTCAGAATTATTGTTAATTGTAACAGTAGCTCCATATAAAGGGGTGCCAAAGCTGTCTACTACCTTTCCTTGAATAACTTTTTTATTGTTTTGGGCAAAAGAAGAAAACGTCAGTAAGAAAGATAATAGAAGTAGTTTAATTTTCACTTATTTAGATTTAATTAAAATAATAATTTACCTTTGCAAAAGTATTTTGTTTAAAACGGTTCTTAATAACGTAAAAAGGAATTATTATAACGTAAAAAGAATAAATGGAAATTCGGCTTAAAAGTTCAGGTATTGGTAGTAAAGAAATAGTGAAAATATTTAAAAAAAAATTGAAGACTATTTCTTTAAAAGAAGAGGTTTACTCGGGTTCTAAAATAACTTTTAAAAGTATTGATTTAGGTAGTGTGTTTGTTTTAGCTCAAGATTTTGTGACTAGTGATCAAGAAGATTTTGTTTTGGAAGCGACTCAAGATCAACCTGTTTTTTTACTTCAATTTGTTTTTAATGGTGATGCGCTTTTCTCTTTAGAGGATTGTCAGAATTCAGAATTTAAGATACAAAGTAATATGCATAGTTTGTTGTATTTACCTAACTTAAAGTATTCAATTACATATTTAAAAGGTAAAAGCAATGTTTTAGCTGTTTATTTTACAGAATCTTTTTTGAAAGATAAAATGGGAACTGCTTATCTTGAAAGTTTAAAAAACTATGAAGAAGCAAAAGAGAAAAATCTTTTTTGTGCTGTTTTAGGTCAAAACATGATTTTAAATAACAAGTTAAGAGATGTTGTTAATGAGCTCATTAATTGTTCCTTCAAAGGTGTGGCGCGCAAATCGTACTTGGAAGTTAAGTTGACTGAAATAGTATTGCTAGCACTTCAGTCATCAAATTTAAAAAGTGCAATTAATAAGCTTAGAGAAGAGGATAAAGAAGTGCTAGTTAAAATAGAAAACTATATTCAAAACAATCTACATAAAGATTTAACAATTGAAAAACTCTCTGTTTTGGCTGGTTTTAACACTTCTAAATTCAAAAGCGCTTTTAAGCAATTTTATGGGGTAACTGTTTTTAAATATATAACCTCCTTAAGGTTAGAAAAAGCTAAAGAGTTAATTGTAAATAACAATTATACGGTTGCGCAAGCTTCCTACGAAGTTGGTTATAAAAATCCACAGCATTTTACCGTAGCATTTAAAAAGAAGTTAGGCTATTTGCCAAGTCAATTACTTGATTAGTTTTTTTTAGTCTGAAAAATATATAAATGATAGAAGTCGGGATGAGTGGATTCGAACCACCGATCTCTGGTCCCCCAGACCAGCACTTTAACCGGACTAAGCTACATCCCGATGTTACAAATATATTTAAAAATGAAAAGTTCTAAGTAAATTTACTTAGAACTTTATCAAGAATAAATATTATAATGAGAGTAGTAGTTAACATAACTACGATTCTTATGTATATTGCTAACGTGTTAAAACGCTGTTTATTGTTTAGGCAGTTAAAGGTTTACCTTTTAAACGTTTTTCAATTCGTTGTTTCACAGCTGTTAAACGTTTCATGATATCCATTAACGTAGCGTCTTTTGTTTTTTTGTATACCTCGTTAATCTCTAAAATTAGAGCTTTTGCTTCTCTAGCAGCTAGTATTCTATCGCTAGTAGTAACAAATTTGAATTTTCTGTTTTCAAACTCTTCTGCCTTATTGATTAATTCTGAATTCATAAAATCTACCAATTTTAATTTAAAATTTTCTTTTAGGTTTTGTCTGGTAATTGATTTGGTTAAAAAAAATAACCCCTAAAATAACTGGGGCGACAAATTTAAAGGAAACTTTATGTTTACTATAGGTAAAACCATCAATTTACCTTATGTGCTAATAAGTTTTTTTTATTGTCGTTGAAAAATTCCCTAGATCAACTATAGACATATATCTATAAAAATAGTGATTTTATATTGTTATGTCAAGTTATTAGCAGAAAATTAACAGTTTTTGATATGTCAATTAATGATTCTTTAAGGAATCGCCTTGTTTTACTAAGAATATAGTATTTTTGTTGAATACCGAAGAATAAAGGGAAATATGAAAAAAATAGTGATATTGTTACTTGTCGTTGGGTTTTTGTCTTGTAAAACCGAAAGGAAAAGAACGGTTTTAGGAGAATCTGATTTTCAGACAGAAATGAATACCAAATTTAAAGATGCGTCAAAATCACCTTTAACAAAAAAGGGATTGAAGGAGTTTAAAGGTCTTGATTTCTTTCCTATTGATGAAAAATACGCTGTAAATGCCAAAATAGCATTATTGCCAGATGCCCCTGTTTTTAATTTTCCAACAACAACAGATAGGGTAGTGTTGTATAGAAAATATGGAATTTTGTCTTTTTCTATTGAAGGAAAAGATTTTGAGTTAGCTATTTATCAAGATGTCAATCCTGATCCTGAATATATTAATCATTTGTTTTTACCATTTTTAGATAACACGAATGGTAAAACGTCTTATGAAGGTGGGCGTTATGTAGACGTGTACACTTCAGATATACAACCAAACGGAACAGTTACAATTGATTTTAACAAAGCATACAATCCGTATTGTGCGTATAGTGATCGTTATTCGTGTCCTATTCCTCCCCAAGAAAATTCTTTAGATACAGAAATAAAAGCTGGAGTAATGGCTTATAAAAAACCTTAAGAAAAAAATCCTGCAAGAGCAGGATTTTTTTATTTTGAAGGAGGAGTTAATCCTTCTTTACTGTCTTGTTCAATAGCTTTGGCTAATGAATCTAAATAAGGTTTTCTAACCTTTAATTTTGTTTCGGTGTGTGCTTTCTTGTTTAGTTTGGTAAACATTTCAGCTATTTTAAAAGCTGTAGGTAATAGGTGTTCTTGCGGAACAACTTTATCTAAAAAGCCAGCAGTAATAGCTTCTTTCGGATTGTATATTTCTGAACAACTTACGCTTCTCTCAAAATAAATAGGAGCAAGACGTGCTTTTGCAATCTCAATACCTGCATTATGCATGGTCATACCAATCATAACTTCGTTTAGTCCAATTTTAAAATCTCCTTCAATACCTAATCTGTAATCTGCAGACAGCAATAAAAATGCGCCTTTAGCAACAGCATGCCCTGAACAAGCAGCAATTATAGGATAAGGAAATGATAACATTCTGTGTGATAATTGCGACCCTTTGGTAACTAAACCTAAAGCAGATTTGGCAGATTGAGTCATGCTTTTTAAATCATAACCCGCAGAAAAAATTCCTGGTTGCCCAGTTAAGATTACTGGTTTTTCTTCTTTTTCAGCGTTATCAAAAGCGGTATTTAAGGCGTCAATTACTTCGTGAGAAATTGCGTTGGCTTTTCCGTTGATAATTGTAATTAGTACATGATTGTCTGCTGAGGTATATTGTATAAGTTCGTTCATTTGTTATATGAATTTTATTTTATTATTGAGAGGGTCTCTTTAGATTGTCCTTTACAGTTTAAATGTTTTGCGGATTATTCCAAAGGTAGTCTACTAAGAAAATTCCTGCAAAAACCGCTAAAAAACCAATAATAAAACTAGCGATAGTGTATAGGGCAAAACTGCTAAAATCACCTGATTTTAAAAAGATATGGTTTTCGTAAGCAAAGGTTGAAAAAGTGGTGAAACCACCACAAAAACCAGTAGCTAATAACAACGTGTGGTTTTGAGTTAATGCTTGGTTCTTGGCGGCTAAACCTAAAATAATTCCGATAAGCAAGCTACCTAAAATATTAGCAGTAAATGTTCCGTATGGAATTCCTGTTTGTGAGCTGTTTAACGCTTTTCCGATAATGTATCGCAATACACTACCTATTCCGCCGCCGATAAAGACTAATAAAAGTTGTTTCACAAAGAATAGTTCTAGATTAAAGCTTGATTTTAACTTGTTAGAGAAACTTTTAAAGTATCTCTAATCAGCTTTCTGTATGTGCTAAAATAAGAAAACCTCACAAATTTGTGAGGTTTTACTTATATATAAATTGTATAATTGTTTATAGTTCTACGTCGTCAGCATCTGTCCAGTTCCACTTTCCAGCAATTATTCCATTTTTAACGGTAACAATACCTGGGTTGGCTCTGATAACAGTTTTTAAAGCGGTTTCATCACAGAATCCGAAAGTGTAAGGTAGTTTATATTTTTGTTGGGTAGCTGCTAAGTCTTCAATGTAAGAAGCAGTTAGTACATAAATTTCATAACCTTGTTCGCTAGCTTGTTTTGCAACTTCTGAAACTTTTGAAATTCCTTCTTCTTCAGTTTTATCAAAATTATACATAACAACCAACATGGCTTTTTCTTTAGCTAACATTTCTTCTAATTTATCACCTTCGTCAGTTTCAATCATAAAATCGTGAATAGGAGGAATGTCGTCACTTCCTTCTTGGTATTTCATACCTTCAGCAATATCAGTTCCTACTGAGTAGGCTCTAAAGTCGATGATTGGTAAGTGTTGTAATACGTAATAGGTTACCAAAAGTGATACAAAAATTGAAGCAAAAGTTGTTACAGAAGCAATTTTGCTAGAAATGAAAGGTTTAATGTGTTTAACGCCTAAAATTAGGATTACAATAAATACCATAAACACCACATTTTTATAAAATGTTTCTTTTGGTGTAAGTTTTAAAGCGTCTCCAAAACAACCGCAATCGGTAACTTTGTTGTAAGTGTACGAGTACCAAGTTAAAAATAAGAAGATAAGGTTAATACCAAATAAACTCCAAACAGTAAATTTTGCTTTGTATCCTACTAAAAGCATAATACCTAAAACCAATTCAGTAACAATTAAAAGAATAGAAAAAGGTAACGCAAAAGGTATTAAGAACTCTAAGTTTAGTACACCAGCACTAAAATATTCTTCAAACTTGTATTGAGAACCGATAGGGTCTACCAATTTTACAAATCCAGAGTAAATAAAAAGAAGTCCTACAAGTACTCTTGAAATATGAGTTAACAATTTTAAAATCATATTAGGGGTTGTTTTAGGTTAATTTTCTAATTCAGAAAGGTGAATCATGGCAAAAATAGCATAATTAATCATATCTTGATAATTAGCATCAATTCCTTCAGAAACTAAAGTTTTACCTTGATTGTTTTCAATTTGTTTTACGCGAAGTAGTTTTTGTAGAATTAAATCGGTTAACGATGATACTCTCATATCTCTCCACGCTTCACCGTAGTCATGGTTTTTATTTTCCATTAACTCTTTGGTGATTTTTATGTGTTTGTTGTATAATTCAGTGGCTTGTTCAGTAGTTAAATCAGGTTGTTCAACAACTCCTAATTCTATTTGAATTAATGCCATTACTGAATAGTTGATAATACCAATAAACTCTGATTTTTCTCCTTCATCAACTTTTCGTTCAGTATTTTCTTGTAATTGACGAATGCGTTGTGCTTTGATAAATATTTGATCGGTTAGTGATGGGAGTCTTAAAATTCTCCAAGCACTACCATAATCGCTCATTTTCTTGGTAAATAAATTTTTACATTCTTCAACTACAGCATCATACTGTTTTGAGGTGTCTTGCATCTTTCTTATTTAAAAGTATTCGACCAAAAATAGTAAATATTACAAGCTTTTCATTTATTTTTACTTGGAAATTTAGTGTAATGACGATTAATTGTAAAGGAACCTTACTAGATCTTACCACGCCTAAGGTTATGGGGATTTTAAATGTAACCCCTGATTCTTTTTTTGATGGAGGAAAATATAAAAACGAACATGATTTTTTAGCTCAAACAGAAAAGATGTTGAATGAAGGAGCGACTTTTATTGATGTTGGGGCATATTCTTCAAGACCAGGAGCGAAGCATATTTCTGAAGAAGAAGAATTGCAAAGAATGCTTCCTGTGGTTGAGTTGTTGGCAAAAAATTTTCCTGAAATTCTTATTTCAATTGATTCTTTTAGGAGTAGAGTGGTAGAGGAGTCTATCAACGCTGGCGCAGCCATCATCAATGATATTTCTGGTGGAAAGATGGATACTAATATGTTTGAAACGGTAGCAAAATTGCAAGTGCCATATATTATGATGCACATGCAAGGAACTCCGCAGAACATGCAAAAAAATCCGCAGTATGAAAATGTGGTTACTGAAGTACTATCTTTTTTTGCAGAGCAGCTTTTTAAACTTCGTCAACTAAAAGTTAATGACGTGATTATCGATGTTGGTTTTGGTTTTGGAAAAACAGTTGACCAAAATTACGAGTTACTTAAAAACTTATCATTGTTTAAAAGCTTAGATGCTCCTGTTTTAACAGGGGTTTCAAGAAAATCAATGTTGTATAAAATATTAGGAACTTCAGCTCAAAAAGCCTTAAATGCAACTACGGTAGCCAACACTATTGCTTTGTTAAACGGAACGCATATTTTACGAGTACATGACGTAAAAGAAGCAGTTGAAGCGGTAACGATTGTAAATCAGTTGTAATAAAATGCTTACATTTACTTGTTTAGATCATTTTAAATAGTAAAAACTTCAAGAAAATTAATGAACCTAGATTTTATCGATTTTTCGTTTTTGGATGTACTGGATATCTTTTTAGTAGCAGTTTTATTATTTTACATCTATAAACTGTTAAAAGGAACGGTAGCAATAAATATTGTAATAGGTATTGCTTTTATCTTTTTAATATGGAAAGTTACACAAGCGCTTAATATGGAAATGCTAAGCGGTATTTTGGGGTATTTGCTTTCAGGAGGGGTTATCGCGTTAATTATTGTATTTCAACAAGAAATCAGGAAGTTTTTATTAATGATAGGAACTACCAATTTCTCTACTAAAAGAGGATTTTTAAATCAGCTCAAATTTTTGAAGTCTGAAATTCATTCAGAAATAGATATAGATACGATTTTAAAGGCTTGTGCCAATTTGTCTAAAACCCAAACAGGAGCATTATTAGTAATAGAAAAAACAAATAATCTTGATTTTTTAGTGAATACTGGAGATAAAATGAATGCTTTGGTAAATGAAGCTATTATTGAAAGTATTTTTTATAAAAACAGTCCGTTACATGACGGAGCAACAATTATAAGAGATAATTATATTGTAGCTACTCGTGTGATTTTACCAGTTTCTGACAGTACAAAGATTCCTGCACGTTTTGGTTTACGACACCGTGCTGCTATTGGTGTTACCGAAAAAACAGATGCGATTTGTTTATTGGTTTCTGAAGAAACGGGAGAGATTTCATATATAAAAGACGGAGAGTTTGTTTTGTATAAATCGCTCGAAGAACTTCATAAAAAATTAGAAAAAGATGTAATGGCATAAATAAAAAGACTCGCAATTTGCGAGCCTTTTTTTATTGTATTCCGTGTCAAAAAAATTATTGAGCAGGAGCCATTTTAGATTGAATAGCAGCCATTACGCTGTTAAACTTCTTAGTAGCTTCTTCGTCTAAATTAGCAGCTATTTCTTTAGCTTTAGCAGCTAATTCAACACCTTTTTTAGCTAATTCAGTATTCTTAACAACATCTCCTTTAGCTTCGATATAATCTTTAGCGTATTGAGAGTAAGTTTGTAAATACTCACCTACTTTAGGGTCTTCAAACTGAGGAATTTCGATTCCTTCAATTGCAGATTTTACTGATTCAACAGCTTCTTCTGTAGCTTCTTTAGTTTCTTCTACTGCTTTTGTTGCAGCATCTTCAGTCGCTTTTGTAGCGTTTTCTACAGCTTCTACAGTTGCATCTTTAGCGTCTTTAGCTTCTTTTTTACAAGATGTTGCTAATAATGCACCAACAACAAATACAGATAAGATTACTTTTTTCATCGTTTATTGATTTTTTAGTTTTTAGATTGAATAACAAATGTACTATTTTGATTGGTGTAAACAAATTTATTTACACTATCGTTTCACTATTAAACTGTTTTTCGTACAAATTCTTATAATAGCCCTCATGTTTTTTTAACAATTCTGTATGATTACCTTTTTCAACAATACGACCTTTGTCCATAACTATAATAATATCAGCCTTTTTAATTGTTGCTAAGCGATGTGCAATTACTATTGAAGTTCTGTTTTTTGTGATCTCATCTGTGGCGTATTGAATCATTTGTTCTGAATGAGCATCTACAGAAGAGGTAGCTTCGTCTAAAATTAAGATACTTGGATTGCTAACATAAGCACGTAAAAAAGCAATTAATTGACGTTGACCAGATGAAAGCATACCTCCGCGTTCTTTTACGTTGTAATGATAGTTGTTAGGAAGGCTCATAATAAAGTCATGAATTCCTATTTGTTTGGCAGCTTTTTGTACTTGGTCTAGCGAAATATTTTCGTTTCGTAGCGTAATGTTATTTAAAATAGTATCTGAAAACAAAAATACATCTTGTAATACTACCGCTACTTTTTGTCGTAAAGAAGAAATCTCATAATCTTGAACAGGAATGTTATCAATAGCAATAAGTCCACTATCAATTTCATAAAATCGACTAATAAGGTTTATGATGGTTGATTTTCCTGCACCTGTAGCCCCAACAATAGCTACGGTTTGTCCTTTTTCTACATTAAAACTAATCCCTTTTAATATTTCTTCTCCTTTTATATAACTAAAATGAACATTTTTAAAACTAATGTTTCCTTCAACGTTTTCTGCTATGATAGTTCCGTTTTTGTCTATTGAACTGTCAGTGTCAATTACGTTGAAAACACGCTCACCAGCAACAATTCCCATTTGTAATTGATTGAACTTGTCTGCTATTTGTCGTAACGGTCTAAAAAGCATTTGAGCCATTTTTATAAAACCGATAATAGCACCTAAACTAACAGCACTATCTTCAATCACTTGTAATCCTCCATACCAAACAATTAATCCGATAGCTATTGAAGAAAGTATTTCTGCAATAGGGAAGAAGATTGAGTAGTACCAAACAGTTTTTATATGTGCTTTTTTATGCTCCTTGTTAATCTTTATAAAGTTTTTGTACTCAATTCGTTCTCTGTTGAAAAGTTGAACAATTTTCATTCCTGTAACTCTTTCTTGCACAAAACTATTAAGGTTTGCTACTTGGTTACGTACATCTTGGAAAGTAGATTTTATTGCTATTTGAAATAATTTTGTAGCATAAATTAGTACAGGTAAGGTAGCAAGCGCAATTAAAGCAAGTTGCCAGTTTTTATAAAACATTACAGCTATAACAATAAGCATTAATAAAATATCACTTACTATCATAAAAACTCCTTGAGTAAAAAAGTTTGAAATGGTTTCTATATCTGAAACTACACGAGTTACCAGTTTTCCTACAGAAGAGTTATCAAAATAACTCATTTTAAACTCTATAATTTTCCTAAAAATTTTGGTTCTTATATCTCTAATAATATGTTGACCTACCCAATTTGCATTATAAATAAAACTAAATTGAAATAAAACTTGAGCTAATAAAGCAACCACCATAGCTATTGTGAAGTATACTAGTCTAGTAATGTCTTTAGTGGAAGTAAAGTCATCGATTGCAGTCATTAAAATTACAGGGGTAAGAACTGCAAATCCTGCTAATAAAATTGTAGAAGCCGCAGCAACGATAAAACGTAGGCGGTACTTTTTTGCAAAACTCATTAGTCGTGCAAAAATTTTAATGTCGAATGCTTTTCCTGTTATTTTGCTCACTATATATAGTCGTATGTTACTGCTGTTAAAAATAAACCTTTTGCCGGAACTGAAACTCCAGCGTTACTTCTGTTTTTACTTTCAATAATTTTTTTAAAATCATCAATAGTAATTTTTTCAAGGCCAACATCAATTAGCGTACCTACTATGGCGCGAACCATATTTCTTAAAAAACGATTAGCACTAATATGAAAAGTAAGCTCATTACCTTTCATAATCCATTCGGCATTGGTTATGGTACAGTTAAATGTGTTAACGTCTGTTTTTACTTTTGAGAAACACTCAAAATCTTCATATTTATATAAAATAGTAGCTGCTTCATTCATCAACTCAATATTTAATTGTTGATGATGCAATTGCCAGCTAGTTTCTAACAAAAACGGATTTCTACCTAACCATATTTTATATTCATAACTTCTACTATTAGCATCAAAGCGAGCATGTGCATCGTCGTGTACTAATGTCGTGTTAAATATTACCACATCATCGGGTAAAATAGCATTAAGTTTGTAGGTGAAATTATCACTTAAAGGAGTTTCAATATCAAAATGAGCAAACATTTGTGAAGCATGTACACCTGCATCTGTTCTGCCAGCACCAACAATATTAATTTCTTGTCGTAAAATTGTACTGATAGCTTTGTTTATTACTTCTTGAACCGAAATTGCGTGTGGTTGTACTTGCCAACCATGATAATTTTTCCCGTTGTATGCTAGTTCGATAAAATACCTCAAAAATGTAAAAATTTTAAACAGCTAAATTATGAAATTCTAAAATGAAATGTTGTAAAGAGTAACTTAAATAATACGTTTTGAGTTTTATTAACATATGTAAAGAGTTTGTTAAGGGGTATATGTTATTTTTGCTGCCTTTGAAAAAGTATAAAACAAAGAATTCCCCTTCAGTTTCATATTGAAATAATAGTGAATTCCCCTTTCATTAATTACCCCTTATTTTAAAAAATCCATAATGTTTAATTATGGATTTTTTTTAGTTTATAAATCATTAGTTTTGTCTTGATGAAGAAAATTTTGCTCCTTTCAGATACGCATAGTTTTATTGATGATCAAATTTTAAAATTTGTAAAGCAAGCGGATGAAGTTTGGCATGCAGGTGATATTGGCGATTTGCACGTTACTGATATGATAAAAGATGTTAAACCACTAAGGGCAGTTTATGGAAATATTGATGATAATAAAGCCAGGGCTGAGTTTCCGCTAGATAATAGGTTTTTAGTAGAAGGAGTATCAGTTTGGATTACTCATATTGGAGGTTATCCGAATAAATACAATCAACGAGTTAGGGAAGAGTTAAATAGAAATCCTCCTAAATTATTTATTTGTGGACATTCACATATTTTAAAAGTTCAGTATGATAAGAAATTGAACTTGCTTCATTTGAATCCTGGAGCAGCAGGGAAACATGGTTTTCATAAGGTTAGAACTATGCTACGTTTTCAAATAGACAAAGGAGAAATAAAAAATATGGAAATAATTGAACTAGCTAACAGAAGTTAATTTAAAGTTTTTCTGTTGTTTTAAAATAGGGACAGAAATATAAATAGAAGTACCAATATTTTCTTTTGAATTAATAGTTAATTTCCCATTCATCATTTGAATTCTAGCTTCAATTTGATTTAAGCCAATGCCGTCTGAAAAAGAAGAAGATGAGGTAGAGAAACCTACCCCATCATCTTTAACGAGAACAGTTAGTTGATCCTCTTCCTCTTTTAATATTATTTCGGCATGTTGAGCTTTACTATGCTTTAAAATGTTATTAATAAGTTCTTGAATAACGTTAAAAACTTTTATTTCAAATTCTTGATTGTATCTATTAATGTTTTGAGCAGAAACATCAAATTTAAGTTCGCTGTTGGAGTATTTTTTAGTTACATCTTTAATCGCATATTCTAATCCGAACTTTAATAAAATTGAAGAAACCAAGTTGTGAGATAAGTCTCTTACTTTTTGTGAAGCCTCAGAAATAATTGCTTGAGTTTTATCAATTTCTTGAGGAGTGTCTCCGTTAAATTGTTTTTTCGTTGCTGTTAAATGCATGTTGGCAGAAGAGAGCAAAGCACTAACATTATCATGCAATATTTCGGCTATGAGTTTACGTTCGGTTTCTTTTCCGTCAATAGTAGCGTTCAATATTTTTATTTGCGCTTCAGATTTTAATTTTTCAATACTTTGTTGCTGAATCAGTTTGCTTTCAGATAGTTTAAGATGAAGGTTTTTTTGACGTAACTTATAGTTGTAGATAATTACTCCAGAAATAATTAAAACTAAGAAACTCAGAGCTCCAAAAAGTAATGAGGTTTTAGCTTCTTGGGCTTCTTCTAACTTACGTTGTTCTTCCACTAATGCAGTTTTTTCTTTTTCTAAATTTAGTTCATGTCTAGTGTAAATTTCATCTACAATTCTCCTTATTTCAACATCTTTTAAGTCATCTTTAATGTTATAAGATTTTTCTTGATAATCATAGGCTCTATAGTCTTTTTGTAGATATAATGTATAAGCTAAATTGAAGTAAAGAAATTCTTTATATCTCGTAGCTCTACTACTAGAGTCCATTTTTATTAAATCTAGACTTTCTAAATAAATTTTTTTTGCTTTTTCATAATCCTTTTGTTCTAAGTGAATACTAGCCAAGTTACCAAGGGCAGCAGATTCTAAGACTTTTTTATTTGCTTTTCTGTATATTTTTACTGCCTCGTAAGAGTATTTTTTAGCTAAGTCATAAATAGAATCTTCTCTGTAAATGTTAGATAAATTACTAAAAGCACTAGCTTTAGTTGTTAAGTCAAGTTGATTGAGAGTGTTACTATTAAGTATTTTTTTGTAGTAATTAATAGCGCTATCTTTTTCTTTAATGATATGAAATTCACTTCCAACTCGTAATAAAAGTTTATTTAAATTAATGTTATTGATAGAAGGAGATAAGCTTGTTTTTTCTTTTTCTGTTAAATTGTTTTGAGTATTAAAGCTTTCTAAGGCTTTTTTGTAGTACAGTATTGCTTTTCTATGGTCATTAGTCTCTCTGAATATATCACCGATTAAAAAAGATGTTCTGAAATATAATTCTGAATGGTTTGTAGCATCCAATTTCGAAAGCAAATTTAAACTATTTTCAAGTGAAATACTGTATTTTTTTTGGGTAAAAAACTCTTCTGTTTTTTTAAAATCATTAAAAAGTTCCATTTCATCCTTTTTTTGGCTAAAGGATAAAATGGAATAAAAAAGTATTATAGCGACTAATTTTTCTTTTATCATGAGTTAGTCAAAGTTAATTTATTTTTAAATCACAGCATCACCAATGATTATAGATTTCGGTTTTCTCTCTGTATCTATTGCTTCTTCAGTTCTACTTGAGTACTTATGGTTTACAAAATCTAATTTTAATACATTTGAATCAGGTTGCATTTTTAGTTCTCTTGAAAATGTTTTCTGAGTTGAGGTACCGTTTGACAAATGTACTTCATAAGTTTCAAGTTCTTCATTATAATTGAAATCTGTAGCTACATTATCGTTTACAGTAAAGTTTACTGTATATGTTCCATCCACATTTGCCGTAATACTATAAGAGTTTAAAAATTCAGTGACTCCTTTTGCTAAGGTGATATTATCATCTTCAACATAGATTTTTGTTGTTGTACCTCTATTAGTCTCAAGGAAGCCGATTTTCAGTTGATCGTTTTCAATAGAGAAATCATTACTATGTTTAGTAGCTGTTTTTTGAGGAGTTTCAGCTAAAATTATTTCTTTATAATTGTCTACATTAGTAACTGTAGTTACATCTGTATTGTTGGTTGTGTTAAAATCAATAGAGTAAGCACCAGTAGCATCTCTTTTAAGAGTATACGATTGTAATAAGTTTTCTGGATTGCTTTCAATAGCTTCTGTTTCGTTAGAAGAACAAGAAGCAAATAAGATACTTAAACTTAAAGCTAGGAAATAAGGAGTGATTTTTTTCATGACTAAATTTATAAATTACACTATTTTATATTAATATTTTATAAAATAGCGATGTACTTAGGATAGATATTAAGAGACGGGGGACTAATACCTCTTAGGGGGATAAAGAAAACAAAATGAAGGGGTTTTCTATACTATGTTTAATAACGCGTACATCGCTACTTTTTTTTGTGTAGTTGTTAAACGATGTATGATAATGTATAGACTCGGGGGGCTTCTTCTTAATCTGGGGGACTAAAGAAAATTGAAGGGTTGATAATATCTTTACACTATTTTGTTTCTCACAGCATACATCGCTAAACCTACTACGTTTTTTACTTTTAATTTTTTATATAAATTACTTCTATATGTTTCTACTGTTTTTAAGCTAACATTTAATTTATCGGCAATCTCATAAGAACTTTTTTCTTCCGCAATTAATTTTAATACAGCAATTTCCCGCTCGGTTAAATCTCCATGTAAAAATTGAGGTTCACTAGTTTCTTTGAGGTCAGATGTATAAAGGTCTAATAGTTTTTCTTTAATGTCTTCGCTAATGTACTGTATGCCGTTGTGTACAACTTTAATGGCATCAATAATTTGTTCATTAGCGCTACTTTTATCTACAAAACCGTTAGCTCCTAATGCAATCATTTCTTGCACAAGTTTAGGGTCACTTAAACTAGAAAGTATAATAGTTTTAATTTGTGTATTACGTTTTCTAAACGTTTTTAAAACTTCTATACCATCCATTTCAGGCATGTTAATGTCTAAAACTAATACATCGGCTGTATTGTTTGAGGACCAATTAATAACTTGCCTTCCTGTTAAAGAGTATCCTTCAACTTCAATGTCATCTTCAGTATTTAATAAAGCAATGACTCCGTCTATTAATATCTTGTGGTCATCTGCTATGTGAACTTTAATCTTGTAATTCATGGTTGTTTACAGTTACAAATCTATAGTATAAAACAAATGTGTGCAATACACAGTATCCCTATTTGTTTCATTTAGTGTATAGGGATAACCCTGAGTTTTCTTTAACATTTCTTTAACATTTCAATTTAAGTGTCAAGTAAATACAGGGTTCTCCAAAAATAAAAAACCGAGATTTAAATCTCGGTTTTTTCGCACTAAATATACTAAGATGTTAGGCTTATCGTAATCTATCAACAGATTTTACAAGATCTTCATCCTTCTTAATGGCTTTATTTGCTAAAAATAAAAGCAAAATAACAATGACAGGAAAGAACATCCCAATACCTTTCTCAGAAACTGAAGCTTCTCCAGATAATGTTTGTGATAAATATATCAATAGTCCTAATAAAAAAAGGTTTATCAATATGTTTAAGCGATTTATTACAAATTGAAGTTTACGATTTTTAAACAAAAAGATACTTACAATTGAAATAAGCGCTGAGAAAAAGAAAGATACAGGAACTAACTTTTCAAATAAAGAGTTACTTGCAAATAAATCTATAATATAAATAGTTGGGTTTGCTTGAGAAGTATTCCAAAGACTAAATAAAAAAGTCAGCCCTCCTGAAATAATTCCAGCAACTAAAAGATATATAGATTGTATTCTCTGTATCATAATTTTTTATCGGGAAGCAAATGTAATACTTCTTTTTTTAAAAAGAAATATTAGAAGTTAAAATATTTGTATATATTTGCCTTGTATGTAACCGCACGAAATTATTATATAGCCCCTATATAATTAGCACTCAAAACAAAACTTAATACAAAACCAATTCTTTACACACAGAGAATTTTAAGTAACTTAACTATTTAACGAATGTTCGAAATTTCGGAATTAAAAACTAAAAAATTAGCTGATTTACAGGTAATAGCCAAAACAATCGGGTTAACCAAGATAAGTCAACTAAAGAAATTAGATTTAGTATACAAAATTTTAGATGCGCAAGCAGAAGCAAGTGCTAATGAAGCTAAACCAAAGGCTGAGAAGCCAAAAAGGAAAAGAATAGCTAAATCTGAAAACCCTCCTAATCCCTCACCACAAAAACAAGATAATAAGCCTATAAAAAAAGTAGAAGCTAAAGAAGGGGTAGAGAAGACTGAGGTTGTAGCAAGTAAGCCTGTAAAAAAGGTTGAAGACAAAAAGCAGCATTCTAAAAATCAGTCAAATGAGGACAAAAAGCAGCAGCAACCTCAAAAACAACATGCTAAAAACCAGAATAGAGGGAACAAGGGTAATAAGAACCAACACCAAAATCAAAATACATCTAAACAACACCATAAAAGTGGTAATAAATACCGTGATCCTGATTTTGAGTTTGATGGGATTATTGAAAGTGAAGGTGTTTTAGAAATGATGCCTGATGGATATGGTTTTTTACGTTCTTCTGATTATAACTACTTATCATCACCTGATGATATTTATGTATCACAATCTCAAATAAAACTATTTGGATTAAAAACAGGTGATACAGTTAGAGGTAATGTACGTCCTCCTAAAGAAGGAGAGAAGTACTTCCCATTAATTAGAGTTTCAAAAATTAATGGATTAAACCCAAATATTGTACGTGATCGTGTTTCTTTTGAGCACTTAACTCCATTATTTGCTGATGAAAAGTTCAATTTAGCAGAAAAAGGAAGTTCATTATCTACTAGGATTATCGATTTGTTTTCTCCGATAGGAAAAGGGCAACGTGGTATGATTGTAGCGCAACCTAAAACTGGTAAAACAGTATTATTAAAAGATGTTGCAAAAGCAATTGCAGCTAATCATCCAGAAGTATATCAAATTGTTTTATTAATTGATGAACGTCCTGAAGAGGTTACCGATATGCAACGTAGTGTACGTGGAGAGGTAGTTGCTTCTACTTTTGATGAACCAGCTGATAAACATGTACGTGTTGCTAATATTGTGTTAGAAAAAGCAAAACGTTTAGTAGAGTGTGGTCATGATGTTGTGATTTTATTAGATTCTATTACGCGTTTAGCAAGAGCATATAATACGGTAGCGCCAGCGTCTGGTAAGATTTTATCAGGGGGTATTGATGCCAATGCATTACATAAACCAAAACGTTTCTTTGGAGCAGCTCGTAACATTGAAAATGGTGGTTCGTTAACTATTATCGCTACTGCACTTACTGAAACAGGTTCAAAAATGGATGAGGTAATCTTTGAAGAATTTAAAGGAACAGGTAACATGGAGTTGCAATTAGAGCGTAATATTGCCAACCGTAGAATTTATCCTGCAATTGACTTAATTAAGTCGAGTACACGTCGAGATGATTTATTATTAGATGAAAAGACTGTACAACGTATGTGGGTATTACGTAAGTATTTAGCTGATATGAACCCTATAGAAGCAATGGAGTTTATTCAAGACAGAATTAAAAGATCTTTAAATAACGAGGAGTTCCTTATTTCAATGAATGGATAATCGTTAGTTATATAAAATAAAAAAGTCCTGCTCTCAGCAGGACTTTTTTATTTTGGATATATCACAAAGTCCAGTGGAACATCAAACTTATGAGTACCTTCTATCTTTTTGATAGGGGGAAAGAAGTTAAGTCCAATGGTGCGAGTATCTTCTCTACATTCAGATAAAAATCGATCATAAAAGCCTTTTCCGTAGCCAACTCGATAATTTTGCTCATCAGAAATTAGCATAGGGACAAAAACTAAATCGATATCTTTTACATTAGCTTCTTCTGCATTTATAGGTTCTGGAACACCAAATTTGTTGAGTTCAAGTTTAGTGTCTTTTTCAAAATAGAAATGTGAAAGAGTATCGTCTTCAAAATTACATCGGCTTACAATAACCCTTATTTCTTTATCTCTAAAAAAAACAATGATAGGCTTCGTGTCTATTTCATTAAACTTTCGCATAGATAAAAACAAATGAATAGTATTAATTGTGTCAGTTTGTAAATCAAAAACCTGCTGATAAATACTTTCTTGTAGTTGTTTTTTTTCTACTTCGGTTAGCGCATTTCTTTTTTGCTTGTATAATTTTCTAAGTTCAGATTTAAGCATATTTATTACATCGATTTTAATTCTTCTTGTAATTTTTTAGTTAATCCTTTTACGACAAGATCATAAGAATGATCAATCAGTTCAAAAGCGAAAGAATCAGAAACATCATGGTTTAAAGTAACCGTATTCCAATGTACTTTACTCATGTGAAATCCTGGATTGATACTTTCATATTCAGCACGCAATTCTTGGGCACGTTCAGGATCACATTTTAAGTTGATTTTTGTCTCATTTTGTTCCCAACTATCTAGACCAACCAAGGCAAACATTTTCCCCATCACTTTAAAAACCAAGGTAATTTCATCAAAAGGGAAATGTTCGGTTACTCCTTTTTTATTGATACAGTAATTGCGTAATTCTTCAATATTCATTCTTTTTATTTTTATAGGAAGTAAAAGCTAGGAAAATAATAGACATGATACTAAGTAGTAAGAAAAAGTATTTAATAAGATTTATTAGTATAAAAAAATAAAATCCACGGGTTTTTAAAGACTTGTCTAATTTTTCTTGAAGTAATTCTAAAGAATCATGATTGTCTATGTAATAATATAGAAAGAAAGAAAAAGCTGAAATTATCAATAGCTTAAATGTCTTATGAAGATTTTCCATTATTTCTCTTTATTCAATATGTTTTTGAGTTGTTTCAGAAATTTCTAAAGCAGAATAATCTAGTTTCCATCCAATGGTTTCGACTAAGTTTTGCATTAAAGTAACGGCTTCTAAAGCTTCTTTATTGGCGGTTTGCATTAGGTTACTTTCAGGAATTTTTTGAAGAATATGTTCTCTAGCTTCTTTGTTTACTTCGGTTAAATCTTCTGAACTAAACTTGTTAAGTAATCCATTTTGAATATCGTAAAAACGTAAATTCGGTTCTATTGAAAAAACTTCAGGTTGTGGAAATTCAGAAAGAATTAATACTTTTTTCTTCGTATCTGTATGCATTTTAATTTTTCTAAAATCAAAACCGATATGTACCTTGGCATTAATTAAAATAATAGCTTTCTTCTTACTAGAAACTAATCCTAAAAACTTTTCTTTGGTGTTTTCGTGATGATAAATCTCAGCAAATTCTCCTTCAACCGTAATTAGTTTAGATACTTTTTTAATCTTATCTAGCAGTACCACCGATTGTTTTTCAGTTAAATTTTTTCTTTTAACTGTTGTAAACTTATTAAAAATGTAATAGGATATAATAGCACCTCCTGCTAATCCTAAAAAAAGTAATTCCATAAACACGAATTTACGTAAAATAGGTAAAGCATAAAAGAGAATATATGCTGTAGGAGTTTTTTAGGAGGAAAGTGAGCAAAGGAGAGTTATTTTGTATTTTTATGCTGTTATTATTTCAGTTATCTTCACTGTAACAAAATCGTATTAAATTGATGAAAGTATCAAGCAACACCGAAGCAGAATTACAAGAACGTATTAAAGAGCTAACATGCCTTTACAAGGTGACTTCTTTAATAATAAATGCAGATCTTGAGCAGATAGATGTTACTTTAAAAGCAATTGCCTATAGTTTAAAAAAGGCGCTTCAATTTCCTAAAAACACCGAAGTAGTTATTGAAATAGAAGGAAATATAATAGAAAATAAATCGATAAAGAATAGTGTTTGTATAATTTCGAGTGCTATCCCTGTGTTTAATTTACAAAAAGGTAAAATTGAAGCACATATAGAGGGAGTAGAACTAAAAGAAAATTTATATTTAAAAGAAGAACAAGAGTTGTTTGATACTGTAGCCATAAAAATTGGTGGACTTTTAGAGCGAATAGAAATAAAGAAGAATGAACTGTCGATGAGGCGTAAGATGGAACACGCAGATCGATTGTCTATTTTGGGAGAATTAACTGCAGGTATAGCTCATGAATTGAATACTCCGTTAGCTAATATTTTAGGTTTTTCAGAATTATTAAAGGCAGATTTAAAAGAAAATAACAAGGCACTTCAAGATGTAGAAAAAATTATTCAAAGTGCTATTTTTTCAAGAGAGGTGGTTAAAAAGTTAATGTACTTTGCTTGCGAAATGCCTAATGAAATGAAGCAAGTAAACATTGTTCCTAGTATAAAAAGCGCTATAGATTTATTAGACGCTACTTTTAGAAAACATGAGGTAAAGTATATTGTAAAAGTTGAAGATGAAGAGTTGTTGTTGAGGGCTGATACCGTTCAGTTAACACAAATAATTTTCAATCTTACGATTAATGCAATTTATTTTTCTCCTAAAAACGGATTAGTTATAATCGAAACTTTTCAAACGGATAATGAAGTAGTTCTTAGAATTTCTGATGAAGGAAAAGGACTTACGGCAGAAGCTCTCGAAAAAGTATTTCAGCCTTTCTTTACCACCAAACCGACAGGAGAAGGTACTGGTTTAGGGCTAAGTGTTGTGCACGGAATTGTATCGAGTCATAAAGGAACGATAACAGCTAAAAATGGCAGCGAAAAAGGTGCTATCTTTGAAGTAAGGTTACCAAAATAGAAGAAATGCAACTAAAAAAAGAAAATATACTGATAGTAGATGATGACGTTCATATTTTAGAATTGTTGCACAGGCATTTACAATCTTGGAACTATCATACCTATAAAGCGGTTTCTGTAAAAGAAGCAGTAGCAATTTTAAGGGATACATCAATAGATTTATTGATTACCGATTTAAAAATGCCCGAGGTTGATGGTTTTGAACTTGTAAAGTTTGTTTCTGAGCATTATCCGAAATTGCCTAAACTTATTGTAACAGGGTATCCTTCTGTACAAGACTCTCTTGAAGCGATTAAATCTGGAGTGGTAGCTTATTTAACTAAGCCTTTTATGAAAAGTGAGTTAAAAGAAGCGATGGACGATGCCTTAAAAAAGTCGAAAATTACCCAAGGTTCTACTACTCAAAAAAAGGAGCATAAAGAATTTTATGGAGACATGATAGGGGCTTCTGAAAAGATTAATGAAATATTTCAGATTATCGATCGTGTTAAAAATAACAAAGCAACCGTTTCTATTAAAGGAGAAAGTGGAACGGGAAAAGAGTTGGTGGCACGTGCGATACATTATGAAGGAAAGTTTTCAAAAGAACCCTACATAGCTGTAAACTGTGGAGCCATTCCAGAAAACCTGTTGGAGTCTGAATTGTTCGGATATGTAAAAGGTGCTTTTACGGGAGCAGATAAAAATAGAGAAGGATTTTTTCAGGCTGCGAATGGAGGAACTATTTTTTTAGATGAAATAGGAAATGCCTCGTTAAACGTGCAAGCTAAATTGTTAAGAGCACTTCAAGAAAAAGAAGTAGTAAAAGTAGGAGCGCAAAAAGCAGAAAAAGTTGATGTTAGAATTATTGCAGCAACAAATAATAATTTGAAAGAAATGATACAAGAAGGTTCTTTCAGGGAAGACTTGTTTTACAGACTAACAGTAGTTGAAATAGAAGTACCACCATTAAGAGAGCGAAAAGAAGACATTTCAATGTTGGCTGAAAAGTTTCTTTTTAAATACGGAGTTGAGTATAAAGATAGGTTTGTAAAGATGAGTCCGAAAGCTTTAGCTATTTTAATGCGTTATGATTGGCCAGGAAATATTAGAGAGCTGGAAAATATTATACAACGTGCTGTGATTATGTGTGATAGAGTAGTTGAGGTTGAGCATTTACCAGATTCATTAAAATATAATGTCAATTTTTCAGAAGAAGGATTAATCTCCTTAAAAGAGATGGAAAAGCGCCATATACAAAATGTTTTAAACGCAACTAATAATAATAAAACCCAAGCCGCAAAAATTCTTCAAATAGATCGTAAAACTTTACGAGAAAAACTCAAAGAATGAGAAGCTGATTCCTTGGGGCTTTTTTACTCACCTGAGGAAAAACTACCCACTATAAATTTTACAATAAATTTCATTAAATATCCCAAGCCCTTTAAAACAAAGGGTTTTTTGCGTTTTTATGTTTTTTGGCACATTTAACGGCACACCATTTGCCTTTAATGGAATAGAAATAAAACGTAGCAATTTTATGAATGCAAACCCTTTCAATATTTGTCCATCATGTGCGTATTTAAGTACATGTGTGTTGACTAAATCAAAAGAAAAAGTTTGGTCATGTAGTGAATATAATGAGGTAAAGTGTAATGAAGATGTTCAAAAGGAAGTAGAGACTGAAAAACAAGAGGTAGAATTTGTGTAAAAAACAAAATAATAAAGTTAAAGACTCAGTAACAGTTTTTACTTTTGCAGCCTCAAAAAACAGACTTACTAAATTATGGACGTATGAATAATACAAAAAGTGAAATTTCAGACAAAGAGTCGAACTCAAATACAAAAGAGATGACATTAACAAAAGAGTTAAAAGTACCAGCGAAGCCTAAGAATGCTAGAGGTATGGTTGATAATGTACTAGAGCAATTCAATAGTGCATCAGACCAAATAAGGTTACACCCAAATATTCGTAAAATATTAAGTATTACTAATAACGAAGTCATTGTTAACTTTCCTGTAAAAATGGATAACGGAGATGTTGAAATTTTTCAAGGTTACCGTGTACAGCATAACAATGCATTAGGTCCTTACAAAGGAGGCTTGCGTTACCACCCAACAGTAGATATCGATGCAGCTAGAGCTTTAGCTATGTGGATGACTTGGAAAACTTCATTAGCAGGTTTACCATATGGTGGAGGAAAAGGAGGTATTCAATTAGATCCTTCCAAATATTCTAAAGATGAGTTAGAGCGTATCACTAGACGTTTTACGTTTGCTTTAGGAGATAACATTGGACCAGAACACGATATTCCTGCTCCAGATGTTAATACAAACGCTCAAACAATGGCGTGGATGGCTGATACGTATATGAGTACTAAGGCTCCTGCTGAGCGTTCTAAGAACCAACACGTAGTTACAGGGAAACCAATTGGTAGTGGAGGTCTTGAAGGAAGAGATAGAGCTACAGGTTACGGTGTTTTCTTAACAATTAAGTTTTGGATAGAAGAAAATAACGAAACTTTAGAAGGTAAAACTTTTATCGTTCAAGGATTTGGAAACGTAGGATACTGGGCAGCATATTTCTTAGAGCAAGAAGGAGCTAAAATGGTAGGAGTTCAAGATGCTTATGGAAGTATTAAGAATGCTAATGGAATTAAAGTAGAAGACCTTTTCAACTATACAATAGCTAATAATAGAAGTTTAGTTGGTTACCCAGAGTCAGAGGGTATGGAAAAAGAAGATTTCTTTGCGCTTGATTGTGATATCTGTATCCCAGCAGCTTTAGGAAACCAAATAACCGAAAAGAATGCTCACTTAGTAAAAGCTAAATTAATAGCTGAAGGAGCAAATGGTCCAACAAATGTCGAAGGAGAGAAAATTTTGTTAGAAAATGGAGTAACAATTATTCCAGACATTTTATGTAATTCAGGAGGAGTTATTACAAGTTATTTTGAATGGCTTCAAAACCGTAACGGTGAGTTATGGGATATGGAAGAAGTAATTCAAAGGCTAGATAAAAAGTTAAAAGAGTCATATACAAAAGTTTCTGATTACGCTAAGTTAGAAGGAATAGATATGCGTAAAGCTGCATATTGTATAGCTATTCAGCGAATAGAAAAGGCTTATGTTCAACGTGGAATTTTCCCATAAAGAGTATCACAAATGAAGCACGGAAGTTTAATTTTAGAAAAAAAAGAGTACGTATATATTAAAAGTTTGCTGAATGTTTCGGAGCATTCTGAAGGTCATCAAGTTCAAAAATCATTGTTAAAGTTTGCTGAAGAATTAAAAACAGCAATCATTTTAGATGAAGAAGAAATGTTAGATGATGTAGTACGCTTAAACAGTACGGTTACTGTAGCTTCTGGTGATGTTTGGGAAAAAACCATACAGATTGTAAAACCAACAGAGAAAGACTTAAAAAATAATAAGGTTTCTATATTAACTCCAATAGGAATAGCCTTGTTTGGATATGCATTAAACGATGTTGTTCATTGGGAGTTTCCAGGAGGAAATAAGGAAGTTAAAATTTTAAGGGTAACTCAAGAAGTAGGAAGTGAAAACCTCAATTCCTTAATTTAAAATACTATAAAAGTTATGACACTTAATAATAGCGATATAGATGTAGTACATAAGTACAATCATGTAGAACTAAAAGGGTGGGTAGAGCAATTACAGTATATAGATAAAGAGATTGATAACCTTTTAAGTTTATATGCTAACTCTTTAGGAGAAGAGCGGATCCCAACAGGAATACAAGAGCTTTTCTCTGAAAGAAAAAAATTAAACAAAGCGCTTTACGAAAAAGTACTACCATATTCAATTGCATATACTAATGTTGCAGAGTGTGATGACATTCAATGTGATATGGCGTATTTAGGAGAGTATGATAGATTACGAGAAAATTATAAAGATAATTTAGGGGCTTACCAACAATTAAAAGATAAGTTGTTTGAAGAGGCTCTAAGAAAAGAATAACATACTTGTGAAAGCAAGTTTGTTAGATTAGTAGATTTAGTTGATAAACCTTGGGATGAGAATCCCAAGGTTTCTGTTTTTTAAGAGACTTATTTTATTGATAAATACAGTAAGTTTAACTTTTTAATTATAATTCATGCATACTAAGTAGATGAAAATGCACTAAAAACAAGCTAACTGTTTTTGGTACAGTGGTTCTTTAGAAGTATTTTTATAAAATAGGAAGTTTATGGTTTTGAAGGAAATTAATAGTGATTGAGTAAAACAATATTAAAATAAAAAAAACCTATTAATCGAAAGATTAACAGGTTTTTGTTTGTCGGGGTGGCAGGATTCGAACCTGCGACCTCCTGCTCCCAAAGCAGGCGCGATGACCGGGCTACGCTACACCCCGTGTTAATTGGGACTGCAAATGTAGAAAAAAAAAGTAAACTACAAATAAAAAAATGATTTTTTTGTCAAATAACCTGACCTTATAAAACGATAGTTAAAATATATTTAAAAGAAGATAATAGAAGTAAAAAAAAATTACATTTGTAACTTCAAAATTTTAAGATAATGGCAGAAAAAATTAAATGTTTGATTATTGGATCTGGTCCTGCAGGATATACAGCGGCAATTTATGCAGCAAGAGCAGATATGAAACCAGTTATGTACACAGGAATGCAAATGGGAGGGCAGTTAACAACAACTACTGAGGTTGATAATTTTCCAGGATATCCAAAAGGAACTGATGGTACAGCAATGATGGAAGATTTAAAAAGTCAAGCAGAGCGTTTTGGAACTGATGTTCGTTTTGGAATGGTTACTAAAGTTGAATTTTCTGAAGAAGAAGGAGGAGTTCACAAAGTAATCGTAGATGACTCAACAGAGATAGAAGCGCAAACAGTAATTATCTCTACAGGAGCTACTGCTAAATATTTAGGATTAGAAAGTGAACAACGTTTAATAGGTGGTGGAGTTTCAGCTTGTGCTACTTGTGACGGATTCTTTTATAAAGGACAAGAAGTTGTGGTTGTAGGAGCAGGAGATACCGCTGCTGAAGAGGCAACGTATTTAGCGAACATTTGTAGTAAAGTAACTATGTTAGTTCGTAAAGATTATATGCGTGCTTCTAAGGCAATGCAACACCGTGTGAATAAAACAGAAAATATTACAGTAATGTACAATACTGAAATAGATGAAGTTTTAGGAGAGAATGTTGTTGAAGGTGTTCGTGCTGTAAACAATGAAACAGGAGAGAAAACAGAAATTCCTGTAACAGGAGTGTTTGTTGCTATCGGACACAAACCTAACACTGAATTATTTAAAGGAGTGTTGGATATGGATGAAACAGGTTATTTAATCACCAAAGGAAAGTCTACAAAAACTAATTTACCAGGAGTTTTTGCAGCAGGTGATGTACAAGATAAAGAATACCGTCAAGCAGTAACAGCAGCTGGTACAGGATGTATGGCAGCGTTAGATGCAGAACGTTATTTAGGTGCGTTAGCATAAGCCTTAAAACAAAAAAATAAAAAAGAGCTCTTAAATTTTTAAGAGCTCTTTTTTTATGGATGAAAATCATGTTCATTTTTAACGTGATCTATTCTTTTCAACAGATAGTTTTATGGTTTTAGAAACTTTAAATTCTCCTTTGGGTCCTATTTTGTAAATAAACTATATTCTTGCTTTTTATACTAAAGGTTCTGCTTTAAAACCTTTACTTTTTACAATAGCAATTACTTCATCCGTAGTAATTCCTTTAGAGCTTACGGTAAGAATTTTATCCTCTAAATTAGTATCTACATTCCAATGGTAAATACCTTCAGCACTGTCTAAATCAGCTTGTACTTTTGATACACACCCTCCACAGTTAAGGTTTGTTTTGAATTTTAATTCTTTATTATTTTCCATGAGATTAAAAATTTATTTGTTATTGAATACTGCAAATTTCAGCACAACACCGTTGTTTGTTGTTGTACAATTTTAAGATTGATTTGTGAGATTTACAGATTTAATCACTAAGTTAGATTTTACTTTTTCCATTTTAAACGTAAGCTATTGGTAACTACACTAACACTACTCATAGCCATAGCTGCACCAGCAATCATAGGGTTTAATAAGAAACCATTAAATGGATATAAAATACCAGCTGCAATAGGAATACCAATAAGGTTGTAAATAAATGCCCAAAACAGGTTTTGTTTAATGGTAGCTACCGTTTGTTTTGAAAGCTTTATAGCTTGTGGTATTTTATTTAGGTCAGATGATATAATGGTCATTTTAGCAACATCCATTGCAATATCACTACCTTTTCCCATGGCAATACTTACATCGGCAGTAGCTAGGGCAGTACTGTCGTTAATACCATCACCCACCATAGCAACGGTTTTTCCTTGTTGCTGTAACTCTTTTACAAAATCAGCTTTGTGTTGTGGTAATACTTCAGCTTTGTAATGTTGAATACCTGTTTCTTTAGCAATAGATTTCGCGGTAGCTTCGTTGTCACCCGTAAGCATGTATAAATCAATATCCATAGCCTGTAACTCTTTAATAGCTTGTACAGAGGTTTCTTTTATTTTGTCTGAAATAGCAAGTACAGAAAGTGCTTCTTTACTATTAGCAAACCAAATAACGGTTTTAGCCTGTTTACTCCATTCGTCTGCTTGTTTTAAAAGTTCTTCCGCTATGGTAACCTTATTTTCAGCCAACAACTTTTTATTACCCACAAAAAAGGTTTCTCCGTTATAATCAGCCTTAGCACCCTTGCCCGTAATACTGTTGAAATTTGTTAGTGGGGTAGTGGCAGTATCTCCTAAAAACTTTACAACAGCTTCTGCTAATGGATGTTCAGATTTTTTCTCGATACTTAAAAGTATGTTCTTAGCGGTGTCATCATTACGTAGCCAAGATATACCTGTAACTTCAGGTTTTCCCTCGGTAATAGTTCCTGTTTTATCTAAAATAATAGCGTTTACTTTTTTAGCCGATTCAAGGCTTTCAGCATCTTTAATTAAAATACCATTTTCGGCACCTTTACCAACACCCACCATAATAGCGGTAGGAGTAGCAAGTCCTAAAGCACAAGGGCATGCAATAACCAGTACGGTGATAGCAGCTAACAATCCCTGAACCAATCCGTTATCACCCCCTAAAATAAACCATATAATAAATGTAATAACAGCAATAGTCATTACCACAGGAACGAAAATACCTGCAATTTTATCAACCAATTTCTGTACAGGAGCTTTACTACCTTGTGCATCTTGTACCATTTTAATAATTTGAGCCAACATGGTTTCTTTTCCAACCTTAATGGCTTTGAATTGGAAACTTCCTTTTTGATTGATGGTTCCTGCAAATACTTTTTCATTTTCTTCTTTTAGTACTGGAACAGGTTCGCCACTTAACATGCTTTCATCTACATACGAGCTTCCTGAGGTAACTATACCGTCTACCGCAATTTTTTCTCCTGGTTTAACAAGAATAGTATTATTTACGTTCACTTCTTCAATAGCAGTTTGCTTTTCCGTTCCGTCAGGTTGTATCACAACCACCGTTTTAGGTTGTAAGCCCATCAATTTTTTAATGGCAGATGAGGTGTTTCCTTTGGCTTTTTCTTCTAATAGTTTTCCTAACAGAATAAATGCGATAATAACCGCAGCTGCCTCAAAATATACATGTGCTTCTAATCCTCTAGATTCCCAAAACTTAGGAAATAACATATTGAATACACTAAATATATACGCTATACCTGTACTTAAAGCGACCAAAGTGTCCATATTTGCAGAACGATGTTTGGCTTGCTTCCATGCATTGATAAAAAAGTCTTTTCCAAACCATAATAATACGGGGGTAGAGAAGGCCCACATAATAGGGTTAGCGTAAGGCGTATTCATAAAAAACATACCAATAACAACTACAGGCAACGAAAGTAATACCGACCATGTGGTTTTGGTTTTTAGTTGCTTGAACTTCTTTTCATGAATAGCTTCGAGGGTTTCTTGTTGTTTGGTTTCGTCTTCAATTAACAAATCATAACCCGCACCTTGTACTGCTTTTTGCAATTTTGTAGCATTAATCATGTTTGGAAGATATTCTACCGTTAAATTTCCACTAGCAAAATTTACTGAGGCATTTACGACACCTGGTTCGTAGCTAACAATACTTTCGGCACTTCCTGCACATGAGGCACAAGTCATACCCAATACTGGAAATACTTTTTTAACAGTGGTTACACCGTAGCCCAAATCTTTTATAGCGGTAACGGCGTTTGCAAGAACTTCTTCGTTAGCAACCGTAATAGCAGCTCTTTGGTTGTTTAGTTCTACTTTATGGGTTTCAATCCCCTCAACCTGTGCTAATCCTTTTTCAACGATTAAAGCACAGTGTTCACTTTCCACACCTTCTAGAGGTAGGTAAATGATATCTTTATTGTTATTTGTTGCCATTTTTTACTGTATTAATTGTACAATACAAAGTTGGCATTAAGTTAGAGAAAATTTATTGTGGAATTTTGGAATTGATTTATAAGATTTACACCTCGTCTAATGGTTTTCTTCTGTCTTTACGGATTTTTTTAAAGTGACTTGGCGTTAATCCTGTTACTTTTTTAAACTGATTGCTTAAGTACGCTACGCTTGAATAGTGTAAACGGAAAGCAATTTCACTCAACGATAATTCATCGTAAACAAGTAACTCTTTCACCTTTTCTATTTTTTGGGCAATAAAATACTTTTCAATAGTAGTGCCTTCTACTTCAGAAAAAAGGTTAGATAGGTAGTTGTAATCGTGATGTAGTTCGTTGCTTAATAGTTCAGATAGATTGATTTTTGTATCACTGTCTTGATGGTGTACCAAATTGATGATTAGGTTTTTAATCTTTTCAATAATGCGACTTTTTTTATCATCAATAATTTCGAAGCCTAAATCAAGTAAAATCTTATCTAGATGTTCTTTTTCATCAGAAGTAAGTTCTTTTTCTAGTATAACCTCACCTAATTTAATGTTTTTTACACCAATACCTAATTTGTCTAATTCATTTTGAATGACTAGGATACAGCGGTTGCAAACCATGTTTTTGATAAAAAGAGTCATCTTATTTTTCTTACTTCTATTTTTTGTAAAGATACAGTTCTAATAGAAGACTATGGTTTTAATTTTTAGGTTTTATTATTTTAAAGTAGACAGGAACAAATAATAATTGATGATTCTTACTCATAATTAGGAATATTCAACCCTAAAATTAAGTCTCTATGAGCAGTCCAAATACCATCTTCTTTTTTGAGTTGTATAATTCCAGAGCCACCTCTGTTTTTTTCTGATTGCTTTTTTTCTTCAGTAAGAGCGGGGTCACTTTCAAATTGATAGCTGTCAATATAATAAGGTGCGGTATTGGGCTCTTTTACATAAATATGAATGTGCTCTGGTTCTTGAGAGTTTGGATAAGATGCTGGCCTGAATGTATGAAAAGTAAATTTTCCATCGTTACCTGTTTTAAGCCAATTTCTGTGTTGTCCGTGTCTTTTTTCCGAACCTACAGGTTTGTCACTAGGTTGGTAAATTCCATTTCTGTTTGTGTGATAAATGTAAAGTATAACATTTTCAGCAGGTGTTTTTCCGTCTTTTTTTAAATGCAGTACCCGTTATTTTTAGTTTTGGTTCATTTTCATGAAAACCAGGTAAAGTATCAACTGACTTTGGGTTTGTATTAAGCATTTTATAATCTAATAAAGCTTTACAGTCTTGGCAACCCCATCTACGTTTCTTTCTACGTTAGTTTGCGACTAACCTTTACAGGAAGTTACAATTAGCATTAAAAAAAGCGCTCCTAAATAGTGTTTTAGTGTTTTGTGTTTAGAAAGATACATAACGTATTCGTATAAAGTTAGTTGTATTTTTAAAATTCTAACTTAATGAATACGAACTGAATAATAAAACTACTGTTTTTCAGAAGTAGGAGAGAAAAAGCAATTACTTATAGCTATAGTAATTATATTTTTTCAAATTCTAATCCCATAATTTTCATCGAATTAACCTTTCCGCTCTTATTTCGTATGAATTGGATTGGGTAGTTGGGAATATTAAATAGGTCTTTAGATAATGTATTTAATTCAATGCTATAAGCTCCTTTACCATAAAAAAACTGCAATTGACCATCTTTAAATATAATTTCTTTAGCTACTTGTAAACTCTTATTTAAATAAATGCCTGCAAGTTCTTTTAATTCTAATTCTGTATGCTTATACGGTTTAAATTCTTTGAATAGCCAAGGTTTTTCATTTTCGTTTGCATAAAATCGGTATTGCTTGTTATTGGCTTGAACATCAAATTCCATAATTATGTTGTCCATCAAAAATTTTGAATTACCAATAGGCTTTAATTTCCCTATTTCTTCTCCATCGCTTGTCTTTAGAACTAAATGCTTTTCTTTTAGTTGAATGATTCCAGTTTTTATATCTTCATATTCATTACCAAGAAAAATGTAAGAACCCTCATATTTATTAAGGGTATCATTTGGCAATTCAATAATTACATTCTCTTGTTCCTGATTAGTGTCAATTTCCGTTTGACTTGGAATGTATAAATCCACAAGTTGAAAAAATCGGTCTTCGAAGTCTTCTTCATACCTGTTTTGTGTGGTAAAAAAGGCAATGTCTAATTCTGGAAAGTATAAGTATTTAGAAACGAATCCCCCCATAATCATACCGTCAAATCCCATAGCGGCATATCCGTAATGCGTTTCAAACTCAACGCCTAATCCATAGTCAATTGTGGTTCCATCATTTAGCTTTGCTTTGGTGTGCATTTTTTTCCATAATTCGGGTGAGCCAATAGTAGCATTTCTAATACCTTGATGCCATTTAAACATGTCTTTTGGTGTTGTTAAAATTTGACCATCTCCATTGTAGATTGTAGCAGGTAAATCCATTTTATAATAAGTCTCCTCTTCTTCAATATATCCAATCGCTCTATTTTTTATTATGTCGTATGTTCTGTTTTTCTTAATCGTATTATCCATTTTTAAAGGCAAAAAAATATGGGCTTGCAGAAATTCTACAAAAGATTTTTCTGATACTTTTTCAATAATATTAGCAAGCAAGATGTAATTGGCGTTTGTGTATTCAAAATATTTTCCTGGTTTAAAGTTGAGTTCGTTTAAATTTACTATGATATTGCTAACTCTCGTTTGTGTAAGTAAGTCATTAAAAGATAAATCTGCTAAATAAAAATATGGGTCAACTTCAGGTATTCCACTTGTTTGATTTAATAATTGTTCTATTGTTGGGTCGCCCTTTTTATATCGAGGAAGATTGTCGATATATTTATAAGCAGGCTCTTTTATAGATAATTTCCCTTCATTCTCTAATAATAAAATTGATACTGCTGTAAATTGTTTTGCAATTGAACCAATATCAAATACAGTTTCATTTGTAATTGGGGTGTTATAGTCAAGGTTTGCAATCCCATATTGTTTTTCGAGTACGATTTCATTCCCTTTAAATACAGCTATTGAAAATCCGGGTTGATTATTTTTTACCTGATATAGACTTTCTACCTTTGAATCAATATTTTGAGAAGTTGCTAATTTGGGAATTAGAAGTAAAAATATTATTACTATACCAAACTGTTTTTTATTCATAAATTTTGTTTTCTTTATCTAAAGACTCGATTAAACTCTTGTTGTTACAGTTGAGTGAGTTTATTATGGCTTACTTGTTTATATAGATGTAAAGTACATCGTTATACGACCATTTCAGTAAGGATATAATTGTATTTTATGTTTGCTTATACCTTTACGAACTTACTAATAATAACTTAATTTTGTTACGGAATCCCTTAAAATTAGCTATTTAGGAAATAAAAGTAGTTTTAGCTATCATAAAAGCTTGCACGGGTCGCTGATATCACGGTATGCTCCGCAGACACCGCGGCATGGGTCGCTAATATCACGGCATGTTCTCTGTTTTTACATCAGTATAGATTCAATCCAACATTCTCTGTATACTTATTAGCGGACATTGCCTTTGATAGAAAAAAATAAACCTCGTACTAACAAACCAAAAAAAGGCTGTAAAGTATGAGGTTTCCCCTAAGTTATTAATTCGTTTAAAGTAACAACTATCGTGAATTATTCTTCAGTAGTTACTTTTTTAAAACGCATCATGGTTACATCGTCCATTAATAAGTTTAGTTTTCCTTCTATGTCAAAACTATACTTGTTTATTTTTTTAATGGTTTTTAAAAACTCTTGTTCTCCCTGTCCGCAGTACATCATAGTTGTAGGTCCTGGTTCTCCAAAAGAAATCGCATTTTCTTCCCCTAACGTAAATTCAGCAGCATAACCGTTACAACCGTTATTTCCAGTAGCTTTGTTTGTTTCTTTATCAAACGTAAGTTGTGGCTTTTTATCAGGAAACAATCCTTCAAAAGCAATTCTAGGTCCAGAGATGTATTCTAGTTCCCAAGTGGTTCCGTATAATTGTTCAGCAGTATCTTTTTTAGCACAAGACACCGTAATTAATAGAATTACAGCGAAGACAAATGATAGTTTTTTCATAATGTTTAAGTTTAGTTATTAGTATTAAATTCAGTTGAGTTTTTTACTACAAATTTTCTAGAAGCTTCACCATCTACCAATTTGTAAGTAATTTGTCTGGTACCTCCTGTTGGGTTAGCATTAGAATCTTCTTCTTTATAAATAGGAAAACGTTGCGCTAAGGTTGTTTCAATAATGGTAAATTCATCGTGCCCCATATATCCCTTACTTAATTCCTTATTATCGGTAATAGGAGGGAAGTATATTTGACTCATCGATTTTTTATTGTTTACTGAAAATCCTATTACATTTCCGTAGCTTCCACTTCCGTCAGATTTTGTGTAGATTAATACTTCAGGAGAACCATCAGAGTTTAAATCTTCAATTTCAGCATCAACAACACTACCATCAATTGTTTGAGTAACGGCAGAATTGTCAATTTCTAATCCGTAAGGAGTAACCGTTAATTCCGTTTCCATTCCATTTTTTTGAGTAGCAATGCTAAAACTAATCTCTTGTAAGATTACATTTTTTCTAAAAATGGTTTTGTCTATCTGTGTTTGGTCAAGGTTTCCTTCAATTTTATTATAAGAACCTGCAAGACTTCCTCCACCTGAACAGTAAAAGTTTAATAAACTGTTATCTTCTTTGTTTGCCGTTGCAATAGAAATTTGTTTGTTTTTAAAAGAAAATACTACAGTCTTACCATTTATGTCAGTTGTATACGTGCTGTCATTTATTTTTTTGGCAATAGCGTCAAAAGTACAGGTAGGCTTTTTCTTGTCAGCACGTGAGCGAACAGCAATTTTTATATTGTTATTTTCGGCAGGTCTTACAGCAACAGAAACCCAATCGTACCCTTCGTTTCTTTTTTCGTATTCTGAAGAAATGTAGTTTCCTGTAACATCAGTAATTGTAGCTACAGTTTCTTGTTTAGTGGCATCGTGTGTGTCTGTTTTTTTTGCTTCGTTTTTACAGCTAACTATGGCTAAAAATGCCATTCCTAGCAGTGCTGAATTGGTAAGTTTTACCATGCTATTTTTATGTTTTTTGCTTCTAAATAACAATATATATACCATTAAAGATATGAAAAAACGTTTTAAGAAAACCTTAAGATTCTTGTTTTTTTAGTAGGTTGATATTGTAGCGTATAGGTTTAGCAACGTTTTTTGAGGGTATAAAAAAAGACCGCCAAAACCTAATTTGACGATCTTTTAAACAAACAACTAAATTCTAAAACCTATAAAAGTTGAAGAAATTTTTTCTATTTTTTAGAAGCAGTATTTATTTTCTGCTTTTAATTTTTCTGCGATTGTGTCACGTAACTCAACTACGTTAGGGTAGTTTGCGTATTTTGTAAAACGCTTAAGTCCCATTAACATCATACGTTGCTCATCACCTTCAGCGAAAGAAATAATTCCTTCTCTTGCACTTTTGGTAATAATCTCAACAGCATTGTATAAGTATAACTTAGCCATTGCAATCTGTTCTTTTTGAGCATCTTCACCATAACGCTTAGCGTTCTTCTCAGTTCTTAAAATTCCAGATTCTGCCATGTATATTTCAATTAAAATATTTGAAGCAGCAGTTAATAACTGTTGGTGTTGCTCTAGCTCTGGTCCAAATTTTTGTAAAGCAGCACCTGCAACCATTAAGAATACTTTCTTAAGTTTAGCAAGAATTTCTTTTTCTTCTGAGAATAATTCAGAATAATCTGGAGTATCGAAAGAAGGAATTCCCATTAATTCGTTTTGAACTGCCATTGCAGGATTTAATAAATCTACATGACCTTTCATTGCTTTTTTAACTAACATTCCTACCGATAATAAACGGTTAATTTCGTTAGTTCCTTCGTAGATACGAGCAATACGAGCATCTCTCCAAGCAGACTCCATTGGAGTTTCTTCAGAGAATCCCATACCTCCGTAAATTTGGATTCCTTCGTCAGCACAGTTTTGTACGTCTTCAGAAACTGCTACTTTTAAGATAGAACATTCAATAGCGTATTCTTCAACACCTTTTAATTCTGCTTCTTGATGAGAGTTTCCTTCAGATTCACGAATAGCGATTCTGTCTTCAATATTTTTAGCAGCTCTGTATGATGCAGACTCACCAACATAAGCGTTAGTAGCCATTTCAGCTAATTTCATTTTAATAGCTCCAAACTCAGCAATAGGAGTTTTAAATTGCTTACGTTCGTTAGCATAGTTTACAGCATGAGTTACAATTCTTCTTTGAGAATCTAAACAAGCAGCAGCTAACTTAATACGACCAACGTTTAAAGCATTCATGGCAATTTTGAATCCCCCACCACGAACAGATAACATATTTTCAACAGGAACCAATGTGTCATTGAAAAATACCTGACGAGTAGAAGAGGCGCGAATACCTAATTTGTGTTCTTCTTCTCCTAAAGTTACTCCGTTAGGATTGTTTTTATCATATTCTAAGATAAAACCAGTAATGTTTTTATCATCTTCAATACGAGCAAAAACGATGAAGATTTCAGCAAAACCTGCATTCGAAATCCACATTTTTTGTCCGTTAATTTTATAGTGCTTTCCGTCTTCAGTTAACTCAGCAGTAGTTTTTCCTGAGTTCGCATCCGATCCTGCTCCTGGTTCTGTTAAACAGTAAGCTCCAAAACGTTCTCCCATTGCTAATGCAGGAACGTATTTTTGCTTTTGCTCTTCGGTACCGTATAAAGTAATTGGCATCGTACCAATACCTGTGTGTGCTCCAAAAGCTGTACTAAAAGATCCTGTTCCACTTGAAATGTAATCACATGTTAACATGGTAGAAACGAATCCCATTCCTAATCCGCCATAAGCTTCAGGAACAGCCACACCTAAAAATCCTAATTCACCAGCTTTACGCATAGTTTCTTCGGTAAGTGCATAATCTTTCTTTTCGAAACGTTCTTTATGAGGAATGATTTCACGGTCGTTAAATTCTTTAACCGCATCACGCATCATTGTTTGCTCTTCTGAAAAATCTTCAGGAGTAAATATATCTTCACATTTTGTTTCTTTTACTAGGAACTGCCCTCCGCGTAAAAGATCTTTTGTTAATTCTGACATAGTATATTAGATTTTAAGATTCAAGAGCCAAGAGTCAAGACTTGTTCAGACCAGATTGGAAACTTGAAATCATTTTTTGTATTGACTTAATTTTTTGTTCTAATTCTTTAAACTTTTCTTCAGATAGGTAGCTTTCATTAAAAGCAATAATTAATTGTGTTTCCCATTCAAATGAAGAACCTAAGCTATCTTCTAAATATTTATTAAAATGTTTGTTAGTGCTTTTACTTGAACCTTCAGCTATGTTAGAAGGAATAGAAACAGCACATCTATTCATCTGAGAAACCAAGCCAAACTTTTCAAAGTCTGGAAAGGTTCTAGTTAATTTATAAGAATCAGAAACTAAATTCATGCTTTCAGTCCAAATTTTTAATTTTTTGAAATTGTGCATCATCTTGTTTCTTGATTCTAATAGTCTTGTTTCTTAATTTAGGAATTCAAAAATACCAGCAGCACCTTGACCAGTACCTACACACATGGTTACCATTCCGTATTTGTTATTCATGTTACGCTTACGCATTTCATCAAGTAACTGAACAGATAGTTTACCACCAGTACATCCTAATGGGTGACCTAAAGCAATTGCTCCACCATTTACGTTAATGATATCCGGATTTAATCCTAATTCGCGAATAACTGCTAACGATTGTGAAGCAAACGCTTCGTTTAGCTCAATTAATTCAATATCATTTTGTTGTAAACCTGCTTGTTTTAATGCTTTTGGAATAGCTGCTACTGGACCAATTCCCATAATACGAGGTGGTACTCCTGCTGCTGCATAACTTACTAAACGAGCTTCTGGTTGAATACCTAACTCTTTTACCATATCTTCACTCATTACCATAACAAAGGCAGCTCCATCACTTGTTTGTGATGAGTTACCAGCAGTAACAGAACCGTCAGCAGCAAATACTGGACGTAATCTTGCTAAGGCTTCTACGCTGGTTCCACGACGTGGACCTTCGTCTTTAGTAACGGTGTAATTTCTTGTAGCGCGTTTTCCGTTTCCATCAATGTAAGTTTCTTCTACATCAATTGGAGCTATTTGATCTTGGAAACGATCGCTATCTAATGCTTTTAAAGCTTTCATGTGCGATTCGTATGCAAATTGATCTTGATCTGCACGAGATACATTGTATTGTTGCGCTACTGCTTCTGCAGTATTACCCATTCCCCAATAGTAATCTTCGTGACCTGCATTTACGATATCGTAGTTTAATTCTGGTTTAAAACCTGTCATTGGTACAGAACTCATGCTTTCTGCTCCACCAGCAATAATACACTCTGCCATTCCAGACTGAATTTTTGCTACTGCCATAGCTATAGTTTCTACTCCAGATGAACAGAAACGATTTACGGTAACTCCAGGAACATCTACAGAATCTAATCCGATTAACGAAATAATTCTCGCCATGTTTAATCCTTGAGAACCTTCTGGCATTGCGTTACCAACAATAACATCGTCGATACGCTTTACGTCGAATTCTGGCAACTTACCCATCATATATTTGATGGTTTCAGCAGCTAATTCGTCAGCTCTTTTAAATCTGAACACACCTTTTTTAGATTTCCCTACGGCGGTTCTATATCCTTTTACTATATATGCTGTTTTCATTTTATTTTTAGTATTGAGTATTGAGGTTTTAGTATTGAGTGAATGTTTAGGCGTTTAATTTTTGCTGAAAAACATAATTCATTTTCTGAATTTCAATACACAACTCAATAATGGGTTGTACTTTATCTTTATGTATTAGGTTCAATTCAATAACTAATAGTAATTGCGTTTGAAGTTCGTATGTAGAACCATTTGCAATACTCAAAAAGTGTTTGAATTCTTTTTGTGAATTTCTACCAGCTCCTTCTGCTATATTTGAAGGAATCGAAATAGCACTTCTCTTTATTTGAGATGTTAGTCCGAATTTTTCATCCGATGGTAATTCTGAAACAAGTAGATAGGTAGCTTTTGCTAACTCTATTGATTTTTGCCATATTTTTAAATCTTCTACTTTATGCATTTCTAACTACTTAATACTAATATCTCAATACTATTCGCAACTAGTTGCGAAGTGGTTTACCAGTTTTTAACATATGCTGAATACGCTCTAACGTTTTTCTTTCAGTAGTTAAACTTAAGAAAGCTTCACGCTCAAGGTCTAATAAATACTGCTCAGTAACTTTTGTTGGTTCTGATAAATCTCCTCCAGCCATAACATAGGCTAGTTTGTTTGCAATTTTCTGATCGTGTTCAGAAATATATTTAGAAGCTTCCATAGAATCTGTTCCTACTAAGAACATACCTAAAGCTTGCTTACCTAATACTAAAACATCTTTACGTTTTACTGGTTGTGTATAACCTGCTTCTGCTAATAACACAGCGTGTTTTTTAGCTTCAGCAATTTGACGATCCTTGTTTACAACCACAACATCTTTTCCTTTTTGTAGTAGGTTTAAGTCGTATGCTTCATAAGCTGAAGTTGCCACTTTAGCCATACCAATAGTTAAGAAGTGCTCTTGTAATACGTTTAATTGAACATCACCAGTGTGGAATAAGTCCTGAGCTCTTAACGCCATTTCTTTAGATCCACCACCACCAGGAATTACTCCAACTCCAAACTCTACTAATCCAATGTAGGTTTCAGCAGCAGCAACTACTTTATCAGCGTGTAATGATAATTCACACCCACCACCTAACGCCATTCCGTGAGGAGCAGCAATCGTAGGAATTGCAGAGTAACGCATACGCATCATCGTGTCTTGGAAATATTTGATAGCCATGTTTAACTCATCGTACTCTTGCTCAACTGCCATCATAAAAATCATTCCGATGTTGGCACCTACAGAGAAGTTTGCAGCTTGGTTACCAATTACTAATCCTTGGAAGTCTTTTTCAGCTAAATCAACTGCTTTGTTTAATCCAGCTAAAACATCACCACCAATGGTGTTCATTTTAGATTGGAATTCACAGTTTAAGATTCCATCTCCTAAATCTTCAATAACAACTCCAGAGTTTTTGAACACTTCGGTAGTTTTACGAATGTTGTCTAAGATGATAAATGAATCTTGTCCTGGTTTTTTAACTTGTGCTTTTGCAGGTACATCGTAGTAGTAAGTAGCACCATCTTTAACTGTATAGAAAGATTTTTCTCCTTTAGCTACCATTTCAGTAACCCAAGCAGCTGGTTCCTTTCCTTCAGCTTTCATTAATTCGATACCTTTTTCAACTCCTACAGCATCCCAAATTTCGAAAGGACCATTTTCCCATCCGAAACCAGCTTTCATGGCATCGTCAATTCTGTATAATTCATCAGAAATTTCTGGAATTCTATTTTGAACATACGCAAACATTGCTGCGAAGTTCTTACGGTAGAATTCTCCTGCTTTATCTTTTCCGCCAACTAATACTTTAAATCGGTCAATTGGCTTATCGATTGTTTTTGTTAATTCTAAGGTAGCAAATTTTGCTTTTTTAGACGGACGGTATTCCATCGTATCTAAATCTAATGCTAAAATTTCACGCTTTCCTTCAGCATTGGTTGTTTTTTTGTAAAAACCTTGCTTGGTTTTGTTACCTAACCACTTATTTTCCATCATCGTGTTGATGAAGTCTGGTAACTTAAATAAGTCGTGAGCTTCGTCGTTAGGACAGTTTTCGTAGATTCCGTTAGCAACGTGTACTAAAGTATCTAATCCAACCACGTCAACAGTACGGAATGTAGCTGATTTAGGACGTCCAATAACTGGACCTGTTAATTTATCAACCTCTTCAATAGTTAGGCCTAATTCTTTTACTTGGTGGAATAACGATTGGATTCCGAAAATACCAATACGGTTACCAATAAATGCTGGTGTATCTTTAGCTAATACTGAAGTTTTTCCTAAGAATTTAGAACCGTAATCCATTAAGAAGTCTGTAACTTCTTGTTTACAATCAGGTCCTGGAACAACTTCAAATAATTTTAAATAACGAGGAGGGTTAAAAAAGTGTGTAACCGCAAAGTGTTTACGGAAATCTTCACTACGTCCTTCGTTCATAAACTTAATAGGAATACCTGAAGTGTTGGTAGAAATAATAGTACCAGGTGTACGGTATTTCTCAACTTGCTCAAAAACACTTTGTTTAATGTCCAAGCGTTCAACAACTACTTCCATAATCCAATCTACATCTTTTACTTTGTGTAAATCGTCCTCAAGGTTCCCAGTAGTAATTCTATCTGCAAATTTTTTATTGTAGATAGGTGATGGTTTCGACTTTAATGAAGCAGTCAAAGCATCATTTACCAAACGGTTACGAACTACTTTGTCTTCTAAGGTTAATCCTTTTGCTTTTTCTTTGTCGTTAAGCTCTCTTGGAACGATGTCCAAAAGCAATACTTCAACGCCAATGTTAGCAAAATGACATGCAATACCTGATCCCATGATACCAGAACCGATAATTGCTACTTTTTTAATTCTTCTTGCCATTTGTTTGTTTGTTTTATACAGCTTTATTGTCAATATTTTCTTCTTCGTATATTAACTTATCTGTAATTAGTTTGTTTATTGTTGTTGTTACTTTAAAGAAGGTTTCTAATTCTTCTTCAGTAATATGTTCTCTTACTTTATTATTGAATTGGTATACATGCCCTTTTGAAACTTCGCGCATTTCTTTACCGTATTCGGTAAGTTTTAAAATAACGCTTCTACCATCATTTGGATTTTTCTCGCGACATATAATTCCTTTATCTTCTATTGTTTTTAATAAACGAGAAAGACTTGTAGGTTCCATTCCCATTAACGGTCCTAAAGCAGTAGAAGGAGTACCGTTTTCAAAATCTATATTCAATAAAGCAAAAGCCGTGGCCATTGTGCTATCATGCTTTGCAGCTTGCTCGTTATACATTTTTGCAACGGCTTGCCACGTAGCTCTTAATTGGTGATCTATTGATTTATCCTTGTCCATGGATGCCAAATATATAAAATTTTATTATGCACGCATAGTATTTCGTAAAAAAGTTATGCATGCATAATAAAATTAACAAAAAATTAATCTTGTAACGTTTAGAGAGAAGCGTGTACTAATTGAGTATAAAAATATGTAAGTTTGTCACTGCTGTTTTTAAATAAACGGCAATTAATCAACTATAAAATCTATGAACAATTTATTAGAAATTAATAATGTAGTAAAGCGTTATGGCGATTATACTGCATTAAATAATGTTTCAATGCACATTCCTAAAGGTAGTGTTTTTGGTTTGTTAGGGCCTAACGGTGCAGGAAAGACCTCGCTTATTAGAATTATCAACCAAATAACAATGCCTGATGCTGGTGAAATTATTTTAGATGGAGAGAAGTTAGCTCCAAATCATATAGAACATATTGGATATTTACCTGAAGAAAGAGGGTTGTATAAAAGTATGAAGGTAGGAGAGCAGGCATTGTACCTTGCTCAATTAAAAGGGTTGAGTAAATCGGAAGCTAAAAAACGATTGAAATATTGGTTTGATAAATTTGATATTGGAGCTTGGTGGAATAAAAAGATTGAAGAGTTGTCTAAAGGGATGGCTCAAAAGGTACAGTTTATAGTAACGGTATTACATCAGCCTAAATTATTAATTTTTGATGAGCCTTTTTCTGGTTTCGATCCTATTAATGCACAACTAATAGCTAAAGAAATTTTACAGTTGCGTGATGAAGGAGCTACCATTATTTTTTCTACACATAGAATGGAGTCTGTAGAGGAAATGTGTGATTATATAGCGTTGATTAACAAATCGAATAAAATTTTAGATGGTAAGCTAGAAGATATTAAAAAAGAGTTTAGAACAAATACTTTTCAGGTTGGATTAGCTACTTCTAATTCAAAAGAAGTGGAGCAAAAGCTAAAAGAAAACTTTGAGGTTTTACCAGCAGATTTTAAATTGTTAAATGAAGGGTTAAAATTAAATGTAAAACTTACCAACGGAAGTTCTCCAAACGATTTGTTATCGTATTTAACAACTCAGGGACAAGTACAACATTTTGTAGAGTTAGTACCAAGTGCTAATGATATTTTTATTCAAGCAATCCATAAAAACAGTTAAGCAATGAAAAGATTACGATTAATTATAGAACGCGAGTTTATTGCTAAGGTTAGAAATAAGTCGTTTATCGTTATGACTTTCTTAAGTCCACTGTTAATGATTGGTATGGGGGCTTTAGTATTTTTCTTAATGAAGAAGAACGATGAAAAGGTTAAGAAGATAGTATATGTTGATGAGTCTGGAATGTTCTCTGATGTGTTTGTAGATTCTAAAACAGTAAAGTATGAAGATTTTACTGCTTTAGGAATTGAAGATTCTAAAAAGAAGGTAGAAGAAGGAGATTATTACGGAGCTTTATACATCCCGAAACAAGATAGTTTAGAAATGTTGGCAAAATCGATTGAGTTTTTCTCTAAAGATTCGCCAAGTATGTCTATCATGGAACGTTTAGAGGACAAAATTGATAAGGAGTTACGTCATAAAAAACTAACAAGCTTCGGAATTGATATTGCGCATATTGAGGAGTCTAAAATTTCATCAGAAATTAAAATGTTGAATTTCTCTGGTGAAAAATCATCAAAATTAATCAACGGATTAAAAATTGGTGTAGGAGCTGTTGCAGGATATTTATTGATGATGTTTGTAATGATTTATGGAACATCAGTAATGCGTAGTGTTATTGAAGAAAAAACAAGTAGAATTATCGAGGTAATCGTTTCTTCAGTAAAACCTTTCCAATTAATGTTAGGAAAGATTATTGGAAATGCATCAGCTGGATTGTTACAATTCTTTATTTGGGGAATTTTGTTTTTAGTGTTTAGCCTAGTAGCATCTTCTTTCTTTGGAGTTGATATGATGGAAATGCAGTCAGGAAAAGTATCACCAGAACAAATGGAAGCTATTCAGCAAACAGCAACCAATAAAGGTGAAATGATTGTGCAAGAAATTTTCAGATTGCCTTTAGTAAAAATGTTCTTCTTATTCATTTTCTACTTCTTAGGAGGATATATGTTGTATAGTTCTTTGTTTGCAGCGGTAGGTGCTGCGGTAGATAATGAAACGGATACACAACAATTTATGATGCCTATTATGCTACCGTTAATTTTGGCAGTTTATGTAGGTTTTGCAACGGTAATTAATGATCCTCACGGACCAGTGTCAGTAATATTTTCTTATATACCATTCACATCTCCAATAGTGATGTTAATGAGAATCCCGTTTGGAGTTGCTTGGTGGGAAATAGCCATTTCCATGTTGCTATTAATTCTTACTTTTATGGTGATTGTATGGATTGCTGCTAAAATTTATCGCGTGGGTATTTTAATGTATGGTAAAAAGCCGACTTATAAAGATTTATGGAAGTGGATTCGTTATAATGGGTAATTATCATTTATAAAATAAATTGTAGTATTTAACTCATAGTAATACCTGAAAATGTTTAGATAGTAAATTGCATCTAATCAATAAAAAAAAGAACTAACAGATGAAAGAAGTAATAAAAGAAATAACCGATTTTCTAAATCTTAGAATTCCAGTAGGAGGAAAAGAAGTAGATATTACAATAAAGACAGTTCTGTTTTTAATAATAGGTTTAATTCTTGTGAAAATTTTACTGAAGTACTTAAAAAAACTAGCTAAAAGTAAATTAGAACAAGAAGATAAGAATAAGTTTGATACTATTTTCTCTTTTACAAGTTGGTTAGCTTATGTAGTTGTTTTTTCAATAGCTTTAAGTTCAGCAGGAGTCGATTTAAGTGCAATTTTAGTAGCTTCTTCTGCCTTATTAATAGGTATCGGTTTGGCATTGCAAACTTTTTTTCAAGATATAATATCTGGAATTTTTATTATCCTTGATAAAAGTGTTCATGTAGGTGATATTATAGAGTTAGATGACAAAGTTGGTAGGGTGGAAGAGATAAAACTGAGAACCACTAGAGCCGTAACAATCGATAATAAAGTATTGGTTATTCCTAATCACAAGTATTTATCTAACAGCCTATATAATTGGACGCAAAATGGTACTACTACCAGAGAAAGTGTAACAGTGGGTGTGGCCTATGGTAGTGATGTAGCTTTAGTGAAAAAATTATTGTTGCAAGCGGCCAGTGAACATCCAAAAGTATATCAGCACCCAGCTCCTTTAGTACTTTTTGAAAATTTCGGAGATAGTTCGTTAAACTTTAAATTAATTTTTACATTAAATGATAGTTTTCAGGCAGCGATACCAAAAAGTGATATACGGTTTAAAATAGACGAGCTGTTTAGAGAGCATAATATAAGTATTCCGTTCCCACAAAGAGATATACATATTGTAGATGCTAAAGGGTTGCATTTTGAACCTCCAAAAAAAGAGGTGCTCCAAAACAATCAGAAAGAAATTGAAAGTAAAGAGGAAGGAAATTCTAAAGAAGAATTAAATAATTAAGATGAAAAGCGTTTGGCTTGCTTTTTGAATTGTAACCACCAATGGTTCTTTCTTGTTGTAAAGAGCGTGTTAATAAAGTAGCGTTAATAGATTTAGAAAACGAAATAAGTGAGTTCAAAAAAATGATTTCTAATTTCAAGAATTTATTAAACTAGCTTTTTTAATATCAAAAAGACTAAAAAAATATGAGTAAAATATTAATAATAGAAGATGAAGCTGCAATTCGCAGAGTATTAAAAAAAATTATTTCTGAAGAAAACGATTCCTATGAAGTAGAAGAAGCTGAAGATGGTTTGCAAGGAATTGAAATGATAAAGAAAACAGATTACGATTTAGTGCTGTGTGATATAAAAATGCCAAAAATGGATGGTGTTGAGGTGTTGGAAAAAGCTAGAAAATTAAAACCAGAAACACCAATGGTAATGATTTCTGGTCATGGTGATTTAGATACTGCAGTAAACACCATGCGCTTAGGAGCCTTTGATTATATTTCGAAACCGCCAGATTTAAATCGTTTGTTAAACACAGTTCGTAATGCATTGGATAAAAAAGAACTAGTAGTTGAAAATAAGCGTTTAAAAAAGAAGGTAAGCAAAAACTACGAAATGATTGGTGAAAGTGAGGCTATTATTCATATTAAAGACATGATAGAAAAAGTTTCAGCTACCGATGCTCGTGTATTAATTACAGGGCCTAACGGAACAGGAAAAGAGTTAGTAGCGCATTGGCTGCATGAAAAGTCTGATCGTTCTAAAGCACCAATGATTGAGGTAAACTGTGCAGCTATTCCTTCAGAATTAATAGAAAGTGAACTATTCGGACATGTAAAAGGTAGTTTTACAGGGGCTAATAAAGATAGAGCAGGAAAGTTTGAGGCAGCAAATGGAGGAACCATTTTCTTAGATGAAATAGGAGATATGAGCTTATCTGCACAAGCAAAAGTATTACGCGCATTACAAGAAAATCGTATTCAACGAGTAGGTTCAGATAAAGACATAAAAGTAAATGTACGTGTAGTTGCTGCAACAAATAAAGATTTAAAGAAGGAAATTGAAGAAGGACGTTTCCGTGAAGATTTATATCACCGTTTAGCAGTGATTTTAATTAAAGTTCCTGCGTTGAATGATAGAAGAGAAGATATTCCATTATTAGTAGATTTCTTTGCAAAGAAAATTTCTGAAGAACAAGGGATGCCTAAGAAAGGTTTCTCGGAAGATGCTATTAAATTGTTACAAGAGTATGATTGGACAGGAAATATTAGAGAATTACGAAATGTAGTTGAACGTTTACTTATTTTAGGAGAAAAAGAAGTTTCTAAAAATGATGTAAAACTATTTGCTAGTAAATAATTAATAACGTTTTAAATTTTTGAGTTAATAATCACAGCAATAGAGTTAATTTATATAGATGCTTGTTTTTATTTTTATACAAAACAATAAAAATTATGAACATACAAGCATACTTAGCATTCAGAGGAGAATGTCAAAACGCATTAAATTTTTATGCAGACTTATTTAATGCAAAAATTGTAAACAAACAAACGTACAAAGACTCAAAGAGAGATATTCCAGAAGATTACAGGCATAAAATACAACATGCAGAATTGAAAGGGAAGGGGATTCACATTATGGCGTATGATGTTTCTCCAGATACTCCGCTAAATAGTGGTAATAATATTCAAATGAGTGTTGATTTAGATGATGAGGAGAAAGCTACTGTTGTTTTTAATGAGTTGTCTAACGGAGGTATAGTTCATACTGAACTATTGGAAACGGAATGGAACGCACTGTTTGGGGCTTGTACCGATAAATTTAATATACGTTGGATGGTAAACTGTAAGTTATAGTAAGTAGTTTACAATAATTGTTATATAAATAAAGGTGGAATTGTATTAGAAAGAAGCTAATACAATTTCATCTTTGTTGTTTTGTAAAAGTTCATAAAAGCTAACAGAATTAAGGGGGTATGAAGCTTTTAAAAAAAACACAAAAAAAGAAAATAAATATGAAACAATATTGAGTACGTAATGAGTAAAGCTTATAATTAAAAAACCATCTGAAGAAGATAGTTTTTTAATTATAAGAGGAAAGAAGTTATATGTCTTACACCTAAATTAAAGCTTTGTAGCTATTCAAGATTGAGTTGAAAAAAGATTATTTTAAAAATTTCCTAGCTAAAATATATATTCCAAACTTACCAACTGTTTCAAATATAGTTTGAAACCAATTCCCGACAGATAAATCTTCTTTAAATTGTTCTTTTACAAGTTTAATTTCTTCTAAAGAAATATCTCTTTTAAGCTTCAGTAATTTTAGTTCTTTAGTTATTTCTTTACTATTATTATAGGTTTTCTTCATCGTCAAAATACTTTTTAGATAAATTTTTAATTACAAAATTCTCTACATTTGTTCTCATACTATATGCTATTAAAGCGAAAATTATAAAAAGTAAAGCTACTAACAAGTATCCTAAAACAACATTGTTTAAATAATTACCTATGGTTGCCGATATTGTTACAGCCAAAAAAACAAAAGCAATAAGTAGGAATATACCTATAATAGCAAAATTGAAAATCATGCTTAAAGAAGAGGTTAGTATATAAAATACTTTTAATTTAAAGTATTCTTCAGAATTCTTTATAAAGCTTTCGCCTTTTTCAATTGCTTTTTCAGAGTTGGTATGTATTGATTTGAATATCGACATTATTTAGTTTGTAATTTTTTGTTTTTAGCCTTTAATACTTTTAGTTTTTGTTCTAATTGGGTTATAACATCTTCAGCTTTATAACTAGCATCAGTTACAATAGTTTCTAATTTTTCTTCTAATGAGTTTGTTTTGCTGCTAAGAGATTCAGCCACATTATTTTTTAAGCTTTCAGCTTTATGCTTAACTTCTTCTTTAAGATGTGTTGCTTCTGAAGTAATGGTATCTCTTGCAGAGGCTGCTCCGTCTGCTATTTTTTTTCGTGTATTACTCCCTTTGTCAGGGGCGAATAATATACCTAATCCTGCTCCTACAGCTACTCCTGCTAATAAGCCTAAAATACTTTTATCGTTGCTCATAATATATTTGTTTTTTAATTATTAAATGATTTCTGTAACAAAAATACTTTGATAGCTGATGTTTCTTTAGCTCAATAAATTTAAATGTTAACTCAATTGCTATTAATGACTTATGAGGAAGAAAGAGGGAGTGGTGATTAGAGTGTAAAAAAATAAGCTAGATTCTTTAATTAAAAAAAAATCTAGCTTAAAATATTATTATTTAGTTGTGATTTATACTACATCAAACCTGTCTGCATTCATTACTTTAGTCCAGGCAGTTACAAAATCCTTCACAAACTTTTTCTTGTTGTCGTCTTGTGCGTATACTTCTGCATACGAACGAAGAATAGAGTTAGAACCAAATATCAAATCAACTCGTGTAGCTGTCCACTTAGTGTTTCCTGTCTTACGATCAACAATATTGTATAAGTTTTCCCCTGAAGGCCTCCATGAGTATTTCATATCGGTAAGATTAACAAAGAAGTCGTTACTTAACACACCTTCATTTTCTGTAAACACACCATGTTTAGTTCCTCCGTAGTTAGTTCCTAGCACACGCATTCCCCCAACTAGAACAGTCATTTCAGGAGCGGTTAACCCCATAAGTTGTGTTCTGTCTAATAATAATTCTTCTGGTTTTACTACATAATCTTTCTTTTGCCAATTTCTGTATCCGTCATGTAGAGGCTCTAAAACATCAAAAGATTCAGTATCTGTCATTTCAGCGGTTGCATCACCTCTTCCAGGGGTAAAAGGAACTTTAATGTCAACACCACCATCTTTAGCAGCTTTTTCAACAGCAGCACTACCTCCTAAAACAATTAAATCAGCAATACTTACTTTTTTGCTTAATCCTGATTGAATTTCAGTTAATTTATCAAGCACTTTTTTTAATCTTGTAGGTTCGTTTCCTTCCCAATCTTTTTGAGGAGCTAAACGAATACGGGCACCATTAGCACCACCTCTAAAATCGGAACCTCTGTAAGTTCTAGCACTATCCCAAGCAGTGTTAATTAATTCTGTACGAGTAAGTCCGCAATTTAATAACTTGTCCTTTAGTTCTTCAATTTCTGTAGTACTTAAAGTGTAATCAACAGTTGGAACTGGATCTTGCCAAATCAATGTTTCGGTAGGAGAGTCAGCTCCCAAATAACGAGTGTTTGGACCTAAATCACGATGGGTAAGTTTAAACCAAGCTCTAGCGAAAGCGTCTTCAAAAGCTGCTGGATCGTTGTAGAACTTCTCCGATATTTTTCTGTATTCAGGATCCATTTTCATCGCCATATCTGCATCAGTCATAATAGGATTCCTTTTCACATTCGGATTGTGAGCATCGGTAGGTTTATCTGCTTCATCCATACTTACAGGCTCCCATTGCCACGCACCAGCAGGACTTTTTGTTAATTCCCAATCATGATTTAACAACAAATGAAAGTACGTATGGTTCCATCTATCGGGGGTAGTTGTCCAAGCCCCTTCTAAACCACTAGTAACAGTGTCTGCAGCATTTCCATTCCCTTTAGGGTTCATCCACCCAAAACCTTGATCTTGAACTTCTGCACCTTCAGGGCTTTCACCTAAGGCTCCTGCGTCACCATTACCGTGTGCTTTTCCTACAGTGTGTCCACCAGCAGTTAAAGCAACGGTTTCTTCATCATTCATTGCCATGCGCTTAAAGGTTTCTCTTACGTCTTTTGCGGTTTTTAAAGGATTGGGTTTTCCGTCAACCCCTTCAGGGTTTACATAAATTAATCCCATCATTACAGCAGCTAATGGGTTTTCTAAGTCTCTGTCTCCAGAATATCGAGAACCTTTACTCCCTGTTGGCGCTAACCATTCTTTTTCAGATCCCCAATAAATATCTTTTTCAGGATGCCAAATATCTTCACGTCCACCAGCGAAACCAAATGTTTTGAATCCCATAGATTCGTAAGCCATGTTACCAGCTAAAATTATAAGATCTGCCCAAGATAGTTTGTTTCCGTATTTTTTCTTTATAGGCCATAATAGTCGTCTTGCTTTATCTAAATTACCATTATCAGGCCAACTATTTAGTGGAGCGAAGCGTTGATTACCTGTATTACTACCACCTCTACCATCAGCAACTCTATAGGTACCAGCAGCATGCCACGCCATACGAATCATTAAACCACCATAATGTCCCCAGTCGGCAGGCCACCAATCTTGACTATCGGTCATTAAGTCTTTCAGGTCGTTTTTAACAGCTTCTAAATCTAATTTTTTAAATTCTTCAGCATAATTAAAATTATCTCCTAAAGGATTGGTTTTGGTGTCATGTTGGTGTAGTATGTCTAAGTTCAACGACTTAGGCCACCACTCCATAATATTATCATGTATTTCAGTATTAGCTCCTTGAGAAAAAGGACACTTTCCATTTTTACTAGAAGAGTGTGAGTGTAAATCTTTCATATTTTATATTTTTTTCAGGTTATAATACGTTCAAATTTACAACAAAACAATGAATAATTTTTATCTATGTTTTTTATTTTGGTATAATATATTCTTATTATATGTTTTTTGATAAGGGTTAACTGTTTGGTTTGAAATGTGGTATTTGATTATCTTATTTTTTTCTTTTAAGAGTATTGATAATTCTTATAGTTGAATAAAAAAATATTTTTGCTTTTAGGCTGTAGATAGTAAGAAAGGAAATAAATTTGTCATCGATAAAAAGAACATATTAATTATTAACCTTTAAAAAAATATAAAATGGCTACAGCAGTAGGAAAAAAATTTCCAAGTTTAAACGTAGATGCAATGAACGAAATGGGTGACACGTTTAAGTTAAATGTATTAGAAGAAGCAGTTAAAAATAAGAAAAAAGTGTTGTTGTTTTGGTATCCGAAAGACTTTACTTTCGTTTGTCCAACTGAGTTACATGCTTTTCAAGCTGCATTACCAGAATTTGAAAAAAGAAATACCATTGTAATTGGTGCATCATGTGATACTCCTGAAGTACACTTTGCTTGGTTAAACCAATCTAAGGATAATGGAGGTATTGAAGGTGTTACTTACCCATTATTAGCTGATAGTAACCGTAACTTATCATCTATTTTAGGAATTTTAGATATTTCTAACGAAGTTTATGACGAAGCTACAGGAACTGTACAAGTAGAAGGAGATAACGTAACATACAGAGCTACGTATTTAATTGATGAAGAAGGAACTGTTTTTCATGAAGGAATAAACCATATGCCAGTTGGCCGTAATGTAAATGAATATTTACGTTTAGTAGATGCTTATACTCACGTTCAAGAAAAAGGTGAGGTATGTCCTGCAAACTGGGAAGAAGGTAAAGAAGCTATGCAAGCAAACGCTAAAGCTACAGCAGAGTACTTAGCGGCAAACTAATTAGACATAATTAAAGAAAGGAAACAAGTTCGTGTGAGATAAGTGAAGGGGTCGAGCACGAGCTCCTTTCGAGATAAAATAAATTTTAAGACTATGGTACAAGAATTAAGTCAAGATAATTTATCTGAAGTTGTTGCAGGTAATAAAAAAGTTGTAGTTCAGTTTTCAGCTTCATGGTGTGGTAACTGCCGTATTATGAAACCTAAATTTAAAAAGTTATCTTCTGAGAATGAAGATATGGTTTTTGTAATAGCTGATGCCGAAAAATTTCCAGAGAGTAGAAAACTTGCTGATGTGAGTAACTTGCCTACTTTTGCTACTTATATTGATGGAAAATTAGTAAATCAAACGCAAACCAATAAGTTTGATGTATTGAAAGATTTAGTAAACGAAGTAGCTTAATTATGAAATTACCAGTAATTAAACATTTAACTTCATTTATTGAAGAAAACGATCAAGATTACGTACTAGAAACTATTGAAACTCTTGAAGCCTTAACGGAAGTTCCTTCGTTAAAAGACGAAGAACTAGACGTGATAGGAGAGTTAATCTCTAATATGTATGGAGCAATTGAAGTTGATAAAATGATTAAAGACGGAACACCAAAAAAAGAAGCATTAAATAACTTCATGAAACGTGTTTTAGGTTCTATTGACCAATAGTTTTCTATATACAATATTTAATAAAAAGTCCTGAATTTATAAGTTTAGGACTTTTTTTATATAAACTTTTGGTTATAGCTCTTACCTAATTTTATAGAATATTCAATCACATTTTTAATGATCTTTCTATTGTCGTTTTTACGCCAATTAATGTATAGTTCGGTACTTTCTGGTAGCATGATAAAACGAAGATTGGTATTTAAAGAAAATTGATAGGAGTAAGGTAAAATAGAAATACCCAAACCTCTACCAATTAAATTTAAAATCATGCTTCCAAAATCGGATTCAATATGAGTTTGAGGTTCAAAGCCGTAAGTATTAAAAATATTGCGTAACAACGAAGAAAAATAAGTGGTATGATGTAACCCTGAAAGAATAAACTTTTCATCTTTTACATCCCTTAAATCTTCAAATGAATCTTCCGTTACCCAATGATCTTTTGGAACTACAAGGCAAACGGGTTCAGCATAGAGCCTTTCAGATAAAATAGAAGTATTTAAAACCTCATTTCTACTAAAAGCAAAGTCTATTTGATAACTGGAAAGAAGCTTCTCAAGTGTAATGTCAGTAGGCTCCATAAGTTCTACTTTTAAATCAGGTTTCTCTTCTGAAAATATTTTGAGTAATTCAGGTAAATAGTTGTATGAGATAGAACCGGGATAAGCGATACTAACAAGCCCAGAAGAACCTTCATCAATTTTTTTTGCATGTTTATGTGTGCGATCAAATTCGTCTAGTAAAACGTCCCATTTTTTCTTAAGAAATACGCCAGCCTCTGTAAGTTTTACATTTCTTTTATCTCGTTCAAATAAAGTAACACCTAATTCTTCCTCTAAAGACTGAATTTGTCTACTTAATGACGATTGAGAGGTGTAAACTTTCTCTGCTGTTTTCCAAAAATGTAGTTCTTCTGCTAGTGTTAAAAAATATCGAATTTGTTGAAATGTCATTCTAATGCGTTTTTTGCATTAATTAATCAAAAATAAGTATTTTTTAATAAAGAGAACCGCAGTTGCTTTGCATAAAAAACTTTGTAATCATTTTTAAAAAGTAAAGAAATGGGAATTGAGAATTTTATCGCATTTTTAGTAGCAACTGTTCTTTTTGTGTTAACACCAGGAATAGAAACTGTTTTTTTAATTAATAAGTCAATTAGCCAAGGACGAAGGTCTGGTATATATACCAGCTTTGGCTTAAACACAGGTGCTTTAGTACATACATTGTTTGGAGCATTGGGTTTGTCAATTATGGTAGCTAAATCAGCATTATTTTTTGCATTGATTAAATATTTAGGAGCGGCTTATTTAATTTATTTAGGAATAGCAAAAGTAATGTCAAAAAAAGGTTTGATAGCTGAAACGAATGAAGAACAAAAGAAAGATTCAGCAAAAAGTAGCTTTGCATCAGGATTTGTTACTAATATATTAAACCCGAAAGTTGCATTATTCTTTATAGCTTTTTTTCCGCAGTTTATAAGTCCAACAGAAATAGAAAATCCAGTTCCTTTTATGATTTTAGGAGTAATTTATGCAACGATGACTACTGTTTGGTATTTAGTTTTAACATCGTTTGCGGGATCATTTTCAACGAAAATTAAAGAGAACGAAAAAATAGGCGTAAGACTAAAGAAAGTATCAGGAGCAATATTTGTATTGATGGGGTTACAAATAGCGTTTATGTAACAATTCAAACCGATAGAGATTGAAAACTTCGCTATCGGTTTGAATTATTTTTTTCAAAATTTTGTTATTACTAACTGATAATAAAGTTGAAATTACTAAGAGTGTGTTAGTTTACTTATAATTTCTTTATGCTGTGGAAAGAATTGTATGAGTTCTTCTCTTTTAGGTAAAACAAAATCGTTGAAGTCAAACCCAGGAGCAACTGTACAACCTGTAAAAGCATATGAGTTTTCTTTACTAACTTCAGCAGCAAACCAGTAACCAGCCGGAACTACAAATTGTGGCTGCTCATTATTTTCTATGTTATTTCCAATCAATACAAAAGAGTAGCTTCCTTCGGGAGAAATCATATGTAGTTTTAAAGTACTTCCTTTATAGAAATGCTAAATTTCATCTTGATTGATTTTATGAAAAGCAGAAAATTTTTCAGAAGTCAATAAAAAATAAATACAAGTACTGTAATTTCTATCACCTACAAAGTAAGAATTTAAGTGATCATTTTTAATTATTCCGTTGCTTCTGTATGTTTCTTTATAAAAACCGCCTTCAGGATGCTCCTTTAAGTCAAACTTTTTAATTATTTGTTGAGCTGTCATTTCCTTTTTGTTCGTTTACTTTTTTAATAATTGCTTTTAAACGTTCTTTGGTACGTTGTTTTTCTAAACGAAGTTTATTTTCTTTCTGCTTCATCAAGCGCGTATGCTTCGCTTTGTTTACTGTGTTTTTTGCTTTTCCTTTTTTAGCCATTTTTTGATGTTTTAATAGCTAACAACCCTAAGAAAGTTAAGAATCCGTTTAATATCAATACAAAGAATCCAAAGTCAAACCCGAGTTTTTCTTTGCTGTAAAAACTAATAACATAGGTTAGCACTGGAGCAATTAAACAAATGATAGGAACTAACTTGTCTTTTATATTTAGCTTGGTAAATAATCCGAAAGCATATAAACCTAATAGCGGTCCATAAGTGTAACCAGCAAATTGGAATATTTTAGCAATTACACTCTCGTTAGCAATAAAATATTTAAAAATTAAGATGGTAGCGACTAAAATAAAAGAGAATAGTACATGGATTTTCTTTCGTGTTTTCTCTTTTTCTTCTTCGTTATCTTTCTTATCAATTTCTAGAATATCAATACTAAAGGATGTAGTTAACGAAGTTAAAGCACTATCAGCACTTGAATATGCTGCTGCAATTAAACCAAGTAAAAAGAATAGAGAAGTAGCCAATCCTAAATCACCACTCATTGCTATAGTAGGAAATAAGTTGTCTTTATGAGCGTTTAGTTCATTTGCTGTAGCGTAATCAGTTAACAGGATTCCTAAAGCTAAGAAGAAGAAGTTAACAATGACTAGCACAAAGGTAAACCAAAACATGTTTTTTTGAGCATCTTTTAAATTGCGGCAGGTCAAGTTTTTTTGCATCATGTCTTGATCCAAACCTGTCATTACAATTGAAATAAAAGCTCCTGAAAAGAATTGTTTCCAAAAATAATTACCAGCCTTTACATCGTCAAAAAAGAAAGTTTTAGATAAGCTATTATCTGTTACATATGAAAACAAATTATCAATTTGCATTTCATCTTTTATCATTACGATACAAACTCCAACAGCAATTAGCATAAACAGCGTTTGTAAAGTATCTGTCCATACAATAGTTTTTATACCTCCTTTAAAAGTATATAGCCATATAAGTAAAATGGTAATGGTTACCGTTACCCAAAACGGAATTCCATAAGCATCAAACAAAATTAATTGTAATACATTGGCCACTAAAAACAAACGAAAGGCAGCACCAATAGTTCTTGAGAGTAAGAAAAATGAGGCACCTGTTTTATATGAATGTCTACCGAAACGTCCCTCTAAATAGGTGTAAATAGAAGTTAAATTTAATCGGTAATAGAGTGGAAGTAGTACCAATCCAATAACGGCATAACCTAATACATACCCTAGTACCATTTGCATATAACTCATTTTGTCACCTTCAACCCAACCAGGAACCGAAATAAAAGTAACTCCAGATAATGATGCTCCAATCATACCAAAGGCAACTAAATACCAAGGAGATGAGTTGTTTGCTTTAAAAAATGTTTGATTGTTTGCCGATTTACCTGTGATGTATGAGATAAGAATTAATACACCAAAATAGGCTAAAATAAGGAGTAGTATATGTAACGGTTGCATATAGTTAAATTATGAATTACGAATGTACTAAAATTATCATTCGTAATTCATAATTAACATTATCTAAGAAAGCTCAATAACGACATCTTCTGTTTTTCTACGAACTTTTTTTAAGTCTTTCATGTAGTCATCTTCTGCTCTAAAACCAACAGGTAACACTAAAACTGATTGTAAGTTGTATTTATCTAATTCTAAAATCTCATCATATTTTTCAGGAACAAAACCTTCCATAGGGCAGCTGTCAATTTTTTCATTTGCAGCAACAGTCATTAAGTTTCCTAAAGCAATATATGCTTGGTTTTTCATCCAATGGAATAATACTTCAGGAGATTTATTCTCTATATCGTTAGTTAAAAACTCTTTGAAAGGATTTAAAATTTCATCGGGTGTGTTTCTTATGTCTTTTACTAATTTAAAATAGCTCTCAACATCTTTAGTAGTAAGTTCTTTTGGGGTACACAATACCAATAAATGAGAAGCCTGTGCAACTTGGTGTTGATTACAAGAATGTGCCACCAATTGTAGTTGTAAATCTTTGTTTTTAACCACAACCATTTTTACAGGTTGTAATCCATAGGAAGTGGCTGTTAAGTTAAATGCTTCTTTTAAAATATTGATTTGTTCTTCGGAAAGAAATTTATGTTCGTCAAATTTTTTAACGGCATAACGCCACTGTAAATTTTCAATGCTGTTCATGTGGTTTGTTTTTTACTCAGCAAAAATAGAGGAATAAAAAGTTGCCTAAAAATACTTTGAATAATTAATATTTATAGTATCATAGAAATATTTTGTACATTGAAAGTGAAAAAGATAGCGTATGAAAGAAGAATTTTTACACTTTTTGTGGCAATACAAATTATTTAACAAAGCAAGCTTAACATCAGTAAAAGGAGGAGTCATTGAAGTTCTAGATTCAGGAAGTTATAATACGAATTCAGGACCAGATTTTTTAAACGCAAAATTGAAGATTGATGATCAGTTATGGGTAGGAAATGTTGAAATTCATATAAAGTCATCAGATTGGTATGCGCATCATCACGAGGAAGACGCAAATTTTGATGCTGTTATTCTGCATGTGGTTTGGAGTTATGATGCTGATGTGTTTATGAAAAATAATCTTCCTTTACCTACGGTAGCTTTGGAAGAATTTGTTCAAAAAGAAGTGTTAGAGAACTATCAAAAATTGTTTTCAGCAGAACAACGGTGGATTCCCTGTGAAAAACAAATCAATGAAGTAGATTCCTTTTTATTGAATAATTGGTTAGAGCGTTTGTATTTTGAACGTTTAGAAAACAAGTCAGTTTTTATAAAAGAATTACTTCAGCAATCAAATAATGATTATGAAGCGGTGCTGTTTCAGTTGTTAGCCAAAAATTTTGGATTGAAAGTAAACGGAGCAACTTTTTTACAACTGGCACAATCGTTTGATTTTTCAGTATTGAGAAAGGTTCGATTTAACGAAGAACAATTGTCTGCTTTATTGTTTGGACAAGCGGGATTTTTAGAAGATGAAGTTGAAGATGGTTACTATCAACAACTACAAAAAGAGTACAAATACTTACAGCACAAACATCAGTTACAGCCTTTAGCAAAAAATCGATTTCAATTTTTTAGAATGAGACCGAATAACTTTCCAACGATTCGGATAGCGCAGTTTATGGCGTTATATTTCAGACATCAACATTTGTTTTCTCAAATACTAGAAGTTTCTCGTTTACAAGATTTTTATATGTTGTTTTCGGTGGAAGTGAATGACTTTTGGAAAACCCACTATACGTTTGAAACTACTTCAAAAAAATCACCGAAAAGATTAACTAAATCGTTTGTTGATTTATTGGTCATCAATACGATTATCCCTTTAAAATTTGTGTACGAACAAGAAAGAGGATCGGTAAATGAAGAAAAATTATTGCAGTTGATACAACAATTAAAACCAGAAAAGAATTCAATTATCAGCAAGTTTTCAGCGTTGAAAATTGTACCGAAAAATGCTTTTGAAACTCAAGCTTTGTTAGAATTGAAAAACAACTATTGTTCAAAGAAACAATGCTTGCAATGTGCTGTTGGTAATGGTTTATTGCGTAAATAAAAAATCTCGTGAATTTAAAACTCACGAGATTCATCTATATTCTTTTATATAAAAAGCGAAGCAGTCTATCTTCTACCAAGATTAGTATAAACTTTTAAATTTAGCAGGATTCGCTTCGTGCATAATTTCATATACTTTTTCAAAAATATCTTCTGCAGATGGTTTAGAGAAATAATCACCATCAGTACCATAAGCAGGTCTATGTGCTTTTGCTGTTAATGTTTGTGGCTTACTATCTAAATGCCTGTAACCATTTTGATTTTCAACAATTTCTTGTAATAAATACGCTGAAGCTCCTCCAGGAACATCTTCGTCAACAACTAATAAACGATTTGTTTTAGCTACCGATTTAACTGTATCATGATTCAAGTCAAAAGGTAATAAACTTTGCGCATCTACAATTTCTACATCTATACCTACTTGTGCTAAATCTTTAGCAGCTTCTTCAACAATTCGTAGGGTAGAACCATAAGAAACAATGGTGATATCATTTCCTTCTTTGATAGTTTCAACAACACCAATTGGAGTTTTAAAATCTCCTAAGTTTGTTGGTAGCTCTTCTTTTAAGCGGTATCCGTTTAAACATTCTACTACTAAAGCAGGGTCATCACCTTCTAATAAAGTGTTGTAGAATCCAGCAGCTTTCGTCATGTTACGAGGAACTAATACATGAATTCCTCTTACGTTGTTTATTATTCCACCCATTGGTGAACCTGAATGCCAAATTCCTTCTAAACGATGTCCACGGGTACGGATAATTAAAGGAGCTTTTTGTTTTCCAAAAGTACGGTAACGTAGCGTTGCTAAATCGTCACTCATAATTTGTAAAGCATATAATAAATAATCTAAATATTGAATTTCAGCAATTGGACGTAAACCACGCATTGCCATTCCAATACCTTGACCTAAAATGGTAGCTTCTCGAATTCCAGTATCAGAAACACGTAACTCACCAAATTTTTCTTGTAAACCTTCTAATCCTTGGTTTACATCTCCGATATAACCAGCATCTTCACCAAAAATTAATACTTCAGGGTGTTTAGCTAAAATAGCCTCGAAGTTATCACGCATAATAATACGTGCATCTACCATATTTTTTTCTGAAGCATAGGTTGGAGCTTCGGCAGGAATATTTTCAGTAGCTAATTCAGTTTCACTTAATAAATGAGCTGAATATTTTACAGCAGCTTTATCAATTGAAGTTTTAATAAAGTTTTGAAGTGCAGTTTTTTCAGTGAAATCTTCATCTCTTAAGTAACGTAACGTTTTACGAGCAGCTACTAAAATATCTTTTCTAATTGGTTCAGAAATTGCGGCTAAATCATTTTTATATTTTGAAATGAAAGAACCGTTGTTACTTTTTTGTGCAATGGTATCTAACAAAGCAATAGCTTCGGCTACTTCTGCTTTTATTTCGTTTGTATATGCGCTCCAAGCATCACGTTTAGCTTTACTAACTTCTTTTTTCGCTTCTTTTTCAATATTGATTAAATCTTCTTCAGAATCAATAAATTTTAAAGTTTCTCCGTCTTCATTTTCTAATTCAAACTCTAAAATCCATTTACGCATTTGAGCAATACAATCAAATTCTTGCTCCCATTGTAAACGCTCTTTCGATTTGTAACGTTCGTGAGAACCAGAAGTAGAGTGTCCTTGAGGTTGCGTTAATTCTTTTACATGAATTAATACAGGAATATGTTGCTCTCTTGCAATTTGAGAAGCTTTGTTATAAGTGTCGATTAGCTGAACATAATCCCATCCATTTACTACAAAGATTTCATACCCGTTACTTTCGTTTTCACGTTGGAATCCTTTTAAAATTTCAGAAATGCTTTCTTTGGTAGTTTGATGACGTGCGTGTACTGAAATTCCGTACTCATCATCCCAAACATTCATCACCATTGGAACTTGTAAAACACCAGCTGCGTTGATTGTTTCAAAAAACAATCCTTCACTTGTACTAGCATTACCAATGGTGCCCCAAGCAACTTCGTTTCCGTTGATTGAAAAATTAGTGTGTTTTTCTAATCCTTCAACGTTTCTGTAAATTTTAGATGCTTGTGCCAATCCTAATAAACGAGGCATTTGTCCTGCAGTAGGAGAGATATCTGATGATGAATTTTTTTGAGCGGTTAAGTTTTTCCAGTTACCGTTTTCATCTATAGAATGTGTTGCAAAATGTCCTCCCATTTGACGACCGGCAGACATAGGCTCAATATCAATATCAGTATGTGCGTATAATCCTGCAAAAAATTGTTGTGGAGTTAATTCTCCAATAGCCATCATAAAGGTTTGGTCACGATAATAACCTGATCTGAAATCTCCATTTTGAAAAGCTTTAGCCATAGCTAACTGTGGTACTTCTTTACCATCTCCAAAAATTCCAAATTTAGCTTTACCTGTTAAAACTTCTCTTCTTCCTAATAAACTACATTCTCGACTAATACGAGCAATTCTATAGTCCTTTAAAACTTCATTTTTAAAATCTTGAAAAGAAAGCTGTTGAGTATTAGCTATTTCGGTATTTTGCATCATAATCATCTAATTTAGGTATGGTTACAAAGATAGGTTTTTTAGTTGAAATTTAAAAATTTCTCTTTTCATTGCATATTTTTCAAAAATAAAGCGGAAAATCAAAAAATATTGAAGTATCTATAATATACCTCTTCTAATAAAGTTATAAATCTGATCAATATCAGTCGTGATGATAAACCTAATTTTTGAAGGATAGGCTCTTTTATTGATTTCAAAACCTTCATTGGTGTAAATAGGAAGATAAAATTCAAATATTTCAGGAAGGAAGTTTAATCGAATACCGTTTTCATAAAAAAACTTTGGAGAGGTATTTTTGTTTTTTAACATGGCAACGTCATTATAAATTTCTGCCCACTTCCATACGCTTACACTGGTATTAATAGATGTTATAAGTTGATTAGCAAAGTATGGTTCTTTAAATTTAGATTTAAAACCTCCTTGACCAACGACAAACTGCTGACTAAAGATACCTTCACTTTCTGAGCGACCAAATAAATTTTGCTCAAACAAGTAATCATTTCCGCGATTTAATCCAAAGCTAAAGTAATTGCCTTCTGTTTTGTTTGATAAGAAGAGTCCTCCAAAAAATCGAACTTCATAGCTTTTGTTAGCAGAAAAGAATTTTTTATACCTAATGTCGGTTGAGATTTTACTGAAGCTTGAGTTTAATTCGGCGTTTAAAGCATATCTAATGCTTTTTATTGCATCAAACTTGTTATTGATATAACGTAAGTTGAAAATATTATATTTGTCTTTGTCACTTTTGATTTCACTGGAAGGAACTTCTTTATTGACACTAATTAGACGTGCAGTGAATGACTTTGAACTAATATCACGAAGTGAATTTCTTCTAAACTGAAAATTGATAAATGGGAAGAATGTGTTATACCCTAGCTCAGGGGCATAGTGAAAGTTACTTCCGCCAATTCCGTAACGTATTTTATATAGGTTAGGGCTTTTAAGAAAGTGATTGTAGGAAACTTCAAAAGAGCCTGTCAAATTCTGGCTTTTTGTACTGTAATTAGGAGTGATGCTAAATTCAAAATTTCTATTAATGATTGACTTGTTATTGATGTTAAAACCTAATATCAATCCATCATATAAATTATATTTAAAATCAGGATAATAAAATAATTGATTATAATAAGGGTTTTCAAAATCTTTAAAAAGACGAAACTTTAGAGGTTTATTAATGAGGGTGTTGTTTACATTTTTGAAATTATCTAATAAATTAAATTCTGGGTAGATATTTTCATAATTTAGTGCTAGCTTTTTAAAATCACCTCTTTTAATTTTTACTGTTTTTATTGAGTCAACATCAGTTATCCATGTTTTAAATTTAATCTTTTTATTTTGAATTCCATATAAAGCTACTGGAGCAGAGAAGTTTCTTTTGTTTTTAATAGTTATATATAGAGAATCTTTGTTTTTTGAAAAAGAAACGTTATTTATTTTATAATCTATTTTTTTGTTAGTAGTAATATAATCTCCAAAAAACCACTGTAAATCTTTAGAAGTGTTTTTTTGAAGAATATTAGCGAAATCACTATTATTCGAAGGTTTAAGTTGATGTTGAATATAAAACTCTTTTATAGATTTTTTTAAAATAGTATCTCCAACAAAACCTTGAAGGTACTTAAAACCAAGTCCTGCTTTATATTTACTAACAATTTTTTTATTGAAATTAGAAAGAGAATCGCTAGAAATGGTTAAAGGTTGATCATAGAATTTACGGGAGCTAAATTGATAAATAAGAGCATATTTATCATTTTGCTTTAATTGAGAGATATTGTATGATTTTATAGGCCAATACTTGGAGTATTTACCTAAAAGAGTGACATTGGGGTAGTATTCTTTGATGTATTCCATCATTAAAAAGGTTTGTAAGCCATCTGTTAGCCAATAGTCTTTTCTGGTATTTTGAATTATTATATCATCAAAATATTTTTGTACTAAAGCTTTAAAAAAGCTTGTTTCCCATCTAAAGTTATTAGGGTAGGGTTTCAACCATTTAGGAAGTCTATAAATTTCATTCAAAGAATTTTTACTTACAGTACGAACATCAACAAGAATTTCAGGGTGTGGATGTTTTCCAAAGAAGCTTTCAATAAACTGTATTTGCCTGTTTATAATTTGAGTAGTTTCCATGTTTGATATACTATTTAAATAGGCGTCAGTTTTTATTTCTTTATCTTTTATTTTGAAAGATTTGAATGTTTTAATGGAATCTATATGTAATATAATATCTTTTTTGTTAGCTCCGACTAAGTAGTAATCAGTAGAGTTTTTTCCGTCAGTTTTATATTGATATAAGTTGCTTTCAACAAAATGATTTTTAGGAACTTCAATAGAAATGTTATAGCTAGAAAGGTTTTCGTATAAATCATCTAGATTTATGTTACTCATGAGGTGCCATTCACCATCAAAAACTGCAGGTGTTATATACCAAAAGCGTAAATGATACCCTGTTTTCGTTTTTCCGTACTCTGTATATTTAGCGTTTGGAATTTTTAGAAAATAAGATGTTTTTATAATTAAACTGTCTTTAGGTTTTAGCTCTTCATTAAGGTGGATTTTGAGGATATCAGGTTGTTTGTTTTTTTCTTTATAGGTGACAGGTTTGTTGTTAACAGTCAAGTTTTTTATATAACTAAAACCTTTGTCTTTATCTTTGGAGAAGTGGAAATCATTTTTATAATCTTCAATAAAACGTTTAGCTAATGGAGTATTATTATTAATAAAACTATTACCCCAATTATGTAGGTAGAATTCCGTTGTACTTGAAGTAGATTTGTTGAAGTAAATTATTTTTTGTTGAATATGAAGAAGGTCATTTTTTACATCAAGAGTGGCTTTGATATCAACTGTGTTTTTTTGAGCTGTTATTTTAAAACAGTACAAAAAAAATATACATATAAAAAGGATTGTTTTTTCTTTCAACATTAAATAAAAAAGCTCGATGTAAATTCAACGAGCTTTAAAGATAAATATTTTTAGAAATTTGGTTTTAATTGGTATTTAGCATAGAATTTATTGAAATGTTCAACAGCTTCATCAGCAGTATCAACTACCCTGAATAGATTCAGGTCTTTTTCACTAATATTACCTTCTTCGATTAAAGTGTTTTTAATCCAGTCTAATAAACCTCCCCAAAACTTTCTACCTACCAATACAATAGGAAAACGACCAATTTTGTTGGTTTGAATCAACGTAATTGCTTCAAAAAGCTCATCCATAGTGCCAAAACCACCAGGCATAACCACAAAACCTTGAGAGTATTTTACAAACATTACTTTACGAACAAAAAAGTAATCGAAGTTCAGGTTTTTATCTCGATCGATCCAAGGGTTATCATGTTGTTCGAAAGGAAGATCAATGTTTAACCCTACTGAGGTTCCTTTACCACGATGAGCACCTTTGTTACCTGCCTCCATTATACCTGGTCCACCACCTGTAATAACACCAAAACCACTTTGTGTTAATTTATAGGCGACTTCTTCGGCTAATTTATAATATGGATCATCAGTTTTTGTACGGGCAGAACCAAAAATAGATACACAAGGTCCTATTTTACTTAGTTTTTCATAACCTTCTACAAACTCAGACATGATTTTAAATATAGCCCAAGAATCGTTTGTTTTTATTTCGTTCCAAGTTTTTTGTTGTAATTTTTCTCTAATTTTTCTGTCATCATTCGGACTCATAATTCTTCTCTTTTATATTAAATAACAAATTATTTGCTGAAAATTTAAATTTTAGCAAGCCTGCTAATTTAGCGGTTTTTAACAATAGAAAAAAGGTAAAAGAAAAAAACTACCTAAAAGGTAGTTGTAGTGTGGTGTTTGAAAAAATATATTTTAGTGCTCTTTTTTATAAAGTGTTTTAAATGCTTCATGTACTGCGGGATGTAGTATGGTTGCATGATCTTCATCATAATCTGGTTTATAAATACAGTTGATGTCACTTTTACTATCGAGTTTTTTTGCTAAAGAGTCAGCAATTTCATTCATAGCAGGATGCTCTTTTCCAACAGATAAAAACACGTTTGGATTAGAAAACTGCTGATTGTTTAACAAACTATCAATGTTTTTTAGCATTCGGTATTCGTTCCACCATAACGACGGACTTACAATAATATAATCGTTAAACATACTTGGGTTTTTTAATAAAACCTCCGTAGCTAATAAGCCTCCTAACGATTGACCAATTAATGTTGTATGATTGTTGGTTTTATAGTTTTTGTTGATGTGCGGTTGTGCTTCTTCCTTTAAAAAACGAATGAATTTCTCTGAGCCTCCATGGGTAGGAAAATCTTTACGATCTAAGCTATCTTTACTCGGGTGTGTAAAATCTCTATTTCTATCAATATTTTCAATACCTACAACAATTGTGGGTTGCATTTGAGCTGATAATTGCATAAACTGAACCAGTCCAGCAATGTGTTTAAAATCCTCTTCTTTAGAGCCGTCTAACAAGTAAATAGTATTATAGGTTCTAGTCGAGTCAGGGTGATAGCCATGAGGCAAATAAATGTTTAAATTTCTGTCTTTATTTAAAATAGAAGAGCTTAAAGTAGCTACTTCACCGATAGAAATTTGCTCTTTTTTATTTTCTGTTTTAACCTCTTGTTTTTCTGTATTACATGCAATTGAGGTAAAAAGGAATAGAATGTAAAAATAATTCTTCATCATAGCTTGGGTTTTTAGTTTAGTTCTTTCTTTAAAAATTTTGCAGTATAACTTGTTTTATGTTTAGCAACCTCTTCAGGAGTCCCAAAGGTTAATACTTTACCACCTTTTTTACCACCTTCCATACCAATGTCAATAATGTAATCGGCGAGTTTGATAACATCTAAGTTGTGCTCAATAATTAAAACGGTGTTTCCTTTATCTGCTAATTTGTTTAATACTTCCATTAATACACGGATATCTTCAAAATGAAGCCCAGTTGTTGGTTCATCCAGTATATAAAAGGTATTTCCTGTATCTCTTTTTGATAATTCAGAAGCTAATTTAATGCGTTGGGCTTCACCTCCAGAAAGAGTAGTGGATTGCTGTCCGAGTGTAATGTATCCTAAACCAACATCTTTAATTGTTTTTAACTTTCTATAGATTTTAGGAATGTGTTCAAAAAATGCTGTAGCTTCGTTAATTGTCATTTCTAAAATATCAGAAATTGACTTTCCTTTATAACGAATTTCTAAAGTTTCTCGGTTAAAACGTTTTCCTTGGCAAGTTTCACACTCTACGTGAACATCTGGTAAGAAATTCATTTCTATTACACGAACACCACCACCCTGGCAGGTTTCACAACGTCCACCTTTTACATTAAAACTAAAACGACCGGGTTTATACCCTCTAATAGAGGCTTCTGGAGTTTTTGCAAATAAACTACGTATTTCGCTAAACACCCCTGTATAAGTAGCAGGGTTTGAACGTGGAGTTCTACCAATAGGAGACTGGTCAATATCAATAACTTTATCAATGTGTTCTAAGCCTTCAATTTTTTTGTAAGGCATTGGTTTTTTTACTGCTCGGTAAATGTGCGCGTTTAAAATAGGGTATAGAGTCTCATTAATTAAGGTAGATTTTCCACTACCAGAAACACCTGTGACACAAATCATTTTTCCTAAAGGAAATTCAACGGAAACATTTTTTAAGTTGTTTCCAGAAGCGCCTTTTAACGAGATTGTTTTCCCGTTTCCTTCACGACGTTTTTTAGGAACCTCAATTTCTTTTCTTCTCGATAAATAGTCAGCAGTAAGGGTATCGTGACTTTTTAAATCGTCAAAGTTGCCTTCGCTAACAATTTCTCCTCCATGTCTACCTGCACCAGGACCAATATCCAAAACAAAATCAGCATTCTTAATCATATCTTCATCATGTTCAACCACTAAAACAGAGTTTCCAACATCACGAAGTTTAATTAAAGAGTCAATTAATTTTTGATTATCACGTTGATGTAAACCAATACTAGGCTCGTCTAAAATATATAAAACACCAACTAGTTGTGAACCTATTTGTGTAGCCAATCGAATACGTTGGGCTTCTCCACCAGAAAGAGATTTTGAAGTTCTGTCTAATGTTAAATAATCTAACCCAACATCCAATAAAAATTGAATTCGAGTACGTATTTCTTTTAAAATTTCAGCAGCAATAGTTAGTTGTTTTTTCGATAACTTGTTGTCAACTTTTTGAAACCAACTGGCTAATTCTAGCACATCCATTTGTGCTAAGTCACTAATGTTTTTGTCGGTAATTTTAAAATGAAGTGCTTCTTTTTTTAAGCGCTTTCCATCACAAATAGAGCAAGTAACTTCATCCATAAAACCTTTTGCCCAACGCTTGATGGAAGTGCTTTCTGAGTTTTTGTACTGATTTTCAATAAAGGCAATGATACCTTCGAAGTCAATCTCATAATTTCTGGTAACTCCCGCAGTTTTTGATTGAATTTCAAATTTTTCTTTTCCTCCATGAAGAATAATCTCCATAGCTTCTTTAGGAATACTTTTTATAGGGTCGGTTAGTTTAAAGTTATAACGCTCAGCAATAGTTTGAAGTTGTTTAAAAATCCAACTGTTTTTTTGTTCACCCAAAGGTGCAATTCCTCCATTTTTTATAGAAATGTCATTGTCTGGAATTACTTTTTGATGGTTTATCTCGTTGGTAATCCCTAGTCCGTTACAGTGTGAACAAGCTCCTTTTGGTGAGTTGAACGAAAAAGTGTTAGGTTCAGGGTTAGGGTAAGCGATTCCCGTAGTAGGACACATGAGTTCACGACTAAAATAACGAGGCTTTTCATCATCAACATCAATTACCATTAAAATATTATCACCCGTGTACAAGGCAGTTTTAATAGTCTCTTCTAGACGTTTTTCAGCAGCATCATTCACGGCTAATCGATCGATAACGACTTCTATATCGTGCGTTTTGTAACGATCGAGTTTCATGCCCTTTTCAATTTCTCTAATTTCTCCATCCACACGAACACGAACAAAACCTTGTTTAGAAATTTGTTCGAATAATTCACGATAATGCCCTTTTCTCGATTTAATTAATGGTGCAAGAATGGCAATACGTTTGCCGTCAAAATCTTTTAAAATCAATTCTTTGATCTGCTCGTCAGAATAGCTTACCATTTTTTCACCTGTATTATAGGAGTAAGCATCTGCTGCGCGGGCAAACAGTAAACGAAGGAAATCGTAAATTTCAGTAATCGTTCCTACAGTAGAACGAGGACTTTTATTGGTTGTTTTTTGTTCAATAGAAATTACAGGAGAAAGTCCGTCTATTTTATCAACATCTGGTCTTTCTAAACCGCCCAAAAACTGACGTGCATAGGCAGAAAATGTTTCGATATATCGACGTTGTCCTTCAGCATAAATGGTGTCGAAAGCTAAAGAAGATTTCCCGCTACCACTTAAGCCAGTAATTACAACTAGCTTTTCACGAGGAATTTTAACATCAATATTCTTTAAATTATGAGCTCGAGCTCCGTAAACTTCTATGTATTCTTGTTCTTTCAAAGTGAGGATTTTACCAAAAACAGCAAAGTTACCAAAACCAAATTTATTTTGAAGCAGCGATTATCAACAAATAAACTGAAAAGAGTATATTGCGAATAAAACTTAATTAATAAATGAAATTTATCCATTCTGTACGACATTTTTTTGAACGACACGGATTCAATGTGTCTTCACGATTTGCAGACCGTTTAGGTATGCGAGCTACTAATGTTCGTTTATTTTTTATTTATATATCATTTGTTACTGTAGGTTTGTCATTCGGGTTGTACTTAACCATGGCGTTTTTATTGCGTTTAAAAGATATGATTTACACCAAAAGAACTTCCGTTTTTGATTTATGACAAACACCGTATTTCAATCAAGGTTATATAGAGCAATTATTCTTTCCTCGTCAATAGTGGCGCTTGGTGTGTTGGGGTATATCCTGCTTTTTGGATATTCGTTTGTCGATGCACTTTACATGACTACTATTACAATAAGTACCATCGGATTCGGAGAAGTGCATCCGTTCGGAGTAGGAGAAAAACTCTTTACCATAGGTTTAATAATATCGAGTTTATTTGTCATTGGTTATGCAGTTTCATCGTTTTCAGAATATTTAATCAGTGGGCAATTTTTTCATCAAATAAAAGTAAAAAAAGTGCAAAAAAAAATAGAAGAATTACAAGGACACACTATTGTTTGTGGTTATGGGAGAAATGGAAGACAAGCTATTTCGAAATTAAAAAGTTATAAAAAACAAATAGTTGTGGTTGAAAAGTATGAAGGAATCGTTAAACAGTTAGATGAAAAAGGGGTGTTAACAATTGAAGGAGATGCTACGCTTGACGAAACTTTATTGAGAGCGGGTATAATGAATGCCGATAATTTAATTACAGCATTACCTTCAGATGCCGATAATTTATTTGTAGTATTAACAGCAAAACAGTTAAATAAAGATTGTAAAATTATAAGTAGAGCTTCGAAAGAAACATCTTACAATAAGTTAAAAATTGCAGGGGCTGATAATGTGATTATGCCCGATAAGTTGGGAGGCTCGCATATGGCATCTTTAGTAGTAACTCCAGATGTAATTGAGTTTGTAGATAGATTAACTATTGAAGGAGAAACTACAGCAAACTTAGAAGAAGTAGCTATTAATGATTTGCCAGAAAAATACTTAGATAAAACAATTTTAGATTTAGATCTTCGTAAAAAGACCGGATGTACCGTTATCGGTTACCGTACACCAAGTAAGGAGTATATTATAAATCCTGAAGCAGAAGTAAAGCTAGAAGCGGGGGGGAATCTTATTGTTCTGGGACGTCCAGAGCAAATAAAAACTTTACGTAGGTTGTTTTAAAAAAGAGAAAAACAAGACAGTTTGATTGTAAGGTTACTTTGTCTTTTCTAAGTTCTAACTGATGATATTTCTTTAAAATCCTGTCATAATAATTGCGAAAAATAAATTAAAATACTTTCTTTTTTACTTTATAAAAAAGTCTATAAACTTAAGGTTTGTAAATGGGAGGCGAAGAATAGTGCTTAAAGTACAGTAAAAACTAAGGGGTAAAAAAAACAGAAAAAAATACATCTAAACCCTTACTGAAAACCTAAGTAAGATTTACAAAAAATTAAAGAAAAACTAATCTTATATTCATATTTAACGATTAAAACTTGTCGTAAGTTCATTTTTTTATGATATTGCGAGCACTAAATCAAAAAAACTAATATATACATTATGAATAAAAGATTACTTGCATTGCTGTTTTTAATTACGCCGATGTTAACATTTGCACAAGAAAAAGGTTTGGATCAACAAATTGATGAAGCGTTTAAGCCTATATCTGATTTTTTTAGCAGTGTAATTTTCTTTCCTGTATTCGGAACTCCTTTTGTATTGATTTTGTTAGTGGCAAGTGCCGCTTTTTTTACGCTCTATTTTGGGTTTCCAAATATTCGTCACTTTTTTACAGCAATTAATGTTGTAAGAGGGAAATATGAAGATATTGAAAAACATGGTGCGCAATTATTGTATGGTGAAGATGGTATAGCTCAAGGAGTAGATATGAATGAGGTTGATGATATTGAAGAGCACATAGAGAATATTGAAAGCTTACATAGTGACTTAGAAATCGATGGAGATATAAAAGATACCATAAGAGATGAAAGTCATGAAGGAGAAGTGTCGCATTTCCAGGCGTTAGCAACAGCTGTTTCAGGTACAGTTGGAAATGGTAATATTGCAGGGGTTGCTTTGGCAATTGCTTTAGGAGGTCCAGGAGCTACTTTTTGGATGATTATTTGCGGTTTGTTAGGGATGTCAACAAAATTTGTTGAATGTACTTTAGGAGTTCATTACCGAGATGTCGGTAAAGATGGAACTGTTTATGGAGGTCCAATGTACTATTTATCAAAAGGATTAAGAGAAAAAGGTTTTGCAACTTTAGGTAAAATTGCAGCTGGTGCTTTTGCAGTGTTTTGTATTGGAGGATCTTTTGGTGGTGGTAATGCTGCTCAATCAAACCAAGCAACAATTGTAATTAAAGAATTGTTAGGGTTAGAAAGTACAGCAGCCGGAGCTATAATAGGTCTTGTGTTGGCAATTTTAGTAGGAATTATTATTATTGGAGGAATTAAAAGAATTGCTTCGGTTACTGAAAAAGTAGTTCCTTTCATGGCGTTGTTATATTTATTAGCTTGTTTGTATATTTTAGGAGTTAATTTCTCTTTAATTGATGATGCTATTTCTTTAATTATTACTGAAGCATTTAACCCAACAGCAATTGGAGTTGGTGGTGTTATTGGTGTGTTGTTAGTAGGTTTTAAAAGAGCAGCGTTCTCAAATGAAGCTGGGGCAGGTTCAGCTTCTATTGCACACTCAGCAGTAAAAACAAAATATTCTGCATCTGAAGGTTTAGTGGCATTATTAGAGCCGTTTATAGATACTGTATTAATATGTACAATGACAGCGTTGGTTATTATTATCTTTAACTTTGGAGGAGCTTTTGAATACGGAGGAGATGGTACAGGATCTGTGTTTATTGATGGTGTAGCCTATGAAGGAGCAGGAATTACTTCTAAAGCATTTGCAGCATATATACCTTATTCAAATGTGTTTTTAACTGTTGCAGTAGTGTTATTTGCAGTATCAACGATGATTTCATGGTCTTACTACGGGTTACAGTCTTGGAAGTTTTTATTTGGTAGAGGTAAAAGAGCTGATTTAACATATAAATTTTTATTCTTAACTTTCGTGGTAATTGGTGCTGCGGCTAGTATGAAATCTATTTGGGATTTTTCAGACGCAATGATATTTGCAATGGTGTTTCCTAATATGGTAGGTTTATACTTATTAATGCCAGTAGTTAAAAAACAATTAAAAAGATATCTAGATGCTATTAACCTAAAAAAGGAAGCAATTGAAGATTAAAAATTAAGAAGATGAAAATACTTAAACCCCATTTCTGGTATAACAAACGACAAAGAAATGGGGTTTTCTTTTTATTACTTGTAATAGTTGTTTTACAACTTATATATGTATATGTAGATTTTTCTTCGGAAAAAGTAGAAGACGTAAACAAAAAAGAGTTAGTGGCTTTTCAAAATACTATTGATAGTTTGAAAAGAATTGAAATGGATAAAAGAAAACCTAAACGATATCCTTTCAATCCAAATTATATAACAGACTTTAAAGGTTATCAGCTAGGGATGTCGGCAGAGGAAATTGATAGATTGCACAATTATAGAAAACAAAATAAATGGATTAACTCAGTTAAAGACTTTAAAGAAGTAACAAAGATTTCTGATAGTTTGTTGGCTATAATTTCTCCATACTTTAAATTTCCAGACTGGGTAGTGAAAAGAGAAAATCAAAAGAAGAATAAAACTGCTGAAACGAGTTCTTTCGAAAAACCTATATATAGCAAGATATATAAAACTTCCACCAACGATATTAATAAAGCTACACAACAAGATTTTGAAACTGTTAGTGGTGTAGGAGAAGTGCTTGCTACGAGAATTATAAAGTACAGAAATAAGCTACAAGGATATTCGCTTTCGTCTCAATTGTATGAGGTTTGGGGGTTGAATAAAGAAACTGCTAACGAGGTATTAAAAATATTTAAGATTATAGATAAACCAATTATAGAAAAAGTAAATGTAAACACTGCTACTTTTAAAGAAGTACTGAAAAATCCATATATAGATTATGAACTATGTAAAAAGATTTTTGAGTATAGAGATGAGGTGGCAGAACTTCAAAATATTTCAGAATTAAGAAATATTAAAGATTTTCCACTAGACAAATACGATAGAATAGTTATATATTTGGAAGCACAATAACAAACAACAAACAATTAGAGAACGAATGAACAGTATGTATTTTACTGAAGAGCACGAGTCTTTTCGTCAAAGTTTTAAAGATTTTTTACAAAAAGAGGTTGTTCCGCATATAAATAAATGGGAAAAAGAAGGAACTGTTGAACGTTTTATCTGGAAAAAATTCGGTGAAATGGGATACTTTGGTTTAAATCAACCAGAAGAATATGGTGGATTAGGTTTAGACCTTTTTTATACAGTAATCTTTTTAGAAGAATTACAAAAAGTGAATTCAGGAGGTTTCGCAGCTAATATGTGGGCGCATGCTTATTTAGCCATGACACATGTAAATAAAGAAGGAGACGATCGTATTAAAAGAGAATACTTAACACCAAGTATCGAAGGTGATAAAATAGGATGTTTATGTATTACTGAACCTTTTGGTGGAAGTGATGTGGCTGGAATGCGAACTACAGCAGTAAAAAAAGGAGACACCTATGTACTTAACGGCTCAAAAACTTTTATTACAAATGGAGTGTATTCTGATTATTTAGTAGTAGCTGCCAAAACAAACCCTGAAGACAAGCATAAAGGCATGAGTATTTTTATGGTTGATAGAGATACTCCAGGAATCTCATCAACTAAATTAGATAAATTAGGTTGGAGAGCTTCTGATACTGCTGAAATCGCTTTTGATAATGTGGTAATTCCTGCTGAAAACTTAATGGGTGAAGAAGGAAAAGGATTTCCGTATATCATGCAACACTTTGCGTTGGAAAGATTAATTATGGGAATTAACGCGCATGCACGTGCAGAATACGCTGTTGATTATGCTGTGCAATACATGAGTGAACGTCAAGCATTCGGTAAAACATTAGATCAATTCCAAGCCTTACGTCATAAAGTTGCTGAAATGGCAAGTAGAGTAGATATGTGTAAAGAATACAACTATTCTATTGCGAAACGATTAAATGACGGTATTTATGTGGTGAAAGAAGCAAGTATGAGTAAATTACTGTCAACTAAAATGGCAGATGAGGTAATTTACGATGCATTACAATTGTTAGGAGGTTACGGTTATATGGAAGAATATCCTATGGCACGTTTACTTCGAGATAGTCGTTTAGGACCAATCGGTGGGGGAACTTCTGAAATCTTAAAAGAGATTATCGCAAAAATGGTAATAGATAAAAAAGAATACAAGCCAGCTACCTAGTATTGTTAATTTCCAATTTTGCGAAAATGCGTCCTCGCATCGCAAAAATGGTAATAGATAAAAAAGAATACAAGCCAGCTACCTAGTGTTGTTAATTTCCAATTTTGCGAAAATGCGTTTTCGCATTGCTAAAATAGTAATAGATAAAAAAGAATATAAACCAGCAACATAAGTTGGTCGAAAACTACTGAGTAAGAATCTTGTTTTAGATAACAGGATTTTTTTTATAAAAGAAGTTTAAAAATGGTTGGTTTTCAATCAATACTTTGTATCTTTGCCGTCCAATAAATTAAAAACAACATAATCTTCTGATATACTGTGTTTTATCAAAAGGTTTTAAAAATATAGAAAACTACAATGAAAGGGGGTGCAAAAATATGTTAATCATTCCAGTTAAAGAAGGAGAGAATATCGATAGAGCGTTAAAACGTTATAAGCGTAAATTTGATCGTACAAAAACGATGAAGCAATTACGTAACAGAAAGCAATTTACAAAGCCATCTGTAGCTAAACGTGCTCAAATGATTAAAGCATCTTACGTTCAGAGATTAAGAACTCAAGAAGAAGTAGGATAGTAATCATCCTTATAATGTATAAAAACCTGTGTTGATCACAATACAGGTTTTTTTTGTACCTTCATTTTAATAAAAAGAAAGATATATGTTTATTGAAGCTTTTTTAGAATACTTAGCTTATGAAAAAAACTATTCGAAACATACTATACAGGCATACAAAACAGATTTAATTGTATTTAAAGATTTTTGTGAGGTTGAATTTGAACAAGAAGATTTAGAAAACATACATTATAACCAAATACGAACATGGATTGTTAGTTTGGTAAATAGTGGTGTTTCTAATAGAAGTGTAAATAGAAAGGTAAGTTCACTAAAAACTTTTTATAAGTTTTTACAAAAAATAGGTGAAGTAACGACAAATCCGTTAGCGAGTCATAAAGCGTTAAAAGTTCAAAAGAAAATTCAAACACCATTTGATCAAAATGAAGTAGAAGAGGTGTTGAAGTTACTAAATGAAGCTTCCGATTTTGAATCTATAAGAGATCGATTAATTGTTGAATTATTGTATTCAACAGGAATGAGAAGAATTGAGTTAATAAATGTTAAAGAGAAAGATGTAGATCATTCAAGAAAAACAATTAAAATTTTAGGAAAAAGGAATAAAGAACGATATGTAACAATCTTGCCTTCAGTCTATAGAACATTAAAGGAATATTTATCCGAAAAAAAAGTATATAAAATAGAAAATGAAGAAGCACTTTTTGTAACTAAAAAGGGAGTTAAAATTTATGAAACTCTTGTTTACCGAATAATAAATTTGTACTTTAGTAGGGTGTCGACAAAAGCAAAAAAAAGCCCTCATATTTTAAGGCATGCTTTTGCAACGCATTTATTAAATAACGGTGCGTCGTTAAATTCGGTTAAAGAATTACTAGGGCATTCAAGTTTAGCCGCCACCCAAGTATATACGCATAATAGCTTGGAGCAAATAAAAAAAGTGTATAATAAGGCTCATCCTAGAGAGTCAACGTAAAAGATCGAAGAATTATGAAGGTATTCACGCAATCAGTAAATTTCTCAGCAGACAAAAAATTAATAGATTACATTGAGAAAAAAGTAGGGGGATTAGAAAAGTTTCATGATAAGATCGTTGATGCAGAAGTATTTTTGAAAGTGCAAAAAACGAGTGAAAAAGAAAATAAAATTACAGAAGTAAAAATTAATATACCAGGAGACGAGTTAATGGTGAAAAAGCAATGTAAGACGTTTGAGGAAGGTGTTAGTGTTTCTATAGAATCTTTAAAAAGACAGTTGCAAAAGGCTAAAGAAAAAAAGAAAGATGCTCTTGTGTAAAAAAACAAAAAAAATAATTGAAAAAAGTTTTAAAAATCAAAAATTACTTTTTACATTTGCAGTCCGTTAGAAATAGCGGATTGTTTTTTTATAACAATTGCCGATGTAGCTCAGCTGGCTAGAGCAGCTGATTTGTAATCAGCAGGTCGTGGGTTCGAGTCCCTCCATCGGCTCTAAAAGAACAAAAGTTCATTAAAATTTTGATTTAAGATTTTAGGGGAGATTCCAGAGCGGCCAAATGGGACGGACTGTAACTCCGTTGTCTTACGACTTCGCAGGTTCGAATCCTGCTCTCCCCACAAAAATCTTAAGAAGCAAAATTGCGGGAGTAGCTCAGTTGGTAGAGCGTCAGCCTTCCAAGCTGAATGTCGCCGGTTCGAACCCGGTCTCCCGCTCTAAATTCGTTGCCGACATAGCTCAGTTGGTAGAGCGCATCCTTGGTAGGGATGAGGTCACGGGTTCAAATCCCGTTGTTGGCTCTATTTTAGAGTTTATTTGACAAGAGTTTAAAAATAACACTAAATATATTTAACTAAGAATTAAAATTAATAATCATGGCAAAAGGAACTTATGATCGTTCGAAACCGCACTTAAACGTAGGTACTATTGGTCACGTAGATCACGGTAAAACTACTTTAACTGCTGCAATTACTAAAGTATTAGCAGATGCTGGATTTTCTGAGCAGAGAGCTTTTGATCAAATCGATAACGCTCCAGAAGAAAAAGAAAGAGGTATCACAATTAACTCTTCTCACGTAGAGTATGCAACAGCTAACCGTCACTACGCGCACGTAGACTGTCCAGGTCACGCCGACTACGTAAAGAACATGGTAACTGGTGCTGCACAAATGGATGGAGCTATCTTAGTAGTAGCTGCTACAGATGGTCCAATGCCACAAACTCGTGAGCACATCTTATTAGGTCGTCAGGTAGGTATTCCACGTATCGTTGTTTTCTTAAACAAAGTTGATATGGTTGATGACGAGGAGTTATTAGAGTTAGTAGAGATGGAAGTAAGAGATTTATTATCTTTCTATGAGTATGATGGAGATAATGGTCCTGTTATTGCTGGTTCTGCTTTAGGTGCGTTAAACGGAGAGCAAAAATGGGTAGATACAGTTTTAGAATTAATGGAAGCTGTTGATACATGGATTGAAGAGCCGCCAAGAGATACTGATAAAGATTTCTTAATGCCAATCGAGGATGTATTCTCAATTACTGGTCGTGGTACTGTTGCAACAGGACGTATCGAAACTGGTATCGTTAATACAGGAGACCCTGTAGAGATTATCGGTATGGGAGATGAGAAATTAACATCTACTGTAACTGGTATCGAAATGTTCCGTCAAATCTTAGATAGAGGTGAGGCTGGAGATAATGCAGGTATCTTATTAAGAGGTATTGATAAGTCTGATATTAAGAGAGGTATGGTAATTTGTAAGCCAGGTTCAATTACTCCTCACGCTAAATTTAAGGCAGAGGTTTATATCTTAAAGAAAGAAGAAGGTGGACGTCACACTCCATTCCATAACAACTACCGTCCACAGTTCTACGTACGTACAACTGACGTAACTGGTAACATCAACTTACCTGACGGAGTAGAAATGGTAATGCCAGGAGATAACTTAACTATTACTGTAGACTTAATTCAGCCAATCGCATTAAACGTTGGTTTACAGTTCGCTATCCGTGAAGGAGGTAGAACAGTAGGAGCTGGTCAGGTAACTGAAATTTTAGACTAAATTATAGTTTAATTATAAATTATAAGGAGTCTCCTTATTTGTGAGACTCCTTTGTAAATACGGGTTTAGCTCAGTTGGTAGAGCACTGGTCTCCAAAACCAGGTGTCGGGAGTTCGAGCCTCTCAACCCGTGCAAAATTAAAAACGAGTTGTAGTTTTACTGCAACTCGTTAAAAGGATAAAATATGAGTAACTTTGTACAATATGTTAAAGATTCTTTTGAAGAATTAAACACCAATATGACATGGAGCTCTCGTGAAGAGGCTCAAAAGTCTACAGTGGTAGTAGCGTTATTTACAATTGTTTTTGCTTTAGCAGTAGCAGGGATAGATAAGGTTTTTCAAACAGGATTAGATAATTTCTTTAAAATGTTTTAATGATGGCTGATTCGGTGATGAAATGGTATGTTGTAAGAGCTATTGGAGGTCAAGAAAATAAGGTTAAAACTTACATCGAGACAGAAATAGCACGTCATGGGTTGTCTGATTATGTAAACCAAGTAATCGTTCCAACTGAAAAAGTTATTCAAGTACGAAATGGAAAGAAAGTAAACAGAGAACGAGTTTATTTTCCTGGTTATGTAATGGTAGAAGCTAATTTAGCAGGTGAAGTTCCTCACGTAATTAAATCAGTAACTGGTGTTATTGGTTTTTTAGGTGAAACAAAAGGAGGAGATCCGGTACCAATGCGTAAATCAGAAGTAAATAGAATGTTAGGTAAAGTTGATGAACTTTCTGTTAAAGATGAAAATGTTGCAATTCCTTACACAGTAGGAGAAACTGTAAAGGTAATTGACGGACCTTTCAACGGATTCGATGGAACTGTTGAAAAGGTAAACGAAGAAAAGCGTAAGTTAGAAGTAATGGTTAAGATTTTTGGAAGAAAAACACCATTAGAGTTAAACTATATGCAGGTAGAGAAAATATAATAGTTACACCTATATTTTGATGGGTTTAAGCTTCCAATTTAAACTCGTCGTTAAATCTTAAACAATGGCAAAAGAAGTAAGTAAATTAGTTAAACTACAAGTTAGGGGAGGTGCAGCGAATCCGTCGCCACCAGTTGGACCCGCTTTAGGTGCTGCCGGTGTTAACATCATGGAGTTCTGTAAGCAGTTTAATGCTCGTACACAGGACAAACAAGGTAAAGTATTACCTGTTGTTATAACAGTTTATACAGACAAATCATTTGAATTTGTTGTAAAAACTCCACCAGCCGCAGTACAATTATTAGAAGCGGCCAAAATTAAGAAAGGTTCAGGAGAGCCTAATAGGAAAAAAGTAGCAAGCGTTTCTTGGGATCAAATTCGTGGAATTGCAGAAGACAAAATGGTAGATATGAATGCCTTTGAAGTAGAGTCTGCAATGAGAATGATCGCTGGAACAGCTCGTTCTATGGGATTAACAGTAACAGGTGATGCACCTGCTTAAACTTTAAAAGATATTTAGAAATGGCAATTACTAGAAAGCAAAAAGAAGCTCGTGCTAAGGTAGATAGCTCTAAAGTTTATAGCTTACAAGATGCATCAGCATTAGTTAAAGAGATTACAAACGTAAAATTTGATGCATCTGTTGATTTAGCAGTACGTTTAGGAGTAGATCCTCGTAAAGCTAATCAAATGGTTCGTGGTGTTGTAACATTACCTCACGGAACTGGTAAAGATGTAAAGGTTTTAGCATTAGTTACTCCAGATAAAGAAGCAGAAGCTAAAGAAGCAGGAGCTGATTATGTTGGATTAGATGAGTACCTTCAGAAAATTAAAGGAGGTTGGACTGATGTTGACGTTATTATTACTATGCCAAGCGTTATGGGTAAATTAGGTCCATTAGGACGTGTATTAGGTCCTCGTGGTTTAATGCCTAACCCAAAAACTGGTACAGTAACTATGGATGTTGCAAAAGCGGTACAAGAAGTAAAAGCTGGTAAAATCGACTTTAAAGTAGATAAAACTGGTATTGTACACGCTGCAATTGGAAAAGCATCTTTCGATGCTACGAAGATTGAAGAAAATGCAAATGAGTTATTACAAACATTAATTAAATTAAAGCCAACAGCGGCAAAAGGAACATATATTAAAAGCATTTTTATGTCTTCTACAATGAGTCCTAGTGTTGCTATAGATGTAAAATCTGTATCGTAAGGCAGTTAAAACTTTTTAATTATGACTAGAGAGGAAAAATCACAAGTAATACAAGATTTAACAGCACAATTAGCAGATACAAGTACCATCTATTTAGCAGATATTTCTGGTTTAGATGCTACTACTACATCTAACTTACGTAGAGCTTGTTTTAAAGCAAACGTACAATTGGCTGTTGTAAAAAACACATTGCTTTCAAAAGCAATGGAAGCTTCTGATAAAGATTTCGGAGAGTTACCAGACGTATTAAAGGGTAATACTTCAATGTTAATTGCTGAGGCAGCAAACGCTCCAGCAAAAGTTATCAAAGAGTTCAGAAAAAAATCAAAAGATCGTCCTTTATTAAAAGGAGCGTATGTTGAAGAGGCTGTTTATATTGGAGATGACCAATTAGACGCTCTTGTTAACATTAAGTCTAGAGAAGAACTTATTGGAGATATTATTACCTTATTACAATCTCCTGCTAAGAATGTTGTTTCAGCATTACAATCAGGTGGAGGTAAGTTATCCGGTATCTTACAAACATTATCAGAAAAATAATTTCGCGCACTAATAAACTAAAATAATAAAATTTTTAAAAACAATTAAAATGGCAGATTTAAAAGATTTCGCAGAACAATTAGTTAACTTAACAGTAAAAGAAGTTAATGAATTAGCTGATATTTTAAAAGAAGAGTATGGTATTGAGCCAGCAGCAGCAGCAGTAGCAGTAGCAGGTCCAGCAGCAGGTGGTGGAGATGCTGCTGAAGAAAAAACTGAATTTGACGTAATCTTAAAGGCAGCAGGTGGTTCTAAATTAGCAGTTGTAAAGTTAGTTAAAGAATTAACTGGATTAGGATTAAAAGAAGCTAAAGCAATCGTTGATAGCGCTCCAGCACCAGTAAAAGAAGCAATCTCTAAAGATGAGGCAGAAGGTCTTAAAAAGTCTTTAGAAGAAGCAGGAGCTGAGGTAGAGCTTAAGTAAGGCTATACTCCCGATTTAAAACGGGGAAAACAATTAAGGTTTAGGTACTAAAAACATATGTTTTTAGGCCTAAACCATTTTGTGTATATATTCGTTCTTTATTTTTCACAATAAATTACATTGTGATTTTACGATTATAAAGTGCTGATTTTAATCAGTAAAAGCAATTAAAATTGCAGTGTTGAAACGGTTAAGTTTCAAAAATAATATTTTTAATTAAAAATAGCATATCTTTTGGCAACGATAAATACTACTGAAAGAATTAACTTCGCGTCTTCGCAGTTAGGAACTGATTATCCAGACTTTTTAGATATTCAGGTAAAATCATTCCAAGATTTTTTCCAACTGCAAACTAAAGCAGAAGAACGTGGAGAAGAAGGTTTGTACAAAACCTTTATGGATAACTTTCCGATTACCGATACACGTAATCAATTTGTACTAGAATTTTTAGACTACTTTGTAGATCCACCAAGATATAGCATTCAAGAATGTATAGAGCGTGGTTTAACTTATAGCGTACCTTTAAAAGCACGTTTAAAATTATATTGTACCGATCCTGAACACGAAGATTTTGAAACAATAGTTCAAGATGTTTATTTAGGTACAATTCCTTATATGACAAACTCTGGGACATTCATTATAAATGGAGCAGAAAGAGTTGTTGTATCACAATTACACCGTTCACCAGGTGTATTCTTTGGGCAATCTTTCCACGCAAACGGAACCAAATTATACTCTGCAAGAGTAATTCCATTTAAAGGTTCTTGGATTGAGTTTGCTACCGATATCAATCAAGTAATGTATGCTTATATTGATAGAAAGAAAAAATTACCAGTAACAACGTTATTCAGAGCCATAGGTTTTGAAAGAGATAAAGATATTTTAGAAATCTTTGATTTAGCAGAAGAAGTAAAAGTTTCTAAAGCTGGATTGAAGAAAGTATTAGGGCGTAAATTAGCGGCGAGAGTATTAAAAACTTGGCACGAAGATTTCGTTGATGAGGATACAGGAGAAGTTGTGTCGATTGAGCGTAACGAAATTATTTTCGACCGTGATACTATCATAGAAAAAGAACATATTGATGAAATAATCGAAGCTGGAGCTAAGACAGTCTTATTACATAAAGAAGATAATCAGCAAGCAGATTATGCCATCATCCACAATACATTACAAAAAGACCCTACAAACTCTGAAAAAGAAGCTGTAGAGCATGTATATAGACAATTACGTAATGCTGAACCGCCAGACGAGGAAACTGCAAGAGGAATTATTGAAAAATTATTCTTTTCAGAGCAACGTTATAGTTTAGGTGAAGTAGGACGTTTTAGAATGAATACTAAACTTCAGTTAAATGAAGATTTAGATCAAAAGGTATTAACAAAGAACGATATTATAACTATCATTAAGTATTTAATTGAGTTAATCAATTCAAAAGCTGAAGTAGATGATATCGATCACTTATCTAACCGTCGTGTTAGAACTGTAGGAGAGCAATTAGCAGGTCAATTTGGTGTAGGTTTAGCTCGTATGGCACGTACAATTCGTGAAAGAATGAATGTTCGTGATAACGAAGTGTTTACTCCAATCGACTTAATTAACGCTAAGACTTTATCTTCAGTAATTAACTCTTTCTTTGGAACGAACCAGTTATCTCAATTTATGGATCAAACCAATCCATTAGCAGAGATTACTCATAAGCGTCGTTTATCAGCTTTAGGACCTGGAGGTTTATCACGTGAAAGAGCAGGTTTCGAGGTTCGTGACGTTCACTATACACACTATGGTCGTTTATGTCCGATTGAAACACCTGAAGGACCAAACATTGGACTTATTTCTTCTTTAGCAGTATATGCTAAAGTAAACAATATGGGATTCATTGAAACTCCGTATAAGAAAGTAGATAATGGTACAGTTTCTTCTGAAGAACCTATTTATTTAAGTGCTGAAGAGGAAGAAGGAATGAAAATAGCACAATCTAATTTACCAGTAGCAAATGATGGTAAGATAGAAAGTGAAAGAGTTATTGCTCGTGAAGAAGGTGATTTCCCTGTAGAGAGCCCTGAAGTAATTAACTATATGGACGTTGCTCCAAACCAAATTGCTTCGATTTCAGCATCGTTAATTCCTTTCTTAGAACATGATGATGCGAACCGTGCATTGATGGGATCAAACATGATGCGTCAAGCAGTTCCATTGTTACGTCCAGAATCTCCAATCGTAGGTACAGGTTTAGAACGTAGAGTAGCAAAAGACTCTCGTATCTTAATCAATGCTGAAGGAGCAGGAGTTGTTCAGTATGTAGATGCCGACAAAATTACAATTAAGTATGATAGAACAGAAGAAGAGCGTATGGTAAGCTTCGATTCTGATGAGAAATCATATGACTTAATTAAGTTTAGAAAAACCAACCAAGGTACAAACATTAACTTAAAGCCAATTGTAAAAGTAGGTGATAGAGTTGAAGAAGGACAAGTACTTTGTGAAGGATATGCAACACAAAAAGGAGAATTAGCTTTAGGTAGAAACATGAAAGTAGCCTTTATGCCTTGGAAAGGGTATAACTTTGAGGATGCGATTGTGATTTCTGAAAAAGTAGTTCGTGAAGATATCTTTACTTCTATCCACATTGATGAATATTCATTAGATGTTCGTGATACGAAGTTGGGAGCAGAAGAATTAACAAACGATATTCCTAACGTTTCTGAAGAGGCTACAAAAGACTTAGATGAAAACGGAATGATTCGTATTGGAGCAGAAGTAAACCCAGGTGATATCTTAATTGGTAAAATTACACCAAAAGGAGAATCTGATCCAACTCCGGAAGAAAAATTATTACGTGCTATCTTTGGTGATAAAGCAGGAGATGTAAAAGATGCATCATTGAAAGCTTCTCCTTCATTAAGAGGTGTTGTAATAAATAAAAAGTTATTTAAACGCGCAGTAAAAGATAAAAATAAGCGTGCTCGTGATAAAGAAGCAATAGCAGCTTTAGAAGCATCTTACGTATCTAAATTCCAAGCGTTAAAAGATACTTTAGTAGAAAAATTATTCAACTTAATATCAGGTAAAACTTCTCAAGGAGTATACAATGACTTAGGAGAAGAGGTGTTACCAAAAGGTAAGAAGTTTACACAAAAAATGTTAAATTCTGTTGAAGATTTTACACATTTAAGTGGAACTTGGACTACCGATAAGGATTTAAACGATTTAGTTGTTGAATTAGTTCACAATTATAAAATTAAAGTAAACGACTTACAAGGAGTTTTACGTCGTGAGAAATTTACAATTTCTGTAGGAGACGAATTACCTGCAGGAATCTTAAAACTTGCTAAAATTTATGTTGCTAAGAAACGTAAATTAAAAGTAGGAGATAAGATGGCAGGACGTCACGGAAACAAAGGTATTGTTGCACGTATTGTACGTCAAGAAGATATGCCTTTCTTAGAAGACGGAACACCAGTAGATATCGTATTAAACCCATTAGGGGTACCATCGCGTATGAACATCGGTCAGATTTATGAAACTGTTCTTGGATGGGCAGGTCAAAAATTAGGTCAAAAATACGCAACTCCAATTTTCGATGGGGCTTCTTTAGATGAAATTAATAAATTAACAGACGAAGCAGGAATTCCAAGATTCGGTCATACATATTTATATGACGGAGGTACAGGTAAACGTTTCGATCAACCAGCAACGGTAGGGATAATTTATATGATTAAGTTAGGTCACATGATTGAAGATAAGATGCATGCACGTTCTATCGGACCTTACTCATTAATTACACAACAGCCATTGGGAGGTAAAGCTCAGTTTGGAGGTCAGCGTTTTGGAGAGATGGAAGTTTGGGCACTTGAAGCATATGGTGCATCAAGTATCTTACGTGAAATCTTAACTGTTAAGTCTGATGACGTATTAGGTAGAGCTAAAACTTATGAAAGTATAGTAAAAGGTGAGGCTATGCCAGAACCAGGTTTACCAGAATCGTTTAACGTATTAATGCACGAACTTAAAGGTTTAGGATTAGACGTTAAATTAGAAGAATAATCACAGTGAAATGTCTCAGAGCTTTTGCTCTGAGGCAAATCATTTTTTCAATATCAGTCTTATTATAAGACATTTATTTTTAATTCGAATCCATTATCATGGCAAGAAAAAACGAAAAATACACTGTTAAGAAGTTTAACAAAATTTCAATAGGTTTAGCGTCACCTGAGTCTATTTTAGAGGCTTCTAAAGGTGAGGTGTTAAAACCAGAAACTATTAACTACCGTACACATAAACCAGAAAGAGATGGGTTGTTTTGTGAGCGTATCTTTGGTCCTGTAAAAGATTACGAGTGTGCGTGTGGGAAATACAAAAGAATTCGATATAAAGGTATCGTTTGTGACCGTTGTGGGGTTGAAGTTACTGAGAAAAAAGTACGTAGGGATAGAGTAGGTCATATTAACTTAGTAGTACCTGTAGCACATATTTGGTATTTTAGATCATTACCTAACAAAATGGGGTATCTTTTAGGACTACCATCTAAAAAGTTAGATATGATTATTTACTACGAACGTTACGTAGTAATTCAACCAGGGGAGGCTAAAAACGCTGAAGGAGAGCCATTACAAAAAATGGATTTCTTAACAGAAGAAGAGTATTTAGATATTTTAGATACACTTCCGCAAGAAAACATGTACTTAGAAGACACTGATCCTAATAAGTTTATCGCTAAAATGGGAGCAGAGTGTTTAATTGATTTATTAGAAAGAATCGATTTAGATCAACTATCTTACGAGTTACGTCATAAAGCTAATACAGAAACATCCAAACAACGTAAAAACGAAGCATTAAAGCGTTTAAATGTTGTTGAAGCTTTTAGAGATTCTCAAAAGAACAGAGAAAACAATCCAGAGTGGATGATTATGAAAGTAGTTCCGGTTATTCCACCAGAATTACGTCCATTAGTTCCATTAGATGGTGGTCGTTTCGCTACTTCTGATTTAAATGATTTATACCGTCGTGTAATCATCCGTAATAATCGTTTAAAGCGATTAATGGAAATCAAAGCGCCAGAAGTAATTTTACGTAACGAAAAGCGTATGTTACAAGAGTCGGTAGATTCATTATTTGATAACACACGTAAATCATCTGCAGTAAAAACGGAGTCTAACAGACCATTAAAATCATTATCTGATAGTTTAAAAGGTAAGCAAGGACGTTTCCGTCAAAACTTATTAGGTAAGCGTGTTGATTACTCTGCACGTTCGGTAATTGTTGTTGGACCAGAGTTAAGATTATTTGAATGTGGATTGCCAAAAGATATGGCAGCAGAACTATACAAGCCTTTCGTTATTCGTAAGTTAATTGAAAGAGGTATTGTTAAAACTGTAAAATCTGCAAAGAAAATTATAGATCGCAAAGAACCAGTTGTTTGGGATATCTTAGAAAATGTAATTAAAGGACACCCAGTATTATTAAACCGTGCTCCTACCTTACACCGTTTAGGTATTCAAGCATTCCAACCAAAATTAATAGAAGGTAAAGCAATTCGTTTACATCCATTAGCATGTTCGGCATTTAACGCGGATTTTGATGGGGATCAAATGGCGGTTCACTTACCATTAGGGCCAGAAGCTATTTTAGAAGCTCAACTATTAATGTTAGGTTCTCATAATATCTTAAACCCAGCAAATGGAGCTCCTATTACTGTACCATCACAAGATATGGTATTGGGACTTTACTATATGACTAAAGAAAGAAAGTCAACTCCTGAAGTACCAATTAAAGGTGAAGGATTAACTTTCTACTCTCCAGAAGAGGTTATAATTGCCTTAAATGAAGGAAAAGTAGACCTAAATGCAGGTATTAAGGTTCGTACAGAAGATGTAGAAAACGGAGAACGTGTAGTTAAAATTATAGAAACTACTGTAGGTAGAGTTTTATTTAATGAAGTTGTACCAGAAGAAGCAGGGTTTGTTAATGAAGTTTTAACTAAGAAATCGCTAAGAGGTGTAATTAGTAGAATTTTAAAAGTTACTGATATACCTGCCGTTGGAAAATTCTTAGACGAAATTAAAAATATGGGATATAAATACGCTTTTGAAGGTGGTTTATCATTCTCATTAGGTGATATCATTATTCCAGAAGAGAAACACACCATGATTGCTGAAGCAAACAAGGAAGTAGATGGTATTGTCATGAATTATAACATGGGTATGTTAACGCAAAAAGAGCGTTACAACCAGGTAATTGATGTTTGGGGGTCTACCAACAACCGATTAACTGAATTATCGATGAAGCGTTTACGTGAAGATCAACAAGGATTTAACTCAGTATTTATGATGTTAGATTCAGGAGCGCGTGGATCGAAAGAGCAGATTCGTCAGTTAACAGGTATGCGTGGTCTGATGGCTAAACCTAAAAAATCGACTTCTAGTGGTGGAGAGATTATTGAAAACCCTATTTTATCGAACTTTAAAGAAGGTTTATCAATTTTAGAATACTTTATCTCAACGCACGGTGCTCGTAAGGGTCTTGCCGATACAGCATTAAAAACAGCCGATGCAGGTTATTTAACACGTCGTTTAGTAGATGTGTCTCAAGATGTTATTATTAACGAAGTAGACTGTGGTACTTTAAGAGGGTTAGAAATTTCTCCTTTAAAGAAAAACGATGAAATCGTTGAATCTTTAAGTGATAGAATTTCTGGGCGTACAACATTACATGATGTATATCCACCAAACTCAGATGAGTTATTAATAGCTGCAGGAGAATTAATTACTCCAGTATTAGCTGAAAAAATTGAAGCTGCAGGTGTAGATACAGTTGAAGTTCGTTCTGCATTAACATGTGAGTCAGAAAGAGGAATTTGTGAGAAATGTTATGGACAAAGTATGTCGACTGGTAAGAAAGTTCAAAGAGGTGAAGCAGTTGGTGTAATTGCAGCACAATCTATTGGAGAACCAGGTACACAGTTAACATTACGTACGTTCCACGTTGGAGGGGTAGCAGGAAATATCTCAGAAGATAATAAGTTAATAGCTAAGTTTGATGGAGACATAACTATTGATGATTTACGTACCGTAAAAGGTAAAGACGCAGCAGGAGAAGAAGTAGATATTGTTATTTCTCGTACTGCTGAAATCAAGATTATTGATAAGAAAAACGGTGTTGTATTAAGCACAAATATTATTCCTTACGGTTCTATCATTTTTGATAAAGATAGAAAGACAATTAAGAAAGGAGATGCAGTATGTCAGTGGGATCCATTTAACGGAGTTATTGTTTCTGAGTTCGGAGGAAAAGTTAAGTTCGACAATTTAGAGCAAGGAATTAACTATTCTGTAGAAATTGATGAACAAACAGGTTTCCAAGAAAAAGTAATTACTGATTCTAAGAACAAGAAAATTATTCCTTCATTAATTATTGAAGATGCTGATGGTAACGCTTTACGTTCGTACAGTTTACCAGTAGGAGCACACTTAATGGTAAGTGATGGAGATAAAGTAGAGTCAGGTAAAACATTAGTTAAAATTCCTCGTAAGTCTGGTAAAGCAGGAGATATTACAGGAGGTTTACCACGTGTAACTGAGTTATTCGAAGCGCGTAACCCTTCTAATCCAGCTGTAGTAGCACAAATTGATGGAGTTGTATCGTTTGGTAAGATTAAGCGTGGTAACCGTGAAATTATTATCGAGTCTAAAACTGGAGAGATTAAGAAATACTTAATTAAGTTATCTAATCAAATCTTAGTTCAAGAAAACGACTTTATCAAAGCAGGGATGCCATTATCTGATGGAGCTATCACCCCTATTGATATTTTAAATATCAAAGGACCTTCAGCAGTTCAAGAATACTTAGTAAACGAAATTCAAGAAGTATACCGTTTACAAGGGGTAAAAATTAACGACAAGCACTTCGAAGTAGTAGTACGTCAAATGATGCGTAAAGTTAGAATTATTGATTCAGGAGATACTTTATTCTTAGAAAATCAATTAGTTCATAAAACTGATTTCATCAAGGAGAATGACGCTATTTACGGAATGAAAGTTGTTGAAGACGCTGGAGACTCTGCAAACTTAAAACCAGGACAAATAGTTTCAGCTCGTCAATTAAGAGATGAAAACTCTTTATTACGTAGAGAAGATAAAAACTTAGTAGTAGCACGTGATGCCCAACCAGCAACAGCTGAACAAGTATTACAAGGTATTACAAGAGCATCGTTACAAACGAAGTCATTTATCTCAGCTGCATCATTCCAGGAAACAACTAAAGTATTAAATGAAGCCGCTGTAAATGGTAAGATTGATACCTTAGAAGGATTAAAAGAGAATGTAATTGTTGGTAAACGTATACCTGCAGGTACAGGAATGAGAAGTTATGACAATCTAATCGTTGGTCCTAAAGATGAGATTGAACAAAGTTTATAAAAACTTAAGTTTATAAATAATATCAAGGGTTTAGAGTTTTTACAGCTCTAAACCCTTGTTTTTTTCTAAAAAAATAAAATACTCCGATATGGACGATACTAAAAAAGAACCACAATTAAATATAGAATTAGATCAAGAAATAGCAGAAGGTACATATAGTAATTTAGCTATTATAAATCATTCTGTTTCAGAGTTTATTGTTGATTTTATCAATATCATGCCTGGTGTACCTAAGGCAAAAGTAAAATCGAGAATTATATTAACACCACAACACGCTAAGCGTTTATCAAAAGCTTTAGCAGATAATATTCGTAAGTTTGAACAAGCTCATGGAGAAATTAAAGACTATGAGCAGCCTCCAATTCCAATGAATTTTGGTGGGACTACAGGAGAAGCTTAAAATAAAAAAAATCGTCTATTTAGACGATTTTTTGTTTTTATATTTAGAAACCTTCAGACAGGTCTTTTAAGGCTTTAACATTTAAAATAAAAACTTCTTTACCTTTTAAATCTATCAATTTTTTCTTTTTGAATTCTGAAAGTAATCGAATAGCACTTTCAGTAGCAGTACCAATAATATTGGCAATATCTTCTCTAGATAAATTAACTTTTATAGAGCCATTTTCATTTTTATCAAATTTAGCTTCTAAAAATAAAAGAGTAGTAGCTAAGCGTTGCTTTACTGTTTTTTGAGCCATATCAACAATAACATCATCCGCTTTTTTTAGTGAGTTAGCCATTTTTCTTAAAAGATCTAGAGAAAAGTTAGGGTTGTTCTCTAAATCCCTAATAATTTCATCTTTCGGTATAAAACAAACCTCCATGTCATTTATGGCAATAGCTTTTAAATTTGAGGCTTCGTTGTTTATTAAGCTACGTTCTCCTAAAATATCCCCTTTTTGTATTAAATGAATAATTTGGTCTCTACCATTATCACTCATTTTAGAAACCTTACAAACACCATCTTTAATACAAAATACTCCGTTGATATGCTCTCCTTCATCAAATAAAACTTCTCCTTTTTTCACTGTTTTCGACGTTTTACACCCAGTGATTCTTATTAACTCGTCTTTTGTAAGAGTTTTTAAGGAGTTGAATTCACGGATGATACACTGCTCACACTTGCTCATATTTATGCCTTTTTTTCCACTCAAATATACAGAAAAGCTGACAATTATCATGTTTTAAAATAGAATCTTATCGGACATTTGTTGTAGGCAAAAGAGTAAATATGGAAAGCAAAATATGTTTTCATTGTGGTAACGAATGTGATACCGAAAAAATTACAGTACAAGATAAATTTTTCTGTTGTAATGGGTGTAAAACCGTCTATGAAATATTTTCAGAAAACGATTTAACGTGTTACTATGATTTTCAAAATAATCCAGGAGCTATTCCTGAAGAAATACAAGGAAAGTACGATTTCTTAGACAATCAACCAATTGTAGAAAAACTTCTTGAGTTTAACGATGGTAATATGCAGGTTATTAATCTGTATATACCGCATATTCACTGCAGTTCGTGTATTTGGGTTTTAGAAAACCTACACAAACTGCAAAGTAATGTGTCGTCGGCACAAGTTAACTTCCCGAAAAAAACTGTACGAATTACGTACAATTCAGAAAAGACTTCACTAAAAGAAATAGTACTATTATTAAGTTCTATTGGTTATGAACCGTATATCAGTTTAGAGGATTATGAAGTAGGAAAAAAGAAAGTTGACCGTAGCTTAATTTATAAGTTAGGTATAGCAGGTTTTGCTTTCGGAAACGTGATGTTTTTATCATTTCCTGAATATTTTGAAGTGTCAGAATACTGGTTAGAGCAATACAAAGATGTATTTCGTTGGTTGATGTTTATTTTTTCGCTTCCAGTAGTGTTTTATGCAGGAATTGATTATTTCGTTTCGGCTTATAAAGGCTTACGTTCAAAAATTTTAAATATTGACGTTCCGATTGCTCTAGGAATATTTGTGCTGTTTGTTCGTAGTACGGCTGAAATTCTTTTCGATTTAGGAACAGGATTCTTCGATAGTTTAACAGGATTAGTATTCTTTTTATTACTTGGGAAATTTTTTCAGCAGAAAACCTATAATTTCTTATCGTTTGAACGTGATTATAAATCGTATTTCCCAATTGCGGTAACTAAAATAACTTCCGACAAAAAAGAAGAGAATACTCAAATTTACGAGGTTAAAAAAGGAGATAGATTATTAATAAGAAATCAGGAGTTGATTCCTGTTGATGGAATTTTAATCAGCAACCATGCGCAAATAGATTACAGTTTTGTTACAGGTGAGGAGGTTCCGGTAAGTAAAAAATCAGGAGATAAATTATTTGCAGGCGGAAAACAATTGTCAGGAAGTATAGAAATGGAAGTGTTGGCGTCGGTTTCGCAAAGTTACTTAACACAGTTGTGGAGTAACGATGTGTTTCAGAAAGACAAAAGCTCATCTTTTAAAACACTTACAGATAAAATCAGTAAAAACTTTACTATTGTGGTTTTATCCATTGCGTTTTTATCAACTGCATTTTGGTTGTATTACGATTCTAGCGTGGCGTTAAACGTATTTACTTCGGTGTTAATTATCGCATGTCCGTGTGCAATTGCATTGGCAGCTCCGTTTACTTTAGGAAACATTTTACGAATTTTTGGTAGAAAGAAATTCTATCTTAAAAACGCGACAGTTGTAGAGCAGCTAGCCGCTGTAGATTCTGTTATTTTTGATAAAACAGGAACACTTACCACGAATAAAGAAAATACGATAACCTACGAAGGAAAAAGTTTGGACAGAACTCAAAAATCAATATTAAAAGGTTCGCTGCGAGCTTCGAACCACCCATTAAGTAGAATGTTGTACACTTCGTTACAAGATGAAGAGGTGTTAACCGTAGATAGCTATCAAGAGCACGTAGGTAAAGGAATTGAAGCGAATTATCAACAAACAAAAATAAAAATAGGTTCATCTTCTTTTGTTAAAAATGCAAAAGAGCAAGCGAATTTAGATACTTCAGTACACATTAGTGTTAATGATGAATATAAAGGGAAATATGTTTTCAAAAATGCCTATAGAAAAGGTGTTCAGCAATTATTTACTCACCTAAATAAGAAATATGATTTATCGATAGTATCTGGAGATAATGAAGGAGAAAAGAAGTTTTTAGAAGAATTATTACCGAAAGAAACCACCTTTTTATTCAACCAAAAACCACAAGATAAATTGCACTATGTTGAGGAGTTGCAAGAAAAAGATAAAAGTGTGTTGATGATTGGAGACGGGCTGAATGATGCAGGAGCTTTAGCTCAAAGTAATGTGGGAGTTGCAATATCTGAGAATATTAACGTGTTTTCTCCCGCTTGTGATGCGATTTTAGATGCAACAAAGTTTAATCAGATAGGAGATTACATAAAAGCATCGAAAAAAGCAGTAAAAATTATTAAATATTGTTTTTTACTATCTTTATTGTACAATGTTGTAGGGCTGTATTTTGCAGTAACAGGGCAATTAATGCCTGTAATTGCAGCAATTTTAATGCCTTTAAGTTCTATAAGTGTGGTAGTATTTACAACGATTGCTACCAATATGTTAGGAAGAAAACTAAAATAAATTTAAAATATGAAAACAGCAGCATTTTTAGAAAACTTAGAGTACAATGAAGAAAAGGTAGCTGTTTCTTTATTGTTAGAAACCGATTTTTCTAAAGAAATAAGAATAGTTTTTAAGAAAAATCAGGTAATGAAAGATCATAAAGCTCCATACCCAATAGTTGTTCAAGTACTTGAAGGAAGTATAGATTTTGGTGTAAAGAATGAGGTAAAGAGGTTGAATTCTGGAGGCATGATCTCTCTAGAAGCAAAAGCTATACATAACTTAACAGCTTTAGAAGATAGCGTTGTACGTTTAACCTTACCCAAATCAGATTCAGTAAACAGAGTAAAAGCAGTTTAGTTATGAGACTGAATAGGTATATAGATCATACGTTGTTGAAAGCTACAGCGACAAAAGCAGATATCGTTAAGCTTTGTAATGAAGCTAAAGAATATAATTTTTATGCAGTTTGTGTAAATGGTTGTTATGTAGAATCAGCAGCAAAAGAGTTACAAGAAACAGAGGTGAAAGTAGCTGCGGTTATTGGTTTTCCGTTAGGAGCAATGACTACCGAAGCGAAAGTTTTTGAAGCTAAAGATTGTATAAAAAATGGAGCATCAGAAATTGATATGGTTATCAATATCGGAAAGCTATTAGAAGGAGATGAAAAATATGTTGAAAAAGAAATCCGATTGATTAAAGAAGCGATAGGAGAAAATACTTTAAAAGTGATTTTTGAAAATTGTTATTTGTCAAAAAAACAGATAAAAACAGCAAGTAAGTTAGCTGTAAGTGCAGGTGCTGATTTTGTGAAAACATCAACAGGCTTTGGAACAGGAGGAGCAACTTTTGAAGACGTTGCAATAATGGATAGCGTTGTTGATGGAAAAGCTCAAATAAAGGCAGCAGGAGGAATTAGAGATATAGAAACTGCACTGAAGTATATAGCAATGGGAGTAACACGTTTAGGAACTTCTTCTGGAATTTCATTAATAACAGAAGGAACCGCTGATAAAGATCAATATTAATAGGAGTTTGAAAACGAAAAGTGAAAAGTTACAAGTGCGTATAGCCTACAGCATATAGCTTACAGCTTTCAGCCAAAAGTAATCTAACAATCAAATAATCCAAATATCTAAGCATCCAAGTATCCAAACATCTAAAAATCTAAAATAATGAGCGTACATATTGAAGCAAAAAAAGGAGAAATAGCAGAAACTGTTTTATTACCAGGTGATCCCATGCGCGCAAAATGGATTGCGGAAACATTTTTAGAAAATCCAGTTTGTTATAATGATGTTCGTGGTATGTTAGGATATACAGGAACATATCAAGGAAAACAAATTTCTGTACAAGGAACAGGAATGGGAATTCCTTCAGCGTTAATCTATGCTCATGAATTGATTACTGAGTACGGAGTTAAAAATTTAATTCGAGTAGGTTCAGCAGGTTCTTATCAAAAGGAAGTAAGAATTAGAGATATTGTTATTGCTATGGCAGCTTCTACCAATTCAGGGTTAAATACGATTCGTTTTAATGGAGCCGATTATGCACCAACAGCAAGTTTTGAACTATTCCAAAAAGCTATTGAAGCAGCAAAGAAAAAGGGAATTCCATTAAAAGCAGGAAATATTTTAAGTTCAGATGAGTTTTATGCCGATGAGTTTGAAAGCTATAAAAAATGGGCAGATTATGGAGTGCTTTGTGTTGAGATGGAAACAAACGGATTATATACAGTTGCAGCAAAACATAAAGTAAATGCGCTATCAATTTTAACGATATCAGATAGTTTAGTTACTGGAGAAAGAACAACTGCTGAAGAAAGAGAACAAACTTTTAAAGAAATGATTGAAATCGCTTTAGAATTGGCTTAACTGTCATTTTGATGAGGTTTTAATGAAGAATGAAACAAAATAGTATTGAGAGCATGAACTCACTTATTCAAAAATATAACATTCCAGGACCAAGATATACAAGTTATCCAACTGTTCCATATTGGGATAATGATACCTTTTCAAAAGAAAAATGGATAGCAACATTTAAGCAATCATTTATAGAAAGTAATTCTACAGAAGGAATTAGCTTATATATTCATTTACCATTTTGTGAGAGTTTATGTACATTTTGTGCATGTCATAAACATATAACAAAACGCCATGAAATGGAAGATCCGTATATAGAAACTGTTTTAAAAGAATGGCAGTTATATGTTAATTTGGTAGACGAAACTCCTGTTATAAAAGAAATTCACTTAGGAGGAGGGACGCCAACATTCTTTTCAGAAAAACAATTAAAAAGATTAATAGACGGAATCTTTATTAGTGCAAAGAAACACCCTGAGCATGAATTTAGTTTTGAAGGGCATCCAAACAATACGACAAAAGAACACTTGCAAACATTGTACAATTTAGGTTTTACAAGAGTAAGTTTTGGAGTACAAGATTATAATCCAAAAGTACAAGAAGCTATTCATAGAGTACAGCCTTTTGAAAACGTAGAAAAAGTACACAATTGGGCAAAAGAAATAGGCTATACGTCAATTAGTCACGATTTAGTGTTTGGGCTTCCGTTTCAAACAAAAAAAAATGTAATTCATACAATTAATAAGACAAAAGAGTTAGAACCTGATAGAATTTCATTTTATAGTTACGCGCATGTTCCATGGGTAAAAGGAGTAGGACAACGTGGGTTTAATGAAGATGATTTACCTAAAAATGAAGAAAAGCGAGAGTTGTATGAAATAGGAAAGGAGTTGTTTGCAGAAATGGGTTACATAGAAATAGGAATGGATCATTTCGCGTTACCAACCGATAGCTTGTATAAAGCAACAGAAGAGAAAACATTGCACCGTAATTTTATGGGATATACAGCAAACAAAACACAGTTAATGATTGGTTTAGGGATGTCATCAATATCAGATTCTTGGTATGGATTTGCACAAAACGTAAAAACTGTAAAAGAGTACGAAAGAATTGTGAACGAAGGAGAAATCCCTGTGTTTAGAGGACATATTTTATCCGAAGAAGATTTAATTATTAGAAAACATATTTTAAATATTATGTGTCATTTTTCTACTTCGTGGAAAGAAGATTCATTAAAAATTGAAAATGTAGAAAGTCACGTAGAAAAGTTAGAAGAAATGATGGCTGACGGATTGGTTATGGTAGAAGAAAGCAGGCTAACAGTTCCTGAAAAAGCTCGTCCTTATGTGCGTAATATTTGTATGGCTTTTGATAAAAAGTTGCACGAAAAACAACCCGAAACTAAATTGTTTTCAATGACGATATAACTTTTTGAAAATTAGAAATTTATAGGGGTGTTTGTGTAGGAGCTCCTAAAAAAATGATTAAATTTGAGTAAACCTTAAAACCAAATATCATGAAAAACTTTGAAGTAAATTGGTCAAAAGAAGAGCTGCAAACCTATCTTTTTATCTATTGTATCAATGCAGATTATAAAGAAACAAAAGAAGAGCTTGAAGCTATTTCATTAAAAACAAACCAATAAACGTACAAAAAAATGCACGCTGAGTTTGAAAAAGATAACGATTATGCTAGTATTCAAAAAATTAACCAATCGTTAGAACATTTAAGCTATGGTAAAGAAGAAATAAATAAGTTATTTGACGAAATAAAACAATTGTTTTTATCAGATGGTAGCTATGTTATTTTAGAGAAAAATCTTCTACGAGGTTTACAAAGACTATTTAAATAACAAGATATTATAAAAATAACATTCTGTTGTTTTTTAAAAAACTTTTAAAAAAACTTGAAACATGACATTTGTCATATTTTAAGAAAACCTTCACAGTTACCTTTGAACTATAATTATCAGGCAAGATATGAGCGTTATTTACTTATTATTATCACTAAGTATTTTAGTGGCTATTATTTTCTTTATAGCATTTATTGTTTCAGTAAAAAAAGGGCAGTACGATGATTCGTATACGCCGTCAGTTCGCATGTTGTTTGATGATGAACTGGTAAAAGAAGAAACAAAGAACTAACAATTAACAATAGATATTAAATTCAAATAGATTATGGAAATGCAACAATTTTATTACGATAATAAGATCGTAAAAAAATTCATCTACGCAACCTTACTATGGGGAATAGTAGGTTTTTCAGTAGGATTGTTATTGGCTTTTATGTTTTTATTCCCAAATTTAACTGACGGAATTTCGTGGTTAAGTTTCGGACGTTTAAGACCATTACATACCAACGCAGTAATTTTCGCTTTCGTAGGAAATGCTATTTTCGCGGGAGTGTATTACTCACTACAGCGATTACTGAAAGCGCGTATGGCGAGTAATTTTTTAAGTAACTTTAACTTTTGGGGATGGCAGTTAATTATTGTTGCAGCAGCCATAACACTTCCGTTAGGGTACTCAACTTCAAAAGAATATGCCGAATTAGAATGGCCAATTGATATAGCCATAGCACTAGTTTGGGTGGCTTTTGGTGCTAACATGATTTGGACAATATTACAAAGAAGACAACGCCATTTATATGTAGCAATTTGGTTCTACTTAGGAACTTTTGTAACCGTAGCGGTATTACATATTTTTAACAGTTTAGAGCTTCCAGTAAGTTTCATGAAAAGTTATTCTGTGTATGCAGGGGTTCAAGATGCACTGGTACAGTGGTGGTACGGGCATAACGCCGTAGCATTTTTCTTAACAACTCCGTTCTTAGGATTAATGTATTACTTTGTTCCTAAAGCGGCTAATCGTCCGGTATATTCATATAGATTATCTATTGTACACTTCTGGTCGTTAATTTTTATCTACATCTGGGCAGGACCTCACCACTTATTATATACATCATTACCAGATTGGGCTCAAAACTTAGGAGTAGCATTCTCTGTAATGTTAATAGCACCATCTTGGGGAGGTATGATCAACGGATTATTAACACTTCGTGGAGCTTGGGATAAAGTAAGAGTTGACCCAGTATTAAAATTCATGGTAGTTGCAATTACAGGTTATGGTATGGCAACTTTTGAAGGACCAATGTTATCGTTAAAGAATGTAAACGCAATTGCACACTTTAGTGATTGGATTATTGCTCACGTACACGTAGGTGCCTTAGCATGGAACGGATTCTTAACTTTCGGTATGTTATACTGGTTAGTACCAAGAATGTTTAAAACTAAATTATACTCTACAGCATTGGCTAACTTCCACTTCTGGATTGGAACTTTAGGAATCATCATGTATGCATTACCAATGTACGTAGCAGGATTTGTGCAAGCTTCAATGTGGAAACAATTTAATCCAGACGGAACCTTAACATACGGTAACTTCTTAGAAACAGTAAATGAAATCATCCCAATGTACTGGATGCGTGCTATTGGAGGAAGTTTTTATATCCTTGGAGCATTTGTAATGTTATACAACATTATTAAAACTGTAAAATCTGGTACTGGAGTTACTGATGAATTAGCTGAAGCACCAGCATTAACTAAAGTATCTAAGCACAGAACTTCAAATGAAGGATGGCACACTTGGTTAGAAAGAAGACCTGTAAAATTAACCATATATGCTACTGTAGCTATTTTAATTGGAGGAATTGTACAAATTATACCAACATTATTAGTGAAATCTAATATTCCAACAATTACAAGTGTACAACCATATACGCCGTTAGAATTAGAAGGTAGAGATATTTATATCCGTGAAGGATGTGTTGGATGTCACTCACAAATGGTACGTCCATTCAGGTCAGAAGTAGAGCGTTACGGAGAGTTTGCTAAAGCAGGAGAGTTTGTATATGATCATCCATTCTTATGGGGTTCTAAACGTACAGGTCCAGATTTATTAAGAGTTGGGGGTAAGTATAACGATAGTTGGCACTTAAACCACATGTACGATCCACAAAGTACATCACCAGGATCTATCATGCCAGCATACCAATGGTTAGTAAGAGATGAGTTAGATAAGAGTGATACTGAAAGAAAAATGAAAGCAATGGTAAGTTTAGGAGTTCCATATACTGATGAAGATATTGCCAATGCACAAGCAAGTATGGATGCTCAAGGAGCGAAAATTCAAGAGAATTTATACGCAGACCCTGATTTCAAAGCAAACTATGAAGCTGATAAAAAGTACGCTCAAGAAAACGGACAAACTTTCATTGAAATGAAAGATAGAGAAATCGTAGCCTTAATTGCTTACTTACAACGATTAGGTACCGATATAAAAGTAAAAGATGTTGAAGATCAATTAAGCGCTAAAAACTAGAAATCATGTTAAAGTTTGTAAAAAACCATATGGAAACAATTGCAGGTATTGAAATATACCCAATTATTTCACTAACCATATTCTTTACATTTTTCGTAGTGTTGTTTTGGTGGGTGTTTACAGCCAAGAAAGAATATATAAGTAGTGTAAGCGAATTACCTTTAGATAATTAGTAAAATTAAACAAGATGAAAAAATATTTTCAATCTATAGTATATATCATTTTTGTTGCAGTAACCTTTTTTGCTATTGCTACTGCAATTAAATCATACCAAAATCCATTTAGTCTGTATGAACATCCATTAGTTTGGATAGCAATTGTAGGACTTATAACTGTTGTAGTTTTAAAAGAAGCTTTAAACATTATAGCGCAACAAAGAGCAGAGCAACTTCAAATGGAAAAGGATGGAGTTAAACCAGAAGAAGTTGATAATTGGGCTTGGGCTAAAAAGCTTATCAGCAAATGGACAGAAGCGAAAGCAATTGAGCAAGAAGATGAAATTATTCTTGATCATAACTATGATGGAATAAAAGAGTTAGATAATAACTTACCACCATGGTGGTTGTATATGTTCTATGCAACAATCATTTTTGCAGCGGTGTACTTAGTAAGATATCATGTATTAGGTGCAGATAACCAAGAGATGGAATATGCGCAAGCAGTTGCTGAAGCTAAAAGAGAATTAGCAGCGTTTAAATCGACTTCTACCGAAGCTGTTATTGATGCAGAAACGGCTACCGTTTTAACCGATGCTGGAGATTTAAGTAGAGGTAAAGCAGTATATAATCTAAACTGTGCAGCATGTCACGTTGCTGATGGTGGTGGTGGTATCGGACCAAACTTAACCGATGAATATTGGATTTTAGGTGGTGGTATGAAAAATATTTTCAACACTATTGCTAATGGAGGTAGAGACGGTAAAGGTATGGTAGCTTGGAATAAAACATTAAAACCTGCTGATATTCAAAAAGTGGCAAGTTATATTATTTCTTTACAAGGAACCACTCCTGCAAAGCCAAAAGAACCACAAGGAGAATTATATAAAGAAGAAGGAGTAGCTCCTGCTGTAGCTAAACCTGATGAACAACCAAAAGACAGCATTCAATAAATAATTAGTTACAAATTAGTTTTTAATAGTTGATTATGGAAACACCCAAAAACGAACAATTTAGAGATAGTATAGGCACTATAAATGAAGAAGGTAAAAGGGCTTGGGTGTTTCCAAAAAAACCTAGCGGTAGGTTTTATAAATATAGGAGTTACGTAAGTTATTTTTTATTAGCATTTTTACTATCAGCTCCTTTTATAAAAATAAACGGAAACCAATTTTTACTATTTAATGTTCTAGAACGTAAGTTTAACATTTTTGGTTTCCCTTTTTGGCCACAAGATTTCCATTTAATGGTAATTTCAATGATAATAGGAGTGGTCTTTATCATTCTGTTTACCGTTGTTTTTGGTCGAATTTTCTGTGGATGGATTTGTCCACAAACTATTTTCTTAGAAATGGTTTTCAGAAAAATAGAATATTTAATTGAAGGAGATAGAGGAAAACAAATACGATTAGCTAAACAACCTTGGAATGCAGAAAAAATTAGAAAGAGAGTATTAAAGTGGATTGTATTTTTTATCATCTCTTTTATTATAGCCAATGTATTCTTAGCCTATTTAATAGGAAGCGACAAATTAATAAGTTACATAACAAGTAACCCGTTAGATAATATTAGTACCTTAATTTCACTATTAATATTTACAGGAGTATTCTATTTTATATTCGCTTGGTTTAGAGAGCAAGTATGTATTATCGCTTGTCCTTATGGTAGATTACAAGGAGTACTGTTAGATAATAAAACAATAAATGTTGCTTACGACCACGTAAGAGGAGAAGGAAAAACAGGAAGAGGAAAGTTCAATAAAAAAGAAGACAGAGCAGCATCAGGAAAAGGAGATTGTATCGACTGTTTTCAATGCGTAAATGTTTGCCCTACAGGAATTGATATTCGTAACGGAACACAGTTAGAGTGTGTAAATTGTACAGCTTGTATCGATGAGTGTGACCACATGATGGAAAAAGTAGGCTTGCCTAAAGGGTTGATTCGTTACGCAAGTGAAGAAAATATTGTAAAAAAAGCGCCTTTTAAGTTTACAGCTAGAATGAAAGGATACTCAGCAGTATTATTCATTTTAATCGGAATTTTAGTTGGAATGCTGTTTTTAAGAAACGATGTTGAAGCTACAATTTTACGTTTACCAGGACAATTGTATCAACATAAAGAAAACGGAATCATTAGCAATATTTACACTTTTAAAGTTGTAAATAAAACAACAAAAGAAATTGATGATGTCAGTTATAAACTGTTATCTCATAAAGGAAAAATAGAAACGGTAACACATCAAAATTTTGAAGTTCCTAAACAAGGGCTAGCAGAAGGTACATTGTTTATAGAACTACATCAATCAGAAATGAAAGATGAAAAAGAAAAACTAAAAATTGGAGTATATAGTGGCGATAAACTTATTGAAACAACCACTACCAACTTTTTAGGACCAAGGAGTTATAGATAAATTGGTCGAAAATAAATAGAATTAATGCTGAAAGCCAACAGCTAATAGCAAAAAACAAAATAAAATGAAACTAAACTGGGGCACGGGTATAGTAATAGCAATTGTAGGATTTATAGGGTTTATCATGTATTTCGTAGTAACGATGAGTACAGGTAAAAATTTTAATCACGATTTAGTAACAGAAAAGTACTATCAACAAGAACTGGAAGTTCAAAATCAAATTAATGCCACTAAAAATGCAAAAGCGCTAAAAGAAAATATTAAAATAGAAAGAGTAACTGAAGGAATTAAAGTCCATTTTCCAACGGACTTTAACCCTAAAGATATAAAAGGAAAAGTGTTCCTATACAGACCATCTGATAAACAATTGGATTTCGAAATGCCTATTTCGCTTTCCGAAACATATTTGCTCGTGCCTGAGAACCGTTTGTTGGGTGGTCGTTGGAACATAACCGTTTCCTGGAACTACAAAAGTAAAGATTATTTATTTCAGAAAGAATTAGTTTACTAATGTTTCTTTCAGCAATTATTTTTGGGCTATTAGGAAGTTTTCACTGTATTGGTATGTGTGGCCCTATAGCCTTTATGTTGCCAGTTGATAGAACAAACAAAGTAAAACAGTTCTTTCAAATAGCAAGCTACCATTTAGGACGCCTATTTACCTACAGCTTAATAGGTTTGTTGTTTGGTTTATTAGGAAAAGGATTTTACTTCTTCGGATTTCAACAACAACTTTCAATCATAGTAGGTGTTTTAATGATTTTGGTAATTTTATTACCTAAAACTTTTCAAAAGTATAATTTTTCAACACCTATTAATAAACTGGTAATGAAAGTAAAGTCTTCTTTAGGAAAAGAGCTGAAGAAAAAAGGGAATGATACTTTCTTTACCATAGGTTTTTTAAATGGGTTTCTTCCTTGCGGATTGGTGTATATGGCCGTTTTTGGAGCATTAACCACTAATAATATGCTATCAGGTAGTTTATACATGTTTCTTTTTGGTTTAGGAACTATTCCTTTAATGACAGCGGTTGTGTATGTAGGTAATTTTGCTAATGGTTTGGTAAGAAAAAGAATTCAACAAGCCATACCTTACGTGGTTGTTTTTATAGGGATCTTGTTCGTATTAAGAGGGTTAGGGTTAGGAATACCTTATGTTTCTCCACTTCCTGTAACAGATATTCATAATTCAGTAGAGGGTTGTCATTAGTAGTTTTACTGATAAAAATCATGGTTTAAATGAGAAAGTTTAGGTAACTTTATAAGGTGTATTAAACTTTAAAACTAAACGAATCATGAAAAAAATAATTGTTCCTGTTGATTTCTCTGAATATTCTGAAAAAGCATTACAAACAGCTGTGTTTTTTGCAAAAGAAACTAATGCAGAAATTGTGGTTGTGCATATGTTAGAACTTTCAAATGCTGTACTTAGTCAGTCAGAAAGTTACATACAACAAGAAATGTTATTTTATTTAGAGTTAACGGAGAAAAAGCTCGCTGAATTTTTAAAAAAGGATTATCTATCTGGTGTGAAAATAACACCGATTATCAAGCATTTTAAAATTTTTAGCGAAATAGATCTTTTAGCTAGAGAAGAAAAAGCAGATTTGATCATAATGGGATCTAAAGGAGTTAGCGGATTAAAAGAAATGTTTATAGGATCTAACACCGAAAAAGTAATTCGTTATACTCATATTCCTGTGCTAGTAATTAAAGAAAAGCCAATAACCGAAAAGATAGAAAAGGTGCTGTTTGCTTGTGATTTTTCTGATGATGATGTGAAATCCTATATGAAGGCGAAAACTTTCTTTAACGGTCTTAAAACAGAGGTAGAGCTTATATATGTAAGTACTCCTACGTCTAAGTTTAAAAGTACAAAAGAGCTAGAAGAAAGAATGGAGCGATTTTTTAAACAAACCAACGAAAGTGCTGAGGAAGGAATGAAAAAGGTGAAAATTGTTTCAGATTATTCAGTAGAAAGCGGTGTATTTTATTATGCTGATAAAATAGATGTTGATGTGTTAGTTGTAGCAACACATGGTAGAAAAGGAGTAGCTCATTTTTTTGAAGGAAGTATTTCTGAAGATATTGCAAATCACAGTAAATTACCAGTAATGTCTTTTAAGATATAAGGATGTTAAATAGAAATTAAAAAGCTCATTCAAATTTGAATGAGCTTTTTAATTATATGATAAAGAAAGGATTATTTACCTTCTTTTGTTTTGATATCATTTACAAACTTTTGTAAACGTTTTCCATATTCAGAACTTTTAACTCTATCAGTTAAACTATTGTTGATAGTATCTAAAAGTTGAATATTAGCATCGTATAATTCAGATAAAGCAATGTAAGGAGCGGCTTCGCTATCTGCATTAGCAATGGCAAAGTTTGTAGAGAATAAGAAACGACGACGTATCATTTTTTTGTAATCGTCTTCTACTTGTTGTATTTGAGCTTCATCTTGAGATTGACGAGCTTCTACTTCTTTTTTTACAAAATCTAAACGTTGCTCTAAAAACTTCTGATTTATCTTACGATATTCCTCCATCACTTCTTGGTTTTTAGAACCTTTAATTTCAGGTTTAAAACCAAACTCTTCAATATTATCATTTATTGTAATTTCACCTTCTTCACCAAAGAACATAATATGTTTATCAGTTGTGTTTCCATCAAAAGTAAGGTAGTACATTACTGGAGATTCTACATTATCGGTTAATATAAATTTATCATCTCCTAATAAAGCTAAAGAATCAACAGATACTAGTAAGGTATCGTTCATTTTTTGAAGATATAAAGTACCTTTTTTTAGTCCTTTGATTTGACCTTTAACTATCATGTTTCCCTCTTTTTTAGAGGAGCAGGCAAAAGCTACAAGAGCAATTGCGAAAAGAGCAATAATTTTCTTCATTGAATTCAAAATTTGTCTGTTGCAAATATGCAGATTTCTCTTAAACTTTTGAGGCAATTTCCATTAAAATTGTACAGAGAATTGCTCCTACGGTACCTATTGCATATCCGAAAACAGCTAATAAAACACCTACAGTAGCTAATGATGGGTGAAAAGCTTGTGCTACAATTGGAGCAGAAGCAGCACCACCAACATTTGCTTGACTTCCTACAGCCAAGAAGAAATATGGAGCACGGATTAATTTAGCTACTAAGATTAATAATCCTGCATGAATAGCCATCCAAACTAAACCAATAGCAATTAACCCCACATTGTCAAAAATTAAAGTTAAGTCCATTTTCATACCAATAGTTGCTACTAATACATAAATAAAAATACTACCAATTTTACTGGCTCCAGCACCTTCATAACTTTTAGCTTTTGTAAATGATAAAAGTATTGCTACAATAGTTGAAATACTGATTAACCAGAAGAATCCTGATCCTAAAAATGAAAAGATATTTCGCCATGTTTGAGATTCCATACTAGCAGTAATAGCAGCAAAGATTTCGCTTAAATATCCTGCAGCAAAATGACCAAAACCAACAGTACCAAAAGCAATAGCTAACATGATGATGAAATCAGTTAAAGTAGGATTTCTACGTACACCTTGTGTAAAACTCGAAACTCGTTCTTTTAAGTCTTCAATAGCAGAAGTATCAGCTTTTAACCACTTATCAATTTTATCTTTTTTACCAATTCCGATTAAAATAATTGCCATCCAAATGTTAGCTACAACAATATCAACAAATACCATTCCTCCATATTTAGCAGGATTGTATTTGTAAATTTCTAACATGGCAGTTTGGTTGGCACCACCACCAATCCAACTACCAGCAAGGGTAGATAAACCTCTCCATACTGCATCAAAATCTGCTCCGCCAACAGTTTCAGGAGAAACTGTAGAAATTAATAAAATAGCGATAGGCCCTCCAATAACAATTCCAATAGTTCCTGTAAAAAACATAATTAATGCTTTTGAACCTAAGTTGAAAATAGCTTTTAAATCAATGCTTAAAGTCATTAAAACTAAGGCTGCAGGTAATAAAAATCGACTAGATACGTAGTATAATTGCGATTTGCTTTTTACCACTTCGCCAGCAGCATTTGTAGTTTCCCATTCAGGAGAAATAACGCCTAGAGTAGTAAATATTGCTGGGATAAAGTAGGCCATGAATAAACCTGGTACTATTTTATAAAATTTATGCCAAAATCCTGAGGTTTGTGATTCTGTATAAAAAACAAAACCTAAAGAAATCATTAAAATACCAAATACGATTGCATCGTTTGTAAAAAGAGGTGCTTCCATCTAAAAAAAATTTGCCGCTAAAGTATGAAATAATAGTTAGTTCTATTTTCTGTGATCTGTGGTAATTGCAATTCCTAGTTGAATTCTATTGAAATTACCAACATTATTAACATTGATTAATTGATATCCAGCTTGAAGTTTTATAATATCAGAAACTTTGTATTTAAAACCAGCTCCGAACCAGTTTTGATTGTATGCTTCACCTTCAAAATCTAAAAAAGTTTCATTGTATAGGTATGTCGACCATTTTTCATCAATAGGATGACTCAAGGCTAATTGATATCGAAAGAAATTACTAGTGGTCGATTCAAAAAAACGTTGTTCACCTCTAAAACGGTGTGCTAAATTTGAACTAGCTATTTTATGGTTAACATTCAAATCCTCATAAATGCGATGTTCGCTAAAGTCACCAGCAGTAATGTTAAAAGTTTCATCAGTGTTTAAGAAAGCATACCCTACGGTAGCATTTACATTTTTATTGAATTTATAATTAGCTCCTAAGCGTCCAATGAATTGTTGCATATCGTCTCCAACTTCAAAGAAGCGAAAATGTGCTATAGATTTTAAGCCAAACTTATCTGAAATTTGGTGAGATCCGTTGTACATGTACCATACTCCTAATTCTTTGGTAGGGTCAGGTTGATTTTGAGAAAAACTGTTGAATGAAAATAAAGAGATAATTAACAAGAATAATTTTCGCATAATAATAGTTGTGGTTCTTTGTGATATTAAAAATCTCCCAAATAAATAGATATATGGGAGATTTTGTATTATGCTGACAAAAATATAAACTCGATAATTTTTCGGAAAAGTTATACTGTTAAAGTTCTTTGAATTTGTTTATGAATCATCGTTTTTAATTGGCTCTTCCTTCTTTAAATAGGTGTCTAAGAACTGTAAGATTTTACTATTTGCTTCTATTTGATTTTCTTTCTTTACAAAACCATGACCTTCATCATCAAAAAGAACATATTCCACAGGAACTCCGTTTTTCTTAACCCCAGCCACAATTTCATCAGACTCTACTTGTAAAACTCTCGGGTCTTTAGCTCCTTGTAAAACCATTAAAGGTTTGGTTACTTTATCGGTGTGGAATAAAGGAGAAATTCTTTTAAGTCTAACTGAATCGGCAGAATAAGGATTTCCTAACTCTTTGTATAGGGCTTCTCTAAACGATTCCCACCACGACGGAATACTTTTTAAAGTACGCATCCAGTTGGTTACTCCGTAAATATTTACCCCAACAGCAAATTCTTCAGGGGTATAGGTTAATGCAGCCATGGTCATATAGCCGCCATAAGATCCTCCGATGATTCCTATTTTTTCAGCGTCAATTTCTGGTTGGTTTGCTAACCAATTTTTCCCTTCTACGCAATCTTGTAAATCTTTTTCACCGTGATTTAAGTCATCCATAGTAAAAAAGGTTTTACCATAACCACTACTTCCACGATTATTTACAGCTAAAACAGCATATCCGTGGTTTACTAGGTATTGGATTCTGGAATTGAAATTTTGACGTGATTGCCCTCCAGGACCTCCATGTACCCAAACTAAAGCAGGGACTTTATTGTCTTCTGAAGCTTGATGAGGTAAGTAATAAATTGCAGGAATCGTAACTCCATCAAAAGAAGGGTAACGTATTACTTTCGCTTTTACTAAATCATCAGGATTAATTTCTTTGTTTAATACGTCAGTTAATTGCGTTTGTTTTTGAGTAGCTAAATCGTAAACGTATAAGTTAGATGGAGCATCAGAACCTCCAGCATAAAAACGCATCATGTTTTCATCTCTAGAAAAACCAACGCTGGTAATACTTTTTCCATTAACATTAGGTAAGGTTATGTTTTTTCCTTCAGCAACATCAAAAACTTCAATTACATTTTTTGCATCTTCGTTAATATAGGTAACTCTATATTTTCCATTGTTGGTAAAATAACTTCCAGAAATATCCCAATCTTTTACTAACACTTTTTCTGTTTCATTGGTGCTAATGGTATATTTCATTAAGGTTGCAAATTCACCTTCTGCATCTGTTGTGTAGTAGAAATCAGTATCATCAATAGAAAAATCAGCGGCAGAATTACCACTCAACGTAAGATTAATTTTTGTGATTACTTTGGTGGTTCTATCAAACAAAAACAAGTCACTGTCATTTGTGTTAACCGTTTTGCTTAGCGCTAGAATGTTTTTATTATTTGATATTGCTGCTACGTTATAACCGTCTTTATTTTCATAAATCATGATAGGGGTAAAAGTTTCAAGATCCATTTCATAAAGATCCATAAAACGCTTGTCTCTTTTATTAGAAGTAAAAAAGAAACTTTTCTCATTTTTTGCCCAACCAAAAAATCCAGCTCTAGCACCTTTAGTTGGTGTTAAATCTTTAATATTACCATCAAGTTCTCTTAAAAATATATGATAAATTTCATCACCATTATTATCCATTCTAAACAACATACGCTCATCTTTAGGGAAATATGAGGTTGCAAAAACAGAAGAGCTGTCTGATTTTGTTATTGGCTCAAATTCTCCGTTAGTTGTAGAAACTGTGTACATGTTATAAATTCCCGAACGATTACTGGTTACGAGTAATTTTGAGTTGTCTGGAGAAAAACTTCCTCCTGAAACACTCTCGTTATCCATCATTTGTTCGATAGAGTATTCTTTAAGTGTTTCAGCAACTTCTGTTGGCTTTTTTTGCTCTTTTTTACAAGCACTGGCTATAATAGTAATAGCGAGTAGAACGATTATTCTTTTCATTATGTAAGATTTTTTAATTTGAAATTATTCTACAGAAAATTTTTTGGTTTCTTTAAACGGAGATAAATCTATTTTTTCTACCTCAACTTTATATTCTTTCCAGTCTTTATCGAAAAAAGCATTGGTTTTTTCAATAGCATCTTTAAAAGCTCCTTTAAATTGATTGATTAATTGTTTTTCAGTAGCAGTTTGCTCACCAAATCTACTGTTTACGTACCAATTTGCTGTACTTAATCTTTGTGTAACTGTCGGATCTGGATTACGGATAATTCCTTGGCGTTTATCAACTTTACCAAAGTAAATATCAAGTAAACTATCAATTTTTTTAATAGTTTCGGTTGAATTTTTTATTTGCTCTTTGTAGGCCTTTTTATCCTTTTTTGAGAGCTCGGTTTTGTAGTTATTAGCGATGTCTTTGCTTTCAACTAATTGTTTAACAGCATCTGCAATAATATTTTGATACTTTTCAAGTTCTTTGCTTGTATCGTATTTTTGATTGATAGCCGTTTGAGAAATAGTTAATCTAGGATCGAATTTTACCGTGATGTTTTGTTCAGAAGTTTTATCTCCAAACGTAGTTTTAATTCTGTAAGTACCTGGTTTTACTCTTACACCACTAGGTTCACTTTTTTGTTTTCTAATGGTTCTTGAAGGTCTAGAAACTCCTTTTTCATCCATAAACCAAACACCTTTGTGAATTCCATTTTCTTTGGGAGTTTTTCTTTTTAGTGTTCTTATCAATCGTTTACCATCAAATATTTCAAATTTAATAGAATCCCATTTTACTTTATTTTCAGTTTCTGTTGAGTTCTCGACTGTGCTCGAACTGACATCATCGGTTTTTTTATCTTTTGGTTTTTCGTCAGTTTTTGGTTTGTTGATGTAGAATTGTACCAAAGCACCACGACTTCTGTTTTCTCCGTTATAAATAGCATCTGCGCCAAATCGACTACCTGTTGGTTGTTGATATGCAGCTTGATAAGCAATAGGAGGTTCAAACAATTCGATATTTTTTGTAAGGATATTTTTATCTTTAGCTAATGCTCTCAACGGACGAATATCGTCTAATACCCAAGCAGACCTTCCAAATGTTCCGATAACCAAATCATACTCTCTTGGATGAATTACTAAATCTTTTACAGGAACAGTTGGGAAACCTTCTGTCCATTTTGTCCAGTTTTCACCAGCATTTAAAGAAATATATAGTCCATCATCTGTTCCTAAAAAAAGTAAATTAGGTTCGATTGGGTCTTCAGCAATACTTAACGTAAAACTTTCTACATCATTTTCATCAACAATACGTTTCCATGTTTTACCGTAATCGGTAGTTCGGTAGGCATAAGGTTTGTAGTTAAAGCGACGATAATCGTTCGCTACTAATAAGGCTTCTCCTTTGTTTTTATTAGAAGCTTTTATTTGTGTAATCCAACTATTTTCTGGTAACCCTTTTAGGTTTTTAGCAACATTTGTCCAAGTTGCACCACCATTTTGAGTGATATGTACCTGACCATCATCCGTAGCTGCCCATAACATGTCTTTTTCTATAGGAGAAGGTTCGATAACTAAAATAGTACAATGATTTTCTGCACCTGTAGCATCCATAGTTAAACCTCCACTTTCTTGTTGATTGAGTTTGGTTTTGTCGTTGGTAGTTAAATCAGGAGAAATAACTTTCCATGTTAATCCTTTATCGGTTGATTTATGCACGAATTGACTTCCGAAGTATAAAGTTGAATTATCAAATGGATCAATATTAATAGCAGAGTTCCAGTTAAAACGTAACTTTACATCAGGGTCTGGATGTGTAGGACGAACTGTGTAATTGTTCCCTGTTTCGTAGTCATAACGAGATACAAAACCTTGTTGACTCATTGTCCAACCATAACGAGCATCTTCTTTATCTGGTATTACGTCAAAACCATCACCAAAACTAATCTCTTGCCAATACGAATTTCGGATACCTTGTGATTTCCAAACATAGGCAGGTCCTCGCCAAGAACCATTGTCTTGCATTCCTCCGTATACATTATAAGGGAATTCATTGTCAACATTAATATGATAATATTGAGCAATAGGTAAATTACCTATAAAGCGCCATGTTTTACCACCATCTTTGGTTATGTTCAATCCACCATCATTCCCATCAATCATAAAACTTCCATCTTTAGGATGTATCCACCAAGCGTGATGGTCTGGGTGGATTCCGTTATCAACTCCATAAGCGGGCATGAGTTGTTTAAATGATTTACCTCCGTCAATAGAAACATTTACATAGGTGAAAATAGAATACAACTTGTGCTCATTTTGAGGATCGACATAAATTTCTGAATAATAGAATGGACGGTCGCCAATTCCTTTTTTATCATTGATTTTTGTCCATTTTTCACCACCATCTTCACTTTTATACAACGCATTCTTTTTTGCTTCAACCAAGGCGTACACAATATTTGGGTTTGATGGAGCAATGGCAACACCAATTCTACCCAATTCCCCTTTAGGAAAACCTTCTTTATCGGTAATTTTTTTCCAGTTGTCACCTCCATCATGCGTTATGTATAAACCACTTCCTTCACCACCAGATTTAAAAAACCAAGGATCACGTTTATGTTCCCACATAGCAGCGATTAATTTGTTTGGATTTGATGGATCTATAACTAAATCGGCAGCACCCGTTTTTATATTGTTGAATAAGATTTTTTTCCACGTTTTACCTCCATCGGTAGTTTTGTATACACCACGTTCTTTGTGTTCACCCCATGGGGAACCTATAGCAGCTACATATACAATATCAGGATTATCAGGATGAATAACTACACGATGTATGTGTCGCGTTTTTTCTAATCCCATGGATTTCCATGATTTTCCGGCATCTAAGGATTTAAAAATTCCGTAACCACCATTCAAGCTGTTACGAGGATTCCCTTCACCAGTTCCTACCCAAATAACGCTTGGGTTTGATTGTTGAATAGCTACCGCTCCGATAGAGGCAGTTACCTCTTTATCGAAAATAGGTTGCCATTTAATACCACCGGAAGTAGATTTCCAAACCCCACCAGAAGCAGTACCAACGTACATAATATCAGGATTTGATTCAACTACATCGATAGCGGTTACACGACCACTCATACCACCCGGACCGATGTTTCGTGGTTTCATATTTTTAACCAGATCCATTGAGAATTCTTGTGAGAACAATATAGATGTTGCGAGCAATAAAATGAAAGAAAAAAGCTTGTTCATAATTGTTAGTTGATTGAAATTTAGTTGTGTACAATTTACAAAATAGAAAACGCCTAATTAAAAATTAGACGTTTTTTTTACAAGGAGTTAAGATTTTGAAGTTAATCTTCTTTCTTTTTGGGTTCTCTTTTTGCTTCTTTAAGTACTTGCATAAGCATCCATTCAATCTGCCCATTAGTAGATCGAAACTCGTCAGAAGCCCATTTTTCAATAGCTTTTAACATGTCTTCGTTTATGCGGAGTGCAAATGCTTTCTTTTTTGCCATGTTTGTTTTTATGTAAGAAACGGTTGTGTTTAAGAGTTAAATTACGGGTCAAAAATACAACTTCCTAATATTTAGTTATATCAAAGAGAGAATGAAACTAAAAAGGTATATGATGGTAAATAATATTATCCGTATCATAATTGTTGTACTTTATGTTTATAGGTTACTAAAACACGTTTTGCTTCTTGTTCTTTTTTGGTTCCTATAAGTAGTTTTTTGTTATTTTTTAGTTCTAGTTGAATACCGATATCTCCTGAAATATTTAAAGTAGTTCCTCTTTTTTTATTCCAAAGTAATCCGCCTTTTAACCCCCATCCTCCATATTCACCAATGGGATCATAATTTCTGACATAAGCTTTTTCAATTTCAGACCAAGCTATTTTTCTTAAGGATAGATGAAAAGGGAAGAACTGATAATGAATTCCATATTCATCAATTCTTGTAGTTAACTTAAAAATAAAAATAAAAGCAAATGAAGCTAAAATTGCAAGAAGAGTAAGTGTTAACTCTGTAGAACTCATTGTAGAATTTTCTTGCATATATTCTTTAACAATAAGTATTACGGGTACAATTAAACTTACAGCTAATATTACTAATAACCACCATTGTGTAAATCGTTGCTCTTCTTTAAAAATTTTCATTCTATCGGTTTTTATCCTTTTCAAGTACAGCTAATAAAATACTATTTCTTTCTAGAACGTTAATAACACGCCATCCTTGTTTGGCAAAATTATTTAATTGGTCCTCAAAGTTTTGTTGGGAGTTTGTCCAGCTAAATTCTTGTTTAATTATTTTATATTCCTTCATCTTTTAATCTTTTAAATTTTCAGTATTTTAACCTATTAATGATTCAACGTTCCTGCATTAACTACTGGCGACGCTTCTTTATCTCCACATAAAATCACTAATAAATTACTTACCATTGCAGCCTTACGTTCTTCGTCTAACTGAACAATTTCTTTTTTATTCAATTCTTCTAAAGCCATTTCTACCATATCAACAGCTCCTTGCACTATTTTATGACGTGCTGCAACAATAGCTGTAGCTTGTTGACGCTTTAACATAGCACTTGCAATTTCTTGTGCATAGGCCAAATAACCAATTCGTGCTTCTAAAACTTCAATACCAGCAATAGCTAAACGCTCTTCTAATTCTTTTTCTAAAGCTTCACTTACTTCATTAACACTAGAACGTAAAGTAATGTCTTCTTCATGACCTTCATCAGCAAAATTATCATACGGATACATGCTAGCTAGTTTACGTACAGCAGCATCTGTTTGTACACGAACGAAGTTTTCATAATTGTCTACATCAAAAGCAGCTTTATAAGTTTCGGTAACGCGCCACACTAAAATGGTGCTAATCATTACTGGGTTTCCAAGTTTATCATTCACTTTTAAACGCTCACTATCAAAATTACTCGCTCTTAAAGAAATAGTTTTCTTTTTGTATAAAGGGTTAGCCCAATACAATCCATTTTGCTTTACGGTACCAACATATTTTCCAAAGAATAATAAAACTTTAGAAGAATTAGGATTCACTAAAATGAAACCTAATGCTAAAATAAATGCTAATACAGACATTATTATGAATATTGGGTTTTGTGTTTTAATAGCTAATGTAATTCCACTTATAAAAAGTGCAAGAACAATAAAGAACATTAAATATCCATTAGCTGGTTTGATGATTTTTTCTGCTTTCATTTTTTGTTTTTGTTAAAGTGATATTAAAATGATATTATAAAGATATAATTTAATTTTTGTTAAATCCAAATTTTTGAGGAATTATTTTTATAATTTAGCTTTCGATTATAATTTAAACTATTCATGAAGACAAAATTTTTAATAGTATTCGCTGCATTTTTGGTAAGTGCTTCGTCAATAGCTAATAATGAAGATGTATGGGGACCAACTGGTCATAGAGCTACGGGAAAGATCGCAGAAAAACACCTGACTAAAAAAGCTAAAAAGAAAATAGAAAAGCTATTACAAGGAGAAAGTTTAGCGTTTGTATCTACGTATGCAGATGAAATAAAATCTGATAGAAAGAAATATGGTAAATTTTATACTTGGCATTATGTAAATATGCCATTAGATGCTCGTTATGAAGATACCGAAAAGAACCCAGAAGGAGATATGGTTACAGGTATTGAGAAATGTATGAAAGTACTAAAGAATGAAAATAGCTCTACAGAAGATAAACGTTTTTACTTAAAGATGTTAGTACATTTAGTAGGAGACTTACATCAGCCAATGCACATAGGTCTAAAAGAGGATTTAGGAGGAAATAAGATACAAGTTCAGTGGCATGGTAAAGGATCAAATTTACATAGAGTATGGGATGAAGATTTACTTAATAAGTGGGATATGAGTTATATTGAATTAGCAAGTAATGCTAAAGATTTATCGAAAGAACAAATAAAAGTAATTCAACAAGGAACTGTGGTAGATTGGTTACACGATACACATAAAATTACTAAAGAGGTATATAAATCTGTTGAGGTAGGAGAGAATTTACGCTACCGCTATTCATATATTTATTTTCCTGTAGTGAGAGAACAATTACAAAAAGGAGGATTACGTTTAGCTAAATTATTGAATGAAATTTATAGCTAAGAAATAAAAGTATTACTGATAGTAAAAGCCCGAAAAAGTATTTTTTCGGGCTTTTTTCTTGTTAATGTTTCGTTAATTCTGCTTTTTAACTAACACAATCAGTTAATTTTGAGAGGAAACAAATATCAAATGCATAAAATTCTAATACTTTTTTTAGGGAGTTTCATGTTGTTTTCTTGTAAAGAAAAACCAAGAGAAACAGATGAAGTTACAGAGTCTTCTATTAAAATAGCTACGCTAAATTACGAAGCGTTAAAACCGCTGCTGCATAAAAATGATGATAAGACCTATGTTATCAATTTTTGGGCAACTTGGTGTATGCCTTGTGTAAAAGAACTTCCTGCTTTTGAAAAGTTAAACGCAGCGTATAAAGATAAAAATGTAGAGGTAGTTTTGGTGAGTTTAGATTTTCCTAAACAGAAGGAAAGTAACCTAATTCCATTTGTTAAAAATAGAAAATTAGAATCTAAAGTACTTCATTTTGATGATGCAAATGAACAGTTTTGGATACAAGACATTGCTGAAAATTGGTCGGGTTCTATACCAGCAACGTTAATTTACAATAAAGAAAAAAGAAAGTTTTACGAGCAATCATTTAGCTATGAAGAGTTACAAGACGAATTACAAACCTTTTTAAACTAAATAATTATGAAAACATTTAAAATAACATTGTTATTGTTAGTAGTTGCAACTATATCTGCATTTACTATTAATCCATCAAAAGGATATAAGGTAGGAGATGAAGCCACAGATTTTTCACTAAAAAATATAGACGACACTATGGTTTCTTTAGCTGATTATTCAGAGGCAAAAGGATTTATTGTAGTATTTACGTGTAATATGTGTCCGTATTCAGTAGCAAATGAAGACAGAATTATTGCGTTGGATAAGAAATATAAAAAGAAAGGGTTTCCTGTAATAGCTATTAACCCAAATGACCCAGAGGTTTCAAAAGGAGATAGTTTTGAAGCGATGAAAGTACGTGCAAAAGAAAAAGGTTTTACGTTTCCTTATTTGTTTGATGAAGGTCAAGAGGTGTATCCAAAATACGGAGCAACTAAAACACCACATGTTTACATATTAAATAAAAAGAAAGGTAAATTAATTGTTGAATATATTGGTGCTATTGATGATAGCACTCGTAACGAGAATAATGTAAAAGAACGTTTTGTTGAAAATGCGGTTGATGCTTTGTTGAAAGGAGAAAAGCCAACAAAAACTGATACTAGAGCAATAGGATGTACTATAAAAGATAAAAGAAACAGTTAATAAATACCAATAGGATATAAGAATCCCACTTTTTTGTGGGGTTTTTATTATTTAAACAGAATTAATACACAAATTCAACTGTAGTTATAACAATCAACTTAAAATTAAATAATGAAGAAATTATTACTATCACTACTATTTGTTAGTGCGACATTAACGGCACAAACAGTCGATTTAAATTATTACCTACCACAAGATGTTTCTTACAATCAAAACATACCAACACCAAAATCAGTTTTAGGACACGAAGTAGGAGAGTGGCATGTAACCCATGATAAGTTGATAGAATATATGAAAGCACTTGCGAATGCTTCAGATAGAGTGGTGCTTGAAAACAGAGGAACAACCTATGAAGGAAGACCGTTGGTGTTGTTAACGATAACTTCCCCAAAAAATCATCAAAATTTAGAAGAAATACGAGAAAATCATATAAAAGCAACAAACGATGCTTCTGTAGATGTGTCTAATAATCCAATAGTGGTATACCAAGGATTTTCAATTCACGGGAATGAGGCAAGTGGAACCAATGCGGCGTTAGCAGCTGCTTATTATTTAGCAGCGGGAGAAGGGCAAAAAATTGAAGAATTATTAGATAATTCGGTAATTCTTTTTGATCCAGCGATGAATCCAGATGGTTTACAACGTTTTGCATATTGGGCAAATACAAATAAGGCAAATAATATTAATCCTGATCCAAATGATAGAGAATATCATGAGGTTTGGCCAGGTGGAAGAACGAATCATTATTGGTTTGATATGAATCGTGATTGGTTACCAGTTCAGTTGCCTGAGAGTAGAGCTAGAATTCAAACTTTTCACAAATGGTTGCCGAATATTTTAACCGATCATCATGAAATGGGAACGAACTCAACTTTCTTTTTCCAACCAGGGATTCCGAGTAGAACAAATCCGTTGACTCCAAAAATGAATCAGGAATTAACTAAGGAAATAGCAACCTATCATGCAAAAGCATTCGATAAAATAGGTTCAACCTATTATTCAGAGGAAAGTTTTGATGATTTTTACTACGGAAAAGGGTCAACTTTTCCAGATATTAATGGAAGTATCGGGATTTTATTTGAACAAGGAAGTTCTCGCGGGCATGCGCAAGAAAGTGAAAACGGAATATTAACCTTTCCGTTTACCATTCGAAATCAGTTTACAGCAGCATTGTCAACACTAGAAGCTGCTAAAAACATGCGAACAAAAATCTTACAATACCAACAAGACTTTTATAAAAACTCTAGAAGCTTAGAAACAAACAAAGCGATAGTATTTGGTGATGAAAAGGATGCAACGAAAACAAATCATTTAGCAGAAGTTTTACAACGTCATCAAATAAAACTCCACGAGTTAAAAGAAGATTTTACATCGAATGGAAAACGTTTCAAAAAAGGGTATAGTTATGTCGTGCCTATGAATCAGAAAAATCACAGGTTGGTAAAAGCAATGTTTGATGTACGAACAACCTTTAAAGATAGTTTGTTTTATGATGTATCTGCTTGGACCTTTAATTATGCCTTTGGAGTTGATTATGCGGATAATGTTTCATTATCAAAAGCAGGAGTTGAGGTGACTCAATTACAACCAAGACAAGGAACAATTCAACAAAAAAGTAGTGTGGGATATTTATTTCCTTGGAATGAATATAACACTCCTAAAGCATTGAATTCTATTTTAGAAAAAGGGTTACGAGCGAAAGTAGCGATGAAAAAATTTACAAACGATGGTAATTCGTATGACTATGGAACTATTTTTATTCCAGCTCAAAATCAAGAGTTAAACGGAAATGAGTTGTTCGATTTTTTAGGAAAGATAGCGAATGAAAATCATATTGCAATTAAAGGTGTGTCTACAGGGTTAAATGAAGGAATTGATTTAGGAAGTAGAAATTTTGAAACCGTAAAACAGCAGAAAGTAGCGATGTTAGTAGGTAACGGGATTACAAGTTATGATGCAGGTGAAATTTGGCATTTGTTAGATCAGCGTTACGATATGAAATTAACGAAGTTAGATACTGATTATGCTACGAGAGTTAATCTTGATAGGTATACAACGATTATTGTTCCTAATAGTCGCTCGTTGGATAAAAACTTAGAAGAGAAGCTAAAAGTTTGGGTACGTAATGGAGGTGTGTTAATTGGATATAGAAATGCAGTAAATTGGTTATCTAACAGAGGGTTTATTAATGTAAAGTTTAATAAAACTAAGATAGATTCTATAAATAATGTATCGTTTGAAAATCGTTCGTTGCAATCGGGAGCGCAAGTGATTGGAGGAGCAATTTTTGAAGCTAAGATTGATCGCTCACACCCAATCAACTTTGGATACAAAAATGATAAAATAGCTTTGTTTAGAAATACAAAACAGTTTATTCAACCAGATGCGAAGAGTTTTAACAATCCAATTCAGTATACAAGCAATCCGTTATTGAGTGGTTATATTTCAAAAGAAAATTTAAAAGAGTTGAAAAACACTGTTCCATTCAAAACAGGGCGCTTAGGTAGTGGTAGAGTAATCGTTTTTACGGATAATACTAACTTTAGAGCGTTTTGGTTTGGAACTAATAAACTATTGATGAATGCTATTTTCTTTGGAAAGTTGATGTAGAAAAAGTTTAACTGTAACAAAATCCTAATTAACTCGTCTTTTAAGTATACTAACTAAAAAAGTACTATGAGTTTATTAAGAGTTTTATTAGCAATATTTTTTCCACCATTAGCAGTGATAGGTAAAGGCTGTGGATCAATTATAATTGTATTTTTATTGACACTTTGCGGGTGGGTTCCAGGAGTTATTGCAGCACTAATTATATTAAATAATCCGAATTAACTTTGTGTAATGTAGCAATTTGGTAATTTGAAAATGTATCAATGAAAAAACTCCAATTTGATGAAATCAAATTGGAGTTTTTTTACGGTCTACTCTCTAGTTTCTCTTTTCTCATTTCTAAGTTTCCTATTCAAGAACTTCTTCAATAATTTTTCCAGTAGATCCGTTAGGGAATTCTATCTGTAATAAATTAGAAATCGTTGGAGCAATATCTACAATTTCATATTTCTTTTTAGAAACTCCTTGTTTAATTCCATTTCCATAAAAAATCATCGGAATGTGTGTATCGTACGAGTATCCAGAACCATGCGTAGTCCCTTTTTTTGAACTACTAGCAATAGTTGATGGATTTGGAATTAAAATAACATCACCCGAAAACTTTTGATTGTAACCATTTTGTAAAACATGTAAAATTCCGTTAGTAAACGTTGTGGTTTGCATGGTTCTAGCAGTTACCGATTTATAAATCTTTTTATGATTAATAGCTTCATCCGCTATAGTTTGTGCTACGTTTTCATAGTTAAGGTTTAACTCTCTAATCTTATCTTTATTTAAGAACACTTGAAAGTTTGAAACATTTTCAATAATCTCATTAGATTTAAAATGTTTTAAGGTAATTTCATTTAAAAAGTTTTTGAAAGCAACAGGCTTTACATAACCAGCAGGTATTTTTAAAGACTCTAAGTATGAAGGAACTTGCACAGCAGCATGATCGGCAGTTAAGAATAGGGTATAGTTGTCTTTTCCAACCTGTGTGTCTAAAAACTTAAATAAATCAGCTAAATCTTGATCTAAACGTAAATAAGTATCTTCAATTTCTTTAGAAGCAACTCCAAACTGATGTCCAACATAATCAGTTGAAGAATAACTAACCGCTAAAAAGTCAGTGTACTCAGATTTTCCTAAGTTTTCACCAATAATAGCCGCTTTAGCAAAATCAGTAGTAATAGAGTTACCAGCAGGAATCCCTTTTATTATACTGTAATTATTATTACTCTTTCTTAACGTTGGAATATCATGAGGGAATATAGGTCTCTCTTGTCCTTTAAAAGTAACTTCAAAATCGTTGTCATCTTCAATACTTTGAGTGTACGTACTGATGTCATATAAAGTTTCCCAAGGTTTACTTAAATATTCATCAGCTTTCCCTGAAGCATTAAATTCTTGTACCCAAGTAGGTAATTCATTTAAGTAAAAAGAAGAAGAAATCCATTGCCCTTTATCACCACCGTCAAACCAATAAGCAGCATTAGCTGTGTGTCCTGCAGGTAAAATAGCAGAACGATCTTTTATGGCAATACCAATGGTTTTTCCTCTCATATTTTGAGCAAGTTTTAACTGGTCGGTAACGGTAGTCGTTAACATTCTATAAGGAGATTTTTTTCCTCCTTCACCGTCATTACCAATTGTATTGTAGTTGTCATCATCTACACAATAAATAGTCTTCTTTAAGTATTTATCGTACCAATGGTTACTTATAATACCATGATTAGTAGGCGTTGTTCCTGTGTAAATAGAAGTATGCCCTACAGCAGTGTAAGTAGGAATATAATTGTAATGAGCGTTTTCTAAAGAGTATCCTTCTCTAAGTAAACGTTTAAAACCGTCGTTACCATATCTATTAGCAAAACGAGTAAGGTAATCGTAACGCATTTGGTCAACAACAACACCAACTACTAGTTTTGGTTTTTGAGTATTTGTTTTTTTATTAACAGAGCAGCTGGTTAAACATATTATAGCTGCTAAAAAAGCTATTTTTCTCATTTTGTTTTTTGAAAATTAAAACTCAAAGGTACATAAAAAGCAAGCTAAAACTTATAAATAAGGCGATGAGTTAATGGTTTTTTAATACTTTAGCAAAAAGAAAAAATATATTTCATTTAATGAATTACATTGAGCATATTGGTAAATACTTTTCAATGCTAAAACAGGTTTTTTCAAAGCCACAAAGAGCAAGAGTATTTCGGGAAGCTTTATTTAGAGAAGTAGATGAGTTGGGGCATAAGTCGATAGGAATTATAGCTTTTATATCGTTTTTTATTGGAGGGGTAATCGCCTTGCAAACAGCATTGAATTTAGAAAGTCCGTTTATACCAAAATCGTTGATTGGTTTTGCAGCAAAACGATCAGTAATTTTAGAGTTTGCACCTACGTTTTGTTCTATTATTTTAGCAGGTAAAGTAGGCTCGTATATAACTTCAAGTATAGGAACTATGCGTGTTACAGAGCAAATTGATGCACTTGAGGTGATGGGAATTAACTCATTAAACTATTTAGTGCTTCCTAAAATAATAGCTACAGTTTTCTTTTATCCGTTTTTAATAATTCTAGGAATGTTTTTAGGAATTTTTGGCGGATGGATGGCAGGGGTATTATCGGGTTTGTTTTCTGGAGCAGATTATATAGCAGGAGTTCAATTAGATTTTGATCCGTTTCTTATAACCTATGCGTTGATAAAAACAGTGGTTTTTGCTTTTTTAATTGCCACAGTGCCTTCCTATCATGGATATTATGTAAAAGGAGGTTCATTAGAAGTTGGAAAAGCAAGTACACAGTCTGTAGTTTGGACTACAGTGCTTATTGTTATAGCGAACTATTTCTTAACTCAAATGTTATTAACCTAATGATAGAAGTAAACAATTTACACAAAGGATTTAATGGTGTTGAGATTTTAAAGGGGATAACAACTTCATTTAAACCAGGAGAAACAAGTTTAATTATTGGTCAGAGTGGTTCAGGTAAAACAGTATTTTTAAAATCATTAATTGGCTTACACACACCAGAGCAAGGAACCATTGTTTATGATGGACTAGCGAATACTGATATGACGATAGAAGATAAACGTCAATTTCGTCAAGAATTAGGAATGGTATTTCAAGGAAGTGCCTTGTTTGATTCACAAACCGTGGAAGAAAACGTAATGTTTCCTTTAAAAATGTTTACCAAACAACCTGAAAGTGAAATGCTAGACAGGGTGAATTTTGTGTTGAACCGTGTAAACCTAGAAAATTCAAACAAAAAGTTTCCTGCTGAATTATCTGGAGGAATGCAAAAACGTGTAGCAATTGCCCGTGCAATTGTAATGAAGCCTAAATATTTGTTTTGTGATGAACCTAATTCAGGTTTAGATCCGCAAACGTCTATTGTTATAGATAACCTAATTCAAGAAATTACCGATGAGTATAAAATTACTACAGTAATAAATACACATGATATGAATTCGGTGATGGAAATAGGAGATAAGATTGTTTTTCTAAAAAATGGAGTAAAAGCATGGGAAGGATCACATAAAGAAATCTTCAAAACAGATAATGAAGCAGTGGTAGATTTTGTGTATTCATCTAATTTATTTAAAAAAGTAAGAAAAGCATACTTAAATGATTTTTAGGTAACTTTCTGTTAATTAATAGATAACAAAAAACATTGAAAATTTTTCAAAAAAACTTCTAAAAAATGTTTGCAGGAACAATAAAAGCTTCTATATTTGCACCCGCAAACGCAGAAAAGCAAAAGCAAAAAATGACCGGGTAGCTCAGTTGGTAGAGCATCTCCCTTTTAAGGAGAGGGTCCTGGGTTCGAGCCCCAGCCCGGTCACTAGTAAAGCTTCTCGATTTTACGGAGAAGCTTTTTTTAAAAGCTTTGGGGAGATTCCAGAGCGGCCAAATGGGACGGACTGTAACTCCGTTGTCTTACGACTTCGCAGGTTCGAATCCTGCTCTCCCCACGAAAACTCAATCATAACGATTGAGTTTTTTTGTTCTTATTGTAATTTTGTTTAATTTTTTTTGTTTTTAATTAAACAAAGCATGTATTTTTGTTAGATCTTAAATGTTTTGATATGAGAAAAGTGTTGATACTCTTGGTTTTACTTCAGTCTTTCGCTGTTGTATCTCAAAATAGCGGGGAAATTTCAGGAAAAGTTATTGATTCTAAAACAAGAGAATTGCTTCCTTTCGTTAATGTTTTAGTATATGGAACAGAAATAGGAGCGGTTTCAAATGAAAAAGGGGAGTTTGTCTTGAATAACGTTCCTTTAGGTTATAATAAAATACAAGCTTCGTTTGTGGGCTATAAAACGTTAATTTCAGATGAGTATTTAGTAACAAAAGATAACTCACCTTATATAACCTTAGAGTTAATTGAAGATGCAACACAGTTAAAAGAAGTTCAAATACAAGCACCATTATTTAAAGAGTCTGTAGATAGTCCTTTGTCGCTTCAAAGTTTGGGTATAGCAGAAATAGAAAAGAACCCAGGAGGAAACAGAGATGTGCTAAAAGTAATTCAGTCTTTTCCAGGAGTAGCATCAAATCCTGGATTTAGAAATGATATTATTATTAGAGGTGGAGCAACCTCTGAAAATAAATTTTATTTAGATGGTATTGAAGTTCCTGTAATTAACCATTTTCAAACACAAGGAGCTACAGGTGGACCTGTAGGAATCATGAATGCAGATTTAATCCGTAAAGTTGATTTTTATTCAAGTGCATTTCCTGCCAATAGAGGTAACTCTTTAAGTTCTGTTATAGAGTTTACTCAAAAAAGAGGGAATCCGACTTCGTTAAATACTAGAGCCACTATTGGAACCTCAGATGCAGGAATTACGTTAGACGGACCATTAGGGAAGAATACAACCTTTATGTTTTCTGCACGTCAATCGTATTTACAGTTTTTATTTAAGTTGATAAAACTACCTTTTTTACCAACCTATAGCGATTTTCAAGTAAATGTTAAATCGCAATTATCAAAAAATAGTGAATTATCAATAGTTGCTTTGGGAGCTATTGATGACTTTGAAATAAATAAAGAGGTAAACGATGGAGAAACAGATTTAGAAACGATAAAGAGAAATAAAGTTATTTTAAATTCTGTTCCCGTAAACAGTCAATGGAATTATACTGTAGGAGCCAGTTATAAGTATTTTGCACCAAACTCAACACACTTGGTCGTACTAAGTAGGAATGAGTGGAAAAACAAGGCGGTGAAATATTTTTTAAATGAAGAAATACCAGCAAACTTATTGTTAGATTACTCATCTAAAGAAATAGAAAATAAATTACGATATGAAAATAGCTTTGAAACTGTTAACAAAATTGATTTTAACTTAGGTTTTAATTTAGAAACAGCGAGGTATACGAATAGTAATTATCAGAAAAATGCTAATTCAGATGGAGTAACTATCTACGATTTCAATTCAGCCATAGATTTTATTAAATATGGAGTTTTCGGACAAGTTTCAAAAAGATATTTAGATGAAAAATTAGGAGTTTCTTTTGGGTTTAGAATGGACGGAATAGATTACAATTCAGAAATGAAAAATCCATTTAACCAATTTTCACCACGATTGTCGTTAAGTTATAATTTATCTGAAAAATGGACGGTGAGTTCTTCAGTAGGTCGTTATTATCAATTACCATCGTATACAGTATTAGGATATAAAAACGATATAGGTGAGTTTGAAAATAAAAATGGGTTGAAATATATACAATCAGATCATTTTGTAAGTGGATTAAGTTACAAGCCTAATACAAGCTCAAAAATAACTTTTGAAGGGTTTTATAAAGGATATAAAAACTATCCATTCTCGCTAAGAAATCAAATAAGTTTAGCAAATCTAGGTGCTGATTTTGGTATTATAGGTAATGAAGCTGTTAGTTCTACATCTGAAGGTCGAGCGTATGGATTTGAGTTATTGACACAGAAAAAGTCGTATAGCGGATTGTACGGAATAGCGTCGTATACTTTTGTGAGAAGTGAATTTAAAGATGCACAAGGAGCCTATATTCCCTCAACATGGGATAATAAACACCTATTAACAATTACAGCAGGGAAAAAACTAAACAGAAACTGGGAAATAGGAACAAAGTTTCGATTAGTTGGTGGTAAACCTTATACACCATACGATTTAGATGCTTCTTCATTAAAAGGTAATTATGATGTGCAAAACGGCGGAATTTTAGATTATACCAAACTTAACACAGAAAGATTAGATACGTATACACAACTAGATATCCGTGTAGACAAAACATGGTTCTTAAAAAAAGCGGCTGTTAACTTATATTTAGATATTCAAAATATATATGCTAGTAGCTCTAAACAGCAACCTTTTTTATTGCCTATTGAAGATGGAAATGGAAGAGTAACCGATCCTAACGATAGTTCAAGGTATCTACTGGAAGAAATAGAAAGTACAACTGGGAGAGCTTTACCACGTATAGGCGTTATAGTAGATTTTTAACACTTTTGAAGTTTCATAATCTTTTAAAAAGAGTAAATTGCTTGCTTAAATTATCATAAGGTTTTTAAATATGAAAAAAATTCTATTAGGAGCAGCATTTACTTTTTTAAGTATAACTTCAACTTCAGCACAAAAGTATCAGTTTTCAACAGTAAAAGACATTGAAGATACTGAAGTTAAAAACCAAGGAAGAACAGGAACGTGTTGGAGTTTTTCTACAACCTCTTTTTTAGAATCAGAAATTATCAGATTAACAGGTAAAAGCATTGATTTATCTGAAATGTATACGGTTCGTAATACGTATTCTGATAAAGCAAATAATTATTTATACCGCCAAGGAAAAGCACAATTTAGTGAAGGAGGTTTGGCGCATGATGTTATTAATTCAGTAGAAAAATACGGATTAGTGCCTGAGCAAGTTTTTACAGGTTTAGATCTTGGACAAGACAGACATAATCATGCAGAAATGATTGCGGTATTAAAATCAATGTTGGATGCTTATATCAAAAATCCAGCAGGAGAATTAAGTCCAAAATGGAAACAATCAATAGAAAGTGTTTTGGATGTATACTTAGGAAAAAATAAAGAAGAGTTTACTTTTGAAGGGAAAAAATATACTCCTAAGTCTTTTGCAGAATATGTAAAGGTAGATCCTTCAAATTATGTAACAATTAGTTCGTTTGAACATGCAAAAAAATACGATCAATTCATTTTAAACATTCCAGATAATTTTTCAAACGGGGCATTTTATAATGTTTCTTTAGATGAATTAGTAGCTGTAACAGAAGAAGCAATTCAAAAAGGCTACACAGTAGAATTGGATTGTGATGTATCTGAAAAAACATTTTCATCAAAAAATGGAGTAGCAATAATTCCTGCAAGTAACACAGAAAATGAAAAAGCACTAACAGAAATAGTTGAAGAAAGAACTGTTACACCAAGTTTACGTCAAGCAGAATTTGAAAACTTTAATACAACGGACGATCACTTAATGCATATTGTAGGTTTGGTAAAAGATCAAAAAGGAAATACCTATTTTAAAGTAAAGAACTCTTGGGGTAAAAATCAAGGAAATCAGGGGTATGTATATATGTCAGTTCCTTATTTTAAATTGAAAACAATATCTGTTTTATTACATAAAGATGCAATTACACCAAAGTTGAAAAGTAAGCTAGGTATTAAATAATAAAAAACTTTTTAAGAGTATATAAAACGCTTGTAGGCATTGAATCTACAAGCGTTTTTTATATCTTTTCTAACTTGGGAATTTCGTATCTTTCCGAAGTTAACAAAAATCAGAATTTATGGAAGAAAATAAAGAAGAAGTAGCAGCGGAGCAATCGAAACAATCGATACAGCAAGATGCAAAAGGTTTATGGGAAAAAGTAAAAAAGTTTATTTTAGAGTTACTCGATTTTAGAGATGATACAGACCAAGAAGCAACAATAGAAGCAATAAAAAGTGATATTTCTTTTAAAGGAGCCACAGCTTGGATTTTAATCTGTTCTATTTTTGTGGCATCTATTGGTTTAAATGCAAACTCAACAGCAGTAGTAATTGGAGCCATGTTAATATCTCCACTAATGGGACCTATTTTAGGAGTAGGAATGTCTATTGCTATTAATGATATTGACACATTACGAAAATCGTTAATAAACTTAGCAACTATGATTGTATTGAGTTTATTAACTGCATTTCTATTTTTCTTTATATTTCCACTTCGTGAAGAAACTTCAGAGTTATTAGGTAGGGTAAGACCAGATATTCGAGATGTGTTAATAGCCTTTTTTGGTGGTTTAGCATTAATTATAGCAAGAACCAAAAAGGGAACTATTGCTTCTGTGATTTTTGGTGTTGCAATTGCAACTGCTTTAATGCCTCCATTATGTACAGCCGGATATGGTTTAGCAATAGGAAACTTTGATTATTTCTTAGGGGCAATGTATTTATTTACCATAAATACAATATTTATTGCGCTGGCAACTTTCTTAGTATTAAAACTGTTAGGTTTTACTATGATTCGTTATGTAAACTCAGCTAAGCGTAAAAGAATAGCGCAAATAGCGTCTTTTATAGCCTTTTTAGTAATGGTTCCAGCGGTATTTACTTTTGTAGGAGTGTATAATGAGAGTGTAATAGACGCAAACTATAAAAGGTTTTTAAAAGCAAAAGTATACGATAATCCTAACTTGTGGCTACAGCGTGAAAGACTAGAAGTTAAAGATAAAACAATAAGCTTGTTTTTTAATGGTGATGTAAGTGATGCAACAGAGTCATTTTTACGAAATGAATTAAAAACTTTCCCGAAAATAGATTCTTATTCTTTAATAATCAACGAAAACAAGGCTAAAAGTGTGGATAGAGTAGTAGATGCTTATGATAGAGCTGTGAAAGAACTGGATGAAAAAGACAATATTATAACAGGCTTACACATGGAAATTGATGACTTGAAAAGAACAATTTCTAGTTTAAATCAAAGAATAGAACAGGATGCTTTGTATAGAGATAAAAACTCAATTCCGTTTAGTAAAATAAGTACAGAGGCAAAAATCAGGTTTAATGATATAAAAGAAATGAGTTTGGCTAAAGTGTTGTCATCAAGTGATTTTATTAAGGTAGATACTACTACAGTTGTTTCAATAAAATGGAATGATAAACTGAAAGATTCTATTAAAGTAAGAAATGAACGAGAGTTAAGAACTTGGATGCAAAAAGAGTTGAAAACTGATAAAATTCAAATAAGAAGAAACTAAACTTGAAAATGAAAAAACCTCGCTGCTGCGAGGTTTTTTTTATTTTGATTTTTTGTTAAGTTATACTAGCGTGTATAATTTTAACTCATTAAATAAGACACTATTTTTTAAAATAGTCACATACAATTACTTAATAAATGGTATTATTTTTGTTAATTTGAAGCATAGAGTAGTACATATGAGGAATTTATTTTTATTAGTAGCAGTATTTTTTTATACCATAGCATGGTCTCAAGAAACGCAAAACGATAGTTTAAAAGCTATTATTTGGACAGAATCTTATAAAGACGCTTTGAAAAAAGTGAAAAAAGAAGGAAAGCCTTTGTTGATTTATTTTAAAGGATCTGATTGGTGCGTGCCTTGTAAAAAGTTAGATAAAGAATTGTTTAGCACAGAAAAGTTTAGAAACTTATCGAAAGAAAATTTTGTGTTATATGAGGCAGATATACCTTTTAATCAAGATTTAGTAACAAAGGAAAAGTTAGAGTTGAATCAAAAACTAGCTGAAAAGTATAAAGTTTCTTCTTATCCAACATTATTATTTGTTGATCATAAACAAAAAGTAATAGCTTATAAAAAAGGGTTGTTACTAACAGAATATTACTATCCATTTTTTGAATCAGTTATAAATAAAAACCGCGGATAATATCCGCGGTTTTGCTTTTTTACGAAACAGTTGTATTACTGACTGATTACTCTAAATTCAGTTCTTCTGTTTGCTCTGTGTTCAGCTTCAGTACAAGTAACACCATCTGAACATCTATTCTTTAATTTAGATTCACCGTAACCTTTAGCAACTAATTGGCTTGGGTTAATTCCTTTTGAAATTAAATAGTTTGCTACAGCTTGTGCTCTTCTTTCAGATAAATCTTGGTTAGATTCCTTAGTACCTCTCGAATCTGTATGAGAAGCTAATTCAACTTGTACACCGTCTTTTAAAACTGGTAATAATCTTGAATCGATAAGTCTTTTAGCTGTTGATGTTAAAGTAGCACTTCCTAAGTTCCAATTAATAGGTAATGGGTTGTAAGTTAATAATTCACACTCAACTTCTTTCCAAGTAGTTAAGCCTCCTTTACTTACTAATACTTCTTTACTTACTGTTTGGTATTTAGCAGGAACAATAACTTCTTCTTGCCAAGCATCTTTAGATAAAACTGTTTTAGTAATTTCTTTATACTCAGCAGGAATTTCAATAACTCGAGTAGTAGGTGGAGTTACCATTACTCTTTTAGTATAGGTTTTTTCAAAACCAGGTACTGAAGTTCTCTGTGTAGTTGCATCGTTATCTAACTTAGTTAAAGGAACGGTAACAAATTGTGCTGGAATTGGTTTGTAACACCAGTATCTACAATCGTTAGGATCGCTTGATTCACAATCGGGAGCTTTTTCACTCATTTCCCAAATAGCAGAAGCAGCTTTAGTTTCAATAACTTGCTCGTCTGGTTTAAAAGTAGCTTTAATTACCTTTAAACTACTCGCATCTTCTTTCGCTTGATACGTAACAACTTTGTTTTCCCATACTGCAGGAACAATTTCTAAACGTTGTCCAGCTTCTTTTACCATTACTCTTTCAGTAACAGTTTTGTATTCAGCTGGGTGAGTAACAATTCTTTTGTAGGCAGGAGCAACTTCGATGGTAACATCTTCGTTTTTCCAAACTTCTGGCGTTTTACAACGAACGTAACATTTTCCTGGTTCTGGATTTTGAGGTAGGTCTTGAGCAAAGCTAGTTAGTCCAGTAGAAACTAGTACCCCTAATAATAGTTTTTTCATAATTGATAAATTTACTTGTGTTTATTTAGCTTTTTTTATGTGACAGATTTAGGGGGAGAAAGTCACATATAACAAATATAGTAAATTTTATTTTATGTTAAAAACTGTTAAAAATAAGTTATAACTTATTGAAGTATAAGCTTTTGATAATTCCGTCTGAAAGTCCAATTTTAGGAACATATATTTTTCTGGCTCCGCTCCATTTCATGGCAGAAAGGTATATTTTTGTAGCAGGAACGATTACATCAGCTCTATCAGGATTTAAGCTTAACTCAGAGATACGATCTTGATAGCTCATTTTTTTCAAGAATTGGTATTGAGCGTTTAAGTAAATGTAAGAGATAGGTTTACCTATATCTCTACCAGACATCTTAAAGAGTTTGTTAATGTTTCCTCCTGATCCAATTAAGGAAATTCGTTTGTAGCCGCTTGTGTTTTCTTCAATCCAGTTTTGTACTTTACTAAAAAGAACCTTGTTCTCAGATTTTTTATTATTAAGTAAACGTACGGTACCTATTTTAAAAGATTTAGAGCGGATAATTTTTCCTTTAGAAAATAAGGTGAATTCAGTGCTTCCTCCACCCACATCAACATACAAGTATGTTGAATCAGACTCTATTAATTGGTTTAAATCGGTAGAAGATATAATGGCTGCTTCTTTTTTACCGTCAATAATATCAATTTTAACTTCGGTATTTTTTAAGATAGAACTAGCAACTTCTTCGCCGTTTTCTGCTTCTCTCATTGCAGAGGTAGCACAAGCTTTATATCGTTCAACTCCATGAATTTTCATGATAAGTTTAAAGGCCTGCATTGCATCAATCATACGTTGGGTATTTGCTTCTGAAATTCGTCCAGAAACAAATGCGTCTGCACCTAAACGAATAGGTACACGAACTAATGATGATTTTTTAAATTTGGGTTCTCTATCTCTTTCTTCAATAACGTTAGCTACTAATAACCTTACAGCATTAGATCCAATATCAATAGCGGCATACTTTTTTATTTTCAAAATATATAGATTTATCTATGGTTCTTAGGAAACTCTACCAGTATAGTGCTTCCTTTCTTAATATCTTTCCAGTGTTTAATATTAAATTGAATTCCTATAACACCACAAGTAGTTACATGAGCAATAGGTTTGTTGCCAAATTTATTCACAAAACTATTTATACCGTGGTCATGACTAAATACAATGGCACTATCAAAACTATCATCAAGTGCTTTTACTGTTTTTACCAAATAACCATCGCTAAAATTATACAGTTGACGTTTTATTTTAAGGTTTGATAACGGGTATCCAAAGTTTTCACAAAAAATAACCGCTGTATGTAACGCTCTATTAGCGCTACTAGAAAGAAAAACATCAGGTTTGTTAATTTTCTTAGCCAGGTATTTAGATAAAAGGTGGGCATCGTTAATGCCGCGTTCTTTTAAGGGTCTGTCAATATCTTTAACGCTATCATACTCCCATGATGATTTAGCGTGACGAACGATATATAGTGTTTTCATTCAAATATAAATACTATGTAAATATAAAACTAAGGAGCCAAACGTTCAAGTTTCCAAGAAAAATCTTTTTGTAAGGTGTATCGAATGCGATCGTGCATACGATTCGGACGCCCTTGCCAAAACTCAATAGAAACAGGTTTTACTAAAAAGCCACCCCAATGTTTAGGCCTTGGAATTTCTTGATTTTCAAACTTTTTTTCAAAGGAAGCAAGGTTATTATCTAACTCATTACGAGAGGTAACTACTTCACTTTGATTAGAAGCCCAAGCACCTAATTTACTTCCATCTGGTCTCGATTCGAAATATCCGTCGGATAAATTCTCAGCAAGCTTCTCAGCTTTTCCTTTTATAATAATTTGTTGTTCTAAACCAGACCAAAAGAAAGATAAACACACGTGGTTGTTGTTTAAAATAGCTCTTCCTTTTTCTGAATTGTAATTGGTATAAAAAATAAACCCTTCCCAAGTATATTTTTTTAATAAAACAACTCTACTTTTCGGAAAACCATCCAGTCCTATAGATGCTATAGTCATAGCATTGGCTTCATCTACCAACTCAGATTCGTCGGCAACAAAAAACCAATCTCTAAATAACTCAATTGGATTCTCAGGACAGTTGCTTTCTAACAACTCTTTTTTCTCGTAAGATTTTCTATAGTCACTTAAATCGTGTGCCATTATTGTTAATTTATACTATGTAAAAGTACAATTTTATCAGATGTTTTGTTGTTTTTGCGTTTTAATATTTAACAAACTTTGCATAAAGAGAAGTTAGAAAGATGCTTGCTAAAATAGTGTTTAGCATGAGTTTTGAATATGAAATAATAATATTGAAAAACTGGACTAGTGCTTTTAATAAGAGTAATTACTAGCGGTAATTCTTTATTCTTTCAATTGTTTTATACTCCATTTTGTTCCATAAATCAGATAGCGTAAAAGGAAGAAAATAGAAAAGAGAAAAATCCCAAGTACAAAAATTTCTTCATCTCTAATACTACTGTTAAAAAAAGAGTCTTCAGTTTTTTTCAGTTCCGTTTCTAATGGTAGAATCTTGGTAAAATAGTTTTCTGATTCATTGTCTTTTGAAATTTTATCTAAAAACTCATCTTTTGTGCTGCTAATGTTTCCTTTTTCTTTTATGTAATCATAGATTTTAGAGGCATTTTCTGTGTCTTTAAGGTCAGAAATGAACTTTTCACTGTCTTTCATTTTATTCCAAGAGTTTTCGGTAATATCATTATTTATATAATAGAAAACTCTTAATCGATAAGGTAACTTTTCGGATTCGGTTAATTTTTCAATTTTGTCTTTAAGTTTGTATTCTTTATTGTGGTTTGAATCATTTAAGATTATCCAAATAAAAAGAATAACAAAAAAAAGAATTGTTGTTCCAAGTAAGAATAAAAATTCTTTCGCGATTATTTTTTTAGTTTTCTTGTTCATTCAAATTAATGCATATGTTGCGTATAACCGTCAGTTACGGGGGGTAAAGTTAATGGTTTTCGGTTAAGAATAAGCGATAGTAATTACCGAGTGGATTCAGACGAAGCCGAATCTGCCGTAATTGCGGTTATACATCTTAAGTTAGTAATAGTATTTATTTTATAATTTTTAATATTTCTAGTAATCTAGGTATTTTATCAACTTGTGTTTCAGTCCAGAAAGTATAATTTTTAAATTCACTATCGTCATAACTATTAAGTTTTATGGTTAATCTTCTTTTCTTTTCATAAACAAAATATGATAGTGTCATTTCATTAGCTTTGAAAATAAATTCTGACGATTTGTCTTTAAATCTTAAATCTAAATTGGGGATTACATTGTTTTCTATAAAACTTATGAATTCATTAATTTCTTCTAAACCAATCCAAGCTGTTTTAAAAACATCAGGTTTTTTTATATTCATGTCCAATTGTAGTGCATTTGTTTTTTCTCCAGTTTTAAGATTTATAACTTCTATTGGATAAAATTCGACTGTTTCTCCTATTCCAGATTTGAATTCGGCAATTGTAGACCAATCTTTATTAATTCTTGTGAATTGGGCTTCATCTATAAATTTTCGAGTTGATGATTCAATATTTTGGCTAAAAGATATTGTAGAAACTATAAGGAAAAGATAAGTTAAAAATGATTTTTTCATAAATTTTGATCTATTGAGTTTGGCAATTTTATTCCTTTTCATTTTACGAACTAAATATAGTGAAAAAAAGAAATATAGTTTTTTGTAAAATAAAAAAAAGCCCTCTAAAAAGAGGGCTTGAAATATATTGTAGAAAAAATATTAAGCGAATAAACTATCAATCTTTTCTTTTTCTTCTTGTGCTAAAGCGGCATCAACTAAGATACGTCCACTATGCTCGTCAATTGTAATTTTCTTACGGTTAGCAATCTCTAATTGTACCTGTGGTGGAATTGTAAAGAAAGAACCTCCAGCAGCACCACGCTCAATAGCTACAACAGCTAATCCGTTACGCACTTTAGTTCTAATCCTTTTATAAGCAGATAATAAGTGATCGTCGATAGATTGAGCGAACTCTTCTGATTTTTCTTTTAATAACTGCTCTTCTTTTTCAGTTTCTTTTAAGATAGCATCTAATTCGCCTTTTTTGTGAGTTAAATGGTTTTCTTGTTGTGCTAATTTCTCTTTAGTATTCTCGATAACCTCGTTCTTTTGAGCGATTTTAGCTTTGAATTCTTTAATTCTTTTTTCTGATAATTGAATTTCTAATTCTTGATATTCAATTTCTTTTGTTAAAGAATCAAACTCACGGTTATTACGAACGTTTTTTTGCTGTTCTTCGTATTTTTTAATTAATGTTTTAGACTCATCAATAGCTAATTTTTTATTGCTAATATCAGTTTCTAAATTTTTAACATCTTCAGCTAAATTAGAAAGTCTCTTGTTTAATCCGGCAACTTCATCTTCTAAATCTTCAACTTCTAAAGGTAATTCACCGCGAACGTTTCTAATTTCGTCAATTCTAGAATCGATTAACTGTAAATCATATAACGCTCTTAATTTTTCTTCTACCGTTACTTCTTTTTTTGCCATCTGTTAAATATAGTATATTGGATTTGTACTCTTTTCGCTTAAAATAATTGCAAAAGTACTAATTTTTTTGTTAAGATAATCAACTAAAAGGTTTTTTGTAAATTGTTCGCTTTCATAATGTCCGACATCTGCAAGTAAGATGTTTTTTTCTGCTTTAAAAAATTCATGATACTTAAAATCAGCACTTATGTAAGCATCGGCACCGGCACGTATTGCGTTTTTAATAGCAAAACTTCCTGAACCTCCTAATACAGCTACTTTTTTAATAGGTTTACCTAACAGTTCTGAGTGTCGTACACAACCAGTTTTAAAGGCTTTTTTTACAAATAATAAAAAGTCTTTTTCATTCATTTCTGATGGAAGTTCTCCAATCATTCCCATGCCTACGTTTTGGTTTTGATTATCTAAGGTAACGACTTCGTAAGCAACTTCTTCATATGGATGATTTTTAAAGAGAGCAGAAAGTATTTTTCCTTCTAAGTAAGAATCAAATGTTACTGTAATACAAGTTTCTTCTTCAAACATTAATTCTCCTTTTTTTCCTACTGTAGGATTAGAGTTTTCGTTTCCTTTGTAGCTTCCTTTTCCTTCTACATTAAAAGAACAGTTGTCATAATTACCAATATTTCCTGCGCCCGCTTCAAATAGTTTTTCGCGTAAATTAGAAGCTTCGGCAAACGGAACATAAGTGGTTAACTTTTTAATAATTCCTTTTTTAGGAATTAGTGTTCTCATGTTTTCTAAGCCTAAAACTTCTCCCATTTTTGCTGAAACACCATTATTTACATTATCTAAAGCAGTATGTGTAGCATAAATAGCAATGTTATGTTGAATAGCTTTTAATACAACTCGTTCTACATAATTGTTACCATTGATTTTTTTCAAACCACTAAACACAATAGGGTGAAAGCTTACAATAAGATTACAATTTTTGGCAATTGCTTCATCTACGGTTTCTTCAAGAGTGTCAAGAGTGACTAAAATTCCAGTAACTTCAGTAGTATAGTTTCCTATTAATAAGCCAACATTGTCAAAGTCTTCAGCATACGAAAGCGGAGCTAGTTGTTCAATGTAGTTGGTAACGTCTTTTATTTGCATTTGGGTGAGTTTAATGATAGTTCAAAGTTAGTAAAACTAGTTGTGACTATAAAGGTTACTTAACTTTGTTCGTAATGAAGAAATAATTTTTACTTTTGATGTAATGAAGCTACTTCGATTTTTATTATTTCCGTTTGCTATTTTGTATGATGTGATTACGAGAGTCCGTAATTGGTTTTTTAATTTAGGTATTTTAAAAGCTACTTCTTTTAATATTCCTGTAATTGCTGTTGGAAATTTAAGTGTAGGAGGAACGGGTAAATCTCCACAGATAGAATATTTAATACGTTTACTAAAAGATAATTATAGAATTGCAGTCTTAAGTCGAGGATATAAACGAAAAACGGAAGGTTTTCAAATAGTGAATGATGCTCATACAGCGGAAGATGTTGGCGATGAGCCACTACAGTTTTACAAGAAGTTTAAAACAGCTATTACCGTAGCTGTGGATGCTGATAGAACGAACGGAATTCAGCAGTTGTTGCAGCTTAAAAACCCGCCAGAAGTTGTGTTGTTGGATGATGCTTATCAGCATAGAAAAGTAACAGCGAGTAGCTATATTTTACTTACAAAATACAATGATTTATTTGTAGATGATTTTTTGTTGCCTACAGGGAATTTACGAGAAAGTAGGATAGGCGCTAAACGAGCAAAAGTGATTGTGGTTACAAAATGTCCTGAGAGTTTATCGAAGGCAGTGCAAGAAAAAATCGTGCGAAAACTCAATCCGAAATCGTATCAAAAAGTATTTTTTACAACGATTGCTTATGACGAAAATTTAAAAGGAGCTGAAGAGTTAACAATTGCTGATTTGCAGGATAAAGAAGTGTTATTAGTGACGGGAATTGCGAATCCGACTCCTTTATTGAATTTCTTGGAAGAAAAGAATGTATGTTTCAAGCATCTAAACTTTCCGGATCATCATAATTTTACTCAACAGGATATTGAGAACATTAAAAAATCTTATGAAGCATTAGCTTCTCAACAAAAAATCATACTAACTACCGAAAAAGATTATATGCGTTTAGAAGGAAAGGTTAATCCTCTTAATTATATTTCTATAAAAAGCGATTTTCTTAATGGAGGTGAGCAGTTTGATAAAGCTATTTTAGAAAGCTTAAAAAACTTTAAAAGGAATTAATTTTACACATACTTTTCTCCAAAAGTATCTTTAGCCTCTTCTCGAAGTTGTTTAATGTCCTGTTCGTCTTTACGTGGACAAATAACTAACACATCGTCTTTTTCTACAATAATAAAATCTTGTAACCCTTTAACTACTAATTTTTTACCATTTTTAGTACTAACTATGTTTCCATTAGTATCTTGAAAAATAGTTGTGGCTCCAACTGTTGCGTTTTGATGAGTGTCTTTACCAAGTTTGTTGTATAAAGAACCCCAAGTGCCCAAATCATCCCAACCAAAATCTACAGGGAGTACATGTACTTTTTCAGAGCGTTCCATAATCCCGAAGTCGATAGAAATGTTTTCACACTTTTCATAATTACTTTTAATAAAATCGTCTTCAAAATCGGTATTATAAACATTCGTTCCATCATCTAAAATAGCAACCATTTCAGGAAGATGTTTTTTAAAGGAATCTAAAATGCTAGCAACAGACCAAATAAAAATCCCAGCATTCCATAGATAATCACCACTCGCTAAAAATTGAGTAGCTTTTTCTAGGTTTGGTTTTTCGGTAAACGTTTGTACTTTTTTTATTTCAGAAGAGTTTTCTTCAAATTGAATATAACCATACCCTGTATTTGGGTGGTTTGGTTGTATTCCTAAAGTCATTAATATGTTTTCCTTTGCACAAGCGTTAAAAGAAGTTTCTATGTTCTTAATGAATTCGGTTTCGTTTTCTATCCAGTGATCTGACGGAGCTACTAACATCACAGCATTTTTATTTTGCTGACGAATTTTTAATGCAGCATATAAAATACAAGGAGCAGTATTACGCATTGTAGGTTCAAGTAGTAATTGTTTACTGCTAATTGTAGGAAGTTGTTCTAACACTAACCCTTCATAACGTTGATTCGTAGCAATTAAAATATTTTCAGAAGGAATTAATTGATTAATTCTGTTGAAAGTTCTTTGCAGTAAAGATTCACCAGTTCCTAATAGGTCGTGAAACTGTTTTGGGTACTTTTCGGTACTTACTGGCCAAAGACGTGAACCTACACCTCCCGCCATAATTACTGCATAATAATTACTGCTCATACTGTTTTATTTATTTTGAAGCTACTAGTTCCACTTCTGCATTTTGATTGAATAAATACACGCGTTTGTTACTCAAATTTAAGCATTCATAGCGTGTTCTTCGTTTGCTTCCTCTTTTGTACAGCGTCTCTTTAAATTGAAAAATGCTTCCGTTAGGAATTTCAAAGATAAAATTCTTTCCGTCTTCAGATTTTCCTCTTCGTAAAGCTAGCGATAAATTCACATCAGTATCTGTACTTGCCTTTGGGTTTTTTAGGTAATTAGCTAAATAAGGTAATATATCTTTCGGATAAATTGCTGGTTGTAAAAAAGGCAGCATTAAATGTTGAAAAACGGTTTTCCATTCTTTACCATGAGGTTGTACCCTTCCAAATTTTTGATAGGTAACATGATGTGCAATTTCATGAATTAACGTTAACAAAAACTGATAAGGATTTAAGTTGTTATTCACTGTGATTTGCATATGACCGTTGGGTAGTCGACGAAAATCACCATGTTTGGTTTGACGTTCGCTTACTATTTTTAAGTTGATTTTATGCTCAATAATTAAATATTCAACTAACGGAATTGCTTCTTCAGGTATGTATTTAATCAGTGTTTTTTTCAAAAGTTAGTTCGAGTGGTTTTTATTTTGAAATAAAATGGAAAAATAAAAACTGTATCGAGAACTAGCTACTACTTCACGATACAATTTTCTTTTCAGCTATGTTGAACGAAAATCACTCGAAGTGACAGTCGTTATTTTTCTATGGAGTAGAACTAGAAACTTGTAATACTTTTCCGTTATAGTATTTGTTGCCTGTTAAAGCGAAATCAAAAATATAGTTAGCCATTTCTTTAGCTGATAAAGGTGCTTCATATCCAGGGAAAGCCTCTTCTAACATTTCTGTTTGTACAGCACCTAAGGCTAAGACGTTAAAAGCTATTTGCTGTTCTTTATATTCTTCGGCTAATAATTCTGATAAGGTTATTACAGCACCCTTGGCAGAACTATAGGCAGCTAATCCAGGGAATTTCATACTTCCTTGTATTCCGCCCATACTACTCACTGTTACTACATGACTTCCTTGTTGCATAAAAGGTAGTAGGTTTTTAGTCAACTGAGCAACCGCAAAAACATTCACTTTATAAACCTCTTCAAAATCTTGCGTAGTTAATTGTTCAAAAGGTTTGTTAATCAATTTTCCTGCATTATTGATAAGAATATCTACCTTTTTCCATTCTATTGAAACAAAATCAACTGCTTTTTTTATATCATTTTCGTTAGATAAATCAACTGAAATAGTTGTAATATTAGAGTGATTTATTTGCTCTAAAGGTTTTGTGTTTCTTGATAGAGCTAAGACTAGATGTCCTTGATTAGCAAACTGCTGAGCTAATTCAAATCCAATACCTCTACTAGTTCCTGTGATAACAATATTCTTCATGTAATTGTCAAAATTTAAAAGGGCAAGCTACATAAAAATCACTACATTTAGTGTCTAATCATTCTTAAATTATCATGAAAAATGAAGTAGTTTATAAAAAATCCCGTTTCTTAATTATTTAGGAAACGGAATTTTTTTATTTTTAATGAAGAGATTATTTATTGTTTGATCAACTCAATTTCAAACAACTTCCCCCAATGTTTTCCGGTAACAAACAAACGATTATTTTCAGCATCGTAAGCAATTCCGTTTAAAACCTCGTCTTGATCTAAAGTTTGTTCTTTTAAAATAACATCACGTAAATCATCTAAACCTATTAAACCTTCAACCGCACCACTGTTAGGATCTATGATGGCAATGGTAGCTTTACCTTTTCCGTCAGTTTTCCAGTAATTAGAAAAGATTTTACCGTCCATATACTCTATTTCATTCAGCTTGTCTAATGCTCTATCGTGAGTGTACACCTGAATACTTCTTTTTTCTTGTAGGTTTTCAGGGTTTAAAAACCAAATTTTGTTAGTTCCGTCAGTTTTTATTAATTCAGAATCGTTGTGTGTTAATCCCCAACCTTCATTACTGTTGTTATAATCGAAAGAACCAAGTTGTTTAAAAGTTTCTAAATCATAGATGAAACCTTTGCGAGATTGCCATGTTAACCAATAGATTTTATTATTGAAAATGGTCATTCCTTCTCCAAAGTATTTCGCATCTAAATCAATTTTTTGTAAAACTTTTCCAGTTTTAATCTCCACTTTACGTAAAGTAGATTGACCTCTACGTCCTGTACTTTCATATAAATATCCGTTTTTATACTCTAATCCTTGAGTATAAGCTTCTTTGTCGTGCGGATAGGTGTTAAGAAGTTTGTAAGAATAGACTTTTGGAGCTTTTTTTGCTAAAACTTCAATAGAATTGTTTAGTTTTTTAGATTTATTCGGATAAAAAGCCAAGGCTGTAACCGCATGTTTACCTACACCAAAATCGGCTGTGTTAATGATAACACTAGGTTCGTTTTTATTAACACGTTTGTTGTTTACATATAACTGAACAGAATCTATTTGATTACCTTCTAATTGTTCAAATTTTATCGCTGCTTTTTCACCTAAAGTAGTTTTCTTTGTTGTATCAAGTTTGAATTTGTAATTAGTTTCACTACAAGAAGTTATCAATAAAGTAGTTAGTCCTAAAGTTAAAAATGTATAAAAACGCATATATTAAAAGTTGTTTTCTGTGATTTAAAATCTTGTTGTACAAATTAAAGCAAATTATTTGTTTGCAAATTAAAAAAAAGGGTTAAATTTGCACCCTCAAAGAGCCATTGCAGGTTTTTGAATTATGAAATGATTATAAAGATTTACCAACTTTATATTTTTCAACAAAAATAAAAGATTTAAATTTACAAGAGATGAAAAAAGGTATACATCCAGAAAATTATAGAATGGTAGCGTTTAAAGATATGTCTAACGGAGATGTTTTCTTAACGCGTTCAACTGCTAATACAAAAGAAACTTTAGAAGTAGATGGTGTTGAATATCCATTAATCAAATTAGAAATTTCAAGAACTTCACATCCTTTCTACACTGGTAAGTCTAAGTTAGTAGATACAGCAGGACGTATTGATAAGTTCAAAAATAAGTACGCAAAATTTAAAAAGTAATTTTACGTATTTAATATATACGAGAAGCTCTGGCTATGTGTCAGAGCTTTTTTTATAGTTTAAAATCGTATTTTTGTCCCCAAAAAAATAAAGAAATGAGAGATACTATCTTATCTGTAGTTTTAGCCATTAATATTCTGTGCGGAGTATTAGTATACTTTATGCCAGATATGGGAAATGTAATATTGTTAACAATAGCAACAGCTGTTACTTCATTAGCAATATATGATGCTTTTATTCAGAAGAAACACTCGCTTATGAGAGCGTTTCCTGTCATTGCTCGTATGCGATGGGTCTTTGAAGAAGAACGTGAAAAAATTCAACAATACTTTATTGAAGATGATTTAAACGGAAAACCAATTAACCGTGAAAAGAGAAGTATTGTTTATCAACGTTCAAAAAAAGAGATAGAAACAGTTCCTTTTGGTACCCAGCATAACGTATATGCAAAAGGGTATGAGTTTGTAAAACACTCATTATTTCCTAAAGATCACCACAATGTTGGTGGAGATCGAGTTTTAATAGGTTCTGATAAGTGTACACAAAAATACGATGCTTCTATAGTTAATATTTCTGCGATGTCTTTTGGTTCGTTAAGTAAAAATGCTATTATGGCATTGAACCAAGGAGCGAAAATGGGGAATTTTGCACACAATACAGGAGAAGGAGGAATATCTCCTTATCATTTGCAAGGTGGAGATTTAATCTTTCAAATAGGAACAGGGTATTTTGGAGCAGGAAAAAGTATAGATGGAAAACGTGTCTTTGATCCAGAAGTTTTTAAGAAAAATGCAGAACGACCAGAGGTAAAGATGGTTGAAATAAAACTTTCTCAAGGAGCAAAACCTGGTCATGGAGGAATATTACCAGCAAAGAAGAACACGAAAGAAATTGCTGAAATTCGTTCTGTAGAACCTTTTACACGTGTTGATTCGCCTCCTGGACACGATGCTTTTTCTAATTTTGAAGAAATGATTGAGTTTATTCAACAAGTCAGAGAGTTATCAGGAGGAAAACCAGTAGGAATTAAGTTTTGTGTTGGTGATAATGAAGAGATAGAAGGTATGATTAAAGCATTTGCAGATGCTAATAATTACCCAGATTTTATAGCTGTTGATGGAGGTGAAGGAGGTACTGGTTCAGCGCCTTTAGAGTTTTCAAACTATATAGGAACCCCGTTGTTAGAAGGACTTTCCTTTGTAGATAAAACATTAAAAAAATACGGATTAAAAGGGCAAATAAAAATTATAGCAAGTGGAAAAGCTATTGATGCCTTTGATATTATTAAATACCTATCTTTAGGTGCAGATGCTATTGGAATGGCACGTAGTTTTATGTTAAGTTTAGGATGTATCCAAGCTCGTGAATGTAACATGGATACATGTCCGGTAGGAGTAGCAACTCAAGAGAAAGATTTAGTAAAAGCTTTGGTTGTTAAGTATAAAAATATGCGTGTAAAGAATTATCATAATAAAACAATTAGTGCTGTAAAAGAAATGACCGCCGCAATGGGTAAAGACTCTATCACAGAAATAGAAGCAAAACACATTTTTAGGAGAGATAGAGGAGGAGAAATAACTTCGTTAGATAAAATTTATTATCCAGAAGAAGAAGTGTTAACGTATTAAAAACAGCTTGTTGGAGTTTAATTCTCAAACATATCAGTTAGAGCGTTACCCAAAAACGTTCGATAAAAGTTTGCGAGCTTGGAGTAATGCCGAACTGTTGGTGTTGGATGTTGTTTCTGATAGAAACACCAAAACGGTACATGTTTTTAATGATCGTTTCGGGGTATGGAATTGTGCTTTACAGCATAAAAAAGTTACTACTGTTTGGACGTATGCTAGTCAACAAAAAGCAATTCGTCAAAATTTAGTGTTGAACAAGTTGGCTGTTGAGGTTGACTATAAAACTCCTTTAGACGATTTACAAAGTGTTGAGTTGGCACTGATTAAAATTCCGAAGTCGATAGAATTGTTTGAGTTGTTCTTACAACAAATCCATAAAGCTTCACATGAAAAGACTGAAGTAGTTTGTGGGTTTATGACCAAATACTTTTCAACTTCTTTTGTAAAAGTTGCTGAGCAGTATTTTGAAGAGGTAACTCAGTCACAAGCGTGGAAAAAAGCACGGTTGTTGGTGTTGAAATCGCCTAAAAAATCACTTCTGAAGAAAGAATTTATCAATACACTTCCATGGAAAGATAATGTTTTGCAACAATATTACGGAGTGTTTTCTTCAGGAAGTATCGACATTGGGACCCAATTTTTTTTAGAGAACTTACAATTAAAACCTAATGAGTTAAAAGTATTAGATGTAGCTTCAGGGAATGGTATTATCGCTTATGAAGTGATGAACCAAAATCCTGATATAGAAGTAACTTTACTAGATGATTTTAACTTAGCTATTGAATCATCTAAAATAAACTTAGAAGGAAAAAAAGCACAGTTTGTATGTGATGATACTTTAGAAAAATTAGATAAAAACTCATTTGATTTAGTGGTGTCAAATCCGCCTTTTCATTTTGAACATGAAAATAATATAGAAGTAGCACTCAATCTTTTTACAGGTGTAGAAAGTTGCTTAAAAGTAAATGGAAGATTTTTACTAGTTGCTAATTCACATTTGAATTATAGTACGCATCTAACAAAGCTTTTTTCTTCAGTAAGTGTGTTGCAACAAAATAAAAAGTTTCAAATTATAGAATGTATAAAAAAACGCTAAGAGGAATTTTTAGCGTTTTTTGTTTTGTTAGGGCTCTAACTTAATGAAAAATCATAGGAAAACTCTTCTTCAATAATTTGTTCAGTGCAATTTTTTAAATCGCTTACAAATTCATCAATCTGTGCTTTTGTTACATTGGGCATACAAATTACGTGAGAAATAGCTCCTTCGGTAGCTAATTGCCATTTGTCTTTTATACTTTTCGGAGTTTTTGGTAATACCACAGTAATCGCATTAGGGTTTCTCCAAGCATTTACTCCAATTTTTTGTAATTCAGCTTCGCAGTATTCAGCTACAGCTAAACTATGCTCATAACGTTGCTGTAAACCTTCAATTCCTAATTGCTTTAAGGCATACCATAAAAATAACGGTGAATGCCCATTACGAGAACCTGTAATGGTAGTATCAAACGAACCGATATAAGAAATTCCCTTGGCAATTCTATCTCTGTTAGATCGCTTAGCCATCAATACTCCCGTAGGAATAGGAGAGCCTATAAATTTATGTCCACTGATAGATATACTGTCAGCACCGTCCATAAAGTCAAAAGATAAACGAGGTTGCATAAACGGTCCAAATGACCCAGCCAAAGCAGCATCACAATGGATATAATGATCTTGAATTGCTAGGTTGTGTAAAATTCCTTTAATTTTACCGATGTCATCTTTTGCCTCTTTCATGGTTGTGCCAAAAGTAGCCAATACGATTACTGGCTTATGACGATTCATACGAACAGTATTTTCAAAATCTTCATAATCCATTTCTCCATTTTCTTGCGATTTAATAACAATACTTGGGATGTTTAATAAATGGATATTCTTTCGAACACTGTAATGCGTAGACTCAGAATAGTATACCATGGCTTTCGGAAATAACTCGCGAGCGATATACAGTCCGTATAAATTACTTTCAGAACCACCGTTGGTTACATATCCCCAAAAATCTTTCGGATTTGCTCTGAATAACTTAGCGAAAAAGGCGATAACCTCACGTTCCATTTCATGAGTTTGTACGCGGTAAGTACCTTGCTCAAAAGGATCTCCAAGGTTGTTAATTGGATATTGAAAGAATTTATTTAGTTCAGAATAGTCAAAATCTTTTGATACAGGATAGCCTAAAAAAGTATCACGAGCAGTACTTAATTCTTGCTCTAGTTTATGTAGTTTCTCTTGATTTTCTACTGATAATTTTTGCTCGTTTGCCATGAGTGAAATTTTAAGCGCGCAAAAGTATGTTAAACAATAGTATTTGTCATTTAAAAGATTGAAAGTTAGATTATTTTTCTAATAAAAATATTTTAACCGTTAAATAATCGGTTTTGAACTCTTGATACTAGTTTTTAATGAAGGATTTTAATCTGAGTTAATAGTTAAGCATAAAAAAAGCTCATCAATTTGATGAGCTTTTATAACTTGTAATTTAAATTTGGATAGACCTTAGTTTGCAGCTTTATCAACAACAAGGCGATTTTCACGGTTGGCAACTTCCCAAGCAGTATGAAAAACTAAACGAGTTCTTTTTTCTAACATCTCGTAGTTAATCTTGTCAGGAGTGTCGGTTGGTCTGTGATAGTCGTCATGTGTTCCGTTAAAGTAAAAAATAACAGGAATATTATGCTTTGCAAAGTTATAATGGTCTGAACGATAGTAAAAACGGTTAGGGTCATTATCATCGTTATATTTATAGTCTAAGTTAATATTAGTGTACTTTTTATTCATTGCTTCAGAAACATTATGCAATTCAGTACTTAGCTTGTCTGCTCCAATTAAATATATATAGTTCGGATTTCCTTTATGGTGATCGTCAACTCTACCAATCATATCCATATTTAGGTTGGTAACTGTATTCGCTAATGGGAAAATTGGGTTTTCAGAATAGTATTTAGACCCTAATAATCCTTTTTCTTCTCCAGTAACGTGTAAAAATAAGATAGAACGTTTTGGACCTTTACCAGCATCAGCAGCTTGTTTAAAAGCTTCAGCAATTTCTAAAATAGCTACTGTTCCAGAACCGTCGTCATCAGCACCGTTGTAGATTTCACCATTTTTAACTCCTTCATGGTCTAAATGAGCTGAAATAACAATTATTTCTTCTGGCTTTTCAGATCCTTTGATGTATGCAAGAACGTTTTCAGAATCTTTTAAAATGATTCCTCTACGGTTATTGCTTAAATATTCAGAAGGTACTTCTTGGTAATAATCATCGCCACCTAGCGGAGAAGCAATTCCTTGACTTACGTAGAAATCTTTTAAATACTTTACTGCTTTTTTCTGCCCAGGTTCACCGGTATTTCTTCCTTCAAATTCATCCGAAGCATAAATAAATAAGTGTTTACCTAAGTCTTTAGCAGTAATGGTTTTGGCGTATTTAGCAGCAAAATCAGTGGTAGTGTCATTGTCAGTACTAGCTGTGTCTTTGCTAGAACCACATGCTACCAATGCTATTGCACCTGCCATGTAAAGTAATTTTTTCATCGATAATTAAGGTTTGTTTAGTTCGATTAGTTTCCAAATGTAACAAAACGTTACTAGGAGTCAAATTTAATTTTTCTTAATAACGAATTGTTCTAACGTTTTGTTAAAACTTATAAGTTCTTTCGGAAAAAGTTCTTCAAAAGCATTTTGCTCAATCAATTCTTGAGAAGTTCCAGTATATAATTGATTTTCTGAAAGTAAAATGAACTCATCTGCTAATTGAATAGCAAGGTTTACTTCGTGTGTAGAAATAATGATAGTTTTACCAGTCTTTTTCACTAGTTTTTTCAATAATGAAAATACTTTAAAAGTATGGTGTATGTCTAGGTGAGCTGTAGGTTCGTCTAAGATAATAATTTCGGTGTCTTGAGCTAAAGCTCGAGCAATTAATACACGTTGTAGTTGACCGTCACTTAACTCATAAAATCGTTTGTCTTTTATATGGGTGATTTCAGTTTGCTCAATAGCCCAAAGTATTTTTTTTAGGTGCTCTTGAGTAAGTTTGTCAATCCAGTTAGTATAAGGTTGTCGTCCCAATGCAACCAATTCAAAAACGGTAAGTTGACTTAAAGGTAAACGCTCGGTAAGTACTAAGCTTAAACAAGTTGAAAGTTCTTGATTCGAATAAGAAGAAAGTTCTTTTTGATTAATTTTTACGACGCCTTTCAGTGGTTTTTGAACTTTAGAAAGTGTACGAAGTAAAGTAGATTTTCCAATCCCGTTTTTACCTAATAATGCAACAAATTTTCCTTTTTCAATTGCAATATTTATGTCTGAAGCAATAACTGTTTGTTGCTTTTTTGATTGATAACCAATGGTTAATTGTTCAGTTTGTAGTTCGGTATGTTTTTCAGAATTTATCAAAACGACTTATACGTATATTTTCTTTTTTCTAACGAGTAACCAAATTACAATAGGAGCTCCAAACAATGAGGTTATGGCATTAATAGGTAAGGTGTATTCACTCGTTGGTAACTGTGCTATACAGTCGCAAATTAGTAAAACAATTGCTCCAATCAAAGCAGCGGATGGGAGTAGTATTTTGTGGTTAGAGGTTGAAAATAACATTTTAGCTATATGTGGAACTGCTAACCCAACAAAGGCTATAGGACCAGAAAAAGCGGTAATAACCCCTGTAAGAATACTCGTAATTAGTAAAATGATGTTTCTGCTTCTCTTAATGTTTATTCCTAGACTTTGCGCGTAGTTTTCACCTAAAAGAAAACTGTTTAAAGGTTTTATAACAGAAAAAGTCCCAAGGATACCTACAAGATAAATAAGGCCAAAAATAGAAAGTTCTTCCCAAGTTAGGTTTCCTAAACTTCCAAAGCTCCAAAACAGGTATTGTTGTATTTGTTCTGCTTGACTAAAAAAAGCAAGTACACTAATCACTGCTGATGTTAGAGAGCCAAACATTAATCCAATAATAAGTATAGACATGGTGTTACGAACTCTATTGGCAGCAATAATCACCGCAGACAATACAAAAAATGACCCAATACTAGCAGCAATTGCCAAAGCCCAATTAGAAAACATAAATGTTAAAAAGAAACCTCCAAAAACGCTGGCTCCTAAAATAAGTAACGCAACACCTAAACTAGCACCAGAAGAAATACCTAAAACAAAAGGACCTGCTAGTGGGTTTCGAAATAAAGTTTGCATTAACAAACCACTTATAGACAAACCAGATCCTACTAAAATTGCAGTAATAGCTTTTGGTAAGCGATAGCTTATAATAATAGTTTCCCAACTACTTTTTGATGCAACACCTCCTGATAATAAGTTGAAAATTTCTTTTATGGGGATAGAAACAGAACCTAAACTAATATTGGTAATAAATAAAATAACCAGCAGTACAAACAGGAGTGTAAAATGTGTTGTGTATGTTTTTGATACGTTCAATTAGCTAATTGATTTTAGAAATGAAACTAATTGCTGAATAGCTAATCCTCTGTGGCTAATTTTGTTTTTTTCTTCTGCTGTCATTTCAGCAAAAGACTTCTTAAAACCTTCGGGTTGAAAAATAGGATCGTACCCAAAACCTAGCTCACCTTGTTTTTCAGATAGGATTTGTCCCTTACACACGCCGTCAAATAAAAATTGTTCTCCGTTTAAGTTTAAACAAATCGAGGTTCTAAACTGAGCATTTCTATTAGTTTTGTTGTGTAATTCGTTTAAGAGTTTTTGCATGTTGTTCTCTGCATTGGTAGGTTCACCTGCATATCGTGCAGAATACACTCCAGGAGCCCCGTTTAAAGCAGAAACTTCTAAACCTGTGTCATCAGCAAAACAGTTGTAACCGTATTTTTCGCTAATGTGATTGGCTTTAATTTGAGCATTTCCTTCTAAGGTTGTTGCTGTTTCTTCAATATCATCAAAACAATTAATATCTTTTAAAGAAAGTAACTCGATAGTAGTAGGAAGCATTTTTTGTACTTCAGCAAGCTTATTTAGGTTGTTAGTAGCAAAAACTAATTTCATGTATTGGTAATTAACTAAAGCAAATGTATTCAATTTTTATCATCTTTACTGTTGTTTTTCTTATTTGTAGAAGGAATACAGTTGCATAAAGCGTTCACATAGAAAAATAAAAAAGAGGCTTTAAAGCCTCTTTTTTTTATCCTTTAATTTTTGATAATTCAAGTTTTTTAGCGTCTATTTCGTTTTCTATTTTAAGTAAACGAGTTTCGATTTGGCTGATGATAGCTTCTTTTCGTTCGATACTTTCTTTAGAAGTAGAAGCGTCTTTTTTAGCTTCTTCTAGTTTCGATTTCATTTTTGCTAAACCTTCTTTTCCACTAATCAAAATTTCTTCATTAATGCTAATATCATCTTCAAGATCACTTATTAATGTGTTTTTCTCTTTGTTAATGTTTTGCTCCTTAGCCTTAATTTGATTGCTTAATTGCTTCAGTTTTTCTTCTTCTAAACGTAAAGCTTCTTGTTCTTTTAAGTAAGCAAGCTCTCTAGCTTTTCTTTCTTCGTCTAATTTTTTACGAGCATCTTCTAATTTTTGCTTTTGTAAAAGAATTTCTTTTTGTTCACTACTAATGTTGTCTTCGTATACAATACTTGTGTTTTGAGCAGGAGTTTCAGTCTTTTCTGTTGTAGGTTGCTCTTTTTTTAGTTTTCTAGCTAGTTTTTTTTCAAGAGAAGCTAAATCTTGTTTGTGTAAATCAATTTGAGAATTTAATTTGGTAAGTCTTCGTTGCATATTTGCAACAATTTTTTCTTTTCTCTCTACTTCTTCTTTTGTGGCTTTTTTACTTTTCTTAAAGTTTTCTAAGTTTGCTTTTACACGTTTTAAAGCGCTAACGCCACTCATTAAAATTTCTTCATTAGCACTAATTTGATTTTTTTTGTGTTTAACCTGAGTCTTTAACGTTTTAACGTCACTTTGCGCATAAATTTGTTGCGAGCAAATAAAGGTTATAAAGAAGATAGATGCTAATATTCTTAATGTTTTCATATTTAATAAGTTTAATTTTTTGGGGCGCAAAAGTACAGCTTATTACTAAAAGAACATTGCTTTATATGGCTTTTTTGAAAAAGGAAATAATTTACTCGTGATGATACGGTTCGTTACGAAGAATGGTAAATCCGCGATAAATTTGCTCTACAATAAATAAGCGAATCATTTGGTGAGAAAAGGTCATTTTTGATAGTGATAATTTTCCTTGTGCTTTAGTATACACAGCATCAGAAAAACCATAAGGGCCGCCAATAACTAATACTAATTGTTTAATGCCAGAATTCATTTTCTTCTGAAGATATTGCGAAAATTCCATAGAAGTATGTTGTTTTCCTTTGTCGTCTAATAAAACTAGTTGGTCGGTAGCTTGTAGTTTAGATAGAATTAATTCTCCTTCTTTTTCTTTTTGCTGAGGCTCGCTTAAGTTTTTAACATTTTTAATATCAGGAATAATTTCTAACTCAAACTTTACATAATGTTTTAATCGGTTTTGATATTCGTCAATTAATTGCTGTAACTGCTTATTGTCAGTTTTACCTATGGCGAGTAGTTTTATTTTCATACGGCAAAATTACGAATGTTTGGTAAATTTTTAAAAATGGGTTTTAGGATAAAAAAAAGTGAGTGTTGAGTGAAGTCTTAGGGTAGTTAAATTTGCGATAATTGTATTTATATATTCTTGTATGGAGTTTTTTTATTTTTATTCGGTTTTATTATGTAAAACAAATAAGTATATACAAAAACCAAAAGTGGTATCTGAAAAGTGAAATAATTAAATTTTTCTAATGGTATTTCAGTCAGTAGCTTCACGATTGGTAAAATCATAAGAATGAAACTTAATATTTTTCTAAGTATCAGTTTTCCATACTTTGTGAAATTTAGAATGAGTCCGATTAGTCCGCTAATTGCGAAAATCTGGTCGCTATTTCCAAAATCAAAACTTGTAAAAATCAACCATAAAATAAATGGAAGTCCAATCATTTGCCCCATAAGAATTATGAGTGAGTATAAAGTCAGAGAAACAATTTTTAGTTTGTTATCCATTTATTTTTTTCAATTCAATTACTGTTTTTATTTCAGTTTCGGTCATTTCGTAAATTGCGTACAACGGTCTCTTTTATCGCCATTTGGCCGAGTAAGAGACGCGGATTTGTCGGCTTAGTATTGGTTTATTGGTCAAGTTAATTATTTTCTTACAAACGAAGCCGCTTATTGGCGATGAACCGTTGTTGTGCGTAAGCTTATTAGTGTTAATGTTTTAATTATGCTTTTTCACATTATTTTGGTAAACCGACAAGCAGCTTGGAAATATTGGTAATAACTTTTGCATTTGTTCTTCAATTCCAATTTTAATAATCTCGATATATTCCGCTTGAATCTTGCAGTTGAACATTTACAATACGCTTTAGTCAAATCAGGATATTTTACTGCCATTTCTTTAGAATTTGCTAAACATTTTTCCGTTAATATATTAGCGCTTTAATTTGTACAACGTTTAGTATATGAAGCGTAGCGCCCGAATGGGAGCTATGATTTTATAAACAGTGTTATGAGCTTTTTTACATTCTTCATTGTCACTGGAAAATTGTCCATGCTTAAGTCTCTTATCTCCATTCCAAGACCCCTTATTTAGTTCTACATTTGTAGTGTAACAAAAATAAGTCAAAATGAAATTTAAAAGTTTAATCAAATTAAGTAGCCTAGTTCTCATTCTAGGGATAACAATTCAAGCATTTTCTCAATCTAAAAAAAATAATATTATGGACAACACAAAAAATGAAAACATCGGATTATTAGTAATCATGAAAGCGAAAGAAGGTAAGGAGCAAGAAGTGAAAGAGTTTCTTCTAGGTGGTTTATCATTGGTAAATGCAGAACCAAAAACTGAATCTTGGTTTGCATTTCAAATAGATGAACAAACTTTCGGGATTTATGACACATTTGAAACTGAAGAAGGCAGACAGGCACACTTAAAAGGAGAAGTGGCAAAAGCCTTATTGGCCAATGCTGGAGATCTTTTAGAAGGTTTTGATTCTAGCAGTGACATTAAGACCGTTGATGTTCAGGCAAGTAATCATAAAGTGGGTAATCTGAATAAGGGATTGTTGGTGATTATGAAAGCCAAAGAAGGAAAGACTTCTGAAGTGGAGGATTTCTTACAAGCGGGCAAGTCATTGGTAAGTTCTGAGCCTGCAACTTTATCATGGTATGCTTTTAAAATCAATGAAGAAACCTATGCCATTTTCGATACGTTTGCAGATGACGCTGGCAGAGATGCTCATTTGACAGGAAAAGTAGCAGCAGCGTTGATGGAGAATGCGCCTGTAATTTTGGAAGGCTTTGATGCTTCAGCAATTCAAAAAATTAACATTCTAGCTTCAAAATAAATATTTGATTTAAGAAAGGAGAGGAGTGCTTTTGGCACCCCTTTTTTTTAAATTTGAATGAGCTATAAAATAAATTTAGCATGGCCCAAATAATTATAGACAAACAAAACGGGGAACTTGCGTTTAGATTAGAAGAGTTCAACAACCTAAGTCAGTTTGATCATTTACAAAGAAGAAATTATTATTCTATCGTTTTATTAAATGGAAATAGCTATGAACTAAGCGTTGATTTTCAAAGTTTTGAATTGCAAGGAAATCATATGATTTGTTTGGCTCCGTATCAACCTTTCATGATACGTTCTGAAGAAAAGTGTCATGGTTATTTATTGAATTTTCATCCCGATTTTTTTTGTACATATAGACATCAAAACGAAATAGAGACCGAGGGATTCCTTTTTAACAATTTCCATGGTTTACCCTATTTTACTGTAAACGAGCAAAGCTTATTTCTTAATTTGATTGATCAAATTTCGAAAGAGATGGACAAAGACTCAATCGCTCAGCATGAAGTTCTTGTGGCATTTTTAAAAGTGTTTTTAATTGAAGCGGTCAGACAAAAGAAACAATTTGATCAACAATTAACTCCCAGAATGTCAGATTCACAAACAGAAATTTTACAGAATTTAGTCGATGCAATAGAGAGTAATTATTGCAAACTCCATTCTCCCCAAGAATACGCAGATGAACTAAGTGTAAGTCCTAAAACTTTAGCCGGTATCGTCAAGAAATACCTCAATCAAACGACTTCATCCTTAATTTCAAATAGGATCATTATTGAGGCGAAACGAGAACTTTATCTAACTTCTAAACCAGTGAAACAAGTTGCTGCTTTTTTAGGTTATGACGATGAATTCTATTTCAGTCGTTTTTTTAAAAAGAAGGTAGGAGTATCACCTGATATTTATCGTAAGACAGTTGGTTTTGCTAAACTAGAGTCAAATTAATTGTTCCTAACGTATTTGTGTATTAGTAGTAGCGGATTTTTACTCACTAACCTTTCGGCTATGCAATGACGTTTGTTTTATCACTTAAACCACTATTACTTATACAAATTGTTAGCCATAGTAATTATACTTTTTCAAATTCAATTCCCATAATTTTCAAACCAGTTATTTTTTTATAGTCATCTCTTATGAAGGTTATTACGTCTGATGAATAGTCAAAAGCATCTTTGCAAAGTGGTTCTATTTCATTTTTCCAAGCACCATTTCTGCTAAAAACAAAAAGTTTACCGTCTATTAGTTTGATTTTTTTACTGATTTGAAAATCTGCATTAAAGTATTGTCCTTCAAATTCTTTTAATTGCTTTTCGTTGTAAGTAGTAGGATTGTATTCTTTAAATAGCCAAGGTAATTCGTTTTCAGAATCATAATATTTATAACTTTTTTTATTAGACTCTATGTCAAAAACAACTAATTTATCATTAAACATAAATTGATGATTTCCAATAGGCTTTAATCTTGTTATTTCTTCTCCATCAGTCGTAAGTACAGTTAGCTCATCTTTGTTAAGTTGTATTTTGTTCATTTTGATAGTCTCGACATCGCTACCTGCAAAAAGATAGTTTCCTTCATACAATTTTAGCTCTTTTTTTGAAAGCTTTACTTTTTTCTCACTTTCGCTATTTTTCGATTTATTATTAAAATTATTGTTCGGAATGTATAAGTTAACTAACTGAAAAAATTGTTCTTCAAAATCTGAATCAAACGTATTTTGCGTAGTGAAAAACATCATATCTAATTTTGGAAAATAAAGATACTTGGATACAAAGCCACCTAATATCATTCCGTCAAAACCAAATGCTTGATAGTTATTATGAGTTTCAAATTCTACGCCTAAACCATAATCGAGAATATTACCATTATTTAACTTGGCTTTGGTGTGCATTTTTTTATACAATTCAGGGTATTGGTTTTTCACTTTCTGTAAACCTAAATGCCACTTAAACATATCTTTTGGGGTGGTAAGTACTTGCCCGTCTCCATTGTAAATAAAGGCGTGTAAGTGTGTTTTGTAGAAATTGCCTTCATCTTCTATATATCCAATTGCCCTGTTTTTAATTATAGTATAAGTGCTTGTTTTCTTTATGGTATTTTCCATTCCAAATGGTTCAAAAACATCTTCTTGCATGAAATCCGCAAAAGATTTCTCAGAAACTTTGGATATGATATCAGCAAGTAAAATATAGTTTGAATTGGTGTATTGAAAATACTCTCCTGGTCTAAAATTTAATGATTTCGTTTTTGTAATGAAATTCATCATTTGGGATTGAGTAAGTAAATCATTTCTGCCTAAATCCGCAATTCCCGCAATGCCATCGACTTCTTTAATGCCACTTGTTTGATTCAATAATTGCTCAATGGTTGGATTTCCCTTTTGGTAACGAGGTAGATTTTTGATGTATTTATAGGCAGGTTCTTTAATGGATAATTTACCTTGTTCTTCTAGTAATAGTATTGCGTAAGCAGTAAATTGTTTAGCAATTGAACCAATGTCGAAAACTGTTTTATTTGTTGTTGGTATGTCATAATCCAAATTAGAAATTCCATATTGTTTTTCTATCAAAATTTCTTTGCCTTTAGTGATTATAATAGAGTAACCAGGTGTGTTATCTTCTACTTGATAAATTTTGTCTATTTGGGCATCTAAATTTTGGCAAAATCCAAATGTTGGCAGTATTGTAAGTAATATAACTAGAGTTCGTGTTATGTTCATTTAATCTCTTTAATTGTAAGGACTGAATAAATTTTCGGTTGTTACAGTTGGTGTTTTTATTATGGTTAACGGTTTTCTTTACTTTGATATTATTAAATTTAACAAGAGTAGAGAGGAGAACTCGAACGGTCTATAGGTAATACCTATTACACGTAATAGTCCTCTCTACTTCTTGCACGACGTTTAGTTGAACTACTTGGAATACCTAGCCACTATGGCTCATTAAAGGAAATAGTTGCAAAACGTCATTAATCATTAATTTTTTAAATATATGAAAAAAGTAAGAGATGTGATTGGGATTGATGTATCAAAAAAGACCATTGATGCCACCTTATACAACAGTAGGCAACATGCGGTATTTTCAAATGATGAAGAGGGATATAAAGAGCTTATCCGATTGATTAAACGACATTTAGAAACATCAGAGTATTTTTTCTGTTTTGAAAATACAGGGAATTATTCCTTAAAGCTATCGGTTTTTTTGTCGTCACTATCACTTATTTATGTAGAAGAAAGCCCTATGCGAATTAAACGTAGTACAGGTCTTGCTAGAGAGAAGACAGATAAACTAGATTCCTACATGATTGCCCGATTTGGATGGATGTACCGAGAAGAATTAGAACCCAGTAATGTAAAGCCAAAAGAGTTTCAAGAGATTGGTAGGCTTTTAGCTTTGCGAGATCAAATGGTAAGAGACCGTAGTGGTTTAAAATCTACTTTAAAAGAGCAAAAGCATTTGCTTTCAAGTCGGTCAACAGCCCCTTGTTGTAAGATATTAGAACGCTCAATAAAGTACATTGACAAGCAAGTATTATCTATAGAGAAACGTATGAAAGAATTATTAAAGACAGATGATAAGTTACAGCACAACTATGAGTTGTTAAGGACTGTAAAAGGAGTAGGTCTGATATTAAGTTGTCAATTACTTTATCATACATCCAATTTTATGAAATTTAACAACTGGCGTTCATTTTCAAGTTATTGTGGAATCGCCCCATTTGAATATAGCTCAGGAAGCTCTATTAGGCGACGAAAACAAAGCCACTATATAGGCGATAGAAAAATGAAGACATTATTAAGTATGGCTGCTGTTTCAGCGATACAGTCTGATCAGGAGTTAAAGAATTATTATCACAGAAAGTTAGAGGAAGGCAAACATAAAATGATTGCATTAAACAACGTTAGAAATAAAATTTTAGCACGCAGTTTTGCAGTAATTAAAAGAGGTACTCTCTTTGTAAATATAGCAGCAGTAAATTTCTAAAAAAAACTTGTTTTTTACCTTGGAATACGTGTATGAGCAGTAGCTGAGTAGGAAATCCGAACTTTTCAATTTAGACTGACGTTAGCTGCTTGCAAAGTTTATCTGCTAATTTTACAAAAAAGTTAATGAATTTGCAAGTAGCGACAAAGAATGCAATAACCTTGAATTAAGCACTTAACCCGCTATTGCTCATACACATTGTTAGCTACAGTTTTTTATTCAAAAATATCTTCTTTGTCGAGATTGTTTATTGAATTTTTTCTTGCCCAAAGGAAGAAAGCAAAGTGAATTAGAAGAAATATTCCCCAATAAACCGCAACCAAGATAGATACATTCAAATTTTCATATTTTGAGCCGAATCCAAGTCCAATCCATAAAAGAGATATTCCGTTGTGAATTAAATAAGTTGTTAGATGGAATCTGAATCCGACATCATATATTGGTAAATATTCTCCGTCTTTGCGTCCAAAATACCAACCCGATGCAAACATTAGTAGTCCGTAAGTTACTGCTGAAATTGTAATTAAGATTCCAGATTGATTTTCAATTCCATAACTCAAAAAATATCTAAAAATTATGGTCAGCACGGTTGCAGTCAATGCAAATCTTAATAAATATTGTGTAATTGTTTTCATTGTTCGTTTAATTTTAAAATGTTTTTAATTTCGGTTGAGTAGAATAGTTTGATATTTCTATCGACAAATTGATTGAAAAGTTCTTGGCCGAGATTTGTCAAATAATAGTACTTTCTGTCAGGACCTTTATTTCCTTCTTTCAAGTCGTAAGTCAAAACATCGATATGCTCGTATTTTCTCAATGCTCTGTATAGACTTTGCTCTTCGCAACTAATTGTTCCGTCCGATTTCTTTTCAATGAAGTTTTTAATTTCATCAACATACTTTTTGCTTTCTTGAAGAGCCATAAAAATCCAAAGTGTCAATTGACCTTTTTTATATGTGTTTTCCCAAGAAAGCAATAATTCATTTAGTTTTTTATCATTTTTCATTATTATTTTATTTGTATTAAACAAGTTGAATAATACAAATGTAATAATATTTTTGATTTCGACAAATGAATTTTTAAATTTCAGGAAATTAAGGTTGTGGGTTGGTCAAAATTGTAGCTAACGTTAGCGTATAAATTTCAGTTGCGGAAAATCGGCACGATTTTCCGATTGAAACTGAAAGATAGAAAATTGCGGCTGAATTTCCATAGGAAATTCAGCCGCAATTGAATTTATACATCTTAAGTTAGCAATTGTTTAAATTTAGTAATAAAAACCAGAAAGAAAAAAGCGTAGAGTAAGGTTATGATATACGTTGAAACCTAGATTTCGTCAACATTGATAATCCCTACGCTTTACTACTTTAAATTCGTTCAGTTCTGTGAGACCAAGATCTCGATTTCAAGTTGTTGAATTGATAGTAGTTATTTTCTTTCCAATCCTTTTTTCTTATGAGTAAAAATAAACAATTTTTAGGAATCGATGTAAGTAAAGATGTTTTAGATGTGTATGATTATCAAGGTAATTGGTATCAGTTTAAAAATGATGCATCAGGCTTTAAAGAGCTGTTGTTAATCACAAGTGATTTAACTCATTGTATAATGGAAGCACAGGGTATTATCATGTACGATTAGCTTATTTTTTAACAGAAAAAGGAGTTTTGGTATCAGTAGAAAATCCGTTGAAGATAAAACGTTTTATTCAAATGAGTTTATCAAAAGTAAAGACGGATAAGAGTGATGCAAAACAGTTATATAATTATGGCGTAAGTCAAGCTCCTTCTATATGGAAAGGAGAAAGCAAGGATCAACAAGAATGTTTACAAATAGTACGTTTGTTGAGTGTTTACACGAAACAATTTACTCAATTAAAGAATAAGCTTCATGGCGAATCAGTATTAGGAACTCCATCGAAATTGGTAGTTAGTTCCTTAAAAATACAGCTAAAAAATATACAAAAAGAGATGGTTAAATTAGAAGATTTGTTGCTATAGAATGTAAAAAAGAGCTATCAAGAAGAGGAGACTTTATTAAAGTCTATTCCAGGAATAGGAGGTAAAACAGCATTAAAGTTATTAGTTTTTACCGATGGATTTAAGCGCTTTACTTCGGCAAAGGAGCTGTGCAGTTACGCAGGTATAACTCCTGTTATTAGAGAGTCAGGCAGTAGTATAAAAGGAAGACCACGCATAAGTAAAATGGGGAATCCAAAGCTTAGAAATTTATTGTTTATGTGTAGTTTTAATGCTTGTAAATACAACAAAACATGTAGAGAACTTTATGACCGAATTGTAGCTAAGGGTAAGAGTAAAAAACTTGCTTTAATAGCGGTGTGTAATAAGCTACTAAAACAAGCTTTTGCAATAGTAAAAAGTGGTTTGCCTTATGATGCAAATTATAAAAGTACTTTGGTTTAAAAAAGTATAAAATTTACTTGTTTTTTACCTCAGTTCTTTGTTATGTGTTGTTTTTTTTAGAAAAATGAATATCCAAATATTATTGATAGTGTTTTATAATTTGAACTCCAAAAGGAATAGTTTCCTAAAATCTCTCTATTGGTTTGAAACCTTGCTTCTAAACTATATTTATTATTATGTTTATAGCCAATTCCCATAGCTAGGTTATTTCTTGTCTCAATTTCTAATGAGTTTAAATTTGAACCATCATCCCTTGTAAATTCAATTGATGATTTTGAACTTATATCAAAGATGTAAGAAGCATTTATAAAAATTTTAGAATTATTATTTAGAAAGAAATAATGTCTTAAACCTACTGGGACTTCAATGGAACTGTAATCAACATTTGCTATTAATACTCCTCCAGAAACATTATTTACATTAGTTGTTTTTTCAGACTTGAAACTTTGATAAGTTGGCTCAATTGTAATTGCCCATTTGTTTTTGTTAAAAGGTAAAATAAACTCAGCCTCTAATCCAAACCCAAACCCTATTTTATTTTCAAAATCAATATTTCTAGAATTAGAAACAGAGTTTTGTATTGTTAATGAAGAACTATTTATACGAGGTCTGATTGTCAAATTAAATAAATCTCTTTTTTGTTTTGGTTCGAAATTAATTAATTCGTTATTATGGCATTTGCTGTATTCAGTAAAAAATCGCACTAAACTATTTTTCTTATATTCTACATTTTCAATTTTACTGGTTTTGAAATTAGGACATTTTAAATCAACAAATAACTGTTGTCTAAATTTATTGTTTTTGCCAACATTATTCTCAGATGTTTTATAACTTTTAAAGATTAATTGTTCAATATTAGAGTTCTCTTTATTATAAAAATATCTTTTTAAGTTATTATCAACATATTGATATAAGGTAGCCTTACCTTCAACTAATACTTTTAAAAAAAGCTCTTCTTCTTTAAATATAGGATTTTTGTCATTGCTTAAATTATTGATGCTCTCGCTAGACCTATCAATATTAACATTACTTCTTACATATTTTGAAATATTATCAATACCAAATTCTTTAATTGTTTTTATAGTTGTTTTTTTAGATTCACTATTTTCGGATAGTTTATATTCAAATTCAGTTGGGTTATTTTTCCAATCAATATTTTTTATTAGACAATTAATTTTTTGATTCGTATTATCAATATAATACCCTTTTTCAAAAGAGACTTGTGAATAAGAATTAAGAGTTGAAATTGTTATTAAAAAGAAATAAAATTCGTTTTTTCATTATTATTTTAAATTTGTTAATATTTGTATAGTTGAGTTTAAATAACACATAACTCGTTATATGTCAAACTTTAGTTGTTTTATCCGGAGAATAGTATGGGATATCGTAAAGTTTAGCAATTTTTATACGTTATCAAATATAGTAAAACCAATGCTTTACCAAAAAGAAAAGTTATTAACGAGTTACAGTTATTTTTTAATTAATTATTCAATTCCTGCTAACCTAATACAAAGTATTTACAAATTCTTAAGGGATTCCATAAATCCTTTTAATAACCTACCAATACGGAGGACCTGCAACCCAACCTACAATAGACTTACGAACCCCTTTAGTAATAGGAGTTACACAATGCATCATAAAAGAAGGAAAAACAATGATGGTACCTTTCTCTCTAGGGACCCTTACAATTTTTTGATTCAACATAAACTGTAAATCACCGCCCTCATACTCATCAGGATAATACTCAGTTTTCTATCAGAAATTCACCTGCACCAAAATCCAAATGCCAATCAAAAAAGTCACCCTCAGTATAGCTAGCCAATTGTAAATTATTGTGAAAACCTAACAAATCAAACCAATATCGTTCGTTATTACAATGAATAGCCAAACCTGCCAATCGGTTGTAAATCCATTCAGTTTCAGGCGTATTTTTGATAAACATCACATCACTTTTTCTAAGCTCATCATCATAAGTGTCAGATCCGCTAACCGAAGCCTTAATTTTTTGATTATCAATCTATAAATTCAAAACTCTATCCGTTTCATGCGGAAGAAATAAACCGTTGTAGTGTACAAACTCAGCAAAATTATGTTTTAACGGAAGACTAAAAGGATAGTTTATAGCCATGATATAAGATTAGTTATAAGTTGAAAGAAAATTTTTTAATCTTTACAACACGTAAGTTTAAAAAAAATCGGTTAGTTTTAGAAAGCAAAATATAAAAAACAAACAAGAAGGAGTAAAAAACAGTCGTAAAAGCAAGAAAATAAATCAAGAGTTTCAAACCAGTTGATGCCTTTAGAGACAGGAATATAGAAAACTGTCAGTTCGAGTGATTTTGAGGTACGAAAATCGTACGTCGACTTCGCTCATTAGAACTATCGAGAACTAATTTAAATGCAATAACTAAAAAATTCCTAAGAAAAAGTGTTTTTTCTATAGACAAGCAAAGAAAACTAATAAACCATGATAGGAGAAAGTAAACTAAACACATACCATACACAGAAAGTAGTAGAAAAATGAAAAACAACCTGTAACAGGTTTAGAATTTTGTAAGTAAAGAAACGGTAAAAATTACACAACAATAAGCAGTAAACTAAAAACAGAGAACTAAAAATAATTGTATTTTTACCTCAACAATTCAATACTATGATTTCACAAGAACAATTTAATAAAGAGTTAGATTTAATTATAGCAAATGCTATTAGAGAAGATATAGGAGATGGGGACCATACATCATTATCATGCATTCCTGCCGATGCAACAGGAAAAGCAAAATTATTAGTAAAAGACGAAGGTATAATAGCCGGAGTAGAATTTGCTAAAATGGTGTTTAACTATGTAGATGCCGATTTAAAAGTAGAAACGTTGATTAATGATGGTTCACCTGTAAAGTACGGAGATATTGTTTTTTATGTATCAGGAAAATCACAGTCTATTTTAATGGCAGAACGTTTGGTACTAAACGCAATGCAACGTATGAGTGCTATTGCAACCAAAACTAAGTTTTTTGCCAATTTGTTAGAAGGAACCAAAACCAAGGTGTTAGACACTCGTAAAACCACACCAGGAATCCGTGCTTTGGAAAAATGGGCGGTAAAAATAGGTGGTGGTGAAAATCACCGATTTGCTTTATACGATATGGTAATGATTAAAGACAATCACATTGATTTTGCTGGCGGAATTACACAAGCTATTACGAAAACTAAGAAGTATTTAGCTGAAAAAGGGCTGGATATTAAAATAATTGTAGAAGCACGAAGCCTAGAAGAAATTGAAGAGATTTTACAAAACGAAGGTGTATACAGAATTTTGATAGATAACTTTAATTATGAGGATACCCGTAAAGCAGTTGAGTTGATTGGAGAGCAATGTTTAACAGAATCTTCTGGAGGAATTAATGAAAAGACCATTAGAGAATATGCAGAGTGTGGGGTTGATTTTATTTCGTCTGGAGCCTTAACACATTCAGTTTACAATATGGATTTAAGCTTAAAAGCTGTTGATTAATAAAGAATAGTCATTACGAGTGAAACGAAGTAATCTTAACAGGTAATTACGTTCACTTTAATTTGAATAATAAAGACCAAAACTCATGAAACCGATATGCTTTAAATAATCATTAAATATTCAGCAGAATGATTATTTTAAGTATCAAAGGTTACATCTGACCAATAAAAAACAATAAAAATAAACAGATGAAAAAACAACTATTACTCATAGCAACGCTAGTAGTAGCTATGTCGTGTAAAACAGAGCAAACTAAAAAAGAAACCACTTCAAACATGGTAGAAAATCCATTATTAGTAAAAAGTTCTTTAGATTTTGGAGCACCAGATTTTACTAAAATAAAGAACGAACACTTTATGCCTGCAATTTTAAAAGGTATGGAAGTTCAAAATGAAGAGATTGCTAAGATTGTAGCAAACACTGAAGCGCCAACTTTTGAAAATACCATTGTAGCGTTAGAGGAAAGTAGTAAAACATTAGACAATGCTACATCGGTTTTTTATGCATTAGCAGGAGCGCATACAAATGATACGATTAAAGAAAATCAAAAAGAATTAGCGCCTAAGTTTTCTAAACACAACGATGAAATTTTATTAAACACTAAGTTGTTTGAAAAAATTAAAGCGGTACACGATAATGTAGAAAATCTTGATTTAGATGCTGAGTCTAAACACTTGGTAAAAGAGTATTACAAAAACTTTGTAAAAGCAGGAGCAAACTTATCTGAAGAAAAGAAAAACGAGTTAAAAGAAATCAATGCTGAGTTAGCAAGTTTATCTAACGACTTCGGAAAAAAGTTATTAGACGCGAGTAAAAAAGGAGGTTTAACAGTTACCGATAAAGAGCAGTTAAAAGGACTTTCAGAAGAAGCAATTAAAGGTTTAGAAAAAGACGGAAAGTACGAAATCCAACTGATTAATACCACACAACAACCTTTATTACAAACTTTAGAAAACAGAGAAGTTCGTAAAGAATTGTTTGAAAAATCAATTCACAGAACAGATGCAGGTGAGTATAACACAAGCGACTTGGTAAAGAAAATGGCATCGTTACGTGCTAAAAAAGCGCAAATCTTAGGTTTTGACAACTATGCAAGCTGGAGTTTACAAGGAACAATGGCATCTACACCAGATAAAGTTTTTGAAATGTTCAACGGATTAATTCCAGGGTCGTTATCAAAAGTAGCTGCTGAAACGAAAGAGATTCAAGCAGAAATCAACAAAGAAGGAAACGATTTTACTTTAGCACCATACGATTGGAATCATTTTGCTGAAAAAGTGCGTAAATCTAAATACAACTTAAATGAAGACGAGGTAAAACCGTACTTTGAGTTAACCAATGTATTAGAAAAAGGGGTGTTTTATGCAGCTACAAAATTATACGGAATCACCTTTAAAAAACGTACCGACATTCCTACCTATCACCCAGATGTAGTAGTGTATGAAATCTTTGAAGAAGACGGAAGCAAGTTAGGATTATTCTATGGAGATTTCTTTGCAAGAGACAGTAAGCGCGGTGGCGCGTGGATGGGAGCTTTTGTAAAACAATCTAAATTAAGAGGACAAAAACCAGTAATTTACAACGTTTGTAACTACCCTAAACCAGCAGAAGGAGAACCAGCATTAATCAGCTTTGATAATGTAGAAACTACCTTCCATGAGTTCGGACATGCGTTACACGGTTTATTCGGAAATCAAAAATATGCATCAATTTCAGGAACAAGTACGGCAAGAGACTTTGTTGAGTTTCCTTCGCAATTCAATGAAAATTGGTCAACACATCCAGAGGTATTAAATAATTACGCCTTACATTATAAAACAGGAGAAGTGATTCCAGATGCGTTATTACAAAAAATTAAGAATGCAGGAACGTTCAATCAAGGGTATTCAATTATTGAAAACTTAGCATCTTCTAATTTAGATATGCAATGGCACACCATATCAGCAGATACGAACATTGAAGATGTAGCTAAATTTGAAGAAGAAGCATTAGCTAAAATGAAGTTAAAGATTGATGAGGTGCCACCAAGATACCGTTCAACATATTTCGCGCATATTTTTAGCGGAGGATATGGTGCAGGATACTACTCGTATTTATGGACAGAAATGTTAAGTCACGATGCGTACGATTGGTTTAAAAACAACGGATTGTTAACTAGAGAAAACGGTCAGAAGTTTAGAGAGCAAATCTTATCGAAAGGAAACACAATGGACTATGCAGAAATGTATAAAGTTTTCGCAGGAAGAGATCCACAAGCTGAACCAATGTTAAAAGCGAGAGGGTTACAATAAATGAATGACTTTTTTGATAACGAAACATTTACAAAAGTTGATTTTACACTAACAAAAATCAACAAAGGAGAATATGACAGCTGTACGTTCGAGAATTGCAATTTCGAGAACGTACATGCTTCAAATATTGAATTTTTAGAGTGTGAGTTTATCAACTGTAATTTTAGCAATACAGTGGTAAACCACACTTTTTTTAAAGATTGCACTTTTGAAAATTGTAAAATGGTTGGGGTAAAGTTTAATGAATGCAATAACTTTTTGTTAGAAATGAGCTTTCATAACTGCCAACTAAACTTATCTTCTTTTTACCAATTAAAAATTCCTACTACAAAATTTATAAGTTGTAATTTGCAAGAAGTAGATTTTGTTGAAGCTGATTTAAGTAGAGGTCTCTTTAAAGATTGTGATTTAAAAGGAGCAATTTTTGATCAGACGAATTTAGAAAAAGTAGATCTTACAACTGCCACTAATTTTGCAATAGATCCTGAAAATAATAGTATTAAAAAAGCTAAATTTTCCAATGAGAATATTGTAGGATTGTTATATAAATATGATATTGTGGTGGAGTAATGTGGTTGGGGTTATTGAAGTGGCAAAGATGCTGAGAAGTGAAGTTAAAAAGTTGCTAAATTAAAAGCTAGAAGCCAAGAGCAAAAAGCTAACTACAAACAAAAGAAAATGACAAAACCAATAGAAGATAACCTTGAAAAGATTCCAGTAATAAACAGGTTGGTAGCCTTTGGAAAGAAAATTAAAATTCCGGGGTTAGAAGGAATGTCTTTGTATGATGTACTCGAAATGTATGTTATCGGTATTGTAAAAGGAGCATTAACAACAAGGGCAGGAGGTATTGCTTTTAGTTTCTTTATGGCAATCTTTCCATTCTTATTATTCATTTTAACACTCATTCCATACATCCCGATTGAAGGTTTTCAAGAAGGGCTACTTTCATTAATGCAAGAAGCATTGCCACCTAAAACCTTTGAAGCGGTAGATTTTGTGATAAAAGATATTATTAACAATCAATATGGCGGATTGTTATCATTCGGTTTTTTAGCTTCTATTTTTTTAATGACTAACGGAGTAAATGCTATATTTGGTGGATTTGAATATTCTTATCATGTAAAAGAAATGAGAAGTGTTTTTAAAGCCTATTTTATTTCTTTAGGCGTATCGTTACTTATGTCTTTTTTCTTAATCGTTACCGTAACACTGATTATCTTTTATCAAATAGCATTGACAAGAATCCATAAGTTTGGGTGGTTAAATACAGGAGATTTAGATTTGTTTTACTACGGAAGAGGTTTCTTGTTTCTTGTAATGATTTTTACCATTGTATCCTTACTTTTTAGATACGGAACCAAGCAAGGTAAAGATGTAAAATTCTTTTCTCCAGGAGCTATTTTAACCACTGTTGTTTCGATGTTTACGTTTTACTTATTCGGAATTTATGTAGTGAAATTTGCTCAGTATAACCAATTATATGGTTCAATAGGAACCTTATTGATTTTAATGCTTTTTGTATGGTTAAACGCAATTATTCTGCTTCTAGGTTTTGAGTTAAATGCTACGATTTACCGTTTAAAGCGCAAAAATAAAGCGAGAGCTAAATAACATTTTTCTTCATATTTTTTCGGATATTTGCAGGCTAAAACGCAAATCAAATTACGAATTTTTAATTACGAATTATCAATAAGTTCATAATTAAAAATTCATAATTCATAATTAACAAAAAAAATGAAACCAGGAATCCCAAAAGGAACAAGAGATTTTTCATCAACGGAAGTAGCAAAGAGAAACTATATTTTTAATACGATTAGACATTCGTTTGAAAATTTCGGATTTCAACCTATTGAAACGCCAAGTTTTGAAAACTCTTCTACATTAATGGGAAAATATGGAGAAGAAGGGGATAGATTGATTTTTAAAATCTTGAATTCAGGTGATTATTTAAAGAAAGTAGATGAAAACCTATTGGCAGATAAAGACAGTCAAAAAGTTACGTCGAAAATTTCTGAAAAAGCATTGCGTTACGACTTAACAGTGCCGTTTGCACGTTACGTAGTACAACACCAAAACGAAATTATATTTCCGTTTAAACGTTATCAAATTCAGCCAGTTTGGAGAGCTGATAGACCTCAAAAAGGACGTTTCCGCGAGTTTTATCAATGTGATGCCGATGTAGTAGGAAGTAAGTCGCTATGGCAAGAAGTTGAGTTTGTGCAATTATATGATACCGTTTTTAGTAAGTTAGGATTAAATGATACGACTATCAAAATCAATAACCGAAAAATCTTATCTGGAATAGCTGAGGTAATTGGAGCATCAGACAAATTGATTGATTTTACAGTGGCTTTAGATAAGTTAGATAAAATAGGAAAAGACGGTGTGGTTAAGGAGATGTTGGAGAAAGGAATTTCTGCTGAAGCCATTGAAAAAGTGGATCCGTTATTTAACTTTTCAGGAAGTAATCAAGATAAGTTAGCTTCTTTAGAGGATATGTTACAAGGGTCGGAAGAAGGATTACAAGGAGTGGCCGATTTAAGAACTGTGGTTGATAATGTAGAAAGTATTGGATTAGCTTCGGCAAGCTTAGAATTAGATGTAACCTTAGCTAGAGGATTAAACTATTACACAGGAGCTATTTATGAAGTAGCAGCACCTGAAGGTGTAAAAATGGGTTCTATTGGTGGTGGAGGTCGTTATGACGACTTGACAGGTATTTTCGGTTTAAAAGATGTTTCAGGAGTAGGAATATCTTTCGGATTGGATAGAATTTACTTGGTTATGGAAGAATTAGGACTGTTTGAAGCAGTAGAATTGCCAAAACCTAAAGTATTGTTCTTAAACTTTGACGAAAACGAGAGTTTAGATAAAATAAAAGCCATAAAAACATTAAGACAAAACAATATTAAGTCAGAAATGTATCCAGATGTGGCAAGCAGTAACAACCAGCAAAAAAAGCAATGGAAGTATGCTACAAATAGAGAAATAGAGTTTGTAGTTACCACTGTTGAAAACGGTACGCTTGTTGTTAAAAATATGTCGACAGGAGAGCAAACTACTTGTTCTTTAGACGAATTGATAAATAAAGTGCAGTAAATTACCAACAATGTTGTAAATTTGCGCCCTACTAATTTTAGATAGAAATGTTTGAAGTGAACAACAACAAAATGAATGACGATAGAATTGACGAAATAGGAGAGAACCACATTGCTACGTCGGCTAAAACACCTTTACGTGCAGATGCTTTCGATATTTCTGACGAAGAAAAAATAGAAAGAATTCAAGAAAGTGTTAAAGAAATTCTTGAAACTCTAGGAATGGACTTAACAGACGATAGCATGCAAGGTACTCCTAAAAGAGTTGCAAAAGCTTTCGTAAATGAGTTGTTTATGGGATTAAACCCAAAAAACAAACCAAAGGCATCAACATTTGACAATACCTACAAGTATGGTGAAATGTTAGTTGAAAAAAACATTATTGTATATTCAACATGTGAACATCATTTATTACCAATTATTGGTAGAGCTCACGTTGCGTATATTTCAAATGGTAAAGTAATCGGTTTATCTAAGATGAATCGTATTGTAGAGTATTATGCTAAGCGTCCGCAAGTGCAAGAGCGTTTAACAATGCAAGTAGTACAAGCAATGCAAGAAGCATTAGGAACGCAAGATGTTGCTTGTGTTATAGATGCTAAACATTTATGCGTTAATTCACGAGGAATTAAAGATATTGAAAGTAGTACAGTAACTGCTGAGTTTGGTGGAGCATTTAAAAACAAAGAAACCAAGCGTGAATTCTTAGATTACATAAAATTAAACACTGATTTTCAATAGAAAATAAGTTGTGAATAAATAAAAAGCTCATTCGAAAGAATGAGCTTTTTTATTTTATGCTTTTGCTTTAAATCTCTTATATCCAGTAAAAAAGAAGAATAAACTAAAGATAATTTTTATACCTAAATAAAAATATTTATCAGTTGTAGTCCATGAAAAAAGCAATTTGTATATTTCTTTATTTTCTAAGAATTGAACAATACCATCAAATAATATTACAATACCAAAAATAAGATAAAAATAAGGCATTACTTTACTCATTATTGAACAGGGATTTTTATTTCGTATAGTTTTCTACTACGGTTATTTAACTTATTTTCACGTAACCAAGAATTATGTAGCTTCAGGTCTTTGTATGTAGTTCCGAACTTTTTAGCAAACAAAGCAATATTAGTAATAGCAGTATCTACTTTTACAGTATAAGTTTCAGGTAGTGTGTATAGATCTTCTTTATCAAAAGAGAAACCGTATTTTTCTGGGTTAGATATAATCTCTTTTAAAGCCAAGATTCTAAAAACGTAACGTTCAGTCTCATCAGGTAATAAAGCATCGTAATAACTAGTTACTCCTTGCTCATCTAATCTTCTAGAAACACCATAGTTACCCGCATTGTAAGCTGCAGCTGCAAGTGTCCATGAACCAAAACGTTCTTTTGATTTCTTTAAATATTCAGCAGCTACTTTGGTAGATTTTTCTATATGGTAACGTTCATCAACATTACTATTAATTTCTAATCCATATTCTCTTCCTGTTTGCTTCATAAAGTGCCACATACCAGCAGCGCCCGCATGTGATGTTTCATCAATAAATCCACTTTCAGCCAAGGCTAAAAATTTAAAATCGTCAGGTAAGCCATATTTTTCTAGTAGAGGTTCTAAAATAGGAAAGTATTTATTAGCACGTTTTATAAGTAACAATCCGTTAGACTGCCAATAAGTGTTTACCAATAGCTCGCGATCCATTCGTTCTCTAATGTCAGGTTTTTCAATAGGAACTCGTTCTCCAGCTAAATTTAAATCGTTAGGTAGTTTTAAAGCTTTAACCTCATAGCTTTCTGCCACATTTTTAATGGTAGGTTCGTTTGATTTACTTATAGTATTGGTAAATAAAATTCCAACAAATACTATAGTTAAGATAGATAAGAAGCGGATTGATTTGTTCATTTGTTCTTTTAGTTTTTGTCAAGTTGTGTAATGGTATTAATCCATCAAAAAACATTCCTTTTTTAATATTTCAGAAATAGTTTTTGCCTTTGTCAGTATCATCACATGTGTACCATTTTCAACTTCAATTGCGTTTTTGATATACTTTATAGGAAAAACCTCGTCTTTTTTTCCATGAATATGTATTATTCCAGGAATCGATTTTTCTTGTTCCCAATGTAATACGTTGTATATAGCCCATTGCAAATACTTTTTATCTCTTATGGATAAATATATTTTATATAGCTCAGCTCGTTTTTTTAAATAATCATTAAAAAAGTAACGTTCATAACTTTCAATATTAGAAATAACTTTAGAAGGGAAAAGTTTATAGGCTTTTGTTATTTGTGCTAATTTAAAACGTTTAGGAAACTCTTTATTGTTCTTAACACTAGAAATTATAATTATTTTTTTACAATTAATAATTTTACTCATTTCTTGTACCATAATACCTCCAAAAGAAACTCCAATTAATACAGGGTTTTTATGTTGGATTTTAGCACACAATCGTTGGGCGTATTCTTCAATACTTTCATCGATAGATGTTGGAAGCATCCAATCTAAAAAGTGTAATTCAAAATGTTCTTCTGGTAAAGAAATACGCTCAAATATTTTGGTATTGGCAGCTAAACCAGGAACAAAATATAGGTGAGTTTTAGGCATTATTCAATAAACTTTTTGTCTAATAAAATACCATCTATGTATTCATGTATATCAATAAGTTCATCAGGAATATCTTTCCATAAGCGAATTAAGATTTGTTTTCCATCATGAACTATATAGGTACTAGATAAATCGGGTATTCTAGGATTGTTATAAGCGTCTTTAAAATTTTTAAAATCCTTTTTAGCAAGTTTTTCGTTTAACTCTTGTAGTTGTTTTTCAGAAAGCGTAAATTTCTGAATACCTTTTACAAGTACATATTCTACTCCGTTGTAAACAACGCTTCCTTCTTTATCAATGGAAACAGTATATACTGGGCAGTCACCAAAACATTGAGTTTTAGTAATTCTTAATAGATTGTTTTTTTCTTCGGAAATAATGTTAGTTAATTTTTCTTCCGTATTGGCATCAATCAATCTGAACTCACCACTTTCTTGTAATTTATCAATCCAAAAATCACGTTTCCCTTCTGGAACTTCAACAATACCTATTTTTGAAGCATCTGTTTCATAAGCCATTTTACTCCAAGTTAAACCGCTATTTTTTATAAGTGATTTTACATCATCAATACTTTTAGCGTTTTTAAGAACAACAATCAGTTGATTTTGAGAAGCTATAGGTTTAGTAGCTTCTTCTTTAGCAATTATTACTTTTTCAGTAGGCTCAGCTAGTTTAGTTTCAGAACCTTTTTTTGGAATACCACAAGAGATTCCTGTAGCTAAAAAAGAGTATAATAAATACTTCATAGGTAGTTTTTTTGATTGAGTGAACTAGTTGACAAGTTAAGCAATAACTTCAGTATCCACAAAATCAAAACGAACTAAACCATCTTCATCAATTTTTGTTAACGTAACTGTGTGTAATGTATTTACTAATTCAGGATTCCAAGGAGCTTTAACCTTTACGTAGTTTTCGGTAAATCCATGGATATACCCTTCTTTGTTTTCACTTTCAAATAAAACAGTTAACGTGTTACCTAACTGACTTTCATAAAAAGCTCTACGTTTTTTAACAGATAATCCGCGCAGCATTTTACTTCGTTTTGCACGTGTTTTCTTTGGAACCACACCATACATTTCAATGGCTTCAGTATTTGGTCTTTCAGAATACGTGAAAACGTGTAAGTAAGAAATATCTAAATCAGCTAAATAGTTATAGGTTTCTAAAAATAATTCATCTGTTTCACCAGGGAACCCAACAATAACATCTACACCAATACAAGCGTTAGGCATTACTTCCTTAATTTTTGCAACTCTATCAGTATATACTTTACGTAAATAGCGACGCTTCATTTTCTTTAAAAGTGTGTCACTTCCTGATTGTAGAGGAATGTGAAAATGAGGAACAAACGTATTTGAGTTGGAAACAAAATCAATTGTTTCATCTTTTAATAAGTTAGGTTCAATTGAAGAGATTCGTAAACGGTTAATTCCTTCTACTTTATCGAGAGCTTGTACCAACTCTAAAAAGGTATGTTCGTGCTTTTTGTTACCGAATTCACCTTTTCCGTAGTCACCAATATTTACTCCTGTTAAAACAATTTCTTTAATCCCTTTTTCAGAAATTTCTTTGGCATTTTTCAATACATTTTCTAAAGTATCACTTCGAGAAATTCCACGAGCTAGCGGAATGGTACAGTAAGTACATTTGTAGTCGCAACCATCTTGCACTTTTAAGAAAGCACGGGTACGATCTCCAATAGAATACGAACCTACATAAAAATCGGCATCTTCAATTTCACAAGAATGTACTTCACCAATATCATTTTTGGTTAAGTCGTTAATATAGCTAGTTACATTAAACTTTTCCGTAGCACCCAATACCAAATCTACACCATCAACAGCAGCTAATTCTTCTGGCTTTAATTGTGCATAACATCCTACACCAATAACAAAAGCTTCTTCATTTTTCTTTAAAGCAGATTTTACAATACTCTTAAAGCGTTTATCAGCATTATCTGTTACCGAACAAGTATTAATCACATATATATCAGCTTCCTCTTCAAACTCAACACGCTCAAACCCTTTATTAACAAAGTTTCTGGCAATGGTTGAGGTTTCTGAAAAATTTAATTTACAACCTAAGGTGTAAAAAGCTACTTTCTTATCTACATTCATCTTTTTTCTATCCTAAATAAAAAACAAAAGCCTTGTACAAGTCTTTAATTTTTTAGAAGTTCGTATAGTTTATTTAATCTACGACTGCTTAAAGCAGTTTTGGGTTTGCAAAAGTACGATAATATTCATGATTTTTGAAACGAAAAGATTACTTATTCGAAAGCTTCAAGTTGTTGATATAGAACCTTTTTATGAGCTAGAAAGCAATCCGAAAGTATTGCAATATGCAACAGGGGAACCTAAAAATTTAGAAGAAAGTAAAGAGGATTTAGAACAACTTATAGCACGATATACTAATAAAGAAAATGATTTTTGTATATATGCCATAGAATGTAAGTCAGACAATGAATTTTTGGGTACGGTTGCTTTGGTAAAAGATGAAGAAGGCAATGATGAAATAGGATATAGGTTTATAGAACGATACTGGGGAAATGGTTTTGCAACTGAACTTTGTGAAGGATTAATAAAGTACTGTAAATCGGTAGGAATGAAAAAACTTATAGGGTGTGTGGTGGATAAAAATGTTGCTTCCGCTAAAATATTAGAACGATTCAACTTTGTTGCGATAGAGAAATTTATAAGTGACGATATTGGCTTACCAGAAACTAAATATGAACTAATTTTATGATAGTAGATAATTTAAAACTTCCGTATTACGCAGTAATTTTCACGACAACTCTTTCAGATGATACAGAAGGATATTATGAAATGGCTGAAAAAATGGACAATTTAGCTAAAGAGCAAGATGGGTATTTAGGTGTTGAGTCGACAAGGAGCAATGTAGGCATTACGGTTTCTTATTGGGAAAGTTTGGATGCTATTGTAAAATGGAAAAATAATGTTGAGTATACTGAAGCTAGAAATAAAGGAAGAGAAAGGTGGTATAAAAAATATCAACTGCGTATATGTAAAGTTGAACGAGAGTATGGGGTTGAAAAAGGTTAATAGATAGATAGTAAATTTATGTATGCAGCACTAAATAAATTTTTAAGTAAGTTTTTTAAGAAAAGTACCATATTTAAGTATGGGTTTAACTTATCTCCCATGTACAAAAGGTCTACAGGAAAAATAATATATGTATCTGATGACTTATTGAATGTGAAAGTGAAAATTCCTATTAGTTATAAAAATAAGAATTATGTGGGATCTATATTTGGAGGAAGTTTATTTTCGGCAACAGATCCAATTTATATGATTCAATTAATTAATATTTTAGGAAATGACTATGTTGTTTGGGATAAAAGTTCATCTATTAAGTTTATAAAACCTGTTTATGAAGATGGCTTAATAGATTTTATTTTTTCTACTGATGAAATTGAAGAAATAAAGAAGAGAATAGAAGTAGAGAAAAAAATAGATTTGATTAAAGAGCTAGAAATAGTAAGTAAAGATAAATCTACTGTTTTTACAAAAATTGATAAAACCATATACATTGCAGATAAAACGTACTATAAAAATAGACGAAAGAATAAATAATTTTTTATTGGTTCTTATAGCTTTATTAGTTATAACTTCTTGTAAAAAAGAAAAAAGTAATTTTACTGATAAACAAGTTTTTCGCTATAATGAGCATTCAAATATTACCTCATTAGATCCTGCTTTTGCAAAAGATCAGCGAAATATTTGGGCAGTAAATCAGCTGTATAATGGATTGGTAGAATTGGATGATAGTTTACAAGTACAACCTTCGATAGCAAAAAACTGGACAGTTTCTGAAGATGGAAAAACCTATCAGTTTGAGTTAAGAAATGACGTGTTATTTCATAAGCATGAGTTATTTGGAAAAGATTCTACGAGAAATGTAATAGCCCAAGACTTTGAATATTCTTTTAATAGATTACTTGATAAGAATGTAGCGTCTCCAGGAGGATGGGTGTTACAAAATGTTGCTGATTTTAAAGCAGAAAGCGATTCAGTTTTTACAATTAATTTAAAGCAGCCTTTTCCACCTTTTTTAGGGCTGCTGGCTATGAAATATTGCTCGGTTGTACCAAAAGAAGCTATTGATTATTTTGGGAACGAGTTTAGAGCAAATCCGATTGGAACAGGACCTTTCCATTTTAAACTTTGGGTAGAAAATACAAAGTTGGTATTGAGAAAAAATCTACTCTATTTTGAAAAGGACGAAAATGGAAAACAACTTCCGTATTTAGAAGCAGTAGCAGTTACTTTTTTACCAGATAAACAAAGTGAGTTTTTACAATTTATTCAAGGAAATATCGACTTTATGAAGAGTTTGGACGCTTCGTATAAAGATGATATTCTAAACACTGATGGAACTTTAAAAGAGAAATATGCTTCTACAATCAATATGCAAACAGGAGCGTATTTAAACACAGAATATTTAGGAATTTACTTAGATGGAGAAGAGAAACATCCAACAAAATCAAAATTGATACGACAAGCCATCAATTATGGTTTTGATAGGGAGAAGATGATTAAGTTCTTAAGAAACGGAATTGGGAGTCCTGCTACAAGTGGATTCATCCCGAAAGGATTGCCTTCATTCAATAACCAACAAGGATATTCATACAAACCTGAAGAAGCAAAGAAGTTGATAACGCAATACAAAGAAGAAACAGGAAATGAGAATCCACAAATAGCCATTACAACAAATAGTAACTATTTAGATTTGTGCGAGTTTATTCAACGTGAATTACAGAAAATAGGAATAGTAACTAAAGTAGATGTGATTCCGCCTTCAACCTTGCGTCAAGGAAAAGCAAATGGAAAGTTGCCTATTTTTAGAGCAAGTTGGATTGCCGATTATCCAGATGCAGAAAATTATGTATCCTTATTTTACAGCAAAAATTTTACTCCTAATGGGCCTAACTATACGCATTTTAAAAATGATTTTTTTGATACTTTGTATGAACAATCTATCAAAGAAGTAGATGTGAAAAAACGCTATAAACTATATCAAAAAATGGATAGTATTATTATTGCTGAAGCACCAATTGTACCGTTATATTACGATGAGGTAATTCGCTTTACACAGAAAAATGTTACCGGTTTAGGAATTAATCCGATTGATTTGTTAAACCTAAAAAGAGTACAGAAAAACTAAGTGTTACTTTTTGTTTCGTTCCAGTAATAGCTGTCAGGGTATATTCGTTCTCCAAAAATAGCTGTTCCAACACGTACAATAGTAGCGCCCTCTTCTATAACAATTTCTAAATCACCACTCATTCCCATAGAGAGTTCATTCATTTCTACATTAGGAATTTGTAGTGCTTTAATCTTTTCTTGAAGTTGTTTTAAAAGTTGAAAACATTTTCGAATTTCATCTGATTCCGAGCTTAGCAAATCAATGGTCATTAATCCTTTGATATGAATATTTTTAAACTTAGAAATTTCTTTCACAAACTCAATAGTTTCCTCTGGTTTGGCTCCAAATTTACTTTCTTCAAAAGACGTGTTTACTTGTATGTATACATCAATTTCTTTTCCTTCAAAAGTTAAACGTTGATGCAATTTTTGAGCTACAGATAAGCGATTGATAGATTCAATACAACTATCCCATTTTATAACTTCTTTAATCTTATTACTTTGTAAATGACCTATAAAATGTACTTCAGGTTGGAGGTGTTTTATTGCATTACATTTTTGTTTTAGCTCTTGTACTTTGTTTTCACCAACAAGAGATTCACCTTGCTATAAAGCAAAATTTATTTTATCAGTATTTACTGTTTTTGTAGCTAGTAACAATCGAACATCTTCTGGGTTTCTATTGGCTTTCTTACAAGCAAATTGTATTCTTTGATGAATAATGTTGATGTTGTTTTGAATATTATCCATTTACTAATTGATTGTTTAGTTCTTCTTTTTCAATAATTTTATTTTTTACAGCTCGAAGAGTAATGTCTTTAGCTTCTGCATACGATATATCATACATACGACTTACTTCTCTAAATTCTTCCGGGAATTGTTGCAGTAATGTTTCGTAATAGCTGTCTAAGTCTGATTCACTAGGTGCTTCGAATTTTAGTTTTAATTGAAAACGTCTTAAAAGAGCAGTGTCGATAACACTAGAGTGGTTCGTAGCAGCAATTAATAAAACATCATTTGGAAGTTGATCCACAAGTTGAATTACAGTATTAACCAATCGTTTCATCTCACTAGAATCTTTACTATCGTAATCTCGAGCTTTACCGATGTAATCAAACTCATCTAAAAATAAGACAGCACTTTCTCGAGTTGCTTTTTTAAAAACTTCGGAAATATTTTTAGCTGTTTCACCAAGTTTAGAAGAAACAATGCTGCCCAAATTAAGTATGATAATTTTTTTATCAAGCTTTTTAACAATAGCCTTTGCAGTGGTAGTTTTACCACAACCAGTATGTCCGAATAATAAGATTTTATTATCAACAGGGAGTTTGTATTGATTCAAAACAGCTACGTGTTTAAATTCTTTTAGTAGTTGCTGTAGCGTTTTTTTGTTTTCATTGCTAAGATGAACTTCATCTAGCTCTACAGTTGTTTCTTTCGATTGAAGAATCAGGTTATGTATAGCCATTTTTGTTGATTTTTTTGGTTTACAAATATACTAAGAGCTATCAAGAAGAAGTAGTAGAGAGTTACATTTTAAAACAATCTTAAGGTAAAATAAAATAGGAAGTTGGTGTTTTTTGAAGTGAAAAAGTTCTGTAATTTTGACAGTCTTAATTGTTTCAGAAAAAAGAACGTATAATTGAAAGTATATAAAAATTGTTTTAGGAAAAATAGAAAGAAAAAAACTGCCTTAAAGCAAATAGTTTTAGGAATGTTTTTTCTATTCAGTTATAAGCTGTTTGCTCAGTCTGAAATGCAAAGTTTCAAGGCTTTTGGGGTAAATCCAACGATACCTAACGATTCACTTTTTAAAAACATTAATCAAGCAAAGGATTTTAAAACAAAGTATGTTGCTACCTATGATCTTATTGAGTTTCATCAACAAAAAGGGAATATAGATTCAATCATATATTATGGGCATAAACTGTATACTGAAACTACTAATGAAAAACTTTTATCGAAGAAAGAAGAGTACTTATCTAAGGTTTCTTGTGCTATTGCTGAAGGAAAACTAGAAAAAGGGTTGTTTGATGAAGCGTTAAAGTGGTTTTTAAAAGGAATAGAACATTCTAAAAAGAATTTTGATGATGAGCTTTACGTTAAAAACAGAATAGGGTTAGGAGTTGTAAAATATGTTAGAGGAAAGGAAGAGGAAGGAAAAGAAATTATAGAAGAATGTATTGAAAACGCTCCTAATGAAAAACTAAAACACGACGGTTTTTTTGAACTCGGGTTTATTTATTATACTAAAAATGAGTTAGAAAAGGCAAAAGAAAATTATAATAAAGCAAAGTTGTTTTACGTTTCTGAAGGATATTTAAAAAAAACGTTAGAAGTTGATTTATGGCTTAGTAGAATATTAGAGAAAGAAGATAATATTAAAGAGGCTTTAAATGTTTGTTATAACGTCTTTAATGAGTCTCTTTCAAAAGGTTTTTTTACCCTCTATGCAAAGACAGGGAATGTACTTGGTGGATTTTATTTAAAAGAGAAAGACTACGATAATGCAAAGAAAATTTTATCAACTGTTTATATAAACTCTATTCAATGGGGGAATTTAGAAATAGAAAGAAGAGCCGTTTTAGGACTTCAAAATGTTTATGCTGAAACTGGAGATTTTAAAAATGCTCATGCTTTAATGACTCAGTTAAACCGTGTAAATCATAAAATACTAATTAGTCAAAACAGGCAGCAGGTAAATGAATTAGAAGTTCAATACCAAACATTAGAACAGCAACAAGAGATAGAGCGACAAAGAACAATAAAAACAAATATTTTAATAGGTTTTCTAATTGTTTTAATTCCTGTACTAGGCTTGTTGTATATGTATTATCAAAAACTTCAAACACAAAGTAAGCTTACCAAAACCTTAGAAGAGGTTAGTCAACAAAAAATAACAGCACTGTTAAAAAACCAAGAGTTAAAATTGGTAAAAGCTTCGTTAGAAGGTCAGAATAATGAAAGAAAACGTATTGCGAGAGAGCTTCATGACAGTATTGGAGGAAATTTGGCAACTATAAAACTACAATTATCAAACGAAGCCAAACTAGAAAAAGGAAACCTTATTAAGCAGGTTGATAATACTTACAATCAGGTAAGAGAATTGTCTCATAACTTAATGCCTAAAAAGTTTAAAGATTCTGCGTTTACATCAATAATTTCAGAATATATAGATAACGTAAAGAATTTGTCTAGTGAAGAAGTAACACTACAAATTCACCCAAAAGAAGAGGTTGATAAGATTGAAGAAAATTTAAAAGTAGAGCTGTACAAAATAATTCAAGAATTGCTAACAAATGCTTTAAAGCATGCAAAAGCAACTCAGATAGATATTCAACTTTCCGTATTTAATAATAGTATAAAGTTACTTTTTGAAGATGATGGGGTAGGATTTGATCAAGAAAAAGTAAAGTACGGACTTGGCTTTCAAAACTTAAAAGATAGATTAAAAATCATTAAAGGAGAAATGTTTATAAATGCTTTTCCTGATAGAGGAACGGTAATAGATATAGATGTACCTTTAAATTAATGTAGTATGGCATATAATATTATTCTGGTAGACGACCACAAAATGTTTTTAGACGGGTTGTTAAGCATTTTTAATAATGAAGAGGCTTACAATATTTTGTTAACAGCTAATAGTGGCGAAAATGTTATTAAGTATATAGGTGCAAATCCCAATCAACCAATAGATATTGTAATTAGTGATATATCTATGCCAGATATTGATGGTATTACATTAAACGATTACATAAAGAAAACTCGTCCAGAAATAAAAACATTGATTGTTAGTATGCATACCGATACAGGTATGATAGATACGTTAATAAAAAATGATGTTGATGGTTACTTGTCAAAAAACGCTACTCAATCAGAGTTACTTTTGGCTGTAAAAACAATACTGAGTAACGATAAGTACTTTTCAGAATCGGTGAAACAAGCTTACATGAATAATGTCTTTAATAAAGGAAAGGACACAATGGTAACACTTACCAAACGAGAAAAAGATGTACTAAAACTTATCGCTGAAGAATATACTACACAAGAAATAGCTGATAAACTTTTTTTAAGCAAACACACGATAGAGAGTTATAGGAAAAATTTGATATCGAAATTAAATGTGAAAAACTTAGCAGGTCTAACTAAATACGCAATAAAACTGGGCTTAGTAGAGTAGTTTTTACGTCTACCCCTGAAAACAGGGTATTAACTTTCGCTAGTTTCAGTCTATTTTAAGAAACACTTCCAACGCATCTTTGTACCGTAATTATTAAGCAATAAAGTTATGGTCATTTTTGGATGGCGTGAAGCCAAAATAAACATACAACCTGTAAACAATCATAGTTGTAGTTATTGTAATACACCAGAGCGTTTATTTATTCAGGTAAATAGATTGTATGCGCATATATTTTGGATTCCTTTTTTTCCATTATTCAAAAAAACGTATAGTATTTGCGGACATTGTAAGTTAGAGATGAGTAAAAGTCAAATGCCTCCAGATTTACAAAAAAAAGCAAAAGACTTTAAGCAAATAAGTAAAACACCTTGGTGGATGTTCTTTGGGCTTATAATCATAGCTTCATTAATGCTGTTTGTATTTTCTTCAGCACTTTTTAATTCATAAATAATAAAAATCAATATACAAACCATTTAAATTTTAATTAAACATGATTTACGGAATTTCATTAGTATTTCTAAGTATAGTGGCAGTACCGTCATTAATTTTAGCGAAAAAACCTAATGCAAAAGAGTTACTTGAAAAAATAGAGCCTTACCAAGGATGGATCGGTCTTATTTTTTGTATCTGGGGAATTTGGGGAATAATTTCAGCTATTTTAAACTTAGGTTGGTTAACTACTGCGCCAATTTGGTGGGTAACTTTATTAGCGGGTAGCGTAGTTGAAGCTGTCTTAGGATTTATGTTAGGATACGGAATGATAAACAAATTATTCTTATCAAAAAATGCTGAAGCTAAAGAAAAAGCAGAACAGTTGAGAGGGAAGATTGCGCCGAAACAAGGAAAGTTTGGAATATTAGGTATAATAGTAGGAATTTGGATGATTGTTGCTTCATTTTTATTCATATAAAACCTAAAAAGAAAGAAAAAGAAAAATATTTATAGCATTGCAAACTAAGGTGAAATATAGGTAGGGGTGTGGGGTTTCTATCAAAAAATCAAAAGCCTTGTTTGCAATGTTTTTTTAAACAAAAGGAAAGTTTACTTTTATAATCCAATAAAAAATTGTCAAAAATGAAAAAGATAAAAAGTGTTTTAACAATCATGGTAGCGTTTGTATTATTAGCAAGCTGCCAGAAAGAAACTCCGCAAAAAGTTGTTGAAAAAACAGTGTTAAAAGCCAATTTGTTAACGGCTAATTATGGTATAGGATATTTTGAACAACTGAAAGAATTACAAAAAAATGAATATTTAAAGTATTATGATAATGATGGAGAAGAATATGCCGCAACATTCTCTCAATATCTTCATAAGGTAACAATTCCAGATTTAGAAAAAAGTTTAAAAGATGTTCAAAAGTTAGAAATAAACGAAGACTCAAAAGAGTTGATAAATACTTCTATTGAATTGTTCGAATTTTGTATTAGTTTTTATAAAGAAGACTATGCAGAAATAGCCTACATGTACGACGAAGGAAAATCTCAACAAGAAATTTATATCTTAATCAATGAGTTTGAAGCTAAAAGTTTTCAAGAGTTTAAAGAGAAAAACCTTAAACTAGATGAAGCGGCTAAAATTTATGCTGAGAAGAAAGGGGTAAAGTTGAAGTTTGTTTAAAAAAAGCAACCCTTTTAAGGCTGCTTTTCATCTTTAAGAAACTAAATTTTTAATTCGTTTCGCAATAGTTTTTTTAATGTCTTTAGGGTAACTTCTATCTCCGTGAAAAACATCAGCCATAGCTTCGCTAAACTGCTGGCCGTATTTTTTTAATACAATATTTCGAATACTTTTTTGTTCGTAAAACCATTTAGAAAGCCATAAACCAGTTTTTATTTCAGGAAGTAAGTTTTCTGATATTTTTTCTAAGTATAACTTTTCAGCTAATTCAGACTTTTTATTACTCTCAATTATAGCTTCAGCAGCCAATTTACCACTGTAAATAGCGTTAGAAATTCCCTCAGCTGTAATAGGATCAGCAAAACCAGCAGCATCACCAATTAAAAACACATTGTTTTTAACAAATCCGTCTGTACGAGGAGCAACAGGGATTTGAAAACCATGTTGTGATTCGCTAACAATATTTGTAATCCCTAATGTTTTTAAATATTCTTGGTAATATTCTTTTAAATTAATTTTTGTTCTTCTTGCGGAAGCAACTCCGATAGATAAATGTTTTTTCTTCGGAAAACTCCAAGCATAACCATAAGGAATAGCATCAATATCAAAACGAACTTCTTTTGATAAACGTTCAAAATCTTCGTCAGAAACTTCTACTTCATATTCTAGAGCAGGAATTAATTTACGGGTATCTTCTTTCCATCCAGCCATTTTAGCTGTTGGACTCAAAGCGCCATCAGCAGCAATAACAAAATTAGCAGTAAAATTGCCTTTAGAAGTTTCTAGAGTAATAATGTCATCAGAAAAAGTTAATCCTTTTAACCTGTGATTTTCTAGTAAAGTAGCTCCAAATTCTTTAGCTTTTTGGGTAATAAGATTGTCAAAAGAATCACGCATGATCATAGAAATTGTAGGCTCTTCTCTATGTGTTTTAAAGTGAAGTTTCTCTCCCAAATAAATATCAACAGTATGGAACTCTTTTTCTACTACCTCTTTAATATCAAAAGGTAAGTTTTTACGACCTCTAAAAACAAAACCTCCACCGCACGTTTTATAACGGGGTAAAGTTTCTTTTTCAATAATAACAGTTGAAATACCTTTTTGTGCTAAATAAAAAGCTGTTGAAGCTCCTGAGGGTCCGCTACCAATAACAGCAACATCGTAGTGTTGTTTCATAGATTTATTTTAATTCGGATAAAAATACATTTTTATTCCGTACAAAATAATAAATCTACCAGTGTAAACGAGTCATAATAGGATGATGATCAGATAATTCTAAATCGGTATACGTTTTAAAATGGTTGATAGTCGTGTTTTTATCAGCCAAAATAAAGTCGATTCGCATAGGGTAGATATAGCGAAAAGACTTACCCAGACCCATGCCAGCTTCAATAAAAGCATCTTTTTTATTTGTTGCTAGCTGCTTGTATGCCCATGAATAGGCAGTGTTGTTAAAATCTCCACAAATTATTTTTTTACCTTTCCAAGTAGCTTCGTGTTGAGTTATCAAATCAACCTGATCAACTTGTTTCACAAAACCATTTTCTAAGCGTTTAAATAAACGTTCAGAACTTTTTTCGCCAAAATTCTCTTTTTTCGGATTAAGTTTTAACGATTCTAAATGTACATTGTATACACGAACGGTGTCTTTTTTTATAACAATATCAACAAAAATAGTGTTGTTGGCACTGCTTTTAAAATTAAGAGAACCGGAGTTAATGATAGGGTATTTTGAGTAAATCGCTAATCCGAACTTATTTGTTTTGGTTTTAGTTTTTATGTACTTGTAAGGAAGTTTTATGTCTAAAAGTTTTGAGTTGTAAAACTCTTGAAAAGCAATAACATCGGGAGTTTTGTCATTAATGAACTTGTATATTTTTTGCTCGGTTGTAGCATCATTTTCATGTTTGTAATGATTAAACAAACGAACATTATAACTCATAATTTTTAAATCATTGTTAAGTATAACTTCTTTGTTCGTAAACTTAATTAGGGGAGTAGAAATAAACCATCCTATAATTAAAACAAGAAATGATAATAAAGCATTTTTATGAATTTTAATCAACCAATAAACAAAAAAGCAAATATTAGTAACAACTAGTAATGGAACAGTTAAACTAAAAACTGAAAGAAAAGGAATTGTTTTAGGAGAAATATATGGAAGCGCATACGAAAGCAATAAAACAGTTGCAAAAACTGAATTAATGAAAAATAAAAATTTATGAGCTATCGAATACTTTCTCATTTAGTTTTTTCCTTGTTTGAATAAAAATTCTTTTTCACTTTTACTAAGTGTATCGTAACCAGACTTGCTAATTTTATCTAAAATAGCATCAATATCTTGTTGATTTTGTGTCTTATTAGCGCTTTTTTTAGGAGTTTTATTACCCGATTTATATACTGTTTTAAGCTTTGGTTCTTTTTTAGCAAAGAATTTTTTAATCGATTCAAAAATATCTAACTCTTTATTACTAGCACTACGAACGTAGAAAAAACCAAACAAAGCACCGCCAATGTGTGCTAAGTGTCCACCCGCATTTCCGGCAGGAATTTGAATAATATCAATAGCTACCCAAATACATGCCAATACCCACAATTTTACAAAACCAATTAAAGGAAATTTTAATTCATAATTAGGCATGTAGGTAGCAATACCTATAAAAATAGCTGAGATACCAGCAGAGGCTCCTAACAAAACACTATTATGAGCAACATTTTGTAAAGCAGGGAAAAAGTTATAGCTAGCTATAAAAATAATTCCTCCAAATATAGTTCCTAACAAGTAAAAACTAAGTAGTTGTTTGGGAGTAAAATATTGTTGAAATAAATATCCTACATAAAACAAAGCGATTAAGTTTAATAAAATGTGTAAAAAACTCGTATGTAAAAAACCATAGGTAATAAGAGTCCATGGTTTGGTGATAAAATCGTTAAAACTGGCAGGCAAAGCAAACCATTCAACAATAAAGTTAGTTTTTGATTGGAATAAAAAACCAAAGGTATTGGTGGTAAAAACCAATAAAAATACAGCAAGGTTTACATAAATAAGTTTTTCAACTACACCTGCGTGCTTAAATCTATATTTTAAGTTATCTAGTATGTTCATTACACATAGCTTCTTTTATAAATATACTAAATTAATGAAATCTGAATTGATTTTTCTTCCAGTACCATGCTATAATAAAACCGATAATAGCTCCACCAACATGGGCAAAATGCGCAATATTACCGATAGAATAACTCGTCATTCCGAAGAATAAATCACTCAAAATAATTAACGGAATAAAGTATTTTGCTGCTATTGGAACAGGGAAGAAGATCAATGCTAGTTTAGCGTTAGGGTAAGTTAATCCGAAAGCAACTAAAACTCCGTAAACAGCACCAGAAGCACCTACAGCAGGAGTGTTGTATAAGCTGTAAAATTCACTCATTTCCTTGTTTGAAAGTGTAATCAAACTATCGTTATACCTTCCCATGTCTAAAATATTTTGTATTTCAGCAGGCGATACTCCCATCCCAATTAATTGCTCATAAATTCCATTAAACTGATAGTAATTTGCAAGTGTATAAATTAATCCAGCTCCTATTCCAGCAGAAAAATAGAAGAATATAAACTTATTTCTGCCCCACATTTGTTCTAACGGAGTACCAAACGCCCATAAACCATACATGTTAAAAAGTAAATGTGCAGGTCCGCCATGCATAAACATGTGTGTAATATATTGCCAGAAACCAAAATGCTCATTTGTAGGATAGTGCAAAGCAAACAAATTGGTTAAATCCATATTTAATAACTGCGGAGCAAAAAATAGAATCACGTTAATGATTATTAAATGCTTTATGGCTTGTGTTAATCTAGGCATATTACTTTTTATTTATTAAAAATGGCATCTATTTCATTTAAAGCTAATGTTTTAAACGTAGGTTTGCCAAATGGTGAAATGTTAGGTTCTTTACAAGAGAATAAGTTGTTTACTAAATTTTCTTGTTCTTTCATATTTAAAGAAGTACCAGTTTTTATAGCTAGTGATTTTGCAAAAGATTTTGCCATTACGTCAAAGTGACTAAAACTACTATCAGGTACTTCGAGTTTAATATCGTCTAATAACTGTTCTAAAATAAGGGTGATTTGACTTTCACTTATAGAGGTTGGAATTCCTGCAATTACTACACTTTCTTTGGTGAACTCATCAAACATAAAACCAGCACTCTCTAAATCAGATTTTATACTGTATATCATTTCTATATCAGATGAAGAGAAAGAAATATTTACAGGAAACAGTAATTGTTGACTGCTTGCTTCTTTAACTGTAATATTCTCTAAAAACTCTTCATACAAAACACGTTGATGTGCTAAAGATTGATGAATTAATACCACGCCTGATTTTATAGAACTCAACAAGTATTTTTTTTGAATTTGGAAGGTCTTTCCTGTTTCAGTTTCTTGTTCAGACTCAAAAAGTTGCTCTTGTTGAGTAGGTTCAATAGTATCAGTATTTGTATATAAAGCTTCCCAACTTCCAGTATCTTTTTTAAAATTAGATTGATAACTGTGTGTTGTGTTACTTTTAGAAGAGCTACTTGTATTAGAAGGTTCTTTGTAGTTAGTTTCCGTTTTAAAAGGATTAAATGTAGGATCAACTGTTATTGGAGGAACTGAAGAGTTACTTTTTTTACTATAATCGTAAGGAGTATCTAAAGTAGCATCTCTATCAAAATCCAATACAGGAGCTACATTATATTGCCCCAAACTATGTTTTACAGTAGCACGTAAAATAGCATATAATGCTTTTTCGTTATCAAACTTAATTTCCGTTTTTGTAGGATGAATGTTAATGTCAATCGTATTTGGAGGTACTTCTAAATACAAGAAATACGAAGGATGCGCTCCTCCTTCCAACAAACCTTCAAACGCATTCACAACCGCATGATTCAAATACGAACTTTTGATAAAACGGTCATTCACAAAAAAGAATTGTTCACCACGTTTTTTCTTAGCAAACTCTGGTTTAGCTACAAACCCATTAACAGTAATAATATCTGTTTGCTCATTAATAGGAACTAATTTTTCATTCATTTTAGTTCCAAAAATAGCTACGATACGTTTACGTAAATTACTTTTCTTTAAATGATAAACTTCGTTGTTATTATGATGTAATAAAAAAGAAATGTTGGGGTGTGCTAAGGCTACACGTTGAAATTCATCAACAATATGACGAGTTTCAACAGTATCAGATTTTAAAAAGTTACGACGTGCAGGAATGTTAAAAAATAAATTTTTAACAGCAATACTAGTTCCTTTCGCAGCTGACACCACCTCTTGAGAAGTTATTTCACTACCTTCAATTTTTATCTGTGTTCCTAATTCATCATCTTCTTGCTTCGTTTTTAATTCAACATGCGCAATGGCTGCAATAGAAGCTAAAGCTTCTCCACGAAATCCTTTGGTATTTAGGTTGAATAAATCTTGTGCATCTTTAATTTTCGAGGTAGCATGACGTTCAAAACTTAAACGAGCATCGGTAGCACTCATTCCTTTGCCGTCATCTATTACTTGAATTAAAGTTTTTCCAGCATCTTTTAACAATAGGGTAATAGAAGTAGCACCAGCATCTATAGAGTTTTCAATCAGTTCTTTTACTACAGAAGCGGGACGTTGAACGACTTCTCCAGCAGCTATTTGATTGGCAACATGATCAGGAAGTAACTGTATGATATCTGACATTTAGTTATTTTTAGGGAAAAAGATTGAAAGATCAAAATCGATAATGAATAAGAAAATAAGCGTTAAAATCAATGCGATAATTACGATTGTTTTATTAAATCGGTATCCTGACCCTTTAAGATCGTCTAAAGCAGCGTTGAATTTCCCTTTTAAACTCTTCTTCTTTCCAATAGTAGTTCTATACTGATCAAACTTTTGTTTTATCTCATAAGGATTCCCTTCTCCTTGATAATAACGAGGTTTGTAATCGAACTTTTTATTTTCTCTTTTGATAAATCCCATAAAAATGTTGCTTCATTAATAGCTTATGTGGAACAAAAATCACACCAAATAAGTCGAAATTCAAAGTTACTGAATTATAGAGAGGTGGTCAAAAATAGTGAATAAATTAAAGTTAAAAAAAAGCGAGAAATCTTAAAAAGATTTCTCGCTTTTTATTCTCTTTTTTTAAGAAATTAAAACCCTAATGAGTTAGATGTGCGCTCTTGGCTTTTAATAGCAGCCATTTTAATAGCAGCTACAGCGCATTCAATTCCTTTGTTTCCTAATTTTCCACCAGAACGATCAAGTGATTGTTGCTTGGTGTTGTCAGTCAACACACAGAAAATTACAGGAACATCGTACTTTATGTTTAAATCTACAATTCCTTGTGTTACCCCTTCGCATACAAAATCGAAATGCTTTGTTTCACCTTGGATAACGTTTCCAATTGCGATAATAGCATCTAATTTTTGAGTTTCAATCATTTTTTTGCATCCGTACACCAATTCAAAACTACCAGGAACGTCCCAAGAAATAATATTTTCTTGTTCAGCACCACAATCTACTAAAGTTTCAATAGCACCTTTATGAAGGTTTTGAGTGATTTCAGGATTCCATTCTGAAACAACAATCCCAAATCGAAAAGATTTCGCATTTGGGATTGAAGCTTTATCGTAATAAGATAAATTTGTTGTTGCCATTACTGAGCGTATTTTGCGCTGTTGATATATTTTTCAATATCTCTTCCTTGATCAGAATCAGCGTATTTTTCTTTAATGGTTGTGTATAATTTTTCAGCTTTACTGTACTCTTTTAAATCCATAGCAATTTGAGCTGCTTTGAATAAGAATAAAGGAGTTGTAAATTGATTGTCTTTTTTGTTGGCTGCTTGTTGGTAGTAATCTAAAGCTTCTTTTGGTTGGTTAATGTCTGCAAAAGCATCACCAATAGCACCTAAAGCAGTAGGACCTAATAATTCGTCGTCAGATTTAAAGCTACTTAAATAGTCAATAGCTTCTTCATACTTTTTCATTTTTAAGTAAGAAATACCAGCATAATAGTTTGCTAAGTTACCTGCATTTGTACCGCTAAATTGATCAGCAATATCAATAAAACCGTATTTACCATCACCACCTTCTAAACCTAATGTGTATAAAGAATCTGCAATAGCACCTGCAGAAGTATTTGCTTTATCGAAGAATGTACGAGGGTACGCTAATTCATTTGAAGCTTCTTGTTGTGTAGGTTCAGCAATAAATTTATTATAAGCTAAGTACACTAAAATTAAAGCTGCAATAGCTACCAATCCGTAAAATAATGGCTTGCTGTTTTTCTCAATCCATTCCTCTGATTTGTTTGCAGTTTCGTCTAAAGTATTAAATACTTCAGCGGTAGTACTTTGCGTTTCATCAAATGTTTCTTCTACTTCTTGTGTAACCTTTTCTTTCTTAGGTTTATAACCTCTTTTCTTGTATGTAGCCATAGTTGCTTAAAAAATTAGTGGCGACAAAAATAGTTTTTTTAATTGGATTTTAAAAGTCGTTTTTTCGTAAATTTTCGATAATTTGCGCTTTCTTTCAGTAATAAGGCTTATTCATGTATTTGCAAAAACTATCTTTGGTAAACTTTAAGAATATTGAATCGCAAACTTTTGATTTTCAAAAGAAAATTAACTGTTTTGTAGGAAATAACGGTATTGGAAAAACCAATGTGTTAGATGCAATTTATTACCTGTCATTTGCCAAAAGTTACTTCAATTCGATTGCTGGACAGAATATCCGACACGGTCAAGAATTTTTTATGATTGAAGGAGATTATTTGTTAAACGACCGACAAGAAAAAATTATTTGCTCCTTGAAAAGAGGTCAGAAAAAAGTATTGAAACGCAATGGAAAAACTTATGAAAAATTTTCTGAACACATAGGGCAGTTACCGCTGGTAATCATTTCTCCTGCAGATAGAGATTTAATTGTTGAAGGAAGCGAAACGCGTCGTAAATTTATTGATGGAGTAATTTCGCAACAAGACAAACAGTATTTACAAGCTTTAATCTCGTACACAAAGATTGTAAGTCAACGAAATGCCCTGTTAAAGTATTTCGCAGCAAATAGAACATTTGATGCTCTGAATTTAAAAGTATACGATGAGCAGCTAATTGAGTATGGAACGGTTATTTATAACAAAAGAAAAGCTTTTTTAGAAGAGTTTGTGCCTATTTTTAACGATAAGCATAAAATTATTTCTGGAGCAAACGAAGAGGTAAATTTACGTTATAAAAGTCAGTTGCACGAGGTGTCTTTAGAAGTTTTGTTGCAACAAAACTTAGAGAAAGACAAGATGCTGCAGTATACATCTGTTGGAATTCATAAGGATGATTTAAATTTTGAGATAGAGGAACATCCGATTAAAAAATTTGGTTCGCAAGGACAACAAAAATCGTATTTAATAGCATTAAAATTAGCGCAGTTTGAATTTATAAAAAAACAATCAAACGTAACTCCAATTTTGTTATTAGATGATATTTTTGATAAGTTAGATGAAAATCGTGTTGCTCAAATTGTTGATTTAGTGAATAGTGATGAGTTTGGACAAATTTTTATCACAGATACGCATGCTGATAGAACAGAGGAAGTGATAAAAAAGAGTAATCAAGAATATCAGATTTTTAAATTATAATAGCGTTGCTATGAGCAAGGCACAAAGTAGAATAAATGGCTAAAAGAGAAAACGATAGTTTTTCAATCAAAGATTTAATGGGGAGCTTTATTCAAGAGAATAATAAATTGAAAAAAGGATTTCAAAAAATTCACATTGACGAAGCTTGGGAAAAATTGATGGGTGCAGGAGTAGCTTCGTATACCAGTGAAGTAAAACTACAAAACGGAACCTTAATTGTTCGTTTATCTTCTTCAGTATTGCGAGAAGAGTTAAGTTACGGAAAAGACAAGATTGTCCGTATGATTAACGAAGAAATGGGAGAAGAACTTGTTAAAAAACTGATGTTGGTTTAAAAGAAGTTTTTTGGTTTGTTTTAAAAATGACAAAATGACCTTTTTTTAATAAAAAAATAATAGGTGGCTGTAAAAATAACAGTCGAATGTTAAAGAAAATTAAAAGTTAATAAAAGAAGTTGTCTCGTTTTTTATTTTGGCTCATTATTTGCAAAATAGGTGATTGAAATCACTTAAGGTTTCATATTTGAAATAATGTTTAATTAAAATTTTGTAATTATGAGCAGTTTAATTAATGTTCCTAAAAACGGAAGTTTAACAAGCACTAATTCAAACGTAAACTTCCCTAACTTGTCTAGTTGGCTAGATGATGTGTTTAATAGAGATCTTCCAGCTGTGTTTACATCAAACTTTAATACAGGTATTACTTTACCTAAAGTAAACATTAAAGAAACAGCAGATAGTTATATTGTAGAAATGGCTGTTCCTGGTTTAAGTAAATCTGATTTTCATATAAATATTGATAATCAAATATTATCTATTAGCACAGAAATAAAAGAAACAAATGAAGAAAAACAAGAAAACTATACTCGTAGAGAGTTTGGATATTCTTCGTTTAAAAGAACATTTACGCTACCAGAAAGCGTGAATGATGATAAGATTAATGCTAGCTACAAGGATGGTATCTTAAACATCTTTTTACCTAAAAAAGATGAAGCAAAACAAAAACCAGCAAGAACAATTAAAATTTCATAATGTTTTTTTATCCTTAAAGGAGGTAAGGAGGCTGAATTAACAGCCTTCTTTATAAATATTTTCCTATTAATTTAAAATACAATCATATGCCTAGAAAATTTAAATCAGGAGATTGGGTGAGATTAAAAGGTAGTAATAAAACTCCAAAGATGGAAGTGCTCAAATACATCCTAAAGAAGGATGCCTTATTAGGGGTGAATAATAATGATACTTATTTAGAGTGTTTGGTATAAAGAAGGTGAACGAAAATCAAAAATATTTCATCAAAACAATTTAGTGAAGTCACCAGAAACAGGAGGTTTATATAAGGTGTAGAAGTTTAATTAACCTTATTAAGTTTACGAATTGTTTAACAAAAAATAAAAATGATGAGAAAGTATATGTTATGTATGGTCTTGGCTTTGTTAACTATTAGTTGCAATGGTCAAAAACACAGACAAAAAGAAAGTGTTGAGCGTATAGAAAAACAACCTAAAGGAAGTTGGAAAGTTGATAAAGAGTTTGATGAAAATGGAAACTTGATACGGTATGACAGTATTTATACCTGGTCACTTAACAACAATGAAACAAATCTTTCTTCTATTGACAGAGATAGTTTGTTAAAATCATTTAAATCTAAATTTTTTACAAACTTTTCAGAATTTCAAAAGCAAGGATTTGAAGATGTCTTTTCTGAAGACTCTCTTTTTAGTAAACATTATTTTAGTAATGACTTTTTTAAAAGTAATTTTGGTAGAGAGTTTATGGAGATAGATAAAATAATAAAACAAATGGAAGATAGGCAGAAGAAGTTTTTAGAAAAATATCAGTCTGAATTTATAAACCCTAAATAAGCTAGTTTAAATTAGCTAAAAGGATGCATTTTGCTTAGTAAAGGGAAAATAATTAGAGAAAGATTTATAAAAAAACTCGCTACAAAACTGTAGCGAGCTTTTATAATATCTATAAATTTAGTAACCTAAATTAAAGATTAAAACATTTCTCTTCCTGAAAAGTGGAAAGCACCTTCGATAGCTGCATTCTCATCAGAATCAGAACCGTGTACTGCATTTTCACCAATAGAAGTAGCGTATAATTGACGGATAGTTCCTTCAGCAGCTTCAGCAGGGTTAGTAGCACCAATTAAAGTTCTAAAATCTTCAACAGCGTTGTCTTTCTCTAAGATCGCAGCGATGATTGGTCCGCGAGTCATAAACTCAACTAATTCACCAAAGAAAGGACGCTCGCTGTGTACTCCATAAAAAGTTTCAGCATCACGCTTAGTCATTTGAGTTTTTTTCATAGCTACGATTCTAAATCCTGCAGCGTTAATTTTTTCTAAAATTGCACCAGTGTGTCCGTTTTCAACAGCATCTGGTTTAATCATTGTAAAAGTTCTATTTGTTGCCATTATTAAATGTAATAATTATCAATAAAATGATAAATTCCTTAATTGTTGTTGTTTACACAAACTTTGTGTAAATCGGCGCAAAAATACACTTTTTAATGTTATCTACAAGTTAAGGGTATATTTCGTTGATTTCTTGTAAGATAGCTCCATCTTTACCACGCATTTGTAAGGTGGCTTTTTTAGTTTTTAAATCTAAAAGTAACGTACCATAGCTTAAAGAGTTTACAACTTTTCCAATTCGGTAGTCATTTTTTTCAGAAGTAAAAGAAGAATACGCATGTGTTAACCCACTTGAAGTGAAATCAATAACTGGGTATTTTAATCCTTCGACAGTTGTTTTAGAGAATTCAGAAATATGTCTATCTCCTGAAAGAAGAATTACACTCGTATTTTTAGCTTCTTTAATTAAGTTGAATAACTTATCTACTTCATGAGGGAAGTTACCCCATTTTTCAAAACCGTGTTCTTTTGATAGTATTTGAATACTGCTTACAACTACTGTGAAAGTAGCGGTAGAGTTGGTAAGTTCGTCTGTAAGCCATTTCCACTGAGTATCACCTAAAACAGTACCTTCGTTATAACTGTTTGGTTGAAAACGTTGTCCGTTAGTTCCCTTAGTTAAAGCAGTTCTGAAGTAGCGTGTGTCAAGAACAATTACTTTAACATCTCCATTTTTGGTGTTAAATGTTTTTGAGTGATACACACCTTTTTGTTTTCTTCTTGGAGAGTCTTTCGGTACATCTAAAAAATCTAAAAATAACTGCTGACTTTCATCTTTCATCACAAATTCTACTCCAGCATCGTTTTTACCATAATCATGATCATCCCAAGTAGCAAGTATAGGAGTTGTAGAGCTTAATTCTTTGTAGCCTTTTATGTTTTTTTGAGTTTTATACATGCGTTTCATTTTACGCATATTGTTGGTGTCGGCATAAATATTATCACCTCCCCAAATCCATACATCTGGTTGTAATGAAACGATATCTTGCCAAAAAGGATTGTCAAGTTTTTGGTTGTTGCACGATCCAAAAGCAATGGTGAAATTTTCTTGTCCAAATGAGGTGATAGAAAAAGTAACTAAGAGTACAAAAGAAATTATAGATTTCATAAATGTTATGATGATTTAATTTTTATGCGAAGAAACAAAAAGAAAAGCTTAAAAAGGTTAGTAAAACATTAATTTGTATCTTCGCCACTTATGATTTTAAAGCACTTTACAGAACTAAAGCAATTTTTATCACAACCAAGAAATATTGTGATTATAGGACATAGAAATCCTGATGGAGATGCAATTGGCTCAACCTTAGGGTTAAAACACTATTTGGATAAAAAAGGGCATACTACTCAAGTGTTGATGCCAAATGAATATCCTGATTTTTTACATTGGGTTCCGGGTTCAGAAACAGTTAAGCGTTTTGATAGACAAAACAAGCAATCTGTAAAAGCTTTAGCAAAATCAGAGATCGTTTTTTTATTAGATTTTAATGCTTTGCATAGAGTTGGAGATGATATGCAAAATACTTTAGAGCAATATGAAAATGAATTTGCATTGATAGATCATCATCAACAACCAGATGAATTTATGTACATGTATTCAGATACTTCAATGTCTTCTACTTGTCAAATGGTCTATAATTTCATAGAAATGATGGATGATGTTGAGTTGATAGATAAAAATATTGCTACTTGTTTGTATACGGGTATTATGACGGATACTGGTTCTTTTCGTTTTCGTTCTACAACGAGTACAACCCACAGAATCATAGCTCATTTAATAGATAAAGGAGCTGAAAATGATAGAATTCACAGCAATGTGCAAGATTCGAACTCGTACGATAGGTTGTTGTTGTTAGGGCAAGCTTTGAGTAATATGAAGGTGTTGCCAGAATATAAAACAGCATTTATAACACTAACGGAGGAGGAAAAGAGAAGGTTTAATTACGAAAAAGGAGATACGGAAGGAGTTGTGAATTATGCACTATCTTTGAAAGGGATTGTTTTTGCAGCTATTTTTATAGAGGATGAAGAGCAAGGAATTATAAAAATATCTTTCAGATCTAAAGGGAATTTTTCAGTAAATCAGTTTGCTCGTAACTACTTTAATGGAGGAGGGCATGACAATGCTGCAGGTGGAAGAAGTGATGAAAGTATGGAAGATACGATAGCAAGATTTAAAACGTTATTAACTTCGTATCAACAAGAACTACAAAATTCGTATGAAGCATAAAACAATACTTTTTATTCTTATAACTTTATTGGTGGTGGTTTCGTGTGAAAAACCTGAAGCAAGAAGACCTAAGCAACACGGTACAACAAATTTTTATGATGAAGTTCTTGAAGAGAATAAAAAATTAAACGCTTTGGAAAAAGAGCGTTTAGAAAAATGGATTTCTCAAGATACAATTGCAGAGTATAAAACTTCACCTCATGGTTTTTGGTATACTTATCTTACAAAAGATACCTTAGGGTTAAGTAGTCCTAAACCAGAAGATGTAGTTTTATTATCATATAGTATTTCAGATATGAGCAACGGACTTATTTATGAAAGAAGAGAAAAAACTTATAAAGTAGATAAAGAAGATTTTATTCCTGCATTACAAGAAGGAGTAAAGTTGATGAAAAAAGGAGAAACTATTACATTTGTAATTCCATCATATAGAGCTTTTGGAGTTACAGGTGATGGAAATAAAATCGCTGTTAATCAGCCAATACAAAGTACAGTAACACTAATCGATATAAAATCAAAAAAAGACAATGAAATTAACTAATATTTTAGCAGCTACGGTAGTAGGTTTATCAGTTGTATCTTGTAGCAACGGTCAATTCAAAGAAAAAAGCTCATTAGCAACAGAAGTAGATTCTGTAAGCTATGCTTTAGGATTAGATATGGCAAATAAAATTAAAGTAAACTTTGATGATATGGATCAAGGTTTATTCGTTCAAGGCTTTAAAAACGGAATGGATTCTACCAACTTATTAATAGAGTCAAAAGACATCAACAATATTTTAAGAACATTCTTTCAAAAGAAACAACAAGAAAAAATGAAAGAAATGCAAGAAGAGCAAGCTAAAAAAGCAGAAGTTGAGTTTGGAGATAACAAAAAAGCAGGAGAAGAGTTTTTAGCAGAAAACAAAACTAAAGACGGAGTACAAACTACTGAAAGTGGCTTACAATACATCGTTTTAAAAGAAGGTGAAGGTGATGCTCCTACTGCAAGCTCTAGAGTTAAGGTTCATTATCACGGTACTTTAACTGACGGAACCGTTTTTGATAGTTCAGTTGAAAGAGGGGAGCCAAGTGAGTTTGGAGTAGGGCAAGTAATTAAAGGGTGGACAGAAGGTTTACAGTTAATGAAACCAGGAGCAAAATACAAGTTTTTCATCCCTCAAGATTTAGCTTACGGAGCACAACAAAGAGGGCAGCATATTAAACCTTTTTCAGCTTTAGTTTTTGAAGTTGAGTTATTAGAGGTAAAATAAAATTAAACTCAAAAGGTTGATAATTAATTAGGTTAGCACTGGTTGTTAACCTAATTAATTGTTTATAAAAGTAATTTTTTTAAAAATAAATTAATGAAACTATTTAAAATTCTACTATTCGTGTCGGTGTTGTTTGCGTCATGTAAAACAACAAAATATTCTGATTTAGAAAATGGATTGTATGCTGATATTCAAACCAATCAAGGTGATATTTTAGTAAAATTGTTTGATAAAGATGTACCTATGACGGTGGCTAATTTTGTAGCTTTAAGTGAAGGAACGCACCCTAAAATGACCGATTCTTTAAAAGGAACTCCTTTTTATGATGGGGTTGTATTTCATAGGGTGATTAAAGATTTCATGATACAAGGAGGAGATAGAACTGGTAAAGGAAGTGGAGATGCAGGGTATACTTTTCCTGATGAATTTACTACAGATGAAGAAGGGGAGCTATTACATAAGCATGATGGACCAGGTGTTTTATCTATGGCTAACTACTCAAGGCCAGTAACAAACTCTAGTCAGTTTTTTATTACTCATAAAGCGACTCCTTGGTTAGATAATGGACATTCTGTTTTCGGACGTGTTTTAAAAGGTCAAATGGTGGTAGATACTATCCAAAAAGGGGATGTTATTAATAAAGTAGTGATTCTAAGAATAGGAGAGAATGCAAAAAAATTCGAAGCATCATTAGTGTTTGAGCAAGAGTTAGCAAATGCAGAGAAGATGGAGGTAGAGCGCAAGCAAAAATTAGAAGAGCTAAAAAAGAAATACCAAGAAGAGCAAGGAATTAACGATGCAATTACTACTAATTCAGGATTAAAAATTTTATCGTTACAAAAAGGAAATGGGAAAAAAGTAAATCCAGCTTTGCCTACCACTGCACATTATACATTATATTTAACAGACGGAAGAAAAATAGATTCTAGTTTAGATAAAGGTGAAGCTTTTGTTTTTACAGTTGACGATGAAAATTTTCCGTTAATAGCTGGTTGGAAAGAAGGAGTGAAAACGATGAGAGAAGGAGATAAAGTACGTTTGTTTATTCCTCATTATTTAGGATATGGAGACCAAAGAATGGGGCCAATTCCTCCTAAATCAGATTTAATTTTTGAAATAGAAGTTTTAAAAGTAGGAAAGTAGTTTTGATAGAAAATATTATACAAAAAGATAAAGAGCTTTTAATTTATCTTAATAATTTAGGAAGTGAGCAATGGGATGGTTTTTGGATAACAATAACCAATCAGTTTACTTGGACTCCTTTATTTGTTTTTGTGCTTTTTTTAGTGTTTAAGCAATTTGGATGGAAAAAAGGTTTGTTTACAGTCTTGTTTATAGCTGTTATCGTAGCTTTTTCTGATCAGTTTACGAACTTAATAAAAAACACTACCGAAAGAGTAAGGCCTTGCAATGCAGAGGGTATAAAAGAGTATTTACGCCAAATAAAATACAGATCTGGCGGGTATAGCTTTTGGTCAGGACACGCGTCATTGTCAACCACAGTAACAACGTTTATGATTTTATTGTTAAGAAAGCATTTTAAGATGATTTACTTAATGATTTTATTCCCTTTAATATTCGGTTATAGCCGTATTTATTTAGGAGTGCATTTCCCTGTAGATGTAACAACAGGGTATGTTACAGGAATCATATTAGGAACATTGTTTTACTTCGGGTATTCTGCCCTAGAAAAGAAATTAAGTTTAGTAAAAGAACAAGAGTAGTATAAGAATTTAAATACTTATTAAAATCAAAAAAAGCTTACGTAATTGTAAGCTTTTTTTCTTTAATCCCCTAAAAAAAAACCGAAGCTTTCACTTCGGTTTTGCGGAGAAAGAGGGATTCGAACCCCCGGACCTGTTACAGTCAACGGTTTTCAAGACCGCCGCATTCGACCACTCTGCCATTTCTCCTGAGCGTCTCATCAGATATTCCCTGATTGCGGGTGCAAATATATGACCTTTTTTCAATTCTAAAAAAGTTTTTACCTACTTTTTTTAAGTTTTTTTCAATCAAAAAGTAAAGGTAATTATAACACTTTTGCAATCAGTTAGTTTGCTTTAACTTGGAGAAGAAAAAAAATACTGTTTTTTTATTGAATCTAATGATGGGTTAGGTAAAACAGTAGCTTTGTAAGGAAATAATAGACTTTTAAATGTAGATTTTTTTATAAAATAATTCTACCTTCGTTCTTAAATTTATTAAGTATGTTTAATTCGTTTGGAAATATTTTAAAAGTGACTACTTACGGAGAATCTCACGGAGTGGCAATAGGAGGTGTTATTGATGGATTCCCAGCAGGAATGAAAGTAGATTTTGAAGCAATTCAATATGAATTAGACCGTCGTAAACCAGGTCAGTCTAAAATTGTAACACAACGTAAAGAACCAGATACAGTTGAGTTTTTATCGGGAATTTTTGAAGGTGTTACTACAGGAGCTTCTATTGGTTTTGTAATTAAGAATACCAATCAGAAAAGTAAAGATTACAATCATAATACCGACGTATATCGCCCTTCACATGCCGATTATACTTACGATAAAAAATATGGTATTAGAGATCATAGAGGTGGAGGAAGAACCTCTGCGCGTGAAACTGCCAATTGGGTAGTAGCAGGGGCGTTGGCAAAACAGTTAATAAACCATATAAATATTAATGCATTTACCTCGTCAGTTGGTGATGTGTTTATGATGAAACCGTATCAAGAGTTAGATTTTTCAAAAACAGAAAGTAATATTGTTCGTTGTCCTGATGAACAATCTGCTGAAATTATGATTGATAAAATCAATGAAATACGCAAAGCAGGTGATACGATTGGAGGAACTATTACTTGTGTGGCACAAAATGTACCTGTAGGTTTAGGAGAACCTATCTTTCATAAGTTACATGCTGAGTTAGGGAAGGCAATGTTATCTATCAATGCAGTAAAAGGGTTTGAGTTTGGAAGTGGTTTTTGCGGAGCGAAAATGCAAGGTTCTGAACATAACGATATTTTTAATCCAGACGGAACAACACAATCTAATCTGTCAGGAGGTATTCAAGGAGGAATTTCTAACGGAATGGATATTTACTTCCGTGTAGCGTTTAAACCTGTGGCTACCATTATGCAAAACCAAGCAACAATTAATTCAAAAGGAGAATCTACCGATATTCATGGAAAAGGGCGTCACGATCCTTGTGTGGTGCCGAGAGCGGTGCCTATTGTAGAGGCGTTGACAGCTTTGGTATTAGCAGATTTTTGGTTGTTAGACAGAACTAGAAGAATATAATTTTAAGCTGAACTTCTAAAGTTGATAAATATCAAATCAATCTAACAAGCTTGTTTTAATAAAAAAGCTCACCATTAGGTGAGCTTTTTCTATATCTGTTTATTGAAAACTATGCTAACATCGTAACTGGGTTTTCAATATACGTTTTTAAAGTTTGTAAAAACTGAGCACCAACAGCACCGTCAACCGTTCTGTGGTCACATGCTAGGGTTAATTTCATTGTATTACCTACAACGATTTCTCCGTTTTTAACGACTGGTTTTTGTACAATTGCTCCAACCGATAAAATAGCTGAATTAGGTTGGTTGATAATTGAAGTAAAACTTTCAATACCAAACATTCCTAAGTTAGAAACTGTAAATGTACTTCCTTGCATTTCGGCAGGAGTAATTTTCTTATTTCTAGCTTTACCTGCTAAATCACGTACCGCAGCACCAATTTGTGTTAAACTTAACGCGTCGGTATGTTTTACTACAGGTACAACTAAACCTTCATCAACAGCTACAGCTACACCTACGTTAATATGACTGTGGAATAAAGTGTTATTATCTGTCCAAGTAGTATTTACTTGTGGATGTTTTTTTAATGCCATTGCACATGCTTTTACTACCATATCGTTAAACGATATTTTAGTATCAGGAATCTCGTTGATTGTTTTACGAGAAGTCATGGCATTATCCATATCTACTTCTATATTTAAATAGAAGTGAGGAGCAGAGAATTTAGAATTACTTAATGCTTTAGCAATAGCTTTGCGCATTTGAGAATTCTTAACTTCAGAAGTGTCTTCTTCTCCAGCAATTGCAAAATTAGTTGCTGCTGAAGGTGTAGCCGCTACACTTTCGCTTGCTGCTACTGGAGCTTCAACTTTAGCAGTTGGGGTATAGTTTTCAACATCTTTTTTGATGATACGACCATTTTCTCCAGAACCTTTAATATCTGCTAAATTAATTCCTTTGTCTTTAGCAATTTTCTTAGCTAAAGGAGAAGCAAAAATACGTCCACCTTTATTATTTGATACAGTCTCTACTGGAGCAGCAACTGTTTCTGTTTTATTTTCTACAGCTTTAGGAGCTTCTTCTTGTTTTTCAGAAGTTTCTCCACTAGTTAGAGTGCCAGCTTTGTGAGCTTCTACTAATGATGAAATATCGGTACCAGCTTCACCAATAATAGCTAATAAGCTGTCTACAGGAGCGCTTTCACCTTCTTGAACACCGATATGTAACAAAGTACCTTCATTGAAAGATTCGAACTCCATGGTAGCTTTATCAGTTTCAATTTCAGCTAAAATATCACCTTCTTCAACTTTATCACCTACTTTTTTTAACCAAGAAGCAACGGTACCTTCAGTCATTGTATCACTTAAACGAGGCATGGTTACCACTTTCACTCCTTCAGGAATAGCAGTATTTGTAGATGTTGCTTTGGGCTCTTCAGTTTTAGGTTCTTCTGATTTTGTTTCAGCAGAAGCGGAAGTGTTTCCATTTAATAATGCTGAAAAATCTTCTCCTTCTTCACCAATAATAGCTAATAAACTATCAACAGGAGCTGTTTCGCCTTCTTGAACTCCGATATGTAATAAAGTTCCTTCATGGAAAGACTCGAATTCCATTGTAGCTTTATCAGTTTCGATTTCAGCTAAAATATCACCTTCTTCAACTTTATCACCTACTTTTTTTAACCAAGAAGCTACCACTCCTTCTTCCATTGTATCGCTTAAGCGAGGCATGTTTATAATTGTAGCCATAGTTTACTTAGATTTTATAAATGGATAATCTTCTTGTTCATATACCATATCATATAATTGATTAAGCTCTGGATATGGAGAATCTTCAGCGAATTTTTCACATTCTTTAACCATATCTTTTACTTCTTTATCAATTGCTTTGATCTCATCTTCTGTAGCGTACTCTTTTTCTTTGATGACATCTAAAACTTGAGTGATAGGATCTATTTTTTTATACTCTTCAACTTCGTCTTTTGTACGATAATGTTGAGCATCTGACATAGAGTGACCTCTATATCGGTATGTTTTCATTTCTAAGAAAGTAGGACCATCACCACGACGAGCTCTTTGAATAGCTTCATCTACAGCTTCAGCTACTTTGATAGGGTTCATACCGTCAACTGGTCCACAAGGCATTTCGTACCCTAAACCTAATTTCCATATATCTGTGTGGTTTGCAGTTCTTTCAACAGAAGTTCCCATAGCATATCCATTGTTTTCAACAATAAATATTACAGGTAACTTCCAGTTCATTGCCATGTTAAAAGTTTCATGTAAAGAACCTTGACGTGCAGCACCATCACCAAAATAACATAAAGTAACAGCATCGCTACCTTTGTATTTATCTCCAAAAGCGATACCAGCACCTAATGGAATTTGTCCTCCTACAATTCCGTGACCACCATAAAAACGGTATTCTTTCGAGAAAATATGCATTGAACCACCCATACCATGAGAAGTACCTGTAGCTTTACCATATAACTCAGCCATAACACGTTTTGGATCTTCACCCATACCAATTGGTTGAACGTGATTACGATAAGCAGTAATCATTTTATCTTTAGTCAAATCCATTGCATGTAATGAACCGGCTAAAACAGCCTCTTGACCGTTGTATAAGTGTAAAAAACCTCTTACTTTTTGTTGAATGTAAACTGCAGCTAGCTTATCTTCGAATTTTCTCCAAAATAGCATGTCTCTATACCAATTGATATAGGTTTCTTTGGTGATTTTCTTCATTATATACTTAGTTGTTTATTTAAATGTTTGTTTGCTTTACTTATTACAAAACGTAGCTACAAAAATAAGTAGTTTTTAGTAATTTAAAAAAAGTTATTACTAAAAGTTGAAGAAAGGTTTTTGGAGAAGTGTAAAGGTGTAATTATTATTCTTTAGCTACAATTATAGTGGCTTTAGCAGCTGTAGCTAAATTCCACTCGTTAGATGAAATTAACATACCTGCATCGTTATAAATTTTAAATGCGGCTGTGTTTGGACCAGAGGTACCTTGGTTTAAAGCTACAATTTTTATAGTGTTAATACCTTCATCTAAAGGAAGGTTGAAAGACTGATAACGTTGTTTAAGTGTTAAGTTACTTACAACAGGTACGTCATTTATATAGATGGTTACTCTGTCTCCATCAGGATATTGGTAATCTCTACAAATAATATTTACACTACCACTTTTTGTTCTGAAACTTCCTAAATCTTGATCAATAACAGGGTATTGATACATTCCGTTTACTTGTTTAAAAGCTTTTAGGTGTCGTTCTTCGGCAATTTTAGCTCTTGTTAAAATTCCTTTATTCTCAAACTCACTTTTAGCTCGTTGTTTTTCAAGTTCTTTTTGTAGGTCGTTATGTGCAGTTTTAAAACCACTATCACTATTAAAATCTAAGCTCTTAGGTTTAGTAACTTCTTTTGCAGGCGCAGTAATAATTCCGAAGGAAGTATTTCCTTTTTCTTTACCGCCTGTTGTACCATCCATTTGAGCAACAACATTAGATGTTATGCTGAATAAAAAAATGATAGCGAGTGTTGGTGTAATTTTCATCATTGCAAAAAAACTAAACAAATATAATGCCGATTTTTAAGAGCTTCTTTTAATAAAGAGTTAAAACTAATTATTTTACAGGGAAATCAAAAAAAGTTTTAGGGAAAGGTTCACCTCTAAGAGTAAAATGCCACCATTCTTTACTGTAAGACCTGAATCCATGTTTATTCATAACTTTTTGTAGTAATTGTCTGTTCTTTTTTTGTTGATCAGAAAGACTATCATAAGCGATATGAGATGAAATTCCGAAGAAATCATACGGACTTCCCATGTCTAATTCTTCTCCAGTTTCTAAATTGATGATGGTAAGGTCAACAGTACTACCTCTTGAATGTCCAGATTTAGAAGAAATATATCCTTTTTTAAACAGATGGCGCTTGTTTATTTTTGGATAGTATTGCTGTTTCATTAAAGTGTCGTTTACTATTCGAGCCCATTTTACAAAATGATTAACAGCTGTTTGTGGGCGATACGCATCGTATATTTTTAAGCCTAAGTTTTTGGTAGCTAACTCATCTTGTACTTTTTTCAAAGCTTCAGCAGTAGGAGTGGTGGCAATCAATATATTTTCTTCGTATCCATTAACTGGAACCCCCATAAAGTTGTTGTTATGGCAATATCTTAAATCAGCTTGTATTGTGGGAGAAATATCATTAATATATGAAAAACCTTTAGGTAAATTTTGAGAGTGAACTCCTAAAGTAATTAGTAGAGCTAAAGTTAAAATCCATTTCATAGAGTGAGGGTAAAAGGGGAGTTATTCTGTGACTTTTAAACGCGCTTTAGCGGTTACTGAAATATCAGAATAATCATTGTTTAAGTATTTTAAATATCCAGCAATAGCAATCATAGCAGCATTATCTGTGGTATATTCAAATTTAGGAATGTAGGTTGTCCATCCCCAGTGCTTTTGAGCTGTAGTTAGTCGTTTTCTAATTTCAGAATTAGCAGAAACACCTCCAGCTATAGCTATGTGTTTTATGTCTGTTTGTTTTACAGTATTTTTTAGTTTATCCATTAAAATTTCAATAATGGTATGTTGAATAGAGGCACAAATATCGTGTAGATTTTCTTTAATGAAATCAGGATTTTCTTTTGTGTTTTTTTGAATGAAGTATAAGATTCCTGTTTTCAATCCACTAAAACTAAATTCTAAATTCCCAACTTTCGGTTTGGTAAATTTGAAAGCTTTCGGGTTTCCTAATTGCGCGTATTTATCAATTAAAGGACCACCAGGGTAAGGTAAGCCTAATATTTTTGCAGACTTATCAAAAGCTTCACCAACAGCATCATCAATCGTTTCTCCTAAAATTTCCATTTCAAAATGATTGGTGATTTTTACGATTTGAGTGTGACCTCCACTAATAGTTAAGCAAACAAAAGGAAAAGGAGGAATTTGACTACCTTCTTCTTCAATAAAATGTGCCAAAATATGCGCTTGCATATGGTTTACATCTATTAAAGGAATGTTTAATCCTAAAGCTAAAGATTTAGCAAAAGAAGTTCCGACAAGTAATGAACCCATAAGCCCAGGGCCACGAGTAAAAGCAATAGCATTTAAGTCATGTTTTGTAATACCTGCTTGCTCAATGGCCTGTTGAACCACAGGAACGATGTTTTGTTGATGTGCTCTTGAAGCTAATTCAGGAACCACACCGCCGTATTTAGCATGTACTTCTTGGTTAGCAACAACATTACTTAGTACTTTTCCGTTGCAAATTACTGAGGCACTTGTATCGTCACAAGAGCTTTCAATTCCTAAAATATAAACAGTTTTGTTACTCAAATCATTTCGGATTTAGACCACAAAAATATTGATATTACGTTAGATTTTCGTTAAAATCAATATTTCTTTAAAATAAGGCAGCATTTTTGCAGTTTGCTGATTACTTTTGTTTATTAAGATTGTAAAAAGGGGAAATCATTAAAAGAGTAGGTAACATAATAGGTAGGATATTAAAGTACACGTTGCTTTTTCTACTCTTGCTTTTCATTTTATTATCACTTCCTTTTGTTCAAAGCAAGATAGCAAAGCAAGCTACAAATTGGGTAAATAAAGAGTTTAATACAAATATTGTTGTAAAACGAATAGATTTATCTTGGTTAGGCAAGGTTCAACTAAAAGAAATTGAAATTAGAGACCATCATAAAGATACCCTTATTTTTGTTAATAAACTAAGTACTTCCTTATCAAATGTTAAACGAGTATTAGAAAATAAAGTAGATTTAGGAGAGGCGTCTTTAACGGGGGTTCATTTTTATATGAAAACCTATAAGGGTGAGAAAAATGATAACATGTCTATTTTTGTAGACAGTTTCGAAGATGGTAAGCCTAGAGATAGTTTAGCAGCTCCTTTTATTCTTAAAAGTGAAAAAATCGAGTTAGAAGACCTGACTTTTAAACTCATGGATGAGAATAAAAACGAATTACTTCAATTTGCAGCGTATGATGGAGGAGGAGAGTTACTAGATTTTTCTATTGTAGGGCCCGATGTTTCTGCAAAAATTAAAAACTTATATTTTACCGAGAATAGAGGGATAAATGTATCTAATTTATCAACGAATTTTACATACACAAAATCATCTATGGATTTTGCTGAAACAGTACTTGAAACAGATAATAACACTAAGCTACAAGCAGGTATAAAATTCACTTATGATAGAAAAGACTTTGTGAATTTTAATGATAAGGTGAAAATTAAAGCGAAGTTTCAAGAAAGTACAGTCTCAGTTAAAGATTTGAATAAGCTTTATAATGAAATAGGAGGAAATGATTTCTTATATGTAAGTGGAGGAATTAATGGTGTTCTTAATAATTTTAGTGCAAATAATGTTCGAATTCACTCTAAAGGAGGGATGCGAATTATTGGCGATATGGGATTTGTTAATTCCTTTAATACTGATAGAGGTTTTGTTTTTGATGCAGATTTAGAAAACCTTACGGCAAATTATTATCAGTTAAGGAATGTGCTTCCAAATTTACTAGGTAAAACACTACCAACAGAATTTCAACGATTAGGTAATTTTACAATGAATGGTTTGGTAAAAGTAACACCTGATCAAATGGACGCTACTTTATCAGTAAAATCTGAAATAGGAACTGCTATCTCAGACCTTCAATTAACTAATATAGATAATATAGACAATGCTGAATACACCGGTGAAATTGAGTTTAAGAACTTTGATTTAGGGGTTTTTGCAAACGATCCTGTACTAGGAACGGTATCATTAAAAGCAGATGTAAATGGAAGTGGATTTAATGTAGAGAATGTAAATACTATTATCATTGGAAAAGTAACTAGCTTGTATTTTAATAACTATGAATACAAGAATTTACTGGTGAACGGACAATTTCAAAATAAAAAGTTTGATGGATTATTAAATGCTGAGGACGATAATTTTAAATTGAATTTTGAAGGATTGGCAGATTTTTCATCAGAAATAAATAAGTTTGATTTTATAGCAAATGTCGATAGAGTTGATTTGAAAAAAACAAATCTATTTACAAGGGATAGTATTGCTGTGTTAAAAGGAAATATCAACTTGAATATTTCAGGAAACACTTTTGATGATATTGTAGGTAAGGCAACGTTTAAAAACTTAGTGTATACAAATCAAAAACAGAGCTATCCTTTTAGGAGTTTTGAAGTAAATTCATCCGTAAAAGATAGTATTAAAACAATAGAAGTAAATTCTGAAGATATTGTAAAAGGAGAATTAAGAGGGAAGTTTTCTTTTGAAGAACTATTACCAATTACGCAAAATGCTTTAGGTAGTGTGTATACGAACTATCGTCCGCATGAAGTAGCCCCTAATCAGTTTTTAGATTTTGATTTTACTATTTACAATCAAATTATCGATATCTTTTTACCTAGTGTTTCAATAGGTAGTAACACTCGATTAAAAGGACGAATCAATTCTGATAAAAATTCCTTAAAACTTACTTTTGAGTCACCTGAAATAAATGTTTATAAAAATATAATTGAAGGAGTTGTTTTAAGGTTAGACAATAAAAACCCATTATATAATACACACCTAACAGCCAATAAGGTTAATACGAAGTATTATAACATAGAAAAATTAAACCTATTAAACCGTACTCAAAATGATACGCTGTTTTTTAAGTCGGTTTTTAAAGGTGGTAAAGATTATGCTGAGAGTTTTAATTTAGATTTCTTTTATACGATTGATGAACTTCAAAAATCGGTTGTAGGAATTCAAAAATCAACCTTATACTACAGAGGGTTTGATTGGGTTGTGAACCCCAATGATGATAAAAATAATAAAGTAGTTTTTGACCTAAAAAAAGACGATTTTACTATTAGTCCATTCGTGTTTAAATCAGGAGAACAACAAATAGGTTTTAAGGGAGTTGTAAAAGATAGTACTTATAAAAACATACATGCCAACTTTAATAAAGTAAAATTAGCTAGCTTTTTACCTCCTGTAGATAGTTTAAAATTAAATGGGAAATTAAACGGAAAACTGGAATATAAACAAGAGCAAGGAAAAGTAGCTCCTAAAGGAAATCTATATATAGAAGATTTTCTTATTAATGATTATCCTCAAGGAAACTTGGCTTTAAATGTTACAGGAGACAACTCTTATGAAAAATATAATGTTAATCTTGCTTTAGAAAATGAAAGTGCTAAAAGTATTTCAGCAACAGGTAGAGTGGATTTTTCTAAGAAAAGACCTATAATAGACTTAGAAGTATACCTAAAAGAATATGATATAGCAGCTTTTAGTCCTTTGGGAGAAGACGTTTTATCTAAGTTAAGAGGAAAAGTAACAGGAGATTTTACAGCGAGAGGTTATTTAGGGAGTCCAGATTTACAAGGAGAGCTTAATTTTGAAAACGCAGGATTGGCATTCCCTTATTTAAATGTAGATTTTGATTTAAAAGGGAATTCATATGTTGAGTTAGATGCACAAGAATTTATCTTCAAAGATATTATTCTCGAAGACACAAAATACTTAACGCAAGGAGATTTATCAGGAAGTATAGCGCATCAAAACTTTAAAGATTGGTTTTTGAACTTTGATATTAATACAAGAAATTTATTAGTATTAGACACACAAGAAAAAGAAGAGTCTCAATATTATGGAACAGGTTTTTTAGATGGAGAAGCTAAAATTAGAGGACTTACAAGTAATTTGAATATTGATGTAAATGGTAGAACAAACAAAGGAACTTTGTTTGTAATCCCTTTAAGTGATGTTAAAACGATAGATAATTATAAGCTAATTCGATTTAAAACAGAAGAAGAAGGAGATGAAACCAAAGGAAGAATCATTAAAGATATTAAAGGGTTAGATTTAAACTTAAATTTAGCGGTAACGAAAGATGCTGTTGCGCAAGTAGTAATAGACAAAGTTTCTGGAAGTGAATTAAAAGGTAGTGGAGAAGGGAATTTATTTATAGATATAGATACCAGAGGTAAGTTTAATATGTTTGGAGATTTTACGGTAGATAATGGTTTTTATAACTTTAAGTATGCAGGAATTACCAAACCATTTATAGTACAAAAAGGAGGAACGATTTCATGGAATGGAGATCCTTATGATGCAGAATTAGATATTACTGCAGTATATCGAACCAAGGCGAATCCAGCACAATTGTTAGATAATATCAATTCCAACCGTAAAATACCTATCGATTTATACACAAAAATTACAGGAGGTTTATTTAGCTCAACACAAGAGTTCGATATTAAAATACCTAATGCGAATTCAACGGTGACTTCAGAGTTAGAGTTTATTCTGAATGAAAATGATTTAAATACCAAAATGCAGCATTTTTCATTCTTACTAGCTTTTGGAACATTCTATAATGCAGATGCAATTGGAAATAGTGCAAGTGCAGGAATAGCAGGAACAGCATCAGGAATTGCCTCGAGTATATTAACAAATATGTTAAATAGTGATGGGAATAAGTTCCAATTAGGAGTAGGGTATACACAAGGAGATAGAAGTGAGGTAGATAATCTTAACTCAGATGACCAAGTAGATGTTTCTGTTTCTACACAATTAAGCGACAGAGTGTTAGTAAATGGTAAGGTTGGTGTACCAGTAGGAACAAATACACAAACAAGCGTTGTGGGTGAGGTAAAAGTAGAGGTGTTGTTAAATGAAGAAGGAAACTTAAGAGGTACGGTTTTTAATCGTCAAAATGAAGTGCAATATTCTACCGAAGAGGAAGGATATACGCAAGGGGTAGGTATTTCTTATCAAGTTAATTTTAATAACTTGCGTCACTTAGGAAGAAAACTAGGGCTGAATAAAAAGAAGGAAAAAATAGACACTCTAAAAGATAGTATTCAACCAAAAAGGAAAAAAGGACTGATCAACTTCAAGTCTAAAAAAGAAAAATAACCAAACAATTTTATGAGTAGAACAGTTAAGGATTACGTGGTAATCATATTGAAAGGAATGGCTATGGGAGCTGCTGATGTTGTTCCTGGAGTTTCTGGAGGTACAATCGCATTCATTTCAGGGATTTACGAAGAATTATTAGGGTCTATTAGTAACATTAATCTAAAATTATTAAAAACTCTAAAAGAGAAAGGTATAAAAGCAGCATGGAAACAAGCTAATGGTAATTTTCTAGCTTCTCTTTTAATAGGGGTTTTTATAAGTATAGTTTCGTTAGCGAAAATAATATCTTGGTTGTTAACGAATCATCCAATCTTAGTTTGGTCTTTTTTCTTCGGGTTAGTATTAGCAAGTGTTATTTATATTGCAAAACAAGTAACACAATGGAACGTTTTATCAGGAGTTTTACTAATTTTAGGAGCAGTTGTGGCATATTACATCACTACTTTAAATCCGTTAGTTTCTGAACACTCTTCTATGTCGTTTATGTTCTTAGCAGGGGCAATTGCAATTTGTGCGATGATTTTACCAGGTATTTCAGGATCCTTTATATTAGTGCTTTTAGGAGCGTATAAACCTGTTTTAGCGGCAGTAAACAATCGTGATTTAACAACGATAGCAGTTGTAGGGGTTGGAGCAATTATTGGATTGTTATCTTTTTCAAGAGTTTTAAAATATTTGTTTGCTAATTATAAAAACTATACGTTGGTCGTGTTAACAGGCTTTATCGTTGGTTCATTAAATAAAATTTGGCCATGGAAAAAAGTGTTGACCTATCGTACCAATTCGCACGGTGAACAAGTTCCGTTTAATGAATTGTCAATATCACCTTTTTCTTATGACGGAAATCCTCAGTTAATGTATTCAGTATTGTTAGCTTTCTTAGGATTTGGACTAATTTTAATGTTGGAAAAATTAGCGGTAAAAAAGCAATAGAAAATAAGTACCTTAGCGTTCTAATCAGATAATATGTATAGAGAGCGCACGCTACCACAAAAAATCTATCTTTTTTTAAAAGGCCTAATCATGGGAGGTGCTAATAAAGTGCCTGGGGTTTCAGGTGGTATGGTAGCCTTTGTTATGGGGTTTTATGAAGAGCTTATTTATACGTTTCAGAGAATAAATGGTAAGGCTTTTAAACTGCTTTTTAATGGTAGGTTTAAAAGCTTTTCGAATTATACCAATTTACAGTTTTTAGTGTGGGTAATGGCGGGGAGTATGTTTAGTTACTTTAGCGTTTCTTTGGTGTTAGATTATTTTCTGAAAAATTACGAGTTATATGTTTGGTCATGGTTTTTCGGAATGATTATAGGTTCTATTTATTATATTTCAAAAGACTTTGGTGATTGGAAACCTAAAACTGTTTTAGGGTTAGTTCTTGGAGCTTTAGTGGGTGCTTCCATTAGTTTTATGACACCAGCAACAGAGAATGATAATTTATGGTTTGTGTTTGTGTGCGGGATTATAGGTGTATCAGGAATGACATTACCAGGCTTGTCAGGATCTTTTATTTTGATATTGTTAGGAAACTATGTGTTGTTACTAGTTGATAGTGTAAATGTTTTAGGAAACGTAATTACGAACTTAGTTTCGGGTAATTTTGAGGTGTTACAAGACGAGGTTAAAGTAAGGTACCTAAAAATAATAGCAGTTTTTACAGCAGGTTCAGCATTCGGATTGGTTTCTATTTCACATGTGTTAGGGTATGTGTTAAAAAGATGGCATCAGATTGTGACAGCTATTATTATAGGGTTTATTACAGGGTCTCTAGGGGTTGTTTGGCCTTGGAAAAAAACAATATATAAAACTGATGGAACTTCTTTTTTGTTAGATCAGAACGGGAATAAGATCATCGAAAATTACCAAAGATTTATTCCTAATTTTAACAATCAAGAAACATGGATTTCAATAGGATTCATTATTATTGGGATCTCATTAATCTTAATTATTGATTTTTATGACAGAAAAAGAAAATAAGTATTTGTATGCTTTAGTAGGAAGAAATATTTCTTACTCATTTTCTCGTGGATACTTTACTGAAAAATTTGAAAAATTAGACTTAGAAGATCATAAGTACATCAATTTTGATATTCAATCAATACATGAGCTTCCTCAAAAGATAAAAGAAAATAAAAAGAGGTTAAAAGGAATGAATGTTACTATTCCTTATAAGCTTGAAGTATTTAATTTTTTAGATAGGATTGACAAAAAAGCATTGAAGGTTGGAGCGGTAAATACTATAAAAATCTCCAAAAAAGGAAGGCTAAAAGGGTATAATACTGATGTATACGGATTTAAAAAATCACTAAAACCTTTACTGAAAAAAAATCATAAAAAAGCATTGATTCTAGGAACAGGAGGGGCAGCCAAAGCTGTTACCTATGTGCTTGAAAATTTAGAAATTAAATACAAGCAAGTTTCTAGAACACCAGAAGGTAAGAAACAAATTTCTTATAGTGATATAACTGAAGAAATGATGAATTCATATCATCTAATTGTAAATTGTACACCGTTAGGTACACATCCGAATGTGGAAAATTGTCCTGATATTCCTTATGAGTTTATTTCAGATAAACATTTGCTATACGATTTAATATACAACCCAGAAGAAACCACTTTTTTAAAAAAAGGAAAAAATAAAGGAGCAGTCATAAAAAACGGATTAGAAATGCTAGAGCTTCAAGCCGAAAAAGCTTGGAAAATATGGAATGAAGACTAATTCCCTAAAAATGAAAATAAAATTTGCTATTACATTAGAATCCGTATCTTTATAATCTAAATCAAGGAACTTAAACATTGTAGATATGTTAGAAAACAACGAAGAAAAAGTGGAAAACCCAATTACAGAAGCGCAAAACGACGCAAGTAAGGAAACTGAAAGTGCAGTTAACGAAGTAGAAAACGAAGTGGCTAATGAATCTGAAAAAGCAGATGAAAAGCACGAAATTCCAATGCTTGATTACGCTTCGATGGAATTGGAGAAATTGGTTGATGAATTAAAAAAGTTGCTAAAAAACCATCCAGTTCAACAATTAAAATCAAATGTAGATGCTTTAAAAACAGCGTTTAATTCAAAGTTTGGGGCTTTACTTGCTAAGAAAAAAGAAGCTTTTTTAGCAGATGGTGGTAATTCTATTGATTTTCAGTTTTCTAGTCCTGTTAAAACAGAGTACAACAAATTACTTGGTGAATATAAAACCAAAAGAGATACGTATTATTCTCAATTAGAAAAACAACTAAAAGAGAATTTAGAAAGAAGAAATAATTTAATAGAAGAGTTAAAGAATTTAATCGAAAACGCTGACCCTAAAACGATGTACAATGATTTTCAAGAAATTCAAAATCGTTGGAAGAGTATTGGTCCTGTTCCTAAAACAAAGTATAATGATACTTGGAGAACCTATCATCATCACGTAGAGCGTTTTTATGACTTATTACACCTAAATAAAGATTTTAGAGAGCTTGATTTTAAGCATAATTTAGAAGAAAAGCTACGATTAATTGAAAGAGCAGAGGCTTTAAATGAGATTGAAGATGTAAATGTAGCTTTTAAAGAGTTACAAGAATTACACCGTTTATGGAAGGAAGAAGTAGGACCTGTTGCAAAAGAAAATAGAGAAGAAGTTTGGGGTAAGTTTAGTGAAGCTACAAAAAAAATACACGATAAACGTCATCAGTACTTTAGAGAGTTAAAATCAAAGTATCAAGAAATGATTGATGCAAAATTGGCAGTTGCTGCAGAAATAAATGCATACGATACATCAAACAATAAAACACACAACGACTGGCAAAAAAGTATTGTAGAAATAGAAAAGCTACGCAAAAAATACTTTGACATAGGAAAGTTACCTTACAGTAAAAGTGAAGCTGTTTGGCAAGAATTTAAAGCAGCTACCAAAAAGTTTAACTCAGCAAAAAATGCCTTTTACAAGCATGAAAAAAGTGCACAAAATGAGAACTTAAGAAAGAAAAAGGAATTGGTAGAGCTTGCAGAAAGTTTAAAAGATAGTGAAGATTGGAGTGAAACTACCAATACCATGAAACGTATTCAAGCAGATTGGAAAAAAATAGGACACGTACCTAGAAAATTCTCTGATGATATTTGGAAACGATTCAAAAATGCTTGTAATTACTATTTTGATAGGTTACATGCTCGTAAAAATGAGGAAAATAAAGAGCAATTAGCAGTAGTAGAAGCTAAAAAAGAGTTTATAGAGCAAATTAAAACTGCTGAGATTTCTACAGAAGAAGATGTTGAAAGAGTGTTAGGAGAGTGGAGAGATTTAGGAGCTTTACCTAGAAACGCTCGTCATTTAGACGAGAAATTCAACAAGGCGATGGATGCTCATTTAGAAAAATTGGATATGAATAGAGTAGATGTTGAAATGATGAAGTTTAAGAATGTAGTAGATTCATATTTATCACAAGAAGATTACAGAAAGTTAGATAGCGAGCAGTTCTTTATTCGTAAGAAGATTGATGAAACTGTAAGAGAAATGCAGCAGCTAGAAAATAATTTAAGCTTTATTTCTAACGCTACAGAAGATAATCCTTTAGTTCAAAATGTACGTAAAGGAATCCAAGATTTCAAAGACCAATTAGATCTTTGGCAAGAAAAGCTAGATTACTTAAAAAGATTAGATTACTAATCAGATGTAATTTTACAAAACAAAAAAACTCGAATCAATTTGATTCGAGTTTTTTTGTTTTGAATAACTGTTGTTAAACAGGTTTAGAATACACATAAAAGCTTTCATCAACTTCAATGGAAGTTCCTTTAATCGTTTTTGTTTGCCAGTCTTCTGTCGGATATAATAATTCAGACTTTCCGTTAATTGTTATTCGTAAAGGCATGTTGAATCCTTTAACAACATTAGTCCAACGATATTTTAACTTGTTATTCTCAATATGATATTCAAATTCAGGGATATCAACCGTACGTAAGTATTGGTCAAAAATTTTACTTAAATCAATTCCTGATTTTTCAATCATATATTTTTCAATTTCTTGAGTGGTAACTGTTTGATGATAAAAATCAGCGTTTAATCCGCGTAAAATTTGTCGCCATTTTTCATCGTTATTTACTAGTTGACGAATGGTGTGCAACATGTTAGCTCCTTTGTAATACATGTCTCCAGAACCTTCGTTATTAACATCATATTGTCCTATAATTGGTTTGTCATTTTGAATAGCATCACGAGTTCCTATAACATATTCAGCAGACGCTTTTTTTCCGTAGTAATAATCTAAAAATAAGTTTTCAGAATAAGCTGTAAAGCTTTCATGAATCCACATATCAGCAATATCTACATTCGTAATATTGTTAGCAAACCATTCATGACCAGCTTCGTGAATAATAATAAAGTCGAATTTTAACCCCCAACCAGTTCCGGATAAATCTCTACCTAAATACCCGTTTTTATATTGATTTCCATAAGTAACAGAACTTTGATGTTCCATTCCTAAATAAGGAACTTCTACTAGTTTAAAACCATCTTCATAAAAAGGATATTTTCCAAACCAATGTTCAAATGCTTTCATCATTTTAGGAGCATCTTTAAATTGCTTTTTGGCTTTTTTAAGATTGTCACGTAACACATAATAATTCATGTCTAATTCTCCATCTTCACCTTTATATTTTTCAGAAAAATGTACATAATCTCCAATATTAACATTTACTCCGTAGTTGTTGATTGGATTATCAACAAACCAATGGTAGGTAGTCGTGTTGTCATTATGTTGTTCTATTTTTCGTAGGCGTCCATTAGAAACATCCATTAAATTTTTAGGTACACGAACACTAATCGCCATACTATCTACTTCGTCATACATATGGTCTTTATTAGGCCACCAAACACTGGCACCTAATCCTTGACAAGAAGTAGCAACAAAGTGATTTCCATTACTGTCTTTTTCCCATGAAAAACCACCATCCCAAGGAGCTCTGATAGCTTCTTTAGGTTTTCCTTCATAATATACATCAACAGAATTTACAGTTCCTTTCTTTTGAGGAGATTGTAGTTGAATAAAATGCGCATTTCCTTCAGAAATAACTTGTAGTTCTTTATTGTTTTGAGTCGCTTTGGTAATTTTTAAAGGAGATTGTAAATCTATTTGTAAAACCTGATGAGGTTTTAAAACTTTATATTGTACTGTATTTTTTCCTTTAATAAACTTTTTGTCAGGGTTAACAGTTACATTAAGATGGTAATATGTTAAATCCCACCAAGATCTTTCAGGAGTAATAGAACCACGTAAAGAATCTTGACGTGTAAACGTCTCACTTTTTGAAAATAACGATGTGCTTTTTTGAGCGCTTGAAGAAGAACATCCAGCAATTAAAATTGCTAAAGATGTCATAAAAACAGATAAAGAAAATGTTTTTTTATACATAGTATTTGTTCTTGAAAGATAAAACGCTAAGATAAGTTTTAAAGTTTTTTTATTGAAGTTAACTTTAAGATATTTGCTTAAAATAAGAACAATGTCGAAAACAGTTTTCATTACAGGAGCTTCTTCAGGGATAGGGAAATCAATAGCTACCTATTTACACGATAGAGGGTTTAAAGTTTACGGAACAAGTAGAAATCCACAAAAAGTAACTACTCCATTTCAAATGGTAGCATTAGATGTAACCAATCAAGAGTCTATTAAGAAAGCTGTAGAAGAAGTAATCACTGCTGAAGGAAAGATTGATGTGTTGATAAACAATGCAGGAAAAGGAATTACTGGTCCAATTGAGGATACACCTACACAAGAAATGAAAGATAATTTTAATACAAATTTTTTTGGGGTAATTGATGTTGTTAAAGAGGTGTTACCTCACATGAGAAAACAGCAATCGGGAACGATTATCAATACAACTTCAATCGCGGGGTATATGGGATTGCCTTTTAGAGGAATTTATTCTGCAAGTAAAGGGGCGTTAGAGTTGGTAACAGAAGCGTTAAGTATGGAGGTGAAAAGTTTCGGTATCAAGGTTGTTAATGTAGCTCCAGGAGATTTTGCTACGAATATTGCTGCAGGAAGGTATCATACACCTGTTTTTGAAAACTCTGCTTACAAAGAAAAATATGCTGAAAACTTAGCCTTGATGGATGCTCATGTTGATTTAGGAGCAGACCCAATACTAATGGCAGAGGCAATCTATAAAATAATTCAAAACAAGAATCCTAAAATTCACTATAAAGTAGGAGGGTTTATGGAGAAATTTTCAATTGTGTTAAAAAGAATATTACCTGATAAAGTTTATGAAAAACTACTAATGAATCATTATAAATTGTAAATTCGCAAAAGATTTGTAATTAAAGAAAATTACGGTGTAAAATGTTGTTTTACATGTTGTTTTGTAGAGAGTTGAGCTCTCGGAAAAAATTAAGGATTAGAACACAACTACATAATAAATATACAGATGAAATTTTTTATTGATACAGCTAACTTAGATCAAATTAGAGAAGCGCAAGCTTTAGGTATTTTAGATGGGGTAACAACAAACCCGTCATTAATGGCTAAAGAAGGAATAACAGGAGAAGATAACATTATCAATCACTACAAAGCAATTTGCGAAATAGTAGAAGGAGATGTTTCTGCTGAGGTAATCTCTACTGATTTTGACGGTATGGTGAAGGAAGGTGAAGCGTTAGCTGCTTTAAATCCTCAAATCGTAGTGAAATTACCTATGATTAAAGATGGAATAAAAGCATGTAAATATTTTTCTGATAAAGGAATTAAAACCAACGTAACTTTAGTGTTTTCAGCTGGTCAAGCATTATTAGCAGCAAAAGCAGGAGCAACGTATGTGTCTCCGTTTATTGGTCGTTTAGATGATGTTTCTACAGATGGTTTAAACCTAATTGCTGAAATCCGTCAGATATTTGATAACTATGCATTTGAAACAGAGATTTTAGCAGCTTCTGTACGTCATACTATGCACATTATTGACTGTGCTAAGATTGGATCTGATGTTATGACAGGGCCTTTAAGTGCTATTGAAGGATTATTAAAACACCCTTTAACTGATATTGGTTTAGCTAAATTCTTAGCAGATTATAAAAAAGGAAACTAACCAGCTTTAGTTGGAAAAAATATAATGTCATTTCGACAGAAGTGAAAAATCTACTTAATCAAAAAAGGTTTTTCGTTTTTTCGAAATGACATTTTTTAACTTAAAAAGAAATGTTCCCAAAAAAAGAACTCGCGCAATTAGTAGTTTCAGCATGTAATCAATTTAATATTGATACCGTTGTGATTTCTCCAGGCTCTCGTAATGCACCACTTACAGTCGGATTTTCAAATCATCCAGAAATAAAAACATTAAGTGTAGTAGATGAGCGTTGTGCAGCCTTTTTTGCAATGGGGATAGCACAACAAAAGCAACAACCTGTAGCCATTGTATGTTCTTCTGGTTCGGCTTTATTGAACTATTATCCTGCGATAGCAGAAGCTTTTTATAGTAATATTCCGCTAGTTGTAATTTCAGCAGACAGACCAAAGCACCTGATTGATATTGGCGATGGACAAACCATTCGCCAAGAGAATGTGTTTGAAAATCACATTTTGTTTTCGGCTAATTTGATTGAAGAAGAAAATCAATTAAAAAATAATACCGATTTGTTGACGGAAGCTTTGCAAACTTCAATTAATAACAAAGGGCCAGTTCATATCAATGTTCCATTTGATGAGCCTCTGTATGAAACAGTAGAAGAGCTTAAGTTTTTTGATTTTACAAATGTTACTTCGAATGCGGTCGAGAAATCTCAAGTAGATTATCAAAAAATTTCATCTATTTGGAATTCTTCAACTAAAAAAATGATTTTGGTAGGAAGTCATTTTCCAGATACTGAACTTCAAAAAATATTGAATGTATATGCAGAAGATACTTCTGTTTTAGTATTAACAGAAACTACTTCAAATATATACCACCCTAAGTTTATCAATAGCATTGATAAATTAATATCTAAATTAACTGAAAAAGAATATAAAGAGTTGCAACCTGAAGTATTACTAACTTTAGGAGGAATGGTAATTTCTAAAAGAATTAAACAGTTTTTACGAAAATTACAGCCGAAACATCACTGGCATGTTGATGAGTTAAAGGCAATGGATACGTATCACTGTTTGTCAGAATTTTTACAAGTAAAACCTGTAACCTTGTTAACAAGTCTTTCTAAGGAAAAGAAAAATGTTGAAAGTAGTTATCAACATGCATGGTTACAAGAAAAAGAACAAAGAGCTGTAAAACACGAAGAGTATTTGAAAGATTGCGAATATTCAGATTTAAAATCTTTTGAAGTTATTTTAGAAAGTATTCCAGATAATTCGCAAGTACAAATAAGTAACAGCTCAATTATTCGATATTCACAATTGTTTGATGTAAACTCTACGCTGAAAGTATTTTGTAATCGAGGGACAAGTGGGATTGATGGTAGTACAAGTACAGCTGTAGGAGCAGCATACGCCTCAAAAAATCAAACAATATTTATAACAGGAGATTTAAGTTTCTTTTACGATAGTAATGCGTTGTGGAATACAAATATTCCGAAGGATTTTAGAATTATTATTTTAAACAATGCTGGAGGTGGTATTTTTAGATACATCCCAGGGCCATTAACGACAAATGCGACTGAGTATTTTGAAACACCGCACGGTTTAACAGCAGAGCATATGTCAAAAATGTATGGTTTTGATTATGTTCAGGTAAATGATTTAAAGAGTTTACAAACTAGTTTGACTTCGTTTTATGAAGAATCGAAACAACCAAAAATAATGGAGGTTTTTACTCCAAAAGAAATAAATGACGTAGTTTTAAAAAACTATTTTAAAAACTTATAAGATGGAATTAAAAGAAGGTGATAAGGTAGATTTAGTAATTGGCGTTCAAACCGCTTTAGGTTATTCAGTATTAATTAATGAAGCATATGAAGGCTTGTTGTATAACAATGAAGTTTTTAGTGATGTAGAAGAAGGAATGCGAACGGTAGGTTATATTAAAAAGATACGTGAAGATGAAAAAATTGATGTATCTCTACGACCGCAAGGATTTAAGAATGTAATTGATTCAGATGTTGATATAATCTTAAAAAAGCTAGAAGAAAAAGGCTTTTTATTGTTAACAGATAAAAGCTCTCCTGAATCAATTAAATTTCACTTGCAGATGAGTAAAAAAGCATTCAAGAGAGCTATTGGCAGTTTATATAAAAGTAAAAAAATAGAATTACAAGAAGACAGAATAGTGTTAAAATAACCTATTCTTGTCCTTCTTCTTGTTGCTCTTCTATATTTTCGTATATTTCTTCAGTAGGATTTTCTTTCTTTTCTGTTTTCATTAAATCGTTTATACGTTTAATGTTTTCATAAAAAGCATCAGCATTAGGGTTTGAAGGATCCATTTTTCCGTAAGCAGCTTTATAGTAAAAATCTGCTTTTTCATATTCTTTTCCTAACTCATAATACTTACCAATATAAAAATCTCCCATATGTGAGTCAGGGTATTTTATCATAACAAAGTCACCTAAAACTCTAAGATAGTCACCATCCTGCCTGTCTATAACGATATCTTCAATAACAAAAATATCATCCAAACGAACATTTAAGTTAGATCCGTATAAATATTGAATATCTAAGTATTTTTTCTCAACATATTTAATAGCATCTAGCGGAGCTAAGTCTTTAACATTAGCTTCGTACTCTTCTTTAGTAATTTTAGAATATAAGCTAAACATTTGTGTAAAAGCTCTAGGAATAGTTTCGGCAATTACAGCTAAGTGGTTAGGGGCATTAGGGAATTCATCAAAATTAACGTGTAAGTTTTTAGCTTCGTAAGAAGTTACTAATGTTTTGATCTCACTGAATAAATTGTATTGCTTAGAGTCTATATATTTATTGTTATTACTAGTGTATAAAAAGTAAGTGTTGTCTATAGAGCTTAACCTGCTTAAAGAATAAGACTCTATAATAGCAGGAGCAAATTGCGGAAACTCTGGAGTGATACAAATAAGCGAGTTGAAAATAGGTTGCTCATCTTTTAAGTAATGAGTTATAAAGTTAGCAGCTTTCCCTTCACCTACAATTGTCATAAAAGGAGAGGTTCTAAAGTTCCCTTCCATAAAAGGAATTAACTCATGCTTTATAAAGTTAAAAAAATGTACCCCAGAAGTTGTTAAAGCATTGTTAGCAGGTATTATTGAAACGTCTCTCCCGTATGTGTCTTTCATGTCAATTCCAACAACAATTTGTCTCGGTGCTTTATCAACGTTAGCATATAGCTTTGCGTTTCCTACATATAAATCAAAAAGGTATTCATCTCCTAATACAATAGCCAACGGGTAATTAGTAGTTTCATCTGCATCATAGCCTTTTGGAAGGTAGATTTTTACATTTCTATCTTTTTCTAATTCTTTTGAATTGATTTTTTGAGTAACAACTTTTTGAGAAAAAAGACTAGTACTAATTAATAAGGTAAATAATAAATATACTTGTTTCATATTTAGGGGTAAATTATATCGTTCAAATATAGAAAAGAAAAATAAAGTTATTATGTTATTTTTGTACAACTAAATAACGACAATATTTTAAGATTATGATACAACCAGACTGGAAAGTTGCCAAAGAGTACGAAGATATTACCTATAAAAAGTCACACAACGTTGCAAGAATAGCATTTAACAGGCCTAATGTACGTAATGCGTTTCGACCAAAAACTACTTCAGAGTTATTAGATGCATTTCATGATGCACATGAAGATACGAATATAGGAGTGGTATTGTTGTCTGCAGAAGGACCATCAACTAAAGATGGAGTCTGGAGTTTTTGCTCTGGAGGAGATCAAAATGCACGTGGACACCAAGGGTATGTTGGGGATGATGGTTACCACCGTTTGAATATTTTAGAAGTACAACGCTTAATTCGCTTTATGCCAAAAGCAGTAATTTGCGTCGTTCCAGGTTGGGCTGTAGGTGGCGGACATAGTTTGCACGTAACTTGTGATTTAACTTTAGCGAGTAAAGAACATGCTATTTTTAAGCAAACTGATGCCGACGTAACTTCGTTTGATGCAGGATATGGTTCAGCATATTTAGCTAAAATGGTGGGGCAAAAGAAGGCCCGTGAAATATTTTTCTTAGGAAGAAACTACTCAGCACAAGAAGCGTATGAAATGGGAATGGTAAATGCAGTAATTCCTCATGACGAGTTAGAGCAAACAGCTTTTGATTGGGCACAAGAAATCTTAGCAAAATCACCAACTTCAATAAAAATGTTAAAGTTCGCAATGAACTTAACGGATGATGGAATGGTTGGTCAGCAAGTATTTGCAGGAGAAGTAACTCGTTTAGCATATATGACGGATGAAGCCAAAGAAGGACGTGATGCGTTTTTAGAAAAACGTAAGCCTAACTTCCCAAAAACTTGGATACCTTAAAAGCCAACCCTAACCCTCCCAAAGGGAGGGAGTTAGTTTGAGTAAATTATAAAAATAAAAGAGTATGATTTTTCCCTTTGGGGAAATTAAAAGGGGCTTATGAAAATAATTTGTATTGGTCGCAATTATGCAAAACATATAGAAGAATTAGCGAATGAAAAACCAGAAAACCCTGTAGTTTTTTTAAAGCCAGATTCGGCTATTCTTCCAAAGAAAATGCCATTTTTTATCCCACCATTTTCAAATGATGTACATTATGAGGTAGAAGTATTGGTAAAAATAAACAAAGTGGGAAAACATATTTCTCCAAAATTTGCACATAAGTATTATGATACTGTCGGACTAGGAATCGACTTTACTGCACGAGATGTACAAGCAGAGTGTAAAGAAAAAGGATTGCCATGGGAAAAGGCGAAAGCTTTTGATGGCAGTGCCATTGTTGGAGAGTTTTATCCGAAAGAAGAGTTTGATTTAGAAAATATTTCTTTTCAGTTGCTAAAGAATGATGAGGTGGTTCAAGATGGAAACACGTCTAGTATGTTGTGGAAAATTGATGAGTTGATTAGTTATGTGTCGCAATATTTCACGTTGAAAAAAGGAGATATTATCTTTACAGGAACACCAGCAGGAGTTGGAAAAGTGGCAGAAAATGACATTTTAACAGGAACTATTGAAGGAAAACAAGCTTTTCAAATTAAAGTAAAATAAAATATATCCCGCTTCGGCGGGATTCTTTTTTAGATATATAAATGAATGCAGAAATTATAACGATAGGAGATGAAATTCTTATCGGACAAATTGTAGATACCAATTCACAATGGATTGGTCAAGAACTTAATAAAATAGGAATTTCGGTTTATCAAATCTCTTCAATTCAGGATGAAAAACAGCACATATTAAATGCGTTAAAAGAAGCAGAAAGTAGAGCAGATATTGTGATAATAACTGGAGGATTGGGACCTACCAGAGATGATATCACAAAAAAAACAATTGCTGAATATTTTCAAGACGATAAGGTTGTTGAATATCCAGAGGTGATTGATAATATTAAATTTTTATTCAAAAAAGTTAATCATCCGTTCAACGAAATACAGAAGTATCAAGCGCAGCTTCCTTCGAAAGCAACCTTATTAATGAATCGTTTAGGAACCGCACCTGGAATGTGGTTTTATGAAAATAATACTGTTTTTGTTTCTCTTCCGGGAGTGCCATATGAAATGAAAGGGTTAATGAAGTATCATGTATTGCCTAAGCTACGGTCTACTTTTAAATTGCCATTTATTTTACATAGGACAATTATGACGGTAGGTACAGGGGAAACAATTATTGCAGAAAGAATTTCTGATTGGGAAGAGAGTTTACCTAATTTTATAAAGCTAGCCTACTTGCCATCTTATGGACGTGTTCGTTTACGTTTATCAGCTAAAGGAAAAGATAAAGAGGTATTAGTGAAAGAGATGGAAAAGCAAGTTGCAGCATTATATATGCTAATACCAGAAATTATCGTTGGAGATGATAATGAAACATCTTTAGAAAAAGAAGTGGGTAAACTGTTAAAAAAACATGGGAAAACCGTAGCTACTGCAGAAAGTTTAACGGGAGGGAAAATAGCTTCAACTATTGTTTCCGTTCCAGGAGCATCATCATATTTTATGGGCGGATTTGTCACGTATACAGCAGCTTTAAAGGAGCAGCTACTAGGTGTTTCTAAAGAAACAATAGATAAGTTTACCGTGGTAAGTAAAGAAGTAGCTTTAGCAATGGCAAAAGGATGCAAGGAAAAGCTACAAACAGATTATGCAATAGCTGTAACGGGGAATGCAGGACCAACAACTGATCATAATGATAAGAGTGTAGGTTTGGTATATATTGCTATTACTAGTAAAGACGGAGTAGATGTACACGAGTTTAACTTTGGACAACCTAGAGAAAAGGTAATTAATAGAACGGTAACCAAATCTTTAGAACTTTTACAGGCTGCCATATTAAAATAAATTAGTATTTTTGCGCCCGTTACGCTTCCAAATAGGTTAGATGCTGAGCCTAGTTTTGAAAAGATTAAAATTAATTAAAATTTAATCGAGAATATTTTTGTGCAGTAAATTAAAATGCATAAATTTGCACCTCGTTTAGAAATAACACTAAAAACTGTCAAGAAGATGTCTAGAGTTTGTGAATTAACAGGAAAAAAAGCGATGGTAGGTAACAATGTATCTCACGCTTTAAATAGAACTAAAAGAAGATTTAACGCTAATTTAATGACTAAGCGTTTCTATATTCCAGAAGAAGATAAATGGGTAACTTTAAAAGTATCTGCTTCTGCATTAAAAAATATTAATAAAAAAGGAATCTCTGCGGTTATTAAAGAAGCTAGAGAAAAAGGTTTCTTAACTAAATAATTCCTTACTAGATAAAATTTTAGAGAGATGGCAAAAAAAGGAAACAGAGTTCAAGTAATTTTAGAGTGTACTGAGCATAAAGCTTCTGGTCAACCAGGAACTTCTCGTTATATTACAACAAAGAACAAAAAGAATACTCCTGATAGAATGGAATTAAAGAAATTTAATCCAATCTTAAAGAAGATGACAGTTCATAAAGAAATTAAATAATAAGCTACGGCGTAAACTTTAATATAAAATGGCAAAGAAATCAGTAGCATCGTTACAAACAGGTTCGAAAAGATTAACCAAGGCTATCAAAATGGTAAAGTCTCCAAAATCTGGAGCTTATACATTTGTTGAAGCTATCATGGATCCAACACAAGTAAACGACTTTTTAGCAAAAAAGTAATTCTTGTATACAGTTTAAAGAAAAGCTACTTTCATTAGAGAGTAGCTTTTTTTATATTTGACAGTCTCAAGTTTTTAAAACACTTTAAAGATTTGGGCGTTACCCTAGCAGGTCGGGCTTTCGGCAGTCGCTTCCCGAAGTATCGGGAGAGCTTCAACAAATGCCTCAATCCCTAACGAAAAAGTTACGGTATAATGACAATTTGACTGTATCAGTAAAACGGTATAGTTTTTAACCTATGTAAGCGATTATAATATTTAAGAATGAGTTTTTTTAAGAAAATCTTCTCAAAAGAGAAAAAAGAAACCTTAGACAAGGGATTAGAAAAAACCAAAACAAGTTTTTTCTCTAAATTATCAAAAGCAGTTGCAGGAAAAGCAAAGGTAGATGATGATGTGTTAGATAATTTAGAAGAAGTACTCGTGTCGTCTGATGTAGGAGTAGAAACTACCCTAAAAATTATTGATAGAATTGAAGAGCGTGTTGCTCGCGATAAATATTTAGGAACAGAAGAGCTAAACCAAATTTTACGTGAAGAGATTGCTGGTTTATTATCAGAAACAAATACTGGTGATGAAACCGATTTTACTATTCCTGCAAATACAAAACCTTATGTGTTAATGGTTGTAGGTGTTAATGGAGTAGGAAAAACAACTACGATAGGTAAACTAGCTTCACAATTTAAAAAGCAAGGGTTAAAAGTGGTTTTAGGAGCTGCAGATACGTTTAGAGCTGCTGCGATTGATCAACTACAAGTTTGGGCAGATAGAACAGATGTTCCAATTGTACGTCAAGAAATGGGGTCTGATCCTGCTTCAGTAGCGTATGACACTGTACAGTCAGGTGTAAACCAAGGAGCAGATGTTATAATTATTGATACTGCAGGACGTTTACACAACAAGGTAAACTTAATGAATGAGTTGACAAAGATTAAGCGTGTAATGCAAAAAGTGATACCAGATGCACCACACGATGTATTGTTAGTGTTAGATGGTTCAACAGGGCAAAATGCTTTTGAACAGGCAAAACAGTTTACCAAAGCAACCGAAGTAACTTCGTTAGCAGTAACCAAACTAGACGGTACTGCAAAAGGAGGAGTAGTAATTGGTATTTCTGACCAATTTCAAATTCCTGTAAAATATATTGGAGTAGGAGAAGGTATTGATGACTTACAAGTATTTAACAAACACGAATTTGTAGATTCGTTTTTTAAATAGAAAATATAAGTAAATAAAAAACTCCCAATTTGGGAGTTTTTTTATTTTAAACTGTTTCAATAACCTTATCAAAAGCTAATCTTGATTTAGGCTTTCTGTCAGGTTGATTAAAGTCCTCGTCATCTCTATAGCCAATTGCCACAGCAACAACAGTTGCGTAACCTTTGTTGTTTAAAATTTTGTCATAATTTTCTGGTTCAATACCTTCCATTGGAGTAGCATCGATTCCCATTTCTGCACAAGCACTTAAAAAAACTCCTAAAGCCAAATAAACTTGTCTGTTAAACCAGGCTTTAATCTCTTCTTCAGGTTTTGGTTTTATAAATTCTTTATAATAACCAACAGCACCCTCAGGGAGCTCCTCTTCAATTTGTTTTTCAAATAAAGCGATGTCATCAATTCGGTTAAAAACTACAATAGTATCACTTTCAAGAACCTTGCTAGTATTTAGCCAAGATACTTTTGAAAGTTGTTCTTTTGTATCGATGTCAGAAACAAAAGTGAATTTCCATGGTTGACTATTAATTGAAGAAGGACTTAGTTGTAAAACCTGTTGTAACTCTCTAATTTTTTCAGATTCAATTTTTTTTGAAGCATCGTATTTTTTAGTTGTATAACGTTGCTGCATAGATGTTATAAAGCTCATATTTTATTTTTTTAATTAAACTATAAAAATTATAGTAGCAAAAGTAAGTATAGTATTTTATCTTTGCAATAACGGTCAAAAAGGATAGTATAAAATATGGAAACACAAATGTCCAAAACATTTAAATTTAAAGGGAGAGAATTTCCTTGCTGTACAAGTCTTACTATGGGAGTCATTGGGGGAAAATGGAAGACAGTAATTCTTTTTCATTTAATAAAAGGAACGCTTCGCTATAGTGAGTTAAGAAAAGAAATTCCAATGGTTACAGAACGAACTTTAAGTTTACAGTTGAAAGCCTTGGAAGAAGATGGTGTGATTAAAAGAAAAGTGTATACATCAAAACCTCCATTAAAAGTGGAATACTCTTTAACTGATTTAGGAAAAAGTTTAATTCCTATAATTCAGTCTATCGCAGACTGGGGAGATTTTGCTGTAAAAAATCATTCGAAATAATAGTATTTGTGCATCGTCAGCTATTAGAGTTTAGGTAATAAGGTAGTTTTGTTATCCTAAAAAAGCTTTTCAATTTTTATAATTACATTTGAGTATCAAATATTTAACCAATGAGAAAAGCTACTTTTTTATTATTAATTGTTCTATTTATAGGTGCATGTAAGCAAAAAGCTGTAAAAGTATATTTTAAAAGTTACGACGAATCATCAGAAATACAAAAACAGCAAGGTCACGAGAAAAAGAGAATGCAGTTTAAATTACTTCAGTCTCATTTTTTAGATTTAAATAAAGAATTCAAACCTTTTGAAAAGGAGTTATCAAAATTTTCAGAAGAAGAATATCAACAACTAAAACCATTAATTTTAGAAAAAGATATTCCAACTATTCAAAAAAGCATAACAAATAAAAAACTCACCTACGAAAAACTAACATTATTCTATTTATATAGAATACGAAAGTTTGAAAGTGATAGCACAAAGTATTTGAATGCAATTATATCTCTAAATCCAAAGGTGTTAGAAGAAGCAAGAGCAAAAGATAAAGAATCAAAAGAAGTTAATGAATATTCGCTTAGTGGAATTCCTATTTTAATAAAAGACAATATCGATGCAGAAGGAATGAAAACTACAGCAGGAGCGGTAGCTTTACAAAACAACTCAACTGACAAGGATGCTTTTATAGTCAAAAAATTAAGAGAATCGGGAGCATTAATTTTAGGAAAAGTAAACTTGAGTGAATGGGCGTACTTCTTTTGTGAAGATTGCCCGTTAGGATATAGTACTACTGGGGGACAAACCTTGAATCCTTATGGGAGAAAAATTTTTGAAACAGGAGGTTCTAGCTCAGGAAGTGGTGTTTCTGTAGCAGCAAATTATGCAGTAGCTGCTGTGGGTACGGAAACAGCAGGATCAATAACGTCACCTTCTAGTCAAAACTCAGTGGTTGGATTAAAACCAACAATTGGTGTTTTAAGTCGGTCAGGAATTGTTCCAATTTCAAGTACATTAGATACTCCAGGACCGATGACCAAAAGCATAGTAGATAATGTCATTTTATTTGAAGCGATGCTAGGAAAAGATAATGAGGATGCTGCTTCTTTAGAGATAGAAGATTTTAGTCCTAAAGAATTACTCAATAACAACTATACAGTTCAAGGAAAAAGAATAGGGGTGCTACAACCTATTTTAACAGATTCTATTTACAAAGCAAGTGTAGAAAAGTTACAAGAAGCTGGAGCAGAAATTATAGAGATAACACCACCAGAAATTTCATTTGATGGATTTATTACGCTGTTGAATATAGACATGAAACATGATTTACCTGAATACTTATCTACTTACGGAAACAAAAAGCTAACAGTGAAAAATATACAAGATGTGGTTGAGTTTAATAAAAAAGATTCTATAAAAAGAGCTCCTTACGGACAACAGCTATTTGAAGGAATAATAAAAGATACGACTAGTTTAGCTCAGTTAGAGGTAGTAAAAGATAGTCTAAGTTATAATGGAAAGAAATTTTTACAAGCTTTAAAAGTCCAAAATTTAGATGCTATTCTATCGATTAATAATTATCATTCTGGTATTGCAGCAGTAGCGAAGTATCCGACATTAACAGTTCCTATGGGATATAAAAACACAGGAGAGCCTGTTAGTTTAACGTTTATAGGAAAGCCTTTTACAGAAAAAGAGTTACTACAAATAGGGCATGCATTTGAGCAGTTAACCAAAGTAAGAAAAGCGCCAGTTGATTATAACTAATAGACAACATATAAAAACTCCTAATTTGGGAGTTTTATATGTTGAGATTTCAAAAGGTTTCGCTATCGGTTAAGATATCTCTTGTTTCAATGATAGATGTCGTCTTAAAAAGATGTTAGAGACAAACTAACTTTTCATTATTCAAATTAGCTAAAAAGCTGAATTAAAGCGTATATTTGCACTCCGAATTTTTTTTACAATATGCGTACTAAAACAACAAAACAAAACAAAATTAACGTAGTAACTTTAGGTTGCTCTAAAAACGTTTACGATAGTGAAGTGTTAATGGGGCAGTTAAAAGCCAATGGTAAAGAAGTGGTTCATGAAGATGAAAATGACGAAGGTAATATTGTAGTGATCAATACATGTGGTTTTATTGGTAAAGCCAAAGAAGAAAGTGTAGAAACTATTTTACACTACGCACAGAAAAAAGAAGAAGGAGAAGTAGATAAAGTGTTTGTTACGGGTTGTTTAAGTGAGCGTTACAAACCAGATTTAGAAGCTGAAATTACCAATGTAGATCAGTACTTTGGCACACACGATTTACCAAATTTATTAAAAGTTTTAGAAGCTGATTATAAGCATGAGTTAATTGGTGAGCGTTTAACCACAACTCCAGAGCACTATGCATATTTAAAGATAGCAGAAGGTTGTGATCGTCCATGTTCGTTTTGTGCCATTCCATTAATGCGTGGTAAACATGTTTCTACTCCAATTGAAGATTTGGTTACTGAAGCAACCAAGTTGGCAGAAAAAGGGATTAAAGAAATCATGCTAATTGCGCAAGATTTAACCTATTATGGATTAGATATCTATAAAAAACGTGCCTTAGCAGATTTATTAAAGGAGTTGGCAAAAGTTGAAGGAATTGAATGGATTCGTTTACACTATGCTTTTCCAACAGGCTTTCCAATGGATGTGTTAGAAGTGATGAAGAACGAACCAAAGGTTTGTAATTATTTAGATATTCCGTTACAGCATATCAATACCGAGATTTTAAAATCAATGAAACGTGGTACGACACACGAAAAAACAACAGCATTGATTCATAAATTCCGTGAAGCAGTTCCTGATATGGCAATTCGTACAACGTTAATTGTTGGATATCCAGGAGAAACCGAAGAGCAGTTCCAAGAATTGAAAGATTGGGTAGAGGAGATGCGTTTTGAGCGTTTAGGTGCTTTTGAATATTCACACGAAGAAAACACAGGAGCGTATGTGTTAGAAGATGATGTGCCTGCAGATGTGAAGTTTAGAAGGGTGAATGAAATCATGGAAGTGCAGTCGCAAATTTCTTGGGAATTGAATCAAGAAAAAATAGGAAAGACTTTTAAATGCTTGTTTGATAGAAAAGATGGTGAATATTACTACGGACGTACCGAGTTTGACTCACCAGATGTAGATAATGACGTAATTGTTGATGCTCGTGAGTATTATATAAAATTAGGAGAATTTATAGATATCGAAATTTTCGATGCAGGTGATTTTGACTTGCATGGAAAGCCTGTAGTAAAACAAGAAAGACCAGTTCCTTTAAATCAAAAGAGGAAATAAAATCAAACCTGCAAAATGCAGGTTTTTTTTATGCATATTTGTCACATGAAAAAAGCCTATTTTAACTGGAGTTCAGGAAAAGATTCGTCGTTAGCATTGTATAAAATATTACAACAAAAAGAGTACGATGTACAAAAATTAATTACGAATGTAAATCAAGATTATCAGCGTGTTTCAATGCATGGTTTACATGAGGATTTACTGGATGCACAGGCGGAAAGTATTGGAATTCCATTAGAAAAAATATATTTTCCTGCTGAAGTTACCATGGATTTGTACAATCAAAAGATGAAGGAGAAAACTGCTGAGTTAAGAGAAGCTGGACTTGTAAATGGTATTTTTGGAGATATTTTTTTAGAAGATTTAAGAGCTCATCGTGATTCGAAGCTACAAGAGGTTGGAATTACAGGAGTGTATCCACTTTGGAGACAAGATACTAAGGAGTTACTTAGAGAGTTTTTAGCTTTAGGTTTTAAAACGATTACTGTTTGTGTCAATGCTAAATTATTAGGTGAAGAGTTTGTAGGAAGAGTTATTGATAAAGATTTTATCAATGAACTTCCTGAAGGAGTTGATGTTTGTGGAGAGAATGGAGAGTTCCATACGTTTTGCTATGACGGTCCTATTTTTAAGAAACCTGTGGAGTTTGAAATAGGAGAGAAGGTATTGAAATCGTATACGTTACATACAAATGATGATGACAATTGTTATCAAGATTCAAAGAAAACCAAGAAATCAGAAGAAACTACTATTAAAAACTATGATAGAAGTTTTTGGTATTGTGATTTACAGTTAAAAAAATAAACTACTTACTGTTTTTAGTAATTCTTTAGCAGGCGCATTTTCTAAGCAAGAACTACACGCATTGTACATAAACAAGCAATCGATAAAATCGGTTAGCATATGTAATAATAGCCCTAAGCCAATAATGTTGTATGGTCTTTTAAAAAAAAGTAAAATAATATAGAAGCCAATTGCGTAGTAGGAGTGGAGTATATGAAAGCCAAAACTACATCGATTGGGATCAAATATAGGGCTTGCTAATAAGTGATCTAGATCTACCAGCATAGTTGCTAGTAGTATTATAGCAACTTTTTTCCAATTTTTTCTAAAAAAGAAGAAAGCGATTAAAACAGGAAATCCGAAATGTAAAAAGTAATGAATAAATGTCTGCATTTACTTACAAAAGTAAACTACTTTCTTATTCTAAAATAAAAAAAAGCACATGGATTATGTGCTTTTTTTGCTCGCTTAAAGAAACTAGTACTCCGTTTTGAAGATATTTATAAAACAGGTATAAAATATTAGTACTTGTTTTGGTTTTTAAGCCTGTGGTTGTAGAATAATTATCTTTTGTTTATCATCTACTTGTTTCTCATTCTCCTTTTCAATATTGTTTTTTAAAGACTTTATTGTTGTTGTTTGATATTTATAACCATTAAAGTTTTTTGTGATTTCTACTTTTTCTAACCAATAAAAATAGCCTTGATGAATGATAGGTAAGAATAAAAATTTAACTTTTTTATTTCGCCTAACCCTTGTTGTTCTTTTTTTTAATTTTAACTTCATTATGTAGGGGTTTTTAATTAATGGATATTTAAAATAAGTATAAAGAAAACACAACTATAAACATAATTTTTAGTTAATTATTTAACGTGTAAATTTTTAATGTAATCGTAACGATTGTTCCTTTTAAAGGAATTGAAACGGTTGAGAATGAATTAGAAGAAGAATAATTTAACAATTCTAATCGTTCTTCGATTAATTTGGTTCCCTTAGATTGTTTGTTAGAATTGTTATAGTCAACTCCTTTTCCGTTATCAATCACTTCACAAACTAAAGAACCGTTATTTTGAGTAAAGTTTATGGTTAGTTTTGGGTTTTTAGAGTTGCTGTCAAAAGCATGTTTAAAAACATTTTCTATAATTGGTTGTAGTAGCATAGGAGGTATCCCAATCGTATCTAAAGCCAAGTAATCAGCTGTTATTGTAGTGGTTACTTCGGTTTCAAAACGTAACTTTTCAAGCTCTATATAGGTTTTTAAGTAGCTTATTTCTTCAGCTAAGCTTATGTATTGTAAAGATGAATTATGAAGTGTTTTTCTTATTAGTTTTGAAAACTCTCCCATATATTTTAATGAGTTATCAATATCATTATCTATAATAAAATTCTGAATTGAATTCATAGCATTGAAAATAAAGTGAGGATTCATTTGACTTTGCAATGCCTCCATCTTAGTTTCTGAAACTCGTTTTAAAATATCTTGTTTAAGTAGTTCTTCTTTCTTTATACGATTAATTTTAAACCTATAAAGTATATAGCCTCCTAAAAATAGTACAATAGGAATTAAGCTAATAAACCACCAAGTTTTCCAAAAAGGAGGAGTAATAGTTATGCTTAGTAATTTACTGCTGTAAGTTTTTCCGTTACTATAGTCTTTAATTTCTCCAGTAATATTATAATCACCATTGTTTAAGTAGTTTAATTGAACTGTGTTTTCACTAGTCCACTGACTCCATTCATCACTAACTATTTTATATCGATATTTTAATTTATTAGGGAGTGGATGGTTGTTAATATTAAAGGAAAATGAAACAGTATTTTGTTTATAAGGTAGTTTTATAGATTTTTTGGTGTATTGAGACCAATTGTAGTTTGATGACGGTATATCTTTGTAATTTACTTTAATGTTTGAAATACTAAAGTCATAAGGTTTTATATTAAAATTATTAATAATAGTTTTTAAATCAATTTTATAGTAACCTTTGTCAGTTCCTATTAATAAATTATCGTTGGAGATTATTGCTGAAGAAAAAAGCTTATTTGTTATTCCTTGTTCTTCATCTAAGAAAATAACTGAATTATCTCTGTATAAATTAATTCCTTTTTCAGTACCAATAATTAAATATTCTTTATACGATTTTAAGAAAAGTATGGTGTTTCCTATAATCTTACTATTTTCAATTTTATTTACAACTTCAAAATAATCATCCGTTTTAATAAAGAAAACTTCACCTTTTGAATTGCTGATAATTAATTGATTGTTGTTATTAACAGCTGAATAAATTAGCTCTTTCTCTTTCCAAATATTGTTTTTTATAAATGATTTAAATTCCCCGTTATGATACTGATACAAGCCTGAAAATCTAGAAAGGAAAAACAAGTTATTATTTACATCAATGATTGAAGTAACACCTCTTGGATTATTACTGTTTTCAAGTTCAAAATCAGAATGTTTGATATTATTTTCTAGATCTTTTAATAAGTAAACTTTAGAATAAGGAGTTTGAAAAAAAGCATTATTTTTTGAGGTAAAATAAAAAGTATTAGTATAAAAGGGGAAATAACTCTCTACGCTATTATTTTTAGCTACTTTAAATAACCCAATAGTTGTATTTACCCAAATAGTATTATCTATTTTTTTAAGGCTTTTAAATTCTAAATCTTCAAGATTGTTGTTTTTAAAACGAGCAAAACTAAAGCCTTCTTTAAGAGTTAATTTCTCATCATCAAAAAAAAGCTGATATTTTGAATAGAAGTCTTTAGGAGGGATATACATGTAAGTGTTTCCTTTAACATGTAATCCGTCTTCAGACAAATAGTACTCTGTGTTTTCTGTAACTTCAATATCAATAATATTTTTTATTTGATTATACAGCGTAACTTTTTTTGTTAAATCTACTTTAAAAAGTCCTTTATCTAAAGTTCCAATAAATAAAACATTGTTATTTGAGTCGTACTCTAAAGACCATTGTTTTGTGCTTTGCACATTGAATGTCGAATTGAGTATTTCAGCAGCATTATTATTTAAATTAAATAAACCACCTGAAGGGTAATTAATACCATCGGCAACTCCATAAATATTTTGATTTCTGTCAGAAACAAAACTCCAAAAAACGCTGTTACCAAATTCGTTTAAAGGCTTGCTATCATTGATGTAATTTCTAATATTATATTTTTTGATGGATTTATCTTTGTAAAAAAAACCATCAAAACTGACTAGTATTAAATCTTTGTTTTTAAATATTGAAAAAACAGAATCATAATTATGATGTAAAAAAACTAATTGATTTTTTTCTTCATTATACTTCCATAATCCGTCTCTGTAGGTTTGAATATAAACACTTTTTTCAAACTCAAAAAAACCCATAACTTGGAACTTCAAATCGTTGTTGATTACAGGATTAGTAATTTCTTTACTGTTAATATCTATAACCGATAATCCGCTTTTGGTTCCTATAAAAACCTTTTGATTGTGATAAAATATTTTACGTATGTAATTGTTTACCAAACCCTTCGAGGTATTGTAAACAGAGAAGTTGTTTCCATCATAAAATGTTACCCCACCACCGTAACTACCAAACCATAAATTATGATTAGCGTCTTCTTCAATAGCCCAACAATTATTATAAGCTAAACCATCTTCTTCATAAAAATTAGTAATCTTGTTATTCCTTATTTTTGAAACACCTGCACCAGTACCAACCCACAAAATGCCTCTGCTATCTTTTTTTATTGAATAAGCACTGTTATTAGGTAATCCGTTTAAAGTGCTAAAATTAGTAGACGAGAAGGTTTGAGAAAACGTTAATTGAATAGGCAAAAAACAAATAAAAAGGACAAGCTTATTTTTTAGGAAGTATCGCATTTAAAAAACTTTCTTTTTTTCTTGAAGCAAGAGGTAATTGTTCTCCATTATTTAATTCAACATATAAATCTACAGATTTATTGAAACGTACTATATGGTTTAAATTTACTAAATAAGATTTATGAATTCGATGAAAACTTGTTTTAGGTAGTAATTCCTCAATATATTTTAGTGTTTTTGATAAAATTATTTTTTTACCATTTATAAAGGTTACCGAACTATAATTGCTATCAGCTTGACAATATAAAATTTGATTAGGGTTTATAATTTCATACCCAGATTCAGTAGGTAAAGCTATTTTATTAAAGTTGCTATCACCAGAATCTATTTGGTTTAAAATTATTCTTAAATTATCTTGTTTTGTATCGTTTTCTAAGCGTTGTTTATAGCGTTTTATGGTTTCTAATAAATCAATATAATTTATTGGTTTAAGAAGATAATCAAGCGCGTTTTCTTTTATAGCTTTTATGGCATATTCAGAATAAGCGGTGGTAAAAATAACATCAAAACTTCTACTTTTCATTTCTTTTAATAGCTCGAAACCATTTTTATTAGGCATTTCTACATCTAAAAAAATTAGTTCGGGTTCGTTTTTTTCAATAGAAACAATAGCTTTATCAACGCTTTCACATTTATCAAGTACTAAGAATTCATTAGGTAAATATCTATTCAATAATTTTTCTAAAAATTCTCTAGCATTATGTTCATCATCAATAATAATTGTCTTTATCATAACGGTAAATTTATTTTTATAATAAGTGAAAAAAAGTATGAATTAGTAAACGTATTAAAAAATTGTTTTAAAGTAGCATAATTGCTCTTTATTAACTCATTTAAAACTTTTCAAAAACTCCTAAACCAAATAAGGCAAAATCATATTTAACAGGGTCTTTAGCATCAAAATCTCTTAAAGTAAGGTCTAGTTCTTGAATTGCTTTCCAATCATTTTGTTTTCGAGTAAGAATTCCAAGTTTTCGAGCAATATTTCCTGTATGAACATCTAACGGACAATGTAAATGCGCTTGTGAGTGGGTATGCCATATTCCTAAGTCGACACCAGTTGTATTATCTCGAACCATCCAACGTAAAAACATATTTATTCGTTTTGAAGCTGATCCTTTTAACGGATCAGAAACATGCTTTAAAGTTCTTGATTGATGAGGAATTTCAAAAAAAACTTGTTTGAAATGATGAATAGCATGTTGGTAATTATCAGCGTTGTTTTTTGGTTGTAAAACAGCTTCTAATCCATCATGATTTTGATAGATGTTTTTTAACGATTGCACAAAAAACTTAAAATCATCGGCATTAAATGTTCTGTGTACGAATCCGTCAAAATTGGCAAGGTCTTCTTCAGAATGATTCATGATAAAATCGTACGGAGAATTCCCCATTAAATCCATCATTTTATGGGAGTTGTTAATAATCATTTTACGATTTCCCCAAGCAATGGTTGCTGCTAAAAAACCAGCAATTTCAATATCTTCTTTTACTGAAAATTGATGCGGTATTTGAATAGGATCACTATCAATAAAATCAGGATTATTATATTGTATGACCTTTTCGTCTAAAAATTCTTTTAGTTCTTTTTTGTTCATCTTACATTAAATCTCCTAAAAAAGTAGCTCCTACAAAAATCCCATTATAAACAGCATGAAGTGCCATGGCCCAAAGTAAACCAAAACGAACACGAATAAAACCTAAATAGAACCCTAATAAGGTTTGAGGCAACACTAAAATAGGAGAGAGCAATAGTACGTTTGTAGAAATTTGGTAATTAGTAATATGTACAAAACCAAATAAAATAGCAAAAACATAAAAAGCTATCCTAAATTGTTTTCCTTTTTTAAAAGCTGTAAGAGGGGATCTAAAAAAAGTTTCTTCGAGTAAAGGAGCAAGAATAACAGCTAAGAAAAAAACTACAATTTTAGGAAGTGACTTAAATAGCTCTTCAGCTTTATGATCTTCAGCTAAATTAACTAATCCAAGTTTGTCAACAAGACTTATTAAAGCTAAACTAACCATTGCAGTTAGTATGCTTATTATTAAAAGATGTAAGAATTTTTGAAATCGATACAAAGTATCTTGATTGGCATCTTTTTCTAAAATAGGGTTTTTTAAATAGTTGATAAGCTCGTGAAAAGTTTCTTGCATAGTTTTAGGTGTGTTTTATACTACATAGGTATATAGAAACTTAAAAACATTACATTATTCAACAATAATTCCGTCTTTCATTGTAAGTGTTCTATCGGCCATTTGTGCTAATTCTTTGTTATGTGTAACTAACACAAAGGTTTGTCCAAACTCATCACGAAGTTTAAAAAATAATTCGTGTAAGTTTTTTGCTGAGGTTGAATCCAAGTTTCCAGAAGGTTCATCGGCAAAAATAACAGAAGGTTCGTTAATTAAAGCTCTAGCAACGGCAACACGTTGTTGCTCCCCTCCAGAAAGCTCGTTAGGTTTGTGGTTTTCTCTATGTGATAATCCTAAAAAGGCTAGTAATTCTTTGGCTCTTTTTTCGGTTTCTACTTTTCCTTTTCCTCCGATAAAGGCAGGAATACAAACGTTTTCTAAGGCAGTAAACTCTGGTAGCAACTGATGAAATTGAAAAATGAATCCGATATGTTTATTTCGGAAAGCAGAAACTTTTATATCGTTTAAATCTTTTATAGAAACACCATCGACTAATAATTCGTAGCTCTGATTTTTTAAGGGCTTATCTAAAGTTCCTAAAATTTGTAATAAGGTTGTTTTTCCTGCTCCAGAAGGACCAACAATAGCCACAATTTCTCCTTTTTTTATATGAAGATCAACGCCTTTTAATATTTCTACTTCTCCGTAATGTTTGTGGATGTTTTTAGCAACAATCATAGTGTTAATTTGTAAGAAACGAATGTATAAAAAAGAAATCAGATAAACTTTAATACTTACCTGATTTCAAACAATACATAAACGTGTATTTAAATTATGTTTTTGATGTTGTTGTAATCGATAAAATAAACCAATCGAATAGAGAATCTATGCTGCATACTTTGGTCAAAAAGTTTTGAGATGTTGTCTTTAAAATCAATATTAGCTGGAGCAAAATCATGATCAGGCCTTATTGAGTTTCTGTAGAAAAAAATCAATTGACTACCAGGAGCAAATTGCCATTGATAGTTCAAATCTAAGTTCCAACTATTAAAGTTTTTATCGTGTTCTCCTTGATAATTATTTGAAACAAGTTCTCCATTATCTTCATTCAAACTATAAAATAGACCTAAATATGGAACTTTACTCCAATTGTGCCTAAACGATAACGACGCTGCTGATTTTGTACTAAATGTGTATTTTCCAGTTAATGAATTGTCATAAGTATCCCAATCTCGTTGCCCGAAAATAATGTGATTTTTTAAAGGAGCTAATAAAGGTTTTTCTTCTACATCATCTTCATCAATCTTTGTAACATACCCCTGACCGTTATTGGTTTTGCCATATCTAAAACCATAAATCAAAGAAAACTTATTAGTGAAACGATATCTAGGAGAAACTCTAAACCCATAATCTTCTTTAGGGTTGTTTTTGTAAAAAGTATAATACCAATCGTAGTCTATTGCAAACTTTTTTCTATAATCAGTAGACCCCCAATGATTCACATTTAGCCTTTCAGGTCTGTTAAAAAAAACTCCACTAGTAGTTCCTTGTCTAGGTTCAAAAAAATCTTTTCGTTCTGTGCTATAATTCAAGTTTCCTCCAAAACTGAATCGCTTTTTTGTATCAGCGCCAAAAGATAAACTAACATTTGTACCTACATACGTTCCTGGATTGTGTAAGAAGTTAATATCATAAAAAACATTAATTCTATAATTATTGAATATTCCTTTAGGTTTTAATAATCGATAGCCAACAAAACCATAAATAGCTTGTTCGTTGTTGCTAAAAAGAATCCCCATATCGTTAGGGTTGTAGTCTTTATTTTCAAAATTATATCCAATTTCTCCACGCCAATTCCCTGAATGTTTACCTATACTGGTATCGAAAGTGTACCCCGTATTAGGGTTGTCTTCATCGTCAGAGATACTACTCATTTTAAAACTTCCGTCTATATTATACCTACTTTTTTTATCCTCAACATGCCATAGAAGTCCAGTAACATTAGCATCTCTAAATCGTCCATCACGAGTTACATTGGTGTTAATTAAGGTAATAGATGAGTTTTGATTAAACTGTTGGTCTAACACCATAATATTGTAATTAGAAAATGGATTAACTGTAGTTTTATAAGTACTTACATTGCTAATAGTATCTAATCCATTAATTGTTTGCTTAGTTCTTTCAACAGTAGCTTCTGTTTTTTCAGTAATGGCATTAAAGAATCCTATTCCTAAACCACCTTTGGTTCTTCCAGATATTTTTATGGCGTTTAGCATTTGAACTTTATCAGGAAGATCTATAACTTCATCATTTATTTTTTTTCCATTAATAAACTCATCATCGTCTTTTCGTTCGTTAGAAAATTGATCTATTGGTCGTCCTCCAATTCTTCTTGAGTAAAACAAATTACCTTTACTAAATAGTTCAGTTCCTTCAGTAAAAAACTGACGTTGTTCTGTAAATTGCTGTTCAAAAGGCCCTAAATTTAAGGTAACATTGTCAAAACCTACTTGACTAAAATCAGGAATTAAAGTAGCGTCTAAGGTAAAGTTTTCGGTAATACCATACTTTACATCCATACCTACACTCCAATCAAAGTCAGTATTACCATTTTTAGTGGTCGTAGTTGCTGATGCATATGGATAAAAGTTTAATCGGGTAGGAGGTTTTATGTTGGTGAAGTTTTCATACAAACCATCATATTGCGTCCAATTTCCTTGTTGATTATCAATATGATTCCAAGTGAAAAGAGCATTTAAATTAAGTACTTTTCTGTGGAAGTTTATTCCCCATGATTGAACTGGAACATTAGCAAATCGCAAAGCTCTATAAGGAATTTTCATTTCTACAACCCAAGAGTCTTCATTAATACTAAAATCACTGTCCCATACAGCACTCCAATTAAAATCTTCATTTCCGTTTGATACTTTAGAGTCTGCTTGCGCACCTGAACTGGTTACAATAAACTCAAAAGGATTTTGCCCGTCGTCGTTAGGGTTGATAGTTATTAAAAAGAAATCGCTGTTACCAATATTGTCTCTGTTAGTAAACTCAGCAGGTATTTTTGAAGGTTCAGGATCATACATTTTAGCACTAATGTAAATAGCATCATCATTGTACACTAACTTAACTACTGTTTTATGGGTGTTAGGTTCTGCTTTTCCATTCTCGGGGCGCATCATTACAAAGTCTTTTGCTGCAGGAACATTTTTCCAAGCAACGTCGTCTAACTTTCCGTCAATTTTAGGAGGAGTATCTACGCGTACTACGTTTAATTTTTTTCTGTTTTTGTTAATGGTTTGGGCAGTTGTAACTCCTACAAAGAAGAAACAGGCTGTGAAAAATGCTAAAATTTTAAGCATAGTTGATTAGAGATAGAATTAGTTGTAAGGCTAAATTATTATGATTTGTATTAATAAATCACAAAATCATGTTAATTACGGTAAAGACCTGTTAAAAAAAGAATGTTACATGTTTAAATGTTAAAAAAATGTGAAATAGAAAATTAACTAAAATTGATTTTAATTATAAATTAAAGTATAATTTATAAGGTATTATGAATTGAATTTGTATTTTTGTTCGACTTTTAAAAATTCATATCTAATGAACTTACACGAATATCAAGGTAAAGAAATATTAAGCAGTTTTGGCGTTCGTATTCAACGTGGAATTGTTGCAAATACTCCAGAAGAAGCTGTTGAAGCAGCTAAAAAATTAACAGAAGAAACAGGTACTGGTTGGCACGTAATTAAGGCTCAAGTACACGCAGGTGGTCGTGGAAAAGGTGGAGGTGTTAAGTTAGCTAAAAACTTAGATGAGGTAAAAAGTATTGCTGATGACATTTTAGGAATGATGTTAGTAACTCCTCAAACTTCAGCAGAAGGTAAGTTAGTTAACCAAGTGTTAATTGCTGAGGATGTGTATTATCCTGGTGATAGTGAGCCAGATGAATTTTATATGTCAGTTTTATTAAACCGTGCTACAGGTAGAAACATGATTATGTACTCTACTGAAGGAGGTATGGATATTGAAACTGTGGCAGAAGAAACTCCGCACTTAATTTTTACTGAAGAAATTGATCCAGGAACAGGATTGTTACCTTTCCAAGCTCGTAAAATTGCTTTTAACTTAGGGTTAAGCGGTGGAGCTTTAAAAGAAATGGTAAAGTTTGTTACTGCTTTATATACAGCATACGTAAAATCTGATTCATCCTTATTTGAAATTAACCCAGTATTAAAAACATCTGATGATAAAATCATGGCTGTTGATGCTAAGGTTACTTTAGATGATAATGCTTTATACCGTCACAAAGATTATGCAGAAATGCGTGATTTACGTGAAGAAAACCCAATTGAAGTTGAAGCGAATGCTGCAGGATTAAACTATGTAGATTTAGATGGTAACGTTGGGTGTATGGTAAACGGAGCTGGTTTAGCAATGGGAACTATGGATTTAATTAAGCAAGCAGGTGGTGAGCCAGCTAACTTCTTAGATGTTGGTGGTACTGCAGATGCACAACGTGTTGAAACTGCTTTCGGAATTATTTTAAAAGATCCTAACGTAAAAGCTATCTTAGTAAACATTTTTGGAGGTATCGTTCGTTGTGACCGTGTGGCACAAGGTATTGTTGATGCTTACAAAAATATGGGTGACAAAATTAATGTGCCTATTATTGCTCGTTTACAAGGAACAAACGCAAAAGAAGCAAAAGAATTAATCGATAATAGCGGAATGGAAATTATCTCAGCAACTGAGTTCCAAGAAGCAGCTGATAAAGTAGGAGAAGTTTTAAGTGCTTAAAACTTTTTAATTAATTCTTAGTAATATATTAAAAAACCTCACTGAAAAGTGAGGTTTTTTTGTTGATGCTTTTATGAGTGTTTCGCTATCCGATAAAGTGTTTAATATTGAATGACAGTTTACTTATCATTATAATTTTATTTAACAAAATTTATAATCAAATAAGCTCCAAGTATAATAATGAAAATTACCCACTGCCACAGGACACCTCTCTTTCGAATGTCATTAATAGTATTACTAGTTGCTGGTACTGTTTTGTAATCAATAGGTTTCTTTTCAATCATTTTTAAATAACCTTTGGTACCAATAATGAAAAGGATAATTCCAATTATTATAGGGTAATCAGAAATAATTATTTTTAGTCCATCTAAAAAATATTCAAAGTATTCAGTTAATATGTTTAAACTTTTATTTTTCATTAAAGCTATTTTTAGATATTCGTTGTTTTAATGAGCTGATATTGTTCGAAAACGAAGTTAGCAGTTAAAGATTAAGAATAAAATTAAATTTATTTATAAATTCTCTTTTAAAACCTCAATTTCATCACGTAGTTGTGCTGCAACTAAAAAGTCTAAAGCTTTGGCAGCTTCTTCCATTTGTTTGCGTTTGTCGCGTATGCGTTTTTCTATTTCTTGTTTTGGCAGGTATTCTAAATCTTGTTCAGCAGCTTTTTGTGTAGCATTGTCATAATGATACGAAGTAATCGCATTTTTAGATAAAGTGTTGTCTATCTTTTTATTGATTTGCTTTGGTGTAATTCCGTGTGCTGTGTTGTAATTAATTTGTTTTTCGCGTCTACGGTTGGTTTCGTCAATGGTAAGTTGCATACTGTTGGTAATTTTATCAGCATACATAATTGCTTTACCGTTTACGTTACGTGCAGCACGCCCCACGGTTTGTGTTAATGAACGGTGTGAACGTAAAAAACCTTCTTTGTCAGCGTCTAAAATAGCCACTAAGGAAACCTCAGGAAGGTCTAATCCTTCTCTTAGTAAATTAACTCCGATAAGTACATCAAACAAACCTTTACGTAAATCTTGCATGATTTCTACACGTTCTAGGGTGTCGACATCGGAATGTATATAACGACAACGCACTTGAATACGAGTTAAGTACTTGGCTAATTCTTCTGCCATACGTTTGGTAAGTGTTGTTACCAAAGTACGTTCGTCTTTTTCTACACGCACTTGAATCTCTTCAATTAAATCATCAATTTGGTTTAAACTTGGTCGAACTTCAATTTCAGGATCTAATAGTCCTGTTGGTCGAATAACTTGTTCTACAAATAGACCTTCTGTTTTTTGTAATTCGTAATCAGCTGGAGTTGCAGAAACGTAGATTACTTGGTTTTGTAAAGCTTCGAACTCTTCAAACTTTAAAGGCCTATTATCCATTGCAGCAGGTAAACGGAACCCGTATTCTACCAAGTTTTCTTTTCGACTTCTGTCTCCACCATACATGGCATGCACTTGTGGTACAGTTACGTGACTTTCGTCAATGACCATCAAGTAATCATCAGGAAAGTAATCTAACAAACAGAAAGGTCGTGTACCTGCTTCTCGTCCGTCTAAATAACGAGAATAATTTTCAATTCCTGAACAGTATCCTAATTCCCGAATCATTTCTAAGTCGAACTCAGTTCGCTCTTGCAAGCGCTTTGCTTCTAAATGTTTTCCTATTTCCTTGAAATAATCTACCTGTTTTACCATGTCTTCTTGAATTTGATGAATGGCATTTTGTAATATGTCAGGAGAGGTTACAAATAAGTTGGCAGGATAAATATTTAGTTTTTCTAAACGTGTAATAATTTCGTTAGTTTCTATGTTGAAGGTCTCAATTTCTTCAATTTCATCCCCAAAAAAGTGGACTTTATATCCATTATCTCCATACGATGGATAAATGGTAACCACATCACCTTTTACTTTAAACGTTCCGCTTTTTACTTCAACTTCGGTACGGGCATATAAACTTGTTACTAAACGGTGTAAAAATTTTGTACGTGAAATTTGTTGGTCAACTTCAATAGTAATCACATTCTTTTTGAATTCCGTAGGATTCCCAATACCATACAAACAAGATACTGAAGCAACTACCAATACATCTCGACGTCCAGAAAGTAGGGAAGAAGAGGTGCTAATTCGCAAGCGTTCTATTTCATCGTTGATGGATAAATCTTTCTCAATATAGGTTCCAGTGACAGGAATATAAGCTTCGGGTTGGTAGTAATCATAGTATGAAACAAAATATTCTACAGCGTTGTTTGGAAAGAACTGTTTGAACTCTGAATACAACTGAGCAGCTAAGGTTTTATTATGAGCCAATACTAATGTAGGTCGATTTACTTCGGCTACAACATTGGCTACTGAAAACGTTTTACCAGAACCTGTAACACCCAAAAGTGTTTGGTACTTTTCATCGGCTAAAATTCCGTTAGCCAACTGTTTGATTGCTTGTGGTTGATCACCAGTAGGTTTAAATTCAGAGTTTAATTCAAAGTTCATTCAACAAAAATACGGATAGTTTTACTGAAAATCTATCCGTATTAATTGTAATTTATTTAAGAGTTTTTACTTTCTAAGTAAAGAAAAATGTCCTGTCTTTTTTCTTACCTTACCGTTTTTATCTATTAATTCTGCATTGTACCAATAATCGTTTGTAGGTAGGGTAGTACCATTGTATACACCATCCCAACCAGGATGATTTTTATCGGTAATTTCACTAATCAATTTCCCAAAACGATTAAAAATTTGAACTTTAACAACATCATAATAATCATTATCAACACCTAATACTTTCCATGTGTCAAAATGACCATCTCCATTTGGGGTAAAATGACGTTGGAAGTATATGGTTGAAATTTGATTAGAAGATACAACGCCACAACCATTTCGATCTCTAACAGAAATAAAATTCAATCCAGGAGGAATATTGGTAAAGGTATATGTTAGGTTTTCGTCTCCTTTGACAAAATCACCAAAATTAGTACTGTTAAGAGCATATTCATAATCTCCAATTCCATCTACAGTAATTTTTATTTTATTACTATCTGGATTGTCTTGGTCGTCCACAGATTTGATATTAACAATTAATGCTTGATTGGATTCTTTGACAAAAAAAGTGTTATACCCCATGGATGGGGTATTTATGTTAGGATACTTTCTGTATGCTTCAACTTTATATTCACCTGCTGAATTAGCATTATAAATGGCTGATGTTTCGTTTGGAATTAAATTACCATTTAAGTACCATTTGTAGGTATCTGTTGTATTTCCAGTATCAGCATTTAAGGCTATAGTATGAGGTTGAGGGGTTCGTCTTGGGTTGTCTACGCATAAAATTTCCTCGTTTAGATTTCCTTGCGGAATAGGGAGTTTTTCTACAAGTATTTTAAAATTCCCAACAGTTTCACAAGATGTTGTTCCTTTGTTAGAAATCCTTACATAGATATCAGAATTATTAGTAAATAAATGATCTTCATAAGGAGGGAGAATTTGATTTGTTTGTAAAGAGGCGTCTTCTGCAGTTCTGTAATATTGAAAATCGTGAGTAGTTTGCGATAAGGCTCCTCCAGAATTATTGATTATTTGTTGAGTTTTGATTGAGAAATCAAAAAATCCATTACCTGTACCTATACTAAATTTAGCATTTGCATTTGATGCATTTTGATCTAACTCACTAATATGTTCATCAGAGTATATATTTAATCCAGTAGGATTTACCTGTAAATCGATAACCTGAGTTTGATAACAGTTTGTAGTATTGTTTGTTACTTTTACTGTAATAGAATGATTTGTAGCTACTGAATTAGTGTAGTTATTTTTGTTAAGAGGTCTTGAAAAGTTACTATCAGAAGTTTCAAAAAAATCTATTGAAATATTAGAAAAATCATCAACTAAAGAAGCTTCCAAAAGCTCAAGGTTAAAAGTAGCAAATCCGTCATGAGGATTACTATCGAAGTCACATTGAATATAGGGTTGAATTGTATTAATAGTAGGTTTAGGTTCGAATGTAACTTGAACTTTACCTGTATATGTTTTTTTACAATATGAATTAGACTCTATTTTAACTTCGTATAAACCACTTCCAAAATTTACATTACCTACAGTTAATTCTCTCGTTTTGGCTATTTCAACCCCATCTTTATACCATGTGTAAGTATCGTTTGGATTATTAATTTCAGGAACTATCTCATAGCTATCTCCTATACAAAATACTTGATTTGTGTTACTTAATACAGCATTAGAGTCAGCATTCAATAACTTAACAGGAGCAAAAAATGATTGGATAAAAGGAGGTAAGCCCTGAGAGGTTCTTCCTCTTCCTAAATCAATAGCTACTGGTTTGTATGTAACGTTTTTTGCGCTTTCATCAGGGTTTTCAATGGCGCCTAAATATGACTTATCAGGAATAGAACTGTATATTTTTCCATCTGAAGCTAGTTGTAAAGCGCCTCTATACCCAGATCCTCTCCATATTTGAGCTTTTGTTTGCGCTACATCTCTATCAAGTAAGTCGAATTGGAGAATACTAAAGGTAAATGGAGGAATAAATAATGAAGCATAAAGTTTAGATGATTGAGGAGAGAATTCAACACCATAAGGAACTCCATCAATAGAAGGGGTAGTTAATGTTTCTCCTGATGAAGTAATTTTTCCAGTGACGTTATCAAAATCATACAATACCAAACGACCATTTCCTGTATTTTGACCAGCTGTAAAGTCGGCCAAAGCTACTTTTGTACCATCAGGCGATACTTTTAAATATCCTCTTTTATCTTGTAAAATATAAGAAGATTTAGAAATAACAGGGTTCAAATAGTCTACACCGTTTTGATCAATTTTATAAGCATAAAAAGAGTCTTCTACAATAGATAAAACCCAAATTTCAGTACAGTCTTTTCCTTGAACAGCTGTAACTTTTTCAGACCAATAAAAATCTTTTCCATCGGACAAATTGGTGGGACCTTCTATAATTTCGCCACCGTTTCCTTTTGTGATATCAATAGTGTAAAAATTAAAACCAGGATTTCTAGGGTAGCCAGAATTATTAGGGATATAATCGGTTCCTACAGTGAAAATATAGTATATGTTTTTATTTTCTGGAGCAGGAACAATTAAACCAGATTGAGAACTTGATGGATTTCCTTGTAAATTATTAGCAAGTTGCCCATTATAATATCTCATTAATTCGTGGTTTTTTGTCCATACTTTAATTCCATCAGAATAAAATAAAAGATTTCCGTCTTCATCTGAAATAGTAGAACAACCTTCTTCGGTATTTAATGCGCCATTTGTTAAAGCGATTGGAGTTCCATTAAAATCAATTCCAGCGTTGTTTCCAAAATACCAAACATTGGCTTCTTTTTGACTATAAATAGAAAGTGAGCTTATACACAGAAATACAAAAAGTAGTTGTTTTACCATTTAAATAAATTTTTATACAGATAAAACAGCTAAATTACATAAAACCCTCTATAAATCTCGTTTTTTTAACAAAGCGTATGATGAATAAATAAAAATAGCTGTCCAAATTAACACAATTGTTATGTTGAATAAGCTAACAGAATAGTCTTTAGTAAAGTTTTCTCCTATTTGACTTGCTACCGATTTTACAGCTCCTAATCTAGTAAAAGGTTCTTTAATTAAGTTAGCCATTGATTCTAAAGGAAAAAATTGCATGACACTGTTTACTGCTTCATCAGTTCCTGTTTTTACATCTCTAAAAGTCCAATACAAGTAGCCTTTAATTAAACTTTCAACAATTAACCAAACAATCATAGCTGCTACAGCAAATGCTGATCGTTTAATTAAAATACCTAAGAATAAACCAAAAGAGAAAAAGCCTAATAATTTTATGAAAAAAGCAACTAAGTAACCTAAATCTGAAAAGATGATAGACATTTCATTAAAATCTGAATAAATAGCCCCAAGAATCAATGAAACAATAAATACAAATACGGTGGAAATAAAAGCAAAAGCAATAACAGTGTAGAATTTAGAAAGCACAAACTCTTTTTTACTTAAACCATCAATTAAGTTTTGTTTTAGTGTTTTATAGCTATACTCATTAGCCATCATAGAAACAATAACTAATAGCAAGAAAAATTTAAAAGTTGCAGCTATATAGGTATTAAAGTGCCAGATGTAGGGAAAGTTAAAAATACCTTGTTCTGCTAAGTGAAACTTAATCGGACCTATATCAAATTTTATTGCAGCAATTAAGGCAATAGATGTTAATAGGGCGAAATAAATAATTGAAAGAACTTTACTAGCTCTGTTATATTTTAATTTATGTAATTCTATATTTAAAAGTCGTAGCATGATGTAAGTTTATTGGTTGTTGGTAAGGTCTAAGAATTGTTGCTCTAAACTAGGTTTACGTTTTACTAAATGCGAAAGAGAAATTCCGTTGTCAAATAGAAATTTATTAATTTCTGAGGCAGACAATTCAGAAGATAAATTTGCAATTAAAAGTCCATTTTCACTATTAATAGTTCCTATTGAAGAGTGATTTTCTAAAAGTTGTTTAAGCTTGTTTTGATCTTCGGCTTGTAGCTCGAAAAATCCATTTGAAGCTGTCATTTCATCAACTCTACCACTGTATAGTTTTACACCATTTCTTATTACTACCACATGAGAACACACTTTTTCTACTTCATCAAGTAAGTGTGAGGCAAGTAAAATAGTCGTGCCGTTTTGAGCAATTTCTTTTATAATTTGACGAATCTCATGTATACCTTGAGGATCTAATCCGTTAGTTGGTTCGTCTAAGATTAATATTTCAGGATCGTTTAATAGGGCAGAAGCAATTGCTAAGCGTTGTTTCATTCCTAAAGAGTAAGTTCTGAACTTACTGTTTCTACGCTCGTAAAGGTTTACAATTTTTAATTTTTCTTCTATTTTATCATACGAAACACCCTTTATTTTACAGATAAGCTGTAAGTTTTGAACTGCCGACATATAAGGATAAAAATTAGGACGCTCAATAATAGCACCTACTTTTTTTAAAGCTTCATGAGTAGATAGTTTACCATCAAACCAGCTAAAACTTCCTGAGGTTTTGTTAACTACATTTAAAATAATACCTAAAGTGGTTGATTTTCCACTTCCATTAGGTCCTAATATTCCGTAAACATTTCCTTTTTGAATGTCAAAAGAGAGGTTATTTACCGCATGAACTTTTCCGTATTTTTTATCGAGGTTTTGTATAGATAAAATTGTTTCCAAGCTTTTTTGATTTTGTTGATTATATGTATTTGACGATTCATTCAAATTATTGTTACAATGTATAAAAAAAAGTAACAGAAAATAGTTTAAATGGAAAACATGGCTTTTTAGAAAGAAATAAAACCTATTCAGAAATAAATTTAACTAGATGGTTTAAAACCAAGGTAGTTTTGCATGTCAAATTATATTATTATGAAAAAAATAAACTACTTATTAGCGATTATTTTAACAACTGTTTTTTACGTAAGCTGTTCATCTGATGATGTTCAAGAAATACCAAATCAATTTATAATTGAAGGAAAAAATTATCCGATGGAATCAATTTTCGTAGAAAAATTCACTAAACATAGTAGAACTACTATATTGTTACATTTATTAAATATTACTGAACAAGATATAGAAGCTGCCCGAAACTCAGGTGTAGCCTTAACTGAGGTAGATTTCTTTTCAATTGCTGTTCGTGATGAAAATTTAACCTCAAAAACTTATACAACAAATAGTTTATGGTATGAGTTTATGACTGATGGAGAATTTTTAGGAGAATACGATAATGAACAATTACTAATGGAGTATGAAAATGGAGATGAAGTTACTTTAACTATAAATTCAATTAACGAAACTAACATTTCATTAGACTTTAAAGTGAAAAGAGTTAACGGAAGTGTAGCAACAGGAAGTTATAAAGGAAAGTACAGTACTATTGAAGAATTATCAGGAGCAAGATAGAAAAATAAATAGATTAGATAATAAAAAAAGCTTAGGGTTTACCTAAGCTTTTTTTATTTAAAATGATATTATTTGTTGTCAATTAATCTAAAACCTTCACCATGAATATTTAAAATCTCTACATTTTCATCATTTTTTAAATATTTACGAAGTTTAGCAATGTATACATCCATACTACGAGAAGTAAAATAGTTGTCATCTCTCCAAATTTTTGTCAATGCTAATTCACGTGGCATTAAATCATTTTTATGGATAGCTAACATACGTAATAATTTACTTTCTTTAGGTGACAACTTTTGAGGTTCTCCACCTTTGTATGTTAAGTGACGTAACTTAGAGTTAAAGTCAAATCCACCAATTTTGAATTCGAACTCATCACTATCGTTTGTTTTTTCAGTTTCTTTACGTTGTAAAATAGCTTTGATTTTGTGTAATAAAACTTCTGAATCAAAAGGTTTATTCAAATAATCGTCGGCTCCAACTTGGTATCCTTTTAAAACATCTTCTTTTAATGTTTTAGCAGTTAAAAATATAATTGGAATTTCTTTGTTTGTAGCACGAATGTCTTCAGCTAAAGAAAAACCATCTTTACGAGGCATCATAACATCTAAAATACATAAGTCGTACTCAGCATTTTTAAACATGATTAAACCATCTATTCCATCTTTAGCATGTGTAACATTATAATCGTTAAGCGCTAAATAATCTTTAAGAACTGTTCCAAAATTTGGATCGTCTTCTACTAATAATATTTTTTTACTCCCCATTCCTTAATCTTTTATATTAATGGTAATTTAACTGTAAACGTGCTTCCTTTGCCTTTTTCACTCTCAACGTGAACGGTACCTTGGTGACTGTCTATAATTTCTTTTACATAGGCTAGCCCTAAACCATGGCCTTTTACGTTGTGTATGTTCCCTTTATGTTCTCTATAGAATTTATCGAACACATATTTTTGAGCATTTCTGCTCATTCCTATACCTTCATCTTTAATCTTAAAAATAAAGTATTTATTTGTGTTTTCAGTAAATACATCAATTTTAGGTGCATTTTCTGAGTACTTTAATGCGTTTTCTAATATGTTAACGACAACATTGGTTAAGTGGAATTGGTTTCCTAAAACCTCTGTTGAAATAGCTTGGAAATGTGCGGTAACACTTCCTTTTTTATCATCAGTCAATAACTGAATGTGTTCAATAGCTTCTTCAATAATATCGTGCATATCAACTGCATCTTTATTAATTTCAAGTTGATTTTTTTCTAGTCTTGAAATTCGTAATACATTTTCTACCTGCCCATGCATACGCTTATTTTCATCGCGAATCATTTGCACATAGCGCTTTACTTTTTCTTCGTCAGATATAATCTTCGGGTTTTTAATCGCATCTAAAGCAAGGTTAATGGTTGCAATAGGTGTTTTAAACTCGTGTGTCATATTGTTAATGAAATCTGTTTTGATTTCAGAAATTTTCTTTTGACGTATTAATTGATATAACGATGTTGAAAAAGCAGCAATTATAATCCCTATAAAGAATAAGGAAAGTATTAAAACTTTCATCATTCCTGATAACAAGTTTTTTCGCTTGTCTGGAAACTTTACATATAGCTTATATTTACTATTTCCATTTTCATCTTCAAGCAGAGGGTAATTAATATCTTCTGGTTGTATGTTAAAATACCCTGATTTTAATTGTGTTGCTAATCCGTCTTCATAAACAACATACTTAAAATCTTGAGTAATATTCATTTTAGCGAATTCATCTTTAAGTATAAATTTTAACTCTTTATTGCTTATTCTTTGATGTATCGCATAAATGCTTTTACTCCTACGAAAAGCATGTTCCATTACATCATCATTCCAACTCGGGTAAGTTTTGTATACTGAGTAACGGCTTTCGTTTAAAAAAGGTTTAAAATCTTTATTTTCTGATTTTACAACCTGAGAAAAGAGAATATCTTCTTTTCCAGAATATCGTTTAATAATAATAGAATCATTATCAACAAACTCACCAGGCATTTTAAAGCTTTCTTCTAAAATAGAACTACCAAAAGAGAACTTAGTTTTGCTAACAGTATCAACTTGCTGAAAAAGAAACGTTGTTATTTCTGCTTCTGTTCTTAGTTTGTTACTTTCAAAGTAATCTTTATAGTTTTGCTGAAACTCTAAGTACTCTCTCTCTTTTATGTTTTCAGAGGTACGAGCTAAAGCAATGGTTACATTATTTTTAAATTGTTGTTGTTTGTTTTTTATAGCATCTTTTATCCAATATACTTGAATAGAGATAATTCCTATTAAAGAAATACTCATCAAAACAACAATGAGAACAAAGATTTTTTTACCCATTATTCAAAAATAAATTAATAAAAGATAGAGCGGTAATGTTTTAACTTAGATTAACAAAGTTATTGTAAAATTAAGTAAATTTTAACACTTAAAGCTAGTGAAGCATAAATTACATCACCTTTTTTGTTAAAGAATTATGGATTTTTAATACTTGTTCTTTAGAATTGTTAAGTGTTTTGTTTTCAATGATATAGTTTGATTGTAGTGTTTTTTTAATCTCACTCCATTGGCTTTTTATTCTATTTTTCACTTCTTCAATCGTAGTGCTGTCTCTTTTTATAACTCGGTTAATTCGGACTTCTTCGGGAGCTGTGACAGTAATAACTTTATCACAAAAAGTATCGCTTCCGTTTTCAAAAAGTATTGCATTTTCATACAAAATGTAAGTTTTGTTAGAATTCTTTTTGATAAAATCTTGCAAATGCTCATTTACAACAGGATGAACAATAGAGTTTAACAAAGCTAATTTCTCTTTGTTTTTAAAAACGATAGAAGCTAAATATGGTCTGTTTAATTCGTTATTAATGTAGGTTTCTTTGCCAAATTCAGTAATTAAACGAGATTTAATTACTGATGAAGTATGCATGAGTTTTTTAGCTTCATCATCTGCCATGTAAATAGCAATGTTTTTAAATTCTAAAAACATTTTTAAAATGGTGGATTTTCCGCTACCAATTCCGCCTGTTAAACCTACTACCATATTATTCGTAAATTAAAAAGTCAATTTTATCGGGAACTATTCTTAGTACTGTAGCTAAATTAGGAACATCTTTAAGTTTAGGTGTAAGGTAGTTCAACTCGTTATTTTCAGCTTCTAAATAATCACATTCTATTTTAAATAAATCGGGCGTGATTTCATTAAAATTTTTCAAACCTACTTTATATATCACTTTTACTTTTTTAGGGAAAATATTAATTCCTTTTGGAGCATTTTTAACTAATACAGGTACTTCAATTTCCCCTTCTGTAAATTTATCTACCAACAATTCAATATCTACTGATTTATGACTTGCTTTGAGTTGAATATTTTCAGGAAATAGAATAGAAGAGGTGATATTTGTGTTTTTAGAGATATTTTCTAAAGTAGCGCTATCAAGATTTAGAAACTCTATTCCGTTAACATCAGTTTCATCACCAGAAATTAAAATGCTATCTGGAGTAAGGTTTAAAGGTTTTGAAAGACCGTATCCTAACTGAAAAGAAATGTTTACATTAGGTTTTAACGGAACTTTTTTAGAACTCAATAATCCTATTTTTACTGGAATAGTATCTTGCGTGATGCTGTTTAACTCAATATTATATTTTAATTGATGTTGTATTTCAGAATGCAAGTTTTTTGATAAAAAATAATAGTTGCTTCCCTTTTTTTTAACCGCTTTGTCTAATTGTAGCGTGATTGGTTTTTGATTAATGCTGGACATTAATAAATTATAGCCACTACTTTTTACATCTAAGGTTAGTTTGTTAAAAGGAGCATCAATCAGCGTTTTTTGTTGAGGTAATTTAGTGTATTCAATATCATATTCCACCTCTGCATTATATTCTTTTGAAAGGTTTATAAGTAACCAAAAAAATATAGAGGCGATTAAAAAACCAAAAAAGGTTTTAGGTATGTTAACGTTTTTTTTCAAAAAATAAATATTAACGCAATCTACATAAAAAACAAAAAAGTGAGCTAATTAGCTCACTTTTTTTATATCGATATCTTAGTGTTATTTTTTAGTTTCAGCAATGTACTTTTTGCTTAACTCCATTGAAATGGCAGAACGTTCAAATTTAATCTTTCCAGCACCAGTTTCGATGGAAACTGTGTTGTCAGTATCATTAATTTCAACGATTTTTCCATGAATACCACTTGTGGTGACAATTTTAGCACCTTTTTTAATTTCTGTTTGAAACTGCTTTTCTTTTTTTTGACGACGCATTTGAGGGCGAATAATTAAAAAGAAAAAAACAGCAATCATTGCTACAAAAGGAAGCATGTTCATTAAACTTTCTTGAGAACTAGCTTGTAAAAAAATAGTTGTAAACATTATGCGTCTTTATTTTTAGGGGTTACCATACCAGAAATTTTGATAATTTCTCTACCTTTCTCAGTATTGGTAGTTAACGTAACAGATTTTGATTGTTTGTTAGTTCTTCCACTTGTATTAAAGCTAACTTTAATATCACCTGTTTCACCTGGTGCAATTGGGGCTTTTGTCCACTCAGGAACCGTACAACCACAAGATGCTTGAGCGTGTGTTATTACTAAATCACTTTTACCTGTATTGGTTACAACGAAAGTAGTTTCAACAATTTCACCTTCTTTAACTGTACCGAAATCAAATTCTTCTTTGTCAAAAGAGATCTCTGGAGCACCTTGGCTAATAGTATTATCTCTTTTTTCTGCGTTTTCAATGTTTTCTTTTTTTACTTTTGATGAGGCATTACCTTGTCCACAAGAAACTAACATTCCTGCTGAAACAACAAATGCTAATGCTACTGCTATTTTCTTCATTGTAAAATATTTTTGTTTGTTGTAAAAATACTAATTTTTATAATAATCCTCTACCTATTTTAACCATCTTGTTAGAGCTAAGGTAGTCTTTAGCTAACTTGTCTAAAACACCATTTATAAAGTAACCGCTTTTGTTAGTAGAATAGTCTTTAGCTAACTCAATATATTCATTAATAGAAACTCTACTTGGAATAGAAGGGAAGTGTAAAAATTCTGTAATAGCCATTTTAATAATAATCATATCAATATCGGCAATTCTATCGGCTTCCCAGTTAGGTGTTTTTTCTTTGATATCTTCTTCGTACTTATGTTGATTTAACACAGTTTTGTTGAATAAATTAGAAACGAAAGCTTGATCTTCGTTATCTTTATACAAACTACCTAAAATAAATGGTTTATTAGCTTTTTGTTTGTTTAGAGTTTTTAATACCCAGGTATTTACAAAAGGAATATCATCAACCCAAGAAATCATTTTATCCTCAAAATAATCCGCTATTTTTTCGTTAGGAGCTACAATTTCTCTAAAAAAGTCAATAATAAAAGCACGGTCTACATTAAAAGAATCTTCAACAGTGTCCATGTATTTTTTGTAGATGTCACTTTTCTGTAATTCATCTAACAAAATTTTTACATACTCATCGTCAAGATCCCAATAATTTAATTTATTAAGCTCAACATATCCTTCTAAGCTTACGCTTTCGTTAAGTTGGTTTAAAAGTTTGTTATCTATAAATTTTGTATTAGGATTAAGTTCTTCTTTAGTAGCAAGAATTTTCTTTTTTGAAAGCTCTATTCTCTTTCGAGCTAATTTTTGAACTTCAACTAATAGTTGAAGGTTTAAAACGTACAAGTCGTACATTTTTTGAATGCTGTGTTTTAAGAATTTTTCTTCCTTAACTAAATCATCGCTGTGCGATTGTTGCATCGCATATACCGACTGCATTACTTTAACACGAATATGTCTTCTGTTAATCATTCTAAAGAACTTTAAAAAAAAGAGCGATAGAAACTATTTCTAACGCTCTGCAAAAGTAAAACTTTTTTATTTTTTATCTAGCTATTTTGCTCTTTTTTGCGAGCATCAATTCTTGCTTGTGCAATATTGAAAGCAGCTTGATGTGTAGTGATGTTTTCTTTTTCTGATAAATTGAAAATCTCTAATGTAGTGTTGTAGATGTTTTCAGTTCTCTTTAAGCTTTCAGCTTTGTCGTAACCTTCAACTTCTGCATATACATTAATAATACCACCAGCATTGATTAAGAAGTCAGGAGCATATGCAATTCCTCTTTCTTTTAACATCGTACCGTGCTTTAATTCATTAGCTAATTGGTTGTTAGCAGCACCAGCTACTACTTGGGCTTTTAATTGAGCGATGCTTTCATCGTTAAGAGTAGCACCTAAAGCACAAGGAGCATAGATATCAAGGTCTAAACCAAAAATATCGTTTCCTAATACTACTTTAGCACCGTATTTTTTGCTTAATTCTTCTAAACGAGCTTCGTTAATATCGTTTAAGATAACTTGAGCACCTTCGTCAGTAATATGCTTTACTAAAGTTTCACCTACGTGACCAACACCTTGTACTAATACTTTTTTACCATCTAAGTTTTCAGTTCCAAATTTGTATTTAGCAGCAGCTTTCATCCCCATATATACTCCGTAAGCAGTTACAGGAGAAGGGTTTCCAGATCCACCAATTGCTTCAGAAACACCTGTTACGTGTGGAGTTACTTCACGGATAATGTCCATGTCACGAGTTTCCATCCCAACATCTTCCGCAGTAATATATTTTCCGCTTAAAGAGTTTACAAACTCACCAAACTTACGCATTAATGCGTCATTTTTTTGAGTTTTAGCATCACCAATAATAACTGCTTTACCACCACCAAGGTTTAAACCAGTAACAGCAGACTTATAAGTCATACCACGAGACAAACGTAATACGTCGTTTAAAGCTTCCCATTCACTTTTATATTGCCACATTCTTGTACCTCCTAAAGCAGGGCCTAAAGTTGTGTTGTGAATACCAATAATTGCTTTTAAACCTGTATCTTCGTCGTTGCAAAAAACGATCTGCTCGTGATTGTCAAAAGATAATTGACCAAACACAGGGTCGTTCTTAAGATCTTTAGTATCAATGATTTCTGATGTCATTTGTTTTAGTTTTTTAATTTGAGATAATTTAAGCAATCTCAAAAATTCGAGCACAAAAGTAAGAAATCGTTAAAACAAAAGCAAAAAAAGAGAGCTCAATTATGGTATCTTTAACAAGAGCCCTTTTTAAAGTTAAATTTTTATAAAAAAGTAAGATTGAAAGCATTACAGCATTTAAATAAGTATTTCATAAAGTATAAGTGGAGGTTATTGTTAGGGGTTTTTATAACTGTTCTAGCAAAAATATTTACACTAAGAATCCCCGATTTTGTTGGTGATTCATTAAATGTAGTAGAAGACTATCAGTTAGGGAAAATAACAGAGCTATCTGAAGTAAAAAGCATTTTGTTAAATAATATTTTACTTATTATTGGAGTAACTTTATTAGGTGGTTTTTTCACTTTTTTAATGCGTCAAACTATAATAGTGATGTCTCGAATGATTGAATTTGATTTAAAAAACGAGATTTACCAACAATATCAGCGATTATCTCTTAATTTTTACAAGCAAAATAGGACAGGTGATTTAATGAACCGTATTAGTGAAGATGTGTCTAAGGTGCGTATGTATGTTGGTCCGTCTATCATGTATTCTTTAAACATGCTGGTGTCTTTTGTAATTGGTTTTACTCAGATGTATGCAATTTCTCCAAAACTAACTTTATATACTATGATACCATTTCCAGTTTTATCGGTATCGATTTTTGTGTTGAGTAAGCAGATAAATAAGAGAAGCACCATTGTCCAACAATATTTATCGAAGTTAACAACTTTTAATCAAGAGTTTTTCTCGGGTATTAATGTAGTGAAGTCATATGCTATTGAAGATGCAGTAATCAAAAATTTTGATGATTTAGCTGATGCCAATAAAGAAAAGAATATTAACCTATATAAAGTACAAGCACTGTTTTTCCCTCTAATGATACTATTAATAGGAATCAGTAATATTATTGTGTTGTACGTTGGAGGAACATTATATATTAATGGAGAGATTCAAGTTGGAGCAATCGGTGCTTTTGTTATGTATGTAAATATTTTAACATGGCCTGTTGCTGTTGTAGGTTGGGTTACTTCTATGATTCAGCAAGCGGAAGCTTCTCAAGAAAGAATTAATGAGTTTTTACAGCATGTTCCTGAAATACAAAATAGGAATGAAGAAACTACGGAAGTAGAAGGGGAGATTGAATTTAAACATGTTTCCCTAACTTATGAAGATACTGATATCACAGCATTAAAAGATGTGAGTTTTAAAGTTGATAAAGGAGAAACTTTAGCAATTTTGGGTAAAACAGGTAGTGGAAAATCGACCATTATCAACCTTATATCACGATTGTATGATACTACTGAAGGAACAGTGTTTATAGATGGACAAGATATTACAACGTGTAATTTATATGATGTAAGAAATCAAATAGGATTTGTGCCGCAAGAACCTTTCTTATTTTCTGATACAATTGAAAATAACATCAAGTTTGGTAAAGAAGATGCTACAGAAGAAGAAATTATTGAAGCTGCTAAAAACGCTGTAATTCATGAGAATATTATCGATTTTAAAGAAGGATATAAAACCATTTTAGGAGAAAGAGGAGTTACACTTTCAGGTGGTCAAAAGCAACGAACCTCTATTGCAAGGGCGATCATTAAAGATCCGAAGATTTTAATCTTTGATGATTGTTTATCAGCGGTTGATACCGAGACAGAAGAGCGAATTTTATCTAATTTAGAGCGAGTTTCTAGCGATAAAACCACAATAATTATTAGTCACAGGGTATCTTCAGCAAAAAATGCAGATAAAATTATTGTATTAGATGATGGAAAGATAATTCAACAAGGTGTTCATAATCAGTTGATAAAGGAAAAAGGATATTATAAAGACCTATATGAACAGCAACTTTTAGAAAAAGAAATATAGCAATTCGTATTGCTAAGTCAAATATTTTGTTAGATTTGTTGAGAAATTTTAAGTAAACAACTATTATTTAAAGCGAATTATGAGCGAGAGAGTAGAACAAGAAGAAATCTTTTCACAGGTTTTAAGGGCAGGAAGAAGAACGTATTTTTTTGACGTTAGATCTACAAAGGCAGATGATTATTATTTAACAGTAACAGAAAGTAAAAAATTCACTCACGATGATGGATCTTTTCATTATCAGAAACATAAAATTTACTTATATAAAGAAGACTTTACTGATTTTACAGAAATGTTAAATAAAGCAACAGACTTTATTGTAAATGAAAAAGGTTCTGAAGTAATTAGTGAGCGTCACCAAAAAGATTATAAGAGAGAAGAAGGTGCTTCAACAGAGGCTACTTCTACAGAAAGTTTTACTGACGTTTCTTTTGAAGATATTTAAAAGCAGAGGATAACTGTTTTGTATAAACCCTAAACACAATTTATAATTTGTGTTTAGAGTTTGGTTTGTGCATAAAAAAATCAATTCAAATTCAATTTACACTTAGAAAACCGCCAATTGTTGCACAGCAATTGGTGGTTTTTTTCTTTTACACAAGCGATTTTATTTTGTTTGGTAGTTTTGATGCGAATTCAACCAGCTGCTTATACGTTAAAGTTCTACCTACTCTACTATTAAGTTTATCTTCACGCTGGTTAATCCTTAGTAATTTTTGTTTCATAGGAAAGCGAGTTTTGAGTTCACCTAAATATAATAAAAAAAACTGAATTTCAGTAGGTTATGTTTATTTTGAGGTAAAGTATTTTGTAGAGTAGGTGTTTTTCCTATAAAACTTTTTTCATAGTAGTAGTTTTTGCTACTGTTTCTTGCCATTCTTTTATAGCATTACTGTCGTTTGTAATACCACCACCAACATAAATATATACAACATCGTTAGAAACCTCCATACAGCGAAGATTAACGAATAAATTACTTTCTCTATCGTCAATATTTAGTTCTCCTAAAAAACCAGTATAAAAACTTCTGTGATAGTTTTCGTTATCTAAAATAAATTGTTTTGAAGCCTCTAAAGGCATTCCACAAACAGCAGGAGTAGGGTGTAAGCTTTTGATTAAAGAAGCAGTATTAGTTTTTAATTTCCCATTAAGAATGGTTCTTAAATGAAGTAATTTACCCGCTTTTATAGTTTTAATACCAGATGTTTTAATGTTTAAGGAAATATCAGATAACCTATCAGTAATGTAGTCAGTTACAAATTGTTGTTCTTCTAATTCTTTTGGTTGCCAAGTAACATTAGTTGTACCATTGTAAACTTGAGTCCCTGCCAAAGCCATAGTAGTAAAACTTTTATCTTTAATACTAACTAGAGTTTCTGGGGTAGCTCCTAACCATAACCCAACTTTAGGATGATACCAAACATATACAAAAGCAGTAGGATAGTTACTCAGAAGTTTTTGAAAAGTTTTAATAAGATTAAAGTCAGATAACTCAATTTTTTCTTTTCTGGAAAGAACTACTTTTTTAAACTGCTGATTTTTAATAGCGGCTATTCCTTTTTCAACTAGTTGAATGTGGTTCTCTTCGGAAGCTGCATCAGGAGCGTGATTAGTGTTGTTAGTTTGAGTATCGTCAATAGTAACTTTTTCTTCAACATAAGTAGATTGATTTCTAGGAATTAAAATAGCTTTATCTCTGCTGTCAAACGGAGCAAAAATAAATCCACTCTCATTATAATTTTCAGAAGTAATTACATCGTTGTTTTGTTGAAACCACCCTTTAATTATAGAACTGTTAGGCTTTCTGTAAGTAACAAAAGGTAATTCTTTGTTGAAGGCTTCTTTTATGTTTAAAAAAATACTCAATCTAATTGTTGTATTAAATGTTCTTTAATCGTGTCAAATTTACTCCAAATAAATCCATGACCAGCATCAGGAATGCTAATTAACTCAAACTGATTTTTAGGAAACTGCTCTTTCAAAAATAAAGAGTTTTCAATAGGTACAATCCAATCATTAGTTCCATGAATACTTACTATGTTGTTAGGAGTAGATTTCCAGTTGTTTTCAAATAGTTGTAAATCTTGTTTATGAGATAACTTTTCCTTGCTCGCTTCTTGCCATATTGGAGGAACTAGCCATCGAGTAACTTTCCATTTGTATAAATTTAAAGACCACGGCATGGGTTCTACTTCACTACATATAGCAGGAGCCAGCAAAATTACTTTTCTAACTTTTTCTTGTAAAGCTAAGGCAATAGGTCCGCCATAAGAATAACCTACAAGAATCGTTTTATCGGGGTTAATATTATGTAAAATATTCTTTAGCATGTCACGCTCAAAAGCAATACTTTCTTGAACCGGATTTTTGTCTTGAAAATTGTAACCAATTCTGTCGTATGAAATCATATTAGCTTTGCTAAGCAATACACTATCCATCATATATTTTACAAAATCGGTAGAAGAACCTATCGTTCCGTGAACAAAAACCAGTGTAGGTAAGGTAGTATCTTTTATGATTGAAAGTTTTCTGTACTCAAACCCATTAAAGTTTTCATAAGTAAGGACAGGAGTAGCAGAGCTTCCAGAAAATTTTTCAAGTACTTTTACATCAGATTTAGGAGCAGAAAAATTCCAGAATAAATAATATAAAACAAGGAAAAGCACAAAGAGAACAATTCCAGCGATTTTCAAGATTTTTTTTAGCAATTTCATGTTATTGTTTGTCTAAAACAATATTGGTAATCTTACAAAGTGAAATCAAGTTATTATCCTCATCAACAATTCTCACTTCCCATAAATGTGTAGTTCTACCTTTATGAATCGCTTTAGCTGTAGCAAAAACATGTCCCTCTCGCTTACTTTTTACATGATTGATGCTCAGTTCAATCCCTTTAACAATTTTATTAGAGTCTCTTAAAAAAAAAGCGGAAGCACAACTACCAACCGATTCTGCCAAAGCAGCAGTAGCACCACCATGTAATATTCCATAGGGTTGATGTACTTTAGATGTCACAGGCATTTTTGCTGTAATAAAATCATCTCCTACATCAACAAACTCTATCTCTAAAGTTTCCATCAAGGTGTTTTTGTTGTAACTGTTTAAGACTGTAAGAGATGCTTGCTTATTCATGGTAACTAAAAATTATCACCCAAAAATACGTATTTTTGTACTGACAAAAAATGATAGAATGTATAAAGTACGCGTAATTTTAGATACGAAAGAAGATGTAATACGAACCCTGTTAGTAAACGAAAAAGCTTCATTAGAAAACCTACACTTTGATATTGCAAAAGCGTTTGGTTTTAACGGACAAGAAATGGCATCTTTTTACCGTACCGATGAAGATTGGAATCAAGGTGAAGAAATTCCTTTATTCAATATGTCAGAAGCAGGAGAAGGAATTTCAATGGCAACATGTATTTTGCATGAAGCCTTACCAAACCAACACGATAAGTTAATTTATGTGTACGATTTCTTACAAATGTGGACGTTTTATGTAGAGGTAATAGAACAATCTAATGAAGAAGTTACTGAAACAAAAATGATCTTGTCTGTAGGAGAAATCCCAGAGCAAGCTCCAGAAAAAGAATTTAAGGCAGAAGATCTTTCAAAAAATATAGATGATGAAATTGATGATGAATTTAATAACTTTGAAAGCCTAGACGATTTTGACTTTGATAATTACTAAGCTATGGCACAATTTATAAAACTGTATAATGACAACCCCAATCCAAAAGAGATTGAAAAAATTGTAAAAGTTTTACAAAACGGTGGGTTGATTATCTATCCAACCGATACTGTTTATGGTTTAGGCTGTGATATTACCAATACTAAAGCACTAGAAAAAGTAGCAAGAATAAAAAAAGTAAAGCCAGAAAAAGCCAACTTCTCGTTTGTTTGTAACGACTTAAGCCATTTATCTGATTACGTAAAGCAAATAGATACTGCAACTTATAAAATTTTAAAAAGAGCTTTACCAGGTCCATATACTTTTGTATTACCTGGTAGTAATTCACTACCAAAAGCTTATAAAAAACGAAAAACAGTAGGTATTCGTGTACCTGATAATAATATAGCAAGAGCTATTGTAGAAGCTTTAGGAAACCCGATTGTATCTACATCTATTTACGATGAAGACGAAGTATTAGAATATACAACCGATCCTGAATTAATCTTCGAGAAATGGCAGAATATTGTTGATGTTGTGGTTGATGGAGGGTATGGAGATAACCATGCATCTACTGTAATCGATTTAACAACCGATGAACCAGAAGTAATTCGTGAAGGAAAAGGAAGCTTAGATATTTTGTAAAATGAAAAGAAAAGGTTTTGTGTTATTCTTCTTCTTAGTGTGGATAAATTGCAATTCACAAGAGTTATTAGAGGGACAAAAGCTATGGAGTAATGATAACAAATTAACGGTTAACGATTATAAATTAAAGAAACATGATGTTTACAATGAGTTGATTGTTAGTCAGTTCTTGATTTCACATCAAGTTAATGGATTCGATTTTTTTAAGAAGAATTTTAATAATAGAGTTTTAAATATTTTTGTGGGAAACGCTTCTTGGATTGATATAAATAATATTTCAAATATTAACAAACAGCTAGCATTTCAGCAACTTCAATTTGATTTAGCAGAAATTTGTACTAGGCATTTTAGGAAAAGATTATTGTTGAATAAAAGAAAAATAGCAAAAGGCTTTACAGTTGTTAATAAAATTAGTAATGAAATAATTGCTGAGTTTTCATCTAGAAGATTAAAACTTGTGAATGAAACAAAGGGAGGTAAAGATGAAAAGAAAGTTAAAGAATGGAGAGAAAAAATAAAAAAAGAATTGGAAGACCTGAACGAGTTTAGGTTTGAAAATAAAAAAAGAATAAAGCTTAAGTAACTATTTTTTTAACATATTGAATTTTTTTCTTCCTTTAGTGTAATACTGCCAAACTATAGACTTGTGTTCGTAGTAATTCGATTTTTTAGGAGATTCTTTTCTTTTTTTTATGAACTTAAAAAGGTGCGCATAAAAACTAAAATGAGCTTTTAAAATAGCAAACAAATGATTAGGTTTTCCTTCTAATAAAAATTTAAGGCTTGCTAAACCGTCTAAGATCAAACGAGAAAAAATGATTGGAAACAATTTCGTAGAAGGTAAGTTCTTAACCAAGTTGAGTAAACTATTCCTAAAATTTAAAAACGTTTTTCTAGGATTTAAAGTATCCAATGTAGCACCACCAACATGATATACAGTGGATGCTCCTACATATTTTATAGTATGCCCACTATTTTTAGCACGCCAACACAAATCAATCTCTTCCTGATGTGCAAAAAAATCTTCATCAAAACCTTGTAGTTGATGAAAAACTCCAGAGCGGATAAAAAAACAAGCACCAGATGCCCAAAAAATTTCGGTAGTATCGTTAAACTGTCCGTTATCTGTTTCCAAGTCGCTAAACAAACGACCGCGACAATACGGATATCCAAAAGCATCAATAAAACCACCACCTGCACCAGCATATTCAAACTTAGATTTGTCTTTAAAGTCTAAAATCTTCGGTTGGATAATCGCCGTATTAGGTTCCTTTTTAAAAGTATCAATAATGGGAGTTAACCAGTTCTTGGTAACCTCAATGTCAGAATTTACTAAACAATATACATCTGCATCAATATGCTGTAAGGCATCGTTGTAACCTTTTGCATAACCGCTATTTTCTGAGTTCTGTACAATTTTTACAGTAGGAAAATGTTGCTCTACAAATGCAATAGAGTCATCTGTAGAAGCATTGTCTGCGACATACACTTCCGCTTCTTCAGAACTAAAATTAACGACAGAAGGTAAAAACTGCTCAAGCAATTTTTTTCCGTTCCAGTTTAATATGACGATAGCTGTTTTCAAGACGGCAAATTTACAGTTTATAAATGAAATTCTAGTTAAAAAGCATGAGTCATTCTGTGTTTCGTCATTCCGAACGAGGTATGATGAGGAATCTCATAAGTTAAGTAATTCTCATGTTTAAGACTTCGTCTTCCATTTTGGTAGTGAAGCAATTTTTCGGTTTGAAATAAAGGTATTTACTTGTACTCAGGAATATCTCTTAAAAACACATAGGTTTCGTTCTCTTTATCGAGCATACAAAAAAAGTGTTGTAGTCCGTTGGTTACGATGAGGTAATCAGCATCAAGCTTTAAGTTATAACGAGCAATCTGATCAAAGGTATCTTGGTTAATTTTTATATGTGGTGCTTTACATTCTACAATAATATTCGGATGTCCGTCAGAAGTAAAAACCACAATATCGGTACGTTTTTTAAGGTTGTTGATAACCAATTGTTTTTCAATAGCGATTAATGAAACAGGGTAGTTTCTCTCTTGAATTAACCATTGCACAAAATGTTGGCGTACCCATTCCTCGGGAGTTAACACCACATATTTTTTTCTCAAATTATCAAAAATAAGCGTCTTATTTTCGTTACTTTTGAGCTTGAATGTGTAGCTAGGAAGGTTGAGCTTTTGCATAACTCAAAAATAATTATTTAAATTTATTAAAGTGCGATTTAACTTTTTCATTTTATTATTTTTAGTAGTAACTCAACTACAAGCTCAAGACTTTTATAAAACCCCATCAGGTAAAAAGTTTCATACAGCTACTTGTAGAATGGTAGAGAATGTATCGAAAAAGGTAAATGAAGATGAAATTAACGCTTATGGCTTAACTGCTTGTAAAATTTGTAAACCTTCTTATGTGGGAAGAACAGCTGGTTTTACGAATAAATCTGTAGGAAAATCTTATACGGTAAGATGTAAAGGGGTTACGAAAAAGGGAACACGGTGTAAGCATCAAACAAAGCTAGCAAACGGATTTTGTTATCAACATACTAAACAATCAAATACTAAAAGTACAAAATCGTATAGTTCAACTTGTGGAGCAAGAACAAAATCTGGTGGTTCTTGTAAAAGAAAAGTAAAAGGAGGAGTACGATGTTATCAACATCGTTAAAAATAGAATAAATAACACTTCCTCTCCTTCGGAGAGGACTGAGGAGAGTCTTTATGAACGAAATTAAATCTATCATATCCGATATAAAAGGAGGTAACATCAAACCCATTTATTTTTTAATGGGAGAAGAACCGTATTACATTGATAAAATTTCAGATTATATTGAAGACAATGTGTTAGATGAATCTGAAAAAGGATTCAATCAAGTAGTTATGTACGGTCGTGATGTGTCGATAGAAGAAATTGTATCGTCGGCAAAACGTTTTCCGATGATGGCAGAAAAACAGGTGATTATTGTTAAAGAAGCGCAAGATTTAAGCCGTACGATTGATAAAATAGAGTCGTATGCTGCCAATCCGCAACCGACTACCGTATTGGTGTTTAACTACAAATATAAAAAGCTCGATAAACGTAAAAAGGCGTACAAAGCCATTGCTAAAAGCGGACTTATTTACGAGAGTAAAAAACTATACGATAATCAAGTAGCCGATTGGATTCGTCAGGTTTTGGGAGGAAAGAAGTTTAATATCGAGCCAAAAGCAGCTCAAATGTTGGTAGAGTTTTTAGGAACTGATCTGAGCAAGATTAGTAACGAACTTGATAAATTAACTTCAGTATTACCTGCAGAAACTATTATTAGCGATAAGCATATTGAAGAAAATATCGGTATTTCTAAAGATTTTAACAATTTTGAGTTGCGTAAAGCAGTAGGGCAGCGTGATGTGGTAAAAGCGAACAGGATTATCAATTATTTTGCTCAAAACCCTAAGAATAATCCGTTAGTAATGACAATTTCCTTGCTAAATAGTTTTTTTACACAGTTATTGATGTACCACGGATTAAAAGATAAATCGAAAGCTTCGGTTGCTAAAAACTTAGGGGTAAACCCTTATTTTGTAGACGACTACGTAAACGCAGCTCGCAACTACCCGATGCGAAAAGTATCGCAAATTATAGCCTTATTACGTGATGCCGATGTAAAAAGCAAAGGAGTTGGTGCTAACCAAACCCATGCTGATATTTTAAAAGAATTGTTGTTTAAGATTTTGCATTAACAAATTTAGTCGCTTTTTTAAAAAATAAGTATGAGAGAATAATTCGATTCTTCTTTAATGACTTTTAATAGTTGTTAGCTATAAGAATAAGACTTTATTTTTCAATTACATCTTTGAACATTTTTGTATTTAAGGCAACAAAAATATTTTGACTTGCTTTTTCGATTTCTTCTTTAGGTAACTTAGTTTTCTTTAAAAAATAATTTATCATTTTTCTTTTTGTCCTATTGTTTTTATAACCGATTCTTGGAGAAATAACTTCTTCTCCTTTTGTAAAAATGATTATTGGAAAATTATTATTTCTTAATTTATCTCCGATTAACTCCCACCACATATTGTCAGAGTCTCCAAAAGAAGTTCCAAAAATACAAATGAGGCTAGCTTCTTTAATTTTTGATTTGAATAGATTATCTATAGTGTGTCCGTAAGCTAAATTACATTTCTCTTTTACTATAGCTTCTAAAACATCAAGGTTTTGGTGAAATTTTTTGTTTTTAAGCTGAGAAACATCATTAACACCTAAAACCATTCTATTGTCTATAAAACCGTGAATATGTTCTACTCCTCGCAATGTAACAGGGACATTATCTCTAATATGATGCCCTATAGAAATATTTTTCTTTTCTTCAATTATTTTCTCAATAATGGTTGTGTAATTGAATGTAAAGATGTCAACTATCCAAGTGCTGTTTGAATAGCTATTTTTGAATGTTTTAATTTTATTATTGTCAGCAGTAGGAAGGTATACTTCTGGCTTGACTAGGTTTTCAAAGAATTTTTCTTTATTTATAGTTGAAAAGTCAAATTTTGATTCCTCTTTTTTTAAATATTCGGCAAGTTGTTCTCCAATATCTTCAAAAACTTCATCAAAATCATCAATAGTTTCAAATTCTTCTGTATACTGTCCTAAAGCCAATTCTAAATCAGACCAATTTTTATAATTATTAGAAATATTGTTTTTTAAATTATTAATATTGTCACTAGACGATTCGATGCTCTTGTAAAAGTCGTAAAAATCTTTATAACTTGTGTTTAAATCAAGATTCAAGTCAAATCCATTTCCTATTATATGTAGTATTTTCAATATATTTTCTACTTTGTTATATATTTTCGAGTTTGGTTTTTTCTTTCCATGAAATATACTTATTGGTGTATTTTTCTCCTAGTCTGTCTATTGTTCCAATATTATTTTCTAATAATAATTTTACAGTACTCCATTTATTTTTTTCTGCTGCCCAATAAACAGCTCTTTCTGAACCATTGTCGTAATCTTGAATGTCATTGTCAATTAAAAATTGTAATAATTCAATTTTACCTGTGCTAGCAGCACTACAAAAAATTCCATTAAAATCTTCAAAATAACCGAGTATTAATTCCATTATTTCTATGTTTCCTTTTGAAGCAGTCCATTGTATCGCAGATGTTTCATTCTTATATTCGTCAGAATTATTAATTAAATATTTGACTAAATTTAAATCTTCTGCATCACAAGTATAAGCTAGTAGCATTTTTTTTGCCGCTGATTTATGTGAAATTCCATTTTCGAGAAAATAGATAATAATTTCACTATAATTTTTTCTGCCCACTATATCAATACACCAATCATCTTGTATGTGGATATTAACTCCATATTTTATACAAGTTTTTATGTTTCTGAAGTTTCCTTCAAAACATGATTCTATAAAACTTTTTTCTTGATCTGTCATAATTAAATACAACTAGTTTATATACATCATAAAATCACTAAAACTTTCTTTTTAAGGACGGCTCATAGGAGATTTTAGCAATTTTTTGTTCTCTCAAATATAACAAAATTAACTACTGTATAAATGAAAGTTTTTGCCAACTTATTAACCGTTTTTGTTAATTTCGTCGCTTAAAATTATTTGTATGATTACGGTAGATCAATTAACGGTTGAGTTTAGTGGTAACACCTTGTTTAGCGACGTTTCGTTTGTAATTAATGAAAACGATAAAATTGCTTTAATGGGTAAAAATGGGGCAGGAAAATCCACTATGATGAAAATTATTGCGGGAGTTTCTAATCCTACCAAAGGAGGTGTTCGTAGTCCGAAAGATACTGTAATCGCTTATTTACCGCAGCATTTGTTAATGGAAGACAATTGCACGGTAAAAGAAGAGGCTTCTAAAGCTTTTGAATCGGTTTTTGCGATGAAAGCTGAAATGGAAGATCTCAACAAACAATTAGAAACCCGTACCGATTACGAATCGGATGATTATATGAAAATCATCGAGCGTGTATCGGATTTAGGTGAAAAATTCTACGCGTTAGAGGAAGTAAACTACGAAGCAGAAGTAGAAAAAGCCTTAAAAGGGTTAGGATTTAAGCAAGAAGATTTTGAGAGAGCAACCTCTGAGTTTAGTGGGGGTTGGCGTATGCGTATTGAGTTGGCGAAAATCTTACTACAAAAACCCGATTTAATTTTATTAGACGAGCCTACCAACCACGTAGATATCGAGTCGGTAATTTGGTTGGAAAACTTCTTATTAAACAAAGCCAAAGCGGTAGTGGTAATTTCGCACGATAAAGCCTTTATCGATAATATTACCAACCGAACCATTGAGGTAACGATGGGAACCATTCACGATTACAAGGCGAACTATTCGCACTATTTAGAGTTGCGTAAAGAGCGTCGTGCACATCAGTTAAAAGCGTATCAAGAACAACAAAAGTTTATTGCCGATACCAAAGCGTTTATCGAGCGTTTTAAAGGAACCTATTCAAAAACAAACCAAGTAGCTTCGCGTGAGCGTATGTTAGAAAAATTGGTTCCTGTAGAAATTGATGAAGTAGATACTTCAGCATTAAAACTGCGTTTTCCGCCTTCACCACGTTCGGGAGATTATCCTGTAAAAGTGGAAGGATTGACCAAGAAATATGATGATTTAACCGTGTTTAAAGACGCGAGTTTTTCCATAGCTCGTGGTGAAAAAGTATCGTTTGTAGGAAGAAACGGAGAAGGAAAATCAACCATGATTAAAGCAATTATGGGAGAAATTGATTTTGAAGGAGAGTGTGGTTTAGGGCACAACGCTAAAGTGGGATACTTTGCACAAAATCAAGCTTCGCTGTTAGATCCTGAATTAACAATTTTCCAAACCGTAGATGAGGTTGCTGAAGGAGATATCCGAACGCAAATCAAAAATATATTAGGACGTTTTATGTTCTCGGGAGATGATTTAGAAAAGAAAGTAAAAGTACTTTCTGGAGGAGAGAAAACACGTTTGGCAATGGTAAAACTGTTGTTAGAACCTGTAAACGTGTTGATTTTAGATGAGCCTACGAACCATTTAGATTTAAAATCAAAAGAGGTTATTAAAGAAGCCTTATTACACTTCGACGGAACCTTAATTTTAGTATCACACGACCGTGATTTCTTACAAGGATTATCTCAAAAAGTATTTGAATTTAAAGACCAACGTGTTATAGAACACTTTGAAACGATTGATGCTTTTTTAGGGCGTAACAATATCAAAGCGTTAAAGGAGATAGATTTATAAAAACGTCATTGCGAGTGTAACGAAGAAATCTGTTAGTCGATGGAGAGATTACTTCAGTTGTAACCTCCTTCGAAATGACGAGTAGAGGGAGCGGTTAGTTCACCCCACAACACTTTTTATACTTCACTCCGCTATCACAAGGACAAGGATCGTTTCTGGAAATATCAAGGCGTTTTAAATGCAGGTTCATGTCGTCCATATCTTGTTTAAAGATTTGCTCTAGCAACGTATAAAGCTCAGGGTGTTTTCTGGCTAATAACTTCGGATGCTCAAAAAAGTATTCGCTTGCTACCGAGAAAAATTCTGCTTTGTTAGTTCCGCCATACGGATTGATATCGGAAGCGTCGTTGTATATTTCTTCAATCTTTTTTGTTGATTAAATCTACCCACGGAATGCTGTATTGTTTTTCTAATAATACATGCGGAACTCCGTCAATGTTTCCATCTAGTTTATCAATTAAATGCACAAACTCATGGATAGCAGTGTTTTTTTTATCGGTTTCATTCTCAAAACCTAAATGTAAAGCAGGTTTCGATAAAACCATTTTTCCTTCTAAATATCCGTTACCTACCATTCCTAAAATTCTTCGGTTGTCTCCTTCGGTTTCAAAATGCTCGTTGAACATAGCAGGGTATAAAATAATTTCTTTGATATTAGGATAACGCCATTCAGGAAAATTAAAAATAGGAATTACAGCACTAGAAGCTATCAGTAATTTATCGGTAATTGTAACCGTAACATCAACGCCAATAACTTTATGATTTAACAAGAATTCAAAAACTTTAAACTCAAATAATTCTTTTTCATCAGGAGTGAGTGCGTTGTAAAAAGCGACTTTTTTAGTTAAAATAACTTTCCATTTGTTTGGAAAAGGAGTTGTAGGTTGTTTCCACTTTGTTGTTGAGGTCCTTTTTTTGAATACAAGAAAAATACCTACGAGTATAATTATAGATAAATAAGTCATTTAAAATAGCATTGAGACTACTAGTAATTTTTTTTTCAAATATATAAAAATAGGGTAGAGTACAAGCGTCATTGCTAATGGAGTGAGGCAATCTGTATATCGTGTACCGAGTAAAAGATAGCCACGTCGTTCATTTCGATTTCGCTCAATGAGCCTCCTCGCTATGACGTTTATGTATGGTCATTCTAATCAAGTTCTTGAAATTTCCAAAAGAAGAGGTGTTAAACAAAAAGAAAGCAATAGTAAATCGTATTTTAGATTTACAGCGGGCTTTGTCTTTAGGAAATTTAGAAAGAGAAAGGTAAAAATATTTTTATGGATGTGGATGGTTTAAAGAGAGTAGAAACAACCGTTTGGGGTATTACTGATGCCTCGGTAATTTTAAAAGAGTCTACTATTATTCCATTAGAAAGAATTGTAAGAGTTGCATAAATAAAAAAGACCTCGAAATTTCGAGGTCTTTTTTATAGGTGTTATATTTATTAAGCTTCTGCTTCCATATAATCTTCAATAGGATTACAAGAGCAAATTAAGTTACGGTCACCAAAAGCATCGTCTACACGGCGTACCGAAGGCCAAAACTTATTGTCTGCAATATAGTCTAAAGGAAATGCTGCTTGTTTACGAGAGTATGGTAAATCCCACTCATCAGCAGTTAACATTTCTTGCGTATGTGGTGCATTTTTAAGCGGGTTGTTAGGATTTTCTTTACTCGCTTCGGCAATCTCTTTCCTAATAGAGATTAACGCATCACAAAAACGGTCTAATTCTGCTACACCTTCCGATTCGGTAGGCTCTACCATAATTGTACCTGCTACAGGGAAAGATACCGTAGGCGCGTGGAATCCGTAGTCCATTAAACGTTTCGCGATATCAGTAACTTCAATTCCGTTTTGTTTATACTCACGACAGTCTAAAATCATTTCGTGAGCAGCACGGTTCATTTCACCAGTATATAAAGTGCTAAAGTGTCCTTTTAAACGCTCTTTAATATAGTTTGCGTTTAAAATAGCATTCTTAGTAGAGTTTGTTAACCCGTCAGCACCTAACATTGTAATGTATCCGTAAGAAATTAAACATACCAATGCAGAACCCCAAGGAGCTGCTGAAATAGCTGTAATGGCATTGTCACCACCAGTTGCTATTACAGGGTTGGTAGGTAAATACGGAACTAATTGAGGAGCTACACAAATTGGTCCAACACCTGGTCCACCACCACCGTGAGGAATCGCAAATGTTTTGTGTAAGTTTAAGTGACAAACATCGGCGCCAATGGTTGCAGGGTTTGTTAATCCTACCTGTGCATTCATGTTTGCACCGTCCATATATACTTGTCCGCCATTATCGTGGATAATTTGCGTAATTTCTTTAATAGCCTTTTCAAATACTCCGTGAGTAGATGGGTAAGTTACCATTAAAGCAGCTAAATTATCAGCATGTTTTTCAGCTTTAGCACGTAAATCTTCTACATCGATGTTTCCTCTTTCATCAGTTTTGGTAACGACCACTTTCATACCCGCCATAACAGCAGATGCAGGGTTCGTTCCGTGAGCAGAAGCAGGAATTAAACAGATGTTTCTGTTGGTGTCTCCATTTGCTTCGTGATAAGCTCTAATAGTCATTAATCCAGCAAATTCACCTTGTGCACCTGAGTTAGGTTGTAAAGAAGTACCTGCAAAACCAGTAATAACATTTAATTGGTTTTCAAGGTTGTTTAACATGATTTGGTATCCTTCTGCTTGATTTAATGGTACAAATGGGTGGATATTTCCCCATTGAGGAGTACTCAACGGTAACATTTCAGAAGCAGCATTTAACTTCATGGTACAAGACCCTAAAGAAATCATTGAGTGATTTAATGCTAAATCTTTACGTTCTAACTTTTTAATATAACGCATCATGTCAGTTTCTGATTGATACGTGTTAAATATTTCGTTATCTAAGAAAGAAGTAGCTCTCTTTACGTCTGCTGGAATTACATCAGCTGTTGCAAATTCAGTAACTAAAATATCTTTGATATTGAATGCTTGTTCGAAACAATCAACAATTTCGTTGATTTCTTTTAAACCTACTGTTTCGTTTACAGAGATTGAAACATACTCTGCATCGATGTAGTTAAAGTTGATTCCGTTTGCTTCTGCTACTGGGCGTAACTTGTCAGCTTCAACTTCAACTAAAATAGTATCAAAATAAGCACTATTTTTTTGTTTGAAACCTAAATCGTTTAACGCTTTTGCTAAGGTTGTAGTGCTTGTGTGTACACGATCTGCAATGTATTGTAAACCATCTTTACCGTGGTATACAGCATACATACCTGCCATAACAGCTAATAATACCTGTGCAGTACAAATGTTTGAAGTTGCTTTTTCACGTTTAATGTGTTGCTCACGTGTTTGTAATGCCATACGTAACGCACGACCACCGTCAACATCTTTTGTAACTCCAATAATACGACCAGGAATGCTACGTTTGTAAGCTTCTTTAGTAGCAAAATATCCAGCGTGAGGTCCTCCGTATCCTAAAGGAATACCAAAACGTTGTGTAGTACCTACTACAACGTCAGCACCAAATTCAGCAGGAGCTTTTAATTTTACTAATGATAAAATATCAGCAGCAACAGCTACTTTAATGTTATTTGCGTTACAGTTAGCAACGAAATCAGTATAATCATATACTTGTCCGTGCTTACCAGGATATTGTACGATAGCACCAAAGAATTCTTCTGAGAAGTTAAACTCTTCGTGGTTACCAACAACTAATTCAATTCCGATAGGAATAGCACGTGTTTGTAATACTGATAAGGTTTGTGGTAAAATTTCTTCTGAAACAAAAAACTTGTTTACGTTAGCTTTCTTTTGTGCTCTTTCACGAACATCAAATAATAAAGCCATAGCTTCAGCAGCAGCAGTACTTTCGTCTAATAACGAAGCATTAGCTAACTCCATTCCTGTTAAATCACAAATCATAGTTTGGTAATTTAACAAGGCTTCTAAACGTCCTTGTGCTATTTCAGCTTGGTAAGGGGTATAGGCAGTATACCATCCTGGGTTTTCTAAAATATTACGTTGGATAACACTAGGTAAAATAGCTTCGTGATATCCTAAACCTATATAACTTTTAAAAACTTTGTTTTTTGCACCTAATTCGTTAATGTGATTTAGGTATTCGTATTCGCTCATTGCCGGGGCTAAATCAAGCTCTTTTTGTAAACGAATATCGTCGGGAATAGTTTCATAAATCAATTGGTCTAAACTCTCAATGCCAATTGTTTGAAGCATTTGATCCTGATCTTTAACACGAGGACCTATATGCCTTAGTTGAAATGAATTTGTGTTCATTATTGTGTTGTTGTATTTCGTGCCTCAAAAATAGTGAAATTGGTTGATTTGAGACTACATATTTTTTTGTTAAAAACAATATTTTATTAACCAAAACAACTGGTTATAAATAGAAAAGTTATTTTTGTTAGATGAACCTTTTTAAAAAAGTACTCGATTTTTATATAAACTCTAGTATTCATGTAGCCTTAGCGGTGTTTTCTTTGTTTAGAATTACGGAATTATATTTTGATTTTTCATATGATGAATCACTTGGTTTTTTTGTGTTTTTTGCGACAATTACTGGATATAATTTTGTTAAATATGCAGGAGTAGCGAAACTCCATCATCGAAGTTTGACTAAAAACTTGCGAATCATTCAAATATTTTCGCTGATTTGTTTCTTATTGATGTGTTATTATGCGTGGTTACTACCTTTAAGAACTTTATTGTTTTTCGTGCCTTTAGGGGTTTTAACTTTTTTATATGCAGTACCTTTTTTAAGTGGGTTCCAAAAAAACTTACGAAGTATTGGCTATTTAAAAATAGTAGTAGTGGCTTTGGTATGGGCTGCAACTACGGTGTTATTGCCAATATATGCTAATGAAATTTCTTTTACAACTGAGGTGTACTTGTATGTAATTCAGCGTTTTTTGTTGGTAATAATATTAATCCTTCCCTTTGATATTAGAGATGTGCAATACGATGCTATTTCTTTACAAACAATTCCTAAAAAAATAGGTTTAGAAAACACTAAAAAGTTTGGGGTTGTTTTGCTTGGGGTGTGTTTGGTGTTGGAGTTTATGATTAGTCCGAATACTCAATACCGTACAGCTTTTTTATTGGTGTTTTCCGTATTGTTAATTTTATTGATGAGAGCAAGAGTAAATCAGTCTAAACACTACAGTTCTTTTTGGGTTGAGGCAATTCCAATTTTTTGGTGGTTATTTTTGTTAGTTTAAGATTGAAGCTTTTAGCAGGTATTGAAACTTGAAAAGTAATAGCTTGTAAGCAGCGTGTTTTTTATAGTTAAAAACTGAAACTTAAGGGTTTTGTAATATGTGTTTTTAAGAAAACCTTTGTACATTCGTTGGCTTAACAACACAACAACAAAAACACAAATTAAGTAACATGAATTTAGTAAAACGAAATTTCGTTTTCGATTTCGATAGTACACTTACCAGTGTGGAAGCATTAGATGTTTTAGCCGAAATCACCTTGAATGGGAGTCCGAAAAAAGATGAGATTATTCAAGAGGTAATCCATATCACTAATCAAGGAGTTGATGGAGATATTTCTTTTACTGAGTCCTTAGAAAAACGTATTCAGTTATTAAGTGCAAAAAAGTCTGATTTACCTTTATTAATAGAGGAGCTAAAGCAAAAAGTATCTCCTTCTATAGAGAGAAATAAAGAGTTTTTTGAAAGCTTTTCTGATGATATTTATGTGATTTCAGCAGGCTTTAAAGAATTTATTGATCCGATTGTAGCGGCATATAATATTCCTTCTGAAAGAGTATTTGCAAACACATTTGAGTTTGACAAAGATGGAGTTATTGTTGGATTTGATACCCAAAATCCATTATCTAAGCACAACGGAAAGATAGATTGTTTAAAATCCTTAAATTTAGAAGGTGAAGTACAAGTAATTGGAGATGGCTATAGTGATGCTCTAACTAAAGAAGCTGGTGTTGCTGATACTTTTTTTGCTTATACAGAAAATGTGTCGAGAGATAAGACAATCGCAAATGCCGACCATATTACACCTAATTTAGATGAATTTTTATACGTAAACAAGTTGCCTAGAAACCTATCATACCCAAAGAATAGAATTAAGATATTATTATTAGAAAACGTGCACCCTGATGCTTTTACAAAGTTAACAGGTGATGGTTTTTCTGTAGAAACTGTTTCAAGAAGTTTATCGGAAGATGAATTGATTGAAAAATTAAAAGATGTTCATGTGTTAGGGATTCGTTCTAAAACACAAGTAACACGTAAAGTGATTGAAGCTGCTGAAAAATTAATGGTGGTTTCTGCTTTTTGTATTGGAACGAAGCAAATCGATTTGGAGGCTTGTAAAGAAAACGGAGTAGTAGTTTTTAATGCTCCTTATAGTAATACACGTTCGGTAGTTGAGTTAGCGATAGGTGAAATCATTATGTTAATGCGTAGTGTTTTCCAAAGAAGTACTGAAATTCACAACGGCCAATGGAATAAAACAGCACAAGGTTCAAGAGAAGTTCGTGGTAAAAAGTTAGGAATTGTAGGGTACGGAAACATTGGAAAGCAATTATCTGTGTTAGCAGAGGCTTTAGGAATGGATGTGTATTATTACGATGTAGAAGACAAGTTAGCTTTAGGAAACGCTACAAAGTTGGATACTTTAAAAGAATTATTGAATATTTCTGATGTAGTTACTTTGCATGTGGACGATAATGCTGTGAATAAAAACTTTATAGGGAAAGAGGAAATAGCTGAAATGAAAAACGGAGTTCATTTAGTAAATCTTTCTCGTGGATTTGTAGTAGATGTTGAAGCTTTGGTTGAAGGTTTGAAGTCTGGTAAAATTGCTGGGGCTGCTGTAGATGTATATCCTGAAGAGCCTAGAAAAAATGGTGAGTTTTACACTGAATTAAAAGGATTAGATAATGTGATTTTAACGCCACACGTAGGGGGTAGCACAGAAGAAGCTCAAAAAGATATCGCTGATTTTGTTCCAAGTAAAATTATGGCATATATCAATTCAGGTAACACGGTAGATGCGGTTAATTTCCCAAATATTCGCTTACCTAAGCATAAAAATGCACATCGTTTTTTACATATTCATAAAAACGTACCTGGAGTAATGGCGAAGATTAATGAGGTCTTAGCTAAATATGAATTGAACATAACAGGACAATACCTGTCTACAGATGAAAAAGTTGGGTATGTAATTACTGATGTTGATAAAGAATATAATCAAGAAGTAATAACAAAGCTTAAAAAGGTTGAAGGAACTATTAAATTTAGAGTTTTGTATTAAATAATATAAAATCCCGCTTAAGCGGGATTTTTCTTTTATAAACTATCAAAGTCACTTAAATTCTGTTCTATGATATTGGCTCCTTTTTGTAAAATTTGAATATAACTTGTTACATTCTCCATTTTAAATCTACTTGAAGGTCCAGAAGCACTGACTCCAGCAATTACTTTTCCTTTTTTGTTATAGATAGGAATGGCAATACAAACCAACCCCAATTCTGATTCCTCAATATCTAATGCAAATTTTTGCTGTTGAATTTGTGCTAATTCCTTTTTGAATTTTGAAACTGAGGTGATGGTGTTTTTTGTAAACGACTGTAATGTGGTTGAGCTTAGAAACACTTCTTGATTTTCTAAAGAAGAAAAAGCTAAGAGTAGTTTTCCAATCGCGCTTCCGTTAACAGGAGCGTAAGAACCGATAGAAGTACTTATTTTAAGTCCTTGTAAACTATCGGCTTTATTGATATGAAATACTTGTTGCTCTTTTAAAATACCCAATAAAACAGTTTCTTGAATTTCTAAAGCTACCTTCTGTATAGGTTCATTAGTTAAATTTCTTAGTGATTTATAGATTGAAACACGATTGCCTAATTCAAACAACTTACTGCCCAGTTGGTATTTCTCATTATCATTCTGTTGTACAACATTCAACGAAACTAAAGTACTTAGTAATCGGTATACGGTACTTTTGTTATGGCCTGTTTTAGTAGCTAATTCTCTAACGCCCCATTCTTTTTTATCATTGGTAAAAGCATCTAAAACAGTAAATGCTTTGATGATTGATTGATTTAAACTTTTGGAATCGAGCTTCATTTTTTTAGAAAATTATTGACTAATATAATAAAATTATGTAGATTTATAAAACGCCGTTTTATTATATGAAACACTTTAGTTTTTTATTTAGAATCAAAAATGAAGTATCTTTAGTGTTTTGAAATGGTTTTTAGAAATAAAGATAAGTATGTATAAACCAACATTCGATTACGCACAACAACAAGATAAAGAAGATAAATTAGCTCATTTAAGAGCGCAATTTCATATTCCAAAAGACAAGGATGGAAACGACTGGTTGTATTTTACAGGAAACTCTCTTGGGTTGCAACCAAAACAAACACAACAATACATTCAACAAGAATTAGACGATTGGGCAAAATATGGAGTAGAAGGGCATTTTGAAGCTCGAAACCCATGGATGCCATATCACGAATTTTTGACAAATTCGATGGCGAAAATAGTGGGAGCTAAACCATTAGAAGTGGTAGTGATGAATACGCTAACGACCAATTTACACTTGTTAATGGTGTCGTTTTACCAACCGACTAAAACAAAGTATAAAATTGTTATAGAAAGTGACGCTTTTCCTTCAGATAGATACGCGGTGCAATCGCAATTAAAATTCCATGGATTTGATACGGAAGAAGGATTGATAGAATGGAAACCTCGTGAAGGAGAAGAATTATTACGTATTGAAGATTTAGAGAAAATAGTAGATGAGCAAGGTGATGAAATAGCCTTGTTATTGATTGGAGGAGTGAACTATTATACAGGACAGTATTTAGATATCAAACGTATTGCAGAAATAGGACACGCAAAAAACTGTATGGTAGGGATTGACTTAGCACACGGTGCGGGAAATATTTCTCCAGAGTTACATGATAGCGGAGTTGATTTCGCGGCTTGGTGTACCTATAAGTATCTAAACTCAGGTCCAGGAAGTTTAGGAGGCCTATTTGTACATGAAAAACATGCACACAATAAAGACTTACCGCGTTTTGCAGGATGGTGGAACCATAACAAAGAAACTCGTTTTAACATGCGTCAACCCTTTGATGTAATACCAGGAGCAGAAGGTTGGCAGTTATCAAATCCTCCTATTTTATCGATGGCAGCAATTAGAGCTTCATTAGATATGTTTGAAGAGGTAGGAATGGAAGCGTTAAGAGCTAAATCGGAAAAATTAACGGGCTATTTTGAATATCTAATTAACCAGATTGATACCGATAGAATTAAAATAATTACGCCATCGAATCCGAAAGAAAGAGGTTGTCAATTATCTATCCAAGTAAAGAATGCAGACAAAAGTTTACACAAAAAACTAACCGAAAATAATATTATAACCGACTGGAGAGAACCTGATGTAATTCGTTGTGCACCGGTGCCAATGTATAACAGTTTTGAAGATGTATACAGAATGGTTGAAATTTTAAAAACCTTATTGTAAAAAAATGAGTAAAAAAGACAACATAGTAATTATAGGTGCTGGTTTATGCGGAAGTTTATTGGCACTTTGTTTAGCCCAAAGAGGATATAAAGTAGCAATGTATGAAAGTCGTCCAGATTTACGAGTTACCGATATTTCAGCAGGACGTTCTATCAATTTAGCATTATCTGATCGTGGTTTTAAAGCACTTCGTTTATGTGGTGTAGAAGAAAAAGCGCGTGAAATTTGTATTCCGATGTACGGACGTTTAATGCACGATAGAGAAGGGAATACGTTTGCTTCTAATTATTCAGGTAGAGAAGGAGAATATATCAATTCTATTTCGAGAGGAGACTTAAACGGAATCTTATTAAACGAAGCGGAAGCACACGAAAATGTAAGCATTCATTTTAATACAGAATGTACTTCGGTTGATATTGAAAATACGGTAGCGCATTTTAAAAACTACAATACGAAGGAAGAGTTTTCAGTAGATGGAGATGTGATTTTTGGAACAGATGGTGCAGGGTCTGCATTGAGGAAAAGCTACTATTTAGAAAGAAAATTCTTGTTTAGCTATTCGCAGAATTTCTTGACACATGGATATAAAGAATTAGAAATTCCTGCAGACAAGTTAGGGAAACACCAAATAAGTAAAGATCATTTGCATATTTGGCCTCGTGGAGAGTACATGTTAATTGCATTGCCGAACTTAGATGGAAGCTTTACGGTAACCTTGTTTTTAAGTTTTGATGAAGGGAAATACAATTTCAATAACTTAACTTCCGAAGAAAAGATAACTGAGTTTTTTGAAAAAGAATTTTCAGATGCCTTAGCTTTGATACCAAGTATTAAAGATGAGTTTTTGAACAATCCAACAGGAGCTTTAGGAACGGTAAAATGTTCTCCTTGGCATTATCAAAATAAAACCTTGTTAATGGGAGATGCGGCACATGCGATAGTTCCGTTTTATGGACAAGGAATGAATGCTTCGTTTGAAGATGTAACCGTATTTGATGCGATTCTAGATGCACACGAAGGAGATTGGCAAGCTACTTTTAAGGCTTATGAAAAAGCACGTAAAGAAGATACCGATGCAATTGCTGATTTAGCTATCGATAATTTTTACGAAATGCGTGATCATGTAGCAAATCCATTATTTAAACAAAAAAGAAAGTTAGAAATGGATTTAGAAAAGACGTTTCCAACAGAATATTTTTCAAAGTATTCTATGGTAACTTTTAATGAAGAGATTCCGTATGCAGAAGCGATGAAAAAAGGACGTGCGCAAGATAAAGCTCTGTTAAATATGGTAGCTCATCATGATTTGGATACAATTACCGATCTGAATGAAGTGTTAAAAAAGGTGCAAGAAGAAACCAATGAGATTTTAGAAGAGGATAAAATAGCGGGATTATAAATGAATAGATATATAATATTACTAAGAGGAATCAATGTCTCGGGAAAAAATAAACTTCCGATGGCTGAATTACGAGAAATGTTGAATGAATTAGGGTTTCAAAATGTACAGACCTATATTCAAAGTGGTAATATTATTTTAGATTCTGAAGAAACAAAAGAGATCGTTTGTCTGAAAATTAAAGAAGCGATTGCTGCTAAATATGGATATGATGTACTTGTATTGGCTAGAACTCCAGAGGAATGGAAAAGTACACTAGAAAACTACCCTTTTTCACAAGAAAATGAAAAAATAGTAGCTTTTACTTTTTTAGATAGAGTAACTAAAGAATCAGTTATTGAAGTTAATGGAATTAACGAAGACAAATATAAAATAGTTGATGATGTGGTGTATTTGTATTGTCCGTCTAGTTTTGGAAAAACTAAACTGACAAACAGTGTAATAGAAAAGAAGTTGAAGGCAACAGCAACCACACGCAATTTAAAAACAACGATAAAACTATTAGAATTAGCAACTACCTAATAAAACAGAACGTCATTCCGAGTGTAGCGAAGGAATCTCTTGATAAAAGAATACTTCAACTTTTAAAAGTTTCGCAATGATGATTAAAAACAAAAATATGGACAGTAAAGTAATCAAAGGAAAAGCAATACCAAGAGGAAAGTTTCCGCATGTAAAACAAGTAGGAAATTTTATTTATGTATCTGGAACCAGTTCACGTAGACCTGATAATTCTTTTGAAGGTGTCGCCGTAGATAAATTTGGAACGACCAACTTAGATATTAAAAAGCAAACCCGAGCGGTAATAGAAAACATTCGTGATATTTTAAATGAAGTTGGAGCTGATTTATCTGATATTGTAGATGTAACTTCATTCTTGGTGAATATGAATGATTTTGGAGGCTATAATGAAGTATATGCTGAATATTTTGATTATAACGGACCAACTAGAACAACAGTAGCTGTACATCAATTACCACATCCTCATTTATTGATTGAAATTAAAGTGGTGGCGTATAAGAAGCAAGAGTAAAGACACTAGAACCAAGACAAAAGAAGTCTCTTTTCTTTTCTCTTTTTTCTTTAATCTGTGAATGAAATGAACATTAAAAACTACATAAACGGAGAACTGGTAGCACCAGTAGCAGGTAATTACATTGATAATTATAATCCATCTATTGGAGAAGTGTATGGACAAATTCCTAATTCAACTAAGGAAGATGTAGCGTTAGCATATGAAGCAGCAAAGGAAGCTTTTCCTGCTTGGTCGAATACTACATTAAATGAACGTAGAGATATTCTTTCTAAAATAGCACAATTAATTCAACAGAGGTTACCTGAATTGGCAGAAGCAGAGGCAAAGGATAATGGAAAGCCATTAAGTTTAGCTACAGCGATTGATATTCCGAGAGCATCATCTAATTTTCAATACTTTGCAGATGCAGTTACGCAGTTTTCATCTGAAGCTCATGAAAGTGTAGGCTTAGGAGCGATGAATTTTACGTTACGTCAGCCTATTGGAGTAGTAGGATGTATCTCACCTTGGAATTTACCTCTTTATCTATTCACTTGGAAGATTGCTCCGGCCATAGCTGCAGGAAACTGTGTGGTAGCAAAACCTAGTGAAGTAACACCAATGACAGCCTATTTATTAGGTGAAATTTGTAATAAAGCAGGTTTGCCTAAAGGGGTATTAAACATAGTTCATGGATTAGGAACCACCACAGGACAAGCCATAATTGAACATCCAGATATTAAAGCGATTTCATTTACAGGAGGAACCGCCACAGGAGCACATATAGCTCGTACAGCAGCACCAATGTTTAAGAAATTGTCTTTGGAGTTAGGAGGTAAAAATCCAAACATCATTTTTGCTGATTGTGATTATGATAAGATGTTAGATACCACGGTTCGTTCTTCATTTGCCAATCAAGGGCAGATTTGTTTGTGTGGAAGTAGAATTTTTATAGAAGAAAGTATCTACGAACAATTCAAAAAAGATTTTGTTCAGAAAGTATCAGAACTAAAAATAGGAAATCCTTTTGATGAGGATACTAATGTTGGAGCCTTGGTATCGAAACCACATTTAGAAAAGGTAAAATCATACATAGATATTGCAGAACAAGAAGGAGGTAAGATTCTATATGGAGGTGACAGAGTCACTGTCAAGAATTGTGAAAACGGTTACTATTTACAACCGACGATTATTGAAGTTTCAAGTAACAAGTGTAGGTTAAATCAAGAAGAGATTTTTGGGCCTGTAGTTACTTTAATGTCTTTTAAAACAGAAGAAGAAGCTTTACAGTTAGCTAATGACGTGGTATATGGACTATCATCAACATTGTGGACAAACAACTTGACAAGAACCATGCGTATGTCTAAAGAATTACATACAGGAATCGTTTGGGTAAACACTTGGTTGTTACGTGATTTAAGAACTCCTTTTGGAGGTCAAAAAGCGAGTGGAGTAGGACGTGAAGGTGGTTTTGAAGCTTTACGCTTTTTTACAGAACCCAAAAATGTATGTATAAAATATGAATAGGGAAATAAAGGAAAAAATAATAGCTATTTGTGAAGAGAAGATTGCTAAAAAAGGAGAAAATGTAGGGCTTTCGTTTTATGTGTTTTTCAAAAATAAAAATGACAATCCGAAAGTACTGATGGAAGTGGCTACTTGGTGGATTCAGACACACCAATTAGATCATTTTGAGAAAGCGGTTAAGATTAAACAAATGATTCAGAATAACGAATAAAATGAATTTAGATATACAACATAAAAACGCCTTGGTATGTGGTAGTACTCAGGGAATAGGAAAAGCGGCAGCAATACAATTAGCCGAAGAAGGAGTAAATGTGACCTTAGTAGCTCGTAGTGAAGATAAATTAAAATCTGTGTTGGCAGAGTTACCTAATACTAACCAAAATCACGGGTATTTAGTTGCTGATTTCACCAATCCAGCAGATTTAAAAGAGAAGTTAGAGGCAACAAATTTACAGTTTCATATTTTGGTGAATAATACAGGAGGTCCAGCAGGAGGTCCAGTATTTAATGCCAAGTTAGAAGAGTTTGAACGTGCTTTTACCATGCATTTAAAATGCAATCATGTGTTGGTGCAAGCAGTAGTACCGTTTATGAAAGAGGAAGGTTATGGTAGAGTAATTAATGTGATCTCTACATCAGTTAAACAACCGTTAGATGGTTTAGGAGTTTCAAATACCATACGTGGCGCAGTTGCCAATTGGAGTAAAACATTAGCGAATGAGTTAGGACAATTCGGAATTACTGTAAATAATATATTACCTGGGGCAACTGCTACAGAACGTTTGACAGAAATTATCAATAATAAAGCTGTAAAAACAGGTAAAACTGTTGAAGAAGTTGCAGAAATGATGAAGAACGCATCACCAGCAAAGCGTTTTGCAAAACCAGAGGAGGTGGCCAATGCGATTGTGTTTTTAGCAAGTGAAAGAGCAAGTTTTATCAACGGAATTAATGTCCCTGTTGATGGAGGAAGAACAAAATCTTTATAAAAGAGATCAAAAATAAAGACTTTTTGAAATAAGACTATTTAAGTATCTTTAAAACAATCTTAACTCTTGTGTTTAAAAGTCTAAAAATCTAAATAAAATGAGCAAGTTAGTACAACCTTTAAATTTTAAAAAGTGGATTGATGAAAATCGTCATTTATTAAAACCACCAGTTGGAAATAAACAAGTTTGGGATAATGGGGAGTATATCGTAATGGTTGTTGGAGGACCTAACAATCGTAAAGATTATCACTACAATGAAACTCCAGAATTTTTCTATCAGTTAGAAGGAGATATGGTACTGAAAATTATTGATGATAAGGGTGATATGATTGATGTTGAAATTAATGAAGGAGATATTTATTTGTTACCAGGGAAGGTGCCACACTCACCACAACGTAAAGCGAATACAGTAGGTTTAGTTATTGAATATCCACGTGATGAAGGAATGATGGATGCCTTGGAATGGTATTGTGAAAATTGTGGACATCAATTATACCGAGAAGAATTTGCTTTAGATAATATTGAAACTGATATGCCAATAATTTTTGATAAGTACTATTCTGACAAAGAGAAATGTACTTGTGATAAATGTGGTACTGTGATGGAAGCACCAAACAAAGCATAAATTTTGCAATAGAAACTAAAATGAAAAAACGCAAATTAAGAATAAACGGACATTCGCATTTATTGCCTTATCCAGAGCAAATTCCGCAGTTTATGAAAGACAAAGGAATTTTTTGGGTAGATAAGGATAGAAAATTCATGCTACAAAAAGACTGGAGTCGTCCCGTGACGGATTCTAGTTTCTTTTTAGATGAAAAACTAGCTTGGATGGAGCATTTTAAAATAGACCATGCGGTTGTTTTAAATCTGTCTCAATTGTATGGGAATGGACTTCGTTTAGAAGAAATGAAGCAAGCGTTACGTTTTCAAAATGATTTTAATGCGCGTGTACAACATGAAAATCCGTCGAAATTCACAACAGGTTTTGTAGTACATCCAGGGTTTGTTCGTGGAGCTTTATGGGAGATAGAGCGATGTGTTGAGGTGTTAGGGATGCGTTTGCTGTGCTTACCAACACACTATATGGATACCATTGGTACTTGGCGTTGTATTTTTGATGAAGAAAACGAACCTATTTTTGAGCTAGCAGATAAGTATAATTTAGCAGTTGAAATTCATCCGTATGATGGAGAGAAGTTCATCAAACTACAAAATACAAGTTGGCGTTTCCACCTAATTTGGATGCTGGCGCAGTGTGCAGATGCATACCATTTTTTAACCTTAAATGGATATTATGAAAAATATCCTAATATGCGAGTGTGTTTTGCTCATGGAGGTCAGTTAGCACAAATGAACCTAGGACGTCGTATACAAGGTTTTGATGGAAGACCAGATTTGTTTGAAGGTAAAACTCACCCTAGAAAAGCGGTGGGGCACAAAAACATTTTCTTTGACACATTAGTCCATGATACCGGTTCGTTAGATTTACTGATTAAAAATCAAGGTTCTAAGCAAGTGTTAATAGGATTAGATGATCCATATCCGTTAGGAGAGATGGAGAGTGAAATTCAATCGTCATATCCAGGGAAAATTTTAGATTTAGCTATTGATAGAAATATTATCACAGAAACAGAGCGTGATGAGATGTGGGAGGGTAATGTATTACAGTGGTTATTCGGAGATGATGAAAAAGCAAAAAGAGATTTAGTATCTAAAATTCTTAAATAGAAGAAGTAGATATAAATAAACAAAAAACCGAAGTATTAGCTTCGGTTTTTTGTTTTATAAACTATTTAATTTACCTAATAGCTTTATAAGTTTTCCTTTTGTCTTGGCGTATTCATACTCATTTTTAATTTCTTTCAATTTACTCTCAATTAGTTTTACTTCTCTATAATTAATTAGAAAAATAGAGCTCTCACCCAAAGTAAACTTACGTTCTTCACTTTTTACAATTGTATGATAATCGTTTACAAGTTTTTTTAAAATATCATTTTGCTTTTTATATGATGTAATTTCTTGCTCGGTAGCCGTTATTTTGTTTTGTAAAGAGACTTTAGTTGATGCAATTTCAAAGTCGATATCTTGTAGTTTTAGCTTAGCAAGTTTTAAATCTCCTCTAGATTTACGTAAGAATAGAGGAATGCTAACTTGAAGAGAATTCTTGTAGTTCGCAGTGCTAAAAGCATCAAAATTATCCACTTTTGAAGCAAGGAAGTTATACTGAAAATCTACTTTAGGTAATAGGTTGTTTACTTTTAGTTGCTTATTTATTTCTAGGTTTCTTTTCTTTAACTCCAGTAATTTTAACTTAGGATGGTTTTCAAATTCATTATCAAATAATGTAGTTATAGAAGTGTTTAGAATAGCATCAATATTAGAAAAAGTAGTAACGTCAGGAATTATTTCTTCTTTTATTTCCATAGGAATGTTGTTACCAATCCATAAATAATTAGAAAGTTCTAACTTAGATTTAATGTATTTAATATTCGCTTTTTCTAGGTCTAACTTTCTGTTTTTTAAATTGATATTTGCTTCTAAAGTATCTATAGCTGGTTTATCACCAGCTTTGAAGCTTTTCTTTACGTTTTTTAACCTGATATCTGCATTAGTGTAATAATCTTTATAAACATTATAACTCTGATAATATTGCAACCAGTTTAAGTACGTGTTTATGGCTTCAAATAAAATATCGTTAACGAGTAACTGTTGTTCTAGTTTACCTTGCTGTGTATAGAGTTTAGCTTGTTTTAAAGTAGCCATTCTTTTATTAATGAATAAGTTTTTTGCTAAAGAAACCGATACACCAACATTATATAGTCCTTTTTCTGGAGTATTGTGTTCAGGGTTTAAATATTGACCAGAATTATTCTCATAACTACCTTTTAGCTCTATTCCATACCAAGTCGGAATTTTAAAGGTTGAATTTAACTTTTTGTAATAATCTTTGCCTTTAAATTCTTTTCTGTCATAGTCTACTTCTATTTTAGGGTCGAAACCACCTCTAGCTTTTAATAATTTAGCCTCATTGGTACTTGTAATAAGTTCAGCTTGCTTTATAATAGGGTGGTATTTTTTTACATACCCTAAATATTCTTCTAAACTAAGTTGAATACTTAAATTATCTTGTGCTGTAGCTATAAAGCTTAGTAACAAAAAAAGGATACTTAACCTTTTCATCTATTTGTTTTTTATTGTTTTACTGAGTAGTTATTAGGCTTCTTTTTTTGACTTTTTACCACTTTCTTTATTTTTTGGTTGGTAGAAGTTAGGAGGGAAGCTGTTAATCTGTCTCCATAACTCAAACCATATAGGTACATTTTCTAACAAGGCAATGGTTTTTGCTCCAGAGCCTACTCTAATAGCTTTTGGCCAAGGTTCTTGATCATTATTAGGAACAATTAAAACACGATACTTCCCGTTACTACTAATAAAATTTTCGATAGCTACAATTTTAGCACCGTAAGTTCCGTATGATACATTAGGCCAACCACTAAATACCATAGCAGGCCAACCATCAAACTGAACGCGAACTTCTTCACCAATGTGTATCAATGGTAAATCGATAGGTTGTATGTACATTTCAACAGCTAAATCGTAGTCAGCAGGCATAATATTTACTAATTGTTCACCTTCTTTAAAAGTTTCACCAATACCAGACTTTATAGCTTTATTAATATACCCATCTTGTGGAGCTGTAATGAATAATAAAGAGCTTCGTTTGCTATAATTAGCTAAGCTAGTTTCTAGTTTTGAAACTTGAACTTCAGCATCATAAGCACCAGATTGTGCACTATACAAGCTGCTTTCTGTTTTAGATAATTTATCAGCATAAGAAGCTTGTGTACTACTAATAGCTAATTGTGCATTAATAATATTGTTTTTAGAAGTAAAGAATTTGTTTTCTTGAGAAATCAATTTAGCAGATAACTCTTGAAGTTTTGCTCTTTTTTCTTCAACATCCTTTACAGCTTTTAAACCTTCTTTTTCTAAGGTAACAGTTCTATCAAATTGAGTTTGAGCTATTTTTTGTTTTATTTTAATAGCTTCAAGATCAATACTATCACTTTTAGCTTTTAAGTAGGCTTGTTTTAATTTGTTTTTTGCTTGCTCTAGTTTTAATTTACGTTCTCTTTTAATAGCTATAATCTGATTTTGCAAGGCACTAATCTTATTGTTATATGCTTTGGCGGATAGTGTTTTAGAGTTTAACTGTTTACCGGTTCTTTCAGCAAGTTTAGTATCAAAATAGCCACTTTTTATTTCTGAAATTCTTAAAATAGTATCTCCTTTCTTTACAAAATCTCCCTCTTGTACAAACCATTCTTCTATACGCCCAGGTATTTGTGATTGTAATGTTTGTGGACGTTGATTAGGTTTAAGGGTGGTAACCTGTCCTTTGCTAGTTACATTTTGAGTCCAAGGTAAAAACAAGATGATTATTAAGATAACAGAAAATACTAGTAAAAACCTTTTAAATAACTTGTGGTACTCTTTTGTGAAAATGTCTTTTCCAGACTTGAACGTTGTTATGTCTATTTGGTCTGAAACGGTGTTTTTTGATATGTTTAACATGATTACCTAGGATTTAAAGTTAGTTATACTACCTTTTTCAAGGGTAATTTGTTTGTTGCACTTCTCTTTCCAATATTCATTACGGCTTACAATAATTAAACTCCATGGTTGAGAAACATCAGTAATGAAATCAATTATTTTTTCAGCTTCATTTTTTTCAAATAAATCAAGGGGATTCTCCAAAATGAGAAGTTTTGGTTTTTTAATGATTGCTCTAGAAAGAATAATTTTCTTAGCGACTGTATAAGCAATAAGTTTCCCTTCAGGTTTTAAATAAGTGTCTAAACCTTTAGGTTGCTGCTTTAGAAACTCTGTTAATCCTGTGATTTTAAAAATGTTATGTATCTCGTCATCTGTTATAGAAGAATCTCCAAAAGTTATGTTTTCTCTAATAGTTCCTTTGAAAGGAGTTTCTTCTGAAAGAGATAAGCCTAGGTTAGCTCTGTAGTTGTTAGTTAATACACCTTTTAGTGATAAGTCATTCACAAAAATACCTCCATATGTTGGTTCAATTAAACCAGAAATGAGTTGAATTAAACTAGATTTTCCAGAGTTACTACTTCCTTGAAGTAAAACTCTATCGTTAGAGTTTATTTCAAAAGAAACATTATTAATTACTGGTTTTGGTCTGTTGTTAACAACATAGGATACATCTTGAAATTCAATTTTAAAAGGTTTATCTCTATTAATATTACTACCTTTTTGTGGCTCTATGGGTTTATCTATAACCTCTCCGAGTTTTTCTAAAGATGTAAGTACATCGTAAAAAGATTCAAGTCCAAGTATTAATTTTTCTACAGAATTCATAATTAGGATGATAATAATTTCAGCAGCAACAAATTGACCAATATTCATTTGTTGTGTCAGTACTAAAAAACCACCTATAAGTAATAAACCAGCAGTAATAATTACTTTAAAACTAATCATTTGAATATATTGCATAACAAGTACTTTAAAGTGACTTTCTCTAGATTTTAAATAATCATCTACAAGAAGATCACTTTTTTCAAGAGCTAGTTTTGTTTTTCCTGATAATTTAAAACTTATTATAGTTCTTGCAATCTCTTGAAGCCAGTGAGCCACTTTATATTTGTTTTTTGACTCTTTTAAACTCGTTTCCAATCCTTTTTCTGCGGTGTACTTAAAAACAACATAGATTAATAGTAAAACTAACAATCCGAAAATAATAAAAAACGGATGGTAAAAGGAAAGTAGAAGTAAGGCAAAAATGATTTGTAACAGAGCAGAAGGAGCATCAATTAAAATTTTTGAAATACCTTTTTGAATGGTTAACGTATCAAAAAAGCGATTGGCAAGTTCAGGGGGGTAATAGTTTCTTAATTCATTCATTTTAATTTTAGGAAATCGATAACTAAGTTCTATAGATGCTCTGGTAAATATTCTTTGCTGAATAGTTTCAATAATTCTAAACTGCATTAGTTTTAAAACTCCACTAAAAGCAACACCAGCAGTTACTAATATGACTAGTACAATCCAAGAAGCAGAAATTTGAGCTGCTTGTAATAAGTTAATAATAGCTTGTACACCTAAAGGTAATGAGAGAGCAACAATACCTTCAAAAATAGCGTAGTAAGCGATTTGGGTTGTGTCTTTTTTTTCTAATTTTATTAGCCCTATAAATCGCTGCCACGGTGTTAGTTTATTTTTTTTCCTCATTTGAAAGTACGTTTAAAGTTAATTCTGTAAAAAAGGATGTGATAGTAGTGTTTTCATTACAGTTAGTAAGTGATTTAAAATGAGCTTTGACAAATTGCTGATGTAATATTCCTTCAATTACAGTGCTTGCTAATGTTAAAGGATGTTTGTACGAATTGTCATAATTACTAATAATTTCTGCAAAACGTTTTATTACTTCTTTATACAGTTTAAAAAACCCGTCTTTATTTTCAGTATCTACCTCTTTTGTAGAGTATGATTTTGAATTTTCATTGATTATGATTAAGTTAAGTAAGGCTTCATTTATATGAGAAAAGTTATTGTCTTGTTTGGCTTTTCTAGTTAAAACTTCAATAGCTTTAATCAATTTTTCTTTTGGGTTGTTAATACTATAAGTTTCTATTACTAAAGAATACTGAATCCATCCCCAATACCAAGAAGTTAAGTAGATTAAAAGTCTATGCTTACTTTCAAAATAACGATAAATAGAACTTTCGTTCGAGCCTATTACTTTGCCTAATCTCTTGAAATTAAAGTTTTCAAAACCAATTTCTTCAATTAGTATAATACTGTTTTCTATTATTCTTTTACCTAAATCAGATGTTTCAGGATCTTTAATATAAATACCAGAAGGAATCTCTATTTTTAAATTTGATAGTAAATTTTTCATAATTAAAAATTAACTATGCAAATATAATAGTAAAACTATTAATTATGAAAATAAAAGTATTAATAAGGTGTTAATTTTAATTACATAAAATACTTATGAAGACTTTTTAGAATATGACTAACTTTATAGAATAGTGTTAAATTAAGATTTATTTGGGGTAAAAATGAATGTTTGAAGTACATTAAAACTAAAAAAGCCTCAGAAATTACTCTGAGGCTTTCAAATATATGTTTAATCGGTTTTTATTTAAAAACAGATGTAATGTTTAAAGCTACTTCATCCCAAGTTTTTGAAACTCCATCAGCACCTTTATGTAAATCTTTACATGCAGTATTTAAAGATTCTAATGCCTTATTAGCTTGCCAGTCTGTAATTTTCATAGTTGTATTTAAACTGAACTCTTTTCCGTTTAAAGTGTATTTAAAAGGAAGTTTTTTAGTAACACCATTCATGGTTAAGCTAGCGTGACCAATAGAGTCATTTTCTAAAACTAGTTTACCAGAAAGTAATTCAGTATTATCCATTACTCCGAAGAAAAACTTTTTAATTTTAAAATCTCTGCTAGTATCTTTTGTGAAAATACTACTTACAGGAATAGAAAACTCAGCATTGTTGATAGCATCTTTTGCTGTATCAGCTTCACCACCAGCAGTAATGTTTACTTTTTGAAATTGTCCATTTACAGGTACTTTTTCAGTAGTTTTATAAGCTGTCCAGTTTATTACATTGTCAGCATCTTGTAATACAAAAGCGGCTTTCTTTTCTGTTTTAACTTCTTCCTTTGTGGTTTCTGTTTCTTTTTTTGCTTCTGATTTACAAGATGTCATTTGAAAAACTGTAAAACAGATAACTAAAGAATAAACGATTTTTTTCATGATATTTATTTTATAATTGAATTTACTAATTTAATATACTCTTTTTTTGCTTCTCGTTCACTCATACCTCTAAGTTGCATCCAAGCATTAAATTTAAAGGCATTTCGTAAATCACTATTGTCATTAAATGTAAATCTATCTCCTTTTACGGCTTGTTTATAGTAAGCATATAGGCGCAGCATAACATCAGGAGGAAGTTTTTCCTCTAAATCAGATGCTATGTTATAAGCTTCTTTAAACTTTAAATCTAAATCATTTTCCATGGCTTTGGATAATTAAATGTACAGACAGTTTACATTATATAATGAATATACAAATATACGAAGGGTGCAAGGAAAAACAAGCTATCTAGCCTATCTAATAATCCACCATGTCCAGGCATAATTGTACCACTATCTTTTACATTGGCTTGTCTTTTAAGTTTAGATTCTACTAAATCACCCAAAGATCCAAAAACAGAAACGATAACTGCAATGATTACCCAGTTTAAGATAGAAAAAACACCTGAATATTGCCCAATGATAAAGCCTACAATTATAGAAAAAACGACACCACCTATAAAGCCTTCAATAGTTTTTTTAGGAGATACTTTTTCAAACAATTTATGTTTTCCGAAGTTTTTACCCACCAAGAAAGCAAAGCTGTCATTCGTCCAAATAAGAAGCATAATATAAATTATGATGTAAGGCTGATACATATTGTCAATAAACGGAAGGTTTATTAAAAAGTAAAAAGGAAAAATTAAATAGATGGCTTGTAAAAATATTTTTTCACTAAAAGCTTCTGTTTTTATAGGCTTTGTACTAATAAGTAAATATAATAAGACAGCTAAACCGAATAGGGTAATAGCTAGTAAAAAATCAGTAAAATTAATAGTTTTTTTTATTGAAGAAAAAACCACGTAAGCTAAAAGTAAATAGGGAATAAAGCTTTTTAATTTTAAAATTTTAGAAAGTTCCCCGATACAAACTGTTGCAAATATAGCTAATAAACCTATGTATGTTTCTGCAGAAACCAGGATAGCAGAAATAGATAGGATAGCATAAACAAGTGCTGAAAGTGATCTTGTTAAAAGGTTAGACATAGGTTAAAGATCTTCAAAGAGCAGCAAATATAAATCTTTTGTGTTATTGTTGCCATAATTTAAGAAATTATCATCTTCAACTTCAAATTTGTAATTTCTTATAGAGCTGATGTTAGTTGGAATATTACCACTAAAGTGTGTTTTAATTCCCATTAAACCTTCTCCTGTATTTTTTACTAATTGACTAGTTGTGGCATACACAATAAAGTGCTTAGAATGGGCTGCTAGTTTTTGGCTACCTAATTGATTAGAAGAAAATAATATTTCTCCTTTGTCAGCAATTAAGTGCTCACAAGAGGTGAAAAAAGGAACTGAATCTGATGAATGTTGTTGAACATTTACCTCAATTTTTTCAGTAATTTTTAATAAGTCATAATCTGTACAAGTAACTTTTCGCCAATTATTTTCTTGTAAGATGCTTTTTAAATTATTAGTTACTTCGTTTATAGATGTACAGTATAAAAATTTACCTCCTTTATTTATAAAATGATGAACAAAAGAATCATCTAAAGATAAATGAACTACTTGCTCATTGGCAATCTTCTCTTTAGATGATTCTTTAAAGGTTTTAAATAATTTATTGAAAAAATTCATTCAAATAAAAAACTATTCTTCAGTTGTTGTTTCAGTTTTTTCTTCTTCCTTTCCAAACGGTCTATCTCCAAAGATTTTTACTAAATCGTCTTTGAAAATCACCTCTTTTTCAAGTAATAATTCAGCTAACTCAGTTAGTTTATCTCTGTTTTCATCTAGTATATGAATAGCTCTTTTGTATTGATTTTCGATAATTTCTGAAATTTCTTCATCAATTTTCTGAGCAGTAGCATCACTATACGGCTTAACAAAAGCATCGTTTCCAGATGAATCGTAATAGGTAATGTTACCTACTTTATCATTTAAACCGTAAACAGTAACCATAGCACGAGCTTGTTTCGTAACTTTTTCTAAGTCGCTTAACGCACCTGTAGAAATCTTATCAAACATTAACTTTTCAGCAGCTCTACCACCCATGGTAGCACACATCTCATCAAGCATTTGCTCTGTTTGAATAATTTTTCTTTCTTCTGGAAGATACCAAGCAGCTCCTAATGATTGACCACGAGGAACGATAGTAACTTTTACTAAAGGAGCGGCATGCTCTAACATCCAACTTACTGTTGCATGACCTGCTTCGTGGAAAGCAATAACTTTCTTTTCTTTCGGAGTAATTACTTTGTTTTTCTTTTCTAAACCTCCTACAATTCGATCAACAGCATCTAAGAAATCTTGATGCTCGATTGCTTCTTTACCTTTTCTTGCAGCGATTAAAGCAGCTTCGTTACAAAGGTTAGCAATATCAGCTCCAGAGAAACCAGGAGTTTGTTGTGCTAAGAATTCTAAGTTTACGTTTTCAGCTAACTTTAATGATTTGATATGTACGTTAAAAATTTCTCTACGTTCGTGTAAGTCTGGTAAATCAACATAAATTTGACGATCAAAACGACCAGCACGCATTAAAGCTTTATCTAATACATCAGCACGGTTGGTAGCAGCTAATACAATTACATTAGTATCGGTACCAAAACCATCCATTTCTGTTAATAATTGGTTTAAAGTGTTTTCACGTTCGTCATTACCACCTGTCATACTGTTTTTACCTCTAGCACGCCCAATAGCATCAATTTCATCAATAAAAATGATTGAAGGCGATTTTTGTTGTGCCTGCTTAAATAAGTCACGAACACGAGATGCACCAACTCCTACAAACATTTCAACAAAATCAGAACCTGATAAAGAGAAGAAAGGTACGCCAGCTTCACCAGCAACAGCTTTAGCTAATAAAGTTTTACCAGTACCAGGAGGTCCTACTAACAAGGCTCCTTTAGGAATTTTACCTCCTAGTTTAGTATATTTTTCAGGGCTCTTTAAGAAGTCAACAATTTCTTGAACCTCTTCTTTAGCACCTTCTAAACCAGCTACATTTTTAAAAGTAGTTTTAACTTTAGTATTCTCGTCAAAAAGTTTTGCTTTAGATTTTCCGATGTTGAAAATTTGACCTCCAGCACCACCGCCTCCAGCAGCTCCTGACATTCTTCTCATAAAGAACAACCAAATCGCAATTAATAAAATAAATGGAAGGAAGCTGATAAGGGTATCCATCATGCTCGTTCTTTCAATATTTACTTTATCAAAATCAAGGTTGTTTTCTTTTTTTTCTTTCTCGATCTCGTTTTCAAAATTTTGTAAATCACCAAAATTGTAGCTGTACAACGGAGAACCTTTTCTAAAGAAAGGAGATTCAACTAATTTTTTATGCTCTTCTTTTTTTTCTGCTTCAGGCTTTAAAAATATTTGAGCAACATTGTTGTTTTCAACAACTATTTTTTGAATATCGTTGGCTTCTAAAATTTTAGTGAACTCGTTTTTAGAAATATTACGAGACCCTAAGCTACCAGAGTTAAAAAAACTTAACCCTAATAATATAATTAGTATTGGTATGTATAGCCAAAACGAGCTAAACGTAAATTTTGGCGTGTTTTTTTTATTATCACTCATAAATAGGTGTATAAAATGTTAGCAATTAAGCAGGGTTGATTTCGGTAATTTTTGCATCTCCCCAAAGACTTTCAATGTCGTAAAATTCACGAACTTGTTTTTGAAAGATATGTACAACAACATTTACGTAATCCATAAGAACCCATTCAGCGTTACCAAGACCTTCAACGTGCCAAGGTTTGTCTTTAAGTTCTTTGCTTACTACTTTTTGTACAGAGCCCGAAATGGCATTAACTTGTGTGTTCGAGTTAGCAGAACAAACTACAAAATAATCACAAACAGTGTTTTCTATCTCCCTTAAATCTAGTAATTGGATGTCTTCTCCCTTTACATCATCTATCCCTTTAATAATCACAGCTAAAAGATCGTCTGTGTTTGTTTGTTTTATTGTCATTAAATAAAATTAAGTTTTAGCAAAGTTATTGTTTTTTTGTGAGTAATTTATGTAATATTGATACTTGTTTCACTCACTAAATTTACATGAAAATAATCAAACTTAATGCCATCGATTCAACCAACACTTTTTTGAAAGATATGGTGTCAAAAATGTCAATTGATGATTTTACAGTAGTGGTTGCTAAAACTCAAACAAAGGGTAGGGGGCAAATGAACTCAGAATGGGTAGTTGAAGAAGGTAAAAACTTGACTTTTAGTGTGTTTTGTAGGTTTGAAGCTTTGCGTATTGAAAATCATAAGTATTTAAATTTCTGTGTTTCGTTAAGTGTTTTGGAAGCGTTGAAAGGCATAGAAATACCAAATTTAGCGGTGAAATGGCCTAACGACATTCTGTCAGGAAATAAAAAAATAGTAGGGATTTTAATAGAGAACTCTTTAAAAGGTAGCAATATAAGTTCTTCTGTGATAGGTATAGGGATTAACGTAAACCAAAATACTTTTCCTGAAAAATTACCTAATGCTTCTTCAATTAAAATGATTTTAAATAAAGAAACAGATTTAGATACTTTATTAGAAATTGTACTTTTTAAACTTAAAGAAAATTTAGAACTCTTAGATAAAAAAGAATATCAGTTATTAGAAGAGAATTATTTAAAAGTATTGTATAAAAAAAATGTTCCGACAATGTTTAAAAACAATCAGAACATTTTATTTATGGGTAAAATCATTGGAGTTTCAGAAAATGGAAATCTCCAAATTGAATTAGAAGACGAAACGATTCAAGAATTTGGGTTGAAAGAAGTTTCGTTTGCTAATTTATAACTTTGCTAAGTTTTCAGTTAAAGTACCAATAAACTTTGTTAACGGAGCTTTCACCATCATTGCCATCATAGCATTGAACTCACCATCAAACTTTAAAGTTACCTCACTTTCGTTTTCAGAAACCTCATTAATGTCAGCAGCTAATGTAAAAGGTAACTTACTGCTTGCAGCACCTAAAGTAACATTTGAGTATTCGGTTTTATCTTTCATAACCAATCTAATTTCAGGCATTCCTTTTAAACCAAAAATAAAGCTATCACCATCTACCTCAAATTTTTGAGTATTCTCAGGCATTAATTGCTCAAAGTTTTTAAGTTTGGTTAAAAAATCAAATAAGTCTTTAGATGACTTTTTTACAGTTACTGTATTTCCTTCTATATTCATTGTGCTGTTAGTTTTCGTTTTGTTTCCATTTACTAGGTTCAATTCTCCAGTCTTCTAAAGTACGGAGTTCTTCGCTAGTTATATATTTACTGTCTAAAGCTTGTTCTAATAGGTATTCATAGTTACTTAATGTAGTTAGTTCTACACCGTCTGCTTTAAAATTTTCAGAAGCAATACTAAATCCGTAAGAGAAAATAGCTACCATACCTTTAACATTAGCATGTGCTTCTTTTAAAGCTTTTACTGCATTTAAACTACTTTTACCTGTACTAATTAAATCTTCAATAACTACAACATTTTGGCCACTTTCTATATGTCCTTCAATTTGGTTTTGTCTACCATGTTTTTTAGGTTCTGGTCTTACATATACAAAAGGTACTCCTAGTTCTTGAGCAACTAATATACCAATCGCAATAGCTCCGGTTGCTACACCTGCAATCACATCAGGTTTACCATGCTTTTCTTCAACCAGTTTAGCAATTTCTTGTTTCAAAAAATTCCTAACAGGAGGATATGATAATGTAATTCTGTTATCGCAATAAATTGGAGATTTCCATCCAGAAGCCCATGTAAAAGGCTCTTTCGGGCTCAATTTTATCGCTTTAATTTGCAAAAGAAGCTCGGCAGTTTTTTTTGCTGTATCTTTGTTAAAATCCATGCCGCAAATGTATAAAGTTTTTGTTAATGATAAACCAATAATCTTTACAACTTCAATTAAAAATGAAGGGGATTTTCCTGTATATATTTACAAAAATACGATTATTGAAGAACTTATTTACAAGTTAAAAGTAGGTAAAATTGAAGGTGTTTACTTGTATTCGAATAACTTAGCTGAAGTTTGGTTAGAGTTTAAAGAAAAATATAAGGTAATTGTTGCTGGGGGTGGATTGGTTTTAAATGACAACAACGAAGTGCTGTTTATATATAGAGGTAGCAAATGGGATTTACCCAAAGGAAGAATTGAAGAAGGAGAAGGAATAGAAGAAACAGCTATTAGAGAAGTAGAAGAAGAATGTGGTGTTGAAAATCTAACAATACAAAGAAAACTTATTGATACTTACCATTTATTTGTAATGGATAATGAATACCGTTTAAAAGAAACTCATTGGTATTTAATGCACTCAGATTATGAAGGGGAGTTAATTCCACAATTAGAAGAAGGAATCACAGAAGTAGCTTTTAAAGATGAGAAAGCAACCCAAGAAGCCTTAATGAATAGCTACGCTAACATACAACTTGTCTACAATTCCTACGTAAAAGGATAAGTTTATGACACTCTGTCATAAAAAACAATTACTTTTTGTTCTTTTTCTGCCAAAATAATAGAGGAACTCTGTTGGCATACACTTTGACTAATACTACTCGTAAATTTGAATTAAAAACTTAAAAAAGATAAATAAAGATTATGAGTAAAATTATAGGTATAGATTTAGGTACTACGAACTCATGTGTGTCTGTAATGGAAGGAAATGAGCCAGTAGTTATTCCAAATGCTGAAGGAAAAAGAACTACACCATCTATTGTAGCATTCGTAGAAGGTGGTGAGCGTAAAGTAGGAGATCCTGCAAAACGTCAAGCAGTAACAAACCCAACAAAAACAGTTTATTCTATTAAACGTTTTATGGGGAACAAGTATTCTGAGTCTGAAAAAGAGGCAGATAGAGTACCTTATGAAGTAGTAAAAGGAGATAACGATACACCAAGAGTAAAAATTGATGATCGTTTATATACACCGCAAGAAATTTCTGCAATGATTTTACAGAAAATGAAGAAAACTGCTGAAGACTATTTAGGTCAAGGTGTTTCTGAAGCGGTAATTACAGTACCAGCATATTTTAACGATGCACAACGTCAAGCTACTAAAGAAGCAGGTGAAATTGCAGGGTTAACAGTTCGTCGTATTATCAACGAGCCAACTGCAGCAGCATTAGCTTACGGGTTAGATAAAGCAAATGATGATAAAAAAATTGTAGTATTCGATTTTGGTGGTGGTACGCATGATGTTTCTATCTTAGAATTAGGAGACGGAGTATTTGAAGTATTAGCTACTGATGGAGATACTCATTTAGGAGGTGATGATGTAGATGAAAAAATCATTAACTGGTTAGCAGACGAGTTTAATGCTGAAGAGAATATGGATTTACGTAAAGATCCTATGGCATTACAACGTTTAAAAGAAGCTGCTGAAAAAGCTAAGATTGAATTATCAAGTACAACTTCAACAGAAATTAACTTACCATATATCACAGCTACAGCTAGTGGACCAAAACACTTGGTAAGAACATTAACAAGAGCAAAGTTTGAGCAATTAATCCACGATTTAATTGATAGAACAATTGAGCCATGTAGAACAGCATTAAAAAATGCAGATTTATCTACATCTGATATTGATGAAGTAATTTTAGTAGGAGGTTCAACTCGTATTCCTGCAATTCAAGAAGCTGTTGAAAAATTCTTCGGAAAAGCACCAAGTAAAGGTGTAAATCCAGATGAAGTTGTATCGTTAGGAGCAGCAATTCAAGGAGGAGTGTTAACAGGCGATGTTAAAGACGTATTATTATTAGATGTTACACCATTATCATTAGGAATTGAAACAATGGGGAATGTATTTACCAAGTTAATCGAAGCAAATACAACCATTCCAACTAAAAAATCGCAAGTGTTCTCTACAGCAGTAGACAACCAACCATCAGTTGATATTCACGTATTACAAGGTGAAAGAGCGATGGCAGCAGATAACAAAACAATAGGTCGTTTCCAATTAACAGATATTCCTCCAGCACAAAGAGGAGTGCCTCAAATTGAAGTAACTTTTGATATTGATGCAAACGGAATTATTAAAGTATCTGCAGTAGATAAAGCAACAGGTAAGTCACAAGACATCCGTATCGAGGCTTCTTCAGGGTTATCTGATGAAGAAATTCAAAAGATGAAGCAAGAAGCAGAAGCTAATGCCGATGCAGACAAACAAGCAAAAGAAACAGCAGAGAAAATTAATGGAGCAGATTCTATGATTTTCCAAACAGAAAAGCAATTAAAAGAGTTTGGTGATAAATTATCAGCTGATAAAAAAGAACCAATCGAAGCTGCTTTAGAAGAGTTAAAGAAAGCTCACGAATCTAAAGATCTAGCTGCTATCGATGCTGCAATGGAGAAGATCAACGAAGCTTGGAAAGTTGCTTCAGAAGAAATGTATAAAGCACAACAAGATGCACAAGCTAACGGAGCAGGCGCACAAGGAAATGCAAATACAGGTTCTTCATCAGAAGGAGATAATGTAGAAGATGTAGACTTCGAAGAAGTTAAATAGTATTGATTAAAATCAATTACTAATAAATAGTAAAAAGCGGTAAACTAATGGTTTGTCGCTTTTTTTGTTGAAAACTTTAACTGCTAATACATGTATATTTATTTTTTTATGCAAAATTTATTATGTAACCCCTATAAACAAAAGTAGTTACTCCATACTCCAAGAAAAACCAAATCATTTTTAAAACGGAAATACATTCGAGAGTAACTTTTACCTTTAAGCTATAAACGAGGGTGGTTTTTATGTATATTTACCCTCGTTAAGAAGACGCAAGTAATTATTACCCTCGTTAAAAATGACTGAATTTAACAAAAACGAACCCTACAATAATTTACCTTTATTACCGCCTAAACAAGATTTAGAAACAGTAGCTATACTTCGTAAAACAATTACAGCGAGTAGAGCGTTGGCACAACTTAATGGTATGCTAACAAATCTACCAAATCCAACGCTGTTTTTAGATACAATTCATTTGCAAGAAGCTAAAGCTAGTTCTGAAATTGAGAATATTATTACAACTAATGACGATTTATATAAATCTTTAGTTGCTGATAAAAATTTTGGTGATTTTGCTACAAAAGAAGTTTTAAGTTATAAAGAAGCTTTGTTTTTTGGTTTAAAAACTATTGAAAAACGCCCTTTTATAAGCACTAATTTATGTGTCGATATAGTACAAAGCATTAAAAAGAATAGTGCAGGTATTAGAACAACTCCAGGAACTACCTTAAAAAACACAAAGGGAGAAACAATATATACACCACCAGTAGGAGAAGCTATAATACGTGAAAAATTAGCTAATTTAGAAGTTTTTATTAATGAAAATAAAACAATAGATCCATTAATAAAAATGGCGTTAATGCATTATCAATTTGAAGCAATACACCCGTTTAGTGATGGTAATGGTAGAACAGGACGTATCTTATTATTGTTATATCTAAAACTAGAAAAATTATTAGATATTCCCGCTATATACTTAAGTGAATATATCATAAAAAATAAAGCTGATTATTATAATAAATTACGAGAAGTTACAGAAAATAATGATTGGGAATCGTGGATATTATATATGCTAGAAATGGTAGAGTATACCGCCAACAAAGGTTTGAAGCGATTAAAAGATGTAACTGAGTTGATGGAGCAAATGACTACAGAAATTAAAGAAAAACTACCTAATATATACTCTAAAGAACTGATAGAGATACTTTTCAGACTACCATATACCAAAAGAAAATTTTTAATTGATGAAAAATTAGGAACGCCTAAAACAGTAGGTAATTACCTAAAAGCTTTGGAAGATGCAAGCTTTTTAACTTCAGAAAAAGTAGGTAAAGAAAAACTATATCTTAATCATAGATTAATGGCTGTTTTAGAGGAGTCTTAGTATTATAAAATAATCGAAAAGTAAGATACAATAAGTATCAATGAATTCATCCCAAATATAAAAAAGGTAATTGAATTAGTTGATAACTTCAATAAAGAAGAATTTGTATTCGATTTACTGAAAGCATACGGTGTATCTAAAACTTCGATTACACGTTTAAAGAAAGGTACTTTCAATTTATCTAAAGTAAAATAAGTTTTTAAAAGCTCGCCAATAGGCGAGCTTTTTTGTTTTCAATAAAATCGTTGTATTGCTTTTAGAAAGAAAAAGAAACGTTTTAGAAAAGAACAAACCCCTTTCAGCAAGTTTTTCAGTGTGTTAGTTACTGTGTTTATATTTTTATACTCAAATAAGGGAAAAGCACTTTTATGTAGAAGTGCAAAAAATAAAAATTAGAAAAAAAGACACACATGAGAAAAAAAATTACCATGTATGCAGGTGCTATTCTTTTTGTACTTGCAAGTATCACAAGTTGTGATAAAGATGAAGAAATTATTCCAGCAGTATTTTCTATTGATCAAATAGAAAAAGACTTCGGAACAGTAGAGGTAGAGCAGTCTGCTAGTTATTCATTTGAAGTAACAAATAAAGGAGAAGCAGACTTAGAAATTGATGAGTTTGTTATAAAAGGAACAGATGCAGCAGATTTTTCTACAAGCGCAGTGCCTAAAGTAATTAGAAAAGGAGAGGCTTATAGCTTCGAAATTACTTTTGCTCCTTTAACAGAAGGAAACAAAGAGGCTATTTTAGAAATTACTACTAACATAGGTAAAAAAGAAGTAACAGTAACAGGAGTTGCAGAGCCAAAACCACTACCAACTGTAGACTTAAATGTAACAACTTTATCTTTTGGAGATGTAGAAATTAACCAAACAGATGATGCTACATTCACCATAACAAATAGCGGAGATGCCGACTTAGAAATTACTGCTTTTGAGGTAAAAGGAACAGATGCTTCTGAATTTACAGCGGCTGCAACAGCAGAAACGTTAGCTGTAGGAGGCACAAAAACGGTTTCGGTAACGTTTGCTCCAGCAACAGAAGGGAATAAAACGGCTAGTTTAGAGATAACAACAAACGTAGGTGTAAAAATCATAACGTTAGATGGTAAAGGTACTGCGGTAGCAGAACCAGTAATGACATTTAGCGAGTCGCCAATTGCTTTTGGTAACGTAGAAGTAGGTCAAGAATTATCTAAAACTATTACAGTTTCTAATACAGGAAATGCAGATTTAGAGATTACTAATGTAAATATTGTTGGAAGTAGTACCGCATCATCTTTTACAGTAATAGGAGGAACAAGTTCATTAATAAGAACTATTGCTCCAGGTGATACATATACTTTTGAAGTTAAATTTATTCCAAGTTCAGAAGGGTATGTTTCAGCATCTATTAGGCTTTATAATAATGCTTATGATATTGGTTATACGTTTTTAGGAATGAATGGAACAGGAACAGCGCCAGCACAACCTGCAATTGCTTTTAGTGAAACAGGATTGGGTTTTGGTGATGTTACTGTAGGAAACTCTGGAAATGATTTAACTTTTGCTATTCAGAATAATGGTCAAGGAAATTTAGAGGTAAGTAATATTAGAATTAGCGGAGCTAACGCAAGTGATTTTAACTTAATTAATGTGTCTGCTCCACAAACAATTGTGTCTAATGGCTCATATACTGTTACTGTTAGATTTACACCTCAATCAGAAGGGCAGAAATACGCACAAGTTTTTGTAGAAAATAATGACCCTACAAAACCTAACCATGGACTTATTGTTGAAGGAAAAGGATTACAGGCTACGACAGGAAATGTAGTATCTATTCCAGACGCTAACTTTAAGGCGGCATTAGTTGGAAATTCATCGATTAATACGAACGGAGATACTGAAATTCAAGTTTCAGAGGCTCAGGCTTTCACGGGTGAAATTAGAGTAGATGGATTGAGTATTTCAGATGTAACAGGTTTAGAAGCTTTTGAAAATATTTCACGATTTAATGCAATGAATAACGCTTTAACTAGTATAGATTTAAGCCAAAACACAGCAATAACAAGATTAGTATTAAGACAGAATAATTTAACCGCTTTAGATCTTTCAGCTAATACAGCTTTAGAAACTATATTAATTGACCAGAATAGTATAAGCTCAATAGATTTATCTAATCACTCAAGCTTAGCTATCCTAGATTGTAGAGATAATAATATCTCAACATTATTATTACCAACAACGAATAGCATGAATCATTTATACTTAGAGGAAAATCAAATTAGTACGTTAGATGTTTCTATGTATCCAGAATTAAGAACTTTATATGTTTACAACAACAATTTAACAAGTGTAGATATTTCTAATAATTCAAAACTTTATGTTTTAGATGTTAGAAGTAACAATTTAACAAGTTTAAACGTAGCAAATGGTAATAATGTAAATATCCGTTTTATGGTTGCAGATGGAAATGATGACTTAACGTGTATTCAACATGATGCTGGTTTTGATCCTTTAAACCCACCAAATACGCAAGCAAACCAATGGGCTAAGCCATCTGGAGCTTCTTGGAGCACAGTCGCATGTCAATAAAAAACATTCCCTTTAAATAGTAATTCAAGAAAGAAAGTTACCTGTGTAAAAGCAGGTAGCTTTTAATAACATAAAAACAGTAATAGAAATGAAAAAATATACAATATTAGTTTGTTTATTCTTCGCTAGTTTTTTGTTTCATCAAACAGCCAATGCTCAGTTTGGTAACATGTTAAAAAAAGCTAAGCAAAAAGTAACAAAAAAAATAGAAGAGAAAGCTTCTTCATCAATAGAAAAATCAACTACAAGTTCAGATACTAATTCAACGTCTAATACAAATGAGTATTCAGATGAAGAGTTTAAAAAAGAGTTAGCTAAAAAGTATCCCAACGATAAAGAAAAGCAAGATTTTTATTTTAAAAAGTATAAAGAATATCAACAAAAGCAAGCAGCAGAAAAAGAGGCTTTGTTAGCTAAAGAAAATAGTAAAGGGAAAGTAGTGAATGAAATTCCTTCACCTATAGAAAGTAGTGAAAATGATAAATTTAAAGACAATCAAATTTATGTATTAAACAGAACGAAATTTAAAAAAATGCCTGCTTACGATGGTGGTTTTTCTGATAAGATGGAACTGTCTGGTTACTACCATTTATCACAATACTTTGTTAGAAATCCTTCAAGTCATTTTGATAGCAATCCAGGTGATATTTACGAAGGCTTTTCTATTGAATATGATCCGACAACGTATCAATTAAACGCTTATTTCACTCCAGAACAAAAACGTTATGGTGTAGTTCCAGAGCAATATAGAAAATCTGCAGACAAAGGAAATATTCAGTTTCAGTTTGGAATGGGAGGTGGACCAGAGTGGACCAATGCTAATGTGCTTTTATTAGAACCAGGGGTGTTGTTAATAGGGGCTGAAGTATATCATAAAAATGATAATGAAGGCCATAAATGGATGAATAATGCTCAACCAAAACAGTTTGTGATTGCTGCTAAAAATCCAGAAAAAATTAAGAAGTATTATAAAAATCCTGAATTAACATCTCAAACAACTTTTGCTAAGTTTGATAACTTACGTAAAGATTGGTTAGGAGCAAAGTTAAATAGTGTAACAATGCCAGCAAAAGGTAGTTTAAACAGTAGTTTGATAGGAATTGCTACCAAAGGGTTAAATGCTTATTACGGTAAAACAAGTATGAAGAACTTAAAGCAATATGTTACTTCAAACAAGTGGTCAACAGTAAAGCATAAAGTAACAGGAGTTCCTTTGTATCAATGGGTAGTTGGAGCCGTAGTTCAGGAAAACTCTGATGGGCAGTGTATGTTACAACAATTTATTTTACGAAGAGATTATACAGGGGGGGGAAAATACGGAGAAGTTTATTTTAATGGAATTAGCCGAACTGGAGGAGCACCTTACGGAGGATATTGTAAGTGTGACGCAAAGCCTTAAAAATAACAATGAAACTTCATGTTAAAAAAAGAAGAGTAAAAAAAGATACACTCATACGGTTCATAAATTCCTATTTATACCATTAATTTTTAGAGGTAAATTTTTTTGGTTAAAAAGAGTTATAATTGAAAAGTCATTTAATGGTTATAAATTGACTATCATAGGAGTTAATTAATTTTAAACTAAGAACAGTTGTGAATAAAGGTGGTGTTTTGCGTATTATTGCATAGCCACCTTTTTTATAGTGATATTAAATTTGTGAAAAAAACTTTTTACATACTTGTTTTCGTATTTCTTTTCTTTGAAAATGTTTTTTCACAAGAGCCTTTTTATACGCAATTTACATCGGATGATGGTCTAGCTTCTCTGGCTAATTTTAATATTATTCAAGATAAAGATAATCTTGTTTGGGTTGGTGCAGAACAAGGATTGTTTTACTACAATGGTAAAAAATTTATTAAGGTAAAAAATACGATTGCTACCACTAAAAGTATCTTCAATTTACAAATTGATGATGAGGGGCAAATATGGTGTTCTACAATTTCAGGACATATTTATAAAGTTGTAAATAAAGAGTTACAGCTATTTAAAGACTTTTCTAATGAGTTAAAAGGAACCTTTGCTCATTTAATGGTTTTTAAAAATGATATTTTCTTTATTTCTCAGAGGAAGAGTTTTCAGATAGATAAAAAAACAGGATCAGTAAAAAAAGACTTAAATGCTGAGGTTTCTAAAATAGCAAAATCTGAAAACGGTTTTTTTTATTACAATTTAAAAGAAACAAATACGATTACTCATGTTTATGAAGAAGAGGGAATACCAGTTTTCAAAAAAGTAAAATGTGATAAAAAAAGATTTTCTTTAGATGAAGAGAATTTTCAGATGTTTCAGTGGTTTGATGAGATTGTTGTTAAACTTGATAGTGATGTATCAAAAGCGTTTTCAATTAATATTCATACAAGAGAAATTAGTTTTATAAAACTTCCGAATAATTTTCAAAAAGCTCAGGTATACAATACAAAGAAGTTTCAGAAAAACTGGTTGTTAACATCAAATGGTATTTATAAAACTTTAGAAAAAACAAAAGTTAATGATACCGAACAAATTTTTAAAGATTATCATATAACGGATGTTTTAAAAGATAATGAAAATAATTATTGGTTAACTACACTTCAGAATGGTGTTTTTGTAGTACCAAGTTTAGGAATAACAAAGAAGAGTTTTTTAGAGATAAAAGAAGATATTATCTCAATAGAAGTTGTAGCAGAAAATCGTTTGTTACTAGGTACCCAAAATGGTAATTTAATAGATTATAATACACAAAATAACAATTATACAATTTCGAATTTACCGAACCAGCGACCGGTAAATAGAATCAAATATGATGAAATACTCGATAGGGCATATATAAGTACTAACGGAACGAGTAGCTATATTTATGATTTAAAGAGTAAAAAAATGACGAATGTTGGGAGTCAATTTACAACAGCTAAAGGTTTTGCTCAAATAAGTAAGGATTCGCTGGTGTATTTATCGTACCGACATGCTATTATTTACACCCATTTGTCAAAAAATAAAGAGCATATAGTTTTAGATAGTAAAAGACCTATTGGTACTCATTACGATTCTAAAAATAAACTCATTTACGTAACTTATATTGACGGAACGGTAGTTTATAATAAGAAACTACAAACCATTCCCGTAAGTTATCAAAACAAGCCTATTATTTTTTCTGAATACACTCAAACTTCTAATGGTAAAATATGGGCAACCACAAAAGATAAAATCTTAGGGTTAGAAGCTGGAAAAGTTACCGACAGCATTACGTATTCAACGGGGTTGTTGCAATCTCAAATAAAAGGAATTTTAGGAAAAGATAATTTTCTGTGGATTGTTACTGAAAAAGGGATACAGCGATATGATACAGATAAAAAATCGATAAAAACAATCAATTTAACTGATAAAAGTGCTATAAAGTTCAAACATCCGGTTGTTCAAAACGATTATTTATGGGTGCCTGGAAATAATTTTTTATGTAGAGTAGATATATCTATTCCAGATCTAATGCAACCTAAAACAGCCCCATTGGCCTATATAAGCAATGTTAAAATTGGAGGTGAAGAGCAAGAAATAAAAACAAAGTATGAGCTACCTTATAAAACCAATGATATTACATTTAATTTTAATGCAAACGGATTTAAAGCTAGTAGTAAAAATGTTTTTCAATATAAACTCTTGGGTTTCAATACCGAATGGCAAACATCAGAACTGAATGATGATGTTGTTAGGTATATTGGAATTCCATCTGGAAAATATGAGTTTTTACTTAGAACCAAAAGTTTAGATGGAAGTATTGGGGAAGAAAGTAAAGGCGTTAAAATTATTGTTCAAAAACCTTTTTGGGAGAATTGGTGGTTCATAGCTGCTGTATTTTTCACATCAGTTTTAGTGATAGTAATGTATTACCGAATTAAGTTACAGTGGAAAGAGAAAGAAGGAGAGCGAGAGTTAGAAAAAGTGATTTTAGCTAGTAGAATAAGTAAGTTACGATTAGAGAACTTACGCTCACAAATGAATCCTCATTTTATTTTTAATTCTTTAGGAGCAATTCAAGATTATGTAATGAAGAACGAGAAATATTTAGCGAGTGATTATCTGGTCAAATTTTCCCGTTTGATTAGAATGTATTTAAATCATAGTAGGGTTAATGTAATATCGCTAAAAGAAGAACTCAATTCGCTAGAAACTTATATAGCATTAGAACAATTACGATTTGAGAATAAATTTAAAGTTCATTTCTTAGTAGATAAGAATTTAAATAAAGATCAATTTGAAGTTCCACCGTTATTTTTACAACCGTTTGTAGAAAATGCCATAAAACATGGACTTGTTCATAAAAAGGAACAAGGGAATTTATGGATAACAATTAAAAATAAGACTAATAATTTGTTAATTGTAACTATAGAGGATGATGGTATTGGAAGGGAAAAATCATTAGAAATCAATAAGAAAAGACAAGGACATAAATCTTTTGCTGTGAACGCAACTCAAGAGCGAGTTTCACTATATAAGAAAGAAAAGTTATTTGATATTTCAGTAGAGTTTACAGATAAAGTTGATGAAAATAATAAGGCTACAGGAACGGTAGTAACACTAAAAATAAAAAGAATTTAAAAATGAAAGCGTTAATAATTGATGATGAGGCAAAAGCACGTAGCGTAATGGAAACGATGCTTACAGAATTCTTCCCTGAAATAAAAAGTATTAATACAGCTGACAACTTGTTGAATGGAGTAAAAGAAATAAATCAGCATGCTCCTGATATTGTTTTTCTAGATATTGAAATGCCAGAATATTCAGGGTTAGAAATTTTAGACTTTATTTCTGAGCCTATCGAATTTCAATTAATTTTTACAACAGCCTATCAACAATATGCGCTAGATGCATTAAAGTTATCGGCAATAGATTATTTGGTAAAACCTATTGATAGAGAAGAATTACGAGTAGCTATAAATAAGGCTAAAGTAAATATAGAGCAGAAAAAGGTTTCAGCGCAATTTTCGGAGCTAAAAAAAGCAATTCAATCCTTATCGTCACATAAAATAGCTTTAGAAGTTCCTGGAGAAATCATTTTTGTATCTCATGAAGATATCTTGTATTTAGAAGCAGATGGTATGTATACAAAGGTACATCTGGCAAATAAAGAAAAGCAGCTTATTAGTAAACCGTTATCATATTTCGAAAATCAACTTCAAAGCAATAACTTATTTTTCAGGTGCCACAGGTCTTTCTTAATTAACCTCCATTATTTAGAGAAGTTTATAAAAAAAGATGGAGATTTTTTGTTGATGCAAAATCAAACAACAATACCTATTTCTAAAACAAAAAAGCAAGAATTTTTAAAGATTATAAAAGAAGTGTTTTAGATTTGCGGTATGCAATTTTATCAAAAAGAAATTCAATTACCAGCATTTAACAGAGGTTATCATTTAATTACAGATATTTTATTAGAAGCATTTCCAGAGCTTAAAAATATTAAGGTAGGACAGTTTCAGGTATTTATAAAACACACATCAGCAAGTTTAACGATTAACGAAAATGCTGACCCGACTGTTCGAATGGACTTTGAGTCGCATATCAACAAAATGATTCCTGAAAATATGCCATACTACAAGCATGATTATGAAGGAGCAGATGATATGCCTGCACATATTAAAAGTTCGATGTTAGGATGTCAGGTACAGATTCCGATCACCAATGGAAAACTTAATTTAGGAACTTGGCAAGGAGTGTATTTAGGAGAGCACAGAAATTATGGTGGTAGAAGGAAAGTAGTACTAACAGCTTTTGGAAATTAAATGAAGTATCATAAATTTAACTTTTACAGAAGTACCTATTGTGAGTTTGAAATGCAAAACATCAATTTTTTTGATGATATGAAAGCTCATTTTCAAAGTAAATCGGGGAGCTATTACTATTACACTGAAGAAGGTGTTTTTCGTTACTCAAACCACTGGGGTAGGGTTGCAAATTGCAGATGGAAAATTCAGGGAATAGACCATTATAAAAATCAGAAATATTATGTAGGCTATGCAAATTGGTCAGACTTTTATCCGCTGAACAGTAAAGATAAAGTGTTTTATATAGAGGTAGACTATCAAGAGCGTAAAGCAAATATCAAAAGAATACGAACTGACGAAGAGTGTAAAGAATTCTTAATGACCTCAGAATTTGCACATCAACGTTTAAAACAAATTCAAACCTTATTTAAAGAGTACAAGTGGGCACGATACTATGAAGAAGATATAGATGTTTTAAGAAAAATAATCATCGAAAAACTCATAACAACAAACAAAACACTACAACAACTAAAGTTGGAGTTATAAATCTTTGTAATCTCTATTAACACCAAGACTAAAGCCAAAGCGCGTGTCACTTTCTCTACCTAGTCTGTGAATAGCAACTTTACCTAATGGAATTTTACCAAACTCGTTGTTGGTAATTTCCTCATTATTTAAAATAAGCTTTCCTTTAAATTGCTTTTTTGTGTTGTACTCACTTCTATCCTTCTTGTTCTGATAAATATTTATAGATAGGATATTATCCTTATCCGTATAACCACAAAAAATACCGTGTTTATCCCAAATCATGTACTCGTTACTCTTTTTTAATTCTCTACTAGGCTTACCCAATACTTGAATTAAAGTACTGTAATTTGTAGGAAAAGTTAGGGGTTTATTGTTTACATGAATAACATCCGTATCGCATTCAATAACTAAATTTTTCACCTTTTTTTTCTTGAAGAAATTAAGCATAGTAGTTGTTTTATTGGGTTAATGAATTTAAGGGATGAAATGTAAAACTAAAAAATAATTTTTAAGAAACTCCTTTCTCTTTTAGTTAAATTTGCTAATTACATATAAAACCCTAATTAATAATGAACATACCTCAAACGAGTTTTCCTCGAGTTATTATTGTAGGAGGTGGATTCGCAGGATTGGCAGCTGCAAGAGCATTAGAAAATCAAGAATTACAAGTTGTTTTAATCGATAAACACAATTACCATACATTTCAACCTTTACTATATCAAGTAGCCACAGGAGGATTGGAGCCTGATAGTATAGCGTTTCCTCTAAGAAAAAGGTTTAACGATATAGAAAATTTTTATTTTCGGTTAGCTAAAGTTACGGGTATAAATGCAGAGAAACGAATTGTAGAAACTACGATTGGTAATTTGGAGTATGACGAGTTAATTCTTGCCACAGGATCTACTACAAATTTCTTCGGAAATACCAATATTCAAAAATATGCGATGGAAATGAAATCGGTTCCGCAGGCATTGAATATTCGTAGTTTGGTTTTAGAAAACTTTGAAGAGGCATTATTGGTTACCGATTTAGAAAAACGAAGAGCGTTAATGAACTTTGTTATTGTAGGAGGAGGACCAACCGGAGTAGAGTTAGCAGGAGCATTAGCGGAAATGAAAAAAGGAATTCTTCCTAAAGATTACCCTGATTTGGATATTCGAGAAATGAAAATTAATCTCATTCAAAGTTCAGGAGAGTTATTAAAAGGGATGAGTAAAGCTTCTTCAGAAAAATCAGAAGATTTTTTAATAAAGTTAGGAGTAGATGTATGGAAAGACCTTCGTGTACTCGATTATGACGGAGAAACTGTTACTACAAACGGAGAAGATCATTTTAAAGCTCAAACCGTTATTTGGGCAGCAGGAGTAAAAGGAGCTGCTGTTAATGGTTTAGTCGAAGAATGTGTAGTTGAAAGAGCCAATCGATTTAAAGTAGATGAATACAACAAAATAATCGGTTATGATAACATATACGCTATTGGAGATGTAGCGTGTATGGAAACCAAAGAGTATGAAAGAGGACACCCTATGATGGCACAACCTGCAATTCAACAAGGAAGGTTGTTGGGGAAAAACATCATAGCCAAGTTAAAGAAGAAAAAGCAAATACCTTTTAAGTACAAAGACAAAGGGTCAATGGCAACTATTGGAAGAAACAAAGCAGTTGTTGATTTACCTAAATGGAAATTCCAAGGAGTTTTTGCTTGGTTTGTATGGATGTTTGTGCACTTGTTTTCACTTATTGGATTTAGAAATAAAGTAATTGTGTTTATGAATTGGGTGTATAATTACATCCGTTTTGATCGTGAAACAAGGTTGATTATCCGTCCGTATAAAAAGAAAAATAAATACAGCTTTAAAGAACAAGAAAATGGCAATTACTAGAAACGTTAAATGTCCAAACTGCGGAGTTTTTAATAAGAATAGCGATTACTGTAAAAATTGTAATACGTTAATTTCTTTTGAAAAGAAACAAGAACAAAAAGTAGCAGCATATAAAGAAGAAGAGCTTCAAAAAGTAAAGTATGAAATAGAAAACCCAAACTTGGCAGAACGCTTAAAAAAACATTCGTTTTGGTTGTATCGTATTGTTGGTTGGGTTTTATACTCGGCGTATTTATTGGTAAGTGCAATAGGAGCGTTAATTGCATGGTTTATAGCAATGGTAGCAGCAGGATAGGAGCGTATGCAAAAAAGGATACTTCCATATTACTTCTATATTTCAGTTGCTGTAGGAAGCTTTATTTATCTCGCTCAGCAATTTGAAATTATACTACCTAAAATCGTTAATAATTATGTAAATGATTTTTTAATACTACCGATTGTATTAACGATCTGTCTTTTTATTTTACGATGGAGTAGAGGGGATAAAAGTTATACAATTCCTCTTGGTGTAATTATGTATATCTGCGCTTTCTACGGAGTTATTTTTGAGTATTTACTACCTAAGTTTCATCCAAGATACACCGCTGATTTCATTGATGTATTCTTATATTTTATGGGTGGTGTAGTTTTTTATTTTCTTCAGAAAAAGGAATAAATATTTTGAAAAACAGAATTAGTGCTTTTTATAAGACACGGTGTTGATGTGTCATTTTTTTCTACCAACTCAAACAAAATTTGTTGTCACCATTGTCTCTATCAATTTCCATAGAACCTGCTTCAGCTCCGTATGTCCAATGACCTGTAAATCTCAGTTTAATTGGGTCAGAATCTTTTGTAATAATCACATTACTAATTTCCCATATTCCAGTCGATTCGTATCCTTTTGTATTTCGAGTATCAGTGTCCAATGTCCATTTAACTTTTCCATTTTCAATTAGAGTGAGAGTAGGTGAAAGTGTATCATTCCGATTTTCCAATATTAATTTTCCATTTTTTGCTAATTGAAATTCTTTAGCATTTTTAGTTATTTCAATTGGTTTAATAGTTACCGCTTCGAAAGGTCCATCATCCATTCCGCAACCAACACTAAATTGATACCAAACTACTCCTATTAGTCCTAAATATCCAGTGATTCCAATTCCTGCAATAATTCCGACTCCTATTAATATTTTTTTAAAGGTTTTGTTCATTTCTAAAAGGTACACAAACTTGTTATATGTCAAACTTTAGCTCTTTTATCCCGACAATAGCATGGGATATAATGAAGTTTAGCAATTTTATTGTTTTCTCAAATATATACAAAAAATCCCGAGTTAATTAACTCAGGATTTTTTTGATTTTATGTTGTTTGCGATTAGTAGCTTACGTAATCAACAATTTCTAATCCGTAACCAATCATACCTACACGTTTGGTTTGTTTAGTGTTAGAAACTAAACGTAGTTTATGTATGTGTAAATCGTGTAAAATTTGAGCACCAATACCAAAATCTTTGTTATCCATTACCACATTCGGAGCTTTCATTTCTCCTTTCGCTTGGTTTTCTTTCAACACACGAAGTCTGTTTAATAAGTTTAACGCTTGCATTTGTTGGTTAATGAATAAGATAGCACCTCTACCTTCATCATTAATAACCTTAAACATTTGGTCTAACTTTTTATCAGCATTGTTGGTAAGTGTACCTAAAATATCGTTGTTAACTAAAGTAGAGTTTACACGAGTTAAAATAGGTTCGTTCTTACTCCAAGTACCTCTGGTTAAAGCAATATGAACTTGGTTGTTAGTCGTTTGTTGGTAAGCGCGTAAACGGAAGTCACCAAAACGAGTTTGAATATTAAAGTCTTCTTTCTTTTCAATTAAAGAATCGTGTTCCATTCGATACGCTACTAAATCTTCAATAGAAACAATTTTCAAATCGAATTTTTTAGCAACTTCTAATAGTTGAGGTAAGCGCGCCATAGTACCGTCTTCATTCATAATTTCAACGATAACTCCAGCAGGTTGTAAGCCAGCTAAACGAGCAAAATCGATAGCAGCTTCGGTATGTCCTGTTCTACGTAAAACACCACCGTTTTTAGCTTTTAGTGGGAAAATATGTCCAGGTCTAGCTAAATCGAAAGGTTTTGTATCAGGATTTATTAAGGCTTCGATAGTTTTAGCTCTATCAGAAGCAGAGATACCAGTAGTAACTCCATTTCCGCGTAAATCTACAGAAACGGTAAAAGCAGTTTCCATAGGGTCGGTATTGTTGCTAACCATCATACCTAATTCTAATTCTTTACAGCGAGTTTCGGTAAGTGGCGTACAAATTAGTCCACGACCATGGGTTGCCATAAAGTTGATCATTTCTGGAGTAATTTTTTCAGCAGCGGCTAAAAAGTCACCTTCATTTTCACGATCTTCATCATCAACAACGATAATAACTTTACCGTTTTTGATATCTTCTATAGCTTCTTCAATTGTGTTTAATTGAATATTCGTTGATGCTTGTGTTGTCATTATTTTGTTGTTTTCTCTTTTTTAGAGAATATGTTTTTAAAAGAGTTTCGTATTGGAGCCATAAAGCTGTTAATATCGAACAATCCTTTGTCTTTAGTTGCTCTAAGTGTTAAAGTTACCGCCAAAGGTAGCATTAAAAATACACTTAGCCAAGAACCGACAATTGCTGTTAGCGAGCTTTCTTCTGCTAAATTTCTACCAAAGGTATTGGAGAAAAAGTACAGTACATAAATAGCAATGGCTAAAATCATGGGTAAGCCCATACCACCTTTTCTAATGATGGAACCTAACGGAGCCCCGATAAAGAAAAGTAGTAAACAAGAGAGTGAAAAAGCAACCCTGTTGTAAAATTCAATGTCGTATAAGTTTAAATATTTACGTCTGTTTTTTAAGGTTTCTTTGTAATCTTTGTTATTGTTTATTGTACGTTCTAACTTTGAAGTTGCTGTGATAAGCACATTTTGTTTTTCTCTTAAATCAAAATTATCAAGGATATCTGACGATAATTTTTTGTTCATTAACGAATCAGGATATTGGTGTAAGTCTTCTACATCAACGCCTAAAAATAGGTTTTTAGCTCTACTGGCAACATAGTCGTGATAACTTTGTTTCATCGTTGGTAACGTGTCTTTTAACTGAGCCAAACTTAACATGTTGTACTGCGTTTTGTACTTTTCTTCTTCAAGATCATCATCACTAAAAGAAGAAATATCGATATTGATTGTATATTCATCAAAATCGGCATAGGATGCAGGCATTTTTTCTCGTTCTTTAAAAGAAGCTCCGTTTTTTATATGGTGTTCAAAAAAATGGCCATCATACAAAACTAAGGTCATGTAACGACTTCCTTCTTCAGAAAGAATTTCACCTTTTTTTGCTGTAATAATTTTATTATTTCCTCTTTTAGAAGATAAATCGTAAATCATTACTTCTTTTAATAGGTTGTCTTCTTCTCCGTATTTTTCTTTAAATTTTATTTGAAAGTTGGGAAGCTCTGTATTAAAACCTCCTGCAACTAGTGCAATGGCAGGTTGCTTTTTCTTAATATTCACCTTCATGTTTAGCTGTTTTAGCATAGCATAAGGGTACACGTAATTGAGAAATAAGAAGTTAATACCGCTTAAAAAAATAGCGAGAAAAACAATCGGACGGACCATTCGTTGTAAGGAAACACCAGCAGATTTTGCTGCAGCAAATTCGTAGTTTTCAGACAAACTACCTAGTGTCATAATCGAAGAAAGGAGTACTCCAATGGGTAAGGCTTGCGGAGTTACAATGAGTGTGGTATACCACAAAAATTTTAAGACTATTTCGACACTTATACCTTTACCAGCAAGATTGTCAAAAACTAACCACAACGCTTGCATTACCAGTACAAATAAGATGATAAAGAAGGTGGCCAAAAAGGGTATTAAAAAACTTTTTAATATATATCTGTCTAATGTTTTCACAGACGCAAAGGTAGTAGGTTAGTGGCATATAAACACAAAAGTTTTGTTAATGATTTTATAAGCAAATCGGTAACAAAACTTTGTGTGATTTTTTTAGTCTATGTAGTAGCCTTGTTTAGCGTATTTAGTTCTATCAAAAGAGAAAAGCTTTTCTGAAATAGGTTGGTTGCTTTTAAACTTGGTAATTGTAAACGTAGTTTCAGCACCATTAGCACCTATTTGCGTAAGTTTGTATATATGTTTTGTTTTAGCATCAACTCCTAATTGTACTTTTACAATATCAGAATTACTATCAATAGGAGTCAAGTCAATGTATTGAACGTGACGCCCATTACTATTTTTTAAAGTTCCCATGGTATAGTTGTAGCCTTCTTTGTAAAAAGTTAATAATTTAGAAGGGTAGATAAATCCGTCTTCTTCTTCAAGGTTACCGTTGCTAATGGTAACTTCTTTTTCATCTTGATTGATAACAACTAATTTTTTTCCATCAAAAATAAACGTGTTACCTAAGTAGTCTAAGTTATACTTTTCGCCAGATAAGGTTATTTCTCCTCTAATTGGAGGGTCGTTGGTAATACCCGCAGCTTTATTTACTAGTGATGAATTAAAACCTATCACCATATTCTTATAAGCCCCCATTTTAGAAGATACTTCATCAAGCAACTTTTTTGCTTCAGAAGATTTCGATTGTCCCATAGCACTTACGCTAATACATAATCCAATAAATAATAATCCTATTTTTTTCATCGTCTGTCTAATTTCCACTTTCGGAATAGTTTATAATTATTAATTCTTTTCGTTTTCTAATAACTGCTCTAAAGCAATTAAATCTGGTACAAGTACTTGTCGTGCTTTACTACCTTCAAAAGGACCAACAATACCTGCTGCTTCTAGCTGGTCTATCAATCTACCAGCACGGTTGTATCCTAGTTTTAATTTACGTTGCAATAACGATGCCGAACCTTGTTGTGCAGTTACAATTATTTCGGCAGCTTCTTTGAACAATTTGTCCCTGTCTGCAATATCAATATCAAGATTTGTGCCACCATCTTCACCAACATACTCTGGTAATAAATAAGCTTCAGGATAAGCGCGTTGAGAGCCAATAAAATCAGTGATTTTTTCTACTTCAGGAGTGTCTACAAAAGCACATTGAATTCGAGTAATATCATTTCCTCCAGAATATAATAAATCTCCACGACCAATTAATTGGTCTGCTCCAGGGGCATCTAAAATTGTTCTGGAATCAATTTTTGAAGTTACTCTGAAGGCAATTCTAGAAGGGAAGTTCGCTTTAATAATACCCGTAATTACGTTTACCGACGGGCGCTGCGTAGCTACAATTAAGTGAATACCAATTGCACGTGCTAATTGTGCTAAGCGAGCAATAGGAGTTTCTACTTCTTTGCCTGCTGTCATAATTAAATCAGCAAATTCATCGATTACTAGTACAATATAAGGTAAAAAGCGATGACCATTTTCTGGGTTTAACTTACGAGCCTTGAACTTAACATTGTACTCTTTAATGTTACGAACCATTGCGTTTTTAAGTAAGTCGTAACGGTTATCCATTTCAATACATAATGAATTTAAGGTGTTTACAACCTTTGTAGTATCGGTAATAATAGCTTCAGATTCATCAGGTAGTTTCGCTAAATAATGACGCTCTATTTTGTTGAATAATGTTAATTCTACTTTTTTAGGGTCGACTAAGACAAACTTTACTTCCGCAGGATGTTTTTTATATAAAAGAGATGTTAAAATAGCGTTCAATCCAACCGATTTACCTTGTCCTGTAGCACCTGCCATTAGTAAGTGAGGCATTTTAGCTAAATCGACAATAAAGGTTTCGTTAGAAATCGTTTTTCCTAAAGCAATAGGAAGTTGCATTGGTGATTCTTGGAATTTCTTAGAGGCAATTACCGAATGCATAGAAACGATGGTTGCCTTTTTATTAGGAACTTCAATACCAATAGTTCCTTTTCCTGGAATTGGTGCAACGATACGAATTCCTAAAGCAGAAAGTGATAGGGCAATATCGTCTTCTAAATTTTTAATTTTTGAAATACGTACTCCTGCTTCTGGTACAATTTCATATAAAGTAATTGTTGGTCCAACCGTAGCTTTAATTTGAGCAATACCAATTTTGTAGTTTTTTAAGGTTTCTACAATTTGGTTTTTATTGGCCTCTAATTCAGTAGGATCAACAGAAATACTTTCGTTATATTCTTTAAGTAAGTTGAAGGTTGGAAACTTAAAGTTCCCTAGTTCTAGCGTAGGATCAAATTCACCAAAATCTTTTATTAATTGATCCGATAAATTTTCGGTAACACTTTTTTCTTCTGCAATTTTTTCAATAGCAACTTCAACTTCATTTTTACTTTCTTCTGAAACTTTGAGAGTTGGTTCTTTTGTTTGGTGAATGTCTAAAGGAACTTCTCCAGTATCTTCTTTCTCTACTGTATTGTTTACATCAGAATAGTTAGAAATAGTAGGTTGTAAATTTTCTACAGACAATTCGAAGCCTGATTTGTTATCTGTTTTAGGTTTTTTAATTTCAGAAGTAGTCTCTTCAATAATTGTTGAATCTTCTATAGTTGTAGTATCATCTTGAGTTGTGGTAGTTTTGTTATTGAAAATAGTTTTATTCTTCTCTTTTTGATTTCTTACTTTTTCGCTAATCGCTTCAGGTGTAATGCTAAAACGAATGATTAAATAAGCAACTAAAAAGAATAATAATAAAATAGATAAACCAGTTTTACCTAAAAATGTTTGTAAATATTCATTCAATTCAAAACCGATAACTCCAGATAATAAGGAGTTTTCTTTTTCAACAAATCCCAGAGAGGTAGAAATCCAAAGCATGATTAAAACACCCCAGTTCCAAGAGGTAATAATACGTTTTAAATTGGTTTGAAGTAATATACGAGCTCCTGTTAAAAATAAGGTTATAGGAATAAGAAATGCCCCTAAACCAAAACCTTTGTAGACAAAAAAGTTGCTTAATTTAGCACCAATTTTTCCTAGTAGATTTTTAGTTTGAACAGTTCTGTCTGCAAACTGGGTTAAGGTACTTTGATCTTCTTGCCACGAAAAGAAAAAAGAGATAAAAGCAACAGTTAAAAAGATAGAAAATAGTAATAGGAAAAAACCAAGAATAGTTTGGTTTTGTCTATTGGAAAAAAAGGAATTTATTCTTTTAAAAATAGATATTCTAGGTTGTTTTTTTTGAACAGTTGTCTTTTTTTTTGCCATGTATTTTTGTTAGAAATAAATTGAACGCTACAATATAGCTATTATTTTAGGAAGGTAAATTATACCCGCAATAATTAATGAAGTAATAGCAGCAAAGGTAGGAGCACCAGCAGCAATATCTTTAATAAAACCTATTTTTTTATGATAATCGGGGTGTATAAAATCAGCTACTTCCTCAATAGTAGTATTTAAAGCTTCTGCAACTAAAACAAGCCCAATAACCAAGCACTGGATCATCCATTCTGTAGAAGAAATATGAAAATAAAACCCCATGATAGTAGCAATTAAAGCAAATGTAAGTTGAACTTTTATACTATCTTCTGTAGTTATTAATAACCACATTCCTTTTACAGCAAATTTAATACTACGAAGGCGTCCTTTTAAAAAGCCGTCATTAGGTTTTTTCATAGATAATTACAATGCTTTTAAAGCGGCTTCGTAATTAGGTTCATCAACAGTTTCGTTTACCTGTTCTGTATAAGTTACATTACCATTTTCGTCAATGATAATGATAGAACGAGAATGTAAACCAGCTAAAGGACCTGTAGTAATTTCTAAACCATAATCTTTACCAAATTGACCAGCGGCAAAATCAGATAACATAATTACGTTTTCAATGCCTTCAGCACCACAAAAACGACCTTGAGCAAAAGGTAAATCTCTAGAAATACATAAAACTTTGGTGTTTTCTAAGTTAGCAGCCTTTTTATTAAACTCTCTTACAGATGTTGCACAAGTACCTGTGTCGACGCTAGGGAAAATATTTAAAATTAATTTAGAACCGTTAAAGTCACCTAAATTTTTAACAGATAAATCAGTTGCAACTAGTGAAAAATCAATTGCCTTAGTTCCAGTTTTAGGTAAGTTACCTATTGTTTCTATTGTGTTACCTTTTAGAGTTATTGAAGCCATTTTGTATGTGTTTTAGGAAAATCAAAAGTAAGAATAATTAAATAACTAAGAGTAAAATTCTAGGTTATTCATAATTAATTTAATTTTTTTAAAACCAAGAAGCGCTCCTTTTCGTAGGTATGGTTAAATAGAAAGAATATTAATTTAAAAACCATTATTTATGAAAATCTTAAACTTTTTTAAAGTAACTGTTTTAGTAATTGCTTTATTTGCTAATCAAAGTATTACAGCACAAGAAAAAACAAAAATGGTCGGAGGAGCAGAAATGTATCCATCAAAAAACATTGTACAAAATGCAGTGAACTCTAAAGACCATACTACACTGGTAGCTGCTGTAAAAGCCGCAGATCTGGTAGGCGTTTTATCAAGTAAAGGACCTTTTACAGTTTTTGCTCCTGTAAATAAGGCTTTTGATAAGCTTCCAGAAGGAGTAGTTGAATCATTATTAAAACCAGAAAACAAAATGAAATTACAAACGATTTTAAAATATCATGTCGTTGCTGGTAAATGGAGTGCAAACGAATTAGCAAAGCTAATAAAAGATGAAGGAGGTAAAGTTTCTTTAGAAACAGCTAGTGGGGAAAAGATAACTGCATGGATGAAAGGGAAAAATGTTTACATATCTGATGCGAATGGGGGAAAGGCAAAAGTTACGATTACAGATGTAAACCAATCTAATGGAGTAATTCATGTAATTAATAGTGTTTTATTACCTAAATCGTAAGTACGAGGATAAAGTGTAATTATTTGATATCATAAAAACCGCTTTTAAGCGGTTTTTATTTTGTTATAACCCTACATTATTTTAGATAACAGTTGTATTTTTGCAAGCCGAAAAGAATACCAAATTGAATTTACAACAATATACTTCGGAGTTTAAATATAACTTGAAACTTGCAGCGCCTGTAATGTTAGGAATGCTAGGACATACATTTGTAAGTTTTATAGATAATATTATGGTGGGACAACTTGGGACAGCTGAATTAGCAGCGGTTTCATTAGGGAACAGTTTTATGTTTATTGCCATGTCGTTAGGTATTGGTTTTTCTACTGCGATAACACCTTTAATTGCTGAAGCTGATTCTTCCAACAATTTTGATCAGGCTAAATCAGCTTTTAAACACGGACTCTTTTTGTGTACTATGATGGGAATCATTCTGTTTTTAGCAGTATTCTTTTCTAAACCTTTAATGTATTTAATGAAACAGCCTATAGAGGTAGTTGAGTTGGCAATACCATATTTAGACTTAGTAGCTTTTTCATTAATTCCGATGATTGTTTTTCAGGCATTTAAACAATTTAGTGATGGAATGTCAATGACACGTTATCCTATGTATGCTACATTAATAGCCAATGTGTTAAATGTATTATTGAACTATTTATTAATATACGGGAAGTTTGGTTTTCCAGAGTTAGGAATTGTAGGTGCTGCCTATGGAACTTTGCTGTCAAGATTTGTGATGGTAACTTATTTATGGTGGCTGTTGAGTAAAAAAGAACGTTCAAAACGTTTAGTAACCAACATTAAGTTCTTTGTTTTAGACACGTTAATGCTTCGAAAAATTATTAGTTTAGGTACACCAAGTGCTATGCAAATGTTTTTTGAGGTAGCTATTTTTACTGCAGCTGTTTGGTTAAGTGGATTGCTAGGAAAGAATCCTCAAGCAGCAAATCAGATAGCATTGAACTTATCTTCTATGACATTTATGGTAGCAACAGGGTTAAGCGTTGCTTCTATGATTAGAGTAGGAAATCAAAAAGGACTAAAAAACTATAAAGAACTACGAAGAATAGCATTTTCAATCTTTTTTTTAGGAACTATATTAGCGGTTGTATTTGCTACTTTCTTCTTTGTTTTTCATAAATCATTGCCAAATTTATATGTTGATTTAAGCGATGCTGAAAATTATGTAGATAATATGGAGGTGATGAGTATTGCAGCTAATTTATTAATTGCAGCAGCTATTTTTCAAATTAGTGATAGTATACAAGTAATGGTGTTAGGAGCTTTACGTGGTTTACAAGACGTTAAAATGCCGACATTAATTACATTTATATCGTATTGGGTAGTTGGTTTTCCAATCAGCTTTTATTTCGGTTCAAAAGAAATGTATGGTAGTTTCGGAATTTGGCTTGGACTATTGGCAGGATTAACAACCGCTTCAATTTTACTTTTTATACGATTTAATAAATTAACTTTACAATTGATTAAAACAAAACATAATGAACTTACCTAAATTTTTATTAGCAGATAATAGCAATCATCCAGAAGATATTTTTGTGTTACATACTGAGTATCCACGTTTTTTAATCAATTTAAAAGATGATGAAATAGAGTGGTTTGAAGACTTGTCTAACGAAAATGAACAAGACTTAGCTAATGAGTTAGAAGGGTTAATTGAAGCTGCAGGATTATTTTATGATGCTGAAATGGAAGGATTAGAATAAACTTTATTAAGAATAATAGAAAACGCCATAGTGATTAACCAAACACTATGGCGTTTTTGTTTATTTAGTTATTTCATGTGTCCAAAAAGCACCGCTAATATCTGTTATTTTTACAGTATATGTTCCGTTAGGAACCTGTGAAAAAAATTGATTACTAAAAGTCATTTTTGCTTTGGCTCCTAAAGGAACAACTAAGCTATGTTTACCAGGTTTAATTTTAGCAACATAATAGTTTGATATGTTTTGATCAGCTAACGAAGCTAACTCTTTTTGAGTGTACTGAACAATAGATTTATTATTTTGATCCAATACTTCAATAGCAATAACCCACGACCCGTATGCATCAACACCTTCTGTTCTAAAAACGTCAAAAGAAAGCGTATCGTTGTTAATTTTACCTTCTGTTATTTCTAATTTAGGTTTAACCGATTTGTTATGAAGCGTTCCCCAAACCCCACCATGAAATACTTGATTGGTAAATAACGTCATTCCTAAAATGGCTAACGATCCTACTAAAACAAATCTTGGGAAAATGTTGTTTTTAATCGGTAAAATTCCTGATCCTAACCATGCAAACCATTTTTTATTAGTGAAGGAAAAATTGTTCTTCATAAAGTAGTTATCTAGCGAGTACTTACTGCTTCCTGTTAAAAACAGTACATATCCTGTTGCGATTCCAAGTACACCAATTTGCCATTCGTCAAGGCAGGTTGTTCCAATCCAACCAGAACCCAAAAGAATTCCCATAGCAAGACCGAATACACCAATACTCATTATTCTGGTGAATAAACCAAAGATGATAAAGAATCCTACAATTCCTTCAATAATGGTAAATATTACCATGTTTAGCCAAAGAATATCAGGATTTTCAACTAAGTATTGGATAAGGGGTTTTATTCCTAATGCATTAGGAAGAAAATGGTTGAATTTTTCTCCGATATACCCTGCTAATTCAGGATCGAGTTTGTTAGCTAAAATTGTTCTTCTCCAAAAAGCGGAGAAGTAAGTCCATCCAATAACCAATCGTATTGCCAGAACTAAAAGTCCTGAGTCGTTTTTTATATTGTTGTTAATCATAATATTTTATTTTGATATGAAGACTGATGCTATTTTAAAGTTTTAAGCACAGCCGATGAACTACATAAGTTAGTGTTATGTAGATTGAATTTTATTTTAGAAAGTTGAAAGGAGGGAAGGCTTAAAGGTAAACCTTGAAATTTTTGAATAAAATATAAAGAGGGATAGAAGAGGTTATAAATCCCTTTTTTTGATAATTAGTAGTAATTTTATTAGGAAAGCTTTCAATAAAGTAAAGAGAGAAGTTAAAAGCTCTAGTTGGAAAAAATGGTGAAATTTTGGTAGAAGCAGCTACTTGTATTAGAGAAGCATCTGTAGTTTCAGTATCATAACAACTTAGTTGGTTGTGAGTTGTTTGGCTTTTGTTTGAAACCTCTGTTTGGGGAATATTTAGTTCTGCTTGTACGTAGTTTCTAACTTTACAAGGTGAAAATAGCAATAAAAAAATCAACCCTATTATGGGAAATAGAGTTGATTTTTCGGTTATTTTATTAAGCTTTATCACTTGGTAAACTTATAAAATAAACTAAGTAGTATTTGTTATAATTTTCTTAATTAAATTATAACTTTTTATTGGCTTTCATGAGTTCTAGCTCATGTTCAAAATTCACTTTCTTTTTTACGGTGTAAGGCATTTTTTCAATAGCAATAGCTTTAAGAGTAATTGCCTTTTTTGTTTTTCCTGCTTTATACAACATATCTGCTTTTAAGTTATCTATTGAATATTTTTCAGGAATTAATTTATAACAGTATTTAATCCATTTCTTCAAATTTCTTTTTTCTTTACTCGTTTGTGTGAAGTCAAAGTAATGATTAGCTGTTTCAATAATAGGTTTTACAATATTGTTAGCATCTCTACCTTCTTTGTAATTTTGTAGCATGATATCAGTAAAAGGATCTTTTCCAAACTCTTTGTTTTTAGAATACAACTGATAATACTTACTGTCTTCTTCTTTAATTTCTTTAAGAGTTTTTTGGTTCATTAAACTATTAATGTATTGCTCAGCTAAGTGCTTAAAAGCTTCATGATTTTTAGAATAACGATAACAATCCATAGTGTAGACAGTTAAATTATCATCCGATTTTGAGCGATATACCCCGTTTTATAACGTTCAATTACCACTTTCATAAGTTCAGCATCTTGACTTTTTCGAGCGTGTCCTACCGATCTTGAAAAGGTTGCACTTTTAAATCGACTTAACGATTTTTTTTGTCTGTCAGTAGCAAGAGTTAGGTAATGTTCGTAATTGTTGTTTAAAATTTCTTCCGATTTTGTACCAAGACATACAGAGAATTGTTTGTTTAATAAGAAATTCATCATTTGAATGTCAAACTCTTCAAATTCAGTTTGCACTTTTAACCAAGCATTAATACCTTCAGGAGGATCCGTACCTAGTTCTTCCATTTTTTGATAGTACATTTTGAGAAATGCTTCACCGTTTTGCTTTTCAGTAAACATTTCTTGTAGTTTCGCCCAACTATATTTTGAACTCGAAGCGTTTAGGGCTGCAGTTCCGAAGCCAATCATATCATATCCATTAGTAACCCCGACACCTTTATGAACAACATCTCCGTCACCATTTACAAATACTAAAGTAGGATAAGAAGTAATTTTATATCGTCTAGCTTCTGCTATACCTTCTTTTTCTGCGTCAAGCTTTAAATAGATGAAGTTTTTATTGTAAAACTCATCGTTTTTAGGCTCTTTAAACGGACCCTTAGCAAGTTTTTTACACGGACCACACCATTCTGTATAAAAATCGATAAATATTAATTTGTCTTCTGCTTTAGCTTGTGCTAGGGCTTCGTCAAATTTTAGACTCTTAAAGTCAATTCCTTGAAAAAATAATAAGTTTACTGTAAACAAGAAAAGTACAAGAGCTATTGATTTTTTTTCATAAGATGATTGATTTCTTTATAAATGAATAGTTGTTTCGGATTCATTTATAGGACGAATAAATCTTAGAAGAGGGTGAAACGTAGTGTAAAATAATATTTTAAGAAATAAGAGGCGGTTTTATTTGTAAGTGCTCCATTTCTTTTCCTGTAAGTGTCTTTTTGCTAGTAATTTCAAATCCTAGTTTTAAATACAATCTTTTTGCATTCGGATTATCTTTATCAACTAATAAACCTAAGGTTTCTTTTCTTTTAGAAACGTATTCATCAATTAAAAAGTGCAACATTTTAGACCCAAGACCTTTACCTTGATAGTTGGGGTTTACACCGATGCAGTCAATGTAAAACTCACCTTCTTGAGTTTCGTCTTCACATTGAAAATCTCGATTGAACATTGTTTTTACCAAAGAAGCTACAGGAGTTCTTAGTTTTTTTAAATCGGCTCCGTTATAAACGTTTGCTAAAGCGATTGTATTATCATTATCGTCAATTACCCAACAGTTTTCGTAAGAATATTGATTTTCTTTTTGAAGAATTAACTTTTCTAAAAAAGAAAGTGCTTTTTCTCTTGAGTTTTCTCCTATGAATTTATACACGATATCCTCCATTGCTAACATCATATAAGTAGCAATTTCTTTTGTGTCTTGTGGAGTAGCTTTTCTAATAATCATGTTAGTTTTTTCATATCGTTTTTTAAGGTTGATAAAATTACAGCTATTTTTTGGCACGCTCCACCAGCTCTAATTGCTCAATTTTAGCTTCCGTAGTAAATAACCCGTAATTTATAAATGCTTTTTTCTTTTCTATTTTGTCAATAGTTCCTACAGCATTTCCGTCAATTAAACGAACTCTGTCATTTACTTTAAAAACATAGGCAGCTCTTTCCTTTGCAATTTTTTCAGCTTCTTTTTTCTTTTCTTCTCGAACCTTTACAACTTTTTGAAGCACTTCTTTTTCTACTTTTTTAATTGCTTCTTGTTGTTTTTTTGTTGCAACCTTCTCTTCTTTTTTTTCTGTTTTAGTTTTCTTTTTAGGCGGATTCTTCTTTATATACTTGGTTTTTTCAGCCATAGCCCATTTAAAAAAGCTAGCAGAAAGTTCTTTCTTATTATTTGTTTGGAAGTATTTATTGAGCATTTCATTAATACTCCTTCCTAAAGATAGCATGCGTTGGTTGTTATCGTATAACTCTTGGAAACCTTCTAATTTTTCACGTATTTTAAGTTCTTTTTCTTGTAAGTTTTCAATATGCTCTTGTCCTTTAGATTTTTGTTTGTTTAAGCTTTCAGAAGTTTTTTGTAAGCGATTTCGCTCCTTTTGAAGTTTGGAAATCGTCTTATCTAAACGAACTTTTTCGGTTTCAACACGCTTTTTTGCGCGATTGATCAAGCTATACGGAATTCCGTTTTTCTGCGCTACCTCAAAGGTAAAAGAGCTCCCTGCTTGCCCAATATATAGTTTATACAAAGGTTCTAAAGTACGTTCGTCAAACTGCATATTGGCATTGGTAACATTATCCAATTCATCTGCTAATACTTTTAAGTTTGCATAGTGCGTGGTTATAATTCCGAAGGCTTTCTTCTCATAGAATTCCTCCAAGAAAATCTCAGCCAAAGCCCCTCCTAACTCAGGATCAGAACCTGTACCAAATTCATCAATTAAAAACAAGGTGTTGTCATTACACTTCCTTAAAAAGTAGCGCATGTTTTTCAATCGATAGCTATAGGTACTCAATTGATTTTCGATAGATTGATTATCACCAATGTCAGTCAAGATAGTATTGAAAAGTGTAGTTTCACTACGTTCATGTACAGGGATTAATAATCCGCTTTGTAGCATGACTTGTAATAAGCCAATCGTTTTTAATGTGATACTTTTTCCTCCCGCATTAGGTCCTGAAATAACAATTATTTGTTGCTCTTCACTTAACTGAATAGTCTGTGGGATAGTTTCAATATTTTTAGCGTTATTTTTTTGCCATAAAATAGGGTGAAACGCATTTTTTAAAAAAACCTTTTTCTCTTTGGAGATTTTAGGTAGTAATCCGTTAATGCTCTTAGCATATTTTGCTTTGGCACCTACCATATCTAAATGTGTTAAAAAAGTAACGTATTCAGTTAGTAACGGAGTAAAAGGTCTTATTTCAGTAGCTAAAGCTCGTAATATGCGAACGACTTCTTGTTTTTCTTCGTACAATAAGTTCTGTAACTCTCTACTGTAAGAAAGTGTTGCTTGTGGAGCTATGTATACAATGTTTCCAGATTTTGATGATCCTAATAAACTTCCTTTAACCTTACGTCTGTGCATCGCTAAAACTGCTAAAACACGCTGATTATCAATTACCGTTTCTTTAATATCATCTAAATATCCACTTGACATGTTTTTACTCAACGCACGAGAAAAACTTTCAGAAATTTTACCTCGTACAGAGCCAATTTCTTTTCGTATCTGTTTTAAGGCTGTAGATGCATTGTCAGCAACCTCACCGTATGGAGTAATTATTTTCTTTATACTATCTACAATTATTGTTGTAAACTCAACTTCATCACTTAAGGAAAATAATGTAGGGTAGTAGGTTTGAAATTTCTTTAAAAATTTCTTTTGTTCATTAACAGTTTCTGAAACAGCTGAAACCTTTAAGAAACCGTCTGTTTCTAAAAAACTGTTTTCTATAGCAAGTCGCTTAATTTCTTCAGAAATATCTTCAAAATAATGATTCGGAATTCGGTTTTCATTTTCAAAAGAAGACAGATATTCATTCACCATATTCAACTCAAAAAATAACTTTTTTTTGTTTGAAATAGGTTGAACTAGCATTGTTTTCTCTTTTCCTAAATTAGAGATACAGTGCGTTGCAACTTGTTCTAAAACCGTTGTAAATTCTAAATCTTGAAGTGTTTTTTCTGTAATGTTTTTAGTCAAAATAGTATATTTGAAACCACGACAAAAATAACAAACAATGCAAGTAAAAATTAATGATAGCTGGAAAAATATTTTACAATCTGAATTTGAAAAACCCTATTTTGAAAATCTTACCAGTTTTGTTAAAAATGAATACTCAAAGCATACGTGTTATCCAAAAGGGTCAGATATTTTCGTAGCGTTTGATTTTTGTTCGTTAGATGATTTAAAAGTAGTGATTTTGGGTCAAGATCCATACCACGGGGTAGGGCAGGCTAATGGATTGTGTTTTTCGGTACATGACGGTGTTGCACATCCTCCATCATTGATTAATATTTTTAAAGAAATAGAAAAAGATGTAAACATTCCATACCCTAAAAGTGGCGATTTGTCTCGTTGGGCAAAACAGGGAGTGTTGTTGTTAAATGCTACTTTAACGGTTAGAGCGGGAGAAGCGGGAAGCCATCAAAAACAAGGTTGGGAACAATTTACTGATGCTGTAATTGAGAAAATATCTGAAGAAAAAGAGGATGTCGTGTTTTTACTTTGGGGTGGTTTTGCTAAGAAAAAAGCAAAGCTTATTGATAAAAACAAGCATCATATTTTAACCTCAGGTCATCCATCACCGTTAAGTGCCAATCGTGGGTATTGGTTTGGTAACAAGCATTTCTCTAAAACCAACGATTTTTTACAAAGGATTGGTTCACCAACTATTCAATGGTAATTTCTGGTAAAATGGTTTTGTTGTAATAGGGTAAAATAATTGCATCTAACATATCTTCGGTAACATCAGGGTAGTGGACTTCAACAATTTTATTTGAGTTAATCCACTTTTCAATTTTTGGTAATTGTTTTTTACTTAGTTTTTTTACGACTGTAACTCCCATTTCTTTTAAAGTAACAGCGTTGCATTGTTGTTCGTACTGATTTTTCATTGGAATAACCAATAGTTTTTTACGTAAGTATAAAGCCTCTGCAGGTGTTGCAAAACCTGCACCACAAATTATTCCTTTAGCAGAAGCCATACTACGAATAAAAGCATCGTCGTTTATTGGTAGGATGGTAATATTATGGAAAAATTGATGCTCTTTTGTTTTTTTAGAAAACACCTGCCATTTTATGTCTTTTATGCTTGAAAGTACTTTGATTATTTTTTCATCACTATAAGAAGGTAAATACACTGTGTAATGTCCTTTGTTTGTAATATTTCTATAGCGAATTTCCTTACGGATAATAGGTAAGAAGGTTGAAGAGGAATGAGTTTTAAAGTGAAATCCGAATTTATTTTTTGCAGGCGCATAGTATTTAATAATCAAACGCTCTAACCTAAACCTTTTAAAAGCAGAGTTTTTTTCGTTTAACAAAGCATTTTGATTGCTCAAAGAGATAATGGGGACATTTCTAAATAAACATGCCCAAGCTGAGATAGGTTCAAAATCGTTAATAACTAAATCATATTCTTTTACAGGTAATGTTTTAACTTCTTTGTAAACTTTCTTTAGGCTTAAGTCTTTTAAGCTGCTAATTAGATCAATTCCACCTTTTTTACCAAAAACAAAACCTAAGCCATGTAATTTATATTTTATGTTGAAAGGAAGCTCTATTTCATATTGTGAGCCAATAACCAATATGTCAACATCACCACGTCTTTGTAAATGTGGGATTATCTCTAAGGCTCTACTTGCATGTCCGTTTCCTGTTCCTTGAAAAGCGTATAATATTTTCATCTTTTTAAATTTTTATAATTGATTGTTTTTAGAAAATTACCTGTTTAGTAGGTATTGACCATTTCCTAACTTAATGCCCATTATAAGCTTCATGATTATTGGGTTTTAATGTTAAACTCTTTAAGGAGCTCTGTAAAAAGTTTACTATTATTGTGTTCAGAACTAATGAGCTCTAGATCTTTTACAGAGTAGTCTAAATGAATATTTTTAGCGATCTCATCTTTTTCATATTCATATAAAGACCACGTTTTGTTTTTGTATTCCAGAGCAGTTAAGTTTTCTATCCAATCACCTGAATTTAAGTATACAGTACTTCCTTTTTCAGTTTTGATGGTTCTCATTTCTGGTTGATGAATGTGTCCACAGACTACATAGTCATACCCCTCATCAATTGCAATGTCTGCAGCAGTTGTTTCAAAATTATTGATGAATTTAATGGCGCTTTTTACACTATTTTTAATTTTTTTGGAGAAAGAGAGTCTGCCGTACCCTAGTTTATGACTTACCCAGTTTACAATCGTATTAATAAGGATTAAAAAATCATAGCCCATTCCGCCTAGTTTCGCAAGCCATTTTGAATGTTGCATGGTAACATCAAAAACATCACCGTGAAAGAACCATCCCTTTTTACCATCAATATCAAGTACTACTTTGTTTACGATTTCAAAGCTTCCTAAGCGAAAACCTTTAAACCTACGCAGCATTTCATCGTGATTTCCTGTGATGTAATACACTTTTGTTCCAGAAGTGATGAAATTCATCAGTTGCTTAATGACTTTCATGTGTGGTTTAGGAAAGTAACGTTTGTTAAATTGCCAAATATCAATAATATCTCCGTTTAAGATTAATATTTTAGGATTGATGGTTTTTAGATAATTATTGAGTTCAGTAGCTCTACAACCAAAAGTTCCTAAATGTACATCTGATATTACAGCAATATCTAATTTACGTTTTTTGTGTTTTTTCATTCTAAGTATACTTCGATGTTTACCAAAGTTACTTTTCGAATGTTTTTAAAAAGTGAAGTAATTATAAATTATTAGTAATAAAATCTTTACTAAAAAGTGTAGTGAATGTTATGTAAAAGTAAAAAGCTCGGTAAAAACCGAGCTTTTTATATAGCTTGTTTGAAGATTACTTGTTGTACAATACCCATTCTCCTTTTTCTAATAAAGGAATAGCTTGTTTGTACTTAACTTCTTTTTCTTCACCAGACATTACATTTTTGATGTTAACTTTTTCGTTACGACCAATTTTTGGTTGTTCACGAACAACTGTTTCTACAGCTTGTTGTTCCTGCGTTTGTTGGTTACGTGCATTGCTAATAGCTTGCTGTGTTGAGTTTTGAACTTCATCTTTACGTAAATCTAATTGCTCACGTTGTTGTTCACGAGCTTCAGATACTTGTGAAGCTTCTTGACTAGGTAGTTTTCCTTTAAATAAGAACGATAAAACTTCTTTATTTACTTTGTCAATCGTTTCTTGGAATAACTCAAAAGCTTCAAACTTATAAACCAATAATGGATCTTTTTGCTCGTACGTAGCATTTTGAACAGTTTGTTTTAATTCGTCCATTTTACGTAAGTGATCCTTCCAGTTTTCATCAATAATCGCTAAAGTGATGTTTTTTTCAAAATCGTTAACTAATGATTTTCCTTCACTTTCGTAAGCTTCTTTTAAGTTGGTAACTACCTGTAATGTTTTAGAACCATCTGTAAAAGGAACAACAATACGCTCGTAACGGTCACCTTCGTTTTCAAAAACATTTTTAATTACTGGGAATGCATTTTCAGCATTTCTTTCCGCATCGTTTTTGTAGTGTTCCGTTACTATTTTGTATAGCTTGTCAATTAAATCTTGCTCTGATGTTTTACTGAATTCTTCTTCAGAAAAAGGAGAAGTCATTGCAGAGAAGCGAATTAATTCGAACTCAAAGTTTTGGAAGTCTTTAGCGCCCTTATTTTGTCTTACAATTGAATCACAGGTATCGTAAATCATGTTTGCAATATCAATCTGTAAACGCTTTCCGTCTAAAGCATGACGACGACGTTTGTATACAAACTCACGCTGTGCGTTCATAATATCATCATACTCTAATAAACGCTTACGAATACCAAAGTTGTTTTCTTCTACTTTTTTCTGAGCTCTTTCAATAGATTTAGAAATCATAGAATGCTGAATTACTTCACCTTCTTTTAACCCCATTCTATCCATCATCTTCGCAATTCTTTCAGAACCAAATAAACGCATTAAGTTATCGTCTAAAGCTACATAGAATTGAGAAGAACCTACATCTCCTTGACGTCCTGCACGACCACGTAACTGACGGTCTACACGACGAGAATCATGGCGTTCTGTACCAATAATAGCTAAACCACCTGCTGCTTTAACTTCGTCAGATAATTTAATATCGGTACCACGACCAGCCATGTTTGTAGCAATGGTTACCACTCCTGGTTTACCAGCTTCAGCAACTACATCAGCTTCTCTTTTGTGTAATTTTGCATTTAATATATTGTGAGGAATTTTACGAATTTGTAACATTCTTCCTAATAATTCAGAGATTTCAACCGAAGTAGTACCTACTAATACAGGTCTTCCTTCTCCAACTAATTTTACAATGTCTTCAATTACTGCGTTGTATTTTTCACGCGTAGTTTTATAAACTAAATCTTGTTTGTCGTCTCTTTGAATTGGTTTATTTGTAGGAATTTCAACAACATCTAGTTTATAAATTTCCCAGAATTCACCTGCTTCTGTAATCGCCGTACCTGTCATACCAGATAACTTACGGTACATTCTAAAGTAGTTTTGTAAAGTAACGGTAGCAAACGTTTGCGTAGCGTCTTCAATTTTTACATTCTCTTTAGCTTCAATGGCTTGGTGTAACCCATCAGAGTAACGACGACCGTCCATAATACGACCTGTTTGCTCGTCTACAATCATTACCTTATTGTCCATAACCACATACTCTACATCTTTTTCAAAAACCGTGTAGGCTTTTAAGAGTTGGTTCATGGTATGAATGCGCTCACTCTTCACACTAAATTCGCGATATAATTCTTCTTTTTGATCAGCTTTCTCTTCTGGAGTAGCATCGCTTTTATCTATTTGACCAACTTTTACACTAATATCTGGTAAAACGAAGAACGTTTCATTTTTTGTGATATCAGAAAGGTGTGCAATACCTTTATCAGTTAAATCAATTTGATTGTTCTTTTCTTCAATAGTAAACCATAATTCAGCATCAACTTCAGGCATTAGCTTGTTGTTGTCTTGCATGTAAAAGTTTTCAGTTTTTTGAAGAATTTGTTTAACTCCTTCTTGAGATAAAAACTTAATTAAGGCTTTGTTTTTAGGAAGACCTCTGTAAACTCTTAATAATAAGAAACCACCTTCTTTAGTGTCTCCTTCTTTAATTAAACGTTTAGCTTCAGCTAAAACACCTACTAAGTATTTATTTTGAATAGAAACTAAATCGGCAACTAGAGGCTTTAATTCATTAAATTCATGATTGTCTCCTTGTGGTACTGGTCCAGAAATAATTAACGGTGTACGAGCATCGTCAATTAAAACAGAATCCACCTCATCAATAATAGCATAGTTTGGCGCACGTTGTACTAAGTCCTTCTTAGAGTTAGCCATGTTATCACGCAAGTAGTCGAAACCAAACTCATTGTTAGTTCCGTAAGTAATATCAGCATTATAAGCCTCTCTACGTGCTTCAGAATTTGGTTGGTGGAAATCAATACAGTCAGTACTTAAGCCGTGGAACTCAAAAATAGGAGCCATCCACGCGCGGTCACGTTTTGCCAAGTAGTCGTTTACAGTAACAACATGTACTCCATTACCTGTTAAAGCGTTTAGGTATACAGGTAGTGTAGAAACTAACGTTTTACCTTCCCCTGTCATCATTTCGGCAATTTTACCCTGGTGTAAAACTGATCCACCGATTAATTGTACATCGTAGTGAATCATGTCCCAAATAACTTCTTTACCAGCAGCATCCCATGAGTTAGCCCAAAAAGCTTTGTCTTCTTCTAAAGTAATATGTTCTCTAGTAGCTGATAATTCTCTATCGAAAGGAGTAGCGGTAACTTCTAATTCTGTGTTTTTGGTAAAACGTTTTGCAGTTTCTTTTACAACAGCAAAAGCCTCTGGCATGATGTCTAATAAAACAGCTTCAGAAGCTTCGTAAGCTTCGTCTTTTAATTTATCAATTTCTGTATAAATTTCTTCTTGACGATCGATGTCTGCTTTTTTAGCTTCTTCCTCAAGCTCAGCTATTTTATTATTAAAAGATTTGGTAGCGTCTTTAATTTTCGATTTAAACTCAATTGTTTTTGCCCGTAATTCGTCATTTGATAAACTGTTTAATGAATTTTCAAAAGATCGTACTTTTTCAACGATCGGTTGTAGTGATTTTAGGTCCTTTTGTTGTTTGTCTCCAACAAATAGTTTTATAATCGAATTTAAAACGCTCATTTGTAAAATATTGTTTTATAGCTAATTAAGTTGTTTTTAATTAGCGTTTTTTGTGTTTTTATTGATTGCTTAAAAGTAAGCAAAAAAAAAGCCTCTGTAAAAGAGACTTTTTATTATTTATTTTTTTCTAGTATTCATCTTCATTCCAAAGATAATCTTCTTCAGTAGGGTAATCTGGCCAGATTTCAATAATAGAATCGTACGCCTCACCTTCATCTTCGATATCTTGTAAGTTTTCTACCACTTCTAACGGTGCTCCAGTACGAATAGCGTAATCAATTAATTCGTCTTTAGTTGCAGGCCAGGGTGCATCTGCTAAATAAGATGCTAATTCAAGTGTCCAATACATTTCTTTATCGGTTTAATAAGATTTTCCGCAAAAATAATTTTTTTTTGTAAAAAGTCAAGTTTTTTTTAAAAAATGTGAAATCAATAATTAAAGAACTTAGTTATAGCTTTTCAGGAATCCATTTAATTTCCTCAGCTTGTAAGTCTTGGGTCAACTTCCGTGCCAATACAAAAAGGTAGTCAGAAAGTCGGTTTAAATACTTTAAAACAGTATCGCTAATTGTTTCTTCTTCGTTTAAAGCCACGGCTAATCGTTCCGATCTACGGCATACGCAGCGTGCTATGTGACAAAATGACACGGTTTGATGACCGCCTGGTAATACAAAGTGTGTCATTTGAGGTAAATCTTTATTCATAAGGTCAATATCGTCTTCTAAAAACTGAATTGACTCTTCATTAATTTTAGGGATGTTTAAGCGTTCTTTACCACTTTTTAAAGTTTCCTTTTCTGGTGGTGTAGCTAACATGGCGCCCAATGTGAACAAATCGCTTTGAATTTTTGTTAATTTCTTTTTTAAAGTATCATCAATGTTTTGATCTCTAATTAATCCAATGTAAGAGTTAAGTTCATCAACAGTTCCGTAGCTTTCTATTCGTAAGTGGTGTTTAGGTACTCGAGTACCACCAAATAGGGCAGTGGTACCTTTATCACCTGTTTTAGTATATATTTTCATATGTTTTTTATTGGTTTGATTAATTATTTTAAGATAGCCAATTTATCTAAAATATAATCAGGACAACGCATAGGTCTTTTTGTTTTATTGTTAATAAATGCTAACACAGTATTTCCAGTTGAAATTAGGTCGTTATTTTGATTGGTAATTTCATAGTCGAATTCAATTTTTACTGAAGGTGTTTTTTTTAAAATAGTTGTAATGGTTAATTCATCGTCGTATAATGCTGATTTTTTAAAGTTACAAGATAAAGATATAACAGGTAGCATGATTCCTGTTTTTTCCATATATTTGTAGGTAACGCCCAGAGAACGTAACCATTCGGTGCGACCAATCTCAAAAAACTGTGCGTAGTTCCCATGGTAAACTACTCCCATTTGATCAGTTTCAGCATATCGAACACGTGTAGATGTTTTATGTTTTTGCAAAAGATTGTTTTTTTAATTTGCATAAACATTACGCAAAAAAAAAATAAAAGTCAATAGCGATTTGATTTTTTTATACTAAAATTTATTCACACTTTTGTTCGCCCAGACATTGGTGTTTGGTGCCCCCTAAATCTTAATAAAAATTAACAACTAAAATTGATTTTTTACCGAATATGACTAAAACAGCCGATTCAGTTTGGATGGAATGCTTGTCTTTTATAAAAGACAATATTAAACCTCAGGCATACAAAACTTGGTTCGAGCCAATTAAGCCAATTAAATTAGCAGGGGAGGCTTTAACAGTACAAGTTCCAAGTAAGTTTTTTTACGAATGGTTAGAGGAGCATTACATTAAATTGCTAAGAGTCGCTTTAGTTCGTCAGTTAGGAAGTGATGCTAAGTTAATTTACGATGTACGTATGGAAAATACGTATAGTAGTAATAGTCCACAAACTGTAAAAATACCAAGTTCAAACCGTAATCCTTTAAAACCTCAAAAGGTAACAGTTCCGTTAGAGTCAAAACGAGAGTTGAAGAATCCTTTTATTATTCCAGGCCTACAAAAGGTAAAGATTGAGTCTCAGTTAAATCCGAACAACAACTTTGTGAATTTTGTAGAAGGAGATTCAAATCGATTAGCACGTTCAGCAGGTATGGCAGTTGCGAATAAACCAGGAGGTACCTCATTTAATCCATTATTAATTTATGGAGGGGTAGGTTTAGGTAAAACGCACCTAGCACATGCTATTGGTGTTGAAATAAAAGATAAATATCCGGATAAGACCGTTTTATATATTTCTTCGGAAAAATTTACACAACAATTTATTGATTCGGTAAAGTCGAATACTAGAAATGATTTTATTCACTTCTATCAGATGATTGATGTGTTGATTATTGATGATGTTCAGTTCTTATCAGGAAAAGCAGGAACACAAGATGTGTTCTTCCATATATTTAATCATTTACATCAAAATGGAAAACAGGTTATTTTAACTTCAGATAAAGCACCTGTTGATATGCAAGATATTGAACAACGTTTATTGTCTCGTTTTAAATGGGGACTGTCTGCTGAATTGCAAGCGCCAGATTATGAAACAAGAATTTCGATCTTACAAAACAAATTGTACAGAGATGGTGTTGAAATGCCAGAAGAAATTGTAGAGTATATTGCTAAAAATATCAAATCGAATGTTCGTGAGTTAGAAGGAGTGATTATTTCGATGATTGCACAAGCTTCTTTCAATAGAAAAGAATTTACAATTGAGTTGGCAAAACAAATTGTAGACAAGTTTGTAAAGAACACGAAAAAAGAGTTGTCGGTTGATTATATTCAAAAAGTGGTATCGAAGTATTTTGATATGGATGTAGCAACTTTACAATCAAAAACACGTAAACGTCATATTGTACAAGCACGTCAGTTAGCTATGTATTTTGCTAAGCGTATGACAAAGTCGTCATTAGCTAGCATTGGAAGTCAAATTGGTAAAAGAGACCACGCTACTGTATTGCATGCTTGTAAAACTGTAGATAATTTAACGGAGACTGATAAGCAGTTTAAAAAGTACGTTGAAGATTTAACGAAGAAATTAACGCTTTAAGAAATAGCCTCACTAAGTGAGGTTTTTTTATTTTATAGAGATGAAAAAAATATTAATGGTTTGTTTGGGGAATATTTGTCGATCACCATTGGCAGAAGGAATTTTACAAGCAAAGTTATCTTCAGGGTTATATGAAGTTGATTCTGCAGGAACTGCGGGCTATCATGTAGGTGAATTACCAGATAAACGTTCTGTTCAAGTAGCAAAAAAATATGGGATTGATATTACAAATCAGCGTTCAAGAAAGTTTGAAAAAGCCGATTTTGATAAGTTTGACATGATTTTTGCTATGGATAAAAGTAATTACGATGATATTGTAGCGATGTCTGAAAATAGTATGCAACGAGAAAAAGTAAAAATGATTTTGAACGAACTGTATCCTAATGAAGATATGGGGGTTCCAGATCCGTATTACGGAGGAGATCAAGGTTTTGAAAATGTGTATAAAATGTTAGATGAAGTGTGTACAATTATCGCTTCAAAATTAGAGATAAATAATGAAAGGTAAATTATACTTGATTCCCACGACTCTAGGAGATACTGAACCTTTAGAGGTGATGCCTTTATCGGTTAAAAAAGTGGTAGAGCAATTAGATTATTTTATTGTTGAAAATGAGAAGTCGGCTAGAAGGTTTATAAAAAGAATTACACCTACTAAATCTCAACCTTCTTTACAATTGATGTTGTTAGATAAATATTCAGATGATTTAGAAACTAAGAATTACTTGGATATTTGCGAAACAGGAGTGTCTGTAGGTTTACTTTCAGAAGCAGGAGTGCCTGCGGTTGCTGATCCAGGAGCAAGTATTGTGAAGTTAGCACATCAAAAAGGAATTCAAGTAGTGCCATTGGTCGGTCCATCATCAATTTTGTTGGCAATTATGGCATCGGGAATGAATGGACAGAGTTTTGCGTTCAACGGATATTTGCCTATTGATAAATCAGACAGAAAAAAAGCAATCAAAGAATTAGAGAAGCTGTCAAAAGATAAAAATCAATCACAATTATTCATTGAAACTCCTTATAGGAATGAGAAAATGTTAGACGATTTACGAGCTACTTTATCTCCTGAAACAAGAGTTTGTGTTGCGTGTGATATTACGCTTCCTACAGAGTATATTAAAACATTGACAATAAAAGAGTGGAAAAGCGTTAAACCAGATTTACACAAGCGTCCCGCTATTTTCATCATTCATAAATAACAAAAAAAAGCTCACTTTTCAGTGAGCTTTTGTATTAATAAGCGATTAGCTGTAGTAATTCTTCTTTAAAACGCTCTTTGGGTAAGTATTCCTTTTCTAAATTACCTGCGAACGGAATAGGAGTTTCAATACTCGCTACTCTTTTTACAGGAGCGTCTAAATACTCAAAACAGTTTTCCATAATAAGAGAAGAAATATCACTAGAAACACTTCCAAATAAAGAATCTTCCTGTAAAATAATTACTTTTCCTGTTTTTTTAACCGAGTTGTAAATAGTTTCGGTATCTAAAGGTTGTAAGCTTCGTAAATCAATTACATCAGCTGATACGGCTACCTGTTCTAAGGTTTCTAAAGTCCAATATACCGCAGCACCAAAACTAATAATTGTAACCTCATTTCCTTCCTTTAAAACAACCGCTTTACCTAAAGGTAGCGTGTAATATTCTGTAGGAACATCTTGATACGTACTTCTGTACAATCCTTTATGTTCAAAAAATAAGACAGGATTCGGATCGTTAATAGCAGCGGTTAATAATCCTTTTGCATCGTACGGAAAAGCAGGATATACTACTTTTAACCCTGGTATTTTTATAAACCATGCTTCATTAGTTTGTGAATGAAAAGTCCCCGCACCAACACCAGCGCCACAAGGCATTCGTATTACAACATCGGCTTTTTGATTCCAACGATAATGCGACTTGGCTAATAGATTGACAATAGGATTGAAGCCTGTAGAAACAAAATCGGCAAATTGCATTTCCATTACAGCTTTCATTCCGTTGACCACCAATCCGTAAGACAAAGAAACAATTGCAGATTCACAGATTGGCGTATTGCGAACTCTTTCCTTCCCAAAAGCTTCGACGAATCCTTCAGTAATCTTAAATACACCGCCATGTTCTGCTACATCTTGTCCTATAATAACTAAATCGTCGTAACGTTCCATATATTGCTTTAAACCTTTTGAAATGGCGTCAATTAGGCGAATATTTTCTGTTACAGAATTAGGGGCTACAGTTTCTAGAGAAGAAGTTTTATATACATCATTTAATTCGTCTTCAATTGAGGAAGTAATTGGCGCTTCTTCAAAAGTAGTATTCAAATGTTCTTGGATGATGCCCTTAAACTCATTTTTAAATTCTTCAGGAGTAAGAATTTTTTCTTTAATAAGGAAATTTCTATAATTTTCAATAGGATCTTTTAAAGCCCATGCGTCCATCAATTCTTCAGGAACATATTTAGCTCCACTAGCTTCTTCGTGTCCACGCATTCTAAAGGTTCTAAACTCCAGTAAAATAGGTTTCGGATTTTCACGAATGCTTTCTGCTAATTCAGAAACTTTGGTGTAGCCTTCTAAAATATTATTTCCATTAATGATATGAGATTCCATTCCGTAGCCAATACCTCTATCGGCAATATGTTCACAGTTATATTGTTCTGAAGTAGGGGTGGAAAGCCCGTATGCGTTATTTTCTACACAAAATAAAACAGGTAAATTCCATACCGAAGCTACATTTAATGCTTCGTGGAAATCACCTTCGCTGGTACCACCATCGCCTATAAAACAGCGCAGGCTTTTTTATCACCTCTAAGTTTATTGGCAAGGGCGATTCCATCAGCAATCCCTAATTGAGGACCTAAATGAGAAATCATTCCTACAAGTTTATATTCTTGAGTTCCGAAATGAAAGCTACGATCTCTTCCTTTGGTAAAGCCATTAGCCTTTCCTTGCCATTGAGAAAATAAGCGATACAGAGGAATTTCGCGAGTAGTAAAAACACCTAAATTTCGGTGCATTGGCAAAATATATTCATCGCTTGTTAGTGCAGCAGTAACTCCAACAGATACTGCTTCTTGCCCAATACCGCTAAACCATTTAGATATTTTACCTTGTCGTAATAAAATTAACATTTTCTCTTCTATGAGCCTTGGTAAGAGTAGTTGTTTGTAAAGTTTAATTAGCGTTTCACTGGTAAGGTTTTCTTTGTTTTAAAGTATTGAAAAATAGTTACTTGTGTTAAAAGTTGTTTTTATGGTTAAGTTATAGTTCTTCAAATGTGGCTAAAAAAAAATAGAATCAAAATGAGAAATTTTAATTATATAAATTCGTGAAAAATTAAAATTTGATAAAAAATGACTAAAAAATTATAGTATTCTTATTATTTATATCAACAATAACATTTGCACAAGAAAAAGTGTTACTTCGTTTAAACTATGAAAAGGTCAAAAAGTATACTATGGATATGAAAATGGCTCAAGTAATAGGTGTTGGTGTAATGACAAACAACATGCATATTCAAATGAAATACAATATAACGAGTGTTTCAGATGATACATATGAAAGTAGTTCTAAAATCACCAAAATGGTAATGGGTATGAAGCAAGGAGCAGTGAATATATCATACGATTCATCTAAAAAGGATGAAGAATTAGATGAGACAGGAAAAAGGATGAAGTCTAAAATGCAACCTATGTTATCTGCTACAATTATGATTAAAGGTGATAACCTAGGAAATATCTTAGAAACAAAGGTTGAGCCTAGTAATATTCAAGGAGCAAAGGATTTTACAAAACAATCGAGTAGTGTAATTTATCCTAAAGAAGCAGTTGCTGTAGGTGATACCTGGACAAAAACTAAAAAATGATGGCACAATGAGTTTTAGTTTTATCTATAAAGTAAAATTAATTTCAGAAAAAAATGTTTTAATAGATATTTCAGGAAAAATAACAGGAGCAGCAGAAGGAGATATAACTGAATCTATGGATATTGATAGAAGTACTGGTATGCCTTCAGAATCAAAAATTAATATGACGATGAAGATTCAAGGTCAAGATGCATCAACAAATATGACAGCCAAGTTTACAAAAGGGTAAAATATAAAGTAATCTAAATATTGATATAAAAAAAGCTCAGGGTTTTTTCTGAGCTTTTACTTTTTATGAAAGTACCACCAGTTCATATCTCTTGTTAGTTTATATCCCAACTTTTCATAAAGTTGTATTGCAGGGTTTCCTTTATTGGTGTGTAGAATAGGGTGTTTCCCATCTTTTAAAATTTCTTTAGTAACATGTTGAGAAAGTTGTTTAGCCAACCCTTTTCTAGTATGTTCAGGGTGAGTAACTACAGCACTAACTTCAATAAAGTTATCAGTTTGCATACGTTGTCCAGTTACAGCAACAAGTTTGTTATTCTTAAAAATCCCGAAATACTTTCCCATATCAAAAGTTCTTTTTCTGTAATAACCAGGCATTACTAACCATACTAGGTTATAAATTTCATCAATATGTTTTTCAGTTAATGGTATAATTTCTTCAGTAATGTCAAAATTAGTTAAGTCTTCAAGTATCATTTGGCAACCATCAATCTTTTTGTACAGAAAAATTTTGTCTTTGTCATAAGTAGGTGTTTTATTTTCTGAAACTAAAAAGAATTTATCTGTAAGCTTTGCATATTCATTTAGAGCATAGGTTGTTTTTGAAGCCTCAGTAAAAGCACCAAAAGGACAAATAGTAGGATTATAAAACTTCACACTATTATAATTAATAGCAAATTTTTCATGTGTTTCACACAACGAATGCCAAACAGGATTTTGAAGTTTGTTATTCATTATAAATATTGGTTAAAGCAGTATTTAAGTTTGAAAAAATAAAATTATAAGCATTACTTGTTTTCTCATAGGAAATCCTACTTCCTTTTAATAAAATATAAGCCATTTCACCTAAAGCTATTTTCAAAATAAATGAAGGAGCATTCATGGGAAGTACAGGTTTATTAATAACCTTTCCTAGTAGCTTTGTAAAACTTTCATTAGTCTGATGTTCGGGAGCAACAGCATTATAAACTCCAGTAAAACCGTTGTCTTCTATCGCTTTTGTATACAGTTCACATAAGTCATGAATGTGAATCCAAGGCATATACTGTTTACCATTTCCTAAGGCAGATAGAAACAAAGGAGTATTCATCTTTTGTAATGCACCACCATTTTTAGAAAGTACAACACCAGTTCGTAAAATAGTTACAGGGATATTAATATGCTTAAATTGATGAGCAGCAGCCTCCCATTTTACGCAAATTTTAGAGATAAAATCATTTTCTGGTTTATCATTTTCTGTATAGATTTTATTAGAAGTAATTGCTCCATAATATCCAATACCAGAAGCAGAAATAAATTTCTTGATGGATATTTGATACTCTTGTATTTTATTAAATAGTAAAGAAGCTGTTTTTACACGGCTATCAATCAATTCTTTTTTTCTTTCATTAGTCCAACGTTTATCAGCAATTCCAGCTCCTGCCAAATGAATAATATAACTTACATTATTAAAAGCATCTTTATCAATAAAGCCTTCTTTAACATTCCAACGAAATTCGTTACTCTTTTTTGGAGTTCTGGTAAGAATGTTAACCACATGCCCTTTACTAGTTAACCTTTTTGTTAACTCTTTTCCGATTAAGCCAGTTCCTCCTGTAATTAATATAGTTGCCATAGTACTCAAAAATAAACATTCATTTTTAAAAAAGAGGAGAGTAGGAGAAAGATTATAAAAAAATAATCATCAAATACCTAGTAAAATTAAGACTTATGAATCTTTTATAAAAAAAAGTTAAAAAAATAAAAACCGTCATCACCATTTTCTCGTAAGTAAGGTAGAATGAGTAATTAACTTTAAAATTTACAACCATGAAAAAAATGAAATTAATTATTGGAGCCGGTGCTTTAGCATTAATAGGTTTAGTCTTATTAGCAGCCGATCACATTGATGCTCCAGATGTAACAGGAGGCTCAAGTGATATTACAGACTTTTATGCTTTCCAAGGAGAAAATACAAGTAATCTTGTATTTGTAGCAAATATTCAAGGATTACTAAGTCCTTCAGCTACGGCAGCAGCAAGTTTTGATGAAAATGTATTAATTGAGTTTAATATTGACAATACTGGTGATAATGTTGAAGACTTGGTAATTCAAGCAATTCCTAGAGATGGAATAATGTACTTTTTTGGTCCATACAATCCATCAACTACTGGTTTAACTAGTACGTTACCACAAGATGGATCAGAATATGGGGTTTCTATAACTCCTTATGGATCTAGTGCTATTATTGGTAGTAAGGGAGGAATGCAATTTTTTGCAGGGCCTAGAGACGATCCTTTCTTTATGGATTTTGCACAATACGGTGAAATTATAGCTGGAAATGCAGGTGGTTTTAACGATCCAGGAGCAGATACTTTTGCTGGAACAAATGTATTATCAGTAGTAGTAGAGGTGCCAAAATCTATGATTGGAGGCTCAGGTACTATTAATACTTGGGTAGAAACTAAAACGAAGCAGTAAAAATCAATCAACTTTAAAATTCAAAGACATGAAACTTAACAATATAAAAATTTTAGCAATTTCAATTCTATCAATCTTTGCATTAGCAAGTTGTAGTGATGATGATAATAACATGCCGCCAATGGCTTCTATTGACTTCTCGGGAAGTTATATGCAAAAAGACCAAATGGGTAGACCAGCAGTAAATACAGTATTTGTAAATAGCGATATGAAAGATGCGTTTAATGTAACAATACCGTCAGAACAAGGAGCAAATTTTGCTGCAATGTTTGAAACAAATTTAAAAACGTTAAGCCCAGCATATGCAAATGACGGAGATACCAACGCATTAGGTTTAGATGCAGCAACTTTTACGAGTGTTTTAGCTACCGATGTATTAACCGTTTCATTAGATGGTACAACAACTTTTTATGATGGAACAAATGTGTTAACAGGTAGAGCTTTAGCAGATGATGTAATTACCGTTGAATTATTATTGATTTTCGGAGGCGAGGACTTTTCTGAAAATCCTACATTATCAGATGATCATGTAGATGGAAATGATAAAGACTTCTTAAGTTCTTTTCCATATTTAGCTAGTCCTTGGTAGAATGGGATGACTAAACCTCCTGGGGTTAAAATTGGTTGCTAAAAAGCAACCAATTTTTAAACAAAAACTAACTTAAAACCTTCGATAATGAAAACTATAAAAATAATTATATGTGCTATTTTAAGCAGCACTATATTGAGTTGTACAACTTCAAAAACAACAAAAGTAGCTAGTAAAGAAGAGTATAATAAGTATTTAGAAAATACAATGACTACTTCAGAATCGTTAGCTCAAAAAGAACTAGATTTTTGGCAGAAAAAACTAAATAATCAGCCAACGCAGTATCCATATTTAAGTAAAATAGCAAAGGCTAATTCATTACTTTTCTCAGAAAAAGGAAATATTTCTTATTTGATAGAAGCGGAAAAGAAGCTGTTAAAAATCAATCAAAAAACAAATTATAACAAGGCTTCACATTTACGATCATTAGCAAGAAACTATATTTCTCAACATCGATTTAAAGAATCGTTAGAATTATTAAAAAAAGCAGAAGTAAATGGAGAAAACCTAAATGCTACTCAAAAAATGTTGTTTGATGTTTATTTAGAGTTAGGAGAACCTGAAAAAGCTTCAGAATACTTAGCAGAAATTGAAAATTATGCTGACTTTGATTATCTAATAAGAGTTTCTAAATGGCATGATTATAAAGGAGACTTATCTTCAGCAATTCGTTTTATGGAAAAGGCCATGAAAAAAGCAGAAGAAGCTAATAATAAAGATTTAAAAGCATGGAGTTATACTAACTTAGCTGACTTCTATGGACATAATGGTCAAATAAAAGATTCTTATAAATTATATTTAAAAGCATTAGAACTAGATAACAGTAACGCGTATGCAAAAAAAGGTATTGCTTGGATAGTATATTCTCATGATAAAAATCCAGATGAAGCACTTCGAATTTTAGATATTATAAGTAGCGAACATTCTTCTCCAGATTACTATTTGTTAAAGGCAGAAATAGCCGAGTTTAAGAATAATTTAACAATAAAAGAAAGGAATATAGAGGTATATTTATCGGCTGTAAAAAATAGCTCATATGGTGTAATGTATAATCAGCATTTAGTTAAATTATATTTAGAAGAATTTAATGACACATCTAGTGCGTTATTATACATCGAAAAAGAAATTGAGAGTAGGTCTACGCCACAATCTTACGATTTACTAGCCTGGTATTATTACAAAAATAAAGACTTTAAAAAAGCTTTAGAAGTAATTAATACATATGTAGTTGATAAAACTTTCGAGCCCGAAATACAGTATCATATAGCTGAAATTTACAAAGCAAATGGAATTAATGATAAAGCTATGACTTTAAAAGAAGAGTTATTAGACAGCTCTTTTGAGTTAGGTCCGTTGATGACAGAAAAAATTTTAAATATATAACCAAACTTCAGTATTTTGAAAACAAAGATTTTATTTTTAGCATTATTGTTAGGTAGTTACCATGTATTTTCACAACAATTTAAAGGAAAGGTATTAAATACCAACAAAAAGCCTTTAGAGAATGTATATGTATATAATACTACTAGTAACAGCCATACACACACAAAAGTTAATGGAGAATTTATCTTAGATAACTCTAAAGTAGGAGATATTATTGAATTTGGAATTCTAGGATACAAAAAAATCAACTTAGAATTAGAGAGTGACGATCTAAGCTCTCCAAAAACAATTATTTTAGAAATGAAAAGTTTTTTGTTAGATGAGATGGTATTATCTAACAAGAGAGATCCATTACAAACAATTGTAAGAGTTGATTTAGATAAAAAACCAGTAAGTTCATCTCAACAAATATTACAACGAGTACCAGGACTTTTTATAGGTCAACATGCTGGTGGAGGAAAAGCGGAACAAATATTTTTAAGAGGCTTTGATATCGATCACGGTACAGATATAGCATTATCGGTAGATGGAACACCAGTAAATATGGTTTCTCATGCACACGGACAAGGGTACAGTGATTTACACTTTATAATTCCAGAAACCATCGAAAAAATTAATTTCGGAAAAGGGCCTTATTACGCAAGCAAAGGAGACTTTAATACAGCAGGATATGTAGATTTTAAAACAAAAACATATTTAGAAAATAGTCAGGTTGAAGTAGGGTTAGGACAGTTCAATACTTTTAGAACTTTAGGAATGTTTAATTTGTTAGATAAAAACAATACAGATAATGCTTATGTTGCTATTGAATATTTAGAAACAGATGGTTTTGTAGAATCTCCTCAGAATTTTAGTCGAATTAATATTTTTACGAAGTATAGAACCTTTTTAAAAGACAATAGTAGTTTATCAGTATCAGCTTCACATTTTACGAGTAAATGGGATGCTTCTGGACAAATACCGCAAAGAGAAGTAGACAATGGAAATATTACTCGTTTCGGTTCAATTGATGATACTGAAGGAGGAACAACTTCACGAACAAATATAAATTTAGAACACTCAAAAGTTTTAAAGAACGATGTTAGCGTAACTTCAAATGTTTTTTATTCAAATTATAATTTTAATTTATTTTCAAACTTTACCTTCTTTTTAGATGATCCTGTGAACGGAGATCAAATAAAGCAAACTGAAAACAGAGATGTTTTCGGGTTCAATACACAGTTTAAAAAGAAAACCCATATATCAAATACCCCAGTAGAGTTAACCTTTGGAACAGGTTTACGTGCTGATATTGTAGATAACTTAGAGTTATCACATACACTTCAAAGAAAAGAAGTTTTAGATCGAATTCAATTAGGAAAGGTAAATCAAACCAACTATTATGCCTTTGTAAATAGTGAGTTTGAGTTTGGAAAATTTATGGTGGCACCAGCTTTACGTTTAGATTATTTAAAATTTAACTACAATGATTATTTACTAGATGAATACAAAACGTTTTCTGAATCACAAGTAGTAGTTAATCCTAAGATAAATGTTACTTATACTCCAAATGAAAAAATTCAATGGTTTTTAAAATCAGGAATAGGCTTTCACTCAAACGATACTAGAGTAGTAGCTACACAACCTAATAGGAAAACATTACCTAGAGCTTATGGTGTTGATTTAGGAACTGTATGGAAACCAACCTCAAAAATAGCTATAAATACAGCATTATGGTACTTACTTTCAGAAGATGAGTTAGTATATGTTGGAGATGCTGGTATTGTAGAACCTTCAGGAGAAGCACAGCGTTATGGTATTGATTTAGGCCTTAGATATCAGCTAACAGATTGGTTATATCTTGATAGTGATGCTACTTTTACAAAAGCAGAAAGTGTTGACGATCCGTCAGGAGAAAACAATATTCCTTTAGCTCCTAAAGTGACTGTAACAGGAGGATTATCAGTAAATAATTATAAGAACTTTTCAGGAGGAGTTCATTACAGATATATAGGTGACAGACCTGCAAATGAAGATAATTCAATAGTAGCAGAAGGTTATTTTGTTACCGATGCAAATATCAGCTATAAAATAAATAATATAACACTAGGTGTAGCGTTAGAAAATATTTTTGATGTAGCTTGGAATGAAACACAGTTTGCTACAGAATCGAGGTTACAAAATGAACCAAACCCTGTAGAAGAAATTCATTTTACACCAGGAACTCCGTTTTCTGCAAAAGCCACCATACGATATTCTTTTTAAAGATAATGATAGTCCGGGGGGGCTTGATAAGTTGTCATTTTTTAGAAGGATTAATGGCAACAAAAATATAGCCGCTTTAAGCGGCTATATTGATTTATAAGGGTTAAAGTAAATAGTTATACAGCTCCTAAAGTGTATAATTGTTCTAAGGTTGGTGTTTTACTACCACCAGTAGGTTCTAATGTTATTCCAAACGCTTGAGATTCGTTTGGGTTGTTTATAGTAAATATTTTACTATCGTTTGCTGTAAAGTTATCTATGGTACCTAAACTAGTAGGAGAAAGCGGATCAAGTTTTAAAGACCATACTTGGTATACTTTTCCTTCTGGTGGATCAGGTAAGCCTTGAACATCTAAATAAATATTTTTAGAGTTTTTGTTCCAGTATACTTTTGCATAAGCTTCAGGGTATACTTTCTGTCCTTGTAAAGGAACCGTAACAATGTCTTTGCTTCTTATTACTGCTAAAAGCTTTTTGTTTTCAGTTAAATGAGCATTAGTTTTGTCTAATTGAATTTCATATTGCTCTTTAGCCTCATTAATAGTGTCTATTTGACCTTGTAAATTAGCACTCTTATTTAACGATAAAATTAAAGTACTACCAACAACTAAGGCAGCAGCCCACCCAGTATAAGTTACCCAATTATTTTTTGATGTTTGTAAAGGAATTGTCTTTGCTGAATCTTCTTTTTCTTGTAACATTTTTATTAAAACGTCTTTAAAAGAATTTTTAGCATCTTTAGGAGCAACATGAGAAGTAAGAATAGAAATAGACTTTTCAATCTCTTTTACCTCTTCTAAAACCTCAGGATGTTCCATCATCAAACCGTATACCTGCTCATTTTCTTTGTCAGAAAGAGCACCAGCTATATATAGTTCTAATATTCCAGATTCTATGTGTTTATTTGTAGCCATTATTTAAGCATAAGTCTTAATTCGTTAATACAATTTCGGCTTCTAGTTTTTACAGTACCAAGAGGCATTTTTAAACTTTCAGAAACTTCCTTTTGTGTAAAGCCTTTAAAATAAAGAAGCTCTATTACCTTAATACAAGTGTCTTTTAATTTGTTTACAAAGTTTTTAATACCAATTGCATCTGTTTTAGAGTCCAAGCTATCGTGATTCTCTAATATATCTACGAAAAATTCGGCATCAAGGTTTTTCGAACTGTTCTTAAAGTTTTTAGATCTTGTTTTATCAATAGCTGCATTTCGAGCAATATTGATAATCCAAGTAAAAAAACGTCCTTTTTTTTCAGAATAAGTGTTTGCGTTATTCCAAGCTTTTATAAAAACATCTTGTGTTATTTCTTCAGCTATTGTTTGATCTCTAACAATATTGAAAACTACACCAGTAACGCTTTGTTTATACATTTCGTAGAGGCTTTCAAAAGCTTTTACATCTTTGTTTTTAAAATTTTTAACGAGGGATTCTACTTGCATATAGTTAATTGATTGGAGTACAAAATACTAAAAATCATTTAGACTTTTGATTGATAGCACATAAACGTATGATTTTATTAATTCGTTTTGTTCTTGTAACTTCTCTTTTAGCTTTATGTATCCAGTATAAGTAGTTCTTATGGTAAGACGGAGTAAAGTTTTGATAGTTGTTAAAAGTAGTTGAATTTTTTTAAAATTCAATTTGTAAGTCTAATAATCATTTTCGCCATTTAGTGTCTGTTTTAAAATAAAGAAGAGGTTTGTTATTCATGTTTCCAATTTACAAAACAAAAAAGAGAATGAAGTTGTGTTCATTCTCTTTTTTTGATGCTAATAGCTTGTTTTGTTATTATTTTATTAACTCGTAGCTACGTTTGATAAAGTTGGTTAACTCTTCACCATGTAATAGGTTTTGAGATAATTTAGCTAAATCAAATGCTTGTGTAACTAATTGTTTTTGCTTGTCTTCATCAGCATTTAATATTTCCGATACTAATTCGTGATTCGTATTTACTACTAAGTTATACATTTCTGGCATGTTACCCATTCCCATCATTCCACCTCCACCAGTAGCACTCATTTCTTTCATACGACGCATGAATTCTGGTACTGTAATTATGAAAGGAGAAGCACTAGAATCCATAGCTTCTAATTGTACTGTATAACTTGTGTTATTCACAGCTCCTTCAATAACAGGTTTTAATTTCTCTTTTTCTTCGTCAGAAAGTTTAGAAATTACTGTATCGTCTTTTTTAATTAAGTTGTCAATATGGTCAGCATCTACACGTTTGAATTGTACTTTAGCATCGCCAGACTCCATTTCTAATTTTTGCATTAAATGCGAAACGATAGGAGAGTCTAACAACAATACTTCATAGCCTTTGGCTTTTGCATCTTCAATATAACTGTGTTGCGCATCTTTATTGGCGGCATATAAAACGATGTGATTTCCATCTTTATCAGTTTGAGCATCTTTAGTTTTTTCAACTAACTCATCAAACGTAAAGAATTTATCATCAACAGTAGGGTATAAGGCAAACTTCTTTGCTTTGCTAAAGAATTTCTCTTCCGATAACATTCCGTACTCAATAATAACCTTGATGTCGTTCCATTTTTGTTCGAAATCTTCACGGTTATTTTTGAATAAAGATGAAAGTTTATCTGCTACTTTTTTAGTGATGTATCCAGAAATCTTTTTAACAGCTCCGTCTGCTTGTAAATAAGAACGAGAAACGTTTAATGGAATGTCTGGAGAATCAATTACTCCTTTTAACATTTGTAAGAAATCAGGAACAATTCCTTCTACATTATCCGTTACAAATACTTGGTTTTGGTACAATTGGATTTTATCCTTTTGCATATCCAAGTTCTGTGTTAACTTAGGGAAGTATAAAATTCCGGTTAAGTTAAATGGATAGTCTACATTTAAGTGAATATGGAATAAAGACTCCTCAAATTGCATTGGATACAACTCACGGTAGAAGTTTTTATAATCTTCATCTTCTAAATCTGCTGGTTTTTTTGTCCAAGCAGGATCTGTGTTGTTGATAATGTTATCAACAGTTATTGTTTCTGGTTTTGCATCTTCAGCAGCACCTTCTGGTAAAGGTAAAGTTTCCTCTTTAGTTCCAAACTTAATTGGGACTTGGTTAAAACGGTTGTATTTAGTTAACAATCCGCTGATTTTACCTTCTTCTAAAAATTCAGTTGAATCTTCAGCAATATGTAATACGATTTCTGTACCTCTGTCAGCTTTGTCGTGTTCTACTAAAGTATATTCAGGAGAACCATCACATGTCCAGTGAGCAGCAGGCTCGTCTTTGAACGATTTGGTGAAAATTTCTACTTTATCAGCCACCATAAAAGCTGAATAGAAACCTAATCCGAAGTGGCCAATAACACCTGTTTCGTTTTTGTCGTCTTTGTATTTTTCTAAGAACTCTTCAGCTCCAGAAAAAGCAATTTGGTTGATGTATTTTTCAACCTCTTCCATGGTCATACCAAGACCTTGGTCTTTAATAGTTAAGGTTTTTGCATCTTTATCAATGCTTATTTCAATTTTAGCGTCGCCTAATTCTGTTTTAGCTTCACCAATTGAGATAAGGTGTTTTAATTTAGTAGTAGCGTCAGTTCCGTTAGAAATTAACTCACGTAAAAAGATTTCGTGGTCAGAATACAAGAATTTTTTAATCAGTGGAAATATATTTTCAACCGATACATTAATGTTTCCTTTACTCATAAGTATATATTTTGTTTGATATTATTTTCTGTGGATTGAATAGACAAAAAAAATACCAATTAAAAATTAGTGACAAGATGACAGATATACTTCGTTTATATAGAAATTTATTTCCTGTTGCTGTTCTCTAATTTTTTCTACCAAAGTAAATTGATTAATAGCTCTATCTAAATTATGTTCAGAATGTTTAGTTTTATAATAAACATCATTATTTAGGTAATCAGTTAAAAATTCTTCTGGAGTATTGGTTACTTCTTGACAAATAAACGCTACCTTAATTTTGTTTTGAAGTTTAGGTAAGTACAAGGCTTTTATGGTCGCTAAAAAATCTTGTCGAACCACAAAAACCATTTTTTTAAAACCGTGTTTAATAGCATCATAAATAGAAAAATCGATAATCGCTTCGTTTTCATTACTAGTAGCGTCCAATTGCTTTAATCCGCCATATCGAGTTCCTATACCAGCAGCAAGAACAACTAAAGTCATAATATTTATTTAAAAAGCCCAATATAATTTAATATGATTGATTATTTTGGTCGACATTAAATTTTATTTCATGAATCTAACTACGATTGACTATACTTTTATCTTTATTTTTTTCAGTATCACATTAGGAATAGGAATTTGGGTTTCGAAAAAATCAAAACAAAGTGCTTCTGAGTATTTTTTATCGGGTAGAAATATGCCTTGGTGGTTATTGGGAGTTTCAATGGTAGCTACAACTTTTTCGACTGATACTCCTAATTTAGTAACCGATATTGTTAGAACCAATGGTGTTTCTGGAAACTGGGTTTGGTGGGCTTTCTTGCTAACAGGAATGTTAACGGTTTTTATTTATGCGAAATTATGGAGAAAGAGCCAGTCAACAACAGATTTAGAGTTTTATGAGCTTAGATATGGAGGAAAACCAGCTAAGTTTTTAAGAGGGTTTCGGTCACTATACCTTGGAATATTTTTTAATGTTTTAGCAATGGCTGGTGTAACTTTAGCTGCTATAAAAATAGGGGAGGTAATGTTAGGTTTAACTCCAATTCAAACAATAGGAATTGCTTCGGTAGTTACGGTTATTTTTAGTGCTATTGGTGGATTCAAAGGGGTGGTGTACACCGATTTTTTATTGTTTTTTGTTGCGATGATTGGTGCTGTTGGAGCTGCTGTGGTTGCTGTAAACCATCCTGAAGTAGATGGTCTAGAGAATTTGTTAACACATCCTAATGTAGTAGATAAGTTATCAATTTTACCAGATTTTAACAATAAGGAACTACTTATATCAATTTTTATTATTCCGTTAGCAGTGCAGTGGTGGAGCGCATGGTATCCTGGAGCAGAACCTGGAGGTGGAGGGTATATAGCCCAAAGAATGCTGGCTTCTAAAGACGAAAACCATGCTATTGGAGCAACTTTTTTCTTTAACATTTTACATTATGCTTTACGTCCATGGCCGTGGATTATTGTTGCATTGGCTTCATTGGTGGTATTTCCTGATTTAGCGAGTATAAAAGAAGCTTTTCCGAATGTGTCAGATGACAAATTAGGGCATGATTTAGCATATCCAGCTATGTTAACGTTTTTACCTAGCGGATTAGCAGGTATTGTACTTACATCGTTAGTAGCAGCATACATGAGTACAATTTCTACCCATTTAAATTGGGGAGCTTCTTATATAGTAAATGATTTTTACAAGCAAAATATAAATCCAAATGCTAATGAAAAAACATTGGTAAATGTTGGGAAATTAGCAACAGTAGTTTTAATGATTTTTAGTGCAATATTAGCTTTATTATTTACCAATGCGTTAGAGATCTTTAAATTTATATTAATGTTTGGTGCAGGTACTGGACTTATATTTTTATTGCGTTGGTTTTGGTGGCGTATCAATGCGTGGAGTGAGATTTCGGCAATGATAGCATCAGGAATTTTTTCTTTAATCTTTTATTTTAATTCAGAATATTTATTTGGAAAAGAAGGAGTGTTTGAAAGTTATTGGCAATTTCCGTTAGTGGTGTTGTGTACCACAATTGTTTGGGTGTTGGTAACAATATTAACGAAGCCAGAAGATGATGAAGTACTGATTAGCTTTTATAAAAAGATTCAACCTAAAAAAGCAGGATGGAAGTATGTTTTAGATAAAGCAAAGGAGCATAATATTTCGTTGGAGGAAAAGGAAGAAACAGTGAATTTAGGAAATGGATTATTAGCGTCCTTTACTGGTTGTATTTTAGTTTTTAGTAGTTTGTTTGCTACAGGAAATTGGATTTACGGAAATTATACAATTGCTATGGTGTTAACAGGAATTGCATTCGTAACAGTATATATTCTACTGGGGTTGTGGAAGAGGATTAAAGTGAATTTTCTATAAAACAGATAAAAATAAATACTAAAAAAACACTAACTCGTTACAAGTTAGTGTTTTTTGATTATAGATTAAATATCTCTTAACATTTCTGATTTGTTTTTGTTTTTCCATGTTCCGGCTGTAAAATCTGGAACTTTAACTGAGCTACTATTTTGGGCTACAGATAATTCTGAAAGAGGCGCAATAGTACTCCATAAAACGCTATCATATACATTAATATCTAATGGTAAACCTTCATTTAAACACCTAATTAAACGGTAAATCATTACAAAATCCATCCCTCCGTGTCCCACAGAGTTGTCTGAAATTTGTGTTTTTAGTTTGTCCCAAAGCGGAAGGTTGTATTTTTCTCTGTATTCTTTGTATTCTTCTGGTTTTAACCATTCGTGTCCCCACCAAGCTAATTCTTCATCATTATTATAGCAACAATTTTCTAGCATTATACAATGCTTTTGTGTGCGTTCTGCTGTTTCTATTAATTTCCAACAATCTTCTAGCGTATAAGCTACAGGAACCTCGCAGGCTACATGCTTGCCTTGTTCCATTCCATATAAAGCAATTGGCGTATGCTATTCTCAAGGAGTAGCAATTATTAATAAATCTATATCATCACGTTCAACAACTTTTTTCCACTCTTCAGGATTGCCTTAGTATGCTTTGGCAGTCCTACCGTGTATTTTTTGTAAATGTTCATTTAGTTTATCTATTTTTTATTTACGTAAATCAGAAACAGCTACAATTTCAACGTTATCATTTTTTACCAACCAATCAAACATTTGTACTAACACTTGTCCACGGTTTCCACAGCCAATAATTCCAACATTGACTTTGTCTATTTTTGAGCTGTTAAGGCAAAAGCAGTTCCTTTTGAAGTTTTATTCAATAAAGAAATGGTTTTGTCACTAGCTTCTTCTTTACAAGAAAAGGCAGTAGACAAACCAAAAAAACATAGCGGCTTTGGTTGATAATGAGAGGAAATCTTTTCTGTTCATAAATAATTAGTTAATATTTGTACTTTTATGTCTTTTTGTAAAGGTATTAATTAATTACTATTTTTGCAGGCTGCAATTGACAACAACAAAATAATCAACATAAAAAAATATGTATAGTTCAAAAATTACAGGATTAGGTTATTATGTTCCTGAGAACGTAGTGACTAACGATGACTTGACTCAGTTCATGGAGACGAGTGATGAATGGATTCAGGAAAGAACTGGTATCAAAGAGCGTCGTTGGATTGACCCAAAAACTTCTGATGACTCTACATCAGTAATGGGAGCTAAAGCCGCTAAAATAGCCATAGAGCGTGCTGGATTGACTAAAGATGATATTGATTTTATCATTTTTGCTACGTTGAGTCCTGAATTATATTTTCCAGGAGGTGGAGTACAAATTCAAGATTTATTAGATATGCCTACTATTGGAGCATTAGATGTACGTAATCAATGTTCTGGATTTATTTATTCACTTTCTGTAGCCGATCAGTTTATTAAAACAGGAATGTATAAAAATGTTTTAGTAATTGGTTCTGAAAATCACTCAGGTGGTTTAGAACGTTCTACACGTGGTCGTGGAGTTACTGTAATTTTTGGGGATGGAGCAGGAGCAGCTGTTTTATCTCGTTCAGAAGAGGAAGGAAAAGGGATTTTATCTTCTCACTTACATTCTGAAGGAAAGTTTGCGAAAGAATTAATGCTAGAAGGGCCTTCAACAGGACGTTGGGTTCCTGAAATCATAGAGGCCAATGACCCAGATGATACTTCGTATTATCCATATATGAACGGTCAATTTGTATTTAAACATGCGGTTGTTCGTTTTTCAGAAGCAATCGTTGAAGGTTTACAAGCAAACGGATTGCAAAAAGAGGATATTGATATGTTAATTCCTCATCAAGCGAACTTACGTATTGCGCAGTTTATTCAAAAGAAGTTCCAGTTGTCTGACGACAAGGTGTATAACAATATTATGAAGTATGGTAATACGACTGCTGCGTCAGTTATTATTGCATTGACAGAAGCTTGGGAAGAAGGAAAAATCAACGATGGTGATTTAGTAGTATTAGCGGCTTTTGGTAGCGGATTTACTTGGGGATCGGTAGTGATTCGCTGGTAATTTTAGTCTAGATATAAAATAGAAAAACCGAAGTATTAACTTCGGTTTTTCTTTTCAAATAATTCTACAATTGTAGGTTTATATAAATCCTCTACCTCCTTGGGTTTCGTTATTATCACGTTGTTTTCTAGCGCGGGCTTTATTTTTTCCTCCACCAAACCTGTAGTTAAATCCGATATAAGCAGTTCTGCTTTCCCATTTAAAGCGTCCGTTTTGAACAAAAGGTCTTTCAGAGTTAAACTTAAATCTCATGTCATTAAAAATGTCATTAACTCTAAGGTTAATATTTCCTTTTCCTTTAAGAATACTATAATTAGCACCAATATTTACCATTTTCATAGGGTCAACATTCCATTGAATGTCTTCTCTCGGACCTCTGTACATTGCAAACAATTGTAAACGTAATTTTTTAGATACTGTAAAACTATTACTTATACGTGCATTAAAAATGTCTGTTTTAACTTCAATAGTTGGTGAGTTCGGGTCGCTTAAATCAGTAGTTCCAAATTGCTTTTGAGAATAATAATCCATACTAGCATTTGCTCTCCACCATTTCGCAATCTTATAACTAGCAGAAAATTCTAAACCGTAAGCATCTGTGTCATCAAAATTAGCAAAAGTTAATATTTGCCTGGTGTTTGTTTCATCTAAAGAATCCATATAGGTGGCTCTGTTAATTACGTCTGTAATATTTCTGTAAAAGCTACCTAATGTTATTGAGCCTCCTTTTATTTTACGAGTATAGTTAAATTCAACCGAGTTTGTAAATTGAGGTACTAGATCAGGGTTACCAACCGAGGTAATTAAAGGAGTACTCCATTCTCTAATAGGGTTAACTTGTTGTATTCCTGGTCTATCAACTCTTTTACTATAGCTTAACTGAAATTGATCTGCATCATTAGGATTGTAAGTAAAAAAAGCTGAAGGATATACACTGAAAATATCATCGGTAACTTTATCATTTTTTACATCACCATTTACGTCTAGTCCTGTAAAATTCCCTTCAATTTCATATTGCTCAAAACGAGCACCTAATTGCATAGCTAATTTACCAAACTTGTGTCCATAATTTATATAAGCAGAATAAATATCTCTGTCATAAGTAAAATAAGAGTCTCCTACGTCTCTATATGTTTTATTACCATTAATATCTTCTAATACGATTTGTTGGTTTGTAAGGTTAATGTTGTCTGTACTGTTTACTCGATACTCTAAACCTAATTCAAGTTTACCGTTTTTAGAGATAGGGTTTGTATAATCTAAATTTACTAATGTACTTTTTCTATCATTATTAATATCATTGAAGTAATCAGGTTGAGTACCTTCTAAGAAATAGTTATTTAAATAGTTTGGTGCATCGTTTATAGAATAGTTAGCTTCAAACTCGATAGAGTGACCTTCTTTTTCAAAATCATGTTTATAATTTACATTGTAAGCTTGATTGTGACTTTCATTGTTTTGAGTGTTAGGTGAATGCTCAATTAAATCACCGTTATTATCTGTAATTATAGCGCGTCCACTTGCATCACTAGTAAACCAATTTTGAGTTGTGTATAATGATAAAGTGTTTTTATCATCTAAATAAATATCGGCTCCAATTTTAAACAAGTGAGATTCATTGTCGTTTGTAAAAATAAAGTCTTGATAATTTTCTCCAGGTCTACTAATGTATCCAAAATTGTAATTATCACCACCTCTAAAACCATAGTTACCAAAAAAGTTCACTTTTCCTGTTTTATAATTCATGTTTGTAGAAGCATTGTAACGAACATAATGACCAGCTTCAACTCCAGTATTTATAGAACCATTAAAGCCTATATTGGCATTTTTATTAAGAATGATATTAATAATACCACTCATTCCTTCAGGGTTGTATTTAGCAGAAGGATTGGTAATTAACTCAACACTTTTAATAGATGATGAAGGTATTTGTTTTAATAACTCAGAAGCAGGAATGTTGGTAGGTTTACCATCAACTAATACACGTACATTTTCGTTACCACGCAAACTAATGTTACCTGATTGGCTATCAACACTTACAGATTGTACGTTATTTAATAAATCAGAAGCAGTAGCTCCTGCTGAGGTCAAATCTTTACCAACATTAATTACTTTTCTATCTACTTTTTGAGTTACTGAAGAAGTTTCTGCTCTAATTTCTACTTCATCTAAAGTAGTGCTATCTTCCTCTAGAGGAATAGTGCCCAAATTAACATTGCTTGATTTACGACTTACAGAAATAGACTTAGAGAAGGTTTTATATCCTATAAATTGGACTTCAACAATGCTGTTACCTTCAGGGATGTTTTTTATAGAAAATAAGCCATTATCATCAGTAATTCCACCAGTAATAATTTTTTTGGCAGCATCTTTGATTATAATATTTACATAGGGAAGGGGTTGTTTGGTTGTTTGATCGACTACTTTACCAGTAATAACTCCTGGTTTTGGTAGGCTACTTTTAGGCATTTGTGCATAAATACTTGTAGTAAATACAGCTAAAAGTATTAGTAATATGTTTTTCATTTTTGTTGTTTTGAATTGTTTAGATGCTTAATAGACTCTTTATTACCTAACTTTGTTACTTAACTTAAGAGAGTTTAACGTATTATTAACAGAAAATGAAAAAACGAACTTTGGTACTAGGAGCCTCTTTAAAATCCTCTAGATATTCGAATATAGCTATTAAAAGGCTAAGAGATAATGGAATAGAAACTGTAGCAATTGGTTTACAAAAAGGAACTGTAGCTGATGTTATTATTGAAACAGAGAATATTTTTTTTGAAGATGTTGACACTGTAACTTTATACTTGAACCCAGAACGTCAGAAATCATATTATGAGTATATAGTTCACCTACAACCTCGTAGAGTGATTTTTAACCCAGGAACTGAAAATATTGAGTTTATGGAGTTGTTAAAAGAAAATGGTATTGAGAGTGAAATAGCATGTACTTTGGTACTTCTATCAACAAAGCAGTATTAATTTAAAATTTCAACAGGAAAAGAATTAGTACTATATCGTTTCCCTGCTTCCGCTAATTCAGTATTCTTAAAAACTGTTTGAGCCTCAGTTTTAAAATCGTTAATGTTTTTATACCTGTTAGAATAATGCCCAATAATTAATTTGTTTGCATTTGCTTGGTTAGCAATAGAGGCAGCTTGTTCCGCAGTTGAGTGCTTAGTTTTATCACATAAATCCTCTCTATCTTTTAAAAATGTAGCTTCATGGTATAGCAAGTCTACATCTTTAATGATAGGAACAATGTCTGGTTTATAGGCTGTATCACTACAAAAAGCAAAACTTAAAGGTTTAGGTGGATCAATTGTGAGTTCTTCATTAGGAATTACTTCTCCTGTAGAGAGTATAAAGTCTTTACCAGCTTTAATGTTATGAAAGTCACAAGTTTCTATTTCATCATATTGTTGAATATTCTCAATGTGTAACTTTCTAAGTTTAGGTTTTTCTGTAAATAAGAAACCGTTAGTGTAGACTCTATGATTTAAAGGAATGGTTCTTACAGAAACCTTATCATCTTCAAAAATAAGCTCACTTTCTTTAGATTCTAATTCATGAAAAATAATAGGATATTTAGTCCATGATTTTGAAACTTTTAACTGAAGTGTTGTAGCCTCTTTAATTCCTTTGGGTCCATAAATATGTAATTCTTTTTCTCTGTTTAGAATCCCAAAAGTAGCAATGAGTCCAACTAAACCAAAAAAGTGATCACCATGCAAATGAGAAATAAAAATATGATTGATTTTTGAAAAACCAACCTTGTATTTTCGCATTTGACGTTGCGTACCCTCTCCGCAATCAATTAAAAAATGACGATTGTTAATTTCTAAATATTGGGAAGTAGGATAGGCGTTAACTCTTGGGGTAGCAGAATGACAACCTAAAACAGTTAAGTGTAAGCTCATTTATTTAATTACAAAGCGTTTTGAAATTATTTCTTTATTGCTTTGTATTGCATAAATGTACATTCCAGATTTTAAGTCATTACGTTGAAACGGAAAAGAATTACGTCCTTTTACAGCTTTTAATTCTTTATTATAAACTGTTTTACCTAACACGTTTCTAACAGTTAAAATTACTGTTTGACTATGTTTCGCGTTAAAGTAAATGGTAGTGTTATTTGTAAAAGGGTTAGGGGATGCCACCAACTTCTCGATTGATTTTTCTTGGGAAAAACCAACGGAAATAGCTAAGAAAAAAGTTATAAAAAGTATTTTTTTTACCATAAATTATCATTTAGGGGATGGATAATTATTTAAAAATATAAGGTTAAAAACCTAAATCACGTTGAATTTCTTCCATTTCAATCACATCTTCTGCCTCTACCAAAGTAGGAACGATGTTAAAAGTTTCAGGAAAATTATCAATAGTAACATCTTTAGACACAACTACAAAAGATGTGCCATTGTTTTGATGTTGTTCCGCGTATTTCAAAAATAGCAAAATATTTTTGTTAGAGGCATTAAATTGCTCTGAAATTACAAGAATCAGGTTTTTTCCTGTAAGAGTAACATATTCTTTTTCAAAACTTTCTAAGAAATCTGAAAAGGAATTTTCATCAGAAGTTATTAATGTGTAATCTGTTTTTTGCTCTGCTTTCATGTTTACCTTTTTATTTGTTGTGCTAACAAATAAATAACTGCCATACGAACAGCAACTCCATTTTCTACTTGGTTTAGAATAATTGATTGATCACTGTCGGCAACATCACTTGTTAGTTCTACACCTCTGTTAATAGGTCCTGGGTGCATTATGACAATTTTTTTGCCAAGATTGTCTAAAATTTCTTTGTTGATACCAAAAAGCTGTGTGTACTCTCTTGTTGATGGGAAATATTTAATATCCATACGTTCATGTTGTACACGTAATACATTAGCAACATCACACCACTCTAAAGCTTTTTTAAGGTTGGTTTCTACTTCAACTCCTAAACTTGAAATGTATCTAGGAATTAACGTACTAGGTCCGCAAACTTTTACTTTAGCTCCTTGTAATTGTAGTGCAAAAATATTTGATAAAGCTACACGTGAGTGTAAAACATCACCTACAATTACAATTTTCTTTCCTTTTAAGTCGCTATTTAAAGCTTCACGCATTGAAAAACTATCTAACAAGGCTTGTGTTGGGTGTTCGTGTGTACCATCACCAGCATTAATAATTTTAGCATCTACATGGTTTGATAAGAAAATTCCTGCCCCTACATTTGAATGGCGCATCACAACAATATCAACTTTCATCGACAAAATATTGTTAACAGTATCAATTAAAGTTTCTCCTTTTTTTACTGAAGATTGCCCAGCAGAAAAATTAATAACATCAGCAGATAAACGTTTTTCAGCTAATTCAAAAGAAAGCTTTGTACGTGTGCTATTTTCAAAAAATAAATTAGCAATTGTAATATCACGTAACGAAGGAACCTTTTTTATAGGTCGGTTAATGACTTCTTTAAAATGAGCGGCAGTTTCAAAAATAAGCTCAAGGTCATTTTTGTTAAGGTATTTAATTCCTAATAAATGTTCAACACTTAACTGCTTCATCTTAGTTTGTTTTTTTAATCATAACTAATCAAGCTTTGAGGGCTTGGGTTCAAGGTAAATTGTATCTTCTTTGTGAGTTTCTTGCCAACAAACAACTACTTTTTCTTCGTTGATGGCATCTACTTGTCTTCCACGGTAATTAGGTTGAATTGGTAAATGACGACTAAAACGGCGATCAATTAATACCAATAATTCGATGTTGTCAGGTCTTCCGTACGATTGTAATGCCGTTAAAGCACTTCGTACGCTTCTTCCTGAGTATAAAACATCATCAATAATTACCACTTTTTTGTCTTCAATTAAAAAGTCTATTTGAGTTGAAGTGGCTTCTAATGGTTCTTGTCTTCTGCGAAAATCATCACGATAAAAAGTAATATCTAACAAGCCTAATTTTAGGTCTTTAATTTGATACTCTTCTCTTAATAATTTAGCCAATCGATTAGCTAAATAAGAGCCTCTAGGTTGTAATCCTATTAAAACGGTATTAGAAAAATCGTTGTGATTCTCGATTAACTGACACGCTAATCGATGCAGAATGATTTCAATTTCTTTCGAAGTAAGTAGTGTTTTTCTGCTCATTTGTTGCTACCAAATTGGTTTGATAGTTCAACATTCAAAATTAAGGCAAAAATTTACGCTGACAAAATTAAACTTAATGAAACCTAAAACTAGGTCTATAAAATAATCTTTACATTTGCGCACTTTTACAAAAGACTCTTAGAAATTATGATGAAATATATTAAAAGTAAGAAGATTAATATAAAAGACGATTCGTTAGCAGGTATTACGGTATCGTTAGCAATGATACCAGAGGTAGTAGCTTTTGCTTTCGTAGCTCAAATTAGTCCTATTGTAGCTTTGTTTGGAGCTTTCGTGGTAGGAATTGTTTCCGCAATTTTTGGAGGAAGACCTGGTTTAATTTCAGGAGCAGCTGGGGCTGTGGCTGTAATTTTTGTAAACATGATACAAGAAGGACATGCAAAAGGACTGCTGTTTGATACTCCTGTAGAAAATATGGGATACTTTTATTTGCTAGCAGCTGTAGTTTTAATGGGGTTTATCCAAGTGCTAGCAGGACTATTTAAACTTGGAAAATTAGTTAGGCTAATTCCACATCCAGTAATGATGGGATTCGTAAATGGTTTAGCTATAGTTATTTTTATAGCTCAACTAGGAATGTTCAAAGAAAATAAGAAGGACATTTTTGGTCAAAATATGCGTAAAACTGAATCGAAAGAGTTGGTGTATAAAGTTGCAAATAATGAGGTACAAGATCTAGTATCAAGTGCTGCATTGTTTTCAATTAAAGGAAATTCAATTATAAATAATCAAACAAACCAAGAAGTTTTTGTAAAATCAGAAACACAAGTTTTTGACGCTAAAACAAAAAAGGTTGTTTTTAATATAGAAAATGACGGATTTTATTCAGTAAAAGATAGTGGGGTAGTAAAATCTACTTTACAAGGAACAAAGCTATATACTATGGTTGGGTTAGTGTTGTTAACGATGCTAATTATATGGTTGCTTCCAAAATTAACAACAAAAGTACCAGCAGCGTTAACAGCTATTTTAATTGTTACGTTTGTATCTATTTTCGGTGGATTAGAGTCTATAAATGTTGGAGATTTTATTAGAGATGGAGGAGGAGCTGGTTTAAATGGTTTTGATGAAATTTCTAAGAAAATGAATTTAGCAGAACTTTGGAGTAATTTGCCATTTAATTTAGACACTTTAAAGTTTATTGCACCGTATGCCTTTTTAGCAGCTTCAGTTGGGTTGATTGAAACGTTAATGACGATGAATTTAGTGGATGAGTTAACAGATTCAAGAGGTGATGGGAATAAAGAATGTGTAGCACAAGGAGCTGGAAATATGTTAAGCGGATTATTTGGTGGAACAGGTGGTTGTGGTATGATTGGTCAAACGGTAATTAATATTAATGCAGGTGGTAGAGGACGCTTATCAGGAGTTATGATGGCGGTTACTTTATTGATTTTTATTCTTTTTGCTGATAAATATATTGAACAAGTACCTATTGCAGCTTTAGTAGGAGTAATGTTTATGATGGTAATTGACACATTTGCATGGTCGAGCTTCAGAATTATGAACAAGATACCAAAATCGGATGCAATTGTATTAATTATAGTATCTGCGGTAACTGTAATTTTTGACTTGGCAATTGCTGTATTTGTTGGAGTTATTATTTCAGCATTAGTTTTTGCATGGGAAAATGCCAAGAAAATTAGAGCTAGAAAACGATTTAAAGAAGATGGAACTAAGATTTACGAAATTTGGGGTCCTTTATTTTTCGGAAGTATTACCGCTTTCAACGAAAAGTTTGATATTAAAAACGATCCAGCTAATGTGGAGATTGACTTTGTAGAATCTCGTATTTCTGATCATTCAGCTATTGAAGCCATTTTTATATTAGTTGAAAAATATCAAAAGGCAGAAAAAAAGGTAACCTTAAAACATTTAAGTGAAGATTGTAAGGTGTTGCTATATAAAGCAAGTCCGATTTTTGCTGATGTTATTGAAGAGGCGGTAGATGATCCTCGTTATCATTTAGCTGCGAATCCAGAAGATTTTCCAAAGCCTTTATCAGAATATAGTTTTTAAATCGCAGAGCGATTAAGTATAAAAAATCCCGCTACTAGCGGGATTTTTTATGTTTTATTTTTTCTGAAGTGGACTTATAATTTCCACATCACTAAAAGCAATAGCACCTCTAATAACGCTGTCAATTGTAGTTTTTAAAGCTTCTATCAATTGCATTTTTAATTGAGATTTGTGATAAATCAAGCTAACCTCACGTGCAGGAGAAGGTGTTTCAAATTCTCTTAAATGAGTTTTGTCTCGCTCATTTAAGTCCAAAGTATTTAAGTAAGGAAGTAATGTCATTCCTAAACCATCTTTAGATAACTTTATTAATGTATCAAAACTTCCACTTTCTAACTGAAAGTGATGTGTTGAACTTCTTTTATTTGTTCTACAAAGATTAATTACACTATCTTTAAAACAATGTCCGTCTTCTAACAATAAAATATCATCAACCTCTAAATCATCAACTTTTAATTTCTTTTGTTTAAATAAACGATGCTCGCTAGGAACCAAGCCAACAAAAGGTTCATAATATAGAACACGCTCTTTTATAGCTTCATTTTCTAATGGAGTTGCAGCAATAGCAGCATCTATATAACCATCCATTAACTTTCTAACAATTTCTTCTGTAGTTAATTCTTCAATAACTAATTGAACCTTAGGATAGTTTTTGCTAAACGTTTTTAAAAACATAGGAAGTAATGTGGGCATAATTGTAGGAATGATTCCTAATCTAAACTCACCACCAACATACCCTTTTTGTTGATGTACAATATCAATAATACGATTGCTTTCATCAACAATTACTTTGGCTTGTTCTACAATACGTTTACCAACTTCAGTTAATTCAATAGGTTTTTTAGAACGATTAAAAATTTTAGCATCTAATTCTTCTTCTAATTTCTGAATTTGCATACTTAACGTTGGTTGCGTGACAAAGCAATGTTCTGCAGCTATGGTGAAGTTTTTATATTCAGCAACGGCTAGTGTATATTTTAATTGTGTTATAGTCATTTCAATAATAATTTCTGATAAAGATATTAAAACAATCGATTACCTTTATATCAAATTATTGAAAAATTACTTTAAATTTGTGATAGAAAAAGTAAAAAACTAAAAATCAAAACGATATGTCAACTACAATTTTAGGATTAGATAAACAAAAAACTGAAAACTTAGTAAATGAGTTAAATACATTGCTAGCAAATTTTCAAGTGTATTATCAAAATGCAAGAGGATTACACTGGAATATTAAAGGGAAAAACTTTTTTGAGTTGCATATGAAGTTTGAAGAGTTTTATACCGATGCACAAGAAAAAGTAGATTTAATAGCAGAGCGTATCTTAACATTGCAAGGAACACCTTTACATACTTTTGAAGATTATACTAGTGTATCAAAAGTGCCAGTAGGAAAAAATATTTCTAATGATGTTGAAGCAGTAAAATTAATTATTGATTCGTTATCAGAACTATTAAAAATAGAACGTTTAATTCTTGATTTGTCTGATGAAGCAGAAGATGAAGGAACAAACTCAATGATGAGCGACTTTATTGCAGAACAAGAAAAAACATTGTGGATGATGAATGCTTGGTTAGGCTAAAATTAGCGTTACACAAGTAAATACTTCCATAAAATACGAATACTCACAAAGGCAATCAAAATAGCGGTTGCCTTTTTTAGTTGTGTAGGGGTAAAAAACTGGTTACTCATTCTGCTACCAATTTGACCTCCAATAAAAACTGTGATTAATAAAATAGAAGTAAGTTTCCAGTCGATAGAAAACTCAGGGTTTGTGTACTGTCCTACTAAACCAGAAATTGAATTTACTAAAATGAAAAAACTTGCTGTAGCTGCTATTTTTTTAGGAGTGTCCCAATTGGTTAAATGAAGTAGCGGAGCTAAGAAAATACCACCACCAATACCTACCATTCCAGAGATAAAACCAATAACTCCGCCATAACCAGCATTTTTTGCAAGGTTTAAGTCGTTGGTGTTATTAGTAACTACTTTGTTAGAAATCCACATAGTAATAGCAGCAAAAAGTAATGTAAAACCTAAGAGAATAAAGAAAAACGTCTGACTTATTCGCAGATATCCCCCTAAAAAAGCTAAAGGAATACTAAATAAAGTAAGCGGAATAACCTTTTTCCAGTTGTATTGCTTTTGTTGTATGTATAGTAAAACATTTCCTGTAACGACCATAACATTACATAGTAAAGCAGTAGCTCTTATTTGTGTAAAAAGTAATCCTGTAAGCGCTAAAACAGCTAAATAACTTGAGCCTCCACCAAAACCAACGGAAGAGTATAGAACAGCTATAATAAAAAAAAGTAAGATTATGTACCAATTAGTACTTAAAACATCTAAAAAAAGCGTGATTACCATAGTAAACAAATGTAATGATAAAAGCTTTTTGAAAAAGAATAGAAGACTTATCCTTTTATAAAAGACTTTTTAAACTGTTGAGGAGTAATCATTTCCATTTTTTTAAACTGTCTGTTAAAATAGCTGATATTATTAAACCCTGATTTATAGGCTACTTCAGAGATTCGTAGGTTTTTAGACTGCTTTATAAGTTTTTTTGAAAATTTAATTTTTTCAGAATTGATATAGTCTATAGGAGAAATACCTAAGGTGTTTTTAAATTTTTTATGAAAATGAGAGGTACTCATACAAGCTTTTTCAGCTAAAAGCTCAACGGTAATATCTTTATTTGTGAGGTTGTTTTTTATAAACTTAATAACCATACCAATGCGGGTGTCTGTAAGCGTGCCAGAAGGATCGTTTAAGATAAAAGCTTTAGCCTTCGTTTGTAATAATCTAACAATCAATTCCTGTATCATAAGATCAAGAAGAATGTCTTTGGATTTGTTTTGATCGGTAAACGTATGTACTAAACGTCCAACTAAATGATTAATATCCGTATTGTGTACTAGGTGAGAGGAAGTTTCATTTAGCTTCCAATTATTGTTTTCACGTTCAATAGCTACGTTATGGTTGAATTTTTCAACGATTTCTTCTATTTTATGTGAATCGATACCTAGTGCTAAACATTGAGTAGGATTATTTTTTTCAGCCAAGGGGAAATCTATAATCATTTCTTTATCAGTTGGCATTACCACAGACTCTCCCGGAAAAAAATCAAAAGGTTCCATACCTTCTAAATGTATTACTTTTTTTCCAGTGAGCATACTTGCAATCACAGGAAAATCAAAAGTCAAAGAAACCTGTTCAGCACTTTTATGAGTCTCAAAAATATTCAACTCAGCATATTCAGCATTATACGTAGTTCTGTTCTCTATTAAAGTAGTAAGTTTTCTACTTTCTTTATGTCGACTTAATAAATAGTTCATAATCAATAGTACAAAAATCTATTTATCCTTTTTTTGAGATAATAGATATGTGTTACAATTTAATAAATATGTTCAATATATTGACTATATGATATTTTAATTTTACAAAAATTACGAAATACTCATTTTTAACACAGGTTGATTATAGAAGTGTTATTTCGGGATAGTTAATTTAATTAAAGAACAAAAATACAAAGTTTTATGAGTTACACGAAACCAAAATTTAAAGACACGTATGCAAATTTTATCAATGGGAAGTTTGTGTCTCCCTTAGGTGGAGAATATTTTGAAAACAAATCTCCAGTTGATAATAGCATCATAGCAAAATATCCAAGATCACAAAAAGAAGATATAGAACTAGCTTTAGATGCAGCCAATGCAGCGAAGGAAAGTTGGGGAAACACTTCAGCAGCAGAACGAGCTTCATTGCTAAATAAAGTAGCAGATATAATTGAAGCAAATTTAGAAGAGTTTGCATTAGTAGAAACCTGTGATAATGGAAAGCCAATACGAGAAACATTAAATGCAGATGTTCCTTTAGCGGTAGATCATTGGCGCTATTTTGCTGCTGCTATTAGAGCAGAAGAAGGAAGTGCAACAGAGCTTGATCAAAACACCTTATCAATGAACATTAAAGAACCTTTGGGGGTTGTGGGGCAAATTATTCCTTGGAACTTTCCTCTTTTAATGTTATCGTGGAAGTTGCCACCAGCATTGGCTACAGGTAACTGTGTAATATTAAAACCAGCAGAACAAACTCCGTCATCAGCAACATTGTTAATGGAAAAAATAGCCGATGTTTTTCCTCCAGGAGTTATTAATATAGTTCATGGTTTTGGTCCAGAAGCAGGAAAACCATTGGCATCAAGCCCAAGAATAGATAAAGTAGCATTTACAGGAGAAACTACTACAGGACAGTTAATAATGCAGTATGCTTCTAAAAACTTAAATCCAGTTACGATGGAGTTAGGAGGTAAGTCTCCAAATATCTTCTTTAATAGTGTAATGGATGAAGATGATGCTTTTTTAGATAAAGCAATTGAAGGAGCGGTGTTATTTGCTTTTAATCAAGGAGAAGTTTGTACCTGTCCTTCACGTATTTTAGTACAAGAAGACATCTATAATAAGTTTATGGAGCGAGTGGTGGCAAGAACAGAAGCAATAGTACAAAAAAGTCCGTATGATGTAAACACAATGGTAGGAGCACAAGCATCAAATGATCAATATGAAAAAATTCAAGCGTATATTAAAATAGGAAAAGAAGAAGGAGCGAAAGTGCTATGTGGAGGAGAAGTTAATACACTAGAAGGAGAGTTAGCAAATGGATTTTATATTAAACCAACTATTTTAGAAGGACACAATAAGATGCGCGTATTTCAAGAGGAAATTTTTGGGCCTGTTGTGTGTGTTACAAAGTTTAAAGACGAAGCTGAAGCGTTAGAAATAGCAAATGATACGATGTACGGATTAGGAGCAGGAGTGTGGACACGAGATGCGCATCAATTGTATCAAATTCCAAGAGCTATTAAAGCAGGAAGAGTTTGGGTAAATTGTTACCATGCTTATCCAGCGCATGCACCATTTGGAGGATATAAAAAATCAGGATTTGGTAGAGAAACCCACTTAATGATGATGGATCACTATCGTCAAACTAAGAACATGTTGATATCGTATGATAAAAACAAGTTAGGGTTCTTTTAGTTGTTTGAAAATACTGAGCTTTTAAAGCTCAGTATTTTATAATTAAAAAATGTAATATGCAAAGAGTAGCAATAACAGATGCAGCAAAAGAAATAGTTGAAAAACTAAAAAAGCAACATGGCGAATTAATTTTTCATCAAAGTGGAGGGTGTTGTGATGGATCATCACCAATGATTTTTCCTAAAGATGAAATGTATTTAGATGAAAGTGATATTCTGTTAGGTGTGTTAGATGAAGTCCCCTTTTATATGAATAAAGATCAATATGAATACTGGAAGCATACGCACTTAACAATTGATGTAACTGAAGGAAGAGGAGCAAGTTTTTCATTAGAAATTCCTTTAGGAGTTCGTTTTATTATACATTCACGTTTATTGCAACAAGAAGATGAAAGTTAGTATATGTTTTAAGAAGAAGGAATTAATAAGTTGATAAACAATTAAAAATGATTTATTTTAGTGGCTTAAGCTAAAATAAAAAGGTGTATAAGAATGAGTAACTATCACGTAAAAACATTAGAAGAATATTTTCAATTATATAGAAAGTCAGTAAGAAATCCAGAATTATTTTGGGAAGAAATAGCAGAAGAGCACTTCGTTTGGAGGAAAAAATGGGATAAAGTTGTAGAGTACGATTTTTCAAAACCAGAGTTTAAATGGTTTGAAGGAGCAAAATTAAATATTACAGAAAACTGTATAGATCGTCACATACATATTAGAGGAGATAAAACAGCTATTTTATTTGAACCTAATAATCCAGATGAAGAAGCAGAACACATTTCTTACAAGGAATTACACAAACGCGTATGTAAGTTTGCTAATGTGTTAAAAGAACAAGGAATTAAAAAAGGAGATAGAGTTTGTATTTATTTACCGATGATTCCTGAGTTAGCAATTTCTATTTTAGCTTGTGCTCGAATAGGAGCAGTACATTCTGTAGTATTTGCAGGATTCTCATCAACAGCGTTAGCTACCAGAATTAATGATTGCGAAGCAAAAATGGTGATTACTTCCGATGGTTCATACAGAGGAGCGAAAACAATCGATTTAAAAAGTATTGTAGATGAAGCTTTAGAGAGTTGTCCATCCATAGAAACAGTATTAGTAGCAAAACGAATTCATTCTGATATAGAATTAAAAGAAGGTCGTGATAAATGGTTAGCGCCTTTGTTAGAAGAAGCTTATCAAGACTGTGTTCCTGAAATTATGGATGCTGAAGATCCATTATTTATTTTGTATACCTCTGGTTCAACAGGAAGCCCTAAAGGAATGTTACATACCACAGCAGGGTACATGGTGTACACAGCATATACGTTTAAAAATGTATTCAACTATAAAGAAAATGATGTGTATTGGTGTACGGCAGATATTGGTTGGATTACAGGGCATAGTTACATTGTTTACGGTCCGTTAGCCAATGGCGCTACAACTGTAATGTTTGAAGGGGTGCCTAGTTATCCTGATTTTGGTCGTTTTTGGGAAGTTATTGAAAAGCATAAAATAACTCAGTTTTATACAGCACCTACAGCCATTAGAGCTTTAGCAAAAGAGAACTTAGATTTTGTAGATAGTCACGATTTATCGTCGTTAAAAGTATTAGGTACGGTAGGAGAACCAATTAATGAAGAAGCGTGGCATTGGTATAATGATAACGTAGGAAAAAAGAAAAATCCAATTGTAGATACTTGGTGGCAAACGGAAACAGGAGGAATCATGATTTCACCGTTGCCATATTTAACACCAACCAAACCAACGTATGCAACATTACCACTTCCCGGAATTCAATTAGCGTTAATTGATGAAAAGGGAAAAGAGATTAAAGGAAATCAGGTAGATGGTCGTTTGTGTGTAAAATATCCTTGGCCTTCTATGGCAAGATCAATTTGGGGAAATCATCAACGTTATAAAGAAACTTATTTCTCTGCGTATGATAATATGTATTTTACTGGGGATGGAGCACTACGTGACGAAGTTGGGTATTATAGAATTACAGGTCGTGTAGATGATGTAATTATTGTTTCTGGTCATAATTTAGGAACTGCACCTATTGAAGATTCTGTAAATGAGCATCCAGCAGTAGCAGAAAGTGCTATTGTAGGTTTCCCTCACGATGTTAAAGGAAATGCGTTGTACGGTTATGTGATTTTAAAAGAAACAGGAGAAGAAAGAAATCAAGACAATCTTCGAAAGGAAATAAATCAAATAATAACCGAACATATTGGTCCGATAGCAAAATTAGATAAAATTCAATTTGTTGAAGGATTACCTAAAACACGTTCAGGAAAAATTATGAGACGTATTTTACGTAAAATAGCACATAATGAATTGAGTAACTTAGGAGATGTTTCAACATTATTAAATCCAGAAGTTGTAGAAAACATCATAAAAGAAAGACTTTAGTTATAGAAAATAAATACTGTATTAAAAATTGTAAAACTAACATATTTGTTAATGTGTTGGTTTTCTTTTATTTAAGTGTTTATAAGGGGGATCAGTTAAAGATTTATTAAAGCAGTTAACGTTTTGTTGAGGTAGATTTAAACTGGAGCTAAAATATTCTTAAAGTTAGTGTTGTTGATTTGCGCCTATAAAAACTAAATAAAATTTAACAATGAAAAATTTATTGAAATTAGGATTTTTAGGTGTTTGTACAGCAGTTACATTAACATCTTGTGATTCTGAAAGTGGGTCTAATACACCAGGAAGCGGAGAGTCAGTTGAGTTAAAAGCACACTCTAAAACCCCTAATTTTTTAAAATTAGAGTCTGAGTTTTCAGGAGTAAAAATTTACCCTTTATTATCTTCAGAAGATAAATTAGAAGAAACTCCAAATTTTGTATATGGTTCTATGGCAGATGGTGCTGGATTAATGAAGAATTCAGACGGAACATTTACATTAATCAACAATATTGAAGCGGATTACTCAATCGCTCGCATCAAATTAGATAAAACATTTAAGCCAGTTCATGGTGAATATATTTTAAATGCAAACGCAACAGCAAGTACAGCTCAATGTTCAGGTTCTTTAGTAACTATGGAAGAGCATGGTTTCGGACCATTATACTTATCAGGAGGTGAATGGGGGGGAGCATCTAAAGGTGTTTTCGCAACTGATCCTTTCAAAGAAGCTTCAGCAGCAGGTACTCCAAATATGTTAACTGCAATGGGACAATGGTCTACAGAAAATGCAGTAGTAATTGGTAAAGATGCTTATGCAGATAAAACAGTTTTATTTATTGGTGATGATCACTCTGATAATGAAGTTCCTTCAGGTCAATTAGGAATGTATGTTGGTGAAAGAGGAGACTTAAACGGAGGTAAATTATACGGATTAAAAGTTACTGACGAAGGAGTTACTTACGAAATGGATATGGCTGAAGGTCAAACTTACAACGCTACTTTTGTTGAGTTAACTGAAAAGAACATAGATTTATTAGATGCTGAAGCAAAAGAAAAAGGAGTAATGGGATTCTCCCGTTTAGAAGATATCGACTGGAGAAGAGGTTCTGCTAAGAACAACCGTGAAATCTATTTTTGTGTTACAGGTCGTAAAAAAGATGGTTTAATGGGAAAAGGAACTATTTACGGACGTGTGTATAAAGTAGAATTAAATGAAAATGATCCTACTGGAGCTGCTAAAATTACTTGTGTGTTAGATGGTGATAAATTAGACGGTAAAGCGAAAGATTTCCATAGTCCAGATAACATTGTAGTTACCGATAACTATGCGTATATTCAAGAAGATCCTAACGGATATTTTGATGGAGATAAAAACCACGCTGCAAGTTTATATCAATATAACTTAAACACAGGTGAGGTTAAAAAAGTATTAGAATGTGATCAAGTAGCTGCTACGGCTGCAGGTTACGGAGCTTCTTATCAAGAAAGTGCTTGGGAAATTACAGGTATGATCGACATTTCTGAAACGATCGGAGTAAACGATACATTCTTATTAATTACTCAAAACCACGGATGGGTTCCTGCTGATGGTGGTGCGTTTACAGATGCTTTAGCAAACGATGCAGCTGAAACTGAAAAAGAAGGAAGTCAATTATATATTGTTCAAGGATTAAACAGATAATGACAAACAGTTTTCAAAAAATAAAAAAGGCACATGTTATCATGTGTCTTTTTCTAGTATCTGTAGTTGGTTGTAAACAAGAAAAAACAGCTAGATACGCGAAGGTTGATAATCAAGCTTTGGTGTTGAAAATTCAAGAGTATTACACACAACACCTCGATAGTTGTATTGTGTTGTTAGAAGAATTAAATACTGTTGAAACGGTTTCAGAAAAGCTAAAAAAATATAAGTCAGCAAGGAGAGAATTCAAGTTAATTGAACCTATTTTGGCTTTTGCAGACAAAGAAAATTACAAGAGTTTAAACGCTCCTAATATTTTAAAGATTGATGAAGAAGATGCTACGGATATTAAAATAAGAAATCCTTTCGGATTTCAAGTTATTGAAGAATTATTACACGAAGATGAGGTAGATGCTGCTGAAGTGAATAGCATTGTAAAAACTACAGTAAACAGACTTAAATTAATAGCAGGAAACAACACGCTGTATTTAAAAAAATACCATGCGTTGTGGTTGCTACGCGATCAAATTGCACGAATAGCTTTGGTAGGAATTACAGGTTTTGATTCGCCTGTGTTAGAGCAGTCGTTAACTGAGGCTAAAACAAATTATGAAACCATACTTTTCATTATAAATACCTATAAAAAAGAATTTTCAAATGAAAATTTATATACTGATTGGTTGAATGAAATAAAAGCAACTCAAAAAGTATTAGAAGAAGGAGAATTTGCTACGTTCAATCGTTTCGGTTTTATTCAATATCATGCACATAGGCAATTAGAATTATTAGCAAATACTTCGGAAGACTGGAAAGTAGAGTTTCCGTTAACTTTGGCGTTCAACAACAACATCACTTCATTGTTTTCAAAAGAAACATTTAATATGGATTTCTTTAACGATTACCATCAGTTAGAAAATACAATGTCAGATGAAAAAATAGCGTTGGGGAAGAAGCTGTTCAACGATAAAAGTTTGTCTAAAGACGGAGTAATGAGCTGTGCTACTTGTCACATAAAAGACAAAGCATTTACTGACGGATTAGCGACGTTTCCGAAGCAGTTAAGAAATACTCCAACAGTATCGTATGCAGTCTATCAACAAACTTTTTTCCATGATGGAAGAGCGGGGAGTTTAGAAGGTCAGATTGTGGGTGTTGTTGAAAACGAAAACGAATTTCATACGAACTTAAAAAATCTAACAGAAACGGTTGAAAAAGATAGTGCGTACACAAAATCGTTTACCGATTTATACGGGAAAGTAAGTGATTTTAACATCCGAAATGCGATGGCAAATTACATTAGAAGTTTAGGTGATTTTAGTTCTAAGTTTGATAAAAACATCAATAAAAAAGAAAACACGTTAACGACTTCTGAGGTTAACGGATTTAACCTTTTTATGGGTAAAGCAAAATGTGCAACCTGTCATTTTCCACCAGTGTTTAACGGAACGGTTCCTCCTAACTTCACAGAAACAGAGGTGGAGTCTATCGGTGTTCCAAATTTAGCTGAAACGGAGTTGGATGGTGATTTAGGTGCATACAATGTATTTAAAACTGAAGAAAGAAAATTCTTTTTCAAAACTACTACCGTTCGTAACATTTCAAAAACAGCTCCGTATATGCATAATGGAGTTTATGAAACATTAGAGCAAGTTGTTGATTTTTATAACAAAGGTGGAGGAGAAGGTTTAGGGTATCACGTTCCAAACCAAACCTTACCTACAGATGAATTGAATTTATCAGACAAAGAAATTCAAGACTTAATTGCTTTTATGGAAAGCTTAACGGACGAGTAAAATCATTTAATTTTTATAGTTAACAAAAACGCTCAAAACACTAGTTTTAGAGCGTTTTTATTTTTAAAAACAAAAGTAAAAAAATGAAGATTTAGAAAAAACATACCATTTTTTGTTTTTAAAATCTATAAATTGACAGCTCAAACGAATCTAATCAAACAAAGCATGGATAAAAAGTATATATGGAAAAAAGAATACACGGTCGTCTTGGTCGCTAACCTAATTTACATCGTGTTGTTTTACATAATTACTAACCTTTATACAAAATAACCATGCAAGATATAGACTGGATTGTTCTTTCGCTTACGTTATTATTTATTGTTTTATACGGAGTTTGGAAAACTAGAGGAAGTAAAAATGTAGAGGATTATATAAAAGGAGGGAACGAAAGTAAATGTTGGACGATTGGTTTGTCAGTAATGGCAACACAAGCCAGTGCAATAACCTTTTTATCAACTCCAGGGCAAGCCTTTCATAGCGGAATGGGGTTTGTGCAGTTTTATTTCGGATTACCAATCGCAATGGTAATTATTTGCTTGGTGTTTATTCCTATTTACCACAAGTTAAAAGTTTATACAGCCTACGAATATTTAGAAGGAAGGTTTGATCAAAAAACACGAACCTTAACTGCTACTCTGTTTTTAATTCAACGCGGATTAGCAGCAGGAATTACCATTTTTGCCCCAGCTATTATTTTGTCAGCTGTTTTGGGTTGGGATTTAATTACTTTAAATATCATCATTGGGGTTTTGGTAATTATTTATACCGTTTCAGGAGGAACAAAGGCGGTAAGTGTTACACAAAAACAACAAATGGCGGTAATTTTTGCAGGAATGTTTGTTGCATTTTATTTGATATTACAGTATTTACCTGATGATATTACATTTACGAAAGCCTTGGAAATAGCAGGAGCTTCTAATAAAATGCAAGTACTAGATTTTTCTTGGGATTTGAATAATCGATATACTGTTTGGACAGGTGTTTTAGGAGGTACATTTTTAATGTTGTCATATTTTGGAACAGATCAAAGTCAGGTTCAACGTTATTTATCTGGAAAATCATTACGAGAAAGTCAATTAGGATTGATTTTTAACGGGCTGTTAAAAGTACCGATGCAGTTTTTTATTTTGTTAGTGGGAGTGATGGTTTTTGTGTTTTATCAGTTTAATCCGTCACCGTTAAATTTTAATCCAAAAGCAGGAGAAGCAATAGCAAACTCCAACCTTGAAACAATAGAACAATATGTAAAATTAGAAGAACAACATCGTTTTATTGAAGGAAGAAAAGAAGCATTGATTTTTGAAGGATTAACACCTGAGAATGTAGTACAGATTCAAGAGTTTAATGAACAAGATAAGGTACTAAAGGAAGAAGCGAAAAATATTATTTCAAAAGTAGATCCATTGGTAGAAACAAACGATAAAGATTATGTGTTTATTCACTTTATTCTGAATAATTTACCAAAGGGATTGATAGGTTTGTTGTTGGCTGTAATTTTATCTGCAGCGATGTCATCTACTGCGTCGGAATTAAATGCTTTGGGAGGTACTACCGCAATTGATTTATATAAACGAAATACCAAAATAGAATATAGCGAAGAGCATTATGTAAAAATGTCAAAATGGTTTACGTTGGGTTGGGGTATCATGGCAATTTTAGTCGCCTGTGTAGCTAATTTGTTTGATAATTTAATTCAATTGGTAAATATTATCGGCTCTATTTTTTACGGAAACGTGTTGGGAATTTTTTTGTTGGCCTTTTTTATAAAGTTTGTAAAAGGAAATGCAGTATTTATCGCCGCAATAATTACACAAGTTATCATTATTGCTGTTTGGTATATTGATTGGTTGCCGTACCTATGGTTAAACGCTTTAGGCTGTGGATTAGTAATGTTGTTAGCAATACTAATCCAAGCATTTTCTAAAGAAAATTAATGTTTTTCTATACGTAAAGCGTCAATAATATCCGAAGCTATTAAAGCATTGTATCCTTTTTTACTAGCGGCTTCATCACCTGCTTTTCCGTGAAAATACACTCCTAGTAAAGCAGCGTGTAAAGACGAATAATTTTGTGCTAATAAACCAGTGATAATTCCTGTAAGTACATCACCGCTACCACCAGTTGCCATTCCTTGGTTTCCAGAAGTATTAAAATACAAATTCCCTTCAGGAGAAGAAATAGTAGTATATGCATTTTTTAAAACTACAACACATTGATATTTTGCAGAAAACTCAAGTTGTTTTTGAAAACGTTCTGTTGAGGTGTCAGATTTTCCTACCAATCTATCGAACTCTTTGATATGTGGAGTTAAAATAGAATTTTTAGGAAGTAACGATTTTAACTCTTCATTTTGTGCGATAATATTAATGGCATCAGCATCAATAACAAGTGGATTCTTACTTTCGGAAAGTAGTTTTTTCACAACTTGCGCTGTTTTTTCGTTGGTATCTAACCCAGGACCTATCCCGACAACGTCGTATTTGGAAATTTCTGGTAGTTGGAGTTGGGTAACGAATTCTTCATTCTCGTCGGTTAAGCACATGGCTTCTGGAATGGAAGATTGTATAATTTGATAGCCACATTTTGGTACATATGTGGTTAACAATCCTGTACCACTTCTTAAGCAAGCTTTAGAAGAAAGTACTGCAGCTCCCATTTTTCCATAAGAACCTGCAATTAATAAAGCGTGTCCGTAACTTCCTTTGTGTGATTGACGTAATCGGGGTGTTAAAATTTCAGTAATCTTTTCATTTAAAATAAAAAAGTTGCTTTTCTGCTGTTGAATAAAATTTTCATCTAAACCAATATCAACAGTTTTCCAGTTTTTCACATAGTTTCCATTTTCAGGAAAAAAGAAAGAAAGTTTTGGTCTCTGAAAGCTAACTACGGTGTCTGCTTGTACGATAGTTTCAGAATCAGGTAGTGTGTCGCAGTACAATCCTGAAGGTACGTCAACAGCATATACTGTTTTTTTAGCTTTGTTGATGTTTTCTATAACTTGTTTTGTAAAACCAGTAATAGGTCTTGAAAGCCCAAAACCAAAAATCCCGTCAATAATAACATCATATTCAAAAAAGTCAGGAATTTCACTAGTTGAATTTATGACAATTGTATCGTGTAGTTTTTCATAATTAATAATACAATCGGGAGTGAGAGTCTCTTTAAATTGAACTAAAAAGGGCTGTATATTGTACTTTTTATTTCTTAAAATTCTGGCGATTGCAAATCCGTCACCTCCATTGTTTCCAACTCCTCCAACAATGGCAATTTTTTGTGAACGTTGTAGTAAAGGTTCAATAGCTTTAACAAAAGCAAGAGACGCTTGCCCCATAAGAGCAAAAGAAGAGATTTCTTCTTTTAAAATAGTGTGATTGTCTGCTTCTCGTGTTTGAGAAACATTAAGGATTTTTTCTAGTATTTTCATGTAGGTAATATACAATTTTATGTATACTAACCAAAAAAGAACCTTGCAAAAATTTTGCAAGGTTCAATGATGTTTTATGTGGTTTTAAGAGTGTTAAATTCTTGCGTTTACGAGACTCATAATACGTTCAAATTGTTCTTTAAGTCCCATGTCTGAATTGTCAAATTCAATAGCATCCTTGGCTTTGATTAAAGGAGAATCTTTTCGTGTAGAATCAATTCTATCGCGCTCTTGTACGTTTCGTAAAATTTCTTCATACTTAACGTTATCACCACGATCTAACAATTCTTTATAACGACGTGTAGCTCGTTTATCGGCAGATGCAGTCATGAATAATTTTAATTCAGCGTTAGGAAAAACAACGGTTCCGATATCACGACCATCCATTACAATTCCTTTGTTTTTGCCCATTTCTTGTTGTTCGCTCACTAATTTTTTACGCACTTCAGAGATAGCTGCAACCTTACTTACCAATTTAGAAACTTCAATGGTTCTGATTTCTTTTTCAACATTGGTTCCGTTTAAAAACATTTCAGCAAACCCCAGATTTTCATTAAAAGTAAAAGACAAAGAAATGTTGTGTAAATCAGCAATTAAATCCTGTAGATTAAAATGGTTTTCAGAAATGTAGTTTTGTTGCATAGCATAAAGTGTAACAGCTCTATACATCGCGCCTGTATCTACATAAATATAGCCCAGTTCTTTAGCTAATTGCTTTGCAATAGTACTTTTTCCTGTTGATGAAAAACCGTCAATAGCGATAATAATTTTCTTAGTCATAATAGTAAAATGAATAACAAATATACGGCAGATTTTTAAGATAGTTGTAACGATTTGAATGTTGAAGTTAGAGGGGAAAACAACCTTTTTTTAAGTTGTTGTTAGTTAGTTGTTTGTGAGTTTTATTGAGTGAAGAAGATAAGGTTTTTTTAGAAGAGAAAAACTTTAGTTGGTCGTTAAAAATAGATTTTATATATTTCGATATTATTTTTGTTATAGAATATATAATTTTTGTTAGAAAAACTATAAATTTGACGACCCCTAAAAATCCCTCGAATGAAAAGAAAAACTAAAAGCATATTAATACTTTTAGCGATATTTCTGTTTTGTGCAACAAGTGCTGTATCTCAGACGCTGCTTAAGCCTGAGATTCAGTTTTCTAATGCTTGTAATGGTGCAGCTACAGATTTTAATGTGGTTTTTAAATACTCGGGTTCAGATTTTAACTCTAATAATGTATTTACGATAGAATTATCTGATGCAGATGGAAATTGGGGAAGTCCGATTAATGTAGGTACAGTAACCACTGAAAATTCTTCATATACTTTTTCTAGAACTTTTCAATTGCCTGATAATACTTACGGAACTAATTACAAGATACGTTTGGTTGCTAGTTCACCAGTAATGACCAGTCCAGATTCAGATTCGTTTGCAGCATATAAATTTTCAACAGATACTTTAGTTTTAAATAATTATGATGATGTTGTACTTTGTGATAGTGGATCAGCAGAACTTATATTAAATACTAATCAGAATGGTAATTACGAATGGTACAAAGATGATGTATTATTTACCACTACAACAGAACCTAAACTAGAGGTCACTTTATCTGGAAAGTATGAAGTGAAAATTGATTATGGAGCTTGTGGGTTTAGAGAGTCTACAATATCTAATGTAATTATCTTAGATAATACAGCCAAACAAATTAAAGGACCTTCAACCGTAGAAATATGTGGAGATGAGTCACATACTTTTGAAGCTAACACAAATCGTTCAGGTTTAACCTATAATTGGTACTTAGACAATAAATTAGTACAATCATCTAATTCTTCAACCTATACAACACCAACAACAGGACAGTTTGGAACGTATCATTTGGTAATTGATACAGGAACCTGTACTACTAAGTCAAACGATGTAGTGTTACAACAACAAACTACAGCAGGTTTTACAGTAACGAATGCTGGTGCTTTAGAAAGAATTATTTTATTTGGTGAAAAAAAAGAATTGTGTATTACACATGATGCTGACCCTTCAGAAGTTACTATAGAATGGTATAGAGATGATGTAACTATGGGAACTGCTGTTAGAAATCAGCTATGCATAGATGCAGCTACAGCAGGGGTATATTATGCAAGAGTAACAAAGAGTACAGGTTCAGCTTGTGATGATATAGTTGATTCTGAAAAGTTTACACTATTAAACGTAACATCATTTGAACCAACTATTAGAGTGGAAACGAGCTATGAGGAGTGTAATACTAGAAGTACAGAGTTAAGTATAGTAGGGGTGAAGGCAGAGGCAGAAAATGGAGATATGTATGATCTAACATCAGATCAAATAGCTTTACTAAGTTTTGAATGGTATAAAAATAATGTGTCAACAGGAGGAACAGTAAGCGAATACGAAGTTAATTCGTATTTAGATAATGGGACATATACATTAAAAGCAAGTTTTAATGGTGTAGAGGGGGTGTCTAATGAATTAGATGTTAAGTTGGCTGAAGTACCCGAAATAAGAAGCACATCAACTTCAAATTCACTTTGTGCTGGTTCTTCTATAACTTATACAATAAATAATGTAGTAGCAGGTTATACGTATCAATGGATTAAAGATGGTACGGATGATGTTACCCCTGCTAATCCTGAAAACTTAATAGTAACTGAAGTTGGAGAATATGTGTTGAAATATTCAGGTTTTGGTTGTGATAATGAACTAGAGCCTATAAACGTAGTGATATTTGATGATTCTGCGGTAATCATTACTCCTTCTGAGATTGTGGTAATGGAGGAAGGAAGTTCAGCAACTATAACAGCAGCAGGAGGAGAATCTTACGAATGGTATCAAGGTGAAGGTACGTCAGGAATGTTATTATCAACAACAGAAGAGTTAACAGTAACCACTTTAGGGTTTTATACAGTACTGGCTAAAGTAGGAAACTGTTCGGTAGAAAGAACAATAGAAGTAGTTGAACCAGACGATCAAATTATAGTGCCAAATACCTTAACTCCTAACGGAGATGGTAAAAATGATACATGGAAAATATCAAACAAATATGCGTTTCAGCCACTAGTAACTGTAATGTTGTATAATGCTAATGGTAAAGAGATTTTAAAAACAACTGAGTACAAAAATGATTGGCCAACAGAAGATTTAGGAAATCAAAAAGTTTTTTATTATAAAATAATAAGAGAAGACAAATTGATTAAAGCTGGAACGATATCTGTTTTAAACTAAAAAGTTAGCATGATTAGAAAAATTACCTTATTTATTATATTGATATTAAATGTGTTTGTTATACAAGCGCAAACTTCTGGTAATGAACAGCAATATAATAGCTTCAGTTCTCGTAACTTTATGAAGTTTAATCGCTTTTTAACCGTGCCAACATTTTCTGCATTACGAGAAAACAAAACATCTCTTTCAGCTATAGTAAGAAATAGTAACATAGATTTTGAGGATAATCCCCGTTTATATGTGCTTACGTATTCAGGGAAAATGAGAGAAAATGTTGGAGCAGGAGTAGCTATATATCAGCAAGATGTAGGGTCGGTAAAAGATTTTGGTGCTTTAGCAAATTATGCACATCGTTTACAATTAAATGAAACCATGGATTTAACCTTTGGTTTTAACTTTTTATACAGTAGAAGAAGTTTAAACTGGGGTAAAGTTTTGGTTGCTGATGATGACGATACTTTTTTAAGTAATTATCAAGACGATCCGGTGGTTAATTTTCAACCAGCAGTAACGCTGTCTATTGGAAAGTTTGATGTTGGTGTCTTTTTCGAGAATTTAGTAGACTTTAATCTTAAAAGAAGTGAAATGGCTACTTCTTTTGGAGAAAAAACATTTTCGGGGCACTTAATGTATTCTCATGAATTTACGTACGCATCAGGGCTTTTTGAAGGAGCTGATGTAAGATTCCTAGCAACCGCTAGAAAACCAGGGAATGATGATTTTGGTTTTGGGGGGAGCGCTATAGTAGATTTACCTAAAGCAGGTTGGGTTAAAGCGGGTTATGATAATACGTATGGAATTTCAGCTGGTGTTGGAATAAACCTTTCAGAAAATTTAGCGATAGGATTTAGTTACGAAAAAAGTAGTTTTGCAGCAACAAATGAGGTAGGACTAATTTATAATTTTGGTAAAAAAACATATACAAGAGAGCGTCCAACAAGAAGAACGGGTAATGTAAAAGTTAATTTACCAGAAAGAACTCCGAAAAAAGAAGTTGAATATAAAAATTCTGAGCATAACGACTTATCAGACGAAATTCAACAAGCGCAAGATTCTATTGATATTTTAAATAAAAAGATAGATGAAGTATTACGAATACTGAAAAACCAACCGGCTCCTAAAGTAATTACCAATACTAATACAGTAATTATTAAAGATAGTGCTCAAACAAAAGATACCACATTAAGAAGAAGATCAAATAAACCATGGCGTAAGAGTACTGTAACTCGCTCTGGTGGAGGAGGAACTATGTATTATGTGGTTTCGGACCAATTTAGAAGTAAAGAAAATGCAGAAGCTTTGATAGATAAATGGGCCCGATTAGATATTGAAGCAAAATATGTGTTTGAACCGAATAAAAAATTATACTACGTGTATATAGATCGATTTGCTAAAGAGGAAGATGCAATAGAAAAAGTAGATGATTTTAACGATAAAACTCGTTTGTTTGAAAAGAATGATGAGAAAAAAGATAACTCAACAATAAAAGTTAAAAAAACCACTAAAGATCCTGTGTATGTGGTGAAAATCACTTTAGGAGGAGAGCTTAGTAGTTATGAAGAGCCAAAAACTCAACCACCAGCGAGGGTTTATCCGATGCAGGCCGAAGGAGTTGAGCCCGGATATTATTTACGAGTATACGTAAATTCTCAGAAAGCATTAGCTGATAGAAATGTAGATGAATTAAGAAACGATGACATAGATGCAGATTATTTTGTAGATCCAAAAACAGGCTACATGCATATATATATATTTAAAACAACAGATAGATCGGAAGCGATTAAAATGTACAATACAAATTTAAATGGTGCTTTTTATGATCGTAAAGCAATCATTCAAATTAAATAATATAATAAAATAAAAGAACTTGATTAATTAATTTCCCCAATTGATATTATGAAGAGAATAATTACCCTACTAATAATTGTATTACAAACCTTTTTTTGCTTTTCTCAGGAGAAACAAAAACCAACATCAAAACCATCACAAGTAGTTTTAGATGAGACGGTAGGTTATGAAAAACTAATAAAAAGGCTTCCTAAAGAGAAGGCATTAAGACCGCCATCAACGCCTTATTTTGATCAGAGAGTTGTTAAGCCAGATGGAAGTTCAGGAGGTATTAATATTAAAGGTGATATTACGTTTATAGCCAATAATGTTTTAAGTATTGATCAATGGGGGTATGACCCAGAAGACCCTTACGATGGATCTAGTTCAAACGGAACTGTTAATATGCAGTATATTGACATTGATGGGGATTCTTCTACAGATTCATCAAGTTCAGATGAGTTAAACTTACCAAGTTGTTCTAGAGTAGTATATGCAGGATTGTATTGGGCTGGTGTTTATCCATACGAAACTTGGGGGGGACGAGAAAGTAGGAGATATAATCCATATCAAATAAAATTCAAATTACCAGGAGGAAATTATCAAGATATAGAAGCAGATGCGAGTGATGTTACAAAGAGGGAGCTAATTTATGATAATGGTGTTGCTTATATATGTTATAAAGACATTACTTCAGATATTCAAGGGTTAGCAACTGTAAACCCGGAAGGGCATAATGGTACTTATGTAGCAGCTAACATTAGAGCAACAAGAGGAAGAGATTATTCAGGTGGTCTAGGAGGTTCTGGAGGTTGGACAATGGTCGTAGTTTATGAAAACGAAACAGAGTCAAGTAAAAACATATCTATTTTTGATGGTTTTGCAAATGTTGATGGAAATAATGATGTGCCTATATCATATTCAGGTTTTATTACTGTTCCTGTTGGTAACCCATCGAACCCTGCACCTGTAAGGGTTAGTTTACTTGCTGCTACCTTAGAAGGAGATAGAAGTATACCAGGTGATAGTTTTCAAATTAATAATAGAGAGAATGGTACTGGAAATTATATAGATCAATATACACCAAATGTTAATCCAAGAAACCAAGTTGGCCCATGGTGGGACAGAAAGTGGGAATATAATTTTTTTAATGGCTCTATTAGTATAGATGATCAATATTTAACTTCAAGGATTCCAGATAGTGAAAACACTTTAGGATTTGATGTAGATTTATATGAATTAAGTAATCCTAATAATAGTGTTATAACTAACGGACAAGAAACTATTCATGTTAATTTTACAACAAGTGGAGATGTATATTGGCCATTTTTAAATGCTTTAGCAGTTGAAATTATAGAGCCTAAAGTACAACTAATAAAAACAATAGAAGATGCTAGTGGTAATGATATACAAGGTACACCTGTAGGTTTAGGGAGTGAATTGTTTTACAATATAAGTTTTCAGAATGTAGGAACAGATGATGCTAGAAATACAATAATTACAGATAGATTACCAAAAAATGTAGATTTATTAACAACTACAGCACCAAATGGCTCTGTGGCTCCAGATGGAACACGTTTTGATATAGATTTACCTCCAGGAGTATCTATAACAGCATACGATCCACCAAGCGCAGCTAATGATAATAGAGCTGAATTAGAGATTTCAGTACCAGATAATATGGTTTTAGAGGGAGGCGCCCTTTATAATATTCGTATGCACGTTCAAGTAGTAACAGATTGTAGTCAATTAAGAGATGTGTGTTCTAATGAAGTTAGAAATCAAGCTTTTGCCAGATACGAAGGAGTTAGAGGAGGAGTTGTAGTTAATAATGAGCCAAGTTATGCAGGTATAGATGATTGTGATTTTGGTATAGTTGGTACTTCAAACTTTTTAGTTGATACAAGTGGATGTTCTTTTGAAACGACACAAGTAATGTGTGGTTCTAGTATAACATTAACTGTTGGAGCAGGGTTTGAATCATACGAATGGAGAGATGCCTCGGGTACTTTATTAGGAACTACTACAGTACCATCTTTTGATGTAACCAATGAAGGAACTTACACAGTTAATAAGATAGCCTCAGCAGCATCAGGATGTATAAATGCTGAAGAAACCATAAATGTTGTAGGATATAATTCAGAACCAAATCCATTGCAACCATTTGCAGACCAAGTATTAACTTGTGCAAGTAATGGAGAAGAGTTAGCTGAAGTTTACTTATGCGGTGATAGTGGTTCTAGAACTATTAATTTACCATTTGATACCTCTTCAGCTACAACAGTACAATGGTTTAAATTGGATGAATCTTCTTGTACCGATGTAACAGAATCAGGATGTCCTAATGTAAATACAGGGTGTACTTGGAATGAAATAGGAAGCGGAGAATTTTCTAGAAACTTTGCAGATGCTGGAGAATATCGTTTAGATGTTTTATATGATGGAAGATGCCCTAAAAGTTACTACTTCAATGTGTACAAAGCAACTTTAAATCCTACCTTTATTACACAGGATATTTTATGTGGTAACAATGGGTCTATTACTGTAAACAATATACCAGCAGGTTATCAATACAGTTTAACAGGTCCTGGAGGTTATAATGCTCCTTTTCAAAACAGTAATGTTTTTTCAAATTTAACAGCTGCAGGAAACTATAACCTTTCAATTCGTGTAAGTAGTGCGTCTGCTGCTTCATGTACATATACTTTTCCTCCTATTAATATTCAGGAAAATGACATAGATATAGACGTCATTACAACACCTATGCAGTGTTTTAATGATTCAGCACAAATAAGAGTTCAGGTAAATAATGTACCTGGAGATTATACATATGAATTATTACAAGGTGGAAGTGTAGTAGGAATAGAAGGTCCAACTGCTAATAACGATTTTACTTTTAATGTTACAGATGGTGGAGCTTACACAGTGAGAGTTACAACACCTCAATGTACCGCTACAGAAACGACTGTTATTAATGAACCAGATGAGTTAGTACTTACCGCATTAAAAACTAAAGATATAACTTGTGAGTCAGGAAGTTCAGACGGAATTATTCAGTTAACTGCAAGTGGAGGAACATTAGACACATCGTCAGGTAATAATTATAATTTTGCTGTATGGACGAGTCAGGGAACAGATTTATATACAAACCCATCAGATATTCCTAATACTGCGTTTTTAATACCAGCAACAAACCCATACACCTACAATGTGCCTGTTGGTAGTGAAGGAATATATAGATTTATTGTTATTGATGATAATAACTGTTATACAATTTCAGACCCAGTAGAAATTACTGTAGAGCCAGAATTAGCTTTTACTCATTCAGAAACAGATGTAACTTGTAATGGTTTAATTGATGGTACTATTAACGTTAGTGTTGATGGAGATAATTTAGGATATGCAGTAGAATATAGCATTGATAATGCTACATGGAACACTACAGGTGCTTTTGATAGTTTAGGTGATGGAACTTATACCATTTATATAAGGGCATCAAAAAATTCTTATCAGTGTTTATATGAAATTCCTAATGTAGTAATAAATGAGCCAGCACCACTTAATGGAGGAAGTGCAACAAAAACTGATTTAGAATGTAACACCTCTGGAGGAACTACTTTTGGTACTATAACCTATACAGCACCAACAGGAGGTACTCCTAATTATACATATTATTATAAGTTAAGTTCAGCTGCAACTTATACATTAGCAGCAAATAATCCAGTAACAGGGCTCCCTGCAGGAACATACAACACAAGAGCAATAGACGCAAGTGGATGTATAATAGATTTAAATAATGTAACTATAAATGGTTTACCATCAGCACCAAATGTAACAAGTACTGTGGTATATAATTGTGATGGTACAGGAAACGTAACAATAACAGCTACTCCTGCAGGAACATATACTTATACTTTAAACGGAAACTCAAATACTACGGGTGTATTTAATAATGTACCAGTAGGAGGGTATACCGCTGAAGTAACCTATGGAGGTAGTTGCGTAGAAGATATTAGAGTTAGGGTAAATGCAGGAAATGAATTTTCAGGAAGTATCGTAGGCTCTACAGATAGTGAGTGTTATGGTTCAGATAATGGGTCAATCACAATATCAGCAAATAACGTTATAGGAGGAAGTTTTGAGTATTCGACAGATGGTGGAGCAACTTGGTCAATGACAGCCGATAACCCTTATAGAGTTGTAGGTTTAGCAGCGGGAACATATAATGTGTTTATAAGAGAAGGTCATGCAGGAGTGGCAAGTTGTGTAATTGATTTAGGTAATGTTACAATAGGGCAACCAGAAGAATTAACCTTAGCAGCATCGGTAACTCAAGAAGTAACTTGTAATATTGCAACAGGAACTATTACAGCTACTGCTACAGGAGGAATCCCTCCATACGAATATAGTATTGATGGAGGTGCTAGTTGGCATAGTAGCAATGTATTTAATAACGTGCCACCAAGAGCTACGGACTATGTTGTAATGGTTAGAGATAGTAGAAATTGTAACGAATGTGGTTGTACAGCTAAACTATTCCAAAATGGAAGCTTTGAAAGACCAGCAGAAACAACAACAAGATTCAGATTTTATAATGAAGATGATATACCAGGTTGGGATTCTACTGCGTCTGATAATCAAATAGAGCTTTGGCACAATGGATTTAATGGTGTTACCGCTTATGAAGGAAACTCTTTTGCAGAACTAAATGCTAACAGAGTATCATCATTATATCAAGAATACTGTACTCAACCAGGAGATATAATTACTTGGTCTGTAGCGCATAGAGGAAGAAGTGGTTTAGATAGAGCAACAGTGAAAATAGGAGGTGATTTAGCCACAGCCGGAGTTGTTGAAACTATGGAAACAAATAACACCGCTTGGAAAGTTTATACAGGAAGTTATACCGTTCCAGTAGGGCAATCAACCACAATAATTGCTTTTGATGCATTATCAACAGCTGGAGGAAATAACACTGTAGGGAATTTTATAGACGACGTACAAATTAATATTGCGAGTACAACTTGTGTACCTGTAAGTGTACCTGTTATAGAACCAAATACAGTAGATTTTGATTTAACGCCTACATTATGTTATGATGGAAGTGGAAATGGCGAGATTCGTGTAGAAGTTACATCGGGTAATAATGATTACCAGTTTAGGATTGATGGAGGAATTTGGCAAAACCCAGATGTAGCTACACCAGATGAGTTTACTTTCACAGGGTTAACAGATGGTACTTACAGTATTGAAGTAAGAGACGGATTAGGCTGTACAATTCCAGCAAAAGATGCAACTATTTTACCACAGCTAACAGCTACCATAGTACCTGTGAGCGCAACTTGTAATGACGGACAAATACAAATCACTCCAAATGGAGGAGATGGTAGTTATGTGTTTGTTGTAGAGGATTCAGGTGGAAATCAAACCACGCATACATCTAGTCCAATAGATAAACCAGCAGGAACTTATACGGTGTATGTAAGAGATAAAAATGGAGGAACAAATTACTGTGAATATTCAGATACAGTAACAGTTAATCAAATAGCAGCACCAACCGTAAGCAGTACATCAACACAACCAAATTGTAGTACAGATACAGGAACAATTAATGTAACAGTAGGCAGCGGAACCTCACCATATACCGTAACAGTTACAGGACCAGGAGGTCCATTTGTACAAGGACCATCAGCAGATGTTAATTACAGTTTTACAGGATTAGGAGATGGTACTTATCAAATTACAGTAAGTGATGCAAACGGATGTCCACCAGTATCCACATCAGCAGAAACGATTAATGTTCCAACAGCATTAGCAGGAGGCTCAGCAAGTAAAACAGACTTAATGTGTAGCCCTACAGGTACTATTTTAGGAACGATAAGTTTTACAGCACCAACAGGTGGAACAGCACCTTACATTTATTATTATAGATTAGTAGGAGGAGGAGCTTATACACAAATAGCAGGAACATCAGTATCTAATTTACCAGCAGGAGATTATGAGACAAAAGTAGAAGATTCAAATGGCTGTGAAAGAATTTTAGACACCTTAACAATAGCAGATTTACCAGCAGTACCAGCATTTGCAAGTACTGTAGTATATAACTGTGATGGTACAGGAAATATCACCATAACACCATTTGATGCTAGTTATACTTATTCTTTAGATGGGGCTGCAGCACAAACAGGAGCAAATGCTAATATTTTTAATAATGTAGCAGCTGGAGCTCATACAGTAACTGTAGATTATGGAAGTAATTGTACAGAAGATGTATTGGTAACAGTAGCAGCAGATCAAGAATTTACAGCAGCAGTTATAAACACGACAAATCCTACATGTTTAGGAGACAATAATGGAAGTATAGAAGTAGAAGCAAGTTTTCCATCATCACCACCAACTGAGTTTGAATATAATATAGGAGCAGGTTGGGTAAGTACTTCAGGAAATAATCCATTTGTTATACCAAACTTTACATCAGGAACACATACAATTGAAGTTCGTCCAGTAGGAGGAATTGCAGCATGTGAGCAAACAGTAAGCGCAACCTTAACAGATCCAAGTGTAGTAACAGTAGTAGCACCCATAACAAAAGAGATTACTTGTAATCCTGCTACAGGAGCTACAATTACTCCAGATGGAAGCGGAGGAAATGGGGCACCATTTAGTTATGAGTTATTTGATAATGGAGGAACATCGGTAGGAACAACTACGACAGAGTTTACAGATGTAGCAGCAGGAACGTATACAGTAGTAGCTACAGATCGTTTGGGTTGTGATTCATCACCAGTAACTGTAGTAATAAACCCATCGCAAGCGGTAACTTTTACTGCTGAAGCTCAGTGTTATGATGGAACAAATGGAGAAATATTAGTAACTGTTTTAACTGGAAATGGGGATTATTCATACAGTTTAAATGGAGGCACAACTTTCACTCCAGTAAGCACAAATCCATTTACTATTTCAGGATTATCACCAGGTAACCATACTGTAAGAGTACAAGATGGTAAAGGTTGTTTTGCAGATGTATCTGTAACTATTAACCCTCAATTATTTGCTACAGCTGATGTTACCAATGCTAGTTGTACAAACGGAGAAATTTTAATAAATGCAACGGGAGGAACTGGTGCAGGAACATACGTGTACTCAGTAGTAAACGACGGCTCTCCTGCAGGAACTTTTGATACAACAAACCCTGTTACAAGAGCAGCAGGAACTTATGATGTTTACGTAAGAGATAACAATGGAGTTGCACCGTATTGTGAATATCTTATTGAAGATGTAGTTATTAATACAATAACACCAGTTGATATTACCGCTACTGTGAATGAACCAACATGTAATGGAGACACAGGTAGTGTAGACGGTCAAATAGTAACAAACACAGGTCAAGCTCCTCACACTATTGTTATTAGAGATAGTTCGAATACAATTATTGACACAATTAATAATTTCTCGGGGACTAATTTTAGTTTTAACAATTTAATAGCAGATTCATATACAATTACAATCACAGATGATTTAGGATGTGAGGATACGTTTAGTTTTACATTAACTAATCCTCCTGCTTTGGTTGCAACAATAGTACCAGTAAGACCTATTTGTGGAACTCCTTTTATAGGTAATGAGACATTATTTGGTTATGATTTTACTGGCGTACCACCAGTATCCCCTTCTCAAAAAATTCAATATAGTGTTGATAATGGAGTTACTTGGCAAGATAGCCCTAGTTTTAGAGGTACAACAGGAAATCCAGATTTTAACTATGGTACTGTAAGTTTTCCAGCTATTAGAATAACTGATATAGCCACAGAATCAATAACTTATTGTTTAAATAACTTAGGTTCTTATACAATGCCATATGAGGTGAGCCCTTTAGTTGTAAATGTTACAACTAATTCAGCTGATTGTAGTACAGGTGCAGAAGCAGTAGTAAATGTGACGGGTGGTATTGGTCCATATGAATATACTTATAATACAATACAAAATGCACCAGGACCTGGTGGGTGGGAGCCTGTTGGAGGTACAGCTTCTACAACATATACATTTACTGGTTTAACCCCAGGAAGAACTTATTACTTCTTTGTAAGAGATCTAGGAGATGATGATTGTATTAAAGTTGACGATACTTTTATTATTGACATTGACGTAGTAATAACTCCTTCAATTCTAAGTCAGTCATGTAATGGAGGGGCAACTGGTAGCTTACAGTTTGATATTGATGATACAAAATCTAACTTATTAAATGGAGGTGTACCACCAATTAGTTGGGAACTTTTCAACCTTGACGTTACAACTGGTGCTTCTACTTCAATAGAAACAGGTTCTCAGAGTAATTTAGATCCTATTTTACCAACTTCAAATGGAACTTTAGCACCTGGAACTTATTATTTAGAGATTGAAAATAATGCAGGAACCTGTACATTTGCTAGTCCAAATATTGAAATATTAGAAACTGCACCTATTAATGCAAATCTTACAGTAGTAGATGATACAATAACATGTAGTAGAAATGGAGTAATACGAGTAGACAATGTAACAGGTGGTACTGCACCATACACTTATTCAGTATCCTCTTCCACTAATTTTACTCCAGGAGATGCAACAATTATAGGAAATACTATTGAATTTGCTTATGGAGATGTAATAAACCCAGCATTAGATGTAACAGGTATTAATATAACTATAACCGATAGTAATGGAAATAGCTGTACAAGAACAGTAGGACCAGAAAGTTTAATGGTAAGTGAAAGACCAACTATAAATTCAGCAATTCCAACAAGTTGTGATGTAAATAAAACAATAACTATTAATGTTAATAATGGTACAGCTCCATATAGTTATTCTGTAGATGGAGGAACTACATTTACTTCTCCAACGACTAATACGACTTATATAGCAGAAGGATTAACACCGGGTAGTTATGATGTTGTTGTAAGAGATGCAAATGGTTGTACTGACACTCTGAATGGAGTAATAGTTCATCCAGATATAGACTTTGACTTGAGACCAGCAGGAAACGCTACTTGTGTCCCTGGTAATGATGGACAAATAGAAATAAATATCACTTCTGGTACAGGAGGGAATTATGATTATTCATTTGATACTGGTACAACAGGAACTATCATTTCACCGGCAACAACTGTAAATGTAGGATCATTATCACCAGGAGTACATAATGTAACAGTTACTGATGTAACTTCAGGGTGTTCTGAGACGAAACAGATTACTGTAGAGAACCCTGTTTTCCCTAGTTTCACGGCAGTAGCCGAGGCTAGTTTATGTTCAGGGGATGATTCAGGTAGAATTACTTTAACAGCTGTAGATAATGGTATTTTACCATTAACGTATAGCATAGCACCACCAGCAGGAACGATTACAGGAAATGTAATAACAGATTTACCACCAGGAACATACTCAGTTACAGGAGAGGGAACAAATGGATGTCCTTTTACGGTTAACAATATTGTAATAGATGAATACGCTCCAATTACACTAACATTATCAGACCCAGTGCAAGTAGACGAGTTTGCCTGTACTGCAGGTACAAATACGGTAAACCAAGCAACGGTTACAGTGTTAAATACTGCAGGTGATATTACAGGAGGTTCAGGAAATTACACAAGAGTAGTATTTGTTTACACACCTAATTCAGGAGCTACCGAAACACAAGATGAAAATAACTTTGAGTTTACAACAACAAATACTTCAGGAGGTACGGTTGCTATAACCCTATATGACGACCAAGGGTGTTCTGTAACAACCTCTGATACGATTGCCCCATTTGAAGAAATTAGTGACCCTGTGGTAGCGGAAGATAATGTGATTACTTGTAATACAGAAGAAGATATCACTGTTACCTATACACCTAATACGGTACCTACAAACATTACTATTGAAGGAATCAACACAACCACTTATGGTCCAGTTACTCAGAACAACGTTACCTCGGGTGATTTTAACGGATTGCAACCAGGAGATTATAAAATAAGTATTTTAAATCCTGTAACCAATTGTGTTATTGAAACTTACTACACCGTAGATGACAGACCGTATTATGACTTATTAGTCACTGATGTTACTGATGAAACCTGCCAAAGTGCCGATGATGGTAGCGTTACGCTAAGTTTTAGCACAGCAGCAACATTATACACAGGTAATTATACCTATGCACTATACAATGCAGCTGATGACTCAGTTGTGAGGACTGAAGCCACACCGCAATCAGGAAGTATTACGGTAAATAATTTATCAGGAACAACCACTTATTATATCATAGCTACCTTAACAGATACAGCACCACCAACTGCTTGTACAGCAAGAACGGCTAATTTTACAATCAACGAACCTAGTGCTCCGTTATCAGTAACAGGAGTTGCTAACCCATTAGTAAGCTGTTACAATGGTTCAGATGCAACTATTACAGCCACAGCAACAGGAGGTTGGGGAGACTATGTGTACCAATTAGAAGAAACAAGTAATTTAGGAACTGCCTACGCAGGTAACACCTATAGTTCAAACAATATCTTTACGAACTTACCAGCAGGAGATTATACAGTAGTAGTACGAGATAAAAACGGTGCTACAGGATTATACTGTGAGTCAAGTGATCAAGTAATCATAGCAAATCCAGCAGAGGTAAGATTTACTGTAACTGAAAATGACAATTCATGTGATTCTTCAGTAGGAGGAAGTATAGCAGTAACAGCAACAGGAGGTACAGGTACTTATACCTATACATTATCTAACGGAAGTGGAGTAGTAGAAACGCAAATACTGAATGCTGCAAATTATACATTTACCAATTTAGCAGCAGATGCTTATACAGTAAATGTAGTAGACTCTAATGGATGTGTAGGTACTGTAACAAATACATCAAATGTAACAATAACACCAGATTTAGTATTTACGTTAAAAGAGACTAAGAAGTTAACATGTAGTCCACCAATGGCAGCAGCTGTAGCATTAGAAGTAACTTCAGGCTCAGGTACGTATGATTATGAAGTTGCAGGACCAAGTATTGCAGCAGGAAGAACGAATTTAGGAGGTACAACATTAACGCTAAATCCTACGGTAGCAGGAACATATACCGTAACAGTTTACGATGCAGGAGCAACACCAGAATGTTCAGTAGTTAAAACTATTGAAATTCAAGATGCTGAAACTCCTAATTTCACGGCAGTAGCTACAGTAACAGATATTTGTTTTGGAACATCAACAGGAGAAGTTACAGTTTCACCAGTAGATAATGGTATTTTACCATTAAGTTATGAGATTAATAATGTATCAGGAACATTTAATGCTGTTTTAACAGGAAGTGATACGGTATTTACGAACTTACCAGCAGATGACTATATAGTTACAGCTACGGGAGTAAATGGATGTACAACAGATGTAACTGTAAGTATTAATCAAAATGATATTATTGATATTTCAAACGCCATTACTGTAACACAGTTTGCTTGTACGGCAGGAACTAATACAACAAACAATGCTATAATTACAGTTGATAAGGCAGCGATTATAGGAGGAACAGGAAACTATGTTCGAGTTGTGTTTGAAGATAATGCAACAGGTGATGTATTACAAGACGATAGTAACTTTACATATATATCAACTAATTTAGCTGGAGGAGATTATACAGTAAAAGTATATGATGAAAATACAGATTGTTTTGTATCTAGAGTAGTAAGGATAGCTCCATTTACTCCAATGACAGCAGCTGATATCAGAGTAATTAAAGATACAGACTGTAATACAGGAGAGAATATCACTGTAAAAGTAGTGCCAGCATTACCAAATATTCAGTATACAATAACAGGAACAGGAGCTACTCCTTATACACAAACATTAAATGTGGTATCAGATGCAGATGCAGCAGTATTTAATAACGTACCGGTTGATGATTACACAATTGAGATATACAATGCAGCAACAGGATGTACTTTTGAAGAATATCACACAGTACAACCAGAACCTACCTTTGATATATTAGTAAGTAATGTTCAAAGAGCTTGTTTTGGTGGTACAGGAAGTGCAACAATAGATCTTAGTGCAGCTACACCACCATATACAGATGTTTATACTTACGAAGTATTTGAAGTAGGTAACCCAACTGCTATTACATCAGGAAATGGTACAGGAGGTACTCCAGAAACAATTACTACTAATTTAGTAGCAGGTGAATATTATGTGGTTGTAAGTATGACGAATACACCATTCTGTGAAGCACAAAGTGAAAACTTTATAATTGAAGAACCAGCAAACGCATTAGCATTAACAGGCACACCAACGTATATTAATTGTAATGTTACTGATTCTGGAGAAATCTTGTTAGAAGCTGAAGGAGGTTGGGCACCATATGAGTATCAATTAGTAAATGATGCAGCACCAGCTACACCAGTTCAAAATTTTGATAGTAATAGAAGAATTACTGGGTTAATAGCAGGTAATTATACAGCAACAGTTAGAGATGTTACAGGGTGTGAAGAAACATTTACATTTACATTACAGCCAACTACAAATATGGCAGCAGATGTAACTGTTACTCCAAACTTATGTGAAGGAGAAAGAACGGCAACCATTCAAGTAACTAATGTAACAGGAGGTCAAACACAAGATGCAACTGTAAGTTATAGTTATATTTTAACCTATCCTGACGGAGTAACGCAAGTAGAACAGTTATCAAATACATTTAGCAATTTACCAGCGGGTACTAATTACACAGTAATTGTTAGAGATAATAAATATAGCTGTTCGTATACAAGGCAGGTGGATATAATTGACCCTTCAGAAGTAGAAGCTTCGGCAAATATTACTGCAGATATAACTTGTAACAATGCTAATGCAACCGTAGTAGTGAGTGCAATAGGAGGTACAGGCGTTTATGAATATAGTAGCGATGGAATGAATTTTGGTCCTGACAATACGTTTACAAACGTAAGTTCAGGTTCTCAAACATTCTATGTACGTGATGATAATAATTGTGAAGATACAGTTGTAGTAACAGTCAATGCATACGAACCTTTAGTACCAACTTTGGTAGTTGATTCAGGATTTGTTACCTGTAATGGAGATGCTAATGGAGTGTTATCAGCAACTGTAACAGGCGGTTTCGGTAATTACGAATATCAATTGTTAGATGGTAGTAATAACCCGATTGATGGAACATGGACAACATCAAATACTTTTGGAGGTTTAAATGTTGGTACATATAAAATTAGAGTAAGAAGTACTAACAGATTTGGAGAAGTATGTACAGAAGATACTGCACCACATCCTATCGTAGAGCCACAACCTTTAGTAGTTGCTGAAAACCATACAGATGTAAGTTGTTTTGGAGGAAACGATGGTACTATTACAGTATTAGCCTCAGGAGGAAACTTAACAGGATATGAATACAATATTAGTACAGATCCAACAAATAAATTTGTTACCGATAATGTGTTCAGAAACTTAGCAGCAGGTACATACACCATTACTGTTAAAGATAAGGTTGGATGTATTGATACTATTAATGTAGTTGTTGATCAACCACAACAATTTACAGCAACATTGGTAGGAGTTACAGAACAAACCTGTATTAACGATGCAACTCCAACAATAGAGTTAGATGCACAAGGAGGAACACAACCTTACTACGTAAGTATTAATAATATAGAGCAACCAACACCATATACAACAAATACAATTGTGTTAGGAGCTGCAGAAAACATCCAAGCAGGTACGTCTTACTACATTACAGTAAGAGATGAAGCAGGTTGTAATGTTGCAGATCCAATTAGAGTAACTACGGCTGAACCAGTAGATTTACAATTAACAGTTGATTTTGCATATACCTGTGAGGTAGGAAATATTATTAAAGCAATAGTTGATGAAGCATATAGAGCTAATATGTCTTACACATTATATGACGGAATAGGAAACCCTGTAGTAACAAATAATACAGGAGAATTTATTGATGTACCAGCAGGAACAGGATACTATGTTACAGCAACACATACAATAACTTCATGTTCTGAAAGTTCTACCAGTAGTCCAATTAGTATTGAAGATATTCAAGCATTAACCTTAGATATTGATGATTCGGTTAAGAATACTTTAATAGCCAATGCAGATTTTGGATTACCACCTTATGAGTATAGTGTAGATGGAGGTGATTTTGGATCAGATAATGAGTTCTTAATCTTACAAACAAAAGATTACACTATTACGGTAAGAGATGCTAGAGGCTGTGAGGAAACAGTAACTATAAGAGGAGAGTATATTACTATTTTCGTTCCAAACTTATTTACTCCAGACGGAGATGGAACAAATGATTATTGGTACCCTCGTGAAGTAGAAGAATATCATGATATTCAAGTGTTTATTTATGATAGATATGCACGTAACATTGCCGAGTTTAAAGGTTCTGTAGAAGGATGGGATGGTACTTATGAAGGTACACCATTACCATCAGGAGATTATTGGTATACTATTTACTTTAAAGAGTTATCAGGTCAAGAGAAGAAAATAATGGGACACTTTACACTATATAGATAAAAAGAAATGAGAAAAATAGTAATAATTTTAAGTGTAGTATTTAGTAGTGTAAAACTTGCTGCACAAGAAGTAGAATTACCCCAATATGTAAGTCATTTGGCAGACAATCCATTTTTAATTTCCCCAACCTATGCAGGTATAGGAACAGGTTTACAGGTTAGATTAAATGGAGTAAGCCAGTGGATTGGAGTTAAAGACGCACCCGATACACAATCATTAACAGTTGAAGCACGTATCGCAGATACTTTTGGTGGAGGAATCACGTTATTTAATGATAAAAACGGGTATACCACTCAAAAAGGAGCAAAATTGTCATTTGCAAGTCACTTAACATTAAGTGACTTTCATGATAGTTTTCTATCGTTTGCTTTAAGTTATAGCTTTACGCAATTTGGTATTGATACATCAGAAAATAACTCAGGACAAACAGTATCAAACAGAACTTTAAACAATTCAAACTTTGATGTAGGTTTGTTATATCGTTACGAACGATTTAGTATTAGTGCAAACATTATGAACATCTTAAATAAAGAGATAGAGGATTTTCAAACCGGTGAACCAGAAGTACTAAGAAAGTATGTGCTTTTTACATCTTACACCTTTACGAAATTAAGCAGAAACTTTGAGTTAGAGCCATCAATGCTAGTAGAGTATAGAGAAGCCGATAAACGCTCTAGAACAGATATGAATATTAAAGCAAGAAGAGGAATTAGAGATGGATATGTTTGGGCTGGTTTAAGTTATACGTTCTTAAATGACCAGTTTTTTCAACCAAATGCTATTGCACCATTACTTGGTTTAAAGAAAAATAATCTTTACATGTCGTATGGTTTTAGTATCAATATGAATAAAACACAAGATTATAATTACGGAACGCACATGATTACACTTGGGTTTGATTATGAAAGAAGACCAAGTTTAGCACGTTGTACACAAAAAATGATCATGTTTTAAAAGATAAAATCTAAAACATACAAGACAGTCTCGAAAGTATGTCATTTCGAGCGAAGTCGAGAAATCTGATTCTCTTAATTCGTGAAATGACAATATTTAGTACTTTTGAGACTGTCTTTTTTTGATTACATGGAAAACAATAATAACGATACATCAATAAATCTTAACAAGTACATTAGTAGTACAGGTATTTGTTCACGTCGTGAAGCAGAACGCTTTATTACTGAGGGAAGAGTAACTATAAACGGTAAACCTACACAGTTAGGAAATAGAGTACATGAAGGAGATGTGGTAAAAATTGATGGAAAACCATTAAAAGAAAAACCTAAAACTATTTATATAGCGTTAAACAAACCAGTAGGAATTGTTTGTACTACTGATAGTAAAGAACGTAAAAATATCGTGAAATTTGTGGGGCATCCACAACGATTATTTCCTATTGGTCGCTTAGATAAACCTTCAGAAGGGTTAATTTTTCTTACTAATGATGGTGATATCGTAAATAAGATTTTACGAGCAGGAAACAATCACGAAAAAGAATATATAGTTTCGGTAAATAAAACTTTTGATGAACGTTTTATGAAACGAATGAGTAACGGAATCCCTATTTTAGGAACAGTTACCAAAAAATGTAAAGTAGAACGTATTAATGATACTACTTTTAAAATAATTTTAGTACAAGGTTTAAATCGTCAAATTCGACGTATGTGTGAATACTTAGGTTACGAAGTAAAAAAACTCAAGCGTACACGTATTATGAATGTAACTTTAGGAAACTTAAAAGTAGGAGAGTGGAGAGAGTTAACATCCAAAGAAATGGATGAAATTAATAAACTCGTAGCGGGTTCGTCAAAAACATACGAAGAAGCGGAAAAAAAGAATCAAAAAGCCTCTCCTCAAAAAAACAAACAATCAAAGAAGAGAGCAGGTTTTAAATCCAAGTTTGGAAGAAGAAGAAAAAATTAAAAATTAGTAATAAGAAACTTTTAACTTTCTACTTTTAAACATTCAACTTACATGTGTATCTTTGCCACTTATGCAATTTGACTTAAAAATAACCGACCCTAAAAGTAAAGCACGTGCAGGCGTTATTACTACTGATCACGGAACTATAGAAACTCCAATATTTATGCCTGTAGGTACCGTAGCTACAGTAAAAGGAGTACACCAATCAGAATTAAAAGACGAAATTAATCCTGATATTATTTTGGGAAATACCTATCACTTATACTTGCGTCCTCAAACCTCTATTTTAGAACAAGCAGGAGGTTTACATAAGTTTATGAATTGGGATCGTAATATTTTAACGGATAGTGGAGGATATCAAGTGTATTCTTTATCAGGAAGAAGAAAAATTAATGAAGAAGGAGTAAAGTTTAAGAGCCATATTGATGGGTCAACGCATTTTTTTACACCAGAAAATGTCATGGACACCCAGCGAACCATCGGAGCAGATATAATTATGGCCTTTGATGAATGTACACCATACCCTTGCGATTATAACTACGCAAAACGATCTATGCACATGACACATCGTTGGTTAGATCGTTGTATAAAACACTTTGATAATACACCTCCAAAATACGGATACAATCAAACGTTATTTCCAATTGTACAAGGAAGTACCTACAAAGATTTACGTAAACAGTCAGCAGAATATATCGCAAACTCAGGAGCAGAAGGAAATGCAATTGGAGGGTTGTCAGTAGGAGAACCTGCTGAAGAAATGTATGCAATGACAGAAGTGGTTACTGAAATTTTACCAGAAGACAAACCACGTTATTTAATGGGAGTTGGTACACCAATTAATATTTTAGAAAACATAGCGTTAGGAGTTGATATGTTCGATTGTGTAATGCCAACTCGTAATGCACGTAACGGAATGTTATTCACGGCACATGGTAGTATTAATATTAAAAATAAGAAGTGGGAAAACGATTTTTCTCCAATTGATGAAATGGGAATTACTTGGGTAGATACCATGTATTCTAAAGCCTATTTACGTCACTTATTTGCTTCAAGAGAAATGTTAGGAAAGCAGATAGCTTCTATTCATAACCTAGGGTTTTATTTATGGTTAGTTCGTGAAGCACGTAAACACATAATAGCAGGAGATTTTGCTACATGGAAAGATAAAATGGTAAAACAAATGGATAAACGTTTGTAATTTGAAAATACTAGATTGGTACATACTAAAGCGTTATCTGGTAACTTTTCTGTTTACCCTATTAATTCTAATACCTATTGCTGTAGCAATTGATATTGCTGAAAAGATAGACAAGTTTTTACGTCATGAAAACTTAACTTTTTTTGAGGTAGCAAACGATTATTACAAGAACTTTATCATATACTACGCTAATACGTTCATGCCATTAGCACTGTTTATTGCGGTAATTTTGTTTACTTCAAAGTTAGCAAATAACACTGAAATTATAGCTATAAACAGTTCTCAAGTATCATTTACTAGGTTTTTATATCCGTATTTTATAGGAGCTACTATTGTATGTTTGGTAGCGCTTTTAATGAATCACTTTTTTGTGCCTACAAGTAGTAAAACAAGAAAAGCATTTGAAAAAGAGTATTTAAAAAAGAAAAAGTATACTGATACTTCTATTAGAGAGTTTAGTTTACAATTGAATGATAGTAGTTATGTGTATCTCCAGAGATACGATTTAAAACGAAATTCAGGATATAACTTTTCGATAGATTTATACGATGGGATAAAGCTAAAGAGTAAGTTAATGGCAGATAATATTAACTGGAACGAAAAGGATAGTACGTTTAAATTAAGTTCATGGAAACTTCGTAAAATATTTAAAGGAAGAGATAGTATTTTCTCAGGAAGAAGTTTAGATACAACGTTTACTTTTACTCCCACCGATTTCAATTACAAAAATATAATGGCACAAGAAATGAATTCACCAAAATTAATAAAATTCATTGATGTGTCTAGAAAAAGAGGTATTAAAAACTTAAACGCTTATTTAGTAGAACTGTATAAACGTACCAGTTTGCCTATTGCTAGTTATATTTTAACTATGATTGCTGTAGCTTTAGCTCATAAAAAAACTCGTGGAGGTATTGGAGCTAATTTGGCGATAGGAATAGCGGTCATGTTTATTTATGTGTTCTTTTTAAAGGTAGCAGAAGTATTAGGGGCAGTAGCGGGCGCTAATGCTTTGTTAAATGTATGGGTACCAAATATTGTTTTTGGTCTATACGCTATTTACTTATATATAAATGCAAGGAGATAAATTAAAAAACTACTTACATCTACATTTAATCGTTTTTATTTGGGGATTTACAGCAATACTGGGAGCATTAATTTCAATTGATGCAGTTCCCTTAGTTTGGTATAGAATGTTTTTAGCAGTTATTTTTATAGCTCTGTATTTTTTGATCAGAAAAAAAACATTTAAAATAGAAAAAAAAGCGTTACTTAAGTTTGCTATTTCAGGAGTAATTATAGCTGTACACTGGATAACTTTCTTCAAAGCAATTAAAGTATCAAATGTATCAGTAGCATTGGTAACAATGAGTACAGGAGCTTTTTTTGCTTCGTTAATAGAGCCTTTCTTTTTTAAGAGAAAAATAAAGCTTATAGAAATCGTTTTGGGCTTACTCGTAATTGCTGGTCTGTATATTATATTCAATTTTGAAAGTCAATATACTTTGGGAATCGTTTATGCTTTGATATCGGCTTTTTTATCTGCATTATTTTCGGTATTAAATGGATTATTTATCCAAAAACATGATGCAAATACGATTTCCTTTTATCAGTTATTATTTGGTGTTTTAGGAGTAACCTTATACATGTTATTTACACAACAATTTTCAATAGAATTTTTCCAAATTAAAACAACAGATTGGATATATTTATTTGTGTTAAGTAGTGTTTGTACAGCGTATGCTTTTATAGCTTCGGTAAAAGTAATGAAGTATTTAACTCCTTATACAGTAATGCTTACCATTAATTTAGAACCCATATATGCTATTGTTTTAGCACTCATAATTTTTGGTGAAAAAGAACAAATGAATCCAGAGTTTTACTATGGTGCTTTCATTGTTTTGTTTGTGGTGTTGCTTAACGGAGTTTTAAAAAATGCCTCTTCGATAAAAAAGAAAATGATTAAAAAATAGTATTTTAAGAAAAACGATCAAGGTAAACTGTACAATTTTTTAGTATGTTTGCCTTTACAAACGACTAACTAGAAAATTAGAAAATCAAATTATATACAATAATGGAATATTTAGATTTTGAAATGCCAATTAAAGAACTACAAGATCAGTTGGCAAAATGTCAGATTATTGGAGAAGAAAGTGAAGTAGATGTAACGGAAACATGTAAAAAAATCGAAAAAAAATTAGCAAAAGCAAAGAAAGATATATATAAAAATTTAACTGCATGGCAACGTGTACAGTTATCTCGTCATCCAAATCGTCCGTATACACTAGATTATATAAAGGCGCTTTGTGGTGATACTTTTATGGAGTTACATGGAGACCGAAGTGTAAAAGATGATAAAGCTATGATAGGCGGCTTAGGAAAAATAGGAGATCAGTCTTTTATGTTTATCGGCCAGCAAAAAGGGTACAACACAAAAACACGTCAATACCGTAACTTTGGTATGGCAAACCCAGAAGGATACCGTAAAGCATTACGTTTAATGCGTATGGCTGAAAAATTCGGAATTCCGGTTGTAACTTTTGTAGATACTCCAGGGGCTTACCCAGGGTTAGAAGCAGAAGAACGTGGGCAAGGAGAAGCTATTGCTCGCAATATTTTCGAAATGACTTGCTTAAAAACCCCTATTATTACTATAATTATTGGTGAAGGAGCTTCAGGTGGAGCTTTAGGGATTGGAGTAGGAGACAGAGTATATATGTTAGAAAATTCATGGTATTCAGTTATTTCCCCTGAAAACTGTTCAACAATTTTATGGAGAAGCTGGGAGCAAAAAGAAAAAGCTGCAGAAGCATTAAAGTTAACAGCTAAAGATGGAATGAAATTGAATATAGTTGATGATATCATTAAAGAACCGTTAGGAGGAGCTCATTCTGATAGACCAGCTACTTTCGAAGCAGTTAAAGAACAAATTTTAAAAGCCTACAATGAGTTAAATGAGTTAAAAGAAGCTGATTTAATAGCTCAACGTATGGAAAAATATGAAAATATAGGAGTATTTAAAGAATAGTATTTAACATGCTTCTTATACAATTTAAAACTCGCCTATGGTGGGTTTTTTTTTATTTAATACTTTTCAAGTACCTTCGTACTACTTCATAAAAAGAGATAGTAATATCATAATTCAATGAGTAAAGAAGAGTTAGCTATAAAAACCACCTATTTTAGTATTCTTAGCAATACTAGTTTAGCAATTATAAAGGGATTAGCAGGTGTTTTTGGGAACTCATACGCATTAATAGCAGATGCAATTGAATCTACTACTGATATATTTTCTTCTATTTTGGTGTTATTAGGATTAAAATATGCGAAAAGACCTGCCGATAAGAATCACCCATACGGACACGGAAAAATAGAACCTTTAATTACCTTTGTTGTAGTAGCCTTTTTGGTAACTTCGGCTACAATTATTGCCTATGAAAGTATACAGAACATCCAAACTCCACATAAAACTCCTAAACCATGGACGTTACTCGTTTTAGGAGCAATTATCATTTGGAAAGAAATATCCTTTCAAATTGTAATTAGAAAAAGTAAAGAGACTAACAGTTCTTCCTTAAAAGCAGATGCATGGCACCATAGAAGTGATGCAATCACTTCTGTAATGGCGTTTATAGGAATTTCAATAGCACTTATTTTTAAAGAAGGTTATGAAACAGCTGACGATTGGGCAGCTTTATTAGCCTCTTTCTTTATTTTATACAATAGTTACCTGATTTTTAGACCAGCCTTAGGTGAGATAATGGATGAGCATGTGTATGACGATTTAATAGAAGATATAAGAGAAAAATCGTTGGAAGTAGAAGGTGTTTTAGGAACAGAAAAGTGCTTTGTTCGTAAAGCAGGAATGAGGTATCATGTAGATTTACACGCTATTGTAGATGGCTCCATTACAGTAAAAGAAGGACATTATATTGCCCATAAATTGAAAGATTATTTAAGAAAACAATTTCCAGATTTAGGTCATGTTTTAATTCATGTAGAGCCTAATGCGTAGTAATCATTAAAATTAAGAAGCATGCAAACAGTATTAGGAGTTAATGGACAAATAGCTGGAGAATTAACGAGAGAATTGTATAAAAACTATACAAAGAGTATTAGGTTAGTTAGTAGAAACCCTAAGAAAATACATGAGACTGATGAGCTTTTTTCTGCTAATTTATTAGAGGCTAATACAACTGAAAAAGCAGTAGAAGGAAGTGAAATAGCATACCTTAAAGTTGGACTTCCAATGAATTCTCAAATGTGGGAAGATCAATTTGAGATAATGATGAAAAACGTTATTGAAGCTTGTAAAAAACATCATTGTAAATTGGTCTTTTTTGACAATACCTATATGTATGCAAAAACAAGTGAAGCTCAAACAGAAGAAAGTCAATTTGTACCAATAGGAAGAAAATCAGTTGTAAGAGCAAAAATGGCTGAAATGCTATTTAAATAAATTAACAATAAAACTATTGAAGCCGTTATTTGTAGGGCTCCTGAGTTTTATGGACCTAATAAAACACACAGTATTACCAATACGTTGATTTTTGATAATATTCAGCAAAAGAAAAAATTAAAAGTCCGCCTTAAAAGATACTACTAAAAGAACTTTAATTTGGACACCAGATGCTAGTAGAGCCATAGCTTTGATAGGTAATACACTAGAAATATATAATCAAACTTGCATTTACCTTGTAATGATAGTAGACCTACATATAAAGAATTGATTGAAATAGCATCAGAAGTTTTTAAACAAGACTTTACGTACACAGTGGTAAAATTTATTTAATAAGCAAATAAATAAATTACAAAAACTATTGCCTAGGTACAAATATGATAATATATTTATTTCAGATAAGTTTAAAACAAAGTTTCCAGATTTTAAGATTACGACTTTTAAAGAAGGAATAGAGATAATAAGTAAGAGCAAATAGGTATAAATCTTATGTAAAATAAAAAGCTTTAAACATTATGTTTAAAGCTTTTTATTTTGAGGTATTTTATTACCCGTTAGTTTAACTTAAAAGTAATAGGTATATAGTATTCTACATTTGCTGATTTTCCATCATGTTTAGCAGGAATAAAGGTAGGTAAATTAGCTACCATTTTTTTAGCCTCTTGTTCTAATAACTGTCCATTTTGAGGTCCTTTCATTTTAATATTAGTTACATCACCGTTTTTATCTATAATAAAACGAACCCAAACTCGACCTTCTATATTTTGCTCAGCAGCTCCAGCAGGATAGTTAAAGTTTCTTTGAATATGACTAATCATTCTTTCATTAAAACAGTTTAATTTTTGCATATCAGCCACCTTAGTACAAGCTTTAAATTGAGGTATACTTTGCACTTCAGCAAACTTTACAAAATCTGTAATTTCTTTTTCTTTAACAACTTTAGAAGTGTTGGCTACTGAAGTTCTGTTTACTTTAGAAGTATTAGTATTTGAAGCACCAGGAGCTTTAAAAGTAATAGGAACACCGTATTTTACTTTTACATTCTTTCCGTTGTGTTTACCTGGAATAAATTTAGGAAGGTTATTAATAATTCTACTAGCTTCCTTTTCTAAAGATTCTCCTCCTTCAGGACCACGCATTAATATGCTTTCTACATTTCCTTGCTCATTAATTGTAAACTGAACTAAAACCCTTCCTTGAATGCCAGCATCTAACGCTTCTTTAGGGTAGTTAAAGTTTTTAATAATGTGTTTGGTCATATTAGTTTCAAAACATTTTGCTTGTTTTATTAAAGGCACATTATTACATTTTTCAAATAATGGAATCTCTTCAACTAAGTTAAAAGGGATTTTTTCAATTGTAGAAGAGTTGTCTTCGAGCTCTAATTTTCCAACCAACAAAGTATTCTTTTTAATATCAGCTACTTTTTGAGAAGAATTAATTCCTCCTATAGCGGATACAGCTTCTTTGTTTTTACGTACCACGCGTCTTCTGGTTGATACTTCAATAGATAATTGTTTTCCTGCACCATTATCGGTGTCTTCAATTGCACATTTAGTTATGCTGTTAGGATCAGCTACCGTTTCGTCAGGAGTGGTACATACTTCTTGACCTACAACTGCTAAAGAAAGTAACATAGCAGCTACTACTGAGGGGAGTTTTTTCATCATTGTGCTCTATTTTAAGGGTTTGGTAGGTTAATTTAATATTAACTAACGCTGTAAATTTAACAAAAAAAAAGTAAATACAAAATTATTTTGTATTTACTGGTTAAGAGCAAGATAATTTTAACTAGAAAAGATAAGTTTATCTTTTAGGAACTTTAAAAATTATGGGTAAGGCGTATTTTATATTAACGGCTTTCCCTTTATGAGTTCCTGGAATAAATTTAGGAAGAGTAGAAATTAATCTATTAGCTTCTTCTTCTAATATTTCACTATTTTCAGGTCCTTTTTCTTTAATATCAAATACATTACCTTCTTTATCAATTGTAAATTGTACAAGTACTTTTCCTTCAATTTTTTTCGAAATAGCTTCTTTAGGATAATCAAAATTTCTTACAATATGTTGAACCATTTCTTTTTCAAAACATTTTGATTGTTGCAGGATAGGTTTTCTTTTACAATCTTTAAATAAAGGAATTTGTTCTACAAGATGAAAAGGAACCTTTTCAATTGAAGTAAGAATGTCTTCTTCTAAGTTTAGTTTTTCAACAAGAAGTTTTTTATTTTCAAGTTTATTTATGTCATTAGGATTCGTAGAGATTGTGTTAACTTTTCTTAATTTTCTATGTCTACGTCTAGTAGAAATTTCTTTAATTTCTTCAGATTCTAGAGCTTCTTTTACATCGTTAATAGAGCATTTTGTAATGCTGATGGTATTAAGATCTTGAACTTCATCTTTAGGAGTTTCACACTTCTCTTGAGAGTAAGAAAGAGAAATTAAGAAAAATAAGCAAACATTAAAAAAAAGCTTCATGTTAGGTTTTATAAGGGGTTTGGACTGCAAAAATAAAATTATATAACATTAAATTAACTTGTTGAAATGTTAATTTAATATTAAGTTTATAGGAAATGAATAAGTGACATTTACAGGTATTCCTTTTTCTTTACCAGCTGAAAATTGAGGAAGTTTATTTATAATCCTACTAATCTCATTTGTAATAATTTCACTTGGTTTTGAACTAACTACTTGAATATTTTTAGGGTTGCCATAAATATCAATTGTAAATTGAATTAAAATTCTACCATGTATACCTTCTTGAGAAAAAACTTCAGGATAATAATTTTTTGAAAAATGTTTTTGCATGCTGTCTTTAAAACATTTTTTAGCTTTTTGTTTCGTGCTATTTTCACAACTAGGAAATAAAGGAACTTCCTCTACAACTGAAAATAACACTTCTTTTGTTTGTGATTTTAAGGTGTTCTTTAGAGTTAGGTCACTATTAGTTGTTATAATAGTTACATTAGATTTAGCACTAAGATTAGATTGATTTTCTTGAATTTGTTTTCTAACTTTTTTAATTCTATTTCTAGCTGCCAATGTTCTAGTGTTTTTTTGAGGTAATTTTTGTGATTTATCAGTAATATCACATTTGTCAATGCTAATAATATTTAAATCAATTGTGTTTTCTTCAGGAGTAGTGCAAACTTCTTGAGCAAAAATTGTTAAACTAAATAAGCAAGAGAATAATAGGGATAGTGTAGTTTTCATAAATTTTAAGAGGTTGTTTGGTGTTGTAAAAATCATTTTTTTCTACCTGACACCTCTTAAGGAATTATGATAAATCTATTAAATAAAGCTTTTTTAAATGTTATGAATATTAATTAAATATTAAGTAGAATTGATGTATAAAAAAAGCCTCCACAAACTATGAAGGCTTTATTTAAAATATAATATGTTGTAAATTATTATTTTACATTCATTAACTCAACATCAAAGATTAAAGTTGCGTTTGGAGGAATTACACCACCAGCACCTTGTGCACCATATGCTAAGTCAGATGGAATTACTAAACGAGCTTTGTCGCCCACTTTTAATAACTGAATACCTTCATCCCAACCAGGAATTACCTGACCAACACCAATAGCAAAATCGATAGGTTGTTTACGCTTATATGATGAATCAAATACAGTTCCATCTAATAACTGACCTTTATAGTGTACAGAAACCATAGCTCCTTTAGTAGCTTGTTTTCCGTCTCCGTTTTGTAAGATCTTATAACGTAAACCACTTGGAGTTTCATCGTATCCTGCAGCTACTTGATCTAATAATTCTTTTTGTTTAGCTTTTGCTTCAGCTTCACGTTTTTCACGAGCTCCTTCAAAAGTTCTAAAAGCTTCTACAGCATTAAAAGCTTCAGCATCATTACCAACACGAATAATTTCAACATCCATAGTATCGTCTTGAGCAATTGCATCAACAACGTCTTGTCCTTCAACAACACTACCAAAAACAGTGTGTTTACCGTCTAACCAAGGAGTAGCAACGTGTGTAATAAAGAATTGAGAACCGTTTGTTCCAGGTCCTGCGTTTGCCATAGATAATTTTCCAGGAGCATCGTGCTTTAATTCAGGGTGAATTTCGTCATCAAATTTATAACCAGGGTTTCCTGTTCCTGTTCCTTGAGGACATCCTCCTTGAATCATAAAATCAGCAATTACACGGTGGAATTTTAATCCGTTATAATAAGGAGTTCCTTGTGGTTTCGCTGAGTTTTCTAAATTTCCTTCTGCTAAAGCAACAAAGTTACCTACAGTTCCAGGAGTTTTTTCATATTCCAAGTTTACTAAAATATCACCTTTGGGAGTGGTGAACTTTGCATAAATTCCGTTATCCATTTTTCTCTTGTTTATTTATATATGTATGATTCTAGTGTCCAAAATTTAAGGGAAAAAAGAATCTTTTTATTAAAATAGCTAAATCATTGTTTTTCTTAGCAATGACAAAGTTAATTTTTTACAGATAAAGTTGAAAGGTTAAAGCTTAAACCTATGTTAATATTGTTAGAGTTAACATTTCCAAAAGGAGAGTAATATCTACCTCCAGATGCAATTATAGAAACCTGATTTACGATATCATAACTCAATCCAAGAGTAGGACGAATAATGATTCCTTCGTCAGTATCTACACCAGCACCTCCGCCAGCTCCTGCCATAACTTCTATAAATCCACGCATTTTGTTGTTAAAAAAATACGGACTATATATACCACCACCGACTAATCCATGAGCATATCCACCTGAACGACCGTCATATGCAAAACCAGCTTCTCCAGCAATATATAATGAATGATTTAAATCATAGTTAACTTTAAAGCCAATTAATTGTAAGTCAATTTCAGTAGCGTCGTAAATATCATCTGTTTTAGCAACATCAAAATAACTTTGATTTTGAACTTCAAAACGCAACCCTCTTGTAAGATAAGTACTGCTCTCTTCTGAAGATGTTCCGCCGTTTAATCCGAAGTACTTTAAACCAAATCCGAAAGTATAGGCTTCTAAATCACCAGCAATGGCACGATAATATCCACCATGGCCACTAATGGCAATGTTTTTAAATAGTTTTAAGTCAATTCCTGCAGAAGGGTAGATCATTAACCCACCTTCAGGAGCCACACGACCACCAGCAGCACCGATACCTAATTTTCCGAAGATATTAATGTACTTCGATTGATATGGGTGATATCCTGCACCTACAAATAGATCCATAAAACCAGCACGTAAGCCTCTATAAATAGCATCTGTATGTGCGAATAAGAAGGTGTTTTCGTTCAAATATTTTTGATATTCAAAACCTAATACATAAAGTATTTCATTTAACTCATCACCATTATCTTTTTTTGATTTTCCAATAGGTTTAAAGAAATCAAAACGAATTTGTTGTGCATTTTTAACAACTGGTTTGCTCCAAAAACTATCAGGCGAAAGGTTTTTTGCAACAAATTTTTGATGCGATTTGTCATAATCAGTAAAACGTAAAATACTAGGTATTTCTACAAAGAAAGAAACGGAATTACTTTTAATTTCTCCTGATAAAAAGTTAACATGACTGTATTGTATTCCGAAGGAGTAATCGTTCTTTTTGTACTGTAATCCGATATTCGGATTGATAAAACCGCCATCGTTTACCAAGTAACGATATCCACCGCCGCCGCCAAAATGGAAGTTAGCATCAATATATAAATTTTTGTATAGTTGTTTATTTATTCCTAATTCAGCACCTAAGGTAAATAATCCTCCTTGGTCTCCTGTTACTGCAAAATGAAATCCAGCACCTCCGTATAACCAGTTATTAATAGGGATTTGATAGTGCAAACCAGTCAAACCCATGGTTGGTTTTAAATCAGGAAACTTATCCGAAGGCATTTCAACAGGAATAAAATTCAAACGAACTTTATTGTGTAACTCTTTTCCTTGTAAATTAGATAAATCATCTTGACCGTATGCCAGAAAAGAGACAAAAGAGAATAAAAAAGAAGCGATATAGTTTTTTTTAGAACTCACTAGTGAAATGTAATTTTACCGTAGGATATTTACTTTGTGTCATTTGAATTGTAAACGGAGAATCAGCTAAAAATACTAACTGACCTTGTTTATCTTTAGCTAAATAACGTTGTTTTACACGTTTAAATTCTTTGAATTCTTCATTTTTAGGATCTTCTGGTTCTACCCAACAAGCTTTGTGCACTGCAATATTTTCATACGAACATTTAGCTCCATATTCATGTTCTAAACGATACTGAATAACTTCGTACTGAAGTGCTCCCACAGTTCCTACAATTCTACGTCCATTCATTTCCATTGTAAATAACTGTGCAACTCCTTCATCCATTAACTGATCTAAACCTTTGTAAAGTTGTTTAGCTTTCATTGGGTCGGCATTGTTTACATAGCGGAAATGTTCTGGAGAGAAACTAGGAATTCCTTTAAAATTTAATTGTTCTCCTTCTGTTAATGTATCTCCAATTTTGAAGTTTCCTGTGTCGTGTAAACCAACAATATCACCCGGGAAAGACTCTTCAACAATTTCTTTTTTCTCAGCAAAAAAAGCATTCGGACTAGAGAATTTTACTTTTTTACCGTTACGAACGTGTAAGTAAGGAGTGTTTCTTTTAAAAGTTCCTGATACAATCTTTACGAAAGCTAAACGATCACGGTGTTTAGGATCCATATTTGCATGAATCTTAAACACAAATCCTGTTAACTTTTCCTCTTTAGAGTCTACCAAACGTTCCTCAGCTTTTTTTGGCTGTGGATTTGGAGCAATATCAATAAAGCAATCTAATAACTCTTTTACTCCAAAATTATTTAAAGCAGAACCAAAGAAAACAGGCTGTAAATTTCCATTAACATAAGCTTCTTGGTCAAAGTCTGGATATACTTCACTTACTAACTCCAATTCTTCACGAAGTGTATTTGCAGAATTCTCCCCAACAATTTTATCTAGTTCAGGATTTTCGATGTCGTCAAATTCAACACCTTCAGAAATTGTTTGTTTATTGTCCCCAGAAAAAATGTTTAATTTCTTTTCCCAAATATTATAGATTCCCTTGAAATCGTATCCCATTCCGATAGGGAAGCTTAACGGAGTTACTTTTAAACCTAGTTTTTGCTCAACTTCATCTAATAAATCAAAAGCATCTTTACCTTCACGGTCTAATTTATTGATAAAAACAATCATCGGGATTTTACGCATACGACAAACCTCTACTAACTTTTCGGTTTGTTCCTCAACCCCTTTTGCAACATCAATAACTACAATAACACTATCAACTGCAGTTAACGTTCTAAAGGTATCTTCAGCAAAATCCTTGTGACCAGGGGTATCAAGAATATTGATTTTTTTGTCTTTATAAATGAAAGCTAATACAGAGGTAGCAACAGAGATACCACGTTGGCGCTCAATCTCCATAAAATCAGAAGTAGCTCCTTTTTTTATTTTATTATTTTTTACCGCACCAGCTTCTTGAATTGCTCCACCAAAAAGTAATAATTTTTCAGTTAAGGTGGTTTTACCAGCATCTGGGTGTGATATAATTCCGAATGTACGTCTCTTCTGTATTTCTTCTAAAAAACTCATCTATAAATTTTAAGGTTGCAAAGATACATTTTAAAGCGAACTGTTCAAAAGGTTTTAATTGTTGAACTGGTCTCAATTTCGTAAGTTTGCTTTTCGTAAATTTTCTAGATGAAAGAGCAAGTAATTTTAGTTGATCAGCAAGATAATCCGATAGGATTAATGGAAAAAATTGAAGCACATGAAAAAGCTTTACTACACAGGGCATTTTCGGTATTTGTTTTTAATGATAAAAATGAATTGATGTTACAACAACGTGCTGCTGAAAAATATCACTCCCCTTTGTTATGGACAAATACTTGTTGTTCACACCAAAGAGATGGAGAATCGAACATTGAAGCTGGGAAACGTAGATTAAAAGAAGAAATGGGGTTTTCATGTGAATTAGAAGAACTATTTTCTTTCATTTACAAAGCTCCGTTTGATAATGGGTTAACGGAACATGAATACGATCATGTAATGATTGGTACATTTAACGACGAACCTATTGTAAACCCTGAAGAAGTGGCGTCATATAAATGGATGCCTTTAGAAGAGGTGAAAAATGATATAGAAAATCATCCAGAAGAATATACAGCTTGGTTTAAAATAATTTTTAAAGAATCTTACGATAAAATATCTAAGTATATTTAATTATGCCCAAAGTAACAGTTCATAGAAAAGCACATTTTAATGCTGCCCATAGATTATTTAACCCTAAATGGTCTGATGAGAAAAATTACGAAGTTTTTGGTAAGTGTAGTAATCCTAATTACCATGGTCATAATTATGAATTAATTGTTTCATTAACTGGTGAAATAGACCAAGAAACAGGATATGTATATGATTTAGGTAAGTTAAAAGACTTAATTAAGTTAAAAGTAGAAGACGCTTTAGATCATAGAAACTTAAATATTGAAGTAGAGGAGTTTAAGACTGTTAATCCTACAGTAGAAAATATATCAGTGGTAATTTATAATAAGTTACGTGTAAGTATTCCTGAAAAACTAGACTTAGAAGTTACATTATACGAAACTCCAAGAAACTACGTAACTTATAGAGGTGCATAATCTATGATAAACCAATTACTACGATTTACTCCAATTTTAAAACAAAAAATTTGGGGAGGGAAAAAACTCAACCAACTACTTCATAAAAATTCAGATGGATCCAATATAGGAGAGAGTTGGGAAATTTCTGATGTTGATGGAGATGAATCAATCGTTAGTAATGGTAATCTTAAAGGAAGAACATTAAGAAGTCTTTTAAAAGAGTATAAGCACGACTTAGTCGGAAATTATGTTTATAAAACTTTTGGAGAACAATTTCCTCTACTAATAAAGTTTATAGATGCTAAAGAGGTTTTAAGTATTCAAGTACACCCAGATGATGATTTAGCAGGACTTCAAGAGTCTTTTGGGAAGACAGAGATGTGGTATGTAATGCAAGCTGATAATGAAGCTAACATTATTATAGGATTCAAAGAAAACTCAAATAAAGAAGAATATATACATCACCTCAATAATAAGACTCTCTTAAGTATTTTAAATGTAGATAAAGTATCCAAAGGAGATGTTTATTTTGTGCCACCAGGAAGAGTACACGCTATTGGTGCTGGTTTACTGATTGCTGAAATTCAACAAACTTCAGATATTACTTATCGTATTTATGATTGGGATAGGAAAGATATTGATGGTAATTACAGAGAGTTACATACAGAAAAAGCACTAGAAGCTATTGATTTCTCAGCAAAGAATTCTTACAAAACAACTTATAAGAAACAAAAGAATGTAGCAAATCAAGTAGTTACATGTCCGTATTTTACAACGAATATACTTCCAGTAAAAGGAAAGAAAGAAATTTATTTATCTAAAAAAGATAGCTTTATAATTTACATGTGTGTAGAAGGAGAAGTGACATTTTTTTACGAAAATCAACAAGAAATAGTAGGAAAGGGAGAAACTATTTTGATACCAGCATGCATTGATAAAGTAGAAATTGTATCAGAAAACTCTTCAGAATTACTAGAAACCTATATTCAATAAAAAATAAGCTTAAGGTAGTACTACCCTAAGCTTATAACAAACCAGACTAACTTAATAATGGATTGATTTTAGAATCATCCAAATCATTAAGAAGCTTCTTTCACAGTATAGCTAAATACAGCTTTACAGATAATATCTTGTTTCTTTTCTTCTTTTTTTGATACTGTTATGTTTAAAACAACTTCAGTAGTACTCAATTTTTTTACGTTGTTTTTAATGATAAGTTTATCATTTAAATAAGCATTTTCTAGAAGATCAAAATCAATGCTTTTAAAACTCAAATTAGAAGAGTTTTTGTGTAAACTAAGTGAAGATTGAAGGTTAGACTCAATCTTGTCAAATAAGATAGAAGTCTTTAATACTTTGTTTTTGCTAACTTGTTTTTTGCTAACAACAAACTGATTTTTTATGTCTTGTGTACTATTTAATGATTTCATGATAATTATGGATTAAGTATTAGTAATTCAGGATCTCTGTAAAATGGGTTCTGTACTGAGTACATTACAGTTGAGGCTACGTGTTTTCTAATTGAATTTCGGTACTTAAAAGTGTTCATAATGATTAAAATTTAAAATATTAATAAATAAAAAAAGGTGCTTTTTGTAAAAAGCACCTTTGTAAGTTTATAGTAAAAATTGATTATTTAAAATCGATGTTTAAGCTTATTGTTTTGGGTGCTTTTGGTTACATATACGAATTGTTTACGCATGTGGGCTGTATACGAAATCGAATTGACCGTGTTAAAAATAAACGTATATGTGCGTAAAAGCGCCTTCATGATGTTCCAAAAGTAGTGAAACTTTTTAAAGATTACACAAAACAGCGAATTATTTACTGTTAAAATTTTGTAAATCTACTAGTTGTAAAGGTTCAGATAGCGTAGTTTAAATATGTATCTTTGATGTATAATTTTATTAGTTATGAATAACATTAAAGTAATATCTTTTGATGCTGATGACACACTTTGGGTAAACGAAACCTATTTTCGTGATGCCGAAGATGATTTCGCAAAACTGTTGTCAGATTATGAAACTGAAAACAAAATCCATCAAGAATTATTTAAAAAAGAAATAGAAAACCTTAAAATTTACGGGTATGGTGTAAAAGGTTTTATGCTATCAATGGTTGAGTGTGCTTTAGAAATTTCTAACTATAAAATAGCTCCGAAAACTATGGAAGGAATTCTTGAAATAGGAAAAGAGATGCTAGAAAAGCCTATAGAATTACTAGATGGAGTAGAAGAAGTATTAGAAGAATTACACGGGAAGTATAAGTTAATTGTAGCTACCAAAGGTGATTTGTTAGATCAAGAACGCAAGTTGGCTAAATCAGGAATTTTAAAATATTTTCACCATACAGAAGTAATGAGTGAAAAGAAAAAAGCCGATTATAAAAAATTAGTAAAACGATTAGATATTAATCCGTCAGAGTTTTTAATGATAGGAAATTCATTAAAATCAGACGTATTACCTTTAATAGAAATTGGAGCAACAGCAATCCATGTTCCGTTTCATACAACATGGGCACACGAAGAAGTGAGTGAAGAACAAAAATCAGATGATTACAAAACAGTATCTAGTATTACAGATGTTTTAAAGTTTTTATAGATGAAGTATTTAGATATAGAAAACTGGAACAGAAAAGAGCTTTTTGAACATTTTAGAACTATGGCAGATCCAACTTTTGGATTGGTAGCCGATCTAGAAGTATCTAAAACGTATCAATCAGCTAAAGAAAAAGGAGAATCATTTTTTGTTAGATACTTACATGCCTGTATGAAAGCTATAAATTCAGTTGAGAATTTAAAATATAGGATAGAAGATGGTAAAATTGTTATTTATGATGTAATCAATGCATCAACAACAATTGCAAGAGCAGATACAACATTTGCTTTTTCTTATTTTGATTATTCAGAAGATTTCAAAACTTTTAATCAAAATTATATAGAAGAAAAAGAACGAATACAAAACACAGCAGATTTATTACCTCCAAGATATTCACTAGGTTGTATACATTCTTCGGCAATTCCTTGGGTTAGTTTTACAGGACATAAAGAGCCTTTCTCTGGTAATAAGGATAATAGCGTTCCTCAGTTGGCGTTTGGAAAGATTAAAGAAGAAAATGGTAGAAAGCTACTACCAGTAGCGATTAACGTAAATCATGCTTTAGTAGATGGATACCATGTTGGACAGTTTTTTGAAAAATTTCAGAAAGAATTAGATAAAATCGATTAATTTCGCATCAAAATTTATAATTATGGCAAGCGTAAAAAATTTAAAAAAAGATATTAACTATACATTAGGAGACATTATAAGTATATGTCAAATCGCTACAGAGTTAAACCCTGAAGTTAAAAAAGCTGAAGCTGATGCTGTTGTTGATGAGGTTATTGTAACTTTTGATGATTTAATAGCAAAAGTAAATGCAAAGAATGTTGAAAATAAAAAGGCTCATTACAAATCAGTAAGTGCTGAATTAGAGACTAGAGCAAACGCTTTAATAGAGAAAGTAAACAACTTATAAGAGGTTATTATAAGTGATGAATTTTGAAAGCGAGACAAGGGTCTCGCTTTTTTTTTTGAGAAATTTTAACACCTCTAAAGAATATAATTTCGTAAATTACGTTCAGATATAAATCAACTTTAACCCCAATAATAATATGGCAAGAGCTATGTATGAGTACACGAAAACTGTGCTTCAAAAGGTTAGTTTTAACGCAGATTTGTTTTGTAAAGAGCTAGAAAAAGCTTTAGGGAGATTACTTCCTTATGAAATAGATGAGCTAACCATTTGGCTAAAACAATTTACAGCTAATAAACCTGATTTATACGTTTGTTTAGCTTTAGTAGATAAAAAGTAAAAAGGGAGGCAAAATTGCCTCCCTTTTTATTTTTTTGATTCTTTGTTTTCACCTTTAAGCTTTCTTATAAGTTTGCGGTGGAATTCGTATTCGGCAACTTCAAGACGAAGTATTTTCTTGTAAGGTAGAATTTTAATAAGTTTAGAATAAAACTCATTTTTTGTTTCGTATTGTTCTTTAGAAACCGCGTTGATTCTTTCGATTATTTGTTTAGATTCACTTTCAGATAAATTATCGATACCGCCATCGGCCATAATTCTTTTTTTAATACTGCGTCGTTCTTCTCTGTGCAGTTGCATCATTTCTTTGTCGTACACATTGTATAAAGGCCAAAATTTTTCGGCTTCTTTTTCCGTTAAATCTAACTTTTCAGTAAGAAAAGCTACTTTGAATGCATGAATTTTTTCTGAATCTCCTTTTTTTGTTTGAGCTTGAGTAACCAAGCTGCTTAAGAGTAAAAAAAAGAATAAAAGTATATTTTTTCTCATCTTATTCTATATCGTTTAAGGGTGTTGTAGTATCAAGTATATAATTTTCTAGGCTTTCATCGCTAATAGAAGCAAATAGATCTTCTTCAATATCAGAAGTATTTATAGCTGCAGCTAATTCTTCTGTATAGGTTTCTCCATATCCATTTTCATACCAAGACTCAATATCAGTAATGGTAATATCATCAAAAGTTGTTTTTTGAGTATTGAAATAATTAATTCCAATAAAAAGCAAAATAGAAGCTGCTGCTGCTATTGGTATGTATTGTAAAAATCGTTCTTTAAGCGAAATAATTTTTACTTCTTTATTTTTTTCAGAAGTTAATCTTTCAAAAATAGAATTGTCTAAACTTTGAAAATATTTGGTAGGAGTTGCATATGCTTTTTCTTTTGGTAAACTATCTACAAAGTTGATAGAAGAAAGGTTTTTTTCTACTTCTTGAAAATAATTTTCAGGAGTAGAAAAACCAGTATTCTTACCTACTTTTTGGTTTAAAAAATCTATTGTATGTTTTAACTCTTTGTTCATTACTTTAGTAAGACTATGTTTTAGTTAAAAGGTTTAATTATAGTTTTTTATATATTTCTCAATTTTTTTGACAGCTATATGATATGATGCTTTTAAAGCGCCTACCGAGGTTTCTAAAACATCAGAAATCTCTTCATATTTCATTTCTTCAAAATACTTCATATTAAAGACTAACTGTTGTTTTTGAGGTAACGTTGCGATTGCTTTTTGTAAAATTAGTTGTACTTCGTCACCAGTGAATAACAAATCACTGTCTAGGCTTGAAACTAACTGTTGTTGATAGTTATTAATATCAATGTTTTTTTCTTTCGCCTTTTTATTGATGAAAGTTATAGCTTCATTGGTTGCAATTCGATACATCCAAGAGTATAGTTTACTATCTCTTTTAAAATTATCAATATTTTTAAAAACTTTTATGAAAGTATTTTGTAAAACATCATCAGCATCATCGTGAGAAATCACAATCTTTCGGATATGCCAATACAATCGCTCTTTATATTGCGATAGTAGGTGCTTAAAAGCAGTCTCTTTTGTTTTAGACTGCTGCAATTGATCTATAAGAGTAATTTCGTCAATCAACTAAAGTAGTTTAGCTGTTAGACTTTAAAGATAGTAAAAGGTTTAAAAAGGTAACTAATTCGCTTAATCTTTTCTTTTAGTACAACCAAATAAACGTTTCTCTTTAATGGTTTCAGACACACCTTTAGGAAGCATTTCTTCCCATCCATCTTCTCCGTTTTTAATCATTTGTAGTACTTTTCTAGAAAAAATATGTAAGATTTCAGGGTCAAAATCTTTAATGTCGATAAGTCTACCATTATTTTTAAAGAACTTGTACAGCTCTTTCATTCTCGGATGTACCTTTAAATTTTCACTGGTTATAAACTCTCCTGTTTCCTCATCCTTGTATGGATACATATAGACCTTAAGGTCGCGATAAAATAGTTTACCAAAAGCTTCAAGGATACCACCACTTAAATCACGATAATATTTTTCATCAAAAATTTGAATAAGGTTATATACTCCCATGGCTAACCCCATACGTTCTTTAGTAAATTCACTAAAGTATTCTACTAATTTAAAATATTCTTGATAGTTTGTAATCATTACATTCAAACCTAAAGAACATAGTAACTCGGCCCTGTCTAGGAAATCACGTTCGTTAATTTCTCCTTCAGCACGAAGGTTACTTAGTGTAATTTCAAAAATTATTTTTGTTTTTTTAGGGTCTACTTTTTTCTCTTCGAAGAATAATTGTTTAGAGCGTTCAAACATATCCATGTTAACTTTAGTAACAGGACGGTAACTACCACGTAGAGCTAAAATATTCTTCTTGTAAAGTACTTGAGCAGGTAGCATATTGTTTCCGTCAGGACCAAACATTACTGCATTAGTCATACCGTTTTTAACAAGTTGTAAACTCATTAAACGATTGTCTACGTACATAAATCGAGGTCCAGAGAAATTAATCATGTCAATTTCTAAGCGATCCTTATCAATATTGTCATAAAAAGATTTTAATAAATCTTTTGGATTGTCATTTAAATAGTAAGCCCCGTAAATTAAATTTACACCTAAAACTCCTAATGTTTCCTGTTGTTGACGAGCGTCAGTTTCTTTGAAACGAAGGTGTAAAACAATTTCATTATAATCCTCTAAAGGGTCCAATTGGAAACGAATTCCAACCCAACCATGACCTTTAAACTTTTTGGAGAAGTTAATGGTTGCTACAGTATTGGCATAACTAAAAAAAAGTTTATCAGGATGTTTTTGTCGGGTAAGACGTTCCTCAATTAAGTCCATTTCATGTTTTAACATCTTCTTTAATCGAGGTTCCGTAACATAACGGTTGTCTTTTTCTATACCATAAATGGCATCAGAGAAATCTTTATCATACGCACTCATTGCTTTTGCGATGGTTCCTGAAGCACCACCAGCTCTAAAAAAGTTACGAACAGTTTCTTGACCAGCACCAATTTCAGCGAAAGTTCCATATATATGAGCGTTTAAATTAATTTTTAACGCTTTCATTGTCGTAGTTGGTACCGTATTTATTTTTTGATCTCCTTTTAACGTAATTGCCATTTTTTAGTTTTTAGTTACGTGTTACAAATGTACTGAAATTAGGAAAGAACAGACAATTTTTGTCGTACTTTTGTAGTAGAAATGAAGGAAAAAAAACAATTAAAAATTACTTTTTTAGGAACAGGAACTTCTACGGGAGTTCCGATGATTGCAAGTAAACATCCAGTAGCTTTATCTAGAAATCCGAGAGATAAAAGGTTACGTTCTTCTATCTTAGTATCTTGGGACGAGTTCAATTATGTAATTGACTGCGGTCCTGATTTTCGTCAGCAAATGATAAGAGAAGAAGTAGCATCTATTAACGGAATTTTATTTACTCACGAACATGCAGATCACATTGCGGGGTTGGATGAAATTCGTCCGTATTGTTTCCAAATGGGAGCTGTTCCAATTTATTTATTAGAACGAGTTTTAAATGTTTTAAAAAAGCGTTATGATTATGTTTTTGCGACAGAAAACCGATATCCAAGTGCACCAAGTGTGGCTCCAACTGTTATTTCACATAAAAAAAGTTTTGAGTTAGACGGAGTAAAGGTAACTCCAATTGAAGTAATGCATGGTAACTTACCAATTCTTGGATACCGTTTTAATAACGTAGCATATATAACCGATATTAAAACTATTTCTGAAGAAGAGAAAGAAAAACTAAATGATTTAGATGTTTTAATTGTTACAGGTTTGCGAAGAGAGCCTCATAAGACACATTTTAACTTAGAAGAATCGTTAAGTTTTATAGAAGAGATTAAACCCAAGAAAGCATATCTAACCCATATTAGTGAGCTTTTAGGATTACATGATGAGGTTGAGAAAGAGTTGCCTGAAAATGTGTTCTTGGCTTACGACGGATTAAAAGTTTAGTATTAAAAATATCAATACTACAATTAATATAAATTACTTAAAGTAATTGATGTTTTTAAAATAGCTTCTTATTTTTACTTTAAATTTTACAGCATGAAAATTATTATATCACCAGCAAAATCGTTAGACTTTGAAAGCAAAGCTACTACTGATGTATATACACAACCTAGGTTTTTAGAGCAATCTGAAAAACTGAATAAGAAGTTAAGAACATTGTCAAGAAAAAAATTAAGCGAGTTAATGAAGATTTCTGATGATTTGGCAAGTTTAAATTATGATAGAAATCAAGATTGGCAACCTCCTTTTTCTTTAGATAATGCAAAACAAGCAGTGTTTGCATTTACAGGTGAAGTGTATAGAGGTATTGATGCTAATTCAATTTCAGAAGATAAGATTCCTGTTTTACAAAACAAGTTGAGAATTTTATCAGGGCTGTATGGTTTATTAAAGCCTTTAGATTTAATTCAACCATATCGTTTAGAAATGGGGACTAAGTTAAAAGTAGGAAGAAGAGAAAACTTATATAAGTTTTGGGATACTACATTAGCAGAGTCACTTAATGAAGAGTTAGAAGATGGTGAGTTGTTAATCAACTTGGCAAGTACAGAGTATTTTAAAGCACTTCCTAAGAAAACATTAAAAGTGCCTATGATAACTCCAGTATTTAAAGATTTTAAAAATGGACAGTATAAAACGATTATGACTTTTGCTAAAAAAGCGAGGGGATTAATGGTACGTTACATTATAGACAATAATGTAGAAACTTTAGAAGAGTTAAAAGGTTTTGATATTGAAGGGTATGGTTTTTCTGAAGAAATGTCTACCGAAACTGAATTAGTATTTACAAGATAAATGAAACGAAAAAAAGTTGCTATTCTTTTTCTTTTAAGTTGTTTACTAGTTGTTACTTCTATTTATGTTTCAAACAAAGTAATAATTAAAAACGCAGAAGAAAAACTATTTAATACTACAGAAACAATACCTAAAAATAAAGTAGGATTGTTATTAGGTACGGTAAAGTATTTATCTGATGGTAGGGTGAATTTGTACTATCAATTTAGATTGAATGCTGCTGTGGAGTTATACAAAGCTAAAAAAATTGATTTTATTTTAGTAAGTGGCGATAATGGCTCCGAAGGATATGATGAACCAACCGATTTTAAAAATGATTTGATTAAAGCGGGAATTCCTGAAGATAAAATCTATTTAGATTATGCTGGTTTTAGAACGTTAGATTCGGTAGTAAGAATTAAAGAAATTTTCGGGCAGACTTCAGTTACTATCATATCTCAGCAGTTTCATAATGAAAGAGCTTTATACTTAGCATATCATTTTGAGATTGATGCGATAGCCTTTAATGCTAAAGGAGTTTCAGGAAAAAAAGCAATAAAAGTCCAGCTAAGAGAATACTTAGCTAGAGTAAAAGTTTTTGTTGATATATTTTTTAATATAAAACCTAAATTTTTAGGAGAACCAATAGAGATAAAATAGTAGATATTAACAGTCCGCTAATCGTACAGTTACGGCTAAACCTCCTTCAGAAGTTTCTTTATAATTTCTATTCATATCTTTAGCTGTTTCCCACATGGTATCAACTACTTTGTCTAAAGGAACTTTAGATTCTTTTGGGTTTGTTTCTAAAGCTAATTCAGCAGCGTTAATAGCTTTAATGGCTCCCATAGCATTACGTTCAATACAAGGCACTTGTACTAATCCGCCAATAGGATCGCATGTAAGTCCTAAATGATGTTCCATGGCAATTTCAGCAGCAACTAAGCATTGAGACGGGGTTCCGCCTAACAATTCTGTTAATGCAGCAGCGGCCATTGCAGAGGAAACACCAATTTCAGCCTGACAACCACCCATAGCTGCAGAAATTGTAGCATTCTTCTTAAAGATACTTCCTATTTCCCCAGCAACAAGTAAGAACTTTTTAACATGTTCAAAAGTAGCATTGTGGTTTTCTATTACTAAGTAATACATGATTACAGCAGGAATAACTCCAGCACTTCCATTAGTAGGAGCGGTAACAACTCTACCTAAAGCAGCATTTACTTCGTTAACAGATAATGCTAAACAGCTTACCCATTTTAAAATTTCACGAAACTTAACTTCGGTGCCTCTAATAGCAGTAATCCATTCTTGTTGATTAGTGTATTGAGCATCTTTAATAAGTTTTTGGTGTGTTTCAAATGCACGTCGCTTTACATTTAATCCACCAGGTAAAGTTCCTTGAGTATGGCAACCTATGTACATACACTCTAACATTGTACTCCATACACGATGTAACTCTTTATCTATTTCTTCAGCAGAATTAATTACAAGTTCGTTTTGGTAAACTATGTCAGAAATGTTTAACCTTTCCTTTTCACAATAAGCTTCAAGCTCAGTAGCTCTGTTGATTGGAAATGGAAAGTTTTGTTTATTAATTTCAATATCTTCAGCAAGATTATCATCTTCTTGTACAATAAAACCTCCACCGATAGAATAGTATGTTTCTGTAGAAATTTCTACACCGTTAGCATATCCTCTAAAAGTCATTCCATTGGCATGAAAAGGTAAAAACTCCTTATTGAATGTTACTGAGCCATTGGCAAAAGCAATATTTCTTTCATTGTTAAAAAACAAAAGCTCTTTGGTTTGTATATCACTAATAATAACATCGATTGTTTCAATAGGAATGTATTCCGGATCAGCACCACTTAAACCTAATAAAACAGCTAAATCTGTCGCATGCCCTTTGCCTGTTAATGAAAGAGAGCCATACAAGTCTACTTTTATTTCTTCAATTAAAAGAAACTCATTTGTTTCTTTTAATTTGTGTATCCATTGTTGTGCTGCTCTCCAAGGACCAAGGGTATGGGAGCTTGAAGGTCCCACCCCAATTTTAAGCATATCAAAAACGCTAATAAATTGCGACATAAATATAAGTTGTTTGTTGGTGGCTAAAATAAAAAAATCCTGTATTTAAAACTTAAATACAGGACTTATATTTCTTAAAAGAATGTTATTACATTCCGTAAATAGACTCTTTGTCAAATTTCTTAACTAACATGTAGTACACTACCGCACGGTACTTGTTTCTTTCTGACCTACCGATTCTTTCCATTACTTCATCAATGGCCTTATCTAAAGCAGGACTATCATCTAATCCTAGTTTTTTAATTAAGAAGTTTTTCTTTACAGTTTCTAATTCTTTAGGGTCACTACCAGATACTGTTTCAGCATCGTTTTTATAGATAGAAGGCCCTAAACCTTTAGTTACAGCAGTTAATAAATCGGTGTTTGAACGAATGTCTCTATCGTCCATGAACTTCTTATAAAGTGCTACTTTTTCGTCAAATTTACTCATGATTTTTTGTTTAAAATTAGATGTTAAATTCTCTTGAATTTTTTAATTCTTTCAAATATAGGAAAATAATTGGTTCTTTCAAGCATCTTAGAGTTAATAAGCTTTTAACGTATATTTTGTTAATTAAATTGTTGAAAACAATTAGTTTTTTTGTTAAAAGGGTATTGTTCTTGTTGTAACTTTAAAGTAAATTCAAATCTTTAGCTTATGTCATTATCAAAATTTGAATCTATGTTGAAAACCAATGAAGTATATTTTTTTGATGCAGTCGAGTTTGAAACAATCGTAGAGCATTATTTAAATGTAGGGAAACAATCATTGGCAAAAAAAGCGGTACAACTTGGATTGGAACAGCATCCTTCTTCGATTCAATTAAAATTAATGAAAGTAGAAATTTTAATTTTTGAAGATAAATTGGCAGAAGCAATTAAGATGCTTTCTAACATAGAAGCGGTAGAGCCTCATAACGATGAGGTATTTATCCAAAAAGCAATCATCTTATCTAAAAAGAAGCAACACACAGAAGCTATAGCAATTTTAAAGGAGTCTATACAGTATATTGAAGATCCTGCTGATATCTGGTCTATGATTGGGATGGAGTATCTTTATTTAGATGATTTTGAAAATGCACGTTTAAACTTTGCTAAATGTATTGAGGTAGATTATGAAGATTATTCTTCATTATATAACATTGTATATTGCTTTGATATGGAAGAAAACCACGAAGAAGCAATACGGTTTTTAAATGTATACTTAGATAAAAATCCTTATTGTGAAGTTGCGTGGCATCAATTAGGAAAGCAATATTTTGAACTAGGAATGTTTAAGGAAGCATTAACAGCTTTTGACTATGCAGTACTTATTGATGATAGTTTTATAGGTGGATATTTAGAAAAAGCAAAAACCCTAGAAGAGCTAAAACGTTATGAAGAAGCTATAGAGAATTATTCGGTCACACTAGAACTAGATGATCCTACAGCTTATGCTTATATAAGAATAGGAGAGTGTTACGAAAAGCTTAATAATGTACAGATAGCAATACATTTCTATAAAAAAGCAGTACATGAAGATCCACTGTTAGATCGCGGATGGGTTTTATTAACGAATGCTTGTTATAACCAAGAGAGTTACCAAAAAGCGCTACACTACATTAATAAAGCGATTCAAATAGATGAAGGAAATGTGTTGTATTGGAGACGATATGGAGATATTAATTTAAAGCTAGGTTTTTATGAAGAAGCAGTCAAAGCTTTCAATACTTGTTTGGATCTTGGTGATAGAGAAATAGAAATTTATGTAGCATTAGCAGATATTCTGTTATTTCTAGGTGAGTTTAATGAAGCTTTGAGTACTTTAATAAAAGCTAAAAAGACTTATAAGGAGTTTGCTGAGATAGAATACAGACTGTGCGGTTTGTTTATGATTTTAGGAAAGAAAGAGTATAGTTTAACTCACTTGCAAAATGCTTTAGAAATCGATTTTGAGTATCATACCATTATAAAAGAGTTATACCCTACTGTTTTTGATAATGAAAAAGTGCAAGAAGTTGTTTCTAAATACAATAAAGCAGTACAATAAATAAAAGTTATTTATTAAAAAAGATAAGAGCTAGTTTTTTAACTGGCTCTTTTTTATTTTAGAAGTGAAAGATTATAGCAGGTTCAATTTGTTGAATAAAAGCAACCAAACAAAATGAAACGTTAAATTTCGATTAAAAAGTAAAAATGAAATCATTGTTTTTTGTTTAAAAATGACTAAAATTGAGTAAATTTGATATTCGTTTTATGAGAAAAATTAAAAAAATAGCAGTGATGACTTCTGGAGGGGATGCTCCAGGAATGAATGCCGCGATACGATCTGTTGTGAGGACTTGTGCTTATTATCGTACAGATTGTATGGGAATTTACAGAGGGTATCAAGGATTGATAGAAGGAGATTTAATCCCTTTAACCGCTAGGAGTGTAAATAATATTATTCATAAAGGAGGAACGATATTAAAATCGGCTCGGTCAAAAGATTTTAGAACTAAAGAAGGAAGGCAAAAAGCCTATGAAAGTCTAAAAAAGAACAATGTAGATGCTTTGGTGGTAATTGGTGGAGATGGTTCTTTTACAGGAGGAGTGATTTTTAATAAAGAGTTCAATTTCCCTATAATAGGGATTCCTGGAACCATAGATAATGATATTTCAGGAACAAGTCATACACTTGGTTACGATACAGCTTTGAATACAGCAGTAGAAGCAATTGATAAAATTAGAGATACTGCATCTTCTCATAATAGACTTTTCTTTGTTGAGGTTATGGGGCGTGATGCAGGATTTATAGCATTAAACGCTGGTGTTGGAGCAGGAGCAGAAGAGATTTTAATTCCTGAAGAAGACTTAGGGTTAGAAAGGATGTTGGAATCCTTGAAGAAGAGTAGAAGATCAGGAAAATCGTCAAGTATCGTAGTCGTTTCGGAAGGAGATAAAACTGGTAAAAATGTATTTGAATTAGCTGATTATGTAGAAGAAAACTTACCTGAATATGAAGTAAGGGTTTCTGTGTTAGGACATATGCAGCGAGGAGGTTCTCCATCATGTTTTGATAGAGTTTTAGCAAGTAGATTAGGAGTAAGTGCTGTAGAACTTTTACTTGATGGAAAGACAAACTTGATGGTAGGATTAAAAGACAATAAAGTAATTGCTACCGATTTAGAAAAAGCAATCAAAGGTCAACATAATATTGATACCGAATTATTACGCGTATCAGATATTATGACCACTTAAACAAGAATATAAAATTTTAAATAATGATAAAAATAGGAATTAACGGATTTGGAAGAATTGGTCGATTAGCATTCCGTTCTGCAATGAAAAGAGACAACGTTCAAGTTGTGGCTATTAACGATTTGTTAGATGTAGATTATTTAGCCTATTTGTTGAAGTATGACTCTGTTCATGGACGATTTGAAGGAGATGTTGAAGTGAAAGATGGAAATTTAGTTGTAAATGGACAAACAATAAGAATTACTGCAGAAAGAAACCCTGAGAACCTTAAATGGAATGAAGCAGGAGCAGAGTATGTAATCGAATCTACAGGTTTTTTTACAGATAAAGATAAAGCAGCAATGCATATTACAGGAGGAGCGAAGAAAGTAATTATTTCAGCACCTTCAAAAGATGCTAATATGTATGTAATGGGAGTAAATCATAAAGAGTTAACAGCTGATGAAACTATTTTTTCAAATGCTTCATGTACTACAAACTGTTTAGGACCATTAACAAAAGTTATCCACGATAATTTTGGGTTAAAAGAAGGTTTGATGACTACGGTTCATGCAGCAACATCAACACAAAACACCGTTGACGGACCTAATAAGAAATGGAGAAGAGGACGTTCGGTAGTAAATAATATTATTCCTACGTCAACAGGGGCGGCAAAAGCAGTAACGAAAGTTATTCCAGAGTTAGAAGGTAAATTAACGGGTATGGCAGTTAGAGTTCCTGTGGCAGATGTTTCTTTAGTAGATTTAACGTTTAGAACAGATAAAGCGACTTCGTTAAAAGAAATTTTAGCAACATTAAAAGAGGCTTCAGAAGGAGAGTTTAAAGGGATTATTGGATATACTGAAGATGAGGTGGTGTCACAAGACTTTGTTTCAGAAACAAGAACTTCTGTAATTGATGCTGATGCTTGTTTAGAGTTAAACGAAAACTTTTTTAAAGTAATTTCTTGGTATGATAATGAGTATGGATATGCTACTAAAATTGTAGATTTATTAGAGTATTCGGCTTCTTTATAAAAGCATAAAATATTTTGTAATATTGTATTCCCGCTTTTGGCGGGAATACTTTTTTAAACACTATTTATGGAAATAGCAATTATAGCACATGATGGAATGAAAGCTGAAATGGTTCAGTTTTTAAATGAACACAAAGAAGTTTTACATCAAAAAAGAATTCAACTGATTTCAACAGGAACAACTGGTGAAAAGGCAGAAAAAGCGGGTTTTGAAGTGATGAAGTTTTTATCAGGACCTATAGGAGGCGATGCGCAAATTGCTGGTAGAGTAGCAGAAGGAAAATGTCAAATGGTATTATTTTTTAGAGACCCTTTAGCAAAGCATCCACACGAACCAGATATTTCTATGTTAATGCGTTTGTGTGATGTACATGATGTTCCGTTAGCTACAAATCCATCAACAGCGGAATTATTAATAAAAGCGATTTAAAAGAAAAAAGAGAAACATATAATTGTTTCTCTTTTTATTAGTGATTTATTGAAATGTTTCGCTATCAAGTTTGAGGATATGAGTTCGTTTTAATGACTTATATCCACTGATAGCGAAGTTAGCTTTTTAAAGGTTAAGAATCAACCTAAATTTAAAGCTATTTAACAGCAATCATACTAATTTCTACATTTACAAACTTTGGGAGGTTAGCAACTTCTACTGTTTCACGAGCAGGAGCTGTAGCATCGTCAAAATACTCACCGTAAACAGCATTAATTTTTGAAAAGTTATGCATATCTGAAATAAAAATAGAAGTTTTGATAACGTTTTCAAAAGTCATACCAGCAGCAGCTAATACTTCTTTCATGTTTTGCATTACTTGTTTGGTTTCTGCTTCAATAGAATCTAAAACTAATTCACCAGTTTCAGGGTTAATCGCTATTTGTCCTGAAGTGTATAAAGTATTTCCACTAAGTACAGCTTGGTTATATGGACCAATTGGAGCAGGAGCTTTGTTTGTTGTGATTATTTTTTTCATTTTATGTAAGTTTCAAGGTTTCAAAAAAGTTACTTAAGCTAACAGCCTAAAAAAGTACTCTATCTGGTGGTTTGTTTTTATCCCACTTTAAGTCGCTTAACACAGAAGATTTTACTCCAATAAAGAAATTGTACGAAGAATTGATTCCGAAAGGAGTCCAGTTAAAATTGAATCGCCAACTATCTAAATCTCTAGAAAAGTTTAATCTTGTATAGGTAAAGGCATTGTCTTTAATATCATATCCTGAAGAGAAACCAACTTTCCATTTAGGAGAAAGTTCAACATCACCACTAAACATTAATGTATTGTTACCTATTTTACTTGTTAATCCGTTATTGGTATAACTCATGGAATAAGCCAAGTTAAGAGTCCAAGGTATTTTAGCTCTGTATAACTCAGTTTCTTTTGTTTCACTTTCGTTGTTTTTATTACTGTCGTTAGGAAAACCATTGGTAGGTCCTATGCCTTCACCAAAAACATCAGGGGTGTCTTGGGCCCCATTTCCATTTTTATTACTTGAGTCATCTTTACCATCTTTATTTTTTTCAAAATCTTTACTAGAAATAGAATAGTTTGCTGTTACTCCTACGTTTGTCAGTCTAAGAAGACTACTGTTAAATTTATTTATTCTTTGTCCTTTACTGTTGACTTGATAAGGATCGAAAGTAGCGTTCATGTTTAAGGCAAGTTTATCTTTAAAAAGACGCGTACCAGCATTGGCTCTTACAGGAGCCCAACGTAAACTATCAGCAGCGATATTGTAACTTGTGCTAAAATTCAAGTTGTTAAGAATGGTGATTTTTTTATCTTCTTCATCACTATCGGGGTCTTTTGGGGCTACTTTAGCTTCTAAAACGTTGTTAACAGAAATTCCAATAGAGTTTGAAACTCCGCTTCCAGGAGTTCCATAAATACCTCCTTCAAAAGGAGAATAGGTTAATAGATCACTTGGGTCTGAACTTTGACGAACTGTTAAGTCGTAATCATCAGCAAAATTAGGACGATATCCGTATGAAATAGACGGTCTAATCGTATGACGAATGGCTTTTAAACGTCCTTTTTTAAAGTTAAATGTACCATAGATGTTTGTAGATAATGAAACTCCAAAATTGTATTCGTTATAACGAGTAAATCCGCTAATGGTATCATTAACAGCAGCTCCTATATTACCATCTTTGTTGATAGCGGTAGGGTCATAACGTTTCTTAATTTGATCAAAATACCAAATATCTTTATAACTCACACTTGGTGATAAAGTAAAGTATTTAAAAGCTTTTAAACTGGTATTCGTACTTAAGTTGTGCTGTATTCCTTTTTTAGCAGTTTGAAACATTTTAGCAGTAAAAAACTCATCATCAGTAGTGTTGATTTGATACTGTCCTTGCATGCTATAATTCAACCCCATTTTTTGAATAGGATTCTTTTTTACGCCATTTTTACCAGCAAAAGGATAAATACGATCCATGTTTAACTGTAAAGAAGGTAAAGTCATGGTAATTGTTTCGGTATTGGTGTTCTGCGAGTGAGTAGCTGTTACACTCAAGTTAAAAGGCGTACCTACAAATTTTGTATAGTAAGAAACAGATGAACTTAATGTGTTATTTAAAAATTGAGAACTATTAAATTCATTTAAAGACTGACGGTAATATTTACTACTTCCTAAGTTAACAGAGGCAGAAAAACGAGAATTTGGGTTCGCTTTAGAATCCTGACTATGACTCCAACGGATATTAAAATTTGTTGACTTGTTATAATCACTCAAACCACGAATTCCTCGTATAATATTTTCATAACGAACGCTAAAGTTTCCGCTAAATTTATAACGAACATAATAATTAGAAGTAGCATTTAAACCCCAACTTCCGTTGGTATACAAGTCAGCTAAAGTTGTTAAATCAAAATAATCGCTAACAGCAAAATAGTAACCTCCGTTCTGTAAGAAAAAACCTTGATTATTACTTTCACCCCAAGAAGGGATAATAAAACCTGAAGTTCTTTTGTTAGTCATTGGAAAATAAGCAAAAGGTAAATAAACCGGGGTAGGTACATCTGCTAATACTAAATTACTTCCTCCTACAATAATTTTTTTACCAGGAACTAATTTTGCTTTGTTTGTTTGTATATAGTAATCAGGAATTTTTTTTTGAGATGTGGTAAAACGTAATCTACGCATATAAATAGTAGAGTCATTTATACGTTTTGTTTTTTCACCATAAGTTATAATTCCTGCTTGATTCGTTTTTACTCCGTAAACTAAGGCTTTTTTTGTCTTGAAGTTAAAGAGAATAGAATCTTGTTCAGATTCTTGTCCGCCTTGTTTAAATTGTGGTCTTTGGTGATAGCCTGTACTATCCTTAATTCCCTTAGCGTACACCATATTGTTTTTGTAGTCTAGGATAATAATTCCAGCTTTTAAATCAATATCAGTATAGGTAACATGAGCTTTATTGTAAAGAGTTACTGTTTTATTTTTTGCATCTTGTATGGTGTAGTCTTCTGCGTTATGAGTAATAATTCCATCAATAACTTCTTTAGGTTTTATAGAATCGGTAGTAATAGTGTCTCTTTTGTTAATGAGAGCATTATTTTTTAACGTGATTAAAGAGTCCTTTGGACTTAAAGAAATAGAATCTTTTTTAAGGTTGATAGAATTAATTTCTTTCTTGCCAAATTCTTGAGCAGAGCTTAATTGAAAATAAAAAAGACAGAAAGCTAAAAGTATGTAGGTTGAATTTGCTCGCAATATTATTAATACTATTTTTGTGTTATATTTAAAAACTTTGGCGTACTATTTGAACGCACTTATTTTAAAATCCAAAAATAGTTAAATTTTATTGATGCAATTCTTAAATTTCCGTAAATATAATATCTCAAAAATATCATTAATAATTATAACCTCTCTAACCGTTTTATTGGGAGAAGCCTCGTCTGTTTTTGCACAAAAAAAATATACGGTTGTGTTAGATGCTGGGCATGGAGGAAAAGATCCTGGGAACTTAGGAAATGGATTTAGAGAAAAACACATTGCTTTAAGAGTAGCTTTAGATGTAGGTAAAGAATTGTCAACCTCAAAAGATATTAATGTTCTTTACACTAGAAAAAAAGATGTTTTTATAGAATTACACAATCGAGCAAAAATAGCAAACGATAATAAAGCAGATTTGTTTGTATCAATTCACTGTGATGCTTTTAGAAAATCAGAACCTCATGGAGCGAGTACTTTTGTATTAGGATTAAGCGGGAATAAAGAAAATTTAGAAATAGCAAAAAAGGAAAACTCTGTAATCTTATTAGAGGATAACTATAAGCAAAATTACGATTATGACCCTAACTCTCCAGAGTCAGTTATAGGTTTATCTGTACTTCAAGAAGAAAATTTAGAAAATAGTTTAGGAATAGCAGGCTTGGTACAAAATAACTTTGTAGCTCTTAAAAGAAATAACAGAAAGGTAAAACAAGCTAATTTTTTAGTCTTAAGAGAAACTGTAATGCCAAGTGTTTTAATAGAATTAGGCTTCTTAACTAATAAGAATGAAGGAAAGTTTTTAAATTCTAGAAAAGGGCAATTACAAATGGCAAAATCAATAGCTAAAGCAATAGAAAAATACTTTGAAAGGGTGAAACTGAATACAATAAGTGAAACTATTACTGTAAATGCACCATCAATTGATAATGAAGAATCAAAACCTGTTATAAAAAAAGTAAAGCCAGAAGAAAAAGCAGTTACAACGCCAAAGAAACCATCTTCAAAAGTTGAGTTTAAAATTCAAGTAGCAGCTTCTAGAAAAAAGTTACCGATAACAACTTTTAAAGAGTTGAAAAACATAGAGCTTTTATTTATAGATAATTACTATAAATACTACTACGGAAACTCATCAAGTTTATCAGGGATAAAAAAGTTGTTGCCAGAAGTTAGGAGTAAAGGATATAAAGATGCTTGGGTGGTAGCTTTTAAAAATGGAAAGCGAATATCTATCAAAGAAGCATTGAAAAACCGTTAATTTAGAGGTGTTCTATATTTATACTCTCAAAATTATTATTATTTTCGCTCGTATAAATATATTCTATGTCTAAAGAACTAAAAACAGGAATTGTTGCTGTCGTTGTTATTGCGTTATTTATTTGGGGTTATAATTTCTTAAAAGGACAAGACTTACTCAGCGCTAATGCAAGGCACTTTTTTGTAGAGTACAACAATATTAATGGTCTTAATGAAGCTAGTTCTGTAACCATTAATGGGTTGAAAGTAGGGAAGGTAGATGAGATTAGGTTCAATGAAAATCCAGATAAAAAAGGAAGCTTAATTGTTAAAATCTCATTAGATACTGATTTTAATTTCTCTAAAAATAGTATTGCAAAAATTTATTCAGCAAGTTTAATGGGGGGACAAAATTTAGCAATTGTTCCTAAATATGATGGAGAAGTAGCTAAATCTGGCGATTATTTAAAAGGAGAGGTTGAATTAGATATAATATCATCAGTAGGAGAAAAATTAAACCCAATTCAAGGGAAATTAGAAAATGTTTTAGTGGGAGCAGATTCTTTGTTAATAGGAATAAATCAAGTTTTAGACGAAAAATCTCGTAAAAGTTTAAATAGAAGTATTCAAGGTTTGGAAGGAACTATTTATGATGTTCGTAAAACATTAGCTTCTGTAAATACATTATTAGCAGATAATAAAGGAAACTTAAACGCTACTTTAGCAAACACGAAGAAAATAACAGATAATTTTTCAAAAGTTTCAGACGATTTAGCTAAGGCAAATTTAGGAGAGTCAGTAAAAAAGTTAGAAACAACTTTGACGAACGTAAATACGTTATTAGCCGACATGAAATCAGGAAAAGGAACTTTAGGAAAGTTAATGACTGATGAAAAGATGTACACTAACTTAACTAATGCTTCTAAAGAACTAGAAGAATTGTTAAGAGAAATGAAACTAAATCCAAAGCGGTTTGTACACTTCTCATTATTTGGGAAAAAAGCAAAGCCGTATAACGAAGAAAATAATACCAAAAATGTGAGTAACCAATAAACTCATATTTTATAAATCTAACAAACTTAATAATTAAAGAACGATGGAGAAATACATACCAAACATCTTTTTTGCACTCATTTTAATTGCAGGTATCGGGTATTTTGTAATAAATGTTCGTAAGCTGATACGCAACATTAAATTAGGAAAAGATATTGATAGAAGTGATAGAAAGCCAGAACGTTGGAAAAACATGGCGAAAATTGCTTTAGGACAATATAAAATGGTACGTCGCCCTGTTTCAGGTATTTTACACATCGTTGTGTATGTTGGTTTTATTTTAATCAATATCGAAATGTTAGAGATCGTTATTGATGGACTATTCGGTACACACCGTGTTTTTCAACCAATTCTAGGAAATGCTTTATATGGTTTCTTAATTGGTAGTTTTGAAGTATTAGCTTTGTTAGTTTTAATAGCAGTAATAGTTTTTTGGTTCCGAAGAAATATTGAAAAGGTAAAACGTTTTTGGAACAAAGAAATGGAAGGTTGGCCTAAAAATGATGGTAATATCATTTTATACTTTGAAATGGTATTAATGACTTTATTTTTAGTAATGAATGCAACAGATGTTGCTTTTCAAGAAGCAGGAGTAGGAAATGTAGTTTCTCAATTTGTAGCGCCTTGGTTTGATGGGTTTTCTAATGAATCGTTACATATTATTGAAAAAACAGCTTGGTGGTTACATATCGTAGGAATTTTAATTTTCTTAAACTATTTATACTACTCTAAACACTTACATATTTTATTAGCCTTTCCTAATACGTTTTTTGCAAACTTAAACCCTAAAGGACAGTTTAATAATTTAGAAGCGGTAACTAAGGAAGTAAAAATGATGATGGACCCAGATGCTGATCCATATGCTATGCCTGAAGAAGGAGAGGATGAAGGTGAACCAGAAAAATTTGGAGCATCAGATGTAACCGATTTAAACTGGGTGCAGTTAATGAATGCTTACACTTGTACAGAGTGTGGACGTTGTACATCATCTTGTCCTGCAAACTTAACAGGTAAAGAATTGTCACCACGTGCTATTATGATGAAAACACGTGACCGTTTAGAAGAAGTAGGAAAGAATATTGATGCAAACGGAGGTACGTTTGTTGATGACGGAAAGCAATTATTAAACGATTATATTACTCCAGAAGAACTATGGGCATGTACAAGTTGTAATGCTTGTGTACAAGAATGTCCTGTAAATATTGATCCATTATCAATCATTATGGATATGCGTCGTTATTTGGTAATGGAAGAATCAGCAGCTCCACAAGAGTTGAATATGATGATGACTAATATTGAAAATAACGGAGCACCTTGGCAGTATAGTCAAATGGATAGATTAAACTGGAAAGACGAAGAGTAGTTTTAACTACTTCATTCCGTAAAATTAAAGAGTAACCTCTGTTTGAGGTTGTAAACAAAAAAATAGTTCAACAATTAAACGATAAAGAATTATGAACGTACCAACAATGGCAGATATGATGGCTCAAGGAAAACAACCAGAAGTGTTGTTTTGGGTAGGAGCTGCAGGAAGTTATGATGATAGAGCAAAAAAAATAACAAGAGCTTTCGTAAAAATATTACAACAAGCAGGAGTTGACTTTGCAGTATTAGGTACCGAAGAAAGTTCAACAGGAGACGCAGCAAAGCGCGCCGGAAATGAGTTTTTATTTCAAATGCAAGCTGTTACTAATATTGAAGTTTTAAATGCTTACGAAGTAAAAACAATTGTTACTTGTGATCCACATTCATTTAATACCTTAAAAAATGAATATCCAGGATTAGGAGGTAAGTATAAAGTATATCACCACACTCAGTATATTAGTAAGTTAATTAAAGAAGGGCGTTTAACTATTGAAGACGAAAATTTAAACGGTAAGCGTTTAACGTATCACGACCCATGTTATTTAGGACGTGCAAATGATGTATATGAAAGTCCACGTGAGTTAATTCGTCGTTTAGGAGTAAAGGTGACTGAAATGAAACGTCATAAGTCAACTGCATTATGTTGTGGAGCAGGAGGAGCACAAATGTTTAAAGAACCTGAAAAAGGAGATAAGGATATTAATGTATTAAGAACAGAAGATGCTTTAGAAACGAATCCACAAATTATAGCTACCGGATGTCCTTACTGTAATACCATGATGACTGATGGTGTAAAATTCAAAGAAAAAGAAGCACAAATAGAAGTAAAAGATATTGCAGAGTTAATTGCAGAGGCTAATAATTTGTAATAGTAAAAAATATAAATTGTGTTATTCCCGCGAAAGCGGGAATCTTATTTTTAAGAATGATTAAAAACTACATAAAAGCAGCACGTTTACGTACATTACCTCTTTCTGTTTCAGGGATTATTGTTGGAGCCTTTTTAGGGGCGAATGAATCTTTTTTGAAGGCATCTTTAGATTTATTTGACACAACTATAAATATAGGAAACAAAAACATATTTGAATCTCCAATCTTCTGGTTAGCCATTTTAACTACTATTGGATTTCAAGTACTTTCTAATTTTGCGAATGATTACGGAGATGGAGTAAAAGGTACGGATAATGAAAGAGAAGGGGAAGCACGTATGGTAGCTTCAGGAACAATTACTCCAAAACAAATGAAGTTAGCAATGATTATTACAGGAGCCATTACAACTATTATAGCATTGCTACTGATTTATGTTTCCTTTGGCAAAGACAACTTTTTATATTCAGTAATTTTCTTCGGATTAGGAATTGCATCTATCATAGCTGCTATAAAATATACAGTAGGTAAATCTGCCTATGGTTACAGTGGATTTGGAGATGTTTTCGTTTTTATCTTTTTCGGATTGTTAGCAGTAGTAGGAACGTACTTTTTATACACTAAAGATCTAAACTTTATCATTTTTTTACCCGCAATAACTGTCGGATTATTAAGTACAGCAGTGTTGAATTTAAATAACATGCGAGATAGAGAGAATGATGCTAAATCAGGAAAAAACACGTTGGTAGTGAAAATGGGATCTGAATCGGCAAAAATGTATCACTACTTTTTAATTATCGCATCATTTCTTTTTGCATTGTTATATGTGGTTATCAAGGATCACTCACCAACTCAATTTCTATTTATTGTAGCTTACATTCCTTTGGCAAAACATCTGTTTTTTGTGTACAAAAATAAAGAAGAAGCGTTGTTAGATGGAGAGCTAAAAAAAGTAGCATTAAGTACCTTTTTATTTTCAATTTTATTTGGATTGGGGCAAATTTTGTAACTTCCCTGAAAAAATATGACGAAAAAAATTTTAAATCTTTTTGTAGCTGTTGTTTTATTAACGGCTTGTAATGACGGAGGCAAAAACCTTGAGTCTTATGGTAATAATAAGGCTTTAGGGAATATGGTAATTGATAAAGATATAGAAGAATCAGTAGAGTTAAAAGGAAATAATGAAGCTCCAGTAGTTGAAAGAAAATTAATTAAAACTGGAAATGTATCTTTTGAGACAAATGATTTATCTGCAACAAGAAACCACATAGAACAAGTATTAAAAAAATACAACGGTTATATCTCTACCGATAATGAATACAAATCTTCACAAAGTATTACGACCAATTTAACTGTTAGAATTCCTTCTAAAAATTTTGATGCTTTTTTGAATGAAATTTCTTCAAAAGTAGCACGATTTGATAATAAAAACATATCTGTAAATGATGTAACAGAGCAGTTTTTAGATGTTGAAGCTCGTTTAAAAGTAAAAAAAGAGTTAGAGCAGCGTTATAGTGAGATATTAAAAAAAGCCTCTTCGGTAAAAGAAATTATAGAGGTAGAAAGAGAATTAAACAAGGTAAGATCAGAAATAGAATCGATGGAAGGTCGCCTAAAATATTTACAAAATCAAGTATCCTATTCAACCTTAACAATCCGATTTTATAAAACAGAAATAAGCAAAGCGTATTCTAAAAGTTTTGGAAGACGTATAGCTGATGCTTTTGGTAATGGAATAGATAACATAAAGTGGTTCTTTATTGGTTTGGTAAATATTTGGCCATTTATATTGTTAATCACCTTACTAGTTATATTTATTAAAAAACGAATTAAACGAAAGAAAGAATAAAGCCTTTGTAATTAAAGGTGACATCTTATCATATTAAAACTAAAAACAAAAAGATGAAAATCACTTTTTATGGTCACGCATGTTTCGGTATTGAAATCGACGGAACCCACGTATTAATAGATCCTTTTATAACAGGAAACCCTTTAGCATCACATATTAATGTAGATGAAGTAAAAGCAGACTATATATTACTTACACATGCACATCAAGATCATGTGTTAGATGTTGAGCGTATCGCAGAAAGAACAGGAGCTACTATAGTTTCTAATTATGAAATCGTAATGTATTACGGAGCAAAGAATTTAAAAGGACATCCTGTAAATCACGGAGGTACTTATAAAAACGATACATTTTCTGCTAAATATGTAAACGCTATTCATACTTCGTCTTTTGCAGATGGAAGCTATGGTGGTCAACCAGGTGGGTTTGTAATCACAGCAGGAGAAAAGTCATTGTATGTTTCAGGTGACACTGCTGTTACTATGGATATGCAGTTAATACCGATGGGAACAAACCTTACAGCGTCAATTTTTCCAATAGGAGATAATTTCACAATGGGAGTAGACGATGCTATTATAGCGAGTGATTTGGTAATTTGTAATAAAGTAATTGGTTGCCATTTTAACACTTTTCCTCCAATAACAATTGATGTTGATGATGCGAAAGAAAAGTTTACGCAAGCTAAAAAAGAATTAGTGATTTTAGAAATAGGAGAAACAATAACTATTTAAGAGGTTATTTTAGATTAGAAGTATGAAAAAAATCAAAATAATTTTAGGAATTATAACTGCTTTAATTCTTGCGTTTTTTTTAACAGGATTGGTTGTTCAAGAGGTAGTATACACGAATGAGATAACAGTTAACAAGCCTGTAAAAGAAGTTTTTGCCGATTTTCAAAATGTAGAATTGATGAAACAATGGATGCCAGAAGTAAAATCGATTGATGTATTAGAAGAAAAGCCAAATAAAGTAGGAAGTACATATAAAATTGTAGTTGAAAACCAAGGAAAATTGGTGACTATGACTGAAGAAGTATTAGCTTTTGAAGAAAATGAAAGACTTACTTTTCATTTCGATGCTGAAAATATGCTAAAAACAGATGATTATGTATTTACTTCTGAAGGAAATATGACTAAGATAGTACAAACAACTACCTGTACAAGTGAGTCGTACGTAATGAGTTGTTTGTTTCCGTATTTTAAAGGAGCATTGAAAAAAATGAGTCAACAATATTTAGACGAATTTAAAAAAGCATCTGAAGCTCATAACTAAAAAAATAAACAGTTGATTAAAGCTACCTATTATAAATATTTATTGAATTTTAAACAAGCTAGTGGAACTTCTCGTGGAATTTTAAGAACTAAAGAAACCTGGTTTTTAGTTTTAGAAAGAGAAGGAAAACAAGGCTTTGGTGAATGTGGTTTATTTCGTGGATTAAGTGCTGATGACAGATCTGATTATGAAGAGAAATTGCAGTGGGTATGTAATAATGTTAATTTGGGTTTAGATCTTTTATTGACAGAATTGGTACATTTCCCGTCGATTCAGTTTGGGTTAGAACAAGCCTTTTTATCATTAGAAAGTGAAAATCCGTTTGAATTATTTCCATCAGATTTTTCTAAAGGAAAAGAGCAAATTTCAATAAACGGATTGATTTGGATGGGTGACAAACCCTTTATGCAACAACAAATAAAGGATAAGTTAAAGCAAGGATTTACAACAATAAAAATGAAGATTGGAGCTATTGATTTCGATACAGAAATAGCATTGTTGCATTCTATCAGAAAAGAGTTTTCAGCCAAAGAAATAGAGTTAAGAGTAGATGCAAATGGAGCATTTTTACCTGAAAATGCTTTAGGAAAATTACAAAGATTAGCCGAGTTTGAGTTACATTCAATAGAGCAGCCTATCAAACAAGGTCAGTGGCAAGAAATGGCGAGATTGTGTGAGGAAACTCCGTTTCCAATTGCGTTAGATGAAGAACTAATTGGCGTGTTTTCTTCCGAAGAAAAAGAAAATTGTATTAGTACAATTCAACCACAATACATCATTTTAAAACCCAGTTTGGTTGGAGGTTTTCAAGGAAGCAATGAATGGATTGAAATAGCAGCCAATCATAATGCAGGAAACTGGATTACTTCGGCATTAGAAAGTAATATTGGCTTAAACGCAATAGCACAATGGACCTACACGTTGAACAACCCGTTACCGCAAGGATTAGGAACTGGAAGTTTGTTTACAAATAACATTGAGAGCCCGCTAGAAGTTACAAAGGGAAGCTTAGGTTATAACAAGAATAAACATTGGGACTTTAATATTTAAAAATGGATTTTATACAGCAAGCATATAAAGGCGAAAATAGTTGGTGGAGGTGGTTACTTACAATTGTAATAGTAATGTCTCCCTTTTTATTAAACTTCGCAATCTATTTTTTATTACCAGAAGTATATAAAGGCTTGATTGAAGATACAGCCAATTTTCAAGGAAACAAAAATATTTTCCTAATTGAAAATTTAATGCCATTTGCAGTGCTTTTAGTTTTGCTAATAGTATTTGTTAAGTTCGTGCATTTACGACCATTTACTTCTGTAGTAACAAGTAGGAGTAAAGTAGATTGGAGCCGCTTTTTTTATGGGTTTGTTTCTTGGTTTTTAATGACGGTATTTTTTCTTTTTATAGGTTATTTGTTAGCACCAGAAGAATTTGTGTGGAATTTTAAACCAGTCCCGTTTTTTCTATTATTAACGATTTGTATCATTTTAATTCCGATTCAAACATCGTTAGAGGAGTTGTTGTTTAGAGGTTATTTAATGCAAGGAATAGGAATTTTAACTAAGACCAGATGGGTTCCGCTAATCGTAACTTCAACGTTGTTTGGTTTAATGCATATTTTAAACCCTGAAGTATCTAAGTTAGGTTACGGAATTATGGGCTTTTATATTGGTACAGGCTTTTTATTCGGAATTATCACTTTGTTAGATGAAGGAGCAGAGTTAGCTTTAGGAATTCACGCAGCAAATAATATTGCAGCGGCTGTTTTAGTAGCTTCAAATTGGGCAGTTTTTCAAACTGACGCCTTATTTATTGATCATTCTGAGCCGAATTTAATATATCAAATGATTATTCCTGTGTTTTTTATTTATCCGTTATATATAATGTTTTTGCAAAAAAAATATGGCTGGAAAAACTGGAAAGAAAAATTGTTTGGTAAGATTGAAAAACCAGTAATTACTAAAGAAATTTTATAGTATACTATCCTGAATATTGTGAAAAAAAACAGCTTTCATAAAAATTTTCAGTTAAATGAAAAGTCTTTTTCTTCAGAAGAAGAACTCTTGAGTTTTTCTAAAACAATTAATAATTCTGTCTTTTCATTTTTGTCAGATTGGTTTAATGCTGAAGATTTTGTAGTAGTGCAAACTTCAGGATCTACAGGAAAACCGAAACCAATTCCGTTGAAAAAAGAGTTTATGAAAAACTCAGCAGAGGCAACGGGAACTTTTTTCGAATTGAAAAAAAACACTACTGCTTTATTGTGTCTTTCTACCGATTATATTGCAGGAAAAATGATGCTGGTCCGAGCTTTAACGTTAGGGTGGAAGCTTGATGTTGTAGAAGCAATTTCTAATCCATTGGAAGGAATAGATAAAATGTATGATTTTTCTGCAATGGTACCAATGCAGTTGCAAAACTCGTTAAAAGATTTGTATAAGGTTAAAAAACTAATCGTAGGTGGTGGAGTGGTATCTAATGACTTGATAGGAGAAATTCAGAACTTACCTACTCAGGTTTTTGCTACCTATGGAATGACTGAAACTATTACACATATTGCTATTAAGAAGTTAAATAATCTCATCCCTATCGATGGTAATAAATCTAACTATAAAACACTACCTGACGTAGATCTTTCACAAGACAATCGAAATTGCTTGATCATTGAAGCTCCTAAAGTATCAGAGGAAAGAATCGTTACAAATGATGTAGTGGATTTAATTTCTGAAACAGAATTTGAATGGTTAGGGCGCTACGATAATGTTATTAATTCAGGTGGAATTAAGCTACATCCAGAAAAAATAGAAGAAAAACTGTCTAAAATTATCTCGAATCGTTTTTTTGTTATTGGTGTTCCAGATAAGGTGTTAGGAGAAAAATTAGTGCTTGTCATAGAAGGGAAAGAATACAATGTTATCTTGAACGAAGCAAAGAATCTTACCAAATATGAAACTCCAAAAGATATTTACTTCGTAGATCAATTTGTAGAAACAGAGACCAAAAAAATCCAACGTAAGAAAACATTGGATTTGGTAAGGTTGTTATAATTTATAGGTTAGTATAAAACAGTCCATTTACCCATTACTTTTTTGTTAGGATAGTTCTTTGCTAGCCAATCTAATCTTTCTGGAAGTTGCTTTTTATAAAGTATTAAAACAGTAGGTTTTTCTACGATTCCATGTAAACTTTCTAACTCAGTAGCATCTTTAAGATTGATTAAGTGATTTTTCCAGTTTGTATCTGTTTCAAACTGAGTTTCTCTATTTAAAGATTCATGCCCATCGTATAAGGAAATAATCGATTTATTCAATCCAAAAGCAATGGATGATTTTCTAATGTTGTAGACTAAAATATCTCTAGAATTAAGATTTTCATTAATAATAAAGTCTGTTACAGGCTTCGAAGCATTGACTTTTAATTCGTTCTTAGCTAAGATTGTTGAAGCACTTATCAACAAAAACACCGTAACAACAAATGAGGTAAGTACTGGTTTAAATTTAACTTCTTCTTTAGATTTATAAAGGAAGAATACTATAATTACAACAACACAACTAGCAATCGTTAAATAATACGGAAAATTCATTCCAGTATTAATAAATGGAGCTACAATAAAAGTTAATAGAATTAAACCAGAAAATCCAAGAATAAAAGCATTAATAGTTTTGATTTTTTCTGTGTTAATTCGTGAAAACAAATCAGCTATTAAGATAGCAAGTAAACCATATAATGGTAAAATGTATAAAATTCGTTTTGAAGAAGAAATTGAAAAGAAAATCAAAGGAATTACAAACGCCATTAACATAGCGAAATGAATTGTTTTTGTTTTCAATAATTCTTTTTGATCTTTCAGTAAATAAATAAATGCTAAAAACCATGGTAAACCAACCAATGGAGCAAAAGCTAAGAAGTACCAAAAAGGTTCTGTTCTTCCGAAGGCATTTTTTGAGAACCTATCTGCGGTCTGTTTTCCTAAGAAATAATCTAAAAAAGCAGGATTGCTATAACCTAGGTGTGCAAACCAAGATCCTGCAATAACTAAAAATAACGTCCACGCCGCAATATGATGGATAGAAAATTTTCTTTTTGACTTTTCTGTACGATTATAAAATAAAATGAAAATTACAGGGACAATAAATATTACAGGCCCTTTTGTTAAAAAACCTAACGCTAAACTTAGAGTAAAAGCATAAAGCCATTTTATCACTCCAGATTGGCGATATTTTACCCAACTATAAATACTTAGTAAAGCAAAGGTTGCTAAAAAAGCATCGGTTGTTAAGTTTCGTGATGACATTAAGACCAACGGAAAACTAAAATAGATAATAGCAGACCAAAGTGCCGTTTTTTTATTGTTGAATAAAGAAAAACTTAAACGGTAGACCAATACAAGTTGAAGTAAAACAGCTAATTGTAAAAAGAAACGAGCTCCAAAAGCATTTATACCAAATATTTTGTAGCCTAAAGCTGTAATTTGATAGGTGAATGGAGGCTTGTGATAGTGATGAACATCTAACAAGTTAGGATGCATATAATCACCAGAAACATGCATAGCTCTACCAATTTCGGCATATCTAGCGTCGCTACTTTCAATAACTCCGTACGAGCCTACATTAATAAGTAAGCTAATAGCAGCTATTACGAAAAATATATTAAAAGTCAGTTTATTTTTCATTTTGAAAAAAAGAGTAAGTTTATGAGTTAGTTTTTAATATTTTATCTTGTTTCAGTAAGATAAAAACGTTTCTGATATAAATAACAAAACCGAATAACTGCCCTATAAATAGCACAGGGTCTTTTCTTATAATTGCATAACTTAAAATCATAAGTGATCCTACAAGGCTTAATAACCAAAAACCTAAAGGTAATGAAGATTCTTTTTTACGCTCAGAATAAATCCATTGATAGATAAAACGCAGTGTAAAAATAATTTGACCTATACTTCCCCAGATTAATAAGTTAATAGGAATCTCTTCATTGCGGAACAATCGCTCAACATCAATTTGGTTATTCTTAAAGGAATATAGGGCAATTAAAAAAGGGAAAATAAGTAAAAAACCACGTAGAAGTTTAGGTAATTTTATCCATGACCCTTGCAGTTGCATGTTTCTTATGTAGATAAAATACGTCAATGACTGTCCGAGCATAATAGCAAAATCGTCTCGTAACCATCCGTAAACAAAAAGCAAAAAGGAAGCAATTAAACTTAATTGCCAAAACAATTCAGGTGTTAGTACTCTTTTTACTTTTTCAGACTGAATCCATTGTAACAAAAGCCTTGCTGAAAATAAAATTTGGGCAGCAAAACCAATAACATATACAAAATATTTATATGAAAGCCAGTCGCTCATTAGCTAATTTTAGACTTTTCAATAGTATAGTTTATATAACTTTTTCGTATCCATCTGTAAGCAAAAGTATCTCGTAATGCTTTTAAAGATCTGTTGAAAATATTGAATTTTGAAGTACCTGCAATGCGCTCAAAATGTTGCACTTTTAGTTGTTTTATTTTTCCGTTCTGTAATAAAATTAAGGCAGGAATAAAACGGTGCATTCCTTTAAAGAAAGGAATTTTCTTAGCAACATCAGTACGCAGTACTTTTAATGGACAACCAGTGTCAATAACACCATCGTTAATTAAACTACGCCTAATACTATTAGCAATTAATGATTGTATTTTCTTGCTTAAAGTATCTTTTCTTTTTCCTCTATACCCAATAACAGCTTGATAATTATCAATATCTTCTAATAAAATATCAAAGTCATAAGGAGTGGTTTGTAAGTCAGCGTCTATATACCCAATTAATTCGGTGTCAATATGGTCAATACCAGCTTTAATAGCTGCACTTAATCCGCAGTTTTCTTTAAATTTTAAGTATTCGAAATCAGGATTATTATCACAGATTTCAGAAATTTTATTAAAACTATTGTCAGTAGAACCATCATCGACAAACAAAACCTTGCTTTTAGTTTTACTTTTAGAAAAGTAATCAGTAAACGTACTGTTTATTCTATCTAAGTTATCAATTTCATTAAAAACCGGAATGATGATAGTCATTCTGTAATCCATAGACTAGTTTGTTTTAGTATGACCGTGCAAAAGTACAAAAAATAAAAAAATCCAATGAGTTTATCATTGGATTTTAAATTCTTTAAGGGAAGTATCTTACTCTTCCATAGAATGATATACATTGTTTACGTCATCATCCTCTTCTAATCTTTCTAAAAGTTTGTTTACTTCTTCCTTTTGCTCATCAGAAATAGCAGTAGTAGTTGTTGGAATACGTTCAAATTCAGAAGAAAGAATTTCAATATTATTTTCTTCTAAATATTTTTGAATAGCGCCAAATTGTTCAAAAGGAGCATACAACATTACCGAACTATCTTCTTCGTCGGCAAAAACCTCTTCAACTTCAAAGTCGATCATTTCCATTTCAAACTCTTCTAAATCCATTCCTAAGGAATCTTCTTTTACTTTAAAGTTAACCACGTGGTCAAACATAAAAGCAACTGATCCAGAAGTTCCTAAATTTCCGTTACACTTGTTAAAAGCAGCACGTACATTAGCTACTGTACGGTTATTATTATCAGTAGCAGTTTCTACTAAAACAGCAATTCCATGAGGAGCATATCCTTCAAACAATACTTCTTTATAGTTTTCAGTACTTTTATCAGATGCTTTTTTAATAGCGCGCTCAACATTATCTTTCGGCATGTTGGCAGCCTTCGCATTTTGAATTACTACACGCAAACGAGAGTTGGTTTCGGGGTTTGGCCCACCTTCTTTAACTGCCATAACGATATCTTTACCAATACGAGTAAAGGTTTTAGCCATGGCTGACCAACGTTTCATCTTTCTTGCTTTCCTAAATTCGAATGCTCTTCCCATGTGTATTCTGTTTTAATTTTGCTTGGCAAATGTAACTAATGCTATAAAATATTGCAATTAAAAATGTTTTTTGAAAATTACATCACCTGTTTGTTCATCATATGCTTTCCAGGTTCCACTTTGTTTATCATTTTTATAATGCCCTTTAACTTTTGCTTTTCCGTTTTCATAAAAGGACTTATAAGAACCATCTTTTAAGCCATCTTCTAAATCAACTTCAAATTTTAGTTTTCCGTTTTTATAATACTCCTTGTACGATTTAGCACTTAAATCAGAAGGATGTATTGGCGGAAGCTTAAAAAATGTTGTGGAATTTTGATTGCTTGTAGAATCTTTGTAGGGAGCTAACTCTAATAGTAGTTTCTCTTTTAATTCTTTATCTTTTTTAGTGTTTATATCAATGTTTTTAGGATCTTCAAAAACAAGAGAAATATTACTTTCAAATAAGTCATCAGAAGCAATTAGCTGCATTCCAATTTGTGAAAAGCAAGTAATATAAGGTTTGTTTTTTTGAAGTTCACGTCGAGTTTTGTTGTCAACTAAACTTAAAAGATCTTTATAGGAATTTGGAGTGTTTACATAAGCAAAGACACTAGATTTTTTCTCAAAATGATAATTAAAATCATCGAATTTTTCAGAGTTTTCTAGGGTGTATCCTATTAAGTGGTTGTTAATAATTTCTTTAATAGTATTTGGACTAGTACTAAAAACTACAAAATCATCAATAATGGTAAAGTAAGGTTTCTCCATTTTAGAAAACATGTTTCCTGCTAACATTTTAAAGAATCCTTTTAAATCAAAAAAGTTAATAGGATAACCTCTGTAATCGATTTGCTTGTATTTCAAAGGGGTGTTTTCTTTAATTTTTGAAAGGACAAGCTGAAGATTTTCTTTAGCGTCATCAATATCGTCAGCTTTAATAATAGCAGCGATATCTTTTTTGTTTTTTGAAAGCTCAGTGTTAAAATGAATTAAAGCTATTTCACTACCAATCCAACTATAAATGTTTTCAGAAACATTAATGTCTAACTTATCCTCAATCATCGCAAGTTGATCAGAATACACCTTAAAATCAGCAGGATTTTCTTGTTGGAGTTTCTCTAGATTACTATTGAATGTTTTAAAGTTATCAAAAGCAAAACTAAGGTATAAAGAGGTGTTCTTTGGAGCTACTTTAGCAACGCTACGCTTACCAGCCCCAGACTTTTGTAATACCTTTAAATAAGTTTGTGAATTAGTGTCAACGTTTGTGTAACCAGTAGCTTGAACGATAACTCCTTCCACAATGGATATGTCTAAACCAGAGTAGAAGAATGCTTCTTTATTTAAAAAATCTAAATTGCTAGAACTGGTAAAACAATTTAAATAATCTTTTAGATATTTATGTTGTAAATAGATATTAAAAAATCCATCAGTATCTGTTTTCTTTTTTATTTCTATAAAATTTATATCTCGTCCAATAACAGGATTCAAGTATTGGTCAATTGATTGTTCAACCAAAAGGTGAGTATAAGAAGCTATAACTTGGTTTTTAATAAAAGAAAGGTGTAAAGTTTCTCTAGTCTTCTTATTATAAAGTTCTATAATTTCGTGCTCTTTGTATACTCGTTTCGTTACCTTATAGTCTTCTCCAGCTAAGTTACTAATAGCTCTTTTTAGAAAAGTTAGTTTAGAGAATTTTTGTAAATCCGCAACGTATAATAACCCATATTTTCTAGGACTAAATACATGTACTGAAATAACCAGATTACGTTCCCCAATAAAGTCGAAAATTTCCTTTTTTGCTTTAAAGGTTTCATCTAAACTATGGAGGCCTTCAGATAGTTTATTGATTTGTTGATTCTTTTGAAGATGCGTCCAAATTTCACTTGAGCTTATTTCATCCCAAGTGTCAATAGGTCTTTCAGTATCAACTATGAAAACAGCATCATCAGGAACTAAGTAAATAGACTTGATATTATCATTTTCAGATAAGGTGAAAATATACACTTGATAGATTACAAAGCCTATAACAAGGGCAATAATGCCCCAAAATACTTTCCTCTTCATGCTGTTTTCTGTGTTTTAAACTTGTAAAACCCCCAAATTAAAAGGTTTTTCAATAGGAGCGTGGTCAGCAGCTTCTATTCCCATAGAAATCCATGTTCTGGTGTCTAGAGGATTAATTACAGCATCAGTCCAAATTCTTGCAGCAGCATAGTAAGGAGATATTTGATTATCGTATCTCGATTTAATTTTATCGAATAATTCTGCTTCTTTTTCAGGAGTTATTTCTTCTCCTTTTTTCTTTAAAGCAGCTGTTTCAATTTGTAGTAATACTTTGGCAGCAGAGGCTCCACTCATCACAGCTAGTTCAGCACTTGGCCATGCAAAAATAAGACGAGGGTCATAGGCTTTACCACACATAGCGTAATTTCCTGCACCGTAAGAGTTACCAATAACTACCGTAAATTTAGGAACTACAGAGTTACTAACAGCGTTCACCATTTTGGCTCCGTCTTTGATAATCCCACTATGTTCAGATTTACTTCCTACCATAAATCCAGTAACATCTTGTAAGAAAACTAACGGGATTTTCTTCTGGTTACAGTTGGCAATAAATCGAGTAGCTTTATCAGCAGAATCGTTATAAATTACCCCACCAAATTGCATTTCGCTAGGTTTGGTTTTTGCTCCTTTCGATTTTACAATTTTACGTTGGTTAGCAACGATACCTACTGCCCATCCATCAATACGAGCATATCCAGTAATAATGGTTTGACCATAGCCTGCTTTGTATTCTTCAAATTCAGAGTTATCAACCAAACGTTTAATGATTTCCATCATATCGTATTGCTCATTACGAGCTTTTGGTAAAATTCCGAAAATATCATCTTCATTTTCTTTTGGAGGAAAAGCTTCTTTACGATTAAATCCAGCTTTGTCATAATCTCCAATTTTATCCATTAAGTTTTTAATGGTATCTAAAGCATCTTTATCATCCTTTGCTTTATAATCGGTAACCCCAGATACTTCACAATGTGTGGTTGCTCCACCCAAGGTTTCGTTATCAATAGTTTCACCAATAGCAGCTTTTACTAAATAACTACCTGCTAAGAAAATACTTCCTGTTTTGTCTACAATAAGTGCTTCATCACTCATAATAGGTAAGTAAGCACCACCAGCAACACAACTTCCCATAACGGCAGCAATTTGGGTAATTCCCATGCTACTCATTACAGCATTGTTTCTAAAAATTCTTCCGAAATGTTCTTTATCAGGAAAAATTTCATCCTGCATTGGTAGATAGACTCCAGCAGAATCTACCAAATAAATAATAGGTAATTTATTTTCAATTGCTATTTCTTGAGCTCTTAAATTTTTCTTTCCTGTAATTGGGAACCAAGCACCCGCTTTTACGGTAGCATCGTTAGCAACAACAATACATTGTTTTCCACTAACATATCCCATTTTTACAACCACACCACCAGAAGGACATCCACCATGTTCTTGATACATGTCTTCACCTGCAAAAGCAGCAATTTCGATAGACTTAGACTTATCATCTAATAAATAATCAATACGTTCACGAGCTGTTAATTTTCCTTTCTCATGATGTTTGTCAATACGTTTTTGTCCACCGCCTAATTTAACTTTGGTTAAGCGTCTACGTAAATCTGATACTAAAAGTTTATTGTGGTCTTCGTTTTTGTTGAAGTTAAGATCCATGGTAAGTTATTTGTTTGCGTGTGCTAAAATAAGAAAAACAACGTACAAAACAAGGTGTTTAGGTGTACGATTGAATGATGTTTTCAACAGTATTTTCTATTTCTTTATTTCTAGATTGTTTTAGTAAAATATAAGGTTCTGCCACTCGTTCATTACAGTTTTGTACTGCGCATGTTTCGCAAGTAACACCTACTGTTTTTTTTGTGAAAGTATCTTCATTAAAAAAATGAAGTTTTCTTTTTAAGTGTGGAGAAAGTAACATACCTATGCTTACACTGCGGTTAATTTTTTCTTTAAAAGGATCGGCAGTAGCTGCAGAAAGAACTAAATACTCCTTTTGAGAATTTTCGTACGATGAAATTTGAATTCCGTAAGCAGATTTTTTTTCTTCTGAAATTTCTAAATCCTGAATTGTTTTAATGGCAATCCATCTTCTGCAATAATGTTCATTGTTACGATTGGCGTGAGGAGACTGTTGTTGTGTAATATGTAGTTCTTTAGAAAGTCTATGTGCCAGAGAACCTTCTTTATGAGTAAAACGTAAAAAGAATAGGTTTTTAATATTAAAATGTCTTGGTAAAATGTTCGTTAAACGTTGATAAAACGTTTCGTCTGAACAATTATAACTTCTAATAATTTTGTGCAATTGTATAGGTTGCCAAGTTTTTAAAGAAAAAAGTTGTGTTAGTTTTTGAATTAAATCATCTTTCGGAATAATTAAAGCACCTGCAAAGTAAGAAGCGACAAAATTATTTAATACTTCATCAAAGCTTTCAAATTTTATCCATGGAAAGGTATACAGTCTGTTTTCTATCTGTAAATAATTATAAGCTATTTCTTTAGCAAAAATAAATGTTTTTTGTGCTTCGTTTATGTCATTGTATATAAGTAACGTTTTATTCTTTGGAATATAAATGTTTCTGAGTTCAGATAGTTTTTGATGCTTAGATAGTTCTTCACTATCAATAGTATAACCATATTCTTCAATTAAAATTTCTTCTAAGTCTTTTGAAGTAATAGGTTTATTTGGGTTTATTTGATATGCTTTAATAAAATCTGTAACCTTTGTTTCAATATCCTCAAAATAGTTGTTGTGTGCTTCTTGGTACGAACGTAATGCAGCAAGAAAAAAGCTTTCTCTTGTTAAATTGTAGTTTTGCGAAATCTTAATAATGGTACTTATAAAAGCATTAACCTTTGCAGGAGCATTGGCAATGATATCAATTAGATTATTTTCTTTAATACCAAATAGGTCAAGAGGAATCTCTTTTAAAATTTTCGATTGTAAAATTTCACCAATAGGGGCTAGGTTTTTATCTAATTTTAGAGATACCAAATGATCATAAGGTACTTCTAGCTTCTCAGAAAGAATAACAATTTTATCAGTTTTTGGATACTTTTTTCCTTTCTCAATTTCGTTTAAATACGATTTTGATAATCCTGTTAGTTTAGCTAATCCAAAGAGTGATAGGTTTTTATCTGTGCGTATTTGTTTCAGTTTTAAACCAAAAACTAATCTGATATATTCTTCTTCCAATGTGTTTTATTAAAATATTCGTAATTCAAAGGTATAAAAATTAGCGAATTAATAAAAATTTATAATTTATATGTTTTTAGCGAACGTTCGCTTTTTTATTTAAGTTCTTTTTTTTAATATTGAACTGTCAATCAATAAGTAAAAAATAAATAGATATGAATCAAGATGTTTTAGCAAAAGAAATTCAATGTGTAGGTTTTGATCAAACCGAGTATAAAAGTGTTTTGACCAATGAAGCCAAAGCGTTTTTAATTCAACTTCAAGAAAAATTTAATCCTCAAAGACTTCAATTATTAGCTGAAAGAGAAATCGAACAAGCTTATTTTGATGCAGGAAACTATCCTTCTTTTCCTTTAGAAACTAAAGAGATAAGAGAGAGCGATTGGGTATGTGCTCCGTTACCTGAAGATTTGTTAGATAGGAGAGTAGAAATTACAGGGCCAGTAGAGCGTAAAATGATTATCAACGCTTTAAATTCTGGAGCAAAAACATTTATGGCAGATTTTGAAGATAGTAATTCACCTACAATTCAAAATATTTTAAATGGTCAGGTAAACTTAAGAGATGCAGTAAATAAAACAATTTCATTTTACAACGCTGCAAAAGATAAAAGCTACGAGTTAAATGAGAAAGTAGCTACCTTGTTAGTAAGACCAAGAGGATTGCATTTAAATGAAAAACATTTGTTGATTGATGGCGTAGAAATGTCAGGCTCTTTGGTTGATTTTGGGTTGTACTTTTTCCATAATATCAAAACTTTGCGAGAGCAAGGAAGTGCAACCTATTTTTATTTACCTAAACTTGAACACTACAAAGAAGCACGTTGGTGGAATGATGTTTTTGTATTTGCACAAGAGTTTATGGAGGTACCACAAAAAACCATTAAAGCAACAGTATTAATAGAAACAATTACGGCAAGTTTTCAGTTGGATGAAATTATTTATGAGTTAAAAGATCATATGGCTGGCTTAAATTGTGGTCGTTGGGATTATATCTTTTCATACATTAAAAAGTTCAGAAATCATACTGATTTTATTGTGCCAAACCGTTCACAAGTAACCATGAGTAGCCCATTTATGAAAGCGTATTCGTTACGAGTTATCCAGTCGTGTCACAAACGAGGTGTACATGCTATGGGAGGAATGGCGGCACAAATTCCTGTAAAGAATAATGAAGCGTTGAATAAAGAAGCTTTTGCAAAGGTAAAGAATGATAAGGAGCAAGAAGTTAAGAATGGTCATGACGGAACTTGGGTGGCGCATCCTGGTTTAGTAGCAGTTGCCATGGATGTTTTTAACACAGTAATGCCGAATGCGAATCAGATAGATAAAAAGCTAGAAGATTTAACAATTACTGAAAAGGATTTAGTTGAATTGCCAGAAGGTACTATTACCGAACAAGGAATACGAGAAAATATCAACGTTGGTATTTTGTATGTAGAGTCGTGGTTAATGGGGCAAGGAGCAGCTGCCTTGTATAATTTAATGGAAGATGCAGCAACAGCTGAAATATCTCGAACACAAGTATGGCAATGGTTACATAAAAACGTGATGCTTGAAGATGGTAGAACGTTTACAGAGGGAATGTATGAGCAATTTAAAAAAGAAGAATTAAAAAAAATAAAAAGCTACGTAGGTGAAGACAGATACAATAACGGAAAGTTTGAATTAGCTATTCAATTATTTGACGAGTTGATTTTAAACAAAGAATTTGTAGAGTTCTTAACCTTACCGGCATATAAATATTTATAGAGAAAAGCAATTTAAATTAAAAACTAGACTTGAATATTCAAATCTCGATTATCGAGAAAAAAGCCCTCAAAAATGCGGCAACATTTAAGAGGGCAAGTTATCAATAAAAATTAATAACCTTATCAATTACAAAATTATGAAAAATTTAGTACACGCTAATTATAGTTCTGCTTTACAAACAGTGAAAGAATTAAAGAAAAAGTTTGGAGCAACTTGGAATTCAGTTTCTCCTGAAAATGCAGCTAGAATGGTAGCGCAGAATCGTTTTAAAACAGGCTTAGATATCGCAAGATACACCGCTGCAATCATGCGAGAAGATATGGCAGCTTACGATGCAGATTCATCTAATTATACACAGTCATTGGGGTGCTGGCACGGATTCGTAGCACAACAAAAAATGATTGCAGTAAAAAAACATCACAAAACAACAAGTAAACGTTATTTATATCTTTCAGGATGGATGGTAGCTGCATTGCGCTCAGAGTTTGGTCCATTACCAGATCAATCGATGCATGAAAAAACAGCAGTTCCTGCGTTAATTGAGGAGATTTATGATTTTCTACGTCAAGCAGATGCTATTGAATTAAACGATTTATTTAGAAGATTAGAAAACGGAGAAGATGTACAGAGTGAAATTGATAATTTCGAAACACATATAGTTCCAATTATTGCTGATATTGATGCTGGTTTTGGAAATGAAGAGGCTACGTATTTGTTAGCTAAAAAAATGATTCAAGCGGGTGCTTGTGCTATTCAGATAGAAAATCAAGTTTCAGATGCTAAGCAATGTGGGCATCAAGATGGAAAAGTAACCGTGCCACACGAAGACTTTATAGCAAAATTAAATGCAATTCGATACGCCTTTTTAGAGTTAGGCGTAGAAGATGGAGTTATTGTAGCAAGAACCGATTCGGAAGGAGCAGGATTAACTCAAAAATTACCAGTAAGTCAAGAGCCAGGAGATTTAGCTTCTCAATATTTAGCATTTGTAGAAGCTGAAGAAATTACAATTGATGAAGCAAAAGAAGACGATGTATTACTAAAACGTGATGGAAAGCTAGTGCGTCCTGTACGTTTGGCTAATGGTTTGTATAAGTTTAGAGAAGGAACGAATATTGATAGGGTAGTGCTAGATTGTATTACAAGCTTACAAAATGGAGCCGATTTGTTATGGATTGAAACGCCTACGCCTCATGTGGGGCAAATAGCCAATATGGTAAATAGAGTGAGAGCAGTAATACCAAATGCGAAATTGGTATACAACAATTCACCATCGTTTAATTGGACGTTAAACTTCCGTAATCAAGTGTATGATGAAATGGTTGCAGAAGGAGAAAACATGACGGGATACGACAGAAACAATTTAATGAATGCAGCTTACGACGGAACAGAATTGTGTCATAGAGCGGATGAGAAAATCCGTACTTTCCAAATAGATGGGGCAAGAGAAGCAGGTATTTTCCATCATTTAATCACCTTACCAACATACCATACAACAGCGCTACATATGAATGATTTAACAGAAGGTTATTTTGGAGAAGATGGAATGTTAGCGTATGTAAGAGGAGTACAACGACAAGAAATTAGGAAAGGAGTTTCGTGTGTAAAGCATCAACGAATGGCTGGTTCTGATTTAGGAGACGATCATAAAACTTTTTTTGCTGGAGATAAAGCGTTAAAAGCTAGTGGAGAAAAGAATACATCTAATCAATTTGAAGTAGAGGCAAAAGATAAAGGGATAGAAGAAGAAAGTGCCGTAGCAGTATAAAAAATCTTAGTTGTTTGTAAACTTCCTGTTATGTTTGGTTTGTTTCAATTGTTTGTTTGCATAGCAGGAATTTTACTTACTAATTTGATAGTATGAGTTTATAATTAGCAGTTGTAAATTTTATTTTGATGTAGTTAGCTCTCTTTTTAAAAGAGAGCTTTTTCGTTTTGATAATAATGTTTCAATAAGAGCTTTAATATTTTTGATTATCAATAGATTTCGTAATAGGAGTAATTAGGTCACCAGTATGTTTGGTAGATTTTGTTTCATTAAGCATAATTAAACAATCTTCCGAAGAACTAACCCTGTGATTTACACCTTTAGGAACTACAAATAAATCACCTTTTTTCATCGTAAAACTAGGTTGATTTTCTATTTCCATTAAAAGACTTCCATCGATAATATAAAAAAGCTCATCTTCGTTTTCATGATTATGCCACGGAATATCTTCCCCTTTAATTTTAGCGATTTAACGTATTCATTGTTAACCTCAGAAATTATTTTAGGAGAAAAGTAATCTTTTAGCTTTTCAGCTTTCTGTTGGATGTTAATTGTTTTAATTGTATCCATATCGTAGGTTATCAAGACTTTGTTTTTAATTCCATTTTAATATTACAACGTTCGTATGGGCAGTCTTCTTCCACAGGAATTTCTAAAAAGCCAAATTTTCTATAAATGTAAATAGCGTTTTCAAGTTTTGTGTTTGAGTATAAAACCAATTTATCAAACTGTTTGTCTTTTGCAAAATTAATACAATGTTGCATGAGTTTTTGTCCTATTTTGTAACCCCTGTGTTTTGGTGAAACAGCCATTTTTGTTAATTCATAAACATTAGCTTCACTCATAGGCATTAAAGCAACAGTACCTACAATTTCATTATTTAATTTAGCAAAGAAAATGTGTCCTCCCTTGTCAATAATATACTTATGAGGGTTGCCTAAAACTTCTTTGTCATAAGGTTCTATGTAGAAAAATGTTTGTAACCATTCAATATTCAAATTATAGAAACTTGAAGCGTATTCTTCTTTGTAATCAATTATTTTCATCAGTTTTTTTTGTCTCTATAAATATATGAAGATAATTTAAAAGATAATTAATTACCGTGTTTTTATATTCCATGGTATGTATTAATTGTTTTATATATATTTGTAAAGAAATTTAACAACGAACATAATGAAAAAAGACAAAATTATTTTTTATGTAGCTACAGGTTTATTAACCATATTAATGTTCTTCTCATCAGGAATGTACTTTTTTAATTATGAAGAAGTAGCAAAAATGTTTGGCGCATTTGGGTACCCAACTTACATTATTTACCCGTATGCTGTAGTTAAATTACTAGGATTAGTAGCACTTTGGTTTTTACGAGGAAAGTTTTTAAATGAGTGGGCATATGCAGGATATTTCTTTACTTTGGCCTTTTTTGCTCATTTTATGATTGGAGATGGTGAGCAAATGGGAGCCATAATTGCCATGATTCTATTAATAGTTTCATATATTTATAGTAAAAAAATATAATGAGCAATAATCCGACTTCAAAAGTAACTTTAACTAATCGTAATTATTTGGCAGAAGCAAAAATGAGAAATCATTTTGCGATAATTGATGAACCTCTAGACAAAGGAGGAGATGATAATGCACCCACACCTGTAGAGTATTTGTTAACTGCAATAGGTGGTTGTGTTTCTATCACTTTGCGTATGTATGCAGAACGTAAAGGTTGGGATTTAGGAAAAATCACGGTTAATGTGAGTCAAAAAGAACAGCTAACTCCCGAAGGAATAAAAAAGTCATTGATTGAAGAAATTTCTTTTGAAAAAGAAGTTACAGAAGAACAACGTACCAAGTTGTTAGAAATAGCAGGTAAATGTCCTGTAGCAAAAATGGTAAAAGGAGAGACAGAAATAAATTCAAAAATAACAACATAAATGAAGAAAATTATTGCATTTGCAGGTAGTAACAGCAAAAAATCCATAAACAAACAATTAGTAATATACGCTTCAGGTTTTTTAAAGGAAGTTGAGGTTTCTGTATTAGACTTAAATGATTATCCATTGCCTATTTATGGAGTTGATAAGGAAGCGGAAAGCGGTATTCCAGAAAATGCCGCAATATTTCTAGAAAAAATTAAAGAAGCAGATGGAATAGCTGTATCGTTAGCAGAACATAATGGTAATTTTACGGTAGCTTTTAAGAATATTATAGACTGGATGTCGCGTATAGAACAAAAAATATGGCATAATAAACCAATGCTATTATTATCAACTTCTCCTGGAGGTAGAGGAGGGGCGTCGTCAATGGCAATAGCTAAAAATGGATTTCCTCATATGGGAGCAAATGTTATAGCAGATTTTTCTTTACCGAAATTTCATGATAACTTTAATGACGGAAGGATTGTAAATGAGGTATTTAATGAAAATTTGATAAGAGCAGTGAAGACTTTCGAGAAAGAGGTATAATTCTTAAAACATAAAGTCATGTCAGGAGCTAAAGAAATTATTAAAAAGTACAGTAATGATGATATTACTGTAGTTTGGCAACCCAATAAGTGTATCCATTCTAAAAAATGTTGGAAAGGATTAATATAAGTGTTCAATCCGCAGAGTAAACCTTGGGTCAATATGGACGGAGCTTCTACAGATAAAATAAAAAAACAAGTAGAAGAATGCCCGTTAGGAGCACTATCCTATATGTCTAAAAAGGAAGGAAGTCAAGCAGCTGCACATACTGAAACAAAAGTAGAAGCCTTAGAAGATGGTCCGTTATTAATTTACGGAACATTACATGTTACAAATCCAGACGGAAAGGTTGAAAAGAAAAGTAAAACAACAGCCTTTTGTAGGTGCGGTGCCTCTCAAAATACAAATCCAGACGGAAAGGTTGAAAAGAAAAGTAAAACAACAGCCTTTTGTAGGTGCGGTGCCTCTCAAAATAAACCCTATTGTGATGGAGCTCATGTAAAAGTTGAGTTTAAAGGATAATATTCCCTAAAGAAAAAGGGTAGTTAAAAAATATTCCATTTAATTATTTGAAATAGATTTATTTTCCTTGGTAAATAATTAAGGGTTGTTGTATTTTTGCAAAAAAGAAAGGAGATTAAAATGAAGATAGTTTTATACGGAAGAAAAGGACATGCGCATACTGTAGCTTATAAGAACTTTTTAAATTCTGCAGAAGTACCTTTTGTATACAAAGATGTATCTACAGATGAAGAAGCTAGAGAGCATAGTAAAGAATTGTATCAAGGGCAAGTAAAGTATCCAACTTTATTTATTGATGATGAAGTGTACTTAACACCGACATCAGATACGTTTAACAAATTAATGCAAGATTTAAAATTAAGAGGGTAGTTAGCAGTAGCTAGCACATTTGTTATTAATTAACAGCTAAGAGCAAACAGCCAATAACCAAAGCTATGGGCGATATTTCAAAAGACATCAATTCCAAATTTCCAAATGATAGAATTAAAGCGTTTATCAATATAAAATACACTGCGAATTGGGTAAGTAGTAAAGAGAATGAGTTTTTTAAACAATACAGTATCTCTTCGCAACAATTTAATATCCTACGTATTTTAAGAGGAGCTAAAGAAGCAATTAAAGTGCAAACAATCAAGGATAGAATGATTGAACGCGCGCCAAACGCTACAAGATTAATGGATAAACTTTATGAGAAGGGTTTAATTAATCGCGTACGTTGCGAACATGATAGAAGAGTAGTTTACATAAGTATAACTAAGAAAGGAGAGGAGTTGTTGGAAGAAATTGATAAAAACTTAGATTTAGATTTTATTGATAACCTAACAGAGGAGGAAGCAACACAGCTTAGTAATTTGTTAGATAAAATAAGACAGTAACCACCGTTTTTTACTCCTTTTTTATGGCTATAATTGAGGTTGTAATTTAAAAGTTGTATCTTTAAAAGTGAGTTTAAAAGATTACAATTATGTACACATACGACACACTTTCAGAAGCCTTAAATGATTTACAAAAAAGAGGCTTTACGCATGATTTTAACCTCACTTATACCCAAATAGAAAGTAAAACAACTAAAGAAGTCTATCTGCCAGAGGTTTTTGAAGTAGTTGAGGTATATCGTTTTGAAGGTATGAGTAGTGCAGGTGATAATTCGGTTGTATATGCTATTGAAACTTCAAAAGGAATTAAAGGTGTTTTAGTTGATGCTTACGGAATGTATTCAGATTCTCTTTCTCCTGAAATGATTCAAAAACTCCATTTTAGTAGATAATATAATGCTCGAAGATATAAACTTCGAGTTTTTTATTTTCTAAAAAATTGTATCTTGCCATTTATTATGCGTGCATAATATTTTATAAAAATTCAACAATGAAATACAAACATATTTTTGAGCCGTTAGATTTAGGTTTCACTACTTTAAAAAATCGAGTGTTAATGGGGTCCATGCATACTGGTTTAGAAGAAGAAAAAAATGGAATTGAACGCATTGCTTCTTACTATGCAGAGCGTGCACGTGGTGGAGTAGGTTTGATTGTTACTGGAGGAATTGCTCCAAATATCCAAGGATGGACAGCGCCTTTTTCTGCTCGTATGAGCACAAAAAAACATGCCCGTGAACACAAAGTAATTACAGAAGCAGTTCATAAAGAAGGAGGTAAAATATGTATGCAAATTTTACACTCTGGGCGTTATGGATACCATCCATTTAATGTAGCGCCTTCAAAAATAAAATCACCAATAACACCTTTTAAACCGTTTGCATTAAAGCAATCAGGAATACGAAGAACAGTAAAAGACTTCGTTAATTGTGCTAAGTTATCACAAGAGGCAGGATATGATGGTGTAGAAATCATGGGATCTGAAGGATATTTAATCAATCAGTTTATAGTAACAAGAACAAATAAAAGAACGGATGATTATGGAGGGAAGTATGAAAACAGAATTCGTTTAGCGGTAGAGTTAGTTCGTAAAATTAGAGAAGCAGTTGGTGAGCATTTTATCATTATCTATCGTTTATCGATGTTAGATTTGGTAGAACAAGGAAGTTCTTGGGAAGAAGTAGTACAGTTAGGAAAAGAAATAGAAAAAGCTGGAGCTACCATTATCAACACAGGTATTGGTTGGCACGAAGCACGAATTCCTACTATTGCAACATCAGTACCCAGAGCGGCGTTTACTTGGGTAACCAAAAAAATGAAAGAAGAATTATCTATTCCGTTAGTTACTTCTAACCGAATAAACATGCCGGATACTGCTGAAAAAGTTTTGGCAGAAGGACATGCAGATATGATTTCAATGGCACGTCCATTTTTAGCAGATCCAGAATGGGTAAACAAAGCTAAAGCAGAAAGAATAGATGAAATAAACACTTGTATAGCTTGTAACCAAGCTTGTTTAGATCATGCATTTCAGAAGAAAGTAGCAAGTTGCTTGGTAAACCCAAGAGCATGTCACGAAACAGAACTTAATTATAATCCGACTTCAAAAAAGAAAAAAATAGCAATTGTAGGAGCAGGACCAGCTGGTTTAGCAGCTTCAACAGTAGCAGCTCAAAGAGGGCACGATGTAACCTTATTTGATGCCGATAAAGAAACAGGAGGGCAATTCAATATTGCAAAACAGATTCCAGGAAAAGAAGAGTTTTATGAAACCATTCGTTACTTTAATAAGCAGCTAGAATTACACAACGTAAATGTAAAGTTAAATACAAAAGTTTCTGCAGAAGATTTATACAACGGTAATTTTGATGAGGTTGTTTTAGCAACAGGAATTACTCCAAGAACTCCTAGAATTGATGGAATAGAGCACGAAAAAGTATTGAGTTATATAGATGTAGTAAAATTAAAGAAACCTGTAGGTAAACGTGTTGCGGTTATTGGAGCGGGAGGAATTGGTTTTGACGTTTCAGAATATTTAGCTCATGAAGGAGAGAGTACTTCTCAAAATATAGATGCTTGGTTAGAAGAATGGGGAATTGATAAAACATTGGAAGCACGTGCTGGTATAGAGGGAGTCGCTCCAAAAATGCACCCATCACCTAGAGAAATATTTATGTTCAAACGTAGTTCAGGAAAGTTTGGAGGGAATTTAGGAAAAACTACAGGATGGATTCATCGTTCAGTATTAAAAAGAAAAAAAGTACAGTTTATTAATGAGGTACAGTACACAAAAATAGATGATGAAGGGTTACACTATGTTCAAAATGAAGAACAAAAAGTGTTACCTGTTGATAATGTAATTATTTGTGCAGGTCAAGTTCCATTTAAAGAATTGTTAGAGCCGTTAGAAACCAAAGGAATGAAAGTTCATGTAATTGGAGGAGCTGATGTTGCGGCAGAATTAGATGCAAAGAGAGCCATAAACCAAGGAAGTAGGTTAGCTGCTGAACTCTAGTATGTATATAAATTTAAAATCACTAAAAAGTCTTGCATTGGCAAGACTTTTTTTATGCACAAAACTACAGTGAATAAGTCTAAATAATTACCGATATTTGTAGCTCACATTTTATTGAAAAAAGTAAATTATGGCAATGAACAAAAACACTGTCCTAGGTTGGGCAACGCTTATAATGGTATTAATGGGGATTTTACTTATTGGATTAGCAGTATTTAAATATGATGAAATAGCAGGGTATGGATTTGGAGCTGTTGGTTTAGGTTTTTTTGCAAATGCATGGGTGTTTAATGCCCTAAAAGGAAGAGTTTAATTAAAGAAAATATAGAGAAATGAGCGACGATAAAAAAGTCATTTTTTCAATGAATAAGGTCTCTAAGACCTACCAAAGTACAGGAAAACAGGTTCTTAAAGATATCTATTTAAGTTTCTTTTATGGAGCTAAAATTGGTATTTTAGGTTTAAACGGTTCAGGTAAGTCTACTTTGTTAAAAATTATAGCAGGAGTAGAAAAAAACTACCAAGGAGATGTTACGTTCTCTCCAGGTTATAAAGTAGGATATTTAGAACAAGAACCTCAGTTAGACGAAGATAAAACCGTTTTAGAAGTTGTTAAAGAAGGAGTAGCAGAAACAGTTGCTATTTTAGATGAATACAACAAAATAAACGACATGTTTGGCTTAGAAGAGGTATATTCTGACGCTGATAAGATGCAAAAATTAATGGATCGTCAAGCTGAGCTACAAGATAAAATTGATGCTTCTAACGCATGGGAATTAGATACCAAGTTAGAAATAGCTATGGATGCGTTACGTACGCCGGAAGGAGATAAGAAGATCGGAGTATTATCTGGAGGAGAGCGTCGTCGTGTTGCTTTATGTCGTTTATTATTACAAGAACCAGAAATTTTATTATTAGATGAGCCTACCAACCACTTAGATGCAGAATCTGTACATTGGTTAGAGCATCATTTAGCACAATATAAAGGAACGGTAATTGCGGTAACGCACGACCGTTATTTCTTAGATAATGTTGCTGGTTGGATTTTAGAATTGGATAGAGGTGAAGGTATTCCATGGAAAGGAAATTATTCATCTTGGTTAGACCAAAAATCAAAGCGTTTAGAGCAAGAAAGCAAGACAGCTTCTAAACGTCAAAAAACTTTAGAACGAGAGCTAGAGTGGGTTCGTCAGGGAGCAAAAGGTCGTCAAACAAAGCAAAAAGCACGTTTGAAGAACTATGAAAAGTTAATGAGTCAAGACCAAAAGCAAACAGAAGAAAAATTAGAAATATACATTCCTAATGGTCCTCGTTTAGGAACTAATGTAATTGAAGCTACAGGTGTTTCTAAGGCTTATGGAGATAAGTTATTATATGAAAATTTAGAATTTAATCTTCCACAAGCGGGAATTGTAGGAATTATCGGTCCGAACGGAGCGGGTAAAACCACTATTTTCAGAATGATCATGGGGGAAGAAACTCCGGATGCGGGAAGCTTTAAAGTAGGGGAGACAGCTAAAATTGCGTATGTAGATCAGTCGCATTCAAATATCGATCCTGAAAAATCAATTTGGGAAAATTTCTCTGAAGGTCAAGATTTAGTGATGATGGGAGGTAAGCAAGTAAACTCTAGAGCTTATTTAAGTCGCTTTAATTTCTCGGGAAGTGAACAAAATAAAAAGGTAGCAACCTTATCAGGAGGGGAGCGTAACCGTTTGCACTTAGCAATGACCTTAAAGGAAGAAGGTAACGTATTGTTATTAGATGAGCCTACTAACGATTTAGATGTAAATACTTTACGAGCTTTAGAAGAAGGTTTAGAAAATTTTGCAGGTTGTGCTGTAGTAATTAGTCACGACCGTTGGTTCTTAGATCGTATTTGTACACATATTTTAGCTTTTGAAGGAGATAGCCAAGTGTATTTCTTTGAAGGTTCTTTCTCTGATTATGAAGAGAACAAAAAGAAACGTTTGGGAGGAGATTTAATGCCTAAGCGAATTAAATATAAGAAGTTAATCAGGTAAATAAAACATTTATAAAATAAAACTCGAAGCTAGTAGCTTCGAGTTTTTCTTTTTCAATAACAATCATCCCCTCAAATTGCAAAACTGTTTTAGTAGATAGTTTTCCATAGTAGTAGTTATTATGTTAATGTTTTGTTGGTGACAACTATTATGCCGAAATGAAAAATATTCAATAAAAATAGAATTAAATATTTTTTTAAATGTTTCAGAGGGTTTTAAATGTAAAAAAAATAAATAATTAACTAAGTTTAACAAAATTTAAAATTTGCTGTGATAAAAAAAACAATAAAAATAATTGTAATAATAGTAGTCCTATTTTCAGTCTTAATTTTGAGTCTGAACTATATAGCAGCAGGTAAAATTGAAAAAAAACTGACAGAAACCTTAGTTAAAAAACATATTAATTATACAGGAAAAGTAAAAGCTAATGTATTATTAGGTAATATTAGTATTGATGATTTTTTTTTAGAAAAAGATAGTATACATCTTAAAATAAATAACTTAAGTGTAAAAGGAGTTTCTTATTATGCTTACTTTATTAAAGATAAACTATCAATCGATAAAATAGTCTTAAATAGTTCTATTATAAAAGGAAAAATACCTAAAGATATATTTAATGCTAAGGAAAAAGATACCATACATAAAAAAAAGAGAATGCCAATAACTATTGATGAGTTAGAAATTAAAAATTCAGCTTTAGCTATTATAAATGATAAAAATTACCCTATTACTATAGATAACTATAGGTTAAAACTTACAAAATTAGAATACTCAAAAGATTTAAAAACGACAATTCCTTTTCTATATGAAAAAATTTCATTGAAGCTTAATGCTTTTGATGCACAGGGTTCAGAAATTCAATCTTATAGCATAGCTAATCTTAAACTGGAGGATAATTTTCTTAAACTTGATAGTGTGAAAATTACTCCTCTTAAACCTAGAAAGAACTACATATATCATGTTCCTTATGAAAAGGATATATTAGATTTATTTATTAAAAAAATAGAAGTACCTAAAATAAAATTAACAAATAAAAAAAAGTTACTTTTTACTATTGACAAAATATTAATAAGTGATGGAGACTTTGGTGTGTACTTAGATGCAACAGTTCTTAATCATAGAAACAAAAGAAAAGACTTATATAGTAAGAGTCTAAGAGAACTACCAATTAATTTTGCAATTGATAGTATTAAAATAAAGGATACTAAAATTACTTATGAAGAGCTAACTAATAAGGAAAGAAAAGCAGGATTGGTAAGTTTTGAAAACATTGATGCAATTGTAACTAACTTGACAAATGTTAAAATAAAAGATAGCATTCCAACTACAATTGTTAAGATTAAAAGTGACTTTATGGGAACATCTCCTTTATCAATTGATTGGAGATTCAATATAGCAGATGTTAATGATGCTTTTACAATTAAAGGAAAACTTTATGAAGTAAGTTCAAAAAATATAAACTCATTTATAGAGCCTGCACTAGATATAAAGTGCGAAGGTAAAATAGATAAGTTGTTTTTTAATTTTTATGGTAATGATAATTTTTCTAATGGAGATTTTGCTATAGCATTTAAAAACCTTGAGTTGAAAATGCTCAATAAGCAAAAAGGAGTAAAAAAAGTAGTTTCTTGGTTAGCTAATTTATTTGTGAAAAATTCTTCAAAAAATAAATTAGAAAAGGTAGAAATAAAAAACTTTGAAAGAGATCAAACTCGTTCTTTTTGGAACTTTTTGTGGAAGAATGTAGAAGAAGGGTTAAGAAAATCTTTGATATAAACTTTTTTATAGCCTTAAAAGGTTTTTATCAGCATTTCTAATGAATTGGTGGTATAGTTAGGTCAGGTAAGGTATATTAGAAAAATAAAATGCAAAAAAATATTAAATAATAACTTCTTTAGATAAAAGTGTTATCAAGCTACTATAAGTAGAGCTGTTATGTAAACCTCACCTTATTATGGTGAGGTTTATAAATTCTTTAATATATTCTGATCACACGTTTTAAAATATAAATTATATCTTAGGAGATGATTATGTTATTGACCACATATTTCATAAAAACCATTTACGCAACAAAGGTTGACCCCTAGAATGCAATAAGATGGAAATTGAGAATCACTAGTACAACGATCCCCTAAAGAACATTCTTTCATATTATTTCCTCCAGTAATTAATTTTTGTTCATGGTTTTTTAAAACAGAACCTAATTTTAAAACATTTCTTAACATAAGTGTAAATTTTTATAATTTATAACAAAGTTAGATAATAGAGGTTAAGGAACTTAATTAAAAACCGTAATAAAAGTAAGGTAATTACATACTTTTAGCTGTGAAAAGCAGCATTGTGAACTAATTCTCCTCCACAATTTTTACATTGTCCTGAATTATCTGAACCAATAGTACAACCGTTAGAACAAGTATAATGATATTGTCCTGCTGCATTTGGGCCAGAAGTGGGTGGTGTTGCAGGTATTGATATAGGTGAATTTGAATTATTATTTTGGGTATTATGAAAGCCTTGGTTATGAGCAAGAGGAGTTTTACAAACAGGACAAGCGGTACCTTGTATACTTGATGTACCTCCTTCGCATTTTTTAGGACATATATAATGTGCTCCTCCAAGAACATTAACAGTACTATTGTTAGTATTTGGAAGTTGAGGAGTTGGACGTTCGCTAAAAGGAACTGTTAGTGGGTTTACAGGTGCTTTCTTTTCTTCTGTTTTACAAGAATAAAAACAGCATAATAAAACGAATAGTGTGAATATTTTTTTCATATTCAAATATAAAAAAAACCTCACCATTTTGGTGAGGTTTATCAATCTTTATATGTTTTCTAAAATCTATATTTATAGGTGAATTACTTCATCATAAGCGTCAGCAACAGCTTCCATAACAGCTTCACTCATAGTTGGGTGTGGATGAATTGCTTTTAATACTTCATGACCGGTAGTTTCTAATTTACGGCCTAAAACAGCTTCAGCAATCATATCGGTAACACCAGCACCAATCATATGGCATCCTAACCATTCACCGTACTTAGCATCAAAAATAACTTTTACAAATCCGTCAGGAGTTCCAGCAGCTTTTGCTTTTCCTGAAGCAGAGAATGGGAATTTACCAACTTTTAATTCGTAACCTTTTTCCTTTGCTTGCTCTTCTGTTAAACCAACAGAAGCAATCTCAGGAGTAGCATAGGTACAACCAGGGATGTTTCCATAGTCAATAGCTTCAGTATGTAAGCCAGCTATTTTTTCAACACAAGTAATTCCTTCTGCAGAAGCAACGTGTGCTAATGCCGGACCAGGAGTTACATCTCCAATCGCATAGTATCCTGGTATGTTCGTTTGGTACCAGTCGTTTACTAAGATTTTATCTCTATCAGTAATAATTCCAACATCTTCTAAACCGATGTTTTCAATATTTGTTTTAATTCCAACAGCAGATAAAACGATATCAGCTTCTAAAACTTCTTCTCCTTTTTTAGTTTTTACAGTTGCTTTTACTCCATCACCAGAAGTGTCAACAGACTCAACAGAAGAACTAGTCATTACTTTAATTCCCGCTTTCTTGAAAGAACGTTCCATTTGTTTAGAAACATCTTTATCTTCAACAGGAACAATTGTTGGCATAAATTCAACAACAGTTACATCAGTTCCCATTGAGTTATAGAAGTGTGCAAACTCAACACCAATAGCACCCGAACCTACAACAATCATTGATTTTGGTTGTTTTGGTAAGCTCATAGCCTCACGATATCCGATAACTTTTTTACCGTCTTGAGGTAAACTTGGTAACTCACGTGAACGAGCTCCTGTAGCAATAATAATATGGTCAGCTGAATACTCAGTTACCTTACCATCTTTATCAGTAACATCTACTTTTTTTCCAGCTTTCACTTTACCAAATCCGTCGATGATATCAATTTTATTTTTCTTCATTAAGAACTGAACACCTTTGCTCATTCCTTCAGCAACACCACGACTACGTTTAATTACAGCTTCGAAATCTTTATCGATAGCCTCTGCTTTTAAACCATACTCATCAACATGTTTTAAATAATCATAAACTTGAGCAGATTTTAATAACGCTTTGGTAGGAATACATCCCCAGTTTAAGCAAATTCCACCTAAGTTTTCTTTCTCTACTACAGCGGTTTTAAATCCTAATTGAGAGGCTCTAATTGCAGTTACATAACCTCCAGGACCGCTTCCGATTATTAGTACGTCGTATTTCATGTTGTTTACTTTTTACTTGTTGTTTGTTAATTTTTTTTACATTCTTTCAGGAACTTGAATTCCTAATAATTTGAATGCAGATTTTATGGTGTCAGCTACTTTTTTAGATAACTGAACTCTAAATACTTTTTTATCTTGATTTTCTTCTCCTAAAATAGATACGTTTTGATAGAATGAGTTGAACTCTTTTACCAAGTCGTAGGTATAATTCGCAATTACAGCTGGTGAATAATTACTCGCCGCTTGCTGTATTACTTCGGGATATTGTTCTAATTGTTTGATTAATTCTTTTTCTTTCTCGTGTAATTCTACAGATACAGATGAAGAATAATCGAAATCAGCTTTACGTAATATAGATTGAATTCTCGCATAGGTATACTGAACGAAAGGTCCTGTATTTCCTTGAAAATCTACCGATGCTTGTGGATCAAACAAAATTCTCTTTTTAGGGTCTACCTTTAAAATGAAGTATTTTAAAGCACCTAATCCGATAGTTTTATATAATTCCTCTTTCTCTTCGTTTGAATACCCTTCTAATTTTCCTAATTCTTGTGAGATTTCACGAGCAGTGCTAGTCATTTCATTCATTAAATCATCAGCATCAACTACGGTTCCTTCACGAGATTTCATTTTTCCAGAAGGTAAATCAACCATTCCATAACTTAAATGGAACAATTGTTTCGCCCAAGAATATCCTAGTTTTTGTAAGATTAAGAATAATACTTTAAAGTGATAATCTTGTTCGTTACCTACGGTATATACCATTCCGTTTACATCAGGAAAATCTTTAGAACGTTGGATGGCAGTTCCAATGTCTTGGGTCATATACACCGCAGTTCCGTCTGAACGTAATACTAGTTTTTCATCTAAACCTTCGTCAGTTAAATCACACCAAACAGAACCGTCTTCTTTTTTGAAGAAAACACCATTTTTAAGTCCTTCTTCAATAACATCTTTTCCTAGTAAATAAGTATTACTTTCGTAGTATAACTTATCAAAGTTAACTCCGATATTTTCATAAGTAACGTCGAAACCGTTGTATACCCATCCGTTCATCATTTCCCAAAGAGAAACTACTTCTTTGTCTCCAGCTTCCCATTTACGAAGCATTTCTTGTGCTTCTAAAAATAAAGGGGCTTGTTTTTTAGCATCTTCTTCAGAAGTACCAGAAGCGACTAATTCGCTAATTTCTTTTTTATATTCTTGATCGAATTTTACGTAGTAATTACCAACTAATTTATCTCCTTTTAATCCAGTTGATTCAGGAGTTTCTCCATTTCCAAATTTTTGCCAAGCTAACATTGACTTACAAATATGGATACCACGATCGTTGATAATTTGTGTTTTGTAAACTTTATGTCCAGCAGCTTTTAAAATTTCAGCAACCGAATATCCTAACAATACATTACGAACATGTCCTAAGTGTAAAGGTTTGTTAGTGTTAGGAGATGAGTACTCTACCATACGAGCATCCGTTTCGTTTTCTTTTACAAAGCCATAAGTTGCATCAGTAGCTATTTGATTAAAAAAGTTTACGTAGAAAGAATCATCAACAACTAAGTTTAAAAAACCTTTAACTACATTATAGCTAGTAATTTCGTTGATGTTCTCGACTAAAAATTTTCCTAAATCTTCACCAATTTGAACAGGATTTCCTTTTTTGTACCGTAGTAAAGGGAAAACGACAACAGTAATATCACCTTCAAAATCTTTGCGGGTTGCTTGAAATTCTACACTAGGAATTTCTACATTATACAAGGCTAAAAATCCTTCTTTTACTTTCGTTTCTATTAACGATTGAATATTCATTGGTTCTTTTTAATTGTCGCACAAAATTAGTGTTTTTAATTTTTTCTTCCCACAATTTGCCTTATGATTTTTTAAGGCAGAATAATGTATGACTTCAAAGGTGCTTTCGTACCTTTGTACCATGGATAAAGACCTTGAAAACTTATCAAAATTAGCCAAAGACGCTTTACAAGAAAATAAAAAGTATTTTCAACGATTAAAAAAGCGTACACCAAAACGTTTAGATTTATTAATGCAAGAGTTGCATGACGAAGAGTTTGAGCGTACCGATTGTTTAGCATGTGCTAATTGTTGTAAAACGACTTCACCAATCTTTACTGAAAAAGATATAGAACGTATTGCAAAACATTTACGAATGAAAGTGGCAGATTTTATCAGTCAATATTTACAGCGAGATGAAGACAATTTTATGGTGTTGCAATCTGCTCCTTGTACTTTTTTAGACGAGTCTGATAATACATGTTTTATTTATGATGTGCGTCCGAAAGCTTGCTCAGAATATCCTCACACTAATCGTAAAAAGTTTATACAAATAGCAGATTTAACAATTAAGAATACCGAGGTTTGTCCTGCAACTTACAGGATAGTAGAGGAGTTGAAAAAACGTTTACCACAATCGGGAAGTTCTAAGAAATAAGTTGTTATAGATATTTTTTCTATTTTTAGGAAAAATATATCATAGTGGAAACCCTTATACATTATTTTGAAAACATTCCTTCTAGTCATAGAAGTATTATTTTAGTTGGCGGAATTACTTTTTTCTGGTTGTTAGAAGGCGCTGTGCCTTTATTTAGTTTTAAATACAATAAATGGAAGCACGCATGGCCTAATTTGTTTTTTACTGCTACGACGGTAATTATCAATTTTGTATTAGCATTTTTATTATTAAAGACCGCCGATTGGGTACAAGCAAATGACTTTGGATTAATCAACTGGCTACCTGAAATACCATTGTGGTTGTATGTGTTATTAGGCGTGTTGTTTTTAGATTTCTTCGGAGCTTATTTGGCACATTTGGTAGAGCATAAAGTAAAACCTTTGTGGATGGTACACTTGGTACATCATTCAGATCATAAGGTAGATACTACTACAGCGAATAGACATCACCCGATAGAGAGTGTTATCCGCTTTACATTTACTTTACTAGGCGTTTTTTTAGTCGGAACCCCAATAGGTGTGATTATGCTGTATCAATCAATGTCTTTAGTGTTTACGCAATTAACACATGCTAATATTAAGATGCCTAAAAAATTAGATAAAGTATTAAGTTATGTAATCGTTTCTCCTGATATGCATAAAGTACATCATCATAATTTATTACCCTATACCGATTCTAACTACGGAAATATTTTTTCTATTTGGGACCGTTTATTAGGAACGTATATGGAGTTAGATAGAGAAAAAATAGTGTATGGAGTAGATACATTTCCAGATGAAGAAAAAAACTCTAGTTTAAAAGAGTTATTAAAGCAACCTTTTCAAGGGTATAGAAAACCTACGAATTTGAATGAGTAAGATTAAGATTTACTCTTTTCAATAAAAACTAAAACCTTTTTACCTCTCGCAGCACAACCTTTACTTTCATGAATCACTTTTGTTTGGATAATATGTTCCAATTCAGGATGCACCCAGTCTTTTTGTAAACCAAATAAGTATAAAGTATTCATGGTATAAGCTTTAACTGCTATTTTCTGATTGGTAATTAACCAGTCGAATCCAGTTTCAATAATTAAATCGATATATTTTTGAGTGAGTTGTTGCTGGACTTTATTTTCTGTTTTAGAAGTATATGCAATAGCTATGTGTTCACAAATTTTAGCACAAGGTCTTATAGCACTATCAAAATGTACTTTGGAAATGTTTTGAGTAAAAATTTCTAAATAAGGAAGAATATGCTCTATTCCGTGATGAGTGCAAATCCATTCCAATATCCAAGCAGCTTTGATGGATAGTTTATTATCGACATCAAAAGTAAATTCTATTAAGTTTTTTACTAGTATTGGATTTTGTAATACAATATTTGAAGCTTTTTCTCTGTTTATTCTAGCGGCAGTATCAACATCATTTAAAACAGAAATTAAAAAATCAGCATTCATATTGGTATGGTTTATGTAAATTTGAATTGTAAAAGAAATAATAGCATGATAAATATAAACAGGATATTTTCAACAGCACTTCTATTGTCAGCATTTTTTATAAGCACTGCGCAGGCACAAAAAATAAATCAGTTAGATGCTAACGGTAAGAGAGATGGAGTGTGGAAAAAATATTATGACGAAGATAAAAATGATGTTCGATATACAGGACAGTTCAAAAACGGTAAAGAAATCGGAACTTTTAAGTTTTACGAACCAAATTCTTATGGAGCCCCGTCTATGACTAAAGAATTTTCAACAAAATCTGATAGTGCTTTTGTTCAATTTTTCACCCCAAAAGGAAAGGTGAAAACAAAAGGATGGATGATAGGTAAAAAGAGAGTAGGTAAGTGGGTTTATTATTTTTCTGATGGAAATACATTCTCAGAGGAAGAATATATTGATGGTAAGTTAGATGGAGTAGTAAAAAATTATTACAGAAACGGAAAATTAACCGAAGAAACTTATTATAAAGAAGGGAAAAAAAGCGGAATGTCTAAAATATTTACCGATTCAGGTATTATGATTGAAGAAGTTAATTATGTAGATGGAAAACTTGAAGGTGAAGGGAAGTTCTACGATTTAAAAGGAAACCTAAAAGAAAAAGGAATGTATAAAAACGGTAAAAGAGACGGGAAATGGGAATTTTACATGGATGGAGAAGTGGTTACTGACAAGAAAAAAAGGGAAGCGTTTTCAATTCCTAAAAATTAAACTCTAGAGATAGAGAGCTTAAAAGAAGACAATAAACTAAGACATATCACTTTCCATCAATTTTTACAATGAAGTCATCAATTATTTCCATAATGAAAACGTTTATTATTTCGTAAATTTGCAGCTTCAAAAGTACAAAATGAAAAGAGTAGTAGTAGGACTTTCGGGTGGTGTAGATAGTAGTGTAACAGCGTATTTACTAAAAGAACAAGGATATGAAGTTATAGGGCTGTTTATGAAAAACTGGCACGATGATTCAGTAACTATTTCCGATGAATGTCCGTGGTTAGAAGATAGTAACGACGCCATGATTGTTGCAGAAAAATTAGGAATTCCATTTCAAACGGTTGATTTAAGCGAACAATACAAAGAACGTATCGTTGATTATATGTTTAACGAATATGAGAAAGGTCGTACTCCAAATCCAGATGTGTTATGTAATCGTGAAATTAAATTTGATGTGTTTATGGACATCGCATTAAGTTTAGGGGCCGATTATGTAGCTACAGGACATTACTGTAGAAAAGCAGAAGAAATTATTGACGGAAAACCTGTATACAAGTTATTAGCAGGAAAAGACACTAATAAAGATCAATCATACTTTTTATGTCAATTATCGCAAGAACAACTGTCAAAGGCATTATTTCCTATTGGGGAGTTGACAAAACCAGAAGTTCGCGAAATAGCCAAAGAAGCAGATTTAATTACAGCCGATAAAAAAGACAGTCAAGGCTTGTGTTTTATAGGAAAAGTTAGGCTTCCAGATTTCTTACAACAAAAACTACAACCGAAAGAAGGAGATATTGTCCGAATTCCAGATGAATTTGAGCAGTACAATCGCTCAGTTCCAGAATTTGAGAATAAAGAAGCGGAGTTAGTATATTTTTCAACAAAGTTCTCTTATAACAAAGAGGATGGAAAAGTAGTAGGAAAGCATCAAGGAGCACATTATTTTACAAAAGGTCAGCGTAAAGGTTTAGCCGTTGGAGGAACCAAAGAACCATTGTTTGTAATTGAAACCGATGTAGATACTAACATTATTTATACAGGAGAAGGAAAAAATCACCAAGGATTGTATCGTAATGTTTTGTTTGTTTCTAATGAAGAATTGCATTGGGTACGAGAAGATTTAGCATTACAAACTGGTGAATCTATGGAAGTAGAAGCACGTATTCGTTACCGTCAACCTTTAGAAAAAGCAACGTTACATAAAGTAGAAAACGGATTGTATGTGGAGTTTGAAAACCCACAGTCTGCTATTCAAGAAGGACAATTTGTTGCTTGGTATACAAATGAAGAACTGTTAGGTTCTGGAGTGATCTCGTAGAAAAAGAAAAATATAAATTATGAAAAAAATATTGCTATTGATTGTAGTATTCATTTGTGCTAATGGATACTCTCAAAAAGATTCTATTACAAGTTATTTAGATAGAGAATTAAAAATAACGACTAATAAAAATGAAGCTAAATATATTGAGACGATTGTAAAAAAAGATTCTCTTTGGGAATTTGCACTCTATTATAGAGATGGTAAAATTTTTAAGAAAAGGTTCTCAAAAAATAATGTAGGAAAGAAATATGTAGGAAAATCTCTAGAATTTCACCGAAATGGAAAACTATCAAAAAGATCTTTTTATAATGTAGAAGGTGAATTAGAAGGGAAAATACTTACATTATTTGATAATGGAAATAAAAATTACACAGGGTTTCATAAAAACGGAGTTCCTTCAGGCTTATGGAAGTATTATCACTACAATGGTAATTTAGCAGCAAAATTTTATCATGATGCAAATGGAGATATAGAAAAATATATCTTGTTTAATGAAAAAGGAGAAGAGCTTAAAGATGATGTTTATACAAAATTTAGAAAGCCTGTTTTTAAAAAAGGAGAAGAAGAGTTTAGTTCAAAAATAAATTACTTAATGGATAACCTAAGCTATGCTATTAATACTAAAATTGATATAAATTTTATTATTGATGTTGATGGTAGTATTCGAGATGTATGGGTAGCTAATACGATTCCAAATAAATTAGGAGAAGAGATAAGTAACTTTTTTGAATCGATTAAAGGATGGGAGCCTGCTGAAGAAATGAATAGAAAAATACCATATATTTACAGTATTGCTCTTAATATAAAAACAAGAGTTATTGATTAGATAGCTTAATAATAAATAAAATAAGACCTCGATTTTTTCGAGGTTTTTTTGTGCTTCCTAGCTAATGATTGTACATTTACGAGATGCAAAATAAAATTACTAAACTATTTAATATACAGTATCCAATCGTTCAAGGTGGAATGATTTGGGTTTCAGGATGGAGACTAGCTTCAGCAGTATCTAATGCAGACGGATTAGGATTAATCGGAGCAGGTTCTATGTATCCTGATGTATTACGAGAACATATTCAAAAATGTAAAAAAGCAACAGATAAACCTTTCGGAGTAAACGTACCAATGTTATATCCTGATATTGAAAAAATCATGGATATCATTGTTGAAGAAGGAGTGAAGATTGTATTTACTTCTGCAGGCAATCCAAAAACATGGACCTCTTTTTTAAAGGAAAAAGGAATTACAGTAGTTCATGTGGTAAGTTCAGTAAAGTTTGCTTTAAAAGCAGAAGCTGCTGGAGTAGATGCTGTGGTATGTGAAGGATTTGAAGCTGGAGGTCATAATGGACGCGAAGAAACGACTACGTTTACGTTAATTCCGATGGTAAAAGAACAAGTGAAAATTCCAGTAATAGCGGCAGGAGGAATTGGATCGGGTAGAGGCATGTTAGCGGCGATGGTACTTGGTGCTGATGGAGTACAAATAGGAAGTCGTTTTGCAGCTACGGTAGAATCTTCTGCACATGAAAACTTCAAGAAAACTATTGTAGATGTAAAAGACGGTGGCACACATTTAACTTTAAAAGAATTAGCACCTGTTCGTTTGGTGAAAAATAAATTTTATCAAGAAGTGCAAGAATTATATCAACAAAATCCAACGATAGAAGATTTAAAAGAGCTGTTAGGACGTGCTCGTGCTAAACGAGGAATGTTTGAAGGAAACTTGGACGATGGAGAACTAGAAATAGGTCAAGTAGCAGGGCTTATCCATGAAATTAAACCAGCAAAAGAAGTGTTAGAAGCAATAATTGCTGAATATAAGCAAGTAAAAAAAGAGCAGTTGTTTTAGTCACAGGGCGATTGCCAAAAAAATAAGAAATTCGTCATTCCGAACGAGGTACGAGGAGGAATCTTTTTTGAATGAAATAACTCATTTTCTTAAGATTTCTCTCTTCGTTCGAAATGACAACTTTTTATGAATTATTCTTAGCTTTAATAAAATCAGAAATTAGATAGCTGATATATTTTCCTACTTGTCCGTCAGCAATTTCATCTTTAACTACTGCAGGAGCACCTTCACAAATATGCAAATATGAGGCATTTTGTAGTTTTCCAAAATAATGTGTAAATCTACGTGCTTGTTGTGGGGTAAATCCACTAGGAGTCATTGCACTACTTGGGAAATGTTGAATACAATCTAAGTCTATTTCAATACCAAAAGGTTGCTCTTGAATAAAGTTTTTAGCGCGTTGTAATTCACTTTCAAAAGAAGTAGACTGATATACTTCTAATTCTTCAAAAGTATTGTACTCTAGGTTTAAACTATCGTGAATCATTTCAAAAATATACTGAGGTGTATAGTTCTCATGCAACCCGAACATAAAGTAATGGTTGATAAAACCTTCTTGTAAAGCATAAGAAAAACCATTACCACTATGACGTTCTTCTAAACGACGTAAATCGGTATGTGCATCTAAGTTAATTACATTAACAGGTTGATTTTTCCCCTCAGAAAGTCCTTTAATATTTCCGTAAGCATTGTTATGACCACCACCAATAATGATTGGAGTTTTACCACTCTCAACAATTATTTTAATAAGCTTAGAAAGCTCTTTATCTATTGCTTTTACTAATAAATCACCTTTTTCTCTATCAGAAACATCAAAATCATATACATCATCTAAACAGTCTAAATATCCTAAAACAAGAATATCATTTCCGTCGATAAATTGATTTTGTTGGGTGTTTAAAAACGATTTTAAAGCAGGAATAAAAGCAGTGTGTGCGCCACCATTTCCACCGTTCATGCGTACGCCAATATCTTCAGGAACACCTAAAATGACAAAAGAAGCATCTGAATTTTCAAGTGCTGATTGCAATTCTTTTTTAGGATTGATAACAGCAACACATTCTCCTAATTTTGTTTCTCCTTCACGCGGTGTTACAAACTCTTGTATGTCTTTTTCGTTAAATATTGTTAGCATATTAAACTTCCTTTCCGTTGATGAACATTGAATCAATTAAATTACTTCCGAATGAATACGGTAAAAACCCATACGAAGGAATTTCTTTCGTTAGGATTAAATTCGCCTTTTTTCCCTTGGTAATACTTCCAACCTCGTTTGATAAATTCATCGCATACGCTCCGTTAATAGTTGCTGCATTAATAGCCTCTTCTGGTGTCATTTTCATTTTAATACAAGCTGTTGCTACCACAAAATTCATATTTCCTGATGGGGTAGATCCTGGGTTGTAATCGGTAGCTAGTGCTAACGGTAATCCTGCATTCATAATATCACGAGCAGGTGTGTACGGAATACTTAAAAAGTACGAACACGATGGTAAGGCAACAGGCATAGTTTGTGTTCCTTTCAATGCTTCAATATCTTCAGGATTCATTATTTCTAAATGATCAACAGACAGCGCATTGTGTTTTATACTTACCTGAACTCCACCAATGGTAGTAAACTGATTTACGTGTACTTTTGGCGTTAATCCGTATTGTTGCGCAGCGGTTAAAATTCTGTCTGTATCTTCTACCGAGAAATATCCAGTTTCACAAAAAGCATCAACAAAATCCGCTAAATTTTCTTCGGCAACTTTAGGTAACATTTTCTCAATAATTAAATTGATGTACCCTTCTTTATTGTTTTTATATTCGGTAGGGAAAGCATGTGCTCCTAAAAAAGTAGCTTTGATAGGAATGTTGTAGTTTTCGCGTAGCTTTTTAATAACACGTAACATTTTTAACTCAGCATCAACAGTTAAACCATATCCTGATTTTATTTCAACCGCTCCCGTACCTAAAGCAATAACTTCCTCTAATCGTTTAGCTGATTGCTGGTATAGTTCTTCTTCTGAAGTTTCTTGTAATTTCTTGGCAGAATTTACAATACCACCACCACGATTGGCAATTTCTTCATAACTCAAACCGTTAATTCTATCTACAAACTCTTGTTCACGATTGCCTGCATATACAATATGTGTATGCGAATCGCACCAAGTAGGTAACATCATTTTACCAGTACAATCTACAGTTTTATCAGCAGAAGTAGGGGCTTTTTTCATGCTGCCATAGTCGGTAATAATACCATTTTCAACCAATAAAAAAGCGTTTTTTATAGTAGGTAAAATGTTCATCGCATCTCCTGATACTTTTTTGGTATCTGCTTCTCTGATTTGGATTAATTCTTTGATGTTTATGAATAAAGTTGTCATGTTGAATGCTTAAATTTGTTAGACAAACTTACGGTAAAAACTACAATTTAGGGTACATTTTTTAGGAGTGATTTGTGTTTTAATTCTCTTTTTTATCTCGTTAATTCACGTTTATTGGGCTTTTGGTGGAACTTTATGGGTAAATGCTGTAATACCAACCAAAACAGCAAATGAAAAAGCAATGAACCCGCCTAAACTACTAACGTTTGTAGTGGCTATGGTTATCAGTGGTTTTGCTGTTGTGTATGCAGAAAAAATACAACTATTTACGTTAGGTTCAATGTCCACATGGTTACAAGATTATGGACTTTATGTAGTGGCTAGTATTTTTTCTTATTAGAGTTATAGGCGATTTTAACTATGTCGGTTTTTTAAGAAAGTTACAACTACAGAGTTTGCCATAAACGATACCAAGTATTTTTCTCCGTTGTGTTTGTTTTTAGGGGGAGTTGGGTTGTTGATTGAGATTTTGCCGTAGACTAAGTTTGATAACGGTTCGTATAACCGTCAGTTACGAGTTTTAAGTTACTATTTTTCGATTAAGAAATTGCGGTTATACATTGTTATATAGTATTATCACTTATTTTCATTAAATTGCTCTTAATCCCTTTATTTATAAGGATTTTGTGTTTTTATGTAATGCAAAATAATGCAATAAAATGCTACTAAATGTTAGGTTTGTTGTACCTATTGTTGTACCTTAGTAACACGTTGCACCCAATTGCACAGCTTAAAAACCAGAGTTTTATGTCTTCAATTAAAGTAGTTTTAAGAAAAAACAAGATAGATAAAGCAGGACTTGCACCGCTTTATTTACGAGTAATCAAAAACAGAAAAACTAAATTCATTTCATTAAGCGTAAAATTGCAGCCCAATGAATGGGATGAAGATAAACAAAAAGTCAAGAAAAATCATAAATCTTCGGCAAGGTTAAACGCATACATTTCAAGAAAGATAGCAGATGCAGAAGGGGAAGTTGCTGACCTTGAAAGAAGAAATCAATCTACATCAGCAAGAAGAATAAAAGAAGCCATTAAAGGTAAACCCTTAATTAACTTTTTTGAGTTTGCTTATGATAGGTGCGAGAAGTTAAAAAATACAGTTGCGTTATCCACTTACAGAAGTTACAAAAGCAACATCGAAAAATTTGAAAGGTTTATAGGGCATCGTGAGTTAATGTTTGATGATATTACAGCAACTACCTTAAAAAACTATGCTTCACATTGTAGCTCAACTTGGAATAATAATAACACAACTATAAACTATGCGTTTAGAATCCTAAATTTAATGTTTAGAGAGGCTAAAAGCGAAGATTTAATATCTAATGAACTTGCACCCTTTACAAAGTTTAAAGTAAAGAAAAACAAGACTACAAAGCGTTATTTAAACGAAGTGCAGTTTGAAGACTTTATGAATTTAGAAGTACCACAAGAACACAAAGCACAAGTTATCAAAGATATGTTTATCTTTTCTGTTTTTTCTGGAGGATTGCGTTTTGGCGATGTTATCGAATTACAATGGAAAAACTATGATGGCAAAAATCACAGAATCACAAAAACGATACGTAAAACGAAAAGACAACACAGCATTAAAATAGGTCAAAAAGCGGTTGATATTTTAGAGAAGTACAAAACTAAAGACCAAAAGCAAAATGATATAATTTTTCCATTTGCTAAAGTTGACGAGTTATATTTTAAAGATAGAGAACATAGAAGTTTAATAACCAATAGAGCAATTTCATTAAGTAATATGTATTTGAGTAGAATAGGAAAAGAACTAGAGCTACCCTTTAATTTATCCTTTCATATTAGCCGACATACATTTGCGACAAGGGCATTAAACAATGGTATGCGTATAGAACACGTATCTAAATTAATGGATCATTCAGACATTGGTATTACGCAAGTATATGCAAAAATAATAGGTAGTGAATTAGATAACGCAGTAGATAAATATATTAATTAGTATGAATAGAAATCCTCATTTTTTAGTTACAGGAATGCAGAAATACGATGTTTGTGGTTCCGAAATGATACACCTTAAAGGTTATGCATATGAAAAGCCTTTTCCTATTCAATATTTCCCAAACCCAGAACATAACCTTGATAATTGTGAAGGCTGTAAAAACACACATCAAAAAATACTAAAAGAAGTAGGAGATTATTTTAAAGACTTTCCAAACTGTTGTGAAAGACATAAGAATTTAAACAAGCACAGTTTGTTTAAAAGTGATGATTTTAAAGACTTAGCTAAAATGGTAGCCGATAAAGTTATCTACACACATCATCATATATTAAATAATCTAGATCAAGATAATTGGGAAGAAGAAATAAATAATTATTTAGAATATGCTGTTACAAGTTTCGGTCAAACACCAGAAAATTGCGGAGAACCACCAGCACTAAGTTGGTTTATGGATTATACAAAAAGAATGCAGCTTAACCATAAGTTAGTTGGTAAAGATGCACAGTATAAACCCAGACAAGAAAAGGTTATAGATACAATCACAAATTTTTTTGAACCTAAAGGAAAAGAAAAGAAAGATTTTAATTTATTGTTGAGTACTTATGACAGGTGGTATAAATTTTTTCCTTTTGAAATAGCAATGTTTAGTAATCTCAAAAAACACTTTTCCAGAACACTTCCTGTTTTAGCAGAAAAACCAAAAACAAACCCTTACTTAGGTACAGCAAAAGTAGAGTTATTAACTCAAGCACAATTATTAAAAAACTTATCCAATATCACAAACCATATTTTGCTAAGTATTGATACAACACAATTGCTAGAAAATGAATACATTACAGATAGTAAAAAATATGCTTTTGATTTAAAAAAGAAAGCGCACTCACTAAATCAAAAAACATTATTAGAAAAGCCTACCAAAAACGAGAAAGAATATATAAAAACAATAAAAGCTTGGTTAAACAATGAAAAGAGTTTTATCAATGAAATAAAAGATGATATTAAAGCTTTGCCTGTAAAAAAGGAAGACGTTAAGCAAGATTTTTATACGATTATTAAAGACAAAGCAGTTCAAGAGTATGTATTACAAATATTAAATGATTTAAGCATAACTGTAGAAGGAAAATCTGTTTTAACACCTAGAAAAAAAGGAGCACTTCGCGGAGTAGTAGAGGCGTTAAAACAAAAAAGAATTATTCCTAATATAGGCTTAGCAACACTTTGTAATGTAATAGCCGAAAAAATAAATCTCGAATTAAAATCAGAATTAGATGCTTCAAATATATCAGAAGATTATTTAAATGATGCTTTAGATTATATAAAAAGGAATCCTTTGCACTAAATTTTATTGATTATAAGGGTTTTATAAGGGTGTGCTTTTAGCACCCTATCAATAATGACTTCTTGCGGTATTATTAATTTTAAAATGCATACCGTATGGAAGCAATTATTTTAAGTACACAACAGTACACAGACTTAGTAAACCGTTTAGACGAGCTAAACAAAAAACTAGAAGAGAAACAGAAAAATCCTAAAGACACTTTTCTAGACAATCAAGAATTTCTTCAGCTAATGAATATTAGCAAACGAACAGCCCAAACCTGGAGGGATGAAGGTGTTATTTCATTCTCACAAATAGGTTCAAAAATCTATTATCGTATGAGTGACGTGCAAAAGTTATTAGACAATAACTACCGTAAAGCATTCACAACAAAAAGAAATAACTATTAACCTAAAACCTTATAGAGATGACAGCAGCTGTATCAGTCTTTAGAGACTTTGTATATAAGGTTTCAGATAAACCTTTAGTAGAAGTGCTTAACGATATTAAAACAGGTACTTATAAAACCGAAATCGACAAAATAAGACACTTAATGTCTTTAGATAAAGAAGAGGAAGCCGAAAACCTAAAAAAGCAATTATTAGGATTTACCGTGTCTGGAGTATTCGATAATTATAGAAGTAGTGAAAACCTTGAAGTTTACACGCAATACATAATTTTAGATATTGATAAACTATCAGAATCAGAACTTAACCGAATCATTCCTGTTATAAATGTAGCACCTTATACCTATGCGTGTTTTGTTAGTACGAGAGGTAAAGGTGTAAAATTTATTGTGCGTGTAAATTCAAATGTAGAACAACATAAAACGGTTTATAATCAAGTAGTAGATTATTACGAACAAGCATTAAATACGGTAGTAGATACTTCTGGAAGCGACTATGCAAGATTATGTTTTATGTCTTACGACGAAAATTGCTATATCAATACAGAAGCAACAATTTTTGAAATCCAAGAAGAAGAAAAACAAACAACAACAGTAAGTGATGTTAATGCTAATAGTTATCAACAATTATCTACTGTAGAAATATTAAATAATTGCGAAGCGTTTACTAATCAAAAAGGCGAGTATCACGAAGGAAACAGAAATAACTACATATATCTATTTTCGGCAAACGCTTGTAGGTTTGGAGTTATAGAAGAAGACGCTTATCAATACTGTATTGCAAATTTTGATTTATCAGAAAGAGAAATAAAAACAACGGTTAGAAGTGCTTATAAAAGCAACAATGCAGACTTTGCAAAGTTTGCAAAATTTGCAAACGCTACAGTTTCAGAAGAAACACAAAATCAAGACAACCAAAACTTAGAAAGTTTATCGCTTTTAACAACTACACCAACTATTCCAAAAGACGTATATAATTCATTGCCAATAATATTTCAAAAAGGATTAGAAGTGCTAAAAACCCAACGCGAAAAAGATGTATTTCTTACAGGAGCATTAAGCATTCTATCGGGATGCTTACCTAATGTTTTAGGTTTGTATGGAGGTAAAGAAGTTTATCCCAATTTATTTTCATTTCTATTAGCACCAGCAGCTTCAGGAAAAGGAGCCTTAACATACGCTAAAATGTTAGCCGATAAATACCATCAAGCGGTAATTCAAAATTCTAAAGATGAAGAAGCAGATTATAAAAAAGAATTAGAAGCGCAAAAGCAAGCCAAAAAGTATCTTAAAAAAGGAGAAGAAGCACCAGAGGAGCCAGCACAACCGCCTTTTAAAGTGGTTTATATTCCTGCAAATACAAGTAATGCGAAAATGATAAAGCATATCGAAGATAACGAGGGTTTTGGTATTATATGCGAAACCGAAGCAGATACTTTAGGGCAAACCTTTAAAAACGATTGGGGTTCATATTCAGATTTATTACGTAAAGCCTATCATAACGAAAAAATATCCATTTCTAGAAAAACCAATAACGAGTATTTCGAAATCGATAACCCAAGATTGTCGGTGGTGCTTTCCGGCACACCTAATCAAATACTAAACATCATACAATCGGCAGAAGATGGTTTGTTTAGTAGATTTATGTTCTATGTGTTTGCATCCAATCCAGAGTGGTTAGACCCATCACCAAAATCCAATCCAGTTAATTTAACCGAACATTTTAAATACCTTTCAGATGATGTCTATCGTATGGTAAGATATTTAGAAAATACGGTGACTAATATTCATTTGTCAGATGCACAATGGGGAAAATTCAATCCGTTATTTGATGAATATTTATTTAGAATCTACAACTTAGTAAGTAAAGATGCTACAAGTGTAGTAAAGCGTTTAGGCTTAATGGTATATCGTTTTTGTATGATATTTACAGCCATAAGAAAATACGAGTATCAATTAAAAGATACCGATTTAGAATGTACCGACCATGATTTTGAAAATGCACTAAAGTTAGCCGATGTCTACTTACAGCACAGTATATTGGTATTTAAAAACTTACCAAATAACGCTACAAATATGCAGTTTAAACCTACCTCGCCTAAAGCTAATTTCTTTAAAGAATTACCACAAGAATTTAGCAGAAAACAAGCAGTAACCATTGGTGATAAATTAAAAATTAAAGTGCGTACGGTAGATAATTATTTAGCAAAACTAGAACAAGCAGGCTACTTAGTAAAACCTAAAGCGGGTTATTATCAAAAATTAAAGAGTTTGTAAGGTTTGCAATGTTTGCAAACTTTGCAAGGTTAAGTGATAAGTATACATCAAAATATAACACAATACGTTATATAAATATTAAGCAAATATTTATATATTTAACACTCAATTGCATTCCCTATGAACCGAATTAAAGAAGTGCTGGAAGCCAAAGGCATAAAGCAAGTATGGTTAGCAGATAAACTGGGTAAAAGTTTTAATACCGTTAATGGGTATGTGCAAAACAGAAAACAACCCAGTTTAGAAGTGTTATATGAAATAGCAGATATATTAAATGTAGACCCAAAAGCATTGTTAGATACTAAAAAATAAACCGCTTAATAAGCAGCAACTTACGTATGAACAAAAAAGACATACTCAACAAAATAAAATCACTAGAAGGCCTAAACCAAGACGAACGTGCCTATTTGGTAAACTTGGTAAACACCAAAAAAAAATACGGCCTAGTATGGGAAGACAAACCAGAAGACGTAGAAGAGCAACTACGCACTAAACTACCTGTACTGCAAGAGGTAAAAGAACGTGCCATTATTAACGATGCTGTCACCCTGAGCGTGGACACTGAGCGTAGTCGAAGTGCAGTCGAAGGGTCTAACCAAGAACCTAAAGCCAACCCAAACCACATCCTCATAGAAGGCGACAACCTACACGCTCTAACAGCACTTACCTTTACCCACGAAAATAAAATAGACCTTATTTATATTGATCCACCTTATAACACTGGAGAGAAAGATTTTAGATACAATGATAGTTATGTTGATAAGGAAGATGCTTACCGTCATAGCAAATGGTTGTCATTTATGGAAAAAAGGCTTCGAATAGCCAAAACGTTATTATCTGAAACGGGAGTAATGATTTGCCATATTGATGAGAATGAATATGATAATTTGAGTATACTCACAAAAGAAATATTTAGTGAGCAAAATAATTTAGGTACAATAGTTTGGAATAAGAAAAACCCAAAAGGTGATGCTAAAGGAGTGGCTAATATGCACGAATATATCCTTTGTTTTGCAAGAAATCGTAAAGAATTTTTAAATCTTAATAATACATTATTAAAGGACAAGGAAAATGCCTCTTTAATGATTAATAAGGCTAAAAGATTATATTCTAAAATCGGTAAAACAGAAATACCTAAAGAAATTAAAGATGTCTTAAAACCCTTTAATTTCTCTATAGATATTTTGAAACAATTTGAAATTGAATATGATATTGAATTAGTAAATAAAGAATTCAAAGCTTGGTTGCAGAATCAGGATTTTTCAAAAGGAGAAAAAATGTATAAATACATAGATAATGAAGGATTTGTTTATCGTGGTGTTTCAATGTCTTGGCCCAATAAACAAACAGCACCTGAAGATTACTTTATACCATTAAAACATCCTATTACGAATAAAGATTGTCCTTTACCAAATAGAGGATGGAGAAACCCTTCAGCTACTATGAAAAAACTATTAGGAAACAAAGAGCCAATTAAAAACCCAGATGGTTCATTTTTGCAGGGAGAGATTTTATTTGGTAAAAATGAAAAAAAACAACCAGAAAGGAAATATAAACTTATTGAAAACCTAAAAGAGAATACCTCATCTGTACTAAATTATGGTGGCAGTGATGATACCTTATTAGATAAATTAGATATTAATTTTCCTTATGTTAAACCAATTAATGTAGCTAAGTATTTAATTAAATCTATTCATCCAAACCCTAATATTATATTAGATTTTTTTGCTGGAACAGGCTCTGTATTACACGCTACATTGGAAATTAACAAGCAAGATGATAATAAAATAACTTGTTTTTTAGCAACTAATAATGAGGATAATATAGCAGAAGACTGCTATATTAGAAATAAAAGCGTAATCAACGGTGAAATTGATAACGAGAATTCAAATGAGAATCATTCTAACAACAACCTACGCTACTACAAAACCGCCTTTGTAGATAGAGAACCTTCTTTACAAAACAAACGACAGCTTACGCAACTCGCTACAGAGCTACTGTGCATTAAAGAAGATTGTTATACAGAGGTGCAACACCAGTTAAGTATAAACCCAAAACAAGCACAAATATTTACCAACAACAAGGGTAAATACTTAGTGGCTATTTACCATTCCAGAAACCAACTGCAAGTACAAGAACAATTAATATCTTGGGTAGAGAGCTTAACCCACACCACAGAAAAAGTACGTTTGTATGCCTTTAGCCCAGAAAAAGAAGTACTGGCAGAAGAGTTTTACGAGGTGGCAGAAAAGGTAGAAGTGGTTCCTTTACCAGAAGCCATTTACAATGCGTATCTAAGTACCATAAAAGCGTTAAAATTAGATAAAAAACAAGTGTATAACAACAATACTGCTGAGGCATAAAATTCTTAATTTACTATGTACATTTTAAAAGATTTTCAAGAAACAGCAGTCACCAGTTTGTTAGAAAACACCTATACTGCATTACAAGAACCTACCAAACAAACCCCTATTTTATTAGAATCGCCAACAGGTTCGGGTAAAACCGTAATGATGGCATCGTATATAGAGCGGTTGGTAGACGAGCTACAACTTAAACCAGGCTATAACAGTAATATGGCTTTTGTATGGTTAGCACCCAACACGCTACATATACAAAGTTACCACGCTTTGCAAAATCTTTATAGCGATACCCAAAAACTAAATTGTATAGATTTAGACAATCTAGGAAGCAATCCTATATTAAACGCTAAAGATTTATTGTTTCTTAATTGGAGTAGCATACATTCTGCCAAAAATATTTGGAGAAAAGACAACGAAACCAATACCAACCTAGAAACCCTAATAGAAAACACACAGGCTAATGATACTAGTATAGTGCTAATAATAGACGAAGCGCATTTAAGTGCCTTTAGTGGCAAACAAGCCATAGCAGTACGTAATTTAATAGAAGCAGATGTAGAAGTATTGGTAACCGCTACAGCACATAACATACAACGTCCTCAATTATCGGTATTTGTGCCAAGACAAAAAGTAGTAGAGCAAGAACTCATTAAAAAAGGAATTCGTTTAAATATTGGTTTAAATCCAGAAGAGCAAAACGGAGAAAATGTACATATGCATTTGCTTCGCAAAGCCTTTCAGAAAAAAGAAGAATTAAAAGCGTTATATGCGCAAGAGTTAGGCGAAAACAAAGTAAATCCGTTATTGCTAATTCAATTACCATCAGATAACGTTTCCTTAAGTTCAGAAGACAAGTCTATTAGAGATACCTTAGTAGGATTGTTAAATGCCGAGTACAACGTAACTACCCAAAACGGAAGACTGGCTATATGGCTAAGTGGCGAAAAAGATAAAGATGGTATTGAAGACATCAATGCAATGCAAGATGTAATGATTTTTAAACAAGCAGTAGCACAAGGTTGGGACTGTCCTAGAGCAGCCATATTGGTAAGTTATAGAACGGTTAATAGTCCTTCTTTTGGGATTCAAACCGTGGGTAGAATTTTACGTATGCCACACCGTAAACACTACAATAACGACGATTTAAATTATGGATATGTTTATACCAATATAGAATCTACTCGTATTAACTTTGAACCTTCAGATGCAGATTTTATCAATTTTCAATTGGCAAAAAGAAAAAAAGACAGAGGTTGGGTTTTTGATAAAATAAATTCTGCTCAAATAGTAAACGACCGTGCTGCAAAAGGGGTATTAACCTCTACCTTTCAAACGCATTTTTTCAACCTAATGGAACAGCGTTTTAGTGTAGCTATGTTACCCGATGTAGATTTATTTACTACTGAAGTAGAGGAAAATTTAAAAGAAGCAAAAGAAGCTAATTTATTAGCAATGCAACAAAATGGTTGGGAGTTCAAGGTAGACGATCACCAAATACCAATTCCTGTAGATATTGAGGCAGACCCATATATTGTAAATAGCATTATGGTAAATGCAGACCATACCAAGCAGTTTGCTATTACTATGAATCAGTTTAATACAATGTTCGAGCGTTTTTGTTATGACAATATAACTAGGCTTAACCGTTCCAAAAGCTGGAAAAAACTAAGAGATGTGTTACTCTTTTTTGCCGAATATTATTTAGGATTGTTTGAGCACGAAGCCAAACGTATCTATTTATTTCCTCAAAATAGAAGATTACTAGAAGAGTTAATTGTAGTAGCATTAGAACGTTTTGAGCAATGGCAAAAAGCAAAAGGAAACGAAAAACGAAGAGTGGAATACGCAAGTTGGGAAGTGCCAGAATATCGTTACTATAGCGAAAATTTCAACAAGCAATATATAGATAGTCACGCTATGGAGCCTTTTTATGAATACATAAGCGTATCTAGTCCAGAAAAAAAATTCAAAGAGTTTTTAGAAGCCAACAACGAACATATAGAATGGTGGTACAAAAATGGAGATGCAGGAAAAGAACATTTTGCTGTACCTTATATAAAACAAGTAGACGAAAAGCTAGAAAGACCTAGCCTATTTTATGTAGATTTTGTAATAAAGTTCAAATCTGGTAAAATGGGGTTATTCGATACCAAAACAAAACGTTCAGACTTAGATGCACCTAAAAAGCACAACGCACTTCTAGAGTATATAGAAAAAGCCAACCAAGAGGCTAACAATGAAAATTTATTGGGTGGTGTGTTAATAGAAGAACCCATAGACTCTAATCATTGGAGGTTTTGTGCGAATAGAATAGAAGATACAAAAGACTTAACAGGTTGGGAGTTTTTAAAACCAGAATTACTTTAAAACTTAAATAGCCTATAAATGGAAAAAGGAGATATTTTAATCTATACCAACCAAGAGGGGAACATCAAAATAGATGTGCGCCTTCAAGAAGAAACCGTTTGGTTAACCCAAGAACAAATGGCTTTACTCTTTAATAGAGATAGAAGTGTAATAACCAAGCATATAGGTAAAATTTTTAGTGAAGGTGAGCTAGATGAAAAAAGCAATGTGCAAAAAATGCACATTAGTACTTCAGATAAACCTATAAAAATTTACAACTTAGATGTCGTTATTTCTGTAGGTTATAGAGTAAAATCACAACAAGGTACACAATTTCGTATTTGGGCAACACAGCGTTTAAAAGAATACATCATAAAAGGTTTTACACTTAATGATGACCGTTTTAAAACAGGAACCTCTATGAACTATTTTAACGAACTGCAAAACCGCATTCGTGAAATACGTATCTCAGAAAAATTCTTTTATCAAAAAATAAAAGACATTTATGCCACCAGTATAGATTATAATCCTAAAGACGAAAAAACCATTCAATTCTTTAAAATTGTACAAAACAAATTGCTTTGGGCTATTAGTCAAAAAACAGCTGCAGAGTTAGTGTATAGGCGTGTAGATGCATCATTACCTTTAATGGGAATGTTAGCGTACGACAAAAAAAACAAATCGGTTACAAAATCCGAAGCAGGTATTGCTAAAAACTACTTAAACGAAGATGAAATGCGTTTACTAGGACTTATTGTAGAACAATACTTAGCGTTTGCCGAAACTATGGCGCAACAACAAACACCAATGTATATGAAAGATTGGGTGCAACGGTTAGATGCTATTTTACAATTAAACGGTAGAGAGCTGTTAACCCACGCTGGTAAAATAAGTCAAGAAATGGCTAAGAATAAAGTGGCTAAAGAGTATCAAAAATACAAAGAAGAAAACAAGCGATTATCTTACGAAAAAAGCCTTAAAGAGTTAGAAAAAGACATAAAAAAACTAAAAGACAAAAAATAAGGTAATCACCTTAGGCAATATAAAAATAGTATTATGAGCAACAAAGGACTAGATTCTCTATTTATACATTACGGCATACGTAAAGACGATATGGTAACCATAGAGACTATTTGCGAAAAGTATGAGGTTGAAGCAGAATGGCTAAAAGAATATTTCTTAAAAGCCTATCACGAGAAAAAAATTAAAAATGAAGACTTAGACGAAAAGGCATTAAAAAAGCTAATGGAAAAAGCACTTCAAAAAATAAAATAGTTATGTTAATAAAAAGAATAAGAGCTAAAAATTTTAAAACATATCTAGAACTCGATATAAATCTAGAAACAGACCCAGACAAACCTATTGTATTAATAGGTGGTGCTAATGGTGGTGGTAAAACAACTTTTTTTGATGCTATTTACGGTGCATTGTATGGCTTAAACATATCCAACGATAAAGAATTTAACGAGTTGCTTAATGCTGGTGCTTTGGGTAAAATTGAAGAAAAAATTGAATTAGAATTATTTTTTTCAGGCAGAGTACTAAACCAAGAACAGTCCTATGTGCTTACAAGAACCTATATGCTCAATACAGCCAAAAAACCTGTAGAAAGTGTAAAGCTAAATATGAATGGTTCCATTTTTCAATACGGTACTGCAACACCTACAGCGCAAAGAGCAGAACAAGAAGCGCAAGTAAATAAAATTATAAAAGGAAATCTACCTGAAGAGTTAAGTCGCTATTTCTTATTTGATGCTATGGAGGCTGGGAGCCTTTTAAAAGAAGACCGCCTTAATCGTGTAATTCGTGAAAATATTGAAAATGTTATGGGCTTCAATAGATACTTGTCGTTTGCTAAAGCAGCCGAAAGTCTTACACAAGATTATACAGCTCAAATGCTCGATTTAGAAAACGAAAAGAAAGAATATTTACAATTAGTAGAACAAAAACGTAAAGAAGAAGAAGCTTTAACCGAGTTAAAAGGAAAACGTAAAGAAGCGCTAGATTTTTCAGTATCTAATAAAGATTTGTACGATACGTTAAAGGCAGGTATGAATGAAGAATCTACACTAAACAATAAGGTAAAACAGTTAGAAGAAGAGCTAAGTAATCTAGATAAAGAGGAAAAGCAATACAAAACTGATGTAAACGATTTTATTAAAAATTTTGAAATGCACGTAAGCTTACCAAAATTAGCTGAGGTGTTACAAAATGATATAGCCTTAATTATAAACGAACGTGAAACTTCCAATGCAGATGCCTACACGCATTTAAACAAAGAAGTGATAGAAAACGTATTGATAAAAGCTGTAAACGTACTTGCCGATAAAGGACATAATTTAAAAGACGTGTCAGTAAGTCAATTAGCAGATAAAGTATTAAAATCATTAGAAGATAAAAACACAGATTTAGAATACGATTATTTTCAAATTTCAGAAATTGAAGCTTTAAAAAAATTAGCAAATGGTAATTATCAAAATCCTTACAATTCTATTACTCACCGTAAAGAAAATCTAGATAAAGATATTGCCAACGCGCACAAGATTAAAAAACAAATAGAAGATTTAAAAGCACAAATTACAGGAAAAGACTATTCTTTAATTAAAGCCTATGAAGAGAATGAAAGTGCAATTAAAACCTTGAAATCTGAAATTGAGGATAAGGATAAAGAAGTAAAAAAGATAGCAAAACGTTTACAACAATTTGATATTCCAACTACAGAAGAACCAGACCCTAAATTTGAAGCTTTAAAAAAATTACAACCCTTGTTTGATGAAATAGCAAATACGTTGCTTAAAAACAAAAAAGATAAAATAGAAGATAAAATGAAACACGATTTAAACGTTAATCTTGCGGCTTATCAAGATGTTATAGATCGTGTAGAGTTATCAGAAGATTTAAAAGATCTAAACTTTAGTATTTATCATAAAGCAGGTAACGAAATCTATTTAAGTCAACTAAACACAGCGTCTACACAAGTAGTGGTACAAGTGCTATTAAAGGCGTTGCACGAATTTGGCGATTACGACCCACCTGTAATGATAGATACAGTTATGGGTGTATTAGATGAAACAAGCCGAAGCACCTTGTTAGAAAATTACTTTCCAGAATTATCACATCAAACCATATTATTAAGTTCTGATAGTGAGGTAAGACCTAATTCAGATTTGCAAAAAATAGAACCTTTTGTAGCCAAAGCATATACATTACTTAGAGATAAAGAAGCTCAAAAAACAAATGTTACAGAAGGGTATTTTGGTAATTCTATAAACAATTAATGATGGAAGAAATAGCATTACATAATATAAGGCAAAGCGAAGGGTTAATTGATAGCCTATTACCTTTAAAACATAAAATTGAAAAAAAATTAAACCTAAAAGAATATCGTAAAGAAGCAAAACAGTTAACGTTAAACAATAATTTATTACAACGTTTAACATTAGCAGCAGGTTTAAGTCAAAATCACAAACGATCTTGGTCAGACATCGAAAAGGTAGCAATGGATAGTTTAAGAATCCACGAAACAACCTTTACTAAATTCAACTTACAAGTAATGTGGTCAAGTCTTATAAAATATCGATATAATCATATAGATATAGATTGGTCAGTAGCTGCTAATCGTAGTCGTATAATCAATTACGAGATGCAACAAGGCTTAAAATATTTAATGGATGATAATAATCTTGATAATTGGTTAACAATTACTGCTAAATCTGGTAATACTTCATTTGGCACAGTACCATTCTTAGATTTAAATATTGGGTTATTTGAAGGTGATATGCCGGCAACCTTAAACCTAAACGGTAGGCAAATACCTAACACACAAATTTTAATTGCAGGTTCAACAGGTTCTGGTAAATCAAACCTTTTAGCGGTATTAATGCGTGAAATGCGTACCTTAACAGTAGAAACAGCATATCCAGTAAACTTTTTATTTTTCGATTATAAAGGAGAATTTTCAGACCCTGCCAATCGCTCTTGGTTTAATCACTTTGAAATTGATGATGATGCTGTTCTAGACCCAATAAAAAAACCTTTACCTTTTTCACCTTTTAAAAATTTTGAAGGAAAAACTCAAAATGAAATTAACCTATACGCTACAGAACTAGCCAATGCTATCTGTGCAATAGACAATGCACGTATGAGTGCAAATATGAGTAATAGATTGGCAGAAGCAGTAATTGCTTCATACAGAAAGACAAAAAACAAACCTGTTTCATTTCAAATTATTCTAGATCAATACAATCATTTACAAAACGAAAAAGACCGTCAAAAAGACGATAGTATCAAATCAGTATTAAAGCAATTAATTAGAAATAACTTATTTGCAACAGAAGATAATATCGATTTAATTAACAATAGTTTTATTGTGAAAATGGATGGTTATCCCAAAGATGGTCCATTGGCAAAAGCAATTGTATATTTTATCATTTCTAAATTAAATACGATTTATGAAAAACTGCCAAAACAAGAAGTAACTGAAGAATGTGTAGAAATTCGACATTTTACAATTATAGACGAAGCACATTATATGTTAGATTTTGATAATAAGCCATTAAGAGATTTAATAGCTGTAGGAAGAAATAAAGGGTTAAGTATCATCTTGGCAACACAAAATATGGATAGTTACAAGTCTAAATATTTTGACTTCTATGCTAATGCACAATATCCTTTAATAATGAAACAGCAATCCATTACAGATGCTGTGATCAAAGATTTATTTGGGGTTTCAGGTAACGAGTTTCAAGAAATAAAAGAAGCAATTGCAGGTTTAGCACTAGGGGAATTAATCATTAAAGACAATACAAATATTGTATTAGGTATGGGTAAAAAGTTCAAAAAAATTAAGGTAAATAGGTTTATATAATCAAGCTAAAATTAATTTATGCACCAACTCACCAAAACAGATTTTAAGTATTATTTAGACTGTCCAGAGTCTATTTGGTTATTAAAAAATAAGCCAGAGGTATATCCTAAAGGTGAGTTTTCGTTATTTGCAGAAAAGTTAATAAAAGAAGGTTACGAAGTAGAAGCCTATGCAAAACAATTATTTCCAAACGGTGTAAACTTACCAGAATATGGCAGTCCTACAGCAACACAAAACGCATTAACAGATACACATAGTGTTTATTTTCAGCCATCATTTAGCACAAATAAAGATGTATTTGCACGTATAGATATATTAGAGCGGTTAGCAGATGGTACGTGGCATATCTATGAAGTAAAATCTTCTACCTCAATAAAAAAAGATAGAAAGCATAGACAAATAGAAGATGCCTGTTTTCAGAAATATGTATTGACTGAATGTGGTTACGTAGTTTCTAAAGTATCTATTATCCATTTAAACAAAGAGTATTTAAAAAAAGGTGATATTGTAGCTAATGAGTTGTTAGAAATTGCAGATATAACAGATGCAGTAGATAACATCTATTCAAGTGTAGTCAATCAAATTAATGCAGCTTCTAATTTTATAAATAAGGCAATCATAAATGAAACTGTATGTTCTTGTAAGTATAAAACAAGGTCTAATCATTGTGATGCTTTTAACTATTTTAATACCACTATTCCAGACTATAGTATTTATGAAATAGGTCGTATTTCAGCTAAAAAAGTAGGTTTATTAGCAGATAATGAGCAATTAGCAATTATTGATATTCCTTTAGATTTTGAGTTAAATGTAAATCAACAAACCCAAGTAAAATCTGTAAAACAAGAGCAACCTATAATCAATCAATCTAATATCAAAAGAGAGTTAAGTAAATTAAAATTTCCACTACATTTTATAGATTATGAAACCTATGCAAGTGCTATCCCAAGATTAGATGGTTTAAGTCCACATAAACATTTAACTTTTCAAGTATCTATTCATACACTTACAGAAGATGATACTTTAACTCATTTTGAATATTTATTGGATGCTATGAATATGCCAAAAGATATGCTACAAGCAATGCAAGACTTTACAGGTAGTACAGGAACGTTTGTTTCGTGGCACGCAAGTTTTGAAATTGGCAGAAATAAAGACTTAATAGAATGGTTGCCACGGTTTACCAATTATCTTACTTACATTAACGAGCATACGTTTGATTTAGAAACTATTTTCAAAAAAGACTACATAGACTATCGTTTTCACGGTTCAAGTTCCATTAAAAAAGTATTACCTGTATTGTGCCCAGATATAAGCTACTCAGATTTAGATGTTAATAATGGCACTATGGCATTAGATACTTGGGGAAGAATGGTTTTAGACCCAAATTTTAATGAAGATATAGAAGCAACAAGAAAAAAACTTTTAGACTACTGCGAATTAGATACTTTGGCAATGGTTAAAATTTATGAGGTGTTAACTAAAATCATATCTTAATGTATCATTACGAAGAATACATAAAATTTAAAGAGCGTTATATAAATAATATAAAATCAATTAAGGAAATAGTTAAGTATCCGAAAATATCTATAGCTGATAAACCAAACATTGAACTAAAACAGTCTGTTTCATCATATGAGTTGATTTTTGATAGGGTTGGCAGATTGTTGCTTGTTCAAAAACTCAATAGTAATTACTCTTATGTTTATAGCTATAATGAAAAACAGTTAGAATCTATTGAAGAACTATGTAATGGTAGAGTTACAATGATTAATAAAATTAATTATGATAACAGTAGTAGGATAATAGAAGAGGATATTCAAGAGACTTTTCAAGATAAAGACAGTCGTATTGAAAACCTCTCGTATAAATATATAAATGGAAACACTGTTATTATTAATAAAGTGACCACGATGGATGATGCTGATTTTATTGCAACTGAAACTTATAATGATAAGAGACAGCTGATAAGTCAGAAATTAGAAGATGAAAAGGAAGTTATTTACTTTGATTTTTTTGAATATGACCTAAACGGTTTTAAAACAAAACAAATAATGGCGAATGCTGACGGCTCATACGATTTGAATGATATAAGGAAATACAACTATAATGGTAAAGGCCTTATTATTTCTGAAGATGGTATTATAACTTATGAGTATAAGTATAACTCATTAGGTGATTGGATTGAACGTATAAGATATAAAGAAGGTATTTTACAATATGTAACTCATCGCCAATTAGAGTATTATTAAGTCCCCACAACCCAAAACCCAGTTTTTTCGTGCCTCAAAATCTTCTGTCTTTTATTTTGTTCCGCTCGCCAACGCGCTTGTAGTTTTTGGTTGCCAACCCTCATACAGCACATTACTTGTTTTATTTAAGCGTTTATATTTTATTAAATCGGTACAATAAAAAAGTAAAAAGCTGTTGCCAACGCGCACACCAAAAACTACCCAAAGCTATGTTTACATAATACAAGTTATAGTAGCAAACGGCACTTTTCAATGGTTTGCTATCGCAGTGTTAATGTATTTTGTAGCTATAACTGGTATTATGTAAAATATCCGCTCTGCCTTTACGCTCAACACCGTTAATAAATTGAAAGTTTCAATATAAAAAACGAAAACCTTTTTATATAACTTTGCAATATGCAAGTCAGAAAATTATATAATACAAGAGCAATTGAATTTTATGGTGCAGATGTTTCAACACATCTAAAATTGCCTTTTGTGGCTAATGGTATAAGCGCAGGGTTTCCATCCCCAGCAGATGATTTTTTAGATATAAACATAGACCTCAATAAACATCTAATTAAAAACCCAAGCACAACATTTTACGGTCGTGTTCGTGGTGATTCAATGATAGATGCAGGTATTCACGATGGTGATTTACTAATTATTGATAAAAGTTTAGAACCTACAAATAACAAAATAGCTGTTTGTTTTATAGATGGTGAATTTACAGTTAAGCGCATCAGCATAGAAAAAGACTGTGTTTGGTTAATTGCAGAGAATCAAAATTACAAACCTATACAAGTCACTAAAGACAATGATTTTATCATTTGGGGTATTGTTACTAACGTAATCAAAAACCTATGATATGTTCGCACTCGTTGACTGCAATAACTTTTACGCTTCCTGTGAGCGTGTTTTTAACCCATCATTAAATGGTAAACCTGTTGTGGTTTTGTCAAACAATGATGGTTGTGTTATTGCAAGATCCAACGAGGCAAAAGCGTTAGGTATTCCAATGGGCGCACCTGCATTTGAATATTCTAAAACATTTGAAAAACAAAACGTAAACGTTTTTTCTTCAAATTACGCTTTATATGGCGATATGAGTAGCAGAGTGATGAATCTACTTTCAGAGTTTACACCAGAAGTTGAAATATACAGTATCGACGAAGCATTTTTAAAGTTTATAGGTTTTGAACTTTTTAGCCTTCAGGAAATAGGTGAAACAATGCGTAATCGTGTAACAAAAGGTACAGGTATTCCAATAAGTATTGGCTTTGCACCAACAAAAGCATTATCTAAAGTTGCCAATAAAATAGCAAAGAAATTCCCAGAACGTACTAACAATGTTTATGTAATAGATGATGAAGAAAAGCGCATAAAAGCCTTAAAGTGGTTACCAATCGAAGATGTTTGGGGTATTGGTAGGCAACATACCAAAAGACTAAAAAACTTAAATATTCATAATGCTTTTCAATTTTCCCAACTGTCAGATGATTGGGTGCGTAAAAATATGTCTGTTGTTGGTTTACGTCTAAAACACGATTTAGAGGGTAAACCTACTTTAGATTTAGAAACTACTGCAAACAAGAAAATGATAGTAACAACACGTTCATTTGAGGGTATGCTAACATCATATCAAGATATTAGAGAACGTGTATCTACTTTTGCTGTGTCCTGTGCAGAAAAACTTCGTAATCAAAAATCACAATGCAATATGCTTATGGTATTTTTGCATACCAACGGTTTCCGAAAAGATTTACCTCAATATGGTAGAAACATTGCAGTAAAAACACACTATCCAACCAATTCGAGCATTGATTTAGTTAAATATGCAGAAGCAGGGTTACAAGCAATTTATAGAGAGGGCTTTCATTATAAAAAAGCAGGGGTTATTGTAATGGGTTTAACCCCAAGTAATCAAAAACAATTCACACTATTTACTTCCGAAAACCCAAAGCACCAACCTATAATGAATATCGTAGATAGGCTAAATAAAGCTTACGGTAACAATAAAATAAAGTTTGGTAGTCAATCATTAGGTAGGCAATGGAAAATGAAACAAGAACGCCTATCCCCACGATATTCAACCAACATTAATGAAATAATCGACATAAGAGTTTAATTAGTATATTTAGTAACCTAAATAAAACCTTATGTGTTTCCATACTTCTCAAACAAAAAAAGTAATTGAGCTTGAAAACCGCTATGATGTTTCATTGACAAGGGATGATGCAAGAGAAGCTTATGATATTCCAAGATACCACTTAAACGGTTTTTCTCATCCTGATATGCTGATAATACCACAAGAAGGTCCATCAGCTTTAGCACCTGCATTATGGGGTATAGTTCCAGGCAATAAAAAACCTGAACATTTAACCGATTATTACAAAGAAGCTGTTCGGTATGGTGGTGGTCTTAATGCTCAATCCGAAAAATTATTTAATCATTTTATATACAAACATTCAGCCTTAACAAGACGTTGTATAATTCCAGTAACAGGATTTTTTGAACCTCACGAGTACAAAGGAAAAAAATATCCATTTCATATAAAGAACAAAAACAACGATGTTTTGTCTTTAGCTGGGTTATATACAATAATTGGGGATGTTGTTACCTTTACTATTCTTACTAAAAAAGCATCACCATTATTTGCAAAAATTCATAATAAAAAAAATAGACAACCGGTAATACTTCAAAAGGACTTTGAACAAGAATGGTTAAAAGATGATTTAAACGAAAACGGCATTAATGAATTAATTAATCTTAATTACAATGAGAACGAGTTAAGCACATATACAGTTAGTCGTGATTTATTTCAAATTAAAATTAACACAGATACAGAATCAATTATTGATGAAGTAAAATATGAAGGTGTAATAATTTAATTTGTTTTAATTATTAGTTATCTCATTCAAGCTGCACAAAACCATCGTTAAGTCCAAGTATTCCTTACCTCAAGTATTTGTTTGTTTCATTTCGTTAACTAATATCATAGTCCACTTTTCCCCACCACCCAAGTCAGCGGTTATAAAAAAATAGGTTTATAAAATGTAGTAATACGCCATAGCACATTACTTTTTATCGTACCTCAAAAAAGCAATAAGCTATTGTCTAAAAGTCCTGTATAAGTAGCTTGTTTAAATGCTGTTTTATCAAACAACTATTTAAAACGCTACCCATACAAACGCTTCATCCAAAGCTCAATACGGTACTAAAACCTATTTTTTTAAGTGTTACTTCCCCTAAAAGTGTTTTCCTTTTTTAATCAAATAATCAGCAGCTTGTTTTTCAATATCATCTTGCGTCCAAATTTTATGTTCTAACACCCAATTATTAATAGTTTCTTTATCAAAATAAAGTCTTTTGCCTCTTTTAGAATGCGGAATACTATGAGTACTTGTTAATTTATAAATATGTGATTTCGATAAACCTAAATAATCAGATAATTGTTCAATATCCATAATCTTGGAAGTGATAATATTAGTTTCATTTCTTCCAATATTAGAATAGATGTTTTCAAGTAAGTTTTCAATGTTTCTTAATCTCTCATTAATAATTTCAAAAGGGTTTTCCATAGTATATAAGTATTAAAATAAAAAAAGGTAGCAAATATATGTGGCTAACATAGCCAACGCGCAAGGCTATAAAGGTCAAGCCCTACGGGTTTTGAATAAAACTTTTTCAAGATATTTTATCTATTTCATTAAACATTTTAACTCAAAAAACTTTTATCCAAAAACCTTGACAGCCTCATCCACGCCACAACAATAGAGGCTATCTTTTTTTCTTTTCAAAAAAAATAATGGTGCGAAGCGTAGCGAAGCAATTTTAAATTGGATAGCTATGTCAACTTTTGAACTGAAAACTCACCAAATCGGAAGAACCTACTCGAACCCTCATTTTTTTATCCTAAACAAAGGACTTAACAGCGGGAAACCGCTTTCAAATCCTTGTCCTAACTGTTTAGTAGTAATCACAAAAACCGAAACAGATAAAAACACGCTTTTTCATTTATCTATGATGTTGCAAATAGGCGGTTTTTACGCTTATTTTTTAAAGGGTAGTGTTATTCCGTTTATTTCTGTAGATGATTGCAGAAAAACGCTTAAAAAAGGTTTAAAATCTACTTCAAAGATAAGCGACCAGATGCAAAAACACATAAAAGCGGTTGAGGTTATCAGTAAAAAAGAAAAAGAGCTTCAAAATGTCATTGATAAAATGGCAGTTTTAAAGGTTGCATACATTCGTAACTGTTTCAAACTAATGCAAATTAAAGAAGCCTAATGCAAAGGCATCGTAACGCCTTAAAACAGTAACAAAATGGCATTATTTTGGTTATATTTATAGTGAAATAAAGGTTTTAAAGCAATATAAAGTCCGTACCAAATCCAAAGGAGTTTAATTTTAAATTGTTTTATATTATGGGAAAGATTTCTCAAGGAATTTTAGGCGGATTATCTGGAAAAGTAGGTAATGTCATCGGTGGTAGTTGGAAAGGTATTGACTACATCAGAATTAAGCCATCAAGTGTGGCGAATCCTCGAACAGAGGGGCAAGTAAACCAACGTAATAAATTTACGGTTACATTGGAATATTTACAGCCAAACAAAGAGTTTTTAAAAGTCGGTTACAAGTCTTTTGCGACAAAGAAAACTGAATTTAATGCTGCAATGTCTTATGTATTAAATAATGCAGTAGGAGGGATTGCACCTAACTTCACAATCGATTATTCTTTAGCTTTATTGAGTAGAGGTTCTTTATCTGGAGTGTTAAACGGTACTACTGACTTAACAACACCTGGACAAGTGGATTTTGGTTGGGGTGATAACTCGGCAGAGGGTAACGCAAATGCAACAGATAAAGCAATGTTGTTAGTTTACAATCCAAGTAAAAAAGAATCTGTTTATATTTTAGATGGTGCAGGCAGAACAGCAGGTTCTCAATCGGTAACAATTCCAAACACCTATGCAGGAGACACAGTAGAGCTATTTATGGCGTTTGTTTCTGCTGATGGTAGTCAAGTATCAAATAGTGTGTATTTAGGCTCTGGTACGGCTGCTTAATAACTTTAAGTTTAAATACATTTTAAAAACCGTTTCTATTAATTTAGAAGCGGTTTTTTTATGCCTTTAGATCACTTCTACTTGTAGGTTATAATGTTATACCTATGTTGTACCCTTTTTAAATTAATCTTTTTGAGCCCTTTATTTATAAGGGTTGCTTGATTTAATTAATATAATGCATTGTCACCACCAGTTAATTTTTTCATAGGTAGTATTGACTTAAAAAACCTTGATTTCCCTTTTCATTCGGATAAAAATAAATTCCGATTAGAAATTTACTGTTTTCAGGAACTTTATTTTTTACTCCTTTGTCAAAACTTGTCCATTGTGTTTTTTAAATTATTTCAACTAACTTTTTGTCGATTGGATTTTCAAAACCACTTATTTCAATTACGTTTTTTATACTCAATTCAGACGAAAAAGTTATTTCATAAATACCATAACTTTTCTCAAGTTCAATTCCTTTAAATTGTTGTAATTCTTTATGCAGTTTTGCTTTTTCTCTGTAATTTATTCTGTCGGTGAAATTTATATTTTTTGATTTAAAAGTTTGCAGAATTTCTAATTCTCTTTTTTGTCTTTCCAGCTCTTTGTTGTTCTTTAAAGTTTTTTTCTGTAATATCCTGAATAATCAAGATACATTATTCCGGAACACATTCCAATTCCATAGTTTCCTTCACTATTTTTTATCGCATAAGCTATAAGTTTTGTATTCGCTGGAATATGAATATCACAAGAACTTCCAATTCCATTATCGCTTCTTCCGTAAACATAAATTGATTTTAAGTTTTCTCCTTTGTATAATTCATTAATCTTAATATCCGCTTTGTATCCTTTTTCATTCTTTTGGTTTGGATAGATTTTGAGGATTGTAACATTAGCAACAAAATCAGATTGAGTATATTTTTTAGTTATTTTCGGCGGATCACAATCGCAAGCAAAAACTCCGATTGAAAACAGAAAGATTGTTATTTGCAGGATTTTTTTCATAATTGGTGGCAACGTGTTTGTATAAGGAAAGTTGCGTGATTTAAGTACTAAATTAGCAAATAAATCACAGATAGAAAGTCCGCAAGGACTTTCGTAAGTAGGCTATAACTAGCAATGAATTATACATGGTGTTGTAATTAGTTATTATTTAATCGAATCTCTCATTTCCCAATATTTTCTATAGAATTTATCCTTGCTAAGAGCCGTTTTTTTAGTTCCATAATAAAACATACTAACCAAAGTATCTTTTAGTTTTGAATTTTCAGCTAGTAAATCAATATTATCTTTGTTTTGAACTATTACTGAAGAATACATTTCTTTCCTGCTTTCAACTCCAGAAGCAGCAACGGTATAAAATTCTACTTTTTCATCAAAAAGTTTACAATTTTCCCAAATAAGATAATACTGATAATCATTTATTTTTATAACTTTATCCCAATGTCCAAATTTTTTAAACATATATTTTTTTGTGTATAAGGCAGAAGAAAGGTGAAGTCTTAATTCATTAAAATATAGTGAATCATTGTTGTTGATAGTCAAAACTTTGGCTATTTCGATATCTTTATTATTCTGCAATAATTCTTTTCCATTTTGTTTTATGGCAGTACAACTTAAAGCCAATAATGCTAAAATATATGGTATTGTCTTTTTCATAATTAACTATAACTTGTAATATGTCAAACTTTATTTGTTTTATACCGACAATAACATGGGATATAATAAAGTTTAGCAATTTTTATTCTTTCAAATATAAAAAAATAAATAGAAGAAAGAAGGTAATTTTTTGTTGAGGAGAAGTCCTAAGTTTAAAGTGAGTGATAAAAATGAATAAAAGTGTTTACTGCTTCACTAAAAAAGGAGCTAAAAAAAATCCCCTTGTAAAAATACAAAGGGAATTTACTTTTTAATATTCTATTTTATCTTCTTTCTCAGACCATTTCTGAAAAGGTTCTAAGGCAATGTTACGTCCAATTTGCTCAAACGGAATACTTCTTTTTTCGTATGGTAACGGAATTTCTTTGTAAATAAATTCATCATCAAAACCAATATTAGCAGCATCTTGCTGGTTACTTCCGTAAAAAACTTTATCAGGACGTGCCCAATAAATAGCGCCTAAACACATAGGGCAAGGTTCGCAAGAGGTATATACAATACATCCATCTAATTGAAAAGAACCTATATTTTTACAAGCATCACGAATGGCTGTTACTTCTGCGTGTGCAGTTGGGTCGTTGGTAGAAGTAACCTTATTGTTTCCTCTTCCGATGATTTTTCCATCTTTAACAACAATACAACCAAAAGGTCCTCCTTCGTTGCTCTGCATTCCTTTTAAAGCTGCTTTTACAGCTTCACTCATATATTCTTCGTGTGTATTCATCATTTTAAATTTATAGCAAAAAAAAGCCACAATTAAGTGGCTTAAAAATATGTTTTTACTTTAAGCTTCCAATCATGTCTTCTGGTCTTACCCATTCGTCATATTGTTCTGGAGTTACGTATCCTAAACGTACTGCTTCTTCTTTTAAAGTAGTTCCGTTTGCGTGTGCTGTATTTGCAATTTCAGCAGCTTTGTAATATCCAATTTTAGTATTTAATGCCGTAACTAACATTAAAGAGTTGTTTAATAACTCAGTAATTCTTGTTTGGTTTGGTTCTATACCAGCAGCACAATTTACATCAAACGATACACAGGCATCTCCAATTAATTGAGCTGATTGTAATACGTTAGCTGCCATCATAGGTTTAAAAACGTTTAATTCGTAGTGACCTTGAGTACCACCAACAGTTACTGCAACATCATTACCCATTACTTGTGCACAAACCATAGTCATAGCTTCTGCTTGTGTTGGGTTTACTTTTCCTGGCATGATAGAAGATCCTGGCTCGTTAGCAGGAATAATAATTTCACCAATTCCAGAACGAGGTCCAGACGCCATTAAACGAATGTCGTTTGCTATTTTATTTAATGAAACAGCTAATTGTTTTAACGCTCCGTGTGTTTCAACTAAAGCATCGTGCGCTGCTAAAGCTTCAAATTTATTTTCAGCAGTTACAAATGGTAATCCTGTAAACTCAGCAATGTATTTAGCAACTAACACATCGTAACCAGCAGGAGTGTTTAATCCTGTTCCAACCGCAGTTCCTCCTAAAGCTAATTGCGCTAAATGCGCTAAGGTGTTTTTTAAAGCGTTTAATCCGAAGTTTAATTGCGCTACATATCCAGAAAATTCTTGTCCTAAGGTTAGGGGAGTAGCATCCATTAAGTGCGTACGTCCAATTTTTACAATATCTTTAAAAGCTTCTGCTTTTGCTTGTAAGGTATCACGTAATTGCTCAACACCAGGAATGGTTACTTCTACAATTTTTTTGTAGGCAGCAATGTGCATACCCGTTGGGAAAGTATCGTTAGACGATTGCGATTTGTTTACGTCATCGTTCGGTTGGATAGTTTTTTCACCTTCACCAATTACTTTTCCAGCAATTTCATGCGCACGGTTTGCAATAACCTCGTTAACGTTCATGTTACTTTGTGTACCAGAACCTGTTTGCCAAATTACTAAAGGGAATTGATCATCGTGCTTTCCTTCTAAAATTTCATCACATACTTGTGCAATTAAATCACGTTTTTCAGCAGCTAAAACACCTAACTCTGCGTTAGTGAAAGCAGCTGCTTTTTTTAAGTATGCAAATCCATATACAACTTCTAATGGCATAGAGGCAGCAGGACCAATTTTAAAATTATTACGAGAACGCTCAGTTTGTGCTCCCCAATATTTATCAGCAGGTACTTCTACCTGTCCCATAGTGTCTTTCTCAATTCTATATTTTGTCATTATGAAATGATTTAAAATGCTAAAAATTAATGATGTCCAAAATTACAAATTCTTATAGTTTTTACGAGTTATTTTTATTAGATTTTATTGGAAGAAAAGAAAAATAGTTATAATTTTGTGGCATAACAATTATTAACAAGAAACAAATGTTAGATTTTTCAGAATTCTCAGGATTAGTATTATTCATGTTTATTTTTACAGCTGGATTTTGGCTGTTAATTTTCTTATTAACATTTGTAGTTCCTTACTGGATTGGCGGAACTATCTGGGAAAACATGAAGTTAAAAAGAGAAGCTAAAAGAGCTGCCGAAGAAGGTAAGTAATCTTTAGATATCATAAAAAAATATTTAAACCACGTTATTTACGTGGTTTTTTTGTGCCTTTATTTAACTAGAAATAAGTTTGTCAACCTAAGTTTTTACAACAAAAAAGAGAGCTGATTGTTCAGCTCTCTTTTTATTATTGTATTTGAATGAAGTATTAAAACCCTTCACCACCACCATCGAAATCTCCGTTTCGTTCAGGACGTTCACGTTTTTTCTTTTGATTAAATCTATAAGTAAAGCTTAGTGTAATTTGACGCTCTCTCCATTGAAATTCTTGATAAGACATTACTCTAGCTGTATTCGTGTAGCTTTTTCTTTTACGTTCGTTAAATAGGTCACTAACGTTTAAAACTAATGAGGCCTTGTCCTTGAATATATCTTTACTGAATGCTAAGTTGGTAACAAAAATACCTTCTCTACTACCTTGTGCATCATCTTGTGGTCCTCGATACATAATACGTGTTTGCCAATCTATTTTCGCAGGTAAAGTTATTCTAGAGTTAAAACGAGCAAACCAACTGCTACTATTTACTTCAGGTAAAGACTCAGTTTCGGTTATTAGATCACCATTGATAGGATTAGTATAAGAATAAGTGTAGTCGAAAGCATCTGTTCTAAACTTAAAATAGTTAAAAGTTGCTGATAAACGTGCCCATTTTACTGGATTATAATTTGTTGTTAGTTCAAGTCCGTAACGATCTTCATCATTTAGGTTTAAGAACTGACGTACGAAAACATTTCCTTTATCTCTTGTTTCAATTCTAGAAACAGGTCTGATTAAATCAGTTGAAAATTGATAGTACAAAGAAGAGTTTAAGGTTACTTTGCTAACTCGTGTAGTATACCCTAAGTCAAAAGAACTAGTATATGTAGGGTTTAAGTCTGGGTTTCCTTTAAATACATACGTATCTGAACTACGTGTTTCGAATGGGTTTAAAAACCAGTGACGTGGTCTTCGTAATCTACGAGCATACCCTAAAGTTAAGTTATCTGTTTCACTAAATTCATATCCTAAATTAACGGTAGGGAACCATTCCGTATAGTTTTTATCAGAAAAATCACCAGTATTTAATACTGTTAAATCAATATCAGTGTATTCTGCACGTAATCCTAATAGGTATGAAAATTTATCTATTTTACTACCATATTGGGCGTAATAAGCGTAGATATATTGTTTAAAATCTATAGCATTCGAAGGATCAAAATCAAAAGGTTGTCCATTTTCATCACGAACTCTAAAATCAGAAGTTAAATCTTGTAAATCCGCTTTATGACCTAATTCTAATTGACTTTTCTCTCCTAATGGAAGTACATAGTCTATTTGTAATAATCTATTTTTAGATTTAGTAACTTGACTATTTTGTTCAGCTAAAATGTTGTTGTTAGTAATATTAGCAAGTTCATCTTCTTCGTTTTCGCTATACTGTAAGTCAATAATTAATTTTTGACCTTTGTCATCAATATTATTGGTATAGTTTAACGAATATTGAGTATCAATATCGTCTTCAGTTTCAGTTTCTAATCTTTTTAAACTTCTGATAGGGTCGTTAGCAGGAGAAAAAACATCTGTATTGTTTGTGGCAATATCTTTACCGTCATTATTTCTATAAAAAACTGTTCCTGTAAGAGAGCTTTTATCGTTTAAATAATATTCCAAACCAAAAGAACCGTTAAAATTTTTATTTTTTCGGTCATAGTCTCTTTTTTCAATACTTAGACTATCGATAACACCGTCGGTTAAATATGTAAAATCACTAAAGGCATTTCCTGGACCTTTTCTATAAGAGTAACCAAGATTTGAAAAAATATTGAACTTTTTTGTACGGTAGTTTAAATTACTACTAACCCTGTACAAATCAGGATTACCTACAGAAAAGTTTAGAGAACCATTGAAGCCTCTTACTTTTCCTTTTCTAAGAATAATATTTAAAATACCTGCAGTACCCTCAGCATCATATCGAGCAGAAGGAGAGGTGATTACTTCTACCTTTTCAATAGCATCAGCAGGTAGGTTTCTTAAGGCGTCTGTACCTGTTAATCCTACTAAGGCAGAAGGTTTACCATCAATTAAAATACGAACGTTTTCATTTCCTCGTAAGCTTACAGCTCCCTCAGCATCTACGTTTACAGAAGGTACGTTATCTAGCACATCAGAAGCATTACCTCCTTTAACAGTCATATCTTTACCAACATTGTAAATCTTTTTGTCTAATCGAATTTCTACGGTTGATTTTTCTGCAATAATTTCAACTTCATCTAAGGTTTCGGTATCTTCTGAAAGAGAAATTACACCTAAGTTTTTATTTTCGGTTAGTGTGTGGTTTCCTAAGTTCTTAGATTTAAAACCAATAAATTCAACTTTTACATCATAAGTACCCGATGAAGCATCTATAGAAAAGTTTCCATTAGCATCAGTTACTCCTCCAACAACTTGTTGAGTGCTGGTGTTTGTAAGTACTAATGTTGCGTATTCTAATGGTTGTTTTGAGTTGGTTTCAACAACTTTTCCTGTTAAAGTAATTTTTGAACCACGTTGGGCAAAAGTTGTAAAACTAATTAGTAAAATAATAAGTAAGGTAAATTTCTTCATTACGTTGATTTATAAAACATGTTTGACTGCAAATTTCCCGAAAGGTTTAATGGTGTTTAGTTAAAAGAATGTTAAATCAGAAATGGAAGTGAAAAAGAAGAAATTAACAACGAAAAATAGAAAGGGTAAAAATGAAAAACCAACTTTTTCATCGAGTAGAAAAAAGTTGGTTTTTTAAAATTGAATAACCTAAAGGTAGGTAATTTATTTTTTCTTAGCGCGTTGTTGTGCAGCTTGTTGTTCTTGAGCCTGCTTCATTGCAGCGTCTAAACGCTCACGGAATTTACTTTTTTTAACAGGCTTCTTTTTGTTTTCTTCTATCTGAGCGTGAATTTTATCTTCATCAATTACGTAGTTTTTAATTATAAACATAATTGCAATAGTTAACAAGTTAGAAATGAAATAGTATAAACTTAATCCACTTGCATAGTTGTTAAAGAAGAATAACATCATGATAGGAGAGAAGTAAATCATCCATTTCATCATTTTGCTCATATCTGGCATTCCTTCTTGCGTAGGTGCTTGCATGTTAGCTTGTTGACTTTGGTTCATTTTCATATAAAAGAAAATCGCCACAGATGCTAAAATTGGGAATAAACTTACGTGATCTCCATAAAATGGAATCTTAAAAGGAAGTTGAAAAACCGTATCATAAGAAGATAAGTCAGTAGCCCATAAGAATCCTTTTTGTCTAAAATCAATATTGGTAGGGAAAAATTTGAATAAAGCAAAGAACACAGGCATTTGCATTAATGCGGGTATACAACCAGACATCATGTTCACTCCTGCTTTTCGCTGTACAGCCATAATTTCTTGCTGACGCTTCATAGCGTTTTCTTTCCCAGGATACTTTTTATTGATTTCTTCCATTTCTGGACGAATCACTTTCATTTTAGCACTTGATAGGTACGATTTGTATAATACAGGAGACATTAGTATACGAACAACAATCGTCATTAAAATGATGATTAATCCGTAGTTACCAATAAATCCTTTTAACATGTTAAAAACAGGGTAAAATATTGTACGGTTTAAGAAACCGAAGATTCCCCAACCTAAATCAGCAATTTCATCAAGACTAGTTCCTTCATAAGATTTTAATAAATTATAATCCGTTGGTCCGTAAAACCACTGCATGTTATAATTTAATTCTCCGTTTGTTAAAGCTAAAGGAGCTTTTAATCCAAAGGTTTTAGTATAAACGCTATCTACATCTTCACCTGCAAAATCAACAGATTTTAAAGTAGCATTGTTCAAAGGAGTTTCTGAAGTCAATACAGATGAGAAGAAATGTTGTTTAAACGCAACCCAATCAATATCACTTACTACATCATCATCATTCATTTGTAAGTAATCTACTTCGTCATCAGCTTTATAATAGTAGTAAGAATACATGTTTTCGGTTTTTAAACTTTTTTCGTGTCTAAAACCTTTTAAGTTCCAATCTAAGTTGATTTCTTGAGAGCTATTAATAACATTACTCAAACCTTGTGAACGAACAGCGAAACCTACGCGGTAATCGCCCTCTTTCATTTCATAACGGTACTCTAAGAATTTATCTTCAGCAACCTTTAATTTCATAGAAAGTACTTGCGTATCTCCATTTTTAGTAAGGGTAGGAGTAAATAGTAAGTCTTTGGTGTTTAAAATTCGGTTGTCAGTAGTACCGAAGTTGATATTGAACGATGCGTTTTTGTCTTTAACTAAGTATAAAGGTAACGAATCGTACGTTTTATAGTTTTTTACTAAGGCTTCAATAATTTGTCCCCCTTTGTTATCTACCGTTAACTTTACTAGATCATTTTCAAGTGTAGTATTTCCTTCTTGGCTTTTTGAAGCTCCGTATGCAAAGGCACCAAACTTATTTTGTAAAGCAATTTGCTGTAACGAATCGTTTAAAACGGTGTTTTCAGTTAAGTTGTTCTGAACGTTTTCGGTAGCGTTAGTGGTTTGTTCTGTTTGAGTAGTGGCTTCAGGAGTTTCGTCTGGTCTTTGGGTATTCATCCACCAAAGCATAATTCCTCCTAATAAAAGCATTCCTATAAAGGAATTTAAATCAAATTTTTTTTGTTCCATTGATATATGTTAAAATGTCAACTTGTCACTTAAAGTTTTTCTAGTTGTCTGAAAAACCCGACAAAGGTAGTAAAACCCCAAAGATTATTAGAGGATTTACAATGATTAATTTTGTTAAGAATGGTAGTTCAAACAGTATTCCAATTTTATTGAGAAATAAAAAATCCTGTAATTTTAGTTACAGGATTTTTGAAATTATTTTTTAGAGTGTTTTAAAGCTGCTTTAATGAAGCTTACAAACAAAGGGTGTGGATTTAACACCGTACTCTTATATTCTGGATGGTATTGAACACCAACAAACCAAGGGTGAGTAGGTATTTCAACAATTTCTACCAATCCGGTTTTAGGATTGACACCCGCAGTTTTCATTCCTGCTGCTTCTAATTGTTCTTTATATTCGTTGTTGTATTCGTATCTGTGACGGTGACGTTCACTGATTAATTCTTCTTTATATGCTTGAAAAACTTTAGAATCATGTGTTAATTGACAATCCCAAGCACCTAAACGCATTGTTCCACCTTTTTCAGTAACATCTTTTTGCTCTTCCATTAAGTTAATAACAGGATGTGCAACTTTAGGATCCATTTCGGTAGAGTTAGCATCTTTTAAGTTTAATACATTACGAGCAAACTCAATAACTGCCATTTGCATACCTAAACAAATACCTAAAAACGGAATGTTGTTTTCTCGTACATATTGTACTGCTGCAATTTTTCCTTCAATACCTCTATCACCAAATCCTGGAGCTACTAAAACACCGTCTACACCTTCTAATTGTTTTATTGCACTTTCTGGAGTTAATTCTTCAGAGTGAATCCAACGAACGTTAACCTTTGTTTTGTTGGTAGCTGCAGCTCCTGCATGGATAAAAGCTTCAGTAATTGATTTATATGAATCGTGTAACTCTACGTATTTTCCTACTAAACCAATTTCAACAGAAGAAGTTGGGTTTTTATGACGCTCTAAGAACTTGTTCCAAGTTTTTAAGTTAGGTTGTTTACGTGTAGATAAGTTCAGTTTATCTAATACTACATAATCTAGTCCTTCTTTAAACATTAAGTTAGGAACATCGTAAATAGTTTCAGCATCTAAAGACTGGATTACGTTTTGTTTTTTAACATTACAGAATAAAGCTAGTTTACGCTTAATGTCATCAGAGATTTCATGTTCTGAACGACATACTAATATATCAGGACTCACACCACTTTGCATTAAAGTTTTTACAGAGTGTTGTGTAGGTTTTGTTTTCAATTCACCAGCAGCAGCTAAGTAAGGTACTAGGGTTAGGTGTATAACAATAGCGTTATCTTCTCCTAAATCCCATTGTAATTGACGAACAGCTTCTATATATGGTAAAGATTCAATATCACCAACGGTTCCCCCAATTTCAGTAATTACGATATCATAATCACCTGTATTCCCTAAAATTTGAACCCTGTTTTTAATTTCATCAGTAATATGAGGAATAACTTGAACGGTTTTTCCTAAAAACTCTCCTTTACGCTCTTTGTTTATTACAGATTGATATATTCTTCCTGTGGTAACATTGTTAGCTTGTGATGTAGGAATGTTTAAATAACGTTCATAGTGTCCTAAATCTAAATCGGTTTCAGCCCCATCATCAGTTACATAACATTCTCCATGTTCGTATGGGTTTAATGTTCCTGGATCTATATTAATATATGGATCTAACTTTTGAATGGTTACAGAGTATCCTCTTTCTTGTAATAATTTGGCTAAAGAAGCGGCTATAATTCCCTTCCCTAGTGATGAAGTTACGCCTCCGGTTACAAAAACGTATTTTGTGTTGTTCATGGTACTGTTAGGTTTGCGCAAAAGTAAGAAGTCTGGCAATTAGAACAAATAAAAAAGATAAAAAACGTGCAGAAAAATTATGTATGTTTGTCAAACAAACTTTTTTTAAAAAAAAATAAAATAAGGGTTTGTCAGACTGAAAAACTGTTGTATATTTGCCCACGCTTTTAGCAGACGGAATTTCACAAAAGCAAAACATTTTTAAAGAAGATATTTAAGATATACTGTAATGAGTAAAAGAACGTACCAACCATCGAAGAGAAAAAGAAGAAACAAACACGGTTTCCGCGAAAGAATGGCTTCTGCTAATGGACGTAAAGTATTAGCTAGAAGAAGAGCAAAAGGAAGAAAGAAGTTGTCTGTTTCATCTGAATCTAGACCAAAGAAATAATGATTAACTATTGTTAATTTTTTAAAGGCGTTACTATTAAGTATCGCCTTTTTTTATAACCAAACAATTTTTATTTTTACATCACAACACAACACGAACTAAAATGCCTAAAAGACAAGACCTTAAATCGATTTTAATTATTGGATCTGGACCAATTGTTATTGGTCAAGCATGTGAATTTGATTATTCAGGTTCTCAAGCGTTAAGATCTTTGAGAGAAGATGGAATTGAAACCATCTTAATTAATTCGAATCCTGCAACTATTATGACAGACCCTTCGATGGCTGATCATGTATATTTGTTGCCGCTTAACACGAAGTCTATTGTTCAAATCTTAAAAGAACATCCACAGATTGATGCTGTTTTACCTACTATGGGAGGGCAAACTGCATTAAACCTTTGTATCGAAGCTGATGAAAAAGGAATTTGGGAAGACTTTGATGTTGAAATAATAGGAGTAGATATTGACGCTATTAATATTACAGAAGATAGAGATAAGTTTCGTCTATTAATGGAGGAAATAGGGGTGCCTATGGCTCCTCAAGCAACTGCAACATCATTCTTAAAAGGAAAAGAGATTGCACAAGAATTCGGATTTCCATTATGTATTAGAGCGTCGTTTACTTTAGGAGGAGCGGGAGCATCTATCGTATATGATGAAAAAGAATTTGAAGAATCATTATCTAGAGGATTAGAAATTTCTCCGATTCACGAAGTAATGATTGATAAAGCAATGATGGGATGGAAAGAATACGAATTAGAATTATTACGTGATGATAATGATAATGTTGTAATTATCTGTTCTATTGAAAACATGGACCCAATGGGAATCCATACAGGAGATTCTATTACAGTAGCTCCAGCCATGACGTTATCGGACAAAACGTTCCAAAAAATGCGTGACATGGCAATTAAAATGATGCGTTCTATTGGTGAGTTTGCAGGAGGATGTAACGTTCAGTTTGCGGTTTCTCCAGATGAAAATGAAGATATTATAGCTATTGAGATTAATCCACGTGTATCTCGTTCATCAGCATTAGCATCAAAAGCAACTGGGTACCCAATTGCAAAGATTGCTGCTAAATTAGCAACTGGTTATACTTTAGATGAGTTAGATAATCAAATAACGAAGTCTACTTCAGCTTTATTTGAACCAACATTAGACTATGTAATCGTGAAAATACCTCGTTGGAATTTTGACAAGTTTGAAGGTTCTGATAGAACGTTAGGCTTACAAATGAAAGCAGTTGGAGAAGTAATGGGAATTGGACGTTCGTTCCAAGAAGCATTACACAAAGCAACACAATCGTTAGAAATTAAACGTAACGGAATAGGAGCTGACGGTAAAAGTTATAAAGATTACAACCAAATTAAAGACAAGTTAAAATATGCTTCTTGGGATCGTGTATTTGCTATTTATGACGCTATTCAAATAGGAATGCCGTTGAGTAAAATTCACGAAATCACTAAGATTGATATGTGGTACTTACGTCAATATGAAGAGTTGTATATGTTAGAAAAAGAAATTTCTACTTATACAATTGATACACTTGATAGAGAATTGTTATTGGAAGCTAAACAAAAAGGATATGGTGATCGTCAAATCGCTCACATGTTAGGTTGTTTAGAAAGTGAAGTGTATAAAAAACGTGAAGAGTTAAAAATAAAACGTGTTTATAAATTAGTAGATACTTGTGCTGCTGAGTTTAAAGCACAAACTCCTTATTACTATTCTACTTTTGAAAGTGAAATAGAAACAGTAGAAGGTGAAGTTTCTGTATCAAATGAAAGTGTAGTTTCTGATAAGAAAAAAGTAATTGTATTAGGTTCTGGACCAAACCGAATTGGTCAAGGAATTGAATTTGATTACTGTTGTGTTCATGGGGTATATGCAGCAAAAGAATGTGGTTATGAAACCATTATGATTAACTGTAACCCTGAAACTGTTTCAACTGATTTTGATACGGCAGATAAATTATACTTTGAGCCAGTTTTTTGGGAACATATCTACGATATCATTAAGCATGAGAAACCAGAAGGAGTTATAGTTCAGTTAGGAGGGCAAACAGCTTTAAAATTAGCAGAAAAGTTAGAGCGTTACGGAATTCCTATTTTAGGAACTAGCTACAAAGCGTTAGATTTAGCTGAAGATCGTGGAAGTTTTTCAAGTTTATTAAAAGAAAACAATATTCCTTATCCAGAGTTTGGAGTTGCAGAGAATGCTGATGAAGCTTTAGCTTTAGCTGACGAGTTAGACTTTCCAATTTTAGTACGTCCATCATATGTACTTGGAGGGCAAGGAATGAAAATTGTGATTAATAAAGAGGAGTTATTAGAACATGTAGTAGATTTACTACGTAAGATTCCTAATAACAAATTATTATTAGATCACTACTTAGAAGGAGCAATTGAAGCAGAAGCTGATGCTATTTGTGACGGTGAAAATGTGTATATCATCGGTATTATGGAGCATATTGAGCCTTGTGGAATTCACTCAGGAGATTCAAATGCAACTTTACCAGCGTTCAACTTAGGGGAATTAGTATTAGAGCAAATTAGAGAGTACACTAAAACAATTGCTTTAGCACTTGATACTGTTGGGTTGATTAACATTCAGTTTGCGATCAAAGACGATAAAGTATATATTATTGAAGCAAATCCACGTGCTTCTCGTACGGTTCCATTTATAGCAAAAGCTTATAAAGAGCCTTATGTAAACTATGCAACAAAGGTAATGTTAGGAGAGAAAAAAGTAACTGATTTTGATTTCAATCCTCAGTTAGAAGGTTTTGCAATTAAGCAGCCTGTATTCTCTTTTAATAAGTTCCCGAATGTAAATAAGAACTTAGGTCCAGAAATGAAATCAACAGGAGAAAGTATTTTATTTATAGATTCACTTAGAGATGATGCCTTTTACGATTTATATGCAAGACGTAAAATGTACTTGAGTAAGTAATTCTTTTTAGAGAATAGAAAATAGACTAAAAAATCCGAAGTAAATTTACTTCGGATTTTTTTATTCAAAAATAGCGACGGCTCTTACTGGCGATCCTGTTCCGCCTCTAATTTTTAAAGGTAAGGCTATAAGTGAAACCTGCCTCTGCCTATTAATTTATCAAGGTTTATCATGTTTTCATAATGAGTAAACCCCATTTTACGACAAATGTGATGTACCTTCTTATTAGATATTTTAGGAACTCCTAGAGACATAGTTTCTACACCAAAAGCTGCAATTTTTTGTTCACCAAACCAAGTAGCACATTCAGCTGTAATACCTAGACCTTTTCACTAGTTTTCAGTATCAAAATGTTTAGTGTAGTGCTTTGTGCAAATAAGAACTGTATCACCTTCTTTTATACTAAGTTTTTCTTTTTCTAACTGTTCTTTAACTTCTTCAGAAGTAATTAATTCCTGTAAGTTTTTATGAGAAAAATCTAAACAAATACCTTCAGTATAAAACATACTAAGAGGCATGGTGTCTATAGATTTACCTTCATGTTTAGCTGCCATATGGTTTAAAGCATCAACATGAGTTCCTGTATGTTTACCCATTTCTAGTTTATATACAGCAGGAGTTTTAGTAGTAGGATTTTTAATTCCATCCCATTCTTCATGGGTGTTATGCACAGACACTTTAACTTGTGGAAGACTTTTATAAACAGGCATTCAATCAAAAATACCTTGACTTAGGTCTACAATTTCAGGCATATTATAATTCAATCTTTACATTGTATTTTTCTAAATCTTCAATGTAATCTTCAGCAACAAAATTATCGCTGTTAAATTCTTCTTGTCGTTTCTTTTTCATTTCTAAGCGTTTTATAGCTTCTAAAAAACGACGCATTTCTTTTTCATTATTAATAATGATTCCAGGAACAGTTACTTGTTTTTTTTCATCATTTTTAGCAACCATAGTAAAGTAAGAAGAGTTACAGTGCTTAACCTTACCAGTTTGTATATTTTGTGATTCAACACGAATACCTACCACCATAGAGGTTCTGCCTACATAATTGATAGAAGCTTTCATGGTAACCAACTCACCAACATCTATTGGGTTTAAAAAATCAACCGTATCTACTGACGCTGTAACACAATAAGTACCAGAGTGTTTTGATGCACAAGCAAAAGCTATTTGATCCATTAGTTTTAAAATGTACCCACCGTGAATTTTGCCGCTAAAGTTAGCATGAGATGGAAGCATTAGCTCAGAAATGCTAATGCGAGTGTCTTCTATATTTCTAAAAATATTATTCATTATTATTGTTTATTCCTCTAAAATGAGGAGATTGCTCTTCTTCAACATGTGTTATAAAGTATTTGGTATCACCAAGCCAAAAGAAAGTACCAAAACGTTCTTTGTAAGTAACTTTGACATAACGACCTTGGAGTTTTTGAAGTTTATCAATAACTTCCTTTTGATTGTCTTCTACAGAAAAAGCAAAAATTTGAGCGCCAGAAATTCCTTGGCTAATTTCTCCTTCCCAAGTTTTTACTGCTACACCTTTATAACTAATTTTTATGAGTTCACCAGAACGAACTCCTTCGCTATAAGGAATAAAATAAATAAAAGCATAGTATAATGCAGCTATAAGAGCAATACCAATTAAAATTAGACCTAAAATTTTTTTCATAGTGTTTGATTGAAGAATGTATAATAACAAAAGTAAGATTTATATTTTGACTTGTAAAATGAATTGAAAGTGGTAAGTTTGTGTTGCTTCAAAAAATGATTAATATGAATTATATTTTATTTGATGGTGATGTGCGTAAAGCTTTACTACCATTTACATATACACGACCAGTAGCTGATATTAGAGTAGGTATTTTGACTATCAGAGAAAAGTGGGAGAAATACTTAGGTTTAACAACAACGACCGTAACAGAAGAGTATTTAGAAGAGAAGTACCCTATGGTTGAAATGGAAGAGAATGTATTATTAAATGCTTCTTTCTTACCAACGAAGCCTTTGGTTGAAATGGTAAAGAATTTACAAGAAAATCAAGCGATATTTAAAGGAGAAGATGTAATAGCTTTTTTTACTTCAGATAATCAAGAAGAAGTAGACTTTTCTTCTTATGAGCATTTAGAATTTGAAGATGATATAATTCAAATAAAAAATACTTGGGATATTTTTTCTTTAAATGATAAGGCTATTCGTGCTGATTTTGACCTAATAACTGAAGGCAGAAAGTCGCAACCAATTCCAGAAACGGTTAACTGTGTTAATAGAAATGACATTTTTGTAGAGAAAGGAGCAAAGTTAACTTTTGCTACATTAAATGCTTCAACAGGACCTATTTATGTTGGTAAGAACGCTGAAATTATGGAAGGCGTTGTAGTACGCGGATCGTTAGCAATGTGTGAACATTCAGTGTTAAAATTAGGAGCGAAAATATATGGAGCAACTACCTTAGGTCCTCATAGTAAAGTGGGAGGAGAGGTGAATAATTCTGTGTTATTTGGATATTCTAACAAAGGACATGATGGATTTTTAGGAAATTCGGTTTTAGGAGAATGGTGTAATATTGGAGCTGATAGTAACAACTCGAATTTGAAAAACAATTATGCTGAAGTTCGTTTATGGAATTACGAAACTGGCCGTTTCGCTAAAACTGGATTACAATTCTGTGGTTTGATGATGGGAGATCATTCAAAATGTGGAATTAATACCATGTTTAATACAGGTACTGTTGTAGGTGTTTCTGCTAATATTTTTGGAAGTGGATTTCCAAGAAATTTTGTTCCGTCGTTTAGTTGGGGAGGCGCATCAGGTTTTACAGAATTCAAAACGAATAAAGTTTTTGAAGTAGCCGAAGTGGTAATGCAAAGACGTGGTATTGTATTCGATGATCAAGAAAAACAGATTTTAGAACACGTTTTTGAAGAAACGAAACAATATAGAAATTATTAACATCAAAGGCCTTACTTTTTAGTAGGGCCTTTTTTATTAAAAGCTAACGCGAAAAACTAAATTAGGTGTTATTCCTAAAGAAACTTTGTCAACTTGCTCCAGTTGGTATTCAAGCTCGTTATCTGAGTTTATAGTAGGAATAGCGTTGTAAGTTCTACTTAATATATTTTTTTGGTTGTAAATGTTTAAAACAGATACTCCTAATTTACCTTTCCATTTTTCAGAAAAATTAAACGTGTAAGTCATAGAAGCGTCTAAACGATGGTAATTAGGGAGTCTAAGAGCGTTAATATTGTCTGTGTCTATATCAACAACCGGAAAACCATTATCGGTTACATAAAAATCTCTTAAAGCAGTATAAGGATTTCCTGTTCTGTAAATCCAACCTAAAGAAAATTCATAAGCGTTTAATGTATAGGCATGAGACCATGAAAAATAATTTGTGATATCATGATTGGCAGGAAAATACTTGTTTTCTAAATCTAAAAATTTAAACCTGTTTTTGGTGTACGAATAGTTAACCCAAGTTCTGTAATTATTAATTTTTTTATTGATTAATATATCAATACCATATATTTTACCTATTCCGTCAGAAAAATCGTTGGTCTGATCGTTATAACCGCTCGTTAGCGAGGTCATACCAGTAACTTTTTTGTAGTAAGGTTCAATATCTATTTTCCAATTATCTTTGTTAAAAATAATTCCTGTAGAAACTTGTAAACTTTTTTGAAGAGGAATGTCATCATTGTTTACCTGTGCCCAAATTTGGTTTTCTAAATCAAACCCTAAACTAGAGGTTTGAAATTCTATTATTTGGCTAAGTGTTTGATGTTTTTGCTCAAATGAAGTTTTAAAGCTAAAAGCTGGGCTTAACTTCTTTTCAAGGTATAATCTAGGTTCTAAAACAAATTTATTAATTTTAGAAAAGTAATTAAAACGTATTCCAGTATTTATATTCCAGTAATAAGAGTCGTATAAATACTCTCCAAAAATAGAATGTGTATCGTTTGAACTTTGCTCGTCTTGTTGAGAGTTAAATTGATTTACTCCTTGTAAACTGTAAGAGTATTTTAAATCATATTCAGCATCGGTATATGTATAATCATACCCTAAAAGTATATCTGTTTTAGTGTTAAGAGAGTAGTTTAAATTATAAGAAAGTCCTACATCATTTAAAATATTTTTTTTGCTAGAAAACTCTTCAAGATAATTTTCAAAGTAGCTGTAATTAGCGCTATAGTCTAATGTAAAAGTAGAAAAATAACCTTTCAGGTTATGTGTAACTGTTTCATTAGTTTCCTTTTTCCAATTAAGGCTCATACCAGTGTTTTTAATATTTATCTGGTCGTTGTACTTGTCTTTATAGTCAGGAACAGTAAAATCATTGTACATTTTGTTTTTAGTATGTAAAAAGCTAAAAGTTAAAGATTCTTTTTCAGAAGGATTAGTGATGAATTTTGCTGTGTAATCTGAAAAATTAAACTGATTATCTCTACTAAATTTTATATTTTTATCAATAATGTTGTTTTCTTGATTATTATTATATGTTTGAAATACTCTTGTGGATAATTTATTAAATGTAAAAGTTTTTAAAATATTAGAATAAGAGCTTCGAGCTGAAAAGGATAAAGCTGTTTGTTTCGATAATGGAATGTCAATAAAAGCATCAGCATGTGTCATGTTTAGCCCAAAGCTTCCAGTAATTTTATCAGGGATTTCATCAGAGGTCTTTATGTCAATTACTCCAGAAACTCTATTTCCATATCTGGCATTTGTACCACTTTTAGATAAAACAACTTCTTTTGTGGTGTATGGGTTGAAAGCAGAAATCATTCCAAAAAAATGACCTAAGTAGTAGGTTTTTATACCGTCCCAAAGTACTAAATTTTGGTTAGGAGTTCCTCCTCTAATGTATATTCCAGCGGCAGTTTCATCTGGGCTTTGTACACCAGGAATAATTTTTAAGCTTTCTAAAACATCAGGTTCGGTTAATCCAGGTAGCACCCCAAGTTGTTTGGGTAAAATAGAAATAGCTCCACTTTTCTTTTTGTTAATTCCTGACGTAATATAATTGGTAACAAGAATTTCATTAAGAAGTGTGTAATTTTCTTTGTTAAGAGCTGTTTTTGTAGTTATATAGTAGTAACGATCGTTTATCTTTTGAAAAAAAAAGGAAGTTTGATGCTCAATTTCACCTAAGAGGTATACTAATTCACAGTTTTTTTTAGAAAATGAAATAATATCTTTTTGAAGTATTTCAGCATTATACGAAAATTTTACTCCAAAATTAGCTTCGGTTTGTTTTAAAACGTCTAATAAAGGAGTTTCTATAAAAGAAATGTCTATTTTTTCCTGAGAAAAAATAGACATCGCTAAGCATATAAAAAGTATACTTAATTTTATTTTCATTAATTATATGTCAATACAACGGTACTATTTTTTGCTAATTTATAAGAAATTTTCATAGGAGCAAAAACAGTTTGTAATGCTATATTAACATCTTTATGTGTAAATGTACCTGTAAATCGTTTTTCGGTATCGATTTTGGAAGAATCAAATTTTAAATTAAATTGGTTTTCTAAAGCTTTAATTACTTGATATAATGGAGTGTTCATGAAAGAACTCTCTCCTTTCAACCAAGAAGGGGTGTTTGAATTAAAAGTCCATTCTTCAATATTTTCATTATAATTTCTGTAAGCTTTACCTAAAGTTAAAATTATTTCATTATTCCTTTTAGAAGTAACTTTCACTTTTCCTTCGTAGCATAGAACTTCAAAATACTTTTCAGAAGTATTAACTGTAAATTTAGTTCCTAAAACAGTAACGTTACTTTCAGTAGTATTTACGGTGAAAGATCTACCCTTTTCAACTTCAAAAAAAGCTTTTCCTTTTAAAGATAATTCCCTTTTATCCTCCCATCTGTAATTTTTATAACTAATGGTAGAGTTAGGAGAGAGATGTACAGTTGAATTGTCTGGTAAAGTTATAGTTGAATACTCTCCGTAACTTGTAGAAATATTAGTTGTACTGTAATTAAAGTAAAAAAAGCTAATTAATAAAGCGATAGAAGCAGCAGCGCCGTAGATCCAATAAGGAATTAATTTTACAACTTTTTTATCTGACTTTTTTGACTGTAATTTATTTTGAATTTGAGTAAGAACTTCTTTCTGATTATAATCAGGGGCTTTTAACAACTGAGAAGCATCATCAATAGCTTTAAATTGATGATAAACATCAGACTGTTGAAATTCTTCTAGCTCTTTAGTGGAAAGCTCATTGGCTATCCATCTGGCTAAAAAAGTTTCATCCTTATAATTTATTTTCATTTCCTATTATTCGTGCTATTTGTATTAAAAACAAGTAAAAAACTAATTACCCTACTACAAATAGTATTTTTTATTACACTTTACCTATTTGTTCTTTTAAAGTAAGTAATGCCTTACTCATTCTTTTCTCTACAGCTTTTACAGATATACCTACTATATCTGCAATTTCACTGTATTTTTTCTTGTCTATTCTGCTTAGTAAAAAAACTTCTCGTTGCCTTTCAGGAAGGTCAGCTATCACTTTTTTTAATTTTTGATGAAATTCATCTTCTTCCAATATAAATTGAGGAGTTTCTATTGATGTATTATTGGTAGCATTTTGTTTTTGATATTCTAATACTACTTTTTTATGCGCCACTTCATTTAAAAAGTGATTATTAGCTACAGTATATAAAAAGGACTTAGCCTTTTCAAAAATTACTTTCGCGCAGTTGTTCCACAGTTTAATATAGGCTTCCTGAACGATATCTTCAGCTTGCTGAGTATCGCCACATTTATAGTAGATATAATTTCGTAAGGTTTGTGAATGTTTGTTGAAGATTTCTTCAAAATTTTTTTGCTCACAAACAGATTTTAATGGGTTTTTATTCATTTAAATCAAGTTCCTAATCGGTGACAAATGTATGAAAATGTAACTAAGAGGTTAAAAAATTATCAATATAACTTATAAATTGGTAATTTCTTATGAGCTTTTTCATAATGAGGTGTTTTTTTATAAACCCAATATAATTGTGTTTGCGGATTTTTAGCAAAATCTTCTTCAGACTTTAACTTTTCTGAAAATTCTTGTTTTACAATAGGACTGTTGTTTAAAAAGTCCTCAGCAATATCTTCAAAAACGTAAGAAGAGTATCCTTCTTTTTGTTGTAAGATAGTATCAAAGAAATTCCAGTTGAAGAAAGAATCAATAGCTTCAGCTTCCAAGGTCTCTATAATATAACGTATTCCTGTTTGGTTTGTAGGAATATAAATATCTCCATTATTAAATTTAACTTGTAGACCTCTTGTTTGGGTAACTTCAGTATTGTAGTGTAAATAATGACCTTCGTATGCCGTTTTTCGAGTTTCAAATTCTTTGATGTGCTGAACTTCTACAGTTAATAAGGTATCCTTTTCAAAACGAGTAAATTCAATTTTATTATTTTCTAATCGTTCTACAACGTCATGCCAACCTTGTTCTAATATATAGGCCTTGGGTATGGCGATTTCTTTGGTAGGAACAAAGTAGTTATAATAAGAAACTTTTTTATTGTAAGGTTTTGTTCTATCATAAAACAAACGTTTTCCATTGGTAACTTTACTGTCTATAAAAGTTCCTTCGTATCCTTTAAAATGAAGAGCTGTAGGATTATTCTTATCAACTGTAAATAGAATAGGATATGTTTTTTTGTTTATTATTTCTTCAACAGCATTTTTTCGTAAATCTTTTATTTTGTTACTGTTTTCTTTGGAAAAATCTAAAGCAGAAAACAGCAATTCATAGGTTTGTTCTACTCTAATTTTATACGGTTTCAACATATGAGTTTCAACCATTAATCCTAAGGTATTGAAGAGGGTAGTGTACCCAGTAGAATATCTAGGTGAATCGAAAAACTGTGACCAACCACTTTCTGGAGTTGTTCCCCAAACATTTACATAAGGAGTAATAATAATGCCTTTCTCAGCCAAAGAATGTTCTATTTCAGGACGCATTTTTGTTTCAATAAACTCACCTAAATTTCCTCCCAATTTATTGTGTTGTGTAAATAGATGTGTAATTGCGTACTGATAATCTGCTCCATTACTTACGTGGTTATCTATAAAAACATCTGGATTTACAGTGTGAAAAATCTCAGCAAATGTAGCGGCATTTTTAGTATCTTGTTTAATAAAATCACGATTTAAGTCGTAGTTACGAGCATTTCCTCTAAAACCGTATTCTTTTGGACCATTTTGATTGGCTCTTGTGTGTGAGTTTCTGTTTAGGGAGCCACCAATATTGTATATGGGAATAACACAAATTAAAGAATTTTTGTACTTGTTTTTTAAAGAATCATTTTGAACAATGTCTCGTAATAATAGCATCGAAGCATCAATTCCGTCAGATTCCCCCGGATGAATACCGTTATTGATTAAAATTCTATTTTTTGAAGAATTTTTAAGTTCTTCAATATTGGTTTTTCCATCAGTATTAAAAACAACTAAATGTAAAGGTTTTCCAATATCTGTAGTACCTATTTCAAACAATGAAATTTCAAGGTAAGTGTTAGCCAACTCTTCATAAAAAGAAATAACCTCTTTATAAGTAGGAGTCTCCGTTCCGTTTGATGTTTCAAACAGTGTAGTGAAATCGTTATTCTTTTTTGTTGATTCTGGTTTACAAGCAACAGTAATTATTAGGAGTAGTACAAATAGTTTTTTCAAAGTAACGTATTTAAAAGTTTAAATTCTAACTGCGTCAGGTACTAATCCTGTATAGTCACCATTATTTCTGATTACATCTCTTACAATTGATGAAGAAATATAGCTTTTACCTGAAGAGGTTAGTAAAAACACAGTTTCAATTTCAGAAAGTTTTCTATTAGTATGTGCAATGGCTTTTTCAAACTCAAAATCGGCAGGATTACGTAAACCTCTTAAAATAAATTGAGCGTCTTGTTCTTTACAAAAGTTTACAGTAAGTCCACTATAAGTAAGTACTTTTATTTTTGGCTCATGCTTAAAAGTTTCTTCAATAAAACGTTGACGCTCCTCTAGAGAAAACATATATTTTTTATCGGCATTCACCCCAATTGCAATAATTAATTCATCAAAAAGGGTAACACCACGTTCAATAATATCTAAGTGTCCTAAAGTAATTGGATCGAAAGATCCAGGAAAAATTGCTCTTTTCATTATATCTTGTCATTTAAAGCCATTTCAATAGCGTTTCCAAATAATTCAGTTAAAGAAATACCCGCATGATTGGCTTGCTGTGGTAAAATACTTGCTTCTGTTAATCCAGGAACAGTATTCATTTCTATAAAATGTGGTTCATCGTTAACTAAAATATATTCAGAGCGAGAAAAACCACGCATATTTAAAATTTCATATACACGTTTGGCTACTTCTTTAACTCTCTTTCTTTGAGAATCAGTTAAACGTGCAGGAGTGATTTCTTGAGATTGACCTTCATATTTAGCTTTATAATCGAAGAAATCATTTTCAGAAACAATTTCTGTTATTGGAAGTACTTTTGTTTCTCCTTTGTATTGAATTACTCCAACAGAAACCTCAGTTCCATCTAAAAAGCTTTCAATTAATATTTCAGTATCTTCTTCGTATGCTTTTTCTATAGCAGGAATTAACTCTTCTTTAGTATACACTTTAGATATGCCAAAACTAGAACCTGCTCCGTTTGGTTTTACAAAGCAAGGAAGTCCTACTTTTTTAATAAAAGCATCACAATCAACCTCATCACCTTTGTTTAGATATATAGAAACAGCTGTTGCTACTCCGTATTGTTTCACTACACTTAAGGTATCACGCTTATTAAAGGTTAAAGCCATTTGGTAGAATGGGGCAGAGGTGTGTTTTAAACCAATAAGATCAAAGTAAGCTAAGATAATACCGTTTTCTCCTGGTGTACCATGAATAGCGTTAAAAACACAATCAAATGTAATTTTTTGACCTTTAATTTCAATTGAAAAATCTTCTTTGTTTATTGGATATTCTTGTTCATTATCATCAACATACACCCATTTATTTTCTAAAATATGAACTTTGTACGCGTTATATTTTTCTGTATTAATATGTTTGTAAACTACATTACCACTTTTTAGAGAAATTCCTACTTCTGAGGAATAACCTCCCATAATAATAGCGATGTTTTTTTTCACTTCAAATGTATTTCAATTACTGTTTTTATCATTGTTTATCTAAAATCCAATCGTTGGATTATACAAACTTACCAAAAAAACTCGTTTAAGACTTGTTGAATTTAAAATAGTAATATTTTTACTGTAAATTTGTGCGATCTTACAAAAAAATGATATGAGTAATTTAACAGGAAAATCTGGAGGTTTATTTGAATTTATTAAAAGTAAATCTTTTTTAAAAAATATAATTATAGCAGTTGTTTCAATACTAGTTTTTGTATTTGTTCTACAATGGTGGTTAGGAGTTACAACAAACCATAATCAAAAAATACAAGTACCTGACCTACACAAAATGTCGTTAGCTGATGTTGAGCAAAAATTAAGTGAATTAAATTTAGATTTTGTGGTAATTGACAGTGCAAGTTATAATCCAGATTATCCTAAGAAGTCAATTATTGAGCAAGATCCGGAAGCAGGTGATTTTGTAAAAGAAAAGCGTAAAATATACTTAACCTTAAATCCGTCAAAGTATAGAGATATAGAAGTGCCTAATTTAAATGGACGTACCAGACGACAGGCAACAACACACCTACGTTCAATAGGGTTTAAAGTAGGAACTAAGGTTACTTGGGTACACGATATAGGAAAAGATGTGGTTCGTGGATTAAAGTATAACGGACAAAAAATTGAACCGGGAGCTAAATTACCAAAACAAACAACCATCGACTTGATTTTAGGGGATGGTAACGGATACTAATTTTTATAAATTGATTGATGCAGGAAGATAACACTCCAGAGATAGAAAATGATGATTTATACGAGCACCATAGGTTTGTAGCAACAGATGGTCAAGTACCATTGCGAGTAGATAAGTTTTTAATGAACTTTATTGAAAATGCTACTCGAAATAAAATACAGCAAGCAGCTAAAGCAGGTAATGTTTTAGTTAATGATGTGGCAGTAAAGTCTAACTATAAGGTAAAACCAAAAGATGTAGTTAGAGTGGTGTTAACATATCCTCCTCACGAAAACTTATTAGTAGCAGAAGATATTCCTATTGATATAGTGTATGAAGATGATGAAGTGATAGTGGTAAACAAGCCAGCAGGAATGGTAGTTCACCCAGGTCATGGAAATTACTCTGGAACATTAGTGAACGGACTAATTCATCACATAGAAAACTTACCCACCAACTCTAACGAGCGACCAGGTTTAGTACATCGTATTGATAAAGATACAAGCGGATTATTGGTAGTTGCAAAAACAGAATACGCAATGGCACATTTGTCTAAGCAGTTTTTTGACCGTACTACAGAACGGTTATATTATGCGTTAGTTTGGGGAAATATTGAAGAGGATGAAGGAACTATTGAAGGAAATATAGGACGTAGTTTTAAAAATCGCTTACAAATGGATGTCTTCCCTGATGGTGAGCATGGTAAGCATGCTGTTACTCATTATAAAGTACTTGAAAGACTTACGTATGTAACCTTGGTACAATGTAAGTTAGAAACGGGTAGAACGCATCAAATTAGAGCTCACTTTAAACACATTGGACATACACTTTTTAACGATGAACGTTATGGTGGGAATGCTATTTTAAAGGGAACTACGTTTACTAAATACAAACAATTTGTAGATAATTGCTTTAAAGTGTTGCCAAGACAAGCTTTGCATGCAAAAACTTTAGGTTTTACACATCCAACAACAGGAGAGTTTTTACAATTTAACTCTGAAGTACCAGAAGATATTACCGCTTGTTTAGAGAAATGGCGTACGTATTCTGAACATTCTAAATTGGAAGAGTAAACCAGTAAGGTTAATTACTTTTCTCCAACAAATTCTTAGGGTTGTGTTTTCTAATTTTAATTTTAACGTGTTTAGAAGCAGGCATATTACTCCCTTTTACGGTATTGTGAATTGAAACCAATACATTGGTTTCAGGGAAGTAAGTAACCGTGTTTTTTTCAGGAATAGGGTATTCAACAATAATAAACAGCGGTGCGATACGTTCTGTGTCATTATCATAATTATATAAATCTACCTTATCACCAGATTTAAAACCAGCTTTTTCTATATCGTTTTTATTCATAAAAACTACACGACGTTCATTATAAACACCACGATAACGATCATTTAATCCATAGATAGTAGTGTTAAACTGATCATGTGTTCTAACTGTAGCCATTAAGTATTCATCTTCGGCTAGTTTATTTTCAGGTAAAGAAGTTAAAGAAAACGGAACACGTTCTCCAAATTCTTTTGTTTTGAAGTTTCCTTCACGAGCACCATTAGGTAAATAAAAACCACCTTTTTGTTTTATACGAACATTGTAGTTATCAAAACCAGGAATACATTTTTCTATATCATCTCTTACAGCATCGTAACTATTCATATACCGATCCCAATCAACTACACTTTTACTTCCTAAAGTAGCTTTTGCCATTCTACAAACAATATGTGTTTCGTTGATAAGCTTGTCAGAAATAGGTTTTAATACTCCTTTAGACCATTCAACAATTCCCATAGCATTTTCTGCACTTGTATACTGATGCTTACCATTAACTATATCAATTTCACTTTTCGAAATTGTAGGTAAAATTAAAGCCTCTTTTCCATGAATCAAATGGGTTCTATTAAGTTTAGTAGAAACAGAAACAGATAAGTCTAGTTGTCTTAATCCTTTAGCTGTATAGGTAGTGTCTGGAGTTGCTGATAAGAAATTTCCTCCCATGCTAAAATGTACTTTAACTTTCCCTTCATTCATAGCCTTTATGGTATCTACAACATCATAACCGTTCTCTCTTGGCGGGTTAAAACCAAAAACTTCCTTAAGCTTATCCAATTGTTCTTGGGAAGGATGATTATTAATTAACATTGTTCTATTTCCTTGTACATTACTATGACCTCTTACTGGACAAGAACCCGCTCCAGGTTTACCAATACTTCCTTTTAAGAATAACAGGTTAAGAACTTCTTTTAAAATATCAACTCCGTTGGGCTGTTGCGTAAGTCCCATTCCCCAGCAAATAATAATTCGGTTTTTATAAGCTAACATTTCAGCAGCTTTTTGAATATCTTCTTTTAAAATACCCGATGCTTTCGCCAATTCATCTAAATCATAGCTTTCAATTTGTTTTTTTAAATCCTCGTAGCCAACTGTTTTATTATTGATAAATTCTTGATCGAAAACCTTACCAGGAGTTTCTTTTTCAAAATGTAATAGTAACTGTTCGATTGCTTTTAGTAGCGCTAAATCTCCATTAATTCTAACAGGAAGGTGTAAATCGGCAAGTTGAATTCCTTTTCCTAAAATACCGTTTATTTTTTGAGGATCTCGGAATCCCATTAAGCCAGCTTCGGGAAGAGGGTTAACAGCAATAATTTTAGCGCCGTTCTTTTTTCCTTTCTCTAAAGCACTTAACATTCGTGGAGAGTTCGTCCCTGGATTTTGACCAATAATCATGATGATATCGGTATCGTAGAAGTCTTTTAAAGTAGCAGTTCCTTTTCCTATACCTGTAACTGAGGCTAAGGTAAAACCAGAGGTTTCGTGACACATATTAGAACAATCAGGGAAGTTGTTAGTTCCAAATTCACGCACAAAAAGCTGATATGCAAAAGAAGCTTCATTACTTGTTCTACCAGAGGTGTAAAAAGCAGCATTATCTGGAGACTCTAACCTATTTAAGTGTTCGGCAATTTTTGCAAAAGCATTGTCCCAGCTAATAGGTTCATAATGTGTACCATTTTTAGGAAGGTACATAGGCTCAGAAAGACGACCTAAATGTCCAATTTCATAATCAGTTAATTGAGAAAGTTCATAAACAGAATTTTGTTTAAAAAAGTCAGCAGTAATTCTTTTACTAGTAGCCTCTTCAGCTATAGCTTTTGCACCATTTTCACAATACTCAGCAATGGGAGAGCGTTCATCATCAGGATCAGGCCAACCACAACTAGGACAATCAAAACCATCAAGCTGATTCATTTTAAACAAAGCTTTTCCTCCTCTAACTAAAGCTTTATCGTTTATTAAACTCTTTATAGCGTTTGTGACTCCAGGGATACCTGCAGCCCAATCTTTTGGTTTACCAGTTCTTAAGCTTAATAGTTTGTATGGAGGCTCAGCAGAAGGTTGTTTATCAGTTTGTTTTTTTGGTTTGTTATCCATTATTTTTTCTACAGTCTTAGAGGGATAAAGTTAAGAAAAAATAAAGGAGATTGTAGTAGGTTGAGAGATATTGAATAATGTAACCTATAATAGAATTAACTTTTAAGAACTACTTTTTTAAGCAGCTTCTTTTTCTTTTTTGAGGCTTTTAAAAGTCGGATAAGATTGTTTATTCCAATAACAACTAAGATAGAAATACAAGCAGCTGTTCCTAATGCGCCTCCATAACCATTAAAAAAATCAGGACTAACCGTATATATGAATCCGAAAACTATTCCTGCGAAAATAATTGAAATATAGTTTCGAGTAAGTTTTCCAGAGGTCATACCAACGAAAGAAGCTCCAAAAAAGACCCAAGGAATTTGGTTGGTTATATCTTCTGAAAATATCTTAGGAAAAAGGAAGCATACACCAGCAACAATAAGTGTTAATAGGGCAGAGGCTCTAACTGGACCTTGTTTGTATTTTGTGCTTACTAAAAAGGTTAAAAAAGCTCCGAGTATGCTTGTTAAATATATTGATATGGTAGTTAGCATTATGAGAGAATTAACAATAATAATGATGAGATAACAACGCTACCAAAAGCAAGAGTACCTAGTTTACCACCAACTCCATGAAACAGATTTTTTGAAAACATATAAAAGATACCAGCAATCATACCTGCAATGAGTATAAAACTATAATCAATAGCAACGTGTTTTTGTGACATTCCTACAAAACAACCACAGTACATGGCATTAGGAATATTTTGTAAAACCTTGGATTTTTTATTCAAGTTGGGTAAAAAAGAAGCGATTGTTCCGATAAGTGTTGCAGCTAAAACAGAATTTAAAGGAGTAAAAAGATGCAAATAACTTGTAAGTAACGCACCAGCAATAACAAAAATCATTACATAGAATGGCTCAAAATCTACTTCTTTAATTTTAAAAAATTTTATGTAGGTGTAAATTATGAGTGCTGTAATAAGTGTTGTTAAGAATATTACCGTTAAAACATTTTTGTGTTCTAGTAATAACGCAGTAATAAATGCGAATTGAGTAAGAACTAAAAAGATGATTGAAAAAAAGTGAAAATATTTTTGTCTCAAACCTGAGTAACGCTGCTTTTAAAATAGAGTTGCAAATTTACGACATATACAGCGATTTCTCGATTAATTTCCTTGAATTCTAATCCAAAGATCATTTACAAGTTCTTTAGCTTTTTCTATGTTTCTAGGAGCTTCATCAATAACCACTTTATTATCTTCTTCAGTTATTTTAAAACTAAAAGCAAACTGTTGAAAATTCGGAGCTACACTAAGTAGTCCGAAGCGTAAATCATTTAAATAAAGAGTATTGTTTTTTTCTGAAATAGTATACCAACCTTTAGTAATTTTTATAAGTCGTTTTACAGAAACATCATCTTTATAATCACCTAGTAAATTATGATTTTTAGGATAGGAGTAAAACTCAATCGGTTTGGTGTCAAAAAAAGAATAATAACCAATCAGATAAGCATCGTCAGTTTCTACATTTGCAGACCATAAAACAGTGTTAAAAGGTGTAGGTTTGGTTTCTATTTCTTTATAAACTATTCCTTGTTCTTTTAAAGCATGCGCAAATTTAGTATAGGTAATTCCTTTGATAACAATAGTGATTGCCATGTAAGAACTACTAATTATAAGTCCCAGGTTGTTATACTTTCTCCTTTTTGCTGTTCCTTTACGCTGAAACATTGCCATTAACAGGAACACTAAGAAAGGCAATGTGTATAGAGGATCAATTACAAAAATGTTTTTAAAAGCCAATCGTATGTCGAGAGGCCAAAAAAGTTGAGTTCCCCAAGTGGTATGGGCATCTAGAATTGGATGCGTAATAAATCCCCAAAACATAAGTAGTGCCCATTCTTTTGTGGAGGCTTTTTTCTCATACAAGGAAATAAGCCAACCGAAAATCCACCCAAAAATGATTGCAAAAAAAACAGAATGTGTAAAACCTCTGTGTATTTCTAGAGCAGTAACAGTATCGAAAAGTTTTCCAATATATACATCTAAATCAGGAATTGTACCAGCAATAGCACCATAAAACATTGCTTTATTACCAACTTTTTTTCCTAATACAGCCTCTCCAACTGCAGCACCCAAAACAATTTGCGTAAGTGAATCCATAAAGCAAAAATACTTATAAAATTATTAGTAAATAGAGCTATAATATTCATCAACCCATTCCTTAGAATATTTATTATATAGGTCGTTAAGAAGTAGTTTATTTGCTTCGGTATTAGAGAAATCTTCATAGAAACTACCAAGAACCCAAACAGTTTCTCTAGGTAAATCGGTTTTATGATACTCTAAAAGAACTTGTTTTGAAGTTTTTGAAGAGTCAACCAATAGCAGAACCAAGGCTCCAGCAGTTTCAAAATTGAATTTATTAAAGAAAGGAGTCATTTTTTGAGCCCTTTTTAAAAGTATAGGATTTTCTAAGAAAAGAGAAGCTTTTAATTTTCTTCGTAAACTAGGATAACTCGTATAAGAGTTAACTTTAATAACAAACTTTAAATTTTCTAAAAACTCATTATACTTTGTGTTGTATAGGTTTTCTATGTCATTTAGTGAGTTCACACCAAAGAGTAAATATACCGTACTAGGTCTTAAAACATTAATATTATATCCTTCACCAAGAGATGATAGTGTTTTTTCAATTCCTTTTAAGAAAAGAGGGTAATTGTCTTCTCTTACTTTTACTATAATTCCCAACCTAGAGGCGTGAAAATAAGCATCAATAATTTTTTGCTTGTCTATTCCTTTTAAAGCTTTTGTTAGTGTTGCGTTAATATCATAATGGCGATAAGGATAAAATTGCCCCTGGAATTTATAGTGTAAAGCTTCGTTTTCACTTTCGATAAAGAGGTCAATAATTTTACTTGTAGTAAGTTTTCCTACGGATTGATATTTTTTTTCTTGCAATTTTAATTTTTTGTCTTTTTCCATGAATGTAAGATTGAGTCTAGGACTAGTAAAATTATAAACTCCGTCGAAATAATAATAATCTGTTTTATAAGCGTAGTTAACCGCTATAAATTTGAAGATTTAAGCTAAATTGAAGCTGTAATCAAAACAAGGAGTTTGCTTAAAACTCCTTGTTGAGGTAATAGATTTTTAGATTTAAAGCTGCTCGAAAGGAGTTACTTTTAAAATTTCAACTTTTTTATTTCCTTTTTTAAAAGGCCAGTCAATAATATCACCTTCTTTATAGCCAACAGTGGCTAAAGCCATATCTGAAAGGATTGAAAACTTTCTTTTTTGAAGTTTAGTTTTATTTGTAGAAACAAAAATGTATTCTTTTTCTTGTTGGTCTGAATGGTCTAAAATTAAGACTCTTCTGTTTACGGTAACTACATCCTCAGGAAGTTCTCTTCGTCTTACTTGTTTAGCGCCTTTTAGTTCTGCTAGTAAGCGGTTTTCTTCTTCAAGAGTTACTTTTTTTCTTCTAACGTGGTCTTTTATAAGATCGTATATACCTGTGGTTACTATAATATTTTTTGTCATTATTTTATAATTATTGATGAATAGAAATAAACCATCACTAGGTATAAAAAACACCTAGGATTTAGTTTAAATTAATTAAAACTAAAGTTGTCCCTACCTTTAAAATGGGTAGGGCTTAAATAATAAACTCTTTAGAATTTTTTAAAAATATATCATCAAGCAGGTAGCGCAAAGAAGCAATTAGCTTTTGCGCAACGTTTTTTTGAAATGTAAATATTGCAGTCATGTATCATTTACACTTAGAGAATACAAATTTACTGCTTATTTATTGAATTAAAAAGTGGTATTTAAACTCCCTAATTTTCTTTGTTTTACAGAGAATGTGAGGTTGTTTAAAAAGAGATGATTTTATAAAACTGAAAACAGCTGTCTTTTTAATTAAAGGAAGTGTAATTACTTTCCGATACAGAAGTTTCCGAAAATGTGACCTAAAATATCTTTATCTACATCGTATTCACCAGTAATATTTCCTAAATGACGCAAACACTCACGAATATCAATAGCAAATAAATCAGAAGAAATATCTAACTCAATACCGTTTTTAACCGAATTAATACTTTCCAGAGCTAAAGTTAATGCTTCAAAATGACGAGAGTTGGTAACAATTGTTTCATTATTACTCAAAGCTCCAGTATTCACTAATGAAATGAGTTCTTGTTTTAACTCATCAACGCCAATATTTTGCTTGGCAGAAAGTAAGATTAAATTATCTATTTCTGATTGTAAAATAGAAGAATCATGGCAAGATAATGTATCTATCTTATTAGCAATAACTAATAGACGTTTGTTAGGAAAACGTTGCTTTATGGTCTCAATTTCCTCTAAGAATAAGTCTTTAGAATGTATATACTTATTGGAGTCAATTAAAAATATAATTAATTGTGCGTTTTCTGCTTTTTCATATGCTTTTTTGATACCGATGTTTTCAACAACATCTTCAGTTTCTCTAATTCCAGCGGTATCAATAAAACGAAAAACAACACCATCAATAATTAATTCATCTTCAATAGCATCACGAGTTGTACCAGCAATATCAGATACGATAGCCTTTTCTTCATTAAGCAAAGCATTTAATAGAGTAGATTTTCCAACATTTGGTTCACCAATAATAGCAACAGGAATTCCATTTTTCATAGCATTCCCAAAAGCAAAAGAATCAATTAAGCGCTTTAAAACAGCTGATATTTTAGCTACTAATTCTTTAAATTTAGTTCTATCAGCAAACTCTACATCTTCACCAGAAAAATCTAATTCAAGCTCAATTAAAGCTGCAAAATCTAGTAGTTGCCCTCTTAATTCTTTTAGTTCATTGGTAATTCCTCCACGCATTTGCTGAATTGCCATTTGATGAGAAGCAGCAGAATTAGAAGCAATCACATCAGCCACAGCTTCCGCTTGCGATAAATCCATTTTACCATTTAAAAAGGCACGCATTGTAAATTCACCGTTATCAGCCATTCTACAACCATTTTGTAAGAAAAGTTGGATGATTTCTTGTTGAATAAAGCTTGAACCGTGACAAGAAATTTCTACAACGTTTTCGCCTGTATACGAATGTGGGTTTTTAAAAATAGATACTAAAACTTGATCAATGACAGTTTCATTATTTACTATATGACCTAAATGTAGTGTATGAGATTTTTGGTCGCTTAGCGACTTATGGTGTTTAATAGATTTAAAATATGAGTCAACTATTTTTATTGAATTTTCTCCAGAAAGTCTAATAACAGCAATAGCACCAACACCTGCAGGTGTAGCTAAAGCAATAATTGTATCGTTTTGTATCATGTTACAAAATTACCTAATTATAAAAGAAGTTTGTTAAAATATTTTAGTTCTGTTTTTTTCCTTTACTGCTTAAGGTAAAACCCCCTTTTTTTAATTTGGGTTTTTTGAATCTAAAAATTAACACTACTTTTATCCTAAAGTTTTTAGAACTTTAAAAACGTTAATCCCTCAAAATAATACAATTCCCAATCAGTATTATTTTATTTTCCTCAATTAAAATTTATTGAACATCCTTGTGTATTAAGTATTGCCAAAAAGCAGTGCTTGGACGTGTGTAACCCTTAATTACCCCATCCCCATTTACCCCATCCCCGTATGGTTTTAGGTAAAGTCTAAAACTTTTATAAGTATGTGTTTTCTAGATAAAGTCTAGAAAAAATATTAAAAAAAGTTAATTTAAAAGTAAAGGTATGGGAATGAAAACTACTCATTTTAAAAAATTAATTCTTGCCTTATTGTTGTTTAGTGCGAATTATGTTTTTTCGCAAACAACAGTATCTATGCAGAGTCCCTGTAGCCTTTCTGGGTGTGGAGCTCAGGATGTTGAAATAGGGAGTGTTTATATAGGAGACCTAAATGGAAATCCAATAAGCACGTGTACAGTAGGGCAACAGCTCTCTAATGTTTATCTATACGTAGATATATCAAAAGCAGCAAGTAAAAAAGATCTGTATATGCAATTCTATTTGATGAATGGTGCAGATAAAATTGATAAAGACGGAAATGTTTATGTAGGTACTAATAAGATTAGTATTGGAATCTTAGGAACAATTATCCCTGGTACCTATCAAATGTTTGAGTTAATGAACTATACTTGTGGTGATGAATTAACTTTAACCGACGTATATCTTTCTTGGCAAACCCCAGGTAGTACTTCAGGACCAGGATGTGCTACACAAACTTCAAAGTGTTCAGGAGAAAATTTACCACCAATTGATGTACAAACACCAATAGCACCAGACTTTACATTTGTTTATGATTGTGGCGCTAATGGTAGCGGTTTTCAAGGAGTAACTTTTACAAATGCTTCTACAGGAGGAGATGGAGTTTTAACCTATCAATGGAGTTTTGGAGCAGATTCGTCTCCATCAGAGGAAACATCAGAAGGCCCTCATCATGTTGATTATAGCAGTTCAGGTATAAAGTCAGTAATATTAACAGTTACAGATGAAGATGGAGACACAAATTCAATAACAAAAGACATTACTATTGATAGTACCCCCACAGCAGCCATTATAGGAACAAATGTATCTTGTAATGGAGAAAACGATGGAGCTGCTGATTTAACAGTAACAGGAGGTAAAGCACCTTATACGTACTCATGGAATACAGGAGCATCGACTGAAGATTTGAATAGTTTAACTATAGGAAATTATAGTGTTACGGTAACAGATGCTAATGGATGTATAGCATTGGCCAACGTAACTATAACAGAACCTTTAGTGTTATCGCTTTCTCTTTTAGGAAGTGATTTAAGTTGTGGAGGAAGTGATGGAGCAATTGACTTAACTGTGTCAGGAGGAACAGCTCCTTATACGTATTCGTGGAATACAGGAGATACTACGGAAGACCTTAGCGGTTTAATAGCAGGAACTTATACTGTTACAGTAACCGACGCAAATGGTTGTCAAAATGTAGGTTCTAAAACTTTAGTTTCTAACGATAACCAAGATCCTATTATTAGCGTTCCGGAAACTTTAGGGTTAGAAGGTTGTGATGAAAATGATATAACAAGTTTAAATGCTAGATATCCTTTTAATTTAACACCATCTTCTGATATTAAAGACAGTTTTACTACAACTGATTATACTGTTTCAGATGATGGAACAATAGCTAATATTAGTTACATAGATGAAATTACTTCAGATGATGGATGTATAACCACTGTAACAAGAACTTTTACAGTTACCGACACATGTGGAAAAACAGGAACAGATACAATGGTAATTACCATAGTAGATACCACAGATCCGGTATGGGTAAATGAGCCAACGGATATGATAAGTGTAGAGTGTGATCCATCGAC
>NZ_CANNGG010000003.1 GCF_947504135.1 uncultured Tenacibaculum sp.
GGTTCCGGTACACACATTGGTACTTCCCGCAATGCTTCCTCCCACCGAAGTCGGATCTACAGTAATGGTTGCTGTAGTTGAAGCTACCTCTGTACAAGCCCCACTTTGTACGACCGCACGGTATTGCGTGGTGGTGGTAAGGTTGGTTGCTGTTAAGGTCGTGGTAGTATTGGCAATATCGGTATCGGTCGCAAAGTTATCGGTAGAACTTTCCCAACGGATGATATTACCTGTTTCTCCACTTAAGGTTAATATGGTAGAATTGGTTCCCGTACACACATTGGTACTTCCCGCAATGCTTCCTCCCACCGAAGTCGGATCTACAGTAATGGTTGCTGTAGCAGAAGTCGCTTCTGCACAGGCACCACTTTGTACGATTGCACGGTATTGCGTGGTGGTGGTAAGGTTGGTTGCTGTTAAGGTCGTAGTGGTATTGGCAATATCGGTATCAGTGGTAAAGTTATCGGTAGAACTTTCCCAACGGATGATATTTCCTGTCTGTCCACTTAGGGTCAATGTTGTTGAATTGGTTCCGGTACACACATTGGTACTTCCCGCAATGCTTCCTCCCACTGAAGTCGGATCTACAGTAATGGTTGCTGTAGTTGAAGTTGCTTCTGCACAGGCACCACTTTGTACGACCGCACGGTATTGCGTGGTGGTGGTAAGGTTGGTTGCTGTTAAGGTCGTAGTGGTATTGGCAATATCGGTATCAGTCGCAAAGTTATCGGTAGAACTTTCCCAACGGATGATATTTCCTGTCTGTCCACTTAGGGTCAGTGTTGTTGAATTGGTTCCGGTACACACATTGGTACTTCCCGCAATGCTTCCTCCCACCGAAGTCGGATCTACAGTAATGGTTGCTGTAGCAGAAGTAGCTTCAGTACAGGCACCACTTTGTACGATTGCACGGTATTGCGTGGTGGTGGTAAGGTTGGTTGCTGTTAAGGTCGTGGTAGTATTGGCGATATCGGTATCAGTCGCAAAGTTATCGGTAGAACTTTCCCAACGGATGATATTTCCTGTTTGTCCACTTAGGGTCAATGTTGTTGAATTGGTTCCGGTACACACATTGGTACTTCCCGCAATGCTTCCTCCCACCGAAGTCGGATCTACAGTAATGGTTGCTGTAGCAGAAGTTGCTTCTGCACAGGCACCACTTTGTACGACCGCACGGTATTGCGTGGTGGTGGTAAGGTTGGTAACTGTTAAGGTCGTGGTAGTATTGGCGATATCGGTATCAGTCGCAAAGTTATCGGTAGAACTTTCCCAACGGATGATATTTCCTGTTTCTCCACTTAAGGTTAATATGGTAGAATTGGTTCCGGTACACACATTGGTACTTCCCGCAATGCTTCCTCCCACCGAAGTCGGATCTACAGTAATGGTTGCTGTAGCAGAAGTCGCTTCTGCACAGGCACCACTTTGTACGATTGCACGGTATTGCGTGGTGGTGGTAAGGTTGGTTGCTGTTAAGGTCGTGGTAGTATTGGCAATATCGGTATCGGTCGCAAAGTTATCCGTAGAACTTTCCCAACGGATGATATTACCTGTTTCTCCACTTAAGGTTAATATGGTAGAATTGGTACCAGTACACACATTGGTACTTCCCGCAATGCTTCCTCCCACCGAAGTAGGATCTACAGTAATGGTTGCTGTAGCTGAAGCTACCTCTGTACAAGCCCCACTTTGTACGACCGCACGGTATTGCGTGGTGGTGGTAAGGTTGGTTGCTATTAAGGTCGTAGTGGTATTGGCGATATCGGTATCGGTGGTAAAGTTATCGGTAGAACTTTCCCAACGAATGATATTTCCTGTCTGTCCACTTAGACTCAATGTTGTTGAATTGGTACCAGTACACACATTGGTACTTCCCGCAATACTTCCTCCCTCCGAAGTAGGATCTACAGTAATGGTTGCTGTAGCAGAAGTCGCTTCTGCACAGGCACCACTTTGTACGACCGCACGGTATTGCGTGGTGGTGGTAAGGTTGGTAGCTGTTAAGGTCGTGGTAGTATTGGCGATATCGGTATCAGTCGCAAAGTTATCGGTAGAACTTTCCCAACGAATGATATTTCCTGTATATCCACTTAGTGTAAGTGTTGTAGAATTCGTTCCCGTACACACATTGGTACTTCCTGCAATGCTTCCACCCTCCGAAGTAGGATCTACGGTAAGAGATACTTCATTTGAAGTTAAAATCTGGCAGGTGTTAAGAGTACTAGTTACTATCAACCTATATTTATTAGTAGAAACTGTTACTGGTGGGTTGGTTAAAGTTAATGATGGAGTAGTTGCATTGCTGTATATTCCTCCATTAGAAATATCATTCCAAGCTCCAGCACCTGCAATTTGTTCTTGCCATTGATATACTAACCCTGTTGTAGTACTTGTGCTACCACTGTAATCAGGCGTAGTAGATGGAGCACTCCCTATATAAGTAGTTGTACTTAAAGAGCTTGCTGCGGCTGTAAAAGTAACATTGCTCCCTAAACATATAGTGCTATCACTTGGTTGTGTGTCCATTTGTATTTGAGTAGCAACAATTTCATTACCTGTGGTCTCTTGTCCTTGATCATCTCCTATATCTGCTGCTCCAGAATCATTTACAAGGTTAGGAACTCCGTTTGCGTCAACTCCCCCATTAGCCACATAATCTATCCTATCATCTCCATCTAAATGTGATGATAAAACATCTTCGTCTCCTTCTATCGCATCAGGACAATCATCTCCATCAGAATCAACGTCATAAGGGTTAGTATCACCATCTGTATCAGAATCTAAAACCGAATAATTTAAAGAAGCTGTAAAAGTATCATTTGTTTCTATGATGTTAAAAAGTCCATTAGCTCCACTTCCCGAATTAGCCCCATCTATTCTACCATCATTATTTGAATCGGCTACTCCTGTTTCATTTAAAACACCAGACTCAACAATATCAAGTATTCCATCATTATCAGAGTCTAAATCTAATTGATTACTTATTCCATCTCCATCAGCGTCACATATATTACTTGCATATAAACTCCCTTTTAACTCTTCTGGTCCAGGCCCTACTTGATTAACAATTCTAAACGTGTTATTAGCTGAAGGAGTCCACGTTATTGTGTTAAAAGGCTCTCCCGATTGTGCTACCATTGGTTCCAGAACTGTTGAAGTTGTTGTTCTTGAACCTAATAAAGTAATCACTCCAAACTCATCTATAATCAACCTCAATCTAGGCAAACCATTACTATTAGGATTCCAAGGTGTAGTTATGAAAGCATTATCAGATTGAAATCTGAAATAAACTTCTCCTGTGCCTAAAGCTCCGTTTTCAAACTCTAATATTGAAGGGTGCACTGGAGTTCCATTAACAAACATTTGAAAAGAATTGTCTAACTCTAACAAGTCTAACTTAGCAAAACCTGTATCAGCATGAGTTATCACTACCTCTCTATCTCCTGATGCATTTGCTGAAGGAAGCAACGTAGTTGTTGCATTAGTACAATATTCTTCAGTATCAGGTATCCCGTCATTATCATCATCTAAATCACAAATATCATCAATTCCATCACCATCTGAATCATTTATACCAAGTGTACATATGTCTCCCGTAGGAGTACTTACAGTATTTGAATCAACAGATTGATTAGTTGTAACACCACCAGTAACAATAGGATACTCTACTGTCCCTGTATTATTAATAGTAGCTGGTAACGTTCTTCCATAATCTACTGTTACTCTAAACGTGATAGTAACAGGACTACCAATAGTAACCACTCCATCTGGCTGAGTACTCGAGTGTATTTCTGTAGCTGTAGTGTACGGCATATTACCACCTACATCAGCTATCGAAACCCCGTTTAACTGAGTTGAATTTGCTACATAAGTTGTTGAAGCTGGTATTGCATCTATAAACGTAGTATTAGATGCTGATAAATTACCGGTATTATTTACCACTATAGTATATTCTAACACATCTCCGCTTAAAGCTATAACAGCAGGATCTGCCGATTTTGTTATGTTTTTTACAGATTTGGTAGCTGATAAAATTGGGTTGTAGGTTGGTGTAGAGCAAGACCCCATATCATATACACCTGGCGATGCTGTACCTATAAAAGTTCCTGATAATGTTGGTGACGAAAAGTCTATAGAATAGATATTACTAGTTCCATCTCCATTAGATGTACTCGTGATCATATTTCCACTGCTATCGAAAGCCACCCCAGTTGCTCCATTAGGCCCCACATTACCTAGATTTTGTGCTACTAATGTATTCGTGTTTATTATAAATAAATAAGAAGCTCCACTACCTCCTACTGAAGCATACCAATGTAAGCGACCATTACCATCAAAAGCTAAATCTCCTGCTACTAATGTAGCTCCAATAGTATCTGTACCAAAGTTTAGAGCACCTAAATCGGTAGCAGTACCCGACCCTTTCTCTATTACTCGTAAATGATATGAAGTATCAATATAGTATACATCTCCATCAGCATTCGCTCCTTGACCAACTAATTGATTTGGTAACGTAGCCCCTTCAGACACTTGAGTTGAGCCATCTGAACTATACAAAGGAAATGATGCTGAAGCATCATCGTAATACGCATTACCATCAGCACTAATTGCCAAACCACCTATTCTTTGAGGAGCTGTATATACTGGGGTCATGGTTGAACCTGTTAACGTATATAAAGAGTTACGATTACCTAATATTGAAGATGATGAACTTGCGTATACATCGTTGCATGAAACTTCATGTAATTTGCAAATATTTATTGAGAAGCTTGTAAGTGTACCCGTATACCCAGCAAGATCATCTCTGATTTGCAACACCCAATCTCCCAACGAGTTATCACCTACAAAATCATCTAAATTACCATCCGGATTATATGTTCCTGTAAGCGTATTATTATTTCCTCCATTAGGAAGAGATGTACTTGAGCTTTCATCAAATGTAACATTACTAAAACCATCACCTTGTCCATCTCTGTTAATCGATAAATCTACTGCTCTATTTATAACACCTCCAACCCTATGCACCAATCTTATTCTAAGATCAGAATTATAGGTATGAGTAATAGAAATATTCACATCTAAATCCACAATAGAAAATGAATCAGAAATTGTTACAGAAGCATAGTCTGAATAACTACTTGTATTATCAGGTATATTGTAGTTATCATTATCGGAATATATAGTGCAATCTTGCGAAAAAGATTTAGCAGACAAAAAAACCGTTAACACAAAAAAGAAAGCCTTTTTATATGTACCGATTTTAGCAATGTAGTTTTCCCCCATATTAATACATTTTATATATACAATTTTATTCCTTGAAATTCTTCAAGACTTTTATTCTTAATAAACAATAAAGTGAGATATAAAAAATCCCACACAAAAAAAAACTTAAGTTGCTGTTCTACAACCTTTTTTCTTGTGGGGGACTTCTATTTTAATAGCGTGCAAAAATAAACTTTTTTTACTCTCACTAAAATATTAGATGTAAAATTAACAGTTTAAGTCACATTATAGTTAAAAAAAATAAGTTTCATTTACCAAATCAATAAAAACTATACAAAACAATCTTTTAAAACTACTTTTAAAGAATTTAACCTTCTAACCTAAACACATATACAAATAAGTAAAAAAATGCTTTAAAACGAATAAAACAGCCTATTATTTTTTTAACACTCTTTTTAACTGCATCAAAACATAGTTGACCTCTTCAATCGTATTTAACTTACTGAACGAAAATCGTACAGAAGCTTTATGAACTTCTTCTGCATTTAAAAAAGCACTTAACACGTGCGAACCTTTATTACTACCGCTTTGACAAGCACTTCCTCCTGATGCTGCTACTCCTGATAAATCTAAATTAAACAGTAGCATTTTATCTTGAACAGGAAATCGTACATTAACAATAGTATAACTTGTTTCATCGGCTAACTCTCCATTTATTTCAGCTTTTGGCACTAGTTCTTTTACTTTTTTTACAAAGTAATTTTTCAACTCTTTAATATAGGTTTCATCTACTATCAGGTTTTCAAAAGCAATCTGCAATGCTTTTTCCATACCTATTATAGCGTGAACATTTTCGGTACTAGACCTCGCTCCTTTTTCTTGTTCTCCTCCAAAAAACATAGGTTGAATTGCTATTCCTTTTTTTACATAAGCAAAACCAACACCTTTAGGACCGTGAAATTTATGTGCGCTCGCCGCGATAAAATCAACCGGAGTTTTTTGTAAATCTATTGGATAATGTCCGATAGCTTGTACTGTATCTGAGTGAAAATAAGCATGGTGTTCTTTACACATGTTTGCCACCTCTTCAATTGGCAAAATATTACCAATTTCATTATTCACATACATTAAACTCACTAAGGTTTTTTCGTTTGACTTTTTTAAAGCCTCCCCCAAACTATCCAATACAACAGCTCCATTTTCATTTACCCTAACATAATCTACAGTTATTTTATGTTTTTTTTCTAAAAACTGTACGGTATTTAAAACAGCATGATGTTCTAACTTAGAGGTGATAATTCTTTTTACTCCTAAATGCAAGACTGCATTTTGTAAGATTAAATTATCTGCTTCAGTTCCGCCTGCGGTAAAAATAATTTCACTTGCCGTTACATTAAAATGTTTCGCAATATTTTTTCTTGCTGTTTCTACAGCAGCTTTTGCCTTTCTTCCGTATTGATGAGTTGAAGACGGATTTCCGAAATTAGCAAGCATCGATTCTTGCATTACACTTACCACCTCTGGCAACATAGGTGTGGTAGCCGCATTATCTAAATACACTGAATTCATACTACAAAAGTAAAGTTTTATATTAGATAGTTAGATTTTTGGAATTTTAGATTAAAAAAAACGAGATTACTAACACTCACCTTTTTAGTTTAACATCTAGAAACCCCTAAGCAACTAAACCTATAAACAATTAAACTCACCTATTTAATTCTGATATACGTACACCTCAGTGGCTCCTTGTCCGTACTTTTGATAAGAAGCATCGTAATACTTCACCCGATAATTATTTAATAAATACTGAAGTTCTGTTTTTAACACACCATCACCCACACCATGTATCAACACTAGTTTTGATATTTTTTTTGAGATACAGTACTCTAGTTTTTGTTTTGCTATATCTAATTGAAGTGATAAAATATCATAATTATCCATTCCTCGTGTTGATTTCACAAGCTTTTCGGCATGCAAATCAACTTCCATAACGGTTTCATTTCTATCTTTTACAAAAAGGGATTTTTTAGACGTTTTTTTAGATTGTGTTTTCGCCTTTAACATCGGGTTGTTAATATCTGAATACTTACTTAATTCATTTTGATCAACTTCAATCTTTACCAATTCATTTTTAAAAAAACGGTACTCCATTCCATCAGCATCTTTAACAAAAACTTCTTCATTAGTAATTTTTGTTACGATTCCTCTAATATCAGCGTCAATCACAGCTACTTTATTACCGATTTCTAAACACATTCTTAACCTTTATTTAATTAGCTAAAAGGGCTTTAGCTTGTATTTTTGCTACAATCACAACACACTGCAAAAGAACTGAAAATAAATGATTAACACTAAAAATATCAATACAAAAGTTTTCTTTGAGGAAGCTAGAAAAGAGTTAACCCTTACCGAAGACCGAAAAGATTTATTACTTGAAATAATAGATACTATTTATGAAGAGTATCTTGACAGAGAAAAAATAAATTTAAATTTTATTTGTACTCATAATTCTCGTAGAAGTCAGTTTGCACAAGTATGGAGTTTTTTTGCTATTGAATATTTTAACTTAAAGAATATGTTTACCTATTCTGGCGGAACAGAAACCACTTCTTTTCATAGAAATACAGTGAAATGTTTACAAAAAACTGGTTTTATTTTTAACGTTGTTGATTTTTCTCATCAGAATCCAAGATATTTAATTTCTTTTAATGAAACTAAAAAATCAATTTTAGGTTTTTCTAAGTTATATGATCATCCTCAAAACAGTTATCCTTTTGTCGCTATAACTACTTGTGATAATGCCGACCAAAACTGCCCATATATACCTGATGCTATTGAACGTTTTCATCTACCTTATAAAGACCCTAAAACATCTGACAATACTGATTTGACAGACGAAACATACTTAGAAACAAGTAAACAAATTGCTGGTGAATTATTTTTTATTTTTGAAGATATTAAAAATAGGTTACCCGAAGAACTACACTTCTAACTCCTTATCATAAGGAATGCTTTTTAAAATGTGATTTATTACATTAATACGAGCTGCTGTTTTTCTATTAGCACGAATAACTTTCCAAGGAGAAGCTTCTGTATTTGTTTTAGAAAACATTGCTTTTTTATACTTGGTATAATCATCCCATAATTCTTGTGCTTTTTCATCTACAGGAGTCATTTTCCATTGTTTAAGCGGATCGTTTTTAATATCGTTAAATCGTTTTGCTTGTTCCTTTTTATTGATAGACATATAAATTTTCACCAAGCGTATACCTGATTCTAAAATCATACGTTCAAAATCATTTACTTGATTCATAAATATTTGATATTCTTCTTGAGTACAAAATCCATTCACAGGCTCTACTACTGCTCTATTATACCAGCTACGATCAAAAAATAAGATTTCTCCTGCCTTTGGAAACTGCTCTACATAACGTTGAAAATACCATTGTGTTTTTTGATCTTCACTAGGTTTTGGTAAAGCTACAATTCGCATATGACGTGGATTAATCCGCTCAGTAATTCTACGAATCGCCCCTCCTTTCCCTGCTGCATCACGACCTTCAAAAATCACTATAATTCGTTCATTTTCTCTAATAGCCCACGCTTGTAAACGAATCAACTCTACTTGTAATTTTTTTAACTTTCGTTCGTAATCTACATATCGAATTGCTCTTTCTATATTAAAAGGTTTCGACAACAAAGCTTTTAAACCTCGTGTACTATTTAGTTTATTTACGTCTCTTTGGGTTAATTTTCTCATTCTTAATCTAACTGCTTTACTGAACGATAATAGCGCATTACAACATTAGGATCTGGTGTTAAAATAGTTTGCGCTTCATTTTTTCCATCATAATTAAACTGTGTTAATACATGACGCATACATTCTACTCTTGCCTCTTTTTTATTATTTGTTTTAACAACAATCCAAGGGCTGTACGCAGTATGTGTTCTACTAAACATTTCATCTTTATAAAAAGTATACTCATCCCAAAGCTCTTGTCCTCTTTTATCTACAGGGCTGAACTTCCAACGCTTTAAAGGATTATTATTCCTAGAATTAAATCGACGTAACTGTTCTTCTTTTGAAATTGATAACCAAAATTTTATCACAACAACTCCATCTTCATATAACATATGTTCAAACTCTGGCACTTGCACCAAAAATTTTTTATATTGATCATCTGTACAAAACCCCATTACAGGCTCAACTACAGCTCTGTTATACCAACTTCTATCAAAAAAAACAATCTCTCCTGGGTTTGGTAATTCTTTTATATATCGTTGAAAATACCATTGACCTTTTTCAACTTCAGTCGGTTTATTTAAAGCTACTAAACGTGTAGAACGAGGATTTAAGTGTTCCATAAATCTACGTATGCTTCCTCCTTTTCCTGCCGCATCTCTTCCTTCAAAAATCACAGCTACTCTTTTATTTTTCTTCGCAATCCATTGCTGAAGTTTTACTAACTCAATTTGAAGTTTTCTTAACTCTTCTTCATAATCTAACTTCACTTGAACTTTCGCTATAGAAATTCCTTTTTTTCTAATCTTAGCCAAAAGTTCTTCGTTGGTAGAAACACTTTCAAAATCTTCAATCGTTAATACAGATTCTTTACTCATAAAGCCACTAATTATCCTTCTTAATAATTTAACCTAGGTTGTGCTAAAATAATACGATATTTACAGCTATGAAAAAAAACACAACACTTTTATTCATCTTATTTTCACTTACTATCTTCTCGCAACGAAAATATACCAAAGAGTTCAGTTTCTTAAACGACAATGACTTATACACTTCCACTTATTACGACAGATACTACACAAACGGTGTATTTTTAACGTATCGTTATCTTAGTGAAAAACAATTTCAAAATATTGAAAAAAAAAGCTACGAAATTCAACTTGGACACCATATGTATACACCTTTTAAGGCTGTTGTTGAAACTGTAGAAGAACATGATCGACCTTTTGCTGGATATCTCTATGGAAGCTTTGGCATCAATTATTTCTTCAAAAATGAATCAATCTTAAAAACATCTTTACAGGTTGGTAGTATTGGTTCATCTTCTTTTAGCGAGGAACTGCAAGATTTTATCCATGATATTTACGGGTTTAAAAAAGCTACTGGTTGGAGATACCAAATAAAAGATGCTTTTGCCCTTAACTTAAAAGCAGAATACATTAAAAAACTCACCAAAGACAGCTTTTTTGATCTTAACTGGAGGAATACCGCCAGAATTGGTACCGTTTACACCGATTTATCAACCGGTTTGTACACTCGTATTGGCTTTAAACCTTTAGAAAGTATTTTAAATTCCATTGCTTTTAACGGCAATTTAAACAACCAAAACACCCAATTCCACAACAACGCGGAAGTTTTTTTATATATTAATCCCATGATTCGTTATGCAGCGTATGACGCAACCATAGAAGGAAGTTTTTTAGCTCATGGAAGCCCTGTTACTTTTGACATTCAACCTTTTGTATTCACTACCGAATTTGGAATACGTTTTACCAGTAATCGTTTTAATTTTGGTTATGCTATCAATTATCACACAAAAAAACTGAAAAGTGCTCGAGTTCCAAAAGGTAATCTTTACGGAACTATTCAATTAAATTATCAGTTTAACTAAGGTTAATATCTGGTTTAAAAAAAATAATTTTTATAATCATATAATTAAAATATATTTGTAAGTCTAATAAATAGAAAAACTATTCAATGAAATTTATCGTATCTAGCTCACAGTTATTAAAACAACTACAAGTTTTAGGAGGAGTTATAAACAGCAATAACACATTACCAATTTTAGATAATTTTTTATTTGAATTATCTGAAAATGAATTAAAAATATCTGCATCTGATCTTGAAACAACCATGTCATCAGTAATTGATGTTGAAAGTACAGATACTGGAGCCATTGCTATTAACGCTCGTTTATTGTTAGATACTTTAAAAACATTTCCTGAACAACCGCTTACTTTTAAAGTAGAAAGCGATAGTACTATTGAAATTATTTCTGAGCAAGGTAAATATGACATGGCTTATTTTAGTGGAGACGAATTCCCAAAAGCTGTGGAACTACCTTCACCTAGTAGTACTGAAATTCCATCAAACATTTTAGCAACTGCTATTTCTAAAACTATTTTTGCTGCAGGAAACGATGATTTACGCCCTGTAATGAGCGGTGTGTTTTTCCAGTTTAACTCTAAAGAATTAACATTTGTAGCTACAGATGCTCATAAATTAGTAAAATATACACGTACAGATATTACCGCTGAAAAATCAGCAGAATTCATTATGCCAAAAAAACCTTTAAACTTATTAAAAGGAATTTTAGGTGGTTCTGAAAATAACGTTACTATTGAATATAATGACACCAATGCTAAGTTTACTTTTGACAACGTAGTATTGATCTGTCGTTTAATTGACGGGAAATATCCTAATTACGAAGCGGTAATTCCAAAAGAGAACCCTAACAAATTAACAGTCGATAGAGCTTCTTTCTTAAACTCTGTTCGTCGTGTTTCTATTTTCTCTAGTAAAACAACACATCAAATTCGTTTAAAAATGGCAGGAACTGAGCTAAATATTTCTGCGGAAGATTTAGACTACTCAAACAAAGCTGATGAGCGTTTACATTGTGATTACCAGGGAGATGACATGCAAATTGGATTTAACTCTCGTTTTTTAAGTGAAATGTTAAATAACTTAAATTCTAACGATGTTTTAATTGAAATGAGTTTACCTAATAGAGCTGGAATTTTAACTCCAATTGACGGAACAGAAGAAGGTGAACTAGTCACTATGCTAGTTATGCCTGTAATGTTAAACGGATAGAAAAAAACAACTTACACTATTATAAAAGCCACAATATCAACACCTGTGGCTTTTTTGTTTTTTATAACACCTTTCACTTTCAAAAACGATAAATAATTGTAAATTTACCTCTTTCAAACTTTATAAATAATAATGGGTAGAATTATTGCAATTGCAAATCAAAAAGGTGGTGTAGGTAAAACTACAACATCTGTAAACTTAGCTGCGGCTTTAGGTGTTTTAGAAAAAAAAGTATTATTAATTGATGCTGATCCCCAAGCAAATGCTACTTCTGGTTTAGGTTTAGATGTTGAAAATGTAGAAGTTGGAACCTATCAGGTTTTAGAGCATACAATTCCGACTAAAGACACAATTATAAAAACAGAATCTCCTAATGTTGATTTAATCCCTGCTCATATTGACTTAGTCGCTATTGAAATTGAATTAGTAGATAAGCAACAACGTGAATACATGCTTAACAAAGCTTTAGAAGATATTAAAGATGAGTACGATTATATTTTAATAGACTGTGCTCCTTCTTTAGGTTTAATCACATTAAATTCACTTGTAGCAGCAGACTCTGTTGTTATTCCTATTCAGTGTGAATACTTCGCTTTGGAAGGTTTAGGTAAATTATTAAACACCATTAAAAGCGTTCAAAAAATTCACAATCCTGATTTAGAAATTGAAGGTTTGTTATTAACTATGTTCGATTCTCGTTTACGTTTGTCTAATCAAGTAGTTGATGAAGTTCGTAAACACTTCAGTTCTATGGTTTTTGAAACAATTGTACATCGAAATACCCGTTTAAGTGAAGCACCTAGTTACGGAGAAAGTATAATTTCATACGATGCAACCTCTAAAGGTGCCGTAAATTACTTAAATTTGGCGAACGAAATTTTAACTAAAAACGCATAATAAAGATACATGGCAAAAGCAACGAAAAAACAAGCTTTAGGTAGAGGTTTATCCGCTTTATTAAAAGAAACTGCGGAAGTAAATTCAGCAGAAGATAAAAACGCAGATAAATTAGTTGGAAATATTATTGAAATCGACATTAACTCGATTGAAGTAAACCCATACCAACCTAGAACTTATTTTGATGAAGAAGCTTTGCGTGAATTAGCCAGTTCTATCAAAGAGTTAGGGGTAATTCAACCTATTACTGTTCGTAAATTATCGAGCGATCAATTCCAATTAGTTTCCGGTGAGCGTCGTTTTAGAGCCTCTAAACTTATTGGAAACAAAACAGTTCCTGCATACATTCGTTTAGCCAACGATCAGGAGATGTTAGAAATGGCGTTGGTAGAAAACATCCAACGTAAAAACTTAGACCCTATTGAAGTTGCCCTTTCATATCAACGTTTAATTGATGAAATTCAATTAACACAAGAAGAATTGAGTACACGTGTAGGTAAAAAACGTTCAACAGTTACCAACTACTTACGTTTATTAAAATTAGATCCGATTATTCAAACAGGAATGCGTGACGGATTTATCTCAATGGGTCATGGTCGTGCATTGATTAATGTTGATAGCACTACAGATCAGTTAAACATTTACGAAAAAATTGTTCGTGACAAACTATCTGTTCGTCAAACTGAAGAATTGGTTAAAAACTTAAAAGCGGGTACTGTTGCTAAAGCCGCTAAAAAGAAAGTTTTACCTAATTATATTTCTGAAAGCGTAAAAGATATCAGCGATTATTTCGGGCATAAAATTGATGTAACTGTTAACAATCGTGGTAAAGGAAAAATATCTATTCCTTTTCACTCAGAAGAAGACTTTAACCGTATTAAAAACTTATTAAAGTAATTGAACATACGTGTAATCATATTCGCTTTTTTTAGTCTTTTTTTGTTTCAAAATACTTTTGCTCAAAAAGATTCTATTGCTGTAAGAGCTAAACAACTTCAGTTATCAAGCGACAAATACAATCCACTCTCTCCATCTAAAGCAGCATTTTATTCTGCTATTTTTCCAGGAGGTGGACAGATATACAATAAAAAATATTGGAAAGCTCCAATAGTTTGGGCAGCTATGGGTACAAGTGTCTATTTTTATTTAGACAATAGCGATCAGTACGATCGATACAGAACAGCTTTTAAGCTAAGAAGTCAAGGGTTATCTGATGAATTCAATGGTAAGGACGGAAATCCATTTATATCAACACCTGGATTAGAATCTGCTCAAAAAACCTTACGCAAAAACAGAGATTTATCATTATTAACTGGGGTACTTTTATACGTTTTACAAATTGTAGAAGCTAGTGTAAATGCACATTTATTGCAATTTGATACCGATGACAGTTTATCTGTAAGACCTGTAATAACTCCAGATCCCTTATTTATTGAAGCGCCAAAAGTTGGTTTAACACTAAAATATTCTTTTTAAAATGAAAATAGCCTTACTTGGTTATGGTAGAATGGGTAAAGAAATCGAAAAGATTGCTTTACAGAGAGGACACGAGATCGTTATTAAATCTACAGGAGAAAATACTTATGATATAAACGAAGCTGATGTAGCTATTGATTTTAGTGTACCTGCTTCTGCTTATAGCAATATCAGCAACTGTATTAACAATAACATCCCTGTAGTTTCAGGAACTACTGGCTGGTTAGATAAATACAATGAAATTGTTGATTTATGCAACGAAAAAGGTGGTGCTTTTATCTATGCTTCAAACTTTAGTTTAGGAGTAAATGTTTTTTTTGAGTTAAATAAGCAACTGGCTAAGATGATGAGTACGCTTGAGCAATACAATATTGTTATCGAAGAAATTCATCACACACAAAAATTAGACGCTCCAAGTGGTACTGCTATTACTTTAGCTGAAGGAATTATTGAAAACACCAATAAAAAAGCTTGGGAGTTAGACGAAAAAACTTCCGAAGAAAATATTCCGATTACAGCAATTAGAACTCCAGATGTACCAGGTACTCACACTGTAACTTATAGTTCTGAAGTAGATACAATTGACATAAAACACACAGCACACAACCGACAAGGTTTTGCTTTAGGAGCCGTTATTGCCGCTGAATGGTTACATAACAAAACAGGTGTTTACACCATGAGAGATGTGTTAAACTTAGGTTAATACCTTAACAATAAGCAGCTAAAAAGCACAAATAAGCTTAGAATTACATTCCTGAAAAGGAAAACAAAATATACAGATTATGACATTTACTGAATGGTTTTTATTCTTCTTATTCATACAAGTTGTTCATTTTTTAGGTACTTGGAAGCTATACACACGAGCTGGTAAAAAAGCTTGGGAGGCTGCTGTACCTGTATACAACGCCATAGTACTAATGCAAATTATTAATCGCCCTAAATGGTGGGTGATTTTATTATTCGTTCCTATTGTAAACCTACTTATGTTTCCAATAGTATGGATTGAAACTTGTAGAAGTTTTGGCTTCAACAAAAAGCCAGACTCTATTTTAACTGTTCTTACTTTAGGCTTGTACATTTATTATATTAATTATTTTACAGATGCAAAACACATTGAAAACAGAAGTTTAAAACCAAGGTCTCCTTTAGGTGAATGGATAAGTTCTATTGCTTTCGCTATTATAGCCGCTACTTTAGTGCATACTTATTTTATGCAGCCATACACTATTCCTACTTCTTCGTTAGAAAAAACATTGTTAGTAGGTGATTATTTATTTGTTAGCAAGTTTCATTACGGTGCTCGCGTACCTATGACTACCGTTGCTGCACCAATGGCACATGATACCATTCCTGTATTAGGAACAAAATCATTTTTATCTGACGATAAAAACAAAGATGGTTTATTAAACAAACTATCATTACCATACATGCGTTTGCCTGGTTTCCAAAAAATTAAGCGTAACGATATTGTTGTTTTCAGCTGGCCTTCAGACTCGCTAGCTACGATGTGGGGAGACAACTCAGGTAATTTTACCTATAAACCAATTGACAAACGTACAAACTATGTAAAACGTGCTGTAGGAATTCCTGGTGATAGCCTAGAAGTACGCGATGGATATGTTTTTATCAATGGAGAAAGAACTGTATTACCCGACAGAGCTAAACCACAGTGGCATTTTATAGTTGACACCAACGGAGAAAAATTTAGTCAAGGTGCTCTTTCAAGATACAATATTAGAGAAGGAGGAACAACCAACGATGGTAAGTATTATCTAAATTTAACAGATGACGAAGCAGCTTTGGTTGCCAAAAACCCTATTGTTAAAAGCATTGAAAAATACTTAACGCCTAAAGGGTTTTATGATGAATCTGTTTTTCCTCATGATCCAAGATATGCTTGGTCTTCTGATAATTTTGGTCCTATTTATATTCCTAAAAAAGGAGTTACCGTAGAGCTAAACGCTAAAACAATTCCGTTTTACGAGCAAATTATCCGAAGATACGAAAACAACAACCTTACTTTTATAGGTGACGATGTGTATATCAACGGAAAAAAAGCTAAAAACTACACTTTTAAACAAGATTATTACTGGATGATGGGTGACAACCGTCAACGTTCTTTAGATGCGAGAAACTGGGGCTATGTACCTTTTGACCATGTAGTAGGAAAACCTGTAATGATTTGGTTAAGTTGGGATGCTAATGCCCCTAATTTTGTTGCAAAAATAAATTCTATTCGTTGGGATAGAATGTTTACAACTGTTGGAGGTAGTGGCAGACCTGTATCTTATTTATGGTTAGTACTACTATTAATTGGAGGTTACACTGTATATAGTTTTAGAAAAAGTAAAAAGAAGAAAGCGTAATGTCACTTTTTATCCCTACTTACTTCGCTCCTATTTCTCAGTATGCAGCGATATACCAAGCAGAATCGGTTACTTTTGAACTAGAAGACAATTATCAAAAGCAAACCTATCGTAATCGATGTTATATATATGGAGCTAATGGTAAATTGGCTTTGAATATTCCTGTAAAACACAAAGCTATAGAAGGTAGAAAAAAGACTAAAGACACTTTGGTAGAAAACAATTTTCCGTGGCAACAACAGCATTACAAATCGTTACAATCTGCATATCGTTCTTCTCCTTTTTTTGAATTTTTTGAAGAGGATTTATTAAAAATCTTCAATAAAAAGTATACTTTTTTACAAGACTTAAACATCGATACCCATCTATTTGTAACAGATGCTTTACAAATAGAGCAAAACTTTGCTAAAACATCGAGTTATGAGTTAACTCCAAACAGCACAGATTATAGAGATTTAGCCATTGCAAAAAAAGGTATCGAAATAGAAATGGATACCTACATTCAAATTTTTGATGACAAACACGGGTTTATTCCTGATTTATCCATTTTAGATTTACTCTTTATGGAAGGTCCAAATACGATTAGCTTTTTAGAAAAAATTGATGTAGATTTGAAATAATCTCAACATTTACATCTTTCTATGGAGTTATTTAAAGAATTTGCACTTAATTTCCATCCCCTATCTGAAGATGGTTTAGAAAGAATTTTCAACCTTTTAACAGTAAAAAAATTCCCTAAAAACTACGAGTTAGTATCATTACATGAAACACCTGTAAACGCATACATTTTAAAATCTGGAGTTATACGCGCCTATAGTATTGAAAAAAACAAAGAGCATACTAAAACCATTTATACACCTATTATTACTTCTGGTAATTTGGGAGCTCTTATAAAAAATGAACCTTCAACATTAATTTACGAGTGTTTAACCGATTGTGAAGTCTTAGAATGTAACTATAAAGATTTTTACAATTTATCGTTACAACACCACGAGATATCAATTTTTCATTACAAGATATTGCAAAATGTTTATATAAGGGAAGAGAGCAAAATTCTAGAACTACAAATGCTAGATGCCACTCAGAGATACAAAAAACTACAAGAAAATTATCCTGGTATAGATAATTTAATCAATCAATACCATATTGCTTCTTATTTGAATATTACTCCAGTACAGTTGAGTAGAATCAGAAAAAACTCCATTTATTAACATATGTTAATGCTCAAAATTTAAAACCGTCATACATTTGTAGTGTAATTAACAAGTTACAACCCCTTAAAATATAACAGACCTAATTCCCCTTAAAATTAGGTCTGTTTTTCGCATCCTTACTTTATTTTTTTTAAGTATATTAGTTTTCTTATTATCAGCATATAACTTGTTAATTATGAATGATGATGTTAAGAATTTTCTTAATTCGTATATAAAATTACCTGATCACCTAATAACTACTTTTGAGTCATTAGTTACCTATACAGAGCTAGAACCTAATGAAATCTTTACAAAAGTGGGTGAACATCCTACTAATTTTTTTATCGTAAAAACAGGAATCATGCGTTCCTATTTATTAAATGATAATGGTATGGAAACAACTCGTGCTTTTTTTACTTCGGGGGATATTACTGGGGCTAATTCTGCAATGATGCAAAAAATTCCGTCTGAAGTAAACTACCAAGCCTTAACCAAAGTAACAGGGTATAAAGGTAATTTTCATGATTTAATAAAATTGACTTTAAAACATCATGAATTGAGTTTGTTTTACATTAAAACACTAGAAAGTGCCTACGTAAAAGCAGAGGATGTGCTCTTAAAAACTTCTAGCCTTAGTGCTACAGAAAGATATTTAGCCTTGAAAGAAAGAATTCCGAATATAGATGACTTGATTACACAAAGATATATTGCATCTTTTTTAAACATTTCACCTGTGCAACTTAGTAGAATTAAGAAAAAACTTATTGTTAATAAACTTTCTTAACATTTGTTAACAATCGTATTGTTAATTTTTCCTATATTTGATCCAGAGACAAATTCCCCCTTATTATTTGTTTCATTCTCCCTTAATAAAAGGCTTACCTCTTGTGTGTGTAAGTCTTTTTTTTGTTTTTATAAACAGTTTAATTCAACAATATAACCTTGTTACTCACCATAACTAACAAACTAAAAATCGAAATTTTTAAATCGTAAATTATTTCACGTACCTTTTTACAAGATTATTAATTTGTTCAGAAATAGACATTTTCACAACTACAAATCCGTAAACAGCTATAATAATGATACTCTTTAGCAATATGTTTACTATCGGGTGAATAGGGAAGTCTAAAATAGAAAATTTAGGCACTGAGAAGTTCCAAAAGTTAAATACAAAAAACATGATTAAAATAACAATAATCATTAAAAATGTTTTGTTTGTAAACGGCATCATGTTAAACTTCTCTTTAACAAACCACAGTTTAAACGTGTTAAATACTACAACTGTAATTAAAGTAGCCAAAGCCAATCCTTCAGTGCCCATACCTAAACCATTATAAAAATAATCGTTTAAAAAGTACACCGATAACGCCATTCCTACTCCTACTGGTAATGTAATGCGATAAAATTTAGAATTACTTATAATGGCTCCGTTGCTCCCTAAAGACATTAAAAACAACTTAGCTGAAGATATTAATAGTACCACCAAAGCACCGCCTTCAGCATAATTTTTATTAGGCATAAGTCTAAACAACTCTTCTACATTACAGTTTACTAACACATAAAACAAACCACCTATCAACAAAAGATTAATCGAACTTTTCTTATATAAGTTTTCTGTCTCAACAGGGTTATTTTCATTAAGTGCCTTAGAAGTTAAAGGCTGTAATATTTGTCCCATTGCTCTACTTGGAGCTTCAATAAAAGAACCTATAAAAACGGCAACGGTATAATAAGCTGCTTTTTCAAAGCCCTCCTTACCTGGAATCATTACTTTATCAATATCTAAAATAATCGCTCCTGCACTTCCTGCTAAAATGATATAAAAAGTGTAACGCAATACCTCTATAATATTTTCCGGTAATGAAAAAGAAAATGTTGGTGTATATAAACGAAACGCATAAACCATCATTAATAAAGTTCTTAAAGCGTATGCTAATGACATATAAATAAGAAACTCTTGTTTTGTTATAACTTGGAAAAACACTAAGAATAACATCACCATAATAGCAACTCTGTTATATAGCTCTTTTAAAACATTTCCGAAAACTGATTGCATTTGCACTCTTGCCCATGAATAAAACACTTCAAAATAAGCTGTACAAACTGCTATTATGTATATATAAATTGTATAGTTTTCAATAACTAGATTTTCTTTAGAATTACTTTTAGCAACATAATGCATAATCCAATTATGGAAATAGTCCCAAAAATATCCTATGGGAATAGCTATTAAAAGCGGTAGAAAAATTACAGAACTTAAAAATTTATCTTTTTCATTTTTTGAGGTATAGCCTGAAAAAAACTTGATAATCGTAAAATGAACACCAAAAGCAGTAATTGGCATGATTAAGTTAGACGCCGAAAACACGTAGGTTGCTAACCCGTAGTATTCATCACCTAAAAAACGAGTATACAAAACTACGGTATTGATACCTCCAATTAAGAACCCTAAATAGATTATTAACGTGTTTTTGAACGATTGTTTAAATACGATTCCCAAAGTATTATTGAATTAGTTTTTTAATTGATTGATATATTTTTTCTCCCACATTATTTCCATACAGCTCCTCTGCAAAACTTTTATCCAAAGTTAAAAACTGATTAAAATCGTTTACCAACGTTTCAGTACTTGTACCAGAAATAGTAGCATATCCGTTTTCTTCAAGCTCTTTCCATTCGGTTTCTTCACGAGCAATTACACAAAACTTTTTATTGAAGAATGCTTCCTTTTGTAACCCTCCACTATCAGTAATTACCATGCAACAATTTTTCAACAATTCTAACATTGAGAAATAACCAACAGGATCAATAAATGTGATGTTTGGCTGTAAATGATACTTCTCCAACATTTTTTTTGTTCTAGGATGCAAAGGAAGTATCACTTGTTTTGTTTTATGAATTTCTTCTAAAGCTGAAAAAACATTAGCTAATTTTTCTTTGTCATCTGTATTCTCTTGTCGATGAATTGTCGCTAGTACGAATTCGTTTTTAGCTAAGTTTAAATCACTTATAATCGTAGATTTTTCTTCGGAAACTTTGCTGTAAAACTCTACAGCATCTTTCATAATATCACCGTGTTTTTCTACTAGGGTATCAAATCCGTCAAAACCTTCGTTTTTTAAATTTGATACAGCAATTTCTGTTGGGCAACTTAACAGATTTGCTATTCTATCTGTTAAAATTCGGTTTACCTCTTCTGGCATTTGCATATTAAAAGAACGTAAACCGGCTTCAATATGCACTACTTTAACCTGTAGCTTTTTAGCTGCCAAAGCTCCTGCTAATGTAGAGTTAGTATCGCCATATACAACCACAGCATCTGGTTTTTCAGCAAGTAAGATCTCTTCTATTTTCTCTAACATTTGCCCAGTCATCGCTCCGTGATTCAATCCGTTGATGTTTAGATTGTATTTCGGTTTCGGAATTTGCATTTCTTCAAAAAACACAGCACTCATATTAGCATCAAAATGCTGACCTGTGTGCACTATTATTTCTTCAATTCCCTTATGTTTTTGAATCACTCTACTTAACACAGCTCCTTTAACAAACTGCGGACGAGCACCTAGTATGGTTACTATTTTTTTCAAGAATTAACGACTTGTTTAAGTATGATAGACAATTGTTCAGTCAATTTTTTTCGATGATATTGTGTTATATCTTTAGAAGCCACTTGCAGGTTGCCTTTTTTATAATCAACATACAACTGCATGATTTCTTTCTTCATTTTAGCTTTACCGTCAAAATCAACTATAGTTCCTGCATTGGTTTTAGTTAAAATTTCTGCTAAATCACCATCTTCAGGACCAACTGCTAAGATAGGACGTTTTGCTTGTAAATATTCAAAAATTTTACCTGTTATAATTCCTTTTGCACTCGGAACTTTATTTACCGCCAACAACAAAATTTGCGATGCTTTTTGATGCTTTTGCACTTCACTATGCGGTACGTAAGCTATTTTAGTAATGTTCTTAAACTGATATTTAGCTAGCTCCTCTTCTACCTCATTCGCTATGTTACCTATCAATTTTATTTCTAAATCTTCTGAAAACTCAGCATTTTCTTTAGATAATTCTGACAATGCCTCCCAAACTATTATCGGATTCCTATCAGCATTCATCAAACCTATGTGGGTAATTGAAAATTTCTCATCAAGCTTCACTCCCACTTCTTTTTGCTCTTCAGAATCATAGCCATTAGTGATAACGTGAATATTGTTTGAAAATTTTTCGTAATTTTTTTTCATGGTTTCCCCCACTACTAAAGTTACATCAGCATTTATAAGCACCTCTTGCTCTAATTGATGATGTTTAGCTCTTGCCTTTTGTGTTAATGGTAATTGATGAAAATAATCTATTTCCGTCCAAGGATCACGGAAATCTGCAATCCATTTTATCCCCAATGCTCTTTTCAATTGTAACCCTATCAAATGCAAACTATGTGGAGGACCTGTCGTAATAATTGCATCAATTTTTTTTTCTTCTAAGTACTTTTTTAGTTTTTTCACGGAAGGTTTTATCCAAAACTTACGAGCATCAGGAATAAAATAATTAGCTCGAACATACTGCATAACTTTTCCAAAAAAACTCGGATTTGGATCTAAAAATCCCGCACTGGTTTTCGCTCCTTTTTTCTTAAAAACTGAAAATAAATTGTTAGGCTCCCATATTGGATTCTTTATTACTTCAATTCCTTCTGGAATGTCTTCCTCTAAAGAAGCATCTATAATTGGATAGTTTGCCCCATCTACTGTAAAAATTACAGGTTCGATATTAAAATCTCGTAAGTATTTCACAAATTTTAACCAACGCTGCACTCCCGATCCACCTGCTGGTACCCAATAATATGTTATGATTAGTACTTTCAAATTATAAGTTATTGTACAAATTCACCAATCCTTTCGAAGTTTTATCCCATGTAAATTCATTTCGGATAAAAGCTTCTCCGTTTTCACCTAATTCTTTTCTCAGCAACTCATCTTTGTATAACCTCAATACTTTATTGGTAAAATCTTCTACGTTTTTTGCTTCATGTACCAATCCTGCATTTACTTTTTCTACTATGTTTTTTTGAGCTGTTACATCACTTACCAATAAAGGTTTTCTCAAACTCATGTATTGAAATAATTTATTAGCATGTGTTGTATCGTGATGTAAATTTCTGTGTAAAGGAGACAAACAAACATCACTATGTTTTATGTATTTAGGAAATGTAGTTTCTTCCTGCCATCCTTCAAAACTCACTTGTTCTTCAACTTTTAATTCTTCAGATAACTTTTTTAATTCAACATTAACACTTCCTACAATTACTAATTGAATATTATCTATTTCCTTTTTTAACGCTGGTAAACTTTTAATTGCTGTAGCTAAGCCTCTTCTCTCTCCTGTATCTCCTATGTACAGTAAATTAAAAGTATCTCTTTCAGAGTTTTCTTCAAAATTGCCTTGTTCACCAAAAAATGATTTTCTAACTGTATTAGGAACAACTACAACTTTATCAGGATTTATTTTAGTCCTCTTGCATACTTCTTCTTTTGCTTCTTCAGTAACTACAATTATGTTATCAACTGTTTTTACAAACTTTTCTTCTTTTTTTTGCCACTTTTTTGGAGATATCAATACATTCTGCGGAAACTTTTTTAAATGAGGATAAAACTTCATTATTTGAGGTCTGTTCTCATGCAAATCTAACACTACAGGAAGTTTCTTTTTTTTACAAGCGTTCAAAACCGCTTCTGCAACAACCATATCGTGTATATGAACTGCTTCAATAGAAAATTCATCAAGAAAATGAGTAATCTTTTTCTTCATTAGAATAGAGTATAGCGGAATAGTATACGCCAAAGCTGATAGTTTATATTCTAAAGTATTTGACTTATACCTTTTAACTTGAATTCCATCTATTACTTCTTTTAAAGGCTGATTCGAGTACGTTAGACAAAATAAAAAAACCTCATGCCCTGATTTGATTAATTCAATAGCTTCGTTATGCACTCTTGGATCAGGAGGGAATGTTTTGTCTAAAATCATTCCTATTCTCATTTCAAACTCTTTTTTTCAGCAAAAACAGCGTAATATCTAGGCGTATATTTTCGTAAAATAGGCCTCACTCCCAACTTATTAATAGGACTTGTCCATTTTTGTGTATCTACAATATTCCAACCAGATTTTTCTAGTAACCAATCATATTGCCAATCTTCAAACTCGTGGTAATGCCTATCCCACATATCAGTTTTACTTCTATAAGCAGTCGTAAACCATAACTTTAGAGGAACAGTGGTAATAATCTTTGTTGCTTCTATTTCTCTTAACACATTAAAAGGCGCTAACAAATGTTCAAAAATTTCAAAAGCCGTTACAGCATCTACTTTATATTCCTTTACCACTTGTGGCAACACATCTAAATCTTCTCCATTAGTATTGTATACTGTATATCCATTTTCTTCCATTATTTTAGAAAAAGGATTACGAACTCCTAAATCTAATATTTTTGCCGGAGCAGGAAGATGTTTTTGTAAAAACTCAAGTGTATGATTGTATCTCTTTTTTGGTAATGTAGAATACATGAAATTTATTTTAAAACAAATGTATTATTATTTTACCATTCTAAGCAACAGAAGTAAAAATACGTTTTGACAGGTACTAAAAGCATAAAAGCGAAGGTAATTCCTTCGCTTCTAACTTTTTAATTTCCCATAGCAATCCGTACAGTTATTGTATGTACTTTTTACTCGATACAAACATATTGTTGTTTTAGATATAAAAAAAACACTATACACCCTATTTTATAAAAAGCATAACTAAAAAATCTTATATTTGGTTTTCTAACCTATGCTTTTTATAGAAAGTATATGTTTTATTGATTTGTATAAAATGACCAGACTTTTAATTGCTATATTTATTATTCTTTTTTTCAGCACAAACAGTGCTTCTCAAACAAAAAGTTTAGATTCATTTTACCTTGATAAAATCAATTATTATAAGAACACTAATAATGATAGTTTATTTCTTTACTGTGAAAAACTAGAACAATCTAACAACATCTGTAAAAGTCTTGAGGGCTCTACTGGTAAGTCTTATGGTTTTTACCGAAAAAAAGACTACGATAAAGCTGAAAGTATATCCCTCAGAGTTATCGAACAAGTTGACTCTATATTAAATCACAAAAATCTAACTTGTCTTTTAGACAGAAAAATAGCCGCTTTAAATAGGCTTTTTTGGATTAAAAAAAATCAAGAAAAATATCAAGAGGCCTTTGCTATTCTTACACAAAAAGAAGATCTAATAGTAAATCACCCTATTAAAGATGATGTCAACTTTAGGAATATACTCGGCTTGACTCTTAGCAAAGCCGTTATAAAAAACAAGCTTGATATGCAGAGCAAAGCCAAAAGTATTTTGCTTCAGTCATTATCAGAGGCTAAAAATCCTATTTTGAAAAATGTTCAAAAAGAAGAATTTTTTCTTCACTGGAAGGCTAACTCATACAATTGTCTTGGCAACACTTATGTTTCGCTAAATAATCAGCACCCATATAAAACTTTTCTAGACTCTGCAAATTACTATTACGACAAAGCTTATGAAGTAGCTAAGATGTTTAATCCTCCTCATAAAGACTCTGAAATTATTTACAGTTTTAGAAAAACCGAGGTGTTAATGAAGCAAAATAAATATCAAAAAGCTATTGACCTTATCAATAACTATAAAAATATTAATAACGGTTATAATTACCTTCATAGAGAATATTTTCAAAAAGCTATTTGTTTCCACAACTTAAACAGTTCTGACTCCGCTGTTTATTACTCAAATAAACTTTTAAAAAGCCATAAAAAATGTGAAACAAGTAAATTAATCACTGTTTATGATATCCTTTCAAAGGAATACAACAACCTAAACAAGTTAGATAGTGCCTTTAAATACTCAGCTTTAACATTAAAACAATTTAATTTAGCTAAAAATAACAAAGACAAGACTTTTAACTTATTTTACAACAACAACTTCAACAAAGCTCAACTACTTAATCAGGAAATCAAAGAAAAAGAAGCTAGCAAACAAAAAAAGCTCACTATTTCATTTGCCATTTTATTAATAACTTTCTTTATTATTACTTTTTATCTATTAAAAAAAGAAAAAAAGAAAAAGAAAGAACTTATTTTAATGATAAATAACGACAAGCCCGTAGAGACTGAAAAAAAAGAGTACAATATTGACGAAGAACTAGAAAATAAGATTTTAAATGAGTTTAAAAATGCAACAAAAAACCTAGACTTTTTAAGACCTGATTTTTCTATTAACTATATTGCTGACAAACTAGAAACCAACAATACGTACGTTTCTTTTGTCTTTAACAAATACCATGACGAATCGTTTAAGCAATACTGTATTAAGCTTAAGATTAATTATGTTGTAGAAAAACTAAAGAACGACAAGACTTTTAGAAAATACTCTGTTCAAGCCATTGCCGATGAAATAGGCTACACCAATGCTTCAGCTTTTACAAGAGCTTTTAAAAAGCATGTAGGCGTAACTCCTTCTGCATTTTTTAAAACTCTTGACGATTAATTAAAGCTATTTTCTTTTGCCTGATATGACAAACCAACCAATAGATACAAGGATTAGTAACCCATAACAGAATAATGATAATAAACTTCCTGTTTTAATAACTGTTGGCTCGTATTTAAACATTACAGTGTGTTTTCCTGCAGGAATTTCCATCCCTCTTAACACATAATTTACTCTGTAATACGAAACGTTTTCACCATCTACATATGCATTCCATCCATCTTTATAATATATTTCAGAAAATACTGCAAACTGTTTTGAACTTGTGTTTGTTTCGTATACCAGTTCTGTAAGGTCTTTCTTCACTAAATTGATAGTTGCTGTAGTATCTTTTTGATATGTGTCTACTCCGCTAAAATCAAACTCCTTAGTATTGATTACAGCTTCCGTTTTAGTTTTTAAACTATCTAAGGCAATGATTTCCTCGTTGGCTGAAGTTACCTCTTTCAATGAATTTACAAACCAAGCACTTCCATTTACTTCTGGATTTTCTTGAAATTGCTCCTCACTCACAATAAAATACTTAGTATTCAGCATATTCAATACCTCCATATTATTTCTTGCAATCTGATAATCGAACAATTCTTGGTAACGTTTCATTTTTGCTGCATGATACCCTCCTATTGAATTATGGAAATATGAAGTTCTACCATCCTGTAACGGACTCCCAGAAAAATTCGCAACACGATAATCGCTTTTATCTTTTAATATTTCTGTATCTGCTTTGGTTTCAGTAAATGGTTTTTCTACTCTTCTTGCCGATATAAAATCTTCTTTATTTACATAATTCATATCTATCGACACCAAATCGAATAAAATCAATCCGCCCAAAACAAGTAATACTGGAACCTGCTGTAACTTTCCTTTTAAATAAAACCAAAGTACCCCTGCTACTGCTAAAACAAGCAAAAACGAACGTAAACTATCATTAAACAACATCGATTTTCTATCTGAAATCAAGGCATCTATCAACTCTGGAAGCTGTTGATAATTCGCATCACGTAATCCTTCAAAAGCAAATAAACTTGATCCGAACAATAGGAATACTAACGAAATTCCCCCTACTATGTAAAAAGCTTTTTTTACTGCTTTTTCTTTTTCTTCGGAAGGAGTTTCAGACGAAAAAAATTCTTTCAATGCTAAAATCCCTAACAACGGAACGCACAATTCTGCAATTACTTGAATAGATGATACCGCTCTAAACTTGTTGTACAACGGAACATAGTCAATAAAAAAGTTTGTAACTGCTGGAAAATTCTTTCCCCAGCTCAATACTATTGAAAATACGGTGGCTGCTACCAACCAATATTTTAAACGTCCTTTTACTAAGAAAATTCCTAAGAAAAATAAGAAAAAAACAATTGCACCTATATACGCAGGAGCCTCGACAATTGGTTGTTTTCCCCAATAAGTTAATGCTTGACTCGAATAATCTTTCGCTACACTTTTTCCTGCATTTTGTTCTAAAACTTGGTAAAAATTGGAATCTTCTCTTAACTCTTCAACAGTTCCTCCTCCTGTAAAACGAGGAATTAGTAAGTTGAAGGTTTCTGCAATTCCGTAACTATATTCAGTAATATAGTCCTTATCTAATCCTGAAGATTTTTCTTTTGGACTTCCATCAGGATTGATAGTTAATTCTGACTTTCCTCTCGTACTGTAATCAGCATATTCTTTCATTGCCAGCAACCTAGTTGAATTCGCTCCGATACCAATTAACATCGCCGCTACTAAAATTGCTGATTGCTTAAAAAACACTGATAATGTTCTCGATTTAAAAGCTTCAATAAATTCAACAATAGCTAAAATCAACAAACAAAACCCTAAATAATACGTCATTTGTGGATGGTTAGAATATATTTCTAAAGCCATAGCTAAAGCTGTGAGTACAAATCCGAGTAAATATCGCTTTCTAAAAACATAAATAACCCCTGCAATAACCATTGGCATGTACCCTATTGCATGTGCTTTTGCATTATGTCCTGCTCCAAAAATAATAATCAAATAGGTAGAAAATCCAAAGGACAAACTTCCTAAAACGGCAAGCTTCCAATCAACTTTTAAAGCTGTTAATAGTATGAAAAAACTTAAAAAATATAAGAAAAGATAATCGGCAGGTCGCGGTAAAAAACGAAAAGCCTTATCAATATATCGCACAAAATCATTCGGATAATAAGCACTTACCTGATAAGCTGGCATTCCACTAAAAGCATTATCTAACCAGTATGGCTCTTCTCCTTTTTCAGTTCTATATTCATTAACACTTTTCGACATTCCTATAAACTGAGTAATGTCACTTTGTTTTATTTGTTTTCCGCTTAAAACTGGATTAAAATACAACACCGATGCTATTGCAAAGACAATAATTGCAATTGCAAACGGTAAAATTTTCTTTAAGTTCATGTTAGTCTATTTCTTCATAGTCAACGTATTCGCCAACCGAATTATTACTTTGTTTTGTAGTATTTGGCTTTTTATCAATAACAGTTTTCCCTACTTCAACATCAGATGCTTGTTGTTCGTTTCTAAACTGTTGTTCTGCTTTCTTTTGTACTTTATCTACCGCTTTTTTTATAAGGTAAGGCGCAAATAATCTCGCCAAAAACTTTATAGCGTAATAAACTAACAGAATAATTAATATGGTCTTTAAAAAATTCACAGGTCCAGCTTCATTTATATATGTCATCTTTTTCTAAAAAATAAAAAAATCAATCAAAAATAACAATTTGAAGCAAAAGGAAGCGTTAAGACTTTACAAAACTTATATTATAAAGGTAATTGTATTTTTACGTATGTTTGTAAAACCTGAAAATCTGGACTTATTATATGATTAAGAAACTCCTTTTGTTTTTTGTATTTTTCTCAGTATTAACTGCAAACGCGCAATACACCCCTGTTATAAATTCAAATAGACCAGGTTTTTCTGAGAGCCCTTACAGCGTTGGATCAGGTGTATATCAGTTTGAATCGAGTATTTTTTATAGAAAAATTAATGCTACACCTACTTTTAGCAATCCAGAAGCCTTAGGATTGAACTTATTTTTCAGAACCAGTTTTATTTCTGAAAAATTAGAAATGAATTTAAATACTTCTTTACAAAGAGACAAAATAGCTTTTAAAAACATCTTTGAATCATCATATAACAAAACAGGTCTAAGTCAATTTAGCTTGGGTGCTAAATACCTTGTTTATGCTCCGAAGTATGATGATAAAAGTAAAGAAATAAGAAGCTGGAAAAAAAGACATTCTTTCGACTGGAAGCGTTGGATACCTCATATTGGTATTTCTGCTGGTGTAAATATTGGTAACTTTTTAACTGACTATCACAAAAGAGATGGCTTTAGTCCGAAAGTAGGTCTTTTATTGCAAAATGAGTTTTCAGACAAGTTAAATGTGATTACCAATCTTCACTACAATTATATTGGAACGGACTTTTCACAGCTTTCTTACATCGTAACAGGAACATATAATTTTAATGATTACTGGTCTGGTTTCGCAGAAATACAAGGTATTTTTGAAGAATATGAAAAGAAAACTAATATAGGTGCTGGTGCAGCCTATTTATTTAGCGAAAATTTACAATTTAACGCCTCACTAAGAGCCAATATGCAACAAGATGAAATTGGTCTTTACACTTCAGTAGGTGTTTCTTATAGACTTAATAAACACCAAGATAAATTTGTTGAAATAGATGAATTTGGAAATAAAATAGAAGAAGGCAAACAAGTTAAGTACGATGAAGACAGAAGTTTCTTTGGTCGATTATTCAGTAAGACAGGAAAATTATTTTCAAAGAAACGAGAGCAAAAAGTTGATTTAGACATTTCTAAAACTGATGGTGATGCCTTAAATCAAAAACCAAGAAGAGAACGTCAAGGATCTTTAGTAGATGTTATTGCTAAAGAAGATAAAAAACTAAAGAAAAAGACTGCAAAAGAAGAAAGGAAAGCTGCTAAAAAAGCTCAAAGAAAAGCTGAAAAAGAAGCAAAACGAAAAGAAAAAGAGCGTTTAAAACTAGAGAAAGAGATAAAAAAACTAGAAGAAAAAGAAGCCAAGCAAAAAGAGAAGGAACGCTTAAAGCTTGAAAAAGAGATTAAGAAACTAGAAGAAGAAATCAAAAAGGAAGAACAAAAAGAGGGAAAAGATCAAGAAAAAGATGACAATTAAAAATCTTACATTTGACATATGATTCAAATTAAAGAAATAACAACTAAAAAGGGAATGAAACAATTTGTTAAGTTTCCTTTTTCTCTTTATAAAAACAATAAATATTGGGTTCCTCCTATCATTAATGATGAAGTTGAAAGTTTTGATAAAGATAAAAACCCTGTTTTTGAGCATGCAAAAGCTCGTTTTTTCTTAGCCTACAAAAACAATAAAATTGTTGGTCGAGTTACAGCCATCATCAATACTTATGAAACCAAAAACCAAAACATAAAAAAAATGCGTTTTGGTTGGTTCGACGTAATTGATGATATAGAAGTAACAAAAGCTTTACTAGATAAAATTGCTGAAATAGGTAAAGAAAATGGTTTAGAATACATCGAAGGACCTGTTGGATTTAGCAACTTAGACAAAACTGGCGTTCTTGTTGAAGGATTTGACTATATAGGCACCATGATTACTTGGTACAACCATCCTTATTACGCTAAACACTTAGAGCAATTAGGGTTTACAAAAGAAAAAGAATACATAGAAAGTATCTTTTCTTTTAAAAATGTAGATATTGAAAAGTACCGAAAAGCTAGTACTATTATTCAAAAGAGATATAAATTAACCCCTCTAAATTTTACTTCTACAGAAAAAATAATGCCTTATGTTAATGAAATGTTTGAACTATTTAGTAAAACATATTCAAAACTATCAACTTACGTACCGATATCTGATGCTCAAATAGAGTACTTTAAAAAGAAATATATCAGTTTCATTAACCCTGAATATATAAAGTTTGTTGTTGATGAAAACCACAAACTCGTTGCTTTTGCTATTGTAATGCCTTCTTTTTCTAAAGCTTTACAAAAGGCTAATGGTAAGCTATTCCCCTTTGGTCTTTTTCATTTATTAAATGCTAGAAAAAACTCAAAAGATGTTACCTTTTACTTAATTGGTGTAGATCCAGAATACCAAAAAAAGGGAGTAACAGCTGTTATTTTTGAGCAGTTTCACCCCATCTTTTTAGCCAAAGGTATTGAAAACTGCATTAGAACACCTGAGTTAGAAGAAAACCACGCTATTCATCAAATCTGGAAAGCTTTTAATCCTAAAATTCATAAACGTAGAAGAACCTACAAACTCGATTTATAATGCAACTATTTTACAATTCTGATTTAGGTCCCACTTCAAAAGAAATTACTTTTGATAAAGACGAAAGTCGTCATATCATTAGAGTTTTACGTAAAAAGGAAGGAAACGTATTACACATTACCAACGGGAAAGGTTTTTTGTTTTCAGCAGAAATCATACTGGGTAGTGATAAAAAATGTATTGCCTCAATTATAAAATCAGAAGAAAAACCATTTACTAGAGATTATTATTTACACGTAGCTATTGCTCCCACAAAAAACAATGATCGTTTTGAATGGTTTTTAGAAAAAGCTACGGAAATTGGCATTGATGAAATCACGCCAATTATCTGTGAAAATTCAGAAAGAAAAGTTGTAAAAACAGAGCGGTTTTTAAGAATTGTACAAGCCGCTATGAAACAGTCTTTACAATTTACTTTACCAAAACTAAACGAGCCTATAAAGTTCTCTCATTTTATCGATCAAGACTTTACCAGCGAAACGTTTATAGCTCATTGTGAAGAAAACATCGAGAAAAAACTTTTAAAAAACATAGCTACGCCTAATAATTCTTACACTATTCTTATTGGTCCTGAAGGAGATTTTTCATCAAAAGAAATTCAACAATCTTTATCCAAAAATTTTGAACCTATTTCATTAGGAGAAACTAGATTACGAACAGAAACAGCAGGTTTAAACGTAGTTCAAAGCATTTCATACCTCCATCAATAATTCATTTTTTGTATATTTAACTTTTTGTTAAAAATACAGGTTGTGACAATAGAATATCTATTTAATCTCTTTTTATTAGTAAGTGCCTTACATGGCTTCGCGTTCAGTATCGTTTTATTCTCTTCAAAAAACGGAAGAGAAAAAAGTATGATATACTTAAACTTATTAATCTTAGTAATTTCTATAAACAATATACAATCTTGGGCTCTAGAAAGAGGCTTACTCCAAAATAAATTTGCTTTAGATTATATGCAATTTTCTTGGCACTTTTTAGCTATGCCTTTTTTATATATGTTTTTAGTTCATTATTTAGATTTACCTCAAAAATCTTTTAATGTTTTAAAATTCGCTATTCCTGCCTTTATCCTTATGGTAATAGCCCAAATAAGTTTTGTTGTGTACTACACTGATACTGCTTCGCAAGAAAGGTTAGATTACGTTTATGAAAGATATTCTTCTCTTGAAGAGTTTTTCAGTATGCTTACCTCTTTGAGCTTTTTCATATATTCAATGTATATTTTATACAAGAAAGAAAATTTATTTCCTAAAATATTATCTTTTGATAATCTAAAATGGCTTTACTCCTTCTTTATTCTTTCTTCAATAGGATATCTGCTTTGGATCCTTGCTCTTGTTGTAAAAATAAGTTTAAACTTTAGCAACTTCTTATTTTCTTATTATCCTTTAAGGGTATTTACTACTATTTTAATCTACTGGTTAGGTTACCAAGGCTTTAAACAGATTAGAATTTTAAAAGAAAGAGAAAATATTAGAAAATCTCTTTTGATTGATTTAAACGGAAATTTTAGTGTAGACACCATAAAAGTAGATACTGAAAAAAGTCCTTCTCAAAGTCAAGCTGAACGACATAAAGAACAGTTTCAAGAAATTGATGATTTTATTAAGTCTAAAAAGAAATATTTATCTACGAAATACACGCTTCAAGATTTAGCTAAGGACACAGAGTTAAGTTCCAGTACTCTTTCTTTAATTATTAATAATGTAGCTAAAAAATCTTTTACTGATTACTTAAACGAAATGAGAATTGATTTAGCAAAGACATTATTACTCGATCCAGAATATTCAGATTACACCATAACCTCTATTGGTTTAGAATCTGGTTTCAACTCAAAATCTACCTTTTATGCTGTTTTTAAAAAGCATACAGGAAACACTCCTGTAGAATTTAAAAAACTAGCATTAACTCCTATTAACGGTTAAATTTCTACTTTCTTTTTATAAAAAGAAAGTCCGAAAACACTGAAACTGGATGTTTTCGAACTCACTTCTTTTATCTGTATTTTATATTTACATAGTGAAATTAAAAAAATTAGTAATTGAAAATAGTTGAAGGGGTTTTCAATTTATAATTAAAATTTCTAAAAAAATTATTGAGAACTACTCATTCTCAATACGAAAAAGGGAGAGCTAAACTTTAAAAACACCAGTATTTAATATTGGTGTTTTTTATTTTTACTTACTTAAGCAACTTAAAAAAGCTGGCCTTTTTCATTATAAAGCTATGCTTTTTATAAAAAGTAAGTTCTAAAACACCCAATCAGACGTTATTGTACTTCTTCTATTTAATCTTTTATATCTTCGTATCGTAAATTAATTGCTTTTTGAAAAAGTGGGGACTTTTCAAATTAAAAAGTATAATTTATGTTTAAGGGGAAAATAAAAACACTAACGACCTAGTTGTTAGTGTTTTTTTTTATTACTGTTTTCTTATATTGCTTCAGCTAAGCAAAGCTTATTTTATGAAAAATATTATAACGTTTTATTTTCTTTTATTCTTCTCTAGTGTTTTCTCTCAACAAATTGCTGTTTTAAAATATAATGGTGGAGGTGATTGGTATGCTAACCCTACTGCTTTACCTAATTTAATCAACTTTACTAACCTTAACACTAAAACCTTAATTGAAAAGGATGTTGAAACTGTAACGTTAGATGATGACCAAATTTTAAATTATCCTATAACTTTCATTACAGGTCATGGCAATATTTATTTCACAAATGATGAAATTACAACATTAAGAGACTATTTAATCTCAGGAGGCTTCATACACGTATCAGATAATTATGGAATGGATTCATACATCAGAAGGGAATTAAAAAAAGTATTCCCTGAGCTAACACTTCAAGAAATTCCTAAAAATCATCCTATTTACAATCAGACATTCTCTTTTCCGAATGGATTACCTAAAATTCATGAACACGACAGGAAACCTCCACAAGGATTTGGTCTTTTTTACGAAGGAAGACTTATTGTATTTTACGATTATGAAAGTGATTTAAGCGATGGATGGGAAGACCAAGAAGTACATAACGACCCTAAAGAAATAAGAGAAAAAGCTCTTAAAATGGGAGCTAATATAATTGAATATGCTTTTAAACATTAACCCCTTACAGATTGATGACATAAAGATAAATTTTGACACAGAAGCTTTATGGATGCTTAATATAGCACTTGCTATAATTATGTTTGGTATAGCCTTAGATATAAAAATTGAGGATTTTAAAAGACTTATAAATAACCCTAAAATATTATTTGTAGGGTTGTTATCACAGTTTATTTTACTTCCACTCTTAACTTTTATATTAATCTATATTATTAAACCTTATCCTAGCTTTGCTTTAGGAATGATGATGATAGCCGCGTGTCCTGGTGGAAATGTATCTAATTTTTTTAGTAAAATGGCAAAAGGGAATACCGCATTATCTGTTAGCTTAACTGCTTTTGCAACTTTAATATGCTTGGTAATGACTCCTCTAAACTTACAACTATGGGGGAGTTTATATGAACCAACCAATATTATTTTAAAAAGTGTTTCTTTAAACCCTTTTGAGCTTTTTAAACTTGTCTTATTAATTTTAGGTATTCCAATAATTCTAGGAATGCTTGTGAACCACTACCATCATGAAATGGCGAAAAAAATTAACAAGCTATTACGACCTTTTTCTATTTTCTTCTTTATTATACTAATCGTTGTTGCGTTATATGACAATGCTAATATTTTTAAAAACTACATTCATTTAGTGTTATTTTTAGTCATATTTCATAATATTTATGCTTTTGTAATAGGTTATGTTACTGCAAAATCTTTTAAGCTAAATAATAAAGATTGTAAAACAATTTCAATGGAAACTGGTATTCAAAATAGTGGATTAGGATTGCTGCTTATTTTTAGTTTTTTTGACGGTCTGGGCGGTATGGCTTTATTAGCCGCTTTTTGGGGTGTTTGGGATATTTTTTCAGGAATGATGTTAGCTACTTATTGGGGAAGAAAAAAATAAAAATGAAAACTTTAGTATACTACTTTTTTAAAGCATTTGTTAAATCTGGCTTATTCTTTTACACAAAAAAAATAACAGCATTAGGAACTGAAAACATCCCTAAAAAAGGTGCTATTCTGTTTACTGCTAATCACCCTAACGGATTGATTGATCCACTTTTTATAGCCACACATATGAAAAGAAAAACACATTTTTTAGTACGTGCAGCTGTTTTTAATAATCCTCATATCGCTAAGTTTTTTAATTTACTTGGAATGATGCCTGTTTATCGCATTAGAGACGGGATACAACAACTATCTAGAAACGAAGAAATCTTTAACAAATGCCAAAATCTTTTAAAAGACAATAAAGCGCTACTTATATTTCCTGAAGGAACTCACAATAAAGCAAGAACTGTTAGACCTTTGAGTAAAGGGTTTACAAGAATTCTTTTTAGAACTTTAGATGAACATCCTGATACAGATATTCATATTATTCCTATAGGAATTACTTATCAAAATGTTTCTAGTTATCCTTCTAAAGTAGCTATACACTTCGGGTCACCTATTTTAGCCAATAGTTTTTATAATCAGCAAGACATTAACCAGTCAGTTAAAACAATTAAAGAGCTCGTTTCTGGACAATTAAAAGAATTAAGTGTACACATTCCTTTTGATAAAGACTACGAAGAAACCTTAACCTCTCTTAACAAAAATCAAACGGATTTCACGGATATAAATACTGTAAATGCTACCATAAAAAACAGACTTACTACAACTAAAAAAAAGAGCAGTAAAAACTACACTTTTCCTTTATTTTATCTAATTATTTTAAACAGTATTATCCCTTTTACAATCTGGAAGTTTTTAAGTAAAAAAATAGATGAAATTGAATTTATTGATACTTTTCGTTTTGGTGTAAATGCTATCCTTTTTCCTTTCTTTTATTGTATCCAAAGCTGGATAATAGGCTCATTTTTGGGGTGGAAATTTGGTTTAGCATACTTTTTATCTTCATTGTTTCTTGTACTACTTTATACTAAACTAACACCTACTTCCCCGCCATCAAAATAGCGTCTTGAATATCTTGTTGAATTTTAGTTCGAATGTTACTCTTAACTAAACCATAATTCCTCATTGTAGGGTAAATTCTATTTGATAAAAACACATACACAACACCAGTTGCAGGGTCTGCCCAAGTATACGTTCCTGTAAAACCACTATGCCCAAAGCTTACGTCTGACACACAACCACATGTTGCTTTAACTTTAGGGTTTAACTGTGGTTTGTCAAAACCTAAACCTCTACGTACTCTTTTATTCTCATAATAACGTTTATTAAATTTATGCACTGTTTCTGGTTCTAAGTACTTTTTTCCTCCATAAGAACCATCTTGTAAAAACATTTGCATAACTTTTGCCACATCATTTGCGTTAGCAAACAACCCTGCATGCCCCCCTACTCCACCTATCATAGCCGCTCCCATATCATGAACATAGCCATGAACTAATTGATGTCTGAAATAATTATCTCTCTCAGTTGGAACTATCTCACTTTTATCAAATTTATTTAATGGTAAAAAGGTCATTCTATTAGCTCCTAACGATTGATAAAACTGTTCGTCTACCAATTTATCCAAAGGTTTTTTATACTTTCTTTCTAAAATTTCTTTGAAAATATAATACCCTAAATCACTGTATTTATATCCTGGCCTTTTACGCTGTTCAGAATCTACTATTTGTTTATAGATAGAATCGGTATACTCCTTAGCTATATATAAGTTTTTAGCTACTTCTATACTGAATTTTGAAGTACGCTTCTTTCTGTAATACTTAGTTGAATTTTCTCCTGTTACACTATCTTTTGTTTGTAAATAAAACGGAATCCAAGAACGTAAACGTCCGTAATGAGACAACACTTCTTTTAACAATAGCGTATCTTTATTCGACTTACTATAACTTGGCAAAACATCTCCTAAATTTGAAAACAAACTGATTTTTCTTTCTTCTTCAGCTTTCATTATCATAGGTAATGAAGCTAAAATCTTAGTAAGTGAAGCTAAATCATACAAATCAGAATTTTTAACGGCTCTTTCTTTTGATAAGGTATGATATCCAAAGCTTTTATTGTAAATCACTTTACCGTTTTTAGCCACTAAAATCTGACCTCCTGGAGACATTTTTTCCTGTAAAATAGTATCTATTCTTTTATCTATTATTGATAATTTTTCAGAAGAGACACCGGCCTCTTCTGGAATGGTATATTGTAATACATTCAATCCTTTAGTCTCTATTCCATCTCCAATTTTAAATTCATTTTTTATTGATACTGGCAATTTCCCTTTCAAATCAAAGGCTCCGAAAAGTGCCTGCGCAGAAAGCTCTTGAGATAGTTTACTGTTTTGATATGACAATACAACTCCTTCAACATTTTCAAAAGATTTTACTTGTAATAAACTATATGGGCTTGCAAAAACATCTAAAATCACTTTATGATTTCTGGCAATTTCTTGTAACCAAACTAAATCTTTATTAGAAAACTTATAGCTTTTCCAAGCGTTTTTGTTAGACTTATGAAAACCAACTATAACAAGATTATATTTCTGTAGTTTTTGTAATAAAACACTCAAATGAGTATCTGAAACTTTATCAACATTTGCATAATTAGCTAGCATTTCATAAAAATCAGAACCACTATCATTTCCTAATGATACGTAAGCTATTTTTTTATCTTGAAGATTTTGGATAGGTAAAATACTTTCTTGATTTTTTAAAACTGTTATTGAGTTTTTTATCAATTTTCGATGCAATACCTCATCGTATGGAGAATTTAAATCTTTTGAAATATTCTCAGTAGCAATCGGTTGGTAATTGTTTAAACCAACTAAATATTTTGCCTTTAAAATCTTTTTTACAGAATGATTTAAACGCTCTTCAGTCAATTTACCTTCCGTCAACGCTTTTTTAATCAAACTTATAGATCCAGGAACATCTTGTGGAATTAACAACATATCATTTCCTGCTAAAATTGCTGCTAAATCAATTTCTGCTGGTGTTGAATAATTCGCTGCCCCTTTCATATTCAGTCCATCCGTAATAACTAATCCTTTAAAGCCCAATTGGTCTTGTAATAGATTAGTCACCACATTTTTTGATAATGATGAAGGTAGTTTGGGATTGGTTTCTAAAGCTGGAATACTTAAATGTGCTGTCATTACACTTCCTACTCCTGCTTCAAATGTTTTTTTGAATGGATATAATTCTATCGAATCTAAGCGTTGTTTACTAAAATTAATTGTTGGTAATGTATGGTGTGAATCTGCTTCGGTGTCTCCATGTCCTGGAAAGTGTTTTGCATTTGCCAAGACGCCTACTCCTTGCATTCCTTTAGTAAATGCTATAGCTTTTTCTGCAACATTTTCTTTACTCTCACCAAAAGAACGGTTTCCTATGATAGGATTATTCGGATTTGTATTTACATCTACAACTGGAGCGAAATTCATATGAATTCCTACTCTCTTACAGTGCTCTCCTATTCTTTTACCAACTTCTTGAAGTAGAACTGTGTCTTTAACAGCTCCTAAAGTCATGTTCCAAGGAAAACGATAGGTGTTTTTCAAACGCATATCCAACCCCCATTCACCATCAAAACCAACCATTAAAGGTATTTTTGCTAATTCTTGGTATTTATTGTTTAAAACTACTTGTTTATCTGGTGTTCCTTGCATAAAAATAATATTTCCTACATGGTATTTTGTAACCATATTTGAAATAAAATCTTCATGTTTTTTATCTTTATTTGAATACGCTTGTATCATAAACAACTGTCCTATTTTTTCATCAACAGACATGTTTTTCATAATACTATCTACCCAAATATTTTGTGCTATAGAATCTTTTGCCAATAAAGGGTTTACTCCTTGGACTTGGGCTTGAATTATTTGTATAAAAACAAACGTTAGTAATGTTAATACTTTTCTTTTCATATATTATCCCTTAACAAGCCTTACAAAAAACATGTAAGACTTTAACATCTTTTTTTATAAAATCAATAGTTATACCAAAAACCGTGCATGCCAACTCTGGTTTGCTGGCACTTCCCATTTTGTTTCAAAATCTTCTTTAGTATTTACCATATTATTAAAAACAACCGTTTTAGCGGTTATTTTTTGTTCTTTGGCAAAATTTTGGAACTCTGGTAGTTTTACGATATTAATATTATCTCCATCTTTAAAAGAAATATTCATTTTATCCATTAAATCTAATTCTAACTCTTTTTCTAACTCTTGAATAAAACGTACAGAAGCATCTATTGAGCATCCTGAAACATTATTAAAGTTCTCATCTACACCCAACACCAAAAATTGATTGTACTTAATAGTGAATGATCCTTTTAAATCGTCTCCATGACGCGTCCAATTATCAATAAAAAGCAATGCTTTTGCACTGATTAATTCTATTTCTTCTTGTGTAAACTCTCTATCTGATTGATACACCCAAACTCTTGAGTTTTGAGGTAGTTTTTTATATTCTGTAAACATTGTTGTTCTTTATATTTAAGTTTTTGAATATGTAATTTCTTAGTTACTCAAAGTTACGGAAATTGCTGGTTTTAGCGCATTTCCTTTATAAAATTCTTGAGGAAAATAGTGTTTTACCCATTTTCCACTTGATTTTACCCAAGTTGAATCTTTCGTGTATATTGCCCCAAAATCTGGGGCAACCATAATATCTTTATACTTTTTTCTACTCCCTTGGTTAGTGTATTTTATTTTATGAAAATTATATGGTATATGTATTCTTTCTAATCCTACAAAAAAACCTTCTTTTGGAAATTCTATATTAAACTTAGATACATCAACTTCAATCTTTCCTTTTGTCTTTTTTACATCAACAATTAAACTTTCTTTTAGTATATCTTCTGATGGTTTACCTGTTTTTTCATCAACTTTAAAGAAACGAACCCTAAATTTTGCTTTCTTTCTAGAAAGAAAACTTGTAAAATAAATCGTTACACTCTTTAAAAAAGGGAATTTTTTATATTCACTTTTATAAGGAAAATACTTGGTTACTATCCAAGGTGATCCTTTTCTTCCTCCAAAACTAGCTTTTATATCTCTTCTTTTGTAATCATCAACAACTAACTCTCTATCCGCTTTATTTGAAATTATTACTTCCTCTAGCTCATATAATTTTGGTTGAAGTTTAAGAGATTCACTCTGTAAAACCGATGCTAATACAACAGTGTCTTTATAATTCAAACAAGAAACATGTACTTTACTTTTCAATAATTTTTTATTGATCTGTAATGAAAAGTGACCATTTTCATCGGAAGACACCCCTACATTTTCATTTAAAAAACTAATATTCGCATAAGCAACAGGATCATTTGTATATGCATCTATTACTTTATTTTTTAAAACTACTGTTTGTGAAAATGCTGTAATACTTACAAAACATAGAAAAAGAAAAACTCTCATAACTAAATTTTTAACGAATGTAAAAATTGAAAATTATAAGAGCTCTTAAGTAGTTGTTAATTTTCAAACACTTAATGTAAATTAAACTTCTGTTGTAAAGCTTGTAGCTTTTCTTCATCAGTCATCGTATCTTTCGGTGCCGACATTCGTTCTTTTATTTCTTTTAAAACCTTTTTTGTGTACAAAGGAAAATCAGCATTCTGAATCCAAGCATTGTATCCTGGATTTTCTTTTAGTACTTCTTCTACAGTTCTTCCTTTATACTTCCCAAAAGAAAAGATTTCTTGATCTTTATCATTAAATAAAATAAACCCTGCAAAATCTGCTCTTTTTCCGTGGGTTGAAAATTCACTCAATGCTTCTACTGAGTTTTCTAAATCTTCATATTTTTCAACCTGTGCTAATAAAATTTCATAGGTTGCCTTTGTATCCGCTTCTGCTCCATGCGCTCCTACTAACTCTTTTCCACAATAAAATTGATATCCAGCACTTAGTGTTCGCTGTTCTTTTTTATGAAAAATAGTTTGTACATCAACTGCTTTACGATTATTCATATTAAAATCAATTCCTGCTCGAAGCAGCTCTTCTGCTAATAAAGGAATATCAAATCGATTAGAGTTAAATCCTGCTAAGTCAGCATCTCCTATCAACTCATTAATTTGCGGTGCTAATTCTTTAAAAGTTGGTTCTGTAACTACTTTTTCGTTAGTAATTCCATGAATTTCTGAAGCTTCTTTTGGTATTTCTATTTCTGGATTTACCAACCATGTTTTACTTTCTTTATTTCCATTAGGAAACACTTTTAAAATAGATATCTCTACTACTCTATCTTTAGCAATGTTTATTCCTGTTGTTTCTAAATCAAAAAATACGATTGGTTTTGTTAAATTTAAATTCATTTTTTGTAGTGCTTAAAGACAATATTCTATTTACTTTACATATATCTATTATTGTCTTTTCTATATATTATTCGTTCGTTAATTCTTTTTTAAATTTATCTATTTGGTCTAACACTTTCTTTGGAAGTGTAGGCTCTTTAAAATTATATTTTTCTAATTCTTTTTCTAATGTTTTTGCTACAATGTAACGTGCTGTAGGTTTATCATCTGCAGGTATTACATACCAAGGAGCATAATTTGTTGATGTTCTTTGTAACATATCTTCATAACACTCTTGATATGTATCCCATAACTTTCGTTCCTCAAGATCACCTGCGGAAAATTTCCAGTTTTTTTCTGGAATGTTTAATCTACGTAATAGTCTGTTTTTTTGTTCTTCTTTAGACACGTTTAAAAAGAACTTTAAAATAATAGTTCCGTTTTCAGATATGTGTTTCTCAAACTGATTAATACGTTCCATTCTACTATGATAAAAAGTATCAGTTAAATCATCTAAACTTTTTACTGTCGGAATATTTTCAGCAAATATATACTCTGGATGCACTCTTGTTACCAAAACATTCTCGTAATGTGTACGATTAAAAACTCCTATTTTTCCTTTTGCGGGTAATGCTATGTAATGGCGCCATAAAAAATCGTGCTTCAACTCTAAATCTGTTGGTACTTTAAAACTATGTACCACTACTCCACGTGCATTAACATCTTTAAAAACTTCTCGAATTAAACTATCTTTACCGGCTGTATCCATTCCTTGTAAACACAATAAAACACTATACTTACCTTCTGCATACATTGTGTCTTGTAAATCACTAATTTTTTTTCTTGATTTTTTCAGCTTCTTCTTAGCATTATCAACAACTTCTTTAGTAGAAAATTCATTTAACTTCCTTTTTTTAGAAAATATGTAGGTATTTGTGTTCATCCGCTTTTTTTATAGCATAAAAGTACAAAAATATAGACTTCTTCTATTGATTTTTTCTTGGTTATTATCAAATATTACAATTAAATCCAAGATATTCTTTTATTTATTTTTTTGAGCTTTATTTCCAAATAAGCAACAGATGAATAAAACAATTATTATACAAGCTAGTTCTAAAAGCACAGGAAACACTAATAAAGTTATTAGCTACCTCAACAGCAACAACTCTTTTGATGTTATCGACTTAAAAACAAAAAACATTGGTGTTTTTGAATATGACTTTAGCAATGCTAATGACGATTTTATTCCTGTGATGGAAGAAGTTATTAATAACTATGATACGATTGTTTTTGCAACCCCTGTGTATTGGTATACCATGAGTGCTACTTTAAAAATATTTTTTGATCGTTTGTCTGACTTGTTAAAATACAAAAAAGATTTAGGTAGACAATTACGAGGTAAAAATATGGCTATGATTAGCAACTCTGGGGCAAATGACCTTAGAGATGGTTTTGAAATGCCTTTTATTGAAAGTGCTAAATATTTAGGCATGAACTATCTTGGTAGTACTCATGCTTGGTTTACTGAAGATGGAAATGACATACATCCTGAAGCTATGCCTCAAATTGATTCTTTTAGAAAAATACTTACTCAATAAAACATTTAAAATCCTTAACACGCTCTCTGCTTACAATTAGTTCTGAATCTTTATAAGAATTTAGTTTTAGTTGTAGGCGTGAGTTAGTGTAAGACACAATATCTTTGATAGCATTTATGTGTACTATAAATGTTCTATTTACTCTAAAGAACTGTTCTGGATCTAACTCTTCTTGCCAATATTCTAAAGAGTTATCTATTAAATAGTTTCTATTGGAATTGGTATGTATATAAGTTGCTTTATTTTCTGAGTAAAAACATTCAATATCTTCAATATTTATAATTTTTAAATGTTGACCTACTTTTATTGTAAATCGCTTTTTGTATTTTCTATCAACAGGGTTGATCAATAACTTACGGATATCATTTATATTGACTTGTATATTATTCTGTAAAGGCTGGTGTTCTTTAAACTTATCTACTGCTACTTTTAACTCGTCTTCATCTATTGGTTTTAAGAGATAATCAATAGAGTTTAACTTGAATGCTTTTAGTGCATACTCGTCATAAGCGGTTGTAAAAATGATAGCTGATTTCACAGTTACTTCTTCAAAAATTTCGAATGATAATCCGTCTGAAAGTTGAATATCTAAAAATATTAAATCAGGATGGGAATTATTTTGAAACCAGTTAATCGATTCTTCTACCGAGTGAAGCATTTGCTTAACCTCTATACCTAATTCGGCCAACATCCTACTTAATCTTCTTGCTGCTGGTTTTTCATCTTCAATAATTATAACATTCATGACTTGTTTATTTTTAGCAATTATTTATTCATATATTCTTTAATCTTACGATCTTCCCAGTTTTTAGAAAAAAGCCTTTCTTTCGCAAAAACATTAAATCCGTGTAAAAATACTATAACTCCCCACCAAAAAAATAAATTATAATTGTTTATATCTAAGAAAGCATCCATAACAGATTCGTCTCTATAAACAATATCTTTATATATTCTTCTTCCTATAAAAACTAAGTTTATAAGCATGTAAAACACTAAATGTTTATAGAACTTTTTGATTTCATTTACTCTTTTTTGAGCTCTTATATATTGTTGTTCTCTATTTAAAGTTTCCATTTTCTTTCTTTCTTAGTTCATCTAGATATTCTTGTATTTTACGTTGCTCCCATTCTTTATTAAAGAATATATTGGTTCCAAATACTCCTAACCAATGAAAAAAGACTCCAATCCCCCAAAAAAACCAAGTAGCATACACCCCAAAATTAGTTATTGCTTTTGTAAAAGTTAATTTATCTTCATTCATCAATCCCATAATAACTACAACCGAAATAAATATATTCACAATTATGTATGCTGCTAAATGCCAATAAAAACCTTTAATTTTTTCTACTCTTTTTTTCGCTAATAAGTATTTATGTTCTTCTGTATAATCTCTTTTCATACTAATCCTTTTTATTTAGGTATTCATTTATCTTCTTTTCCTCCCAATCTTTTCCAAACACCAAAAAATCAACACCAAAAACTAACATCCAATGAATAAAAGTAACTAGTACTATTCCTATAACTGGAAACCAAAACCAGTGATAATAAGGTGAAAATTTTAAGTTTACTACTACAATGATTATTATTGAAATTATATTTACCAAAAGATGAGCATAAAACCCTTTTACTTGTTTTATTTTCTTTTTAGCTTCTAAATATCTTTTTTCTTCTGTATAATTATTTTCCATTGCTATTATTTTCTAAAAATTCTTTAATTTTTCGTTCTTCCCAGTCTTTTCCTAAACCTATTTTTTCTATTCCGAAAATCCCAAACCAATGAAAAAACAGCCCTAAAAACATTCCTATAGTTGGAAAATAAAACCAATGGTAACTAGGTACAAACTTTAAGTTTATAAAAATCAATACTGGTATAATTAACACAGTTACTACAAGATGAATGTATAGACCTTTTATTTTTTCTACTCTCTTTTTTGCCTTTGCGTATTTATATTCAATTCTATAATCTTTTCTCATTTTATTTATAGTTTTTATCATCATCCATTAACTCCTTAATCTTACGTTCTTCCCAGTTTTTACCTAAGAATAAATTGTAATTATTTACTTCTAGGTAATGAAAAACTAATCCTATTCCCCAACCTATCATTGGAAACCAAAACCATTGAAATTTTGAATATGTTTTAAGGTTTATAAATATTAAAAAAGGGATGACTATACAATACGAAACTAAGTTTTGGTAAAACTCTTTTAGTTTTTCTACCTTTTCTACTGCTTTTACGTAATTACTATTTTCTAAGCTTTTTGTATCCATGATACTATCTTTTATATTAATTAACAGCGGTAAACACACTGTAAATGTTTTATTATTATTAACTATTTGAACGTTTCTATCGGTTATTAAACCGTAACGATCTACTATATTTCTTAATCCTACTTTTGTACTTTTTCCTATAGCTTCTTTTGGATTAATATTATTTTGAATTTTTAAGAAACCTTCTTCTTCAAAAATGTTTATTTCTAAAGGTTTAGTTGAAGAAACCACGTTATGTTTTACTGCATTCTCTAATAATAATTGTAGCGATAACGGAACTATTTTTAAATCGGGATTACTTACTTCTTCAGGTATATTAAATTGTACAGCTTCTTCAAAACGCATTTGTAATAATTCCATATACGTCTTAGCAAATTGTAATTCTTCTTGAATTGGTACTAGTTCTTTATTTCGTTGCTCTAATACATACCTATATACTTTAGATAATTTTGTGGTAAACTTTTCTGCTTGCTTTGGGTTTTCACTTATTAAAGAGGTAAGTACATTTAAGCTATTGAATAAAAAGTGTGGATCTATTTGACTCTTTAAGGTTTCAAACTTTGCTGTTTCTGTTTTAGCTACTATTTCATGCTGTGTGGTTTCTTGTTTTACTGATGCCTTCCAGTTTACCATAAAATCTTTCGCATGAAAAAACACAGCAATGGCTAATGAAAGTATAATTGCAAATAAATGCATCCACAAAAACTGACCTTTAAAAAAGTTATCTATATTATTATTAAAAATAACAAAGTATTGTACATAATGGATTAATAATACCGCCACTACCGTATAGCTTATTGTTGCAACAATACCAGCCCATACTCGTTGATTAGTTTGTAAAACCCAATCCCACTTTTCACTTAAGTAGTTATTTATAATTCCATTTCCTAAACCTAAAACAAAAGAATACATTGCAGAAAATAAAAACACCAATCCTGCTTCTTTTAAAGTAAATGCCTGATTTATTAAAGTAAAAACAACACCAAAAATGATTGTAAGCTTTGTACAGATCCAAATATCATTTTTTAAGTTGTTAAGTGTTTTTTTTAATGGTGTTCTCATTTCTTTTCTTTTACTTACTACAAACTTAAGTTTACTCTAGTTCATTAAAATTTAATATCGAAAGATACATCTTTATCCTTAACTAAGAACTTTGCATCTTCATATTGAGGTGGTCCAAAACGAGATAAATTATTATTTGATGCTCCATAATCTTCTAAAAGCATTCCATTAGGTTCAAAATCCATTTTGTTATTATTATTTGCATCGTGAAAACAAATAATTGCATACTCACCAGCAGGTATATTTTCAAATACTACAGTACTTTTTCCTTCCTTTATCTTAGCTTCTTTTGCTTGTACTGGTTCTTTTCTAAAATTCTCTTTAGTATATAACGCATATTTGATGTTTCCAACATCTGATGTTGCGTTAACAACTGTAGCTGTGATGTTCTGTTTTTGAGCAGAAATTGTTTCGACAGTAAACACTACTATTACGATTAAAATGTGTGTAAAAAATTTCATAATGTTGTTTTTATGGTTAATTCTTGTACAAATCTCTTCTAGAAATCAGCTTTTAAAAACAAAAACAAACTGAATTGTATTTTTTTTAGGATGAGTTGTAACAATTTGTATTTTTAGGCTACTTATAACATATCAACTTTATCAAACTTTGTGGAAAAAGAACTAGAAAATAAATTTTTAGACGATTTCGAAGCCAATCAAAACATTGTACATAAGGTATGTAGAATTTACACGACCGACCAAGATGCTCACAATGATTTGTTTCAAGAAATCACTATTCAACTATGGAAAAATTACAGCAAGTTTAGAGGAGATGCAAAATTTAGTACCTGGATGTATCGTGTAGCGCTTAACACTGCAATTTCTTTATATCGTAAATCAACTAGAACTATACAGACACAGGACATTTCAGAGTATTCATTTAAAATTAAAGCAGAGGATTATGACGACACAGAAGAGTTACAATTAAAAGCACTATACAGTGCAATACGTAAATTAAATGATATTGATAAAGCACTCATCTTTTTGTATTTGGAAGATAAATCTTACAGAGAAATTTCAGATACCTTAGGAATTAGTGAAGTAAATGCTCGAGTAAAAATGACTAGGGCGAAGGGTAAATTAAAAAAAGTATTAAACCCATAAGTTAATGGATTTAGATAAATATAAAAAAGCTTGGGAAAACCAACCAGAAGAGACACGCAAAGTTTCTAAGGTCGATATATATAAGATGGCACACTCCAAGTCTTCATCAATAGTGAAATGGATTTTTATTATTGGAATTTTAGAATTTATTTTCTTGAATTCTTTCTATTTTATTTTTGACATGGAAGAGGCTTATAACGAATACAGACAACTTGGATTATACAACTTCATGTTTTATTCACAATTTGTTCTTTATCCAATACTATTCTATTTTTTAATTAAGTTTTATTTAAATTATAAAAGTATATCTGTAGTCGACTCTACAAAAACTTTAATGGACAAGATTATTAAAACAAGAAAAACTGTAAAGTACTATGTTTTATTTAATTTGTTATATGTTTTTATTTTTGGAGTTATTGTTTCAATTGCTACACTTAAAACTCATCCAGAATTCAATTCTAAACAAATTTTAGTTTCTATAATTGTTACTATCGTGTTATTAATCATTATGGTAGTGATTTTATGGTGCTTTTACCAATTACTATATGGTATATTATTACGTAAGCTGAATAAAAACTACAAAGAGTTAGCTAAACTTGAAGAATTAAACTAAAAAAAGAGAGGTTGTAAAACAACCTCTCTTTTTATTTAAAATGACTTCAACTCTTCTAATAATTTCTCATGCATCTCATCAGTATAGTCTAAATGTGTTACAATACGTATTTTTCCTTCACCCATTGAAATTAGTAATATACCTCTGTCTGCCATCTTTTTCATAAAATAATCTGGATATATTGAATCTTCTACATAAAAAATAACAATATTTGTTTCAATAGGCTCTACTTTTTTAACATACGAACAATTTTCTAACACCTTTCCTATTTCTTTTGCTTTTTTATGATCTTCAGTTAAACGCTCTACTTGATTATCCAAAGCATAAATTCCTGCTGCGGCTAAAAAACCTGCTTGTCGCATTCCACCACCAAACAATTTACGCACACGTAAGGCTTTTTCAATATGTTCTTTGCTTCCCACCAAAACAGAACCAACAGGAGCTCCTAATCCTTTTGACAAACAAATTGAAATCGTATCAAATAACTCTCCATATTGCTTAGTAGTTTCATTTTTTGCTACCAATGCGTTAAATAAACGTGCTCCATCTAAATGATATGCTAAATCATTAGCTTTAACTACTTTTTGAACCTTTTGCAACTCTTCAAAACCCCAACAAGCTCCTCCTCCTTTATTCGTAGTATTTTCAACACAAACTAGTCTGCTATACGGTGTATGAATATCATTTCTCCTTCCTACAACACTTTCCAATTGTTCTGCAGTAAACATTCCTTTGTCACCATCAATCAAACAAGAAGTTACTCCTGCATTAAACGCTGCTCCACCTCCTTCATAATTATATACATGTGCCCATTTATCACAAAACATTCTATCACCTGGCTGTGTATGAATCTTTATCGCAGTTTGATTAGCCATGGTTCCCGAAGGAAAAAATAACGCAGCTTCCATTCCAAACATATCAGCTACCTTTTCTTGTAACAAATTCACTGTTGGATCTGCTTTAAAAACATCATCTCCTACCTTAGCTCTCATCATTGCTTCCAACATTCCTTGAGTTGGCTTTGTTACAGTATCACTTATTAAGTTTATTTCCATTTCTAACTACGATTTTTAAAATGTATTTTTGCATCTATGATTACACACGAACAGCTTAAAAATATCGCTGAACGAATTGGCAAGTTAAAAGGATATTTAGAAATTGACAAGAAGTTAATTGAAATTTCAAATGAAGAAGAAAAAACTGCAAATCCTGATTTTTGGAACAATCCGAAAGAGGCTGAAGCTATTATGAAATCTCTTCGTTTTAAGAAAAAATGGGTAGAAGACTACAATACTGTTACGGCTATGAACGACGATTTAACAGTTTTGTACGATTTTTATAAAGAAGGTGATGTTGAAGATAGTGAAGTAGAAGAACAATTTGAAAAAACAGCTACTTTCTTAGAAGATATTGAATTTAAAAACATGCTTTCTGAAGAAGGTGATAGTTTAAGTGCTACGATACAAATTACAGCAGGTGCTGGTGGAACTGAAAGTTGTGACTGGGCAGAAATGCTTACTCGTATGTATACCATGTGGGCAGAAAAACAAGGTTTTAAAATAAAGACCTTAAACTACCAAGAAGGTGATGTTGCAGGTATAAAAACAGTAACTTTAGAGTTTGATGGTGATTATGCCTTTGGATGGTTAAAAGGTGAAAATGGTGTACACCGTTTGGTGCGTATTTCTCCTTTTGATAGCAACGCTAAACGTCATACTTCATTTGCTTCTGTTTACGTATATCCTGTTGCAGATGATTCTATCGAAATTGAAGTCAATCCAGCCGATATTGAAATTACTACAGCCCGTTCTAGTGGAGCTGGTGGACAGAATGTAAACAAAGTTGAAACTAAAGTTCAGCTCTTGCATAAACCTACAGGAATTCAAATTCAGTGTTCTAACTCACGTTCACAGCATGATAATAGAGCTACCGCAATGCAAATGCTGAAATCGCAATTGTACGAAATTGAGTTACAAAAACGTTTAGCTGCTCGTGATGAAATTGAAGCAAACAAAATGAAAAATGAATGGGGAAGCCAGATTCGTAACTACGTAATGCACCCATATAAACTGGTAAAAGATGTCCGTACAGCTCATGAAACAGGAAATGTAGATGCTGTTATGGACGGAAACATCAATCCGTTTTTAAAAGCCTATTTAATGATGATGGGACAAAAAGAAGATTAATACTATAAAACTCTTAATAATGATAAAAATATACCACAATCCACGTTGTTCTAAATCAAGACAAAGTTTAGAAATTTTAGAAAACTCTGGTAAAGAGTTTAAAACCGTAAAATATTTAGATACTATTCCTTCTGAAGAAGAATTAAAAGGAGTTATTAGTTTATTAAATATTTCTCCGATTGATTTAGTTCGTAAAAATGAAAAAATTTGGAAAGAGGAATATAAAGGAAAAGAACTATCAGATGCTGAAATCATTAAAGCAATGGTTGAAAATCCAAAATTAATAGAACGTCCTATAGTTATTAACGGAAATAAAGCTGTAGTGGGTAGACCACCCGAAAATATAAAAGAAATTATCTAACTATTTAAAAGCTCTCAAAAATTTGGGAGTTTTTTTTATTTTAACACAATTTAAATAACTAATTCTTTAGTTTATTAATAATTCCTTGTAAATTGCTCTCAAATTAAAAATTCTTTCACTATGAAAAAAGTAGTATTAGGGCTATCCCTGGCCTTCATTATATCCACGGGGTATAGTCAAGCTTTAAAAGAAACACAACAAAAGCTAAACAAAAAAGAAAAAGTAACTGCTATGAACATTCCGACTGATCCTTCAGTTAAGATAGGAAAACTATCAAACGGAATGACCTACTACATCAAACAGAATCCGAAACCAGCCAACAAAGTAGAATTACGATTAGTTGTAAATGCAGGTTCTATTTTAGAAGATGATGACCAGTTAGGATTGGCTCACTTTATGGAGCACATGAACTTTAATGGTACCAAAAACTTTAAAAAGAACGAATTGGTAGATTATTTACAGTCTATCGGAGTAAAGTTTGGAGCACACTTAAACGCTTATACAGGTTTTGATGAAACTGTATACATCTTGCCTATTCCAAGTGATGACCAAGAAAAACTAGAAAAAGGATTTCAAATTCTTGAAGATTGGGCGCATGGTGCTTTATTAGAAGGAAAAGACATTGACGAAGAACGTGGTGTAGTTTTAGAAGAATACCGTTCTCGTAGAGGAGCTGACAGCCGTATGTTAGAAAAGTATTTACCAAAGGTAATGCATGGTTCTAAATATGCTGAAAGATTACCTATCGGTACTAAAGAAAACATAGAAAATTTTAAACACGAAAGTATTCGTCGCTTTCATAAAGATTGGTATCGTCCAGATTTAATGGCTGTTGTAGCTGTTGGTGATGTAAGTGTTGACATTTTAGAAGAAAAAATCAAATCGCACTTTAGTAAAATACCTGCAGTTAAAAATCCTCGTAAAAGAGAAGTTGCTCCATTAAAAAATCACAAAGAAACTTTTATCGCGATTGAAGCTGATAAAGAAGCTCCTTTTGCTAGTGTACAGTTAATGTACAAAGATTATGATGAAGCAAAACCAGAAACAACTGTTGCTGATTACAGAAATTCAATTGTTCAATCGCTATTTGCTCAAATGATTAATAATCGTTTAGAGGAATTACGTAATAGCGAAAACCCTCCTTTTGTTTACGGATTCAGTTATCATGGTGGAACATGGGCTCGTGGTAAAGAAGCTTACCAATCAAGAGCAAGTGTAAGTGCCGATGGTCAATTAAAAGGATTACAAGCTTTATTAGATGAAAGCGAGCGTGTTAAAAGATACGGTTTTCAACAAGGAGAATTAGATCGTGCAAAAATGAGCGTTAGTGCTCGCATGGAAAAGTCTTTTAAAGATAAAGACAAAAGAGAGTCTAACAGAATTATTGGTCAATATGTAAACAATTTCTTAGAGCAAAAGCCAATTCCAGGTATTGAATGGAGATATAAGACTCATCAAAAATTATTACCTTCTGTAAAATTAGAAGAAATAAACAACCTAATTAACAATTATTTACATGATGATAACCGTGTTGTAGTTATTACTGGACCTAAAAAAGTTGTAACTGAACAACAGGTATTAGATGCTTTAAACAACGTTAAAACTAAAGAGTTAAAACCTTATGAAGATAAAGCTGTAGCTGCTTCTTTAATTACAAAACAACCAACTCCTGGTACTATTACTAAGGTTACTGAAAACAAAGATTTAGGTACAAAAACGATGGTTTTAAGTAACGGAGCTAAGATTACTTATAAGAAAACTGACTTTAAAAACGATGAAGTTTTATTTGAAGCGTTTAGTTTCGGTGGAACTTCGTTATACTCTGATAAAGAATTAAAAGCTACTGCTTTTGCAAATAGCGGACTTTCTGAAGCAGGAATTAATGGTTTCTCTAAAACAGATTTATCTAAAATGATGTCTGGTAAAATCGTTCGTGTTTCTCCTTATATCGGTGGAATAAGTGAAGGATTTAGAGGTTCTGCTACACCTAAAGATTTAGAAGAATTATTCCAAATGGTGCATTTATACTTCACTTCTTTAAACAAAGATGAAAAAGCTTTTAATTCGTATGTAAATAAGCAAAAAAGTTTCTTAGGAAATCTACTAGCTAGTCCTAATTTCTTCTTCCAAAAAGAAATGAGTGAGTTTGTTTACGGAAAAGATCCTCGTTATACAGGCTTCCCGTCTCCTGAAAAATATGAAAAAGCTGATTACAACTTAGCATATAAAAAGTATCAAGAGCGTTTTGCAGATGCTGGAGACTTTAACTTCTATTTTGTTGGAAATGTTGATGAAAAGAAACTTGCTGAATACGCAACTAAATATATTGCTGGTTTACCAGGGAAAAATTCAAACGAAAAATACAATGTTACTGATTTCAGACCTTTATCAGGTTCACACACTAAAATAGTAGAAAAAGGAAAAGATCCTAAAAGTAACGTTCGTATTACCTACCAAGGAGAAGCGAAATACAACAAAAAAGATGCTTTAGCCTTTAAAGTTTTAGGAGAAGTTGTAGGAATTAAGTTAATTGAAAAACTACGTGAGCAAGAAGGTGGTGTTTATTCTGCTGGTGCTCGTGGTAGCATAAACAAAATGCCTTACGGTTGGTATAACTTTACAATTGCATACCCTTGTGCACCTGAAAATGTTGAAAAATTAAAGAACATTTCTGTTGCTGAAGTTGCTTCTGTAGTTAAAAATGGACCTACAAAAGAAGATTTAATGAAAGCTCAAAAAGGAATGATTGCTGACTACAAAGAAGAGCTTAAAAAGAATCAATTTTGGTTAAGTACTATTAAAAATGTAGACTACCAAAACAACGATGTCTCAGACATAGCTTCTTTTGAAAAGAGTGTAAATTCTTTAACGACAAAAGATATTCAAAAAATAGCTAAGAAATATTTAACTAACGGATATATCTTAGGAGTTTTAAATCCTGAAAAATAATTTTAAAAAAAATTATAATTAACAAAAGCTCTCAAGAAATTGGGAGCTTTTATTTTTTTAGAAATCGAGACTCTAAAAAACCTAATCCGTAGCCATAAAACTGAGTAAGAGTTGTAACAACACTCAATAAAGCTACTTGTAGATTTTTATTTTGAATTAGAGAATCTAAAAAAATACAAGTAAAGTAAATTCCGTAAAAAGCCAACAATTGCCAATATCCAAAGAAAACTGCGATAACCGCAATATCAATTCCTATAATAAACAAACTCGGAAACCAATAAGTTAATTTAGCTGTTTCAGGATACATTTTATTTAAAACAGGTCTAGCTGTACCAAAAGCAAATGTTTGTTTAAAAAACTGTTTAATGGTACTCCTACGTTTATGATATACAAAAGCTTTAGCTATTAGTTGCGTTTCAAAACCGTTTTCCCACAAACGAAAAGTTAAATCAATATCTTCTCCTGCTTTCATTTTAGAAAAACCATTTGTTTTCTCAAAAGCAACTTTTGACAAGCCTAGATTGAAGCTTCTGGGTTGAAATTTACCAACCGACTTCTTCTTACCTCGAATTCCTCCTGTAGTTAATACCGAAGTCATCGAATAATTAATTGCTTTTTGTAAAGCTGTAAAATTAGGATGCGCAGCATCAGGCCCTCCAAAAGCATCTGTATAATTTTCTTCTAACGTTTTTTTTACTTGAGATAAATACTGTGGTGGAACAATAACATCTGAATCTAAAATAATAAAATAATTTCCTGATGCTCTTTCCATTCCGTAATTACGACTTGCTCCTGCTCCGCTATTTTCCTTAAAAAAGTAGTTTAGATTAAGTTGTGAAATGTATTTATTTATAACTTCTTCTGATGAGTCTTCTGAACCATCCTCAATAATAAGTACCTCAAAGTCGTCTTTCAACTCTTGTTTAGTCAAACTTTCCAACAACTCATCAATTTCTTGTGGTCGATTGTAAACAGGTACTATTATTGAAAATTGTAAATTCATTACGCTAAAACTGCTTGATTAATTTGTTTAGCGATTCCATCCCAAAGTTGAATTCTTTTCTGTAGTGATTCTTTCGCGTAATATAACACATCATCCCACTTTTGCTGATCTTCACCACATAGTTCTTCTATCATTTGTAATGATAACGGTCCGTGTTCATCACCATCTAGCTCAATGTGTCTATTCAAATAATAAGTAAGTTTACTGTATGAACTTCCTTCTTTCTCTTCAGTATTTCTTACAATTTCTAAAAACATATCTGGAATCACGTCTTCTCTTCCAAAGGTAAAACTTGATGCAATGATATGTGGTTGTCTTGTTTTGATAACTTCAAAAGAAAAGTTTACAAAGTCTTTTACTTCATCAATTATAGAACAATCTTCTATGGCTAATTCAACAGGTTTTCCATCAATAATATCTGAAATAAAACTTGAAATTTGAACAGTACTCGCTCCTGCTTGACGCATAGCATCAATATACATTTCAAAATGACTCTTAGGTTCTCCTAATTCATTTTCATCAGTTTCTTCACCTAACACAATTTCATTGATAAAACGTGCTGTTTTTGTATTTACGGCAGGTAGCCAAGGTAAAGTTACACAGGTAAGCTCTCGTTGTAAAGCCTTTAACAACGACATAAAATCCCACACAGCGAACACATGTGATTCCATAAATAATTTTACATCATTAATATGCTTTAACGAATTGTATAATTCGTGCTCTTTTAATTGTTGCCTTAATGGCGCTAACTCCTTTTCTATCTGTAAAATATTGTTCATTTTGTAGCTATTAGTGAACTCATCTTCCCTTTTTCTATTTCCTAAAAAATGTTTCAAATTTGCTCATATTTCGTTACTTTTCTTACATATAGTCTTGCTGTATCTTTCAAAAAGTGCCTTATCTGAACAAATTTCAACTCATTTTCGGTTAAAAACAAAAAGAAAAGATGAGTTCAATAAAAAATGCAAATCTAACGATTTGCATTTTATCTATATTGTATTTCAGTAAAGATCTTACTCTTCAGTAAATCTTTCCATTACTGCATCACTCACTCCCATATTAGAGAAACCTCCATCGTGGAATAAGTTTTGTAAAGTTACTTTTTTAGTTAAATCAGAGAATAATGAAATTGTATAATCAGCACATTCTAATGCTGTTGCGTTTCCTAATGGTGACATTTTTTCAGCATACGAAATAAATCCGTCAAACCCTTTCACTCCTTGACCTGCAGTTGTTGGTGTAGGTGATTGAGAAATTGTGTTTACACGCACTTTATGATCTCTTCCGAAAAAATACCCAAAACTACGTGCAATACTCTCTAAATACGCTTTGTTATCAGCCATATCATTATAATCTGGGAATACACGTTGTGCTGCCATATACGTTAATGCAACAATACTCCCCCACTCATTCATGGCTTGTTTGTTATATAAAACGTTCATTACCTTGTGAAAAGATACCGCTGAAACGTCCCATCCTTTCGTTGTAAAATCGTATTTAGAATCTGTATAATGACGTCCTTTACGTACATTTACTGACATACCGATTGAGTGTAAAACGAAATCGATTTTACCTCCTAAAATTTCCATAGACTTTTCAACTAAATTGTTTAAGTCATCCATAGAAGTTGCGTCAGCTGGAATAATTTCTGATCCTGTCTTCGCTGCTAAATCTTTGATACCTCCCATACGCATAGCGATTGGCGCGTTGGTTAATACAAACTCTGCTCCTTCTTCATGAGCACGTTCAGCAACTTTCCATGCAATAGAATTTTCATCTAATGCTCCAAAAATGATTCCTTTTTTTCCTTTTAATAAATTATACATATTTAAAATATTTTAGTCTATCGTTGTTTGTTTTGAAAGCAAATATACTCTTAATTTAATAATTCTTTTGCGTGAATTAAAGCACTTTCAGAAACGTTTTTTCCACTTAACATCTCTGCTATTTCTCTAATACGTTCGTCTTCTGACAATAACTTTAAATTAGAGGTTGTTACTCCTTTTTCTTCTCCTTTAAACACTTTATAGTGCTGCACGCCTTTTGAAGCTATTTGAGGTAAATGTGTTATGGTTATTACCTGCATGTGAGCGCTCATATCTTGCATTATTTTTGCAATTTTATTAGATACTTCTCCTGAAACTCCAGTATCAATCTCATCAAAAATAATCGTTGGTAATTGTATATTCTCTGATAGTATTTTTTTAATCGACAACATGATACGAGATAATTCCCCTCCTGATGCTACCTTTTTCAATTCTCCAAAATTACCTCCTTTGTTTGCTGAGAATAAAAATTGTAAATTGTCTTTTCCGTTTGATAAGTATTCTTCAGATGTTAATAATTCAATAGCAAAACGAGCATTTGGCATTCCTAATTCCGACAAAAGATATTCTAACTCTTTTTTCAACTTCGGAATTACTTTATTTCTAGATGTCGTAATCATTTTTGCTACGTCATCTAACTTCTTAGCTACCTCTTTAATTTCTGCTTCTTTTTGAGCCACTATTCCTCCTGCATCTTCAACCTGCGCTACTTTTTCAGATAATGATGCATGAATTTCTTGTAATTCACTTATAGTTGATACTGAATGTTTCTTTTGAAGATTGTAGATTAATTGTAACCTATCATTCAACTCTTCTATTTCATTCGGATTAAATTCAACTTCTTCATTCGCACTTTCTAACTCAGTAACTACATCATCTAACTCAATTTTCACGCTTGTTACGCGATTCGCTAACTCTTCATATTGCTTGGAAAAAGAACTAATTTTTTGCAGTTTACTCTCTAAAGAATTTAGCAATGTTTGAATTCCTATTTCTTCATTAATCGAAACACCTAAAGCTTCAGATAAGTTCAACTTTATTTCTTCAATATTGTTTAATTTATCTAACTTTTCTTCTAAAACTTCTTGTTCTCCTTCTTTTAAATTAGCCTCTTCAAACTCATTAAACAAATGTAAATTGTACTCGTACTGCTCTTTCGATTTCTCAGTTTCTTCTTGAAGTACTTTCAGCTCTTTTCGTAATTTGTTATACGTACGCAAGCCTCTTTTATACGATGCTATTTTAGCTTGATTTTTTGCTAAGGCATCAATAACAGAGAATTGAAAAGATACATCTGACAACTGCATGGTTTGATGTTGCGAATGAATATCAATTAGCTTTGTTTTTAAAGCATTTAATATCGATAAAGTAACTGGTGTATCATTAACAAAAGCTCTCGATTTGCCCGAAGGCAAAATTTCTCTTCGAATTATGGTTTCTTGTTCATAATCGAGATCTAACTCTTTAAATAACTCTTGTAAAGCATATCCTTCAACAGAAAATTGAGCCTCAATAACACATTTTTTTTCTGTGTCTTTTAAAGCAGCTAAGTCGGCACGATTTCCCATTACAAGCCCTAAAGCTCCTAATAAAATGGATTTCCCTGCTCCAGTTTCACCTGTAATAATAGATAATCCTTTTGTAAAATCAATCGATAACTGATTGATTAACGCGTAGTTTTGTATGGATAAATGTGTTAACAAATTTTATTCTTTAAAAGGAATAAAAGTAAGGATTTTGATTGAATTATATCGACCAAAAACTAAGGAAGTCTATTGAATTTTCAACAGTTTATAAACTTTCTCTTTAAACATTAAAAACAAGAAAATAATTAATAGTAATACGTGGTCAAACTTTGTTAAGTCTCCATCAAGTACTATTCCTTTTACCGTAACAAATATTATAAGTAAGATTAGAACTGAAAATAAAACTATTTTTCTAAACTTCATTTTACTTAATATTTTTCCACCTATTTTTATAGGTTGGAGCAATTCTATTTAAGACAGTAAGCATTTGTGATTGATTTTTAGACGGAATTCCATCAGAAAAAACATTTACTATTTCATCTCCTTTAGCATCTAAGAAAACGCGAATCATATAATTACCAATAGTAATATTGTGTAGTTTGTCTAAATCTAAAACGCTTTTTTCAATTGCTTCTTTAGCTGAATTTTTATTGTCTGCAAAATTATCGAAACCATTACGATGATAATTGTAGTAGATACTTCGTAAGGCACTAAACTTAGAAGACAATAAATTATCTATTAAAGCAAAGCGATTTTGTTTTCCTACTTGATTTTGCCAACCAGACTCTCCATTAGATTGCGCTAACAACATAATGTTTTCCGCTTGTTTTAAATAAGTCTCTCCTCCTTTCAAAGCAAAGGTATCTGCATCTACTCCTATAATCGTATACGCATAAAAAGCTATTATAGAAATTAAATTAGATTCGTAAACTGTTGGATTGTAAATTAACGGATCAAACTCATTATAACGAAAGTTAAAGTTTGTATCATTAATATTTAAAACGGGGGTAGCATAGGTTGAGTTATATACAGGTCGTGTTGACTGCACTTGTAAAGTCCCTGAGAAATTACTCCCATTTTGTTCGTTTATAATGATATTGAATGCGCAGTTAATTCGTTCTTGTTGTTTAAAGTTTCGGTTCGTCCATTGTTTATCATTAATAAACTCTGTTAATGCTTTTTGTAACGTTTGATAAACTTGCTTGTTACTACTTTGTACTTTATCTGAATTGATAATTACGTTAGCATTCAACTCTTGCGAATAAGAAGAAAAAGCAACTAAAAGAAGAAAAACTATAAAGAAAAACTTACGCATCTAATTTTTGTATTATTTCGTTAACGATATCTTTTGATACTTCTTTTTTTGACTTTAAATCAAATGATTTTTCGTTCAAATCAGCATCAATAATTGTAATTTTATTGGTGTCGGTTGCAAAACCAGCACCTTCATCACGTAACGAATTTAATACAATAAAATCTAAATTTTTGCGTGTAAGCTTACTTTTTGCGTTTTGTACCTCATCGTTCGTTTCTAAGGCGAACCCAACTAACAACTGATTTTTCTTAATTTCTCCTAATGATTTTAGGATATCTTTAGTTGGTTCTAACTCAATACTTAACGCTGCTTCCTTCTTTTTTATTTTTTGATTTGCCACATTTTTTGGTCTGTAATCGGCAACTGCAGCAGATAACACTGCTACATCTACATCAGTATAATATTGATGACAAGCGTCATACATGTCTTCTGCTGACTTTACATCAATTCTATGAATAAATGAATGGTTTACTTGTTGATGTGATGGACCCGCAATTAAAAACACCTCAGCTCCTAGGTTAGCTGCTGTTTTTGCAATTTCAAACCCCATTTTACCAGAAGAATGATTTCCAATAAAACGAACAGGATCTATCGCTTCATAAGTTGGTCCTGCGGTAATTAATATTTTTTTTCCACGAAGTGGTAACTTAGATACTATATCTTTCTCAATAAAATCAACAATATCTTCAGGTTCAGCCATACGACCTTCACCTACCAATCCACTTGCTAATTCACCAGAAGTAGCAGGAATTAATATATTTCCAAAACTTTGTAAGCTTTCTAAACTAGTTTTTGTTGATGGATGTTGGTACATATCTAAATCCATCGCAGGTGCAAAATACACTGGGCATTTTGCCGACAAATAGGTTGCTAATAATAAATTATCGCAAGTACCATTTGCCATTTTAGATAAGGTATTTGCTGTAGCTGGAGCAATTAACATTAAATCTGCCCACAAACCTAAATCTACATGATTATTCCACAATTCATTTTCATCTTCTTTATCATAAAAAGTAGAATGAACTGGATTTTTTGATAAGGTGGAAAGTGTAAGAGGTGTTATAAAATCTTTAGACGCAGGAGTCATAATTACTTTGACTTCTGCGCCCGATTTTATAAATAAACGAACTAAGTTCGCTGTTTTGTATGCCGCTATACCGGCGGTAACACCAAGTAAAACTTTTTTACCGCTTAGTACCGACATATTATTTTGTCTCTGGAGTTCTATAATAAACTTTACCATTCAACCACTCTTCTACTGCTATAGCATGTGGCTTAGGTAAACGCTCATAAAATTTAGAAACTTCGATTTGCTCTTTGTTTTCAAAAACTTCTTCTAAACTATCGTTATAAGTAGCAAACTCATCTAACTTATCAACTAATTCCTTTTTTAAATCAGAATTAATTTGTGTAGCTCTCTTTGCTATAATAGAAATAGCTTCATAAATATTATGCGTTGGAGCCTCGATAGCTTCTTTGTCATAAGTTATTGTACTTAACGGCGCTTTCGTTTCTTTATAATCCATTTTTTAACCTTTAACTAATTGTTCTTGTTCTTTGTTTAATGTTGCTAACATTTCGTTTGATTCTTCCATGAATTTTGATTCTGGGAAGTTTCTTTTAAGCTTATCGTACGCTTTTACTGCTTCTTTTATTCTTTCTGCTTTTCTACGTTGCGTACTCTTCATTGCAAAATCATGCGCTGCTTTTAAACGATAGTACAAAGCTTCTTCTTTATACTTGGTTCCTAAATAATCTTCTAATAAATTATCAAAAGCAACGATTGCCGCCTTGTAATTTCTCGAATCATAATCTGCAGTTCTATAATATGTTTTTGCTATTTCGAAATATTTCTTTTCTAATTTAGAGCGTAACTCTGTATAATATTTATTTGCCTCTTCTTGCTTGTCTGAATCTGGATAAGCATCTATAAACTTTTGAAAAGACTCTAACGCTTTGTTTGTATCTGTTGGATCTAAACTAAAACTAGGAGCTGCTTTATAATAACTTAATGCTGATAAAAAAGCCGCTTCTTCTTTCTTAGAACTCTTTGGGTAATTCCCTGTGAATCTATTAAAATAATAACCAGCTAAACTGTAGTTTTTCTCATTAAAATTAGATTGCGCTATCATAAATTGGATACGCTCCATTTGTGGTTTTCCTCTATATGAAGGGACAATTTTCTCAAACAAACGTAATGCTTTTCCGTACTTTTGTGCTTCGTACATTTTCACAGCCATTTTGTATTGATCTTCAACAGTTCCTTTGTTTAATACTTTTTGGTACTCTCCACACGAAGTTAGTGCTAAAAGCATCACAACAATATACGCTAGATTTTTCATTTTTTGCATCTGGCAAAATTAGTGATTAATTATGGATTATTAAAACGATTTTTTTCACTCTAAAATAGAGTTTTACAAGAAACTATAAAATCTGTTATAATTTTTCAAAAAAGTTACTAAATATTTATTAATCTTATTGCTGTGCTGCTGCTGCCGTTTGTGCTACTATTTGCTTCACATCATTATCAAACAAATACAAACCTCCTTTATCGTCTCCAATTAAATTAATTTTATCTAAAATATTACGTGCTAAAGCCTCTTCTTCAATTTGTTCAGACACATACCACTGTAAGAAATTATGTGTAGCATAGTCTTTTTCTTGTAAGGTTATATGCACTAAATCGTTAATTGATTTCGACACCATTACTTCATGATCAAATAATGTTTGAAACATATCTTTAAAAGATCCAAATTTTGCTGGTGGCTCTTTTAATTCTGAAACATGTGCATGTCCTCCACGTTCATTTACAAACTTTACTAACTTTAACATGTGCATGCGCTCTTCATCAGAATGTGCATACATAAACTGTGCAACACCTTCAAAACCTTGAATTTCTGCCCAACATGCCATTGCTAAATATATTTGTGAAGACTCTGCTTCTACTCTTATCTGATCGTTTAATGCTTTCTCTATTACTTTTGATAACATATTTTCTGTTTTAATTGTAAACTGTAATCTTTATACAAAGATGCTAAAAAAAGACCACAATAACGAAATTGTAGTCTTTTGTATTTTTAAATTTTATTTAGAAAAATTACATCTTATCGATAAAATCTGAGATTTCAGTTTGTAATTCTTCTGAAGCTTTTACCAATGGCAAACGCACTTCATCTAAACAAATTCCTAATTTTTGTAATACTGCTTTGATTCCTGCTGGATTGTTTTCTGCAAAGATTAAGTTTACAATATCCATTAATTTATAATGTATTTCATACCCTTCTTTAGCTTTTCCTTCTAATCCTAATTGAATCATTTTTGAAAATTCTTTTGGTAATGCTTGTCCGATTACAGAAATAACTCCTGATCCTCCAGCTAAAGCTACACCTAAAGCTAAATCATCATCCCCAGAAATTACTAAGAAATCTTCTGGCTTATCTTTTAACAACTCATAATACTGTTGTTGGTTGTTTCCTGCCTCTTTTACAGCAACGATATTTTCGAAGTCTCTTGCCAATCGTAAGGTAGTCGCTGGCTCCATATTTTTTGCAGTTCTTCCAGGAACATTATATAAAATAATTGGTTTAGGACTTGCTAAAGAAATTGCTTTATAATGCTGATAAAAACCTTCTTGAGTTGGCTTGCTATAATATGGAGCTACTGATAAAATTCCATCGATACCAGTTAAATCTAACGTTTGTAATTCTTCAACAACTGTTTGCGTGTTGTTTCCTCCAACTCCTAAAACTAAAGGTAAACGACCATTGTTTTCTTCTATTACAACCTTTATTATTTCTAATTTTTCTTCCTTAGTAATGGTTGCACTCTCTCCAGTGGTTCCATTTATTACTAAATAGTTTGTACCGTTTTCAATATTATAGTTTACTAACTTTCTAAGTGCATCAAAATCTACACTTAAATCTTCGTTAAAAGGAGTTACCAAAGCCACTCCTGTTCCTACAAACTTTTGCATTATATTTTATTTAAAATCGTTAGATATTTTTTTAACTCTTGATTTAAAACTGCTTCATTAAAACCTTCGTCAGACACAACAATATCGTATAACCTGTCATCAATTTCAGCAAAACCAGCTTTTAAATCTGCTTGCGACAACAAAGTTATTACATTCGTTAATAAGTTGGAGGTTTTTGTATAGTTTATAAGTAAGTCGTAATCATTTTTAACGAAATCTTTCAAATTGTCGGATTTTAAACTCGCTTTAAATCCTAAATCTTTTTCAGTAAAAAACTGTGATGAAGGCTCATCTTTCTTAGAATATTCTCTAAATACCAATACAGCAACATCTTCTTTTTTAAACGTAAAGTTGTTTGCTAAATTTGCTAACACAACATTAACTAAAGCCTCATTATCTAACAAAATAGCTACTTTTTTAACCTGTGAACTCTTGTGTGATTTCTTGCCTTGTTTAGCTATTAACTTATCGTATTCTTTTTGAATAGATTTACTTTTTAATGTATTTATCATGTATGAAAATTAGGGGTAGCTAATTTATTTATTTCTCTTCAATTTCTATCAATAAAAACTGATTCAATTGTTTGCCATACACTTGAAAGTTATCATCTGAAGCTAGAATTAACGATTTATTTCCATTAGCTAAGGTTGGACCAAAAGTAATTGCTTCTATATTATCTATAATTCCGTCTGTTAGTTGACTTTCAACAGTGCTAAAATCTAGCAATAACTCTTTTTTTAATGGTGTATATTTTTCATTTTTCAATGATTCTATGGCTAACGTATTTGTTGAAGCATCATCAATCGTAGCTTTAAAAATTCTAACTACATTTCCGTTACTTCCATAACCACTTTGATAAATTCTTTCAATGATAAAAAAATGATCTTTTTTATATTCTAAAATAGCCGTTACTCCATTTAAATTCACATTTCCCTTAGCAGGCTTATCAATCTTTTCTAATTGGTAGGCATACTGTTTAGTTGCTTTTTTTGTGTTCTTATCGTAATAAGTGATTCTAACTGGTGATAGAGTTTCATGAAATGTTGGTTCTTCTCCATCTGCTTCTAACGGAGCCTCCATTGCTACCCAAAAACCTTTATCATCAATACTTTTTGATGAACCTTCAAAAACTCCATTGTGTTTAGGTTTTGCTTCTGAAGTAGCTTTGAAGTAATTTGGTATAACTACCTCATTTATAAAATTCCCTTTTGTATTTATATGAAAAATACTCGGATCTTTTTTATACTGAATTGAACCTTCACTTGTTAGATTAAGAACACCGTCTTGAATAAAAATAGATTCTAAATCTAACACATGGTTTTTAGTAAACTGACTAACAGTATCAACTACAATAACTTTTTTAAAACTTACCGATTGAATCGAATCATTTTTAACAACAATATCACCTATCAGAATCCTCGGATTTGCCGCGTCATCAACAACCATATAATATTGATTATTGTAATAGTCGATTCCTGAAATTCCTCCTATTACGGTATTATCAATCTGTAAAGAATCTTTTACTACGTATTCATTTAAAAATTTAAGTGAGGTTTTTTGTTGTTTACACGCTAGTAAACCAAAAACTGATAAGGCAAGTACTATTTTTTTCATACTTACAAAAGTATTGTTTTTAGTTTATGTAGGCATTAAGAATTATAACGTCTAAGTAAATAGATTTTTATTATGTATGAAAAAATATATTCTTTTATTTTTAAAATTGACTGGAGCACAAGAAAGCATTGATTTATTTACCAAAACAGTAGGAAATAACGAAGCTTACACGAGAATAAGTACAGGTGTTTTTGAATTAATTGCTTCCGTACTTTTATTTATCCCCTAAAAAAACTTGGTTAGGAGCCTTATTAACTATTGGTTTAATGGGTGGAGCAATTATGAGTCACTTAACTATTTTAGGTATTGAACACGATGGCAATGGTGACATTTTGTTTATTAGTGCCATTGTTGCTTTAATTTCAGGATTGATTTTATTGTTTTCCTATCGAAAAGCATTCCTTTTTTAAAAATTTAGATTAACTCTCTTTAGCTATCATTGCCTTAACAATTAAGTATTGAGAAACGATATACAATACTATAATAGCAATATTAAATAAGTGTTTTGGCGTATAAAAGTTGTTCAACGCAATTAAACTATCAGATGCTATAAACAAAATAGCTCCCAGTAATAACCATGAACTCGAAGTTGTTTTTTGCTGACGATAATGTAACAATGCCGCAGTACCAAAAGTTGAAATTGTAATTCCGTATACGATTACTGGCAATAACATATCACCTAAATTGTCATAAATTAAACCTAGTAACCCTACAAACAACAAGACAAATGGAATAGCAGAGGTTATCATTTTTGCTGTTAAATCTTTAAATAACAAATCAGTGGTTATTTTAATATAAACAAGATGAGCAACTAAAAAAGACCCTAAACCAAACACAAACAATTTCTCTTTATCTAATAGAAATACATCTCCCAAAAAAGAGAAAAACAAAGCTGATAACAACCAAAAACTTGGCTTTTTTACCGATACTAAATACACTACTGCAAGTGTTGTCATTAACAACGGTTTAAAAATAATTTCGATGGTTTTATTTTGAGTTATTACTCCATATACATCAGCAATAGCAACTAATAAAAACACTATGGAAGCTATGGTAATTTTAGTTTGTTTAGTCATTTTTCAGATGTTAGATGTTAGATGTTAGATGTTTAAATTTGTTCTTTCTAAACTTACATCACAAATAATCTCATAAAATTTTTCACTTTTCACTTTTGAACTTTATAAACAGTTAAACCCATAAACAAATAAACTTTACTGTCTACTGTCTAAAACTAACCAATCATATCGATAAAATCTTGTTCGGATATAATTGGAACCCCTAAACTTTCAGCTTTTGTAAGTTTACTTGGTCCCATATTATCACCTGCTACAATATAAGTTGTTTTTTTAGAAATTGAACTCGACACTTTTCCTCCATTATCTTCAATTGCTTTTTTAAGTTCATTTCTACTCATTTGATGAAAAACTCCTGAAACGACAAATACTTTCCCAGCTAACTTATCTGTTTGTCCTTCTAAACTTTCTGCTGAAACTTCTAGTTGAACCCCGTGTGATTTTAATCGGTTTATTAAGTCTATGTTTCCTAAATTGTTCGAAAATTCAATAATACTTTGTGCTATTCTATCACCAATTTCATCAACAGCAATTAAGGTTTCCAAATCGGCATTCATTAAATTATCGATTGACTTAAAGTGTTTTACTAACTTTTTAGCTACAGTTTCTCCTACAAAACGGATTCCTAATGCAAACAATACTTTTTCAAACGGAATTTCTTTTGACTTTTCAATTCCTTCAATCATATTTTGCGCAGATTTTTCAGCCATTCGCTCTAACGGAATAACCTGCTCCACTGTTAAATCATATAAATCCGCGTAATTTTTTATCAATCCTTCTTTACGCAATAAATCAACCGTTTCACCACCTAAACCATCAATATCCATAGCTTTCCTACTGATAAAATGCTTGATTCTACCTGTAATTTGCGGTGCACATCCAAATTCATTCGGACAATAATGTTTTGCATCACCCTCTGTTCTCACCAATTCAGTATGACATTCAGGACAATGTGTTGCATATTGTGTAGGTACAGAATCTGCTGGTCGCTTTGTTAAATCAACCCCAACAATCTTCGGAATAATTTCTCCGCCTTTTTCTACGAAAACCGTATCTCCTATTCGTACATCTAGCTTCGCTATTTGATCAGCGTTATGTAATGAAGCTCTTTTTACAATCGTTCCAGCTAATTGTACAGGTTCTAAGTTTGCTACAGGTGTTATTGCTCCTGTTCTACCTACTTGATAGGTGATTTCATTTAATATCGTAGAAACTTGTTCCGCTTTAAACTTATAGGCTATTGCCCAACGAGGTGCTTTTGACGTATACCCTAACTCATCTTGCTGCTGAAACGAATTTACTTTTACCACTACTCCATCAGTTTCATAAGGTAAGCTATGGCGTTTTACATCCCATTCGTTTACAAAGTCTAACACTTCTTCTATCGACTTTGCTAAAACAATGGTGTCTGGAACTTTAAATCCAACTTTTCTAGCAGCTTCTAAACTTTCAAAATGTGAAGCATATTTACGCTCTCTGGTTACCAACTGGTACAACAAACAATCTAACGGACGTTTTGCTACTTCTGCACTATCTTGCAGTTTTAAACTTCCACTAGCAGTATTACGAGGATTTCTATACGGTTCTTCGTCGTTCGCAATACGTTCTTCGTTCATTTTATTAAATCCATTTAACGGTAAAATGATTTCTCCTCGCATTTCAAAATCAGTTACAAAATCGCTATTCGGTAACAACGGTATAGATTTTATCGTGCGAATATTCGTAGTTACATTATCTCCTTGAAAACCATCTCCTCGTGTTACCGCTTGTACAAACTTACCATTCTCATAAGTAAGATTAATAGAGGCTCCATCATATTTTAACTCACACGTATACTCAATCTCATCAGTTCCTAAAATCTTTTGAACGCGCTTTTCCCAATCTAACAAATCCTCCTTAGAATACGAATTATCTAACGAATACATTCTATGTTTATGAGTAACTGTTTCAAAGTTTTTAGTTATTTCTCCTCCTACTCGTTGTGTTGGTGAATTTGGATCAAAAAACTCTGGATTTTCGTCTTCTAACTGTTGAAGTTCTTTTAATTTGATATCAAATTCATAATCTGAAATAGTTGGTTTATCCAACACATAATAACTATGATTATGTTGATGTAGCTCTTCTCTTAACTGTTGTATCTTTTCTTTAACTGTCATTAAATTATTGTCTAACGGTACCTGTAAAATGATTGATTTTTGAGTTGATTGGATTTCCTGATGCACGTCTAAAAGAAGCCAATTGACCCGCATGCCATGTAGCATCGGCAATAGGTCCGTTAATAGCATTCCATAACGGATGTTCTTTTTCTCCAAAAATTATTTTGTGTTGTGATACATCTGTACTTTTTCTAAAAATATCGCTCGCTAACTTTAAATTTTCTAAGGTTGCTTTTCTCTTTTCAGCAAATGTCATTTCTGATTTTACTTCTTTATGCGGAACCTTTAACGCAGCATTTTTAATTACTATCGACAAGCTTAACACATGATCTATTGTTTCTCCTGCTGTTTTTGCCTCAGTACTTGGCTTGTATTCTAAATCTTCTTCAGTTAAACCATCTGTAGCCCAATAATAACGAAACCCTAATCCATCTATCATTCTACTCACAACAGTTCCTACTGTAAACTCCTCTGCCTCTTTAGGTATTTCGTAATAAGGTAATTTGTTTTGTGAATTTGTTGTAATCGACATAAGCAACAATAAAATTGAAGAAAAAAAGATTTTCATTTTAGGATATTTTGACGCTAATTTAAGGAAAAGTTTTTAGGAGTTTGTCAGATTTTTCTTCATTATATTTAAAACAAAAAAGCCGAAGCAAATGCTTCGGCTATCTATATAAACGATTGATAATTTATCTTTTTAACACCATGGTGTAAACTGTTTCATCTTCTACCGCAGAGACTAAAAGTTCTTTGTCATTAAGTTTTTCGATTTTTAAGTTACTTTCAAAACTTTCATCGTCAAACTCAAGTTCATTTTTTTCTTCGTTTAACTTCCAAGTACCTTCTTTTCCTTGGTCGTTCATTACTACTTGATACTTTCCGTTAGTGTTAAACTCTAACCAGTTATTTCCATCAGAAAATTCCATTTTTTCATTTCCAATTTCCATAGATTGAACCTTCCACTTTCCTGAAAGCAAACTATTAATTTCTTGATTTTCTTGAGAGAAACATAGTGAAGTACTACCAAGTAAAAACACTAGTAATGCAATTACTTTTTTCATTTTTGGGGGATTTAGGGGTTATTTACGTTCCAAATTTAACAAAAAAACCGAAACAAACAAATGTTTCGGTTTTTATATCTATGTTATTTTTATATATTAATAGTAAGTATAACGACGTACTTTAGCAATGTGCTTAGCTAAACGCATTACTTGGTGAGAGTATCCGTACTCGTTATCGTACCATACATAAATTACAATTGTATCACCATCTGCAATAGTTGCTTTACTATCGAAGATAGATGGAGCTGTTGTTCCTACAATATCAGAAGAAACTAATTCGTTGCTTAATGAGTATTGAATTTGCTCTACTAAATCTCCTTCTAACGCATATTTCTTCATAATAGCGTTTACAGATTCAACTGTAGCTGGAGAGTTTAATTGTAAGTTTAAGATTGCTAACGATCCGTTTGGTACTGGTACACGAATAGCACTTGACGTTAATTTACCTGCTAATGCTGGTAACGCTTTTGCTACTGCTTTACCTGCACCAGTTTCGGTAATTACCATGTTTAAAGCAGCTGCTCTACCTCTACGGTATTTCTTGTGCATGTTATCAACCAAGTTTTGGTCGTTTGTATATGCATGTATAGTTTCTAAGTGCCCTTTTTTAATTCCGAAATTATCCTCTAATACTTTTAATACTGGAGTTATAGCGTTCGTAGTACAAGAAGCTGCAGAGAAAATATCAATATTATCAGGATTGTTCTCTTCATGATTAACACCGTGAACGATGTTTGGCACACCACCTCCTGGAGCAGTTAATAATACTTTGCTAGCTCCTTTAGCTTTTAAGTGACGGCTTAGCGCTTCTTCGTCTCTAAAAGCACCTGTATTATCTATAATTAATGCGTCATTAATTCCGTATTCAGTATAATCGATATCTTCTGGTTGTGCTGCTGAAATCATATAAACAGTAGTCCCGTTAATGATTAAAGCGTTATTATCAGCATCTACCTGAACTGTTCCTAAGAAGTCTCCGTGTACAGAGTCTACACTTAATAGAGAAGCTCTTTTTTCTAATACTGTTTGGTCTATTTTACCACGAGTTACTACAGCTCTTAATCGTAATTGAGAACCTTTACCCATTTTGCTGCTCAACTCACGAGCTAATAAACGACCAATACGTCCAAAACCGTATAATACTACGTCTTTTGGTTGAATATTTTCTGCTTCAGTAGCGTCTTTTAACTGCTCTTTTACAAAAGCTATTTTATCTGCCGATGCATCATCTTGTAAATGATATTCGTATGCTAATTTACCAATATCTAATTTTGATGGTGGTAAATCAATTGATTGGATTGCTTTAGCTATTTCTAAAGCATCTTCTATTGTTATTGGTTTCGCTACAAACTCTTTAGCGTAATCGATTAAGTTTAAAACCTCACTAGCTCTTTTATCTACTAATGGATTTCTAAATAATACTAACTCGATAGATTTATCGTACCATAAATCGTTAACGATGTTAATAAACTCAACCGTAGCTCTTCGAACTTGCGCTTGATTTACTACTTCTTTTTCGTAATTTGTTATTGTTGACATAGTTGTGTGTTAACTAAAATTAAAAATTTGTGCAAAAATAGGTATTTCCTTCTATTAATCTTAAAATAAAAACATAAAAAAAGCAACTTAAAAGCTGCCTTTTTTATGTTTTTATTTTAAACCATACCTAACTTTTTCCCCTTTTGAGTTTATTCCTTCTAAAATTAAAGAACCATTTTCTAAGAGTTTATTTTTAGCATCTAAAGCATCCCTAACTTCTGATTCATTTATTTTTGTTATAATAAAACCTTTATCAACACCCAATCGTTTTAAAAAAGGATTTACATTTTCAGCAATTTTAGCTCCTGAATTTAATTTATTCTTTTTCAAATCAGCCTTTGACAAATCTTTAATTATTATCCCTAAACTTCTTACTGAAACAAAGTCTTTCTTACTTAAAACTACTAACTTCTCTAATTCTTCTCCTCCTCTATCAATAGTCACTACCACTTTATCTCCTGGTCTCCTTGCTGTTAACTGCCCCTTTAGATCTGAAAATTTTGAAATTTTCACATTGTTAATCTTAGTAATAATATCTCCTTCTTTGAGGCCTGCTTTTTCCGCTCCTCCATTCTCGGTTACCGATGTAACTTCAACTCCATCTTCGGTATTATCGTAGCTTATACCTATTAGGGCTTCTTGTACAGTTCCGAACTCTAATAAATCATCTACAATTTTTTTAGCAATATTAGATGGCACTGCAAATGAATATCCTATAAAAGAACCTGTTCTCGATGATATAGCTGTATTAATACCAACCAGCTCTCCACGCGTATTCACCAATGCTCCTCCACTATTTCCTGGATTTACCGCTGCGTCTGTTTGAATAAACGAATCTATATTCGTATTCCCGTCTAAATCACGCCCTTTTGCACTCACAATACCGGCTGTAACTGTGGATGTTAAATTATACGGATTTCCAACTGCCAGTACCCATTCTCCAACCTTCATGTTATCTGAATTTCCGAAAGGTAAATTTGGCAACTCAATATCAGCTTCTACTTTCAACAAAGCTATATCGTTTGCTTTATCGGCCCCAATTAACGTAGCTTTTAACTTTTTCTGATTGTTTAATGTAATTTCTATATCGTTTGCTCCTTCAATAACATGGTTATTGGTTACAATATATCCGTCAGGAGAAATAATTACTCCACTTCCTGTGCCTACTTGCTCGTACTTTCTGGTTCCACTTCCTCTACCATAAAACAATTCTGCTAACGGATTTTGTTGTGTTCGTATCGATGTATTCTTAACATGTACTACTGCGTGTACCGTTTTATCGGCTGCCTCGGTAAAATCAGTCGGGGTTGATGATGAGTTTATCACTGTTGGCGTATAACTTGCTTTAACAGTTTGCATTGTTGGTTCTACTACTTTCTCAACAACTACTTGCGGTTCTTCAATCAATGTTTTATATCCTGCAAGTGCTATTGCTCCTCCTAAGATTGCAATTCCTAAAGTTCCAAATATTTTCTTCATGTGCTTACAAAATTTTATATTTCAAATATATCAATTTTAACATTTTAAGTAAATGTGTTTAACTTCTATTTAACGGACTTTAACCGCTATTTAACAGTCTGCTCTCCTTGATAAAATATGTATCTTTGTTTACTATTATGGATTTAGAATTTTACAAATATCAAGGAACAGGGAACGATTTTATTATGGTAGATAATCGTTCAAAAACCTTTCCAAAAAATAAAACTGACATTATTGCAAAATTGTGTAATAGAAACTTTGGAGTTGGTGCTGATGGTTTAATCTTACTCGAAGAAGATACTGATACCGATTTTAAAATGGTATACTATAATTCTGACGGCAACGAAAGTACCATGTGTGGTAATGGTGGACGATGTATTGTTGCTTTTGCCCATAAACTAGGACTTTTTGAAACCAACACAACTTTTATCGCTATTGATGGACTTCATCATGCATCTATTGCTAATGACATCGTATCTCTTCAAATGATAGATATTGATCATGTAAAAATATTTGACAATTATGTTTTTACCAACACAGGTTCTCCTCATCATGTACAATTAGTAAATGACCTCTCTGAATATGATGTTTTTTCAAACGGAAGAAGAATCAGAAATGAAATTTACGGTACTGAAGGAAGTAATGTGAATTTTGTAGAGCAAGTTAACTCTAATACTTTCAGAGTTCGCACCTACGAGCGTGGTGTTGAAGACGAAACTTTAGCTTGCGGAACAGGTGTTACCGCTGTTGCTATTGCTATGCATGCTACTAAAAAAACTACTAACACTTCAATTACTCTACCTGTAGAAGGAGGAGAATTAAAAGTTTCTTTTGAAGAAAAAAACAGCACTTATACTAATGTATTTTTAACAGGACCTGCTACATTTGTATTTGAAGGTAAAATAAACATTTAGTGCATACGTTAACAGGAACATATATCAACTTAAGAGCTTTAGAACCTGAAGATTTGGAGTTTTTATTTCAGATGGAAAACAACGAACTCTTCTGGGAAGTTAGCCATACACAAGCTCCTTTTTCTAAATTTTTATTGAAACAATATTTAGAAAATTCATATTTAGATATATACGAAGCAAAGCAATTACGTTTAGTTATTGAAGAGAAAGCTACCAGTAAACCTGTTGGAATGATTGATTTGTTTGATTTTAACCCTCAACACAAAAGAGCTGGAGTTGGAATTTTAGTCCACCCAAACTCTCAACACAAAGGGCTTGCTTCAGAAGCTTTACAATTATTAATAAAGTATTGTTTTACGCATTTACAATTACATCAATTGTATGCAAATATTACAGATGATAACCATAACAGTTTACATCTTTTTCAAAAACACAACTTTACACAAATTGGTATAAAAAAAGATTGGACATACCACAAAGGAACATATAAAAACGAACTACTATTTCAATTAATCAATGAATAAGAAAATTATTTTAGGAAGCATTGCTGTTATTTTTTTAATTGGCGGAATTATTGGCTTTAACTATTATCAAAAAATATTTGGAAAAGCAGTTACCAAAGATGGTGCTGTTTTTATTGGTTCAAACGCTTCTTTTATAGATGTTCAAAAACAACTTACTGAATTTGTAAAACATCCAGAAAATTTTGCTTGGGTTGCAGAAAAGAAAAAGTTTACTCAACCTAAAGGGGGTAAATACTTATTAAAAAAAGGTATGAGTATGAATGATGTGGTAAACCTTTTACGTAGCGGAAATCAAACTCCAATTACCTTATCTTTCAACAATCAAGATACTTTAGAAAAACTAGCAGGAAGAATTTCCGAACAAATTGAGGCAGACTCTACAGCCTTGCTACAAGCAATGGCTGATACGAACTTTTTATCAACTAATAATTTCACAGAAAAATCAGCTTTAGGAATGTACATTCCGAATAGCTATGAGTTTTACTGGAATACTTCTGCAGAAAACTTCCGTGATAAAATGCTACGCGAATACAATCGTTTTTGGACTCCTGCTAGATTAGAAAAAGCTAAAAAACTAAATCTTTCAAAAGAAGAAGTTATCACATTAGCTTCTATTGTTCAAAAAGAAACAGCTCAAAAAATTGAGCGTCCTATTGTTGCTGGTTTATACTTGAATAGATTAAAAGACAACTGGCCTTTACAAGCTGATCCTACAGTTATTTATGCTATCAGAGAAATTAAAGGACAAGATTTTGTAGTAAAAAGAGTTTTGAATAAAGATTTAGTAATAGACTCTCCTTACAATACCTACAAGAACACAGGACTTCCTCCTACTTTAATTGCAATGCCTGATATTTCCTCTATTGATGCTGTTTTAAACCATCAAAAACATAACTATTATTATATGTGTGCAAGTGTAGATAAGATTGGTTTTCATGAGTTTGCGAATTCTTTAGCACAGCACAACAGAAATGCTGCGAAATACCAACAATGGATAAATAAACAAGGAATAAGAAGATAAATTAACAAAAATTTATTTTTACTAATTTTAATAAAAGATTATCAAAAAGACAATAAAACCCTCTTTTTTTTATATTCTAACTAAATAAAACACCAGAAAAGCCCCTTATTCTTAACAGTTAAATAACGGTAATTTATTGATTTATAGTCTGTTGTAAAAAATTACCGTATCTTTGCCTGGCTAAACAGAAAGTATATAATTATCAGACATTTAGTATTAGTCATTGTAACATTTGGATTCTTAACTAGTTTCACAGAGGTTACAACTAAACACGAAAAAGCTGTTACCACCCCAGTTCCAGCGAACAAAATCGAAAAAGTGAATGTTCCTTTTTTATCAAATGATTTTGTTGGATTTAAAGAAGCTCTAGCTTTTAAAGAATCTCAAGGGAGATACAGAGTTATTAATGAGCTTGGCTACTTAGGGAAATACCAATTTGGTAAAGAAACTTTAAAAAGATTCCGAATTTACAACACCGATTATTTCTTAAAAACTCCTGAATTACAAGAACGTGCATTTGTAGCTTACTGTAAGTTAAATAAATGGATTTTACGTAAGGATATTAAAAGAAGCGTTGGTAAAACCATTAACGGAATAAAAATAACCGAATCGGGTATTTTAGCTGCAGCCCACTTGAGTGGTGCAGGAAATGTAAAAAAATTTTTACGATCAAACGGGGCTATTCAATTTAACGATGCTTTTGGAACATCAATAGAATCGTATTTGAAGAAATTTGCTGATTATGATGTTTCTAATATAGAAGCAACTAGAAAGCCCGTTGTTTAACAAGTTAATTAGAAAAATAAAAAAGCTCACTGAAAAGTGAGCTTTTTTGTTTCTTTATTTTTTATTAAAAATCTTGATTTACATTCCAAGACTCTAAAATTTCTTTAAATGTTTTGATAAACATACCTCCTAAAGCTCCGTTCACTACTCTGTGATCGTAAGAATGTGATACAATCATTTTATGACGGATTCCGATGAAATCTCCTTCTGGAGTTTCAATAACAGCTGGCTTTTTAACAATAGCTCCTAAAGCTAAAATTGCTACTTGAGGTTGGTTGATTATTGGTGTTCCTGTAATACTTCCAAAACTTCCCACATTTGTTACTGTGTAAGTACCACCTTGAATTTCGTCTGGCTTTAATTTATTAGCTCTCGATCTGTTTGCTAAATCATTTACTTGCTTAGTCATTCCTACTAAACTTAATTGATCTGCATTTTTAATTACAGGAACAATTAAATTTCCATCAGGTAAAGCAGCTGCCATTCCTAAATTAATGTTTCCTCTTTGGATGATTTTATCTCCATCAACAGATATGTTAATTAATGGATGTTTCTTTATTGTTTGTGCTACCGCTTGCATAAAGATTGGAGTAAAGGTTAACTTCTCTCCTTCTCTTTTCAAATATGCATCTTTAACTTTGTTTCTCCAGTTTACAATATTGGTAACATCAATTTCTATAAAAGACTGAACATGAGCAGATGTCTGTATCGAATCAACCATATGCTTCGCAATCAATTTACCCATACGACTCATTTCAATTACTTGATCTTGTCCTCCTAAGGTAATTGGTGTAGATACTACTTTTTCAGCTGGAGCTGCTTTTACTGCAGTTGCAGCAGGCTTTTCAGCTACTTTTGGTTGACTTCCTCTATTTTCTAAATATGATAAAATATCATTTTTAGTAACTCTTCCTTCTTTACCTGTTCCATTTATAGTTTCTAACTCTTCAATAGATATTCCTTCTGTTTGCGCAATACTCTTAACTAATGGTGAGTAAAAACGATCGCTAGAAGAAGTATCAATTGCTGTAGCAACAGTTTCTTTTGCTACTTCAACTGTTTTTTCTACTGCTTCAACAGCTGCTGGTTGTGCTTCTTCTTTCTTCGGAGCTTCTGTAGTTACTCCTTCTCCACCTTCAGTTTCGATAATAGCAATTGTTTGCCCTACTTGCACAACAGCGTCTTTTTCAAATAAGATTTCAACTAAGGTTCCTTCAACTTCACTAGGTACTTCGCTATCTACTTTATCAGTAGCTACTTCAACAACGGTATCATCTATATCAATAGTTTCTCCAACTTCTTTTACCCAAGAAGTTATTGTTGCTTCTGCAACACTTTCGCCCATTTTAGGCAACTTCAATTCGTATCTAGCCATAGTATGTATATTTTTAACGCTTGCGAAGTTACTAAAAAGCAACGATTTTTTCATCTTTTTATCGATTAATTATTTTCACTTTTTTCTTCTTCTTTTAAATTATTCACAACACAACACTTAAAAATGATAATCTAATTACATTTATCTTCTTAAAAGCAACACATTCTTACGAATTACCTAATCAATACTCAAGGTTTTGTTTATCCATACAAAATTCTATTTTTGAAGTCTTTAACCTAAATCAAAATTATTGAGCACTTCTATTGCCAATCTTAATTTCTTATTCAATTGGAGACCCTATCAAGCGAATGTATTAGAAAATTTCTCTTCACATATAGATGATAATCACTTTCATATAGTTGCGCCGCCTGGTTCTGGGAAAACAATTTTAGGAATAGAAATTATTAAAAGAATAGGTAAAAACACCTTGGTTCTTGCTCCTACTTTGACAATTAGAAATCAATGGGAAGATCGTTTGCAAAACTTTTTTACTACCGATTGTAATTTTACTCAGGTTTCATTTGATATTAAACAACCTTCTGATATTACCTTTTCTACATATCAGGGTTTACACAGTTTTTATAAGTCTTTTGAAACAAAAGAAGACTATTATAACTTCTTCAAAAAACATCAAATAGAAGTTTTGTTATTAGATGAAGCTCACCATTTAAAAAATGCTTGGTGGAAATGTTTGTATGAATTAAAAGAGCAACACATGCAAACTGTTGTTGCTTTAACTGCCACTCCACCCTACGATAGTGAAAATACTGAAATTCAAAAATATTTTAAACTGTGTGGTGAAATTGACGATGAAATTGTAGTTCCTGATTTAGTTAAAGAGCAAAACCTTTGTCCACATCAAGATTTAGTTTTTCTATCTAAACCTGAAGATCAAGAAATTAATTTTATTACTGATTTTAGGCTGAAAATTGCTCAGTTTGTTACTGACATTTTAAAAGATAAAGAATTTATTTCTTTTCTAAAGCAGCATAGATTTTATGCTAAAACAGAGGAAAACTTAGAAGAACTCTACAAGTATTCTGATTTCTTTTCTTCTATGTTAATCTTCCTACGCGAAGCAGAAGAAACTATTCCTTTTGAAAAACTACGTGTATTAGGTTTTGATAAAGATGAAGAGATTGATTTTCCTTCAGTTACAAATGAATGGATTCAAATTTTGTTTCAACACTTATTGGTAACTGATCGCGATAACCTTATTGAACACGAAGCTTATATTAATATTTTAGAAAAAAAACTTCGGAAATTGGCAGTTTTCAGTAAAAACAAAGTCAATTTAGTAGGAAATGAACTTTTGTATAAATCACTCAGTAATAGCCCAAGTAAGTTAAAAAGTATTACCACGATTGTTCAACAAGAACAACAAAATTTACAAGACGACTTACGTTGTGTTATTTTATCAGATTATATTAGAAAAGAATATCTAAACTGTTCTTTACCTGAAATAAAAGAAATAAAAAAACTAGGAGTAATTCCTATTTTTCATCATGTTAGAACAACTACTAAAAACAAAAATAGTTTAGCTGTTCTTACAGGTAGTTTGGTAATTATTCATAGTAGTAATATTGCAAAGCTTGGTTTAATTGATACTATTGATAACTACAATTACACTCCTTTAAAATCGGATACTGAGTTTGTAATTCTTACCACTAAAAATTCATCTAAACATAGTATTGTTGAAGTCATTACTCAACTTTTTGAACTTGGTCATATCAAAGTTTTAGTGGGTACAAAATCGTTATTAGGTGAAGGTTGGGATGCTCCCTCGATTAACAGTTTAATTTTAGCGTCTGTTGTAGGCTCATTTGTTACTTCAAATCAAATGCGTGGTCGTGCTATTCGAGTAGATAGCAAAAACCCTAATAAAGTTGGCTTAATTTGGCATTTGGCTTGTATTGATACTTCGGATGAGTTTGGAGGACGAGATTTTGAAATTCTTTCTCGTCGTTTTAATGCTTTCTTAGGTATTTCCAACAATAAAAAATCTGTTATAACTAGCGGAATTGGACGTTTACAGCTTCCATCAAATTTTATCAATGAAGATATTCAACAATTAAATGAAAAAACTTTACAGCTTTCCGAAAATAGAAATCTGATTGCTCAACAATGGAGAAATGCTATTAGCGATGGAAAAGGAATCGTTAAAGAGCTTACATTTTATAATGAAAAGAATAAACAATATCCTAAACAGAAAAAGTTGTATTATCAAGATATTGTAAAGTATACTGTGGGTGAAATTATTGTTGGTTTATCATTTTTTTTCCCTGAGTTTATCATTAAAAACTTTAATATTTTATTACAAAAGGGAATTTTTTATTTCTTATTTGCTTTGTCTTCTGCCTTAGGACTAACTTTTGGTTATAAAATTTATAAGTCTGTTCAATTGTATATATACTTCGGATTGATTCATAAAAAAATAGATAAAATTGCAGCAGCAATTTTGGAATCTCTTTATGAATTAAACCATTTAACAACACCCTTAAACGAAATACAAATTCAAACTCAATTATTAGCTAAAGGAAATGTTTCTTGTACTATTCACGGAACAAACAGGTATGAAAGTACACTATTCATAAAGGCTTTAGATGAGTTGTTACAACCTATCGATAACCCTAAATATTTACTGATAAAAACCAGTTGGTTCCGCAGAAAATTAAAGTTACATAACTTCTTTCCTGTTCCAGAAATTTTTGGTGTTCGTAAAAAAGAATGTCAAATTTTTCAATCTCACTGGAACAAACATTTTGGTAAATCTAAGTTGATATATACTCGAACTATGAATGGAAGAAAACTGTTATTAAAAGCACGTCTTTTCCATATTCATAATATGAATAATGAACTCACTAAGAAAAATGTTGTTTGGAAATAGGTTTTAAATTATACCCAGTTTTTAGGTTTAGCCAATACCTCTAATAATTTTGCTTCTTCTGAACCTTCTTCTGGATGGTGATTGTATTTCCATTGTACCGTAGGTGGTAAACTCATTAAAATACTTTCAATACGTCCGTTCGTTTTTAAACCAAATAAGGTTCCTCTATCATGTACTAAATTAAATTCTACATAACGACCACGACGAACTTCTTGCCAATCTTTGTGCTCTTGAGTGTACGCTATATCTTTTCTTCTCTCAACAATTGGTACATATGAGTTTAAAAAGCTATTTCCTACTTCTTTAACAAAATCATATCGATCTTGCATAGAGAACCCCTCTGTTTCTTTTAAATAATCAAAGAACAAACCTCCTAAACCACGTGCTTCATTTCTGTGCGCATTCCAAAAATAGTTATCACAAGTTTCTTTATATTTTTTATAAAAACCGTCATTATGACGGTCGCAGGCTTCTTTACAAACCGAATGAAAATGCACTGCATCTTCTTCAAATAAATAATACGGAGTTAAATCTTGTCCACCTCCAAACCACTGATTAACAATATTTCCTTCTCCATCATACATTTCAAAATAGCGCCAATTAGCATGCACTGTTGGTACAAACGGATTCTTAGGATGAATCACCAAACTCAATCCGCAAGCAAAGAAATCTCCGCTTTCTACTCCAAATTGATTTCTTAACACCTCTGGTAATTCACCGTGTACTGCTGAAATATTTACGCCTCCTTTTTCAAAAATGTCTCCATTTTCAATCACACGAGTTCTACCTCCACCACCTTCTGCACGCTCCCATAAATCTTCTTGAAACTTGGCTTTACCATCAACTTCTTCTAATTTTGAAGTTATTGTATCTTGTAATTGTTGAATATAGGCGTAAAACTGTTCTTTCATCTTAATTTCTATTGAAGTGCAAAAGTACTTATTCTGGTAATTTTTTAAGCTGTATTTTCTTAATAGTTTCTGTAGTAGCTGCAGTAACTGACAATGGTAATACAAGGATTACTCCGATTATCGGAATCAACAAAAACAGCATAAAAACGATTCCATTTCCTATCGCTAACCCTTTGTGCTCTTTTACAAAATTAATACTTTCTCGATACTTAAAATGACGTTCTAAAGTATAATCCATATTACCAAAACCTGCATAATAGGCTTGCATTAAAAACAATAATACCGTTGAAATAATACCTATAACAGGAATAAATCCTAATAATATAATGGGAATGGTCAACAACAATTCTCTGGTTAAATTTCTTAGGTTTATTCTAACTCCCCTAATTAATTGCTCTTGAAAAGATGTTATTCTGTGTGTATGGTCTTCTCCTCTAAGGTGATCTTCAATTTTTTCAGAAACTGGACTCATAAAAGGTGCAGATAATGCCATTACAATGTGTTTATACAATACCAATCCTATTACGACTATTATCAATCCACTTATAAAAGTGCTAATTACTTCAAAGGTTTCTTTACCAAATTCCCATTTCCAAAAATTTGCTACATAATGACCTATATTATCTGAAAATGTATATGCCATAAAGCCAACAAATGTTGCTGTTAATAAGCTTATCAGCATTGGAACGATAAAATATTTCCATAGCTTTAATTTAGATATTAGTCCGAATGCTCCGAAGTATGCTTGAATTCCTTTTACAATATTTTGTATCATTTCTTTTTTTGTGTGAAAATAAAAAACCTCTTTCGATTAGGAAAGAGGTTTAAAAAATATTGTTATTTCAACTACTTTAAAATTGGTGCTAAAAAGTCTTCGAAATTCTTAGTATTAATTTCGTTTACTTCATCCCAACCAACTTCTTTTGTTGGCGTAGCAGCACCTCTTTTAACGTTTACAAATTGTTTGTCTTTGTTAATTAGATAAGCTGTTGGGTAATCTAGCTTATGAACAAACCCGCTGATGTCTAAATATCCTTTTTGAACTTTATCAATATCTCTTGCAGGAACTAACTTAATTCTCTTATCTAACTTTTCAGCCATTCTTTTAACCTTAGCTTCTTTATCCCAAAAAATCATAATAAACTCTAATTGATCATTATATTTTTCAACCATCTTATTTAAAGCTGGTACATCTCCCCAACAAGGAGCTGACCAAGTTGCATTGGCTATAAGTACAATTGGCTTGTTTATTTTGTCTGTGCTTACCGTTTTACTATCCATTGTAGTAAAGTTATAATTTAACAAATAAGAACCTTTAATGCACTTATCAATCAAACCTTCGGTACTTTCTTCTACACAATTGTTTACTGCAAAATTGTAATACGTTTTATTTTGTGCGAAAATAACTGTTGTTAAAAAACACATCAAAACAAAATATAATTTCTTCATTTTTAATTATTTAAAGGGGATTATCTATCGGCTTTATACTCTTTAACCGCGTCAATAAATGCTTTTGCATTCTCTAGCGGGATATTCGGTAAAATTCCGTGCCCCAAGTTAACAATATATTTGTCTTTACCAAACTCATTTATCATTTGGTGTACCATCTTTTTTATTTCAGCTGGTGGAGACAACAATCTTGAAGGGTCAAAGTTACCTTGTAAAGTAATATTTCCTCCTGTTAAATAACGAGCATTTTTTGCAGAACACGTCCAATCTACTCCTAAAGCTGAGGCGTTTGATTGTGCCATTTCACCTAGGGCAAACCAACATCCTTTACCAAAAGCGATAACTGGAGCATCATCTTTTAATGCTTCTATTATTTGATTAATGTATTGCCATGAAAACTCCTGATAGTCGGTTGGAGATAACATTCCTCCCCAAGAATCAAAAACTTGTACAGCATTCACACCGGCCTTTACTTTTTCTTTTAAATACGCAATAGTGGTATCGGTTATCTTCTGAAGCAATTCGTGTGCCAAAACCGGTTGGGTGAAACAAAATTCTTTTGCTTTGTCGAAGTTTTTAGACCCTTGCCCTTGCACAACATAACATAAAATTGTCCATGGAGAGCCCGCAAAACCTATTAATGGTATCTCTTCATTCAGCTTTTCTTTGGTTGCTTTAATAGCATCCATTACATACCCTAATTCTTCATGAATATCAGGTATAATTACGTTATCTAACCCTTTTTTATCTCTTACAGGATTTGGTAAATAAGGTCCAAAGTTAGGTTTCATTTCCACTTCAATATTCATTGCTTGTGGAATTACTAAAATATCTGAGAATAATATCGCAGCATCCATTCCGTATCTACGAATTGGTTGTACTGTAATTTCTGAAGCTAATTCTGGGGTTCTACAACGTGTGAAGAAATCGTACTTTTCACGAATTTCCATAAACTCTGGCAAATACCTTCCTGCTTGACGCATCATCCATACTGGTGGACGATCAACTGTTTCTCCTTTTAAAGCTCTTAAAAATAAATCGTTTTTTATCATAATTCATTGTTGAAAAGTTGAAAAGTTAAAGGTTTAAAAGTTTACTTTACAACTTTATTACTTTTAACTTTTAACTAACTTTCCCTACTGCTTCCATCGACTTATCAATGGCATTAGCTATCTCTTGAATATCTTTTTCTGTTAATGCTGATGATAAGAACCAAGCTTCAAACTGGCTTGGAGGTAAAAACACACCATTTCTAGTCATTTCCCAGAAGAAAGTAGCATATTTCTTCGTATCTGAAGTTTGTGCTTCTTCAAAGTTAGTTACTTTTTTATTGGTAAAGAACGGATTAATCATCGAACCAAATCGGTTAACTGTGATTTCTACCCCATGCTTTTTAGCTGATTCCAATAAGAATACCTCAATAATTTGAGCAATCTCGTTAAACTTTTCGTACGGATTTTGTTTCTTTAATTCTGTTAAAGTCGAAATTCCTGCTGCCATGGCAATTGGATTTCCTGATAAAGTTCCTGCTTGGTACATTCCTCCTAATGGAGCTACTGTTTCCATAATTTCATTACGTGCTCCATAGGCTCCTACTGGAAAACCTCCTCCAATTACTTTTCCTAAACAAGTAATGTCAGCTTCAACACCTAATACTTCTTGTGCTCCTCCAAACTTAGAACGGAAACCTGTCATTACCTCATCAATAATCAACAAGGCTCCTTTTGAGTTTACATACTCTTTTAATTCTTTTAAGAAATCATTTTGTGGAGTTACTACCCCCATATTTCCTGCAATAGGTTCTAAAATAACTCCTGCAATATCATCGTGCGCTTCAAAATGTGCTTTTACACTTTCTAAATCGTTGTAATTTGCAATCAAGGTATTTTTTACAGCCCCTTCTGGTACTCCTTTACTACCTGGTAAACTCAACGTAGCTAAACCAGAACCTGCAGCTACTAATAAAGCATCTTGATGCCCGTGATAACAACCTGCAAACTTTATAATTTTATCTTTTCCTGTAAACGCTCTCGCTAAACGAATTCCGCTTAATACCGCCTCTGTACCAGAGTTTACAAAACGAACTTTGTCCATTCCAGGGAAAGCATCACAAACAATTTTTGCTAATTTAATTTCACCTTTTGTTGATGCTCCAAAAGAATACCCATTTTTCAAAGCTTTTCTAATAGCTTTTTCTACTTTTTTATGACGGTGTCCTAAAATCATTGGACCATAAGACAATACTAAATCGATATACGAATTATCATCAACATCAATAATTTTACTTCCTTTCGCTTTTTTTATGAATAAAGGATTCCCTCCTACGGATGCAAATGCACGTACTGGTGAATTTACCGCTCCTACTAGGTTCACTAATCCTTTGTTATATAATTCTTGTGATTTTTTGAACATAATGTGTATTTGTGTATTTGTTTAATCGTGTAATAGAAACTTTTCGACTGCGCTCAAAGTAACAGTTTTACAATTAAACAGTTTAACTTTTCAATAATAATCTCGCTGCTTCTTTAGCAAAGTACGTAATGATAATATCTGCTCCTGCTCTTTTCATAGAAAGTAAGCTCTCCATCATTACTTTTTCACCATCAATCCAACCTTTTTCAGCAGCTGCTTTTATCATTGAGTATTCTCCACTTACATTGTAACAAGCAATAGGTCTATCAAAATTATTTTTTAAATCTCTGATGATATCTAAATACGATAAAGCTGGTTTTACCATTAAAATATCTGCTCCTTCTTCGTCATCAAAAGTTGCTTCACGCAATCCTTCATCTCTGTTAGAAGGATCCATTTGGTAGGTTCTTCTATCTCCAAACGATGGTGCTGAATCTACTGCTTCTCTGAAAGGCCCATAGAATCCTGAAGCGTATTTTACAGAATATCCCATGATTGGTAAGTTCGCAAAACCTGTATTATCTAACGATTCACGCATCATAGCTATAGCACCGTCCATCATTCCTGATGGGGCTACCATATCTGCTCCTGCTTTGGCATGCGATACTGTTTGCTTCGCTAAATTTACTAGAGTAGCATCGTTATCTACATCATTATCGTGTATTACACCACAGTGACCATGTGAGGTATACTCACAAAAACATACATCAGTAATTACATATAAACTTGGGTAGTTCTTTTTAATGAATCGGATAGCTTGTTGCATAATTCCGTTATCGTTCCAAGTTTCAGTCCCTTCATCATCTTTTTTAGATGGAATACCGAATAACAATACTGCTGGAATTTTTAATGCTACAACTTCATCTAATTCTTTAGAAATGGTATCTAACGAATAGCGATTGATTCCTGGCATTGAAGGAATTTCAGTTTCAATACCTGTTCCTTCTTCAATAAATAATGGATATATAAAATCATCTACCGATAGTTTGTTTTCTCTAACTAAACGACGGATGTTTTCTGTTTTTCTTAGTCTACGAGTTCTAAACATAGTTTATTTTTTAACAAAGTGAAGGTTTACTAACTCTATAACACTTTCTACCGTTGGCATTTTCGCTACTTGTACTTCTTTAAAATGCTTTTTAGCTTCATTTGCTGTACTTTCACCAATACAAAATGCAATTTTATCAGCAGCGTTTTCCTCCATATAACTTTCTACTGTTGATGGGCTATAGAACAATACTCCGTTTACCTTCTCATCAACCTTAGTTGGACTGTACATGGTTTTATAAGCTTCTACTTCATTTACCGTAACTCCGTTTGCTTTTAAAAGCATAGGAAGGGTATCTAAACGTAAATTACTACAGAAATAAGTTACCTCTTGTCCTTTTAGTTCTTTTGATAAGTATTCAGATAGTTTTTTTGCATTTCTTTCTGAATGTGTTACTTTTCCTATGCGTTGTTCAATTAACTTTTTGGTTCTTCTACCAACACAATAAATGTTTTTAAATTGTAATTCATCTGAAATAAATGAGTTTAAAATTGCTTCAACTCCATTTTTACTTGTGATAATTACGTTCTCTATTTCGTTCTTAATCACCTTAGGAGCAATTCTATTAAAACGGATTTTAATAAAATCACTATCCTGAACATTCATGCTTGTTGGTAATAGTTTTTTTTGTGCTTCTGATAATTTTTTGGTTGAATAAACTGAAAATTGCTTTTCAATCCCTTCATCTTCCATCATAATTAGCTTTCCACCTTTATCTATCACATAATTTGCGCAATCTTTTGCTACATATTTATGCTTACCAACTTTTACTTTTTTACTAACTTCAATCTTCTTTTTACCGTCTCTACTTAGTAAAATTCCTTTGAAGTTTATTTCATTTTCTTTTTCGTTGATAAAAGCCAAAGCTCCAATAGGTGCTGTACACCCACCTTCTAAACGATTCAAAAACTCACGCTCTATACCTGTACAAGTCTCTGTATCCTTATCGTTTATCTCTGCACAAATTTCTTTTATCTCTTTATTTTCATCTAAAGCAGTTACCATAATTGCTCCTTGGGCTGGAGCTGGAATCATCCATGTTAAGTTCACTGCTCCTTTTGGTCGTAATCCTACACGTTCTAATCCTGCTGCTGCAAAAACAGCTCCGTTCCAATTATTATCTTCTAACTTTTGTAAACGTGTATTGATGTTTCCTCGTAACCCTTCTACTGTATGCGTTGGATAACGATTTAACCACTGTGCTTTTCTACGTAAACTACCCGTTGCAATCACTCCATTTGGTTGCGACATGAATTCTTCATTGTCTTTTAACAACAAAATATCGTTGTAATTAGCACGTTTTAAAACTGCAGCTTGTATGATACCTTCTGGCAATATTGTAGGAACATCTTTCATGGAGTGCACCGCAATGTCAATTTCTCCATTTAACATAGCGATATCTAAAATTCTAGTAAAAATCCCTGTGATTCCTAATTCATAAAGGGGTTTATCTAAAATTAAATCACCCGCTGATTTAACGGGTATTATTTTAGTTTCATGTCCTAATTCTTCTAAAAGTTTTTGAACTTTTGTTGCTTGCCACATAGCCAATTGGCTATCACGTGTACCTATTCTAATTGTCTTCTGCATGAATCGCTTGTAAATTTGCGCCAAACACTTTAGCCATTACTTCAATACTTGTATTTACCGAAGTTTCTTCGTCTTTTAAGTGCTTTACAAATTGTGTAGTTATTTTTTGAATAAATCTTGATGTTAATATTTCGGCTTGTTCTTCATCAAAATTTTTAATTTTCTTTTTATGAAATGCTATTTCGCCTTGTTGAATCGTTTGTAATGATTCTTTTAACGCTGTAATAGCTGGTGTAAATCTTCTGTGATTTAACCACTCTTGAAACTCTTGATTATGAGTATCGATAATTGCTTCAGCAACTGGAACTTCTTGTTGGCGAATTGTTAAAGTTTCATCAGTAACTTTAGATAAGTCATCAACATTAACAATAGTTACATTTTCTAACTCAGCTACTTCTTTAGAAACATTCGCAGGCATCGATAAATCTAAAATCAATAATTCTTTATCTGTAGGAATGTGTTCTTTAGTGATTGTAGGAAAGCTAGCCCCTGTAGAGACAATTAACACATCTGTATTATGTACCTCAGCTGTTAAATCAGCGTACTTAGCATCTCTGATTAACGGATGTTCTTTTACAAATTCCGAAACTTTTTCCTCAGTTCTATTAATTAAACTTACCGATTTGTTTTGCGTGTATTCTGCTAAGTTTTTACAGGTGTGTTTTCCCATTTTACCTAATCCGAAAACTAAAATATTTTTCGAATTGTAATCTGGCAAATTATTGATGATATATTGTACCGCAGCATACGATACTGAAGTGGTACCTGAACTTAATTTTGTTTCGTTCTTAACACGCTTGCTCGCTTGCATAACGTGATTTAACAAACGCTCAAAATACGCATTGGTAGTTCCTAACTTTTTTGCTTGTTTAAAAGCTTGACGCAACTGACCTACAATTTCATAGTCTCCTAAAATTTGACTATCTAAACCAGTTCCCATTCTAAATAAATGGTTAATAGCTTCGTTGTTTTTGTATACGTTAGATACGTCTGCAAATTCTTCAACAGTTCCGTTTGAATATTTACACAACATACTAATTAGCTGAAAAGGATGTTCGGCAAAACCACAGATTTCTGTTCTGTTACAAGTTGACAATACAAAAATACCGTCCACACCGTTTTGCTTCGCTTCTTTTAAAAGTGCTTTCTGATTTTCTTTAGAAATGCTAAACTTCCCCCTAATTGCAGCATCAGCTTTTTTATAACTAACGCCTATGTTGTATAAGTTGCCTTGTTGTTTGTTTTCTACTGTCATTGAGTCTTCTTCAAAAAAGTCGGTCAAAAATATAAATATTGAATAAAAAAAAGTATCGCTAAAAGAACTTTTAATGTCGCTATTTGCTTTTTCACCTAAAAACACACCAAAAACCTATTCAAAAGTGTATTTTTGCAGTAAATTAGGCTTGTAGAGATATATTATTTTAGAATCATTCTAAATAACAAGTTTTTAAAAAAACATAGAATCTATGTCAAAAAATATCGCAGAAAGTACATTCAGAGAAGTTTCGCTAGAAAAGGGTTTTTTTGTGCTAAAATTTCAAAACAACTCTGATGAGACTGAGTTTTACAAAAGAGATATCGACAACTCTTACATACAACTACACTACTGTGTTAAAGGTAATTGTAAGTTTCATTTTAACAACAACAGCTATACTTTTAACGTATTAGATAAGCATTCTATTTTCTTATACAACCCCCAACAAAACCTTCCTATTAACTTAGAGATTTTACCAAAAACCTCACTAGTTTCTGTGTTGATTTCTATTGAAAAGTTCCACACGTTTTTTTCTAAGGAAGCAAGCTACATTCCTTTTTTAAGTGAAAACAATAAGAACAAAAAGTATTATGACAACGCTGAAATAAATCCAAATGTATTATTTGTGCTTCAGCAAATATTAACAGCTCAAAACCAAAGTTCTATGCGAGACCTTTATATTAAAGGAAAAACATACGAACTACTGAGTTTACATTTTGATAGCGGAGAAAATACCAGCGAAGAGTATTGCCCTTTCCTAATTGATGACAGAGAAGTTTTAAAAATTAGAAAAGCAAAAGACATTATTATCTCTAGAATGAGTGAACCACCAAGTTTACAAGACCTAGCTAATGAAGTAGGATTAAATCTTAAAAAATTAAAAGAAGGTTTCAAACAAATTTATGGAGATACAGTATATAGCTTCTTGTTTGATTACAAAATGGATCATGCTCGTAAACTTCTAGAAAGCAATCAATACAATGTAAATGAGGTTGGATTGCATGTTGGTTACAGCACTTCTAGTCACTTTATTGCTGCTTTTAAAAAGAAATTTGGCACTACACCTAAACAATATGTAATGAGTTTACAACAATAAAAGAAAACAAAAAAATGAAACAACTAACTCATTACGATATAGAAAATAACCAACAATGTTTTCCTATAACTATTGTTTGTGACGCTATCCGAACTCCTGAAAACATTGGAATGTGTTTTCGCATTTCAGAAAGTTTTGGGGTATCTAAAATCTATTTACACGAAAGTTCTCCCTCTATAGAGAACAGAATTGTTAAGAAAACTGCTCGAAATACGATTCAACAAATTCCCCATAGAACGTATAACGATTTTGAACAACTTATCCATCAATTAAAAGAAGAAGGAAACACGATTATTGGAATTGAAATTACCGATGAAAGCATAGATATTAGCGATTACAATTTCAGTCCGCATTCGAAAATTGTGTTACTTTTGGGTAGCGAAAGAAACGGTATAGAAAATGTTAATTTGGTAGACGCAACAGTAGCTATACCAATGTACGGGCGTAATTCTAGCATGAATGTAATTCATAGTTTAGCTATCGCATTATACGAAACAACAAATCAGTTAAAAGAAAAAAAACTGAAATAAATTCAGAAAAATATGAAAGGAGTTTTATTAGTAAACCTTGGCTCACCAAAAAGTACAGACCCTAAAGATGTAAAGAAGTACTTAGATGAATTTTTAATGGACGAACGTGTAATTGACGTTCCCTTTTGGTTACGTACATTTATTGTTAGAGGTATTATTTTAAATACTCGTCCTAAAAAATCGGCAGAAGCCTATCAAAAAATTTGGTGGAAAGAAGGTTCTCCCCTAATCGTATTGTCAGAACGTTTACAAAACAAAGTACAGGCTAAAACAGAACTACCTGTTGCTTTAGCAATGCGCTACGGAAATCCATCTATTAAAAATGGACTGCAAGAACTACACGACAAAGGTGTTACTGAAGTACTATTAGTTCCTTTATATCCTCAGTTTGCTATGGCGACTACTGAGACTATTTTAGTATTGGCTGAAGAATTACGAAAAGAATTCTTCCCTAACATGAAAATTACGGATGTTCCTGCTTTTTACAACAAACCAGAATATATCAAAGCGTTATCTAACAGTATAAAAGAGTATTTATCTGATAAAGATTACGACCACATCTTATTTTCTTATCACGGAGTACCAGAGCGCCATATCAGAAAATCTGACATCACTAAATCGCACTGTAACCCTGAGGCAGGAAATTTAAGTTGTTGTAACACTCCTTCAGAAGCTCATAAGTATTGTTACCGTCACCAATGTTATCAAACTACAAAAAATGTAATTTCTGAATTAGGTTTAGACGAAAATAAAGTATCCACTTCATTTCAATCACGCTTAGGAGTAGATCCTTGGTTACAACCGTATACTGACAGAACAATTGTAAATAAAGCTGAAAAAGACGGAATTAAAAAGTTAGCTATCGTAACCCCTGCTTTTGTTTCTGATTGTTTAGAAACTTTAGAAGAAATAGCCATGGAGGGCAAACATGAATTTTTGGAAGCTGGTGGTGAAGAGTTTCATACAGTTCCTTGTATTAATGATAATGATGAATGGGTAAATGTTTTAGCAGGATGGATTAACGATTTCAATAAGAATTAATTATGGACTTTTTATACGTAAAAGCATTACACATTATATTTGTAGTTACTTGGTTTGCCGGGTTATTTTACATAGGTCGCTTATTTATTTACCATGTAGAGGCAGAAAAAAAAGACGAACCTGCCAAATCTATATTACAAACTCAATACAAGTTAATGTCTAAACGTTTATGGTACATTATTACTTGGCCTTCTTTATTTTTAGCAAGTTTTTTTGCTTTTTGGATGCTATATAAAAATCCTTATTATTTAAAAATGCCTTGGATGCATGTAAAATTAGCCTTTGTATTAGCGCTGTATTTTTACCACGGATTTTGCCACAAAATCTACAAAGAACTACAACGTAATGAGATTAAATACACACCTAATAAACTCCGCATATTTAATGAAATTCCAACTGTAATTTTATTCGCTGTTGTATTTTTAGTCGTTTTAAAAAGTGCTATTAACTGGATTTGGGGTGTGGTAGGAATTATTCTATTTGGAGTGTTATTGATGATTGGTATCCGTTATTATAAAAAAGTAAGAGCTAAAAAATCGTGGGATAAATTCGAACAAGAATTGATTGATGAAGATGAAAAATTAGATAATTAGAAAAAAGCGAAGTTTTAAACTTCGCTTTTTTTATCCCTTTATCGATTGTTCAAACGGTATCCTGTTCACAATACTTCTTCCTAAAGTAACCTCATCTGCATATTCCAACTCATCTCCTACCGAAATTCCTCTAGCAATCGTTGAAGTTGTTACTCCGTATTTTTCTATCTGTTTGTAAATATAAAAGTTCGTTGTATCTCCTTCCATGGTAGAACTTAATGCAAAAATCAGTTCTTTAACCTCTCCTTCTTTTACTTTTTCAACTAAAGATTCAATTTGTAGATTCTGAGGACCAACTCCTTCAATAGGGGATATCTTTCCCCCTAACACATGGTACAAACCTCTGTATTGCGCTGTATTTTCAATCGCCATTACATCACGAATATCCTCCACTACACATACAATCTCAGCATTTCGCTTCGGATTACTACAAATATCGCACAATACCGTATCTGAAATATTATGACACTTTTTACACGATTTTACATCATTTCGTAAATGCGTTAAAGCCTCTGACAAATACTTTGTATTTTCTTTCGGTTGTTTTAATAAATGTAACACCAAGCGAAGTGCTGTACGCTTACCAATTCCTGGTAATCGGCTTACTTCATTTACTGCATTTTCTAATAATTTCGACGAAAAATCCATGTTGCGAATTTACAATTTTTCGATAAGGATTAAGTATCTTCGTAGCTTTAAAATTAAAACTTCAATTCACATGAATTCAGAGATAAGAAACCTAGAACCAAAAGCTGTTTGGAAAAATTTTGCCGACTTAAACGCTGTACCTCGCCCTTCTAAAAAAGAAGAAAGAGTCATTCAATTTATGGTAGATTTCGGTAAGAAATTAAATCTTGAAACCATGGTTGATAAAGTTGGGAATGTAATTATTCGCAAGCCTGCTTCAACTGGAATGGAAGACAGAAAAACAGTCGTTATGCAAAGCCATTTAGATATGGTACACCAAAAAAATGCAGACACTGTTTTTGATTTTGACACCGAAGGAATTAAAATGTTTGTAGATGGTGATTGGGTTAAAGCTGACGGAACTACATTAGGAGCCGACAACGGTTTAGGTGTTGCCGCTATCATGGGAGTTTTAGAATCTACTGATATTCCTCACCCTGCTATCGAAGCTTTATTCACAATTGATGAAGAAACAGGTATGACAGGTGCTATGGGACTTGAAGGTGGTTTATTACAAGGTGAAATTTTATTAAACCTAGATACTGAAGAGGATGATGAAATAGGAATGGGATGTGCTGGTGGTGTAGATGTTACCGCTACTAGAAATTATAGTGAAGAAGCTACTCCTGAAAACACAATCGCCTATGAAATTTCTGTTACTGGGTTAAATGGAGGTCACTCAGGAATGGATATCATCAAAGGTTTAGGAAACGCTAACAAAATTATGAACCGTTTATTATTTGATGGGTTTACCAACTTTGGTTTACGTGTTGCTGAAATTAACGGAGGTAGTTTACGTAATGCTATTCCTCGTGAAAGCTTTTCAACTGTAGTTATTGATGCTGTTTCCAAAGAACCTTTCTTATTTGAAATCCATGAACTTATCAACAACATCAAAGCTGAGTTTTCAACACTAGAACCTAACCTAACTATTGAATTAAAAGAGGTTGACACTCCTGAAACTGTAATGGATTTAGGTGTTCAAGAAGGATTAATTAAAGCGGTTTATGCTGCGTTGAATGGTGTATACAGAATGAGTCCTGATATTGAAGGTTTAGTAGAAACTTCAAACAACATTGCTCGTATTATTGTAAAAGATGGAGCTATTAAAATTGGATGTTTAACACGTTCTTCTTCTGAAACAAATAAGTGGGACTTAGCTAACTCATTACGTTCATCTTTTGAATTAGCAGGTTTTGATGTAGAGTTTTCTGGTTCGTATCCTGGATGGTTACCAAACGTAAATTCTGAAATATTAAAAACTGTAACTAATTTATACGAAGAATTACACGACGATAAACCTATTGTAGCTGCATGTCATGCAGGATTAGAATGTGGTATTTTAGGTCAGAACTATCCAGAAATGGACATGGTTTCTTTCGGCCCTAACATCAAAGGAGCTCACTCACCTGATGAACGTGCACAAATATCATCAACACAAAAATTCTGGAAATTTTTATTAGAGATTTTAAAGAACACTCCAGTTAAGAGTTAAAGACTCACACATAAACTTTAAAACCACAGCTTTTCAGTTGTGGTTTTTTGTTTACATTTATAAAATGAATTTTTTAGCGCATTTATATCTTTCTGACAACAACACTAATGTAATGATTGGTAACTTTATTGCCGACCATGTAAAAGGAAGAAACTTCTCTCACTATCATGAAGACATTCAAAAAGGGATTTTGTTACATCGCGAAATTGACACCTACACAGATGCGCATAAAATTGTTAGAATCAGTAAACGTCGCCTTCACGAAAGATATCGTCATTATGACGGAGTAATTATCGATATTTTTTACGATCATTATTTAGCCAAAAACTGGAAAAATTATTCGCAAGTTCCATTAGGCATCTATGTTAATTCTGTCTATAATTTACTTCAAGACAATATTGATATTCTTCCTGAAAAAACACAAGAAATGCTACCCTACATGATACAGTATAACTGGTTATATAATTATCAATTTGCTAAAGGGATTCAGGAAGTGCTAAACGGAATGAATAGACGCACTAATGGGAAATCAAAAATGAATTTAGCTACTGGAGATTTGTTAGAGAATTATCAAATTTTTGAAAATGATTTCACTACTTTTTTTGAAGATCTCCTTGCATTTTCTAATCAAAAACTAAAAGAACTAAGTTAACAACACATGAAAAAAGCATTCTTATTTTTTTTAACACTCACAGTATTATATAGCTGTAAAAAAGAAAAAGTTGTAGGTACAATTACTGAAAAGGCTATGGTAGTTTCTGCCCGTAAAGAAGCTTCACAAATTGGTTCAGATATCTTACAAAAAGGAGGAAATGCTTTCGACGCCATGGTAGCCACAGAACTAGCCTTAGCAGTAGCATACCCTTATGCTGGTAATCTTGGTGGTGGTGGATTTATGGTCTACAGAAAAAACACAGGAGAAATTGGTGCACTAGACTATCGTGAAAAAGCACCACTTGCTGCTCATAAAGACATGTATTTAGATAGCTTAGGAAATGTAATTAAAAACAAAAGCACTTTAGGTGCTATGGCAGTGGGAATCCCAGGAACAGTGGCTGGTGTTTTTGCTACACATGAAAAATTCGGTTCATTATCTATTCAAGAGATTTTAAAACCAATCATAGCTTTAGCTAAAAAAGGGGTTATAGTTACTCAAAAACAAGAAGATCGTATAAAAAAATATCAACACTACTTTTTAAAAGCGAATAAAGACTCTATTCTTTTTGACAAACCTTGGAAAAAGGGAGACACCATTAAATACCCTGCTCTAGCAGAAACCTTAGGGCGCATTTCAAAAAACGGTCGTGATGAGTTTTACAAAGGCGAGACCGCTAAACGTTTAGTTTCTTTTATGCAAGACAATGGCGGAATTATGACCGAAGAAGATTTAGTTAAGTATGAAGCCAAATGGAGAACTCCAATCACTTTTACCTATGACGATTTACGAATCATTTCCATGTCACCACCTGCTAGTGGAGGTATTTGTTTAGCACAAATTATGAATGGAATTGAACCGTTTGATTTAGACAAATACGGGCATAATTCAACAAGAGCGATGCAAGTAATCACCGAATCTGAACGTAGAGCTTATGCTGATAGAAGTTTTTACTTAGGAGATCCTGATTTTGTTGAGATTCCAGTTAAAACACTTATAAGTAAAGAGTATACAAAAAATCGAATGGATGATTTTTCTTTTGAAAAAGCTACTTCTTCAACCGATGTTTCTCATGGAAGTATTACTATGATTGAGAGTGATGAAACCACCCACTACTCTATTGTTGATCAATTTGGAAATGCTGTTTCTGCCACTACAACAATCAACGGAGCTTACGGTTCTAAATTATATTGTTCAGATTTAGGATTCTTCCTAAACAATGAAATGGACGATTTTTCAAGCAAACCTGGTGTACCAAATATGTTTGGTTTAGTAGGTGCTGAAGCTAATAAAATAGAACCTGAAAAGCGTATGTTGAGCTCTATGACTCCTACTATTGTAGAGAAAAACGGAAACTTGTATATGGTTGTTGGAACTCCGGGAGGCTCAACTATAATTACCTCTGTATTACAAACCATTTTAAATGTACATGAATTTGACATGGGAATGCAAGAAGCCGTGAATCAACCACGTTTTCACCATCAATGGCTGCCTGATGTAATTAAAATGGAACCCAAAGGTTTTGACGAACAAGTAAAAAAAGACTTACAACAATTAGGATACAAATTAGATGAAACAAACTCACCTGTTATAGGAAAAGTAGATGCTATTTTAGTACTTCCCAATGGAAAACTAGAAGGTGGTGCCGATCCTAGAGGGGATGATACAGCTGCTGGTTTTTAATGGTTTTAATTGAAACTCATAAAGTTCCTCTTTTAAAAACTCCTATTCGATTACAAGAGTATGGAGTTGGTATTTTTGCTTCATTACTCACAAAATCTGGACTAAAAAAGACTATTAAAAATAATTTGATATTTGTTAACGGAAAACCTGCTACTACCGCATTATTTATTAAAGGAAACGAAACCATTGAATTATTTCAAGCTGAAGACAACGCTAATAAAAAACACTTCCATTTTTCTTTAGAAGTTCTTTTTGAAGATGATTATTTAGCTATTGTATACAAACCAGCAGGAATTTTAGTTAGTGGAAACTCTTTTGCTACAATTGACAACGCACTTACTCAAAATCTACAAAAAAGCAGCTTAGCAAATGCCACTCGTCCCAGACCAGTACATCGATTAGATTATCCGACTAGTGGATTGTTACTAATTGGAAAAACAACCGAAAGTATCATTGCTTTGAATAAACTTTTTGAGCAAAAAGAAATTCAAAAAACATATTATGCAATTTGTGTTGGTAAAATGAAACGAAACGGAGAAATCGATTTACCTATTGACGGTAAAAATGCTTTTACTAATTATGAAATTCTTCAAACAGTCGCTTCTCCAAGATTTGATTTTCTTAATCTAGTAAAACTTCAACCTCAAACAGGAAGAAAACATCAATTACGAAAGCATCTTTTTGCTATTGGTAATCCGATTTTGGGTGATAAAGAGTATTTTTTAGAAAATCTAGTCTTAAATGGAAAAGGGTTATTTCTTCATGCTTCAACACTCGAATTCACAAACCCTTTCACTAAAGAAATAATCAACATTACAAAAGAACTTCCAAAGAAATTCAAAAAAATATTCCCACAATAAATCTCTTTAAATCATCTATCTTTGTCGCATGCGAATAGATATTATTACGGTTGAACCCGACTTAATAAAAAGCCCATTTGAAAACTCAATAATGAAGAGGGCTATAGATAAAGGACTCGCTGAAGTTCATTTTCATAACCTACGAGAATATGGATTTGGTAACTATAGGCAAATAGACGACTATCAATTTGGTGGAGGTGCTGGAATGGTTTTAATGATTGAGCCCATTGCAAAATGTATTGAAAAACTTCAATCAGAAAGAACATATGATGAAATCGTATACATGACTCCAGATGCTAAAACCCTAAATCAGACTACAGCAAACACACTCTCTTTAAAAGAAAATATCATCATTTTAACGGGACATTATAAAGGTGTTGACCAACGTGTACGTGATAAATATGTTACCAAAGAAATATCTATTGGCGATTATGTATTAACGGGAGGCGAACTTGCTGCAGCAGTTTTATGTGATGCCGTAATTCGATTAATTCCTGGTGTTTTAGGTGATGAAACTTCTGCTTTAACCGATAGTTTTCAGGATAATTTGTTATCACCCCCCGTATACACAAGACCTTCTGAATATGAAGGAATGAAAGTACCAGAAGTATTACTATCGGGTAATTTTCCTAAAATTGAAGAGTGGCGTTCTGAACAAGCATATAAACGCACAAAAGAAATACGTCCAGATTTGTTAGATTAACTAATAACCAGTGATTTATTTATTTTTTTTATCAAAAGAAAAGTTTTAAATTTGCAGCCACTAAAATCAACCTCTGACGAAAAAATCGTGTATGTTGCTTTTATACAACCATAAATAATTATAGAAATGGATTTAGTAAAATTTGTTCAAGACGAATTTGTAACAAAAAACGAATTACCAGAATTCGCAGCTGGAGACACTATTACAGTGTACTACGAAATTAGAGAGGGTGATAAAGTTCGTACTCAGTTCTTTAGAGGAGTTGTTATCCAAAAAAGAGGTAATGGAGCTTCTGAAACATTTACTATCAGAAAAATGTCTGGTACTGTAGGTGTAGAGCGTATCTTCCCAATCAACTTACCATCTATTCAAAAGATCGAAGTTAACAAAAGAGGTAAAGTACGTAGAGCTCGTATTTTCTACTTTAGAGGTCTTACTGGTAAGAAAGCAAGAATTAAAGAAAGAAGACACTAAGATTTTCTTTCATTCAAGAAGTAAAAGCACTGTGTTTCACAGTGCTTTTTTTATGCACATTTTGTTAATAACCCTTTCCTTCCAACCTATTGATAACTAAACACTTAAAACTATTGAAATTCCAGAAAATCTTCTTATATTTGAGAAAGAATTTACAAATAAGTGACGTCAGAAAATAGCTTTACTATACCAATCACACAACGTAAACCATTTAAAGTAACGTTCTTTATATGTTTTTTCGTTTTTAAACTAAACGAGCTAAGTACCATCGTAATTTTTGATTAATTGTAAGTTATTAGTAATTTAGAATTTTCTAGTTATAAGTTTATAAGTATTATTGATTTTAAATTTAGCTACTATTCAGTTTAAAAACATCGAAGCGGTACTTTTGTAAATAGAGTTTTTTTTTTACAAAACGAGCTTCAAGTCTGAAGTAATAATGTAGTTTTTTCTATGGAAGAAACATAAACACTGTTTTATTTGATGATGTAGTAATACAAGTAAGTGCCCTTATTATTTCAGGAAAGCCATGTCAATTACAAGAAATTGTTTGATATGGCTTTTTTTTTGATAACGAAATCTTCATTTTAGCCCATCATATTATCATTTTCACAATAAAACACCTTAATTAATAACAATTTAGCATTAGAAAACTCGTTCGTTATTCTTAAATTTGCCTCACTTCAAAATATAATTTAATTATTACATATAAATATGAATAAGACTGCTAAAATTATGTATACAAAAACGGATGAAGCTCCAGCATTAGCTACTCGTTCGTTTTTACCTATCGTAAAAGCTTTTACAAAATCATCTAACATAGAAATAGAAACCAAAGACATTTCTCTTGCGGGTCGTATTCTTGCTAATTTTTCAGACTACTTAACAAAAGAACAACAAGTAGAAGACGCCTTAGCTTTTTTAGGTGACTTAGCTAAAAAACCAGAAGCTAACATTATTAAACTTCCTAATATTTCTGCTTCTGTACCTCAGTTAAAAGCTGCTATTAAAGAACTACAAGCTCTAGGTTACGCATTGCCTGATTACCCTGAAGAAGCTACTACCGATGAAGAAAAAGCTGTTTTAGCACGTTATAATAAAGTAAAAGGTTCTGCAGTAAACCCTGTTTTACGCGAAGGTAACTCTGACCGTAGAGCTCCAAAAGCTGTAAAAAACTACGCAAAAAAGAATCCTCATTCAATGGGAGCTTGGAGTGCTGACTCTAAAACTCATGTTTCAACAATGGCTGAAGGTGACTTTGCTCACAGTGAAAAATCTGTTACCGTACCAAATGCAACTGATGTACAAATTGTACACACAGACGCTAACGGAAACAAAACTGTTTTAAAAGAGAAAGTATCTTTATTAGCTAAAGAAGTTATCGATGCTTCTGTAATGAGCAAAAAAGCGTTATTAGCATTCTTAGAAGAGCAAGTAAACGATGCTAAAGACAAAGGAGTGTTATTCTCTTTACACATGAAAGCTACGATGATGAAGGTTTCTGACCCTATCATTTTCGGACATGCAGTTCGTGTTTTCTTTAAAGATTTATATGCTAAACACAGTGAAACTTTCAAAGAAATTGGTGTAGATGTTAACAACGGATTCGGAAACTTATTAAGCAATCTTGAGGAGTTATCTTCGGATAAAAAAGCGGAGATTTTAGCCGATATTGAAACTATTTACGCTAACAATCCTGATGTAGCGATGGTAAATTCTGACAAAGGAATTACCAACTTACACGTTCCTTCTGATGTAATTATTGATGCTTCTATGCCAGCAATGATCCGTACTTCTGGACAAATGTGGAATAAAGAAGGAAAACAACAAGATACCAAAGCGGTAATTCCTGATAGTTCATACGCTGGTTTATATCAAGAAACAATTGATTTCTGTAAACAAAACGGTGCTTTTGATCCAACTACTATGGGAACCGTTCCTAACGTAGGGTTAATGGCTCAAAAAGCTGAAGAATATGGTTCTCATGATAAAACTTTTGAAATCGCTACTGATGGAAAAGTTGAAGTTATTGATACAAACGGAACTACTTTATTAGAGCACACTGTTGAAGCTGGTGATATCTGGAGAATGTGTCAAACTAAAGATGCTCCTATCCAAGATTGGGTAAAGCTAGCTGTTACTCGTGCAAGAGCTACTGACACTCCTGCTGTTTTCTGGTTAGGAAAAGAAAGAGCACACGATGCAGAAATCATCAAAAAAGTAGAAAAATACTTACAAGATCACAATACTACTGGTTTAGAAATTAAAATCTTATCGCAAGTAGAAGCTACTAAATATACTTTAGAAAGAGTTAAAGAAGGAAAAGATACAATTTCTGTTACTGGAAACGTATTACGTGATTACTTAACTGACTTATTCCCTATTTTAGAATTAGGAACTTCAGCTAAAATGCTATCTATCGTACCTTTAATGAATGGTGGTGGATTATTTGAAACAGGTGCTGGAGGATCTGCTCCAAAACATGTTCAACAATTAGTTGAAGAAAACCACTTACGTTGGGATTCTTTAGGTGAATTTTTAGCTTTAGCGGTTTCTTTAGAGCACTTAGGTGAAACAAATGACAACAGTAAAGCAAAAGTATTAGCAGAAGCTTTGGATGATGCTACAGATAAGTTATTAGACAACAAAAAAGGACCTTCAAGAAAAACTGGAGAGTTAGACAACAGAGGTTCTCATTTTTATTTAGCTATGTATTGGGCACAAGCTTTAGCTTCTCAAGACAAAGATGCTGATTTAAAATCTCAATTTGCTCCAGTTGCTGAAAAAATGGCTGATAATGAAGCTACAATTGTTGAAGAATTAAATTCTGTACAAGGAAAAGCAGTAAATATTGGTGGGTACTACGAACCTAACGATACTTTGGCTGATGATGTAATGCGTCCAAGTAAAACTTTGAACGACATTTTGCAAAGCATCTAATCAGACTAATTGATTATATAAAATTCAAAAGCAGGTGATTTCTCACCTGCTTTTTTGTTTAAAATAAGTAAACCAAACAAATTATTAAACAATAATGTCCGCCTAATTACTATTTAACCCTATTAATTTGTTTTGACTTATAGTTATGACACGATAAAATTATAATCACAACAATCTAATTTCTTAAAACTTTTAATTAGTAAATTTGAAGCATGAAGTTTATAAAAACAACCGAACAAGATTCCAACTATAATAATTTGGAAAAAATGAGTGTTTCTGAATTACTGTTTAACATCAATAAAGAAGACAAAACAGTTCCTTTAGCTGTAGAAAAAGCACTGCCACAAATAGAAAAACTAACCCAGCAAATTGTTCTAAAACTACAAGAAGGTGGTCGATTATTTTATATGGGCGCAGGAACTAGTGGTAGATTAGGAATTGTTGATGCAAGTGAGTGTCCTCCTACTTTTGGTGTCTCTCACGAATTAGTTGTTGGCTTAATTGCTGGAGGAGATTATGCTATCAGAAAAGCGGTAGAATTTGCTGAAGATTCTACCACACAAGGTTGGGAAGATTTACAAGAACACAACATATCATCCAAAGATGTTGTCGTTGGAATTGCTGCATCAGGTACTACCCCTTATGTTATTTCTGCTCTAGAAAAATGCAATGAAAATAACATTGTAACAGGCTGTATAACTTGTAATCAAGAAAGCCCTTTAGCATTAACTGCTCAGTTTCCTATTGAAGTAGTTGTAGGTCCTGAATTTGTAACTGGAAGTTCTAGAATGAAAGCTGGAACAGCACAAAAATTAGTATTGAATATGCTTTCTACAGCTAGTATGATTCAGTTAGGAAGAGTTAAAGGAAATAAGATGGTTGACATGCAATTGTCTAACAACAAATTGGTAGATAGAGGAGAAAAAATGTTAGCTTCTGAACTAAATATCGACCAAAAAACTGCGGCAGACTTATTAAAAAAACACGGAAGTGTTCGAGAAGCTATTAAAAATTTCAATAATGAGTAACACTTCTACTTTAGAAAAAGGCATTAAAAAACTCCTAATCTTTTTAGGATTGCTTATTGCTTCCCCCCTAGTGTTAAGCATTGCTTTTAAAGCAATCCGTATATTTAAAGAAACTCCAAAAGTTTTCTTTGCCTATGGTTTGTTGGTTATAGGTATTTTGCTAACCCTTTTTACCGTATATTTCGGTTTTAAAACATTTAAAACCTTGCTAGATTACCTTTTTGAGAAAAAGTAACACCATACAAAAACTTACGAATTGGGAGCATTGGCCTTCAGCCATGTTTTACCTCCCTAACCTACCCTATGCTTTTTATTTGGCACTAAGAGCTAAACATTTAGCTTTTTTTAGTGCAACTAATCCATGTATAAAAAGCTCTGGAAATGGAACTGAAAGTAAGTACGAAACAATTTTATTAGTTCCTGAACAACATAGACCTAAAACAGTTTTAATTAAACCAAAAACTGATTTTAAAACTGTTTGTAAAAATATCAAAGAACAAAAAATTAATTTTCCTTTAATTGCTAAACCAGACGTTGGTTTCAGGGGGTTACTGGTTCAAAAAATAACTACAAAAGAAACACTAAAAAACTATCTTGAAAAGTATCCTATCAACATTATTATTCAGGAGTTTTTAGATTATAAAAATGAATGTGGCGTTTTTTATCATAGAAACCCAAAGGATGATTCTGGAAAAATTTCTTCATTAACTCTAAAACATTTTTTATCCGTTACAGGAGACGGGACCTCTACTTTAAAAGAATTAATTTTAGCTGATAAAAGAGCTAAATTATACGTCGATTTATTTTTTAAAATTCATCAAAATAAACTTACAGAAATACCTGTTAAAAATGAGGTTATTAAACTTACTTCTATAGGTAATCATTCTAAGGGAACTCAGTTTATTAATGGTAATCACCTTATCAGTAAAAAGTTAGTGAGCACTTTCGATCAGCTAAGTAAATCAATTCCCGGTTGGTATTATGGACGAATTGATTTAAAGTACAATACCTTTGAAGAATTAGAAAACGGCACCAATTTTAAAGTCTTAGAAATTAACGGAATTATCGCTGAACCTACACACATTTACGATTCTGAAAACTATACTTACTTAAAAGCTTTAAAAGCTATAAGGTTACATTGGAAATCACTTTTTAATATCGCTATTACGAACCATAAAAATTTCAATACTCCATATAAAAATTCGATAAGTTTTCTTTATGAAATTTTTTTACTAAAAAAATATACAAAAAAAATTAAACGTCTTTCTAAATAAAAAATCTTTCTTACCTTTGTAAGCGAATACAAGTCCATGTATTTTTTAAGAATCCCCCCGAGTCTTAGAAACCAATTAATTAGCTCACTGAATGGAAAGAAAACTACTCTTTTCTTTGATTCTTATTTTTCTGTTAACCCCTATTTTTGCTCAGGTAAAAATTGGGAACAATCCTTCTTCTATACACTCAAATTCCATTTTAGAATTAGAAAGTTCAGACAAGGTTTTAGTTATTAGTAAAATGACTGACAGTCAAATGAACGCCATTCAACCTTTACAAGGTGCGTTGGTGTTTAACACCGATCGTAATTGTGTGTTTATGTACAACGGAACCGCTTGGGCTAGTTTATGTACAGGAAGTACAGGAGGCGGAATTAACGTAACGACATCGAGTACTGCTCCTAACAATAACAGTTTAGGTGATTTTTGGATAAATGACACGCAAAATAACACAACACATATTTGGGATGGCACCAATTGGATTGCTATCGATAACAACCCGAGAAGAGGAAATGGAAGTCCGAATGCAAGTACTGCCCCTAACCCTACTGCTGGTGATGTGTATGTAGATAGCAGTACGGGAATTATTTATGCGTACGATGGCACTACTTGGGTAAACTCAAACACAACGCCATCTGCCAATAACGGTTTGTTGATAAACGCTAACAACACCATCCAATTAGGCGGCGTTTTAATACAACCTACGGTTATTGAAACCGATGCTACCAATAGTTTAGCCATAACAGGTTTACAAAACGGAGATGTTACTACAGATGATATTGTAACTGTTGATAGAACCACAGGTATCCTTAAAAGAACAACTGCTAGTAATTTATTGAGAGAAGAAGTAACTGACATTATTGCTACTGACGGACAAGTAACGTTTACAGGGTTAACGCTTTATACTACCGACAAGATAAATGTATATAGAAATGGGTTACGTATTGACTTTACAGTAGACAACGCCACCACCATAACAATAGAACCTGATGCTACATGCTATGCAGGTGATGAAATACGAATCGTTCAATTATATTAAAATAACCAATAAAAAAAGTTTAATAACGCAATCAATTCTTTAAAATTATGAAAACAATTACAAACAAATTTAAAATCGCGCTAGCTGCCGTTGGTTTGTTAGCTGTTGGTACGGTAAGTGCGCAGCAAATCTCTGGTGATGCTACAGAAGCAGATGGTACAACTACAATTGGAAAAAGAGAAGATGTAAGCAAATCATCACCTCTTAATGGTACAATAAGAGTCATAGACAACAAAGGAACTAAAAAATTCTTACAAGTTAAGAATGGTTTAACTCTTTTAACTGACACTAGTACTGATGGAGGAGTTATTTCTACTTGGCAATTAGGTGGTACTTTAACAGACAACACTTATATTGATGCCACTGGTAAGACCTTTTCTTTAGACGGTCTTAAATTAGTGCCGCCAGCTACGGCAGCCGCTACGGCAGCCAATGATCAAACTGTCGGTTCTAATGGTATTGCTTTAGGTTCAACTGGTACTGCAAGTACAGATACTGGATGGACAGTATTAGTTCGTGATGAAGCAACTGGTGAAATACAAAAAATATTAGCTTCAGACTTAGTGACAGCAGGAAGAGCAGAGTTTCCAATAACAAACGATGGCGATGTTGTTGTAACTGCAGCTGGTTTAGCTATGGGAACATCTATAAATAAAATATCTGTTTACAGAAATGGTGCTAAACTAAGAGCTGGTGTAGATTATACCCTTACAGCAGATGACACTATTACTCTTGACACTAGTGCTCCAACTCCTAATGACTGGACAACCTATGCTGGTGACCTTATTGAAGTACAATGGGTAAATTAATTTTTTTTTATGTTTAATAAAACTAAACATACAAAACTTTTTATACTAACTTTTGCATTGGTACTTTTTACTTTAAGTACCAATGCACAAGAAGTTAGGGTTATTGACAATAAAGGAACTATACAAACAGTTAGTAAAAATACCCCTGGAGATATTAAATATGGTATTCAAACTGACGACCACCATGGGTGGTATCTTTTAGATGGAAGATCTGTAAATGATGTTAGATTACCTACTAATGCGCAAACAGTAGCTATCTCCTTTTTTGGCACTAGCGGTAACTTACCTAATGCCGCTGATAAGGTTTTAAAACACCCCCATGAGAATGGTTCTCAAAACATCGGTGATATAGGTGGTAGTGCTACTACGACCCTTACACGAAACAATATACCAAATTATAATTTACCTACAGCCAATACAACTACTAATGGAAATCATAGTCATACTGGTTTTACAGTGAGTGGAACTCAAATTTTATCCACTCCAAGACACCAAGACCCTCCTTATTACAGAGTTGTTACCTCTTCTGGTGTTGGAAATACAAGCGTAAATGGTAATCATAACCATACAGTTACAGTAAACTCTGGCGGTAATAATGAGCCAATACAACGTTACCAACCTTATTTAGTAGTCAATACTTTTATTTACCTAGGCTTATAAATATGAGAATCCTAGTGTTCATATTGTTTATTTCTCTTAGTACGTTTTCTCAATCTGCCTTATACAATACTGGTTTTATGCAATTGCATGAAGGTGCCCAAATAGGTTTTCACACCGATGTAGTAAATGATGGAGTTTTAGATAATTATGTTGGATTTGCTGGTTTCTATGCTGATGATGAAGTACGTACGATTTCTGGAACCAACAGAATTACTTTTTTTTATGTTGAAATTGATGCATTACAAAATCTAGAGTTGTACAACTCTCTTGGGGTACGTAATCAATTAGACTTTATTAACGGACAAGTAATTACACCTAGAAACAACACCAATATCACACTCGATTTTATCGATTATGATTTTTACGCAGGTGAAGACAATGAGCGACATGTAAACGGCTACACCTCTTTAAAACAAGGGAATAAAAACACGATAGATTTCACCTTTCCTGTAGGAGATGGCACTATGTTACGCCCAATGAGCATTCCGAACCTTAACAAATACTATTTGTTTAAAGGAGCCTATTTTTATGAAGACCCTAACTTTCCATCAACATTTACTGCTAATTTTTTAACTGATCAAAAACAAGCGATCATTGAAAATATTAGTCAAACAGAGTTTTGGGACTTAGACGGTAGAAATGAAACCCGAATTACCTTAACATGGAATTCTCGTAGTGATATTTCAGCCTTAGCTAATACTATTTCTCAACTTATTGTTGTAGCATGGAGTAAAACCGAAAATCAATGGGTTAACTTAAATGTGTTGAATGTTACAGGAAACCTATCAGAAGGTACAATTACCTCTGCTGCCTTTGTTCCAGATGAATATGAAGCTATTACCATTGGTTCTTTACTTGATGATGAAATTAAAACAGACAATAACAATATTTTAATTTCTCCTAACGGCGATAATTTGAACGATTTCTTAGTTTTTGATGAAGTTGAAGAATACCCTCACAATAAATTAGTTATTTACAATCGTTGGGGAACTATTGTCTACCAAACAGAAGACTACAAAAATAACTGGGACGGTACTTCTAACGGAAGAGCTACCATTAACAAAGAAGACAAACTTCCTGCTGCTACTTACTTCTATTATTTAGAATTAGGAGATAAACCTAACACCTATCAAAAGCTTAAAAAAGGTTGGGTTTATATTAACCGATAATACTTACTCAACAAGTGCTTTCTTTGGAGTTGTTGGATTGTAACCAAAATCTGCATCAGGCAATTCTATTCCTAATTGATGTATAATGAACCCAATACTTGCAAAATGATGTATCGCATGGCTATGTGCTTGTATCAAAGCACTACCTAACGTATAATTTGCTGTTACTTTTCCTGTACCCAAATCGTCTGTAACAGAGATAATCTCATCAAAATCTTCTGATTGTAAACAATTTAATTGAGTTATTACTTCATTAAAATAAGCGATTCCGAACGTTGTTTTTTCTTCTGCTAATTGGTTTCGTTCTCTATCAGAAAAATCTACACATTTTTTATCGAGTCCGTTAAAAACACAAGCAAAAACATCCAAAATATGTCTCATATTCGCTCCTATGCTTGAATAGTAAGGAGGTATTGATTTATCACTGTATTGTTCATCTGTTATTGCCGTTAATAGTTTAATTCCTCGTTGTAAATTTTTCTCGATAGCTTCAACCATTCGTATATATAAGTTTTAAAGTAAGTTGTATAAATATAGAACTTTTCAGCAGAAGAAGTAAATTATTTTTTAAACCATAAACAACACACTGAATTACAGTATTATACAAAATAAATCAACCTTAAAAAACACTTTAAAAAAACATCCTTTTCATTTTTTGGCACGTTCTTTGGGAATTACTCTAACAACTGCGGAAGCCGAAAAGCATATAGAGTAAGCATAACCCTAAAATTAGCAATTATGAGAACAGGGATACTATTATTATTAGCAATGATGTCTTTAAGCACAGTAAAAGCAGACGACAACATTACAAAATCAACTAGCAAAATTGGGGTTACATACCGTTATAACGAAGCGGTTACCTTTGTAGAAAGAGGAATTCAATTTCACGTATTTTTAGACGGAGATTTCGACTTCAATACCCACTACGATAGATACTCAGATTATGGCGTTCGTATTAAACGAGATAGAAGAGGACGTGTTAGAAGTGTTGGAAACGTATATATAAATTACGATGCCAGGGGAAATGTAAAAAGAATTGGTAGTGTATTTATGAGATACAAATTCGGAAACTTATTTAAGGTTGGAAATCTACATATTCAATATGATAGATGGGGAAACCCAAGGTTTAGAGGACATGTAAAATCAGGAAGACATCACTATTACGGAAATGATCACTATTATTACGATGATGGAGTTGATGTAAATATCGACATAAACATAGGAGATATTTTTGATTATGACGATGTATATTTTTACAGAAAAGACTTTAGAAGAAACTATCGTCAGTTTAGAGAAGATAAAAACTTTTATTACTACGGAGCATTACCTAATGCAAAAATTGGCAAGCGTAGTAAAGTTATAAAAAGACGTAAACATAAAATTTACAAAAACGACAACAATAAATATAGAAAAGGAAAGCCTGAACAAAAAGGTAAATCAAGAAGAAACCATGATTAAACAAAAAATCCCTCATCAAATTTGATGAGGGATTTTTTTATTCTATGATTAAATAATTACTTCGCTACGTTTACTGCTCTTGTCTCTCTAATTACAGTAACTTTTACCTGTCCTGGATACGTCATATCATTCTGAATTTTTTGAGAAATATTAAATGATAATTCAGATGCTTTAGTATCGTTTACTTTAGCACTCTCTACCATAACTCTTAATTCACGTCCTGCTTGAATAGCATAAGCCTTTTGTACTCCATTAAATCCAAAAGCAATATCTTCTAAATCTTTTAAACGTTGAATATAAGAATCTAATACTTGACGACGTGCACCTGGTCTTGCTCCTGAAATCGCATCACAAACTTGAACAATAGGAGCTATTAAACTCTTCATCTCAATTTCATCGTGGTGAGCTCCAATTGCATTACATACATCTGGCTTCTCTCCGTACTTTTCAGCCCATTGCATCCCTAATAATGCGTGTGGTAATTCGCTTTCTGTTTCAGGTACTTTACCTATATCGTGTAATAAGCCTGCACGTTTAGCTGCTTTAGCATTTAATCCCATTTCAGCTGCCATAATACCACAAAGATTTGCTACTTCACGTGAGTGTTGTAATAAATTTTGACCATAAGAAGAACGATACTTCATACGTCCTACAGTTTTAATCAATTCGGGATGTAAACCATGAATTCCTAAATCAATAACAGTACGTTTACCAACTTCAATAATCTCCTGAGTGATTTGTTTTTCGGTTTTCTTTACAATCTCTTCAATTCTTGCTGGGTGAATTCTTCCGTCTGTAACTAATTTATGCATTGATAAACGAGCAATTTCACGACGAACTGGATCGAAACACGATAAAATAATTGCCTCTGGCGTATCATCTACAATAATCTCAACTCCAGTTGCAGATTCTAAAGCACGAATATTACGGCCTTCTCTACCAATAATTCTACCTTTAACATCATCTGATTCTAAATTAAATACCGACACACAATTTTCTACAGCTTGCTCTACCCCTACTCTTTGTATAGTGTTTAAAACTACCTTACGAGCTTCTTGTTGCGCTGTCATTTTAGCTTCTTCAATGGTATCTTGTATGAAAGACATTGCATCAGATTTTGCCTCATCTTTTAATGATGCAACTAATTCTGTCTTAGCTTCATCTGCAGATAAACCTGAAATTTGCTCAAGCATGTCTACATGACGCTTGTGCATTTTTTCTAGCTCAGATTCTTTTTTTTCTAAGAACTCTAATTTATAATCGAAATCAGCTTCTTTTTTTTCTAATTGTTTGTTAAGTTTTCTGTTTTTATCTAGTTCTGATGATACTTGACTCTCTTTATCTCTAATTCTCTTTTCTACATCAGAAACTTTCTTCTCTCTAGATAAAATTACTTTTTCATGCTCTGATTTTAATTCTATAAACTTCTCTTTGGCTTGTAATATTTTATCTTTTTTTATTGCTTCAGCCTCTACTTTAGCTTCTTTAAGAATGCTATTAGCCTCTTTTTTGGTTTCTTGTATTAATTTATTTGCATTAGATTTTTCTAACATTTTAGCAATAAAAAAACCTACTGCTACACCTATAATTCCTGCTAAAACAGGAAATAATATTCCCTCCATAATTTTGATTTGATTGTATAAAAAAAGCCCACATTAATAGGGTTTTAAAAACTCCAAAATAACAAGTTTAGGATTAACTGATTGATCAAGGATCCGAGGTAAAATCGGCTTGCTTTACTAATCACGACTCATCCTTTATAATTGAATAACGTTGAGTTTAACAAACAATGTACTAATGTAGGCAGTATATTAAATAATATATTTTAAAGAACGTTATAATAAATGATCTTCTAGCAAGTTAGTCAATTCATTTATCTTTTGCAATACTTCGGCTTTTTCTTTAGTATTTTTTAACGATACTATTTCTGCTTTTGATGCAAACTGTAAAGCACTCATTGCTAAAACATCTTGCTTATCTGCTACCGCATAATTTTGTTCAAACTTGGCTATTAATTCGTTAATACTTTTTGCTGCTTTTCGTAATCCTTCTTCTTCATCTGTACTATTTACACTTAATGGATATGTTCTCCCAGCAATTACCACATTAACTTTTATTTTTGCCATGCAAAAAACTTATATTATGTATTCAAAAGGGTGATGCACTTATCAATCTCTCGAATTAAAGTATTTATTTTGAGTTTTGTTTCTCTTGTACTTTCGTTACTGCCCTCAATAGTTTTTGCAACTTTCAGCAAATTAAATTGTTTTTGCTGTTCTTCTAATTGCCTCTCTTTTTCCTGTAATAAAACTTGTAACTCTCCGTTGTTTTGAAGTAAAACTCTATTTTCTTCTTTCAAAAACTCGTAGTTCGAAAGTAAGTCCTTCAATCTATCTTCCAGTAAATGAACTGCTTTTAAAGGGTTACTCATTTATTTTAGAGAATAAAACTATATTCACAAAGTTATTAATATAACTTATAATTAGCAACTCTTTTAGTGTTTTTTACTAAATTACTGATTTTAAATCTTTAACAGCTTTAATAGAATTTTATTAGTTTTGCTTTAAAACTGTTGCATTTTGAAATTTTATTTTTCTTTTATTCTATTTTTCTTTTTTATTAGCGGACAAGCTCAAAATAAGTATCCGCGAAACTATTTTTCAAACCCTTTAAAAATTCCTATTGTATTGTCTGGTACTTTTGGAGAATTACGAAGTAACCACTTTCATTCTGGAATAGATATTAAAACACAAGGTAGAGAAGGAATTCCTATTTATGCCCCTGCAGATGGTTATGTTTCTCGAATTAAAGTACAACAGTATGGTTTTGGAAAAGCACTATACCTTACCCACCCTAATGGCTATACTACGGTATATGCTCACTTAAAGTATTTTGAACCTAAAATTCAAAAATATGTGAAAAACATTCAGTATAAGAAAGAAAGTTATAGTACTGGAAACCTTTTTCTTAAATCAGATAAATTCCCTGTAAAAAAAGGGCAACTTATTGGTTATACTGGTGATACTGGTAGTTCTGGAGGTCCGCACTTACATTATGAAATTCGAGATACTAAAACAGAACATATTATTAACCCAATGCATTTTGGTTTAACAGCTGAAGACGATAAAACTCCTACCATTCAAAAATTAATGGCTTACCCATTAAGTGATGATGCTCGAATTAATAACTCTTCTTTAGAGTCCGTTATTTCTTTTAGAAATAATGGTAACGGTAATTATGTTGCTCAAAAGATAACAGCTAGTGGAACTATTGGTTTTGGAATTAGTGTTTTTGACCGACTTAATGGAGCTTTAAATAAAAACGGAATTTATAGTTTAGAAATGAACGTAAATGGTAAAAGGGTGTATTACCACGATGTAGAAACCTTTTCTTTTGCTGAAAGTAAGTACATTAATTTATTAATAGACTATAAACATTACAAAAAATATAAAAACAGGCTTCAAAAAACCCACAAGGTAGACGCTAATAGGCTTAGCTTATATGAAGATCTTATAAATAATGGTAAAATTCATATTGACGAAGAAGCTAATTATAACATTGAAATTATAGCTAAAGATTTTGAAAACAATACTTCTAAAATAAGAATTCCGGTACAGGGAGTAAAAAGCAATTTAGTTTTTAAAGAAAAAGACACTACTGATTACAAAATTACTGCTGCTGAGTTCAACAAATTTCATCAAAAAAATGTTACTGTAGCCTTTCCTAAAAACACTTTTTATACTGATTGTTTTATCGATTTCAAAGTAGAAAATGGTACTGCTAAAATTCATGAACCAACTATTCCGTTAGACAAACGATATACACTTACTTTTGAAACTTCTTTTTTAACCGAAGACCAAAAACAACATGTATATATCGCTAATGTTACAAATCCTAAATATCCAAGATACACATCTACAAGAAAAAAAATTGACAAAGTATATACTACCACTAAACTCTTAGGTAGTTTTGCTTTACGTTTTGACACAAAAAAACCCATAGTTAAGCTTTATAACTTTAGCGACAAACAATGGATTTCTAAAAACAAAACTCTTAAGGTTAAAATTAAAGATTACGAAACAGGCATAAAAAATTACCGTGCTACCATTAATGGTAAATGGATTTTAATGGAGTTGAATCATAAAAAAGGGATTTTAACCTATAATTTTAGCGATAAAAAATTAGAAGGAAGTAAACACCTCTTTAAAATTGTAGTTTCTGACAATGTTGGAAATACTGAAACTGTATCTGCTACTTTCTTTAAAAAAGTAAACTAAAACCTTTTTTTAAAAAAATAAAAAAAGTGTAGCTTTCGCTACACTTTTTTACTTTTTCATGTTTCCTTCGTTAATCAGTTTTAAAAAACTAGAAGAAGGAATCTTTGCTTTTAAAACCATTTGAGTTTTATTTGCATCATCTGAATGCTGTAAAGTTTTTGTGTATGAAACCGTACCAATCACATTTCCGTATTGGTCAATAATAGCAGCACCACTAGATCCAGCAGCATAATCAGCTGAAATAGCCATTGTATTTCTGTATCCTCCTATTTTAGGCTCACTAAATTTATCGGTAACCATACCAGAAGAAAATGCATAAAAATATTTCTTAGGATGACTTACTATATATACTGGATCTCCAATTTCAGCATCTTTTGTCGCTACTGGTAGTGCAGAAAGTTTTACTTCTTTAGGCTCTATTTTAATAACCGCTAAATCGTTAACTTTATCCGCTATCAACACTTCTTTTACAGAAAAAGTTGTTCCATCTTTTAACATCACAACCAAAGCTACTCTCGAAGTATTATTATGCTTAGTAACATACCCGTTTACTACATGGTAATTTGTTACTTTTATACCTTCTGAATTAATAATATATCCAGATGCTGGATAGGTATGAAAACGCTTACACTCTACTCCTTTTGCATTAACCTCTCCACATCTACCAGCAGAAGATACAATAACTCTAGCTTCTGATACACGATTATATATTTTTTTGGGGGCTAAGTTTCTCCTTTTTCATCCGTTTTAGGTCCAAAGTCACAGGTTCGTACCCCACAGGTTTAAATAACAAAGCAAGTGAATCTGCTGAAACCACATCGCCTGAATCTATTAATTTAGCAGAGCTTCCTGCCAATTTTACTTTGTACTGTCTAATATTATTTTTAAAATTTTGACTGTTAACTGTTACGGTAGAAAAAACTAATGATATTTTAAAAAAATATCTTTAAAAAGTGTCTCATAATTATTGGGAAATAATGTATCTATAAAATGTTGTGTTTAAAAGGATGCAAGGTACATTATTAATGCCAAAACCAAGAGAATCTCTCTTAAATTAAACTAATTGATTCTTTATTGTTAAACTTTTTAAATTCAAAATATACTGATCTTATAGAAGTTTATAAACTTACCCTACTTTGTTTCTGTTAATTAGTTATTTTCGTATAGTGAATACTGAATTTATTTTCTTTCTGAACAAAAATGAATTTGATTTTATTAATTACAGCTGGGCTTTTTAGTTTGTTTATCCATCAGTATGTTACTTCTTATAAAAGTAACACAAGAGCTACCTATTGGAACTGCTTATGCAGTTTGGACAGGTATAGGAGCTGTAGGAACAGTTTTAATTGGGATTCTGATTTTTAAAGAACCTGCTACATTTTGGCGACTCTTTTTTATCACTACCTTAATTATTTCAATTGTAGGACTGAAAGTAGTTTCTCACTAACTATAAAACATGAAAACAACACCAAAACATGATGAAAGAATTGCAAAAATGACTTTTGCTTCTGTTTATCCACACTATGTTACAAAAGTTGAGAAAAAAGATAGAACTTTAGAAGAGTTACATCAAGTAATTGAATGGTTAACTGGTTTTAATATTGAAAAAGTAAACGAGCTGATTGATAGAAAAGTTACTTTTAAAACTTTCTTTGAAAAAGCGACTCTCAACCCTAATTCTAATTTAATCACTGGTGTTATTTGTGGTTACAGAATTGAAGAAATTGAAACTCCGCTAACCAAACAAATTCGTTATTTAGATAAACTAGTAGATGAATTAGCTAAAGGACGTAAAATGGAAAAAATTTTACGCGCATAATACAATTACTTTTTCTTTTTTTAAAAAACTCCAAGCTTTCACTTGGAGTTTTTTTATTGTTTTAAGCTGTTGCTTTAGTTTTTCTAAACATTAACCAAAAACCGATTAACACTAGTGGAATACTTAATACCTGACCTGTGTTTAATGAGTTGAAAACCCAATCTTCACGTCCTTCTACTTGTGCTTCTTTTAAGAACTCTATTACAAAGCGTAACGTCCATAACACAACCATAAACAGCCCGAATAAAAAGCCTGTTTGATTTTTCTTATCTGTTTTCCAATAGAAATACCATAAAGCAAAGAATAGTACTAAATAACTAAATGCTTCGTATAATTGGGTTGGGTGACGTGGTACCGTCTCTCCTGCTCTTTTAAAGATGACTCCAAAGCTGCTTCCTGTTGGTTTTCCGTAAATTTCAGAATTAAAGAAGTTTCCGAAACGGATGAAAAATCCTGCTAAGGCTACCATAATTCCTAATCTATCTAAAATAAACAACCATGGTTTTTGTAAGTGTTTCTTAGCGTAAAAGTACATGGCTATTGGAATTGCTATTGCTGCTCCGTGACTTGCAAATCCTGTAAACCCTGTAAATTTCCATCCATCTAACAATCCGAATAAAGCCGAAGCTCCTTCTTGTTTTTTAATTGGTAATATGATTTCTAGTAAGTGGTTTTGGTAATAATCCCAGCTATAAAAAAACACATCACCTAAACGCATTCCTATTAACATAGAAACGAATACGTACATAAATAACGGATCTAATTTTTCTATAGGAATATTATCGTTAATGTAAATCTTTTTCATTAATCGAAGTCCTAAAATAAACGCCGCTACAAACATTAAACTGTACCAACGAATACCAAAACCTCCTAAGTTTATTATTTCTGGGTTCCAATCCCACACTATGGATAAAAAATTCATCTACTTTAATTTAGTTTTTGTGTCAATCCAAAACACTATTGAGTTTCTTTGTTTCTGAGGTTGCTCAACAGTATAAAATGACTATTATTTTTCTTTTTTCTCTGGAACAGGATCGTAACCGCTTCCTCCCCAAGGGTGACAACTGAAAATTCTTTTCAATGCCAACCAACCACCGTAAAACAATCCGTGTTTTTGTAACGCTTCAATTGTGTAGCTTGAACACGTTGGTGAATATCTACATGTTGCTGGTGTAAACGGAGATATGGCTGTTTGATAAAATCGAACTAGTAATATAAACGGATATGTTAGTATTTTTTTCAATTAATTAACTGTAAACGTTGTTCCTTCTCTACCGTCTTTTAATTGAATACCTAATTCCAGTAATCTATCACGAATTTCATCCGACAATGCCCAATCTTTATTTTCACGTGCTTCTTTACGCATGCTAATTAACATTTCAACTACGCCACTTAGTTTGTCTGAATTATTTCCTTCTGAAGTTTCATTCATTAATCCTAATACATCAAAAACAAACGCATTGATTGTATTTTTAAACACGTCTAAGTCATCGGTAGTTAAACTTGCCTTTCCTTCTTTTATTTGATTGATAACTTTTACTGCTTCAAATAAATGTGCTATTAAAATAGGTGTATTAAAATCATCATTCATAGCATCGTAGCAATCTTGTCTCCATTTTTCAACATCAAATGAAGAAGAACTACCTGCTTCAATTTTATCTAAGAAATCTACAGCTTCCATTAACTTTGCATGTCCTTTTTCAGCTGCTTCTAACGCTTCTCCTGAAAAATCTAAAATGCTTCTATAGTTCGCTTGCATATTGAAAAAACGAACCACACTTGCAGAAAACGGTTTTCCTAAGATGTTATTTTCTCCCGTTAAAATTTCATTTGGTAAAATAAAGTTCCCTGTTGACTTTGCCATTTTTTGACTGTTCAACAATAGCATGTTGGTGTGCATCCAGTAATTTACTGGTTTTACACCACTACAGGTTTGCGATTGTGCAATTTCACACTCATGATGCGGGAATTTTAAATCCATTCCTCCACCATGAATATCAAATTGTTCACCTAAGTACTTTGTACTCATTACTGAGCATTCTAAATGCCAACCTGGAAAACCATCACTCCAAGGTGAAGGCCAACGCATGATATGACGATCGTCTGCTTTTTTCCAAAGCGCAAAGTCTTGCGGATTTCTTTTATCTGACTGTCCGTCTAACGCTCTTGTATTGTGAATAGCGTCTTCAAATTTTCTACCAGAAAGGATTCCGTAGTTGCCTGTTTCGTTATATTTTAACACATCAAAATACACCGAACCGTTTACTTCATAAGCAAAACCTTTTTCCATGATTTCTTTAATCATTTCAATCTGCTCTACAATATGACCTGTAGCGGTAGGCTCTATACTTGGTGGTAAAAAGTTGTAGTTGTTTAATACATTATGGAAATCAACTGTATAACGTTGCACTACCTCCATCGGTTCAATCTCCTCTAATCGTGCTTTCTTTGCAATTCTGTCTTCACCTTCATCTGCATCGTTTTCTAAGTGACCAGCATCGGTAATATTACGCACATAACGCACTTTATACCCAAGGTGTAATAAATAACGATACACCACATCAAAAAACATAAAAGTTCGTACGTTTCCTAAATGGGCGTTGCTATATACTGTAGGACCACATACATACATTCCTACGCGTCCTTCGGTTACTGGTTTAAAAAGCTCTTTTGATTTGGTTAAAGAGTTATATATTTTAAGTTGATTTTCTTTGTATAATTCCATAGTAAAAATGACTATTTGCAAACGCTAAGATAGGCACTTTATAAAGAATATAGAAAAAGAATTTGGTAGCAATTTTGTAGAAATAAAAAGTAATTCTGTTTGTATTTCTTATTGATTTTTAACTTTTAATTGGCTGTATTTACCTATTACCTCAATCTTTTTATCATTAGATAAAATTGTAAAATTTCCATTGATGTTTTTTTCTGGTTTATTAAAATATAACCTCATAGAAGGTTCTGATTGAAAATTTGGAGACTTATCATCTATTGTATAGACTAAATTTTTCTTGACACTTGAGAGATCTAATACTGCTTTTGTTGAGTTTAAAACTACTTTAAAAGTATTAAAATTAGGATGAATTTTCATAATTACAAGTTCACTAAACTCACTATTTACATTTACATCTTTATAAACGTTGTTTAGTATGGCTTCAGATGAATTAGAGTTTACGGTTGTATTGGTAACCGATGCTAATTGAGCATCGGTTACATTATTTAAGAACAACGTACAAGCGTTTAATGAATTTATGTTTACTGGTGAAAATGAAATATTTAATTTTCCACCGTCAAGTGCGTCAGCTTTAAAAGTTCCATAACTAACCTTTCCTGAAGCTTTGGTTTTTGGTAGTTTTACTTTACAGTGACGTGTATTCAAGTCAAATGTTGCTGATTTTGGGACTTTTATTGTAATCTTCTTTGTGATTTTTACTTTTTTTCCATTAATCATAAGGTTATTACTGTCAGAAGAGAAAGAATAATTCATACGAGTCTTTTTCATTTCCTCTCTCGCTTTTGCTAATTGTTTTTGAATTTTTTCTCTGTCCATTTTTTTAAGCTCACTTTTAACTCTTTTTAGTTCGTCTCTTAATTTTTTTTCATTGAGAACTTGATGGTTTTTTGAGAAAAACATCTTTATTTTAGAATTTTTATTATTCTTAAGATATTCTTTATATACTTCCGTTTTCTTAAATTCCTCCCATTCTTCTTTTGAGTTTATATTTACATTATGTTTGCCATCTTTCCACTTAAACCTCACAAACTCTTCATTTTCAAACATTTCCTCTACATCAAAATCCACATCTTGAAATAACTTTTCAAAATTAATTTCTGGAATTTCAATTTCAGACATTTCTGGAATCTCAGGCATTTCTGGGATACTTATCTCTGGTATTTCTGGTATTACTACAACTTCACTTTCTGTATCATACTCAAATATTCTTGGGTAATTATTGTCTGATGAATTGAAGAATACAATATTGTCTCTTCCTATTCTAAAACTATTTCTATTGGCATTAATTTGCACCTTACTTTTATTCCCTAGGGCTTCAAATTTCCAGTTGTCTAAATATTTTTGAGCTTCTTTTTTATCTAGCCCTTCAACTTCTACAACTGCTTCTACTGAAACTTCATTTTCATTCCATGTAGTTACATCTACATCTGCATTAGATGCATTGATATTAACTACTACGTCTTTACTTGTTTTAAAATTTTCACTAAACTTTTTATCGTATTTCTGTGCAGATACAACGCTAGTTACTAACAGTAAAAAAACACTGATTTTAAATTGTTTGAATATCATTTTGAGTTGGATTTTTAAATTCTTGTAATTGTTTTTGCATACGTTTTAACAGCTGTAAACGTAATTGCAGGTTTCCAATCAATGCATTGATAGTATCGTCATTAATTCCTTTTGTATTGAGCTCTTCGGTTAACGATTTATATTCTTTGGTTAATTCTCCTATTTTAATTAAATAACCATCAAAAAGTTCTTTATTATCTTCAGTTAATTCTAACTGACTTAGTTCGTAATTAATGGTATTTACATAGTAATCTTCCACCGTTTTTAACTCAGGAGATATGGTTCCTAAACTAATTTGATTTTGAGTTTCTTTTGGAAGCTCAGTTATTATTGGATTTACAGTATTAGTTGGGTAAAACTGAATTCCCAAACTCACCAACAACACAATGGATGCTGCTATATACAACCACTGATATGATTTTTTTGTTGATGGTGTTGAATGCAATTCATCCATCAACTTTTGTTGAAAACGCTGTCTGTGATTTGTTGATAACCTCTCGGTGTTTTCAACATTGTTTTTTAGTATTTCTCTAATATCTTTAGACATGGTGTACTGCTTTTAATTGTTCTTGCACTTGTCTTTTTCCTCTTAATAAATGTGTTCTCGAACTCACTTCCGAAATTCCTAATATTTGCGAAATCTCTCTATGATCATACCCCTCTAATAAAAACAGGGTTAACACAACTCTATACTTTTCTTTTAATTGTTGAATGCAGTTTACAATATCCTGATACGATATCGTTGAAGCTACATTCCAATTATCATCATCTGCTACTGTGGTAATTTCTTCATTAATCGAAATCAATTCTAATTTTCTCTTCTTTAAATAATCAATACTTTGATTGATAACGATTCTTTTTAACCAAGCACCAAACGCTACTCCTTCTTTATATGAATCAATATTTTTAAATGCTTTTACAAACGCTTCTTGCATCACATCTTCCGCTATAAAAGAATCTTTTACATACCGTAACGCCACTGTATACATGGCATCACAATACAAATCATACAATTGCATTTGTGCTTTTGCATCATTGTTTTTACAGGCATCTATTACCGATTGATGTAACTGTTTGGTTGATTTCATTCTTGATTTCTTACCCTAAATACGAGACTTTTTCCGCCGCGTTGCATTTTCCTGCATTTTTATTTCTAAATTTACGTTATTATTTTGTTTTACCTACATAATGACCGACAAAGACACATCTGCACTCTCTGAAAAAGACGGGGTTTCTCAGCCTGAAACCACCAGTAAATCATCTGCAGAAAAAATAAAACGTAACAGAAGAAAAACTACCTCAACTGAAGAATTTGTTACTCAAATAATTGCTGGTAATATTCCTTTTTTAAGTAGAGCTATTACGTTAGTGGAAAGTACAAACCCAAAACACCAACAACAAGCTAATGAAATTTTAGAAGCTTGTTTACCGTATGCCAATAAATCGGTTAGAATTGGAATTACAGGTGTTCCAGGTGTAGGAAAAAGTACGTTTATTGAAGCTTTTGGTAAGCATTTAACTTCTTTAGGAAAAAAAGTAGCTGTTTTAGCGGTAGATCCAAGTAGTTCTGTTAATAAAGGAAGCATTTTAGGTGATAAAACACGTATGGAAGAATTGGTTACTGATGAAAACGCATTTATCCGTCCCTCTCCTTCTGGGACTTCACTGGGTGGAGTAGCTCAAAAAACACGCGAAAGTATTATTTTATGTGAAGCAGCAGGATTTGATACCATTATTATAGAAACTGTAGGTGTTGGTCAATCAGAAACTGCGGTACATTCGATGACCGATTTCTTTTTATTGTTGAAGTTGGCAGGTGCTGGTGATGAATTACAAGGAATTAAACGCGGAATTATTGAAATGGCAGATGCTATTGTGATTAACAAAGCAGACAGCGGTAACGAAAAAAATGCGAAGATTGCCAAAGTGGAGTTTAACAGAGCCTTACATTTATATCCACCTAAAGATAGTGGTTGGCAACCCAAAGTTTTGTTGGCTAGTGCACTTCATCATCAAGGAATTGATGCTATTCATACGATGATTGATGAATACATTACGTTAGCTAAAAATTCAGGCTATTTTCAACAAAAAAGAAACGAACAGAACAACTATTGGTTGTTAGAAACCATTAACCAACAATTAAAAAGTAATTTTTACAACAACCCAAAAATTAAAGAATTGTTACAACAAGAAGTTGCCAAACTAGAAAACGGAAAAACCACACCGTTTACAGCTGCAAAACGATTGTTAGGCAACAAATAATTAATAAAAATACAGACTCTCTTATAGAGTTATAAACATATGGAAGAGAATACACTTACTTGGAACGATTTTGCAAAAGTAGAAATGCGCATTGGTACGATTATTTCTGCTGAAGTTTTTAAAGAAGTTAAAAACCCTGCCTATAAAATGCAAGTAGATTTTGGCGACTACGGAATTAAAAAAACCTCTGCACAAGTCACCAAACTATACCAACCCGAAGACTTGATAGGAAAACAAGTAGTAGCAGTCGTAAATTTCCCAAAAAAACAAATTGCCAATATGATGAGCGAATGCTTGGTATTAGGCGGCTTAGGTGATGATAAAGAAGTAACGCTTTTAACTGCCGAACGTGCTGTTAAAAACGGAACAAAAATTGGGTAAAGTTTAGTTTATCTAAAATTGTTTATGAGTAAACTCTTAATAAATGAAAACTAAAAAAACTATAAAAGGTACTTGCAGAATATGTAAACAGGAAAAAGAACTTAGTTTCGAACATATCCCTCCTAAATCAGCCTTTAATAAAAATAATAGATTTTATACTATTAGCTCTATAGATTATTACCAAAATTTTGAACAATATAAGAATGAAAAACCTAACCTAAAAATAGAGCAAGGAGGCTTAGGAGAATATTGTCTTTGTGTAAATTGTAATGGTTTTTTAGGACAAATGTATGTTAGAGAATATAAAAAGTTTTCACATATTGCTATGAGTATACTCAATAAATATGAAGATAATTATGTTAAATCTTTTGAATTTGACATATCTGATATAAATCTTTTAAAATTTTTAAAGCAAATAACTTCAATTTTTGTTTGTAGTAACCAACCTGCTTTTACAAATTCTTATCCAGAACTAATTGACTTTATTAAAAAACCTGAATTAGAATCGCTTCCTGATAAATATCGTTTTTATATGTATTTAAATAATGAAGGCCATATAAAAAATGGAAAATTTCATTATACAAATATTCATGGTATGGTTTGTGAATTTGTATACCCTCCCTTTGGTTTTGTATTAAATATTGATAATCCAAATAGGATAATGGAAGTTACTGAGATAACCAACTTCAAACATTATAACAAAATTGATAAGACCAGAAAATTACCGATTATTTTGAATAAGTATATCACACATTATCCTTTCCCTTTAGATTTTAGACAAAAAGGTTAATTAAAAAATTTTACTGAAAACTCAACAAAACTCCCCTCTATTCACTTTCTAAAAATTCCAAATAACCGTATCTTGCAGTCTTATTAAAAGACACCTATAATGCAAGACAAAAACTTACATACCTATATAAAAAATGTTGTAGAAAATATGCCAGCAGATTGGTTAAACTTAACCACGCACCGTCTGGATATTTATGTAGAAAAACTAGCCAAAACTCAGTTTTTAGAACAGTTTGAAGATTTGTATAAAAACAACGATGCTACTGCTTCAGCTTTAAGCAAGTTGCCAACTGCATACGATTATATTCGTTTAGGGCATCCGTTATCGTCGGTATTAGAGTGGACGATAGCCAAACTATACAACACAAAAGCAGCAAATGTAATTAGTTTTTCGTCACAAACAGTTCCTGTATTGGCTGTGTTAAGAGCGAACTTGTTTGCTAATAAAAACACGCAAATAGTGTACACCAATGAAATCCCTAGCTTTTTTGATGCAGAGGTAATTAAGAACGTTTACGGATATCAGTTTGAATTAAAAAAGGTGGATAGTGTTGAAGCTATTCCTGAGTTTGACGGCAGCACCGTATTGATTGTTGAACAAGAAACTATTTGCAACTTTACCATTGTACCAAACGTTGATTTTTACATCAACACACACCCTGAATTAGGAAGCTTTTTATTGGTAAACGGTGAGCAAAACGACTCTTATATTTCAGACATTCAACATGTAAGAAGAAGAGAAACCATTGCAATGACTCCTGCTAATTCGTTAAAAGCATTAAAAAGCCTTATCGATGAGCCGTATGATGTTACGGTTACTAATGTAGCACAAAACAAAGCAAAGGTTGAGAGACTCATCAATGAAATTACCAACACCAGTACAAAAGCGTTAGTAGCATCAAGTGGACTTTCAATACAATATGCTATTTTAATGGGATTGATTGATGATGCTCTTGAAAACCATAAAGGGAAAGCTATTAAAATTGTAGTGCCTCCAAACTGTTATGGTGGTACAAACGACCAAGCAAGACGTGTTGCTGCTTGTTTAAACAACGTAGACATTGTTGATTTGCCTGTTGATGGAGACAATGATATGGTAGAAAGTATCGATACCGTGTTAACCAACATTGCAGCACAAGATGCGATTCCGTATATCATTGCAGAAATTCCGACCAACCCAAGAGTAGAAGTACCTAATCTTACCGATTTAAGAGATGTTTTGAGTAAAAAACGTACGACTCCTACTGGTGAAACAGCGGTTGATCCTGTGTTTATTTTAGATCAAACTTTTTGTCCGAATGTTCACTTTTTAGGAGATACAGACATGTTAGCCAATATTAGAACTATTTCGTTTGCTAGTGGATCAAAATTCCCTAGTGGTGGAAAATGTACTGCTGGATACTGTGTTGGAAATAAAACAACCAACGCATTAATCAAAAAAATAGAAAAGCACTTACACATTTGCGATAACGAGGCTACACCGCTTCAATACAAAATATTAGCTGCACAAATGCCTTCGATGACGCAACGAATTAGTGATGCTTATAAAAACACGCGTGAGTTTGTAAACTTTATTCATGAAGTATTACCTGATGCTAAAATCAATTTTGTTTCAGAAGAACTAGCTGCGCAAGGATTTACACCATCAGTATTTTCGTTAGACCTTCCTACCAAAGGGAATACTGCGGAAGAAAAAGAAGCCTATAAAAGAGCTTTAAACTTAAAGCTTATCAATTTAATGATTACTGAAATTCCGAATGAAAGTAAGTATTGTGTAAGCTACGGACAATTAAAAGGTTGTTATTGGACGATTCCAGCAACCTCAACACAAGGAACCACCAAAGAAGGTGATAAAGATTATATTGCCCGTGTGGCACTATCTCCTAATATGGATTTAGAGCTTCATAAAAAAGTTTTCTTAGACTTTGTAAAAGGTATTTAAGAATAATAAAACGTCATTTCGAAGTAGTCTACGACTGAGAAATCTTAACAATGGGAGTTACTATCCTTAGTAAGACTTCTCGTTATCACTCGAAATGACGTTTATTAATTACTTGTATTCTAACATCTCTCTAAAACCTCCAACACACTATACGCGTTACCTTGTTTCCTTGGTGCATAGGAACTACTTTAAACTCTTTAACTCCTAATTTCTTACCTGAGTTCTGTAAACTTTCTACGTTTTCTTTTTTAGAAACCAAACTTGTAAACCATTTACTTACTTTCGGATATTTAGAACTCTCATATAAATAGGTATGCAAAAAAGCTTTTTCTCCACCTATATACCATAGCTCGTTTGAGTTCCCTGCAAAATTACGTACTGCATTGTTTCCTAAGTTTCTAGATTTTCTTCGGTTGGCTCCTCTCGCCTCTTCTGCCGATTTATAAAATGGAGGATTACACATAGTTATTGTAAAAGCATCTCCTTCTTCTATAATTTCTTCTAAGATATGTTCTTCTTTAAACTGTTGTCTTAATTCAACCTTATCAGTAAAACCATTATCATCTATAATATCTTGAGCATAATCTAACGAATCTAAATCGATATCGGTTGCTACAAAATTCCAATCGTATACTGCAATTCCCAACAAAGGATAAATACAACTTGCCCCTGTACCAATATCTAACACCGTTACATTTTCCTCACCTGCAACTAAATCAGCTAAATGATGAATATAGTCCACTCTTCCTGGTATTGGTGGACATAAATTCTCATCAGAAAAATTCCAATGTTTAATATTATAATGAGCTGTTAATAATGCCTTATTAAACTCTTTTACTGCTATTGGATCAGAAAAATCGATGGTTTCCTTCTCAAATTTTTCAATGATAAATTCAGAAAGTTTCGGGTACTTTTCTACTAATAGCGTGAAGTCGTATCCTTGGTTGTGTATGTTTTTAGGATGTAATCCTTTTTTTGTGCTCATTAAAGTGTAATAAGGGTAAACTCTAATTGTAACGGATGTAAGTTTTCTTTTAGAATTGTTATGAAGTCTGCTCCATACTCTAAATAGAACTCAGAAAAATTACGTTGACGCTCTTCTAAACTTTGATTAGGCAATAATTCGTTTTGCAAAGCTACGATTCTTTCAACCATTTCTTTTTGACGTCGTTTTTCTGCTCGTAACCATCTTTTTTCAAGGTTTTCTAACCCTTTAACCTGCTTTCTTTCTTGTGCATTTACAGCCCCTAAGAAAGAAACATCGGTTTTTTTAGCTAGCTCACGTAAATCATCAAATTGTTGTTGTAAAAACTGTTTTTTCTTGGTAAAATCTACCTTAGTATCGCCGTTAGCCAACACTTTTCTTGCTAGTAAGTCGTCTTGTTTTAAAAAGAGTTCTTCTTCTGAAACGTTTAGTTTTTCTAACTTACCTAACTGCTTTTCTGAAAGTATTTGAGCTGAGTTTCTTAATAACAAAATAGGAAACGGAACATTTACTTTATCAAAATATGCCTTTAACTCTAACCAATACGCTAACTCTCCTCCTCCACCTATGTAACATAAGTTCGGTAAAATTACCTCTTGGTATAGTGGACGCATAATTACGTTTGGCGAAAAACATTCTGGCTGACTATGTAAATGGTCTAAGATTTCATCCTTTGTCCAAGAAATATCTGTATTGTTTACTTTGTAAATTCCGTTTTCAAGAACAATACGTTCACGAATCCTATCGGTAATATAAAACAAGTTTATCTCACGCGGATTTACTTGTATTTTATATGATTGTTCTAGTTCTGTAATTGTTTTCGAAACTTCTTTATAAGAAGTTTCATGTAACAAATCGTACTCTACATAAGGTATTAACGCTCTTTTTAATTCTCTTTCGTCAGCATCTAAAATTACCAAACCATATTTTCCAAAAAGTTTGTCAGCTATATATCTGGTTGCATCTGCTAATGTTTTGTGCTGTAAATATCCTTTTTCAAAGAGTTCTTTTATTTGAATAGCATTTTTTGAACTTCCTAAATGTTCAGCAAATACTTCAAATACATCTTGTAACCCTTCGGTTGTAAAACGTCCTACAGGTCCTTTTTGGTCAGAGTTCCACTGTACTTTTTTTCCTTTAAAGTTAAAGAAGTTAATTTCTTCAAAATCGTGATCTTCTGTTGCCATCCAATATACAGGTACAAAATTCTCATTAGGAAATTGCATTGATAAATGCTCGCACATGTTTATGGTTGATATAATTTTATACAGAAAATATAACGGTCCCGTAAACAAATTCAGCTGATGTCCTGTTGTTATTGTAAACGTATTCTCTTTTAGTAAACTTTCTATATTTTTTTGTGTCTCAAAAGATAAATCAACATCTTTGTATTGCTTTCTCAATACTTCAACCAGTCTTTTTCTTTGAGTACTCGATATAGGATTTTCTTTCTTTTCTTCTAGTTGCTTTTCAAAGTTTCGTAAACTCGGATAACGGTTATAAAAAGGTTGAATTTTTTCATCAGCCTTTAAATAGTCCTCCATTGTTTTAGAAAAGAATCCTGTGTTTTTATAAGGGATATTGGTTATGTTCATTACTTATTAGCTCTTTGAAATAGTGTGTAAACATACGGACGTTCTCCTCCGTACGGATTTACAAATGTGTGATTAAAACTGTTGACTAAAGCAAAATCGTTTCCTAATTTTTCTTGTAGCATTTCCGTATTGTAACGTTTTAATTGCAGTCCACAACATTTTTCTGCTCCGTCTAAAGCAAAAACAGCAATAATTACGAATCCGTCAACTTTTACAAGCTTCTTTAACAGGTTAAAATAGGCGTTTTGTTCTTCTTCTTTTAAAAAAAAATGTAGTACTGCTCTATCGTTCCAAACATCAACTTCTTCAAGATCTTGTAGTTGGGTTGAAGCCACTAAATTATCTGTTATAAAGTTAACTTTTGATGCACTTTCTCCTAATCGTTTTTTTACATCGGCTAGTGCTTTTTCAGATAAATCATTTGCTATTAAACCTGAATATCCATCGGCTACTAGCTCATCAATTAACATAGACGAACCAACACCAACGTTTAAGATTTTAGCGTCTTTTGGTACGTTAGATTCCTTTAATAATTCAATAGTTTCTTTCGAACTTTCTTCGAACCATCCTAGTTTTTCAGTTGGATTTTTTACATAGGCTGCATTCCAGTGTTCTTTATAGTTAATTTCTCCCGGAATGTTACACTCACTCTCTTTTGTAGTCATAGTTCAAAAATAGGAAAATTTAATCCTTTGTCGAAAACTTACCACACTTCTAACAGATTTTTAACTACATTCTTTTTTAAACCATCTATTTAGGTATTTTTACAGTTAGTAAATTACAATTATGCAGTTTAAACATCCTGAGATTTTATATTTCTTAGTTTTTTTACTCATTCCTATTTTGGTACACCTGTTCCAACTACAGCGATTTGTAAAAGTTCCGTTTACCAATGTAGCTTTTTTACAAAAGTTAGTATTACAAACACGTAAAAGTTCTCGTATAAAAAAATGGCTGATTTTAACTACTCGTTTACTGCTACTCGCTGCCCTTATTTTTGCATTTGCTCAGCCATATTTTAGCAACCATAAAGCAAATGAAGAGCAACATTTTTTTATGTATCTTGATAATTCTTTAAGTACTAACGCTATTGGACAAAAAGGTAATTTATTACAAATTGCTACCCAAGAAATTATTGAAAACTCTACTGATAGAACAAGTTATTCTTTACTTACAAACGATCATTTTTACGCAAATAAAACAGCTTCTGAACTAAAAGAAGAGTTGTTAAAAACAACAAATACCGCAAAAAGTAGAGACCTTGCGGATGTTTTTTTAAAAATGACTAGTGAGCAAAAGTCTATAACTTCATCTACCAAAAACATTGTAATTTCTGATTTTCAAAATATTAAAAAAGAAGAAACTGACAATGCCCCTGAAAATACTTCTTTTGTAAAGTTAGTACCTGAACAAAAAAGCAACATTTCTATTGATAGTATTTTTGTAGATGACAATGGAAGTTCTAATTTCAACGTACATATTGTTGTTAGAAATCAAGGAAATGCTAAAAATGACATTCCTATTGCTATATACAATAATGACAAGTTATTAAATAAACAAACCTTTAGTATTGAGGAAAACAAGACTACAGAGGTTACTTTTTCTGTTGTAAAAATCCCTGTGTTTTTAGGTAGAGTTGCTATTAATTTTAACGACACTTATGGGTTTGATAATTCGTTTTATTTTACCATTAATGCTAACGAAAAAATTAATGTATTAGCAATTGGAGAATTAAATAACTTCTTACAGCGAATTTATACCAAAGAAGAGTTTAACTTTACTTCTTCTACGCTACAAAATGCCAACTATAATTTGATAGACAAGCAACATCTTATTGTATTAAATGAGTTGGAAAGTATTCCAGAAACACTTCTGAATAGTTTAGATAATTACACTAAAAAAGGTGGAAATCTTGTTATAATTCCAAATAAAGAATCAGCACTTTCTTCTTATAACAACTTTTTCGGAAAGCTAAATACAGGAAAGTTACTTTCTAAAAAGAATGATAGTTTAAAAGTTACTTCGATTAATTATAATCACCCTCTTTTAAAAAATGTTTTCGAAAAGAAAGTTGCTAACTTCCAATATCCGTTTGTGAAAACTTCTTTTAATTCAGAATTTAAGAATGCTAGTAACATTATTTCTTTTGAAAACAAACAAGGGTTTATTAAACAGATTAATCTGCCAAATACTTCTATGTATTGGGTAGCAGCTCCTCTAAATAAAGACAATAGTAATTTTACCAACTCTCCTTTGATTGTACCTGTTTTTTATAACATAGGAAAACAGAGTTTACAACTTTCTGAATTGTATTATACCATAGACAAACAAAACACTATTGATATTGATAAACAACTAGGTAAAGATGAAGTTTTAAGTATTGTTAGTAGCAAAGGTTCTTTTATTCCTTTGCAACAAACTTTTCAAAATAAAACACGTATTACAACTAAAGATCAACCTTTAGTTGCCGGCTTTTATCAAATACAGCAAGGAAATAATGTGCTTAGAAATGTTGCTTTTAATTATAACAAAAGTGAAAGTGCTTTAGATTTTTTAACATTTTCTGAAGCTAATAATATGACTATATCTACTTCAGTTAAAAACACCTTGGAAAGTATTAATGATGAAAACAAAATTCAATGGCTTTGGAAATGGTTTTTGGGCTTAGCTATTGTATCTTTGCTTTTAGAAATTTTGATTTTAAAATTCTTTAAACCATGACAACGCTGCTTAAATCGGCAACAATAATAGATGCTTCTAGTCCTTACCACCAACAAACTAAAGATATTTTAATTACCAACGGTATTATTACCAAAATTGACAACAACATTGCTAGTGAAGAAACTTATCAAGTTATAGAGCTTGAGAATCTTCATGTATCACCAGGTTGGTTTGATACGAGCGTTTCTTTTGGAGAACCTGGTTATGAAGAGCGAGAAACCTTGCAACATGGTGTTCAAGTGGCGGCTAAAAGTGGTTTTACACATGTAGCTATCAATCCAAATACCAATCCTGTTGTTGATAATAAATCAGCCATAGAGTTTTTAATTAATAAAGTAAACGGAGCGGCAACCAGCATTCATCCTATTGGAGCCTTAACACAGCAAAGTAAAGGTGTTGAAATGTCTGAAATGTACGACATGCAACAATCGGGAGCTATTGCTTTTGGTGATTATAACAAACCCGTTAGCAATGATAATTTGTTAAAGATAGTATTGTTATATGCTCAAAATTTTGACGGATTGGTACTAAGCTTTCCTAAAAACAATTTAATTGCTGGTGAAGGTGTTGCTAATGAAGGAAAAAACAGTACGCTTTTAGGATTGAAAGGAATTCCTGCACTTGCAGAAGAAATCCAAATTTCTCGCGATTTATTTTTGTTAGAATACACAGGCGGAAAATTACACATCCCTACTATCTCAACTGCTAAGTCTGTTCAACTTATTAAAGAAGCAAAAGAAAAAGGCTTAGATGTAACGTGTAGTGTTGCTGTACATAATTTAGTATTGACAGATGACGAGCTACATGGTTTTGAAGCTAATAAAAAAGTAAATCCTCCTCTACGTACAGAAGAAGATAGAAAAGCTTTAATACAAGGGGTAAAAGAAGGAGTTATTGATATAATTACATCAGATCATAATCCTATTGATATTGAACATAAAAAAGTAGAATTTTCTACTGCAAAAGACGGTACTATTGGTTTAGAAAGTGCTTTTGGAGCGTTAAATACTGTATTAGATTTAGAAACTATCATCAACTGTTTATCTAACAATCCTAGAAAACGTTTTAATGTTGAATTAGCTTCCATAAAAGAAGATGAAAAAGCTAGTTTGTCTATTTTTAATCCTGATGGAGCGTATACTTTCTCTAAGGAAAATATTGTTTCTACCTCGAAAAACAGTATCTTTCTAGGGAAAAAGCTAGAAGGAAAAGTTTATGGTATTTACAATAATAGTCAACTAATTTTAAACTCATAGAATCATGGAAAATCTAACAGTAAACGAAGGAAAAACTGAAGCAATTATTAGCCACTTCACAATTATAGGACTTATCATAGCTTTCGTTTTAAACATGAACAAAAAAAATGCTTTTGCTAGTTTTTACATTAGGCAAATGCTAGGGCTAAATATATTGTACATGGCGAATATGTGGATTGTTTATAAATATTTAGGAAATACAATAGGTTGGGCTGTAGGAGTACTATTATTTGTACTTTGGTTAATTAGCCTTTTAGCAGTTTTAAAAGGAGAAAAAAAGCTTGTACCAGTTGTTGGTGAACAATTTCAAAACCTATTTAAAGGAATTTAATACATGAGTTTACAATACATTGTAAGAGAACCTAAAACCTCTAACGCTAACCCTCCGTTGTTAATTTTATTACACGGATATGGTAGCAACGAACAAGATTTATTTTCATTTGCAGAAGAATTACCAGACGATTTATTAATTGTAAGCGCTAGAGCTCCTCACGATATGGGCTATGGTGGTTATGCTTGGTATGCTATAAATTTTGATTCAATTAACGGTAAGTTCTCTGATTTAAAACAAGCAGCTGAATCAGTTGATAAGATTGCTTCTCTTATAGACGAAATCAAACAGAAATACAACACCAACCCTGATAAAACATTTTTATTAGGATTTAGCCAAGGAGCTATTTTAAGTTATGCGCTAAGTTTTAAATACCCTAACAAAGTACAACATGTAGTTGCTTTAAGCGGCTATATTAACGAAGAGTTATTACCTACTGAAATAGACAACTCTATTACAACAGATTATTATATTTCTCACGGAACTGTAGATCAAGTTCTTCCTATAGATTGGGCACGTAAAGCTCCTATTATACTGAAAGACTTAAAGTTAAAAAATGAATATTCAGAATACCCCGTAGGTCACGGAGTAGCTCCTCAAAACTTCTATAGTTTTAAAAACTGGATCGTGGAAAGACTATAAATTTTAACAGTTAAATTGATTAAATTTAATATTTTTGCAATCTAAAAAAATGGCATGAGCAACATATTCAATCAAGATATATTATACTATTGGAGTGCTCCTTTCTTCATTTCAGTAATTTTAATTGAAATGTACTTTAGTTATAGAGCTAAAGCTAAAAACTACGATTTTAAAGACACAGCTACTAATGTTTACTTTGCTTTAGTTAACTTTAGCTTAGATTTACTAATGAAGGTTGTTTCTTTTGCCATTATGGGGTTTTGTTACCAATACAGAATTATCGACTGGGAAGGTAACATGTCATGGGCATATTGGTTATTAGCTTTTATTGGTCAAGACTTTTTGTACTACATACACCATTATGTAGATCATCATTCACGATTTTTCTGGGCTGTACACGTAACGCATCACAACTCTGAATTTTACAACATTTCAACTGGTTTTAGATCTCCAGTTTTACAGCCTTTGTTTAGGTATATGTTCTTTTTACCGTTAGCTTTTCTAGGTGTTATGCCGTTGCATATTATGTTTGCATATGCCATGAATCAAAACTACGGAACCTTATGTCATACTAACTTTATTAAAAGTAAATTAGGTTGGTGGGGATATATTTTTGTAACTCCTTCTCATCACAGAGTGCATCATGCTTCAAATACCAAATACCTTGATAAAAATATGGGAATGGTCTTAATTATTTGGGATCGTATTTTTGGAACTTTTCAAGCTGAAGAGGATGAAACTGAATATGAAAAATTACGTTATGGTTTAACCAAACCATTAGAAGACAAGGGACCTATTAACATTATCTTCCATGAATGGAAAGAAATTTTTAACGACTTCTTTAAACGAAAAAAGAATTTACCTTTTACAACACGACTAAAATACGTGTTTATGCCCCCAGGATGGAGTCATGACGGTAGCACTAAAACAAGTAGAGAATTACAAAAAGAACTTGCCTCCGCTACAGAAGTAATAAAACCTACAGAATAATTTAGGGTAAGTCCACAAAAAATAAAAGTCGAGTAAATACTCGACTTTTTTCTTTTATTAAATAGATATACTATTATTTTAATATCTGATTTGCGTGTTCCTTTGTTTTTACTTTCGTAATTACATCTTCAATTACTCCTTTTTCATCAATTACAAAAGTAGTACGGTGAATTCCATCATATTCTCTTCCCATAAATTTCTTAGGCCCCCAAACTCCAAATGCATTGATTACCTCTTTATCTTCATCTGCTAACAAAGGAAAAGGTAATTCATTTTTATTAATAAAATTTTGTTGACGTCTTGCTGAGTCTGCACTTACCCCTAAAACATCATACCCTTTTGCTAAAAAAGTTTTGTAATTATCACGTAAGTCACAAGCTTCTGCTGTACAACCTGGTGTACTTGCCTTTGGGTAAAAGAATAGTACTAGTTTTTTTCCTGCATAATCAGAAAGTTTAACCGCATTACCTTTTTCGTCTACCGATTCAAAATTTGGTGCCTTATCTCCTATTTTTAGTGTTGTCATATTATTTTGTTTCAAAGTTATAAAGTCAAAGTTACAAAGTTGATTTTGATTATCCATAAAACATACGAAGCTTCTTTGTACCTTTGATCTTTTCAAATTTTATAAAGCAATGACAAAAGCAGAAAAAGTACAATTTGTTATAGATACTTTAGAAGAGTTATATCCTGAAACTCCCATCCCTTTAGACCATAAAGATCCTTACACATTATTAATTGCTGTATTAATGTCTGCTCAAAGTACTGATGCTCGTGTAAACACTATTACCCCATTATTATTTGAAAAAGCTGATAATCCGTATGATATGGTAAAGCTTACTGTTGATGAAATTAGAGAGATTATCAAACCTGTTGGTTTATCACCAATGAAGTCGAAAGGAATTCACGGTTTATCTAAAATCTTAATTGAAAAACATAATGGTGAAGTTCCTATTGTTATGGATGCTTTAGAGGAACTACCAGCTGTAGGACACAAAACAGCTAGTGTGGTAATGTCGCAAGCTTTTGATATTCCTGCTTTTCCTGTAGATACCCATATTCATAGATTAATGTATCGTTGGAATTTATCTAACGGAAAAAGTGTTTCACAAACTGAAAAAGATGCAAAACGTTTATTCCCTAAAGAATTATGGAATAAATTACACTTACAAATTATTTATTACGGACGAGAGTACTCTCCTGCTCGAGGTTGGAAATTAGAAAATGATATTATTACAAAAACGGTAGGAAGAAAATCGGTAATAGACGATTATAACAAAAAGAAAGCCTAAAAAAAGCCCCAACCTTGTTGAAGCTTTTTCCACTCTTAATTCAAATTCAATTCAATGAGATAGTTTGATTTCGTTTTAACTACTTTTAACGATTTAGAAAAATTAATCAAATATTGAACTGTTTCTTGTTTTGGTTCCATAGTAAAGTCTGAAGACTTTTCTGAGTAAATTTGCATCATATAACCCCTTATTTATAACTTATAATCAATGAATTAACGATGCATTTTTCCAAATATTGTTTAACTGACTAAAATAATTTTATTTTTTTCAATTATTTTTCTCAAATTAATCAAAGCATAACGCATTCTTCCTAATGCTGTATTGATGCTAACACCTGTATTTTCCGATATTTCGTTAAAACTCATGTCATTATAAATACGCATCTTTAAAACCTCTTTTTGTTCTTCTGGTAATTCTTCAACTAACTCTTTGACATCGTTTAAAATTTGTTCTTTAATAATTTTTCCTTCAGCATTTAATGCTCCATCACTTAAAACCGAAAAAATATCAAACTCTTCTGTATTATTAAACGTTGGCATGCGATTGTTCTTTCTAAAATAATCTATAATTAAATTATGAGCAATACGCATAACCCAAGGTAAAAATTTACCTTCTTCGTTATAATTTCCTTTTTTTAGCGTTCTTATTACCTTGATAAAGGTGTCTTGAAAAATATCTTCTGTAGTATCTCTATTTTGTACTTTACTATAAATAAAGCTATAAAGACGTTGTTGGTGTCGTTTAATCAATAATTCAATGGCTAGTTCGTTGCCGTTAATGTAGTTTTTTACTAAAACACTATCGTCGATTATGTCTTTCATAATAATTACTTTTTGAAGGGGAACTAATTCGTTCTCTTCTTGTTAAGGGATATTAAGTTATAAAGTAATTATTATGCTATAGGCCTTTATTTATTTATTGATTAATAATGAATTACAAATATTGAATTTTTTATTAATAAAAGCAAAAAAACTCACAAAAAAGAGAAAAACACTGTTATAACCACGTTAAAATCACTTAAAAATTGGTATTTTTATCGCTTATTTTTTGAGCACATGAAGACTGACATTTCAACTGTAAACCCTAAAGAAAACATTATAATCAAAGGAGCTAAACTGCACAATTTAAAGAACATTGATGTAGTTATCCCTCGTAATAAATTAGTCGTTATTACTGGACTTTCGGGATCTGGAAAGTCTTCTTTAGCATTTGATACTCTATATGCCGAAGGACAACGTCGTTATGTAGAAAGTTTAAGTTCGTACGCTCGTCAGTTTTTAGGAAAACTACACAAACCAAAAGTTGATTACATTAAAGGAATTGCGCCTGCTATTGCTATTGAACAAAAAGTAAACGCTACTAATCCACGTTCAACAGTTGGTACATCAACAGAGATATACGATTATATTAAATTATTATTCGCACGTATTGGTAAAACCTTCTCTCCTATTTCGGGTAATGAAGTAAAAAAACACACTGTTTCTGACGTTATCAATCATGTAAAAACTTTTGAGGAACGCACAAAACTATTATTACTTGCTCCTATACATATTAATAAAGACAGAGATATAAAGACTGTTTTACAAGTATTAACACAGCAAGGGTATGCTCGTTTAAAATATCAAGATACCGTATACAGAATTGATGAATTCCCAGTAAAAGATTTTAAAGGAAGCCAATTACAATTAGTTGTTGATAGGATTGTTGTAAAACACGAAGAAGATTTTTACAACCGTCTTGGTGATGCTATTCAAACAGCTTTTTTTGAAGGAAAAGGAATCTGTTTTATTGAAAACTTATCAGATAACAGTACCACTGAGTTCAGTAACAAATTTGAGTTAGACGGAATTTCGTTCCTAGAACCAAACACTCATTTATTTAGTTTTAATAACCCATACGGAGCTTGTCCAACCTGTGAAGGTTACGGAGATGTAATTGGTATTGATGAAGATTTAGTAATTCCTAACACAGGATTATCTATCTACGAAGATGCTATTTTCCCTTTTAAAACAGATAGTTACAAAAAATATAAAAATGATTTAATTCTAAATGCTTCAGCATTCGGAATTTCTATACATAAACCATGGTTTGAACTTACAGATGAACAAAAAGACTTGGTTTGGAATGGAACTAAAAAATTTAAAGGAATTAATCATTTATTCAAAAAATTAGAAGAAAAAAGTTACAAAATTCAAAACCGTGTAATGCTTTCTCGCTATCGCGGAAAAACAAAATGTACAGAGTGTAACGGTAAACGTTTGCGTAAAGAAGCCAACTACGTTCAAGTTTACGGTAAAACTATTGATGAATTAGTAACCCTGCCTCTTGATGAGTTAGCGGTATTCTTCAATAATATTGAATTAAACAAATACGAAGAAAAAATTGGTAAACGTTTACTTACCGAAATTAATAATCGTTTACAGTTTTTAACAGATGTTGGTTTAAGCTATCTAACGTTAAATAGAACGTCTAACACGCTATCAGGTGGAGAAAGTCAACGAATTAATTTAGCTACTTCCTTAGGGAGTTCGTTAGTAGGTTCTATGTATATTTTAGATGAACCAAGTATTGGATTACACCCAAAGGACACGGAAAGACTCATTGGCGTGTTAAAAAATCTACGTGATTTAGGTAACACCGTAATTGTAGTTGAGCATGATGAAGATATCATGAAAGAGGCTGATTACATTATTGATATTGGTCCTGAAGCAGGAACTTATGGTGGAAATGTTGTTGCCGAAGGAACTTTTAAAGATATCTTACAATCTGAGTCCCTTACAGCTAAATATTTATCTGAAGAATTAAAAATTGAAATCCCTACTAGTAGAAGAACTTCAAAAAATTCTATTGATATTATTGGTGCTCGTGAAAATAACTTAAAGAACATTGATGTTTCTTTTCCACTTAACAATTTAACCGTTATTACAGGAGTTTCAGGTAGTGGTAAAAGTACCTTGGTTAAGAAAATTCTGTATCCTGCTATGCAAAAAAAGCTAATCGGATATGGTGAAAAACTAGGGCAACATACTGATGTTACGGGTAGCTTTGACTTGTTAAAGCATGTAGAGTTTATCGATCAAAATCCTATTGGCCGTTCTTCACGCTCTAACCCTGTAACGTATATAAAAGCGTATGATGATATTCGTAAGCTACTTTCGTCTCAAAAACTATCTAAAATAAGAAATTACCAACCTAAACATTTTTCTTTTAATGTAGATGGTGGTCGATGTGAAGTATGTAAAGGTGAAGGAGAAGTTACTATTGAAATGCAATTTATGGCCGATGTACATTTAGAATGTGAAACTTGTGGTGGTAAGCGCTTTAAAAAAGAAGTACTGGAAGTAACTTTTGAGGGAAAATCGATTGATGATATTTTAAACATGACAATTGATGATGCCGTTGCTTTTTTTACAAAACACAAACAAACCAAAATAGCCCGAAAATTAAAGCCTTTACATGATGTTGGACTCGGTTATGTACAATTAGGCCAGTCATCTTCTACCCTTTCTGGTGGTGAAGCACAGCGTATAAAACTAGCTTCGTTTTTAGTAAAAGGAAATACCAAAGACAAAGCTTTGTTTATTTTTGATGAACCCACAACTGGATTGCATTTTCATGATATTAAAAAATTATTAGCTTCTTTTAATGCGCTAATTGAGCGAGGACACTCAATTATTGTTATTGAACACAATATTGAATTGATTAAATGCGCTGATTATATTATTGATCTTGGTTTAGAGGGTGGAAAAAAAGGCGGAAACTTAATCTTTGCAGGCACCCCTGAAGAATTAGCTAAAAATAAAAAATCATACACCTCTAAATATTTGGCTGAAAAACTCATTAACTAAACCTTTTTAACTAGAAAAGCCACCCAACCTTTCGGTTAGACAGCCTTTCACAACAAAAATTAACAAAATTTAATAAATAAGAAACTCTTAATTATTTTAATAAGCTATACACAAACTCAGAATAACCTCTTTCTCCAGCTTCGTTTGTTAATGCTAAAAACTTTAGTTTATATAAATTACCATCAGTATCTTCTAATACATAAAAGACATTATCTTTAAGAGAAGGTAAAGTTCCTGGTCCTCCACCATTTCTCCAACTACTACCAATACTACGTTGATCATTTTCAAAGCTGTCTAAATTTACATCTGTCAATGAAAAAGTATTGTATGTATAATCTTCTGCTTCTGTGTCAATCATATACACTTTTACATTAGATTTTAAATTGTTTACTACAAAATCTGAATAACCATATGCCCCGTAACCTGGAATTTCATTCGTAAAAACGGTAAAGTTTAAATCCCACTCAGTTTTTTTAGGTTCAACATTTACAGTATTTTCAGTATTGAAGCTAAAAAAAGTAAAATTAAAACCTTCTGTTTTAGTAATTACAACTTCATTATGTGTAGTTGCATCTAAATCTGCATATTGTAGAACATAAGTACTGCCTTCTTTTAATATTCTAATTTTTTTCCAACCTCTAGAATCATCAGAAATATCTACTCCTCCTACAGCTGGAGTTTCTGTACCTATCTCGTATCCTAAATTTACTAAGTACACTTTATTATCTTCATCATTATCTGATATTTCAGCTATTGCAGTAGTATTTATGTCTCCATTAGGAGCATCAATATACGCCGAACTTTCAGAATCAAAAGTACCCACAGCTACTTTAGGCTGTAAATCTTTAACCTCTTGAGTTGAAGAGTTTACAGCATTTATATTTGTAGAAGATAACTGAGCTGCAGCCATATAAATAGCTCCATTTAAAACAACCTTAAACTTATCTCCTGAGTAAAAGCCTAAATCCCAAGAATCTCTTTTTACGTTTGTTGTAGTATTGGTACTTAAATCTACATATACTTGATTAGGTTGGTTAGGCCCTCCTATTTCTGGTGCTACAGTTGCCCCTTCTATTATTACTTTTATAGGGTCTGAAGGTAAATTATTATCACTAGAACAGCTTGTTAATAAGAAAGCTGCTACTAATAAAGAAAATGATAAAATCTTGTTTGTCATGATTATTAATTTTAAAAATTGATATTATATAATAGTTTTAAATAGTATGATCGTCCGTACCCCAGCAAAAGAGTATTATTATTTGCCGAGTGTGTTCCTCCACTGCTTACGTTATTGACATTTACATTCGTAACATCAAATAAGTTTCTAGCTCCTAAAGTTGTTTCTAACTTGTTCTTAAAAAATGATTTTTTCATAGAAGCATCTAACCAGTTGTAGGATGCTATCGTAGATTTTGAGAAAATTGAATTTCCTTCATTATCTGTACCCGAAGCAATATAGTTTTGTTGTCTTCCGTTATGTTTTAATAAAACTGTGAATGCTGTTTGCCACTTTTCTATTTCATAAGTAGCACTTGTATTTAGCTGAAATGAGTATAAAAAATCATTTTCTGCATTCGCTTCATTATTCGCTATTCTAGATATTCCTTGTACAGTTGCCCCTAAATTAAATACCCAATTGCTAGCTTTTATTGTATTAGTTGATGAAATTCCCCATAGCTTATATGCATCAATGTTTATGTATTGATATTGTAGTGGTGAAGAGTTTACAATTGCTAAATCAATTTTATCATCAACATCTATATAATCAATTTTTACGCTATTTAATAATGATAAACTTGAACCATCAAACCAACTTTTTTTCTTTAAACTCAATGAAGCGGAATATCCATTTTCTGGGTTTAAGTCTTCATTCCCTCTTACATCATGATTAGAATCTACAAAATAGTAGTATAATTCTTCAAAATTTGGGGTTCTATACGAGGTTCCTACGTTACCCCTAAGTTCAAAACCATTTTTTAATAGATAACGAAGGCTTAATGAACCTAAAAGTTTTGAACGAAATAGGGAGTTATATTCAAATCGCAACCCCGGACGAACCATAAAAGAGTCTGAAAAGTTAATTTCAGAAGAACCATATAAAGCATAATTATTTTGTGTTCGCTTTTTATCTTGTTGCGTAACACTGCCTGATGCTTGTGTATCAAAACCGCTTATGTAGCGTGTTTCGTATCCTAATTGAAAATTATGGCGATTGCTTTTTATGAAATTTGAAATAGCTCCTTTCGAAAAGAAAACTTCACTTGACTGATAAACTTCATCGACTTCATTGGTTTTATCTCCATTCAAAATATAATAATTGAACTCGTTTAAGTACCTATCTTGTGTTTGATATGAAGCTGAGAAAGAATACGAACTTCCCGATTTTAAATTACCGTTTACGATTATGCTATTTACAAACCTATTAGTTTTAAAAACTCTATCTGTAGCTGACGGATTGCTAGTTTGTGTATCTGTATTTATATTAGCTCTTACACTTGGATTATAGTAATTTATAAGTTCATTAAAATAATTAAATCGATAACTTAGATTAAATCGGTCATTTTTATAGTTTAAAAACCCGTTAGTATTAATCTGTTCTTTTGGCAACCAGCTATAACCTCTTAAACTATCGTTTTCATAATAATCTCTTCCTTTTCTATTATCATAAAAACCAGCAAATTTGTTTCTATTAAAGCTAATTCTACCAAACCATTTATCAGAAAAGTTATGTGCTATATTTACACTTTGTATGTGTCTTCCCTTATTAAAAAGAGCAAATTCATTGCTAACTGTTTCTTCTTGTAACGATGTTTTTATACTCCATTTACTTCGAGCAGATTTTTTAGTTATAATGTTAATAACTCCAGATACTGAGTTTGCTCCATACTCCACTCCCATAGCTCCTTCAACGATTTCAACTCGCTCAACATCGTCTAAATTAATTTGAGTTAAATCAATATTATTTCCCAGTCCATTATCACTTACTAAAGGAATATTATCAATCAAAATATTGAAGTATTGAGAGTCTAAACCAAATAGCGAAATAGTAGATTTCCCTGACTGAGCATTTGGCACTACTGTTAAGTTTAATTTGAAGTTTAACAAATCAGCTAAATTATTAGCTGCCTGTTTTTCTATTTGTTTTCTATCTATAACTGTTACGTTATATACAGACTTCTTTATTGATTGAGGATTGTATTGTCCTGTGATTACAACTTCTTCAAGACTATTATAATAAACACTATCCTGCTTAATTTCTTCTTGGGAAAAAGACAACATAGTAACAAACAATGACAAAACTCCAATAGCTTTATTTAGAAACATTCTTAATAATTTTCTGCAAATATATCTTTTATTTTAAACCAATCTAAATAAAATTTATATTTTTGTCGAAAATAAATTCAAACAAAAATCATAATGAATAAAATATTATTGAGTTGTATTATATTACTATGTACACTTACCATTAACGCTCAAAGCAAAAAGAAAAAAGATAGACAAGCTATAAAAGACATGTGCGGTTGCTATGAAGTAACTTTCAATTTTGCAGAAACTTTTAATAACAGTAAAGATTCTCTTTACAAGCCTTCAAAGACAAAAAAAGACAAAGGTTTAGAGTGGGCAGAATTAATAGTTGATGAAAATAATAAAATCTCTATTCAACACTTATTACAAGTTGGAAATCCTGCTAACCCACATATTGTTAAACATTGGAGGCAAGATTGGCTATACGAAAACACTGATTTTTACATGTATAATGGTGATAACAATTGGTTATTTCAAACAAAACCTAAATCAGAAGTAAAAAAACAGTGGACTCAAAAAGTATATCAAGTAGATGATAGTCCAAGATATGAAGGCTCTGGAACTTGGGTACATGTTGATGGAAAAAGTTACTGGGAAAATACTACGGATGCTCCTTTACCGAGAAGAGAATATACCAAAAGAAGTGACTACAATGTTACAGAAAGAGGTAATCGTCATGAAATCACAAATTATGGTTGGTTACATGACCAAGACAACAAAAAAATCATACGAGAAGCTGGTAAAGAAGATATTGTTATTGCTCACGAAAAAGGTTACAACACCTATGTTAAAGTACCAGATAGTAGATGTAAAGCTGCACAAAATTGGTGGAGAAAAAATCAAGAAAAATGGCAATTAGTAAGAAATAAGTGGGATGAAGTTTATGGAAGAAACACCAATCTTTCTTTAGAAAATAAAGTAGATAACAAACCTCTTTACAAGCACTTATTTTCTGAAGAAACTTCTGAAGAAAAACAAATTAATAAAACCATTGAATCTTTTGTAAAAAAATAAACTTACAATGAAAAAATTACCCATAACATTAGTTCTAACACTTTTTATTAGTGCGTTACATGCACAAACAAAAAACATCTTTTTAGATAGATCTTTTTGGAAAAACAGCCCTACCGTTGAACTTATTGAACAAAAAATAAAAGAAGGTAACGATGCTACTGCTTCAAATTCTGGTGGATTTGATGCTGTTTCACAAGCTATTTTAGCAGATGCACCAAATGAAGTTATCAAACATCTACTAACCAAAAAAGGGAATGATGTTAACAAAATAACACACGATAAAAGAACTTATATTTTCTGGGCTGCGTACAAGAACAATGTTGAAATAATGAAACATTTACTAGCCAACAATGCCCGTATGGATTTAAAAGATTCACATCAGTACTCTCCTTTGACTTTTGCTGCAAATGCAGGACAAACGAATACCGAAGTTTATGAATTGTGTATTCAAAATGGTATTGACATTAAAACTGATGTTAACGAACATGGTGCAAATGCTCTTCTTTTAGTTTTACCTAGTTTAAATGACCTATCTTTTGTAGAGTACCTTTCTACCAAAGGATTAAGCTTAAATGACACTGATACTAACGGAAACGGTGCTTTTAACTATGTTGCTAAAAAAGGAAACAAAAAAATGTTAGAACTTCTTATCAAGAAAGGCTTACCATATAAAAACTTAAATAAAAATGGAGGAAACGCATTACTACTAGCTACACAAGGTTCTAGAGCTGGCTACAATTCACTTGAGTTTTTCAAGTATTTAGAAAGCTTAGGAATCAATCCGAATATTACGAATAAAGACGGAAAAACACCGCTTCATAATTTAGCTCGCGGAAACAAAGACATAGCTACTTTTAACTATTTCCTTAACAAAGGAGTAAACCCTAATCAAGTTGATAAAAACGGAAACACTCCACTACTAATTGCTGCTAGTAGGAATACTTTAGAGATTGTTCAGTTGTTATCAGAAAAAACAACCAACATTAATCACACTAACAAAAAAGGTCATTCAGCACTTACCTACGCAGTTGAATACAATTCAGAAGCTATTGTTGATTATTTAATCAAAAATAAGGCTGACATTCAAGTAAAGGATAATAAAGGTAATTCGTTAGCTTATTATTTGGTAAAAAGTTACCACCCTAAAAAATCAGAGGACTTCAACAAAAAAATGCAACTTTTAGCTAATAACGGATTAAACTTAACACAACTTCAAGCAGATAAAAACAACTTGTTTCATATTGCTGTAGAAAAAAACAACATCGATTTACTTAAAAAAATCAACACTTTAAAAATTGATGTAAATGCTAAAAACAGCGACGGATTAACTCCATTGCACTTAGCTGTGATGCAAGCTAACAATACAGATGTTATCAATTATTTATTAAGTATTGGTGCGGATAAATCAATCACGACCGATTTTGATGAAACTGTGTACGATTTAGCCAAAGAAAACGAAGTTCTTAAGAACCAAAACATCAATATCAACTTTTTAAAATAAAACATCAAATCGAGTGATTTTGAGAAAAACAATCAAAATTATATCGAAATGCAAAAAACAAATTAAGATGAAAAAAATAATTCCAGTTCTTTTAATAGCTATGCTTACCATGGCTTTTACCTCTACAAATAGTGCTGCCTATAAATGTATGATTCAGCTAAAAAATTATACTGGTGAAGGCGCTTACATCACTGTTTCATTATTGAATTCGAGTGGAGAATATGAAAAAACTTTATATGTAATTGGTGATGATGAAGAATGGTATTCTGACATTACCGAATGGTGGAAGTTTCAAGGAAAAGTTCGTGCTAATATTGATGCTATAACTGGCGCTACAGTTAGCGGTGGTGGTAGAACTATTAGTGTCCTTAATATAGATGACAACAAGATTGACAAAGGCTATAAAATCAGGTTTGAATCGGCTGTAGAAGACCAAGAATATTACAAAGACGATGTAGAATTTGAATTAACAACTGAAAATCTTAAAAAAAAATTTGAAGGGAAAGGTTTTATCCGTTATATACGTTTAATGCCTCAATAGTTTACATAAACATCTAACAAAAATGACCACCTCAATTTGGAGATATAGCCACTTAACCTTGGCTATATCTTCTTCTATATTCGTACTTCTCGCTGCAGTTACAGGTATTATTTTAGCGTTTGAACCTATATCAAAACAGCTATCAGAATACAGTATTTCTAATACAGAAAATATCACCCTAGCTGAAACAATTTCTGAACTACAAAAACAGTATGATGAAGTAATTTCTATTACTGTTGATGAAAATGATTTTGTAACCGCTTCGGTAATTACTAAAGAAGGAAAAAGTGCTACTTTTTATGTAAATCCGTTTACCGGAGAAAAACTAGGAGAACCAGAAAAAAAACATCCTGTTTTTCAATTTGCAACGAGTTTACACAGGTCATTATTTTTAAAATCGACAGGGCGTTTCATTATTGGTTTCGTTTCTTTTTTACTGAGTTTAATCGCAATTACGGGACTAATATTAATTGCCAAACGACAAGGTGGGGTTAAACATCTTTTTTCTAAGATTATAAAAGAAGATTTTGCTCAATACTACCATATCATTATCGGAAGATATACACTAATTCCTATTATTATCATCACGTTAACAGGTGTGTATTTATCTTTAGATAAATTTTCTCTTTTACCTACGGAAAAAATCAATCATTCTTTTGATATTTCTTCTTCTACCTCGGAAGAAAAATTAGCTATTGCTGAATTTCCCACTTTCAAAAACATCACTTTAAACAACATAAAAAGTGTTGAATTCCCTTTTTCTGAAGACGAAGAAGATTTCTTTTTCATAAAACTAACCAACAGCGAATTACTAGTACATCAATATACTGGTGCAATTATTAGTAAAGAAAACCTTTCATTAACTAGCATCCTTTTAAACTGGAGTTTATTATTACATACTGGAAACGGAACCATTATTTGGTCGATTGTATTGTTGCTTTCTTCAATTTCAATCCTGTTTTTTATCTATTCAGGGTTTGCTATGACTCTTAACAGAACTAAAAAAAGCTCACTACCTAAAAACAACATTCGTAAAGACAAAGCAGAAATTATCATCTTAGTAGGATCTGAAACAAACAGTACTTTTCAGTTTGCTTCTGCATTGTACAATTCATTAGTTAAAACAAACAACTCTGTTTTTATTGATGTTTTAAACAACTATACTTCTTACACCAACGCTAAACATTTAATTGTACTAACTTCAACTTACGGAGACGGTGAGGCACCTTCAAATGCGAACAAGTTTCTAAAATTAATTCAGCAAATAAATAGTCAGAATACGATTAACTATTCGGTAATTGGTTTTGGTTCTAGAGCATACCCTAAATTTTGTCAATTTGCTATTGATATTGATACTGTATTACAAAAACATCCAAAATTTAACGCAGTAGTACCTGTATATAAAATCAACAATCAATCATTTCAAGATTTTAAAACTTGGGGGTACCAATGGAGCAACAAAACTGGAATCGATTTAGAACTAGTTCAAGTAGTTAAAAAGCCTAAGAAGCAACAAACTTTTACTACTGTTTCTAAAACTGATTTAAACAACGACGATTCTTTTTTAGTTCGCTTACAACCTACAAAAAAACTTCGTTTTAATTCAGGAGATTTACTAGCCATTACTCCTAAAGAAGACAATATTAAACGTTTGTATTCTGTCGGAAAAATTGATAACGACATTCTATTAAGTATTAAAAAACATGAATTAGGAATTTGCTCTAACCTACTTTATCAATTAGAGGAAAGTGAACCAATTCACGCAAGTATTCAACCAAATAAGGATTTTCATTTTCCAAAGAAAAATAAAGAAGTTATTTTAATAGCTAACGGAACTGGAATTGCTCCTTTTTTGGGAATGCTTCAACAAAAAAACGGTACAAAAACACATTTGTTTTGGGGAGGAAGAACTCAAGAATCTTTAAAAATTTATACTCCTTTACTAAACAATATAGAAAACAACAACATTCATATTGCTTACTCTCAAGAACAAAACAAAGAGTACGTTCAAGATTTATTATTAAAAGAAAAAAATACAATTGCTTCTGTTTTGCAAAACGGTGGAACAATTATGATTTGCGGTTCTATCAAAATGCTTAAGGGCGTTGAAACTTCAATAGAACAAATTGTTTTAAACAAGTTGAACACTTCTTTAAATTACTTTAAAAAGAACAATCAAATTAAAACAGATTGTTATTAAAGCTGTTGGTAGTTAGCTTTAAATCTTAAGGAATTATCTATTCCTATATGCTAACTACCAACTAAAAACTACGAATTCTAATTTATCTACTACGAATTCTAATTTACCTCCAATTTACCTATACATCTGTGGTAATTTTGATTATATAAAAACAACAATTATGTGGTCAAATAACAATTATTCATCAGTATTAAAAATGTATTTGGAAAAATACGCAAGTTTAAAATTACAAATCAGTAATAACGGATTAATCGCTTCAGTTGAAAAGCAAGAAAACGGTCAATGGATTAGCGACAGAAACCTACCTAATATCTTAAATAAATTATCAACCGATTTTAATTTAGGTAGAGATGTAACTATCATCTTACAACAATAAAACTTATAATAACCTTAAAACAAAAAACTATGAAACAAAACATTTTAAAAGTAGGTACAGTAATGGGATTACTACTACTTATCGGAGTATTTACAAGCTGTAATGACACAAAAAAAGAAAACAAAAACCAAGAATTGGGAAATATTGCTAAACTAGATGAAATTATCGAAAACTCTGTGGTAGAATACAGAAACCCCGTAGTTTTCATTACAGGAAACGACAAAGGTAACAGCCATTTTTATGACAGTGCTCGCGTATATTTTAAAGAGAAAAACTATGATGTTGTCAATGGGAAATACTCTATTGAAGAAATCATTACTTGGATGAATAGTAATGCTGGTGAAAACCCTTACGGAGAAATTCATATTGTAAACAACAACAATCCGTTTAAAGCAATGAACTTAGAAACGGTTGTAAATGGAGAAAAAATAACTGCTAATAGCTTACAAGAAACAATTAATCAAGGTAAATTACCTTTATTAAAAAGTGATGCTATTACAGATGACACAAAAATTATCTTTCATACCAATGAGTTGGCATCAAACAGTGATTTAGTTAACACGCTAAAAAGTGCTTTCATTACTGAAAATAAAATACCGCAAGTAGTTGCATCACCTTATTACAATGTTTTTGGCGGAGAGTTTTCTAACCATTATTTAGCCCAACCGTATTATGTATTTTACCCAACAGCAAATTCTCCTGGAAAAGTAGATTTATCTAAAGAGATTGCTAAAAAGTATCCAGAAGAAAAAGAGATTTCTTGGTACGATGCTTTAAATAACGAAAGAGAGCGTTATGTAGGAGAACCATATACAGTTCAGTACAGCATTCCTGTGAATTTAGAGTTAGATTATCACAATTCTGATAATGAAATTCCACACTTTGTAATGCAAGAAGAAATTATGGATTTTATTGCTGGAGAAGAAAACTTGATGAAAGAAGTGCAAAAAACAAACATTCCTTTAGAAAAGTTCAGATGGACATATATTGTAAAAAATGACCAATTAACAATCACAGGAAAAGCATCTGCTCTATGCGTTTTGAAGCCTTTAGTAAAACCTTACGGTGAATTAGAACATGTAAAACCAGATCCTAACAACAAGCGTTTATACGCTATGAAATAATAACTTATAATTGTTGAACAAACGTCATTACGAATAAAGCAATTCCCTCCTGACCTTCGTAGTGACGTTTAATTTAAGTATGTTTGTTGTGATGAAGTTTTTAAACCTTAATTCAACAAAAATTTGCTCTAAAAATAGCTTTGTATCAAGAATCCAAAATCTCTTGATCCAAAATTTCGTTTACACAATTTTCTTTTTCTTTTTTTGTGGATTAACAAGTATTTCTTCTCAAAATCAACCCTTAAAAACTTACAATAAAAATAACGGACTTCCAAGTTTACACATTAAAGACGGAGTTCAAGATCGTACAGGTTACTTATGGTTAGCTTCTGATAAAGGTTTAATTCGATATAATGGAAACTCATTTATAACCTACACAACTCAAAACGAATTAATATCTAACAATATAAACGTTGTCAAAGCAAATAACAATACTCTTTTTATCGGAACTGATAAAGGTTTAAGTATTAAAAACCATAACGGTTTCAATAATTTTGAAGGAAACAGCGTTAACTGTGTTTTAACTGTCAACAATCATACTTTTTTAGGAACAGATAAAGGAATCGTTAGAGTTCGTGAAGATTATCTTTCTCCCCTTCGCACTAATTTTCAAATAGATTTAAATAAAGTAAATGACATTAAGTTTGATGGAAAATTTTATTGGGTAGCAACCAATAAATCTTTATGGAAACTGGATAAACTTATCAACCCAGAAGTTTTAGATAGGATTGATGTTAACAATTACACTTCTATCTTAATTCATGGCAAAACCATCGTTGCCACCACCTATAATAACGGACTTAAATTCATAACAAATAATGAAATAGACACACAAACCATCACTTCACAAAATATTAAGGGAATCAAAAAAATCAACAATCAATTTTGGATAATTTCTGAAGATGAAGGTATTGAAGTACTAGATGCTAATTTCAATTTTGAAAGAACTATTAACAAATACAACACCCTTACTACCAATAAAATTTCTACTGCTTTTCAAGATCCCGATAAAAATACGTGGATTGGTACACAAGATAAAGGAATCTACTTTATTAAAAGTGATAGACCTACCAAGAAAAAACCTACTATATCTTTTGAAAACATAGAAGTAGTTTTTAAATCTATTGATAGTATCAATATAAATGGGTATGAAAAAACGTTACTGCTTCCGGCAGATAAAAACCATATTTCATTTTATTACAAAACAGTAGATATTGGCAATTCTAATAATTTAGAATATCGCTATACCTTAAATAATCAAGTAAGCCCTTGGAGTAAGAAAAGTGCTGTCGATTTGGCCTATTTATCTCCAGGAAATTACACTTTTACTGCCCAATCAAAAATTGGAGAACTAGAAAGCGACCCAATTGAATTTAACTTTTTTATTGATACTCCCATCTATCAAAAAAAATGGTTTATCTGGTCTGTTATTGGTTTAGCGAGTTTATTATTAGGAAGTATTATTTGGTTGTACGTTCGTAGAATTCAAGCAAAAAACAAAGCTAAAGTTGCCAAACTACAATTAGAAAATCATTTATTATCACTTGAGCAAAAAGCATTGCAATTACAAATGAATCCGCATTTTATTTTCAATGTTTTAAACGGAATAAAAGCCTTAGGAAACTCAGGAAAATCAGTTGAATTAAACGCTACAATTAGTAGGTTTGCTACACTTTTACGTGGTGTTTTACATAATTCAAGACAAGAAGAAATATGTTTAGCAGAAGAAATTACCACGCTAAAAAATTATATTGAATTAGAGCAGCAAATGAATCCGAGACCTTTCGAATATTCTATAATAACAAACCTTACTCTTGATCCTGAAGAAATTCTGATTCCTCCTATGCTTATTCAACCTTTTGTTGAAAACAGTATAAAACATGGAATATCTTCCGTAAAGAATGGAAAAGTGGATATTCATTTCTCTGTGAAAAACGATTTTTTACATTGTGAAATAGTAGATAACGGTATTGGAATTCATCAATCAAAAAAAATAAAGACCACAAGTACACATCAATCGGTTGCATTAAAAGTTACGCAAGAACGAATTGAAAGTTTATCAAAAAAGAGTACTTTTCACATTAATGAAATAATCAAAAACAAACAGGTTAAAGGCACTAAAGTTGCTTTTAAAATTCCTTTAAAAACTGATTTTTAGCAATGACAAAACTTACTGCAATTTTAGTAGACGATATGCCAACAGCTTTAGATATGCTGCAAAATGATTTAACACAATTTCATCCTGAAATTGAAATTATAGGCACTGCTAAAAGTGTAGTAGAAGCATCTAAAACATTACGACAACAACAACCAGATATTTTGTTTTTGGATATTATGCTTGGTGATGGTACTGGGTTTGATGTACTTGAAATTTACCCTAATCTTTCTTCAAAAATTATTTTTGTTACTGCTAGTGATGAGTACGCTATTAAAGCATTTAAATTTGCTGCGATTGATTATGTATTAAAACCCTATTCAAACGAAGATTTGACAAATGCTATTAACAAAGCTAAAGATCAAATTAAACCCGACAAAGAGCAGTTAACTGTACTGCAACAATCCATCACAAAACCAAATCAACGCCCTAAAAAGATCTCATTAAGTACCTCTGATAAGATTGTAGTGGTAAATTTAGACGATATTATCCGTTGTCAGTCCGATAATAATTACACTGAGTTTTTCATGAATGATGGGCAAAAAATACTGGTTGGAAAAACACTTAAACACTTTTCCGACATGTTAAAAGAATTTGATTTTTTAAGAGTTCACCAAAGCCATCTTATTAATATTCAATTCATTAAAGAATTTATCAAATCAGATGGTGGGTATTTAGTTTTAAAAAATAAAACAACCATTCCTGTTTCCGTAAGAAAAAAAAATGAAGTTATACAAGTGTTAGAAAAAATGTAACCATCGTTTTTTTTCTGATTTTCCTACTATTTTTAACACTTATGTTAAATTTTTATTAAAAATTTATTTAACTTAGTGCTTATAAATTAAAAATTATGGTTGCACTTAAACCAGAAAAAGGTAGGTTACTAATTGCAGATCCAGCAATATTAAATGATAGCTCTTTTAAGAGAACTATCGTTTTACTTACTGAGCACACTAAAAAAAGTTCGGTGGGTTTTATTTTAAATAGGCCCTTAGATCATGTTCTTAGTGATTTAATTCCTGAAATTGACTGTGATTTTACCGTTTATCAAGGTGGACCTGTAGAGCAAGACAACCTATACTTTATACATAAGGTTCCTCATTTACTTCCTAATAGCATTGAAGTTGCTAAAGGTATTTATTGGGGCGGAAATTTTGAACTTTTAAAAGAGCTACTTAACAAAAAACAACTCGAAGCTACAGACATTCGTTTCTTTTTAGGGTACTCTGGATGGAGTGGTAATCAATTAGATGAAGAACTTGTAATGAATTCTTGGTTTATTACTGAAAATGACTACGACAATATTTTAACCACCAACGATCAAAGCTTTTGGAAAGATAAATTATTACAACGTGGTGGTAAATATAAAATATGGGCAAATGCTCCTAGCGATATACAAATGAACTAACTTGTTACGACTACTAATTGTAAACTGCTCTTTATTTTACTAGTTATTTCTGTAGAGAATTCTTTTTTTCGGTAATTGGTAACCGATTGAATTCCTATGATTGCATTTGTGATGAAAACTTCGTCAGCCTTTTGAATCTCGAAAGGAGAAATAGTCGTTTCTTCAATTGTATAGTCAGGGTGCTTTTCAATAATTTCTATTACTTTTTTTCTAACAATTCCTTTAATACACCCCTCTGTTAAAGCTGGTGTTTTCACAACATTTCCTTTAACTATAAAAAGATTTCCATTAATCGCTTCTACAACTCCTTTTCTTTCATTCAACAAAATACAGTTGTCTAAATCATTTTCTTCAGCAAAAACAGCCGCTAATGTATTTAACATTTTATTGGTTGTTTTTACCGTAGACAACAGTCCTGAATAATTATAGAAGTCTTTAAAAACGTCAACTTTGTACACTTTTTTATCAGTAAATTCTATCGGACTACCTTCAATAATATAATCAATTTCGTTTGTTACAGGCGTATACAAACCTCCATCTTTTCTAAAAACAGTTAATCGAATTCTATACGTTGAAGCCTCTGATAATTCTTTTACTACTTTGGTAATTTCTTCTTGTAAAAATTCAAGAGTAAATTTCATCGGAATCTTCATACGAAGCATACGCATTGAAGCCATTAACCTAAAATAATGATCTTCTAAAAAAACTACTTTCCCATTTACTACTTTAATGGTTTCAAAAATAGCATCACCGTATTTAAACGCTCTATTTTGGGTTGAAAGTTTTACTTCGTTCTCTGCAATTAAAGCTCCGTTAAAATTTACCATTTCTTAAAAAAAATTTAAATGCAAACTTACAATTTAGGGAAGTATTAGCCACAAAAAAACTCGACAATTTGCCGAGTTAATCTTTTAAAAAAAGGAATCTTACCAATATTAAGCTCCTATATTATGCTTTAATGCTTCTATTTGATTTTCCCAAAGCATTTTTGCTTCTTCAACATCATCTTCATCATCAGCAAAATCAGTAACAATAACCGCTACATCTTTTGTTAATGGGTCAACTTGTATTTTAAACTCAAAATAACTATCATCGTCTTCACTTTCTGTCCACTTAAACTTAATACGTTCATCCGTTTTTTTGGTTAAAATTTTAGCTTCTTCTTCAGAACCATCCCAAAAAAAAGTAATGATTTTACCTCTTGAATTTACCTTATCTGCAAACCACTCTTCTAACCCTGCTGGTGTTGCAAAATATTGATATAGCATGCTTGGTGAAGCATGTATAGGAAACTCTAACTCAAATTTTACTTTACTCATCTATTTTTTTGTTTGATCGCCAATATAGATAATTATTTTTTAAAAAAAAATTTAATGTTTTGTTGTCAAAATCTAAAAAGTATTTATATTTGCACCCGCAATCAGGCGAGGTAGCTCAGTTGGTTAGAGCGCAGGATTCATAACCCTGAGGTCGGCAGTTCAAATCTGCTCCTCGCTACAAAACCCAAATCTTTTGATTTGGGTTTTTTTGTATTTATACTTTACTGTACATTTTAAAATGAACACCTACCTTTTGCACCTTAAACTTCTCACCTATAATTACGAAATCTAAATTTTCATAAAACCCTACTGCTTCTTCTCTTGCATTACACCACAGAACGTCTATGCTTTTAGTTTTTAAAATGCTTTTTGCCTCTTCTAGTAGTAACTTTCCTGCCCCCATACCTCTAACTTCTGGCAAAGTAGCCATTCCTCTTAATTGATATTGCAATCCTTTAATAGCTTCTGTTTTATTTTGAATAAAAGAAGCTACACCTACCAACTTAGTTTTGTAAAAAGCTCCTAAATGAAATGTACTTCCATACTCATCTTCTTTAAACTTATAAGGTAAATCTATATTATTACGCAAAACCGTTAATCTAATATTATAAGTTTCTTGAGCTGATATATTTTTTATTTTTATCATCTAAAATTTCTTTAATCCAAAAATACAGAATGAATATAAAATTTAACCTCATTAGTAAAGAAGATATTCTTATTATCCTTCCTCTTTTACATAAAGTTAACACCACAACACCACATGATATTTTAAAAAACAGAGTGATAGAAATGGTAGCATACCCTAACTACGAATGTATAGGTGTTTATGACAACAACAAGCTTATAGGTATTTGCGGGCTTTGGTATAGTACTAGGCACTATATTGGTAAAAGTGTAGAGCCAGATCATGTAGTTATACATGAAACTTATAGAGGTAAAAGTGTTGGAAAACAGCTTTTCAAGTGGATATACAATTACACTAAATCTAAAGGGTGCGAGGCAGTTGAATTAAACACGTACACTGCTAATAGGAAGTCTCATAAATTTTATTACAACGAAGGTTTTGAAATTTATGGTTTCCATTTTTTAAAAGTTTTACGAGATGATAAAAACTTTTATTAAAGCTACAAAAATTACAATTTCTTATTTTTTAAAAGTATTATTCTTTTTATTCTATTATTCATTAAATTCTAAATATCTCTGTAATACTTAAGAGACGTCTTAAGTTCTTTTTCATAGCAATTTTCCCACTCAATATTTTGAGTGGGTTCTTTTTTATAATTTATACTACAATTTTATTTTTCTCTATTTTTAATAATTTTGCTCACATGTATAAAGTTTTCATAGATACATTATTCTTAATATTCTCTTTCTTTTTTATCAGAAAAGGTTCAAGTTTTCTTATAAATAGATCAAGAAACTTCCATAAAAAATATAAAACAACTCTAGCTGATAAAGACAAATTATTTAAATTTTTCCAATTCTTTTTCTATATCCTTTCATGGGGCACTATTATTTTAATCTTTATTATTTGGGTCAAGTTTCTTTATTCTTAATAATCTATAAATTTTAAACACAGTATAATCGATATTCTATTTATTACTTATTAACCCCCAACATGAACTATCTTTTAAAATAAAAGATAGTTCACTTAAAAGTTTGAGTATAAAAACAAAAAGAGGCTACATGTAGCCTCTTTTTGTCAAAAAAAATGAAATATATTATGCTGTTGCAGCTAACTTAATTCTAGATTTGTATTCTGTAGGAGTGCAATTGTATTTTTGTTTAAATATCTTACAAAAGTAACTTCTACTAGAAAATCCTACAGAATAAACTATTTGTGATATGTTTAAATCACTATTTTTTATTAATTCTTCTGATTTTTTTACTCTTTCTGTCCTTATAAAATCATTCACAGTTGTATTATGCATTAATTTAAATCCTTCTTGAAGCTTTGAGGAAGTTACTCCTGTTTTTTTACATAAATCTTCTATAGTAGTTGCTCTTTCTGGATAATTTTTTATGTACGTAGAAATTTCTTTTATCTCTTGCATTTCTCTTAGCGTTAAACTCCCTGTAGGCTGTTTAGAATTCTTCAAATCTCTTTTGTACTGTTGTATTTCTAGAGCTAAAACCATATGTACTATACCTTCAATTAGTAAACTACGCATTATCCCATCTTCTTTTATCTTCGTTACTTGCTCTATTTTTTCTGCTATTTTTAAATTATGAGAACTAATAAAAACATTATTTTCTTTTTTATTTTTCACAAAAGTTTCAAACAACTCTTGATGAACTGTATTTTTTTTAACTGAAGCTGTTAATTCGTAAGCTGTTATAAGAGTAACAATTACATTTGTTTCTTTTTTAAAGTAAATGGTATTTTTAGACGATGTTATGTTTGACATAAAACCTATCTGAAACGGCTCTAATGTTGTTTTTTTGTTTTTCTTAGTAAACTGATGCGCTATTTTACCTTTACTACAATAAGCTATATTTACTGCTTTACTAATATTTGTATTTATATTTAGGGCTATATCTTCATTAAAAGTAACATTAAACTCTAAATATGAAATGTTATTTTTTAGTAAAACACCTCTCACTTCACCATAACCAATTTCATTATCAAAGGTTAAGCAATGCTCTTTGAAACATTTTTTATATGAAGCTGATAATTGCTCTTTTAACTGACCAAACGTTTTTACTATTGAACTGCTATTTATGTGAAGTGTTTTCATGTCTACTCTTTTTAGGTTAATAAATTAGTTTTTCTTTATTCTAACATTTTTTCTTTTTTGGTGTTTTTGCTTGTGAAGCTAAGTTTTGTAAATATTCTGTTTTAGCTACTATCTTACCTACTTTAGCATTTAACCCTTGCTTATCATATACTCTAGTCTTCATTATATTTCGTTATTAATTACATTACAAAAATGCAACCAATACACGCATTCTTCGTTACACAATTTTTGCTTTGTTTTATATAATTCTTAGAAACAATTAAAACACGTGTAATTATTGATGTTTAGATTACTTTACAAAAAAATATATTGGTATTTTTTAAACAAAAAAAGATCTCTATGTAGAGATCTTTTTTTATTATTATTTATAATTTATTATCGTTTACAGTTTGCACTCCACGACTTCCCATCTTTGGCCATCTTTATATTTAAAGAACTTTCATCTATTACAATAAGACTAGCCTCATCCCAATCTAACTCAAACTTATTTTCACCTTTTTCTATTTCTAAACCACTAATTGATGGTATGTCGTCAGAAAAAATAAAATTGTATGTATCTCCTGTTTTAGCTACTGTAACACTTCCATTTTCTGCCGAAATTGAGTTTTCTCCATTATCATAAGAAACACTTCCTTCATATGTACCTACAAATAAATCATTATCTTTTGGATCATCACTTTCACTACATGCTGTAACTGTTAATAAAACTACTCCTAAAATGCTTAATAATTTGATTAAATTCTTCATGTTTTTCTTGTTTTTAAATTATACTACAAAGATGCAGTGTATCTAAAAACCGTGTGTTATATAATTTTTACTTTGTGTTATATAATCTTTAGAATTCATTAAAAACTTAAACTATGCTGGTAAATATATTGTAAATACAGCACCACTACCTTTTATTCCTGTAGCTTGAATGTATCCTTGATGTTTTAATACAATTTTTTTACAAATAGCTAATCCTATACCTGTTCCAGAATATTCATGCTTTAGATGTAAACGTTGGAACATTTCAAAGATTTTATCTCTCATATTATTGTCAAAACCTATACCATTATCTATTACTTTAATTAAATAATATGTTTGATGATTTTTTACGAAAGGCTCATCAATATCAATAGCTTCAATTTTTTTAGAAGTTATGGTTACTTTTAGATCCTTTTCTTTATTACGATACTTAATTGCATTAGATATTAAATTGTTAAATAACTGATTTAACTGAAATTCTATCCCTTTTACAGCAGGCAATTCTGTATACTCTAAAACAGCATTAGCTTCTTCTATAGTTAATGACAAGTCATCTATTACATCTTGTAGTACATTATTTAAATTTACTAACGACAAATCGTCTTCTTTTCTATTTATTCTAGAAAAAGACAATAAATTATTTATTAATGTACGCATTCTTAAACTAGCGCTATTAGCCCTTTCAATATACTGTTTGTTTTTTTCTGATAACTCATCATCATTTGTGAGCCTTGACAGATACATTTGTACTTTTCTTAATGGTTCTTGTAAATCATGACTTGCAATACGATTAAAAGATTCTAACTCTACGTTTTGATGTACTAATTCAGCATTTTTTTGTTGCAACTGCAATTCTGTTTCTACCTGTTTAGTTACATCTTGAATTATCCCAATCATCGTTATTTTGTTGTCATGTTCATTAAATGCACCGTTTGTATACAAATGTTTTATTACATTTTCTTTCGTTATTACTCTAAAAATAAATTCAACCGCCTGCTCTTTTTGATAAGCTTCGTTTATATTCTTATCATAAAGCTCTAAATCATCTGGATGTACAAACTCCCTAAACTTTACAGAAGAAGAAGCGAACTCTTGTGGTTTATATCCTAAAATCCTATAAACATTATCTGACAAAATAGTATGGTCTACTTTCATAAACCATATATAACTCCCCATCTCAGCTATTTTCTCTGCTTCTTTTAATAAATCATTACTTAATTTTAATTCATGATTTAATTTAGATAAGTCTTTCTCATATTTTCTTGATTTTGATATGTCTGATATAATCACTTTTATATCATCTTGAGAAGGAAAAAAACGTCTTAAATATGTTATTTTTTCTTCATCTACATCAATTTCAGAAACTTCTTCTATTGATTTCTGTAAGGAAAAGAAATCTATTAATTTTTGTAATTCTCCTGATACTTTTAACTCAGGATAAACTTCAGTAACCAGCCTACCCAACAGTTCTTTACTATTGTAACCATATATTTCTTTCGCACTACTTGCATATTCAATTTTAAAGTCTATTACCTCTTTATTATTATCATAAACAGGAGTATAAACTCTAACTATATCAGTAGAAGCATTTAAAATACTTTTTAAAAGTGAGTTTGTTTTAAAGTACAACTTACGACTCACAAACAATCTATATAAAGAAAATAATAATAAAAGCAATGCAAAAGCAGACGATATAACCATCATTCTAATAACTGATTCATTCTTCTCTTCACGATAAGTTACTAGTTTAGAAATATCTTCTTTCTGTTGTTCTAAAATGTGTTTTTTTATAGAGTCTATTTTATGTAAAGAAGAGTTTATTCCTAAAATTTTCTTCTTTTTTATACTATTTCTTAAAGAACTAAAGGTAGTATCTAACTCTACTAAATTACCAAATAGTTTATTTTGTTCTTCCGCTATTTTATTAATACGCTCTAACTGTTTAGGCTTATTTCTAAAATCAAATAACAAACCTTGAATACTTATATATATATCGTTATTTATAGTATACCATTTATCTGGGTCTAATTTTCTTCTTAAAATAGCCGCTTCTAAATGCTCGGTTTGCATTAATTTATATTTTTTTGAAAGCTCCTCTAGCTTTATAAATTCATCATAATTAATTTTTGAAGAGTCTGTAGCATTTTGAAAGTCTTGAAAAAAAACATAAGACACTATAAAGACTACAAGTAACATACCTATAGCTATAGATGAAGTAACAACATAAGCTTTATTTGATTGAGTAAAACTATTTTCAAACATAGCTAAATTCTTAATAAAAAGTTATCTTTATTTAAATTTGAAGTTTGGTACTGCCAATTAATTTGCAGTACTTTTTTTATAACTTTCTTTAATTCTTTAAAAGATGTAGGTTTGTTTATGTATATATTAGCTCCATTAACAAACGCCTCTTCAATATCTTCTTCTGAAGAAGATGTTGAGTATATAGCTACTATTATACTTTGTAATTTTGGAGTTTTACGAATATCTATTAAGCATTCCATACCATTTTTAATAGGCATATTCAAGTCTAAAAAAATTAAATTTGGAAGCTCTTTACAATCATTACACAAATAACTCATTAAATCTTGTCCATGGTTAAATGTTTTTAGCTCTGAGGCAATATTTATCTCCTCAATAGCATCTTCAAAAAACATACGATCATCTATGTCATCGTCTGTTAAAATAATTTTTAATTTATCTTTAGCCATAATTAACTAATACCTGATTATTGGTTACGTTTTTCCACTATACGTTTAAAAGTAGAAGTGGTAAGTCCAGTTACTTTTTTAAACTGCCCTGACAAATGAGCGACACTACTATAGTTTAATCTATAGGCTATTTCAGTTAATGTTAAATTACTATTTAACAATAATTCTTTAACTACATCTACTTTTCTTAAAATTATGTAGTTTTCTATTGAGGTGTGGTTTGATTCAGAAAACAAGTTAGATAAATAAGCATACGAATAATTTAACTTATCAGACAAATAATCAGAAGCATTCATCCTTGCTGCTGCTTCATCTTTCAACATCTCATCAATAATTATTTTTATTCGCTGAACAACATCTAACTTTTCATCGTTAGTAATATCTATTTTAAAAGGAGCTAATAATTCTTTTATTTTTTCTTTTTCATTTAAAGAAAGTTCCTTTTCAAAAACTACTTCTTGAGAGCTTGTTACATAAAAGGGCAAGCTTAACTCTTTTAAATGATACGTTAAAAAAGATTTTAAAGCTGTGTTAGCATCAAATTTTAAATAAATTTTCATGTCAATTTACATTATTAAATACTACTCTTCCCTCCAAACAATCAAAAGTAGTTTTTTTTAAACTTTTACAAAGCCTCTTAAATGATTATTTTACTTTTTATTTTTTAATGTAAAGTTAAAATGAACTTAAAAAACAATTTAAATTAATAAAGTATCTACTAAAAAACACTTAACATAATATTATATAAGCTCTTTTTTTTTCTTTTTGAGTTAAAAAAAAACTATACTTTCCTCAACTTTGTACATAATAATTTTATAAAGATTAGACAGATGAAAAAAAATGATTTAGTAGATAAAAATGCTATTGAAAAAATTCAGTCTATCCTAATAAACACCCCAACATGCATGTTAATTAGTTCGTTAAGTAAACCAAACCCTTCGGTTTGCCCTATGACTGTTAAAACAATTGACAATGATGGAGCTTTGTGGTTTTTATCAGATAAAGAATCTGAACACTATAAAAACATTGAAAAAGATAATGACTTACTCTTAACTTTTACTAATAACACAGACAAACAATATTTATCAATCAGAGGTAAGGGCATTCATTACGAATCAAAAGGAATTATTGATAAGTTACTCTCACAACAAGACTTAAAAAATAACAACCTTCACACCATTATTATCCTTAAAGTTATTATAAACAGTGCATACTACTGGGATGTAAATTTGAAAAAATCTGTAACCATTTAAAAAGTTTTTATAATTATCACAAATAAAAAAAGCAGTTCGTTGTGAACTGCTTTTTTAGGATGGATCATTTGTAAAATGTATATTAACTATTTAATTCATCAGCTAATTTATCAAAAGCATTCTCTACATCATCATAAGCTTTCTCAAACCCTTTTTTCACATCATCCCAAGTATCTTCAGAACTATTCTTTAATTTTTCCATGCTTGCTTTAAGTTTTGTTCTTTTATTTTTTAAAGAAGCTAACAATTCTTGACGCTCTTTCTTTACACTTTCACTTGCATCATTATAACTATCACTTACATTTTTCTCTAATTTATCAATCTCAGCATCTAATTTATCTATTCCTTTGTTAATTGATTTTGTCACCTCACTTTTCTTTTCAAAAGTATAATCACCTAGGTCAGAAAAACTCTCTTCAATTTCATCCATTCCTTCTTCTACGCTCGCTTCCACTTCATCCATTTTTTCTTTTACCTGTTCTTTTTTTTCTTTTTTGTTTTCACAAGAAACCATTACAACTGCTGTTAATAATGTTGCTAAAATTAATTTTGATATTTTCATAATTATTCAGTTTAAATTTATACCTACTCTCTTAAAGGGTTTTCGGCTTACTCCCTAAAATTATTTTCTAATTATCTAACACATTCATCATATCAGTTTTTTCTTTAATTCTCAAAGCTTTATCTGCATTAACAACAATAGGAACCTGTAACAAACTAGGTTTGCTATTTATTAATTTCAACCAGTCTGTCTCATCAAAGCTCGTTACATCTCCTACATCTTCAGCATTTGAGTGCTTAGGTGAAAACAACTCTCCTAATGTTACATTTAACATAGCAGCTATTTCTAACCATATTGTATCTGAAATTTTTTCTTTACAAATATTTATAATCTGTAGCTTTTTATCTACGGCAGAAGCATAAGCTAACATTTCTTTACTAAAACTGGATTCACAGGAGTAAATAAATAATAATTGCCTTTTATGTTTTGCTAACACAGTCATTAATTTAGTTTATTAATTTATTACAAAATTAGTTTCATATGGTTTTATAAATTAACTTAAATAGATTAATATTTAACTCATATAAGTTAATCTTGTTCTTTTTGATTCTATACTTTTGAATGTAACTTTAATACTCATACACTATGAATAACAATTCTAAACATGAAATAAATAAAATTGAATATTATAAAAACAAAGGATACACTGCTAGTTATCATCTTATTAATAATAAATTAATTGACGTAGATACTAAAAAAGAATATACCGTTAAAGACGTTACTATTGATGAAGAGTATAGGTATGAAGGTTATTCTAACCCTGCTGATTTAAGTATTCTTTATATATTAACAATGCACGACGGAACAAAAGGCACTATTTTAGCTGCTTATGGCCCAAGTGCTAATATTGAATTAACTTCTTTTTTAAATAAGTGTTCTTCTAAAAAAAATACTTAACTCATTATCTGACACTTATAAAAAGTGTGCTTTTTTTTCATTTTTTTTTACAAAAAAGTCTTTGTAAATAACAAAAGCAGTATTATATTTGCAACCGCTTTACTGCGGGAGTAGCTCAGTTGGTAGAGCGTCAGCCTTCCAAGCTGAATGTCGCCAGTTCGAACCTGGTCTCCCGCTCAAATTTTTACATAATTGTAAGAAATTACAAAAAGTCTTTACTGCGGGAGTAGCTCAGTTGGTAGAGCGTCAGCCTTCCAAGCTGAATGTCGCCGGTTCGAACCCGGTCTCCCGCTCAAATTTACATAGTGTAAGTAATTACACAAAAAGCAAAAGCTTTACCGCGGGAGTAGCTCAGTTGGTAGAGCGTCAGCCTTCCAAGCTGAATGTCGCCAGTTCGAACCTGGTCTCCCGCTCAAAAAAACCGAAACAAATGTTTCGGTTTTTTTATTCTTTATAATTTATCTATTTAACTTATCTCCGAAGAAAAACAATCCTGTAATAATCAACGCCATTATCCCTACCATTATCGTGTGATTTGCTATAACACTTGGTCGTAACACCAAAGTAATTAAATATCCACCTATAGCTCCTCCTAAATGCGCCGAATGACCAATATTACCCACCTGATTTTTCATTCCGTAAATGGAGTATAACAAGTAACCTATTCCAAACACATACCCTGGGATAGGAACTGGAATTGGCAACATAATAAGCTCCATACTAGGATATAGCAGTATCGATGAAAAAATAATTCCTGACACTGCCCCTGAAGCCCCTACCGCACTATAATAAGGCTCTTTTTTATGCTGATACAACGAATACATACTCCCTGCTAACAAACTAGCAAAATAAATCAACACAAAATTAAGTGTCCCAAAACTAGAGTCTACTACTTTTCCAAACAGATACAAAGCATACATATTAAACCCTAAGTGCAGCCAATCTACATGTAGGAAACCTGACGATATCATTCTTATCTTCTCCCCTCCCAACACTCTTTGCACTTGAAATTTGTATCGTTCAAAAAAAACGGGGTCACTAAATCCTTTAATCGACATTAGCACATTTGCTATAATTAATCCTATAATAATTTGACTCATATCTCTAATATATACTCACAAACATAAACAAAAGTTTACAAAGTAAAGATTGATAATTTAATGCGATATTTGCACTTTAATTTTTCCAAAATGAATTTTTTAATTTTTACAATTACCTACCCTTTCATTTGGTTCTTATCAAGGTTACCTATGAGAGTTCTATATGTTTTTTCTGACTTTTTCTTCTTTATACTGTATTATATTGTTGGATATAGAAGAAAAGTAGTTAAGAAAAACCTTAAAACTGCTTTTCCTGAAAAAAGCGAAACTGAAATAAACAGAATATCAAAAAAATTCTTTAAACACTTTGTAGACATCCTTTTTGAAAGCATAAAATCTTTTGCTATAGGTAAAAAAGAATTACAAAAGCGCTACCAATACACAAATCCTGAACTTATAAACAAATACGCTGAACAAGGAAGAAGTGTTGCCTTAGTAGGTTCACACCAAGCAAATTGGGAATGGTCTGTTGGCATGCCTCTTTCTGTAAACATTAACTGTTTTGGAGCTTACAAAAAGATCAAAAACCCTTATTTTGACAAATTAATAAAAAAATCTAGAACCCAATTTGGTTTTGAAGCTGTACCTACGTATTTATTCAATAGAAGTATCTACGAAAAACACTCCAACAAAACACAATACCTATACCTTTTACTTAGTGATCAATCTCCTCAAATGGGAAAAACTAGGTATTGGGGTAGCTTTTTAAATGAAAAAGTACCAGTACACACAGGAGCTGAAGTTCTGTCAAAAAAATACAACTCGGTAGTTATCAATATGAAAACCACCAAAGTTAAAAGAGGTTATTTTGAAGTTGAATTTGAATTAATCACTGATACACCTAACGATTTCGATGATTTTAAAATTACTGACAAATACCTTGAGCTTACAGAGGAAAACATAAAAGCTCAACCCGAGTATTACTTGTGGACTCATAACCGCTTTAAACACAAAAATAAATACGAGCAATGGCTAGAGATAAAAAAATCTTCTCATAAATAACTGAGAAGCTTTTTTTTAGCTCATTTCGATATTAGAGCCGAATGCTTTAAAACAAAAAAACCTTCTCAATTTGAGAAGGTTTTGGGTGAAAGACCGGGTTCGAACCGGCGACCTCCGGAACCACAATCCGGCGCTCTAACCAGCTGAGCTACAATCACCATGTAACTTGCGGGTGCAAATATACATTCTTTTTACATTGTGGCAAAACTTTTTTTAAATTAATTTACTTAAATTTTCTACTGCCACGTAACGTTCTGATGTAAAGCCTTCTGCAAAATCAACTCCTATTAATCTACCCAAATCTCTTGCCCTATACTCTATACTATCGGTAAAGTTTTTACTAGTTATTGGTGTTTCTGGCTCGTTACTTTTCGGGTCAAAAAACTGAGACGAATATGCCATAACCGAGCCTATTTTTTTATCCATAAAACCAGTAACATTTACCACAAAATCAGGTTCAATGTTTTTCCATTGTATATAATGATAAACTTGTTTCGGTCTCCATTTTTCTTGTTGAACTCCATCTAACTCTGTTGCTATTTTAAGTAAGCCACTTAAAAAACAAGCATTAGACACTAACTGACTTCCTTTAGGGTGATCAATATGGCGATCATCAATAGCATTACACAACACTATTTCTGGTTGATACTTACGTATCATTTTAATAATTTCTAATTGATGTTCTTTATCATTTTTAAAAAATCCATCTGCAAAACCTAAGTTTTCACGTACTGAAACCCCTAAGATGTCAGCTGCTAACGATGCTTCTTTATCACGCAACTCGGCTGAACCTCTTGTTCCTAACTCTCCACGAGTTAAATCAACTATTCCTACTTTTTTTCCTTCCGAAATTTCTTTGGCGATGGTAGCTGCACATCCTAACTCAACATCATCTGGATGCGCACCAAAAGCTAATATATCTAGTTTCATTTGTTTTACTGTTTTCTACAAATTCTTTTATAATTATTTACTTTAAAATAATTACAGCTAATTTACTAAATGAAGTTTACACTTGAACTGTTTTCCATTTTCCTTTTTTAAACATCCAAATACCAACAACTGCAACTAAAACTTCTGCTAAAGTTATTGCTAAAAAAACTCCAATAGGGCCAAAATCTAGTGTAATAGCCATTACGTATGCAAACGGTAATTGAAATAACCAAAAGCACACAAAGTTGATATAGGTTGGTGTTTTGGTATCTCCTGAACCATTAAAAGATTGAATTACAACCATTCCATAAGCATATGCTATGTATCCAGCTGCAATAATTTGCAAACACAAAGCTCCATTTTCAACAACTTCAGTCTTTTCAGAAAACCATCCTAAAAAAGTTGGAGCAAAGAATATATAAATCAATGAGACTGCTCCCATAAAAATTGCACAATATTTACTCGTTATCCAAACAGACTTCTCTGCTCTCTCAGGTTGTTCTGCTCCTAAATTTTGACCTACCAATGTTGCTGCTGCATTACTCATTCCCCAAGCAGGCATCAAGGTAAACATCATTATTCGAATGGCAATTGTATACCCTGCTAGCACTTCACTACCAAATTCGGACATAATTCGCATTAAAAACACCCAACTTGAAGTTCCGATAATAAACTGCCCTATTCCTCCTAATGAAACTTTTATTAAGTTTATCATTACAGAAACTCTGACCACTAAATCTTTAACCGCTATTTTTATTTTACCTGCTCCAAAAAACAATACTCCTAATTGCGCTATAACTGCCGTCCCTCTTCCAATCGTTGTTGCTATGGCTGCACCCTCTACTCCGTATGCAGGTATTGGACCTAACCCAAAAATAAAAATAGGATCAAGTATAATATTTAATCCGTTCGACAAGATCAGCGTCCACATTGCAATGGATGCATTTCCTGCTCCTCTAAAAACAGCATTGATTAAAAACAATAACATTACTGTTATATTTCCGCCCAATAATACACGAGTATATCCATAACCTTCAGTAATTAAATCAGGCTCACCTCCCATAAGTGCTAGTATTTCTCTTGGATATACAATTCCAACAATACTAATGAGAATAGAAATAAAAACTCCTAAAAAAACAACTTGTACCGCTGTTTGATTTGCGCCTTCTGAATCCTTCTCCCCTGTTCTTCTAGCAACTAAAGCAGTTGCCGCCATACTTAACCCTATAGCTACAGCATATACTAACGTAAGTACAGATTCTGTTAATCCTACAGTAGCTACAGCATTTACGCTTACCCTTGATACATAAATAATATCTACCAAAGCAAAAATAGATTCCATCAGCATTTCCAAAATCATCGGAATTGCTAATACAAAAATTGCTTTACCAATACTTCCTGTCGTAAAATCTTGCTGTCTTCCTAAAACAGCATCTTTAAAAAGTGAGAATATAGATTGTTTTGATGTTTGATTGTTATCAGTCATTATAAAGTTTTATAAATACATAAAATTGTCTTAACAAAGAGTAAGACCTAACTATTTGTTGCTCAAGCAACACTACTATTTGAGGTGACTTATACAATCATAATGGCACAAATATGCAAAATTAATTTTAATTAATTTCAATATCTTCGTGCTATGATTAAGGTTGCCATTATAGGAGGCGGTAATGTAGCTACACATTTAGCCAATGCTTTTAGTAAAACAGACGAAGTATCGTTAGTACAAATGTATGCTCGAAATATTGAGCAAATTCAACATTTAAAAGAAGTTACTCCTATTACAAATAGTATAGAACTTTTAACAGAAGCCGATGTGTATATCATTGCGGTTTCTGATGATGCTATTGGTGATGTTTCTCGTAAAATTGAACAAAAAAACGGCTTAATTGTACACACTTCTGGTAGTGTAGCTATGCAATCGTTACAAAACAGTGGACGCAAGGGTATTTTTTATCTACTACAAAGCTTTTCTAAAGACAAAGACGTGAACTTTGATGAAATTCCTTTTTGTTTAGAAGCTGAAAACGAAGAAGATTTACAGTTACTAGAAACCCTTGCTAAATCTATTGGAAAAAAGGTATATCGTGTCAACTCAGAGCAACGTAAACGGTTACATGTTGCTGCCGTTTTTGTAAACAATTTCACCAATCATATGTATAAAATTGGCGCTGATATTTGCAACGAATATCAAGTTCCTTTTGAAGTATTACTACCTCTAATTCAGGAAACAGCTCAAAAAATAACCGAATTGAGTCCTGAGGCTGCACAAACAGGTCCTGCCAAAAGAAATGACCAAAAAACTATTCAAAACCATTTAGCATTATTAAATGCTGAACAACAAGAAATTTATAAACTTATTACAAAATCAATCCAACAAAATGGAAAAGAGTTATAAAGAATACTTACCTCAAATAGACACCTTTATTTTTGATGTAGACGGAGTGCTAACTAACGGAATTGTAACCGTTTTTCCTGACGGACAGCTTGTACGTCAAATGAATACTAAAGATGGATACGCCTTAAAAGCAGCTGTAAAAGCTGGTTATAGAGTTTGTATTATCTCTGGTGGAAAAAACGAAGGAGTACGTACACGTTTAGAAGGCTTAGGTATTACCGATGTTTATTTAGGAGCTCATGATAAAATTCAACAGTTTAATGAATTGGTTGAAAAATATAAACTAAACCCAGAAAACATAGTGTACATGGGAGATGATATCCCTGATTATCCTGTAATGAAACTCGTTGGTATGCCCTCTTGCCCTAACGATGCAGCTCGTGAAATACAACAAATTTCAAGATACATTTCTGATAAAACTGGTGGTAATGGTTGTGCTCGAGATATTATAGAACAAGTATTACGTGTACAAGGAAAATGGGATAGCAACTTTGATGCACAATACGATTAATTAATTGGAATACTTTTTGAGAATAAAAATACTATTAAAACTTTTAAATTATGAAAAAAATACTTTTTGCTTTATTATTTACAACCGTTAGCTTATCGATGAGCGCACAAACTATTTTCGGAAAATGGGAAAACCGAGATGAAGAAACCAATAAGGTTGATTCTGTAATAGAAGTATATAAAAAAGACGGAAAAGCTTACGCTAAAATTGTTGAAATAACAGATAAAAACCGTCAAAAAGCTGTTTGCGATAAATGCAGCGGCAACAGAAAAAACAATCCTATTTTAGGAATGAATATTTTAACTGGACTATCTAAAGATGGTGACGAATGGAGTGGTGGAAAAATATTAGACCCTAAAAATGGTAAAGAATACAAATGCTACATAAAACTAGACGGAGAAAACAAACTTAAAATTAGAGGGTACGTTGGTTTTTCTGCCTTTGGTAGAACAGCTTACTGGCATAGAAAGCAATAACAGTATTCTCATTATAAAAAAGCTCTAGCAAATTTGCTAGAGTTTTTTTTATTATTACAACGTTTACTTCTAACCTATTTTTAAAGAAGTCATACTTAAAGACCCCGCTAATAACTTATCATTAAAAAGCTGAACCTCTTCATTTTTTTGTTGCAACCCTAAACTATAAATCAAAGGCAGATAATGATCTGGAGTTGGAATTGCAAGCTGAAAAGCTTTTGATTGTTTCGTATAATCTATTAAAGGTTGGTAATTTCCTTCTAATAAATACTTATTAACCGTTGCTCTTGCTTCAATAGCCCAATCATACCCATAGTTATCCTTATCAAAATTCTTCCAGTCGACCAATCGTAAATTATGAACAATATTTCCACTTCCTATAATCAACACTCCTTTTTGTCTTAAAGAAGTAAGTTGTTTTGCCAATTCAAAATGGTAATTAGCATCTTTGGTATAATCAATACTTAATTGGATTACGGGCACATCAGCTTTTGGAAATAAATATTTTAATACTGTCCAAGCACCATGATCTAATCCCCAATGCTCATCTAACTCTACTAAATTAGGGTGTAATAATTGTTTAGTTTCTTTAGCTAACTCTGGGCTTCCTTTTGCAGGATATTGCTGTTCAAATAACTCTTGAGGAAAACCACCAAAATCGTGAATGGTTTTAGGCATTTTCATCGCAGTTACTTTGGTTCCTATAGTAAACCAATGTGCCGAAACACAAATAATAGCCTTAGGTTTAGGCAATGTTTTTGAAACATCTTGAAAACCTCTAGTAAACTCGTTTTCTTCAATAGCATTCATAGGACTACCATGTCCCAAAAACAACACTGGCATTGTCTGAGAAACTGGTAAACTATCTGATAACTTTTTTAATCCTCTCAATGATCCCATACTCAAATTTACTGATGCTAACCCTAGTAACTGTAAAAACGCTGATCGTTTCATAAGGGTATTTTTGTTTATTTATAATATTAAAACATATCCTAAACTTTTATTTAGGATATGTATACAATTTAAATTGGTTTTAAAAAACCAAATCAACTACCAAATCAAACTCGTCGTATATTGCTTTATCTTTTAAACCATCAAAAAAGCTAGTAGAACCGTATTTTACGTCATACTTTGCTCTATCTACTTTTAACGATGCTGTTGCTTTTTTACCATATACTGAAATTTCAAAAGTTACAGGATTGGTTTTGTTTTTAATAGTTAAATCAGCAGTTACTTCATAAGAATTTTTCCCTTTTGCTTTTACTTTTGTAAATACTAAGGTTGAAGTTGGATGGTTATTTACTCCAAAAAAATCGTCTGATTTTAAATGTCCTTCTAACTTTTTTTGGTATTCTCCAGATAAATCTGTTACTGCAATAGAAGTCATATTTATTATAAACTCTCCTCCTACTAATTTATCTTTTTCAAAGTTTAATATACCCGATTGTAAACTAACAGTTCCTTCGTGAGAACCAGTTACTTTATACCCTTTCCATACTACTTTACTTTCTTTCGTATTTACTTTTTTTACTTCTTTCGTAATGGTTGTGAATGATAATGTTGCGAATGCAATTAACATAAACACTAATGGATTTTTTAAATTTTTCATTGTTTCTAGTTTTTATTATTTATTGTAAAATTAAATCTGCGTATTGTTTTGAATTTATTTGTATGTCTTCGAATTCTGGATTGTCATTTGCTCCATAAAACACATGTGATGGTAACATTTCTAATCCACAAAATTGAAACGAAACTGTTACTGATTTTAATAGGTCTTCTAAAGATACGAAACTATTATAGGTTTCTTCAGTACCTCCTGTTGATACAGATAAACGAAACTTTTTCCCTTTTAACTTATCTCCTTCAGGGCCAAAAGCCCAACCATAGGTTAAAACTTCATCCATCCATTTTTTTAATAAAAAAGGGGTATTAAACCAGTGTAACGGAAATTGAATAATAATACTATCATGGTTTAATAACAATTCTTGTTCTTTTACTACATCAATATTTAAGTCTGGATACTCATTATATAGTTGATGAATAGTTACTTTATCATCGTATTGTTGTAGCTCATTTATCCAAGACTTATTAACTTTTAACTCCTTTATATTCGGATGTGTTACAATTACTAAGTGTTTCATTATTTTACATTTACTTGTTTTAACACTACAAAAATATGTATATTTGCTATACAAAAGTAACTACTATACTTTAATATACCAGTATACAAAAGTATATCAACTTTAACATTAGATGGAAACAAGTACAAAAATAGAAGAGCTTAAAAGATGCTCTGTTCAATATGTATTAGCTTTAAGAGATACTCTAAACGTAATAAGTGGAAAGTGGAAATTATCTATTATAGGAAGCCTTTTATATAGAAAAATGCGCTTTAAAGAACTACAACGTAATATTGGAAAAATTTCTCCAAGAATGTTATCTAAAGAATTAAAAGATTTAGAGGCTAATGGAATTATTAAACGTACCGTTTACGATACAACTCCTGTTACTGTAGAATATGAATTAACAGAATCTGGAATGAGACTACATACTGCTTTAGACGTAATGGTTGCTTGGGGAATTGAACATCGTGAAATGACGTTGAAATAAGTAAAAAAGGAAGAACATTTTAGTGTTCCTCCTTTTATAATCTCTCTAACGCTTTTCATAAACCCTAACATCTTCGGATTGTAATTTTAAGAAGTCATCTTTTACTCTAACTCTTATTAAATGCATTCCTGTTGAAAGGTTTTCAGGCATTTTAAGCCTCCATAAGTGTTTACTTTTTGTAGTTGGTTTTGGCATTTTTGACAATTTTTGCCCTTTATACCTTCCTAACTCTTGAAGCAAATAAAATCTTTTTAATTCTGGCGCTACTCCTTGGTGATACTCCATAGACTGCCATGTTACACCATCAAAAGAAGCCTCAACTTTTGTAGTTTCTCCTCCTGCAAACACATTTGCATACACATAACGCTAATTTAAAATGTTTATTTCTGTATCCCATTCTTTGTTCTCTGGAACCCAAAAATGCATTTGCTTTTTTATAGGTGCTCCTGAAACTTTACAGTTAAGTTGATAGTCGCTATCTTCTGTCTCTAAAAACCAATATCCTTTTGGAGCACCATCATACATCATAGCAAATGGAACTCCATGAATGTCATGTGCTCTTTGCCACCAGGCACCACAAACCGCTCCTCCTACTAACTGATGAACTGCTGGTTTTTGACTTCTTTTAAAAAAGTATGGTACTGTGTATGCGTATGCCCTATAGCAACCAAAACCTTTTCGAAAGGGTTCATCAACCCTATAAGCTTTTCTTTATTTCTTGTATACTCTAAAGGAATATGCGTGAAAATTTTTATTGAATTATATTTCTTTTCAAACTTCTTGATTATGTTAGATACAAATGTTAATTGATTTTCATCAAACTTACCTATATACTCACGGTTATTTATTGGAAAATTGTTGTTGAGTACCAAAAACAGGTTATCTCCATATTCAAAAGCATAATATGAAGGCCCAAATGAAGCTTCGAAAGTTTTGTCTCTATTAGAAAATTCTTGCTCTTCAAAGTTTAAATCGTAAATATACATACTAAACCCTTTTTCAATCTGCTGTTTGATGTAGTTGTTTACAATAGCATAAGATTTACCAGAACCTGGGGTTCCTAGTACAATCGTTGCCCTAAACGGATTAATAACATGAATCCAACCGTCATTCCACTTTTCTTTATAATAGAATTTGGTAGGGAGATTAACCGAATACTCATTTTGCATCAATCTGGTTTCCTGCATAAAACTTTCATTTTCGTTGTTGAATACATCATTCATTAGATTGTTGCAAAGCAGTCTACTCATCCAAACCCCAGCCATTAATAATGCTATATAACCGAAAGAGGTAGTCAGGATATAAAGTAAAGTGGCTATCTCTATTGATAAATTCAATAATGGGGTATTGAAAAAAAACAGGATAAAACCTATACCCAAAGTTCTGTAAATTTTACGCCAGGTAATCTTTTCATTCTTTATACCTTTAGTCCCTAGACAACTCAATGCCAATAATACCAATGCAAAAACTTTAGTGTAAAGTGTATAAGCAAACAATCCAGCTGTTCTGTTTAAATTGGTCAGAATCTTGTCTACAACGCCTAGTATCCAACCATGTTCGGCAAAGAAACCATAGCAAAACCAGTAAAAGTGCATTAGGACAATAATAACGCTCACTGCACGCATAAAAGCCATTACTTTGGCTAGTCCCCTTAAATCATCCTCTCCCTGCATTTTTTATTAAAATTTGTGAGATAATATATAAGCTATTGGGTATGGTTTGTTAGAACTGGAACTGTTTGACTTTTAAAGGTTAAGCTATTCTTCTTTTTTATAATTGATTACAAAAAAGTAAGATTTAATCATTTTCCCTTAAAACAGGGATATAAAGATCTATTATTTGTTTCATTTTTGTTTTTGAAATTAAATAGTTGATTTAATGGATACTAAAAGAAAACACTTAAGTTTACTACACAATATTTGCAAAATACTTTTTAAATCGAGCTTTACCCCAGATTTAATGAGTGATTTAGAAGCTGTTTTTTATAACAAAAAGAAATGCGTCTTTGAGTTAGAATACCCTGACTGGGAGCTAACAAGTCCTGAAAAAATCACTTGTTTTATTATAGAAAATCTTGAAGAATCAGAATTTATTCATATAAACGATTATACGTTTGATTACTGTGATGCGTTAAATATTTACACATTTTTTCACCAAGAAAAAATACCGTATAATGATGACGCATATGACCAAGAGTCTGATGAAACGGTTGTTTATGATTACCTAAACACATTGTTTGAAACACACCAACAAAAAGTGCTGGTTATTAATACTAATGGTGACGATATTGTATTTTTACCCGTAGCTTTTAGTGATTTAACAAAGCTACACAGTTTATGCTTAAAGCAGCCCTATTTTAAGGTGTCAGATGTTATAGAAGACACCTCTATTCCTATAAAAGATTCCTTTGAACTACTCCCACTACTCTACCATGAAAAACAAGATAAAGTGCCTAGAATTTTTACAGACCGGTCTATTAGCTATAACAACTTTTTTAGAATTTTAAACAGTTACCTCTTAAAAAACCGCACTAGTTACTGGTTTTATAATAATTTAGAAGAACAGGTAGAAATTTTGAAGGACGATAAAGACGAATTTAGAAGTCCATTAAAACGACTTTTTAGCAAGCCTAAAAAAACCTACTTAATAGAAATCAAAAACAAGGATGAAGAAAGTTCACTTTTATGGGACGGAAACAAGACGAATGAACTTTTTATACAATATACCCTAGCCACTGATAGCCAATATAAACAACAAGAAACACAGCAACATTTTATCAATAATAGCAATTACAATAGTTTGCTCTTAAAACCAGATAATCCGTTACAGCTCATGTGGGAACGCACCTTAAGAGGACTAGAAAATTTAGAGTTTTATTACCCACAAATAGATTCTAAAAAACTTCGTAAAATTATAAGCGACGATAGGTTTGCTGCCTGCTCATATGAAGAAGCACATAAATTCCCTAACCAACCTTTTGAGTTTTATGTACGTCATCTTAATGAAGAAACCCTCAAAAAAGACATACTGCCAATGTTAGGCATAAAAGTAGGTCTTGATATGTTTTATTACAAATCATATTCAGCAGATTATCTGGTGTTCTTTTCAAAAGAAAACGATGAGATGGAACTTATATTAAGTAATCAACCCGAACGCTATTTTTGGGCTATAAAACTGTTTAACGAACTTTACAACAACCTCTATACAAATAACATAGCAATATTAAATTAACTATTTATTTTGAATCTACATATATGAAATTACCTATAACAACCCTACTAATAACACTTTTTACTGCCACCGCTTTTGCACAACAAGACACCTTATGGTTTGATGGTGGATGGAACAAAACTACAAAAGACAAAGCCCATTTTTACAGACCACCAGCAAAAAAAGAAAAGCGCAACCTATACCGCATGAATGATTACCATATAAACGGTAACTTACAAATGACTGGGCTTTCAAAATTTAAAGATTCCGTGCATTTTGAAGGTACAGCTACTTGGTATGATGATGATGGTAGAATCATGCAAATGCAAACCTATAAAAACAATAAGCTAAACGGTGTGAGCTCCTATTATAGATATGACGAATGTGACGATAAGCCTGCTCAAAAGGTCACCCCTGAAGTAGCACAAATTAAAGAAGCTGGTGCTGATGATGATTGTATTTATAATATTCGTGAAATTACTTATAAAGACAACCATGAAATAAAGCAAATACTTTACGATACCAATAAAAAAGGTGCACGCAAAGAATATTACTATAAAAAAGGACACATCTATAAAAAAATGTATTATGATACTAAGGGTAAGCTATTAGGCACCTATTATCTACCAAGAAATGGCAAAGAACATGGCGTAACTGTTAGTTATTATAACAACCCCTTGCGTCCTAAAGAAATAATAGCCGTTAAAGATGATTACCCTATGTACGCTCACGCCTATTATCCAAACGGACAAAAACGTAGCAGTTTTGACACCATTCAAAAAATTAAAACCTATTATGATGAAAAAGGCAAAGTCATGGGCAAACTGCAATATGAAGGTGAGCTGGACAAATTACTTTATTATCACGGAAAACGCTATACATTCTACCCAGACGGAAAAACAATTGAAAAAATAGAAACATACGATAGTGAGTACCTTATAAAGGTTGAAGAATATAATGGAGGCGTATTAATTCGTGAAAATTTTTATGAGGATTTTGAGATTGTTAAAATCATCAGCTATACCGATAACGGCAAAAAAATTGGTGAGTTTACCCAAAAAGACAACGAATTAAATGGTACCATTCGTAATAAATACAATCAAATTATCACCTATAAAAATAGCTTCCCTGTAAAGGCAACCATACCTTATATAAACTCTAGAAAGTTATTCTCTACCCTAAAAGATTCTGTAATTACCTACCACGATACCCTTGGTAATCCCATTGCAACCTTAAAAGTTGGTTTAAAAAAAGGAAAGTTCATTGTAGATAGGCTAGAAACTGGCGAATACATACCAATACCTATTGAAGGAACTTTGGTGACTCCAGACCTTAATCAACGTATTGCAGGTAAAACAACCTTTAACAACTATAAAAAAACACAAAAAACAACCTTTAATTATATAAAAAATAAGCGTTTTAAGCAACATATACGCTATAACGAAAACGAAGAACCCTTAAAGCACACGTTTTATTATAGCAATGGTAACAAACAATATGAATTGTTTTTTAATCCTGCTACTGAAAAAAAAGAAAAAGGCATCTTTTTTAATAAAAATGGCGAGAAAATTTCAGAATTTAACTATCAAACCAAAACAGGTACGCTCTATGAGTTTTATGAAAATTCTAACGATATTAAAGAAGTTAACACGCAAAAAAACGGGCAATTCATTGCTGGAAAACGGTATCAGCGAGTGTATGACAGAAACCTAAAAGCTTATAAAAATGTACTTCGTGAAGATGTTACTGCCAACGGAGAATCAATTTTTTACTCCAAAAAAGATACTGTAATAGGAAAGGCTATTTTTAAAAATGGGAAACCTTGGTCTGGTACAGTGTATGATTATAAAAACAATAGAAAAATTCAAGTCAAAGATGGGAAAAAACACGGTATTTATATAGATTATACAGGAGATGAAAAAACCATCCGTGAACAAGGGTATTATAAAAATGGAGAAAAACATGGAAAATTCATTACATGGGGAGGCATTCGACCCTCTTATGAGTGGAAAAGAGTTAAGCAAAAAGAAGAAAACTATAAACACAGTATGCTTGACGGTTATACTATTAAATACAATAAAAAAGGTAAAGAGATTTCAAAAGTATTATACAAAAACGGTAAACGTGAAGGTTATGCTACAAGCTATAATGAGAAAACCAATAAAACCTATCGTCTACTCTATAAAAACGACAAGCCATTTGAAGGTGTTACGGTTAATAGATTTAACGATGAAAAGGTATATAAAAACGGGAATATTGTTAAAGAAACAAACCATACAGGTGTAAAAACACATAACAATACCTACCAAACCATTAAAACCATTACCATCCATAAAGATAAAGCAACAAAACAGGTTACTGTTTATGATTTGAATGATAATAAACTGCTATCCTATTCCGAAATAAACAATGTATTACAAGGTGAGGTTATTCAGTACCTCAACAATAAGCCCAAATACAAAGCTGTGTTTAAAGACGGAAAATTACAAGAAGGCAGCATTTGGATAAAAAGCTATAGCAGATTTCCATCGGAGAAATATTTTCAATTAAGCAAACAAAAACAGTCCATTTCTCTCAAAACATTCAACGAAGACCTACAACTATTGTTTAGTGCAGAGATTAACCCAAAACTTTATAAAGATTATAAAGAGAGAGTATTATCGTTCAGAGGTTATAATTTAAAAGTTAGTGGATATGACCTTTTAAATATAAATCTTTACGAAAACATTAAGTAACTCCAATACCATGAAACTACCTAAAAACATCAATAAAATTACTCTTATCAATAATATAGAAACAGGTCCTTTCCCTCCAAACGGTTTTCAAAAATTTAAAGAAGCCAGTTTTGGCAATGGTGATTATTTTGGCTTGTATTGGGAGTTTGGAAAAGAACATCAAGAACCCATTATTTGTGAATTAGTGCATGATGAAGGACTCATAATACCAAGGTTTTCTTGTCTGAATAAATTTTTAGAATGGTATCAGTTAAACGATTACGACTGGGGTGAAGAAGAAATAAATGACGACGCCTTTGTTATAAATCTGATAAAAAAAGGCGATAATCAATTAAAACAAGGTCATACAGAAAAGGCATTAGCGTTTTACAAACAAAGCACTGATGTTTTGGGTGAATATAGTGAGAACTGGTATAAACTGGGCTTATTATATGAAAGAGCTGGTAACCAACTAGAATTTCAAAAAAGTATCATAAACGCTGTTTTATCTAATTGGTCCATACAAAACCCATCTGAATACGCCTTGTACAAACTAAAAAATTTGAATCCTATTGATGAACTTAAGCAGCATCCGCTCATTAAAAATAGGAAAATTTTTGACCTCCATTTTGGTGGTATGAAAGAAAATAAAATTTATGAGATAATTCGCGAAATCATCACAGAACTCATTAACATAGGAGACATTGACAAAGCCTTAACAATGGAACAAAACTACGCATTAATGATGCAAAGGGAAACAACATCCTTTCAAGAACGGTATCATTTTAATTTAAATTCTTGGCAAAGGGATTTTAAGCAAAAAACAAGAGAGCGATTAAAAATATAGGCGGTCTCTAATATTCTATTCAGACAATGGTTTCAACCTTAATAAAAAACATACTTTTCAGCATCATAACAGCACTTGGTTGTATTACCGATACATGTTTAATTGTTTACTGTCATAGTGCAATTTCTCAACACAATACCGTAATCCCTATAGGAGAATTAAATTGGACTATCCACGAAAAAAAAATGTGTTTCTCTGTAACCAAAAAAAACGGAAGCGCTTTAAACGAAGGGCATTACATTACTAGACTTTCAGACCTTTTGGATAACACAGAGGGAGAGTTAATATTTTATATCAATAAAAAAGGAGAACTTAATAAAAAGCTAAACATGGTTTACGATAAAAATTCGCAAAGTATTCATCAAATTTCTAATGGGTGTTATAACGGAACTTCCAAAATATTCCACGACGGTAACCTAAGTAATAAAACCATTTTTAAAAAAGGATTAGAACAATATGCTGAAGAATATTCGCCATCTCAACAGCTTCTAGCAAAATCTATATGGAAATATAAAAGAAATAAAATTTTTATAGAAACAAAATTATCAGACAGCACAACAGTGATTCAGATAAAAGAGAGAAAAACCAACCAATCAACTTTAAAAGAATATAACAAAAATGGCGATTTAATTTTAACCCAAATATATAATATAAAAGATACTTCTAACGAAAGAATAGTAACTACACTTCAATATGATACTAGAGATGTATTGACTTATAAAAAAGTAGAAACTCAAAAAAAAATTAGAGTATACTAACCGTAGAGGAGTTTTATCGTGAAAATAGCACACTATCAAATAGAAACACTTATTACCACTCTTTGAAAAACAAAAAAACTTCGTTCTCTAAAAAAATTGCATACTGGCAGGATGGAACAACAAAGCAAAATATTTTTTAAGCAAGTATAAAAATGGTAATCGTAGTAATACTGTTAAGAATTATAATGAGCGAGGAGAGCTAATAAACAAAATGACTGATGAATTCTAAAGCTATTAACATCTTTTCCTTTACGATAATCAAAGTTCAGAAAAACGAAATTTCAGAACAGGAAGTTAACAACATACGGGTAAAAGCCAGTAAACAGATGTATGAATATAATTTTGATACTATGTTATGGCTCTGGTCTAGCGTAGGTCTATATGACGTATCGCTACAATACGAGCAAAATATAACCCAAATTTACAACAGCCCCGTTAAAATTGATAAACGTACCAATACGACTACACTTAACCCAATGTAAATATCCCTATTTTCAGGGAGCTGTAACTATTCTGATACTTTTATATTTGATTATAAAATATTAGTATTTAAAAAATGAAGAAACTCTCCTTTTTTTTAATCGTTATTGCGCTATTAGCGTGCAGTGATGACGACCCAATAAAAAAAATAGATAGCCATTTAGAAGGTGACTTAGAAATCCGCTCTCAAGCAGATTTAAACAACCCTGATTTAAAAAACTATACATCTATTAGTGGAAACCTCGTCATTCACTATACAGATGATGTTGAAGATTTAAGTGAATTAGCGCATTTAGAACACGTACAAGGTAGCCTCCTTATACATTATAATGATGCCTTAAAATCGCTTCACGGGTTAGAACAAATTAAAACCTTAAAAAACCTGCAAATACACAACAATCTTGAGCTGATGTCGTTAGACGGACTAGAATATGTATCAGAGGTTGCAGAAACCTTAAACATTAATGACAACCCAAGACTTTCCAGTATTGCTGGGCTTAAAAACGTGGTGTCAGTCGGTAATCAGCTTTCTATAATTGGCAATCCAAACTTGACTAATGTAAACGGATTAGATATGCTAAACTCTGTAAAACAATTATTAGTGGCTAGCAATAGTCGTTTAACTAATATTGATGCACTTGAAAACCTCACTTTTAGTTCAGAAATAAAAATATACCTCAATAAAGCATTAAACAATTTTTGTGCACTAACCCCATGTGTAACCCAAAACAATGAAACGATCTTTTTTTCCACTAAAAGAAATGCCTATAATCCTAGCGTACAAGATATACTTGATGGACATTGTATGAATTAAAATAATACATACACAAACCAACCATCTGCGATGCAGAACCTGTTGGAATTCTTTTATAATTACAAAAATGCACGTATTAAAGATTAATAAAATCAATTTAAATGAATACAATAAAACATATCTATCTACTTTTTTTCGTGATACTTTTAAGTAGCTGTAGCGATGGTAAAAACGCAAAAACAAAAGTATCAACCTCTGAAGAAAGCACTTCTAATTTAGAGAAAAAAGAACCTCTTAACATCTTTAAAGAAACAGACATTAAAAAAATAGAAAACCTATTGAGTGCCATAGGCGATGTTAAAGGAAACACATCTCTTACAAACGATATGGCCCCAAAACCCTGGTTTTGGGAAATTTATTTCGATACCAAAGATTCAACTACTCAAATATCAGCCATATATAGCAGGTATCTTACTTCGCCTTATCTTAATAGGTATCCACATACATATAGCAACACACAACTAAAACTAGAGTTATTTCATTTTTCAGATACTGATAGCACTGAAACCCAAAATTATAAAAGCAGCTTGTTTCCTTTAGATTCAATTAATTTAAAATTATTACCCAAGCTAGCTACAGAAGCCCTCAACCTTCATCAGCAAAAAAGCTACAAACAACAAGGCGACACCATTGTTGGTATTAAAATTTACCAACCAACGCTTTCACTTTTAAGTAAGATTAATATCATGTATAAAATTGGAAATCCTAATAAAAATTATTACAGAGACCCAACAAATAATCGCACCGATAAACAAGATGTTGCTACCTATGAATTTACTCATAAAGGCAAGTTTCTTCATTCTGAAAATCGTGGAAGACGAAATTTAAAGGATTATTATTAATCAGCAAGAGAATAAACAGAATGACGACAGAGAGTCTTGTAAAACTAGCAGAAAAAATCCCCGACTTTCCCATACTGTCGTTGGTTGAAGATTATAAGCATAACAGTAGTCCTAAAGCAAGAAAAGAAATGGAAGATATGTTTCGTGAAATGACAAGCTTGCTTTCTGACGAAAATAAGCAAGATGTCACCACTAGTCTTTCAACTTTTGAAACTCCAGAACCTACAGCATTGTATTACAATCGCGATGCTGTTCTTGACAAGTTGGATCTCGACGCCATTTCAGAAAACGCATTGGTTATTCATGGTGATTTAATAGTAAATACACTTTTGATTAATGCCGAAATAGACATTAATACCACATTAGTGGTGTTAGGAAATCTACGAGCCAAAAACATTATTTGCTCAGGTAGTGAAATTTATGTTGAAGAAAACATTCACGTTGCAAATAACTTTATAGCCTATTACAATCATGGTAGCATAAGAGCCAAAAAACTATATACCAATTTACTGCTTACTGATGATTATTGGGGGTTTCAAATATCAAATTACCAAGCCCTAAAAAATTGTCATTGGCAGGATAAAAAGGCGCTGTCTTATAAAAGTGTGATTAAACCAGCGTTGTTAGAAAGCATCATTGACGATGATGGCAAACGGCACCAATGGCTAAACTTTGAAAAAATTTGTGCCTATATAGAGGCTGATAAGGGTATTATATATTAAGGAATTTTGAAAATCAGAATAATTTATAAAAAAACAAATGACTAGCAATAAAACAATCGCCATAGCCGTACTTTTAGCAACACTCTCTAGTTGTATATCCAGACTGGAACAGCATGCACTCTATGGAACAATAGTTAATACACAAAAACACCCTATTGTAAATTGTACAGTTGGGGAAACAACAACGGATAGCAGTGGGTATTTTTATCTTCCAGAAAAACGCTATTCCAAATTTTTGCTTTCAGAGATGTTGATAATGGAAGCTTCTACAGTTGCTTATAAAATTCCAATTAAAAAAGAAGGCTATAAAACAACGTACATTATGTATCACGATTCTAGAGGCGGTGGCGCTAAAAAAGGTGCTACTCGTAATCTTGACACCATTTATCTAAAAAACAACAACCCAAAAAACCATGAGTAAAGAAGCATTCGAAAACTGGCTTTCATCCTTAAACCTTAAATATAATAAGGACTATTGGGGCATGACACTCACTATGAGCACCGTAAATATCGAGCATTGGCTTTACAGCCGCAACCAACTTAAACCTGAATATTTAAAGCTTACATTAAATATTTCCATTGCTGGATACTGGGTTGTGCAACTAGAACGAAAAGACCGACTTTTTTTAGCGCAATGGCGCGAAAGTGGATTATCGGTAGAATCACAACAACTTAAATACCGCAGACTAATACTGTGGCCAAAATTAGCATCTTATACAAAATTCCCACTTATGATACCTGCTTTAGAAACAGCTCTCGATGTAAAATTTATACACCACATTGATATAAGTACAGTAGGAATAGACCCAAAACAGTATTTAAAAAAGAGTTCTGAAATGCAGCAATGGTTAAAGCCCTGTGTAAATACTCTTGGTGAACATATGAGTTATGAGAACGAGTAATATACAAAATGAAATAGAGGCATTATTGCACGCACTTTCTGAAAAATATAGAAGTGATACCATTCCTGCTACCCAAAAGGAGTTAGAAATATTTAAGCATAAAGCAACTTTTTTTGGAGTTAACAAATCATTATTGAAGAGTTGGTGAATCTATATATTGCAGCTAATAACTTTAAATATGAAGTAATTTTAGGATTTCATTCTTGTACTGATGACATCATTTTTGAATGGTGGGAAGACAGTGAACTATGGCTTGGACAAAACGATTGTAACACCTTACGATGGGTAAATGGTAAGTTCTGTTTAGGTGATGCTTCAAATATAAGTTATACAAAAAACTATGAATACCCTAGTTTACTAGCACTTATAAAAGGATGCATAGATGAAATTAACGAATTGAATTATTAAAAACCATGAAAAAGTCGCCTGTTTATCATAGTAGCCCCAATTATAAACCCAGTAAATCCGATGTGCTTGCATTTGAACAAAACTACAAAATACATTTACCAGCCTATTATTTCAAGTTTTTATTGAAACACAATGGTGGCTCTCCTAAGCCATGCTTATTTACTAAAAATACAGATTTAGGTATTATTGTAATCAATTGGTTGAATGGTTTATTGGAAGACGAAAATGGGCTAGTTTGGAATATTGAAATATTCGACGGTCGCATACCCAAAAGGTTCCTTACCATTGGAGATGACTCTGGTGGAAACCAAATTTGTTTGGATGTTTCATTAAATAGTACGAATGGGGCTGTTTACTTTTGGAACCACGAAGAAGAATATGAGTTTGATAATGAAAACGAAATTTTAAACAACATGTATTTTCTTGCCAATTCATTCGAAAGTCTTATCACAAGCTTGGTAACCGATGAAAAGCTATAAAATAAATTTTGATTTATGAGTAAGTTACTTGCAATAGAAAATTCCATTAAAACAGAATTTTAATTTCTCATTCATGCGTGTAATTACGAATTAAAACATTATACGGCTCCTAGCATTAACCAAAACACTTTTTATGTGTTGGAATATTATAATAAAACTTATGATAGACTCATAGAAATGCGTTATCAGGTTTTATCCAATGGCTACACAAACTTTTATGGAGTATTTAAACGAATTAGCAATGGCAAAGCGCCGCATTTTAAAGACAACCTCAATTACCTACCCTTTACAAGAGTTAAATCATATTATAAAAACTCTCTTATCAATAATATATCGTCAAATCGTTATCAAAAAAACTGTAATGCTCTAATTAAAGCGTATGCACAGCTTTTAAAAACAAACAACAAATTTCTAAATAGTCACACTTGGTTTTCTCGTGAGCAACTATTAAAGAACGAAAGGGAAATATATGTTTTTAACCGTGACTGGAAACCCCAACAATGGATTATAAAGACCATAAAGGACTTCAACGATAAATTTGAAACTCGTTTTATTGTTACTAAAAATTCCAATGACATACCGCCCTATGAAATACCTGAAAGCACGCTATCTCTTACCGATACAGTTACCCATAACATCCTTACATTTCGTTATGGTTGGAAAAGTCGAGATGTTTCAGTTATAGAAATTATCATACAAAAAGAAGAAACAATAACAACCGTAGAATTTGAAAACCCTAATATAAAAAGCATTATTCATAACTTATTAGATACCATTTAAATATAACAAACTCATGGTAGTTTCCCAGATCAGTAAAGACAATATTAATATAACCAACAATGAGAAATCTGTTTACAAGGCCATTTATCAGGGTATCAAGTACACCTTGGTACTAAAAGAACTCACAGAAATAAGAATGTCGGTTTATGTGTATTTTGATGTGAAGTTTTATAAAGACAATACCGTAATGCTATCTGGCGAAATGCCACAACCTGACAAATACTACAATCCTTTCTCACCTAATAATAGGTATGTAAACATGCCGTTGCGTAAAAACGGTGGTATTATAGATTTGAGTACTGGCGCAAAATGTAGCAGTTCGGTAGGTTGGTTAGGAGGGAATATCTTTAATCAAGCTAGCACAAAAATGATTGTTAATGCTGTTAGACAATTTAAGGTTATGGACCTTGAACACATGGAATCATGCTACCATGCTGTCGCAACCGATGGCGACCTGATGGAAGCTTTCTTTTTAAACAACGATACCATTGCCCATTTTATTGATGGTAGCACTCTAGAAGTGCACCATTTAAAAACAAACACAAAAAACGTTATAAAAATGCCGTCTCCTTTTGAGAAGTTTGATGTTAACCCAAACACTTACCAAACTTTAATCGACAAGCAAATACATTGTCTTGCTTTACCCAGTGGTGGCATGGCACACACCATACTGCTTAATAAATGGCAGTATATAAATACAAAAGATAAACTGGTATTTAAAACCCTAATACCAACATCAAACATAAAATACAGCAAAGGGTACAAACGGGATTATTGCGATGTAACGCCTATTTATGTTGAACTAAAAACTAAATATTTATAAACAAAAACATTATGAATTTTTTAAAAAATATATTCAATAAAAACAACGACACACCACAAACCAAAGCTCTTAATAACAAATTTACTGCGTACTTTACTGCAAACGAGCCTTGCTTACCAATAACAGATGATCTATTAGAAACCTACGCCACAAAAGTACCGCCGTATTTAGTATCGCTATGGAAAAATTACGGTTTTGGAAATTTTAACAACGGCTTAATAGAGTTGGTAAATCCAAAAGATTTTGAGTCCTCCTTATCAACTTGGTTAGGCCGAGAAATAGATAATTATGTACCATTTGCCATTAGTGGTTTTGGCGAATTATTTTACTACAGAAAACTTACCGACACCGATGAAGATGTTTGCATGATAGATATTCAATACCGAAATATAGAAGTTGTTGAATGGAGTTTAGAATCGTTTTTTGAAGAGGTCCTAACACACAAGACATCGCGTGAGGAATGGCTACGCGAGTCGTTGTTTAAAAAAGCTGTTGCCAAATACGGCGCTTTAAGTACCAATGAGGTATTTACAATTGTACCAATGCTAGCATTGGGAGGTTCTTTAGAAACTAAAAATCTTAAAAAAGGAAATGCGCAAGCATATCAAAATATTGTTTTTCAAGCCACAATGTAAAAAAAACTTACCGTCAGATCAGGTAGTAAATTTATCTACAAAGGTTTCAAACTTTTTGTTTTTGTTAACCAAAACGGAGCCATGCCCAAAACAGATAACCTGCGGATGTAAGGCTTTTAATTTTTTTAATGAATTGATGTTCTCCTTTTGATTTGTTGTAAACATACCGGGCGGTAGGTGCAATCCTGTAAATGTGGTTAATAAATTCATATTAGTGGCAACATCACCAATAATTAACACGCCATCTTTTTCTCTAAAAAAGGAGAGATGGCCATCAGCGTGTCCTGGGGTTTCAATAACCCTGAAATTTTCAATATAATCGTTTTCTTTTAGTGTTTTTGAAACTGCTTGTCCCCCACCTGCCCAATGTTTTTGCTGAAGCTTTGCAATTACTCCTTGACTTGCTGGATAATCTTTTGTCGCCAAGCCAGACTCTGCTCTAGCTACTTCTTTTTCATGGCAATATAAGGGTACCTTAAATTGACTACAAATTTCGTTAATACATCCCTGATGGTCAGCATGAGCATGTGTTAGTGCATGTAAATGTATCGGGACATCAGTAACGCTTTTGACTATTTTTTTATAAGAATTTCTTATCCCTGAATCAATTAATACGCCTTCAATAATATAACAGTTTATACCATTTCTTGGCATTAACGGAATGTGATATACATCTTTTGCTACAGTTTTCATTTAGTTACGTTTTGTAGCAAAAGTATGGCAAGTAAGCCATCAAAATAAGGACATTTGTCCTAATTGACTTCTTGAAAAATATCTTTCTTTACTCTAGTAAGCGTACGTTGGGTAATGCCTAAATATGACGCTAAATCATCTACTTTTGTTCGCAAAATAAGTTCTGGGTTAGTTTCAAGTAGTTGTATATATTTTGCTTTTGCAGTTTTATTATTGAATTGGCATAAATACCGTTGCTTTTCTAAATATTCTTGTGCTAACAATGCGTTTGTGAAAATTTCCTAGGCTGGTATGGTGGCTAGTAATTATTTAAAATCTGAATACGAAATAAGCAATAAATCACAGGGCTCTATAGCTTGAATGCTATTTTCAGAAGGTGTACCATTCATAAAACTATCATATAAAGTTACAAACTGGCTTTCAAACTTAAAGCAGGTAATGGTTTCACTACCATTACCATCAGTTGCTACCATTTTTACGGCGCCTTTTTTTATAAACCCTATATGCTTACAAACCGTATTTTACCTCACAAAAAACTCATTTTTATTAAGCTGCCTGTGTTCAAACAAGGTATGTATTTTATCAATTTCTTCTGCCTTGAACAAAGCGTGATGGTTTAAATAATTTTGCAAACGTTTTTTCATTGGTTTCACTCCTTTTGTCATGTAAATATACCTAATTTAAAACCAAGTGTATGCGTAGCTGATTTAAAACAAAAAATCACTGTTTTTAGGGATATACAGGAATCATTTCCTCCATAATTTTGAACTCAAAATAATATGAATCATTTTAAAAATTATAAAAATGGATACATACACCCGCATTAAAAAAGAATTCCCTAAAACGATAACCGTACCACAAGAATTAAAGCTATTATGTGATTGGGTTGATGAAAACAACTACCCTATTAGCGGTCTTTTTGAGCTTCAGGAAGACGATGGAGATAGTATAAAGAGCTGGTTTGATGATGCAACTATTTCAGACCGTTTTGGTGTTTTTGGTTTTGGTCCAGATGGTTCTATTTATGCCTTTTGGCTAGATGATGATGGCAATCAAAAAATTGTGCATTTAGGCTCTGAAGGTGATGCATTGTACATATTAGCAACCTCATTTATTGACTTTTTACGTTTACTAGCCATTGGCTACGATGAAATAGGAAACGCTGATATGACAAAAACTGCCTATCAATGGAATGATGCAGATGACGACGAATCTGTGAACCCAGATTTTCAAGATTGGGTGAAAACCTCGTTTAAGGTTAGCATACCAAAAACAGGCAACGAAATTACAAACACAAACGACCCACATTTTAAAAACTGGGTTCATAAAAAACAGGATACTTATGACAACTAAAAAAACACCAATTAGCATGTATATTGCTTTTGCCATTCACTGCATCATTGTTCTTTCATTTGCTATAGATGGCGACCCCATACGCAACCAAGTAGCTCTTTTTTGTACTATTCCGTTAGCTATAAATCTTGTAGGCTTACTGCTTACTCTGGTTACCAACAAAACTCTACTTGGAGCAAAACTATTTAAATACACTTGCTTTATATTTATTCCTATTGGAGTCATCGGAATTTTAGGGGCCAACAAACTTATTGAATCTGTAAACAAACCATAAATGAAAACTTACAAACTGAACCAAAACACAAACAAAATAATACCAGGGCTTATTATATTTATTTTATGTTCTATGTATATATCTTTTAAACAAACAGGACACATGAGTCTTTCGCTAATAGTCCCGATTATTGTTTTAATATTACGGTACTTTTGGCAAAAAAGCCATAAAGCGCTTATTATAAATACAACCCATTTAGAGTTTAGCACTGCGCCATTACAGAGCAAGCGCTTTATAAAATATAATGATCTACAGGGTACTCATTTTGACCCAAGAAAGAAAAAAATTGTGTTTACAACAAAAGCTTCTAAAAAAAATTAAACTTTCACTGAAAGAATTTCATAAAAACGATAGACAGACTATCGTAGACGAAATTTTTAAAAAAATACCGAAATAAAAAACAATTTTATAATTCATTTAACTAACATACATTACACATCTATGAATACTAAAACCATCATACTACTTTTTACAATTATACTCGCTTTTATGTCTTGCAACACAAAAAAGCCTTTAGAATGGGATGATGAAATTGCAAACCTTACCAATAAAAACTTAAAAGGCTGGCTACAAAAGGCACCTTTTAATAACGAGTGGATTATTGACAATAATGATGACAGCTATGTATTTACCAATCTTGAACAAGTATTTCCATTTATGGGAAAATTTAACGATTTCAAAAAAGATACCAGCAAAGAGCACGCCAATGTATATGAAGAAGAAACGGTGGTTTTTAAAGACACGCTTTGGGGAGAATCGTTTATGTATGGAATGCTGTTATACCAGCCAACCGAATTATTTTTAAAAGATTATTATAGCGAACGAGGTAATATTATATTTTCTGGTGTCAATGCCTCTAATGAAGTTTATACAGCTAGTTTGTCTGAAACATTTTTACATGAAAAGAACACCAAGTATAAAGCTGCTGTTTATTGGGTAAGTTGTGGTTATAAAACCTATCTTTTTGGATTTTACCAACAAGGGCAATTGGTATTTGAATTTGGGTTTCCTTGCAAAAAAGACAATCAACTAGAAGGTCTTGAAAAATTAAAACAAATTAACATCGCTTTAGGGGTAGACATCAAACAATGGGAAAATGCCACTATTAACGACCTACAAATTAATCGTCACCCAAAGAGTTTTAAATAAGCTTTTATATTAAAATAGTTATGAATGATATGATACCCTTTTCATAATAAATGTAAGCCTTTCTCAATCCCTTTAATAAATAAAGCTAATTGCTCTCTTTCACTTCTTTGGCAGTTTTGTACTCTTCATCAACAGTACAGATTATACTTCTTCTTCATCCGTATTTTGGATTGTAGCTAAAAATTTTGAATAGAAATAAGCCATGGCTTCATCTTCAGGAAAAACATATAATAAAAATTGTTCTCCTTTTTTATTGGTGTATAAATTAATAGAAACGTGAACGTAATCATTTTCTGCTGATAAGCAGCAAACAGGTTCTAAAGCCAAAACCAAAGCATTTTTATCTCTATTTAACAGCAGTACCTTATATTCTCTGATTGTATAATAATCAATAATTTCAGCCTCTTTTGAAAGTAATCGGGTTATCTCTTTTTCAGAGCTTGTTGCATTGAAAATTGTTAGCAAAGGGCTTTTTTCTTGAACTTTAATCATTCCTACATAAGGAAGTATCTCGCCGTAAGGACTTACATCAACTGTATTTAAAGGTATGGTATCAGTAACTTTTACTATTTGAGAGGCTACATCTTTGTACGCCTGACGTTCGCTACCTGTTAGATTATTTTTAAATGTTTTCCAGGATACCGTATCTAATTTTACTTGAGTTCTTTCTTCTACCAGTGTTTTAGCAACGTGTAAATCGTACAAGGCTCGTGACAATAGTGATGAATCACCTTTTTCACCTATATATACACTATTTCCCTCCAAAGCATTGGTACTTTCAAAAATAACGTGAACCCTTTCTTTTTCTATATAATGAAAAAAGACTGTTATATAGACCATATATCGATCATAAAAAATGATACTTTCCGCATCTTGATATACTATATGTTTTATCTGGGATGAATATTTTTTCAATATTTTATCCATTGAAACTACATCGGCTTGGCTGTTTTCAATTAAATAGACACGTCCACCAAAACCGTTGAAGGTTACTAATTTTGATTTTAATTTAAGAATTCGGGAAAGTCTGTTGTTTGTTTTTAACTCTTTTTTAAACCGAGTCTTCACATTTTCTATATCGTAATGATAATGAAAAGGGATGTTTAAACCCAAGCCTGTAGCACACTCTTTTTTAGTTACCGTATTGGGAAATTTATGTGTTGCTTCCTTATATAATTTTGAATACTCATCAACAGGAATTGTCTTTTTACATCCCACAAGAGTTAAAACTAAAAATAAACAACTTAAGGATAATGATTTCATAACTGTTTTACATTATTTTTGTGTTTGAGGTGCTTCTTCTATAGCTAAAGTCTTAAACTCTCCTTTATTGTTATTATACTTGTACAGATGTACTCCTTTTATTTCTCTTTCGTTATGAATAGGGATTGTTAGTATTTTATCTTCTTTATTATAAATTATTTTAAAATAAGGTTTGGTATCAACTTCAGGGGAAAATTTAGGATAAAACGTTTCCAATTTTTCTGAAAAAACCATATTGGCACTTGAGTTGAACCTACCTGATTTTAAATTGATTACAAAAGCATGCACATCTTCTGGATTGGTCCAAAACCCAAAACGGGTACAGCTAAATAAATATGTATCTTCACTTAAATTGTAAATAGCATCAATTTGCATTCTTACCTCACCTTCTAACTTTAATTGTACTACATAATCTGAAAAAAGAAACAACTGTTCTTTGTTCTTCAAATATTGAACAATCTTTATTTCTGGTAGGTTGAGTGGGTAAGCCGTAATTACCCGTACATTTCTATCTTTCGAAACTACCGTTTTAACACTTGGCGTCTTAGTAGTGTAATCTGCTTTTATTTCTATACTATGGGAAGCTTTTGTATGAAGAAAGATACTATCTAAAAGGCTTTTAGATTTTCTCACTTGGTGAGCAGTATAGTCTTTTTTATAATGCTTTTTAAAAATTTGTTTTGTAAGTTGTTCCAAATCGTGTTTATTAATTTCATTGGTTTGTGCTTGAGACATTGAAACAAAACACATTACAGTGAATACTAAAAATAATTTGTTCATAAACTTTATTTTAAACGGCAATATTATTTTGCTTCACTTGTTTTTTTAAAAAAGAGATTACTTTTTCTGCATCTTGATCTTCTAAGCCACCAACAGGAAGTTTCACTTTTTTCCCTTCAGTAAAAAGAAGTGCTTCTTTTTTTTTGGAGCTATATTTAAGGTCTGTTATCGTTTTATATTTTATGAACTTTTTACTTTGAATTGGGGTAAATTTAAATTCTAGGTGGTGTGTATCAAAAGTAAGAACATCATTTTTTTTATGCCAATAATGTGAAAAAATCAATAGTATAAATAAAGGTACAACAGGTAATAATATGTAGCCTGTAGCTATAAAAAATATCAATAAAATGGCTCCTATAACAATAATAGCTACCATAGAGTTTTTTTGCAATTTTTCTTTGATCTTATAGGTTTTCATTGGTAATTGATTTTTTGTTTATATTGTCCAATATTATTTTTGCTCCTATTACCCCAATCAACCCTATTGGTACAAAAACGTAACTTGAGTACATAAAAATCTTGGCTCCTAACTTAGAGTTACTGGTAAATTGCAGTAAACAAAAGCCAATACAATTTATAGAGACAGGAATTGAAATAAATATTGCTAAAAACTTTATTGCACCTTCATCGTTACTTCCTTCAATACCAATAAGAAGTAATAAAATAAGGTGGATTGCCAAAGCAACATAAATTAATGTGTTTAGTTTTTTCATATGATATAGGTTTGTGTTATTAGCACAAACTTATGAGTATTAAAGAGAGGGGCACTCCCTGTTTTCAGGGATTTTAGTTTTCTGTTTCTTTATTAATTTTAATGTAATTAGCCCTATATCAGGAATTATAGCCTTTTTCATTAAACCAGAAATGGAATTAATTGGCTTACCTATGTTTACTAGAAGCTATTAGCTAGAGAATATCAATATCTTTATAAATTTCTTTGAATTTCAATTAATTATATGTGTTTTTATTCTTATTACTAAAAAAAGTGTACGGGCATATTATAAATAAAACCATTAATTTATAAATAACAAGCCGCTACAAATCTTTAAAGTCTAAATAGCAGCTTGTTTCACAAAACAAAATTACAACATCAACCAACTTCACTTAATTTACTTTAATGACTCATAAACAAATCATATACTGTATTGTTTGACTTCCACACATCTCTTTAATTTTTAGTAGATAATCGAATATTGCTTTATCTTACCCGATAACCATAACAATCAATATTTTAAAAATTAAATAGGTTTAAACTGGTTTTATTTTATAATAGGAATGAGCTTTTCATAGTATTTCTTAATATTCTTTTTTCGCTGCTTGTTATAGTAATAACTTTTGTAGGCTAATGGCGCATGAATAATTATTAAGATGAGGTTTAAAACCATAAATATTGCGGGTGCATATAAGTCCAATTGTTTAAGAATAGCTAAATAATACTCTACACCAGGCCTTATGTTGTTAGTTAATTTCTGCACTGTAAGAAAGCTTATAATAAGCGCCATAATTGCAGTTATCGTCATAATAACATGACGATCCCAAGGTAAAGATGGATACATCTTTTCTTCATTTTCTAGTGATAAATAAGATCCAAAACGCATTAACCTTCCATCTTTAGTGACATCTACTTCAACAGGCGTATCATCATCTTTTTCATCAGCTAAGATAAACGAAAGCCAATACCTGTTTTCAAATCTCAATTCTGTCGTTCCCATAAAGGTTTTTATTTGTTGTATATTTTGAGAGTTATCCATCGCTACTGAATACGTAGGTACGCCTTTAAGAGTACGCACATCTTCTGGTTTAGAATACTTTGGTTTTCGCCATAAATAATACAGAGCAACAATAAACAATAATCCTCCTGGTACTAATCCGTAAAGACCATAAACGCCCCAAAGTGCTGTGAGTGCCATGAAGAACAAGGCTGGAATCATTAGAAAAGCACCTATAGTACCTTTCCTTACTTTTTCAACAGCTTGAACTTCATGGCTAGTTTGCTTACGATTATTAATAAGCTCAACATCACTTCCTGCAACTTTCCCTACTTCTCCTTTTTCTATTTGTTTTTCAGCAATTATATGGTTTAAAAGAGAAAAGCTCTCGTTTAAACTTATAACTACTGGAAGTTTATCGGTTTTAATTACTTCAGCAGTATTATATTCCTTTAAATAGTCAAACCCTCGATCATCTAAAGTTACTTCTAACCCTCCAATTAAATTATGCCATATGGTATTGTAGCGAGTTTTTATACTATGCCAATCAAACTTACCTTTTAATAAATACACTCTATTATCTAGGCGTTTATGTGTTTTTTTATACTTTTTTTGCTCTTGTAAATCGTCTAGCAACTTACACTCCTTTTCTGTAAGTTCTCGGTGGTAGGTAAGTGTATTTATAGCTTGTTTGGCTGTTTTGCTGTCTCTATTTCTTCTTTTTTGATATACAATGGCATTATAGAGAGAATAAGAAAATACTGCAAAAACAGAGATTATGTACAGAGTGTTCATTTGGGTTTATTTAAAAAAATTATTAATTATGATTAACTTCAAAACGTGTGATAACAGTATGTTTTTCTTTATTTGTCCCATGAGTCCAAAAACTGTTGTCATAATGGTCTATTATATGATGATTTTTATATCCTCTGGGCAATTCAACATCAATAAGTTTTTCAGTAGTTAGATTAAGTAATTTCTGTCTAGTTTTCCAGGCATCAGAAGTTGTAAAAACAGGCGTTATGATACAATATTCGGTTGAAGAAGTAAACCGTCCTTTCTTTCCGTTTTTACCGCTGTCTAGTTCATTTTCATCTTGAAAGAATAGTGTTTTTCTTAAAGTATATCGTTTGTTTAAAAGGCTTTTTTCGAGAACACCTAAACACACATAGTTCATTCCGTATTTCAAATAATTTGATTTTGTACCCGATGAAAAAAAATAAAGCTTGTTGTTTTTTATCAGTGTATTTTCAAACAACATTTGCGCATGATGGTCGTAGTAATTATCAAGTACACCATCATGTCGTCTTTCTTCACTAAATGCCCAGTCTTTATCTATCAAGCTCATATCATAACCTTTATGTTTTAATAAATCGTAATAATTTAGGGTTATAAACTGATGGTACTTGTTAAATACAATAGAAGCTTCTTTTTTTTCAAAATCTACTTTTAAAAGTGACAATTGCCGGTAACTTCTAAAGCGACCGTATGTCACATTTATAGGAATAATATCGCTGTCAGACATACCTAACCCGCCAATGCTAGGTGTCACACTTACGGTTTCTATGTTATTGACCCACTCTCGACTTTGAAATGTGTTGTTTAATTTAATTGATATGGGGTGGGTAAAACTATCTTTTTTATACCACCATAATACTTGGTTTTTGTATGCCAACAATCCTTTAGGATGATTTATATAATTTTCATGTGCATTTAAAGGAAATGTAGAAGTTTCATTGTCTTTTATGTGAAATAAAGTACGTGTAAATTTATTAATAGATCCGTTGTAATGACTGCCCTGAATGATAAATTCTGTTTTAGATAAAGGAAGAAAATAATCGCTAAATACGTTTTCTTCAAATGTATAGGTCTCTTTCTTTATGAGTTTTAATGTGTCCATTCTGCAATTCTATTAAAAATTACGTATTAATTATTTTACAAATATGCTGACTTTAATATGACTATAAATCCCCAAAAACAGGGATAATATTTTTTTAATGTTATTTTAAATTTGTTTGCACAACTTCTATATGTAAACAATAATTTATGATGATAAGAAAAACAATCACTACCCTCCTACTTATAGTATATGTAAGCACGTTTGCTCAAGACGTAACCCTAGAAGAAATTTCTAATAACATAAAGCAAATAGAAACCGATACAACATTCACACTAACAGAGCAAAATCAATTAAAACAAATAAAAACGACTTTAGATGGTGGTTACCTTTTAAAAATTTGGCATAAGGGGCGTAAAATTTCCAAAATTGTAGAAGACATAGGACTTTCTTATGGTAGCATACAAACTACGGTGTATTTAACAAACCATACGCCTATTAAAATTATAGAATCTGAAGACATTTTTGCAGAAACACCTACAGGGTTAAATTACAAAAAACTAAACAACGCCTATAAAGTTACACACGACATTCTAAACTGGGAACACAAAAAAATAATCACAAAAGAAGCAGGAACACGCGTATTTAATACGCCTAAAAAAGCAATTCTTGATTACAACTTACTTATTGACAGTGCCAAAAAAACTATTGATGAATAATAGTGGTATAATTTCACTAAAAAAATGAAAACCCCTGAAAATAGGGATTTTTAAGCTTAAAAACCATCATACTTTTGAAAAAAAAAATCGTATGAAAACACATCACAAGTTACTATTCATTGGAATTTTATCTATGTATTCAATCCATTTTTCGTGGAGCCAACACAATTCATCAATATTTTCAGAAACAAAAGAAACAGCACGTATATCATTAAGTAGTTCTATAATTGTTTCAGAAAACAAGGAAATAGGCAATATATTTCAAAAATATATAGACAAGATCAACAAAACAAGTAACAAAGTTGATTTTAAAAACTTTAAACTCGATTCTAAATCATTTTCAGTATACAAAGAGAAAGGTAAAAACTGCTTAATACTATCTATCAATTTTTCAATGATGCTTAATTACGATAGTAACAAAGTTAATGCTTTTTTAAAGGCACTGAATCCTCAAGAAAATAAGGAACAAGAATTTACCATGAGTCTATATATTGATAATTAATGCTTGTTTTTATGAAAGTACTTAACATTAACACAATAGTTTTTATCCTATTTCTTAGCAGAGCCTCTTTAGAGGTAGTAGCTCAGAAAGAAATTGATTCTTCTTTTTATGTTACCAAATCTTTGTTGTTATCCAGTAAAAAAGTTGTCTACCAAAATAAAGTAATTTACGATGCTTTTAAAGAAATAAAAAAACTAAAAAAAAGAGCCCCTGATATATATTATGACATCGATTATGTACCATTGTCTTTAATAGATAACATTTTATCTTATGAAAAAAACAAAATGGAACAGCCACGAAATAGTTATATGACTGGCCATAGTTTTGTACAAACAATAAATTTAAAAACGCAAGAACCATATAGTTTATTGAATTTTGTTGAAGAAGCATCGTTACTTAGAGCCCTTAAAAACGACCCATATATCAATACTTTAAAAAATATTGATTTACAGAAGTTAAAAAAATGTAAGTCGTTTAATAAAGCTTTAGAAATACTAAACAAAAGACTGTATAAAGACAATCATTTTACCCCATACAGCTATGCTATACTAAATTACATCCCCCATAAAAACAAAGTATTAGTAAGGCTTATTAGAACAGTATCATCTAACATGACAATTACAGAATATCTTCAATTAGGATTAAAAGTTACACCTTCAAAACTTTTTAAAGAAAAGATTAAAAGGAATAAACCGTTTTTTCTTTCCACATACAAAACAGGAAGGTTAGCCGCTCAAAGTTTTTATAAAAAATAAAACACATTTGAAAACAGTGAAATTACATACTACAATACTCTGTTTAGCATTACTTAGCTCTTGTAACAATACCAGTACCTTACAAAAAAGTAAGCAAGAAGAACCAGTTAAAATCCCACAATCACAGCTTTTAAAAACCAAAATGTCTGCCAAACAATATGACCTTTTCAAAAAACAAATACGTAATGAAAGTGAATTACTTAAAAAAATTCATACAGCTGAATCACAGTTCGTCTATACAACCTATCATTATATGCAAGGAACAACAACTCTAATAACGTTGTTTTTAGATAGAAATGGTACCGGACACATCAAAAATATAACAAGCAATAGCATTCAGAAATTCACATGGACAGAACAACGTTCTGCAATACACTTTACCCTTATAAATGAAACAAACAAACTTCCTTTCAATAAGTTAAAACGTATAGATCGTAAAACGCTGATGTATCAATCAGAAAATAATAAACAAAAGATGCTATTCCATGGAAAACTAAACGATGAAGATATTTTAGAAATTTTGAATGTAATTGAAAATATGTCTAAAAACAGAGGTCAAAAAACGACTATTACAAACAATAAAACACATATATCAACTACTAAAACATCCAATTAAATGAGATTTAAAAAAAGATATATTTTTCTCATTATTATTTTGAGCCCCTTATTTTACTACTTGGGAAATCAGCTAATTGCGAAGTTATACAATATAAAATATCCGCTTTTAAATGAGCAAATTACAGCTAGAGATTATACTATAGAACTTGTTTTTAATTCTAAATACCTATCGCAAGTAACCAAAGGCGGTGGTTATTTTAATAAAAACGACGTTTCTTATGTGATGCTAGATACCTTAAACGAGCAATTCGTGTTTGCTGCCAATGGATTTCAGGATAAAACTAATCAAACGAAACACATGGATTTAAGCAAGTCTAAATTTTCTGATATATATCCAGCAACGGATGTGATTGTCTCTAAAAATGGTACAGTCATTCTTTCACAGGCTAACCCTCAAAAAAACTTTCGAGACTCTATAAGAAAACACACCAAGGCAGTGCAACCTTTGAAGAATAGTAATGAAATTACTTCAAAACCACTTATAAAAAAAGTCTTTGAATCAAAAGACAAACTCCATCTGAATAGTTTAAACCCACTACAAGTTTTTGCATTACACCCAACTGGCCCTAAAACAACTAAAACTTGGAGCGGGCATCAATATCTTAAAGTATGGATTAACAACAGTTATATTTATTTTAGAACCGCTACCAACAACACAGCTATCAATCTGTACAATGTAACCCTTAAAAATAACGAACGCTTAACGCTTATGCATCTTCAAGGCTCAATATATATAATAAATATTATTAATGATGGCGATATGATACCACAGTGTGAATAAAAATAATTCTCTTATTTTAGTTCTTTGTTACTACAAAATAATACTTTCGTTACTTGTTACAGTTTTTTAAAAATATAAGTTTTTCTGTTCTAACCTTTTTTTTTATACAACTTTGTTGGTCTCAAGAGTCAATAGAAGCATTACATTGGTTTAAAAAAGGACTAATGTTAATTGATCAAGAACAAAATTACCAAGGAGGGATAAAAGCTCTTGACTCTGCCTCTCTACTAAACCCTTCAAAAGAATTACTCGTACAAATTAAGTTTGCAAAAGGAGTAGCACTAAATAGTCAGGGTAACCTCACCAAAGCTGCAACAGTTTTACAAAAAAACATTTCACTAATAAATAGTTGTGACAAGGCAAAAAGAACTAAATTCCACGCCAATAATTATCGGGTTTTAGGCGATGTTTATAAAAGAAAAGGGAAGCCGTTAATCGCCATGAAAAACTATCAAAAAGCATTAACTTACTCTGAAAAATATTCTAAAAAAAGCAGTGCCTTTATACTACACGAAATAGGTGTTTTATTACTTGAAAAAGAAAATTATTTTGAAGCTGAAAACTATTTTCAAAAAACGATAGACACTTATTTAAGTCCCGAATTAAAGTTAGGGAAGCACATTAATTTAGGGGAGGTATACTCAAAAACAAACAGACAAAACAAAGCGAAACTACAGTACGATAAAGCCTATAAAATCGCTTTAAAAAGCAACAATAATGTTGCTCTATGCCATATTTATATTGGATATGCTAATTTGTTTTTTGAAAATAAAGACTATAATAAAGCTATTGAATATTATGAAAAAGCAATCACGCTTTCAAAAAAGGTCGGTGCCCAACTACTTACAACATCCTCGCTACTACACTTGGCTATTGCCTATAATAAAACAAAACAATCGTTTAAAGCTTTGCCTTATTTAAATAAAGCAGCCGCTTTTTTAAAAAAAGAACCCTCAATAAACTATCACCTAAATTTATATGACATTTATGCTTCAGTATATGAAAATATTGGCAATTATGAAAAAAGTATCTTGTACTTAAAAAAAGTAGCTACGGTTAAAGACAGTCTCTTTAACATTGAAAAAAACAAGCAGTTTGAGGAATTAAAAATAACCTATGAAACCAAAAAGAAACAACAAGAAATTACACTTTTAAAACTTCAAAAGAGAAAGAATGAACTAGAAATTTCTCAAAAAGAAAAAGCTTTAAAAACGCTTCATCTAGAAAAAGAACTTGAAGCATCTCATCATCAAAATACCATCCTTCAATTACAAAAATATCGTGGAGAAAACGAAAATAAAATTATCTTATTAAAGCAAAGTAGAGAACTTGCTAAAGCTGAAGCTAGCAAATCAAAACAATTAAAAAATGCCTATCTAATTGGATTTATCGTTTTTAGTATTCCGTTAAGCATTTTATTTTTGGTTTATTATCAAAAACTAAAAGCACAAAAAGCATTAGCTAAAAACCAAAAAGCATTAAATGCCAAAGAAATATCGAACCTAAAAAAAGAGCAAGAACTTAAAAATATTAAAGCCTCAATAGAAGGACAAGAAAAGGAACGAAAACGCATTGCTCAAGAACTACATGATGCCGTGGGCGGGAATTTGGCAGGAATTAAATTGCAACTAGATCATTTGTCTTCAAAAGAGCCTAAACTGTCAAGCATAATAACTCATCTAGACGAAACCTATAATCAGGTACGCCACATCTCTCACGACTTACTTTCAAAAAAAATTGCAGACAAGGAGTTTACAGAACTTATTAAAAATTACATAGAAAAAATAGATGCCTCTTCTCACATAAAAATTGAAGCCTCTTTTTTTAATGAAACACTCCTCAACAAAACAAACAACAGCATTCAAACACATTTATATAAAATAGTACAAGAACTCATAAACAACACCATAAAACACGCAAGCGCATCATCTATTGAAATTCAATTAAACGCTCATACAGACATGATTAACCTTCTTTTTGAAGATAACGGTAAAGGATTTGTTTATAATGAAAAAGTAGAAGGTATTGGCTTAAAAAATATAAATGAACGTGTTACAACAATAAACGGAACTCTCATAATTGATTCTAGACCAAATCATGGCACACTTGTAAACATTGTTATACCTATAAAACCCCAAACTTCATGACACATAAAATAATTATAGTTGATGACCACAAGATGTTTATAGATGGTCTAACTAGTATTTTTGAAGACATTCCTTCAGTTGACATTGTTTTAAAAACTGATAATCCTAAAACTGTATTAAGTTTTTTAAAATCTACATGTGATATAGATTTAATTATTTCAGACATATCTATGCCAGAAATGGATGGTATTACTTTGAGTAAAAGTATAAAAAAAGAATTTCCTCATATAAAGATGCTCATGGTGAGTATGCATAATAACCCTAATATGTTTCATCAATTAAAACAAAACAATGTTGATGGTTATGTACTAAAAAATGCTTCTAAAGCCGAATTACTCAAAGCAGTAAAAACAATTTTAGCAGGAGAAAACTACTTTTCTCAAACCATAATTAATGTTTATAAAGAAAGTTTATTTACGGCACAAGAAAGTAAACAAACGCCATTAAGCTCAAGAGAACTACAGGTTTTAGAATTGATAGCACGCGAAAATACCACTAAAGAAATTGCTGACAAACTCTTTATAAGCAAACATACCGTTGAAACCTATCGGAAAAATTTACTTTTAAAGTTGGATGCTAAAAACCTTGCTGGGCTAACAAAACATGCTATTTATTTAGGGTTATTATAAACGTTAGAATAGTCAATATTAAAGATTATAACTTTGGAATTGATTCAACGAACCGGAAATTGGTAGTATCCAAAAAACTGTGTAAACATGAAATTAAGGCGGGTTTTAAAACCCGCCTTAATTTTTTTTTAACTTTAAAAACACAGTTTAATCATGAAAAAATCAGAATTAAAGAAGCTCATAAGTGAGCACGGACTAACAGAAGGTTTGAAAACCCAAGAAGATGTTAGCGAACTTTTAAAAGATCTCCATTCCTCATTATTAGAATCGATGCTTCATGGGGAGTTAGAGTCTCATTTGGGTTATTCTAAAAAATGAAAAAAGCAACAACCCCAATACCCGTAACGGCACGACATCCAAGTAAATCAAAACGGAATTTGGCAAAAGTGAGATTCAGGTTCCAAGGGATATAGCGGGTAGTTTTGAACCGATAGTTGTCCCTAAACACCAAAGCATGGCGCCCCCTTTGGAGAACATTATCATATCGCTTTATGCCAAGGGCATGAGCGTATCGGACATAGAAGAGGAACTCTACGAAATTTATGGTTACAAACTTTCTACATCAGCCATATCGATAACTACAGATAAGGTGAACCAGCGTCTTCTGGATTGGCAAAACAGACCTTTAGAATCGGTCTATTGCGTGGTTTGGATGGATGGTATAGTATTCAAGGTTAGGCAAGCAGGCAAGGTCATTAACAAGACCATTTATCTAGCCGTAGGGCTCAATAGAGAGGGTTATAAAGAACTTTTGGGTATATGGCTCGGGCAAAATGAATCTGCTTCCTTTTACTCTCCCCTTTTTTGAATCCCACTCTGATTTAAGAATATTCTTAGACAAACTAAATTCTATCCTTTTACCGTTTACGGTTATTCTCGCATAAATTGAAGCATTTAAAGCGCTATCTTTTGAAGTTCTAGCCCAAAATAGTAGGCTAAATGATTGGTTTGTTTTCATAGTTACTGTCTTAAAAATTAATAATTACCTAAGACAAAAATCAAATCAACTATTTAAAAACAAGATTCTTACATCCAATTCGGTGACACTCAATTAAATTTAATTAGGTGTCACCGAAAGTGTCACCGAATTGTATCAAATTATACCATTTAATATGATAGTCTAAAAACTAGAAAACCTTGCAAATCATATAGTTTGCAAGGTTTTGACACATTTTAACTGTGCTTCCAGTGATCGCGACAGGATTCGAACCTGTGAGTATATCATTAGTATTTATAGTACTTTCATCCTACTCTTCTTTTTTGACTACCTTAAATCATACCTTATTTACTTACTTCTTACATTTTTAACTCTATTTATATTTCCAAAAATAACCCCCTGCTAATTTTCTCTCACCTCTACAACATTTAGCTATACTGTTTTTATTTACTTCCGTTACCCTACCCGCTTCAGCTATGGATTTAAAAATCTTAATTGTTTTTCCTGAAGATGGACAACATTGAATTACTCCCTTTAATCTATTATCTTTTTTAGGTTGAAAAGGCACTTGTAACCGATAACTCCAATAATGGTTTTTATACTGAGTTTTATTGATACATGCTCTACTAATTTGTTGTTTAGTTGAATTGACTGAATTAGACGCTTCTTCTAGTGAGGTATATTTAGCCAATAAACTACCATCTTTTACATTATAACGATACACAGTTTTTTGAATCCCACCGCCTCTATCTTCATTAAGCAACCTAACACCTTGTTTCTTATAGTTTTCAATTAACTCCTGTTCTTTTTGAGCTAACTCATCATTTTCATATAAAGTATTATCTGTAAACCATTTAAAATTCTCAGCACCTAGTGTAGCTATAGTTTCTTGAAACAAATTCACATCTCCTCTTTTAGCTCTTTGTATGTGGTCTTTCTTTCTAGAATTAAGCGATTTCTTTGTTAAGCCAACATAAACCACTTCGTCGGTTTTATTATTGGTAACGGTGTAAATTACACCGCTACCTTTTTTAATTTTAGTCATTGCTAGCCTCCTTTCTTAATGATTTTGGGCTTAAATAAAACTCATATTTAGCCCCAGACTTCCTATCATTGTATTCCAGTTCTTTGTCTTTTGCATAGGCTTTCATCCATTTGGTAAACATATGTAGTGTAATAGTTTGTAAGTGAGGGAACTCTAACACAAATAACTCATAAACGTCTTTTTTAGAATACCACTTTTCGTTTTCTACTAAACCTGTTTCAATAAATTTTACAAATTCATTACAAGTAAGACTTATAAGTTTATTTCTTTTTAAATTAATTGGTTTTGCAATTATGAGTCCGTGCTCAAAATATTTTAAAACACAGTTCATCATAAAATTGTAAAATGAGCTCCATTCTTTAGCATCCCAATCTGTAAAAAAACGGTTTTTAAATTCGTCAAACGGAGTATTATCTCCATCATAATGGTTTGCAACTTCAAACTCACATCTTCTTCTTATGTCTGTGTTTCCTCCAGTACCTCTAACTACGTAGTTACTTGATATAGAAATCTTCGGAGCATTCTCTGGGGCTATATAAAACTCATCTTTATACTTCCTGTTTACAGGAATTCCAGTAGTTATCATAGAATACAACTCTTCGAAAGAAAAGTCTTTATTAACATCGTCATAAAAAATGACATCTGTAGTTCTTGTTATTCTTTGGTTTTTAAACCAACTCTTACTTTTAAGGTTTTTACCGTCAATAACTACTAATTCTCTGCACTTACCGACGGCTTGTAATAACAAGCTTTTTCCTGTCCCTCCATTGGCCGTTCCATCATAACTGATATTTTCATCAATAAAAATTACGGCTCTAGAGTTTTTAGAGTCATTATTTCTATGTAATAGGTACCCAATATTTGTTTGTAAGGCTACAAATCTATCATCATTTTTCCCTGCTAAATTGTAACAAAACTGCTCAAATTGAGCTTTTCCTACTAAAGAAGAATCGTATTCTTTATCTAAAACTCTACTTTCCCAAATTTTGTCTTTAAAATCTTCATATTCTACTTCTTTAATTGTGTTGTCGCCAATTTGACAACAAATATTTTGAAAAAAGAAGTGGCTAGTTTTATCAGTATCACGGTCATTAACCAACTCTGTATTCGGTAATAACTTAAGCTTTGTCTTACTAATGTAGTTAGAAACACCTTTAGAGAATGTTTCTAAAACATCCGTAGCATCTATTTTTTTAAGATAATTATTAATAAAATCTACAGCTACAGTGTCTTCGACTTCACTTACTCGATTGTTTTTCTCTAAAACATATATGAAGCTAGTATTTGATATTTTTACTTTGTAAAACCCTGAAAGAGCTAAAAACTCTGTTAGTTTACTTTGTATGATTCTAACTTTACCGTTTTCATCAATCCGCCAAAAAATTGGAACATCTGATCTGTTCATCTCTTTAAATTTTTAAATTATACAATAGCTCTGAAGAAATAGAAAACAGAGCTTTTTTCTCTATTTCTCTTGTGCAAATATTTTAAAAACAAAAGATTAAACCACTGTTTTTTAAACTATTAAAACGCAATTTTAAATTGCGAAATTATCGATAAAGTTATTTTATGAGTTAGTATTTTTTGGCTATGTCCTTGAAAAATTGCACCATTTTTTTTGAGGGTAATATCTTTTCATTTTTTATCCTGCTTAACTCGGACGTACAACTTTTTATAGTTAAATAAGAGCTGTTATTAATTGTATCTCTCTCTAAAGAGTGTTTAATTATTAAGTTTGACAAGTCTTTATTACTTTCAACACCTTCAATAATTTTAAATTCTCTCAATAAGTAAAAAAGAAAACTTATATCGGACTTTGTTAAGTTAAACTTAATCTTATCTTTATCAAAGCTATTACTATATTCTAAATGTTCGTCTGGTAAAACCACTTCTATCAAGTCTGATATTTTAGTTATCAAATCTTTTTTTACAGTACTATGCTTTTCAATAAAATCATCATGTTCGAAAAAGCGTAACTCATCTTTTAACGTTGAAATTAACTCATTCAAATTATAGTAAAGAGCGCTCGGATTGTCTTTATACTCCCTTATTAATCTTTTATAATGTGATTTATAATTTTCACATATTCTATCAATAAATTTAGGTATATAATCATCATAAAAATCAACAATTATTGTTTCAGGAAACCTAATTTCTTCTTTTCCGTTTTCATCAAAATATTGCTGACCAGGAATATCAAAATAGGCTTTAAATTTTTCACCATCTAAAAGCCTGCCAATAATTTTAAACCTTTCATAAATTTTATCAAAGTTGACTTGTGATTTAAAATAATCGAAATTATCAATACTATATAAATTTACATTCATAATCTAATTTTTATAAAAGCATAGTAATATATGAAATACTACTATGCTTTTTTGAATAGCTATTCTTTTTCAGTGGTTTTTTGATATAGGAGAAACCATTCTCAAAAGTTGGTTATCAAAATACAGCATAACTCCTTACTAATACTTTTAGCTATAAATTATAACAAAGTATTTCAAAATGATAGTAGAAAAACCATTTACCTTTAATTTTAAACACATATTTTCCATTTTGGGCTAATGCTGTAGCTTCTACTATCACTATTTGATTTTTCTTAAACCTATCAACATTGTACAAAAACTGTACAGGGAAAGGACAATGCAGACTAATTAATTTATTCCAAGGAGTAACAACTAAAATTCTATTGGGTGCATAATATTTATTAAACGATACTATTTCATTTTTTCTCATACTTCATTTTCTCCAAAATCCTATACATTACTTTTATCACTTTTAGCTATACTATATTAATGGAGAAAGAAATTAGGCTGTTCATTTTGTAATGAATTAGCTAGTTCCTGGATAAACTCGTATGCTCGTAACTTACGTTGGAGAAAAGTATCTATGTAGGTGTTTTTAACTGCTCCTGTAAATAAGTTATATAGTTCCCATAAGTTTATCATTCCTTCAGGAGAAACATTGAAGTTTTCATCTTTAAAGTAGTTTTTAGCTATAGTATTAATTTGAGTGTCATTAAAATCCAAAGGAAATAAATGCTTCTTTTCTGAATTGTTTAAATATTGATACATTTTCATCTTACCAATTAAGTGAGCCACTTGTTCCATTGATAAGTAAAACTTACTTAACCTTTCCATATTCCCTAAATGTTTTTCTTGGTTGTAAGCTTTAAAAAGATTAATTATTCCTTGCTGTAAATCATTAGTATTTAGCACTTTTAAATCATCTTTAAAACCATCAGTAGCAACACATAAATTTGTACATACAGCATTCACAAAACCAATAAAAACTTTAAACTTTTCATATGATTTTTTACTATATAAATTCTCATTATTAAAAGCTCTTACACCTCCAACTACAAGTGATAAATCATTACCATTTATGTTTTGTCTAATACTTGGTATTTCAATACAGAAAGCCATTCTTTCATAATAAATAGTTTTCTCATGTTCTTCAAGCTCTTTAACGGTTTTACCAATAGCACTTGGTATTCTTCCTTTTACAATATGTGAAACTCTAACATTAGGTTCATTGAATTGATGTGTAGGGAATACTTGTTCCAACGCTTCTATTGTAGTATTTATAAATTCTGCATGACTAATAGTAACTTCATTGTCTTTTGAGAATACAGGTAAAATAGTATCATTAACCAAATGCTGAACAGTAACCTCTTTTGTGTTAGCTTCGATAAATGGATTTTTAAATGTTGGATTATCTATCTTTTCTGGAGGTGTAAGATTCGATTGAGAATTTACGTTATTAAGAACTAACTCCATTACTACTTGGTTTTATGGATTCAACAATTTGTTTATTATCTATAACTTCAGAATTAGAAGATTCTATTTCTTGTTTTCTTTCTAATACCTTTTCTTTTATAGCTTCTTGTAGATTAGGGTATTTAGTATAAATATGTCTCAATCCTTCAACTGATAAACATTGATTAATTTCATTGAAAATATTTTCAATAGTAGTATCTGAATCGCACCATTTTTTAAGTAGTTTACCAGTTCCAGAAGAGATAATAAATTCAGGTTTATTCATAAATAAGCCTGTTCTATCTTTACTTGCTACTGCTAAATGCTTATCATTTACTAACTCGAAATTTACAGTAAGCTCATATTCCCAGCCTTCTTTAGTAATTTCCTTTGTTCCATGCTTAATTACTTTTGATTTTCCATTAGAATTAACATCTAAAGAATAATCTATTTTTCTACGTACAGTAGTAATAATATGACAGTTTGATTGTAGTATTTTATCAATAAAAGCTTGATGCCTTGGAGTAACTTTTGCCCAATCTTGAAACCTACCCCCAAGTTGCTCATGAATTTGTAAACAACCACCAGTACCATTCCACTCGTGAGTAATTGAATCAACGATGATTACTTCCATTTGAGCTTTTTCACATAATTCAATAGCTTCAATATACCTTTCTGGTGCATAAGGTGAATGCAATGCAACTGTGTTGTAATTGCCTAGTTCCGCATACAAATTGGCTGAACCATTTTCTGTATCAATAACAGCTATTTTGCTCCAATCATTGGTTATACCATAGGCTAATAAAAGTGCTGAATAGGTTTTACCAAAACCAGAAGCTCCACTCAAACCAATACGGAGTTTAACTTGTTCTTTCTTTGCTTGTTGTAATTTCATAAAATGAATTTTTAATTAATGTATATATCAAAAAAAAAGAGCCTATTATGGCTCTTTGATTATTAGTAATATCAAAATGTGATTATATCACATCTCTTTCTGGTATTAATTGTTCGTTGATTTCTTCTAAGATTTCATCTCGGTATTCCCAACGATGAGTTAATGTAATTACTTCACCTGATTCAGGTAAAACATACTCGAAAGGTTCACATTCTATTTTAACAATCTCACCAGGGAATTTTGTTCCCACTAAATCTTTACACATACTTTCATCGAAAGTACATGAAACTGTTGCTGTTTTAGCTGTAAAATACATTCTTCCTGTATCTTTACTTTTTACAGGAGTAACACCTCCTTGAACAACTAATACATTAAACTTTTCTCCTTCTGAGTTTTCTCTTTGTTTGTGTCCTTTAATAGTAACCATCTTTTTAAATTTTAAATTAAACAATAGTGGGGGTATTCCGCCACCCTCAAACTAAGGGGGGAGTGTTTGTTTAATTATCGTGTACTTTTGCCAGAAAGAAAATGTCAAAAAAAATGAAAAAAATATTTTTTTAAAAAAGTTGGCTTTTTGACTTTAGCCAAGTTGTGAAGTTTTATTTTAAAAAACTTATATCTATGAAAGAAAACTGAGTTTTTCTTTAAGTAAATTGAGCCTACTATTTAAAGGTTGTTTCTTATTGAATTGTTTCGTTCTTTTTATTTGTGTTTCTATTTTAGATATTTGATTTTTTAGCTCTTGTATTTTCTGTTCTTTTTCAATTAAAGATTTTAAATCTTCTTCTGATGCTATATTACTATTATTTGAAATTTTGAAACAAAAATCTTCAAAAATCTTATCTAAACTAACTTTTAAATTTAATTGGTATTCTTCTTTTTTATCTAAAAACCAATCTGTCTTAAATACCCAATCTACTACTGCATTATTTTCATTAACTGGATGCGCATGCTTTTGTGATGTATACAACATTACCTCATCATTATATGATATTATAAATATGATGTGATAAGGGATTGCTTTTTCTATAATAGGCAATACGGATTCAATATTCTTTTTTTGTTTTAATTGTATTTCAAAGATTTGAATTTCTTGTACTTCAATACCTGTTAAGTTAATTGTATCCGCTGCTAATTTGTTTTGCCACCTAATTTTATCAACCACATCTACAAACAACTGTTTTTGTTTAGTTGTTGCATACTCATAAAAAGCATTTTTTGGAATACTTTTATGTTTTTTAGTTTGTATGGGTAGTTGAAAAAAACTCATTTATTTTATAACTAAAAATGAAATTAATTTAAAATCTTCTATTCCTTTAATTTGGCTTTTACCAGATGCTGTGCCACCAGCTTTAAATAAACTTAACACTTCCTTTTCTTCTTCTGTATCCACAATAGATGCAATACTTTGTTTTAGTAAACTTGAATACCTAGACATATCTTTATACTCGTTTGTTTCTATTTCAAAAGATTTGCAAACTTCTAGTAAAGGTTCTTTTTTGTCTTTACATAACATTCTAAAAACATCTAGTGTTTTTTTACCTTCTAAATGCCCAAATTTAACCTCTCCATTTTCTTTAATATAGACCATGTAATATGGATGCAAACGATTCATTTTATCAATATTGACTGCTGAATTCACATTCTTTAATACATAGACTACACCACTTTCAAAAAACTCATTTGCTTCGGTTATAGCATGTAAACCTTCTGGAATATTTTTTAACTCACCAAATTTTTTGATGTAATTGGATAAATCGATTCTAAAATCATTTAATCCTAAATCTGTAATGCTTACACCTTCTCGTAAGTCCTCTAAATCAACTACTTCTTCTTGCAATTTTTTTAATTGAATTTTACGATATTCTAAATCTTTATCTTCTGTATTTAGAATATTATCATCACCAGTACTTGCCATATTACTGATTAACATTCTGTTTTCTACTCTAGATTTTAAATTGATGTAATTATCTAAAGTGATATCTGGCCAAAAATTAACCATAGTAATGTTATCATTGGTTGAACCAATTCTATCAATACGACCAAAACGTTGAATGATACGTACAGGATTCCAATGTATATCATAGTTAATCAAAAAATCGCAATCTTGTAAGTTTTGACCTTCTGAAATACAGTCAGTAGCAATTAAAATATCAATATCCTCTTTGATATTAGGATGTAGTTGTTGTTTGCTTTTAGAACGTGGTGAAAAACAGGTTAAAAGCGTATTTAAATCTGTTGGTATTTCTTTTGTTGTACATTTACGTTTACTCCCTGTAATTAATGTAGTATTTAAACCATATAAACTTTTAAACTCTGACTTTAAACTATCATATAAGTAATTGGCTGTATCGGCAAACGCGGTAAATACGATTACCTTTTTATTGTTATCATTTAAAGGTTTCTCTATTTTATTTTTAAGCAGCTCTTTTAAATCTTTTAACTTAAAATCAAGATTATCTTTTACTGGTTTTATTTCTGAAAGCAGTTGTTTTAAAATAGCCACATCTGCACTTAAATCTTCTTTCCAACGCCTGCCATCCATATCAGCAATATGAACTTTCACTTTCTTCCCAATTACATTTTCTTCATCACCCCAATCTGCATCCCAATCTATATCATTAGCAATATTTGCTTGTAAACCAGAAAACGTATTCTCTTCCCCTTTCTCAATCGCATTAATAGCATTATTGATTTGTCCTAGAATATTTTCAACCGTTAATCTAAAAGCATATACCGAACTTTCAATACGTTTTAATAAATTCATACGCATTAAAATCTTTAAACTAGATTCTCTATCTATTTGTGCGAACTTACTAGAACCTGCTTTTACATTTTTATCATACAAATCTGCATACAATTGCACTTTACTTGGTAAAATATAACTTAAAGGCGAATACACAGAAAGGTTTAACAAGGTTAACCTTTCAGCAATTTCTATGTAGTTAGTGCCTTTGGTATTGGTTAAAGGACTTTGTATAGAAATTGGTTTATTTCGTTTAGGAAATTCTCCAATATCTGAGGTATCGTAATACGTTGTAATGTGCTTTCTTGAACGAGCAATTGTTAGACTATCTAAAATTTCAAAGAAATCAAAATCTAGCATTTCTAATAACTTTTCCGTTGTTCTGTTTTCAGTTTCAAACTTAGACCAACTATTAAATGCTAACTGTGCTCTTCTAAAAATGGTATCAATTCCTCTTTCAGTATCCAGCTTTTCATCTATTTTTTTAGAAGCACCCTCATAAGCTAAAGCCAATTGATTCTTTAAATCATTAAACCTATTATTTACTGGCGTTGCTGATAACATTAACACCTTTGTTTCAATCCCTTCTTGTACTATTTTACGTAATAACTTTTGATATCTATTTTCTTTTCCAACTGAGGTATTGTTATTTCTAAAATTATGCGATTCATCTATCACTACTAGCCCATAATTCCCCCAATTAACGTTTTCTAATCTACGACCATTACTCATTCCTTTTTCACGTGATAAATCGGTATGAAATAATACATCATATCTAAATCTGTCTTTTGATAAAATATTGTCTTTATCGTTTTGACGATAGGTATTCCAGTTGGCTTCTAATTTTTTAGGGCAAAGTACTAATACATCTTTGTTTCGTTTTTCATAATATTTAATAACGCCTAAAGCTGAAAAGGTTTTACCTAACCCTACACTATCAGCAATGATACAACCGTTGTATTTTTCTAATTTATTAATAGCACCAATTACAGCATCACGTTGAAAATTATACAACTTAGACCAAACAACGGTATCTTTAAAACCAATTTCATCATTGGGTAAATTTTCCATTGCAATATCATCTAGAAAATCGTTGAAGATGTTGTATAAGGTAATAAAGTAGATAAATTCAGGACTATTTTCTTTAAAAGCATTTTCAAAATATTCTTGCACAAAATTGGTAACATCTTGCAAGTTTTCTTGATTTTCCCAAATTTGATTAAACCACTCTAAGTAGGCATTACTCTGTGGAAAATCTACTTTTTGGATTAATGTTGGAAAGCCTTTTTTATGACTAACACCTAAATCTGAGGTTGTAAAACCGTTTACATTTGCATAGGCAGCACCTTCTGAATTATTATCTATATGAATTACACCATTAAGTGGTGTAGCACTGTTTTTATTAGATTTAAAGGTTACTTTATCTTTTACCCATTGTGAGCATTCTTTAGCTATGGCTCTTTGGTTTAACTCATTTTTTAAGCGCAATTCAAACTCACCACCACATAAATCAGCTTCATTAAAGATATGAGGAATGTAAAATTCTCTAGATTCTTTATTGAGTTTTTCTTTTATAAATGTAGGTGAGGTAAAAATAAATTTTAATTCATCGATACCTTTTAACTCTTTCTTTAAAGCCTCGAATGCATAAATAGAAAATGAAGAAGCTGCAATTGCTAGTTTACTTCCTTTTTTTATTTCCGTTTTTAATTCGTCATTTAAACGGTTGGTGATGTTATCTATAATTTTCATTGTGCCGTTTTCTAATTCAAGGTTACCATTTCCATCATTTTTTCATAAGAACTTACTTTGCTAAATTTTACTTCACCCTCTCCAATTGCTGCAAAATGTTCTTCTGCACAATGTATTTTTAAAGCTTCAATACCACGTAAATCGTTTACATTATCAGAACCCTTTGTTTCTGCTACAAAATAAATTTCGCGTACTTTTTCTTTATCAAAAACTATTGCCCAATCTGGACTGTATCTTCCTGTTTTATCTCCTGTAGGTATTGTGATATAAAAGTCTTTAGGTAGTTTGGCAAATACCGACACCTCAACACTATTACTTAATGCTTCTGCAAATGCTGTTTCTATATTAGAATCTGCAATGATATAATCGTAAATATGATTTTTTACTTGTTGTGCGTTTCTATCTACCGTTACATCGTTAGTGAATACGGTTTTAGAATCGAAACGATCTTCTGTTTTATGAAAGGTAATGTTATTTAATATTAAACTTGCTTTTACCTCGTTTATTAAATTGGCAGTTTTGGCAATAAACTCTTCTGGGTTTTTACGAATTAATACAAACTTTTGCGGACTTATTTTCTTTAACACTTCTACTATTGTTCTACGTGTTAAATTGGTACTGTTTACAATTTCTCCTACAATATCATACACTGTATCTGTATACAAATCTGCATTCAGTTTTTTAGACTCTCTATTGGTTTGCTTAAAACCGTCTTTACTTTCTAATTCTTCTTTATTACTATCTTTCAGGAAACCTGTTTTAATTTCGTACACTCTATCAGAAATATGTAAATCTGCATTTATTCTAGTTACACTATCAGTTATTAATTTATTAGAATTGAATTTTACCTCATAAATAGTTTTGATGTTAATTTTACTCCATAACTCTTGAAACTCTTTTTTATGGAAGTTTTTATTTAAAGTTACTGTTATTTTATCTCTATCATTTTCTGGCTTTATCATTTCACCAGTATAAACAGATTTTAATAATTTGGTTATTGCCTCTCTAAACGCTTCTAGATTTTCTGGTAAATTAACTTTGTTTTGCTCAATAGCTTCTTTACCTTCGGTTGTAATTTTATCATCTTCATCTATGATATCATTCTTGTATAAAATCTTATTTAGCTTTTTGGCTGTATCTTTATCTATGCGCATTTCTACACCCATCGCATCTGTAACCAGTTTACCCACAAAAAATTCTACTTCTGCTTTTTGCGGTCTGTCTTTTAAGGTTGCTGCAATTTCGGTTTGTAAACCTTTTGCAAAATCCTCATAACTCTCAGAAGCAATTATGGTTAATTTATTAATATGGTGTACATTTTCACCCACCGTATCATAATCTTGACGAATTCCTTCTTTATTAACACACAAACGCATACCACGACCCACTTCTTGACGTCTTCTAATGGTTGCTTCGGAATGCTTTAAGGCACAAATTTGAAATACGTTTGGATTGTCCCAACCTTCTTTTAAGGCTGAATGTGAAAAGATAAAACGTGTAGGTTCGTCCATACTTAACAAGCGTTCTTTATCTTTCATTATTAAATCGTATGCAGAAATATCATCAGAATCTTCTTTACCACGTTTTACACTTGGGTCTATAAACTTTTTCTTTTTGTCTATAGAAAAATAACCATTATGAATTTCGTTAGCTTTATCTCTATCTAAAAATTCTGCATAAGCACTAGGAAAATACGCTTTACGTGCAGTACCAGGATCTGTATCTTTTAAGTAGTCATTATATTCTTGTTGAAACAAGTCTAAAAAATCGCTTTTAACCTTGTTATATTCTTCTTCAAATATTTGTGCATACTCCCCTAATACCTGCTCTCCATTTTCATCATATTTACGGTATTTATCTACCGTATCTATAAAAAATAAGGATAGTACTTTTATACCTCGTGTATATAATTCTTTCTCTTTATGTAGATGTGATAAAATAGTTTCACGAATTTGTATACGTCTAAACGCTTGCTCGTCTAAATCGCCTAAAGCTTCACCAGCTTGTAAGGTTACCCCATTTACAGAAATAGTATTAGAAGCCCCATTAATATCTGTAATTAAGCAATTTTTATATTGTGGCATTTCGCCCGATAACTCATAAAGGTTAGTACCTTCTTCTAAACGTTCTCTTTTACGTTTTACGCCTGTACCTTGTCTTTTCTCATACTCTACAATAGCAACTGGTGGCTTGCCTGCTTTTACAGCAATTTGTTCTAAATATACATAGCCTGTAGTACCTGTAGACCCTTTAAGGTTAATCCCTTTAACGTGTATTTTTTTGACCAACTTTTTACTATAAGCGTCTAGTGCATCTAAACGATATACTTTATTATATTCTTCTTTATGCGTAGCAGAATAACGGATGGTAAACAGCGGATTAAAATCTTGCATACTCTCCAAGGTTTTTTTACCATCTACCGATTGCGGTTCATCAATAATTAGAATAGGATTGGTTTGTGCAATGATATCAATTGGTCTTCTGGATTGGAAACCATCTATTTCTGCATAAATACGTCTTGCATCTTTACCTTTTGCATTAAAAGCTTGGGTATTAATAATCATTACACTAATACGATTATCGGATGCAAAGGTTTCTATATCTGTAGGCTTTTTAGAATCGTAAATAAATGGTGCTATTTTATGCCCATATTTTTCTTGAAAGTGCGTTTGTGTCACTTCAAACGACTTGTACACACCTTCACGAATAGCAACACTAGGTACAATAATGATGAATTTAGACCAACCATATTGCTCGTGTAACTCGTGCATTGTACGAATGTAAGTATAGGTTTTACCTGTACCTGTTTCCATTTCTATGGTAAGGTTGATGCCTTTTTTTTGAACTCTTGGCTTTTCTAGAGTTTCACTTTCTCTAATATCATTACTACTCTGTACATTTTTTATATTTTGTAGCAATTGATTGTCTGTAATAGAAATTAACTTATTACGATAACCTATATTTTCGTTTACTTCTTCTTCAAACTCTAAGGTATTAACACCTTTAGCCGCTTGCTGTGCTTTTTGTAATAAAGCTTTACTACGCTCTAAAGTAAAATGGTTTACCCCTTTTTGTTGACCCAAAAAGCAATTGGTTATAGCATTTACTGCTTCTATTTGAAATTGTTGTTCTTTAAACTGTAATTTCATTTAATTTGTTATTTTACTTTTACAAAACTTGCCTCGAAACTCTATTTTTTTTGAATTTATTATATCAAAACAATTCTAAAAAATGTAATATTCTCTTAAAAATCCTTCTCTGTAAACTCTTTAAAAGAATTATATATTTTTTTTAGATTTCCAGAAGGAGTCCACTCATACACAGAACCATTATTCGTATTTAAAACTAAATACATAGATTGTGTTCCTACATTTTCCAAAGCAACAAGCGTTTTCTTTAAATTAAAATTATCCTGTAAACCTTTGGTTTCTTTTAATGTATTAAAAAACTTATCATTACCTAAACCAAATAAATCCCTTCCCTGTAAAGAAACAAAACCATATTGTTTTAAATATTCTAAGTAATCTAGAGGTAATTCTCCTTCTATAATTTCTTCTAATTGTGATATCTGTTCACTTGACACACCTGGTATTGAATTGTCTATATTTTTAAACATAATACTTTTTTATTAATCAATTTAAAATTCTATTTGTGCTGCACGTTCTTTCCAATGCTCTGCTCTTTGTTCATTAAATTCTTTTCTGTTAATTTCAGAAGGTCCTTCTTTAGTATGTAAAATACTATAATTACCATTAGCTTGATGTTGCTCATTTGTAAGTTCCGCTAATGGACTATTATTTTCTTGGCCAATATGATGTAACTGATACGCATTTCCATTCTCATCTAATGGAGCATAACCAGCATTCATTCTGTCTAAATTTGTTTGTGTTTCAATACCTGGAATTCCTAATGGACTATGATAATCTATATTGGGTTGAATTAAAACTTCTCTATTATTGATTGTCTCTTTTTTTAAACCAGCTTGATCATAAATTTCTTTTTCTTCAGCACTTATATTCATTTCGTTTATACTCTTGAAACTTGATTCAGAATATTGATTTTCTAAAATCTGATTTTCAGCTTCCAAAGCTTCAAGGGAACAATCTTCTACAATATTAATAGTTTCTAAAGATGTTTCAATACTTGTAACCTCTTTTACCTCTTTGATTGATTGTATTCCTGTTTCTTTAATTGCACTTGCTAAATTTTCTATCATCCTTTTAATATTTATATATAGTAACTACTTATTGCAGTGTCTTTATTTTCCACTTTACCTTTTAACTCCATGTTTTTAACCAAAGCTAAAACCACTCTGTTCACAAATTCTTTTTCATTCATTCCCCAATACTGTGATATTTCCTTCTTAAAAAGGATAAAATCCTCTTCTTTTTTGTGAATCAATAAATTGTGTAAGGTCGTTTTTAATGTTAAAGGTATTTTATTATTTGTTTTGTAGATTCCTTGGGTTAAGAAATTAAATATTTGTTTTATAGCAAATTCATTATATAAATTAGTTTTAAAATATTTACCTGAAATTTTGATTTCTTGCTCGATAGCTCTTTCAAAAGATTCTATTTTTCCCTTAAGTTTTATATATTCTATGGTACAAAGAGAATTTAATAGTTTTTGACCCCACACTTTTCCTTTTTCACCTAAAGTTTTAGACAATGAATAAACTTCAAAAGGGTGCAGTGTTTTTATTTGATGAGCTTCCATTAATTTAGCAACTTTTAAATCACTAGCTGCTGCTGCATTGATATTGTTTATCATTTTACATTCTACAGGTCTTTCCATACCTTCTTTGTGAACAAGTGCATGACCTGTAACTAATCTACTTAAATACAATGCATCTTCATCTGTTATACTTAAAGAACCTGAAAGCAAAGATTGATCATCTTTTGCAACTAAGCGATGTACTATTTTAGTGTTTGTATTTTTGATTACATCTGGAGATATTTTTGAAGGAATTTGTTCTACCACAGCAACACCTTGTCCTAAAGAACGCATTTCGGCAATCACGTTTGTAAATAACTCTACAGCTTTCCCTTTAGGATTTCCCATTCCTTCAGATGTTTTTTCAGTTGCTACATTTTTTAATAAACGATGCGCTTCTTCAATGACCATAAAATGCTGTAAACCTCTATTACCTTTCCCGGGATTTATAGCAGGATTGTCTTTTTGACGATATTGACTAATCATTACCAACATTAATCCTACAAAAAAAGCTTTGTCATCATCATCTGCTAAGCTCTCCATTTCAAGAATTGTGTTTTTTTGCAACAATTCTTCTAAAGGGTGTACGTCATAGGTGTCAAACATCATTCCTTTAGCCCCCACAGAAAGGCTCTCTAAACGTACTACAATGGCTGTTCTAATATTATCTTGTAATTCACCTTTATATGCAAGTTTGTGTTTCACATAATTTTCTACTTCCTCTTTTAAATCACTCAAGGTTGGAAAAAAATAAAGATGTTGTGGTGAGTCATAAGCAGAATCATCATATCGTCCAAAATTATCTGAAAAAATTGGATGAAAACCTTTGACTATATCCCACCCTTTTTTTGCATAAATGTTATGAATACATTTTTCTACAATTGCAGGCATTGGACCATAAAGAGAAAAACTAGCATTAAAAATAGCTTTTAAATAATCTATATGTTCTGATAAATGAATACCTCTTTGTACATAAAAAGGATTGAATTTTATAGGGCTTACAGAAGCATCTCCTACAGTATAAATGTTTAAATTATTTTTAAAAGTCTCATCTGCTAACAATTGTCTGTAATCACGTTTGGCAGATTCAATAATTAGGAACGGTATTTTTTCTTTAACAACAATGTTTTTTAGAATGTTTTTTACCGTTGTTGTTTTTCCACTTCCTGTTAAACCACAAACAAATAAATGTTTGTTCAAATCTTTTGTAGTTAAACTTAAATTCGAATTGACCAAAGGATTTCCAAAATCTGTTATGTTACCTATTTTTAATCCTTGGTTAGTACTGACATCGTTTAAGGCCAAAGAAGGCATTTTTTTAATTTCGTACCCTGGTAAAGATTCAGCAGGTGGGGTAGTAATTAATGCTAGTTCTTGACTTGTAATATAAGATGTTAAGCTTTTAGGAAAAATTGTGTTTTTAGCATTATCAACAGGAATAAATAAACTTTGATTTTGGTTTAAATTTCCCATAAACATTTGAGAAGGTGGTAATAATTGATTACTAGGTTTTGACAACTCTCCTAAAAAACTACCTCCTAAAATTTCTCCAGTAACAGTATCAGGTGTCGAAAAACTAATTGATGTTTCCCACATACCTGTATTAAACCCTTTTACTGTTCTCTCTAACAAATGTTCTGTTAATTTCTCTAGTTCTAAGGCCAATCCGTTTTGTTGTTCATAGGATAACGATTCTGAGTAACTATTAGCAATAGACTTATTAATACCATAAGAATCATTAAAATTGGTTGTCGTAGACCTGTTATGAGAATAGTTTGCAACTATTATATTTAGTCCTGAATTATGTCCTCTAGTTTTAGAAACTCCTTTTGTCTTTTGGTATGAAGTACCATCAGTAAGTGTTTCACCTTCATCTTTTCCTTTTGTTTGTTTAGCTAAGGCATGAAATTGATCTCTTAAACTTAAAAGTTCTCTATACGTATTCTGTTGGTTTTCTGATGAAATAGGAGTAGAAATAATAGCTAAAGTATATTGCTTACCATACAAACTTCTTATTACAGAAGCCATATTAAACTGTACTTTTTCTTCATCAACTTTTAAAGTAGGTAGCCCTGTTATCACTCCTCCTTTAGAAAATCCTTTACACAAAGAAGAAAAGGTAGTTTGTTCTGAATATTCTATTTTTTTTCCTGGTAATATTCCATTTATAAGAGAAGAAAAGAACTCTACATCTTGTTCATTTGTATCTTCTCTTTTAAAACCTAAATAAACTTTATTTCCGTTGTGATTACTAGAAATAATGGTTGCAACGGTAATTCCAGATTTATTAGCAGCCGCTAACAAAGTATTATACCTCTGATTGATTAAAGTATGTATATCTTCTGTATTGGTATTTACTGAAATTTCGGTTAAGGGAAACAAATAAAATGTATCTAACCAATTATTAGTATCTTGTTTTGTGTTTTTTGAAATTAAATTTTGATGATTTACAGCTAACCATGGTATTAATTTCTCTGCCCCTACAATTAATTGTTTTGTAATATCTTGATTTTGAAATGTAATGTTTGAAGTTACCTTTTTCATATTTTTTCTATTAGTTAGTCCTTAAGTTTAAATTTGCATTTTTATTTAAAAAAAGTTGTAATTCCTTATTAAAGGCAATTTCAACCTGGTCTAACCAATTTTCAACTTGTTCTTGGGTTGTATTAAGGTAAGATTTCGCAACTTGTCTTATATTTTCTCTAGTTTTCTCTAATTGTTTTTTATATACTACTTTAAAAACAAGTGCAGCAACTACTAAAGCTACTATTCCAGAAACAATTAGATTAATTATACTACTTGAAGCTATTGATGTTACTCCTATAGCTCCCATAACAAAAGTAGTACCTCCAGCAATTATTGCGTTTAACTTACTTTTATCATTCTGAAACTCAACCGCATTATTAATTAGATTTTTATCTTCTTTTAAACTATTAGCAAATTCTAATATTTTTTCATTTAGCTTTTCACTGTAAAAAAGATTTTTAGTTTTCACATCTAAATTTTCTATAGTGCTTTTTGCTTCTTTCATTAAGTTAGACAACAATGTTTCTACAAGTAATTCTGAATTATACATAACCTCTTTAGGTAAATAACTCGCTAAATGTTTTGTAGTTTGTTCAATATCAAATTCTTTATCTAATTGAATTTTAATATCGTTTTTAATGTTGTTAAACTGTTGTTCTATGTTTTTTTTTATGTTGCTCATAACGTAACTTCTTCTATAATTTCATCTATATTTTTTATGATACTAGGGTACGTTTGATGCTTTTTTTTTAAGCCATCTAATGTTTCTAATATTTTTTCATTACTTAGATTTTTTTGTTTTTCTATATCTAACTCTCCCTGTCTTTCATTAATAGCTTTGTTTACCTTACTTGCAACATTGTTTAAATAATCTTTTACTATATTTTTGGTTTGAGTTATAGTGTCTAGTTTGGTTTTTTGTAAAAAAGAAGTTATTTGCTGTTTTACATTGTTTAAATATTTTTCATTGTTAAACACCTCTTTGGTTCCTACTTTTACATTATTTTCTCTAAAGAAACGTGCAATACCTAATGTTCCCCAATCCCAAGCATCAAATTTTCTACTTTCGTATACATCTTCCACTTCATATGAATCTTTTAATGCAAATTTTTCAATAGCCTTTAGATCTATTTTAGGTATTGTAACATTGTGAGTTCCTTTAAAGCTAATGTCTAATTCTTTTAGTTTTTCAAAAAAATAGCTGGTGATATTCTTTGAGAATTTATCCACTTCTGATGACACTTCGTTTTGGAAATCAATCACCAATTTTTTCATTGATTTATCATCTTGTTGAGCATTTATTTTATTTAGGTAATTAGTGACTATACTATTTATATTTTTTACTACCTCTGAATTAGAATTACCACCAAAAACATCGTTTGCTTCCAAGTTAATTTCGTATATCTTTAATTTAAACGTTTCTAATACTTCGGTAATTCTTTCTATTTCTCTCGCAAAACTCTGAGGACTTTTTTTCTTTAAGTTTAATCTATCTATTTTTTCTGACAGTAACTTGTCTTGCTCAGCATACCCTGCCTTTATTGTTTCTAAAATTTCTTTTAGCTGCAGTTGAGGTGCTTTCATAGAATACTCATCTATGGTTGTATAAATTTGCTGAAAATTTGCGGCCTCATTAACCACATCTACCAACTCTCTTTCCTCATCTTCGGCTTGTTCTCTATATGAAGAAAGTATTTTCTTTTTTACTTTGTTTTCTCTAATTATTTTGAGTGGAACTTGATTTTTTAATTCATTATTAATTTGTTCCAGAACACTATCTACCGCTATAATTCTGTCTTCTGCTATAATACCACCATACAAACGTCTAGCTTCATTTAATAACCTTTGTACCTCATCCTCTTCATATAAACCTTTATGAGTTAAGATTAAGAATAAGTTTTCGCTACTTTTATTAGAAATAGTTTTGTTTACAAAATTTTTAAAAGATTCTGATTCTATAGGCTTTATTGGGTGCACAAATAAAATAGCATTCGCTTTTTCTAAAAACTTTAAAGAAACATCTTGCACACCTCCTGTAGCATTTACACCAGGACTATCTACAATTCTTAACTCTTCAAAATTCCAATTTAATGGATATCCAAAATTAATTTCTACGGGTATTTTGCTTTTAGGTGTTTCAGCTATATAACTTTCTATAAGTTGTTTTTCATTTTGTAGATTCATTCCTGAAACAGCTTCTAAGTTTTCAATTAACTCATCGGTAACATCTAACTTATCATTTGATATAATAAAATTATTGATTAAGGTGTGGGGAATATTTCTGTATTTGTCTTCTATTCTACATATTTGACTTAATTTTTCTTTGGCTTCATCAATATCTTTGGTAGAAAGATCGTCATATAATTCTTCTATTGTATCGTCTGCGTAAACAACTTTTAAAAATGAAGTATCTGATTTAAAAATTTCTACAATAGCACTGGTAGCCTGTAAAACATCTGAAGGCAAAATTTCTTTACCCAATAAAGCATTGATAAATGTAGATTTACCTGCTTTTACTTCTCCCGCTACCGATAATAAAAACTTGCCATTTTTTAAGGCATCTACTCTTTGTTGTAAAAATGACTTATCTACACCATCATTTTCATCTGTTTTTGCCAAGTAATTGTTAGCTATATCTATGGTATTGTCTCTTTGTGATTTATAGTTATTTCCTATCATTTAAATTTTTTGAATTTAATTTTAACTGTTAACTTCTTCTTAAGCGTATTTGTTTATTTTTTTCTTTTATATCACTTTCATTTCTGTGTTAGGGCTTAATTGCTTTAGCAACTGCTTTACGTTTTCTTTGGCAGTATCGTTTTTAAAACTACTGTCTTTACACACAAAACGTAACGGTTGGTGTTTGGCAATTTCTTTGGCAAATGCCTCGTCTAAGTCTTTATCAAAACAAGCGAGTAAGTAATTGGTGTCTACTACAAATACTTCTTTACCTAATACGGTTTCTTTTTGGGTTTTTAGGGTAAGTGGTAAACCCCAATCTAGTAATATTTGTGTGAGTAAATCTTCTGAAGTTCTATCTTCTTTTATGTTATCTGCAAACACATCTAATTGCCCTTGGTTGTAGTCTTGAGGCTTGTAATACACCTCTTGCATATTGCTACTGGCTACTTTAAAGACTTTGAAACCGTAATCTATATCCGCTTTGGTTTCTTCTTTTATTTTAGCTGCTGCTCTACGGATACGTTCTTTACCTATCTCCGTTAGTAGCTTTGGTTTTTTATCTTTTTCTAAAAAATCCATAGCTGTTTCTATTGCCTTTTTTGATGCAGAATCAGCATTTAATTTTGATTTTTCTAAATCTTCAGGAAGTTGAACCATAATAAACTTTCTTTTAAAACCATCTTTAGCATTTAAACTAAGTACAGAGTGAGCAGAAGAAGCTGAACCTGAAAAAAAATCTAAAATTATATCATTATCTTTAGCACCTCCATAATTCAAAAGTTTTTCAATTAATAATGAAGGTTTCGGATAACTAAAAACTTTTTTTCCATCAAATAAATCCATAATCTCGTTTGTCCCATCCTTTGTTGTTCCTCCTTTCAACAAAATTGAACTAGGCGTTTTAACATCGCCTTTATCTAGCCTCTCTTTTAAAAACAATTTTTTCTTGGGTGAACTATCATCTGTTTTTCCGAATTTTATTCGTCCATCGTCAAATAAAGATTTATACGTTTTTTCATTTATCGCCCAAATTCTTCCATTAGGCGGATAGAACTCCTCATTGGTTTTAGGATTCTTAATAGCATACATTGTATCTCCACCAGCTTTATTAGCATCAATTGGTACTAATTTCCAAGGACCACGTTTATCATTATCTGGATTAGAATATTCAGATTGATTTAAAGGTTCACCTCCAAATTTCACATTAAAATTACTTTTCGAATAAATAAGCGTATGGTTATGATTTAAAGACACATTTTGATCATTAGAAATAGATGTTCTGGATTGCCATATAATATTAGATATAAAATTTGCTTCACCAAAAATGTTTGAACATATAGATTTTAAATTAGCAACTTCCTCTTCACCAATAGACATAAAAATCACTCCATCATCGGTTAATAAATTACGTGCTAATTTTAAGCGTGGGTACATCATAGAGAGCCAGTCGCTATGGTAACGCCCTGCGGTTTCTGGGTTGGCTACTAAACGGTTGCCATATTCATCTGTTTGGTCGGTTTCTTCTTTATAATCTGCACTGTCTTGTGTAAAATTGTCTTTATATACAAAGTCTTTACCGGTGTTGTAAGGTGGGTCTATGTATATCATTTTAATTTTACCTAAGTAGCTTTCTTGTAAAATTTTGAGTACTTCAAGGTTATCGCCTTCTATGTAAAGGTTTTCAGTAGTATCAAAGTCTACAGAATCTTCACGTACAGGACGTAATGTTTTGGTGGTAGGTAAATTAGCGGTTACAATAGCTTCTTTTTTACCAGGCCATTCTAGTCGATACCTTTCTTTTGCACCTTCTACTACCTCATAGTTAAGTTCTTGTTTTAATGTGTCGAAATCTATGGCTTTACCTTCTGCTGTTTCTGTAACACAGTTAGGGAATAAAGCGGCTATTTTTTCTATATTTTGGTTTACCAAGTCTGGTGTGGTTAGGTCTAGTTTGTCTGTACGCATTACAATTAAAATGTTGTAAGAAATTTACAAAAGTGTAAACAGTAAAGATATAAATATTTACGAGAACTTTATTAACAAAACTTTGCAAAATGACCTAAGTCAAATTGCCAAGTTTTATTCTATAAAACATTCCTTTGATTATTGTAATTTTAACTCTCCAAAACAATTAAAGTGTGGAATATATCTAGTATTATAAGCAATAGACTTATCTTTATTTTGTACCCATTCAGTTATTTTATAAGCTACTCCTTCCTCATTATAATAAACAATAGTTTTAGCATAAATTTTTCCTTTTTCTGGACAAACTTGCCTTATTTGTTTAATTACTTCTCCTGTTTCTAATTTTTTATACTCTTCTTTATAATCTTTCATTCTCCTAAATAACTTACATTATATATAAACTCAAAGTTTTTATGCTGAATTAAGAATAGTAGTTTTTAAAAAAGGTATCATAATATACATATGGATTTTTACCAATCGGCACTGTATTTATTAGTTTGTTATTCTCTAAATACTTTAAGTACACCCCTTCACCTATATATAGTTTTGTATCTGTGTTTTTCTGAGAAAATAATGATAGGTTTATTAAGAAAAAGACGATTGTTAAGAGAAGTTTGTTTTCTGTAATAAAATTTTTCATAATTAATAATATTTATTCCTATGGAGAAGCTAACAGAAATATTGATTAAAAAAGAAAGGTGTGCTCTCCTACTTATCTAGCTGCACAGAGGCTCCGCCAAGAACCTTAACCACACTAAACAGCACAGAGACAACACACCCGAATTGAGTGTGCATCTACTTATTGTGCTGCTCCTATGGTTACTATTGAAATTTGACGGATTTCTGTACAAGGAGCTTGTTATAAGTAAACACCTATATTATATTTTCTTGGTAATTTTATTACCTCCATAAATCTAATCATTTCCATTTAGTTTTTTAGCTAGTTTATTCATCTCATTTCTAACTTTAGTTTTTACAACTTTTGCATAATGCTCTTGCGTTACCTGTAATCTTGAATGTCCTAATAACTCAGAAACTACTTCCATTGGTATTCCGTTATATAACAACACAGTTGTAGCAAAAGTTTTCCTTGCAACATGATGAGTAAGTTTTTTATCTAACCCTAAAACATCTGCTATTTCTTTCAGGTAAGAATTAAACCGTTGATTGCTAATTTTAGGTAAATTTTCACCATATTTCTTTAAAATTCTTTCAGCAACAGGCAGTATTGGTACAGATATTTTTGAAGCTGTCTTCTTTCTATACATTTCAATCCACTTATTACCTTTAAAATCAAGCTTTATATCTTTTTTAGACAAAGCGGACATTTCTTGATAAGCTAATCCTGTATAACAACAAAACACAAATAAATCTTTAACTTGCTGTAATTTAATTTGTTTAAAGCAATGCTTTTCTAGAATTTTAAGTTCTTCTGGTGTAAGGTAAATAAGCTTCAATTTATGTTTAGTAGGTTTATATAAAACAAATGGATTATTATCTAAATAATTCTCTGCAATACCAAACTGAACAATCTTTTTTAGGCGCTGTAAGCTCCTATTAATAGTAGCTTGACTTAACTTCTTTTGTGTTTTAAAATAATACTCTAAATCCTTTATAAACTTCAATTCAAGCTGATTTAACTTAATATCAGATCTCTTATATTTATACTTTATAAACTCAGCTATTTTACGTTTATTCTCTACATACCTACCCCAAGACGTTTCGTTAAAATCTACTCCTATAAGTGCTTTTGTTGCATTATTATGTAAATCATATAATTCCAAGAGTGTTTTTTCAGTTCTAATATTCTCTCCTTTATACTGGCTATAAATATCATCTACATCAAAATTACCTTGTTGAAGTTGGAGCAATAAAAAAGCCTCATTAATCTTCTGACTAATAAGGCTTAATTGTGTATTGACAATTTTTGAATTTTCAGCTCTGTCTAAAAGCTTTTGCTTCTTACTATCCCAATAATTAGGGTTAATAAATAATCCTAAAGAGAAATCCTTTCTATGTTTATTGTAAGTTATCCTACACCTCAATGGAGTACCTCCTCTTTTATTAACCTTATTTCTTTGTATAAGGAAAAGTATATGTATCTTATTATTATTCATTGTTTTAAAATTTATAAAAAATGGGTACCTCAGAAAGTAAAATGGGTACCTTATTGTATACCTCAAAAGGTTACAAAAGGGGGAATTATAAAAAAACAGCAAGTGAAGTGTAAATAGTCAAAATAAGCTACAAGTACTATAAAACCTACAAAAACAAAAAAGCCTCACTATTTCTAGTAAGGCTTATTGTGATCGCGACAGGATTCGAACCTGTGACCGTCTGCTTAGAAGGCAGATGCTCTATCCAGCTGAGCTACGCGACCATTATGTCGGGGTGGCAGGATTCGAACCTGCGACCTCCTGCTCCCAAAGCAGGCGCGATGACCGGGCTACGCTACACCCCGATTGGTGTCATCTACAACTTTTTGCGGAGAGACCGGGATTCGAACCCGGGCATCCCGAAGGATGACAGCTTAGCAGGCTGCTGCATTACCACTCTGCCACCTCTCCTTAATTCTTACCGAAGCGTGAACTAAAAATTGCGAGTGCAAATGTATAACTATATATACGTTTCTACAAACTTTTTTAATAAAAAAATTACCTATTCTGGATACTCAACTCGTAAGTGATAGATATTCATCAACTTATTCTTAATAATTTTTTTTATTTTTTCTATTTCTCTAAAAGTAATATCTGAATTTATGAACTGATTATCGTTTTTTTGCTTATCTATTATCCTATCTATTAATTGATCTATAGATTGTGCTGTTGGATTTTTTAAGCTCTTAGAAGCCGCCTCAGCAGCATCACACATCATTAAAATAGCTGTTTCCTTAGAAAAAGGAATAGGTCCTTGATATTGAAACTTCTTAATATCTACATCTGAATTATTTTCTTGTTCTTGTTTATAAAAGTAATATGTAACGCTTGTTCCGTGATGTGTACGGATAAAGTCTATGATCCTATCTGGTAACTTGTTCTTTTTAGCTATTTCAATTCCGTTAATTACGTGATCTAAAATAATACGAGCACTATCTACTGGTAATAAATCATTGTGTGGATTCACTCCCGTCGATTGATTTTCGGTAAAGTACATCGGGTTCATCATTTTCCCTATATCATGATACAAAGCACCTGTACGAACTAACATCGAGTTTGCTCCTATTTCGTTTGCTGCTGCTTCAGCTAAATTAGCCACCTGCATGGAGTGTTGGAATGTTCCTGGTGCTTTTTCATTCAAATCTCTCAATAGTTTTGAATTTGTATTAGAAAGCTCTAACAGGGTTACATCAGAAACCAAGCCGAAGAGTTTTTCATAAAAGTAGATAAAAAATACTGCTAAGAACGATAATAAGCCGTTGGCTGCAAACAACCCAAAGTACATCCAGTTTATTTTATCTGCATTTCCTTCTTTTAAAATAGAAAATGCAAAATAAGTAAGCATGTAAATCAACGTAATTTGTCCTATTGACATAAATAGACTCGCTCGTTTATAAAGTTCTGATACCGTTAAAATGGTTACAATTCCTGCAATAATGTGTAAGTAAATAAATTCAAAACTGTTAGGCACTATGAACCCAAGTAACAACACAGTAAGCACGTGTGTAAACAACCCTAAACGTGCATCAAAAAAAGCTTTTAAAACAATTGGCAAAATACTTAGCGGAACAACATACAAATAATCTGAATTGTACTTTACCACCATGGTTTGTACCAAAATCATCAAAAAGACATTGAAGAAAATAAACGTTACTTTATTGTTGTCATTAAATATTTCAAGTCTATATTTTTCTAAAAAAAGTAATAACATCAACAAAGCAAATGCCACTAATATGGTATAACCGAAAACAATCCAATTATAATTAGATTTTGTCCAAATCAGAGAACTAGAAGCTACTTCATACGATTTTAAAACATTGAATTTTCTTCCTTCAACAATATCTCCCTTTAAGATTATTAATTCTCCTTTTGATACTTTTCCTTTTGCAAAAGAAACACTTTTTAAAAGCTCATTTAGTTCTTTCTCACTAAACTTATAATCATATGTTACGTTCGGTTTTAAATTACTTGATAAATAGTTTATAAGTATTCTTTGTTTGTAATAAGGAAAAGCTTCTGTATTTGCGCGTAAGAACTTTAATACTTCCTTAGATTGTATCAATTTTGAGAACGGAACATCGTCTATCGAATTTCCTTTTCTTAAAACCACTACATCGTTTATAGTAGCCTTGTCATTACTTGCATCATCTAAAAAACCATAGTTGTAAATTTTATTAATAATCTTTTCTCCTTCATTAACAATATCGCGTATAGCGGAAGTTGACAATGAATCTAAAGAGTTTATATCTTTAGAAAAAGAGTTCAGTACATCATTTTTTACTGAGGTATTAACTTCAAAATATTTCCTTGAATTGGATTCAATCTCCTTTCTTTCAGCTGCAATTTCTTCTGCAGTCTTTTGAATAGCAAAATCAAAAGGTGCATATAAATTATCATATTGCCAAGGTTTTCCTTGCGAAAAATCATACTTAAACTGTCCTCCTTTAGGAAACAAGTACACAATGGCAATTACTGTTATTAAGAACAACAATACTTTGTAAATTATCGTGTTATTCTTGTACAGTCTGTTGATTAAATCGTTCATTTTTGATGTTTATAAAATGTAAATATAACCTTTCTCTATTATTTGAGTACTTGTTATAAAATGGTTATTTTCGCAAAACAAATCTTAAAACAATTCACCCAATGCATGAAATCAATAGTAGAAAAATAATTATTAAGCACTTAACAGCTTTATTATTTTAGTCACTTTTGGTTATTGGGATAAATAAAAATTAACAAATAGTAGCACATGAAAGAAGTAGTAATAGTATCGGTTGCAAGAACTCCAATTGGTAGTTTTTTAGGAACATTATCAACTACACCTGCACCAAAATTAGGTGCTGTAGCCATTAAAGGAGCTTTAGATAAAATTAACTTAAAACCAGAAATGGTTGAGGAAGTTTTTATGGGTAATGTAGTTTCAGCAGGCTTAGGACAAGCACCAGCTCGTCAGGCTGCAATTTTTGCAGGAATACCAGATACTGTACCATGTACTACTGTTAACAAGGTTTGTTCATCTGGAATGAAATCTATCATGTTAGCTGCGCAAACTATTGCTTTAGGTGATGCAGAAATTGTTATAGCTGGAGGTATGGAAAACATGAGTATGATTCCTCATTACCAACATGCTAGAACAGGTTCTAAATTCGGACCTATTAAGATGGAAGATGGAATGCAAAAAGACGGATTAGTTGATGCTTATGAGCAAGTAGCTATGGGTGTTTGTGCTGATGAATGTGCTGTTGAATATGAATTCTCAAGAGAAGATCAAGATACTTTTGCTGTTGAATCATACAACCGTTCTGCTAAAGCTTGGAGCGAAGGAAAATTTGCAGATGAAGTTGTTCCTGTAGAAATACCTCAACGTCGTGGTGAGCCTATCATTTTTTCTGAAGACGAAGAATACAAAAACGTAAAAATGGATAAAATCCCTGCTTTACGTCCTGCATTTACGAAAGAAGGAACCGTAACTGCTGCTAATGCATCAACCATTAATGATGGTGGAGCTGCTTTGGTATTAATGTCTGCTGATAAAGCTGCTGAATTAGGGTTAACTCCATTAGCAAAAATTAAAGGTTACGCTGATGCTGCTCACGAACCAAAATGGTTTACAACAGCTCCTGCAAAAGCATTACCAAAAGCTTTAGCTAAGGCTGGAGTTTCTATTGATGATGTTGATTATTTTGAATTAAACGAAGCTTTTTCTGTAGTTGGTTTAGCAAATATGAAAATCTTAGGATTATCTGCTGATAAAGTAAACGTTAATGGTGGTGCCGTTTCATTAGGACACCCATTAGGTGTTTCTGGAGCTAGAATTATTATTGCTTTAACTTCAATTTTAAAACAAAACAACGCAAAAATTGGTGCTGCTGGTATTTGTAACGGTGGTGGTGGTGCTAGTGCAATGGTTATTGAAAGAGTTTAATTGTTTTAAAAGCCCCAACTAGTAGATGTCTTTCGGAATTTGTAATTTAAGTATTGTTCCTATTCGATTAGAGCCTTCTGATGCTTCAGAAATGGTAAATCAAGTTTTTTTTGGTGAGCACTTTGAAGTCTTAGAAAAAACTAAAAAGTGGAGTAAAATTCGTTTAGCTTTCGATAATTATGAAGGGTACATAGATAATAAACAATACGAGGAAATTTCAGAAGAAATACATATTCTTTTATCTAAAGAGAAAAAGCACTATGCTGGTGAATTAATTGATTTTATTACTGATAATAACAGTAATTTAACCACTATTCCTATGGGAGCTCGTCTTCCATTGTTTAAGAATAATAAAATCAATATTAACAATACCTCTTTTTTATATGAGGGCAAAGTATGTAATAACAAACTAGCTAAATCTGCAATTGTAGAAACCGCTTTCTTATTCTTAAATGTCCCTTATTTATGGGGAGGTAAATCGCCTTTTGGTATTGATTGTTCAGGGTTTACCCAAACTGTGTATAAACTATGTGGGTACAACCTTCTGCGCGATGCTAAACAACAAGCTACTCAAGGTGAAGTATTAAGCTTTATTGAAGAAAGTGAACCAGGTGATTTAGCGTTTTTTGATAATGAAGAAGGTATTATTACCCATGTTGGGATTATTATGAATGACTACAACATTATACATGCACACGGAAAAGTTCGTATTGATAAATTGGATCATAGTGGTATTTACAATGTTGACACCCATCAACACACGCATAAACTAAGAGTTATTAAACGTTTAGTTGACTAAACATTTTTCAACTTTTTATCATAATAAAAAAGCGGAACTAAATTTAGTTCCGCTTTTTTTATGTCTTATAACAATTATTTATTGCATAGATTTGTATAACTCTCTGTATTCAGAAGCTTTATCACTCATTTCTAAAACTTCATATAAATTCATTAAAGTTTTAACTGTATCAATACTTCTGTTTAAGCTATCTGCCTTTTCTAAAAACGGAATTGCTTCTTTGTAAACTTCTTTTTGTTTAGCTGCTAACTCGTCATACTTTTTAAAGTTAGATAAGTTCTTGTTCATTTCCTCAACAATCGCTTTCTCTTGATCTAAAACTACTACAGCTAAGTTCATATAAGCATCTGCATGATCTGGCTTTAACTCAATTGTTTTTTCGTAGTACTTCTTAGCATCTTCCATTCTACCTTGATTGAAGTTTACTACTCCTAAGTTATAGTATAACGTTGGATTTTCAGGATCTAAAGCTACTGCTTCGCTCATCAATTCTCCAAACTTATCCATTTTACCCATCTCAACATATAATTGAGCTTCGTTTAAAATTAAGTTAAGATCTTTAGGGTTAGATGTACGAGCATCTTTAAAAGCTGCAATTGCCTCTTCTGTTTTTCCTTGCTCTTTTAAAATTAAAGCTACGTTTTTAACTATAGTTGCTGTTTTTGACTCTGAAGACCTTACATCTGGCTTAAGGTAACCACCTGATTTTACCATTAAATCTCTTCTTGCCTTGTCATTACCAAAGCTTTCTACTTTTCCTGAAGCTTTATCTGTAGCAACGAATTCTTTTTCAATTCCTGTGTACCCTATTTTTTGTAACTCTCTGTAGTACTCAATAGCTTTATCATAATCTTTAGCTTGTGTAGCTGAAACTGCTGCATTGTAAGCAAAAGAAGTATCTGTTGGGCTCAAAAGATATGTTAAGTAGAATTTTTCTGCTGCATTTTCATAATCTTTTTTATTATTATATAAATCAACCGCTTTTTTAGAAACTTCTTGAATCATCTGATTTAAGATAGGCTTAGCTTCATCTGTATACTTGTTTTCTTTCATTGCTAACAGAGCGTTTAAAGACTCAGCTGCTCCTTTGTAATTTTTTTGAGCCGCTAATGCTTTACCTTTTAAAAAATAAAACTTAGACTTATACTTATCTTCACCATTCATCATTAAAGACCCTTCAATAGTTTTAAGAGTGCTTAATGCCGTAGTATAATCTTGTTTTTTAATCGCTTTTTCAGCGTCTTTTAATTCTGATTTTTGAGCCACTGCCCCTAACGACATCAATCCTAAAGAAAGGGCTATAAATTGATTTTTCATTTTTAATTCTAATTTATTTATTGTTGTTCTTGACTTTCGTTTGATTCATTTTCAATTTCTATGCCATTTTCTTCTTCGTCTTTTTCATGCATCACTTTTGCTACCGCTGCAATATCGTCATTATCTTTAATATTAATCAGCTTAACCCCCTGTGTTGCACGTCCCATAACACGTAAATCTTCTACCGCCATACGGATTGTTAAACCTGATTTATTAATAATCATTAAATCATTAGAATCATCTACATTCTTAATAGCGACTAAATTACCTGTTTTTTCTGAAATATTCAATGTTTTAACTCCTTTACCTCCACGGTTCGTAATACGGTAATCTTCTAAACTTGAGCGTTTTCCATATCCCTTTTCAGAAACCACTAAAATATCACTCTCAGCATTATTTACGGCAACCATACCAATTACCTCATCGTTATCATGCGCTAAAGTTATACCACGAACTCCTGAAGCTGTTCTACCCATCGGACGCGTTTTCTCTTCTTCAAAACGAATTGCTTTTCCTGATTGTAACGCTAACATTACTTGGCTATCTCCTGTAGTTAACTTCGCTTCTAACAACTCATCCCCTTCCTTGATAGTAATAGCATTGATACCATTAGCTCTTGGGCGAGAATATTGCTCTAAAGGAGTTTTTTTAACCTGACCACGTTTTGTAGCCATAATAACGTAATGATTGTTGATGTAATCTTCATCTTTTAAATCACCAGTTACTAAGAATGCTTTTACTTTATCATCTTGTTCAATATTGATCAAGTTCTGAATCGCTCTTCCTTTTGTATTCTTACCTCCTTCTGGCACTTCATATACACGCATCCAGAATACTTTTCCTTTTTGAGTGAAGAACAACATATACTGGTGGTTTGTACCAACAAATAAGTGCTCTAAGAAATCCTCGTTACGAGTCGTTGCTCCTTTTTGTCCTCGTCCTCCTCTATTCTGCACTTTATACTCGTCTAAATTTGTACGTTTTACGTAACCAGCATGTGAAATAGTAACTACTACTTTAGAGTTAGGAATCATATCTTCGATTCTCATGTCTCCTCCTGCATATTCAATTACCGAACGACGATCATCTCCATACTTTTCTTTAATATGTAGTAATTCATCTTTAATAATTTGGTAACGTCTAGGTTCATTAGCAAGAATATCTTTTAAATCTGCAATAGTTTTAATGATTTCATCATACTCAGAACGTAATTTATCTTGCTCTAATCCTGTTAACTGACGTAAACGCATTTCAACAATGGCACGTGCTTGAATTTCTGTCAACTCAAAACGCTCCATTAATTTTTCACGTGCTTCATCTGCATTAGAAGAACCTCTAATAATTGCAATTACTTCATCAATATTATCAGAAGCTATGATTAATCCTTCTAAAATATGTGCACGAGCTTCGGCTTTCTTTAATTCAAATTCTGTTCTACGGACAATTACCTCATGTCTGTGTTCTACGAAATAATGGATTAATTCTTTTAAATTTAACTGCTCTGGACGTCCATTAACTAGTGCAATATTATTTACACTGAATGATGTTTGTAGCTGCGTATATTTGAACAGCTTATTTAAAACAATATTAGGAATTGCATCACGCTTTAAAACGTAAACAATACGCATTCCTTTACGGTCAGATTCATCACGAATACTCGCAATACCTTCTAACTTCTTTTCATTAACCAAGTCAGCAGTTTTTTTAATCATTTCTGCTTTATTAACTTGGTAAGGAATCTCAGTTACGACGATACACTCACGTCCTTTTACCTCTTCAATAGTAGCTTTCGCACGCATAACGATACGACCACGACCTGTATGGAAAGCATCTCTTACGCCATCATAACCATAAATAATCCCTCCAGTAGGAAAATCAGGAGCTTTGATGTGTTGCATTAACTCATCTATTTCGATATCACGATTATCAATATAAGCAACGGTACCATTAATAACTTCTGTTAAGTTGTGTGGTGCCATGTTTGTTGCCATACCTACTGCAATACCTGAAGCCCCATTTACTAATAAATTTGGAATACGGGTTGGTAAAACTGTTGGTTCTTGTAACGTATCATCAAAGTTCAACTTATGATCTACTGTATCTTTTTCAATATCAGATAACATTTCTTCTGATATCTTTTGCATACGCACCTCAGTATAACGCATTGCTGCTGGACTATCACCATCTACCGAACCAAAGTTCCCTTGTCCATCAACCATCATGTAACGCACACTCCAGTCTTGCGCCATACGCACCATAGAGTCGTACACCGAAGTATCTCCGTGTGGGTGATACTTACCTAACACCTCTCCTACAACTCTTGCAGATTTCTTATATGCTCCTGTAGCTTTAATTCCTAATTCATGCATTCCAAACAACACTCTTCTGTGCACTGGTTTTAAACCATCTCTTACATCTGGTAATGCCCTAGATACTATCACCGACATTGAATAATCGATGTATGCCGACTTCATTTGCTCTTCAATGTTGATAGGGATCAACTTTTCGCCATCTGCCATATATTTTCTTTTAAAATATTAGTATTTATTTTCGTCAAAAAAGTGAATTTTACACTCGATAAAACTCACTTTTGAAATGCATTTTCAATTGTCGCATTTTCTAAAACATTGCAAGATACTACAACCCTCAGTTTTACACAAAAAATACTCCTATTGTTTTAAGATACTTATTAACAATTTCACAAGGTTTTAATGTTTAAAATCTCGTATTTTACTCGTCAAAATGTCAGAAAAAAACTATTGGCACCTTTTTTGTAATTTTTTAAGAAAAAAACTTACTAACTTTACAAAGACAGAAAATAAATTTATGGACGATAATTTTTCACCACAGGTTAGAGATGTGATTACTTTCAGTAAAGAAGAGGCCTTACGACTAGGACATGACTTTATTGGAACAGAGCATCTTTTGTTGGGTTTGATTAGAAAAGGTGATGGAAAAGCCATTGAAATATTAACAACTTTTGATGTTGATTTAGATTTAGTGCGTAATAAACTAGAAAAACTAAATCCGACAACCCCATCTTTTTCAAGCCCTCAAAGGAAGAGCTTACACCTTACCAGACAAGCAGAGAAAGCTATAAAAACAACGTTTTTAGAAGCTAAATTATACCAAAGCAATGCTATTGACACTGCTCATTTATTGTTATGTATTTTACGTAACGAAAATGACCCTACAACAAAACTACTTCAAAAGTATGATGTAGACTATGAGCAAGCAAAAAGCTTATACAAAGAGTTACATGTTGATGACGACACGTACATCTCTCCTATAAGTGAAACGCCTTCTGAAGATGAATTTGCTGACGATAAAACAAACCCTTACGGGCAACAACCTCAAAAAGGAAAACAAGTTAAAAAATCTAAAACTCCTGTTTTAGATAACTTTGGGCGTGATTTAACAGCTTTAGCCATTGCAGGTAAGCTAGACCCTGTAGTAGGTCGTTTAAAAGAAATAGAACGCGTTTCTCAAATTTTAAGTAGACGAAAAAAGAACAACCCAATGCTAATTGGTGAACCAGGTGTTGGTAAATCTGCCATTGCAGAAGGATTAGCGTTGCGTATTGTTGACAGAAAAGTATCTCGAATTTTATTCGACAAGCGTATCGTTTCTTTAGATTTGGCTAGCTTAGTTGCAGGAACAAAGTACCGTGGTCAGTTTGAAGAACGTATGAAGGCGTTAATGAACGAGCTAGAAAAGAATGATGACATCATTTTATTTATTGATGAGATTCATACCATTGTTGGTGCTGGTGGAGCAACAGGTTCGTTAGATGCATCTAACATGTTGAAACCTGCTTTAGCACGAGGAGAAATTCAATGTATTGGTGCCACTACTCTAGATGAATACAGAACCAATATTGAAAAAGACGGTGCATTAGAGCGTCGTTTTCAAAAGGTAATTGTTGATCCTACTACAGTAGAAGAAACTATTCAAATTTTACACAACATCAAAGGGAAATATGAATCACATCATCATGTTACCTTTACTGATGAAGCTATTGAAGCTTGTGTAAAATTAACGAACCGTTATATGACCGATCGTTTCTTGCCAGACAAGGCAATTGATGCGTTGGATGAAGCTGGATCGAGAATTCATATCACCAACATTGTGGTTCCGCAACAAATTTTAGAATTAGAAGCAAAACTAGAAGAAATTAGAGGACGCAAAACCAAAGCGGTAAGCGGACAAAAGTATGAAGAGGCTGCAAAGCTTCGTGATGACGAAAAGAATATAGAAACAGCCTTAGAATCTGCACAACACCAATGGGAAGAAGATTCTAAACTACATAGAGAAACTGTTACTGAAGATAATGTAGCTGAAGTAGTATCAATGATGACAGGAATTCCTGTAAATCGTGTTGCTGAAGCGGAAAGTAGCCGTTTAGCAGAATTACCTCAATTAATAAAAGGTAAAGTAATTGGTCAAGATCAAGCCGTTACCAAAGTAGTAAAAGCTATACAACGTAACCGTGTTGGATTAAAAGATCCTAACAAACCAATTGGTTCTTTTATCTTCTTAGGTTCAACTGGTGTTGGTAAAACACAGTTAGCTAAAGTACTAGCACGTGAGTTATTCGACTCTGACGATTCTCTAATTAGAATTGACATGAGTGAGTACATGGAGAAATTCGCCATTTCTCGTTTAATAGGTGCACCTCCAGGATACGTTGGTTATGAAGAAGGTGGACAACTAACTGAAAAAGTACGTCGTAAACCTTATTCTGTAATATTATTAGATGAGATTGAAAAAGCGCATCCTGATGTATTTAACATGTTATTACAAGTGTTAGATGATGGACATATAACAGATAGTTTAGGTCGTAAAATAGACTTTAGAAACACCATTATTATTATGACTTCAAATATTGGAGTTCGTAAACTTAAAGATTTTGGTGGTGGTGTTGGTTTTGGAACTGCTTCTAAAAAAGAGCAAGAAGATGCACACGCTAAAAGTATTATTGAAGGTGCTTTAAAGAAATCGTTTGCTCCTGAATTCTTAAACCGTATTGACGATGTTGTAATCTTTAACTCATTAGAGCGTGAAGACATTCATAAGATTATTGATATTGAATTAGACAAGTTACTAAAACGTATTGATGATTTAGGTTACAAACTAAACTTAAGCGAGAAAGCTAAAGATTATATTGCCGATAAAGGTTTTGACAAACAGTATGGTGCTCGCCCATTAAAAAGGGCTATTCAGAAATACATTGAAGATGCATTAGCTGAAGAAATTGTAAACTCAAAACTAAACGAAGGTGACGCTATCTTCATGGATTTAGATGAGAAAGACAAAAAACTCATCATTACAATAGAAAAAGGCGAAAAACCTAAAGAGTCTAGAACAGAAATAGACGAAGACAATTAAAAAATAAAAATCCCGAGCACTAAAGTACTTGGGATTTTTTTATTCCCTTGATTTTCCCTCATTCATAAAATAGTTTGATTAATCCCTAATAATTGAGCTTAACTTAATCCAAAGATTAATTATTAACCACAATAACCAAACTATGAACTCTACTACTGAAAATCAAATTACCCTCAAGAATCATAGAATTAGGCATGGGATTTTGGACTTCCAAAACCTTACTTAACGCTGTTAAAATGGGGTTGTTTACACATTTAGCCAATGGCAAACTATCAGGAAAAGAAATCCAAGAGAAACTCAAGCTTCACGACAGATCTCTTTTCGATTTTCTTGACACCTTGGTTGCCTTAGGTTTTTTAAATCGTTCTGGATTAAAAGAAAATGCTACTTATAGTAATTCTGAAGACTCTAACTTATTTTTAGACAAAAACAAACCCAGCTATATCTGTGGTATTTTAGAAATGTCTAACAACCGATTGTACCCTTTTTGGAATAATTTAGAGGAAGCTTTACTAACCGGAAAACCACAAAACGAAACAAAAAATGGTGGTAAACCGCTCTTTGAAGCGATTTATGCCGATGAAAACAGGCTCCGAGAATTTATACATGGAATGTCTGGTGTTCAGATAGGAAATTTTATGAAGTTAGCTCGTGATATTGATTTTTCTAAATACAACACCAGAATGATGCATTTAACAGGACCTGCAAGCGCCATTATTGCCGTTAAATAATTTTAAAACTAAAAAATCTCATACTAGAACAAACCAAAACAGCATAAAAACACTGAGAATAAAAAACCTAAGTAACCGCTTAGGTTTTTTTTAGTATATTGAACTCTCAAAATTGAAAAAAGAATAAATTGCTAAAAATTCCGCATATACTTCTAGATAAGCCGTATAATAGTAATTTTATTACGTATGTAAACTAGTTAGCCACAAGTTGACAAAACATCGTTTATCATAATTTTATTATTGTTTTTCAATAATTATTGTATATTTGAATAATTAAATCTACAAATATGAAAAAAGCAATATTATTTAAAACACTTGTTGACATACTTTACATTCTACATTTTATTGGACTAATTGGAATAATATTTATAATACCTTTCGGAACTGTCAATATTAACCAAGTAAATATGAGTGTAGAAGATTGGAGTTTATTTTATTGGTCAATATTTATTGTAAGTCTATTTGCTTATATAATATTTTTAAGAGGTCTGTATTTTTTGAGAAAAATGGCAAGGTTCTTATTAACGAACAAATATTTTTCCGATAACACTATAGAAAACTTAAAAAAATCTGGAAATAATTTTCTTTACACTGGAATTATATCATTTGCTCTTATTGTTGTTTTATGGATAAGCAAACTAACTGGAGGAAAATTTGAATTGATATATGATAACAATCTATTAATCCCTTTGTTTTTATCCATAATCGGAATGTTTTTTATCATTCAAAGTAATGCTCTGAATTTGGCAAAAGGAATGAAAGAAGAGAATGAACTAACAGTTTAATTTATGGCAATTATAATAAATCTTGATGTTATGCTAGCCAAAAGGAAAATGAAAAGTAAAGAACTTGCAGAAATAATTGGAATTACAACTGCTAATATTTCGATTTTAAAATCTGGAAAAGCAAAAGCAATTCGATTTTCGACATTAGAATCTATATGTAAGGCTCTTGAATGTCAACCTGCTGACATATTAGAATATTCTGAAAATGAAATAAAACCAGTGGCTAACAACGTATAACAACAATTGCGGCTTTGTGTCCTGCGGACACAACCGCGCAAGCATAAAAGTCGGTAATTTTAGCTATCTTAGTTTTTAACCAATCCGCAACTGATTGTTATACAAAACCGTTAAAAAACGAAAAAACTCCAACTGCAAATTACAGTTGGAGTTTTTTTATATCATTTATTGTTTCTTAAAACAACTCTTCTACTTCAATAGTTAAGTTATTAATAAAACTTTCTGCATTTTTAATATCGTTATGCAATACTCTATCGTCATTCACCATAGGTACATCTTCTCTAAACATCTCTACAAAAGAAGCTAAAAACTCAGAAGTATTATGTTCTCTAAAAGACAATCCTTGTGAAGCATTCATCAACTCAATAGCCAATACCGAGCATACATTGTCAATTACCTTTTTAGCTTTTACAGCTGCATTTGCTCCCATACTTACGTGATCTTCTTGTCCGTTACTCGATACAATAGAATCAATACTCGATGGTGTACAGAATTGCTTATTGGCACTTACAATACTTGCTGCTGTATACTGCGGAATCATAAATCCACTATTCAATCCTGGGTTAGAAACCAAGAACGCTGGCAATCCGCGTAATCCAGAAATTAACTGATAGGTTCTTCTTTCAGAAATATTTCCTAATTCAGCAATCGCAATTGCTAAATAGTCTAAAGCTAACGCTAACGGTTGTCCGTGGAAATTTCCTCCGGAAACAATAATATCTTCATCCACAAACACATTTGGATTATCCGTTACCGAATTAATTTCAGTCACAAATGTTTTCTTTACAAACTCTAAAGTATCCTTCGTTGCTCCGTGAACTTGCGGCATACACCTAAACGAATACGGATCTTGCACGTGCTCTTTAGGTTGCGCGATCAACTCACTTCCTGCTAACAATTCAGAAATACGTTTTGCTGTAGCTAACTGTCCGTTGTGTGGACGCACTAAATGAATTAACTCATTAAAAGGCTCTATTCTTCCGTCAAAAGCTTCTAACGAAGCAGCTCCAATAACATCTGATAAGTACGATAATTTATACGCTTTTAATAAATTGTGCACTCCGTAAGCACTCATAAACTGAGTTCCGTTTAACAAGGCTAATCCTTCTTTAGATTGTAGGTTGATTTTCTCCCATCCAAACTTTGCTAATAACGCTTCTCCTGAAATTCGCTCTCCATCAACATATACCTCTCCTAAACCAATTAACGGTAACGATAAGTGTGCTAACGGAGCTAAATCTCCTGATGCCCCTAACGAACCTTGGGTATAAACTACTGGAAGAATATCGTTATTGTAAAAATCTATCAAACGATCAACTGTTGCTAATTGTACACCTGAATGTCCGTAGCTTAACGATTGAATTTTTAACAACAACATTAGCTTTACAATATCTTGAGGTACTTCATCACCTGTTCCACAAGCATGACTCATTACTAAGTTTTCTTGTAACTGTTGTAAATTATCTCCGCTAATTTTCACATTACACAACGAACCAAATCCTGTATTAATTCCGTAAATAGGATCGCTATGTGTTTGCATTTTCTCATCAAGGTACGTACGACATTTTTGTATCTTTTGTCTTGATTCTTCTGATAATGAAAGTTTTTTATTTAGTAATACAATACTATGAACATCTTCTAAACCTACTGGTTGTGAACTTATTATATGTGTAGTATCCATTTTAATATTTTTGAGGTGTACAAATAACCTAAAAAAAGATAAATTTTCAAGATCTTTTCTTATAAAAAAGTAGTAGTTTTTAAATTATATGTTAATTTCTTTGATTAAAACGTTAAAAAAAGTAACTTCGACGCCTTGAACACCATATATATTAAACGATAGAGAATGAAAAAACTAGTACTTTTAGCCCTCATAGGAGTTACCATAATTTCATGTAAAAAAGAGGAACCACCTGTAAAAGACTATCTGATTTTAACTGGTAAAGTTGAAAATTATAAGAAAAGAGATGTTACTTTATCTGGCTTTAATTTTGAAAAAAAGATAAAGTTTGACAAACAAACAGGCTCTTTTATTGATACAGTCAAAATTGATAGAGATGGTTATTACACCTTATTTTTCAGTAAAACACCTATTAACTTATACCTAACAAAAACAGAAGATGCTGGTTTAGTTTTTGACTATAAAAATGCAGACATTGTTAACTTTGAAGGTTCACATGCAAACATTAATAGTTATTTATTAGAAAAAAGAAAAACTTGGTTTGAAGTGCTAGAAAATGCGAATAAATACTTTGTTTTAGACGAAGAAAAATTCTTAGAAAAAACTGATGAGTATAAAGACGCAGTAACTGAACTTTCTATTTCTAAACAATTACCTGCCGATTTCTTAAAGCAAGAAGTTAAAAATATTGATTACGAATGCTTAAGAAACTTATATAACTACACAGATTACCATATTACATTAACGGGTAATAAAGACTTTAAAGTTTCTGAAAACTTTCCTGACCCTCTAGAGAATTTCAACTTTAGTAATGATAACGATTATGTACATTCTTACTTCTACAGAACTATGTTAGAAGATGAGCTTAACAAAATAGCTAAAGAAAAGAATAAAGAAGGTGAAGATTTATACTTAACTTATTTAGAGACTGTTCATACAGAAGTAACTGACACAATCGCTAAAAATGATTTACTATATAAAAGTGCCCAAAACAGTATTACGTACACCAGTGACTTGAAAGAGTTTTATAGAAAGTTCATGGCGTACTCTACTAATGAAGCACATAAAAAAGAAATTACCAAAGACTACGACCTTTTAAAAACCACTGCAAAAGGGCAACCTGCTCCTAAATTTAAGGATTACGTTAATTATAATGGCGGTACAACCTCTATGGATGATTTATTAGGTAAAGGTAAGTACTTATACATTGATGTTTGGGCTACATGGTGTGGTTTTTGTAAAAGAGAAATTCCTTTATTAAAAAGATTAGAGCAAGAATACCACGGTAAAAACATTGAGTTTGTAAGTATTAATGTTGATGAAAAAGACAATGAGAAAAAATGGAGAGAGACTATTCAAGATAGAGAAATGACAGGAATACAATTAATGGCAGGTGATAGCCACTTACGCTTAGAATGGGCTCAAAACTTCTTAATAAAGGGATTACCTAGATTTATTATAGTTGATCCTGATGGAAATATTATAAGCCCTAATGCTCCTGCACCTTCTGAAGGAGAAAAATTAATCAACATGTTTGATGAATTAGGTATATAAATTTATCTACAACATAAAATAACAAAGACCGCTAATTTTTATTAGCGGTCTTTGTTTTAGTTTATATATTAATTTCAAAAACTCTAATACCTATTATCTCCATCTAAAAGATCTCCTAAACCACCTAAAACACTTCCTTCTCCTCTATCACTTTTTCCTGTTTGAGGTGCCAAAGCCAATACTCTTCCAGCTAATCGACTAAACGGTAACGATTGAATATATACGGTACCTGGGCCTTTAAGAGTTGCAAAGAACAAACCTTCACCTCCAAATATGGTGTTTTTTATTCCGCCTACAAACTCAATATCATAATCAACGTCTTGCGTAAAACCTACAATACAACCTGTATCAACTTTCAAAACTTCACCTGGTTGTAATACTTTCTTTGCCATCGTACCTCCAGCATGTACAAATCCGATACCATCACCTTCCATCTTTTGCATAATAAAACCTTCTCCACCAAACAACCCTCTGCCTAAACGTTTTGAAAACTCAATTCCTATAGAGACCCCTTTAGCAGCACATAAAAAAGCATCTTTTTGACAGATAAACTTTCCACCAAATTCAGTTAAATCGATTGGAACAATCTTTCCTGGATATGGAGAAGCAAAAGAAACTTGTTTTTTTCCTTGACCTTCGTTCGTAAACACCGTCATAAACAAACTTTCCCCTGTTAAAATTCGTTTTCCTGCAGAAAAAATCTTTCCCAACAAGCCTTTCTCCTGATTTGAGCCATCTCCAAAAATGGTATTCATTCCTACACCAGAATCCATCATCATAAAGCTACCACTCTCGGCAACTACCCCTTCTTGCGGATCTAATTCTATTTCTACATACTGCATTTCTTCTCCAAAAATGCGATAATCTATTTCGTGTGCATTCATATTTTTTAGTTTTATCTATTAGACATCAAAAACTGTAATTTGTTACGATTTTACTTTCAAACTCCATTCGTATTCAAATTTCGATACCGAAATTCCTTCCTTATTAAAACCTTCTGCAGCAACAATTACTGTTTGTCCTTCACCTGTTTCAATCGCTTTTTGAATCGTTTCTCTTATTAATTGCCCTTGGTTGCATTCAAAACGAATTTTTCCTGTTGCCTTTTTGGTAAAAGTCCCATTCATATTGGTTACTAACATCGAAATTTTTCTATTTGACGCTGCAATCTCTTTCATTACTAAAACTCCTGTAGCTAATTCAGACGCCATACCTTGCACTGCCCAAAACATCGATTTAAACGGATTTTGATTTACCCATTTGTAGGTAACTTTTACCTCAGCAGTATCATCAGTAAGTGATTTTAAACGTACTCCAGTAAAAAAAGCTGCCGGTAATTTAAAAAATAAAAAAGCATTAACTTTTCTAGGTGTAAACTTCATTTTTTCAGTATTTACAGGCAATGTACGGCTTTTTATTCAATTAAATCACGAAACTCAAATGTTAAATTTTATTAATTTTTAGTACTATGCATTGCATAATACCTTCTAAAAGATATATATTTGCATTGTAAAGTATTATATAATTCATTTTATTATGCAACACAACAATCAAAATACCAATGCCTTTTTAATACATATATCTGCATTTGCAGGATATTTATTTCCACTAGGAAGTATCATTACTCCTTTAATCTTATGGCAAACTTTAAAAGAGAGAAGTGCATTTTTAGATGAACACGGTAAAGAAGCCGTAAACTTTAATATTAGTTTCGGGTTATACATTTTTATAGTTAGTGCTTCTTTTATACCGTTCTTATTTAGAAATATATTCCACGGATTTAATGGAATTGACATCGACTTTGGAGGGCATCATGGCTATGGAGGGATATTTGGCTTTTTGGGTTTTGCTTCGTTAGCAGGACTTATAGCACTGATAAAAATAGCATTGATAATTATCGCTGCTATGAATGCTAATAAAGGCGAACAATATCACTACCCTTTTACAATAAAATTTATAAAATAACCATAAATCGCATTACATGAAGATAGAAAACACAAAAGCGCAAATGCGTAAGGGTGTTTTAGAATATTGCATCTTATCAATCTTACAAAAAGGAGATGCTTATACCTCTGAGATACTCTCTAACCTTAAAAGTGCAGAAATGATTGTGGTTGAAGGAACCATATATCCGTTGCTTACCCGCTTAAAAAACGCAGGATTATTAAGTTACAGATGGGAAGAATCAACCTCTGGACCTCCAAGAAAATATTACGTACTCACCGAAAATGGCGGAATGTTCTTGAAAGAATTAGACAAAACATGGCATAATTTAGTAAATGCAGTAAACCAAGTAACAAGTACAAAATCAACTAAAGATGAATAAGACAATAAATATAAACATAGGCGGATTTTTCTTCCACATAGATGAAACTGCCTATCAGAAATTAAAACGATACTTAGACGCTATCGCTCGTTCGTTAAGTGATGATCCGCAAGGAAAAAACGAAATCATTGCCGATATCGAAGCACGTATTAGTGAATTATTATCAGAAAGAATTACAGACGCTCGCCAAGTAGTAAATGAAAGCGATATTGAAGAAATCATTGCTATCATGGGACAACCTGAAGATTATGCTGAAGCTGAAGAAGCGTATAGCGAAAACACTTCTTACAACTATAAAAAAAACACTGCTAGCAAAAAAATGTTTAGAGATGGTGACGATAAGTTTTTAGGAGGAGTTTGTTCTGGACTTGGACACTATTTTAATATAGATGTTGTTTGGATTCGTTTAGCTTTCCTTATTTTAACCTTAGCTGGTTTCGGTTTTGGAATCATCGGATATATCATTTTATGGGTTATTCTACCTGAAGCTAAAACGACCTCTGAGAAATTACAAATGGAAGGTGAAGCCGTAAACATTGATAATATTGAAAAAAAAATTCGTAATGAGTTTGAAAACTTATCATCAAAGGTAAAGGAAGGCGCCCATGATTTATCGGATAAAATTTCGAATGCTGATTACCAAAAGCTACGTAACCAAACGAAATCAGGATTACAAGATTTTTTAGACACAATGGGTAAAATCTTACTAACATTATTCAAAGTGTTCGGTAAATTCATGGGCGTTTTATTAATTTTCATTGCAGGTATTACCATCATTTCATTATTATTAGGTTTATTCTCTGTAGGAAGCTTAGAAATCTTAAATTTTGATGGAGACATGGTTCAATACCCACCATTCTTCTACGATTCAGTAATGCCTAAATGGTTATTAATGACCTTCTTGTTTTTCTTAATCGGTATTCCTTTTGTAGTCTTATTTATTTTAGGGTTACGAATTTTATCTCCGAATATTAAAAAATTAAGCACTGCTACTATTTTAACCTTGTTCGGTTTATGGTTAATCTCATTATTAGCAATAGGCTTTACAGGAATAGAGTTTGCTACATCTCATGCTTATGATGGTACACATGTTACTAAACATAGTATTACCTACAATCAGCAAGAACCATTAAAGATTCGAGTTGTTAACGATGATAACATTCATTATCTACATAATTTACGAAATCGTGATAACGCTATGTTGGTAAATGTTGACGATAAAGAATTAAAGTATTCTAACAATATTAATATTGATGTTCGTAAGAGTGAAACTGGCAATGCATATATCGAAATTAAAAAAACATCAGAAGGAAGAAAGCGCAATGATGCAAACAATAATGCAGAAGCTATTCAGTACAACTTTAAAACAGCAAACAATACTATTGTTTTTGATGCCTTTTTTATTAGCGAATACAAGAACATGTGGAAAGATGAAGAAATTGATGCTATTTTATACATCCCTGAAGGTACAACTGTATATTTTGAAGGTTCGTCTCGTAACTTTTTAGATGATGTAAAAAATGTTCAAAACGTATACGATCGTGATATGGCCAATCATCATTTTAAAATGACTTCTAAAGGTTTTGACTGTTTAGATTGTGATGAAGAAGATAATAATAATGAAAATTCTGACGATTGGGATTCTGATAACGATGATGAAGTAAGTTTTTTATTTGACAGTACAATTAATGATGCAAAAGCTGAATTTATCATTTCTAAAAAAACTACTGAAGATGAACTTAACAAATTAATTAATTGGTTTGAAGATCGTAAAAACATAAACATAAACGTTGTCAGTTCTAAATTCAATAACAACAGAACAATTGATAAACTTGTTTTAGAAATAGACTGTAACGATGGACATGCAGGTACTATTACAATCGCTAACAACACACTAGATAACATCTCTAAAGGTTTCCGTAGATTGTATGATGAAGAGGGAGAATTAGCTTTTAAAACTTGGTAATCTCATAAACTGAAAAACTATGAATGATTTATTCGACTTCTTTTTTAAAGGTAACTTCTTCATGAAAATAGTTACACTACTCTATACCTTATTGCTATCATGGGTAATGAACGGACAAGTACAAGAAATTCCAGATTACAAATCTGTTGATATTAAGTTACACAACGAAATTGTAAAAATGGATAGTATATACTTTAACGCTTACAATACTTGTGACATGAAAACACAAGCCGATATTTTAAGTGATGATATTGAGTTTTTTCATGACAAAGGAGGTTTATCTACTTCTAAAAGTGAAATTATAGCTGCTACAAAAAAGAATATTTGCAACAAGGTTAAACGCATATTAATTGAGGGAAGTATAGAGGTATATCCCATAAATAAATATGGTGCAGTGCAAATCGGATATCATAAGTTTTTCAACAATCAAGAACCAGATGCTAAATCGGTTCCTAGCAAATTCATTGCTATCTGGAAAAAAGATAATAATAAATGGCAAATGACAAGAATTATTAGCCTTCATTAAAATATAGTTGACACTAACAACATTAGTTCATTGGTTAGCTAACTCCGATGACACTAATACTTGGTTTTATTAGTTAAGCCAAAGCTATACAGCTTTGGCTTTTTCTTTATATTAACCCCAATAATAAAAATACGAAAACCTATATATTTGTTTAAAACATTCCTTGCATGAATTTAACCATTGAAAATATTTTATTAATAGGGTCGGTTTTACTTTTAATAAGTATTATAGTTGGAAAAACATCGTATAAATTTGGGGTTCCTACTCTTTTACTGTTTTTAAGTATTGGAATGCTTGCTGGATCTGATGGTGTTGGTGGTATTATTTTTGACGACCCTAAAGCTGCACAATTCATAGGTATTGTTTCTTTAAATTTTATTCTATTTTCTGGAGGTTTAGATACAAATTGGAAAGCTGTTAAACCTATATTAAAAGAAGGATTGGTACTCTCTACTTTAGGAGTATTACTTACCGCTGTTTCTTTGGGTCTCTTTGTATGGAATATTACCAATTTTACAATTTATGAAAGCTTACTACTAGGTGCTATTGTTTCTTCTACCGATGCTGCTGCAGTATTCTCTATTTTACGCTCTAAAAACTTAGCGTTAAGAGAAAATTTACGTCCTACTTTAGAGTTAGAAAGTGGTAGTAACGACCCAATGGCTTACGTACTAACCATAGCTTTTTTAACGTTGGTTACCCATCAAGATCAAAGTTTAACCTCTATAATACCGTTATTTTTACAGCAAATGGTATTTGGTGCTATTGCTGGTTTTTTATTTGGAATGCTTAGTAAAAAAATAATAAACTCAATAAAGCTTGACTTTGAAGGGTTGTATCCTGTCTTGGTTATTGCTCTTATGTTTATTACTTTTTCTTTTACCGATTTTATAGGCGGTAATGGCTTTTTAGCTATTTACATTTGTGCTGTTTACTTAGGAAACCAAAACTTAATTCATAAAAAAACGATCTTAAAAATGTTTGATGGATTAGCTTGGTTAATGCAAATTGTACTATTCTTAACCTTAGGATTACTTGTTTTTCCTTCACAAATTGTTCCTTACATAGGTATTGGACTTGTTATTTCTCTCTTCTTAATTTTTATTGCTCGCCCGGTGGGAGTTTTTATTAGTTTACTTTTTTTTAAAATGAAGCTAAGAAGACGTTTTTATATTTCGTGGGTTGGTTTACGTGGCGCTGTTCCTATAGTATTTGCTACCTATCCACTTTTAGCAGGTATAGATAAAGCCAATATTATTTTTAACATTGTATTTTTTATATCGGTTACTTCTATTTTAATACAAGGCACAACACTTAGTATTGTTGCAAAATGGTTAAATGTTGCTTTACCTGAAGAAACAAAGAAACTGAGTGCTACAGATATGCTCTTAGAAGAAAATCCAAAAGCTTTAATGCAAGAAATTACAATAACAGAATCATGTAAGTCAGCAAACAAAAAAATTGTAGAATTAGATTTCCCTAAAAACGCCATTATAGCTTTGATAAAAAGAGATGGTAACTATATAACTCCTAATGGTTCAACTACGATAAATGCTGCTGACATTTTAATTGTTCTTGCTGATAAGCCTACTATTTTTAAAGAAATTAACGAAAGCCTTAAAAATTAATAATACTGTTTTCAGAGGTTTTAAAACACGCTAAAGGGAAACAATTGTCTTTTTAAATAACGGAACTGTAAGAGGATATTACACAAATCAGGAAAAATCAAGAAACCTTAAGTTCTAAAAGACAGCCTTTTTTTGATTTACTTGAAAAGTATAAACGTTACAAAACCTTATCGAAGCTTCTAAAAAAAAGAATTTGATAGTGTTACAAAATCTCCTGATAAATTATACAACCTGCTATTTGTTTACAAACCCGAATGGATACAAAATATTCCTCAATATCATTTAGCATCATACTTAAACGTAACACCAGAAACGTTAAGTAGAATTAAAAAACGTATTTCTTGATTTGAATCAATGAAAATAGATAGTGTAAAAAAGACATTTGCATAACTAAAAAATTATACAATGTTACACATACATCAAATAAGAAATGCCACTATAATTATTGAGACCGAAAAAGAGGTTATACTTGTAGATCCTATGTTAGGTAACCAAGGAATTATGCCTCCGTTTACACTATTTAGACATAAAACTAGAAAAAACCCAACTGTTCCACTTCCAAAAAGTGCTCATTCACTACTTAATAAAGTAACTCATTGTTTAATTACTCATCAACACCCAGATCATTTAGATAATGCTGGCGTGCAATTTCTAATTAAAAATAATATTCCTGTTACCTGTAGTGTAAAAGATGAAAAGGCTTTTAAAAAACGAGGATTAAACATTGTACAAAGTTTAAAATATTGGGAGAAACAACCTTTTTTAGGTGGAGTGATTGAAGGAATACCTGCCAAACATGGTTACGGATTTGTCGCAAAACTTATGGGAAATGTTCTCGGTTTTTACATACAACTACCTAACCAAAAATCTATTTACCTCAGCTCTGATACTATTTATACTGACGCCGTTCATAAAGTACTGACTAATTATAAACCAAATATTAATGTATTAGCCTGTGGAACAGCTCAATTTGATGTATTCAAAAACCTTATCATGAACGTAGACGATATCATCAAGTTTGTTAAAAACTCACATGGCTTGGTTATAGCAAATCACATGGAAGCTATAAACCACTGTCCGTTAACTCGAAAAAAACTTAAAGAAATATTGATTCAAAACAATCTAGAAGAAAAAGTTGCCATTCCTGAAGATGGGGAGTCTGTATACTTTTAAATCACTTCAAAATTAAAGAACTCTACATTGAATAATGTGAGGTTTTAAATTACTCTTGGTTTACTAAAAACTCTAAAAGCTTGTACACCAAAACAAAGTCAAATTGACTTTTAAAAAACACTTTTTTAATAAAAAATCGTCTTTTTGGTTAAAAAAAATGCACCTATAAAATCAAATAAACTCAAAATAAACATAAATAAAACAAAATTCTTTTTTACATGTGCTAAAAAAAATTAAATTTATTTAATTTGTAGTAAATCTCAATAAACTATGTCATCAAAAAATAAACTAGAAAGTTTTACTAATACAACTGAAGAATTTGTCTCTCCAGAGTACATTCGTAACCGCTTCTCTAAAATTATGTCTGATATGTATAAAAATGAGGTACCACTTTATGGTGAGTTACTTGATTTGGTTCATGACATCAATGATAATGTTCTTTCTGAATCTAAAGAAATTGAAGAGCAGTTAACACAAACTGGCGAATTAACTCGACTAAATATGGAACGTCACGGAGCAATTCGTTTAGGTAAACCCTATGAGTTATTTACGATGAGACGTCTGTTTAAAGTAATGGGAATGTATTCTGTTGGCTACTACGATTTAGCCCCAGCTGGTGTTCCTGTTCATTCTACAGCTTTTAGAGCTATTGAAAGCACCGCCCTTAACCAAGCTCCATTCAGAGTTTTTACCTCTTTATTACGTTTAGATTTAATTGATGATACTCAACTTCGTAACAATGTTGAAACTATTTTAGAAAAACGTCAAATTTTTACAGAAAAAGTTTTACAACTCATTGATAAATCTGAAAAAGAAGGAGGATTAAATAAAGAAGATGCCGAAACCTTTGTTCAAGAAGCATTAGAAACTTTTCGTTGGCACGATACTGCTACCGTAGATTATAAAATGTATGAGGCTTTATTAAACCAACACAGGTTAATTGCTGATGTAGTTGCTTTCAAAGGACCTCACATCAACCATTTAACTCCTAGAACTTTAGATATTGACAAGGTGCAAACAAGTATGGAAACTCGTAATATTCCACCAAAAGACAATATAGAAGGACCTCCTGCAAGAAAATGCCCTATTCTATTACGCCAAACAAGTTTTAAAGCATTGACCGAAAAAGTAACTTTTAAAAACAATGCTGAAAAAGAAGAAATAGGCGAACACAAAGCTCGTTTTGGTGAGATTGAACAACGTGGTGTAGCGTTAACTCAAAAAGGACTTGACTTGTATCACGAGTTGTTAGGTAAAACACGTAAAGCTATCGGTGGATCACCAACTGCTGAAAACGCCTCAGAATACAATAAATTATTAGCAGAAAATTTTAAAGTTTTCCCTGATAACTATGAAGAGCTACACTTAAAAGAGTTGGCTTATTTTCATTATTTCACTACCGATAAAGCAAAAACTTTATCTAAAGAAAAAGTGTATACAAAAGCAGATGTAAACCAATTATTAGAGGATGGCTATTTAAGTATAGAACCTATGGTTTACGAAGATTTCTTACCTGTAAGTGCAGCAGGAATTTTTGCTTCAAACTTAGGAACAGATGATGCTAAACGCGAATATGAAGGCACTTCAAATCAATCATTATTTGAAAAGGATTTAGGTGAACCTGTTTATAAGTTGACAAAATGGTATGAAGACATGCAAGATGAAAGCATACAAAACTGCTTAGCAGTAATAAATGCTTAAGCGTAAAATAGAATATTGAAAAAGTGTAGCCGTATATTTGCATTATCGGTTACACTTTTTTTCGTTAAAAACGATTGTTTATCTTGTAGCTTATATTACGTTTATTCTAACAAAATTATTCTTTTGGAAAATCAATTTGATTATATAGACAAACAAATACTATCAAAATTACGTTTAGATGCTCGTAAAGCTTATTCGCAAATTGCGGAAGAATTAAAGGTTTCCAACTCCTTAATTCACCAACGCATTAAAAAGCTAACCGCTGAAGGTGTGATTAAAAATGCGGAGTTTGTTTTAGAAGAAAAAAGCTTAGGCTATAAAACCAAATCATACACAGGTATTCGATTGCGTGAAGCTCGCTTTGCTAAAGAAGTAATGCACGAGTTAGAAAAAATACCCGAAATAACCGAATGTAACTTTGTTTCTGGTTACTACGCTATTTTTATTTTAATATTTGCTAGAGACAACGAACATTTACAAAAAATACTATACGATAACGTACATTTAATCAAAGGAGTAGCAGGAACCGATACTTTTATATGTTTCGATACCTGTTTTAAGCGTCACATTCCAATAGAATAATTAACAACACTACCCACATTTTAGGTATTTAAGATAATGGTACAAACAACACAACTAGAAACGTTTAAAAAATTATTAACTGGCGAACTATTTTTTGACGACCTACATAAAAACATTTACGCAACCGATGCTTCGGTATATCGTAAAATCCCACTAGCAGTTGCCTACCCTAAGAACATAGAGGATATTCAGCTATTAATTGATTTTGCTACTAAAAATAACATCACCTTAATTCCGCGTACAGCAGGAACTTCATTAGCAGGACAGTGTGTGGGAGATGGAATTGTTGTAGACGTTTCTAAACACTTTACCAACATACTGGCTTTTGATGAGATTAACAAAACCATTACGGTAGAGCCAGGAATTATTCGTGACGATTTAAACCGCTTCCTAAAACCTTTCGGGTTGTTTTTTGGTCCAAATACCTCAACCTCTAACCGTTGTATGATAGGCGGTATGGTAGGTAATAACTCTTCAGGAAGTACTTCTATTCGTTATGGAGTAACTCGTGATAAAGTAATTGCTATCCAAGGTTTGTTAAGTGACGGTAGTGAAGTTACTTTTTCTGAAATTACTTCGACAGAATTCAACCAAAAGAAAATAGAAAATTCGTTAGAAGGAAACATCTATCGTGCTATTTATACAGAGCTTTCTCAAGAAGCTGTTCAGCAAGAAATAAAAAAAGAATTCCCAAAAGAAAGCATTCACCGAAGAAATACTGGGTATGCAGTTGATGAATTTTTAACTTCCGATTTATTTGGCGGAACTCAACCAACTATCAATCCTGCTAAATTTTTATCAGGAAGTGAAGGAACCTTAGTATTTTCAACGGCTATTACAGTTCAACTAGACGACCTACCTCCTACGCAAAGTATTATGGTATGTCCGCATTTTACTAGTGTAAACGAAAGCTTAAAAGCTACTGTTACTACCATGAAACACACGCTCTATGCTTGTGAATTAATGGATAAAGTAATTTTAGATTGCACTAAAAATAACCGTGAGCAAGCCAAAAACCGTTTCTTTTTACAAGGAGATCCGGAAGCTGTGTTAATGTTAGAAGTTTCGGCAGACACTATAGAAGAAGCTGAAATATTAGCCGATAAACTTATTAAAGATTTAAAAGAAAACGACTTTGGATACCACTACCCTAAAGTGTATGGCGAAGATATTGCTAAAGTACATCAGCTGCGAAAAGCTGGTTTAGGACTACTAGGAAATATTGTTGGAGACGATAAAGCGGTAGCTTGTATTGAAGACACTGCCGTAGCCTTGGAAGATTTACCTACTTATATTGAGGAATTCACCAAAATTATGGATAAATATCAGCAAAGAGCAGTGTATTATGCACATGCAGGAGCTGGTGAGCTACACTTACGTCCTATTTTGAATTTAAAGAAAAAGGAAGACGTAGTACTATTTAGAAAAATAACTACTGAAACTGCGGAGTTAGTTAAAAAATATCAAGGATCGTTTAGTGGTGAGCACGGTGATGGTATTGTGCGTGCAGAATTTATTCCGCTAATGATTGGTGACAACAACTACCAACTATTACGAAAAATAAAAAAGGCATTTGATCCGAACAATGTGTTCAACAAAGGAAAAATTACCGATGCTTTTCCTATGGATCAAAGTTTACGTTATGAGATTGATAGAAATGAACCTGAAATAGAAACCATTCAAGATTTTTCAGACAGTGAAGGTATTTTAAAACTAGCTGAAAAATGTAACGGTTCAGGTGATTGTCGTAAGTCTCCTGAAGCTGGTGGAACCTTATGCCCTAGTTATCGAGCAACTCGAAACGAAAAAGAAACCACTCGTGCTAGAGCCAATACACTACGCGAAGTTTTAACTAATAATACTGCTAAAAACAAGTTCGATTCTAAAGAATTAAAAGATATCCTAGACCTATGTTTAAGCTGTAAGGCTTGTGCTAGCGAATGTCCGAGTAATGTAGATATTGCTTCGATGAAAGCAGAATTCTTGTACCAATATCAAGAAACAAACGGATATTCTTTCCGCAGTAAATTATTTGCTAACAATGCTAAATACAATAAATTAGGAAGTAAGTTCCCTGTACTAACAAATTTCTTTACCAATACTACTCTAGCTAAAAAGGTTATGGGAGTTGCCACAGAACGTTCTGTTCCTAAGTTAGCAAAACAACCTTTAAGTACTTGGTTAAAAAAACATCAATCAACCAACTCAACAAAAACCATCTACTTATTCAATGATGAGTTTACCAACTATTACGACGCAGAAATTGGAAAAGATGCAGTTGTTGTATTAGAAAAGTTAGGATACGAAGTAAAAACAATAAACCACGAAGAAAGTGGGCGTAGTTATATCTCAAAAGGTTTTTTAAAAGAAGCTAAAGAAATTGCCAATAAAAATGTAAACACTTTTAAAGAACTAATTTCTGAAGAAACTCCATTAATTGGAATAGAACCTTCGGCTATCTTAACCTTTAGAGACGAGTACTTACGTTTAACGGATGATAAAATAGCAGCCAAAAAGCTTGCTGAAAACTGTTACACTATTGAAGAATTTTTAGCTAAAGAACATACTAAAGGCTCTATAGACACCACTAAGTTTAGTAATGAAACTAAAGAACTTAAAATACATGGACATTGTCACCAAAAAGCTTTGTCTAGTACACACGCTTCTTTTTCTATTTTAAACATTCCTAAAAACTACAAGGTGACCATTATGAACACTGGTTGTTGTGGTATGGCTGGATCTTTTGGGTATGAAAAAGAGCATTATAAAGTAAGTATGCAAGTGGGTGAAGACACATTGTTTCCTAAGGTTAGAAACTGTTCGGTTGATACAGAAATAGTTGCTGCTGGTACTAGTTGTCGTCATCAAATTTATGATGGAACAAAGCGTTTAGCAAAACACCCCGTAACAATTTTAAGAGAAGCTTTACTATAAATAATTGATTTTCACATCTTTATTTCGTACTTTTAAGACGATTAACTCTTAAAACGTACTATTATGGCGAGCAATAAAATAATATTTAGCAATGCACTGCTAATTTTTGCAGGTATTGTTGGCTTCTTTCTAATTATGAAAATTTTTGGATTAGAAGATGTTTCCGAACTACGTTTCTTAAACTTTGCTTTCGTTCTTTATGGTATTAACAGAGCTATAAAAACCAATATTGTTAAAAACCATGAGTCGTTATATTTCAGCAATTTTTTATTAGGAATTGGAACCTCTATAATTGCCGTAGCCTTAACTATTTTGGGACTAATTATATATGTAGATTTTATAGATGCTGGTTTTATGACAGTACTTGAACAATCTTCTTTTTGGGGCCAAAATTTAAGTTTGCCTCTAGTTGTATTTGCATTAGCTATTGAAGGGATTGCTTCTTCAGTTATCTGTTCTTTTATTTTAATGCAGTATTATAAAAACTATAAAATTTCAAATACAATGGTTGCTTAGGCTTTTGGCAAAAAAACCTCAGCCATCATACAACGAGCACTTCCACCACCACAGGTTTCTATAGTTTCTAGAGAGCTGTGCAGTATTTTACAGTGTTTTTCTATAGCTTTAATTTGATTTGGGTTTAATGAATTAAAAGCGGAAGAACTCATAACCAAGTATCGTTCATCGTTCATTCCTTTAACTTGTAGCATATTTCCTGCAAACTGTGTTACTTGTTGTTCTGAAATAACAATAACATCTTTTCCATCCAACTTCAAATGCTTTAATAAGTTTTTCTTTTCTTTTTTATCATCTATCGAATCTAAAGATACAACCGCAAAAGTTTCTGCGACACACATCATCACATTTGTATGGTAAATAGCTTCTCTCCTTCCATCAACTGTTTGATTCGCTGTAAAAATTACAGGAGTATATTCAAAATCTTCACAAAATTCAATAAATAGCTCTTCATCTGCACGAGGAGACAAAGCGCAATACGCTTTTCTGTTGTGCCTATCTAAGATCATACTTCCAGTTCCTTCCAAGAAAATCTCTTCCTCTTCCGCTTCAGAGTAGTCTACAACATTTTCTATTACAAACCCTTTTTCTTCCAAAATCTCTAGTACATCTTCTCTACGCTCTAAACGTCTATTCTCTGCAAACATCGGATAAATAGCAATATCTCCATTTTCATGAAAAGAAATCCAATTGTTTGGAAACAATGCATCTGGTGTATTTGGTTCTTTAGTATCTTCAACAACTACTACAGTAACACCAACAGCCTCTAATTTTTCTACAAAAGCATCAAATTCTTCTTGTGCCTTAGCATTTATTGATGCAGGTAACATTCCTGATAATTCTTGCTGATAATAATTATTTACTGCTGTTTGTTCATTCATCCTAAAACTTGCAGGGCGAACCATTACTATTGTATTCGTTGTTTGTTGCATACTGCGAAGGTAACAGATTTTAATATTACTTTCTATTATTTTCTTATATTCAAAAGTAATTTATGGCATAATAACTGCTAGTAAAAGCTTTGATAAAACTTTAAAAAAATGACTAGAAAAACAATTAAAAAATCGGCTTCTATTTTAGCCATGACTTCATTAGTATTTTTCTCTTGTAAAAATCAAGGCAATAGTAATACTAAAAACAAAGTTAAACAACAACCTAAACAAGAATTTGTTGATGAGCACAATACTAAGAACTCTTTAGATTGGGCCGGAATCTATGAAGGTACACTACCTTGTGCTAGCTGTCCTGGAATTAACACTACACTTAAATTAAACGCTGATTTAACGTTTGAATTGACTGAAGTATACTTGGATGAAGGACAAAACAATTTTGTTGAAAAAGGAAGTTTTACATGGGATAAAAAAGGAACAAACATTACTTTGAATATTCCTGATAGAAATCCTCAATATAAATGTATAGAAGGTTCTGTGATTGCATTAGATACTGAAGGAAAAGTAATTAAAGGAGAGCTTTCGAAATTTTATACTCTTTCAAAAAAAGAGTAAGAATATTACTCTTTATACTACAACGTCAACCTAATTATTTGTTAGGTTGACGTTGTATTTACCCTATCCCTCCCTTTAAATTTATAAAAGTAACGGTGTCAAATTGTTGTTCTAAAAAATCAATTGCTCGTTGGCTACGTACTCCTGATTTACAATAAACTACCACAGGTTTTTCGATGTCTATTTCATCATATCGTTGAGTAAGTTCTCCTAACGGAATGTGTTGTCCTCCAATATGGTACTGCTCTCGTTCCCAATCTTCACGAACATCTAGCAGATTATAATTTGACAACTTACTTTGTAACTCTTCTAAAACTATCTCATTAGCAGCTGTTTTTATTCCGCAGAAGAATTCATAATCGTTGTTTAACTCAGTAACCTCAGCTTTGTCTGTCTTTTCAAACTTTAATATCATTTGACGCATGCTTAAGGTATCATACATCAATAATTTATTCGCTAACACCTCTCCTATTCCACAAATAATCTTAATAGTTTCATTGGCTTGCAAACTCCCTATAATTCCGGGTAATACACCTATTACACCAATTTCAGAACAATTGGGTGATTCTTCTGGTTTGGGTGGTGTTGGATATAAACATCGATACGTAGCACTTCCTTGATAATTAAACACACTTACTTGTCCTTCAAACTTAAAAATAGCCCCATACACCAATGGCTTTTGTGTTAATACCGCTGCATCGTTGGTTAAATAACGAGTGGCAAAATTATCGCTAGCATCTACAACTACATCGTATTGTTGAAATAATGAAATAGCGTTCTGATTCGTTAATTTTTCTTTATATACATGAAACTGAACAAAAGGATTTAATTTTGATAAACGATTTGCTGCTGTTTCTGCTTTAGACTTTCCTATATCATCTATTGTATATAAAACTTGGCGCTGTAAATTACTTTGATCTACTACATCATCATCAATAACTCCAATCGTCCCAACACCTGCTGCTGTTAAATATTGTAGTAAAGGACATCCCAATCCACCAGCCCCTATCACTAATACCTTGGCTTGTTTTAGTTTTAGTTGTCCTTCTTCTCCTATTTTATCGAGAATAAGATGGCGATTGTATTGTTTTTGTTCTTCTTGACTTAAGTTCATGTTTAATTGTAGAATAAATTCACCTCATTAACTCTTAAATTTTTCATTCTTGATTCTAATAGCCTAACGGTCTAACTTCTAAAGTGCTCCCAATCTTTCCAAACTACTTCTAATCCCTGTCCTTTTAGCATCTGTACAATTTCTTCTGTACTTCGTTCGTCTGAAATTTCAAATTGCTCTAACGATTGTGGTTCAACACTATATCCTCCTGGGTTTGTTTTAGATTCTGCACTTATTGAGGTTGCCCCTAAATTAACAATATTATTCCTAAAAACTTCACTTTCTCGGGTAGACATTGATAGCTCTACGTCTTCATCTAACATTCTAAATGCACAGATTAACTGTACCAAATCTGCATCCGTCATTTCTACTTTGGGTTCTAATCCTCCTGAATGTGGTCTTAAACGTGGGAATGAAATGGAATACTTTGTTTTCCAGTAGGTTTTCTGTAAATATTTTAAGTGCAATGCGGTAAAAAAACTATCAGCACGCCAATCTTCCAACCCGAATAAAGCTCCTAACCCTATTTTATGAACACCAGCTTTTCCTAACCTATCAGGAGTTTCCAAACGATACTCAAAATTTGATTTTTTCCCCTTCGGATGATGCTTTTTATACTCTTGTTGATGATAGGTTTCTTGATATACCAGTACTGCGTATAATCCGCTTTCAATTAACAATTCATATTCATCTTGATCTAAAGGTTGAACTTCAATCGTAATATTTGAAAATTGTGAACGAATGAGCTGAATTGCATTTCTAATATAATCTACCCCCACTGTTTTATTAGCTTCTCCAGTTACTAACAAAATATGATCGTATCCTTTCGCTTTTAAAAAAGCAACTTCTTTCAATATTTCATCATCGGTTAAGGTTCTCCTCGGAATTTTGTTTGTAAAACTGAATCCGCAATACGTACATATATTCTGACACTCGTTACTCAAATACATTGGAGCATACATTTGAATGGTATTTCCAAATCGCTTTTTAGTAAGCATGCAACTCCTTTGCGCCATTTGCTCTAAAAATGGTTTAGCTGCAGGAGAAATGAGCGCTTTAAAATCTTCCAAATCGAGTTTATCCTTAGATAAAGCACTTTCAACATCAACGGATGTTTTATTGAAAATGCTTTGTAAAGTTTCGTCCCAATTGTATTGGTTGAATATATCTTTGAAGCTCTTGGCTTTTGGCTCTTGGCTTTTATTTTTTATATTGTTTACTAACATCACACTAATTTTAAATAAGCTAACGGCTAAGAGCCAACAGCGTTAATTCAAAAAACTTGTCAACGGACTACTTGCTTCTGCTTGTTTTCTTACAGGAGCTAGTTTTGCTTCATATGCCATTCTTCCTGCTTCTACTGCCATTTTAAAAGCTTGCGCCATCGCTACTGGATTTTGCGATACAGCAATGGCTGTGTTTACCAAAACAGCATCAGCACCTAATTCCATAGCATATGCCGCATGGGAGGGTGCTCCAATACCAGCATCTACAACTACTGGAACATTAGATTGTTCTATAATGATTTCTAAAAACTCCAACGTCCTCAATCCTTTATTACTTCCAATGGGCGCTCCTAAAGGCATTACACATTGTGTTCCTACTTCTTCTAATCGCTTACATAAAACCGGATCTGCATGAATGTAAGGCATCACCACAAATCCTTTTTTAACAAGCTCTTCAGCAGCTTTTAAGGTTTCAATTGGATCTGGTAATAAATATCTTGGGTCTGGATGTATTTCTAATTTTACCCAATTCGTTTCCAAAGCTTCTCTAGACAATTCAGCTGCAAACACTGCTTCTTTTGCTGTACGAACTCCCGAAGTGTTTGGTAATAAATTGATTCTTGAGTGGCTTAAATGTGATAAGATATCATCATCTTCATTTTGAACATCTACTCTTTTTAAAGCAACTGTTATCAATTCACTTTCTGAAGCTAACAAAGCTTCTTTCATTAATTGTGAGGAGCTGAATTTTCCCGTTCCTGTAAATAAACGTGAGGTAAATGTTTTATCTGCTATTGTTAAGTTGGTATTCATTATTGCTGATTTATTGCGCTTCTATTTTGTACACTTGTTCGTTGGTGCTAGGTGCCTTTAATATTTTATGAAATCTAGAAATCGAGTTGAAATTTTGTGTAATTGCTCCTGAAACAGCAACTCCATATACTCCCGTGTCAATAATTTCAGGTATATTTTCTGTGGTAATTCCACCGATGGCTATTATTGGAGTGGTTGTTTTCAACTCTTCTAATAGCACTTGATATCCAGTAGTTCCTAAAACTGGACTCAAATTCTTTTTAGTTTCAGTAAACTGAAAAGGACCTAAACCAATATAGTCTACTTCCTTTTCTAAGAGTTTTTTACAATCTTCCAAAGTATTAGCTGTTCCTCCTACGATATATAAATCACCTAAATACTTTTTTGCTTTTAATGGACACGTATCTGTTTTCCCTAAATGAACTCCATCTGCATTAACTTCTTTCGCTACTTTGTAATAATCGTTTATGATTAAACGCGTTTGAAAATGACTCGTAATTTCTCTCGCTTTTTGAGCTGTTTTTAAAATAGTTTTCGGATCCAGATTCTTTAATCGGAGTTGTACCCACTCTGCTCCAGAAGCACAAGCTCTTTGAACATTTTCTAAGTGTTCTTCTGGAGTTTTCCCTTGAGTTATATAGTGTAATTTACTTATCATGTATAGTTGTGCTCTCCTAAGAGTGTTTTATTAGAGTTTAAAAATTGTTCTGTATACCATTTGGCATTTGTACATGCATCTTCTAAAGAAAGTTGTTTGGCTATGTTTGAAGCTAAAGCTGAAGACAACACACAACCGCTTCCATGCTTTTCAAAAACGGATGTAGCTTTCGGTGGAATATTCAATTGTACTATCTTACTGTGATATACTTCATCCCATCCTTTTTTATCTTCTCTATGTCCTCCTTTTAAATAGATATTGGTCTTTTCTGAAATGAATTCAATGGTTTCTTCAATCGATTTATTAGAAAACAAAGCTTTGATTTCATCATAATTTGGAGTGATAAAATCACAGTGTTGCAATACTTCTTCAAACACTTTTATATGCTCTTCGGAATGAAAATCAAATCCAGCGCTGGCTTTTAAAATAGGATCCAATACTATTTTTATGGATGAATTGTATTTTTTTAGTGATTGAATAACCTCCAATAATACATTCCAAGATTGGATGATTCCTATTTTTGCTACTGATATTTCAAAGCGTTCAAATAAAGTTTCTATTTGATTGATGATGGTTTCTTTATCAACCCAAACACAGTCTTTAAAATCAATATCATTTTGAACTGTAACTGCTGTACATACCGATAGTCCGTATAAACCATGTGCTTCAAAAGTTTTAATATCAGAAGTTAATCCTGCTCCACTTGACGGATCAAATCCTGCAATCGTTAGTATGTAAGCTTGTTGTTTCATTTTTTATTAATATGCTTTCTTTTGATAAAAAGATTACTTCTTCATATACTTCTCGTAATGACGCTTGATATTTTTAAAGCTTTCAACTGGGGTTTCTGTATTCCAAACTCCTCCTAACACACCTATTCCTTGAAAACCTAACTCTAAGGTTTTTTGAATGGTATCAGTATTAATTCCGCCCATACCTATATTGGTTTTATCAATATGATTTACATCAAAACCTCTTCCTTCGTATCCTTTCTTTGAAATAGAAGAGAAAACAGGACTTAATAAATGGTAATCAAATTCGATGTCGCAATTCGCTAATTCTTCAGGTTCGTGAAAAGAACTACTCATTGTTTTTCCTATCATGTTTAATCCTATAAAATATTCGCTTCCATTCTCTAAAGCATCAATTCTTTTTTGCTCTTGAAAATGAATTCCTTTTAGGTTGAATTCATTAATGAGTTTATGAAAATAATGAGTAACTATTCTATCATGATACTTTTCATCTATCTTATTCAAATAAGCTACATGCTCCACGTAATTCTTATCAGGTTTTCTGAAATGATAATATTCCAATCCTTCTTCAAATAATTGTTGAAGGATTTCAATCTCATTTGGAATATCTTTTTCTGAAGCTATTAAAACAATCATATAGTGAATTTTAAATTATGAATTACGAATTTAGAAATTGTCAACTCGTAATTCATAATTCTATGTTTAGGTTTTATAGATAAACTTCTGAACCTTTGTCTTTAAACTCTTTAGATTTTTCCTCCATTCCTTTTGAAAATACTTCGTCTCCTTCCACTTTATTTTCTGCTGCAAAGTCACGTACTTCCTGCGATATTTTCATAGAACAGAATTTTGGTCCACACATAGAACAAAAATGTGCAATTTTAGCTCCTTCTGCAGGTAAGGTCTCATCATGATATTCTCTAGCTAATTCTGGGTCCAATCCTAAATTGAATTGATCTTCCCAACGGAACTCAAAACGTGCTTTACTTAAAGCATCATCTCTGTGTTGCGCTCCTGGATGTCCTTTTGCTAAATCAGCTGCATGGGCTGCTAATTTATAGGTAACCACTCCTGTACGAACATCTTCTTTATTTGGTAAACCTAAATGTTCTTTTGGCGTTACATAACACAACATGGCACAACCATACCAACCAATCATTGCCGCTCCGATTCCTGAAGTTATATGGTCGTATCCTGGAGCAATATCCGTAGTTAAAGGACCTAAGGTATAAAACGGAGCTTCATCACAAGCTTCCAATTGCTTATCCATATTTGCTTTAATCATGTGCATTGGTACATGACCCGGTCCTTCAATGAAACATTGTACTTCATGTTTACGAGCTATTTTAGTCAACTCTCCTAAAGTTTCTAATTCTGCAAACTGTGCTTCGTCATTCGCATCGGCAATACAACCTGGTCGTAAACCATCTCCTAACGAAAAAGCAACATCATAAGCCTTCATGATTTCACAAATCTCTTCGAAATGAGTATATAAAAAGCTTTCTTTATGATGTGCTAAACACCATTTTGCCATAATAGAACCTCCTCTAGATACAATCCCTGTAATACGTTTTGCCGTCATAGGCACATAACGTAAACGAACTCCTGCGTGAATCGTAAAGTAATCTACTCCTTGCTCAGCTTGTTCAATTAAAGTATCTCTAAAAATTTCCCAAGTTAAATCTTCAGCAATTCCATTTACTTTTTCTAAAGCTTGATAAATAGGTACGGTTCCTACAGGTACAGGTGAATTACGGATAATCCACTCTCTAGTTTCATGGATGTTTTTACCTGTAGATAAATCCATAATATTATCAGCCCCCCAACGACACGCCCAAACTGCTTTTTCTACTTCTTCTTCTATGGATGAAGTGGTAGCTGAATTTCCAATATTCGCATTGATTTTTACCAAGAAATTACGACCTAAAATCATAGGTTCTGCTTCTGGATGGTTGATGTTTGAAGGAATAACTGCGCGTCCTCTTGCTACTTCCTCTCGAACAAATTCAGGAGTAATTTTTGTAGGAATACTTGCTCCGAAATCTTGCCCTGGATGTTGTTTAGACAAACCTGTCATTTCATCTATTCGCTGGTTTTCACGAATGGCAATATATTCCATCTCGGGGGTAATAATTCCTTTTTTTGCATAATGTAACTGTGTTACATTTTGTCCTTTTTTAGCTCTCTTAGGTTTATGCTTTAAGTTAAATCGTAAATGGTCTAAACTTTTATCATTTAAACGTTCGTTACAATAATTCGAAGTAAATTCATTTAATTCTTCTACATCTCCTCTCTCTATAATCCATTCTTCTCGAATACGTTCTAATCCATTATGAATATTAATCTCTTTATTGGGGTCTGTATAAGGACCTGAAGTATCGTATACTGTAACTGGCTCATTAGGTGTTCTTTTTTTAGTCATCGAATCTACAGTATCACTCAATTCAATTTCGCGCATTGCTACTTTTATCTGTGGATGAATTTTTCCTTGAACATATATTTTTTTGGAGTTCGGAAATGATTGTCTTGTTACACCATCTTGTTTTGGAGCTGTATCTTTTTTCTTCATTTTAAGGTTGTTTGTTTATAATTTGAATTTTGTTTACTGAAAATATTATCCTCCTTGTGTAGATTTAATGATTAAAACTTCATCATTGTTTTGGAGTAGTTTTGAAGACCAATCTGTTTTTTTTACCACACTACTGTTAACAGCAATAGCAATTCCATTGGTTTTAATTTGTAGTTTATCTACTAATTCTTGCAATACTAATGGGCTTAAAAACTCTTGTTGATTATTGTTTACTTTTATCGTTATCATACTAACATATATTTAAAGTAAACTGTAGAAGAAGTTTAGCATCGTTCCGTAAAACGATTCTAAAACATGATTTTACAACTTTTCCCTACGCTGGTGTTAACCATATCAGGTTCAAAGGATCTTTCTCAAACTAGCGAACTAGCTACTCCTAAAGTTTACTGCAACAAATATAAACGTTTATTTTTTCTAAAACGACCTCTATAAAAATAAAAAAGCGAACTTTTAAAAGTTCGCTTTTTACTAAAAATTATTATAATACTATAAACTCTTTACCTTTTTAGTTACTTCTTCAAGAACTTCAAACGCCGTTTCAGCCATTTTATTTCCTTTAAAGTCTAGTAATGGGTTTACTTCAACAAACTCCAAACAAGCTACTTTATTACTTGCTAACAATCCGTTAATTATATCAATGATTTCATGTTGATCAAATCCTTTAGGTACTGGTGTTCCTGTACCATAAGATATCATATCACAATCCATTGAATCTACATCAAACGACACATATATTACATCACAAACAGATAATTTATCTAAAGCTTCGTTTACACAAACATCTAATCCACGGTAACGAACTTCAGCAACCATATAGTTTTTAATACCATATTTCTCCATTTGCTTATCCTCTGGTTCTTCAGTATCTCGAACACCAAAGAAAATAATATCTTCTGGTAATACTTTCTGCCCTGGAACTCCTATGTTTTTCATACGTTCCCACAACTCTGATGTTTCTCTACTTACATCGTTAATTTGACAATCTAAATTATCATCTGAAATAGCGGCAGATAAAGGCATTCCGTGAATGTTTCCTGACGGTGATGTATAAGGAGAATGTAAATCTCCATGAGCATCAATCCAAACTACTCCTACTCTTTTATTAGGGTTAGCTGCTTTTATTCCACTGATAGTTCCTAACGCTGAAGAATGGTCTCCAGACAAAACTATAGGAAACTTCCCTTCTTGTAAATTTACTTTCACGTGGTTACTTAATCGTTTACATTGATTAAAAACGCTATCAATTCGTTTTGCAAACGAATTATTTACCTTATTATAAATAGATTCGTTTTCAGTGATTACATCTTCAAAATCAAAAGAATCGAAATAATTACTTTTTTTATTTATCGCTGCAATTTCAATCGCATCTACTCCCATGTCAGACCCACGAGTTCCTGCTCCAATGTCTGATCTGTTTTTGATAATTTTAATTTCTTTCATCATGAGTTATTTTACATAAAAAATGCCATTTAATTATTTTAAATGACACTTTTTAAATAGTTTATCTCTTGTCTAATTCTACGAATTCCCTTAAGTTCTCTCCAACGTAAACTTGACGTGGACGACCTATTGGTTCTTTGTTTAAACGCATTTCTCTCCATTGTGCTATCCATCCTGGCAAGCGCCCTAGAGCAAACATTACTGTAAACATTTCTACAGGAATTCCCATAGCTCTATAAATAATTCCTGAATAGAAATCTACGTTTGGATATAATTTTCTTTCAACAAAATATGGATCATTTAATGCTTCTTGCTCTAATCCTTTTGCTATATCTAAAATTGGGTCTTCAACTCCTAAGTCGTTTAACACTTCATCAGCAGCCTTTTTGATGATTCTTGCTCTTGGGTCGAAGTTTTTATATACACGATGTCCGAATCCCATTAAACGGAAAGGATCATTTTTATCTTTAGCCTTAGCCATGTACTTTTTAGTATCTCCCCCATCTTCTTTAATTGCTTCTAACATTTCAAGTACTGCTTGATTTGCTCCACCATGTAAAGGTCCCCATAAAGCTGAAATTCCTGCTGATAGCGATGCAAATAACCCTGCATGAGAAGAACCTACAATACGTACTGTAGATGTAGAGCAGTTTTGTTCATGGTCTGCATGTAAGATTAATAACTTATCTAGGGCATCTTTAACTATTGGGTTTAATTCATACTCGTCATTAGGTTTTTGAAACATCATTGTTAAAATATTCTCAACATAACCTAACTTACGTGAACCGTAGTTTAATGGCAATCCTTGTTTCTTACGTAAAGTCCAAGCTACCAATACTGGGAATTTCCCCATTATTTTAACAATAGCTTTATACATATCTTCTTCTGAGTCAACATTAACAGAAGATGGATTAAAAGCTGTTAATGCAGACGTTAACGACGATAATACCCCCATTGGATGTGCATTCTTTGGAAAGGCATCAATAATTTTTTTGATGTCATCATCAACAATAGCTTCATCTAAGATGTCTCCATAAAATTTATCTAATTGTTCTTTAGTTGGTAATTCTCCAAAAATTAACGCATAAGCCACTTCTAAGAAATCTGCTTTTTCTGCCAATTCTTCAATTGAATATCCACGGTATCTTAAGATACCTTCTTCACCGTTTAAAAATGTTATAGCACTTTGGCATGAACCTGTATTCTTGTATCCTGGGTCAATAGTTATAACTCCACCCGTGGCTCCTCTTAAGGCTTTAATATCAATTGCAGTTTCATTTTCTGTTCCTTTTATTAAAGGAAACTCATACGTATTTTCGCCAATTTGTAATTTTGCTATATCTGACATTTTTTACTATAATTTTTTATGATTGAAGTGAGTTGCGAAGATACCATTTTTTGAATTATTTTAAAAGTTAGAATTGATAGATTTTTAATATGTAAAAATCAGTTTATTTTATTAAAAAAAACAAATCTAATCTTACTTATAATACAACGCCTTACCTAGAAGAAAGACACAATTAATTTCTCTTATAAAATTGATTTAATCTTAATTCTCTTATTTTTTCAGACCTTACAAACTTATTTAAGCATACCAAATTCCGTATTCTTTTAGAGTGTGTATTTTTTCTTGATAATAAATTAAATACACAATATCTTTTATTTAACTCCGTTAACAAAACAACATATATTTTTAGAAAAAATTAATTCAATTCATAAAAAACCCTTTCACAATGAAAAAAATTAAATTTATTATTGCATTATTATGCATATCAATTCTTGCCGTACAATGTACCAAAGAAGACAGTAATTTAACAAGCGACAACGCCCCTATGGGTATTAACTCTCCAAGCATGCTAGAAATTAACAATGCTGAGTGTTACACTGTTGACGGTTTTGGTCCAAACTCTTATTGGGCTGATTATATAGTTAACCAATCTACCACCAATTTTTTAAAAACTGAACACAACGAAGCTGCGAGCTTTTTTGGAATGGGTAATGTACCTTTATACTTAGCAGGTGGAGACGGAACTTTCAATGCTCTTTCTTATTCTAATGGTTATGTAGTATGGGGAGAAGAATTGCTAGCTAGTGCTTTAAATTATGGTAATGTTGCTATTGCTTATGTTGCTGCTCATGAAATGGCACATCAAGTACAGTTTAGAGACAATACCATTCCTAGCGGCAATCATGTTAGTGCTACTGAATTAGAAGCTGATGGGTTTGGAGGTTATTTTATCCGAAGAACTTATACTAGTAACTGGAATACTGCTGCTAGTGCTTATAATTTTTCACAAACATTAGCTGGACCTAATGGTAGTTCTCATGGTACAGCTGCACAAAGAAGATCTGCTTTTAGATTAGGGTATTTATTAGGAGATAACGGAACTTATTCTAACAGAAATTTTGATAGAAACTTCTTTTACTACTATGACTATTATGTAAAAGGTGGTAGATTAAAGTTAGAATTAGTTAAGCCTGCTACTATCGAACAAGGTCAGCACGAGCATATTGTAGCGCACTTAGAAGAATTACAAAAAATTGCTTCAGGAGAAATTTCTGAAGAAGAATTCTTAAACTTAAATTAAAATACAAACAACTAAACAAACGAATTGAATTTGATTTCAAAGGCTGTCTTATATGTTAAGACAGCCTTTGTTTGTTTATTTTTATACTACTTAACCTTGATTTGGTTTTTCTTGGTTTTCTTCATAATTCTTTTCAAAGCACTATGAATAATGAGAGTTGAATTTTTAGAAAGTGCATAATCATTATCTCTTTCAGAAACAACTAATTTGCCAACTACTGTTTGACTGTATATTATTTCAAACATGTTTAAATCGTAGATACTAAGTGTTACCTCACCAATGTTTTTTGAAAGATCAGTTTGAGAACTTCCTGTTCCTAAAACACCTACTTCATTGGATATATTTTTAGTTCTAATATCAATTAAGTAATCATAACCAGTGCCGTTTTTTATATCTTTTAAAATAGATTTATCAAGACTAGATGAAATATTACTAGGAATTAATAGTCCTTTCATGTTGCTAACCACCAAAAGTCTATTACCTATAAGTTCATAAAATCGTTCATTTGCCATTTCAGTTAAACCTTCTTTTCTAATGTTTTTAAAAGAGGTAACATCATTTAACAACCACTTTCCTTTTCTGAAATCTAATCGTGAATTTACATCTCCTGAATGAGTGTATTTTACCGAATTACAAGACGTAATTACAATAACAGCAAGTAATATGTATAAGTATTTCATATTTCTATAAATCAAACCCTAAGTTGAGTTGTAGCATCAAAGGAAAATAATAACCATTTCCATTCACATCAAAATAGTATATAGATCCCATATCAAATAAGAAGTGGAAATTTTTACCATATTTACGTTGAATTCCCCAGGTTGGTCCTACAGCAAAATCTAGACCGTCAGTTCCATTAGAATTGCCAAACAATGATTCACTTCTTGTTAAAAATCGTGCAGAAATAAAATTACCTGAGTTATTGCTTGTATTTAATCCTTTGGTTTTACGTTTATCAAAATTATAAAACCATTTATGCTGTACATCTAAAAAAGGCTTAAAAGAGGTGATAAACCCAGAACCTGCTGTATGGTCCGTATGCGGATAACTAACACTATACCCAATACCTACTCCTATAGATAAGGTTGAATTATTCCCTGTAGGAGTTTCGTACTCTACTCCAGGGTTTAAAAAATTAATTCTCCAAACACTTTCAGTTTGTTTTTCTTGAGAAAATACTGTTGCTACAAATAAGCTACAAATAAGTAGGAATGACTTTTTCATAATTATTTTTTTTAGTTCATAAACAACTATATAAAAAGTTAGAAGTGTTTTACCCTACTTTTACTTCTTATATTTAAACTATTTATAAAAAAAGATACTATACTCAACTAAAAGAGCTCGTACAAATGCACGAGCTTTCTTAATTTATGTAGTAGTAAAATTATTTTACTTTAAACGCCTTTTCTTGCGGGTAATAAGCTACATCTGCTAATTGTTCTTCAATACGTAATAACTGATTGTATTTTGCCATACGATCTGAACGCGAAGCTGAACCTGTTTTAATTTGTCCACAGTTTAATGCTACTGCTAAATCTGCAATGGTATTATCTTCAGTTTCTCCTGAACGGTGACTCATTACAGAAGTATATCCTGCATTATGCGCCATGTTTACCGCTGCAATTGTTTCCGTTAATGTACCTATTTGATTTACTTTAATTAAGATTGAATTTGCAATTCCATTCTCAATTCCTTTTGATAAACGCTCAACGTTTGTTACAAATAAATCATCTCCAACTAACTGAACTTTATCACCAACTTTATCTGTTAGCATTTTCCATCCATCCCAATCGTTTTCATCCATTCCATCTTCAATAGAAATAATAGGGTATTTTTCACATAATTCTGCTAAATAAGCAGCTTGCTCTTCTGATGTTCTTACAGCTCCTTTATTTCCTTCGAACTTGGTGTAGTCATATTTTCCATCTACATAAAACTCAGCTGAAGCACAATCTAATGCAATCATTACTTCTTCTCCGAATTTATATCCAGCATTTTTAGTTGCTAAAGCGATGGTTTCAATAGCGTCTTCAGTTCCTTCAAGCGTTGGGGCAAATCCACCTTCATCACCTACAGCTGTAGATAAATTACGATCGTGTAATACTTTCTTTAAATGATGGAAAATTTCTGAACCAACCTGCATTGCTTCTGTAAAGTTTTGAGCTTTTACTGGCATAACCATAAATTCTTGGAATGCGATAGGTGCATCTGAGTGCGAACCTCCATTGATGATGTTCATCATAGGAACAGGCAACGTATTTGCTGAAACACCACCTACATAACGATATAATGGTAAACCTAATTCATTTGCTGCTGCTTTTGCTACCGCTAATGAAACACCTAAGATAGCATTCGCTCCTAATACTGATTTGTTTGGAGTTCCGTCCAAATCAATCATCATTTGATCGATCATATTTTGTTCAAAAACTGATACTCCTAATAACTCTTGAGCAATAACAGTGTTTACGTTTTCAACAGCTTTTAACACACCTTTACCCATGTAATCATTTCCTCCATCACGTAATTCAACAGCTTCGTGTTCTCCTGTAGAAGCTCCTGAAGGTACTGCTGCTCTACCTACAACTCCATTTTCAGTAGTTACATCTACTTCTACGGTAGGGTTTCCTCTTGAATCAAAAATTTGACGTGCGTGAATGTTGATTATCATACTCATAGTTGTTTATTTTTAAGATACATTCCCGTAAGTTTATAACCCACGGGAATGATGTATATTTTTATTTAGATTTTTATTATGCTTTTACTTTTTTGATATTTTCGATAAACTGATCAAATAAGTATTCTGCATCGTGTGGCCCTGGACTTGCTTCTGGGTGGTATTGTACAGAAAATACGTTTTTAGATTTCATTCTAATGCCTGCAACCGTATTGTCATTTAAATGTACATGGGTGATTTCTACATCTGGATGCGCTTCTGTTTCTTCTCTATTGATAGCAAATCCGTGGTTTTGAGAAGTGATTTCACCTTTACCAGTCAATAAATTCTTTACTGGGTGGTTAATTCCTCTGTGACCATTGTGCATCTTATAAGTAGAAATTCCATTGGCCAATGCAATTACCTGGTGCCCTAAACAAATTCCAAATAATGGTAAATCTTTTTCGATAATTTGTTTTGCTGTCTTTTGAGCTTCTTCTAAAGGCTCTGGATCTCCAGGTCCGTTTGAAATAAAATATCCATCTGGATTAAAATCACTCATTTGCTCAAAACTTGCATTGTAAGGATACACTTTAATATAAGCGCCTCTCTTTGCTAAATTTCTTAAAATGTTTTTCTTTATACCTATATCTAAAGCTGATATTTTAATCGGTGCGTTTTCATCTCCTACAAAATAAGGCTCTTTTGTAGATACTTTAGAAGCTAACTCTAGTCCTTCCATATTTGGAGTATCAGCTAATTGCTTCTTTAATTCTTCAATATTATCTACTTCTGTAGAAATAATAGCGTTCATTGCACCGTTATCTCTTATATAAGATACTAATGCACGAGTATCAACATCAGAAATAGCTACTAGATTGTGTTCTTTAAACCAATCAAATAAATTCCGATCAGAATCAACACGAGAGTGTGTGAAACTGAAATTACGACAAATTAATCCTGAAATTTTAATTCCTTCTGATTCTACTTCTTCGTTGTTAACTCCATAGTTACCTATATGCGCATTGGTAGCTACCATAAGTTGTCCATAGTAAGATGGATCAGTAAAAATTTCTTGGTACCCTGTCATACCTGTGTTAAAACAAATCTCTCCTGTAGCAGTTCCTTCTATTCCAATTGATTTTCCGTAGAAAATGGTTCCGTCTGCTAATAAGACTAATGCTTTTTTACGTGTTTGATATTTCATTTAGTGGTGTTGTGTAATTTGGTTGCAAAAATATATAAAAAAAGGACAAACATTTAATGTTTACCCTTTTATGTTATTTTATAATGAATTATAATAATTTAGAATATTTTTTAAATCCTCTTCTTTTCTGAAAGATAAATTATTTGTATCAACATAAAGTTGCACCTGCTTTTTTAAGCTTTTCTCTATATGATTAAAAATCAGCTTTTTCTTTATTTTTTTTAATTTTATTTTTTTACCATGCACCTTGTTTTCTAAGAGATACTCTTTCTTTATTATATAGTGTGCCGGTTTGACAATTTTTCCATTCAACTTATCTATAATTTCTTCTCTCATTGAAGAAATAAAGTTTACTTCTAAATTTAACCGATTTCCTTTTGCCAATACCTCATAAATTTTGTTATCCTTTTTAAGGAATTCTTTTTTATTTATTATCACTTTATTTATACTTGAAAAAACAAAAAGACTGTCTTTATTTATTTTAGATATAAAATAATTTTGTATTAAATCAATATTAAAATTATTTATTTTGTATTTCTTATTATCCTTATCAAAAATTATAGCCTTATTATTAAAATCTTCATAATAATGTACTCTTTTTAAATTTTCACTAGTTTCAGAAGACGTTCTATAAAAACCTGATGATGTTTTAGTAAAGCTATTTTTGGGACCACTATCAATAATTCTAAATGAAGATTGAGAGTATATCAAGTTATTAAACATAAACAATAAAATCACAGTAAAAAGTTGAATCTTTTTCATTTTTATAAATTTTTAATTAAAATCATTCCAATTTACATAAAAAAAAGGATAAACATTAAAATGTTTATCCCTTTGATTTAATTTATAAAAACTTTCATTTTTATTCTTCTTCTTGTGAAGTTTGAGTTTCAACAGCTGCTGCTTCAGTTTTCTTCGCTCCACCACGACGGCTACGACGAGTACTCTTTTTAGCTTTGTTTCCTTTTGGATTGTATAACTCGTTGTAGTCAACTAATTCAACCATTGCCATTGGAGCGTTATCTCCTTGACGGTTTCCTAATTTGATGATACGTACATATCCTCCTGGTCTGTCTGCTACTTTTACAGAAATTTCTTTGAATAATTCTGTAACAGCTTCTTTGCTACGCAAGTAACTAAATACTACACGACGGTTGTGCGTTGTATCGTCTTTAGATTTTGTAATTAAAGGCTCAACAAACTTACGTAAAGCTTTCGCTTTTGCTTCTGTAGTATTGATTCGCTTGTGCTCTATTAAAGAACAAGCCATGTTAGATAACATCGCTTTTCTATGCGCTGTTTTTCTTCCTAAATGATTAAATTTCTTTCCGTGTCTCATGACATTTGGTTTTAGCTCTCATCTTGCTACTACTCTAATTTAGAGGAGCAAAATATGAAAGGTTAATCTTTATCTAATTTGTATTTACTTAAATCCATTCCGAAATTTAAACCTTTGTTAGCCACTAACTCATCTAATTCAGTTAATGATTTTTTACCAAAGTTTCTGAACTTCATTAAATCACTTTTGTTAAATGATACTAAGTCTCCTAAAGTATCAACTTCTGCAGCTTTTAAACAGTTTAAAGCACGAACTGATAAATCCATATCAACTAATTTCGTCTTTAATAACTGACGCATGTGTAATGATTCCTCATCGTATGTTTCAGTTTGTGCGATTTCATCAGCCTCTAAAGTGATACGCTCATCAGAGAATAACATAAAGTGGTGGATTAAAATCTTAGCTGCTTCGGTTAAGGCATCTTTAGGATTGATAGAACCGTCAGTATCGATATCGAAAACTAGCTTTTCGTAATCGGTCTTTTGCTCTACACGGAAATTTTCGATAGCATATTTTACATTCTTAATTGGAGTGTAAATAGAATCTGTGAAAATTGTTCCTAAAGGTGCACCAGCTCTTTTATTTTCTTCTGCTGGTACGAAACCTCTACCTTTTTCAATGGTAATTTCAGCATTTAACGTTACTGATTTATCCATGTTACAAAGTACTAACTCTGGGTTTAATACTTGGAAACCTGAGATAAATTTTTGTAAATCTCCAGCGGTTAATTGCTCTTGTCCTGATATTGCGATAGAAACTGTTTCTCTGTCAGATTCTTCTATCTGCTTCTTAAAACGAACTTGTTTTAAGTTTAAGATGATTTCCGTTACATCTTCTACAACACCTTGAATTGTTGAGAACTCGTGATCTACTCCATCAATACGTAATGATGTAATAGCAGATCCTTCTAATGAAGATAATAATACTCTTCTTAAAGCATTACCAACTGTTAATCCAAAACCTGGTTCAAGAGGTCTAAATTCGAATCTTCCTGAAAAATCAGTAGACTCAATCATTATTACTTTATCAGGTTTTTGAAAATTTAAAATTGCCATATTAATTTGTTTTCTTCGTTTTAATTGTTATTCAGTTGCGCGGTTTATAAGTTTGAAGAAATACGAATAAACCCTTTGGCCGAATACCAATATAATTAGTTTATTATTTAGAGTATAATTCTACGATTAATTGCTCTTTAATATTCTCAGGAATTTGTAATCTTTCTGGTACTTTTACAAATGTTCCAGATTTTTGATCAGCATTCCAAGTTAACCATTCGTAAACATTGCTATTAGCTGCTAAAGCATTTTCAATAGCTTCTAACGACTTAGATTTTTCTCTTACTGCTACTACATCTCCCTCTTTTAATCTATAAGATGGAATGTTAACGATATCTCCGTTAACTGTAATGTGGCGGTGAGATACTAACTGACGTGCAGCTCTACGTGAATTAGCAACACCTAAACGGTATACTACGTTATCTAAACGAGATTCACATAGTTGTAATAAGATTTCACCTGTTACTCCTTGAGAAGCTGATGCTTTTTTGAAAAGGTTACGGAACTGACGCTCTAAAATACCATAAGTATATTTAGCTTTTTGCTTCTCCATTAATTGGATTGCATATTCAGATTTTTTTCCTCTTCTCTTACCAACACCGTGTTGTCCTGGAGGGTAATTTCTTTTTTCGAAGTTCTTGTCATCTCCGAAAATTGCCTCGCCAAATTTACGAGCAATCTTAGTTTTTGGTCCTGTATATCTTGCCATTTCTAATAAAAATTAGTAGGGATTATGAATTAAGGCGTACTCCTTCGATAATCTTTAAATCCTACTGTGTTAAAATACTTGTTTTTTGCGCACAAAAGTACGCTAAATAAAGTATAAGTTGAATTAATTCAACTTATACTCTTCTTCTTTTAGGTGGACGACATCCGTTGTGAGGAATTGGAGTAACATCAATGATTTCTGTTACCTCGATACCTGAATTGTGGATAGATCTGATTGCAGATTCTCTACCGTTACCTGGTCCTTTAACGTACACTTTTACTTTGCGTAAACCTGCTTCTTTAGCAACGTTTGCACAATCTTCTGCTGCTAACTGAGCTGCATAAGGAGTGTTCTTTTTAGAACCTCTGAAGCCCATTTTCCCTGCAGATGACCAAGAAATAACGTCACCTTTTTTGTTTGTTAAAGAAATAATAATATTGTTGAAAGATGCAGTTACGTGTGCTTCACCAACTGACTCTATTACAACTTTACGTTTTTTTGTTACTTTAGACTTTGCCATAATTCTTTACTATTAGTAAAAAATAATCAATGATTATTTTTTCTTGTTAGCTACAGTTTTTCTCTTACCTTTTCTTGTACGAGAGTTATTTTTCGTTCTTTGTCCTCTTAATGGTAAACCAAGTCTGTGACGAATACCTCTTTGACATCCGATGTCCATTAAACGTTTAATGCTTAATTGAACCTCAGAACGTAACTCACCTTCGATAGTGTAAGTTCCTACTTGCTCACGAATTGCTGCAATTTGATCATCCGTCCAATCTTGAACTTTGATACTTTCATCTATGTTAGCAGTTTCTAAAATCTCCTTAGCTCTGCTTCTTCCTATACCAAAGATGTAAGTTAAAGCGATAACACCTCTTTTATTCTTTGGAATATCTATACCTGCGATTCTTGCCATATAATTTAGTTTTTAGCTGTTAGCTTTTAGTTGTTAGAATCCTAAACATTTCTATTTCAAACAGATTCATCTAACTACTAATTACTAATGACTAGTGTCATATTTATTATCCTTGTCTTTGTTTAAACCTAGGATTTTTTTTGTTAATTACGTATAAACGGCCTTTTCTGCGTACAATTTTGCAGTCAGCACTTCTTTTCTTTAATGATGCTCTTACTTTCATCAGTGTGTGTTTTTAATATCTGTAAGTAATTCTTGCCTTTGATAAATCATACGGACTCATTTCTAGCTTTACCTTATCTCCTGGTAATAATTTGATATAATGCATACGCATTTTACCTGAAATGTGTGCCGTAACAATATGTCCATTTTCTAGCTCTACGCGAAACATTGCATTTGATAATGCTTCTGTAATTGTTCCGTCTTGTTGAATTGCTGGTTGCTTAGCCATATTATTTTAATGATTTTCTGTTACTGTTTCCTGTTTTCATTAAACCGTCGTAACGACTATTTAATAAATACGAATTTATTTGCTGAATAGTGTCTATTGCAACTCCTACCATGATGATTAAAGATGTCCCTCCATAAAACATTGCCCAGTTTTGAGTAACCCCAAACTTTACAATGATTGCTGGTAAAATAGATAAAGCTGCTAAGAAGATTGATCCTGGTAATGTAATTCTGGACAATACTGAATCTAAAAAATTAGCTGTTTCTTCACCGGGTTTATATCCTGGAACAAAACCATTACTTCTCTTTAAGTCTTCTGCCATTTTATTCGTAGGAATAGTGATAGCAGTATAAAAGTAACTAAAGACAATAATTAATAAAGCAAATATAACGTTATACCATAAACCGTTAATATCAGTTAAACTGTTTAATGCTGGATATTTTTGCCCCAATGCAATTGGTAAAAACATAATTGCTTGAGCAAAGATAATTGGCATTACACCAGCTGCATTCAACTTTAATGGAATGTACTGTCTTGCGCCATCAACATCTTTAATGTTTGTAACTGCTGTACGACGTGCATATTGAACTGCTACTTTACGTACTGCTGTAACTAGTAATACGGTTAACAAGATTACTACAAACCAAACTATTAATTCGATTAAAATCATCATAATTCCTCCTGCACCTGCAGTTTGTTTAGAAACTAACTCTTGAATGAATGCTGCTGGGAAGTTTGCAATAATACCTACGGTAATTAATAATGATATACCATTACCAACTCCTTTATCAGTAATACGCTCTCCTAACCACATTGCAAAAATTGTTCCTGCACTTAAAAGAATTATAGATGATACCCAAAATGTTGCTCCTGTTACTAAAAATGCTTCTTGCGGTAAACCCATTTGATTTTGGATTACTCCAATATAAGTTGGTGCTTGAAACAATGTAATAGCAATCGTAAGCCATCTTGTTATTTGCGTAATCTTCTTACGTCCACTTTCTCCATCTTTTTGTAGCTTTTGTAAATAAGGTACAGCAATACCCATTAATTGAACTACAATAGAAGCAGAAATATAAGGCATTATACCAAGTGCCATTACTGACGCTCTAGCAAATGCCCCACCTGTAAATGCGTTTAATAAACCTAAAAGTCCATCAGAAGTACTGTCTTTTAATGCTGTTAATTGAGTTGGATCAATTCCTGGTAAAGGAACAGCTGCCATAAAACGGTAAACAGCAATTAAACCTAAGGTTAAAAGTAATTTTTCTTTTAACTCTTCTATCTTCCAAATGTCTTTTAAAGTATTTATAAAATTCATCATTTACAATTATTATAAAGTTACTGCTTCACCTCCCGCTGCTTCGATAGCTGCTTTTGCTGATGCTGTATACTTGTGTACAGTTATATTTAATTTAGCTTTTAACTCTCCACCACCTAATATTTTTACTAAGTCGTTTTTACGAGCTAACCTGTTTTCAACTAAAACATCTAAATTAACTGTATCTGTTATCTTTCCGTTATCTACTAATGATTGTAACTTGTCTAAATTCACACCAACATACTCTTTACGGTTAATGTTAGTGAATCCAAATTTAGGCACACGTCTTTGAAGTGGCATTTGTCCTCCTTCAAATCCTACTTTACGAGAATAACCAGAACGAGATTTAGCTCCCTTGTGTCCTCTTCCTGCAGTAGTTGCTTTACCAGAACCTTCTCCACGTCCTACACGCTTCCCTTTGTTCTTAGTCGCCCCAGCTGCTGGTTTTAAGTTGTGTAAACTCATCTTTATTATTGTCTTATTTAATTTCTTCAACAGAAACTAAGTGTGAAACTTTACTTACCATACCCAAAATTGTAGCTGTTGCATCGTGCTCTACAGTTTGGTTCATTTTACGTAAACCTAACGCCTCTAACGTTCTTTTCTGATTTTTAAGGCGACCGATTTGACTTTTTACTTGTGTAACTCTAATTTTACTCATCGTCTTAAATTTTAACCGTTAAAAACTTTCTCTAAAGAAATACCTCTTTGCTTAGCAATAGTTGCTGCACTACGTAATTGTAATAAAGCGTCAAAAGTAGCTTTTACTACGTTATGAGGGTTTGATGATCCTTGAGATTTTGATAATACGTCTTTAATTCCAACAGATTCTAATACCAAACGTACAGCACCTCCGGCAATAACCCCGGTACCGTGTGAAGCTGGCTTGATGAATACTTTTGCTCCACCAAATTTACCTTTTTGCTCGTGTGGTAATGTTCCGTCTAAAATAGGAATACGCACTAAGTTTTTCTTTGCATCTTCTACTGCTTTTGCAATTGCAGAAGAAACATCTTTAGACTTCCCTAATCCGTGACCTACAACTCCGTTACCATCTCCAACTACTACGATAGCAGAGAAACCAAATGCTCTACCTCCTTTAGTTACTTTAGTAACACGTTGTACTCCTACTAATTTATCTACAAGCTCTAATCCGCTTGGTTTTACTCTTTCTACGTTTTTATATCCTAACATAATATAATTTCTTAAAATTTTAAACCAGCTTCTCTAGCAGCGTCTGCTAATACTTTAACTCTACCGTGGTATAAATAACCATTACGATCAAAAGCAACAGTATCAACACCAGCTTTTACAGCTTTTTCAGCAATAGCTTTTCCAACAGCTGTAGCTGCTTCTGCTTTAGAACTAGATGTAATTTCTTTATCTCTTGATGATGCAGATGCTAATGTTACACCAGCAACGTCATCGATTAACTGAGCATAGATTTCTTTGTTACTTCTAAATACTGATAACCTAGGTTTAGCAGCTGTACCAGTAACGATTTTTCTAATTCTATGCTTAATTCGTTGTCTTCTTTCAAGCTTTGATAATGCCATAATAATTTCTCTTGTTTATTATGCAGATTTACCTGCTTTTCTTCTTAATACTTCTCCTACAAACTTAATTCCTTTTCCTTTGTAAGGCTCTGGCTTACGGAAAGAACGAATTTTTGCTGCAACTTGACCTACTAATTGTTTGTCATGTGAAGTTAATTTTACGATTGGATTTTTACCTTTTTCAGATACCGTCTCAACCTTAACTTCTGGAGCTAAATCTAAAACAATGTTATGAGAAAAACCTAAGGCTAAATCTAACTTTTGACCTTGGTTAGATGCTCTATAACCAACACCTACTAACTCTAACTCTTTAGTAAAACCTTTGCTAACACCTTCAACCATATTATTGATTAAAGCACGATATAAACCATGTGCAGCTCTATGATCTTTACTTTCTGATGGTCTCTCTAAAGTGATAGTACCATCTTCAACTTTTACAGTAATTCCAGACTTAATTTCTTGAGTTAACTCTCCTAATTTACCTTTTACTGTAACCACATTTCCGTCTACTTTTACTTCAACACCTTGTGGCAATGCGATTGGATTCTTTCCTATTCTACTCATCTTACAAAATGTTTTTTTAGTAAACGTAACATAATACTTCTCCACCAACGTTCTCTTGTCTTGCTTTTTTGTTTGTCATTACACCTTTTGATGTAGAAACAATAGCAATACCTAATCCGTTTAATACTCTTGGCATTTCTTTAGCGCCAACGTATCTACGTAAACCTGGTGTTGAAATTCTTTGAATCTTTCTGATTACTGATTCTTTCGTATCACGATCGTATTTTAAAGCTATCTTGATAGTTCCTTGAACCTTGTCGTCATTGAACTGATAACTTAAAATGTAACCTTGATCGAACAAAATCTTCGTCATTTCCTTCTTCAACTTAGAAGCAGGAACTTCAACTACTCTGTGATTTGCTGCAATAGCATTTCTCACTCGAGTAAGAAAATCCGCGATTGGATCTGTATACATAGTTAATTAATTTTCGGTTTTGGTTTTTAGCATCTTTACAAGTACTAAACCTGAAACCAGTTAATATTTATTTAATTGTTTTTTGAGTAAAATCTCGTAGGCATTATACTGTTTGATTAGTATTTACTTACAAGGCATAATTTACCCTATAAAAACAGTGTGCAAATATACATAAACTTTTTAAAAATCAAACCTTTTTAATCATTATCATTTTTAGTATCAAAATATTACGTTTTTACAAGTCTATTTTAAACTAAAATGAAGTTTATATATTTAACGGTTACAACTTTATTTTAAACACAAAAGGCGTATAACTTTTTATTGTTATACACCTTTTGTTTACATATTTAAAGAGCTGTTTACCAGCTTGCTTTTTTTACTCCTGGAATTAATCCTTGGTTAGCCATTTCACGGAAAGTAACACGTGAAATTCCGAACTGACGCATATATCCTTTTGGACGTCCAGTTAGTTTACAACGATTGTGCATTCTAATTGGTGATGCGTTTTTTGGTAACTTTTGTAAAGCTTCATAGTCTCCAGCTTCTTTTAAAGCTTTTCTCTTTTCAGCATACTTAGCAACCATTTTAGCTCTTTTGCGCTCACGCGCTTTCATTGATTCTTTAGCCATCTTATTAATTCTTTTTAAATGGTAATCCTAATTCTCCTAATAATGATTTAGCTTCTTTATCAGTGTTTGCAGATGTTACAAAAGTAATATCCATACCACTAATTTTTTTCACTTGATCAATATTAATCTCTGGGTAGATGATTTGTTCAGTAATACCTAAGTTGTAATTACCTCTACCATCAAAACCATTTGCTTTGATACCGTTAAAGTCTCTTACACGTGGTAAAGAAGCTGTAACTAACCTATCTAAAAATTCGTACATTTTATCTCCTCTTAACGTAACTTTTGCTCCAATTGGCATTCCTTTACGTAACTTGAAGTTTGCAACATCTTTCTTAGAGATTGTAGATACTGCCTTTTGACCTGTGATAGTTGTTAACTCGTCAATAGCATATTCTATCAATTTCTTATCTGCTATAGCAGCACCAATACCTTTACTTACAACGATTTTTTGTAATTTAGGTACTTGCATTACATTGCTATAACCAAATTCATCAGTAAGAGCTTTGATAACTCTGCTCTTGTACTCTTCTCTTAATCTTGGTACGTAACTCATTGTTATATTGCTTTATCTGATTTTTTTGACACTCTTACTTTCTTATCTCCTTCAACTTTATATCCTACTCTTACTGCTTCACCATTTTCGGTTAAAGCTACGTTTGATATATGTAATGGAGCTTCTTTCTTTACAATTCCTCCTTGTGGATTTGCAGCGCTTGGTTTAGTGTGTTTAGACACCATGTTTACACCTTCTACTACTACTCTATCCTTATCTTTAAGAATTTGTAAAACTTTTCCTTCAGATCCTTTGTGATCTCCTGCTATAACTTTAACAGTATCTCCTGATTTAATTTTAAATTTTTTCATTTTAAAATCTGATTTTATAACACCTCAGGTGCTAATGATACTATTTTCATAAATTGTTTCTCACGTAATTCACGAGCCACAGGACCGAATACACGAGTACCTCTCATTTCCTCTGAAGGATTTAAAAGTACACAAGCATTGTCATCAAATCTGATATATGATCCGTCTTTACGTCTAACTTCTTTCTTAGTACGAACAACAACTGCACGAGATACTTGACCTTTCTTTACAGTTCCGTTTGGAGTTGCAGATTTTACTGAAACTACAATTTTATCTCCAACGCTAGCGTAACGCTTTTTTGTTCCTCCTAAAACTCTAATCACTAAAACTTCTTTTGCTCCAGTGTTATCTGCGACTTTTAATCTTGATTCTGTCTGTAACATATTATTTAGCTCTTTCTAGGATTTCTACTAATCTCCAACGCTTAGATTTACTCATAGGACGTGTTTCCATGATCCTTACAGTATCACCTTCGTTGCAATCGTTATTCTCGTCATGTGCAACGTACTTCTTAGTCTTTAATACGAACTTTCCGTACATTGGGTGCTTTACTCTTTTTACCTCGCTAACTACGATAGATTTCTCCATTTTGTTGCTAGATACTACACCGATTCTCTCTTTTCTAAGATTTCTTTTTTCCATCTTTAAAACTGACTAGAATTATTGTAATTCTCTTTTAGTTAACTCTGTAGCAATTCTTGCCACAGTTTTTCTTAAGCTACGTAACTCTAATGGGTTTTCCAATGGAGTTATGGCATGAGCCATCTTAAGATCAGTATAATTTTTCTTCAACGCCCCTAGCTTTTCTTGTAAGTCAGCTGTTGATAATTCTTTAATTTCTGATTGTTTCATGATCTAAATAGAATTAAGCGTTATAATCAAAATCTCTTGCTATTACAAACTTCGTTTTTACAGGAAGTTTTTGAGCTGCTAAACGTAAAGCTTCTTTTGCTACTTCCATTGGTACTCCACCAACTTCAAACAAAATTCTACCTGGTTTTACAACAGCTACAAAATGATCAGGTGCACCTTTACCTTTACCCATACGTACCTCTAATGGTTTCTTAGTGATAGGTTTATCTGGGAAAATTTTAATCCAAAGTTGCCCCTCTCTTTTCATATAACGAGTTGCCGCAATACGAGCTGCCTCAATTTGACGAGAGGTAAGTAAGTTCTGGTCTAATGATTTGATACCAAACATTCCGTTAGAAAGTTGAGTACCTCTACCAGAGTTACCTTTCATATTTCCTTTCGCCTTCTGTACCTTACGGTATTTTACTCTTTTTGGCTGTAACATTTTTAATTTCTTTTAAAAATTATTTTCTTCTGCGAGGTTGACGTTTACCACCACCTTTGTTAGAGTTACCTTTTTGTTTAGATAATCCTACTAATGGAGATAATTCACGTTTTCCATAAACCTCACCTTTCATAATCCATACTTTCACACCGATTCTTCCGTATGTAGTATGTGACTCAACAAGTGCATAGTCGATGTCTGCTCTGAAGGTAGAAAGAGGGATTCTTCCTTCTTTATAATGCTCAGAACGTGCCATTTCAGCTCCGTTTAAACGACCTGATAATTGCACTTTAATTCCTTCTGCATTCATTCTCATTGCAGCAGCAATTGCCATCTTTGTAGCTCGCTTGTAAGAAATTCTGTTTTCGATTTGGCGTGCGATACTAGCTGCTACTAATTTTGCATCTAATTCTGGACGCTTAATTTCGAAAATGTTAATTTGAACTTCTTTCCCTGTAATCTTCTTAAGCTCTTCTTTTAACTTGTCTACCTCTTGACCTCCTTTACCAATAATGATACCTGGACGTGCAGTAGTGATAGTAACGGTTACAAGTTTTAAAGTACGCTCAATAATAATACGAGAAACACTTGCTTTTGATAAACGAGCGTTGATATACTTTCTGATTTTATCATCTTCAGCAATCTTATCTCCGTAGTCATTTCCACCATACCAGTTAGATTCCCATCCTCTGATAATTCCTAAACGATTTCCTATTGGATTTGTCTTTTGTCCCATTTCTACTTTGATTAATTACTGTTATTTTTAGTTCCTAACTCTAAAGTTACGTGGTTAGAACGCTTACGAATTCTGTGAGCACGTCCTTGTGGAGCTGGTCTTAACCTTTTTAACATACCTGCGCTATCAACACAAATTGATTTTACATATAATCCTGCATCTTCGATGCTAGCATCTTCATTTTTAGCTTGCCAGTTAGCAATAGCTGATAATAATAACTTTTCTAAGTTACGTGATGCTTCTTTTGGACTGAATTTTAAGATTTGTAAAGCTTTTTCAACTTCAACTCCTCTTACTAAATCTGCTACCAAGCGCATTTTTCTTGGTGATGTAGGACAATTAGTTAATTTAGCAAAAGCTCTAGACTTTCTGGCCTCTTTTAACTGTGTTGCCATGTTATGTTTACGACTTCCCATAATTTCCTACTATTTTTTACCTTTATTTTTTGCACCAGCGTGCCCTCTAAAAGAACGTGTTGGTGAAAATTCGCCTAATTTATGACCTACCATGTTTTCAGTAACGTAAACTGGTACAAACTGACGTCCGTTATGAACTGCAATTGTTTGTCCTACGAAATCTGGAGTAATCATACTTGCTCTAGACCAAGTTTTGATAACTGATTTACTTCCTGCTTCTACGTTAGCTAACACTTTTTTCTCTAACTTATAGTGAACGTAAGGTCCTTTTTTTAATGATCTTGCCATGGTTTATTATTTCTTTCTACGTTCTATAATATACTTGTTACTAGCTTTGGTCTTAGATCTAGTCTTAAATCCTTTGGCTGGGATACCGTTTCTAGATCTTGGATGTCCTCCAGAAGAACGTCCTTCACCACCACCCATTGGGTGATCAACTGGGTTCATACGAACAGCATTCGTTCTTGGTCTTCTACCTAACCATCTACTTCTACCTGCTTTACCAGATACTAATAATTGGTGGTCAGAGTTAGACACAACTCCGATAGTTGCCATACAAGTTAACAAGATTAATCTTGTTTCACCTGAAGGTAACTTTACTGTTGCATACTTACCATCTCTTGCCATTAATTGAGCAAATGAACCAGCTGAACGAGCCATGACAGCTCCTTGTCCTGGGTGCAACTCAATACAAGAAATTGTAGTACCTAATGGAATATCGTTTAAGTACATAGCGTTACCAACTTCTGGCGTAGCTTCTTTTCCTGACACGATTGTTTGACCTACTTTTAAACCGTTTTGTGCAATTACATAACGTTTTTCACCATCAGAATAACTAACTAATGCAATAAATGCAGTACGGTTTGGATCGTACTCGATAGTTTTTACTGTTGCAGGAACACCTTGCTTATCTCTTTTAAAATCGATAATACGGTATTTTTGTTTATGACCTCCACCAATGTTACGTGTAGTCATTCTACCCTGGTTGTTTCGACCTCCAGATCGTTTTTTCGGAGCTAATAAAGATTTCTCCGGCTTATCAGTAGTAATGGTGTCGAACCCATTTACAACTCTAAAACGCTGACCTGGTGTTATTGGTTTTAATTTTCTAACTGACATTCTGTCTTTTCTTAAAGATTGTTATAAAAATCAATAGTTTCTCCTTCAGCTAACTGAACGATTGCTTTCTTGTATCCACTTGTTAATCCAGAAACTAAACCTTTTTTTGTGTATTTAGTTTTTCTTAATGCTGGATAGTTCATAGTTTTTACAGACTCGATCGCTACACCATAAGCAGCCTCAACAGCTCCTTTGATTTCTAATTTGTTAGCTTTTTTGTTTACAACAAATGTATAACGGTTGTTTAACTCGCTATCATTTGTAGCTTTTTCTGTAATAATAGGTTTAATTAAAATACTCATTTTCTTCCCTATTTACTTAAATTAGACTCAATTCCTTCTAGAGAGCTCTCAGCGATAACAACTTTGTTAGCATTTAAAACGCTATACGTGTTAATTCCTGAAGCGTCTACTACTTTAGAACCTTTTAAGTTACGAGATGATAAGTAAACGTTTTTACTTTCTTCACCTAATACAAATAAAGACTTTTTAGCGTCTAATTCTAAAGCTTTTAATACATTGATAAACTCTTTAGTTTTTGGAGCTTCAAAATTGAAGTCTTCAATTACAACTAAATTGTTTTCTTTTGCTTGAATACTTAAAGCTGACTTACGTGCTAAACGCTTTAAGTTTTTATTCAATTTAAAAGAGTAGTTTCTTGGTCTTGGACCGAAAATACGTCCACCACCTCTAAAAACTGGAGACTTGATACTACCCGCACGAGCTGTACCTGTTCCTTTTTGTTTTTTAATCTTTCTTGTACTACCGGCAATCTCAGCTCTTTCTTTCGATTTGTGAGTACCTTGTCTTTGATTAGCCAAATACTGCTTTACATCTAAATAAATCGCGTGATCATTTGGCTCAATTCCGAATACCTCGTTAGAAAGTTCAACTTTTCTACCAGTATCTTTTCCTGTAATATCTAATACTGCTACTTTCATTATTTCTCGATAGTTACATAAGAGTTTTTGTGACCAGGAACTGCTCCTTTTACTACGATAAGATTCTTATCTGCAACCACTTTTAAAACTCTTAAATTTTGAACTTTTACTTTGTCTCCACCCATACGACCTGCCATACGCATTCCTTTGAATACTCTTGCAGGGTATGATGCTGCACCAATTGAACCAGGAGCTCTTAAACGGTTATGTTGACCGTGAGTTGCTTGTCCAACTCCGCCAAAACCATGACGTTTAACAACACCTTGAAATCCTTTACCTTTAGAAATTCCTGATACATCAACGAATTCTCCTTCAGTAAATAATTCAACAGTAATTGAGTCACCTAATTTGTACTCACCTTCGAACTCTTGGAATTCAACAACTTTCTTTTTAGCAGATGTACCAGCTTTTTTAAAGTGACCATCTAAAGCTTTATTAGAGCTTTTTGCTTTTTTGTCATCGAAACCAAGTTGTAAAGCGTTATAGCCGTCAACCTCTTCGGTTCTGACTTGGGTAACAACGCAAGGACCTGCTTCGATTACAGTACAAGGAATATTCTTCCCGTTCTCGTCGAATAAGCTGGTCATTCCAATTTTTCTTCCTATTAACCCAGACATATTTGTTAATTTTCAGACGAATAGATATATTTTATCCAGCGCGTCTATTAATAAATGATTATTTGAAACGAATGTTTCTATTTTTTCCTTTGAATTTTTCAAAAAAAAAGAGCGAAAAACACCTTCACTCTGAATTTGTTTTTACCATTTTTCCTTCGCGAAACCCTCAGGACATGTCATTTCTGTATACTTTACAGAAATATTTACACGCCGAAACGTAAATTTCGGTGTGCAAAAGTATAAAAAACTTTCGGCTTAACAAAATTAAACCGAAAGTTATTGATTTACTTATACTTTTATCTCAACTTCAACTCCACTTGGTAACTCAAGTTTCATTAAAGCATCAATAGTTTTTGAAGAAGAACTATAAATGTCTAATAATCTTTTGTAAGCAGATAATTGAAATTGCTCTCTTGATTTTTTATTTACGTGCGGTGAACGTAAAACTGTAAAAATCTTTTTATTTGTTGGTAAAGGAATCGGCCCGTTTACTACAGCACCAGTACTCTTTACTGTCTTTACGATTTTCTCAGCAGACTTGTCTACTAAATTATAATCGTAAGATTTTAACTTTATTCTAATTTTTTGACTCATCTTAATTAACCTTTAGCGTTTGCGATTACTTCTTCTGAAATGTTACTTGGAGTTTCTGCATAGTGAGAGAATTCCATTGTAGAAGTTGCTCTACCTGAAGATAATGTTCTTAAAGAAGTAACATATCCAAACATTTCTGATAAAGGAACGATTGCTTTTACTACTTTAGATCCAGCACGGTCGCTCATATCGTTTACTTGTCCTCTTCTTCTGTTTAAGTCTCCAACGATATCTCCCATGTTCTCCTCTGGAGTTAACACTTCTAACTTCATCATTGGCTCCATAATTACAGCTCTTGCAGCTTTTGCAGCAGCTTTGTAACCTAACTTAGCAGCTAATTCGAATGATAATTGATCAGAATCTACAGGGTGGAAAGATCCATCCTTTAAAGTAATCTTCATCGAATCCATTTCGTAACCAGCTAAAGGACCATTTTTCATTGCTTCTTTGAATCCTTTTTCTACTGACGGCACAAATTCCTTAGGAACGTTACCACCTTTAATAATAGATTCAAATTGTAATCCAGTTACACCTTCATCAGCAGGCTCCATAGTAAATACGATATCAGCAAACTTACCACGTCCACCAGATTGCTTTTTATAAACTTCTCTGTGATCTGCAGTAGCTGTTAAAGCTTCTTTGTACTCTACTTGTGGTTGTCCTTGATTTACCTCAACCTTAAACTCACGTTTTAAACGGTCTACAATAATATCTAAGTGTAACTCCCCCATTCCTGAAATAACAGTTTGCCCTGAAGCTTCATCTGTTTTTACAGTAAATGTTGGATCTTCTTCTGCTAATTTAGCTAAAGACATACCTAATTTATCAACATCAGCCTTTGTCTTTGGCTCAACAGCAATACCAATTACAGGATCTGGGAAGTCCATAGATTCTAAAACGATTGGATTCTTCTCATCAGACAAGGTATCTCCTGTTTTAATATCTTTAAATCCTACTGCAGCCCCAATATCTCCTGCTTCAATAAAATCGATTGCGTTTTGTTTGTTAGAGTGCATTTGGTAAATACGTGAAATACGTTCTTTCTTACCTGAACGGTTATTTAACACATAAGAACCTGCATCTAAGTGACCAGAATACGCACGGAAGAATGCTAAACGACCTACAAAAGGATCAGTAGCAATTTTAAACGCTAAAGCTGAAAATGGAGCTTTTGCATCTGGTTTACGAGTTTCTTCTTCTCCTGTATCAGGATTTGTTCCAATAATATTATCTCTATCAACTGGAGAAGGTAAATAACGACACACAGCATCTAATAAGAACTGAACACCTTTATTTTTAAAAGAAGAACCACATACCATAGGTATGATAGACATATCCATTACAGCAGCTCTAAGTGCAGCGTGCACTTCTTCTTCTGTAATTGAATCTTCATCTTCCATATACTTCTCTAATAAGTTTTCGTCATAAGCAGCAACCTCTTCGATTAACTTACCACGTAACTCACGAGCTTCTTCTTTTAATTCTTCTGGAATTTCAACAACATCAAAAGTTGACCCATGATTTTCGTCGTGCCAAACAATAGCACGGTTTTTAACTAAATCAACAATTCCTTTAAAATCTGCCTCATCACCAATATTTAATACGATTGGCACCGCGTTAGATTTTAACATGTCTTTTACTTGCTGACATACTGCTAAGAAGTTCGCTCCCTGACGGTCCATTTTATTAACGAAACCAATACGAGGTACTTTATAGTTATCAGCTAAACGCCAGTTAGTTTCAGATTGTGGCTCAACTCCATCTACTGCAGAGAATAAGAACACTAATCCGTCTAACACACGTAATGAACGGTTTACTTCTACAGTAAAGTCAACGTGACCTGGAGTATCAATAATATTAAAATGGTACCCTTTAGCATCAGCAGTAGGTTTTCCATTTTCTGTTGGGAATTGCCATGTACAAGTAGTTGCTGCAGAAGTAATTGTAATACCTCTTTCAGCCTCTTGCTCCATCCAGTCCATTGTAGAAGCACCATCGTGTACTTCTCCAATTTTATGAGACACTCCTGTATAGAAAAGGATACGCTCAGTTGTTGTTGTTTTACCAGCATCAATATGAGCAGCAATACCGATATTTCTTGTATATTTTAAATCTCTTGCCATTTCTTATTAAAATCTAAAGTGTGAGAATGCTTTGTTTGCTTCAGCCATTTTATGAGTATCAACTCTTTTCTTAACAGCAGCTCCTTCTTCTTTAGCAGCAGCTAAAACCTCAGCAGCTAAACGTTGTGCCATTGTTTTTTCATTACGCTTACGCGCATAAGAGATCATCCATTTAATCGCCATAGAAACCTTACGGTCTGGACGAATTTGCATTGGAATTTGAAAAGTTGCACCACCAACACGGCGAGAACGAACTTCTACGTGAGGCATCACGTTAGATAAACCATCTTTCCACACTTCTAAAGCCGACTTTTCTTCGTCAGTTTTCTTTTCGTTTACGATATCCATTGCATCGTAAAACACTTTGAACGCTACAGATTTTTTACCGTCCCACATTAAGTTATTCACAAAACGTGTAACTAATTGATCGTTGAATCTTGGATCCGGTAACAAAACTCTTTTTTTAGCTCTTCTTTTCCTCATGTCTTTACATTAAAAAAGTTACTAATTAATTTTTACTTTTTGTCTTTTGGGCGTTTTGCACCATACTTAGATCTACGTTGGGTTCTACCCTCAACACCTGCAGTATCTAATGCTCCACGTACCACGTGGTATTTAACACCTGGTAAATCTTTTACCCTTCCACCTCTAACTAATACTATCGAGTGCTCTTGCAAGTTGTGTCCCTCACCTGGAATATACGCGTTGATTTCATTACCATTTGTTAAACGAACCCTTGCTACCTTACGCATTGCTGAGTTAGGTTTCTTAGGTGTTGTGGTATACACACGCGTACAAACTCCACGTCTTTGTGGACATGCTTGTAAAGCAGCCGATTTACTCTTCTTAGTTATTTTGGCTCTTCCTTTACGAACTAATTGTTGAATAGTTGGCATACTAAATTATTACTTGTTTTTAATTTGTACTTAAATTACTCTAATTTTAAGAGTGTGCAAATGTACGACAATTTTCTATTTATTCAAATATCAAGGAGTTATTTTTACTAAAACATCATTCCACAAATCGAAAAACCTTCAATTTCGATATAAAAAAACAATCAACTCATCTAACATACCTTACAATACACTAATAAAAAATACTCGTAAAAAAAATCTTAAAAAAGAAGTTACTCCTTATTTTTTAACACAAAAAAATACATTAACATTTATTTTTTTTATATTTCTTTAACAAATTCTTTGTTTTTTAATATTTATTTATGATTTTTGACTCAATTAATTCAAATAATTACATAATGAAAACAAAGTTTAATGGAATTTTGACGCTACTACTAGCGTTGATTGTGCAAATATCCTTTGCACAAGAAAAAACAATTTCAGGTACAGTTTCAGACGAAACAGGCCCATTACCAGGGGTTAACGTACTAGTAAAAGGAACAACCACAGGTACCGAATCTGATTTTGACGGAAAATTCTCAATCAAAACAAAAACAGGCGATGTACTGGTATTTAGTTTTGTTGGAATGAAAACTATAGAGAAAACAGTTGGAACCTCAAACACAATGACTATCATTATGACTAATGACAATGTGTTAGACGAAGTAATTGTAACAGCTCTAGGTATTAGTAAACAAGAAAAAGCCATCGGTTATGCAGTACAAAAAGTTGATGGTGACAAACTTAACGAAGCAAAAGAAGCTAACTTGGTTAACTCACTACAAGGTAGAGTTGCTGGTGTACAAATTCAAGGTTCTGCTTCTTCACTAGGAGGATCATCAAGAATCACCATTCGTGGTTCTAACTCTTTCTTAGGTAACAACCAACCATTATTTGTTATAGATGGTGTGCCTATTAACAATGATAATTACGCTAATCAAGACCAACAATCAGGTTTTGGTGGAGGTTCTTATGACTATGGTAACTCTGCTTCTGACATAGACCCTTCTAATATAGAATCTATGTCTGTTTTAAAAGGTGCGGCTGCTACTGCTATTTATGGTTCTAGAGGTGCAAACGGTGTTATTCTTATAACTACCAAAAGTGGTAAAGGACAAAAAGGAATAGGTATTAGCTTTGACTCTAGTGTTAGTATTGACGAAGTAAACAACCTTATTCCTATTCAAACAGCTTACGGTGGAGGTTCTATTTATTCAACTGCTAGCGGTTTTAACGAGTTTACACAAGACGGTGTCTCTTATTTAGCTCCTAACTACGCTAAAGACGGTTCTTGGGGTCCTAAATTCGACCCAAATCTAATGGTTAGACACTGGGACTCATGGGATCCAGGATCACCTAACTATAAAGAAACTAGACCATGGGTAGCTCCTAAAAATCCATACGATTCTTTTTTTGACATCGGTACCACTTTCACTAATTCAGTAGCTTTTTCTGGATCTAACGAAAAATCTAACTTCAGAGTTGGATATACAAACCTTAACGTACAAGGTACTACACCTGGTGGGGAGCTTGAAAGAAACACCTTAAACCTAAACACTTCTTACAAACTTACCGACAAGTTAAGAACTAATATTGTTGCAAACTACGTTAACACTTCTGCTGAAAACAGAAATGTAACTGGTTACTCTCAAGGTAATGCTATGCAAGGATTTTATCAGTGGTGGCAATCCCAATTAGATGTTGAACGTTTAAGAGACCAACAAAACACATCTGAAGGAAACCAATATACATGGAACCCTAAAGGTATCACGAAAGATTCTAGCGGGAGTTTAACTTCATTTGACCCAACTGCTAACTACTTTGACAATCCTTTTTGGGTTAGAGAAAACTTCCTACAAGAAGATGTTAAAAACAGACTGTACGGTAATGTTAACCTAAGTTATGACATTACTGATGAATTAACATTTACCACTCAATTTGGAACCGACTGGTTTCAATTAAACGCAAGAGAAGGTATCCCTTTCAGATCAGTTGACGGATCAAGATATGAAGAAACAAAAAGACACTTCCAAGAAACAAATATGGAAGTACGACTAACTTACAACACTGATTTTAGTGATGAGTTTTCTTTCAATGGTTCTATCGGTGCTAACAGAATGAGAAGCTCTCAAAAAAGAACTACAATAGAAACTACAGGTGGTTTAATCGTAGACCGATTCTTTAATATTGCTAACTCTGCAGGTAGTCCTATAGCAGAAACCTTCGAATCAACAAGAGGAATAAACAGTGTATTCGCGACTGCTTCTTTAGGATGGAGAGACATGCTTTTCTTAGACCTTGCTGCTAGAAACGACTGGTCTTCTACCTTACCAAAGAAAAACAATAGCTACTTTTACCCTTCTGCTTCTTTAAGCTTTGCTATTTCGGAATTAGAAGGAGTTAAAGGAAGTGATGTTATCAACTTCGCAAAAGTTAGAGCAAGTATAGCACAAGCTGGTAATGACAGTGATCCGTTTCGTTTAACTGACGCATACAATCCATTACCTCCTAACTTTGGAAACAATCCTCTTTACGAAGTTCCTAACGCTCAACAAAACCCAGATTTAGTTAATGAGTTAACTACAGAGGTAGAATTTGGTTTTTTAGTTAAATTATTCAGAAACAGATTAACTATTGATGCTGCATACTATGATAGAACTACAGATGACCAAATATTCAACGTTCCAGTATCAAACACTACAGGTTATACTTCTAGACTCTTAAACGCAGGAAAAATGAAAAACTCTGGTTACGAGCTTCAACTTAGCGGTACACCTATAGTTACCGACAACTTCAGATGGGACCTAGGTCTTAACCTTACAAAACAAAAAAATGAAGTAGTTGAATTACTAAAAGACGATGAAGGTAATACTATTGTTGAAAGTATCGGTGTCGGAAGCACTTGGGCTGCAGACTTAAGAGTTCAAGAAGGATTACCATACATGGCGTTATTTGGCCAAGATTTTGTTTATGATGACAATGGTAATAAAGTAGTTGGCAGTGACGGTGTGTATAAATTTACTGACGATAGAGTTTACCTAGGCTCTGCTCTTGCTGATTGGACTGGAGGATTCAGCACCTCTTTTAGCTACAAGGGTGTTACTTTATCTGGATTATTTGACTTTCAAGTTGGAGGCATCATGCACTCTACATCTTTACAATGGTCTAAATACTCTGGTATGCACCCAGAAACAGTTTCATATAACGGAGAATCTGATATCCGTGAAAACGGTATGGTTTTACCTGGTGTAAAAGAAGATGGGACTCCTAATGACATTAGAATAGACCCTATTGCATACTACCAAAATAATTTTGCTGTAGCAGCTCCAAACACATACGACGCTAGCTTCTTAAAATTTAGAGAATTAAGACTAAGTTACACAATACCTAACAAAATCTTAAATAAAACACCTTTCTCAAGCTTAAATTTAAGCTTATACGGAAGAAACTTAGCTATACTTTACTCTGATGTTCCTTACATTGACCCTCAGATTATTACTGGATCTGGTAACACTCAAGGTCTTGAAAACGCTCAAATACCTTCAACTAGATCATTCGGAATTAATTTATCTGCTAAATTTTAAATTTAAAAAAATGAAAAAAATTAAATTATTAATACTAACGTTATCAGTACTATCACTATACAGATGTGATGACCTTTCTGATCTTAACGTTGATCCAAATACAGCTGTAGCCGTAGCTCCATCTACGCTTCTTACCACAGCACAGTTTAACTACTACAGTAGAGTTTCAGGTGTAAACATGAATGCTGACTGGGGACAACTAATGGTTCAATACTGGGCACAAAACGAATATACCGAAGAACAAAGGTATAATGTAAATGTAACTCACTTCAATGCAAGTTGGAGAGTTTTTTATGCAGACGTACTAAAAGAACTATACTCAGCGAAAGAACTTGTTGAAAATGAATTAATAAGTGATGACATTAAAACCAACAAAAAGAACATTTTAGATGTAATGATAGCTCAAACTTTTATTACATTAACCGATAGTTATGGTGACGTTCCATACACTGAAGCAATTTCTGATATTTCATTGCCTGCTTATGACAAACAAGAAATAATATACAAAGGTATACTTGAAATGCTTAAAAACGCTAGTGACACTTATGTTTCTTCAGCTAATTCATTTAGTAGCGGTGATGTAATTTATGGTGGAAACATTGAGAATTGGAAAAAATTAACCAACTCTCTTATGTTAAAATATGCCATGAGACTTAGCGATATTGATCCATCCACAGCTGAAAAATACGCTAAAGCAGCTGAAAACAACCTTATATCAAACAACGCTGAAAACGCACTATTTACATTCGATTCTAATGAAGATAGAGCAAACCCTTTGTTTCGTAACCTTTCTCCTTTAATTGACAACAGAGATGACTATTGTGTTTCAGAATACTTAGTTACAACACTAGAAAGTATGGGAGATCCTAGATTAGATGAATACGCTAAACCTGCTTCTGGTGGTACTATCGTAGGTATGCCTTATGGCTTAAATGATAATGATGCTACAAATTTAAAATCTACAACTTCAAGACCTAATGATCAAGTGAGAGAAGCTACAACTCCTCATGTTGTTATGTCATATTCTGAAGTTGAGTTTTTACTTGCAGAAGCCTACCAAAGAAATTTTTTAACTGGTAATGCGCAAGATGCCTACAACAAAGGTATTGAAGCCTCTATGAATCAATGGGGGATTACTGATGGAGCAACTATCTCTAGCTACATTGCAAACAATCCATACGATGCTTCCAATTGGAAAATGTCTTTAGGTACTCAGAAATGGGTTGCTTTATATATGAATGGGCTAGAAGCTTGGAACGAATGGAGAAGATTAGATTACCCACAATTAACTGTACCAACAGAGGCGGTAATAAGTTCAATCCCTGTAAAACTACCATACCCTTTATCTGAAACCCAAAATAATTCTAATCAGTTAAACCAAGTAACCACTACACCTGGTAACTTAACTAATAAAGTATGGTGGGATGTAAACTAGTGTCACCTAAACCTTTAAATTAAAAAAAACGCCTTAGATAAATTCTAAGGCGTTTTTTAATGTTAAAAAATTGTTTATTTAAGATATATTTATGATTTTAGCGCTTAATTAATTCAAATAATTACATAATGAGAACAAAGTTTAATGGAATTTTAACGCTATTCCTAGCGTTGATTGTGCAAATATCCTTTGCACAAGAAAGAACGATTTCAGGTACTGTTTCAGATGAATCTGGTCCATTACCGGGAGTTACGATATTAAAAAAAGGTACTACACAAGGTACTGAAACTGATTTTGATGGTAACTACTCTATCAATGTTAAAACTGGTGACGTATTAGTTTTCAGTTTTGTAGGTATGAAAACAGCTGAAAGAACAGTAGGTACTTCTAATCAGATTTCAGTAGTTTTAGAAGGAAACAACTTACTTGAAGAAGTAGTTGTTGTTGCTTATGGTACTCAAAAAAGGGAAGCTATTGTTGGATCGGTAGCTGTAGTTGATAGTGATATTATTGACAAACAACAAGTTGTTTCTGTTACTAATGCTATTCAAGGTGCTGTACCTGGTGTAAGTATAATTGCAGCTGGTGGTCAACCTGGAGACAACCCAACTATTAGAATTAGAGGTGTTGGTTCTATTAATGCTGGGGCTGATCCATTAATTATTCTAGATGGTTCACCTTACAATGGAAACTTAAACACTATCAGTGCCGATCAAATAGAAAGTATGTCTGTTTTAAAAGATGCTTCTTCAACAGCGCTTTATGGTTCTAGAGCTGCAAACGGTGTTATATTAATCAACACAAAGAAGGGTAGAAAAAACTCTCCTACAAAAGTTACTTTTAACTCATCTTTAGGTGTTGCAAGTAGAGCAGTTGAACAACACAAAATGTTAGGTACTGATGATATAATGAGATATAATTGGGAGGCAGTGAGAAACTCTAATATGTATGCTTCTGGTCAAGATGCAGTTACAGCAGGAACAAATGCTTCTAATTCTTTAATCTCATTGTTAGGGTACAACCCTTATGGTCCGGGTGTTCCTAACCCAGTTGATCCTAGTGGTAACCTTGTAACTACAGATAAATTGTGGGAAACTGATTGGCAAGATTTAATGTTTAATGACGCAGCAATAAGATCAGAATACGGTTTAACTGCTTCTGGAGGAACTGAAAATAGCACTTTCTTTTTTTCTATGAATTATTTAGATCAAGAAGGTTCTATCTCTGAATCTGACTTTGAAAGATTAACTACTAGAATAAATGCTACTACAGATGTTAATGACTGGTTGGAATTAGGTTTAAATGTAGGTTATTCTACACAAGAACAAAACAATCCTACACAGTCAGGTAGTTCTTACCAAAGTGCTGTTCAATGGACTACTTCTGTTTCTCCTATTTATCCTCTTTATAGAAGAGACGCTAATGGTCAACTTATTCTTGATGGGTTTGGTGATCCTATATACGATTATGGGGATAACCCACAAATAGTTAATGGTGTTAGACCAGTTTTCGAAGGAGAAAATTCTTATGGTTCTTTATTTAATTATATTAATTTGAATAAACGCCATCAATTTAACGCAAGTACATTTGCTCAAGTTGATTTCACAGATTATTTGAACTTTAAAACTACTGTTTCATACGAACAATATTTTTTTGATTCATTTTCTTATGTGCATAATCAATATGGATATGCAGCAAATGCTGGTGGTAGAGTAACACAGGATAGAGATGTTACTACTACAAAAAACATAACAAACTCTTTAAACTTTAACAAGTCTTTTGGAGATCATAATGTTAGCGCAAACTTAATTCACGAAGCTTACGAATTAAACTACAGTACACTAAATGCTCAAGGTACTGGTTTTTTACCTAATGTATATGTTTTAAATGGAGCTACAGTACCTGAAGGTATTGGTGGAGCAGAATTTGACCAAGCTATTGAAAGTTATTTAGGAAGAGTTAGTTATAACTACAACGAAAAATATTTTGTTGAAGGTTCATGGAGAACGGATAATTCTTCTCAGTTCTCTGCCGAAACAAGAAGGGGAGAGTTTTTCTCTTTAGGGGGATCTTGGATTGTTTCTAAAGAAAAATTCTTAGAAAGTTCATCTTTCTTAAGTTACTTGAAATTGAAAGCATCTTATGGTGAATTAGGTAATAACAAAGTTGGTTATTTCCCTTATACGAATAATTTTGAAACTGGTTGGAATGAATTAGATAATACAGGTGTATTAATTCCTTCTTTAAATGACCCTCTTTTAACATGGGAAACAACTGCTATAGGAAACTACGGGGTTGATTTCAGACTATTTAACGATAAAATAAGTGGTTCGGTAGAATATTACAACAGAGAATCTAAAGCTTTAATATATGATGAGCCTATACCTTCTTCTTCTACAGGTTTTACAGAAATAACTACAAACACTGGATCTCTTCTTAACTCAGGAGTAGAAGTAACTTTCAATGCTGATATTATTAACAACAAAAATTTTAATTGGAGAGCTGGTTTAAATCTTGCCTTTGAGAAAAATGAAATTACTGAATTAACTCAAGACCAATTTATTAACGGTACCAAATTATGGAAAGAAGGTAATTCCCTTTATGAATTTTATGTTCGTGAGTATGCTGGTGTAGATTCTGCTACTGGTGATGCTTTATGGTATATTGACGTTACTGACCCTAATACTGGAGAACCTACAGGTGAAAGAGACGTAACTAGCGAATATGCAGATGCTACAAGATATGAAACCGGAAAACAATCTCTTCCTGATTTTTCTGGTGGATTCAACACTAACATGTCTTATAAAAACTGGGACTTGAATTTACTTTTTAACTTCAGTTTTGGAGGATATGTAATGGATTACACATATGCGTCTCTAATGGGAAGTGGTGAAAATTTAGGTAGAGCTATGTCTGTTGATATTAAAGATCGTTGGCAACAACCAGGAGATATAACTAATGTTCCAAGATTATCTAACTCTAACAATGATTATAACGCTACATCTGATAGATTTTTATTTAAAAATGATTTTGTTAGATTAAAAGCATTGAATGTTGGATATAATTTTGACTCAGATGTAATTAAAAATGTTGGTCTATCTAATTTAAGATTGTACTTACAAGCTGATAACTTATGGACTTACCAATCTCATAAAGGAATTGATCCTGAACAAAGTATAGCTGGTACAACAGATAACAGATCGTTTAACCAAAGAATTATCTCTTTTGGATTTAACATTCAATTATAAAAAACACACAAATGAAGAATATAGTTTTTAAAATATCATTAGTCTTAGTACTTGCCATGACCTTTTCGGCTTGTTCTGAAGATTTTATAAATGACCCAAAGCCTACTGATCAAGTTAATGAAGACGTTATATTTTCATCTAGGACAGGAGTAAATGCATATATTTCTGGAATAATGAGAAGATTTAGAGGCCAATTCAACAGTACTGATGCAGCTGGTGTGAATTCTATTTACTATGCACGAACTGTAAAAGGTAATGACATTATTCAACGTAACACATGGTTTAGTTTCGATTATGAAAACGACAATAGAGAACCAGGCTATAGAAGAACAACTTTTACTTGGGAGTATTGTTACTATATGATAGGACAGGCTAACCTTTTAATTCAAGGTATCGAAAATTCAGCATCTTTATCTTCTCAAGATAAGGCTGAAACTTTAGGTCAAGCTAAAGCGATTAGAGCTTTCTTTTATTTTCAGTTAGCCATGGAGTATCAACACACATATACGTATGATGCTTCATTACCATCTCCTCCTGTTGTTACTACAACTGACACCTCTCATAAACCTATGGGAACATTACAAGAGATGTATGATTTAATTTTAGATGATTTAACTTTTGCTACTACTAATTTAACTAGTGACAGGTTAGGTAAATCTTACATTAACCGTGAAGCTGCTTTTGGTATTTTAGCTAGAGTTTATTTAGTTATGGAAAATTGGCCAGGTGCTGAATATGCAGCTAAACAAGCTTATGGTGGAACTAATCCTTACCTAAACGCTAGTAGTTACGGTACTGGTTTCAATGATTATAGTAATCCTGAGTGGATTTGGGGTAGTGCTCAATCTGCTGATCAAAGTAATTATTACTGGGGAGCTCCTCATGCTCATACAGATCATTCTGTATTATCGTATGCTGCGACATTTTTTAATGTTGATTTTGTAGATTTATTCTCTCCAACTGATGTTAGAAACTTATTTATTAACGGATATGGTGTTCCTGACTCTGATTATAGACGTTGGATTACTACTAAATTTACTTTTGCTTTTGATTCTGATCATCCAATAATAAGAACTGCTGAAATGTTATTAACTGAAGCTGAAGCAATAGCTAGACAGGGAGGTAGAGATGCAATTGCTGCTGACTTGTTATTTACCCTTCAATCTAATAGAGATCCTAATGCAACTCCTTCTGGTAATACTGGACAAGATTTAATTGATGAAATCTTAGTAGAAAGAAGAAAAGAATTATATGCTGAGATTGGAGTAGAATGGTTTGATGCTAAGCGTACTAGAACTGGAATTACAAGAACTGGTAACCATAGAATAATGAGTGCTAGCTTAACTCCTGATGATAAGAAGTTTTTCTTAAAAATACCTCAATCAGAGATTGATGCTAATGACTTAATTGATGATAGCGTTAATGCTAACAGGTAAGATTTTTTTTAATTAGAAATCAAAACCACCTCTAACGAGGTGGTTTTTTTATACCATAAAATGAACTACATTTGCAGCATGGAACAAAACACAAACATTTTTGGTATAAGAGCCATTATTGAAGCCATAGAAAGTGGCGCTTCAATTAATAAAGTATATCTTCAAAAAGGCTTACGAGGAGACTTATTTTTTCAGTTAGACAAACTGTTGAAAAAAAACAAAATATCAACTAGTGTTGTTCCTACTGAAAAGTTAGACCGCTTATCTAAACATAACAATCACCAAGGAGCTGTTGCAAAAATTTCTCCTATTGATTTTCATGATTTAGAAAGCTTAATTGAAGAAACATTGGAGTCTGACAATATTCCTTTATTTCTATTACTTGATCAAGTATCAGACGTAAGAAATTTTGGAGCTATCATTAGAACTGCTGAATGTACAGGTGTAAACGGAATTATCATTCAAAAAAGCGGTAGTGCTCCTGTAAATGCTGAAACCATAAAAACTTCTGCTGGTGCTGCTTTTAAAGTTCCTATTTGTAAAGTAGATCACATTAAAGATGCTATTTTTCAGTTAAAAGCTGCAGACATTAAATTAGCAGCTGCAACTGAAAAAACCGAAGATTCAGTTTTTGATGTTAATTTTAATCAACCTATGGCAATCATCATGGGTTCTGAGCACAAAGGAGTAAGTAACTCTGTTTTAAAAATGGTGGATTATAAGGCTAAATTGCCACTTCTAGGTGAAATCGAATCTCTAAATGTGTCAGTTGCTTGTGGTGCATTCTTATACGAAGCTGTAAGACAACGTTTATAAAAATATAATCCTGCTAAATGCAGGATTTTTTATTCCTCTTCCTTGTATATATAACGGTATTTTATTTCCTTCAATTCTAACTCGGCTTCCTCTACAATTGGTGGAATATAGTTTCCATTTTCATCAAACATATCATCAAATTCTGTTTTAGAGAACTCAAACTTTTCTTTTACTATTCCTCTTTTTCTATACAGTAGAGAAAGAACAAACCCAGTTACCAACCCAGATAGATGTCCTTCCCAAGACATTCCTTCTTTAATGGGTAAAACATACCAAACCATACTTCCGTATAAAAAAATCGTGATAAACGAAACAGCTACTAATCGGTAGTTCTTTTTGATAATTCCACTGAAAAGCACAAAACTGAATAGTAAGTACACAATTCCACTTGCACCGATATGATATGACTCTCGAGCAATTATCCAAGTTAACAATCCAGTAATTATTCCTCCATAAATCAAAACTTTCACCGCTACTTCCTTATAAAAGTAAAAAAGGCACGCAGAAAGCACGAACAACGGAACAGAATTATTAAAAAGATGATTTGTATCGCTATGAATAAAAGGAGAGCACAAAACCCCTTTTAAACCACTAAAATTTCTTGGGAATACTCCAAATTTATTAAAATTCCAGCCAAATGTAATTTCTAACCAGTATACAAGCCAAATTGTAAAAACAAACAGGAAAGGAATAGTAAAAACCGTTGGAGAAAATTTTAGGTGGTGTTCTGTTTTCATAATGTTGAAAATAACAAAAATAAATCCAAAGTAGCATTTCTGAAGTTCTGTCATAAATCTTTGTTATTTTTACAAAATGAATCAACCTTTGGCAGAAAGAATACGCCCGCAAAATTTAAACGATTATATTAGTCAACAACATTTAGTGGGTGAAAACGGTATTTTAACCAATCATATTAAGCAGGGAATCATTCCTTCGTTAATTTTATGGGGACCTCCAGGGATTGGTAAAACTACTCTAGCAAATATTATCGCCAACGAATCTGAACGTCCTTTTTATACTTTAAGTGCCATAAGTTCTGGTGTAAAAGATGTTCGTGAGGTAATTGAAAAAGCAAAGAAAAGTGGCGGATTGTTCACTCAGAAAAATCCGATTTTATTTATTGATGAGATTCATCGTTTTAGCAAATCGCAACAAGATTCTTTATTAGGCGCTGTTGAAAAAGGATGGGTAACATTGGTAGGTGCTACTACAGAAAACCCAAGCTTTGAAGTGATTCCTGCCCTACTCTCTCGTTGCCAAGTGTATATCTTGAATTCTTTTGATAAAGAGGATTTGATTGCACTTTTGCACAGAGCAATGGAAAAAGACGAAATCATTTCTCAGAAAAAAATCAATTTAAAAGAAACGGATGCTTTGTTACAAGTATCTGGTGGTGATGCGAGAAAACTTCTGAATATTTTTGAATTATTAGTTTCTGCTGATGATGAAATTGAGATTACTAATGAATTGGTGTTATCTAAAATTCAAAAAAACACAGTTCGCTATGATAAAACAGGTGAACAACATTATGATATCATTTCCGCCTTTATTAAATCGATTAGAGGAAGTGATCCCAACGCAGCTGTGTATTGGTTAGCTCGTATGATTGAAGGTGGAGAGGATGTAAAGTTTATTGCACGTAGAATGCTTATTGCTGCCTCAGAAGATATTGGAAATGCAAATCCCACAGCGTTGATTTTAGCGAACAATACTTTTCAAGCAGTTTCAGTTATTGGCTATCCAGAATCGAGGATTATTTTAAGTCAATGTGCTGTGTATTTAGCAAATTCTGCAAAAAGTAACGCATCGTATATGGCGATTGGTGAAGCTCAAAACTTGGTTAGAACAACTGGCGATTTATCTGTTCCTTTGCATTTACGAAATGCTCCTACTAAATTAATGAAAGATTTAGACTACGGAAAAGACTATCAATACTCGCACAATTACGCAGGCAATTTTGTAAATCAAGAGTTTTTACCTGACGAAATTAAAAACACCAAACTATACGAACCAGGAAATAATGCTCGTGAAAATCAATTTAGAGAATTGTTAAAACAACGTTGGAAGGATAAATACAACTATTAAAAACTATGAATTTTACAAAGATTAAACCTGTTTATTTGTACCTATTATCTGGAATAATACTCCCTTCTTCAATAGTCTTTAAGGAAGAAAGGAGCTATTTATATTATACTTGTTTAGTTATTGGTTTTAGCCTTTTTCTCTTAGCAGTTATTAAATATCTAAGAGAAAAATAATTAAAACTTCACTTGGTATTCTTCAGTTACTTTACCATCATTCGTATAGTATTCAGCAAACCAAGAATTTCCATTTTTGTATAAGATTCCGTTTTTATCTTTTATAACAAAAACATCTTTTACATTGGTTTTTAATACTTGAAAAACAACCTCAGGTTTCATATTAACTAATTGAAAACCGTTAGGTATTGGTTGTGCAAATAATTGCTCTTTAACATTGGCTGGTTTTTCAACAACCTCCGCTACTTTACTTTCTACTACCGTTGGTACCAAAGCTAAGGCTGGTACTTCTTTAGTTACAACATCTTCTTGCAACGGAACGTATGTATACTTTAAAGCTTCTATCGATTTAAAAGCATCCCGGATTGCTTCATGATAGGCCTTTTTATAATCTTTTTCTTTACTTCTTCCTTCTTTCGAAGTAAACACCACTTTATTATAACAATCTCTTAATTCAATAACACTTTTAGTAGTAAACATACCTGATTCATCTTTTACAGTTCCTGTTAAAACTAAACATCGGTTATCAGCAACTTCAGCAGGTAATTCTTCATCATCTAAAAAAGCGGTAAATCCGTACTTGTTGAATAAAAACTTAGTTAGTGAACTTGTTTGGTATTTATCTTTCTCTTTAACAAAATCAAACTTGCTTGGTACGATTATATATTTATAATTGTTAATAGATTTCTGCGCAAAACTCGCTGTTGATATAAACAATGCTATTAAAAGTATTCTTTTCATTTTATTCTTATTAGGTATGATATCTTTAATCTTGATAAACTTATAAATAATTTTTTAATTCTATTAATGAAGCTACGCGTTGTACTCCATTATTTTTAGCTTCTTCGGAAAAATGGATTGCCATCATCCCCGAGTTTAACGCTCCCATAACATCTGCTTCGTAGCTATCCCCTATCATAATCGATTCGTGAGCTTCAGCTTCAGCTTTGCTTAAAGCAAATTCAAAAACTTTAGGATTCGGTTTTTTAACTCCAACACATTCCGAAGTAATTACTTGCTTAAAGTATTTATCAATCCCTGATTTTTGCAGTTTTAAGTTCTGTACTTCTTCAAACCCATTGGTTATGATATGCAAGTGGTACTTATTTTCTAAATACTCTAAAACTTCAACAGCATCAGAAAACAGATAATTATAATTGGGTAGATAACGAATATAATCTTCAGAAATCACATCAATCATATCATCAGAAACCTTATAGTTTAAAGCATCAAAAGTTTCTTTTAATCTATGATATCTTAAATCTGATTTTTCAACTTTATCTTCTCTGTACAATCGCCAATATTTTAAGTTTATCGGCATGTACACTTCTAAAAAATCATCAATAGGAATTGTAATGTTTTGCTCTTCAAAAATTTTCTGAAAAGTCAGTTTTGAATTTCTATCAAAATCCCAAAGTGTGTGGTCTAAATCAAAAAATAAGTGTTTTATTTCCATATTTTTATTACGCTTCTTTTACTATTTTAAGCATTGAATTATACAATCTACTCCAACCTCTCCATCTCAAATAGTTACTCAAACTTTCGTTATGAAATACTGTAATAAAAGTACCGTTAACTGCTTTTACTTCATTTTTTAAATCTCTTATTTTTCCTAATGATTGCTTAGGTGTAAACTTCATATAATCGTTAAGCGTTACATCCATAAGTGCAAATGGAAAGATTTTTAACGGTGTTTGAATTTCAAAATCTAAATCATAAAAATAAAAGGGAGTACATGTACTCGCTCTAAAACCTACATCACTGGCATATCCCATTGAGTAATCTTCTTCTATTTCTAAATCTATTAACTGTTGGTACGTTTCTGGCAACGAAACTCTCAAATAGTGTTGTCTTGATCTGTTAATAGGCATATTAGTAATAGCCTCTAAACGTTCTTTTTCTTTCTTTAACAATGAAAGATTATTCATAGTATAATAAGAAGGATGTAGCCCTACCCGAGCATAATCTACCATATCTTTTATCAATAACTTGAATTTTCTTTTTGAAGCAGAAACATTGGTGTCAAATGTTGTATAATCCCCTATTAAAAAGAAAAAAATGGTTCTTACATTATACGTTTTCTTCAATTCTATAAGTTTTTCAAAAGTATCAAACGGATCTTTTTTTAGATTAAAAAGTACTGCAAACCTATCCCAAATTGTAAAAATTTTAAACTGCGAAGCATCTTTTAAGAAACCTCCTATCGTCCTTATAAAACTCTTGTGTTTGTAGGCATACGCATTATCAACATCTATTGTTGAAATATATTGATAGCTTCTTTCTTCGTTTTCAAAATCGGGAAACTTATGTTTTAACACCTCTAAAAACTTGTATGCCCAAATATCAACCAAAGGTTTTTCTAAAAAACCGTTCTGATAAGCAATACTTTGATTGGCAGAAAAACGCCCATGTTTATCATTGATATGCGGTAAATATTCTTCATACCTAGAAATTAAATAAAAACTAGCGGCAAAAAGGTCAAATGGAATTTCTGAAGCTTCAACTGTAGAAAAAAAACAAGGTACCCCTTCCCATTCTTGTATATTTATTTCAACATCTTTGATTCCTTGTTGGAATAACAGTTCATGGCTTTGAACAAAAAATTCTTTACCTAAAGGCACGTTCGTATAAGAAAACTTTGGCCCGTTAAAAGCTACAAACTCTTCTACCTTACCTGTAAAATCTATTTCAACCTGTAAAATACGTGTAAAAATTTGTTTGAAAACATAACGAACTCGAGGAGTAACTTTATGGGTGTAAATCAGTATCATACTCATAATATAATTAGTTGTAAAATCTACAACTATAAGATGCTTTCATCAGCAAAGCTAAAATACGCTTTTTCAGTAATAATTAAATGGTCTAGTAATTTAATATCTAAAGTCTCTCCTGCTCTCTTTATTTTTTGAGTTAACTCTATATCTGATTTACTAGGCTCTAATTTTCCTGAAGGATGGTTATGACATACAATCACCCCAAGAGATGATAATTCTAACCCTCTTTTATATAATAAACGGATGTCTACCAAAGTTGCCGTAAACCCGCCTTTACTTAATTGATGTTTTGCTAAAACTTTGTTTGAATTGTTTAAATATAATACCCAAAACTCTTCATGTTGCAAGTCGCCAATGAGTGGTTGCATAATTTTAGCCACATCTTTAGAACTACTTATTTTTGGTGTTACTGCCTTTTCTTTAAACTGTCTTCTTTTTCCAAACTCTAAAGCTGTAACTATTGATATAGCTTTCGCCTCTCCTATTCCTTTAAACTTCATTAATTCTTCTACAGATAGCTTTGCTAACGAACTTAAATCGTTGTTTACTGACAATAAAATTCTTTTAGCCAACCCCACAGCACTTTCCTCTCTATTCCCAGAACCTATTAAAATAGCTATTAATTCAGCATCTGACAAAGCTACTTTTCCTTTTAGTAATAACTTTTCCCTGGGTCTATCATCTAACGCCCATGATTTAATTGAAATCTTTTTCATCCTTTTTTTTCTTGGTAGATTTATAAAGATAACATTTTTTGCACAACCAAAAGAAGCACAGTATCTTTGCATTCAGTCTTTTTTAAATTTAACTATGAAGATTATAATAGCCGGGGCTGGAGACGTTGGTTTTCATTTGGCTAAACTCCTTTCTTACGAAGCTCAAGACACCTATGTAATAGATTTTGATGGTGAAAAGTTAGAATACTTAAACAATCACCTTGATGTCATTACAAAAAAAGGTGATGCAACCTCCATTAAGTTACTTAAAGAAATAGGCATTAATTCTGCTGACCTATTACTAGCTGTTACTGAGAGCCCTAACACAAACTTTACCATTTCAGTAATAGGTAAAGCACTAGGTGTTAAAAAAACTATCGCTAGAATTAGTAATCCAGAGTTTTTAGATAATCCTTGTATTAATTTTAAAGATTACGGTGTAGATTTTATGATTTCTCCTGAAGAATTAGCTGCGGAGGAAATCAAATCTCTTCTACATCAATCTTCTTTTAACGATACAGTTGCCTTTGAAAATGGTGCTTTTAATATCATGGGAACTACTCTAGGCTATAAATCCCCTATTCTTGATCTTACAGTAAAAGAAACAAAAGAAAAATATTGTTTAGTAGATTTTATTACCATAGCTATAAAGCGTGAAGGAACATCACAAACAATTATTCCAAGAGGTGATACCGAATATAAAATAAACGATCAGGTTTATTTTTCTGTTCCTAAATACAGTATTGATAAGCTTTACCCTATTATTGGTAAAAATCATATTGACATTACCAACGTAATGATTTTAGGAGGAAGTCGTGTTGGACGAAAAACAGCTAGAAAACTTTGTAAAGACAACTTTAAGGTGAAACTTATTGAAAAAGACAAAGACAAAGCTTTACAACTAGCTGAAGATCTTCGTAATACACTTGTTATTTACGGAGATGGTAGAGATTTAGAATTGTTAGAAGAAGAAAGTATTAGAGAAATGGATGCTTTTGTAGCTGTAACTGGCGACTCTGAAACCAATATCATGTCTTGCCTAGTAGCAAAATCAAAAGGAGTAAAAAAAACAGTTGCTTTGGTTGAGAATATGGACTATATAAATATTTCTCAAACTATAGGAATTGATACTCTAATTAATAAAAAATTAATTGCTGCTAGTAATATTTTTCGCCATATACGAAAAGGAGAAATTGTTGCCTTAGCCAACTTACATAATGTAGATGCTGAAGTTTTTGAATTTGAAGTAAAACCGAATGCAAAGGTCACTAAAAAAGTAATTCGAGAATTGCGTTTTCCTAGAGAAGCTATCATAGGAGGTGTAATTAGAAACGGTGAACCTTTAATGTCTTTCGGAGATTTTCAATTACAAAGCGAAGATAGAGCCATTGTTTTTTGTTTACCTGAAGCAATAACAATTGTAGAAGATTTATTTAACTAATGGGAAATCTTAATCTAAAATTAGTTTATCGTTTTTTAGGAGTTACAGCCATTTTAAACGGATTGTTTATGTGGTTAACAGTTCCTGTAAGTGTTTATTATAATGAAGCTGCTAAACTAGGAATCTTAAATGCAGGAATCATTACAATTACTCTTGGTACATTACTCTATTTTTTTAACAAACCAGACAACAATAATATTTATAAAAAAGAAGGATACCTTATTGTAACCCTTGGATGGCTAACATTATCTTTTACAGGAATGCTACCTTACTTACTTACGGGAAGTATTCCAAGTGTTACCAATGCTTTTTTTGAAACCATCTCAGGATACTCAACAACAGGTTCTTCTATTTTAACAGATATTGAATCAATGCCAAAAGGAATTTTATTTTGGCGTAGTGCTACGCATTGGATTGGGGGTATGGGAATCATTGTTCTTACTATTGCTATTTTACCATTATTAGGTATTGGTGGTATGCAGCTTTTTATGGCTGAGGCCCCAGGCCCTTCGGCAGATAAACTACATCCAAGAATTACAGATACTGCAAAACGCTTATGGTTAATTTACGTATTATTAACTGCTGTTGAATTTCTATTATTAAAAATAGCTGGTATGACTTGGTTTGATGCCATAAACCATGCAATGGCTACGGTAAGCACCGGTGGATTTTCAACCAAAAATGCAAGTGTTGCCCATTGGAACGACACTCCTCTAATTCAATATATCATCATCTTTTTTATGTTTATAGCAGGTACCAACTTTGTACTTACCTATTTTGCATTAAAAGGAAAAGTTAGAAAAGTTATACAAAGCGAAGAGTTTAAATACTATTTCTTCGGAATTATAGGTATTTCGGCTATCGTAGCACTTATGATTATCTTTTTTCAAGATCCTAATCTACAAACCAGTATAGTACATCCTAAAGTATGGGGAGAAGTAGAAAGTGCTATTCGCCACTCGTTATTCTCTGTAATTTCAGTAGTAACCACCACCGGTTTTGTTACTGCCGATTTTACTATGTGGAGCTTTTTTGTTACCGCAATATTTTTCTCTTTGTTCTTTTTAGGAGGTTCAGCAGGATCTACCTCTGGAGGGGTGAAAATTGTTCGTCATATTATTATGTTGAAGAACAGCTTTCTAGAATTTAAAAAATCACTACACCCTAATGCTATTATTCCTGTACGTTACGATGGTAAAGCAGTAAACCAAACGATTATATTTAATGTACTTTCATTTTTTATCCTGTACATGTTAATATTTATTATTGGTACAGTTATTCTAGCTCTTTTAGGGTTGGATATAAAATCTGCTTTAGGCGCTTGTGCTTCCTCTTTAGGAAATATCGGACCTGCTATAGGAAGTGTTAGTCCAGTAGATAATTTTAACCACCTATCTATGGGAGCAAAATGGTTCTGTTCTTTCTTAATGCTGATTGGACGTCTAGAGCTATTTACTGTGTTAATTTTATTAACTCCATTTTTCTGGAGGAAGAATTAAAAAAGGACTCATAATTCATAAAAAAGCTCGAATGACAAAATCATTCGAGCTTTTCTTTTTTGTTAAACCAAACTCTTAACTTCTTCAAAATCAAGCCCTCCATAATTACCAGAGCTCATTAATAATAAAGCAGTATTTTCGAGATTTTGACTAAATAAAAACTCTTTAAATTCCTGCGGATTTGTATATATAATCAGATCATCTCGCTCAAAAGCATTGGCTATTTGTGCTTCAGAAACTTCTTCTAGTTGTTTAATTTTTACCGCATGTGGAGAATAAAACACCACTGCTTTATCTGCTTTATCTAAAGCTCCTTTATATTCTGATAAAAACTCAGCATTTAAACTCGAATAGGTATGTAATTCTAAACATGCTAACAAAGTTCTATCCGAATATTGATTCTTAACCGCAGCTGTAGTTGCTGCAACTTTAGATGGTGAATGTGCAAAATCTTTAAACACAACTGACGAAGAATTTTCAGCAATCTTTTCTAAACGTTTGCTTGCTCCTTTAAAACTGGCAATTGCTTCATAAAACTCATCTTCATCAATTCCCATGTGTTGACAAATCCACTTTGCCCCAGCTAAGTTTTGTAAATTATGATCTCCAAAAATTTCTAACGGTAAATCTCCTTCAGAAGTTTCTAAATGAGTTGTTCCGTTATCAATAAAATAATCAGGAGTATCGTATGGATACTTCTTTATCGGATGAGTTGAACTTTCTACAACTTCTTTTAAAATGGCATCTTCCTCATTATATACCATGATTCCTCCATTTGTTAAAGAATCAGTAAAAATCTTGAACTGTTCTACATAGTTTTCAAATGTTGGAAACACATTGATATGATCCCACGCAATTCCACTTAACAATGCAATATTGGGTTTGTATAAATGAAACTTCGGACGCATATCTATCGGCGAACTCAAATATTCATCTCCTTCTAACACAATAAATTCATTTTCCTCTGTCAAGTGTACCATGGTATCAAAGCCTTCTAATTGTGCTCCCACCATATAATCTACTTCTCTTTCATGATAATTCAATACATGTAAAATCATAGAAGTTATGGTTGTTTTCCCATGTGAACCACCAATAACTACACGAGTTTTATCTTTAGATTGTTCATATAAAAACTCTGGATACGAATAAATTTTCACTCCCAGTTCCTGCGCTTTTAATAACTCAGGATTGTCTTTTTTTGCATGCATTCCTAAAATTATAGCATCTAAATCGGTAGTAATTTTTTCTGGAAACCAACCAAATTCTTCTGGCAACAACCCTTTATTTGCTAAACGAGTTTTTGATGGATCGTGAATTGTATCATCGCTTCCTGTTATTTGGTATCCTTTTTGTTGTAATGCGATTGCTAGGTTATGCATTGCGCTACCTCCGATAGCTATAAAGTGAATTTTCATAGTATTGTTATCTGTGATATAGGCATCAAAAATACAAAACCAAGCGAGAAATTTAAGTATCTTTAAATCGAAACTCTTTAAATAGCTATATTCACTCACTCAAATGCTATTATTACAAACTTTAACTTGTAATAAATTGACTTTTTTTAGTGTTTTGTATTTATAAATGAATAATCACGTTATGAAAAAATTGACCTCTATTTTGCTACTAATTTTATTTTCAACCATAGTAAACGCTCAAGAAAACTATAAAGATTTATGGGAAAAAGTAAATCAATTTGAGTTGGATAATCTACCTAAATCAGCTTTAAAAGTTGTTGAAAGTATTTATGAAAAGGCAGAAAAAAGTAACAACTCACCTCAAATTATAAAATCGCTCTTTTATAAAAGTAAATATTCATTGACTTTAGAGGAAGACGCACAATTGAAAATTATCAATCAATTCAAACAACAAATTGATAAAAGTAATTTTCCTACCAAGAATGTACTCGAAAATATTTTAGCTAACTTGTATTGGCAATACTTCAATCAAAACAGATGGAAGTTTTACAATCGAACACAAACGGAGCAAAAAGTTGATGGAAACGATTTTAGAACATGGGATTTAGACACGCTTTTTGCTGAAATTCACTGTCATTATCAAAATTCTTTACAAAATGAAACACTACTCCAAAAAGTAGACATATATGAGTTTGGAGAAATTATACATGCTGTTAAAGATTCTAAAAAATTTCGTCCTACCCTATTCGATTTTTTAGCGCATAATGCCTTAGAGTTTTATAAAACTACTGAAACCAACATAACAAAACCTGCCTATCAATTTAAAATTGATGAAGCAAAATATATTAGTGATGTTAAAACATTTTCTAACTTAAATCTTACTACTGAAGATGATTCATCACTACAATTCAATGCTTTAAAAATTTATCAAAGCCTACTTTCTTTTCATTTAAAAAATAACAATCTAGAAGCTTTGGTTGATGCTGATATGCAACGACTTCATTTTGTAAATCAGCATGCTACTTATAACAACAAACAAGAGTTGTTGCTACAAACCTTAAAAACATCAGTAAACAACTATAAAAACAACGAAGTAAGTGGTTTGTATCAATATGAAATTGCTAAAATTTACACTCAACAGGCCAATTCATATCAAGCTAATAAAAACGAAGATATTCGTTTTAAAAATCGAGAAGCTTTAGCTATTTGCAATAAAGTAATTGAACAATTTTCTGAAAGTATTGCCGCTAAAAAATGTAAAACTTTACAGCAACAAATCAAATTAGAATCATTAACTCTTCTTTCAGAAAAATTTGTTCCAATAAACAAGCCTTCAAGAATATTAGTTACTTACAACAACATTGACAAACTACATTTTAATGCTTATAAAATTACTACTAAACAGTTAGAAGAGCTTCAAAAAATTTATAAAAACGAAGAGAAAATCAACTTTATAAAAAAGCTACAAAAAACTGCTTCTTGGAATAGTGCTTTACGAAACGAAAAAGACTATTTACAACATACGACTGAAGTTGTTCTTCCAAAATTAACTCAAGGAAATTATTTAATCGTAGCGCATAAAAATGCTACTTTTAATACTTCTGACCTATACGCTACCGCCAACTTACAAGTAACCAATCTAGTATTGGTTGAAAACAACAATAACGGTATCAGAACCTATCAAGTAGTAGATAGAAACACAGGGAAACCAATTAAAAATGCTGATTTACTATTGCAAAATAAGCAACGTAGACACGGAAAATCAATTCATAAAAAATTAACAACCGATAAAAATGGTTTTGCTAGTTATAAAAGTAATGACAACTTTAGCAATGTATATATTACAGTAACTACAAAAAATGATTCTGCTATTTTTGGAAATTACTACCTATACAAATACCACGAAACATCTGATGTTGAAGAAGAAGAGGAAGATATAAATATCAAACCTTTTATTTTCACGGATAGAAGCATTTATCGCCCAGGTCAAACAGTATATTTTAAAGCTATTTTTATTCAGCAAAAAGGAGAAACTTCAAAACCATTTACCAATGAATATATACAAATCACACTAAACGATGTGAATGGTCAAGAAGTAAAAACATTAGACCTTAAATTAAACGAATATGGTTCTGCTTCTGGAGAGTTTATACTCCCTAACAACGGATTAACTGGCGAATATTCATTTTCTATTGATGAAAGTGAAAAACGAGAAAGTAAATTTTATAACAATGCATATTTTTCTTTTACCCAAGAAGAATACATTACTCCTATTTCAGTTGAAGAATACAAACGACCAAAGTTTAAAACTGAGTTTAAACCTATTACCAAAACTTATAAGGTAAACGACAGCATTACTGTACACGGATTCGCCAAAGCATTTTCTGGAACAAACATTACCGATGCTAAAGTAGTATATCGAGTGCATCGTAAAGTGCAATATCCTAATTGGTGGTATTGGCGTAGACCTCAACTTATTTCAGAAGCACAAGAAATTACGCATGGAGAATTGACAACCGATGCCCAAGGAAACTTTTCAATCACTTTCAAAGCCTTACCCGATGAAAGTGTAGACAAAGAAAGTCTTCCTGTTTTTGAATATGAAATCACTGCTGATATTACCGATATTAATGGTGAAACTCGTTCTGCCACTTCTATCGTAAAAGTTGGATATCATTCCTTGCTTGCTTCAATAGTAGCTCCTTCAACAATAGATAAATCGGACAAGGAAACTACCCTTAAAATCTCTAGTAAAAATTTGAATGGAGAATTTGTTCCTGCAGAAGGAAACCTTAAAATATACAAACTACAAGCTCCTAAAAGTCCCTTACGTAGCAGACCATGGAGTACTCCTGATTATCAAGATATTTCTGAAGCTGAATTTAGAAAATTGTTCCCTCACGATGCTTATACCAAAGAAGAAGAAAATCCTGAAACTTGGAAACAAGGTACATTGGTTTTTGAACAAGCTTTTGATACGCAAAAATCAAAAGAAATTATCTTAAAAAATTATTCAAAATGGATTTCTGGAAAGTATGTTATCATATTAAACTCCAAAGATAAATTTGGACAAGATGTTACCGATAAAGCTCGTTTTACATTAACAAAAAGAGCTGAGAAAAGTGTAAGCGATAATCAATTATTTATTTACAATACAGACAAACCGAGTTACAAATCTGGTGATAATGTTGAATTACAAATTGGTTCTGCTTCAAAAGATGTAACTGTGGTTATTCAAATAGAAAAGAACCATAAAATTGTAAAAACAAAACTTGTTCATTTAAATAATGATTTAAAAACAATCAAAATTCCAGTTACCAAAGAAGATATTGGTGGATTTGCCATCAAATACTATTTTGTGAATTATAACAGTTTTTTAAGCGGAACGATTCCTATTTCTGTACCAAACAAACAAGAAACAATTACCATTGAAACCAATACGTTTAGAGACAAATTACAACCTGGAGCTGAGGAAACTTGGAGTTTCACTATTAAAAATGATAAAAACAACAAAGTAGCTGCAGAAGTATTGGCGAGTATGTACGATACTTCTTTAGATGAATTCAAAGCACATAATTGGCAATTCAATCCAATTACAACTTCAACCTATTATTCTTACGGAAGCAATGCAAATGCTTACCAAAGTTTTGGCAATGAACATTTCAGAATTTTTAATGTAAATTACCCTAACAGGTATTATTCAACGCAACAATACGATCGCTTAAATTGGTTTGGGTTTAGCTTTAATAATCATCGTTGGGTTCAAAAACGTTTTGTTCAACGACTTGCAGAAACTCAAAAAAGTACAAGAAAAGATTATGATAAAATTATAACAGGAACTGTTCAAGACGAAACAGGACCTCTTCCTGGTGTTACTGTGTTAGTTAAAGGAACATCCTTTGGAACTGAGACTGATTTTGATGGAAAATATTCTATCAAAGTTAAAAATGGTGATGTTCTCGTTTTCAGTTTTGTTGGAATGAAAACTGAAGAGCGACAATTAAATGAATCTTCAATAGTAATTCTTACTTCAGACAACTTATTAGAAGAAGTAGTTACTGTGGCTTACGGAACAACAAATGATCAGCCTTATGCTGCTCTAAAAGGTAAAGTAGCAGGTATTGAAATAGTAGAAAGCCAAGAAGAAGCTGATAGTGTCGTTAGAATTCGAGGAAATGCTTCGGCAACCGGTAAAAACACTCCTATCTACATCGTAGATGGAAAAGTTATTGATTCATTTAATATCTCTAGTAACGATATTGTATCTTCCACTGTTTTAAAGGCTAATGAAGCCATTGCTTTATATGGTGAAAAAGCAAAATTTGGTGCTATTGTTATTATTACAAAAAATGATCAATCAAAAATAGATAATGAATTGGCTAATGTAAAAGCTAGAAAGAACCTTCAAGAAACAGCATTTTTCTATCCGCATTTAACTACTGATAAAAATGGAGATGTAACCTTTAGCTTTACCACTCCTGAATCGTTAACACGATGGAAATTACAATTACTAGCACACACAAAAGAATTACAGTCAGCTACCAAAACATTAACTACTGTTACCCAAAAAGAGTTAATGGTAATGCCTAATGCTCCTAGATTCTTGAGAGAAGGAGATCAAATTACTTTTAGTACTAAAATTACTAATATCTCTGATAAAAACTTAAAAGGTACAGCGCAACTTGTACTAACCGATGCAATTACTGGAAAGGAAATTAATTTACTAGCTAATTCTTCTAAAAATAAATCATTTAGTATTGTTTCAAATGGAAACACACAAGTTTCTTGGAACTTAGCTATTCCTGACACCTATCAGGCAATTCAATATAAAGTAATTGCCAAGGCAGGAGATTTTTCTGATGGAGAACAAAATGTGTTACCAGTATTATCAAACCGAATGTTGGTTACTGAAACCTTGCCTATGTGGGTTCGTTCTAATGAAACTAAAACATTCACGTTTGATAAATTAAAAAATAGCACTTCTAGTTCTTTAAAGAACCATAAACTTACTTTAGAAATAACTTCAAATCCAGCTTGGTATGCTGTGCAAGCTTTACCGTATTTAATGGAATATCCATACGAATGTAGTGAGCAAACCTTTGCACGTTATTATGCGAATACCTTGGCTAGTCATATCGCAAATTCAACCCCAAGAATACAAGAGGTGTTTAATGCATGGAAATCTTCAGATGCTTTGCTAAGTAACTTAGAAAAGAATCAAGAGTTAAAGTCGTTGATTATCCAGGAAACTCCTTGGTTGCGAGATGCGCAATCAGAAACAGAACAAAAGAAACGCATTGCCTTGTTGTTCGATTTAAATAAAATGAAAAACGAACAACAAAAAGCGATTAACAAGCTTACAGAAATACAGCTAAACAATGGCGGATTCCCTTGGTTTAAAGGAAGTGATAATCCTAATGTTTATATCACAAATCATATTGCTACCGGTTTTGGACATTTACAAAAATTAGGCGTTACCAAAATAGATAACTCTACAAAAAAGATGCTTGTGGATGCTATCCACTTTTTAGATCTAGAAATTGAAGAAGTTTATAAAAAGTTATTAGAAAGTGCTGAACGTATTAAAGCTGAAAAAGGGCAAAAAAAATACGAAGAGTACTTAGAGAAAAATCACCTGAGTTATTTTATCATTCAGTATTTATACATGCGTTCTTTTTATAAAGACATTAACATGAGTGACAAAACCAAAGTTGCTGTTGAATACTATAAAAATCAAACAAAAAACTATTGGAAAGAGTTTAATTTATACGGAAAAGGACAAATCGCATTGCTTCAATTTAGAAGCGGAAATACTTCCGTAGCTAATAAAATTACAGCTTCGTTAAAAGAAAACAGTATTACTTCAGAAGAATTAGGAATGTATTGGAAAGAAAACAAACCTAGTTGGTATTGGTATCAAGCCCCTATTGAAACCCAATCGTTGTTAATTGAAGCTTTTTCAGAAATTGAAAATAATACTGAGACTATTGATAACTTAAAAATATGGCTACTAAAAAATAAACAAACCAACCGTTGGAAAACTACCAAAGCAACTACTGAAGCTGTATATGCATTATTATTACAAGGTAGTGATTGGATTTCAGTAACTGATATGGTGGATGTAAAAGTTGGAGAGAAAACAATCAATCCTTCTAAATTAGAAAACACAAAAGTTGAGGCGGGTACTGGTTATTTTAAAACCTCTTGGAATGGTTCTGAAATTACTCCTGAAATGAGTACAGTAAGCATCACTAAAAAAGGAAAAGGTATTGCTTGGGGTGGCTTATATTGGCAGTATTTTGAAGATTTAGATAAGATTACCTCTGTTAAAAATCCGTTAAACTTGAATAAGAAATTATTCAAAAAAATTAACACTAACACAGGAAAAAAGCTACAAGAAATCACCAAAGAAACCCAGCTAGAAATTGGAGACTTAATAACTGTTAGAATAGAGCTTCGTTCAGACAGAGATATGGAGTTTGTACACATGAAAGATATGCGAGCTAGTGGTGTTGAGCCAATTAACGTATTATCGCAATACAAATGGCAAGATGGTTTGGGCTATTATGAAAGCACAAAAGATGCTGCAACAAATTTCTTTTTTGAACGTTTACCTAAAGGAGTATATGTGTTTGAGTATGATGTACGTGTAAATAATGCAGGAAACTTTAGTAACGGAATCACCACTATTCAGAGTATGTATGCCCCTGAATTTACTAGTCATTCAAAAGGAGAAAGATTACTAATTAAATAAAATAACTATCTTAGCAACACATAACACAAAATTAAAAATTATGAAAAAATTATTTTTATTCATTGGTTTTTTAACCCTTTCGTTTTTTACAGCAAATGCCCAAGAAATTGCTGATAATGCTATTGGTCTTCGTTTAGGAGATGGAGATGGTTTTGGAGCTGAAATTTCTTACCAACGTAGATTAAGCGACAACAACCGTTTAGAACTTGACTTAGGTTTAAGAAGTGGTAATGGCTATGATGGTTTTAAACTAGCAGGTCTATACCAATGGGTTTGGCAATTAGACGGTCGATTCAACTGGTATGCAGGTGTTGGTGGTGGTCTTGGGTCTTATAGTTTTGATAACCCTCGTCCTAATGGTGATGATAGTGAAACATTTATTTTTGCTGCAGGAGATGTTGGTATTGAATACAATTTCGATATTCCTTTAATGCTTTCTTTAGATGTAAGACCAGAGTTTGGTTTTGGTGATTATAGAGATGATTTAGATTTTGATATTGCTTTAGGTATCCGTTACCAATTCTAAACCATTATTGAACAATAATAAAAAAACCTCCAAAAATTTGTTTTGGAGGTTTTCTTTTTTAGTTATTTCTCATTTTGAGGCGGATAGTTATTGATTACTTTACCAACTACTTTTTGAAAATGTAATTTCTTTTGTTCTGGAGTCGCTTTTTCTCTTATTTCACTAGTAACAATTCCTTGCCATATTAACTGGTTGTCTTTACTTTCAACAAAATCAATGGTTAACTGCTGATTTATTTTTCTACTTTCAATAGGGATACCTCCTGAAATTCCAAAACCAACGTTTCTTCCTCCACTTCCTAAGCCAACACCTATTGTATTTCTATTAAGAGATTCTCGTTCCTCAGCTAAAATATTAATATACATATCTGGGGTTTCAGTTAATCGCAGTCCTTTGGCTTCCAAAGCAGTCGTTATTTCATAAGTGACTCTTTTTACATCTAATTCATTTAAGCCTTTACCTGCATCTTCAAAAAAATTGAAGGTTTTATACTGACTAAAATCTGTTTGGCTATCGTAATCATATACCACTTTAGAAGAGGCACAACCAATAATAATTAACAGAAAAAAATATTTGTAATACTTCATATATAAATTCTTTACAGTTTACTTAATCAAAAACTATACCTCATAAAAATACAAAAAGCCTCGTGTAAACGAGACTTTTTCTAAGGTTAGTTAGTTGATTTTTATTGAACTGCTTTTAAAGCATCAATATTTCCATACCCAAACTCTGAATGTTTATTTGGATAAAAATCAGCGGATTCTTTCATTTTTTGTAAAACTTGTTCTCGTGACCAAGAAGGATTTTTAGCCCATACTAACGCTGCAATACCAGCAGTTGTTGCTGTTGCTACAGATGAACCTCCTACATAATTTGCTTGTCCATCATAATAACTCAATACAGGAATTTTATTATCTGTTCCGTTAGTACGTTGCATTTGTACCGTAAAATCTATTTGTGATCCCGTATGACATACATTACACTTACTATATTGTCCTTCTTTAACACCTGTTACCGCAACAGTTTCAGACATACTTGCAGGAAAAATTACTCCATACCAAGTAGTAAACGAAGTAGACGTACCTCCTGCAGCTAATACCATTTTTCCTCTACTATGTGCATACTTTACAGCATCAGAAACATTACCTATACTAAACGGGTATCCTAATGACATAGAAATTACTTTTACGTCACTTCTGTTTGCCAAAGCTGTTAACGCTTCTACAATTCCTCTTTTTTCATGGTAATCATCAATAACTACATTTTCTACCGCTCTGTATGTTACTAAATTGGCATTATAAGCAACTCCTACAGGTAAATTATCATTATTTCTAGGTGCAGTTGCAACCGCTGCCATTTTTGTTCCGTGACCACATTTGTCGTTTACTCCATCATAATTATTAGACCACGCCCACCAAGAATCTACAAACGTTCCATATTTCTGAACTGTTCTTCCTGATGAATATCCATCATTAAAATATTGATTCATCCAACGTTGCTCAGGTGATAAACCAGAATCTACAATCGCTACCGTTACCCCGGCTCCTGTGCTATAATTCCACGCTTGCGGAATGTTATGTGCATCAAAAGACCAAGGAACTCTTGCCCCTGGTGATACCGTACGATAATCGCTTGTATTTAATGTAGCAGTACCATAACCACATCCTGAAGAACCTGATGAACTTGACTTAGCTTGAGCAGTTGACTCAAAAAAACTATATCCTCCTGGTTCTATATAACGAACTCTACTATCTTTTAATAAGACATTTATTGTTTCCTTGTTAGTAACTCTAATATCTAATACATTAATATTTTCATTTACATACAATTCAGTTTCTCCCTTAGCAGAAGTTGATTCAAAGCTTTTTACTAAGGTTAGTAACTCATCTTTTATATTAGTACTTTCTTCACTCTTCGCATAATTGTTTTTTGAAGTACCATAACCAATTGTTAAGATATTTTCTCCATGATTTACTGCACTCCATATAGTATGAGCATCTTGCGACATCCAATTAAAGTCTCCTGTATTTTCTAAAGATGTATTAATTATTGCATTGATTTCTTTTTTAGAAAGCATTTCCTGCTCTTGTGTTGGTTCTAATGTTTCATCATTATTAGAACATGAAAACATAGTTAAAACAACCGTTAGACTTAAAAGTTTTTTTTTCATTTTCGAAGGGATTTAAATTAAAACTTTTCGAATATAGTAAAATTTTAATACAATTTTAACACTTTAAATAATTTAACATACACATAATTAACGTTTTACTAAAAACACAACACCTAATCCCAATAAAAAAAGGAGCTCATGGCTCCTTCTTTACTTTAAGTTTTCAATATGTTTACTCCATCTTTACTCTAGTAGGTGTGTCTTTTCCTTCAATAATGCTTTGTGTTCCCCTAGCTACTGCTTTAACTGTTTCTGTTAACACTGTCATGTTTAACGTTTCAGCCTCATCTGTTACTTTGTGATAATCGGTATCAATGTCAATAGGAGTGGTTGAAAATGTATGAGACGGCACCCCTAAACGTGCTAATGATGCGTTATCTGATCGTAAGAACAATTGAAATTTAGGGTATGGATCTGGAAACAACTGGTATCCTGAACCTTCTAAATTCTTTTGGATAATTCTTCCGAAGTCAGATTTATCAAAACCAGTTAACCATGCTGTTTTTGGTCCTGTTTTTGGTTCCTTTCCTATTAACTCTAAATTAATTCCAGCTACAAATTTATCGGCATCAATTCCTTTTCCGAAATACTCAGAACCTACTAAGCCCATTTCTTCTGCTGTAAAACACACAAATAAAATACTACGTTCATTTACTCCTTTTTTAGCATAGTACTCTGCTAAAGATAATACACCAGTTACTCCTGAAGCATCATCGTTTGCTCCGTTAAAAATACGATCACCTTCTCCATCTTCTTTCATCCCTAAATGATCGTGATGAGCAGACACTATAATAAATTCGTCTTTTTTAGATTTCCCTTCTAATAAACCTATAATGTTACTCATTTTAATACCTTTATACTCAAAATTTTGACGATAGGTAGTTAATGTATCAAAAGTTTTTAAACCAATTCTTTTATATTCATTTTCTATATACTGAGTCGCTTTTTCCATACCCTCAGTTCCTGGTTTTCTACCTTCCATTTCGTCAGAAGCCAATGTGTACAAATGCTTTTTCACCATTACAGAATCTATAACAGCTTCCTTGTTTTCATTTTTCTCAACTACTTCTTCAATATTCATAGTAAGCTGATTATTGCTACTTTTTGTTTGCTTACATGATACTAAAAATACTACACTTACAAGTGCTAACGGATATAAAATTTTTTTCATTCTTTATTTATTTAAAAGTCTAAATATAGCTAAATTAATTTCTTACTCTAAAGTACTTAAATTTGTAGGCGTGATTTTTGTTTAATACAGTTGTTTTTAATTCATATATGAAACAACTTCTTTTTTTATTCTTTCTAGCTACTACTATCGTAAGTGCACAAGACTTTTCTTTAATTGAAGAGAAAGTAAATGGGTATTCTAAATTTAGTAAAGTAGAAAATCTAGCTCAACAGATAGCAAACGATTTTAAAACTGAAGAACAACAAGTACAGGCTGCGTTTTATTGGCTTGCTCATAACATACAGTATGATTTGGATGCATACTATTGTCCTAAAAACAAACGAATTTCTTTTAGGTACAGGAATGAGCAAGAAAAGTTAGATAAACTACAGGCTATAAAAGACAATATTGTTAACCAAACTCTATTAACTCGTAAAGCAGTTTGTGAAGGTTATGCACAAACTTTTGCTAAAATATGCTCTATACTTCAAATTGAAAATGAAGTTATAAAAGGCTATATCAGAAATTCGTCAAATGATATAGCAAAACCTAAAACCAACTCAAATCATGCTTGGAACGCTGTTAAAATGGATGGTAAATGGATTTATATTGATGCCACCTGGGCAGCTGGAGTTGTAAATAATAACAGATGGCAACCTTTATTTAATGCTTACTACTATAACATTCCTAAAGAAAAATACTTTAGAACACATTTTCCTGAAAAAACACTCTGGCAATTAAGAGCTGGTAGAATGGATAAAAAAGACTTTTACAATCAGCCAATTTACGATGCTGCTTTCTTACAATCTAACTTAGAGCTAATTTTACCTTTAAAAGGGATATTAGACAAAAACGCTACTATTAAACTAAAAATTAAAAACGTACACCCTAATCAATCAATTTTCTTTGGATATAGTGGATATCGATATGCTGTTAAACCTGATAAAATATCTACTAAAAATAATATTACTACAGTTACAACAACTCCTCTTGAAAATAGCAAACAGCTATTTTTAATTATAGATAAGGAGGTGATGCTTGAGTTTTTGATTCAATAATTATTTCCTCCAAAAACCTTTATGATTGTGTTTTGCTACTTCTCCTATAACTTGTAGCAGTATTTCTTCGTTAATTTCTTCTATTGATGAATAACGAAGTGATTTTACCACTGCTCTTCCTTCTGAAACTAAAAAAGCATCAAAATCTTGCAAAATACCTTTTGCCCAGAAGCCAACATCAACGAAACCTTTTTTATAGGATGCATTCATATAGCACAATTGCTTACCATTCATATAATATACTGGTATTTTCCATTTGTATTTTAATTCTAAATTTTGAAAATTCCCTTCTATCAGTACTTGTAAATGCAGTAAAACAGACTTGAATGGCTCGGGTTGTTTGAGTATGTACTCTTCTGCTGGTTTCATACATAAATTTAAGAAACTCGACGAATTTTCCTCAAAATATCTTCTAGTCCGTTTAACTTTAACTCGTAAACTAGCTCTAACATAGTACCCAACTTACCTTTAGGAAACCCTTTGTTTTTATACCAAACAATATAATATTCAGGAATTTCAATTAAATACGTTCCTTTATATTTACCAAAAGGCATTTTCATGTTTGCTGTGTCGATTAAAAACTGTTTATCTGGTATCATCTTAAATAAAAAATCCCGCCGAAGCGGGAGTTATTAAGTGTTATTCTTTTCCGTCTACGTAATCCTGCAAATATGCATAACGTTCGGTTAATTTACCAGTATTTGTTGTCATTTTTGATCGAGCTAAAATTCCGTCTTTATCATCATTATAAAATGCTGGAATTACATGCTCTAAAAACATTTCTCCAAAACCTTCACTTGCATCTTTTGGTAGCTCACAAGGTAAATTATCAACCGCCATTACTGTAATGGCTTTTTCATCTTTAAAATCAATTTCTGATTCTGTTTCTGGGTTGTAACCGTAAATAGGGTCAGCAATTGTTGACGCACGAAGTGTTGTTGCTACTGGGCCATCAATATCACATGAAATATCTGCTACATACTTTATTCTAAACTCAGGGTGTTTTGCATCTTCACGTGTAAATAAATACGGAGCTCCATCTCCATAAAAATGTCCCGCGATAAAGAAATCAGTTTGTTTCGCATACGCCATAAAATTACTTTCGTACCCTGTTGGATCTTTATAAAATTCAAACTTATCTCCTACTTTACCATCTTTTCGTTTGGCGTACTCCATTACATCGGCTATACAATACACAGGTTCAGTAAACTCACTTGTTAAATACAAAGCATCACTTACTTGTTTAATTTGTAAATGATCTAAAATTTCTTGAGCTCCTTTTGCTACTTTTCCTGTTCCTGTTAGTAAAATTTTAATGTTCGGTAAAGTAATTTTATCCAATTCAACTTTTACAGCATCTAAATCGGGTAAGGTTTCTACTTTGGGTAAGTTGAACAATCCTTCACGTATGCCTAAGGCTCTAAAACCATTATAAGCACCTACCAAACCTGCATAACGACCAAAACCAATTAAACGAGCTCCATTTTCTTCAATAATGGTTTCATGATCAAACATTTCTATATTTCTATCAAGCATTGCTTTTAACAACTTACGATTATATGGTTGCTTTTTAATCGTATGACTGAAGAAAAAATATTTTTTATTTGGAATTAAATTGTCTACAGGAACTTCTTTTACTCCTAATAACACATCACAATCAGAAACATCATTGGTTACTTCAAAACCTGCTTTTGTGTAAGCCTCATCAGAAAAAACTCGGATATCAGAACTTTCCACGACTATTTCTGCTTGAGGAAACTGTTCTTTAAACTCTTGCAATTTTTCTGGAGAAAACACAACTCTTCTATCTGGTGGATTTTTACGTTCTTTAATAATTCCGAATTTCATAATTGACCTTTGTATTAAAATTAAACAATTTTACATATAATGTTATAGTTTATAACAATTGCAGCGAAAATACTTGTTTTAAAATGATTTTACAAGTAGTATTTTTTTATATTTGCATCTTCTTGTTTCGACAGTATTGTTTTATATTGCTGTTAAACGAAATTGCATAGAATTACAAAGATTATCTGGTATATTTTTTGCATAAGTACTTATAGCATCTTTGACATATTGGGGACGACTGGTTTTGACAGCAAGATTAGTGAAAATGTAAGCATACCGAGGAGTGAAATGATAACTCGTTAAACTTATTTCAACCATTTAAACGGCGAAGATAACTACGCTTTAGCTGCATAATCTGAATTAACAGTAAGATTTGCCTCGGCGCACAAGGTGCGCAAGCTAAATGTCCACGAAAAGCCTTGGTTTACGGCGTTTCACTTTTGGGCATCGTAAAAGTAAACATAGAAAACTTAGGGCTTCGATAGGTTTTCGAAACTAAAGAAGATAAGTTAAGATTGGGCAGTTTTTGGTCAGGTCTTAATCGAAAATTAAACAAAAACTAAGTATGTAGAAAGCCTTTGAGCTACTTGTTTGGACCCGAGTTCGATTCTCGGCGTCTCCACAAATAAACCCTTATAAACTCAGTGTTTGTAAGGGTTTTTATTTTTAATTCAAAAAAGCTCATCTCTAACTATCAATACTGTTAAAATTATTCTAAAATAACTTAGATATTCCTTCATTTTTTAACGTTTCCCCTTCTTACACTAAATGAATTATTGAGTATTTTTACGAGCTGATTCTTTAATTGATTAAAGAACTTAATGTTTTTTAAAAGAAGATATTCTAAACAAAAAAACAAAATCAACTTAATTTTTTATTATTCAAATTATATTATGAAAAAAACAAGTCTTTTTTTAATTGCTTTTTTAACCTTGCTACCTACTTCATTGTTTGCCAATGAAGGGATGTGGTTTTTAATGCATATTAAACGTTTAAACGAACGTGATATGCAAAAAATGGGACTTCAGTTAACTGCAGAAGAAATTTACAGCATTAACAACCAAAGCCTTAAAGATGCTATCGTTCAATTTAACGGTGGTTGTACAGCTAGTATTATTTCTGATAACGGATTAGTACTTACAAATCACCACTGTGGTTATAACGCCATTGCAGAATTATCTTCTGAAGAACAGAATCACCTTAAAAATGGGTACTGGGCTAAAACATTAAAAGACGAGCTTAAACCAGAAAGTCTTTTTGTAAGATTCTTTGTGAGAATGGATGACGTTTCTAAACGTATTTTAGCTAAAGTAAACGATTCTATGACAGAAAAAGAACGTGAAGCTGCTATTAACAAAGAAATTGCAAAAATAGAACAAGAAAATAATGAAGGTGGTAAATACACTGTTTCTGTACGTTCTTTTTTCCAAGGAAATGAATATTACTATTTTGTATATGAAGATTATAAAGATGTACGATTAGTAGGTACACCTTCTGATAAAGTTGGTAAATACGGTGGAGACACTGATAACTGGGAATGGCCACGTCATACAGGAGACTTTTCTTTATTTAGAGTCTATGCAGATGCAGAAGGAAACCCTGCAGAGTATTCTGAAAATAACGTACCGCTAAAAGCAAAATACCATTTACCTGTTAATATTAAAGGGGTAAAAGAGAATGATTTTGCAATGATTTTAGGTTATCCTGGTAGAACAAACCGTTGGATGCCTGCAGAAGGAATTGAGCAAAACGTAAATTACGCATATCCTGCTTGGGTAGAAGGTTCTAAACTTAGCATGGATGTAATGAAAAAATACATGGATAAAGATGCTTCAATAAACTTAATGTATGCATCTCAATATGCTGGGATAGCCAATTACTGGAAAAATAGACAAGGTATGATTGATGCTTTAACAGCTCATAAAACTGCTGAGGCTAAACGTAAAGTTGAAAAAAAATTTGACAAATGGGCTAACAAAAAGTCTAACAAAGCAACTTACGGAGATGTTGTTACTAACATCAACAATTACTACAGCTTGACCAACAACAAAGCAAAACACGACAACTACTTAATGTTATTATTACGTTCTAGTAAATTTGCAGTTTTACCATATCGAATAGGTAAAGGATTAGAATCTTATATTGATGCTAACGAAGCTGCTCGTAAGAATTTAATGCCTAGATTGAACGCTTTTATAGAAAGTAATTACGCAAATTATCATTTACCTTTAGAAAAAGAAATTTTAGCAGAACAACTAAAGTTATATTCAGCTAAAGCAAATTACGAATTACCAGAGATTGTAGCTAAAATTGCTAAGGATGGTAATTTTAACGACTACGTAAATTCTATTTTCGAATTAAGTATTTTTACATCTAAAGAGCGTGCTACGGCTTTCTTAAAATATCCAAATAAAGAGTTATTAATTAACGATCCTTTGTACATCCTATCATCTCAATTACTAGGCAAATACAGAGAGCAACCTGAAAACTTAGTACAGCCATTAAACGATTACCAAAAATCATTTAGACTATTAGTAGATGGTTTACGTAAGTCTGGTCTAAGCAACATTAAATATCCAGATGCTAACTCTACTTTACGTTTAACTTACGGAAAAGTAAGAGCTTTACCTAAAGACCCTAGAAACGACGCTAGTATTAACAACTACACAACGTTAAAAGGAATGGTTAAAAAATATAAGCCAAACGATAGCGAGTTTGATTTATCTAAAGATATGCTAGATATCTATGAGAAAAAAGATTACGGAAGATATGCTAACAGTAAAGGTGAATTACCTGTAAACTTCTTATCTGACAATGATATCACAGGAGGAAACTCTGGTTCACCAGTTTTAAACGGAAAAGGTGAATTAATCGGTTTAGCTTTTGATGGTAACATCGAAGCTATGGCTGGTGATGTTATTTTTGACAAAAACCTACAACGTACTATCAATGTAGATATCAGATATGTACTTTGGTTAATTGATAAGTATGCTGGTGCTAAACGTATTGTAGACGAGTTAACTATTGTAGAATAATATAAACCATTAGTAAACAACACAAAAAGCGCAACCAATTTGGTTGCGCTTTTGTATTTTATATAGCTATACTACTATTCTTCTTTAAATAATTGCTCTTTATAAGCCGCTTTTTGAATTTGTGCTCTTCTGGTTACAGAAGGCTTAGTGTATTGCTTTCTTTCTCTTAACTCTTGTAATACTTTTACATTTCTAAACTTACGCTTGTAACGTTTTAAGGCTCTATCGATATTTTCACCTTCTTTTACAACTATTCTTAACATACTACTATAAGGTTTTATTATTAGACATACTTTAAGTCATATAAATTACAGTATAACACTACACATAGCATGAACTATGATTTACATGATAATTATTTTTAGATTAAAAATTCTATTGAAAACGCTTTGTAAAGCAACTGAAGACTATGGGATCTGATGGCTACAGAAAAATAGTATAAAGACTTGTAGATTTTCTCCTAAAAAGGACAGAACATTAATATTGTGCAAAGATATGTTTTATTTATCGGCTCTACAAGAATTTGAGACATTAAAAAAGGCGCTACCAGTTGGTAACGCCTTTTTATTAAATTGTTTCTCCTAATTCTTTTAACTTAGAAGTGTTTTCTGCGAGCATTAACTCGTCTATTATCTTTTGAATATCACCGTTTACAATATTCGATAAATCGTATAAAGTCAATCCGATTCTGTGGTCTGTTACACGTCCTTGTGGATAGTTATAGGTTCTAATTTTTGCAGAACGGTCACCTGATGTTACCATCGAACCACGCTTTGCTGCATCAGCCTCTTGCTTTTTTGCTAATTCTAAATCGTATAAACGAGAACGTAATACTTTAAACGCTTTCTCTTTGTTTTTATGCTGCGATTTTTGATCTTGACATTGCGCCACTAACCCTGTAGGAATATGTGTTAAACGTACCGCTGAATATGTCGTGTTTACCGACTGACCTCCTGGTCCTGATGAACAGAAATAATCAATACGTACATCTTTTGGATTAATTTCTACATCAAACTCTTCTGCCTCTGGGAATACCATACAAGTAGCTGCTGATGTATGTACACGTCCTTGAGTTTCTGTTTGAGGTACACGCTGCACACGGTGCACACCTGCTTCAAACTTTAAGGTTCCATATACATCTTCCCCTGTAACTTCAAACTGAATTTCTTTAAATCCACCATTAGTCCCTTCAGAAAAATCTACTGTAGATACTTTCCATCCTTTGCTTTCGCAGTATTTGGTGTACATACGGTATAAGTCTCCTGCAAAAATACTTGCCTCATCTCCTCCTGTTCCTGCACGTAATTCTACTACCGCATTTTTTGCATCTTCAGGGTCTTTTGGAATTAGTAAAAACTTAATCTCTTCTTCCAATTGTGGAATTCGAGTTTTCGCTTCGTCCATTTCCATTTTAGCCATTTCAACCATTTCCGCATCCGATCCGTCAGCAATGATTTCCTTAGCTTCTTCAATATTGTTTAATAAAGTTTTGTACTCGTCTGCTTTTTTTACAACCTTTCCTAAATCTTTATATTCTTTATTTAATTGTACATAACGTTTTTGATCAGAAATAACATCTGGTTGGATGATTAAGTCTGAAACTTCATCATAACGTTGTTTAACTATCTGTAATTTATCTAGCATAGTATCTTTTCTTGGGGTGCGAATTTACGATTTTTTATCGAATTTTATTCATAACTTTAATTCATTAAGGCTTTTGTTATGCGAATTTTAATCTTATTTTTTACTTGTACACTACTTTTTTCTTGCCTACAAGAAAAGAAAATTAAAAAACCTACTTGGCTGTTTGGTAAATGGAAACGTATTTATAACGAAGCTAAAAAAAGAACTTACGAGTTTTGGGAAAATGATTTTTCTGGAATTGGTTTTTCCTTACAAAAAAACGATACTGTATTTAAAGAAGTCTTACATCATTACTAAAAATGATTCTTTGTTTTTACAGGTTACAGGCGTGAATGAAACCTCGACATTAGTTGCTTTTACACAACAAACTGATACTTCTTTTACTGCGGAAAACAAACTAAACGAATTCCCTAAAACAATACAATACTGGAAAGAAAACAATCTACTAAAAGCTAACGCTAGTAACGATGAGTTTTCAATTGATTTTGTATTTGAAAAAATGAAATAAAAAAATCCTCAGATTTCTCTGAGGATTATACTTTTACTTTACAGTATTAATATTCAAAAGTTCCGTATTCACTTTTGATAGTTAATTGCTTTTTATCAGATTTTTCAACTCTACCAATAATCTGTGCATTTACGTTAAACGTTTTTGAAATAGTAATAATCTCTTCTGCTATTTCTGGAGATACATATAACTCCATTCTATGTCCACAGTTAAATACTTGATACATTTCTTTCCAATCTGTTTTTGATTGCTCTTGTATCAATTTAAACAATGGTGGAATTGGAAACATATTATCTTTTACGATGTGTAAATTATCTACAAAATGTAAAATTTTTGTTTGAGCTCCTCCTGAACAGTGGATCATTCCATGTACCTCTTTCGAAGAGAATTTCGATAAAATTTCTTTGATAATTGGCGCATAGGTTCTTGTTGGCGATAACACTAGTTTACCAGCGTCAATCGGAGAGTTTTCTACTTCATCTGTTAATTTTGTATTTCCTGAATACACTAAATCAGACGGTACTGAAGCATCAAAACTTTCTGGATATTTCTCTGCTAAATAGTTGTGGAATACATCGTGACGCGCAGAAGTTAATCCGTTACTCCCCATACCTCCGTTGTATTCTTTTTCATACGTTGCTTGTCCGAATGACTCTAAACCAACAATTACATCTCCTGCTTTAATATTTGCATTATCAATTACATCGGTACGCTTCATACGAGCTGTCACTGTAGAATCTACAATAATGGTACGTACTAAATCACCAACATCAGCAGTTTCACCTCCTGTTGAATGAATCGTAACTCCAAATTCTTTCAACTCATTAATTAACTCTTCTGTTCCATTAATAATTGCCGATAAAACTTCTCCTGGAATATTATTTTTGTTACGTCCAATAGTAGAAGATAACATAATGTTATCGGTAGCACCCACACACAATAAATCATCAATATTCATGATTAAAGCATCTTGAGCAATGCCTTTCCATACCGAAATATCTCCTGTTTCTTTCCAGTACATGTATGCTAAAGAACTTTTCGTTCCCGCTCCGTCTGCATGCATTATTAAACAGTAGTCCTCATCATTTGTTAAATAATCTGGAACTATTTTACAGAAAGCTTTTGGAAATAATCCTTTGTCAATATTTTTTATAGCATTGTGTACATCTTCTTTCGATGCCGATACTCCGCGTTGTGCGTAGCGTTTAGATACTTCGTTACTCATTTGTTGTGTTGTTGTTACCTGCAAATTTAGGTTTTATTACGCTTTTATCAAGAAAAAAGCGAACGTTTTTTACACGCTCGCTTTCTAAGTAATAGTTAGTTTTCTTTTATTCCCAATCTGGCATTGTCGCATTTTCAAACAATGCTGTTCTAGTTGTAGATCCTTCACTAAAAGGTACTTTATAAATTGTTTTTGTTGAAATTCCGTCATTGGATGTATTCACAAAGATAATTTCAGCCTCATTAGGTGATAAGCGAGGGTCTAAATCATTTGTTCCATCAGCTTTTCCCTCTGATAAATCAGTAACTTCTGCCGTAGCAAATTTATATAAAAATAAATGACTGTTTAGTTGCCTATAATTACTTGATTCATATCCAGAAACATCTCTGGTATACAACAGTGAGCTTCCATCTATTGTAAAATTAATTCCACCTGCAGCTCCTTGCATTCCTGTTAAAACAGTATCAATTATATTTCCTGCCATATCAATCGTATAGATTTGTGCATTATAGCCACTTGTGTTATTGGTTTTCAGTGCTATTTTAGATTCATCATTATTCCAGTCACATTCAGTAATGTAACTACCGTCTGTTGTTTGATAAATTTGCTGTAAACCACTTCCATCTTTATTTATCAAGTATAATTTATCGTAATGTGGATATATAATTCGATCTCCGTTAGACGACCAAGCGAAATCTACTTCATTTAAATCAAATGCAACTACAGGAACATTAGATGTAACTTTTTTAACATCTGAACCATCTGTTTTCATTGTATAAATATGAGTTTCGTTATTATCTGTTCGTAAGAAGGCTACCAAATTTGCCGCTGAGTTTTTTCTTGGTCTCCAAGAGTTTGTGGTTGGGGAGGTTAACAGAAGTTCATTTATTGGCGCTTCATTAATATAGTCTCCTGAGTAAATAACATTATTTCCTTCTTCCTGTCTTGTATAAAAGTATCTATTATCAGGTGTTGATGTTACTTTAAATGTACTTACAGTACTTAATACTTCGGCATTAATACCATCTGATGCTCCTATTTGCCAAAAATATTTTACTCCAAATTTTAAATCAGTTACCGTATACAAAGTGTCTTTTACATTTTCAAAAGATATAATATCATTATTTAAGTCGTTTTTAATTTCTATCCTATATGTTATTTCATCTTCATCTGGGTCGGTTGATTTAAAACTTAATTCTACCGTGTTATTTACATCTTCTATGCCATTAGCTGGAGCTCTAAGCTCTGGTGCTGTTGGTGGGTCATTTAATGCTGTTTCTATATCTAATTCAAAAACCACATTAATTTCTGTTTCTGCTCCTAAACCTACAGGTTGAAAACCTGTTAAATACCCCTCTTTAGTGGCACTTACCGAATATTCTTGTGCTGGTACATCTTCCATTAAGAAGTAACCATCTTCATCTGTAAAAGTCGTGTTATTGGTTGGTGATAATGCAATTTTTGCATTAGCTATTGGCTCAAAACTTCTCTTTTTAACTACACGTCCTTTAATAGTACCAAATTCAACAAAATCTACAGTGTCTTCACTACAGTTAAGTAAGGTTACACACATTAAAAGTATTGTTATTTTTATTATATTTTTCATTGCTTTCTTTCTTAAAAATAAACATTTATCCCCGCTCCTATTCTCCAAATAAAATCGTTTCTTTTCCCTCTAACTAACTTATCTAAATTATCTGAGCCTAAAAGATAGTTTTCTCCATAAAGAGTTAAACCTATTTTATTTGTTATTAAATATTCTAATCCTAGACCGTACTGAAACTTAAACATTGGATTGTCTAGATTTTTTTCTAAAACCGACCCAACCCCTACATACACATAAGGTGTTAATCTATCATAAGGTAACATATTGTACTCTAAAAATAGGCTTGACGTTAAAAATGTGTTTTTAAAAGATCTTTCATTTTCTAACGAAAACCTCCCTACACTTCCCCCAAAACTAAATCTAGGATCCTTAAAAAAGTATCTATATTTTAAATCGAACCCAAATCTTGCTACTGGATTTGAGTAATCTCCTGAAACTATTGAAGCTCCTCCCATTACACTCATTGAATTGGTAGCTCTTCTTTTCTCTTGTTTTCTATTAAATAATAAAGTGTTATCTGCTTCATTTTTTTCTTTTAAATATTCATTTTTAAAGAGGTTAACAACTGTATCACCTCCTTGGGGTGTCCATAAACCATCAACCACTCCTTCTATAATTAACTGCTCTACTGCTTTATCTATAGCTTCTTTTACAGCTAATTGCATAGGCTCGTTTTTTGTTACTCCTGTTTCTGCCTCTAACAATCTTCTTAATGAAACATACCTGTATAAATTAGCTGAAATACCCTGAGAGAGTATTGTTTTAGATACGTAAATGTTTTTTAAAATTTGCCCGTTTGATGTAGATACCGCTCGTAAATACACTGTTATCCTGTCTTGTCGGTATTGGTTAGACGCTCCTGCACCAAAGTACCGAAGTCCTGAACCTCCTGTAATTATATTTGAATCGTATGAAACAACACCGCCTTCAAGTATAATTCCTGCAAAAAGCAATGGTGGCATTTTTTGAGAATCCCCCCCTTGATACTCCTGCCTAGTAGATCTTATTATTTGTCGTTCATTTAATAGGTTAGCAATATTTTCTCTTTCTATTGGGGTAAACCATTTTGACTCTTCTAAAGACTTTAATAAAATTGATGTTCCTCCTTGGGTAACTGCTGTACTAAATGTAGATCCATTTTCAGTAGGCTTGTACTGTCCTGTTTGATCTCTAAACTTATAAACTCCTACGATTATTTTCTCGACAGGTTGAATTTTTTTAATTAAGTCGTTTTGTAAAGAGGTATTCTCTCCTATTCTAGCATTTGTAGTATCAAATGGTTGGTTTAGGTATGCTCCACAACTAGAGAACAAAATAAAACTTAAAGAGAATAGTAGTTTAAATAATAGTTTTCTCATAAAACTTAAGTTATAGTTAGTCGTTTGGTTATTAATTATTTGGTATTATAATCTGTGTTTGTTCTCCTGTTTGAGTATTTAAAATATTTACAGACAACCCACCGCTTGTAGGTGTAACTTCTACTACTAAAGACCCAAACACATAGGTTCCTACAGTTAATCCTTGATCCCCAAACTGTTCTTGAAACAGATCTTGCGACAAGGAATTTAGTAATTGCCTGTTTAAGCTGTTTGTAAAGTTCTCTAAATCTGAAGGCTGTTGAAAAGGATCTTGTCCTTCTTCTTGAAAGTCATTTTGTGCATTAGCTGATGCTAAAATTTGCTGATATCCGAATGGATTATTTCCTCCGAAAAAAGGATTTATAGGTTTATAAACCAATTCTTGTGAAAAAGAACTGTAGCTTGCTAAAAACAAAGCAATTACCATTATATTGACTTCTGTTTTCATAACTCATTTTGTTTAAATTTTATAACTTAGTAATTTATTTCGTTGTTTTGAGTAGGTACTTAACCTTGCCATAGTTGCTTTTACAGCTCGTTTAAGAAAATCTTCTCCTGGCATAGTCATAAACTCAAAAACCTTTTTATCATCAGCTTCTATTATTAAAACTGTAGTCCTTCTTAATCCTGGTTTTTCTTTTATTTTTATAATGAAAGGATACTTTAATCCTGAGAGTAAATATTCTTGATAAAAAAAATCATAAAAATCCTTTCCTATCTTTGTTTTTGCTTCTTCAATAACCAATCCTTTTAATATAAAATTAGACTCATCTATTTTTTCTTTATTCATTACACCTACCTTTTTAGGTATTATTACTAGAGTGTCTTTATCTATTAAAGTTTCCTTGTGCTTTATAAATAAATAAGCTCTTAGCTCTTCATCAGGGTTTAAGCTTAACCTTATTAATGATAGCTCTTTTTTTTCATTAGGTTTTAAAGAAAATTCTCCTGATTGTTTATTGTTAGAGTAGCTTCCATCTTTACTCTTTTTTAACACCAATAAGTTGTAATTAAACTCATCTTTAAACAATACTCCTTCATTTTCAGCTTGTGCTTTTACTGCTATAAAATTGTCTTTTTTAAGAATAAGAATTTTGGCTTTTACCTGATTTATTTCTTGAGCATAACTTGTTGTTATACAAAGTAAAAACAGAGTAATATATTTTATTTTTCTTTTAAAGAAATTAAACCTTAGCATCTTTTAATAGTTCCTAACTATAATTGTTTTATAATTAGATTTTTGAATGATTTTCACATTTTCCATTAAAGAGTTTGTTCCGTACACCTGTAATGAATTTGCATTCCCCTGTTGAAGAATATTCATTTTTGTAGGAGAAACATTGTAATAATCTATAAAGCTATAATAGTTGTTTTTTCCCTTTTGCCCCACTAACTGTACATCTCTAACTCCACTTTTTAATTCTGCTACATTATTAACTCCTAACTGATTAATTGATAGATTATAATTATCAACCGATTTATCATAATCTTGTAAATTATTTAATGAGTTGATATTTTTTTCTAAAACCAGAAAAGAAGCATCACTTCCTATTTGAGGTACAGACACAAAGTAAGTAGATGTATTTTGTTGTGTCATAGCTTTTAAACTAAATATTAATAGGATTATACACAATATCATTTTTATCCTTCTCATCATTACTTTAGTTTCTTATTAATAAGGGAGAGGAAAAGAAAACCCTCCCATTCTCCCTTATCTTTGTTGCTTAATTAAAAATTTATAGTCCAGTTTGTTCAACACAAGCTTTGTTCATGTAACCTGCCTGTCCAATAAAACTAGCGTTTCCAGAACCTTGTGCATCTTGAATAACAGAAGCATGGTTTTCTACTCCAAATTGGCTAATTAAACTTAAGTTAATCCCTGTATCTGCATTTTGATCAACGCAAGCTTCGTTACCCCAACCTGTTTGTGCAATACCAGAAATATTTAAACCTCCATTTGAAGATTGATTTGAAGAAGCTACATTTCCGTTGCCAAACTGAGCAATACCATCTATATTAAAGCTACCTCTTTGAACTTGTTTAGCTTTATTATAATTACCAATTTGTAAAATACCCGCTACACTTCCTGGCGCACCATTAGTTCCTGTGCTTTGATCTTGATGAGCAAAGTTTCTTCTACCTGATTGCGCTACAATAGCTTCATTATTATCATAACGTTGTTTTTGAATAGAAGTGTTTTGACGCCCTGTTTGATAAGCATAAGCTCTGTTATTTTCTGACCAACCTACACCAACATCTTGTTGTGCATAGTTTTTATATCCTACTTGATTTACAAAACCAGTGTTATAATCACCATGTTGCTTAATGTCGGTTTCGTTCTTTCTTCCTCTCTGATATACAGTAGCTTCATTTCCCAAACCTCCTGAAAATCCTTGATTTTGTCCATCCTGATCAATATTAGATAGATTTCCAACTCCAGTTTGAACAACACTTGCATCATTCATATGTCCTGTTTGATCTACATAACTTGTGTTAATTGCCGCCCCTCTATCTCCGTAAGAAGGTCCTACTTGAGGAACTGAACACCCAATACAGTTAGCTTTAGGTGTTGGTACTGGATTTGCGAACTGTGCAAAAGCTGTTCCTGAAGCTAAAAAAATAGCTGCTAATAAAATTTTTTTCATAATAGATAATTTTAAAATACGTTAGTTAATTTTTAGCATACTCTATCTACGACAAGCTTAAAAATAATGTTGCTTGTTTGTGGGAGAGTGCTAAGTAAATAAGGGTAAGATAAAATTATGGGGTAAAATGTAAAGATTAGTTTGATAACCGTAATTACATCCATCAGTTTAAAATAAAACTGTAATAAACTATATAGTTTGCCTGTTTAAACGTAGCTAATATACGTTTTTTTTAGTTTCAAAAACCAATCAAGATTTTTTACTTTTAAAAAAAAGTGAATAAGAGAAGCCAAAAACACACTATAAACGCAGCCTTTAGCTTTACATTTCTTTATCCTTAATTTTAAAAAAAGGGGAGAAACCCCCTTTTTTTTTATGTATTTTCTTCTTTAGAATAAGTTACTTTATCTAGTAAACAAAAGCTCCCTGTACTTAGTTAAAGGCCATAGATTATCATCTACCATTAATTCCAATTTATCGCAGTGATAACGAATTTCATCAAAATAAGGTTTCACTTTGTTACAATAAGCATCTGCATTTTTTTGTCCTTCTAGTTTATTTGCCTTTTTACGTTCTTCAATCATTTGTTCTACTTTAGAGTTAATTTCAGCGATATGATTAGATATTTTCTGAATTAAATCGATTTGTTCGTTAGCGTATTTCTCAAAATTATTTCCAAAAATCTCTTTCAGTCCTCTTACATTTTCTATCAACGTATTTTGGTATTGAATAGCGATTGGTATCACATGATTTCTCGCAATGTCACCTAACACTCTACTTTCAATTTGTATTTTCTTTGAGTATTCTTCTAACTCAATTTCATGGCGTGCTTCTACCTCAACCTTATTCATTACGCCCATTTCTTCGAAAAGAGAAATTGCCTTTTTTGAAATTTTTGCTTTTAAAGCTTCAGGAGTTGTTTTGTTATTTGACAAGCCTCTTTTCTTTGCCTCCTTTTCCCAAGCTTCTCCGTATCCATCTCCTTCAAATCGGATATTCTTTGATGCTTTAATGTATTCTCTCAATACATTAAAAATAGCTTCATCTTTTTTAAGCTTTTTCGTGTCAATTAGCTTATCTACCTCCTCTTTAAACTCATTTAATTGTTTAGCAATAATAGTGTTCAGTACAGTCATAGGACCCGCACAGTTAGACCATGACCCTACTGCACGTAACTCAAACTTATTCCCTGTAAAAGCAAAAGGTGATGTTCTATTTCTATCCGTATTATCTAATAAAATTTCAGGGATTTTCCCGACAATATTTAATTTTAAATCTGTCTTTTCTTCTGGCGATAATTTCCCTTTGGTAACGTTCTCTAATTCATCTAATACCGATGATAATTGTGTCCCTATAAAAACTGATATAATAGCTGGTGGCGCTTCATTTGCCCCTAAACGATGATCGTTACTAGCACTTGCTATCGATGCTCTAATTAATTCTTCGTAATCATGAACTGCTTTGATGGTATTTACAAAAAAGGTTAAGAATTGTAAGTTTTTCATCGGAGTTTTACCCGGACTCAATAAATTAACCCCTGTATTGGTAGATAAACTCCAGTTGTTGTGTTTTCCTGAACCATTGATTCCTGCAAATGGCTTTTCATGAAATAATACTTTGAATTTATGTCTTTGTGATACTTTTTCCATCACATCCATTAATAATGAATTGTGATCTACTGCTAAGTTTGCTTCTTCAAAAATTGGCGCTAACTCAAACTGATTTGGTGCTACCTCATTATGTCGTGTTTTAACTGGCACTCCCAACAGCATACATTCATGTTCTAAATCGCGCATAAAATTCAATACTCTTGTAGGTATTGATCCAAAGTAATGATCATCTAATTGTTGTCCTTTTGCCGGAGCATGTCCTAACAATGCTCTTCCTGTCATCATAATATCAGGACGTGCAGCAGCTAAAGCTGTATCAATTAAAAAGTACTCTTGCTCCCAACCTAAGGTTGCATTTACTTTACTTACGTTCTTATCAAAATATTTACAAACTGCTGTAGCCGCAGTATCAACTGCTTGTAATGCTCTTAATAAGGGCGCTTTATTATCTAACGCCTCCCCTGTGTACGCAACGAAAACTGTTGGAATACATAAAGTAGTACCATAAATAAATGCTGGTGATGTTGGATCCCATGCGGTGTATCCACGAGCTTCAAATGTATTTCTAATTCCTCCATTAGGAAAACTCGAAGCATCTGGCTCTTGCTGCACTAGTTGACCTCCATCAAACTTTTCCATAGCTCCACCATCAACCGTTTCAAAAAAGGCATCATGCTTTTCTGCTGTAGATCCCGTTAGTGGTTGAAACCAGTGTGTATAATGAGTGGCTCCTTTAGATAAAGCCCAGTCTTTCATACTCACTGCGATCTGATCTGCAGTTGTTCTATCTATCTTCGTTCCAAATTCAATCGCATCCATAACACTTTGGTATGCCTCTTTGGTCATATGCTGACGCATTGCTTGCTCGTTGAAAACATTCTTACCAAACAATTCTGAACGACGTTCGTTCTCTTCTACTACAACTGTTTCTCTATGTAAAATCTCTTGTAATGCACTAAATCTTAAAACTGACATATATGATAAGGTATAAAAGTTAAACATTTCAAAAATACAAAATTACATCCAACAAAAAACACACCCCCCAAAAAAAACAGGGGTTAAATTAATTTTAAGTTAATTTAAAACAATATTACCCCCTAAAATTTTGCTTAACCAAATAAAATACCCACTTTTGCAACGTATTTAATTCCATAACAACACAAAAACAAAAATCATGAGTAAATCAAAATTAGAATACATTTGGTTAGATGGTCATGAACCAACTCAAAACATGCGTAGTAAAACTAAGGTTGAAGAAAACTTTAGCGGTAAATTAGAAGACTGCTCTATGTGGTCTTTTGACGGTAGTTCTACTGAGCAAGCATCAGGAGGTGCCTCTGACTGCTTATTGAAACCAGTTGCTATTTATCCTGATCCAACTAGAAAAAACGGATTCTTAGTAATGTCTGAAGTTTTAAATGCTGATGGAACTCCACACGCATCAAATGCTCGTGCTACTATTGACGATGACAACAATGATTTTTGGTTTGGTTTTGAACAAGAGTATTTCTTAATGGATGCTAAAACTGATTTACCTTTAGGGTTCCCACGTGGTGGATTTCCTGGACCTCAAGGGAAATACTACTGTTCTGTAGGTGGAAGATACACTTGGGGAAGAGATTTTGTTGAGGAGCATGCTGACTTATGTATTGAAGCTGGCTTAAACTTTGAAGGAATTAACCAAGAGGTTGCTCCAGGACAATGGGAATTCCAATTATTCGCTAAAGGTGCTAAAAAAGCAGGTGATGAAATTTGGGTTGCTCGTTATTTACTAGATCGTTTAACTGAAAAATATGGTTACTATATTGAGTATCATCCAAAACCAGTAAAAGGAGATTGGAATGGTTCTGGTATGCACGCAAACTTCTCTAATACTACATTAAGAACTTGTGGTTCTCAAGAAACTTATGAGAAAATTTGTGAAGCATTTAGACCTGTTACTGATGAACACATGGATGTTTACGGTGCTAACAACGATGAACGTTTAACTGGATTACACGAAACTGCTCACGTATCTGACTTTAGTTATGGAGTTTCTGATAGAGGTGCCTCAATCCGTATCCCTATTATTACTGTAGAAAAAGGATGGAAAGGTTGGTTAGAAGACAGAAGACCTGCTTCAAATGCTGATCCTTACAAAGTAGCTGGTAGAATTATAGAAACCGTAAAAGGTACCAACATATAATTAACAAACACAACAACACAACTAAAAAAGCCGCAAAATTGCGGCTTTTTTTATTTTATGACTAATTCGTTTTTACGAAATCGTTAAATAGATGAAAGTTGCATACGTTCCTAATAAGAGAACACCATCTCTCCAACCTAAACGCAATCCTTTAGGAATAAATACTAAAGGTAATATTGCAAACGAAATACCCAACATCCAATAAATATCATTATTTATTAAACTATAGGCATCTGGTTTTACCTCTACAGGCGTAATCATGGCTGTAATACCTAAAACGGCTAAAATATTAAACACATTAGATCCTACAAGGTTTCCTAATGAGATTGCTTTCTCCTTCTTTAATACTGCAATAATTGATGCCGCTAATTCAGGAACACTAGTACCTACTGACACTACAGTTACTCCAATAATCGCATCACTTACACCAAAATGTTGCGCCATAGCTACCGAACCATTAATCAATAGCTCAGAACCACCCCATAAACCAACTCCTCCAACAGCTAAAAACAAGGCTATTTTATATAATGGTAACTCTTCATCATCTTCAGGCATCTCATCAACAACAGCTTGTTTTTGAAAACGTAGTAAGTAAATTAAAAACACCACCAACATTCCAAACAAAATAGCTCCTTCATAAAATTGAATTGTCTTATCATTTACAATAAAAAAATACAACATAGCCGAAGCAATCATCATTACTGGCCAATCTGTTTTATAAAAACTTTTTTCTACATCTATTGACGACAATATTACTGTTATACCCAACACCAAACCAAGGTTTGCTATATTAGATCCAATTACATTTCCTACAGCTAACCCTGTGGCGCCATCTAAAGCTGATTTTATACTTACAATTAACTCTGGTGCTGAAGTAGCAAACGAAACTACTGTCATACCTATTACAATTTTTGGTATATGCAGTTTAAGTGACAAACCTACTGCTGCTTTTAACAGCCAATTTCCTCCTAAAACCAACAATGTTAAACCAATAATAATGTATAAAATGCTCATAAAATATTTTTTTGGCGAAGATACTCTTTTGTAACGAAGTTTTGAAACATTAACCCTCAGATAAAGTCCACTTTTAACTCCCTTGTTTTTCACTTCTGAACCTGAACAAAAAAATCAAACTGATTAAAAAGCGGTAAAAAAAAGACCTTATTCCCTTTCCTTTTTAAAAAGTCGCAAAAAACAGCCTTTAAAACATTACTGATTAAAACAATAAATACACTTTTAAATTACATTTGAAAACAACAATAAAGAGTCAATAGCTACATATTAAAACCATAATAACTTTTTTAACTTCAATTGTATATTCAAATTAATTAAATCTTATCTGAAAATTTGGCAAGCATCTTCTACTTGCTATATATTCATAAAACAATTCCGGAATTGATTAAGAATTATCAACTAAAAAACATTAAAATTCAAATGATTACAATCGCATTAAAACTAATTCTCTTAACCATTAAAATTGCTGATTTACTATTAGGCTTGATTTTTTAATCTTTCTTATTATTTACAAAACTATGTCATTTTGAGCGATGTAAAGTGAGCTTCGCTCATCATAACTCATTATTTTTCGTTATTTTTGATATAGAATCAACAACTAATGAAAAAAAGCATTTTTAAATTATTAGCTAAGCTAAACAAAGCGCTACTACCCTCTTTTACCAAAAAAGAGTTGGATGTTACTAAAGCTTCAAAATTTCAATTAGCAATTATTGGATGGCGAGCTTATGTTACTATAAATTCTTTGGACTAAAACTTATATATTATGAACAAGCATGTAAAAGTTTTTTCGGGAACTCAAATCTTTGTTGGCCGATTAAGTCAACTACTTGATGAAATTAATGTTCCATATTTAATTAAAGACAATAAAGAATCTGGGAGATTGGCTGGTTTCGGTACTTTAGGCAATTCTATTGATGTATTCATCTATGAATCAGACGTTGAAAAATCTCAGAGCACTATTGATAGTTTTAAAGAAGAAATAGCAGAAGACAAATAAATTAAAAAAGGTGAAAAAAATTATTTTTTTTGCTTTACAATTTAAAAAACATTCTTATATTTGCACCCGCAAAACGGCCTCGTAGCATAACTGAATAGTGCACTTGATTACGGCTCAAGAGGTTGCAGGTTTGAATCCTGCCGAGGTCACAAAAATCCTTCTTAATCTATTGATTTTGAAGGGTTTAATTTTTAAAGGGTAAGTATAGTAGTAAGTTTTACATCCCAAAACAAAAACAACATCTTTATCTTCAACCTCTATTATAAGATAAGCTTTATTTTCGGGAACAAGTCTATTATTTTTCTATCAAGTCTTTTAACTGTAATGTCTGTATAATTTACAGAAACCACACTTAAACTTTTATCTTCAAATTCAAAGCCCAATTTTACCTTAGATAAATCTTCTTTGCGAAAACAAGTTGCATTGGGTTTCTTTTTACCTTTATGACACAAGCTATATCAAGGCTTTGCAAGTAGCACTACTTAATTCTTTTAAAACAATCCAATTTGGATATATAAGAATATTTTCAAAAGTTGATAAAAAAATAGGAAGGATAAAATAGTTAAACTAATACAATTACCAAATATTTTTTATGCACACAAAAATATAATTATCTTTGCCTAAGTTTATGAAGCATCTAATAATCTATATATTAACATTTTTATTGATGTCGCCACCGCTACTGGCGCATAATGATGTTATTATATATGAAGATGATATCGAGCAACATATTGATGTTGATCATGAACATGAAGAAGAGCATCATCAAAATGATAATGATGAAGATAAGAATAAGGAGCACCACCATCATTGTTCCATAGAATTCTCTTCAATTTTGGCTATTTCTTTTCCATTAAACCAACTTCAAATAGTTGTTGCTTCTTCTGAAAAAACTTTAATAAGTTTTTATCAATCAATTTACAATTCTTCTTATTTAGACGGTATTTTCCAACCACCTCGGGTTTAGAGTTACTAGTTTTAAGTTATTCTGAATTTATTTCAGAAACTCATTTTAATGCATCTTTTCATTAGAAAAGATGTCTACTAATTAATGTAAATAGTAACAAAATTCATCATTATGTTGGATAATATTATAAAATTTTCGATTAAAAATAAATTGATTATTGGAACATTGGTATTTGCTTTAATAGGCTGGGGAATCTATTCTGCAAAACAATTACCAATAGATGCTCTACCAGACATTACCAATAATCAGGTACAAATTATAACTTCAGCCCCTTCTCAATCAGCTCAAGACATTGAGCGTCTGGTTACATTTCCAGTTGAAATGACTATGTCTAATATACCAGATGTAGAAGAAATACGTTCATTTTCACGCTTTGGGTTGAGCGTAGTAACTGTTGTCTTTAAGGACAACATTGATATTTATTGGGCACGTCAACAAATCAGTGAACGTCTCATAGAAGCAAAAAACCAAATTCCATCTGGTATTGGTACACCTGAAATGATGCCTGTAACAACAGGATTGGGTGAAATTTATCAATATACTTTATATGCTAAAAAAGGTTATGAGAAACAATACGATGCTATGGAGTTACGCTCTATTCAAGATTGGATTGTCCGTCGTCAATTATTGGGGTTAGAAGGTGTTGCAGATGTAAGTAGTTTTGGAGGATATCTTAAGCAATACGAAGTTGCACTAATACCAGAGCGTCTATCTGCCTTAAATATAAGTATAAGTGACGTGTTTAGTGCCTTGTCAAAAAACAATCAAAATACAGGAGGCGCATATATTGACAAAAACCCAAAGGCCTATTTTATACGTAGTGAAGGTTTGATAAAAACGTTAGACGATATCAAAAATATTGTTGTAACGAATACTCAAAACGGCACCCCTGTTTTAATTAGAGACATAGGAAAAGTACAATTTGGTAACGCCATTCGTTATGGTGCTATGACTAGAAATGGTGAGGGTGAAGTTGTTGGTGCTATTGTAATGATGTTAAAAGGAGCTAACTCATCTAAAGTAATAAAAAACGTAAAAGAACGTATTTCTCAAATTGAAAAAAGTCTTCCTGAAGGTGTTGAAATTCGCCCATTTTTAGATAGAACAAAGTTAGTGAATAAAGCTATTAAAACAGTTTCAACAAACTTAATAGAAGGAGCTCTAATTGTAATTTTCATCTTGGTTTTACTTCTTGGAAATTTAAGAGCCAGTTTAATAGTTGCTTCGGTTATTCCTTTATCTATGTTATTCGCAATAAGCTTAATGAATTTATTCGGTGTATCAGGAAATCTAATGAGTTTAGGTGCAATTGACTTTGGGATTATAGTTGACGGATCTGTTATCATTGTTGAAGCTACTTTACATCATCTGGGATTGCGAAAATCAGGTACATTACTTTCTCAATCTCAAATGGACGATGAAGTGTATCAATCAGCCTCAAAAATTAGAACGAGTGCGGCATTTGGAGAAATTATAATCTTAATAGTGTACTTGCCAATTTTAGCTCTAGTAGGTATCGAAGGAAAAATGTTCAAGCCAATGGCAATGACCGTTAGCTTTGCTATACTTGGAGCATTTATTTTATCGCTAACATACGTACCAATGATCAGTGCACTTTTCTTAAAGAAGAAGTTAGTTGATAAAAAGAATTTTTCAGATAAAATTATCGAATCAATTCAAAAGGTTTATGAACCAATATTAAATTTTGTACTTACTAATGCTACCAAAGTAATTATTGCTACACTTTTAATCTTTTCGTTTAGCATTTTTACGTTTACTAAAATGGGTTCAGAATTTATACCGACACTAGATGAAGGAGATTTTGCTGCACAAATGATGGTAAGTACAGGAAGTAGTGTATCTCATACTATTAAATCATCTGAAAAGGCAGAACAAATTTTATTACGAGAATTTCCAGATGAAGTTATAGAAGTTGTGGGAAAAATAGGTTCTTCTGAAATACCAACTGATCCAATGCCTATTGAAGCGGCAGATATAATGATTATCCTTTCTGAACCAGACCATTGGACTAAAGCAAATTCCAAAGAAGAATTGGCTCAAAAAATGCAGGAAAAACTTGAAGAAAATATGGTGGGAGTAACCTTTGGTTTTCAACAACCCATACAAATGCGTTTTAACGAATTAATGACTGGTGCACGACAAGATGTTGTATTAAAAGTTTATGGAGAAGATCTAGATAAATTAATTTCTTATGGAAATAAGATTGCGAAAATAATTCCAACTGTTCAAGGAGCTGAAGATTTATATGTTGAAAAGGTTGGTGGATTACAGCAAATCGTAATCGACTATAAAAGAGAACAGCTAGCACGTTACGGATTGGCTATTCAAGATGTAAACACAACTATTAATGCAGCTTTTGCTGGACAAAATGCAGGAACAGTATATGAAGGTGAAAAGCGATACGATTTAGTTGTAAGATTACAAAAATCTAGTCGCAGTAGTATAGAGGATATTAAAAAACTCTATGTTACAATGTCTAATGGTATGCAAATTCCATTAGCAAGTGTTGCCGAAATAAGTTTTAAAACAGGTCCGAATCAAATTCAAAGAGATGACGCTAAACGTCGATTAACTGTCGGGTTTAATGTACGTGGACGTGATGTGGCTAGTATAGTCTCTGAAGTAAAAAAGAATATTGAAGAGAAAGTTCAATTTGATGCAGGCTACTATGTAACCTATGGGGGTACGTTTAAAAATCTAGAAGAAGCACGTACAAGATTAGGGGTTGCCGTACCTGTGGCCTTGTTACTTATTTTTATGTTACTGTATATTACGTTTAAGTCGGTAAAACAGAGCTTACTTATTTTTATGGCAATTCCTATGTCGGCCATTGGTGGAATATTTGCATTATGGTTGAGAGATATGCCTTTTAGTATCTCGGCAGGAATAGGGTTTATTGCGCTATTTGGTGTTGCTGTTTTAAATGGTATTGTACTTATTGCTGAATTTAATCGCCTCAAAAAGGACGGAATGACTAATGTTGTCGACATCATTAAAAAAGGAACATCGGTACGTTTACGCCCTGTTATAATGACTGCTTTGGTAGCGTCTGTTGGTTTCTTACCAATGGCTTTAGCCACATCAGCAGGAGCAGAAGTGCAAAAACCATTAGCTACTGTAGTTATTGGTGGTTTAGTTTCAGCTACTTTATTAACCTTGTTGATATTGCCAATTTTATATATGTTTTTTGAAACTAAATCGATTAAAAAACCGAATAAAAATACAATAACTGTAGCTCTATTTTTCTTAGGTATTTCATTTGCCAGTGCTCAACAATCTACCAATGTTTTAATTGAAAAAGAGGCTATCGAATTAGCATTAGCGAAGTCAGTTACATTAAAAAAGGCCACATTAAATATTGAAAAGCAAAAGACTAACATTGGCGGAGCGATAGTATTAGAACCCTTATCAGTTAACTATCAAACTGTGGGAATTGCACCCAATGCAGATGAAAAAGAATGGAGTATAAATCAAAATTTTGGTTCTATTTTATCACATATTAATAGACAAAAACTAGCTAAAACACAAACAGAGTTTGCAAAGCTAAATGCAGATATATCCCAAAGACAAGCTGTTTTAAATGTTCGATATTTATACCAGCAATGGCATTATTTATATGCCTTAAAATCCTTGATGGAAGAACAGCAAAAAAATGTAAATGCTATAAAAAGCATCTCAAATAAGCTACATGAATCAGGAGAAATAGGTGGATTAGAAAATGATGTTACTATTCTACAATCCTTGGGTGTACAGTCACAAAAAAGTAATGTATATAAGCAGTTTATTAATATAGAAAATCAGTTAAAATTCTTATTGCAATTAGATAACAAAATTGTGCCAGAAAAAGAATTTCCAAAACCATTACCATTACCATTACCAACTATAGAAAGCAATTCGACAATGTTTTTAGATGCTATTAATAAAAGTAATGAAGTTGCAGATAAAAAAGTTGCAGTAGCTAAATCCATATATTTTCCAGAAGTTACTGCTGGAATTATTAATAGGAAAGAAGGAAATGCTAACGCATATACAGGTTTTAGAGTAGGCTTAAATATTCCTTTACCGTTTGGAGGTAATAAAGCAAAAATCAAAAAGCAAAAAATCATAAGAGAAGAGATTGCCTTTGAAAATGAAGCGAAAAAAGTAGCCTTAAAAAATAATAGTAGCAGTTTGCAATTGCAGGTTGTACAGTTACAATCAGAATTAGAAAGCATCAAAAACACAACCGAACAGGCCCAAAAGTTCATTATAAAATTAGAAACGGCTTATAAAGCGGGCGAAATAGATGCTTATCAATACAATCAGAGCTTTAATGCTTATTTTCAAGTAATGCAAAACTATTTACAATTAGTAAACACCTATAATAAAACAGTTATAGAATATGAATTCTACAACAAAAAATATTAAACAAATGAAAAGAATAATAATATTATTTATGGTAATTTCAGCTGTAATAAGCTGTAAATCAAAACATGAAGATGATCACAATCATGAAAAAGAACAATCCAGAATTGTAAAGTCTGAAGAGGATAAAGGTGATTCGGAAGAACATTCAGAAAATGAAATTCACTTAAACGCTACTCAAATAAAATCGGCAAACATACAAACCGATAGTATTCGTGAACGAAATATTCGTGAGCGCATTGAAGTTACAGGGAGTATTGAAGTGCCTCCACAAAGTAAAGCAACTGTATATGCTCCATTAGAGGCCTTTGTTTATAAAACAGATTTGTTGCCAGGAGATAAAGTTCATAAAGGACAAACAGTAGCAATTTTACAGCATCCTAATTTTACCGATTTACAATACAACTACTTAGAAGCAATAAACAAACATTCTTTAGCAAAATCCGAATATGATAGAAAGAAGATGTTATTTGAAAAAGACATTGCTTCAAAAAAGTCGTTCCAAATGGCTCAAAGTGTGTACTTATCTGCAAAAAGTTTAGTAGACAGTTATGCATCACAACTGAAAATGGCAGGAATTTCACCCACTATTGTTAGAAATAGTGGTATACAACAATATGTTTATGTAAAAGCACCAATTTCTGGTTACGTTGTAGAGAACAACCTAAATAAAGGAAAATTTTTAGAAGCAAATTCGGAAATGATGGAAATTATAGATAACGATCATAAACATGCTGAACTCAATGTGTTTGGTTCTGATATATCAAGATTAAAGATTAAAGATGAGTTTGTATTTAAACCTAATGGTATAGATAGAGAATATAACGGTTATATTAAATTGATTAGTCAAAAAGTTAATGACCAAACAAAAACTGTTAATGTTCATGGGCATTTCGAAGATGAACAACAATTACTAAGAGCGGGTACATTTATAAATGCTGAAATTTTGTTAGGTGGTGAAAATAAGACCACAGTACCAGAAGAAGCCATTGTAGATATTGAAGGTGAAAAGTTTATATTCATGGCTGAAAGTAATGAGGAATTTATTCCATTAGAAGTCACAATTGGAAGTACCGATAATGGGTTTACAGAATTAAAAACTATTCAAGAAAATAACTTTAACATTAATATAGTAACCAGCGGTGCACATTTTTTAAAAGGTGAATTACTTAAAAAAGCTGGAGGAATGGAAGGACATGCGCATTAGCAGAATAGTCGATACCATTTATATAAGATGATCATTAATATTTATTAAAAAAATGTCACAACAAAAACATACTAAAAACGACGGACACAATCACGAAAATCACGGTGGATTTTTAGGTGAAAATACAGAGCTTTATTTTGCTATTGGAAGTGGAGTTTTCTTTTTCGCAGGATTAATTATAGAAAAATTAACCAACTTACCAGCCAACTATGCACTGATAAGTTTTATTATTTCCTTTTTTCTTGGTGGATTTTTTACAACTAAAGAAGCCATCGAAAAAATAGGCAAAGGACAGTTTGAAATAGACTTTTTAATGCTAGTAGCCGCAGCAGGTGCCGCCTATCTTGGAAAATGGGAAGAAGGTGCAATGCTTTTATTTTTATTTAGTATTGGGCACGCTCTCGAAGAATATGCAATGGGTAGAGCCAAAAAATCTATTCAAGCATTGGGCGAATTATCACCTAAAAAGGCACTTGTAAAGCGCAATAATACAACGGTTGAAGTTCCTGTTGAAGACCTTAAAATAAACGATATAATCGTGGTAAAACCCAACACCAAAATTTCGGCAGACGGTGTTATTATAAAAGGAAATTCGAGTATCAATCAAGCATCAATAACTGGCGAAAGTATGCCTGTTGACAAAAAAGCGATTGTAAATACCAATACTATTTCAAATTTTGAAACAATAAATGCAGAAAACAAGGTGTTTACAGGAACAATAAATGGCGACAATGCACTCGAAGTACAAGTATTGCGATTAAGTAAAGATAGTACCATTGCACGATTGGTAAAAATGGTGAGCGAAGCCGAAGACCAAAAATCGCCAACACAATTATTAACCAAAAAATTTGAAAAGTGGTTTGTTCCAGCGGTAATCATTTTAGTCGTTGCCTTGTGTTTTGCATATTTAGTTATTGACGAAACACCAAAAGAAAGCCTTTACAGAGCCATTGCTGTTTTAGTAGCATCAAGCCCTTGTGCTTTGGCAATTTCTACACCAAGTGCGGTGTTAAGTGGTATTGCAAGAGGTGCTAAAGGCGGTGTATTAATTAAAGGCGGACGTGCATTAGAAGACCTCGGAAACCTTACCACTATTGCTTTTGACAAAACAGGAACACTAACAGAGGGAAAACCAAAACTAACCAACGCTATTGCTCTAAACGGTTTTAATCAAGACGAATTTTTAAAACTGGTTTTAGAAGTTGAAAGTTTAAGTAATCATCCTTTAGCAAAGGCTATTTCAAAAGATATAAAAGCGAATTATCAATTAACAACCCAAAACAAAGCAAGCAATATCAAAGCTATTCAAGGTAAAGGTATTTCAGCAAATTATAATAATGGCGAAGTGTTTATTGGAAACGAAACCTTAATGATTGATAAAAACATTACTGTGTCTTCAGAAATAAAAATGCAAGCCAACGACTTACTAAAAAACGGACATACAGCAATGCTTGTCGCCTTTAATAATAAATTAATCGGTTTGTTAAGTGTAATGGATGTACCACGCGAACACGCCAAAAGTACCTTGCTAAAACTAAAAGAAATGGGCATTAAAAAAATGATAATGCTTACAGGCGACCATCAAAATGTTGCCGATAGTATTGCTAAACAAATTGGGTTAACCGAAGCAAAAGGAAGTTTACTTCCAGAAGATAAGGTAACTGCGATTAAAGCACTAAAACAACGTGATAGTAAAATAGCAATGGTAGGCGACGGTGTAAACGATGCACCTGCAATGGCAAACAGTACAGTGGGTATTGCAATGGGCGCAATGGGTAGCGATGTTGCGTTAGAAACTGCCGATGTTGCCTTAATGTCAGACAAAATTGAAAACCTACCTTTTGTAATTGGATTAAGCCGAACATCAAAATCAATTATCAAGCAAAACCTTTGGATGAGTTTAGGAATTGTCGCCATATTAATACCTTTAACACTTACAGGAATTGCCAAAATCGGACCAGCAATGTTATTGCACGAAGGCTCTACACTATTGGTGGTTTTTAACGCGTTGCGTTTATTGAGGTATAAAGAATAATTTGTTTTAGAAATTATTTAGTAGAAAATTTTGCAGATGTCGTAGATACGGCATCTGCCTTGTTTTTATTAAAGATCATATTTTTATAGTGGTTTTAATCTTAAAACTCGTTCAAAATGATAAAAACAAATAATTTAGTTACGCTAAACGCAAGTCCGAGTGATGATGAATATTTAGCAAGTGTATATTTAGAGTTTGATGAACAAGAGTATTTTACTTTAGCTTTTTCTGAATATGAAAAAGATGAAGCTATTTACATTGAAAACGCAACTCAATCTCAAAGTATTAGAAGTAATAATATTGATTACAAATTGTCAAATGATAGTTTAATATTTTCATTCGATGATGAAATAAGAAAATCATTGAACTTAAAGCATAATACATTTTATGTTTCTTTTGACCTTAATAAAGAAGACCATAAAAATCTTAAAGAAAGCCTTAAAGCTGTCTTTAAGAATGTAAAAAGCTAAAAAAAAGCCACGTGTCCGTGGCTTTTTCTTTTAAAATTCTACTTCTTGTATTTCTTCTGTACTTGAATTGATATTATTCAACTTTCCCGAATAAATATTATACTGCAACTCCTCCAACGACTTCGTTTGATAGCGGTTTTTATCCGTATAAACATAATGCTTTTTATAGTCAGCATCCTTTTCAACAAAGAAAATGCAATCGCCGTCAAAACCGCTTTTAGAACCACCACGCATTTTTCCGTCTGTGGTTTGCTGAAACACGATTAAAAATAGTTTTCCGTTATACTTTTTTCGTAGGTGTGTATCAACTTCTAATTTGTTATCGAGTTCTTTTAACTTGGCAAAGCTGTCGATTACGATAACATCATTTTCTTTAATCAATTTATCGAGTTGACTTAAATTTTTGATTTCGGCATTGTCGATGTTTTCTTCAGCTTTTTTATTGAAGTACATATCTACCTTATCCCAATACACCTTACTATCGGGGTGTTCTTCCATTGATGCGTGTCCGACCTTATATTTTTGAGCGAGAATATTCATAAATCGAAACGCAAATCGAGTTTTTCCGCTTCCTTGTTTTCCTGCAATTGTCAATACCAAACTTTCTTTTGATTTGATTTCCAAATCACCTAAAAAAGTCGCTAAATCTTTGTCCTGTATATCGTACATTTCAAAGGTTTTATTTTTTCGCTGACTACGTTTGTAAGCTAATGAATTACGCTTTTTAGGTGCTGAAACTTCACTTACAATCGGCTGTGCTAAAATTGGTTTTTTACGAGTGCTTTTCGTTACATATACCAATTGCTTTGGGGGTAATTTTGGTGTCGGTTTTGTGGTTACTTTTTTAATCTCTCGATAAAATTTCGGCTCTTTGTTTTCATCTACTTGTAAAAGATAATCAACGGCTTTTTGGGCTTCGGTTGCTGAACGCATCAACAAGGTTTTATCCTCGCCCATAAATTGTAATGCCATTTGCCAATTCTTTAAATAGTCGGCGTGGTTTTGTTGAGTTTTCCACAAAATACCTGCCTGTGCTGATAAGAACACCGCACCAAACTCGGCGATTAATTCCTCTTTCGCATACGGAACAGAACCAAACGGATTTCCTAAAGGTCGGTTTAAACGGCTCGGATGCCCTGTGCTGTGTATCATTTCGTGAAATAACGTGCTGTAATAGTTTTCACTTTTGTAAAAGGCTTCGTAATTCGGCATTTTAACAACATCGTGTAAGCCGTTATAACTCGCTCCTTTGTAGCCGTGTTTTATTTTCGCTGTGTTCTTCGGAAAGTTTTTGATTATCAATTCCGCCATTTGATTTTTCGCATCGGTATTGATTGCATCATCTTTCGGCAAAAATCCTAACCTTAATTTATCTAACTCGGATAAACTATCGAGTTTAAAATCTATTCCCTCGATGTCTTCGCCGTTGAAAATTTTGTAGTATTTTAAAATAGGTATGGTTTCCACCAATACGTCAAAATGACTATCGTTTAAACCTTTTGATTTTAAATGTTGTATCATTTTTCCTTTGTTGTAAGTAGCTAATTCATCTTTCTTTTCTTTTCCCTCGAACTTGTATAAACGTGTGAAGTACACCACCATTTGACCTTTTGCACCCAGTCGAATTTTACCGCCTTTTTCATTTATCTGCTTCCTGGTTAAGAAGTATGGATTTTTAAAAACTGTGTACGGATTTCCGTTTTTGAGCAATAACACATTCACACCTCGATAGGTTTTATTACTGATAAAGTTTGCAGGCATTTGATAACCGCCGTAAAAGAAGTCTTGATTCCAACCGAGTTCGCCGTCGCCTTTCGATTTGTTGACCGCATCCACCACCATATCGGTAATCATTTGATAAATTTGGTCGGGTTTTACAGGCGCATTTAGTGAGTTAATTTCGTTGTCATCTGCTTCGATGTAATCTAAACCTGCCAAAAATTCGATTGGTAAACCTTTGGCAGATTGTGGTGTTTTACTTGCAGGAATTACACCGCTTTTTTTTTCGAGGTAACTTTTACGATGTTACCTCCTGCTTTGTATTTGTAGCCTTTTTTTAGTCGCCCTGTTGGTGTCAAACCCTCTTTTTGCTTTGTTCCTGCTAATCCTTTTCGATTAGGTTTTGGCACTTGTGGTCGTGCTTTTACAACACTACCTTTGATAAAACGCCACCCTTTGCGTAAACGTCCACAACTCGTTAAGGCTTCTTTGTATGCGCCTTTGTGTCTTGGTGCGTTTAACGAAGTCGGATAGCTTTTTACTTGAATTGTAAACGTCTTATACTTCGGATTGTCTAACAAGATTTTTGAAAGCCTGTAAACTACTTCCGTATTGTTTTCTTGTTTGGCTTCTTCGATGAGTTGCTGTAAATATTTTCGGCTGACTTCTTTGCCGTCTAATTGTTGAAATTTCGTTGTTGTCATTGTTTCTTTTTCGATTTTTGATATAGGTAGATTCCTAAAATTGATACTCCGATTAGGCTAATTACGATAGTCGTTTCGGTACTTTTTTTTTAATCGTGTCGATTAAGCTGATGCCATACTTTTTTGCCAAATTGAACACTCGACTATTCCAACTTTTTGAAAAGTATTTGTAGTCATCTAATCGGCTGTAATGGTGTAGGCGTTCTTGTCCGATTTTAGCGAATAGTTGTTGCGGATTTACCGAATTAATCGCCTGTAATGTTTTCGCTCCGATAACGCTATCGACTTTTAAATTCTTACCGAAATAGCGGTTTAATGTTCGTTGCACAATGCCTGCGGTAACTCGTGGATTGGCATTTATAGAATGGTCGGCAACCATTTCCGCCACCGCTTGACTTTGAATTGCATCGCCTTTGATTGCATCCCAAAAGTGAATTTTAAAAAGTTGATGCGCTTCGGTTTGGGTAATGCTTTTCATATCCGCAATAGTCGGCGGTCTGCCAATTACTTTTTCGTAAAACTTTGCTGATACTCCGTAATTCGTTCCCACTCGTTGACGAAGCGAATTGTAATTGCCTTTGTCGTTGGTTAAGTTCTGATAACCGCCCTCTGCTTCTTGTATCGAGTGCTTAAATAGTTCATAGCTTGCCATTTTCTTTTTCTTTTAAATGATGTTAAACTTGGATAACAAATACACAACAAACAACAAGACTAAAAAGGCAATCAATAACCAAATTGGTACTTTTGACCTTGTTTTAACCTCTTTGTGTTCCTTGCGCACTTCGGTTGCTTTGCTTTGGTAAATGCTGTCGTGTTTTTGCTCAATTTTGTTTTGGGTTTGTTTGATTGTACTTGTAATTTCAAAACCTTTTGCTTGCGTATCGAAACGAATATCGTAGCTGTTTGCTCCGCTTTTTTTTCCTGTTTTAAAGTTGGCTAAACGTGTTGTTAAAACACTATCCAACTGCTCACTTCCTGTGCTGATTGGCAGAAAAATAGTGTCTTTAATTCCCAAGCTAATCGTGGTTGAAACGATGCTATCTTGTTTTGTAAAAGTGCTATCGTTTTTTAGGGTTGCTGACTTTACAAACTTGCGCTTGGTTGATGCGCAAGTTGTAAACAGTAAAGCCAATACAATAGCGGTTAAAACGTGCTTAAATGTCTGTGCCATATTTCCGAATGTATTTGTCTAAATCTTTTTGTTGTTTGTCAATAATGCTGTGTAGCTTCGTGTTCATTTGTTCAAGCTGTGTGATGTACTCGTTGAGTGATTGGATGCGAGCGTTAAAGTCGCTTGTTACACTTCCTATCATTTGCGAGTTGATTTCAAAAGCACGCTTGTAGTTCTCTATTTTTTGGGTTTTCAACCCTGCAAAAAAGGACACGAAAACCCCGATAATCGTTGCGATTTTTTCCCAATGGTTGAATACAAATTCCATAGTTATACGCTTGTTTTTTTAGTTGATTTCTTGTCGTCTTTTGCAATAGCATATACAAAAAGTAATGCCGTCAATCCTAACCCTGCATAGAGGTAATTTTGTTGTTGTTTTTTACCTGTAATAATGACCTCGTTAAGCATTTCGTTGGCTTCCTGTAAGGCGATTGTTTTAGGTAATTCAGATGCTTTAATTTTGATTGTATTAAACCCTACAAACGAAATACTAATTACATCGTTTGGCGATGCGTGTATGGTAAAATTTCCGTTCGCATCGGGCATCGTTCCTTGTTTTGTATTGATGTTGTAAACGTTTACCAATCCTGCTTCAAAAGGCTTATTGGTGCTTTCGTTGATGATGATTGCGTTTACTAATGTTTGTGGTGCTTGTTTCATAGTGCATCCGCATTTTTTATCGGTTGTGTTAAATTCTTGTTGGTCGTGTTTGGTACTCGGACACGCCAAACCGAAGATTGGTAAATCACTTTCCATAGTCTTTTTATTTTTTAGTTAAAAGGGCATTCCTGCACTTTGTACTCTGTCTTTAATCTTATTGAATAAACTGCTGTCCCACGTTTCAGAAATTTCTGCTTTCAACCAATAAATTAAATCGTATTCGTTAGCGATTTTTTTATCAAACCAAGTGGTTGGTGTTCCGCCGTTGATGATTTTTCGTTTTCCGAAAATGTTATACACCAATCGGAAATCATCGCCTGTTTTGAGTTGGTCGAATACATACTCCACTTTACGCTCATCGGTGGCAGGACTGCCAAAAAACGTGGTATCGTTAAAGGCATCTAACAACGATTTTGCAAGTATGACGGCTTTCTCTTTTGTAATGGTGGTTTTCTGATTGTTTACGTTTACATCGGCTGAAATGTGGTCGGTAGGTACATCGGCAAAAACATCGGAAACGGCATCGGAAACCGCCCCCGCAGTTTTTTTGATTTGGCGATAGGCGATAAAACCTAAAACGCTCGCACCAACAACGATTAATAGCGACCTATTCGATAACAAAAACTCGCTCATTTCGTTGGCTTTTTCAATATTCTTTTTCGTTGCAATTTTTCCCATTTCAATTATGTTTTTAGCTTAAAAAACTCTTGACCGCCCCGAACTTAATCGGACACGAAAAGTAGCCTTGTGCCTTTTCGTTGCTTGACAATTCCGCCAAGCGTAGTAATACTTTTTCGGGTAAGTTTTCTAATACGTGTAAGGCTTCTTCTTTAGTCTGTAATTTCTTCATTGTTGTTTTCTTGTTGTTCGATATGTTGTGCGACATATTGTATCAAATCTTCTTTCCAATTATCTAACAAGTAGTTAAAGAACATTGTTTGCTCGTCTGTGGCAATGCTTAACTTTTGCACAAAGGCTTTTTTAATCGGCGACAAACTCGGCGATGCTAACCCTGTGTTGGGTTGCGCCGTTGCGTTGTTGTTTGCGGATGCTTCAATAACTTTCGGTAAAATGCCACCTAACGTTTCCATTGTTTTTTCAAAAGCTGGCGTTTCTAAAAAACTTTTCTTGTTTAATAGTTCCTTTTGTACTCGTAGTTCTTCACGCTCTTTAGCGGTTTCTAACTTTATGGTTAGCGAGCTGTTTTTTTCTTCTAACACTCGATTTTTCGAGCGCAAATCCTTAACAGTTTCTTTGAGTTCCTGTACTTGTTCTTTATAATCTTCTGAACGTTCTGCCTGTACCATTTTCGCCATTAATTCGGGCGCACCCAAAAAGTTCGTATAACTCGGCGAAGTCGGGTACGATGAAACGATTTCGTGATTGTCTGCTGTGTTCATATCGTGGGTTAAATCTTCTATTAATACTTGTAGCGTTCGGTAAGAAAATGTGCCTTTGCTTTCGTACATTCTCTGTAAGACGAACTCTACATTTTTGGTAAAACCTTTTTGTGCGATTGTGTGAAGAAAATTAGGTATAGAACTATATTTCTGCTCAATATCTTGTAAGGAAAACGAGTATCGTTTTTCGGTGTCAGATATAACCAATCGAACGCCGTTACGCTGAACTTTGACAACGTTTTGGGTTGATGTGCTTAAATGTGCAAGTAATATGTTCGCTAATTCGTTATTCACAATATAGGTATCGTACTATGGCTTTTTGTTCTGCTTCTTGATAATCTTGTAAGGCTTCTACTTCGGCAAATTCAAACTTTAACACACCACTTGTGATTGGGTGGGTTAAGGATTGCAACACAAAAGGGGGCGAGTTTCCAAAAATGCGTTGCTGTGAGCCGTCCTTTAGTAAAAGCGGTACACTTGTTTCTGTTACCAACACTTCGATTTTTAACAATCCTTTGCACCCGCCTTTGTTTGCAATGTTGATTTCAAAATCTTCTGTGTGAGTTTCTGTGTTGTAACTTGCATTCATTAGCAAGCGCAATTATCAACTTCAATCGCAAAAATGAACTCGCCACAAATAGGCATCGAGCCAATTGTTTCCCACGCAATCGTGATTTTTTCGTTTTTGCTTTCAAAGTCTAATATTTTAAATCCGTCTAAATAACCACCGCCTTTGTGTTCGTAATCGAAAATGTCGGTCGGCTCGGTTAACTGATGTCCTCGACTATCTTTTAAAGTGATGTCGGTATGAGAGTAACCAAAAGGCATACGATATTGATTTCGTGGATAATTTCCCTCACCGATATAAGGCTCGCCAATATCTGCGAATGCAGGCATATTTCCGCCGTAATGATTGAAGTACACGCCAACAACTTTTCCTGCGGGCAAGGTGTCGGTTACTTCATTCATTAAAAATTCTTGTGGCGATAATCTGTTTTGAACTTGTGGCTCTGCGCTTAACTTTAAGAGTTTTTTGTTTACTCGAATACGTTTATAAATCTTTTTCATTTGTGAGCATTTTTAAAACTTTGCGCTAACCACGTAGCGCAAAGTTGTTAGTGAAAAGGGTTTTAGCGTTTTTGGTAGGTCGCAAATCCTGATAAACGAGCCGAAACAAATAAGGCTTTGCCGTCCTCTAATGTCAATTTCGCACCCTCTGGATATTGGATTTCAATTTCCGTAATGGTGTCGTCTTCGATTAAGGCGAACGAACCTAATTTGAAATAAATGCTACCGTTTTCGCTTGCGTGAATGATGTCGCAAATCGGTAAATCAATTAAGATTTCGTTTTTCTGCTTCACAACGATATTCGATTGCATTAATACGTTCGGGACTTTGAACGGACTATATTCTGCATCCTGTTCGGGTGTGGTTGCATCGGCAATAATTGCCTTTAATGTGATGCCGTCCGCCACAAAAACACGTCCTTTTACAAGTGAGTTTCCGTCAAAATTGGTTACACCTCTTTTGGCTACGGATGCTCCTGTTAATAAGGAAACCGTACCACCAACATCAATTTTTTTGTTGGCATATAAGAAACTCGGCATTGGTTTCATTGCTCCGATGTTCCACTTTTCATTGTCTTTACGGCGAGCGTTTTTGTCTTTTAAATACTCGGCAATTCGTAAATACGCTTCTTGGTTTTTTAAAAAATTCATTTCTCTTTTTCTGTTTTTAAATGATTGTTGTTACTTGTTTTTTATCCTGCAAATTCTTCGACATCTTCAAAAAGTACGTCTTCGGCAATTGCATCGTAGTTGGGTGTGTAGCTTGCTAAAAAGTTGCTACTATCCAACATTGGCTCGTTAAAATCGTCTAACGGATTACCCAATGCAGGATGCAAGGTTTGGTCTTCTTTTAATCGACCTTGTACCACTTCTTTGATTAAGTGTCCTGTTTGGGTTACAGCCATTGAAATAGCCATATCCTGCCCGATTTTTCTGCCTGTACTTTTTCGATCTAATGCCGATGCGCCTAAAATTCCTGTGGCGATTAACAAACCTCTTTTTAGGTGCTTGTTTTTAATTGGTAGCTTATCGGCGATAATGCGTGATGCCATTGCACCTGCTGTCATACTCGCCACACTCACTACCGAATTTTCTACTCCTTTTTTTGTCATAGCTTTTATTTTTTAGTGATTACATAAATTCCGCCTAATAACACCAATACACCTGCGCCGATACCCACATACAAAAGCGTGTTATCTTTTTTGGGTTGTTCTTGTTGCGCCTGCATTTGCATTTGCATCATTTTCATAAAATTATCGACAGACGTTTGCTGTGCTTTGGCTTGTTCTTCTAACTTTTTAAGCAATAGCGGTGCGATGTTTTGTTGCTCTCCGTTCGGATTTTGAACATATACAGGTTGTCCGTTTTTCGCTTGTTCGATTTGCGACCACGTACCGCCGATAGTGTTTAAAATGCCCATGAAGTTTGCGCCGTCCCAAAATCCGTTGAGGGAATTTGAGTTGCTTAAAAAGTGTTGTTTTTCAAGCTGTTTTTCTTGCCCTTGTGCAAGCAATAAGTGTGTTTTTACTAAATCCATAGCTTGCTAATTTTTAAACTTGAACAGCTTTAACCATTCCTTTTTTCTGTTGACTTTTTACATACACTATCGCCGAAACAACTGCCAAACCACCGATAATAAGCGGTGCATTTTCTTTTAGTTTTCCGTAGATAGATTGCGTTTTGGCATTGTGTACCGCAACGGCATTATTGGTCGGTACAGGCTTCGGGGCGTTATCCCTTTTGGCTTTGTACTCCTCAATCTTTTTACGAGTGTTTACAATTTCTTGTTTAATGAGATTGATTTTTTTCTCGTTCTCTGCAATTACGTTACTTGCTTCACGGATGCCTTGCGTTTGTTGGCGTTCTAATGTTTGAAATGCGCCTTTAATTTGTCCTAACGACTTTTCGGCGTTTCGCAAACTTTCTTCGGCTTTTTTACGCTTCGATACTGCGCCATTACACCACGCACCCAAGCCTAATGCTTCCGAAATTCCTTTTTCTTGATTGAGTTTGATTTGTTCCGCTTTGATTTCTTCTTCTAATCTGCGGACTTCCTTTTTCAAGGCTTCCCACTCAATCGCTTGTTTGCCGTTTTTGAGGGCGTTGTACTTGCTATCCCATTCCTTTTTTTGCGCCCATACGCCCTGTGCTTTGCGGTTTAAATCGTTGGCGATGCCGTTCGAGGGGCAAAAGCCGTCAAACCAACCACGAAGCGCATAGGCAGGATAGCTGTTGATTGTGTCAAATTCTTCGTTCATAACTTATTCTTTTGTTAGGTAGAGATACAGCAATGAAGTAACCACCGCACCAACGCCCACTTGAATTTTTAATCGCTTGCGTTTTTTGGCTTGTTTATCTTCTTCGATATTCTTTGCAAATCGTTTCTGATAATCACGCAATGCTAATTCGTTTGCGGTGCGTTCGTTCTGTGCTTCTTCACGTAAAAAGTCGGTGTATTGCGTGTCGTATTTGAGCCAAACCCTATATAATTGTCGTTGGATAGGTTGCTCGAAATAGTACAGCATTTCTCCGCCTAAATGCGCTTTTGCTCGTAACTCTTTAACCTTGTTGAGTAGTGGGGTTATTTCTTTTTCATAGCGATTTTCCCTGCCGTCGTTGTACGTTTTTTGTAGGTGTACCAAATTGTTTTGCAACCACTTTTCGGAGTTTTCTTCAAAAGGAAATATCGGCTCTAAACCATACTTTGAAACTTCTTTGCGTAGCACGATAAAACGATAATCGCCCACGATTGGGTTGGTGTCGTTATCCACTACGAAATACATCGTGCGACTATTCACATTTGCCGACTTGGTAAATTCCTCAACCGAGTAATGCGGATTTCGTTTTTTAAACTCCTCGTAAAAATTGTCGATAAAGGTTTTTAGCTTTTCGGCAAAGGCTAAAGCGTGCGCCAATGTTTCGCCGTCGCAATGCTCAAAACTGCTGTATGCGGTTTCGTTGCGTAGGTGGGCGATACCCAAATCCACCTCTTTAAAAATCTCGTTAAAAAGGTGCTGTATTCTTGGGCGGTTTCTGAATGTGATTGCTTCGCCTAATTCCATAAGTTTTACTTGAAGTTTGTCTCGTAAATCTCTACGGATTTTTAATTGTACCACCGAATTATCATAATACGAACCGCTACACGAATTCATTTCTTGAATAAACTCGCTCACGGCATACGATACCAATTGCCCAACACCTTTGGCAAGTTCGCCACCGATTGCGCCCATAACTGCGCCCGATAGTCCTTTCGGTGTTGCTGACATTAGTACATCATCGGCTTTGTAAATCGCTTGTTCTTTGTTCGATTGTAAAGTGCCGTCAATGGTGTAATAGCCGTCTTTAAGGTTTAAGGTTTGTTGGTTTTTCGGTACAATCACGTAAACGTGGCTGTAACCCTCGCCCTCGTTTTGTATAGCACGTCGCAAGTAGTGAGAAACCCCACAATTTAACAATACACTACTTGCAAAAATGCTATAACTTTTACAATCCAACCCTTGTGAGCGAGTAGCCCAAGCACACGCAGGACTGCGCAATAACTGGTTATAATCATCTATTTTATATTGTAAGTGATGAAATAAAAAGCTGTGCAGTTCCTTGCATAAATTAGATAGGGTGCGATGTGCAAAATGTGTGTCGGCGAGTGCCTTTGTATGGTCTTGGTATCGCTTCGACCATAACGCCATACTATCAATCGCAACTTTGGTGTTGCCGTGTGCAATCTTGGTACTACTACAATCACTAAAAGGCATTAAGTTATCGAACTTAACACCTTTTTTTAGCGGTCGGTATAGTAACGTATTGATTGCTTCTGAACTCATTAAAATTGCTTTGATACTGCAATAGTACATTGAGTTTAGAAGTGGGGTCGAGGATTTCGGAGGTTTGCGGAGTTTTATCGAAGATTGGCTACTTTTACGGAGGTTTTGTTTTAAAAAAACAAACTTAAATAACATTATATTTGTTAAGTTATACCATTTTAAGTAATGTTATAACGATTTCTTCTTTAAACTTTGAAGCTGTTGTTAATATTGAAAATCGAGAAACTAAATGAATAAAACAATATTTGAGATTGCCAAAATGGACTGTCCTTCAGAAGAAAATCTAATCCGAATGAAATTAGACGGAATTTCAAGTATTGCGAATTTAGATTTTGACATTCCCAACCGAAAATTGACCGTTTTTCATAGAGGACAAATCGACCAAATTGAAAAGTCAGTTCTTGAACTGAATTTAGGCGGAAAAAAAATATCAACCGAACAAACCGACCAAACGGAATTTAATGAAAATGCAAATCAGAAAAAATTGCTATGGACGGTACTCGGAATTAACTTTGCATTTTTTATTATCGAAATAACAACTGGAATAATCTCAAAATCAATGGGATTAGTTGCTGATAGTTTAGATATGCTTGCTGACAGTTTCGTTTACGGAATTAGTTTGTTTGCTGTTGGGGGTACTTTAACAAGAAAAAAGAGGATTGCTAAACTCGCTGGATATTTTCAAATTACACTTGCAATTATCGGATTTATAGAAGTTTTAAGAAGATTTTTTGGCACAGAGAAACTTCCCCATTTTTCAACAATGATAATCGTATCAGTTTTTGCACTTATTGCGAATGGAATTTGTCTTTATATTTTACAAAAGTCAAAAAGTAAAGAAGAAGCTCATATGAAAGCGAGTATGATTTTCACTTCAAACGATGTGATTATCAATTTAGGAGTAATAATTGCTGGAATTTTGGTAAATTGGTTGAGTTCAAGCAAACCTGATTTGATTATTGGTACAATTGTTTTTGTATTGGTAATTCAAGGTGCATTCAGAATTTTAAAATTGAGTAAATAACAGATAAAAACAGATTGCATTTTGCAATCTGTTTTCATTTTATACCAAATCATAAGCCTCTAAAAAAAGCCGAACTTCCGTTGGTCGAAGTATCTTTTTATACTTGGCTATATCAAAAGCTAAATTTCGATTTTTTGCGATTATCTCATTGAGGACAACTCGCATTTCATCTTCGGGTAAATAGTAATACTTTTCAAATAGTTTCTTTTTAGTATAGATTGCTAACATTTATTGGTTTGTATTAATCTTCAAAAGTTTCCTTGTAGATATACCCTGTAATGGTATCGTTTTCATCGTACACAAACACTTTTTTAGGTTTGGTAACGTATTGCGTGCTTCCCCACATTTGAATATGTTTTATCAAGTCGGGTTTGTCAAGTCGGTAGTGATAGCGTAAAGCAACCTTAATCGTAAACGTGCCGAACTGACAGAAAAACTCTTCTTCGACAAGTTTGCCGTCCTGTATGTTTTTACCGCCTGTGTTTCCGTGATGCTTTTTTGCAAAGGCTAACAACTTTTCGTAAGTATTCGCCTGTAAATAGGCTACATAGTTCGGGTCTTCTTCTTTGGTTTTTGGCTTGGTGTCGATTGGTATTTTTGTTCCGCTTAACTCAATGGTTTTACCAATTACATTTAAAATTGAGTGTACATCGTAATAGCTTTTATTGTTTATTCTCACTCGCTTGTTTGCTAAAAATTCGATGCCTTTTCGTAGGTCTTTGCTTTCGATTAGTAAGGCGTTTTCTTTTCTTGGATGCAATTGCACGCTGATACTTGGTAAAATATGCGTGATTGTTCCGTATTGATTTTTAATAATGATGTTGCCGTTTTCTTCTTGATGTATCTGCATTTGTTTAAAATTAGGTTTACGTTTTTTTACGTTCTTTTACGTTTTAGTACGTTTCGTTACATTTTGATTTTTTTGATGCTGAATTTCAGTGCATTTCAATTGCGTTTTGTTACGTTTTAAATATTCCTTTTCTTCTTGAAGTTCGCACCATTTTTGATAGGTATTCATTCGTTTTGGGTTTTAAGCAATAGGCAAACCAACAATTAGATTGATTGACTGGCGAGCTGTTGGGTATTTCGGGGTTTCAGAATTTCAATCTCGTACTACAAACCCTTTTTCCGTGTTGGTTTAACTACTATTACTTACATTATACTTTACTTTTTTTGCTCGTAGAACTTACGAACTGCATTACGATTGTTAGCGTACCATTCGCAATATTCATTATCGGCTTGGTCGCCCATTTGCTTGAAATCTGCATCTCTATCGCCTAAATTGGCTACTTCGCCTGTATGAAAAACGTGCGCTTCGTTCAATGGAAAATGTGTGCCGTCAACGATTTTAAATACTCGTTTGCCGTTCTCTACTTCATTGGTTAAGAAGTATTTTAAATTGTCTTGTAAATTCTCTTTGTTCATTGTATTTATGGTTTAAATGGTTACTGATGTTAGGTGTTGTTTGGTCTGATTATCAAAAAACATTAGTTTGTTGGTAAAAGGTTTGCAATTCGATTTTTCAAAACGTTGATACATCGAGTTGATAAGTACATTTTCGGGTTTTCGGTTTTTGCTTAAATGACTATACCAAACAGGATTTGCGTATCTGCCGTTACTTCGGCGGTGTTTTAAATGGTTGTTGCCGTTTTTTAGTAGCATTACCATTTTAATTCTACTGCACTTCGGACAGGTTATTTTGTTGTTTAGTCCGCAGTTGCATTTTGTTTGTTTCATAGGCTATTATGCTTTATTTGTGGGTTGATTATTGACTAAATTTGGTAGCGCAAGCAAAAAATCATTTGGTAAATGATGTTGTACATAGCTGAATAGTTCCTGTGCTGTGTACTTGCCTGCTTCGTACTTTTTTATTGCAGTTGTTAATTTTTGCTGTGCTGAAAGTTTACGCTTTCTTACGTTTCTTTGCGTTTTATTACGTTGTTGGTTTTTAGACTTGTTTTCCAAGTATTTGCAATGAGTTTTCCAAACCTTGTGCAATCCGAAAAAGCCTATTTCTTTGCTTTCTGTTCGGGTTGCATCGAAATACATTGACGGATAAAGTGCCGAAACATTCGATTTGATAAACCACTTGCGAGCAAAATTCAATTTCCAACGATATTCCTGTAACTTCTGAATAAGTGTTGATTTCTGTGTGATGTTTTTAAATAGGGTATCGTTTAGGTAGTTGATAGCCTTTTTCCATTCGCCTACATAGACGTTGTGCTGTTTCCAAATCTTCGCCGATACTTTGATAAAATCCTGTATTAAAACCGCTTTAAATTCTTCGCTTGTTAAATTTGCGTATAGTTCAACCTTGCGCAAATAATCATAACGCAAGCCTTTGTAATTGTCAAAATCGCCGTTGGCTAATTGTTCCGCTAACGCCTTATCGTCTTGCAATCTGTGGATAAAATTTTCAGTTATCGTGTTGTTTGTGCCTTGTTGTTGGCGGTCTTTTTTCAAAAAATCGGGCAAAATCGAACGAATATGTGCGGGATTTACGGGCGGGCAAATTTCAGAAGTCTTACTTATCGCTGTGGTGTTCTTGTAGCCGTCCGCAGGACATACACCGCTATTGCGTTCTGCTTGAGGCATCAAACCGCATTTCTCAATAGTGTGTTTTGCACACTCTTTTATTTCTTTTTCTTTTAATAAAAAGGTTCTTGTAGTATCACTATTATCTGGTAACTTTTTCGCACTTACACCCTTAAAAAAATGATTTTCAGACGTTTTCGATTTTGGCGGATTTCCGTCTAAAACTTCGACAATTTTAGGGTTGAAATTAACAGCGATTGGCTTGTTTTGGTTGATGTATGTATAGTTGATTAAGATGCCAGCTTCTCGCAATCTTTTAATGTGGTTTTGTGCCGTTTTCTTACAAAAGTTTAGTCTTGGTATATCGGCGACTTTGTGGGTTGCTAATTTGCGTTGGTCTATGGTTAATTTCGGCAACGACTTTTTAAGTACGCTTGTTGGTCTATTCATTTGTAATAAATAGTTGTTGCGTGTTTTGAGTTGTGAAATGTAAAAGCCAACCAACACGTTAAACACCAATTCGGTGGTGTATTTGATTGTTTGGATGCGTTTTTTTGGGATATAGTTTGCGGTTAGTCGTTCGTTCTGTTCCGCAACTGCTTCGTTGTATTGCCTTGTAAATAAATGAGCGTTGGCAGTTGTAAAATCAACCACTAACGAAAGGATTTTTGCATCGGTTTCACTCGGTTTTACAACAGATTTATTGTACTTGTTAATCGCTTTGTTTTCTTCGGCAACTTGCTTGTTATATTCGTGTACAAATTGGCGGTAGTTATCCATTGCATTTTTCATTCCCTCTCTATCAATGAAAGGATAATTGATGTACGCATATTGTTTTACATTGGGTTGAGTGTAGATACTACCTTTTTTCAGTAGTAAAAAGCCGTGTGTGTTGTTAAATTCCTCAACAGCTTTGTTGTATTGTGCATCGGTTAGTTTGCTACGTTGTGCATTGTCTTTAAATAGTTTGATTGTGTATTGCGTAATTGTATCTAAAGACGTTTGTTGTAGGTTGTCTTTTACAATTTGGTTATACAAACCTATTTCAGATAAGAGTGTAGCGGTTGCCCTCGATTGAGTTGCGCTTTTTTTCATTATTTTTGTGGTTCAAATGGTTATGCCGTAGGGCGTAATTGACAAAGGCGGTTTGAGGTGAGATGCTAACCGCTTTTTTTATACCCTAAAAAAAGCAACTCACAAGTAAATGTGAGTTACTTTAAATTGATAAGCCTTGCTTATCGTGTGGTGCTATCCTACTTTTTTAAATTCTTCTTTTGCAAAATCTTCAACTACTTTTTCTAAAAACTGAATTTTTGGAATGTGATATTTTCCGTCTTGGAAAACTGCAATAATTGTTTGTCGGTGGATGCGGTTTTTGATTGTGTTTGGATGAACTCCTAAAAATTTAGCACAGGCATCTACACTTAACATTGTGTCATTTGCTTTAAAAATTGTTAATGCTTTGATGTTGGCTTTTAATAGGTCAGTTTGTGTCATAGGGTGTGTTTTTTTATGTTTTGTGTTATTTTTTAATTTTTACGCACAATTGTCAACAATTTTAATTTTTATTGCTATTTTTGTCAACAATTACACCGCAAATGTATATCTAAAATCTACTTTTTAGGTTAAATTGTGGACAAAATAATTTGAAAAAAGTTATAAAATGTTGAAACCCAGTACAGAAATTTTACAAGAACTTTTAGACCATTTAGGCGTCAAAGCAAATCGTCTTTCAGTAGAAATTGGCGACAATAGTAATTCCCGAATTTATTACGTTCGTAATGGTCGAAGTAAGATAAGTCCGAAACTTGCCAAAGCGATAACAGAGAGATATAAAGAAATTGATTACGACTATTTATTGACAGGAAAAGGCGAGTTAGTTCGTAAAGGTGTTATGGTTAATAACAGCGGAAATGTTTTTGTTGAAAAACCCGACGGAAGTTTTAACGTAACTACTCGATTAGTGCCTTTCGATGCGTATTCGTCTTATTTAGAAACGTTGGATGATGTAAGTGTTATTCACGATTGGGAAGAAGTAACTTTTAGTGTTGACAGATACGGACGAGGAAACTATTTAGCTTTTAAAAATAAAGGCGATAGTATGAACGGTGGAAAAATCAACGACACACCAAATAATTCGTTGCTTTTAGGTAGAGAACTACAAAGGCATCATTGGTTAGACGGATTTAATCCTACTTTATATGGTTGGATAATTTTATCAAAAAAGAATGTTTTTCACAAAGACATCATAGGGTTAAACAAAGAAAAAGGGACTATCCTTTGCCATAGCAGAAATACAAGTCCCGAGTTTTCAAATTTTGAATTGGAGTTAAACGACGTATATCAAATTTTTAAAGTGATTAAGCGTACTTTTTAATTACGCTTCTACTTTTTCAGCTTCTTTTGAATTATAATAATCGTTCCAATGATTAAGCAGTTTTTCGGCGTGTTCAGTTGGTGTAACTTTTATGTAAGATAAAAAACTCTTTTCAGAAGAATGCCCTGTTATTTTCATAATTGACAAAGTAGGAAAATTCATTTTATACAAGTTTGTAGCAAAAGACCTTCGGCAAGTATGCGAACTTACAAGTTTGTATTTTGGATACATTCCTACTTTTTTACGATAAATTTCTGTTTTTTCATCTTTAACCATTAAAGAGCCTTTAACCAAATCTTTAAAGCCTACTCGCTTACAAACAATTTTAATGTACTCGTTAAACTTCATATCACTAATCATTCTTGGCATTCCTCTTTCTTTAATCACTTCTTTAATTTGATGATGCAAGGGTATTACAACTTTTACACCCGATGAATTTTTAGTTTTTTGAGGTTGAACAGTTATAAATTTATCTTTAACACTAATATCGGGCAAGTTTAGAAAATCAGAAACTCTTAACCCAGTCCATAAACCAATAATTGCTAAATCTCTACAATTTTGCAGTTTTTCATCTTCGGAAAAATCGTGATTAAACAACGTGTCGATTTCGTCTTCATCAAGCGCAATTGATATACTCTCTTCTTTTAAAACTGAAAATTCAGTTCGCTCGTAATCCTTATGAACATTATAGCCAAATTCTACATCAGCGACTTTAAGTAGTTTTTTCACATTCTTAATTATATCCCCTGTGTAATTAATAGAGTATTTTTTATTGTCTGTCAAATACTGAATTAACGCATCATAAACTACAATATCAAACTTGTCTATTTTAATTTTTGAACGCCTATGAGTTTCAAACTCTTTTAGTCTATTGTTTACTTTTTTATAATGTTTGATTTTAGTTGCATTATAATTTCGTTTTGTAGAACGATTAATTAAGTTTGGTGCTTTTAAAACAAAATCATCTATAAAATCGGTTAGGTATTCAAAACCTTTATCATCTTCTTTGATTTCTTTTTTGAAATGTTTGTCAAACTCTGTTTTTAAAAACTTTCTGCTAATTGGTGTGTTATTTATTTTGCAATTATCAATTAGCCTTTCTAAAAAAGTATCGTATAACATTATGTTGGAAGTTATTTTTTTTAACTTCGCCCCACCAAGACCTTTTTTGGTTTTTGGAAGTCTATTATCAAAATCCCAATTTTCAGGATTAATTTTTTCTCCTGTCGAATATTTGAAAATAGCCTTTTCGGTCTTTACATAAAATTGAATAATAATCAGAGTTTCTTTTTCTGATTTGGGTTGCTTTAAATAGAAATACATCTTCTTCGTTTTAACTTACCACAAATTTACAACAGCGGTAAGAATAGTGGTAAGAAAAAGTGTATTTTTTTTATATTTTTATAAACAAGTAGAAACAACAACACTCTTAAAACCCTTATTTTTATTGAGTTTTTGAATTTTCAGAAACAAACGCAAACAACATAAGGTAATCCTGCCGAGGTCACAAAAAACCAGTAATTCGATAATTGAATTACTGGTTTTTATCTTTTATAAACTTTATAAAAACAAAAAAAGTGTAACGATTTTAAAATTTCGTTACACTTTTTTTAGAGTTAGTGATTAGACGTTTCATCTGCTTTTACATCACCTTTTAAACTCATTTCCATACCGTGATCGTATTGACAGCATCCTGGTAAGTTTCCATAAGCTTCTTCATTTCCAGCTACTTTATCAGTATCATATCCTGAAGCCGCAATAGCATTATGAATAGCATCTACATTTGTTTTAGAACCATCAAACGATACATTAACTTGCTTTCTTAACTTATCCCATTCTGCCGATGCTACTCCATCTACACCATTTACAGCTTTTTCGATAGTGCTTTTGCACATTCCGCAGTTACCTCTTACTCCAAAAGTTGTTGTAGTCATCGCTACTTCTTGAGTTGTTGTTTGCTCTGTTTGAATGTCTTTTGTTTCGGTTTCTTTTTTAGCTTCGTTTTTACAACTTACTAAACCAATTGTAGCTAACATAGCCACTCCTAAGATTACTTTTCTCATTTTGAATTGATATTTAATTATTATTTATTGTTTCTTTTACCTCACCACATTTCAGCATCATATCGCCAAAATACGGATTTAATACTTGTTTTTCTTTACTTAACCAATAGGCTCCTTTGTCACTATCTGCCATAGGACAATATTGCTTGTAGGTCACCTCATTAATTCCGAAAGATTGAACTGCCTTAATAAAATGCTCTGACACTGTTTTAAAAGACTTTCTCTGCGCATCTATGTCTGTTGTTTTAGCCATATCTGCACTTCCTTCTTTTAATACAGGAATCAATTGCATCCATTGTTTATGTGCTGCTTCGTTGGTTAGCAACTTCATATCTATTAGCTCAATACTTTTATTTAACTCTGCAGCGCTTTCTTTTGCTTTATTCGCATCGGTCTTTACCAAAGCATTTTTTAAATTTATATAATCTTCATACGCTTTTTGCAATTGCTCTTTAAAGGCTTTAGGAGTACTAAAAGACTCTATAATCTCCTTCGTATGATTCATCATTGATTTCTTTCCTTGCAATTGAGCAGAAGCATCTATTGTAAACACACCGTTCGTTACAATTTCTTCTCCTGAATTCAATCCTTTTTCTACTTGATAATTCTCCCCTACTCTTCCTCCTAACACTACTTCGCGCATTTCAAAAACAGGCTTGTCTACTTCTGGTTTCACATATACTACCGATCGCTTTCCTGTCCATAAAACTGCTGTAGCTGGAATACTCAATTGTTGTTCTGTTTGCTTTTCTGTAGCTTCCACCTTTCCTATAACAAACATTGCTGGCTTAAACCTTCCTTTGCTATTGTTAAGAACAGCACGTATAGTTACCGTACGAGTTTCTTGATTTAACACAGGGTCGATAAACGAAACTTTTGCTTTAAAAGTTTCGTTAGGATATGCATTTGTAGTAATTGATATATTTTGACCTACTTTAAAATTACTGATTTGATTCTCATATACGTCAAAGTTTGCCCATACTGAATTCAAATTAGCTATTTTCAATAAGGCCTGTCCTTGGCTTACATAATCTCCTTGTTCTACTAATTTTTCTGATACTGTACCAGAAACTGTAGCATACACAGGAAAGTTTTCCTTTACAACTCCTGTTTTCTCTATCTGATTGATTTGATTTTCTGAAAGCTTCCATAACTTCAACTTATTTCTAACTGCTTTGTACAATTCTGGTTGACTTTCTTTTAAAGAAGCTGCTGTTAGTAACTCTTGTTGTGCTTTCACTAATTCTGGAGAATAGATTGTTGCAAGTAATTGTCCTTTATTTATTTTCTCTCCAGTAAAATTCACATTCAAACGCTCAATTCTTCCTGCAAAATAACTCACTTGTACTGCATTCGACTTTTCGTTTTCTGCTATTTTTCCTGACAATGTAATTGTATTACCTACACTCATAGCATTACCTATTACAGTAGTTTGAACGTTTGCTAAGGCTAATGCATTTTTAGTCAACTTAAACTGATTTACAGCTAATCCTTCTGCTCCTGCTTCAGCAGGAATTAAATCCATTCCACAAATAGGACAATCTCCTGGTTCAGGTTGCATAATTTGTGGATGCATAGAACAAGTCCACATTTTATTTCCTTCAGCAGTTTCACTTGCATGATTATAACTTCCTCCTTCAGAAGAACCTCCAAAGAGCAACCACCCTAAGGTTACCCCTACAATTAAAATTACTATATAAACTATATATTTTTTCATCTGTTTATTTTATTAAATAATTAATAATGGTACTTTGAGTATAATAAGTTACTTCTGATGTAATCATGTTTGTTTGAAACTTTAATTGTAACTCCTGAATATCTAACACATCATTAAAGTCGATTGTACCTGTCTCGTAACTTTTTACCAAAATTTGTTCAGCATTTTTTGCTTGCTCTAAATTTTTGAGTTGTGTTTTATGACTTATCATCGCTGCATTTCTATCTGATACAGCTCTATACAATACAGTTTCTAACGTATTGTATCGTTGTTGTTTTTGGGAAAGAATTTCTTCTTGCTGCAACTTGTTTTGTTTAGTTACAGATGTATTCTTCTTATTGAAAATAGGTATTGATAATGATATCATTGGCATTACAATGTCTTTTCCATTCTCAGCCATATCCATATCTGTACGTTTAGCCACATTTACATAATCAAGACCGAAACCAATCATTGGTTGTTTTTCTTTTTGATTTAATAATTCTGATTTTTCTACAGAAGTATACATTTTATCAAACTTTACCAACTCAGGGTGCAACTGTAAATTACTCGGCTGTATTTTAGCAGCCTCTGCCGGAATCGGTAAGCTATCTACAACGCTAATAGAAGTCATAATATCTTGATTTAATAATTTATTAAATGCCTTTTCTATACCTGAAAAAGTCTCCACCAATACTTCTTTTTGCTGATTCAACTCATTCTGTCTTATCTGTAATCTTAACACATCTACTGCTGATGCTTTACCTACTCCTACCGAAGTCAACGCTAACTTTTCATACGTTTTAAGCAATTCTATATTTTCATCCAATACGTTTTGCTTTGCTTTTAGTTCGTAGAGTTTGTAATACAATTGCGCTACCGACGCCATTAACTTACGTTTAACAACCATCATATCTTGATAGCTAGCATCAGCTAATGATGACACATAATTTTCTCTTGCTGATATAGTTCCAAAAAAAGGAATCATTTGTTTTACAGAAAGCTTAAACTTCTGCGGACCTGTACGCGTTTCTGGTTCACTCACAAAATATCCTGCTCCAAACTCTGTATTAGGCAAAGTATTCACTTCTTCCTTTTTTTCTGAAATACGTCTGTATTGCGCATCAAACTGTTGTACTTCTGGACTATTTTCTAAAGCTATATTTATGTATTCTTGTAAATCTTGCGCATTTGAAAAATGAAAAACTAAAAGTGAAAAACTAAAAGTCAACATTCTTTTTAAATGAAAAGTGAAAAACGAAAAACGAAAAACGAAAACTACCCAGTTTTTTATTTCACGAAATATGAAAGCTATAAATTTTTTCATGATATTGACTTTTTTGATGTTTTTATTGAACTTACCAACATTGCCACAAGCTCTTTACAAACCGAATGTAATGACTGATATTTATCTTCAACTAAATAGCTAGTATCCTTTAAAAGATCTAGCCAATACAAAGTTTCATTGGCTTCTTTTAAAGCAATGCTCATTTTATGAATAAAATCTTTCTTGCTTTGCGCAAATTCTGCTTCTCTTATTAAAGCTCCCACTGCTGTGCCACTTCTCAAAAGTTGCTTACTTAAAACATACTCCTTTTTATCAGCAACTAAATATTGTGAAAGCCTCACTATCTCAAGTGCAAACCCATAACTTTTATCTTTTAAAACACTCATATTTAAAAATTTTACACTTTACACTATTCATTTTTAACTTTACGTTTTAATAAAAATTCTTCACGCCAACTATATAATACAGGTACTATAAAATATGAAGTTACATCTATAATCATTCCTCCAAAAGCTGGTATTGCCATCGGAATCATAATATCACTACCTCTTCCTGTTGAAGTTAACACTGGCAACAAAGCTAAAATGGTTGTTGCCGTTGTCATTACACATGCTCTAATACGTTTGTTTCCTCCGTGTAATGCCGATGCACGAATGGCTTCAATTGTTTGGGGTTTATCTTTATCAAATGTTTGCTTTAAGTACGTTGCCATTACTACACCGTCATCGGTTGCGATTCCAAACAATGCAATAAACCCTACCCAAACAGCGACACTCAAATTAATTGGATGCATTTGAAACAATTCTCGCAAGTTCTCTCCAAATACGCTAAAATTTAAGAACCATTCTTGACCATATAACCACATCATAATAAACCCACCAGCAAAAGCTATCGTGATTGCCGTAAATACCATTAACGAAATGGCTAATGAACGGAACTGAAAATACAAGATTAAAAAGATAATCATCAAGGCTAAAGGAACCACTATTGATAACGTTTTTTCCGCTCTTAACTGATTTTCATAAGTCCCTGTAAATTGATAAGATATTCCCTTTGGAGCAACTAATTCTCCTGAATCTATTTTTTGTTGAATCGCTTTTTGGGCATCCTCTATGACGTTTACTTCAGCAAAACCATCTATCTTATCAAACAACACATACCCGATTAAAAAAGTATCTTCACTTTTAATCATTTGTGGTCCTTGCTCATAACGAATCGTTGCCAATTCACTTAATGGAATTGGAGCTCCTTTAGCAACCGGCACATAAATATTTTCTAAATCAGTCGGACTAGAACGTAACTCTCTAGGATAACGAACACGAATACCGTAACGCTCTCTTCCTTCTACTGTTTGTGATAACTGCATACCTCCTACTGCTACTTTCAACACATCCTGTACCGTTTGAATAGCAATTCCGTAGCGTGCTAATTTTTCTCTATCAATATCAATTAACAGATAAGGTTTCCCTACAATTCTATCAGCAAAAACAGCTTCTTTTTTAACTCCCTCTACTTCCTTTAAAACACCTTCTAACTCTACTCCAAAAGCTTCAATTTGTTTTAAGTCTTGTCCTTTTACTTTAATTCCCATCGGTGCACGCATTCCTGTTTGCAACATAACCAATCGAGTTTCAATAGGTTGTAATTTAGGTGCGGAAGTCACCCCTGGAAGCTTGGTTACTTTTACGATTTCATTCCAGATATCATTCGGGGACTTGATATTTGGTCTCCAATTACGATAGAACTCACCATCTTCATCTTCTATCAATTCATTTGAAGAAACTTTTGAAAAAATAACTTCCGAGGTTTTATCTGTCTTATTTGGATTCGCTACCGTTTTACCATTTTTCAACAAAAACAAGCCTTCTTCATTTACTCGATAACGTTGACGCTCTCCGTCAGAATTCAATGCATATTCCGACTTGTAGTTAATCACATTTTCATACATGGATAATGGTGCTGGATCTAAGGCTGAATCTGTTCTTCCTGCTTTACCAACTACCGTCGCTATCTCTGGTATGTTAGCAACCGCCATGTCTAACTGCTGTAATACGCGTTTATTTTCCTCTACACCTGAATGCGGCATAGAAGTTGGCATCAATAAAAATGACCCTTCATTTAACGAAGGCATGAACTCTTTTCCTGTATTCTTAAAAATTAGGAACCCACAAGTTAATACCGTTAATGGAATAATTAAGAACAATAATTTATTGTTCAACGCCCATTGTAATATCTGGTTGTAATATTTTTGAAGCAAACTAAAAAAACCTAGCAACCCAAAACAAATAAGCGCTACAAATAAAAGATTAGTAACAATGCTTTTGTCTACTCCTAAAGGCCTCCAATATTCTGCCAATAAACCAACAATTACTAATGCTGATATGACAATATTAATCGTGTTTACTGAAAATGAAAAGTGAAAAGTGGAGAATGAAAAACTAATCTCTGATTTTCCAGAGTAATTACTCCAAAGTCCTACAGCTCCAAAAGCCACTAAAGCGATACCTAACCAATATCCATAAAAAATAGCAGTGATACCTAACACTAATAAAACACCATTCAAAACATACTTAAAGTTTTTTGTTAGATCTCTTTTTCTGAATAGAACAGCTGCAAACGGAGGTATTAAAAACAATGCTACTATAATAGCAGCTATTAACGCAAAGGTTTTTGTAAACGCTAGTGGACGGAATAATTTACCTTCTGCACCAATCATCGTAAATACTGGTAAAAAACTGATGATAGTTGTCATTACCGCAGTTACAATTGCTCCTGAAACTTCAGCGGTCGCATTGTAAACTAATGTATTTATCGGTAATTTATTCTCATCTCTCTCTATGTGACTGATAATATTTTCGGAGAGAATGACTCCAACATCTACCATGGTACCAATAGCAATAGCAATACCTGATAAGGCTACAATATTTGCATCTACTCCGAAAGCTTTCATTGCAATAAAAACCATTAATACTGCCACTGGCAATAATCCAGATATTAATACAGAAGCTCGTAAATTGAATACCATTATTACAATTACCAGAATTGTAATTAGTATTTCCAACGTAAGCGCTTCATTTAATGTATCTAATGTTTCATGAATTAATTCTGTACGATCGTAAAAAGGAACAATCGTTAATTGAGAGATTCTACCATCTTTCAACTCTTTACTTGGCAATCCTGCGCTTAACTCTTTAATTTTAGCTTTAACATTAGTAATTACTTCTAAAGGATTCGCTCCGTAACGAGACACAACCACTCCTCCAACGACTTCTGCTCCTTCTTTATCTAAAATCCCTCTACGTGGTTCTGCTCCTAGTTTTACATTAGCAACATCTTTTACTCGAATCGATGTATAATCCTCTGACTTAACAACTGCATTTTCAATATCAGCAATTGATTTTATGTAGCCTAAACCACGCACTAAATATTCTGCTTGATTTATTTCTATAGTTTGCGCTCCAATATCCTGATTACTTTGTTTTACAGCTGCTACAATTTGCTGTAAACTGATGTTGTACTGACGCATCAACTCTGGCTTTACGTCAATTTGATATTCCTGTACATAACCTCCAATAGAACTTACTTCAGACACTCCATTAGCCGATGAAAGCGCATATTTTACATAGTAATCTTGTACACTACGCAATTCATTCAAATCCCAACCGCCAGTAACATTCCCTTCTTCATCGCGTCCTTCTAATGTATACCAAAAAATTTGACCTAAACCTGTTGCATCGGGTCCTAATGAAGGACTTACGCCTTCTGGTAATAAGTTACTTGGTAGTGAGTTTAGTTTTTCTAGAATTCTTGAGCGACTCCAGTAAAAATCAACATCTTCGTCGAAAATGACATAAATACTAGATAATCCAAACATAGAAGAACTTCGGATGGTTTTTACTCCTGAAATTCCCAACAACGAAGTGGTTAAAGGATAGGTTATTTGATCTTCTATATCTTGCGGGGACTGTCCCTCCCACTTTGTGAAAACAATTTGTTGATTTTCTCCAATATCAGGTATGGCATCAACAGCTACAGGATCATTTGGTAAAAAACCTGTATCTATATTAAAAGGTGCATTTACAGTTCCCCATCCTACAAATAAAACGAGTAATATAACTGCTACCAGCTTGTTTTCTATTAAAAATTTGATGCTTTTATTCAGCATAAAAAATGATTTTAAACAATTAAACATTGATGTTTTAAAAAAACATCGAATACGACAAATCATCCTAATGAATCTTTCAAAAGGACAACTAGTTATTGTTTAAAAATCAGATTAAATATACCTCATCAAGTACATGAATATCCTTAACGACGAGTGGAGGCGAGTAATTTTTAAAAGGAATTACTTTATCGTGAATTCCTTCAAATAAATTAATGTAACTATAGTAAAACGAAGCTATAAACACTTGTTGATCGAAAGACAATTGATCAAAAGAAGTAATTTTTAATGTGTCTTGTCCCTCAACTACCGATGCCACATCTTGACAACAATTTTTCTTTATAACTGAGCATTCATCAGACTTTTTTTCTTGTTGCATATCCATACCACAAGATTCGGCCTTCACAAAATAACTTGTATCCACTAACATATCACCACAAAAGTGACTGTTAACGGTAAATGACATTGTAGAAAGAACTACAATTAATGCCATTGCAATAGATGTTATTTTATGAAATACTTTTTTCATCTCACTAAGTGAGTTTATTAAAATTAGACTTAATGATTATTTATTTCTTTTAGCTTATTTTCCTGAAACTTGAAATTATAACCAAAATCATTTTATGACACAAAAGTACAAAAATTAATTTTCAAAAACTTAAACAATCCTTAAAACCATTTCTTATACTTAAAATAACCCAACATTATTAAAACGATTAACAGAATAACACCTAACATTGTGAAATACCCATAACGAAATTTTAGTTCTGGAATGTATTCAAAATTAGTTCCATAAATACCCGCTACAAATGTTATTGGTATAAAAATAACCGAAAAAATAGTGAGTATTTTCATTATATCATTTAAACGGTTGTTTACGTTGGTTGAATACACTGTAAGCTGCTCACTCAGCATGTTTTTATAGTTTTCTACTGAGTCGTAACTTCTTTGAATTAAATCGTGCAAATCATTAAAAAAAGGTTGTTCCTTTTTTGTGATTAGATCCGTTTTAAAGTCTTTGAAATTACTTATTGCTTCACGAGCTGGTCGTATTGCTTTTCTAAAATAGTTAAGTTCTATCTTGTTTTTATTAATCTCTGCTAGAATATCTTTATTAGGTTCTAGTAAAATTTTATCTTCTAAATCTTCTACTTTTTCACCAAAAGTTTCCATTAAAAAATTGTAATTGTCTACTATCAAATCCAATAAACAATACTTTAAATAAGTAATATTATAATTACGAACTCTTCCTTTTTTATTGCGTAATCTTTCTCTTACTGGTTCAAAAATATCCCCTTGCTTTTCCTGAAATGTAATTAATATATTTTTTGTTAAGTACATGGAAATTTGCTCTGCTTCTAGTCGATGTATTTTTTCATCTAAAAACATCATTTTAATGCTCGTAAAAATGTAATCTTCATCAATATCTACCTTTGGTCTCTGGCCTGTATTTGCAATATCTTCAAGAACAAGGGTATGAATGGCAAAAAGTTTACCTACTTCTCCAAGCAATTTAACATCATGCAACCCATCAATATTAATCCATATTTTTTCATACTTATTTAAATAATCTGAAAGTTCGCTTACAGTTTGTAGTTCTACTTCGACTATTGTATCTACATCATAACCTATTAATCGTATTCGTGTATTTTCTTCCTTTTGATTTCCAACAAAAATTGGGTTTCCAGGAATTACGTGCTTTGTGTGTTTTTGTTTGGTTATAAATCGCGTCATCCTCTTTTTTTAAGCAAGCTTAAATAGCTTATATAATTTAGCAAGAATAATAAGTTCTGATTTATTTTTACCTGCTGTAGAGTTAGAAATTTCGTGTGCAGCCACTAATAAATTATGAATTACATCTTTAGAAAACTCATCTTGGTGTGTTAAATAGTAATTTTTGAAATTCTCATAGGCTTCCTCTGAACTTAACTTATCTTTTACAAGGCTTCTTAAAGTTTCATAAACCTGTTCGCTACCAGAGTTATCGGAATTAGACCAGTTCTTTTCAACTCGTTTAACAATACTCTTTTTTTCTTCTACGGTCATGTTTTTATCTGCCATTGAAACGGCATAAAAAAAATTGGCTAAACCTTCGTAAAATTCTTCTGTAAAATTCATGATTAAACTATTTCTGGTAATATTAGTATCGGTATTTTACTATGAAATGCCGATTTTTTAATTACGTTTTCTTCTAATAAACGATTAAAAAAATTGTATTTATGATTTAACAATACCAACAATTCGCTTTGGGTTTCATCTATATGTTTTTCTATAGTTTGCGTTTCTGAACCTTCCCAATCTATCTTTTTATAGGTAACGTTTAAACCTTGTAATAACTCTCGTAGTTTTACTTTATTTTTTTGCTGATTTTCTGTTAAAAAAGTTTCCTCAGATAAATTCACAACTTCTAATCCACTCTTTTTTATAAGACTTAAATTAATTAAAAACTGTAATTCTTTTTTTGAATAGAATCTTTTATAATTTGTTGAAAAAACTATCTGATGTACTGGTTTGTATTTATAGTTCATTGGAACTACAATTAATGGACAATTATCAATAGCATTAATCATTTTCATGGTATTTGTTCCTATGAAGGTTTCTGCTAAACTTTTTGCTCCTTTCGTTCCTGTTACAACTACATCAATATTATTTTCTTCTATTGTTTTAGTTACTGCTTTAGTTAATGAATTTGATGTAACTAAGCTTTTGTAAGTAAACGAACTTTCTTCTCTATTTAGAACCTCTAGTAAATACTTTAATTCATCCTCTATTTCATCATCCATTTCATTAAACCATTTATCGTTTTTTTCATCACTTAACAGTTCTGAAGGTTGACTTATATACACATCTAACAAATAAATAGTTGCTTCAACTCCTTTAAACAACTGCTTGGTGTAATTCAGTGCATTGATAGCTGCTTCTGAAAAATTATATGGAATTAAGATGTTTTTCATAATGAAATAGAATTATGATTACCTATCAAATATAATTTTTTATTTCGACATTATATTTACGAAACCAGAAGTATATTTGTATTTAAAAAAACTTAATCATGAAAAATCGTTTTTTAGAATTGTCTTTCTACAACCCTTTTATACAATTCTTGCTTTTAGTAGCAACACTATTTTTTTTGATTTATGTTACTAAAAAACTGACTAGATCATATATCCTAAAAAACGCTATTGAACCTCATAGGAGAAAACTCATATTAAACCTAAGCTATTTTTTATACTATACGTTAGCTCTCTTTATTTCATTAATTATTTTTGGTATTAATTTTAAAGAAGTAATTGTTTTTGCATCTTCAATACTTGCTGTACTTGGTGTTGGTTTCTTTGCCCAGTGGTCTATTTTATCGAACCTAACAGCTAGTATCATCTTATTTTTTTACCACCCAATGCGTATAGGTGATACTATAAAAATTATTGATAAAGACTTCGATTTACAAGGTGTGGTAAAAAACATTACAGGCTTTTACGTTCTTTTATACATGCCAGAAGAAAAAAGAGAAATAACTGTGCCTAACACTATTATTCTGTACAAAGGAATTGAGCTAATAAAGAAACAAAACAACATCTAATTCACTGTAAATTAATTTTTTAAAAAAAATAAAAAAAAGTTTGTTGTATTAAAAAATAGTTTACATTTACGGCATCTTATTATATAAGTCGAATGTTACGTTTTACTTATTTCGGTAATAACTTTTACGGGAAGATTAAAGGTTATTTAGTGTTTTGGAAACACAACGAAAAAATTAAGGATTCTTCCATTCCTCAATACTCTCTACCACTGAATTTTTATAAACAGTGCGGTGATTGCTTAGCTTTAAGAGTCTAACTATTCATATTATTTTGGTTTAACAATCTTGTTTGTTATAACAACAACAATGATACTTGTTATACAATTTATTTAAAAAAGTTTTGGTGCATGCCTTAACTGCTTTTTGAATTATCTATCTGTACTCAAAAAACAGATACAACTAAAAATAATAATGAATACTAAATATAAAGACTTAATAGAACAAACGTTTGATTTTCCTCAAGAGGAGTTTCACACAGAAAACAACAACTTATTTTTTCATGACATTGACTTAATGCAATTAGTGAAGCAATACGGTGCACCTTTAAAGTTCACGTATTTGCCAAAAATATCGGAAAACATTAACAAAGCTAAGAACTGGTTTCATAATGCTATTGAAAAACACAATTACAAAGGAAACTACAATTACAGCTACTGTACTAAGAGTTCTCACTTTAAATACGTATTAGATGAAGCTTTAAAAAATGATATTCACATCGAAACATCATCTGCTTTTGATATTGACATTGTAAAGTCATTAAAAAAAGAAGGAAAGCTAAGTGATGATGCTTTTGTATTGTGTAATGGTTTTAAACGCGATCAATACATCGCTAATATTGTTAGTCTAATTGATGGAGGGCATACAAACTGTATTCCAATCATAGATAACTATGAAGAGCTAAATTTACTTTTAGAAGAAACTAAAAGTAAATTTAAAGTAGGAATTCGTATAGCTTCTGAAGAAGAACCCAAGTTTGAATTTTATACTAGCCGTTTAGGTATTGGATACAAAAATATCGTATCCTTTTACGAGCGTGAAATCGCTAATAACCCTCAAGTTGAATTAAAGATGTTACACTTCTTTATCAACACAGGTATTAGAGACAACGCATACTACTGGAACGAATTAATGAAATGTTTAAGTGTATATATCAAACTTAAAAAAGTTTGTCCAACCTTAGATAGTTTAAATATCGGCGGAGGTTTCCCTATTAAAAACTCATTAGCTTTTGATTTTGACTATGAGTATATGGTAGATGAAATCATCAACCAAATTAATGTAGCTTGTAAAGAGGCAGGTGTTGATGTTCCTAATATTTTTACTGAATTTGGAAGTTTTACCGTGGGAGAAGCTGGAGGTGCTATTTACGAAGTATTGTATCAAAAGAAACAAAACGATCGTGAAAAATGGAATATGATTAACTCATCTTTTATTACCACTTTACCAGATTCTTGGGCCATTAACAAACGTTTTATCATGCTTCCTGTTAACAAATGGAACCATAGATACGAACGTGTATTGTTAGGTGGATTAACTTGTGACAGTGATGATTATTACAACTCAGAACAGCACGTAAATGCTATATATTTACCTGTATACGAAAAAGAATCTCCACTATATGTAGGTTTTTTCAACACAGGTGCTTATCAAGAAACCATTGGTGGTTTTGGCGGATTACAACACTGTTTAATTCCAACACCAAAACATGTGTTAATTGATAAAAACGAAAATGGTGATTTCACCACTAAACTATTTAAAGAACAACAAAAAAGCGAAGAACTATTATCAATCCTAGGGTACTAGTTTATTATCAATAAAAATGGAAAAAAGAAATTACGCAGGTATTCCTGATCAATACGCAAAATTAGAAACTGCTAAAGTAGTATTAATCCCTGTTCCTTATGATGGAACTAGCACTTGGCAAAAAGGAGCTGATAAAGGTCCAGAGGCGTTTTTAAACGCTTCTGAGAACATGGAGTTATATGATATAGAAACTGATAGCGAAGTATACAAAGAAGGTGTTTATTTAGCGGATGCTGTTACAGAAGATTCTTCTCCAGAAGCTATGGTAGAAGCTGTGCATGCAACAACTAAAAAATTTATTAATAAGAATAAGTTTGTAACTCTTTTTGGTGGTGAGCATTCAATTTCTATCGGTACTATCCGTGCTTTTAACGAGTGTTTTAACAACTTAACAGTATTACACATCGATGCGCATGCTGATTTACGTAAAGAATACGAAGGAACTAAGTGTAACCATGCTTGTGCTGTTTACGAAGCAAGCCAAACTACTAACTTAGTACAAGTAGGAATTCGTAGTATGGATATTACAGAAAAGTCATCAATGAACATGGAAAAAGTCTTCTTTGCTCATGACATGGCTGTAAATGAATATTGGATGGATGATGTGATTGATCAATTAACAGGTAATGTTTTTATCACGTTCGATTTAGATGCTATTGATCCATCTTTATTACCAAGTACAGGAACACCAGAACCAGGAGGATTATTCTATTACGAAACACTAGAGTTCTTAAAGAAAGTATTTACTGAAAGAAACGTAGTAGGTTTTGATATCGTAGAATTATGCCCTAACGAAAACGAAAAGTCTTCAGACTTTTTAGCGGCTAAATTATATTATAAAATGTTGAGCTATAAGTTTTCTTCTACTACGGAAGATGAAGAAGATTACGATGATGACGAAAGCTCTCCATTTAACAAATTAGCGAAGTTTAAAAACGACGACGACGATTACTAAAATGCACTTACAAACAATTGCATATCATCTTGAAAGACGAATAGCACTTAGTGCTATTCGCTCTCAGTTTGAATCGTATGAGTTAGTCAAAAGAGAACATTCTTTTTTACTATATAAAATCACAAACAATTCATACATCTATATAAAAGATTATGGAAGTGTTGTTTTTTTATGAACTGTACAAATGATTTAATTAATCAAATTGTTAGTTTTTTAATTAATAAAGAAAATTCAAATATCAACAACTTGCCCTCAGAAAAATACAACATCACTTTTTCTGATACTATAGAAGTTGATTTCGGAACTATTCAAATTAAAGAATTAAATGATGATGTAGCACATATCATTATGCTTAACCTAGCACAATCGGTAGCATTGATGAACTATGTAAACAAAACATCTGATTTGCACGATAAAACATTAGTGTATTCAAAGCAATTAGAAAAGACAGGAAGTTTTAAACTTTCTAAAATTCAAATGCGAAAATTTATTGGTAAAACCTTAAATTTAAAAAATAATATTGCTGAAAATTTATTTGTTTTTGACTCACCAGATGTTGCTTGGAATAACAAAGACTTGTCTGATTTAGATTATAAACTAAAAGATGAATTAGATATTTTAAAACGTCATCAAGGAATAGAAAATAGTTTAAACGTAATTAAAGAAAATTTAGATTTATTTAACGATATACTACAACACAAGTACAGTAGCATGCTAGAATGGATTATCATTCTTCTAATTCTTTTTGAAGTTGTACAGGTAATTATTGAAAAGCTAATTTAAAAAACACAAGGCTTATAAAGTTATCACTTCTAGCATTAAAGAAGCAATTTTATAAGCTTAAAAAAATAATAAAATGAACAAACCTATAACAAATTTTATAGAAAAATACTTTTTACACTTTAATGCAGCTGCACTGGTAGATGCTGCCAAAGGGTACGAAGCACAATTAGAACAAGGCTCTAAAATGTTAGTATCTCTAGCAGGAGCCATGAGTACTGCAGAATTAGGAAAAATTTTTGCAGAAATGATTCGTCAAGACAAAGTACACATCATCTCTTGTACAGGAGCCAACCTTGAAGAAGACATCATGAATTTAGTAGCGCACTCTCATTATAAAAGAGTTCCTAACTACCGTGATTTAACTCCACAAGATGAGTGGGATTTATTATTAAAAGGATTAAATCGTGTTACAGACACTTGTATTCCTGAAGAAGAAGCTTTTAGACGCCTACAAAAACATATTTTTAAAATCTGGAAAGATGCAGAAGAAGCTGGCGAACGTTATCTTCCTCATGAATATATGTATAAACTATTATTATCTGGAGTTTTAGAGGAATATTATGAAATCGATTTAAAAGATTCGTGGATGTATGCAGCAGCAGAAAAGAACTTACCAATTGTTGTTCCTGGATGGGAAGATAGTACAATGGGAAATATTTTTGCCTCTTATGTAGTAAAAGGAGAGCTAAAAGCATCAACTATGAAGTCTGGTATTGAATATATGACCTTCTTAGCGGATTGGTATACTGAAAACTCAGAAAACGGTATCGGGTTTTTCCAAATTGGTGGTGGAATCGCTGGAGATTTCCCTATTTGTGTAGTACCAATGCTATATCAAGATTTAGAAAGAGAAGACACTCCTTTCTGGAGTTATTTCTGTCAAATTTCAGATTCAACGACTAGCTATGGTTCTTACTCAGGAGCTGTTCCTAACGAAAAGATTACTTGGGGGAAATTAGACATTGATACACCAAAATATATTATAGAAAGTGATGCAACTATTGTTGCTCCATTAATATTTGCCTATTTATTAAAAATGTAGCCTTATGAAGAGAGTTATTGTAGACTATGCCAAGTTAACTACTGATATTCTAGATTTATTGGTAGAAAGATATCCTGATGGATATGATCATTCAGATATTATTTCCTTTAAAAATAGTAAAGGAGAAACAATAAAAGCGGTAGAAGTAAATACCGAAGATACTCTTTTTTTAGTAAAAATAAGTTCTCAGTTACAACAGTCAATGGAAGACCATGAAACCGACGATGAAGAAAATGACGATACCTTTGATGAAATTGAAATAGCTGATGACTTTGATAATGAATAAATAGTAAACTGTATTTAAACCATGGCTTATTATAACTCACAACAAACAGTTACATTAGTCGGCGTTTATCAAGGATACACAAACGGCTATTATGTTTTTGAATTAGAAAACGGAGATATTATTGACTTTGAACAAATCAACAAAAAGAATCTTGAACATTTAGATTTAAAGTCTTCATCTCTAAAAAATAAAAGTTTTGAAATTACGTATAAAGAAATTTTTGATGATGTAGATGATGAAGGTCTTGTAATTTTTAAGTTAGAAAACTTACAACCACTTTAAAAAACAAATCCCATTCTAAAGAGAATGGGATTTAACTTTTTATAATATACTTAGTATTGATTTATACTGATCTAAATCTATCTTACCACTAAAAACCTTTGTGGTTTTAGAGATTATGTCTTCTGCTCTTTCTTGTGAAAAACCTAGCTGAATAGCATATCTCAAAATTAACTTTAATTCAGCCTCATCTATTTCATGATCTGAATAAATTATTTTGAATAAATCTAACAAGCGCTCTAACCTATCATCCGTTTTTGCTTGTGGCACTACTGGATATTTTTATGAGTTTTCTACTATATCTTGATACTCTGCCTCGGTTATATCTAATTTTCTAGCAAAACGATTCACTAATTTTTCTTCATCCTCATTTAAACCTCCATCAATAATAGCAAGATTAACAATAGCACTAAAGTGAGCTACATTATTTCTATGCTTACTTGACTCGTATAAATCTACAATACTCATAATTATTCTATTTTTTTTATTGACTGTAACACAGGTGTCTCAATTTCATCATCTGATACCTTATAATCATATGTAATTTCAAATACCTGATCTACAAATTTATTATCTTTTAAGTTATAAATTTTTAATATTTTCTCTGATATGGTTTCAAAGGTTATTACATCTTCATCTCCATCTTCGTCTTCAAACGAAAAAGTATAACCATACTCATCATAACCTTGAAAAATTGCTACAGTTTTTATAGGGTCAATAAGTTTATTTTGTTTAGTTGTAAAAGCCAAACTTGCCCCAATAAATAATATAAAAACTGTTTTTATAAATGTACTTTTCATTTTCTTTAAAAATTTTAATTAATAAACTTTCATCTTGGATATTAACCACAACAAGTCCAAGTTTCTTTTAGCAAAAACTAGCTTTTAGTTATGCTCGTGGCACTTAAAGAAAATGATATTACATAGGCTTTTATTATTACTGTTTCATCTATATAAAGATACATTTTTTTTCATTCTTTTTTACAAAGTCTTAATTATTTTTAAGTTAAAAGAACACAATAAAAAAGACCTTAAACTTTCGCTTAAGGCCTTTTCGTCTAACCAAACTTAGTATAAAAACTAACTACTACTATTTTAAACCTTCCTTGAAAAACTTCTCTTTTCAGCCCCCCAACTTACTAAGAGAAGTGTTTTGCTTTAAGGGTGTAATTTCTTGTATTAATTTGTAAACCTTTTTGCTTTGTTTACACTAATAAGACACCATATTTTTAAACTGGTCACATAAAAACAAAAAAAACTCAAAAAAAGTTTTTTTTGAGTTTTTAGTATAAATATTTTCGTAATACAATTCGATGCTCTGGTATTGATTTGTCGTAGTCATTTACCAGTAACTCCAATATCTCTGGTGGTTCTTTTCCTATCTCTTTTTTTGATTTGTACTTAGACACGTATAAATTATATACCGTTTTTGTATCTTGATTTTTCTTTTCAAAGATTAAAAAATGTTGTTCGTTTAATTCCGAAAAGCTTATTTCGTTTTCTTGAAACGCTCCTGAGTTATCTTTAAAAAAATCTGAAAATTCGTAATACCTAAAAATGTTTTCCATTCTTATACTATCTCTGCTGATAAACCTAGCTCTAATAACTTAGAGCATCTTGGTTCTAAATCTTTATACTCCCCTGTTTTAACCGAGCACTTACCTTTATAATGTACTAAGATGGTACATTGTTCCGCTTGTTCTAATGTATGATCACATACAGTTACAAGACTATCAATTACAAAATCAAAGGTATTTACATCATCGTTATGCAAAACAATTTCGTGCTTTCTTGTTTCATTTAATAAAACATCAAGCTCTTCTTGAATTTTTTCTATCGTACTCATTTGTTTTATTTTTGATACTGCAAAGCTACCCAATTATTTCTTTTTATGGTATCTTTTAATGTTAAACTGTACTTAGACACCTCACTATCAATCACTGGAATATCTTCACTATAAAATCCACTTAATAATAAAACTCCTTTTTCAGTTAAGCAACTCGTGTAGGTTTCCATATCATTTAACAAAATATTTCGGTTGATATTCGCTATAATAACATCATATTTTTTCCCTTTTAATAAAGATGCATCTCCTTCATAAACCGAAATATGTTTACAGTTATTTCTTTCTACATTTTCTAATGAATTCTCATAACACCAAGCATCAATATCTATAGCATCAATAGGTTGTGCTCCTTTCATTTCAGCAAAAATTGCTAAAATTCCTGTGCCACACCCCATATCTAAAACTTTTTTACCTTCAACATCTAAATTAATCAAATGTTGTACCATCATGTGTGTAGTTTCATGATGTCCTGTACCAAAACTCATTTTTGGTTCAATAACAATATCGTATGGCAAATTCGGGTTTTCATGAAATGGAGCTCGGATACTAACCAAATCGTCTACTTGAATAGGATTAAAATTCTTTTCCCATTCTTCATTCCAATTCGTTTGTTCTATCTCTTTGTGTTTATAGTCAATTGAAAACTCTTCTGAGTTTAAAACAAAAACATCATTTAAAATATCTTTATTCCATTCTTCTTTTTGAATATACGCTATAACTCCATTGTCGTTTTCAACAAAACTCTCAAATCCTAAAGAACCCAATTCAGCAATTAAGATTTCTGTAGTTGGTTCTTTTGGTGTTACTTCAAAAGTATATTCTATATAAATATTGTCCATTAAATTGATTTAATTATTGCTGCAAAATCTTCAGCTTTTAATGCTGCTCCACCTATTAAACCTCCATCAACATCTGGCTTAGAAAAAATTTCTTTAGCATTGGCTGGTTTTACACTTCCTCCGTATAAAATTGAAATGGTATCAGCTATTTCTTTTCCATACTCTTTAGCAAAAAATTCTCTTACAAAAGCATGCATTTCCTGCGCTTGCTCTGGTGAAGCTGTTTCTCCTGTTCCAATAGCCCAAACTGGCTCATAGGCTAAAATAATATTCTTAAAAGCTTCTTCTTTTAAGTGAAATAAAGCCTTTTTTACTTGACTTTCTACCACTGTAAAGTGATTCCCTGATTTTCTATCTTCTAATAATTCTCCAAAACAAAAAATTACTTCTAATCCGTTCACCAAAGCTGCATCTACTTTTTCTGCTAATAACTCATCCGTTTCACCAAAGTATTCTCTACGTTCAGAATGCCCCAAAACTACTATGCTAACACCTAAATTTGTTAGCATATCTGCTGAAACCTCTCCTGTGAATGCTCCACTTTTAGATTGATGCATGTTTTGTGCGGCAACTTCTACAAGTGATTCTTCAGTCTTTTTTACTGCTGACTCTAGGTTTACAAAACTAGGAGCAACTATCACTCTAGTGCCTTCTTCTAAACCAGTTTTTACTTCTTCCTTTATTCCCTCTATTAATTCTTTTGCTTCATCGAGGTTTTTATTCATCTTCCAGTTACCTGCAACTATTTTTTGTCTCACGTGTGTTATTTTTTTCTGGTTATTGATTTTCTGTTTGCAAAATTACATTATTTCTAGGCTTTAACGAATTAATTTATCCGACACCTTCGATGACTTAAATACCTTAATATTTCTATCTTCATCAATTACTAAAAATCTCGGAATCGTTTTTAATTTTAAAAATTCCCCAAGCTCTCCTTTTCCTTTCTCTTGAATATAATAATGCTGACCTTTAACAGGAATATTTTCTAAACCTCTCTTCCAATCATGGTATGAATGGTCTACTGATAAAAAAACATATTCAAATTCTGGATTTTGCTTCTGAAATAAAAGCACATCTTTAAAGCTACGTTGACTGTAAGGGCAATAAGTAGCAAAGATTTGTACAAAGAGTTTCTTTCCTTGATTTTGATCTAAAATCTCTTGAAAAGAAATTGACTCACGTTCTAAGGTCAATAATTCTTCATTTAATGCACCAGAAGTAAAATACTTTGGCTGAAAAGCGGCACAACTTGATAAAAAAACTATGGTAATCAATAAAAAAAATGTTCTCATTTATTGTAATCTTATTCGAGGATCTAACCAACTATATAATATATCTACTAAAACATTTATGATTATAAATAACGTAGCAACTACTAAAACAGCTCCCATAATTACGGGTAAATCAAGCGTGTTTAACGAGTTTACTATTTCTTTTCCTAATCCGTTCCAGTTAAAAATATACTCTACAAAAACTGCTCCAGCCAGCATTGAAGCAAACCACCCTGATATTGCTGTTATTACTGGGTTTAATGAGTTTTTTAAGGCGTGCTTTTTTATTACCTGATACATTGTTAACCCTTTCGCTTTTGCTGTTCGAATATAGTCCTGACTTAAGGTTTCTAACAATGAATTACGCATTAACTGTATGACTACTGCAAGCGGACGAATTCCCAGTACTACTGCTGGTAATACCAAATTCTTCCATTGAATATGCATTCCTTCACCAAAATCATCTACTTCATACAAACTTCCTGTCATTTCTAAATGAGTGTATTTATGTAATACAAAACCAAATAACCAAGCAAATAAAATTGCCGAAAAGAATGAGGGAACACTCATTCCTAAAGTACTTATAATTGCTATGAGTCTATCAAAAAAAGTATCTTTAAATAAAGCGGAAAAGACTCCTAAAATAATTCCTAAAATTAAAGCAATGGTTATGGCTACAACCGCTAGAATTGCTGTATTGGGTAACGTTTCTTTAATTACTTCGGAAACGTTTTTTCCATTTTTTTGAAATGATTGACGTAAATACGGTGTTTTTATAACCACCTCTGTATTCCCAACAGAAAACAAGGGTTGCGCATTGTATTTACCTTCTGATAAGAAGGTATAATTATCAGCATTTTTACTATGAAAAGACAACGGAGAAACATCATTCAAATAATACAAATACTGCGTAAATACAGGTTTATCAAATCCGTATTTTTTTCGAATATTTTGTAGTTGTTCGGTGTCTTCTCTCTGATCTAACATCATACGAGCTGGATCACCTGGTAAAATGTTAAACAGTAAAAAAATCACAGTAACTACACCAAACAGTGTTAAGAATCCGTAAAAAATTTTGTTAACTATATATTGAAACATATATAACAAAGATAACAGAAACTGCTAAATTTATGTACTTTTGCCTAACTTTTACAACAACACATGACAACACAACAACTTGTATCTGAAATTCGAAAAAAGAAATCGTTTTTATGTATTGGACTGGATGTTGATTTAGACAAAATTCCAGCTCATTTACTTCAAGAAGAAGATCCTATTTTTGCCTTTAATAAAGCTATTATTGATGCTACTCACCATCTTTGTGTAGCTTACAAACCGAATACTGCTTTTTACGAAGCTTATGGAATTAAAGGGTGGAAATCTCTTGAAAGAACGATTAATTACTTAAACGAAAAATATCCTGAAATTTTCACCATTGCTGATGCTAAACGTGGTGATATTGGTAATACTTCTACCATGTATGCAAAAGCTTTTTTTGAAGACTTAGCTTTTGACTCGGTAACAGTTGCTCCGTATATGGGAAAAGACTCTGTTGAACCTTTTTTAGCTTTTGAAGACAAACATACCATTATGTTGGCTTTAACTTCTAACCAAGGTGCTTTCGACTTTCAAACAAAAACAGTTGATGGTAAAGAATTATACAAACAGGTTATTGAAACTTCTAAATCTTGGAAGAACTCACAAAACTTGATGTATGTAGTTGGTGCTACCAAAGCTGAATATTTAGCGGATATAAGAAAAATTATTCCTGAGAGCTTTTTATTAGTTCCTGGGGTAGGTGCCCAAGGCGGAAGCTTAGAAGAAGTTTGTAAATACGGAATGACTGACACTATAGGGTTATTAATTAATTCATCTCGTGGAATTATTTATGCTTCTAACGGAAATGATTTTGCTGAAGCTGCTGCTACAAAAGCAACAGAACTACAACAGCAAATGGAAAATATTTTAAAATAAAAAAAGTCAAGGTTAATAACTCCTTGACTTTATAACTAATTCAAATAATTACATCAATGAAAACAAAATTTGATGTAAGATGGTGCAAAAGTATTAAGCTTACTACTTCATACTTACAACTTTGATTTGAATCACCTTATTTTTGATTTGAGAAAGCTATATATTAAAAAAGCTGAGAATATATTCTCAGCTTTTTTTTATTTAAGGGTAAGATCTATTTTACTTATTACTGAAGTAATGGGTTAGAATCAACCGCTCTAGTTGGGTAAGGTAAAACATAAGAAGCCTTTCCTTCTAATTTTAAATCTTGCCATCTTGTCCACTCAAAAGACATTTCTAAACGTCTTTCTTCAGCTAATGTTAACGAAGATTTTCTTGCTGTTTGTAATTCTGTTAATCTTCCTGTATTACCTGCTTCTGCAGAAATTAAATACATTTCAGCAATTCTAGATACTAATAAATCTGAATCATCTTCTCTTTTATATTTATTTGAGTAAATATAACCTCCATTATCATCTTTACCAGCAAAGTCAAATAAGATTTCACGAGTATCTTCTCCTTTTACTAATGCTGTTAAATCATCAGCTGCTGCAAAACAGTTCCAATCTTTTGCCATAGGACTCATAATCCAACCCCAAGAACCAACTTCTTCTGCTTTATTACCTTTAAACATAAAGATAACTTCTGAATCTCTCTCTAAAGGGTTTGCTGCTAAAGAGAACTTACCTGATGTAATTAACTCTTCTGCTTCTGCTCCTGCAGCTGCAATATCACCTTGCACTCTGTAAACTCTTGCTAAAAGAGCTGATGCTGCTTCTTTTGTAGGAGTTTTTTGACTTTCTAACAAACTAAGTCCATTAAAACTTACACAGTTTTCTTTTGCGTATTTTAAATCTTCAACAATAAAGTTTAACACATCCTCTTTTGAAGAAGGTGCAATAGGTGTTCTATCATAACTTTCATCTACTAAAGGAACTCTTTCAAACATATCATAAAGTCTTAAGTAACTTAAAGCTCTGCTATAACGTGCTGCTCCTTTTTGAGCTTCATTTGCAGAAGGTACTTTTAATATAGTATTAGCTCTATCGATACCTGCATAGTAATCTGCATAAAAATAACTTAATAAAATATCACTTGCAGGAACTTTATTTTCGTAAAAGTTCTGTACTTGAAACCATTGAAATTTAACTGGCTTATAGTTATCTCCCATAATTTCAGTATTCATTATTGCGAAATAACCATACTGATTAGGGTGTCTCATCTTTTTATATAACCCTGTTAATAATTTATCTACATCTTCTGTTGCTAAGCTTGAATTTGCGTCTAGAGATGCTTCAGAAGGTATATCTAACTGATCGCTACAAGATGTTGTTAACGCCGCAAATAACCCTATGAAAAGTATTTTTGAAATTTTTTTAATCATCGTATTTTATTATTAAAATTTAACGTTTAATCCTACCAAGAATGATTTCACGTTTGGAATACCTCCTAAATCAACTCCAGCTCCAATTTTACTTCCGTCTGTTCTATCTTGGCTACCTTGTGCTGCTTGATCTACATAACTTACTTCTGGATCTGCTCCTGAATATTTAGTAAATGTAAATGGGTTTCTTACTTGAGCATAAAGTCTTAAACTTTTAATGAATTTAACATCTGAATCTTTTAAGAAGTCAAAATTATATCCTAAAGTAATATCTGAAATTCTTAAATAATCAGCATCCTCTAAGTATCTTGTAGATCTTTGAGTGTTCCATGCAGAAATTTCAGAAGATAAATGTGGTCTTGGGTTAGAAGCATTCGTATTTGTTGGCGTCCAATAATCTAACATTTCCGTTAACATGTTTTCAGAATAAGATGGTGCTCCAACTGCTCCTCCGTTCAATCCGTCTTCCTTGAAAAGTGCATATACTTTTTTACCTAAAGAGTATTGACCACTAATTGATAAATCAAAACCTTTGTATTCAACAGAAGTGTTAAAACCTCCGTAGATTGGAGCAATACCTCCTTCAAATACTTTTTTATCAGCATCAGTAATTTGTCCATCACCATTATGGTCTACATAAATCATATCTCCAGCTGCCACTGTTTGACCGTCTGTACCATCAGCTTTCTTGTATGTATAAGCTTCTGAAGCTACCCCTGCTGATTCTAAGATAAAGAACGAACCTAAAGGGCTACCTTCTTTAACAATAGAGGCAAATCCTGTTGTGTATTGTCCTGATTCAGCTCCTACCTTTAATACTTTATTATCATTGTATGAAAAGTTAGCACCGAAGTTCCATTTAAAATCTTCTTTTTCAATAATTCTAGCATTAACATTAGCTTCAAAACCTTTATTTGAAATATTACCAACGTTAGCTAACATTGTTCTAAATCCACTTTCTTGCGGTACATTAACCCTACTTAAAAGATCTTGAGTTTCTTTTTCATAGTAATCTAAGTTAACATCAATTCTATCAAATAATGTGATATCTAATCCTAAGTTTAAAGCTTCTCCTTTTTCCCATTTTAAGTCAGGGTTAAAAATAGTAGTTGCTGCTAAACCTGGAGCTTGATCATAATTTTCACCAGAACCAATTAAACTTTGTCCAGAAGCATAAGAAATACCTGTTTGGTTACCAGTATATCCAAAAGAAGCTCTTGCTTTTAATTCTGTAATAGCTGGTACATTGAAGAACTTTTCGTTAGAAATTGTCCAACCTAAAGATGCTGCAGGGAAACTACCCCATCTGTTTTCCTTTCTAAATTTTGAAGACCCATCATATCTTGTTGATACCATAAAGTGATACTTAGAATCCCAAGACAATTGTAATCTAGTAAAATACGACTCTAATGCCATAGCCTTATAAAAACTATCTCCTTGATTAATTTCTCCTGCAGAAACCAACCAATTTAAATCACTTGACGGGAAGTTTTCACCAGCTACATAAGCACTTTCATAATCCCATTGTTGGAAAGAGTGACCTCCTAATAAAGTTAACTTTAATTTATCGTTAGCAAACTTATCTGTATAAGTTACAGTATTTTCAATTAAGTAATCTCTATTGTTTTCTGTACTATACAAACCATATCCTGTAGGTACTCCATCTCCATTCAACCCTCTTCTTGTGTTAGGAGCATCGTATCTATTATATCTATTACTTCTAATATTACCACTAAAAGCAGAGTGCCATACAACACTTTCTATTGGCGTCACATCTAAAAACAATGTTCCTCCTAAGTTTTGCCATTTATCAGTTACTTGTCTTTCAAAAGCAAACAACGGATTAACAAAGCTATGAACAGCAATCTTACCGTCCGCATCGTAAGGACTAACATCTGGTCTTGCTCCTAATGCTCTTGAATAAGGCTGATATGTACTATTATCATCTGCAAAAGGAGTAGCCTCTGAATATGAGAAATAAGAATTAACTCCATACTTTATGTAGTCATTCATTTTTTGCTCTAAATTTAATTTTACACGTCCAATTTTGTACGTATCTTCTTTTATGATACCTTCTTGATCGTATAAAGAAGCTGATAAATACGCTCTAGTATTTTCTCCTCCGCCAGATACACTAAACTGATGTCTTTTAACAGTTGCATTTTCTCTTAACACTAACTTTAACCAGTCTGTATTGTAAGAACTATTAGGTAATGGAGTTAAAACTGTAGGATCTTTTGGTGCGTCTAAATCACCAGAAGCAATATCTTGCTCATAGTTTACTCTTGCTGCATCTAATACTTGCTTATATCCTTGAGCATCTAATAAATTTGGTCTTTTAATAATATTTTGAAAACCATAAGAAGTGTTAAAAGACACAGAAATATCTTGTTGATATCCTCCTCTATTTGTTTGAATTAAAATAACACCATTTGATGCTCTTGAACCATAAATTGCAGTAGAAGCAGCATCCTTTAAAATACTAATACTTTTAATATCTTCAGGAGAAATTCCAGACATATCTTCTTGAGGAACACCATCAATAATGTATAATGCATTGTTTGATGCACTCAAAGAACCGTTACCTCTAATACTAATTTGAGTAGCATCACCTGCTCTACCTCCAGTACTTACAATTTGTAAACCTGAAGTTTTACCTTGTAAAGCCTGTGTTACGTTAGCTACTGGCTTATCTTGTAGTTGTTCTACTCCAATTGTTGCTACAGACCCCGTTAAATCTTTTTTAGAACTAGTTCCGTATCCAACAATAACGATCTCTTCTAATAAGTTAGAATCTTCTTGCATTAAAACATTAAGTTCAGAACCTGAACCTACAGTTTTTTCTGCAGCTTGCATTCCAACAAAAGTAAATACTAAAACATCTCCTTGTTTAGCATTTATAGAGTATTTCCCATCAAAGTCTGTTTCTGTACCTATGGTTGTACCCTTTAAAATTACATTTACACCTGGTAAAGGACCTGAACTATCAGATACTACACCGGTGATTTTCTTCTCCTGCGCATTGATATTTAGCAAAAAGCTAAAAAAGAATAATACACAGATCACATTTTTTAAATGTAGATTCATAAATTATTAAATTTTTATTAATTAACATTTGTAAAACTAACGGCAATAAGTTTTTGCCTACACCTATTTGAATCAAACAACCGTTTATTTGATGTGAAAAAACACTTTAAGGAAGTAAACAACAAACAACTCTTTATCATCATTTGTTAATTAATGTTAATTTTCTCAAAACCCCTTTAGCCGACTACGCTTCTTAAGATTTTCTTCATTAATTTTGCAGCGTAAATCAACTTAATTATTAATAACAATGGTTTCCTTCAACCTTCTTAAGAATTACTAACTCAACTTTTAACATACAACTCTAGTTTTAATAAAAATTTAACTACAATTAAACATCCTTCAAATTAGGGAGAACTCTTATTTGGTTGTTTTAGTTATTGGAAAACATATTATAAATGAAGATATCAATTCTAATCGTTGACGATGAAAAGAACGCTCGATCTAGATTTAAAAAATTAGTGAGTGAGTATAGTTTTATAGAAATCATTGGTGAGTGTTCTGATGGTTCAAATGCTATAAAAAAAATTAACACCTTATCCCCTGATGTTGTTTATCTTGATACAAAAATCAACAATATGACAGGGTTTGATATTATCGAAAAAATAACTCTACCTAAAAAGCCTATTTTTATTTTCACAGCTTCTTCTAACGAACATGCTGTAAAAGCTTTTGATTATTTTGCCTTTGATTACCTTTTAAAACCCCTAGAAAAAGACAGATTTTACGCTTCAATTAAAAAAGTTATTGACTACAAAAAAATAGAAAAACTTTCTAACTTAGATAACATCCTAGATCTTGTAAAAGAAAAAACTCCAATTGAAATGCCCGTAAAAGGGACCAAGATTAATATTAAATCAGGAAATAAAATAATCTTTTTAGAGCGAAACTCAATTAAGTATATTTCTGCTTCTGGTTATTATGTAGAAATTTTTACTACGGATAACAAAAAGTATTTACTAAGAGAGTCTCTTTCTAGCATTATTAAAAGGTTAAACTCTAACTTATTTATTAGAATTCATAGATCAACAATAATTAACTCTAATTTTATTGATGAAATTATCACCTCTAATTATGGTGAAACAGATGTAAAAATTAATGATAATAAAACTTTCAGAGTAAGTAAAAGCTATAAAAAAGATTTTCAAGAGCTAATGGGGGTTAAATAATAGCTCTTTTTTTTTGAATCCTTACTTTTGCTTTAATGGGTATTGATAAAAAGTATAAAAGAATAATTTCTTTGGTTCCAAGTCAAACAGAACTTCTAGTTGACTTGGGACTTGAAGATAGTATAGTGGGAGTAACTAAATTCTGTGTTCACCCAAAACATCTTTTAAAAACAAAAACAGTAGTTGGGGGTACAAAAAACATAAAAACAGATAAAATCAAGGAACTTCAACCTGATATCATTTTATGTAACAAAGAAGAAAACACTAAAGAAATAGTTGAAGCCTGCCAACAAATAGCATACACTCACGTTTCTGATATCTTTACACTTGCTGACGCTATTGATATTATTTCTTTATACGGAAGTTTTTTTGACAAAAAAAAAGAAGCTGATAAAATGATTCATGAATTAGAATCAAAAGTAATCGATTTTAAAAATTTTATTCACGATAGGAAAAGCAGAAAAGTAGCTTATTTTATTTGGAAAAATCCTTGGATGGTTGCCGCAAATAACACGTTTATAAATCACCTACTTGAGCTCAACAAATTTGAAAATATTTACAGTGATTTAGAGCGTTACCCTGAAGTTACTCTCGAAACCACAAAACAAAGAAAAGCAGAACTCGTTTTACTTTCTTCAGAACCTTTTCCTTTTAAAGAAAAACACACTGCTAAAATAAAAGAGCACACAAGCAACAGCACACCTATTTTGGTCGATGGCGAGTACTTTTCTTGGTACGGTAGTAGACTGTTAAAAGCTTTTGATTATTTCAAGGAGTTACACAGCAGGATTTGACATATCTTCATCTAAATATTTTATTCTATTTAGTTTTTCTAAAATCTTCATTGCTTTGAATGCTGAGCGGTCACTTTTACACTCATCTTCATATTTATAATCATTAGCTGTCTCAACCAACCTTAAATATCTCTCTTCAAGATGTTTTCTGTATCTACGTAATTGATTAATTCTTGACATTATATTAAAATTTAAGCGGATTATAAATATACGTAAATATTTGGTTTACAGAAATATAAAAACTAATCAAAATTTAAAACGGGGAAAATTCCTATTTTAATTATTACCAACAACAAAAAAGCTCTTGATTTCTCAAGAGCTTTCTAATTTTATTTATTATCCTGCAACGCAAATACCTGACGTAGCAAAGGAGTATCACGTAACCCTACTTTTTCACGGATTCCTTTTTCTTCAACAGCAATCATGGTAAAAACACCTTCTAAAGCTTCCGTAGTTACATAATCTGTTAAGTCTGGATTCACTTTTTTAACAAATGGAATACTATTGTATTTCGTGATTAAGTTTGACCAAATTTTATCAGCTCCTACTTTCGAAAATGAGTTTTTAATCACTGGATTAAACTCACTATACAAAGCTGTTGTTGTTTTTCCTTCTAAATAAGAAGTAGCTGCATTATCCGCCCCTAATAAAATGTTTTTTGCATCTGCAAACGTAATTTCCTTAACAGCATTTACAAAAATTGGTGTAGCCGTTTTTACAGCATCTTCAGCTGTTCTGTTGATTGCTTTTAAACCCTCATCAGCTAAATTACCTAAACCTATCTTTCTCAAACCTTTATCAACTGCTTGTAATTCCTCTGGTAATAAAATTTTCACTAAATCATTTTTATAAAAACCATCTTTTGAAGTTAACTTGGTTACTTGATGCTGAATACCATTGTCTAAGGCTTGACGTAAACCATTACCAATTTGTTCTTGTGTTAACACTCCTCCTTGTGGTAGTTGATTTACTACTTTTTGTAATTCTGCACATCCCATAAAAGTTAGTGCAATAAAGAATACTGTAATTTTTTTCATGTTTACTTGTTTGATTTTATCTATCTTTTTAGAAACAATAAACTAATTATTGTCACATTTATTTGAAACTATCGGTATTTTTATCATATCCATAAGGACAATGTTTACAGCCGTTTTTACAACAATATCCACGACGTAAATGGTACGCTTCTTTAAAAACCCTATACCCTTGTTCGTTAGTATAATACTCATCAGGAGTGGGTTTTAATATCTTATTTCTCATGTTACAAATATCATAAAAAAATACGTTAAACAGACTTTATGTTTCTGCTTAACGTATTTGTATATCTTTAAAAAATTTAAATCTTACTTTTTAGCGTTAGGTGGATACTCCGCCATAATCTCAGCCACAAACTCTTTAATACGAGCTTCCTTTCTTTCTACACTACTTGTTCTCAAAGCTCCCGTTCCTATTCCTTGCCAAACTAACTCTTTTTTGTCAGCATCTAACAAATCAATAAACAACGTACCTTCGGTATATTGAGAAACAGTTACTGGACTTGGACCATAATACCAAGGATAATAAAATCCTCCATAGAAATTATCATTCACATTAATACGTTCACGAGACTTAGTAAACAAACTCACTAAAACATCTGGTGTAGCTGACTTTGTCATCCCTTTCGCCGTCAACTCTGCTTCAATAGCACGCATAATACGTTTTTTATCTAAATCAGAGATCGGAGCTTTGTCTATTCCTGTTTTATAAAATGCAAATGTTTTATACTGATTAAAGTCAGTTTGAGTATCATAATCCGTTACTACCCTTACCGAACTACACGAAGTAATTAGTAGAACTATAATTGGCAAAAAAAGTAATTTTAAATTTTTCATTTCTCTTAGGATTTACATGTTTTCTAATAATGCATCATCTACTAAGTTAGGAAGTGTTACTTTTAACTTCTTTTCAGCTTCCATGGCACGTTTGATAGCAAAAACAGCTTCGTCATTTCGTGCCCAACTACGTCTTGCTATCCCGTTATTCACATCCCAGAAAAGCATTGATTTTAAGCGTCTTGATGCATCTTTAGAACCATCAAGAAGCATGCCAAATCCTCCATTGATTACTTCTCCCCAGCCTACTCCTCCTCCGTTGTGGATAGAAACCCAAGTAGCTCCTCTAAAACTATCTCCAATTACATTATGAATTGCCATATCTGCTGTAAAGCGCGAACCATCATAAATATTGGAAGTTTCACGGTAAGGTGAATCAGTTCCAGATACATCATGATGATCACGACCTAAGACTACTGGGCCAATTTTTCCTTTCTTAATTGCTTTGTTAAACGCTTCTGCTATTTTCATACGTCCTTCAGCGTCTGCATATAAAATACGTGCTTGTGAACCTACAACTAACTTATTTTCTTGCGCTCCTTTAATCCACTGAATATTATCTGCCATTTGTTGTTGGATTTCTTCAGGAGATTTTTTCATAATTTTCTCCAATACCTTACAAGCAATCGCATCCGTTTTGGCTAAATCTTCTGGTTTTCCTGAAGTACATACCCAACGGAAAGGCCCAAAACCATAATCAAAACACATAGGCCCCATAATATCTTGTACATAACTAGGATACTTGAACTCTCTTCCCAACATCGGATTTGGGTTCATTACATCAGCTCCTGCTCTACTTGCTTCTAATAAAAAGGCATTCCCGTAATCAAAGAAATACGTTCCTTTTTCTGTATGTTTATTAATCGCTTTTGCGTGACGACGTAAGGTTTCTTGTACTTTTTCTTTAAACAACTCTGGATTATTCGCCATCATTTCGTTTGATTCTTCAAACGACATATCTACTGGATAATAACCTCCTGCCCATGGATTGTGCAACGATGTTTGATCTGAACCTAAATCAATATACACATCTTCTTCAGCAAACTTTTCCCAAACATCCACGATGTTTCCTAAATATGCTAACGAAACAACTTCTTCGTTTTCTTTTGCTTTACGAACACGTGCTACTAATTCATCTAAGTCTGTGATTTTTTCATCAATCCAACCTTGATCTAAACGAACCTGCGTTATTTTTGGGTTCACCTCAGCACACACTGTAATGCAACCTGCAATATTTCCTGCTTTTGGTTGTGCTCCACTCATTCCTCCTAAACCGGCAGTTACAAATAAGTTCCCTTTTGGTGATTTTCCTATTTTTCTGAATCCGTTTAACACAGTAATTGTTGTTCCATGTACAATTCCTTGTGGACCTATATACATGTAACTTCCTGCTGTCATTTGCCCATATTGAGTTACTCCTAACGCATTAAACTTTTCCCAATCATCTGGCTTTGAATAATTCGGGATCATCATACCATTTGTAACTACCACTCTTGGTGCATCTTTATGTGATGGAAATAATCCCATTGGGTGCCCTGAATACATTACTAAAGTTTGCTTATCAGTCATTTCAGATAAGTACTTCATCGTTAGTAAGTATTGTGCCCAGTTAGAAAACACCGCACCGTTACCACCATAAGTAATTAATTCATGTGGGTGTTGCGCTACTGCATAATCCAAATTATTTTGAATCATTACCATAATAGCTTTTGCTTGCTCTGATTTCCCTGGGTATTCATCAATAGAACGCGCGTACATCTTATAATCAGGACGGAAACGATACATATAAATTCGTCCGTACTTTTCTAATTCTTCAGCAAACTCAGGTAATAATGCTGAGTGATGTTCTTTATCAAAATAACGCAACGCATTACGTAAAGCTAACTTCTTTTCTTCTTCAGTTAAAATTTCTTTACGTTTTGGCGCGTGATTTATGGTAGTATCATACTCTTGCTTTGGAGGTAATGTTGTTGGAATTCCTTGTTTTATTTGTTCTTTAAAAGTCATTTTATACGTTTTTGAGTTTTCAATAAAAAACTGAAAACTTGTTAATTATAAGTTGTTGATAAGCGTAAAAAAATGAAAAAACTATGGATAACGGATATCTGCTCTGTGATACTGAGCTTCAATCCTCTTCTTATATTTTAATGTTAAAATATCCATCTTCTTTGAAGTTTGCACAAATATAAGTTTATACCCTTAAAAAATTTGATTTTAAAAGGTATAAATTTTCAGTCCTCATTTTATTTACTCTTGTATCCTAACAATAAATTGTACCTTTGACTAGTTATTGCATAAACAGATTTATGATTTTTATATCAAAACATATTATTCCGAAAGGTTTTGCTGGAATGACATTGTATCCTTTTATCTTTTTGAAAAGAGAAGATTTAAAAGGTAATCCTGTTTTGATAAATCATGAGAAAATTCACTTAAAACAACAGCGAGAACTCTTAATTGTATTTTTTTATATTCTTTATTTTTTAGAGTGGTTTATTCGATTATTGATGTATCGAAAAACATCTTTAGCATACAAAAACCTAAGTTTTGAGCGAGAGGCCTATCAAAATGAACATAATTTAGATTATATATCTACTCGAAAAAGATGGGCTTTTCTTGATTATTTATAGTTTTCAAAACATCCTGCTATTTTTTAATAATTCCGTAAATTGCGTACCCGAAAATTAAGACAATTTACGAATGGAACAAATAACTCCCTATAAACCTAAACACAAAGTACGAATTGTAACTGCGGCTTCTTTATTTGATGGACACGACGCTGCCATTAATATTATGCGCCGAATTATTCAATCTACTGGGGTTGAAGTAATTCACTTAGGACATGATAGAAGCGTTGAAGAAGTAGTAAACTGTGCTATTCAAGAAGACGCAAATGCAATTGCTATGACTTCGTACCAAGGTGGACACAACGAGTACTTTAAATACATGTATGATTTATTGCAAGAAAAAGGAGCTGGACATATTAAAATATTCGGAGGTGGTGGCGGAGTAATTCTACCAGAGGAAATCAAGGAATTGATGGACTATGGAATTACTCGTATTTACTCTCCTGATGATGGTCGTGAATTGGGATTACAAGGAATGATTAATGATTTAGTTCAACAATCAGACTTTGCCATTGGAGATGCGTTAAATGGAGAAGTAGACAAACTAGCCGATAAAGAAGTTGGCAGTATTGCTCGTGTAATTTCTGCTGCGGAGAACTTCCCCGAAGTTGCTAAAGAAGCTTTAGAAACCATTCATAAAAAAAATAAAAACTCCAAAACTCCAGTATTAGGTATCACGGGTACGGGTGGTGCTGGTAAATCGAGTTTAGTTGACGAATTAGTCCGTCGTTTCTTAATTGATTTTCCAAACAAAACGATTGGATTAATTTCTGTTGATCCTTCAAAAAGAAAAACAGGAGGAGCTTTATTAGGTGACCGTATTCGTATGAATGCTATTAACAATGAACGTGTATACATGCGTTCATTAGCTACACGTCAGTCAAACTTAGCGTTATCTAAATACGTAAACGAAGCGGTAGAAGTTTTAAAAGCTGCGGAGTTTGATTTAATCATTTTAGAGACTTCTGGTATTGGACAATCAGATACAGAGATTATCGAACATTCTGATACTTCTTTGTATGTAATGACTCCTGAATTTGGTGCTGCAACACAGTTAGAAAAAATCGACATGCTTGATTTTGCTGATTTAGTAGCTATCAATAAGTTTGATAAAAGAGGTGCTTTAGATGCTTTACGCGATGTAAAAAAGCAATACATGCGTAACAACAATTTATGGGATGTTCATATGGATGACATGCCTGTTTTTGGAACAATTGCATCTCAATTCAACGATCCAGGAATGAACTCGCTATACAAGGCGATTATGGATAAATTGGTTGAAAAGGCGGGAGCTGATTTACAATCTACTTTTGAAATTACGAAAGAAATGTCTGAAAAGATATTTGTAATTCCACCTAGTAGAACACGTTATTTATCTGAAATTTCAGAAAACAACCGCGCTTACGACAAAAAAGTTGATGAGCAAGAAAAAGTAGCTCAGAAATTATACGGAATCTATCAAACCATCTTATCTGTCATTCCGAACGAAGTGACGGAACCTTTCCTTACTAAAAACGGAATTGACCAAGATGCTATTCAGAAACAAGTTCAGGAGGAAGAACAACCATTTGTAAAGTTATTATTTGCTCAATTTGATAAAGTAAAACTAAATCTTGACCCACATAACTGGGAAATCATTTTAAACTGGCAAGAGAAAGTAAAAAAATACAAAGATCCTATTTACTCATTCAAAGTACGTGATAAGGAAATTAAAATAGAAACGCATACAGAATCACTTTCACACACACAAATTCCGAAAGTTGCTTTACCTAAATACCAAGCTTGGGGTGATTTATTACGTTGGAATTTACAAGAGAATGTTCCTGGTGAATTTCCATATGCATCAGGATTATATCCTTTTAAACGTACCGGAGAAGATCCAACGCGTATGTTTGCTGGTGAAGGTGGACCTGAGCGTACCAACCGTCGTTTCCACTATGTAAGTTTAGGTATGCCTGCTAAGCGTTTATCTACTGCATTTGACTCGGTTACATTATATGGTAACGATCCAGGACACAGACCAGATATTTATGGTAAAATTGGTAATGCTGGGGTTTCTATTTGTTGTTTAGACGATGCTAAAAAATTATATTCTGGTTTCGATTTAAGTCATGCTATGACTTCTGTTTCTATGACCATTAATGGTCCTGCTCCTATGTTATTAGGATTCTTTATGAATGCAGCCATCGATCAGAATTGTGAAAAGTACATCAAAGAACATAAACTAGAGAAAAAGGTTGAAGCTAAACTTAAAGAATTATACGACGATAAAGGTATTGACAGACCTAAATATAATGGTGATTTACCAGAAGGTAATGACGGATTAGGATTATTACTTTTAGGGGTTACCGGTGATCAAATCTTACCTGCCGATGTATATGCCGAAATTAAAGCGAATACCTTAGCACAAGTACGTGGTACAGTTCAAGCAGATATCTTAAAAGAAGATCAAGCACAAAACACGTGTATTTTCTCTACGGAATTTGCATTACGTTTAATGGGAGATGTTCAAGAATATTTTATTGAGAAAAATGTTCGTAATTTCTATTCAGTTTCAATCTCTGGATATCATATTGCAGAAGCTGGTGCAAATCCAATTACACAGTTAGCCTTAACACTAGCGAATGGATTTACCTATGTAGAGTATTACTTATCAAGAGGAATGGATATCAATAAGTTTGGACCAAACTTATCGTTCTTCTTCTCTAATGGTATTGATCCTGAATATGCGGTGATTGGTCGTGTAGCACGTAAAATTTGGGCAAAAGCACTAAAACACAAATACGGAGCGAACCCTAGAGCACAAATGTTAAAATATCATATTCAAACTTCTGGACGTTCATTACACGCTCAAGAAATTGATTTTAATGATATTCGTACAACGCTACAGGCTTTATATGCGATTTATGATAACTGTAACTCGTTACACACGAATGCGTATGATGAAGCAATTACTACGCCTACAGAAGAATCTGTACGTCGTGCAATGGCAATTCAGTTAATCATCAATAAAGAATTAGGATTGGCTAAAAACGAAAACCCAATTCAAGGTTCATTTATTATTGAAGAATTAACCGACTTAGTAGAGGAAGCTGTATTAGCTGAATTCGACAGAATTACCGAACGTGGTGGTGTATTAGGTGCGATGGAAACGATGTATCAACGTTCTAAAATTCAAGAAGAGAGCTTATACTATGAAACCTTAAAGCACACTGGTGAATTCCCAATTATTGGTGTAAATACGTTCTTAAGTTCTAAAGGTTCTCCAACGGTACAACCAGCGGAAGTAATTAGAGCTACGGAAGATGAAAAACAATTCCAAATCAAGACCAAAGAAAGCTTAAATAAAGCCAACAAAGAAAAGGTTACGGAAGAATTAACTAAAGTGCAACAAGCTGCCATTCAAAATGAAAATATTTTTGAAAAGCTAATGGAAGCTACTAAAGTTTGTTCGTTAGGTCAAATTACCTCTGCTTTATTTGAAGTTGGTGGTCAGTACAGACGAAACATGTAAGCAAACAATGTTTGCAGATAAGTATAATAAACCTCTTAGAAACTTCTAAGAGGTTTACTTTTTTGTTCTAGTTCGTTTACGAAGTTTAAAAATTCTATCATCGTAATAGGCTTTCAATTCGTCAGCAAATGACATAGGGTTTTCATAGGTTGTTAAAACTTTATAGGTATAACTCTCTAATAAATCATTCAATACTTTTTCTAATCGCTCAACTTCTTTTACTAAATAAGAAGTACTATTGGTTGTTTTTTGAATGAGCGAAATATCTTTACTAAAATTCATTGTGGTATTACCTCCAAAAATATGCGCGTGAAAAGCTTCTAACTCTTCTAAACTTCCGTTCTGGTATATTTCAATAAGTTTTGTGGTAGTTTCTGTCGCTTTTTGTTGTTCGTTTTCTTGCATCGAAAATTTATCAGGGTGTACATACAACATCGCTTCTTTATACAATTTCTTCTTCTCTTTTTGATGCTCTTTTTCTTGTGTTACCCGTTCTTTTGAAACAGGAACAACTTGAGTAACTTCCTTATAATTTTTACCTTTTCTTTTTTGCGCTAACCTTTTCTCTTTCTTGGCTTTCTTTTGTTGCTTAAACAACATAACCAACTCCCTTTCTTCTATTAATAAATCAGAAATCTCATTGCGTAATAATTGCTCAAAAGGGAACAACTTAGTTTCAACGGAAGCAATTTTAGTCTCAAAGTTTTTAATTCTCTCTTGCAGTCTTGAAACTTCATCTGACTTACACTCTGTAGGAAAGTTTTCTTTACTCATATGTAATAAAACTTATCATTTCCTTTGTAAAATAGTTAATCCTACTCGTATTTTTTCATAGGGAACTTGTTCTCTCAAGAACTCAAAATACGGTTTTAAAGCGGTTTCATTTTTCAAAACTTTTTTTGCGTTTGCTACTAACGCTAAGGTATCTGCTTCTATAAATTCATCTAAACTCACATCTTTTCCCTCTAGGTATAACTTAGATAAATGAGAAAAAATAGTGGTTGGTTTTAATCCACGATTCTCTGCTATTTCTTCAACCGTAAATCCTTCTTTATATAACTTAAACGTTTCTAAAGTGGTATCTTTTTTAGTTTTCTTCTTTTCGTTTAAAAAAGTTTTGATTTCTTCCATAAACTCAGCGCCATACACTTCTAACTTTCGCTGTCCCACTCCACTTATTGCTAGAAATTCTTCGTCAGATTGTGGCCTTTCATTTTCTATTTCTCTAAGAGTTGCATCATTAAAAACTAAATATGCTGCTATATCTTCTTCTTGAGCAATACGATAACGTAATTTTCGCAAACGTTCAAATAACGTATCCTTAACTGCTTTTTTCTTCTTCTCTTTTATAGCTATTTTTACTTCTTTTGTAAACGCTACAGGAGTGGTTAATTGTACTTTTTCACCTTCAAAAAGGACTTTATTTGAAAAATCAGTAAGTTGTAAACTGTTGTTTAAATGAAAGGCGATTTGGCAATACCCTTGATTCGTTAACTGAATTAAATAATGTTGCCAATCTCTCCAAGAAACGTCATTACCTACCCCATAGGTTTTCAGTTTATCATAATTCTTATCTAAAACTGCAGCGTTTTTGGCTCCTCTTAACACATCAATCACCGTTCCCATGGCTTCTTTTCCTTGTAATCGATAAATAGCTGAGAGTCCTTTTTGAGCAATAACAGTTCCATCAAAAAACTGTGGTGGATTCTTACACACATCGCAATTTCCGCAGTTCTCCTCTATTAATTCTCCAAAATAACTGAGTAATATTTTTCTTCGGCAAACGGTGGCTTCAGCAAATTGCTTCATACGTTCTAATTTTGCCTCTTGAACTTCTTTATTCCCTGTATTTTCAATAAACTGACGCAACTGAATAACATCGGCATAACTATGAAATAATAAAGCCTTTGCTGGTAATCCATCACGACCAGAACGCCCAATCTCTTGATAATAGCCTTCAATGTTTTTAGGCATATTGTAGTGTATTACCCAACGAACGTTCGATTTGTCAATTCCCATTCCAAAAGCAATAGTCGCGCAAATTACTTCACAATCATCTTTAATGAAGGCCTCTTGAGTTTTAGCTCTTTCTTCAAAAGATAATCCCGCATGATATGCTTTAGCATCAATGTTATTTTCTTGTAACTTTTTTGCTAATTGTTCCGTTGCTTTTCTACTCAAACAATAAATAATTCCTGCTTCATTGGGCCTTCTTTGAATAAACTTAATAATTTGTTGTACTCTATCATTTGCAGGACGCACTTCTAAAGCAATATTTTCTCTGTTAAAAGAACTTATAAATTGTGTAGCGTTGGGCACTGCTAATTGCTCTAAAATATCTTGTTGCGTTGCTTTGTCAGCCGTAGCCGTTAGCGCTACAATAGGAACATCTGGTAACGATTTTTTAAGAAACGCTAATTGTTTATATGAAGGACGAAAATCGTGCCCCCAAGCAGAAATACAGTGCGCCTCATCAACAGCAATACAACTTATATAAGATTGGTTTAATACATTTTGAAGTAATGATAAACTTTCAGGAGCTACATATAGTAGTTTTATACTTTTTGATGCTATAGCTTCAAATACATCTTGTTGTTGTTCTGTTGATTGACTACTATTGAAAAAAGTTGCAGGAATTCCGTTTGCTTTTAAGCTATCTACTTGATCTTTCATCAAAGCAATTAATGGAGAAATCACCAACGTAACGCCTTCAAAAAACAAGGCTGGTAATTGATAACAAATAGATTTTCCTCCACCTGTTGGCATAATAACCAAGGTATCTTTTTTTGCTACTATATTTTCAATAATAGCTTGTTGCTCTAAACGAAAACTATCATACCCAAAATTTACCTTTAATTTTTCTAACAATTCTTGTTCTGTAATCTGCATCATTTGGCAAAAATAGGAATAAAAAAAGCGCAGAGTTTAAACTCTACGCTTGATCTTATTTTTAGTTCTTACTACTTAATATCTTGTAACAGCACCTCCACTGCTTTTTTTAATTGAGCATCTTCTCCTCTATCCTTCCATCCTGGTGCATTTTTCACTAAGTAATCTGGTACTGCCGGTGCTTCGTTCTCCATGTTCTCTCCTGTTTTCTTTACAAACCATGCTCTAAAAGGCATACGAATCATTCCGTTAGCTAATCGCTTACTTCCTGTAGATACAACCGCTCCAAAAGTTGGTTGACCAACTAACTTCCCTAACCCTAAGCTCTTGAAGGCATGTGAGAAAATTTCAGCATTTGAATAACTATTTTCATTACATAATGCTACCACTGGTTTTGTGTTTACCGATAAAATAGCACGTTCATTAAACGGATAGTTATCTGCAAATTTTTGATGATTTTTTAAACTCTTTGCTGCTCCTCTTGGAATTGTGTATGCATGTTGATCTACATTTAACACCGCCATTAATCTATCAGTAGTCCATCCACCACCATTGTAACGCACATCGATTACAATTCCTTTTTTACCATAACCGCTTGCTTTTAGTTCACGTTCAAAACGCTCAAAACTTGGCATGTTCATTCCTTGAATATGAATATACCCTAACTGACCGTTAGAATATTCATCTACTAACTTCTTTCTTGAATTTACCCATTCTTCATATTGTAAATTTCTAAGAGATCTTTCTGGACGCAATACAACTTCTTTTCCTCTAGCTAAGCTTAACAATATCTCTTTTGATTGTGTGTTTTTTAATAAGTTATAGAAGTTTGTATTCTTTTCAATCTTCTGACCATTAACAGCAGTAATAACATCACCTACTTTTAATTTACTGTTAGACTTATCAGCTACTGAATTTGGTAATACGTATAATATTTTTACCCCTTTTTTGGTATTTTCAACTTCTAATCCTAACACCCCTACTTTATCACTTCCATTTCTAGGAGCACTTCCTCGATAGCCCATATGACTCGCATTTAACTGTCCTAACAACAAATTAAACATATAGGTATAATCTTCGTGAGTGGTTGCTGACAATACCCAAGGCTTGTACTTCTTTACTAAAGCATTCCAATTGTATCCGTGAAATTCTGGATCGTAAAAACCAGCTGTTAATGCACGAATTCCTTCTTCAAAAACTTGTTGATATACTTCCTCTCTATTAGTTGTATAGGTAGCACTATGTGGTAACTTCGTTACTTTATCTGATTTTGTATTTAATTCAGCTAATTTTCCTCTTGAAGTAAAATAAATTTTCCCTTTGTTTTCAGTAAAGTTTCGTGCATTAGCAACTCCTTTTACTAATTTTGGCTTGCTACCATCCCATTTTACCTTATAAGTGCTTCTCTTTTGTGTCGCAGGATCTGTAGCTGAGAAATAAATAAACTCACTATCTGAACTAAACACAGGGCTATACTCATTATCTTGTAAAGAAGTAACTTGAACTAAACGATTATAAATTTTGTCTTCATCAATTTTTACTTCTACTTTTTTCTTTGCTTTTTTATGCTTTTTGTCTTTTGAAGCTTCTTCTTTTTTCTCTGGATAATACGCTCCTTCTTCACGATCTAGTTTTGACTTTTCCCAATCAGATTTTTCCAACCAAACCATCCAAACATCGTAATTGATTCCGCTTCTATTTGATAAAAATGCTAACTTTTTTCCGTCAGCACTCCAAACTGGATTTCGGTCACTTCTAGGATGCATCGATACATTCATTTTTGTAGAAGGATTCTCTACAGATTGAATAAAAATTTCGCTATCAAAATTTAAGTCTTCTTGAGAATAGGCTATGTATTTACTATCTGGACTCCATGAAACTCCTTCAGCAGCTGCCCAAGAATTAGAGTATTCTTTAACATTTGCTACTTTTCCTTTTTTAATATCAGCAATCATTAAAATTCCTCTTCCCACCTGATAAGCTATCTTCTTTCCATCAGGAGAAACTAAAGAATATTCAATATCTTCTTTGCTATTTGTTAGTTTAGAAACTTTTGTTTTTAAACTACGGTGCAACCCCACCAAAGTATCTGTAGAAACTGCACTGTACAATTGATAAACTCCGTCTCTATCTGAAGAAAAAACAACTGTTTTATCGTCTAACCACTGTGGATTAATATCTCTATACGGATGCTTGCTCACATTGTTTGAGCGCTTCTTTTCTTTATTATTCTCCTTTATAAAGATTTCTCCATTAATTTCTAATGCTACGTTTTTTCCATTAGGTGAAACTGCATAATTACCAATGTTTCCTGAAACTGTTTTAGTTTCTTCTTCTTCAAAACGATTATCTGAAACAATATCTAAGTTAATTTTTTGAGTTTTTCCATTTTCTAACTTGAAAGTATCTGCCCCACTAGTATAAACAATAGTTCCATTATTACTTACTGAGAATGTTTGTACACCGTCTTTTGTTTGATTTGTTAATTGAGTAGCTGTACCATTGGCAGTTCCATTTGCAGAAATTGCTTGTTTATAAATATTATAACGTCCACTTTTTGCTCCGATGTAGTATAAATTCCCCACTGTATCCCAAACAGGAGAGTGATCATTTTTGCTACTTGTTGTTATTTGATGGTATTCGTTTGTTTCAGTGTTATAAACCCAAATATCACGTTGCGCAGAACCTGAGTAATCTTCACGAGCAATACGACATGCCCCTTTGGTAAAAGCGATTAATTTTCCGTTAGGAGCTACCGAAGCCATTTCACCATAAGCAGTTAATAATCGACGAGGTGTTTCTCCCTTTTCATTAACTACATACATTTGTTTATCCCACTCCGGACCTCTTAACACGCGACCAGTCGTAAAAACAATATCTCCTTCTTTTGTCCAATCTGTAGGAACATTGGCTGTTGGATAGTATGTTAACTGTTTAGGAACTCCTCCTTTTATAGAAGTTACAAATACATTATCATTTCCCTTTCTATTGGATGAAAACGCAATTTCGGTTCCTTCTTCATTCCATATAGGATCGCTTTCATATCCCTTATGAATTGTTAATCTCTTTGCTTGTTGGTCAGTAAAATTGTACAGCCAAATATCACCGTAATAACTAAATGCCATTTGAGAAGCGTCAGGGCTAATCGCTGGTTTACGTATTAATGTAGTTTGAGCTGACAAGAAATTCCCTGCTAAAAGTGCAAGTCCTAAAAATACTTTTTTTGTCATGTTATTCGTTTAAACCTGCAAAGTAACTATTTACAAAGAAACCTTAAAAAATTTAAGATTTTATTAACTACACTGCTTTTATTTTTAATAAATTAGCAAAAAACTTATATGAAACTAAATAAACATCTTCTTTTAATCTTTACCCTAATAATTTTTACTGGTAATATTTTCTCACAAAAAACACAAGAGATCTATATAATAGTTAAAGATCAAAAGAACATCCCTATCCAAAATGCTACTATACTTTTTGATAATATTGAACAACCTATAAAAACGGATTCAAAAGGTATTTTCAAAATAAGCACCAAGATTAAACCAAAAAATATCACAGCTTTTTCTATTAAGCACGGTATTAACACTATTAGTTATCATGGAAAAAAATACAATAGAATTAAATTACCTAATTCTAAAACAATTGCATCTTCGGAAGAGCAAAAGCCTTTTGGTAATTTTCAATATAGAAACATCTACGATTACATTAGAGCTAAGCAAATTCCTGGAGTTACAATCTCAAGTAATAATCAAATAATTATTCGAGGCGTCAACAGTTTAAACAGTTCATCAGAACCGTTATATGTAGTAAACAATGCTCCTGTTGGGTTACCAACTTTTGAAAACATAACCCCAGAAAGCATAAAAAAAATAACTGTTTTAAAAGGTTCAGACGCTGCTTATTACGGACTTAGAGGTGCTAATGGTGTAATTAAAGTTACTACTTATTAACAACTGAGTTTATAAAAGTTTTTATTTCTTTTCCTTTTTGCAAGCTATTTATAAATGCAGATCCTATAATCGCTCCATTCATGTACTCGCAAGCTGTAGTAAAAGTTTTATTATCTGAAATACCAAAACCAACAATAAGTTTACTTTGTAAATTCATGGCTTGAATTCTTTTAAAATAGGCTATTTGTTCTTCGGAAACTTCTCCTTTTACACCTGTGATAGAAGCTGAAGCGACTACATAAATAAATGCTTTGGTTAAGCTATCAACCTTACGAATACGCTCTTCAGAAGTATGTGGTGTAATTAAAAACACGTTTGTAATTCCGTATTTTTCAAATAACTGCTGATAGTGATTTTCGTATTCAACCATTGGTAAATCTGGAATAATTACCGTATCAATGCCACAGTCCTTTACTTTTTGACAGAATTTATCTTCTCCATATTTAATAATCTGATTCAAGTATCCCATCACTACTAATGGCGTTTTATTCGTTTCTTTTATAGAAGACAACTGTTCAAAAACCACGTCGAGATTCATACCGTTTCTCAACGCTACACCACTACTATGCTGAATAGTTGGTCCATCTGCAAGTGGGTCAGAATATGGCAAACCTACTTCTATAAAATCTACTCCACTATTACTTAACTTAGCAATAACTTTTGTAGTATCTTCTAATTTTGGAAAACCTGCGGTAAAAAAAATTGATAATAAATTGTTTTCCTTTTTATTGAATATATGTTGAATTGAGTTCATTTCTAATAGCTTTTAGCCATTAGCCAGAGGCTATTGGCTTAAATGTTTTATATACGTTTCTAAATCTTTATCACCTCTACCTGATAAATTCACCACAATCACTTGATCTTTTTGTAAATCCATTTTTGGTAATACTGCTAATGCATGCGCACTCTCTAATGCTGGAATAATTCCTTCTATTTTTGTCAATTCATAAGCAGCATCTAGAGCTTCTTTATCCGTAGCATTCATAAATGTTGCTCGTTTTGTTTCATGTAAATAAGCATGTAACGGTCCCACTCCTGGATAATCTAATCCTGCAGAAATAGAATATGGTTCTACAATTTGTCCGTATTCATCTTGCATTAAGATGGTTTTACTCCCATGAATAACTCCTACTTCCCCTAATTGTGACGTTGCTGCACTTTCTCCGGAACTCACTCCTAATCCTGCTGCTTCAACTGCGATTAGTTCCACTTCTTTATCTTCTAAATAATGATAAAAAGCACCTGCTGCATTACTTCCTCCACCTACACAAGCTATAATAGTATCAGGATTTTCTTTCCCTGTTTGTTCTTTTAGCTGTACTTTCATTTCTTCTGAAATCACTGCTTGTAATCGCGCTACCATATCTGGATACGGATGTGGACCTACCACAGAGCCTATTAAGTAATACGTATCTGGATACTGAATCCAATAGCGGATAGCTTCATTCGTAGCATCTTTCAGGGTTTTGCTTCCACTGGTTGCTGGTACTACTTTTGCTCCCAACATTTTCATACGGGCAACATTCGGCGCTTGTCGTTGAATATCAGTTTCTCCCATAAAAACAACGCATTCTAACCCCATTAAGGCACATACTGTAGCTGTAGCCACTCCATGTTGCCCTGCACCTGTTTCTGCTAAAATTTTAGTTTTTCCTAAATGTTTTGCGATTAGAATTTGACCAATGGTATTGTTTACTTTATGCGCGCCTGTATGATTTAAATCTTCTCTTTTTAAATAAATAGTTGCTCCATACTTTTCTGATAACCTTTTTGCTAAATACAGAGGACTTGGACGACCAACATAGTGTTTTAATAAATCTTTATATTCCTCTTGAAACTCTTCAGATTCTATAATTTTTATATAATTATCTTCTAATTCTTTTACGTTTGGGTATAACAATTCTGGTATAAATGCTCCTCCAAATTGTCCGTAATACCCGTTATTATCTGGTTGAAATTTCATATAATTTGTTTTAGCTGTTAGCCGTTAGCTTTTTAAACTTTTTTATTTTTTCTACTGATTTTACTCCTGGCTTGGTTTCAAACTTGCTATTCACATCAATGGCAAAGCAGTATTGTGATTCTTTTCTTTTAAGAAAGGATTGTAATTCTCCTACCTCTTCTAAACCTATTCCTCCGCTTAAAAAGAAAGGTTTTGTTGAATTGTAATCTCTCAAAACCTGCCAGTTAAAAGTTACTCCGTTTCCTCCTCGCTCTTTCCCCTTGGTATCAAACAAAAAGTAATCAACTACTTCTTCGTACGGTTTTAAAAGGTCAAAATTGAATTCTCCTTTAATTCCAAACACCTTAATAATTTCTAGTTTTGGTAAATACCCCTTTAATTTTTGAATATATTCAACAGGTTCATCTCCATGCAACTGAACCGAATCCAGCTGATATTCTTCAACTAAAGAAACTACAATCTCCAAATACTCATTTACAAAAACACCTACTTTTTTGATTCCTTTAGGTAGTTTCGGAATGATGCCTTCAAAATTTCTTGATGATTTTTCATAGAAAATAAACCCTAAATAATCAGGTTGTAATTCAGCTACTTGCTGAATATTTTCTATAAACTTCATTCCACAAACTTTTAGTTTCATATTATCTGATTTGATCGATAAATTCTTGACATGCTTGACCTGGGTTTTCTGTTTTCATAAAGTTTTCCCCTATTAAAAAACCATGAAAACCATGTTCTTTTAACCCTGTTATAATTCTTGGATCTGAAATTCCACTTTCTGAAACTTTTACAACTGTATCTGGAATTTGACTTGCTAGATTTATTGAGTGTTCTAAATCAACTTCAAACGTTTTTAAGTTTCTGTTATTGATTCCTATAATTTTATTATCCAAATCTCCAATTTTATCTAAATCTTCCTGAGTATGAACTTCATACAAAACCTCCAGTCCTAAATCAGTTGCTAATTGACCGTAATTCTTCAATTGTTCAGCTGTCAAACAAGTAGCTATTAACAATACCACATCGGCACCAATTGCTTTAGCTTCTACTATTTGAAATCCATCAACAATAAAATCTTTTCTTAAAATGGGTTTTTGTTGATTAATTACTCGTGCTTCCATCAAATCTGCCATGGTACCTCCAAAAAAAGAAGTATCGGTTAAGATTGATTGTGCTGCTACATTAGCATCTAAATATCCATTCGTTACTTCAGTAATCGTTGCCTTGTCATTGATAATTCCTTTAGAAGGCGATTGACGTTTAAACTCTGCTATAATTCCTGTTGAATAAGGCTCCAATAATGATTTTTTCAAAGAAATTGGTTGTCTTTTAAAATTCGGGCTTTCTACCAATTTTTTAACAGCTACTTCAGCTTTTATTTTTGCTACTTCCTGTTTTTTAAAGGCTATTATTTTATCTAAAATAGTCATCTTATATTCTTTTTGTTATTGCGAACAAAATGAAGTAATCTAAATTATTTTCTTTACAGAAAGATTCCTTCACTACCACTTCGACTACGCTCAGTGTCCGTTCGGAATGACGTTTTTTTATTTTAATTTACTAATTTTTCTAACGATTGTTTTGCTTTTAACCCTAATAACGAATCTTTTGCTTCTTCAAATGCGGTTTCAAAACGCTTATTTTTATTAAAAGTTTTTAAGGCAAATGCCGCGTTGGTTAATACCACATTATTTTGAGCTTCTGTTCCTTTTCCATTAATAATATCTACAAATATATCTGCAGCCTCTTTAACGGTATTGCCTCCAAAAATAGCCGATGGAGCAATTTGTTTTTGTCCTAAATCAGATGGAGAAACTTGTTGCTCAGCCTCTTTTGTAAATAATTTAAAATCTCCTGTTAACGATATTTCGTCGTACCCATCTAATGCATGTACCACACCATAATTTACTTCAGATTGTTGCAACATATAATTGTACACTCTGGCAACCTCTAAATTAAATACGCCCACCAATTGATTTTGTGGACGACTTGGATTTACCAATGGCCCCAACATGTTAAAAAATGTTTTTACTCCTAATTCTCTTCGAATAGGTGCTACAACTTTCATCGCCGGATGAAATAACGGTGCGTGTAAAAAACAAATATTAGCTTCATCTAACTGACGCTTTAACGTAGTCTCATCATTTGTAAAATTATATCCTAAAAACTCTAACATATTAGAAGAACCTGACGCTGAAGACACACCATAGTTTCCATGTTTTGCAACTTTATGTCCTGTTCCCGCCACAATAAATGAGGTTAATGTTGAAATGTTGAACGTATTTTTTCCATCTCCCCCTGTTCCGCATAAATCAATCGTATTAAAGTCTGATAAATCTACCTTTATCGCTAATTCTAATAAAGCTTCTCTAAACCCTGATAATTCATCAACCGAAACTGGTCGCATTAAAAACACGGTAATGAATGCAGCTATTTGTGAAGCATTGTATTTTTCTTGTGCAATATTTATCAAAACTTCTTTCGATTGTTCCTTGGTCAATCGTTTTTGTTCAAATAAGGTGTTTAGTATTTTTTTCATATCAATAGCTTTAAGCTTTAAGCTTTTGGCTTTCGGCAAAAGCAATAAAATTCTGAATCATTTTTTTTCCGTCTGGAGTTAAAATACTTTCTGGATGAAACTGTACCGCTTCAATGGGAAATTCTTTATGACGTAGTGCCATAATGCTACCATCTTCATCAATTACTGTTACTTCTAATTCCTCTGGAAAATTAATATGAGAAGCAATCCACGAATGGTAACGAGCTGCTTCAAATGTTTCTGGAATATCTTTAAAAGTGACTGTATCACTCTTGGTTACTTTCATTTCAGTAGCAACTCCATGAAACACATCGTTTAAGTTTTCTAATTCCCCTCCAAAAACTTCAGTAATGGCTTGCAAACCCAAACACACTCCAAAAATTGGAATTTTACCTGCATAGGTTTTTATAGTTTCCTTTAAAATACCTGCTTCATCAGGAATTCCTGGTCCTGGTGACAGGATAATAGCATCGTAGTTTTTAATTTCTTCTACAGAAATTTCGTCGTTACGATATACATCAGGTAACTTTCCTGTGATATCTTCTACATAATGTACCAGATTGTAGGTAAATGAGTCGTAGTTATCTAAAATCAGTATATCCATCTTATATGTTTTCTGCTAACACTAATGCTTTTTTTAATGCTGCTAATTTGTTATTTACTTCTTGTAATTCGTTTTCTTCTTTTGAATTGATTACAATTCCCGCTCCTGCCTGATAATACAACGTATTATTTTTACTTACAAAAGAACGAATTGCTATGGCTTGATTTACATTTCCGTTTAAACCAATAAAACCAACACATCCACCATAAAACCCACGAGTTTGATTTTCGTATGTATCTATCAATTCCATAGCTTTGTATTTTGGTGCTCCACTTAATGTTCCTGCAGGAAATGTATCTCCAACAATTTCTATCGGGTTCCCTGTAATTTTACCTGTCACTGTTGATACCAAATGAATTACATGACTAAAATATTGAACCTCTTTGTAGGTTTCAACTGTTACATTGGTTGCATGTTTACTTAAATCATTTCTTGCTAAATCAACCAACATTACATGTTCTGCATTTTCTTTCGGGTCATTTGCCAACTCTTTTGCTAGCTTTCTATCTTTCTCATCATCACCTGTTCTTCTAAAGGTTCCTGCAATTGGGTTTATAATTGCTTGTCCATCTGTTATTTTAATTTGTGCTTCGGGTGAAGACCCCATCAATTTAAAGCTTCCGTAGTCAAAATAAAATAAATATGGAGAAGGATTTATAGAGCGTAATGCTCTGTACACATTAAATTCATCTCCTTTAAATTTTTGTTGAAATTGACGTGATAAAACCAACTGAAAAACATCTCCTCTTTTACAGTGTTCTTTTGCTTTTGTTACACTTTTTTTAAACTCTTCATCTGTAATATTAGATGTTTCTTCTCCTTCAAAAGCGAAGTCATATTTAGCAAAAGATTGAGAGTTTACTAAGTTTTCAATTTCTGATAATCGAGGCTCTTCTCCTTCTGGTATATTTTCTATCAAAATCATTTCATTTTTAAAATGATTGATTGCTACGATAAATCGGAAAAAGCTATATTGTAATACTGGAATTTCAGAAGGTGCTTTATCTGATTTTAACTGAATTGTTTCAAAATACTGAACTGCATCAAAAGTAGTATAACCATACAGTCCATTAAATGATTTTATTTCCTCCGAACAGTCTACCGAAATAACATTGCTATATGTATCAAATTTCTCGTAAAAATTTCTTTGAATAGATTCTCTTTCTAACTCTTCTTTTTGATAAGACAATAACAACTCATCGTTTTCTGCTTTGATGGTCACCAACGGTTCTATACATAAAAACGAATAACTATTTTCTTTACTATGATAATCTGAACTTTCTAACAGCAAACTATTTGCATACTTATCTCTTGTTCTTAAGTACAAACTTACTGGCGTAACCATATCTGCCAATTGTTTTTTTGCTATTGTTTTAAATTTTATTTTTTTCATTTTAGTTTGATGTATAAAAACAAAAAAGGCTTATCATGAGATAAGCCTTTTCGTTGTATTATAGATATAACAAGATGGTCTCACTAACGTAAGTTATGAGTTTTCCACCACCAGTTATTTAATTGTTGATTCATCATTATGATGCAAATGTATAAAGTGATTTTGAATTGACAAATTTTTTAAAAGTTAATTTTTTCCTTTACTAGTATTATAAGACCTATCCATTAACTGTAAATTAGTTTCTGAAGATATTAACTCTAGCTCCTTTAAAAGCTCGTTAGTATCGATAGATTTGACAAAAGAATCTAATTCCTTCAGCCTACTTACCTCTGTTAATTTTTTATAACTTACCTCTTCCGACATATAGGTTTTTAGCTTTTCTGTTATTTTGACAATAATTTGTAAATTATTTTTATTTTCATTCATAACTTTATACAGAGGCTTAATATCATCTATTGATATTTGCTTTAAACTATCTACATCAAACAACTCCAAAGTTCTATCATCATCAAGTTTAGTATATGTTAAATATTCTTTTCCTCCATGATTAATATAAACCCTTTTATTTATAATACTCATCTTTTTTATTTGAGAAAAACCTACCTCTCCATTTTCTGTATGAATAATTATTGAATTAATTAATTTTGTCACCCATTTTTTGAAAACATCATGTTTTTCATTAGCCCTAAAAACACGTGTAATAAATCGAATAGGAAAAAAAATATCTTCATATGTTCTATCTTGAGTTTTAATACGTGATTCAAAAACTTTAAACAATTCGCTTTTTAAATATAATTGATCTTTATACTCATTTGAAATCAGTTCTCCTTGTTTATTTGTTATATTTAAAAACTCACTTTTTTCTAACTCATTATTATTAAAATTACTACCATTATTATAACTTAGCTTATCAACTAAAAACTCAGTATATCGAAAAAGTCCACTCTTATAGTTTTGTAATGTTTTTAAAGAGCGATAAAACACTAGATCTGCTTTTTTAATAGACAAATTCTGTACAATTATTTCTTCTATGTTTTTTATTTCGTCTACATCACCTTTTTCATAATTTTCTTTAAAAAGACAAAACACTGACTTAGTCGTACCATTCTTTTCAAAATTAATTATATTGTTTATACCCAAAACATAACTTAAATAAGATTTTGCGGAAGAGGGGCTTATTTTTGCGTTTAAAATAAGCCATAATTCAAATTCTTCTTTTAATAAAAATTCACTCATTCTATTCATAATTTATTTTATTTATCATTTGTTTTTCAATTATTAAATTATCTTTTATCCGTTTAGTCACTAATTCAGATTGATATCCAATTGTTTTTATAATGTATTCTTCTTTATAAATTTTTAAACCACTTTTTGTTATAAAAGGAGTATCATCATTGGTAAATGATACACTTAATAATTTATCATCATCGTTATTATAAGAAACAAAAGACAACTTAGGGTGCTTCTCTACAATCTTGGACGTGTAAAACTCTTGTAAACATTCTTCAGCTTGAAACTCATTTTCATATTTCACTCCTTTACTTTCAAGTAAAACTTCTATAACACTTTTAAAATAACTAAAAGCATCGTTTCTAGCCTGTACTACATTTTTATTCCTAAACTCTTTGTAAATATTTATTAACTCTTCTTCTTTAAAGTTTGAATTTCTATATAAACATCCACTTACTATATAAACTAAAGCCATTCTTTTATTAAATTGTTTATTTTTTGATTTGATGAATTCCTATACTTAATTTCACTTTTAATTTCATCAAGCACTTTAAACTGTTCTTTTACTAAAAAAAGAGGTAGTTGCTTCAAAGATTCATCATAAAGATATTTTTGTAACTTTTCTTCACTTAAGTTTAATAAATCTACACCTAATAATTTTGATATTATTTTTAGCTGTTTGGTATAAGTTTTAACTTTTTCTCTATACTTGTTTTCTTCTCTGAGAGATAAGTTTTCAAAGAAAGTATTTTTACAGTGTATGTTTTCTGATTTTACACTAGAAACTTGATAAAACTGAAGTGTTGGAAAGATATTAAAATGAAAACCGTACAAAGACTTTTTTATAAGTTTTAACGATAAGTTATTTTCAAAATCGTGAATATAACGCACCAAAGTATCCTCTATAAACTTTTTAGGAAGAAAACCAGCTCTTCCAAAGGTATGTGTTTTGGGGGCTTCTTGATTATAGTATTCGTAATACATCTTCTCAAGAACCAACCCTAACTTTAACGAATTCTCTACAAGACCTAATGACTTTCCAATTGCCAAAATTGGAAAAACACTTGGTAACGATGGCTCACTGATTTTCTTTTTGGAGATTGTTGTTGATTCATTTTTTATACCAAATGACAATGTCAAAGATAAATTTACTCTTGAACGAGTTTCAAAAAACAATACATCTTCAATAGAGGTTTCATGTATGTCTTTTTTCTTAAAAAAATAATTAAGATAATACTCTGGCAATTCTGCATCATTTTTAGCCAAAATCATGCTAGCAATTTTTCGTGAAAAAACTAACGATTTGTCTCTCAGTATTTTAGATTTTTCATTTTCAAAAACCTCTGTAATTTTTTTTACTTTTTTGTTTTTTTCATCAGAATTTTCATAAAACTGCGCATGCATAACATAAAAAATAGGATACTTGTTCATAATATTTGTTTTTAAATTACAAATACTATACATCCAGAAAAAAGTCAAGAATTAACCATTTTCTCTACCAACAACTTAATTTTAACTTAATTTAACATTTTTTAACATAAAAAAAACACACCAGTTTAAAAAACCGAAAATCGCGTATTTGAAAATTTTTATTTTTATTTTCCAAATACGCGATTCTCAGAAAAAAATGATTTTTTGATCACTTATTTTCGATTAAGTATAATCATATCTTAAGAACTTACAACCTAATTTTTTCTCTATCTCCTTTTGTCTTTTATAATCTAATTTTTCATTTTTTTTATGATGCTTTTCATCAAACTCTATTGCTAATTTTAATTCTGGTATGTACCAATCTATTTTGTAATTTAAAACAGGATATTGACTTTCTATTCTATAATTAGAAAATAGTTTTCTAATTATATCTTCTCCAAAACTGAACTCTGCCTTAATAAAACGATAATTTAACATCTCTTCATTCTCAAATTCTTCGTTAAATATTTTATTAGCCTGTAAAACAACTTCTTCATCAACCCCACAACTCGAAATAATCATATTTAAAGCTAATTTATGATTATTTTCATTAAAAATCCTTATCCCTGCACTTGCTTTTGTAGCTTTAGAGGCTTTCTTCCACTTTTCTTTGTTTTCTGAAAATTTTGTAATTATGTTATCTCTATTTTCTTCCTTAAAAGAAGAGTAATACTTTACAAATGTAGCCTTCCCAACAGTTTTAAGATTTTCTTTAACTTTAAGTAATCTGCTATCAGCAATAACAAAATTATCATTTTCAGTTAAAAACTCTCTTAAAAAAGAAATGTAACTGTTCAAGGAAGTCTTATAGCTTGCTGTAGCTGTTCTAATATTGGCTTCTTTAGCTATTTCTAGTTTATGTTTTGGCAAATTATTTTCTATTTCATCTTGAACAGAGTATGTTAACTCCGTTAAAATACTTGCACATTCATCTTTCTTAAAACACTCTTCTAAACTTCCATAATAACTTTCTATTCTCTTTAAATATGAAATTTTATTTCCTATACTTTTTTCGCTTAACCCTCTTAAAAGCAACCAATCCTTATACTCTTGTTCTCTCATTTATATTTAATATTTATAGATTTTAAATTAACTCATAGTAATATCAACGAAAAAACAGGTTTCATAAACTAAATTTTGCCATACACTTTAGTTAAAAAAGTTTTGTGATATGCTATGCTTTAACAATTTTTAACTACGATACTTTTTCGTTCAACTTTTTGCCTAAAGTAATATTTTTCTCTTAAACCTAAAAAATTATAAGTTTTAACTGTATTCTTCAAACATAACATTTCATTTTAAATAAAAAATGGATAAAAAAACTATATTTTATAATCATTTTTACTATTTTTATTTACATAAAAAACATTATTAGTTTATTTGCATTGCAATAATTAATTAAAAACAGAAATTATGTGTGGAATTGTATGTGCGTTTGATTTAAAACAACCTTCAGATATATTAAGACCTCAAATTTTAGAAATGGCTAAAAAAGTTCGTCATAGAGGTCCAGACTGGAGTGGTATTTATAATGATAAAAAAGCAATAATGGCTCATGAACGATTAGCTATTGTTGATCCTACATCAGGACAGCAACCTCTATTTAGTTACGACCGTAGATTCGTGCTAGCTGCCAATGGTGAAATATACAACCACAAAGAGATTAGAAAACAACTGAAACAACAACATGAATTCTTAACACAATCTGATTGTGAAGTTATCTTAGCTTTATACAAAGAAAAAGGTGTTGAGTTTTTAGATGACCTAAACGGAATTTTCGGTTTTGCAGTATATGACTCTATGACCGACGAGTATTTAGTAGCTCGTGACCATATGGGAATTATCCCTTTATACATGGGATGGGATAAACACGGAACTTTTTATGTTGCTTCTGAATTAAAAGCCTTAGAGGGAGTTTGTAACAAAATTGAAGTATTTCCTCCTGGACATTATTACACTCGTGAAGATGGTTTGCAAAAATGGTACACTCGTGATTGGATGGAGTATGAAGCCGTTAAAGACAACCAAACTTCTATAGATGAGTTACGCGATGCTTTAGAAGCCGCAGTACACCGTCAGTTAATGAGTGATGTACCTTACGGAGTATTATTATCGGGTGGATTGGATTCTTCTATCACTTCAGCAATTGCTAAAAAATACGCAGCAAAACGTATAGAGTCTGATGATAAAGATGCTGCATGGTATCCGCAATTACATTCATTTTCTGTAGGGTTAGATGGATCTCCTGATTTAGCTGCAGCAAAAAAGGTATCAGAACATATAGGCACTATTCATCATGAAATTACCTTTACCATTCAAGAAGGGTTGGATGCTATAAAAGATGTAATCTATAACTTAGAAACCTACGATATTACAACAATTCGTGCCTCTACACCTATGTATTTAATGGCTCGTGTAATTAAATCGATGGGAATAAAAATGGTCTTATCTGGTGAAGGCGCTGACGAACTTTTTGGAGGTTATTTATACTTCCATAAAGCGCCAAATGCTGAAGAGTTCCATAAAGAAACAGTACGAAAATTAGATAAGTTATATCAGTACGATTGTTTGCGTGCAAACAAAAGTTTAATGGCTTGGGGAATTGAAGGACGTGTTCCATTCTTAGATAAAGAATTTATGGATGTTGCAATGCGTATTAACCCAGAAGACAAAATGATCAACGGAGAACGTATGGAAAAATGGGTATTACGTAAAGCCTTTGAAAGTTATTTACCAAAAGAAGTAGCTTGGAGACAAAAAGAACAATTCTCTGACGGAGTTGGCTATAACTGGATTGATACCTTAAAACAAGTAGTTGAAACCGCCGTTACCGATGAAATGATGGAAAACGCTGCACACCGTTTCCCTACACAAACACCTAGAGCGAAAGAAGAATATTACTACCGTTCAATTTTCGAGGAGCATTTCCCTAGCGAAGCTGCTGCTTTAACGGTTCCATCTGTACCTTCTATTGCCTGTAGCACTCCTACAGCATTAGCATGGGACAAAAGCTTTCAAAACCAAAACGAACCAAGTGGTAGAGCTATAAAAACAGTTCACGAAGATGCTTATTAAGCCTGTTCGTAATTTTTAAATTTTTAGTTGTGTAAAAAATCCCGAGCCAATGGCTCGGGATTTTTTTATTTATCCTTCTTCAGAAAATAATCCGTCAACTGACCAATAACGTTCTCCTGTATCGTAATTAAACGTCAATACTTTGGCTCCTTTCGGAATTTCTTTTTTAAACTTATCAATAGCTGCTAAAGAGGCTCCAGTTGAGATTCCGGTTAAAATACCTTCTTTCTTTGCTAAAGCTTTGGCAAATTTAAAAGCATCTTCTTTTTCAACCGTAATCGCTCCGTCTACTACTTTTCCATCGTACGTATCCGGAATAAAACCTGCTCCGATTCCTTGTAACGGATGCCCTCCTGGTTCACCTCCACTTAACACAGGTGACATTGCTGGTTCTACTGCGTAGGTTTTCAACTTCGGGAAATGTTGTTTTAAAATTTCTGAAACCCCTGAAATATGTCCACCAGTACCAACACCTGTAATTAAATAATCAATTCCATCAGGAAACGCTTTTAAAATTTCTTGCGCTGTTGTCTTTTTGTGAATTTCAGGGTTTGCCATATTTTTAAACTGCTGAGGCATCCACGCATCTTTATGATTATCGACTAATTCTTGTGCTTTTTCAATTGCCCCTTTCATTCCTAATTCTTTAGGAGTTAAATAGAATTCTGCTCCGTATGCTGCCATAATTCGTCTACGTTCTATACTCATAGATTCTGGCATTACTAACAAAATCTTGTAGCCTTTTACCGCTGCTACCATTGCTAAACCAACGCCTGTATTACCTGATGTTGGCTCAATAATTACAGTGTTTTGGTTAAGCAGTCCTTTTGCTTCTGCATCTTCAATCATTGACAATGCTATACGATCTTTAATGCTACCTCCCGGGTTAGCTCTTTCTAACTTCATCCAAACTTCAAAATCGTTTGAAAATAAGTTATTAATTTTAACCTCGGGGGTATTTCCGATTGTGCTTAAAATAGTAGTATGTTTCATAACTAAATAACAAAATTTATAGGTTCTTTCTTAATCTTTTCTCCTTTAACAATAACTTGACTTTTGTGAAATACTTTGGTTTCAGCCTCAATACTTGAGGTTAACCAAACATTACCACCAATGACGCTATTTGCTCCAATAACAGTATCTCCTCCTAAAATGGTCGCCCCAGAGTATATAACTACGTTGTCTTTTATAGTAGGATGCCTTTTAGTATCTTTAATTTCTCTTGAAACCGAGATAGCTCCCAACGTTACTCCTTGGTAAATTTTTACTTGATTGCCAATTATCGTAGTTTCACCAATTACCACTCCTGTACCATGATCTATCATAAATTGTTTTCCGATTGAAGCGCCTGGGTGAATATCAATTCCAGTTTTACTATGCGCATATTCCGATAAAACTCGAGGAAGAATAGGCACATTTAATTTATATAATACATGTGAAAATCGATACACAGCAGTAGCGAAAAATCCGGGATAGGCTATTTGAATTTCTCTTATGGATTTTGCTGCCGGATCGTTTTGCAATATAAATTCAGCATCTTCAATTAAAATATCATAAATAGATGGAATAGCATCAAAAAGTTTTTCTTTAATACTTAACAATTCCTCTTTATCTGTTAAGACATCATCTAAAACATCTGTAAAATTACTTTCTAGCTCCCTGAAATACGCATTAAAATCTTCTTCGGATGTTATTTGCTTCTCACCTATTTGAAACAATACATCATATAAACTCTGAATAAATTTTTCTGCTTTTGCTTTACCTACAAAACATTTACACTCACTTATTGATGTTAAAAATTGTGCTTTAAAATTATTTTTTTTCATATTTATCAAAAAACAAAAAACCACTTCTATTCGAAAACAGAAGTGGTTGATTCATATTATTATAAAATAAAAATACACTACATTGCCAACATCTGCTTCTTTTTTAAGAAACAACACTGACAAGTACATACTTTATTTAATTTTTTCACTAACATACTTAACAAATGTAAAGTTATTTTTTGGAAGAAAAAACCTAAAACTATATAAAGATATAGTCTTAACATCTTTCAAAATTTACGTTTTAAGCCTTTTTTGTTAAGTTGCAATTTTACCAACTAGCATTTTTATACTGATTTTTATTTTAAAGTTATTTTTAAGCGATTTAAGACGCTTTTTTGTTTTTAAAAATTGTTGATAATTTTCAATATAAATGGCTTAAAAACTTTATTTCAAAGCTTTAAAAGTGTAAATTTGTAAGATTAGCAATCGCTCTTAGCCAGCGATTATTTTTTTTGATATGAAATTATAAATTCACTTATAAAATGAGCGAAGAAAAAAAACATAATTATTCGGCCGATAGTATTCAGGCGCTAGAGGGAATGGAGCACGTACGTATGCGTCCGTCTATGTATATTGGTGATGTTGGAGTACGTGGTTTACACCATTTAGTATATGAGGTTGTAGACAACTCTATTGATGAGGCTTTAGCAGGTCATTGTGATACTATTTCGGTAGACATTAATGAAGATAATTCTATCACCGTTAGAGATAACGGTCGTGGTATTCCTGTAGGTATCCATAAAAAAGAAGGCGTTTCTGCTTTACAAGTAGTAATGACCAAGATTGGTGCTGGAGGTAAGTTTGATAAAGATTCATATAAAGTATCTGGAGGACTACATGGTGTTGGAGTTTCTTGTGTTAACGCACTTTCCGATCATTTAACTGCAACTGTACATAAAGAAGGTAAAATTTGGCAACAAGAATATGAAAGAGGTAAAACTTTGTACCCTGTAAAAACTATCGGAGATACAGATTTTACTGGAACTATTGTTACCTTTTTACCAGATAAGTCTATCTTTCAACAAACAACAGAATACAACTACGATACCTTAGCTACTCGTATGCGTGAATTAGCATACCTAAACAAAGGTATCACTATTACATTAACAGATAAACGTAACCAAGACGATGAAGGAAACGACATTTCTGAGGTATTTCATTCAGAAGAAGGTTTATCTGAATTTGTGAAGTTCTTAGACGGAACAAGAACTCAAATTATTCAAGATGTTATTTCTATGGAAGGCGAAAAAAATGGCATTCCTGTAGAAGTTGCTATGGTGTATAATGATTCTTATGCTGAAAATTTACACTCATACGTAAATAACATTAACACGCACGAAGGTGGTACTCACCTATCAGGTTTCCGTCGTGGTTTAACGCACACCTTGAAAAAGTACGCCGATGAATCTGGTTTACTTAAAAATGTAAAATTCGAAATTGCTGGTGATGATTTCCGTGAAGGACTTACAGCAATTGTATCTGTTAAAGTAGCAGAACCTCAGTTTGAAGGTCAAACAAAGACAAAATTAGGTAACCGTGAAGTAAGTGCTGCTGTATCACAAGCTGTATCTGAAATGTTAACGGATTACCTAGAGGAAAACCCAAATGACGCTAAAACTATTGTTCAAAAGGTTATTTTAGCTGCACAAGCACGTCACGCAGCACGTAAAGCTCGTGAAATGGTACAGCGTAAAACAGTAATGAGTATTGGTGGTTTACCTGGTAAATTATCTGACTGCTCTGAAACTGATCCTGCTCAATGTGAAATCTTCCTTGTTGAGGGAGACTCAGCAGGTGGTACTGCAAAACAAGGACGTGATCGTAACTTCCAAGCAATTCTTCCTTTAAGAGGTAAAATCTTAAATGTAGAAAAAGCAATGCAACACAAGGTTTTTGAAAATGAAGAAATCAAAAATATGTTTACAGCACTTGGTGTTTCTATCGGTACAGAAGACGACCCGCGTGAGTTAAACTTATCAAAATTACGTTATCATAAAGTAGTTATTATGTGTGATGCCGATGTAGATGGATCTCACATTGCTACTTTAATTCTAACATTTTTCTTCCGTTACATGCGTGAAATGGTTGAACAAGGATATATTTATATTGCTACCCCTCCTTTATATTTAGTTAAAAAAGGACAAAAACGTGAGTATGCATGGGATGACAATCAACGTGATTTAATTGCTCAGAAAATGGGTGGTTCTGTTAATATTCAACGTTATAAGGGTCTTGGGGAGATGAACGCAGAACAATTATGGGACACCACAATGAACCCTGAGTTTAGAACATTACGACAAGTTACCATTGATAACTTAACTGAAGCCGATAGAATATTCTCTATGCTAATGGGTGATGAAGTTCCTCCACGTAGGGATTTCATAGAAAAGAATGCAAAATACGCGAATATTGATGCATAAAATATTTTCTTAACTTTAAAAAAGCTCAATAATATTATTGAGCTTTTTTTTATTTTATATTTTTACCAATTAAACAACACCCTCATAATTATGAAAAAAATTCTTTTACCACTTTTAACTTTAATGGTAAGCTTTAGTGTTAAAGCTCAGGAGTTAGAAACTATTTTATTAGCAAAAGAAGATGCTAGCAAATTAACAAACGCTTATTTAGACCCTGCTATGAAAGGTTTTATTTATAGCATGAACAATGGTTGGTATCACACCGCTAAAGTTCATAAGAAATTTGGTTTTGACATTACCATTGGAGCTAATGCTTCTTTCGCTCCTTCTAAAGACGAAATGTTTAATATATCTAAGTTAGGTTTATCACAAAACACAAAAGTAATAAACAACGCTTTTGATACTCCTACTGTACTAGGCTCAAGTAGTGATAATGTTACTACAGCTGAATTTGAATACACTTTACGTGATGATCAAGGGAACGAAATAGGTACTGCTAATTTTACCATGCCTGGTGGAGTAAAAGAAGACTTACCTGTCAACGCCGTACCTGCTCCATCTGTTCAAGTAGGATTAGGGCTTCCTTTTAAATTTGAAGCAATGCTTAGATACTCTCCTAAAGTAGGTTCAGATGATGTAAAAGGTGGATTATTTGGTATTGGTGTTAAAAAAGAAATTACTGATTGGTTTGGACCAATGGACAAAACTCCTTTACATGTTTCTTTATTAGCTGCCTACACAAATATGAATGTAGATTACACTATTGGTGACGTAAATGGAGACATTGAAGCTACAAATGCTATTACTGAATTTAATTTAAATTCATATACCGTTCAAGCTATAGCCTCTTTAAACTTCCCTGTTATCAACATTTATGGAGGTATTGGATATAACGGAGGTAACACAAGCTTAGATATGAGAGGAGATAGTTTTTACGCTAACTATTCTACACCTTTAGGCACAGAAAGAGAAAACCTAGGAACAAATCCACTATCATTAAGCTCTAGCTCTGGTAGTTTTAACACCACATTAGGTGCTCGTTTAAGTTTAGGTTTCTTTAAAATCTTCGGAAGTTATACGTTGCAAGAGTACAACTCTGTTAATGCAGGTATTGCTTTTAGCTTTAGGTAATTTTCATCAAAATAAATGCTACAAAAAACCCATTGAAATATCAATGGTTTTTCTTTTATATCCATAGCCAAATCGCTATTTTTGTGCATCTTGTGCGGATTCCGCACTTATAAACATAATTAATTACAAAAAACATATATAAAATGAAAGTAACGGTTGTAGGAGCAGGTGCTGTAGGTGCTAGTTGTGCTGAGTACATTGCTATTAAAAATTTCGCTTCAGAAGTTGTTTTAGTTGATATTAAAGAAGGTTTTGCTGAAGGTAAAGCGATGGACTTAATGCAAACTGCTTCTTTAAATGGTTTTGACACCAAAATTACTGGAACAACAGGGGACTACAGCAAAACTGCTGGTTCTGATATCTGTGTAATTACTTCAGGAATTGCTCGTAAACCAGGAATGTCTCGTGATGAGTTGTTAGGAATTAATGCTGGTATCGTAAAATCAGTAGCTGCTAGTTTAGTTGAGCAATCTCCTAATACAATCATTATCGTAGTATCTAACCCAATGGATACAATGACGTATTTAGTACACAAAGCAACTGGATTACCTAAAAATAGAATCATTGGTATGGGTGGTGCTTTAGATTCAGCTCGTTTCAAGTATCGTTTAGCTGAAGCTTTAGAAGCTCCTATTTCTGATGTTGACGGAATGGTTATTGGTGGTCACTCTGACAAAGGAATGGTACCGTTAACTCGTTTAGCTACTCGTAACTCTGTTCCTGTATCTGAATTCTTATCAGAAGAAAGATTAGAACAAGTAAAACAAGATACTAAAGTTGGTGGTGCTACTTTAACAGGTTTATTAGGTACTTCTGCTTGGTATGCTCCTGGTGCTGCTGTATCTGGAATGGTACAAGCAATTGCTTGTGATACAAAAAAGATTTTCCCTTGTTCAGCTTTATTAGAAGGTGAATACGGTTTATCTGGTTTATGTATTGGTGTACCAGCTGTATTAGGTAAAAACGGAATTGAAAAAATCGTTGAAATTAACTTAAGCACTGAAGAAAAAGAAGCTTTAACTTCTTCAGCAGAAGCGGTTAAAAACAACAACGCTGCATTAACTTTCTAAGAAGTTAAAGGCACCTAATTTTAAAAGTCCTGAGCAGTTTTTGTTCAGGATTTTTTTATAAAAAAATGTTAAAGTTATTATGCTAATGTAAGATTTTCAGAATCTAAACGTCTTTATAGTAGAGAAGCATTAGTAGTGTTTCTTTTCATAGTTTTTCATAGCAATTTTCCCACTTCATCCTTGAAGTGGGGTTGTTTTTTTATACTATACCGCTTGCTGAACTACTTCAAACAATTCTCCTCCTTCACATTTAATTACTTTTTGTTTAAACTTTACAATTAATTGATAATCGTGAGTTGCCATTAAAATTGTCTTTCCGCTTTGGTGAATTTCATTCAATAACTCCATCACCTCTAGTGAAGTTTTCGGGTCTAAGTTTCCCGTAGGTTCGTCTGCTAAAATTAATTCAGGATCATTTAACAATGCTCTAGCAATTGCTACACGTTGCTGCTCCCCTCCTGACAATTCAAAAGTTTTTTTATAGTATTTTTCCTTCATCCCCACCTTATCTAAAACTTCATGAATTTTATCTTTCATTTCATTTTTATCTTTCCAACCAGTAGCTTTTAACACAAATTCTAAATTCTCGTAAACATTTCTATCGTTTAATAATTTAAAATCCTGAAAAACAATTCCAAGTTTTCTTCGTAAAAAAGGAATATCCTTCTCCTTTATTTGCTTTAAGTCGAAATCAACTATACTACCCAAACCACGTTGCAAACGTAAATCACCGTACAAGGTTTTTAACAAACTACTTTTACCGCTTCCTGTTTTTCCTATTAAATAATAAAAATCACCTTTATTCAGGGTAAAATTTACTTTTGACAACACTAAATTGTCTTGTTGATAAATATCTGCGTTTTCAAGGTGTAAAACAGGATTTTCCATGGAATGTAGTTTTTTTACAAATCTAAAATTTTATAACGTAATTCTGTAACATTTCTTACTTTTGATAAAATGTCTCCCAACAAAAATAAAAAACTAACGTTATAGTTTCTAGATAACTAAAAAATATGAGAGTTAATTGTTTCAAAAAAAGCTGCTACTTATTTCTTTTTTTAACCTTTACAACGATAATAACGGCACAAGAATCGGCTATAAATAGTCATTCAAATGCCGATTTTCATAAAGCAATGCGTTTGTATAATAATAAAGCATACGCTGCATCTCAAGAAATTTTCCGAAAGATTTCACATAATTCAGAAGAACATCATAACTTAAAGGCTGATGCTGACTATTATGATGCTATGTGTGCCATAAAGCTACAGCAAGATGATGCCGACAATAGAGTTATTAAATTTGTTGAAAACTATCCTTACAACAATAAAAAAGAAAAGGCATTTTTAAATGTTGGTAATTATTATTTTGCTAACAGAAAGGCTGCGCATTCTTTAAAATGGTATCAAAAAGTAAATGAAAAATTACTAAGTCCAGAAGAAAAAAACGAGTTGAACTATAAAATGGGATATGCACTTTTAGTTTCTAATTATTTAAAGGATGCTAAGTCTCGTTTTCAAACGCTATTAGGAAATCCTATTTATGGTAATGATGCTCGTTATTACTATGGTTTTATTGCTTACAAGCAAGAAAACTTTGGAGAAGCAGAAGACAATTTAAGTCAATTAGCCAACGATGCTACTTACCAAGCAAAAGCGAATTACTATATATTAGACATCAGTTTTAAAGCTGGAAGGTTTGATAAATCAATTCAAATTGGAGAACAATTATTAAAAACTACAAAAGATCAAAAAGAGGTTTCTGAAATTTCTAAAATAGTAGGTGAAAGTTATTTCAACCTTAAAAAATATGACAAAGCAATTCCGTACTTAACAAAATACAAAGGTAAAAATGGTCGTTGGACGAATACAGACTATTATTACTTAGGATATGCTTATTATCAACAAAAAGATTACGAAACTGCTATTAGCAACTTTAACAAAATTATTGGAGGAAACAACAAAGTAGCGCAAAATGCTTACTATCATTTAGCGGAATGTTATTTAGAGTTAGATAAAAAACTAGAGGCTTTAAATGCATTTAAAAATGCTAGTGAAATGGATTTTGATGCTAAAATAACAGAAAGTGCTTCGTTAAACTATGCTAAATTGAGTTACGAAGAAGGTAACCCGTACGAAAGTGTTCCTGATGTTTTAAAAGGATTTTTAACTAAATATCCTACGTCACCCAATACAGCTGAAATTAGTAATTTATTAGTTACTTCATACTTACATCAACAAGACTATCAAGGTGCTTTAGACTTTTTAAGCACTTCTGAAACTCCTGAAAGTAAAAGTATTATTAATGAAGTGTCGTTATACAGAGGTATTCAGTTATTTAATGAAAATAAAATTGCCGAGGCTAAATCGTATTTTACTAGTGCTACACAGTCAGAAAACCCAACTGTAAGTAACAAAGGGGCTTATTGGTTAGCTGAAACTGAATACTCTTTGGGTAACTATCAAAAAGCTTTAGACAGCTTCCTTTCTGTTACCAATAAAGACATAGAAGAAGCTAAAATGCTTAACTACCAAATTGGATACACAAACTTCAAGTTAAAAAGTTATCCGAATGCAGCGAAATACTTTCAGCAATTCCTAGATCAAAATATAGATGATAACGATTTGAATGATGATGCTTCTAACCGTTTAGGAGATGCATATTATGCTTCAAAAAGTTATTCAAATGCTATAAAAGCGTACAACAAAGTAATTCAAGAAGGTGGTGTTGGTGCCGATTATGCACAATATCAAACAGCAATGAGTAATGGTTTCTTAGGTAAAAACGATGTTAAAATTCAATATCTAGAAACACTGATTAATGAGTATAGCGAATCTCAGCTTAAAGATGATGCTTTATTCCAATTAGCTACTACATATACTACTACAAACAATACCTCAAAAGCTCAAAAAACCTATGAGCGTTTATTAGCGAATTACCCTACAAGTAATTACGTTCCTAATGTATTATTACGTCAAGGTCTGTTATACTACGGTAGTAATAACAATAGAAAAGCTATTGAAAAATATAAGGAAGTAGTTGCAAAACATCCAACCTCTAACGAAGCAAGACAAGCGGTTACGAACATCAAAAATGTATATATCGATTTAGGAAAAGTTGATGAATATGCTGCTTGGGTTAAAAACATACCTTTTGCTAATGTTACCAACGCCGAATTAGATAATGCTACTTACCAATCTGCTGAGAACAAATTCTTAGAAAACAACAATCCAAAAGCTATTGAAGGATTCAACAAGTATTTACAATCATTCCCTAACGGAATAAATGTATTAAAAGCTCACTTTTATTTAGCGCAAGCTTATAACAACACTAAGCAGTTTGATAAAGCAATTCCTCATTACTCTCATGTTTCAAAACAAAACAAGAATGAATTTACAGAGGAATCATTAACAAAACTTGCTAATATCTATTTAGAAAAACAAGATTGGAATAATGGTATTTTAGTACTTCAACAATTAGAGAAAGACGCAAACTATCCGCAAAACATCATTTTTGCCCAAAGTAATTTAATGAAAGGGTATTACAACAAAAATGATTATGCTAACGCAATCGTCTATGCTGAAAAAGTATTAACTACAGGTAAGGTTGACACTAATATTGCTGAAGACGCAAAAATAATTTTAGCACGCTCTTCTTTTAAAAAGAATGACTTTTTAACTGCCGAAGAATACTTTAATGAAGCTAGTAAAAAAGCTACAGGTGAGCTAAAAGCTGAGTGTTTATATTACAATGCCTTCTTTTTACATGAGAACAAAGAATACGAAGCTTCTACCAAAGCTGTTCAAGACTTAATTGCTAATTATTCTTCTTACAAATATTGGGGAGTAAAAAGCTATATAATCATGGCGAAGAACTATTATGCTTTAAAAGATGCGTACCAAGCAACTTACATCTTAGAGAATATTATTAAAAACTTTACTCAGTATAAAGATGTAATTGAAGAGGCTAAAAATGAACTTCGTACCATTAAAAACAAAGAAGCCAAAACAAACGAATCAGTAACTACCCAAAACTAAAATTTGTTAATAACAAACGAAAGTTAAATGATTAGATCGATGAAAAAGCACCTAAGTTTACTTGCTTTATTTGTGATAGCCTATGCAAATGCACAAGAAAAAAACGCCACAAACAAAGCAAAAGACACTATTATAAAAACAGAAGTTGTAAACGTAGTAACTTCGTATGTTCCTAAAATTACTGATGCCTTTAAAATAAAGCAAAAACCAGTAATTGAACACACTAAAGAAACTCAGAAAAAAGCGTTAGAATATCAAATATTTTCAGTTCCTGTAGCCTCTACTTTTATTCCTAAAAGTGGTACTATGAAAAAGGTAGATCTTGGAAAAAGAGAAAAGTTATACGATAACTACGTGTCTGTTGGTTTTGGAAACGTACTGTCTCCTTTCTTAGAAGCCTATATGAGACGTAGCCAAAGTTACAACAGTGAATTAGGAGCTCATGTGAAATTTTTACTATCCTCTGATCCAGTTGCAGACACTGAGCTAAGTAGTACTTTTTTCAACATTGATTTAAACTTAAATTACACACAACAAGAACGTTATTTTCAATGGTCTGCAGGTTTAGATGCTGAAAAAGACAAATATAACTGGTATGGTTTACCAACCAATATTACGTTTACCGAGTTTGCCTTAAGTACTATTGAAGAATCACAAAGCTATAATCACTTTAAAATCTTCGGGCAAATAAAGCCAGATGACTCTTATTTAGATGAAGCTAACGGAGCTATTTCTTATTTTTCTGATTCTTTTGAAAGCTCTGAATTTTTGATAGATGGAAATGCTCAGTTTCGTTTTCCTTTAGATAATTTTCATCGTCAACTAAATGACTTATACGTAAATACTACTGCTAGTTATTTAGGAGGAAGTTACGCTTATGCTTACAATGCTGTTACCGCTATCGATTATAGTTTTATTACTTTAGGAGTACACCCAACATACAAGTTTAACCTACAAGATTTAGCTATTAAACTAGGTGCTAAAAGTTATTTTTCAATGGATACGGAAAATAGTGAATCTAACTTTTTCATTTATCCTGATGTCGAAATCTCATATCCTATCGTAAAAGATTTTGCAAATGTATTTGTTGGCGCATCAGGTGATTTAACCACGAACATGTTCCAATCTTACACAGATGATAACCCTTACGTATCTCCTACCCTTGATATGCGTCAAACAAACAAAAAATTTGATGCTTTTGGAGGAATTAGAGGAAAGCTAAATCATCAATTTAGCTATAACACAAAAGTAAGTTATGCTGATATTGAAAATAATCCGTTTTTTGCTTTGAACCAATCAAAGTCTGATGGCGACAACATTGCTGGAACTAACGGATTTACTTTCTACGGATATGAATATGGAAACTCTTTTAAAGTAGTTTATGACGATATTAAACTGTTATCTTTCTTTGGTGAAATCGCTTTTGATGGTATCAAAAACCTTACTATTGGAGCTAATGCACAGTTTAATAAATTCACGTTAACCAACGAAACAGAAGCTTGGAACGCTCCTAAAATAAAAGGAGAGATTTTCGGAACTTATAAGACCGATAAATGGTATGCAGGCGCAAACCTATACTTTGTAGGAAACAGAAAAGGTCGTGTGTATGACGCTTTACCTGCCGATACTTTTACATCAACAGATTTAAAAAGCTATTTTGATGTAAACTTTAACGGAGGGTATCATTTTGACGATTCATTTTCTGTGTTTTTAAACCTTAACAACGTACTAAACAACAGTTATCAACGATTTAATAATTTTAACGTACAAGGTTTTCAAGCAATGGGAGGATTAACCTGGAAGTTTGATACACTGTTTTAAAAAGTGAAGCTTTTAGTACATTTAATACTTTTTATAGTACTAACCATCCTTACGCAAATTGGTGGTCTTGTTTATCTTTTGGTTATAGTCATTGCTAAACTAAAAAGACTCCCAGTTTTAGGTAGTTTTCTTTTGTTTTCTTCAATTTATTTAGTCACTATTTTCACAATAGTTCCTTGGGTTTCTTCAAAGGTATTTGAAAGGGTTAAAATTGAAAACAATCAATTGGTTAGTTATCATAATGTACTAACTCTTTTGTGTAATAGAAACTATGTAAAACCAGAATTAAACAATGCGCTTAAAGAAATTGGATATCAACTCAATAAAAAACACCCAAATACTAAAGTAATTTATTTAGATGCTAACTTCCCTTTTTTTGACGGCTTCCCGCTTTTCCCTCATTTAAGTCATAATGATGGAAAAAAAGTTAATATTTCTTTTATTTATAAAGATTCTTTTGGAAAAATAACAAACAATAAGCCTTCCAATAGCGGTTATGGTGTTTTTGAAACCCCTACACAAAACGAAACAAATACTACAGCTATTTGTAAAGAAAAAGGATACTGGCAGTACGATTATCCTAAATACCTAACACTGGGAACTAACAATAAAAACCTCTCCTTTTCTAATAAGGTAAACAAAGATTTCTTAGAAATAATTACCAACCTACAGCAAACTCAAAAAGTGTTTATTGAACCACACCTTAAAACACGTTTACATCTAAAAAGTTCTAAAATTAGATTTCAAGGATGTAAAGCGGTGAGACACGACGATCACATTCATCTTCAAATTAACTAAGTTTTTATTCTTTTTTGTGTAGATTTATCTCCCTAATTTACACTAAAACATGAAAAAACTAACCTTTCTACTTACAGCAAGTATCTTCTGCCTTGCTTGTAAAACAGAACAAAAACAACCTAAAACAGCTTCAAACACCTACACAGAAGCAAACTACAAACAAGATTCAACACAAGTAAAAAAACTATTCAACACTGCACTTACCCAAGGTAAATCATATGAATGGCTACGTGATTTAACACAAAATATTGGAAGCCGTTTATCTGGTTCAGAAGGTGCAGCTAAATCAGTTATTTGGGGAGAAAAACTCATGAAAGAAGTTGGTTTAGATTCTGTTTGGCTACAACCCATTATGGTGCCTCATTGGGTTCGTGGAGAAAAAGAAGTAGCTAATTATGAATTTAACGGGGAAAAAATTAATGTTCCTATTTGTGCTTTAGGAGGTTCTATTGCAACACCAACTAACGGAATTACTGCACAAGTTATAGAAGTTAAAAATATTGAAGAAGCTAAAAACTTAGGTGATAAAGCCAATGGTAAAATTGTATTTTTCAATGGTGCTTTTGACAACACTCTCATCAATACCTTTCAAGCTTATGGAGGGTGTGTAGGACAACGCTATGGAGGAGCTGCTATAGTTGGAAAATTTGGAGCAAAAGCAGTCATTGTTCGTTCTATGACCAACGGAATTGATGATTATCCACACACAGGTTCTATGGGCTACGGTGATATTCCAAAAGAAGAATACATTCCTGCAGCTGCTATTAGTTCTCGTGCTGCTGAAAACTTAAGCAAGCATTTAAAAGAAAACCCTAACTTACAGTTTTATTTTAAACAAAGTTGCGAAAACTTACCTGATGCCCCTTCACACAATGTCGTAGGAGAAATTAAAGGAAGTGAATATCCTGATAAAATTATGGTTGTTGGAGGACATTTAGATTCTTGGGATTTAGGGGAAGGCGCACATGATGACGGAACCGGAATTGTACAATCGTTAGAAGTTGCTTATTTGTTTAAAAAGAACAATATTAAACCTAAAAACACAATCCGTATTGTATTTTTTATGAATGAGGAAAATGGTTTACGTGGCGCTACTGAATATGCTCGTTTAGCAAAAGAAAATAACGAATTACATATTGGAGCTTTAGAATCTGATGCCGGTGGGCATACCCCAAGAGGTTTCTCTATCGATGCTAATGAAAGAAACTTGCAATTAGTTCAAAGCTGGAAAAAGCTTTTAGCACCTTACGGATTACATGATATTACTGCTGGAGGTGGCGGTGCTGACATCGGACCTTTAAAAGACGACCATGTTACCTTAGTAGGCTACCGACCAGATTCACAACGCTATTTTGATTATCATCATGCGGCTACTGATACATTTGATAAAGTAAATAAACGTGAACTTGAGTTAGGAAGTGCTTCTATGGCTAGTATTGTATATTTAATGGATAAATATTTATATAACGAAGAAGCTTTAAAACCTTAATTCATGGATACTTTTATCGTAGTATTAAAAATTATTTTCGGAATATTTTTCGCCTTTGCGGGTATTATGCACATTGTGAAACCTAAGATTTTCAATCGCTTTATTCCTAATTTCCTTCCCAAATTAGTTGTAAACTACATAGCTGGTTTATTAGAACTGCTTATTGGTATTGGATTACTAATTAATCAAACTACCAAACAAGCAGCCTTAGCAATGTTTTTATTAATGTTAATTTTCTTACCTATTCACATTTGGGATGTTTTTAGAGAAAAACCTGCAATTGGATCTAGGAAAATAGCCATCATAAGAGTGCCTCTTCAGTTTTTACTATTATATATCGCCTATTTAATTTACACACACTAATGAAAAAAACACTACTCCCTCTACTCGTTTTTAGTTTCCTACTTTCTTGCAAACAAAAAGAAAAAGTAGATACTATTGTTATTAATTCCTATACATATACGGTAAACTCTAATTTTGACACCGCTGAAAGTTTCGCTATTAAAGATGGAAAATTTATAGCCATAGGAAACAATAAACAAATACAAAAAAAATACACAGCAACTAATCTTATCGATGCTAAAAACAAACCTGTTTACCCCGGGTTTATCGATGCACATTGTCATTTTTACGGATTAGGTTTACAACAACAGAAAGTAGACTTAGTTGGAACTGAGAGTTATGATGAAGTACTACAAAGATTAATTGATTTTCAAAAAGAAAAGAATACAACCTACATCACAGGCCGTGGTTGGGATCAAAATGATTGGGAAGTAAAAGAATTTCCTACCAAAGAAAAATTAGACAGTATTTTCCCTAATACTCCAGTTGCTATTCGTAGAATTGATGGTCATGCAATGTTAGTAAATCAAGCTGCTATTAATTTAGCTGGTATTACTACCGATTCTAAAGTAGATGGTGGAGAGTTTATAAAAAAAGACGGTAAACTAACAGGAGTGCTTATTGATAACGCTATGAGCTTTGTTAACAATCCAAAACCATCTAAAAAAGAACAGATTCAAGCTTTAAAAGATGCTGAAAAAATCTGTTTTGATTTAGGATTAACTACCGTTGACGATGCTGGTTTAGATAAAGAAGTTATTGAATTAATTGACAGCTTACAACAATCGGGTGATTTAAAGATGCGTGTATATGCAATGATTTCTAACAATCAAAAAAACCTTAATTACTTCCTCAACAAAGGAGTTATAAAAACTGACAGACTAAATGTTCGTTCTGTAAAAGTCTATGCCGATGGTGCTTTAGGATCACGAGGAGCTGCCCTTAAAGATGAATATTCTGACAAAAAAGGGCATTTTGGAGCTTTGGTTAACTCGTATGAGAACTTACAAAAAGTAGCTAAGAAAATCGCTGCTTCCGACTATCAAATGAACACACATGCAATTGGTGACTCTGCCAATTATGTGATGTTAAAAACATACAACGAAGTATTAAAAAATAAAACTGACAGACGTTGGCGTATTGAACACGCTCAAATTGTAGATGTGAAAGATTTTAATCTATTCAAAAATGTACTTCCATCTATACAACCAACACATGCCACTTCTGATATGTATTGGGCAGAAGACCGAGTAGGATCAGATAGAGTTAAAGGTGCTTATGCTTATAATGACTTATTAAAAGAATACGGAAAAGTTGCTTTAGGAACCGATTTCCCTATTGAGCATGTAAGTCCGTTATATACTTTTTACGCAGCTACTATCAGAAAAGATTTAAAAGGGTATCCTGAAAATGGCTACCAAATGGAAAATGCATTATCAAGAGAAAATGCCTTAAAAGGAATGACTATTTGGAATGCCTATGCTAATTTTGAGGAAAACGAAAAGGGAAGCATCGAAATAGGTAAAGTCGCTGATTTTATCATTCTTGATAAGGATATAATGACTATTGACGGAAAAGAAATTCCGAATACAAAAGTGATAGCAACCTATGTAAATGGAGAAAAAGTGAATTAAAAACAAAGATTTTACTAAACAAAAGCGCCTTAGAAAATATTCTCTAAGGCGCTTTTATTTAATACAGAAATTTATTCTATATAAAATGTTCTATTTTGCGGGACATACACTATTTTATTTTGACAAATAGTAGCACAGCCTCCAGACTGCAAACATTTATAAATTAATCTACCACAAGAAATTTTTCCATCACAGCCTTTGGTAAATTCACTTGTACCTCCTTTACAAGTTACTTCGTATGCACTCTCTTCTACTCTTCTTTGTATCTCTTCTTCACTATCTAAAATAAAAAAATCCGCTTCAGCTTCAACAGAACCAAGGTACTTAATCGTATTATTCTTTTTATCATACTCAACATCTATGTATATGACATTTTCATCATTTGATGTTTGTATATCCATAGCAGCTACTTTAGAAAAAAACTCATCTGGTCTCATTTTTGTATCCGTCAAAGTATCAAGAGATTCGTTATCATTACAAGATACTAGACCTAATACCATAATTAATAATCCTAAAATAATCTTTCTTTTTTTCATAATAAATAAATTTTAAAATTAGTTAAAACACTAATTTAAAGTTTTTTACAAAAAAACATCTTTTTTTACTTGATATAGTCTGATATATAAAATCAATATATCATGACAAGACTACAACGAAAGCAAGAATTTTATAATCAATTAATCTTAGCTAAAAAGGCACTTAAAAGCAATCGCTTTCAAGTGTCATTTTATCATTTAGAAAATGCTCATATATTGGGACAAAAACATGTATATAGGCATACTTTATCTCATTATTGGATGTTGATTTACGGAATAAAAACAAACAGTATTAAAGAAATTATTGGTCAGTTCTTTCGAATTATTGCTTCAATTTTATTTACCTTAATTTGGGTTCCAGTAGGAAACACAGGAGGTTCAAATATTTCAGCAATTAAACCCATTCCTGTTAGAAAGGAGCTTCAAAAATATTTTTCGTAATCATGCATCTTTTTGCGCTGTTTTCAGTCTACTATACGAACCTAAAATATATATCATGAAAAATAACAATCAATGTACCTGCACTTGCGAAGGATGCAAAACAGGTGACTGCTCAAATTGTACTTGTGAAAACTGCACATGCAACAATTGTAACTGTTAATTAAATTAGCTTTTTAATATTTTGTCATTCTGAATATAGTGAAAGTAAAACGTTCATTTTATTCAGCGTGACATTTTTCGTAAATTTATACTATGACAACACAACAGGTTTGGAAAAAATACGCAGATGATGTAAAACACTTTATTTTAAGCAAAGTGAAAGAGCCTACTGTGACTGATGATATCTTACAAGAAACATTTATAAAAGTTCACACGAAACTTCACACCTTAAAGGATATTACCAAACTAAAATCTTGGATTTTTACGATTGCTCGCAATACAATGATGGATTACTTCAAGAACACTAATCAAACAGTTGAATTAAAAAATTTTGAAGTTCAAACAGATACAAAAGAACACGAACATACAGAAAAAGATTGCTTACGCGGAATCTTACAAAGCTTGCCTAAAAAGTATAGAGACCCGCTATTTTTATCAGACATAAAGGGCTTAAAACAGCAAGAAGTTGCTGACACTTTACAGCAAAATTTACCTACAACAAAATCTCAAATTCAACGTGCTCGTAAATTAATTGCTCAAGGTTTTATGGATTGTTGTGGATTTTCACTTAACGAAGAAGGAAAACTAGTAGGCGAAATTCAGGACAAAGAAGATTGTAAAGTTTGTAAGTAGGTTTTATTATTCAAATTGCACAAGCTACATAAAAAAACAATTAAAAAGTACCTTGTTTAAAATATGAATCTATAATTTTTTAAAACTTTCGTAACTTTGTGTAAATTCAACACTAAATGAAGATATCACAAAATATAAAAGTTGCTGTAGATGCTGTTGTTTTTGGCTACCAACAAAAAGAACTTTCTGTCTTATTAATAAAAAGAGGCATCGAACCTTTTAAGGGAGCTTGGGCATTGCCTGGTGGATTGGTTTTAGAAAACGAATCACTAGAACATGCAGTTGAAAGAGAATTATTAGAAGAAACAGGAGTTACTATCGATTATCTTGAACAACTATATACATTCGGAACTCCCAAAAGAGACCCAAGAAACAGAGTTATTTCTGTTACCTATTTTGGTTTGGTAAGTCCCAATCATTTTAAAATCAGTGCGAATACAGACGCTGCTGAAGTACAATGGTTTCCTATTCATGAACTCCCCAAACTAGCATTTGATCACACTCGTATTTTAACCACAGCTTTACAAAGACTTCAAAACAAAATAAATTACCAACCTATTGGTTTTGAATTACTAAAAAAAGAGTTTCCTTTTTCTGATTTAGAAAATTTATATCAAACAATCCTTAATCAAAAAATTGATAGACGTAATTTCAGAAAAAAAATTATGAGCTTTGGAATACTTACCGAAACCGACAAAATACACCAGCCTTCTAGTGGTAGACCTGCAAAACTTTTTAAGTTTAATGCTAAGAAGTATAAAGAACTAGAAAAAAAAGGATTCCACTTCGAAATTAAGTTTGCGTAAAAAAAACACTAAAAGATTTTTTATTTTAAAAAACCGCATTATATTTGTGTAAAAATTACGCAATATGATTTTAAACTTAGACAAAAATTTTACTCCTTACGGAACAGAAAACAATATAGACTATAATTTCTTTACTTTTTCAGGAGGGGAACCACATATTAAAATCATTTCTGAACTTGAAAGTGTGTCAGAAGTTACCATTACACATCGTATTCAGTCTTTTAATGATATAGGCATGCTTTTATTGGCTACTAATGCATTAAAAAACATGGGAATTAAAAAGTTACGCGTTGTACTTCCCTATTTCCCTGCTGCTCGTCAAGACAGATTGATGGTATCAGGCGAACCTTTATCGGTAAAAGTATATGCAGATATTATAAATACACAAAACTTTGAGTCGGTAACTGTTTTCGATCCACATTCTGAAGTAACTCCTGCCCTATTGAATAACTGTAAAGTAATCGACAACCACATATTCATAGAACAAATAGCACAGCAACTACCAGACGATTTACTACTAATTTCACCTGATGGTGGTGCTTTAAAAAAGATTCATAAAGTTGCTGCTCACCTTAAAAATTATGAAGTAGTTGAATGTTCTAAAAGCCGAAATGTAAAGACTGGTCAACTAACAGGTTTCAAAGTATATGCTGATGACCTACAAGGAAAAGATTGTTTAATTGTGGATGATATTTGTGATGGAGGAGGTACTTTTTTAGGATTAGCAAAAGAGCTAAAAGCTAAAAACGCAGGAAACTTATACCTAGCGATAAGTCACGGAATATTTAGTAAAGGTTTTGATGAACTTGAAAAACACTTCACTAAAATTTTCACCACAGATAGTTTTAAAACTATTGAACATAAAAGTTGCACACAAATAAAATTAAATTTATAAAAAGTTATGAATCCATTATTATATACAGACGGTTATAAAGTAGACCACAGAAGACAATACCCTAACAATACAACGTTAGTATATTCAAACTGGACACCAAGAAAAAGTAGAATTCAAGGAGTTGAAAAGGTAGTTTTTTTCGGACTGCAATACTTCATCAAAAAATATATAATTGAAGAATTTCAAACCAACTTCTTTAACAAACCAAAAGAAGAAATTTGCAAACAATACAGCAGAAGAATCAATAACTATTTAGGTGAAAACTCAGTAGGTATTGAGCATATTGCTGCGTTACACGATTTAGGGTACATTCCTATGACTTTTAAAGCATTACCTGAAGGTGTCGAGGTTCCTATCAGAGTACCAATGTTTACCATGTATAATACATTGCCAGAGTTCTTTTGGTTAACCAATTACTTTGAAACCTTATTATCTACCACAGTTTGGTTACCATGTAATTCTGCAACCATCGCAAAACAGTACAGAAAAATATTAGACAAATACGCACAAGAAACCTCATCTGTTCCTGATATGGTAGATTGGCAAGGGCACGATTTTTCTATGAGAGGAATGGCTGGTTTAGAAGCTGCTGAAATGAGTGCTGCTGGTCACTTATTGAGTTTTACAGGGACAGATACCATTCCTGCAGTAGACTTTTTAGAAAAATATTACAACGCAGATTCTGATAATGAATTGATTGGTGGTTCTGTTGCAGCAACTGAACACTCTGTAATGTGTATGGGAACCAATAGCGGTGAAGAAGATACTTTTAAAAGATTAATTACTGAGGTATATCCAAACGGTATCGTTTCTATTGTTTCTGATACGTGGGATTTATGGAAAGTACTTACCGAATATTTACCGAATCTAAAAGAAGAAGTATTGGCTAGAGATGGGAAAGTAGTAATTAGACCTGACAGCGGTGATCCTGTGGATATTATTTGCGGAAATCCAAATGGTAAAACAGTAGAAGAACAAAAAGGAGTCATACAACTACTTTGGGAAGTTTTTGGAGGAACAACCAATACAAAAGGATATAAAGAACTAGATAGTCATATCGGAGCTATTTATGGCGATAGCATTACCCTTGAAAGAGCAACACAAATTTGTGAACGCTTAAAACAAAAAGGGTTTGCTTCTACTAATGTAGTGCTAGGAATTGGTTCTTTCACTTATCAATACAACACCAGAGATATTTTTGGATTTGCCATGAAAGCTACTTACGGAGAAGTAGATGGAGAAGGAAGAGAAATTTTTAAAGATCCAATTACCGATGATGGAACAAAAAAATCTGCTAAAGGTCTATTAAAAATAACGCTAGAAGATGGAGAGTATACATTACACGATCAAGTAAGCTGGGAAGAAGAACAAAAAGGTGAGTTGAGAGAAATTTTTAAAGACGGAAAATTGTTAGTTGATGAGAAACTAAGTGAAATAAGACTTCGTACAAAAAACAGTGTGTTAGAGCTTACAGAATAATATAAAAAAGCAGGAATAAAATTCCTGCTTTTTTATTCAACAACTCACCAAAAACATTAAACACCAACACCTTACAAACCACTTAATTTGTTTAACTCTTGATTTTTTCATATCTTAATTGCAACTAAAAAAGAAACTTATGACAGATCAAGAACAGAAAAGACTCGATACAATGAATTCCGTTTTAGTTAAAATGGAAGACATTAAAAACACGCAAAAAAGTTTAATTGAAAAAATTGGTGTGGTTGAAGTTCAACTATTCGATATCCAGTCAAAAGACTTAGACAAAGAACTCGAAAAAGTAATGGTAAGAGCTTCTGACACCTTAAATATTATAAAACAAGCTACCGAAGCTTTTGAAATGAAACGAAACCGTTTAGAAAACGAAGCATAAATAAAAAATCCGCCTAACAGCGGATTTTTTATTTTTTATCGTCTCTTCTTTTTAAAACCTTTATTCTTTCTTCTAGAAGGCTTTGATGGTTTATACGTCACAGTATCATCAAATGTATTTTTAGCTTTCCCTGCTTTATTTTTACGCCACGAAGTGTCTTCAGGAAGTAACTTTTTCAATAAATCAGTACGTCCAACTTTGTTTAACGTATCTTTAATCCATTGCTTATTTTCCTTTTTATACCAAAAGAAAAACTTGTGCTGATCTTCCTTCTCCTTTTTGGTTTTCGGAGTTTTCACCTCTTTTAAAGTATACGGATGGTATCCACTGTAATAAATTACCGTAGCAACCGTCATAGGTGTTGGTGTAAATCCTTGTACCTGTTCTAGCTGAAAGCCCATATCTTTAGTCTCCGCAGCTAAGTTTGCCATATCTTCTGCCTCACAAGCTGGGTGACTTGATATAAAATAAGGAATTAATTGAAGTTTTAATTTCTTTTTGATGTTGATACGATCAAAACGTTCTTTAAATAAGTGGAAATATTTAAACGACGGTTTACGCATTAACTTTAGTACAGGATCAGAAGTGTGTTCTGGTGCTACTTTTAATCGCCCAGAAACGTGTTTTGTCATCACCTCTTCTGTATATGCATCTAACTCTTTAGGATCTGCATTTTTATTGAATTCAGGTACTAACATATCGTGTCTAATACCACTTCCAATAAATGATTTCTTCACCTTCGGATGTGCATCAACAGCTTGGTACAATTTTGTTAACGGTTTATGCGAAGTATCTAAATTACTACAAATTACAGGTGAAATACACGACGGAGCAACACATTTGTCGCAAATCGATTGTACTTTACCTTTCATTTTATACATATTCGCAGAAGGCCCACCAATATCAGATAAATACCCTTTAAAATCATCCATTTGGGCGACTTGATCTACTTCTTTTAAAACAGATTCCTGACTCCTACTTGCAATAAACTTTCCTTGATGTGCTGAAATAGTACAAAAACTACACCCTCCAAAACATCCACGGTGAATATTTATGGAAAACTTAATCATTTCAAACGCAGGTATCGGTCCACGTTTGTTATACTTTGGATGCGGTAATCGTGTAAAAGGCAAATCAAACGAAGCATCAATTTCTTCCTCTGTCATTGTTGGAAACGGCGGATTAATCATCAACTTTTTATTCCCAACCTTTTGAAAAATACGACGTGCATATAATTTGTTTGACTCCTGCTCTATCACTTTAAAGTTAGAAGCATAGGCTTTCTTATCCTTCAAACAAGTTTCATGCGAACTAATTTCTACATCATCCCAGTTCTTATTTTTCGGAGTTTTTTCATTACCATCTAATAAAACGGCTGTCTGCTTAATTGTTTTTAAGCTCGAAAATGGTACACCTTTTTGCAACAACTCAACAATTTCTCTTAGTGGCTGCTCTCCCATTCCGTATACCAACATATCTGCTTTAGAAGTTTCTAAAATCGTTGGTAATAATTTATCAGACCAATAATCGTAATGCGTAACACGACGTAACGAAGCCTCAATTCCTCCAATTAATACAGGAACATCTGGGAACTTTTCTTTTAAAATTTTTGAATATACTGAAGTCGCATAATCAGGTCTGAACCCTTTATCTCCATTAGGAGTGTAAGCATCTTTATCACGGCGACGTTTACTAGCCGTGTAATTACTTACCATCGGATCCATACAACCACCAGTTACTGCAAAGAATAACCTTGGAGTTCCTAGCTTTTCAAAATCTTGTAAATTATCGTGTACACTTGGTTGCGGAACAATTGCCACACGCAAGCCATAACTCTCTAAAATACGTCCAATTACTGCAGGACCAAATGATGGATGATCTACATATGCATCTCCACTGAATAGGATTACGTCTAATTCATCCCATCCTCTTAACTTCACCTCCTTTTTCGTAGTCGGTAACCAATCTGAAAGTCGTCTAATTCTCATGCCGCTGCAAAGGTACGGGGTTTTATTTACACTACAATACAGTAAAAAACTGAAAACTAGCCATAAATAAAGAAAAAACTATACATTAAAACATCTCTTTAACAATTAATTAAGATAATTCTGGTAGTAGTTTTGCTAAATTCCGCACTTATTTATTCAATTAATTTTTACAATGACTAAAAAAATACTTTCAACTATTTTAGTGGTATTTCTTGCTTTAGGAGTTTCTTTGAATGCAGAAGCACAACGAAAGAAGAAAAAAAACGCAAAAAAAGAGACTACCACTAATAAAGACAAACCTAAAAAGGGCGGTATACAACCTTACGAAAAAGTTGTTACCAAAAAACACAAAACAGACGAAGGTTTGTTTAAGGTGCACTCAAAAGATGCTAACTATTTATTTGAGATTCCAGACTCTCTTCTGAACCGTGAAATGCTTATGGTGACTAGAATTGCTAAAACAACTAGCGGTATTGGCTTTGGTGGTGGAAAACAAAATACACAAGTGCTACGCTGGGTAAAAAACAAGAAGCAAATTTTACTAAAAGTAGTTTCTCACAATGTTGTAGCAGACACCATTTTACCGGTACACGAAGCCGTTGTAAACTCTAATTTTGAGCCTATTTTATATGCTTTTCCAATCAAAGCATTTAGCAAAGACTCTACAGCTACTGTAATTGATGCTAGCCCTCTTTTTGAAGGTGATGTGAAAGCCATCACTTTCCCTCAAAGAAGCAGAAAGCGTTATAAGATTTCTAAAATGGATAAAACAAGATCTTATATTGACAGAATTAGCAGTTATCCTCAAAACATAGAAGTTAGAAATGTAAAAACTTACATTGCTGGAAATCCTCCATCAAATTCAAGTGTAGGTTCTGTAACTATGGAATTGAGTAACTCTATGATTTTACTTCCTAAAACACCTATGAAAAGACGTTATTTTGATGAGCGTGTAGGATGGTTTACGAGTTCTCAAACAGATTACGGTTTAGATGTTCAAAAAAGTAAATCAGTTACCTATTTAGACAGATGGCGTTTAGAAGTAAATGACGAAGATTTAGAAAAGTTTAAAAGAGGTGAATTAGTAGATCCTAAAAAGCAAATTGTATACTACATTGACAGGGCTACTCCAAAAAAATGGCGTAAGTACATCAAACAAGGTATTGAAGATTGGCAAATTGCTTTTGAAGCAGCTGGATTTAAAAACGCCATCATCGCTAAAGATGCTCCTACTAAAGAAGAAGATCCTGATTGGAGCCCTGAAGATGTACGTTACTCTGTAGTTCGTTATTTAGCATCTCCAATCCCAAATGCAAATGGACCTCACGTTAGTGACCCTCGATCAGGAGAAATTTTAGAGTCTGACATTAACTGGTATCATAATGTAATGACTTTATTACACAACTGGTTTTTTGTACAAACAGCTGCAATCAATCCAGATGCAAGAGGAAATCAATTTAAAGATGAAGTTATGGGGCGCTTAATCCGTTTTGTTTCTTCTCATGAAGTTGGACATACTTTAGGATTGCCTCACAACATGGGAAGTTCTGTTGCGTATCCTGTAGATTCTTTACGTTCTGCTGAATTTACTAAAAAGAACGGAACAGCTCCTTCTATCATGGATTATGCTCGTTTTAACTATATAGCACAACCAGAAGATAAAGGTGTTGCATTAATGCCTAATATTGGACCTTACGATAAATATGCTATCAACTGGGGATACAGACCAATCTTAGATAAATCTGCTAAAGATGAAAAAACAATCTTAAATCAGTGGATTAAAGAAAAAGCAGGAAATCCTGTGTATAGATTCGGACACCAACAAGTTCGTAATATTATTGACCCTAGCTCACAAACAGAAGATTTAGGTGACGATGCCATGAAAGCAAGTGCTTATGGTATTAAAAACTTACAACGTATTTTACCTCGTTTAGAAGAGTGGACTACTGAAGATGGTGAAACTTACGAAGAGTTAAAAACTATGTACGGACAAGTAGTTGGGCAATTTAATAGATATATGGGACACGTAAGTTCTAATATTGGTGGTGTATATGAGTATTTTAAAACTGCCGATCAAGATGGGGCTGTTTATGTACATGTACCTAAAGAGCATCAAAAAAGAGCGTTAAAATTTGTAAATAACGAATTGTTTAAAACTCCTACTTGGTTAATTGATGAAAACATCATCAGTAAAACACAACATTCAGGAATTATTGAACGTATCAGAAGCCTACAAGTACAAACTTTAAACAGAGTTTTAAAAACTGGAAGGTTAACTCGTATGATTGAGAATGAAACTTTAAACGGAATTAAAGCATATTCTCTTATTGAAATGATGGGTGATTTACGTAAAGGTATTTGGAGCGAAGTATACGCTAACAAAACCATTGATCCGTATCGTAGAAACTTACAACGTGCACATTTAGACAGATTGGACTTTTTACTAAACAAAGCAAAAGACCAAAAAGCACCAAGAAGTGATAGAGGCTATTTTAAACAAACAGCGGTTACTATCAATCAATCAGATATTAAACCTGTAGTAAGAGGAGAATTAAAACGTTTACAAAGAGATATTAAACGAAGTATTCCTTCTGCTCGTAACACGATAACTCGTTATCATTTACAAGATGCAGCAGATAGAATAGACACTATTCTAAACCCAAACAACTAATTTTTCTTACATAACAGCAATCTACTAGATTGCTGTTATTTTTATACTTTTATTATACATCAACAAAACCAAATGAAAAAAAACTTAATTCTATTCTTTATAGTTGCAATTTCATTTGCTAGTTGTACTAAAAAAACAACAGTAAAGAAAGCTGAAAAGAAAGAAAACACTTACGTTAAAGATAATTACAACAAAAAAGAAGTAAAAATTACGATGAGGGATGGTGTTAAGCTACACGCTACCATTTACTCTCCAAAAGACACCAGTAAAACCTACCCTATTTTACTACAACGTACTCCGTATAGCTGTCAACCTTATGGAGAAGATGAATTCAGAAAAAAAATTGGTCCAAACCCAATTTTAATGAAAGAAGGAAACATTATTGTTTACCAAGATGTTCGCGGACGTTGGATGAGTGAAGGCGTGTATGACAACATGCGTGCTTACATTCCTAATAAAACAGAAAAACAAACCGATGAAACTACCGATACCTATGACACTATCGATTGGCTAGTGAACAATGTAGCTAACAATAACGGTAATGTAGGTACATGGGGAATTTCATACCCTGGTCACTACGCTACTGTTTCAACTATTGATGCACACCCTGCTTTAAAAGCTGCTTCACCACAAGCGTGTATTGGAGATTTCTTTTTTGACGATTTTCATCATAACGGAGCTTTTTTATTAAGTTATTTCAAAGCTATTTCTTTATTCGGAACTTACAAAGATCAACCAACTGATTCTGCTTGGTACTCATTCCCTGATATGAAAACTCAAGACCAATATCAGTTTTTCTTAGATAAAGGACCATTAAAAAACTTAAACGAATATTTTCAGTACGATAAGCTAGACACCAAAGTTACCGACAATAAGGAGCGTATTGATGATTTCTTTTGGAAGGAAATTGTAGAACACCCTAATTACGACTCGGTATGGCAAAGCAAAGGAATTATCCAACATTTAGATAAAGTACCCTCTACCGTAGCAACAATGATTGTAGGTGGTTGGTTTGATGCTGAAGATCTATATGGACCGTTAGAAACTTACAAAGGGATTGAAAAAAATCAACCAAATAACTACAATACTGTTGTTTTTGGGCCTTGGGATCACGGCGGATGGTCTAGAAATAAAGTAGCTAACAAAGTAGGAAATTACTACTTTGGAGACTCTATTTCTTTGAAATTTCAAAAAGAAGTAGAAACAAAATTCTTTAACCACTTCTTAAAAGGTGATGGCACTAAAAACTCTGGATTACCAGAAGCTTATGTTTTTGACACAGGTAAAAAAACTTGGAAATCATACGATGTATGGCCTCCTGAAAATGCTCAAAAACAAACCTTCTTCTTATCTGATGACCAAGAGTTAACAGCAGAGCAAAAAGGAAACAATAAAATTAGTTTTATTAGTGATATTAAACGTCCTGTACCTTATTCAGAAGACATAAAAACGGTATTTACCCCTCGTAAATATATGACAGACGATCAGCGTTTTGCTGCGCGTAGACCTGATGTATTGGTATTTGAAACAGAGGAATTAACAGAAGATTTTACCCTTGCTGGTGATATTTTAGCAAAACTACAGGTAGCTACCACAGGTTCAGCAGCCGATTGGATTGTGAAGGTTGTTGATGTGCATCCTGCTGATTTAAAAAACGACAACAAAGAAATGCAATCACATTTAAAACTAAGCAACTACCACTTAATGGTACGTAGCGAAGTAATGCGTGGACGTTTTAGAAATAGTTTTTCAAATCCAGAACCTTTTACACCAAATAAGAAAACAGCCGTAAACATTAAACTACAAGATGTTTTCCATACGTTTAAAAAAGGACACAAAGTGCAAATACAAGTACAAAGTACTTGGTTTCCTTTAATCGATTTGAATCCGCAAACCTATGTAGACAATATTTACAAGGCAGACGAAGAAGACTTTAAAACACAAACGCATTCGGTATTTACCGATTCTAGTATAGAATTTACTGTGTTAAAATAACAACAAACTTTTTTCTATTTAAAAACTCACAACACTTAAGTATTGTGAGTTTTTTTATTTTAGAATATATAACTCTAAATAACAATACGTACCTTTATCTTTAAATAATAATGTATTTTATGAACTGGATTTATTTAATTATAGCTGGTATTTTTGAAATAGGATGGCCTTAGGCTTAAAGCTTTCTCAAAACGTTCAATATAAATTCTTAGGTATTTGTATGGCTATTATTTGTATGGCTACCAGTGGATATTTTTTATGGTTAGCTCAAAAAACAATTCCTATGGGAACAGCTTATGCTGTTTGGACAGGTATAGGCGCTGTAGGCACTTTACTTGTTGGTATTATATTTTTAGGAGACTCAGCCAACATTTGGCGTCTTATTTCTGCATCATTAATTGTATTTGGAATAGTAGGACTAAAACTAGCCAATTAAATTATTATTTTATTCTCAAAAAAAACTAACTGTGCCTAAAAAATATTTTTTCCTTCTTTTTTTAAACTTTCATTTTATAACATACGGACAAGAGAATTACCCTGTTCCCCCTAAAAACTCTAATAGCCTTTTTTACATACAACACAGCAATAATTTTAACACATATGTATACGATGTTAATCTTAAAAACTCTCAGTTAAACACCAAAAAGCCTATCAAAGAATACAGAATACTATATACCAAAAATGCTGAAGTTAAGCCTCTAACTCCAACACAAAAAAGGCTTGCTTATGGTATGGTATTGCTTAATGCAGATGATAATTCTTTTAAATTTAGGCTAGCTGCTTCTTCAAAACTTGTTTTTAATTTAGAGAAAAAAAACAATCGTTACAAAATTTTTGTATACCATAATACAACAAAAATATACCTAGACAGAATGCTCTTAAATATTAATGGAACTGGTTTAAGTACTGAAATAAAATCGGTTATTCTTTACGGAAAAGACTACAATACCAATAAAAAAATTGAAATTAAAGTTGAAGACTTTTAAACGATAAAACAATCTTATATAAATCTAGACACAAAAATTGATCTTTGAGTTTAATTTAAAATACTAGGTGATAATCCCTCCTATTAGAACTTTTTAACGCTACTAAAGGAGAGGTAATTCACACCATCCATTCGGGTAGTATACAAATGTTGACTGATGTATAACTGGAACCTACCTCAAACGGTGATGGAAGCAAAACCTGCCCCTGCTTATTCTACTTGAGGTGGTGGCTCTGGTGTCGTAGTTGTTTACGGAATAGCCAAACCTGCTCAAACTCCACTTACTGGTCCTGTTAGTTGGGTTTAAAACCTATAATAACAAATAAGCGTCTGTTTTAAGGACGCTTATTTAACTAACCCTATTAAATTAAACTGTTAGTACTCTTTTTATTTGTTTATATTTGGAAAAAAGTACTATTATACCTCCATATCGTTAGTATAAAAACACTAAAAGTACTTATATAAACAAGTTGGCAACAAGCTGAAAAAACCGAGAATGGAAAATAAATCAATCGAACAATTAGAAAAAAATATTTGGAAAAATCCTTCCGAATTTCCTACTGATTTGGTTGAGAAATGTTATCGATATCGGAAAATCAGCATTGCTGAATTGACTAACGAACAAATAAGACTTCTGATTTCTCAACAAATCGGAGTTGAGTATCTAATCGGAATAGCACTCGAAAAACTCGAACTGAATATTTTGACTGAATGTGATTTTTACGAAGGCGATTTACTTGTTGCTGTTTCCAGTTTACCAACTGAATTTTGGAATGAAAACCAAACTGAATTTCTGACTTTTAATAATATTGTGGAACGGAATTCGGAATTAATAAAGAATGAACTCGGAGAGAAAAAATTTGACCGAATAAATGAAAAAATAAAAACCAATTGGCAACACATTAAAAAATGACGAGCGAAATAGAATTTGATGAAAATTTGTGGTTTAATCACAAAGGTTGCGAGGGAAAACATTATCTGATTGGAAATCCTCATACTTTTCGTGGACGAATTTACGCTTGGTGTCCTAAAAAAGGAAAAAGTTTTTTCGTTTCATTATCTGAAATTGAAAAGATGTCGGAATTTTCAAAATATTGGATAAACGGATATTTGAATGGGAATCAACCAGAACCACCAACTGACTCGAATGGAGATGTGGATTTTGACAGTGCTGAATATAAAAACTGGACGAAATCAATCGAGTTATTTGCTCGAACAGGATATTGGACTGACGAAAAACGGAATTGTGAAAAATGTGGAGCTGAATTGCTAAACTCTGAACTCAACGAAATTTGTGGAAACTGTTAATAGAAAAAAAGCCAGTTGCCAACAACGTATAAAATTAATTGCTTGCTTCTAGCCTACTTACGAAAGTCCTCGCGGACTTTCTATCTGTGATTTATTTGCTAAATTTAGTGCTTAAACCACGCAACTAATCTTATACAAAACCGTTGTACACAATACCTGAAATGAAAATTGGAACTAAAATATTAATCCTATTTCTGACCTTGAATTTGCTTTCTTGCAAAGGTTCAGCGCAGGAAACCGAAATCAAAAAATCCACAACTGAAGTTCAATTGTCGGAAACTGTAAAAAGTACTTTTCCAAAACCAATTGGAATAATTAACGATTACGGAAGAATATTTACTGAATCACAGCGAACTGATTTATCAAAAGTTCTTTATGACTATGATATTGAAACTACAAGACAAATTGTTGTGGTAACAATTGACAGTATAAAACCATATCAGAATATCCAAAAATACGCAACTGATTTAGGAAACGAATGGGGAATTGGAAACGACGAAAAAAACAATGGACTGACAATCGTTGTGTGTAATCCTTGTCGACAAATCACAATTGCAACTGGATTGGGAACTGAATTGATTTTGACTGACGAAATCTGCAAAAATGTAATTGACCAAACTATAATTCCCGAATTTAAAAAAGGTAATTTCTATGACGGAATTAAAAACGGAGTGGTTGAATTAATAGAAAAATGGAAATAAAAGTACTGTGTACAACAATGTATAACCGCAATTACGGCGGATTCGACTACGTCCGAATCCACTCGGAATTGCTAACGCCAGTTCTTAACCGAAAATCATTAACTTTAATCCCGTAACTGACGGTTATACTAGACCGTTAGGCAACATTTTAAACGAACATTGAGAACAACGATAAAACTTCTTTTTTTAATATTTATTTTCGGCTGTAAAAACCAACCGAAAAATGAAATCGAGTCGTTGCCTGAAATTAAAACTGAAAAACCTAAACAACAATCAACTAAAACTATTTTTGACTTAATAATTAATAAAGAAGAAAGTCCAACAAACTTTACAGATAGTTTAGTTTATACATTTGACCTTTCTAAAAGATTTACTGAAAAAGAAGTTTCTGTACTAAATCTTGATACAACCAAAATAGATTTAAGCGAATACTACTTTCTGACAAATCAAAAATTCTTAAAAAAGAAAATTGACTCAATATCATTTACAATTTATTACAAACACCAGTATGGAGACCAACTAGAAAAGATACTGCGAGTTAAACGAAAAGATACGGTTTTTGACATAACTCTCTCAATGAAAGGTGGAGATTCTTTTTCTCAATCAGTATCAACTGAATTTGTAAACCAAACAACTTTCTTATCGACAAGTTTATATAGAGAAGAAGACCCAGATTCAAATTCCTTTAATACAGATTCAATCATTTCCATTTATCACTATACATCAAATTTTGATTTTAAGCTATTAGATAAAGTTTCATATAAAATAGAAAATAATGTAATTTCGAGAATAAAAAACCCTTTCGGAAGAATTAAAGATTTTGAACTTTTTTATGATTGTGTAGATTGTAGAACTTCAATAACCGGAGGAATAAATATCTATGCTACGAAAAACAATTCAAAAATTGATTTAGCAACTGTCCCAATTGCAGACTTCTACATAGATGATGTGAAATTAATCGAATTGAAAAATGAACCATTTATTTTTGTTCATTCATCGCACACTTACGGACATTCAGACGGTAAATTATATTCATTTGACATCGATAACGTCAAACTAAATCAAGTGAATATTAAGAAAAGTAACTATGTCATTCCTGACAGTCTTTCTATTAGAAAAGGTTTTGGCTTATCAATAGATGAAGATAATCAATTTACAACTGGTTACTTTTTAAGGTCTGAAAATAATGGAAACGGATATTTAATAACAAATTTATATGATTTAATAAAAGTCAAAGAAAACGAATACGAATTAGTACTCATTAACACTGAATTGAACGAATCGAATTAAAAAACGTTGCCTAACAACGTGTATAGTTCATTGCTTCTGAATTTCCTATCGGAAATTCCTCGCAATTTTACTATCTTCGTTTCTTAATCTGAAAATCCTAGCGGATTTTCACGCAACAAACCATACACAAACACGTTAGCAATAATACAAAAAACACTTTTTCGGAAAATTGAACCATAGATTTTATAATAAGAATAAAAAAGAGCAAAATAGAATCTTAATTGTGTTAGCAATTTGCTCTCTTATAATGATTTTATCATCAGTTATTATATCAATTTACTCAGGAATATACATAATTGGTATTTTGACATTTGCAATAACCTTATCCGTAATTGCACCTTTTTTCGATATGCCTTCCTTGAAAAAAAGTGGAAAAATGATTTATTATTCTTCTTTATTTATAACCGAAAAACCTAAAGATGGACTAATCAAAATTCACGGTGGAACTTTATTTGATTACTATTTTGTAATTGACAAAAAAATGAATGGGAAACAAAGAACCAACTTTATAATACAAAAGTATTTAGATGGACTTTTGCACCTAATGGAAGAATATAAGAATGATAAGAAAATGAAAATTCGAGGGACAAGCTACATAATAAATAAAAAAACAGCGGAAAAAATTGGCTTTGAAATTGTTGAAACTGACATTTTGCAGAAAATAATTCTAATTTGTAACTATTGCAATATTTTGATTTCAAATTCAATAGCTAAAAAAAAATTATCATTTCCGAAATTGAACAAGACTAAAACATTTGAGGCTAATGTGAGTCAATTACTTAAGCGGAAAGAATATATTGAGAGTTTAAACAAATCGTTAAAAAGTACTATTGCTAACAATGTATATAAAAAATAGCGCGAGCAGTTGCAATTACAAAGGTTCAAGCAATTTTTTCGAGGTCGCCAAATTTTTAAATTTGGCTATTTGAGAAAAGAAAGATAAATAGAAAAATTTAAAAATTCGGCTTGAGTACAACCGAATGGTTTGCGCCCTTTTTCAGCGCTACTTTTCATATACTCGACCGTTACAACCACTTCAAAAACTCCTCTCTAGGAATTTCTCTCGCGCCTAAACTTGCTAGATGGTCGTTATATACTTGGCAATCGATGAGTTTGTAACCTCCTTTTTGAGCTAAATGGATAAACGCTACTTTACTCATATTACTTACTTTGCTAAACATGCTTTCGCCACAAAACACCCCATTTCCTAAATCTACTCCGTACAAACCTGCAACTAGTTTGTCATCTATCCATACTTCAATAGATTTTGCATAGCCTTTGTTGTGTAAGTTTATATATGCATCTTCCATTTCATCGGTAATCCAAGTACCTAATTGATCAAAACGATTGATGTGTCGGCAATTAAAAATCACCTCATCAAAAGCTTTGTTTTCTGTTATCGTAAAACGACCCTTTTTCAACACTTGCTTCATCGATTTGGAAATCTTTACCTCTTCAGGAAATAATACCATACGCTCCCAAGGAGAATACCAAATAATTGGTTCACCTTCATTAAACCACGGAAAAATTCCATGTTGGTAAGCATACACCAATCGCTCAACCGATAAATCACCGCCCAAAGCCAGTAAACCATCTTCTGTGGCCAATTCATACGGTGGAAACTCTATTTTTTCAGAAAGCCAAATCATTTTTAGATAATTAGATTCTTAGAATAGTAATAATCCCAACAAATATATGGCACTTCCTACCACCATTGCAATTAACGTGTAGGGTAAAATTTCTTTTGCTTTTAGTTTCGTAATTCCTAATAAGGGTAATGCCCAAAAGGGCTGTAACATATTAGTTATTTGGTCTCCGTATGCTAGTGCCATAATTGCTTTAGGCAACGGAACCCCTAATTTTAATGCACTTTCTACCACAATAGGTCCTTGTACAATCCACTGTCCTCCCCCACTCGGTACAAAAATATTGACTAAACCAGCACTAAAAAACGTAAATATGGGTAAGGTAGTTGCAGTTGCTATCGACACGAAAAAATCAGAAATTAAAGTAACCATTCCAGTACTCTTCATCACGCCCATAATACCAAAATACAGTGGAAACTGAATTAAAATTCCAGATACATCACTAATCGATTCTCCCACAGCACTGGTAAACTTTTTAAAACTTCCGTGAAGGATAATTCCTAACCCTAACATAAAAAAGTTTATGAGATTCGGTGTAATTTTTAACTGTTGAATATCTGTCCAATAACGGTAGCTAAACGCTACTAAAATCAACACACCAAAAGCAATGGCTAACCATTGAGAACTATCCAATCTTTCTGCTTGGGTACTAACCTTTTCATCAGTATGCATCTGATATTCTGGTAAATTAATCGCTGTTGGAGCTGCTTTCTTTCCTAAAAAATAAAAGGTTGCCGATACCGCAGCTACTACCACGAAAAAAATTAGCAAATTCCACCAACTAAAAATCGTTTGAGAATAATCAATCACATCAGGTATTTGAGCTAAAACCTCACCTGAAGAAACCGATTGCATAATACTTTTAATATGTCCGCTTTCGTTAATTTTTATCGGTGCTGATCCAGAAATTCCACCATGCCAAACCATCAATCCCATATAACCCGCCGCTCCAATAATTGGGTAATTTAGTTTGATATTGTGTTGTTGCGCATGTTCTGCTACTTTACGTGCCAACAAAGCTCCAAAAATGAGTCCTAGCCCCCAATTAAAAAAAGCTACCAACATGGTAGTACAACTTACAATAGCTGCGCTGTTTGCTGTGTTGGTACAGAATTTTGTTACTTTTAAAATTAAATTACTCACAGGCTTACTCAACACCAACACATGCCCTAATACCAAAATCAACATCATTTGATAGGCAAAAACGAGTAATCCGTTAGACCAAATTCCGTTTTCCCAAAACTGTAACACCTCTAAAGAATAATTAATTACTGAGCTTTCTTCTGGTTTGGTAAAAAACAGCGCTAACAAAAGTGTTACGAACGTTAATAAAATAGCGATAGTAAAAGGTGAGGGTAAATATTTTTTGAAAATATTTTCTATAACCTGCGTAATCTTCATTGTTTAAAGTTTGATTTGCTAAAAATAATCAAATAGAATAAATAGTTTTTTACCTAGTTTTGCAATATGGTAAAAGAACTTCAATTACGTGTTAATCTAGTAGAAGAACGTAAAGACAATATATTACAGTTAAAAGCTGCTAAAAAACTAAGCATTAGTACTGCTGATATTACTAGTGTAAAGGTGTTACGTAAATCGATTGATGCACGTAAAAAAGAAGTTGTTTTTAACTACAAAGTAGCGGTTTATATAAACGAACCTCAACCTGACACGCCTGATTATATTTTTGAATATCAAGATGTATCAAATGCAAAAGAAATTCATATTGTTGGTTTTGGTCCTGCGGGAATGTATGCGGCACTTCGTTGTATTGAACTAGGGTATAAACCTATTGTACTTGAGCGTGGTAAAAATGTACAAGATCGTCGTAGAGATTTACGTGCTATTAACCAATTTCATGAAGTTAACCCAGATTCTAACTATTGTTTTGGTGAAGGTGGAGCTGGAACCTATTCTGACGGAAAGTTATATACCCGTAGTTTAAAACGTGGTGATGTTCGTAAAATATTTGAAAACTTAGTATATCATGGTGCTACCGATCAAATTTTGGTTGATGCGCATCCACATATTGGAACGAATAAACTTCCGAAGATTATTCAAAATATTCGTGAAACTATTTTAAAACACGGTGGCGAAATTCATTTTGAAACCCGTGTGACCGATTTTATCGTTAAAAACAATAAACTACAAGCTATACAGTTACAAAATGGTTCTGAAATGGCTGTAAATGCAGTGATTTTAGCTACTGGGCATTCGGCAAGAGATATTTACGAGCTACTCCATAAAAAAGACATTTTACTAAAAGCGAAATCGTTTGCTATGGGAGTTCGTGTAGAGCATCCGCAAGAAATAATTGATCAAATTCAGTATAGTTGTTCAGGTCAACGTGATGAATTATTACCAGCTGCTGCGTATAGTTTGGTACATCAAGTTGGAAACCGTGGAGTGTATTCTTTCTGTATGTGTCCTGGTGGATTCATCGTTCCTGCGGCAACTGCTAATGGTGAAGTGGTGGTAAACGGAATGTCGCCTTCGCGTCGTAATAACAAATTTGCAAATTCGGGAATCGTTGTCGAAATTAATGTTGATAAAGATTTACCGAAATATGAAAAATACGGAGTTTTAAAAGGGTTACAATATCAAAAAGATTTAGAAAAGTTAGCGTTTAACGCAGGGGGAAAAAGTCAGGTTGCTCCAGCGCAACGTTTAACTGATTTTGTGGAAGGTAGATTGTCTTCTTCTTTAAATGACTGTTCGTATCAACCCGGACTGAATTCTTCTCCGCTACATTCGTTACTTCCTAAATTGATTGGAAGCAGATTACGTAAAGGTTTTGCGGCTTTCGGACAAAAAATGCACGGTTATTATACTGCGGAAGCAAACATTGTTGGGGTGGAATCTAGAACCTCATCTCCCGTAAATATTCCAAGAAAAGAAAACCTTGAACATCCACAAATTGAAGGGCTCTTTCCTTGTGGTGAAGGTGGTGGTTATGCCGGTGGTATTATTTCAGCTGCTATGGACGGTGAACGTTGTGCTGAAGCTGCCACTATAAATCTGTAAATTAACAAATATTTGTTGGTGTAATTTCTAATTACCTCGTACTTTTGCTATTCCTAAAAATTAGAGGCTTTTTTAGCGATGAGTAAAAAGAATAAAAAAAATAACAAAAAGAAAATAGATAAGCCGCATTATAAACGTTTACACAACTACTATAATCGCACTGGTTTTTACATGTTCATTTGGATTAGCTTGAAGAAAGCTTTTTGGCCAATTGTTGGAGCTGTTGTTGGTATATTATTATTTAACAAGTATGTTTATAATATTAACGATGGTTTACAAACCATGACTGAAACCTTTTCTAGAACAGGAGTTTTAATTACTTTTTTTATCTCTGAAACTATTTTAGGATTAATTCCGCCAGAGATTTTCATCGCTTGGTCTAAGAAAACTGAAGATCCTATTGTAAATATTTCTTTATTAGCTACCTTATCTTATTTAGGAGGTTTGTGTGCTTACTTCATAGGTAGGGCTTCTTTAAAGATTGACTCTGTAAGAAATTATTTAGAGGTTAAAATGGCTAAAAACCTTAAAAACACTAGTAAATGGGGTGGGTTTTTAATTTTAGTAGGTGCACTATTACCACTACCTTTTGCCATTAGCTGTTTAACTGCTGGTATGATTAAATACCCTTTTAAAAATGTAGTTTTTGTAGGCTTATTTCGTTTTGCTCGTTTTGCTATTTATGCATGGGCTATTTTTTCGGTAGTAAATTAACTTAAAACAATTATGGGACTAACTAACAACGATATTTTTAAAAAGCTACGAGTAGCACATAAATTAAGAGATACTGATATTATTGACATCTGTGCTTTGGTAGATTTTAAAGTTTCTAAATCGGAAATCAACGCTATTTTCAGAAAAGAAGATCACCCTAAGTATATGGAGTGCGGCGATCAATTTTTACGTAACTTTTTAAACGGATTAATTATTCATTTAAGAGGTCCGATGCCTGAGAAAAAGCCAACAAAAAAGTAACCACACCACTAACACTTATATAATTAAAAAACCTTCTGATTTAAATCAGAAGGTTTTTATTTTCCCCTTAAATTCCTCACTCAATATCTTTTATTGAACGATTACATTACAAATGTACAGCTCTCTTTTCATTGAGTAAAAGACATATCCGTAAATAAAAATGTAGTTTTCCGCAAAACACAAAAAGAGCGCTAATTTAGCGCTCTTTTTTGTATTCATGGTTTTCTAAATATTCTTAGAATGGTAAATCATCTGGTTCGTTAGCAGATAAATCTGGAGCTGGCTCAAATTGATCAGCTGGTGGAATGTTTTGTGAAGCAGCTTGTGCTAAGTTTTCAATTCTCCATCCTTGAATAGAGTTGAAGTATTTAGCTTCTCCTTGTGGATTAATCCATTCTCTTCCTCTTAAATTAATAGAAACCTTTACATCTTGCCCTACCTGATAACTGTTTAATAAATCACATTTATCTTGAATAAATTCAATTAATAACATTTGAGGATATTGCTCATCAGTAGTTACTACTAGTTCACGCTTTCTAAATCCGTTAGACCCAAATGTTTGTGTCTCGTTAATTAATTTAATTTTTCCTATTACTTCCATTTCTTATCTATTTAATTAAAAGTACCTTCCAAGCACTTTCTACATCATTGTTTTGTAAATACTCTTGTGCAAAAGTATGTTTTTTTTCAGTTGAAATACCCACAAATTGTGCATGTTCTTTCGCAAAGTTATTAACATCTTCATCGCTAGGTAACTGTTCTACATTCCCTAACATTCCTAGATTATTACCTGTTAATACATTACTGCTTCTTATTTCTTCAGGAATTTGGTCTACTCCAATTCCTAAGGTAGTTAATGGTTTTGGAATTTCAAAAAAGCCATCTCTTGCTCTACTGTAATAATTGCCTCCTGCTCTGGCTACTAAATCTATTTTATGTTGGTCTATACTACCATCTTCTGCCAATACATCTTCGTTTACATGTAGTTTTACTACCTCACAAACAATTAAGTTTCCTGCTCCACCTTCTTCACCTGTATAAATGATATCTTTTACTTTACACTCAAATTGTACAGGAGACTCCGCTACTCTAAACGGCTTTATCTCATCTGATGGCAACATCGTAAAACCAGCTTTTATAAACTCATTTACTCCTTTAGGGTACATCGTACTACTCAACGACATTTGCTGAACAATATCGTAATTCACAATATTAATAACCACTTCTTTGGTTGCTTCAGCATTGTCTAATGTATGTTTGGTTTTATTTCCTCTTACACTACGTGCTGGAGAAAAAATCATAATTGGTGGGTTTGCCCCAAATACATTAAAAAAACTAAATGGTGATAAATTTGGGTTTCCATCTGCATCTACAGTACTTGCAAAAGCAATAGGTCTTGGAGCTACAGCTCCTAATAAATATCCATGAAGTTTAGAAGTTGGTATATCTTTAGGGTTTATTGATAACATTCTATATAATTTTAGTGTAAATATACTACCTATTTATAAATTTAGTTATTCTAGATAATAGTTTATATTTGATTGATGGTTTTTTTTAGAAACACTTACTGGGTAAAACGTATTGCTATTAGTATTTCATTACTTATCGTTTTATTTATTTTATGGAATACCTATGTGTTTTTTCAAAAATTCAAAAAAGATGAACGCGCTAAGATGGAGATTTATGCCACTGCTATTAAAGAAGCTGCAGCTAATTCTGATTCTAACGGTAGTTTTAATTTAGTAACAAAAGTTTACCAAACGATAGAAAACATTCCTACCATTTCAGTTCATGAAAATGGTGACATTAAAGAATTTAACAATCTAGATTCTATCAAGTCGAAAGACCCTAAATACCTTCAACAGCAATTGTACGTTATGAAAAATCAAAATGAGCCAATTGTAATCGAGTATTTAGGGGTTAAAGAATACATTTATTATAGAAACTCCGATCTTTTATACCGACTAAAATATTATCCACTTGCACTAGTACTAATTTTAGGCTTGTTTCTCACCATTATTTATATGGTTTATAAATCGAATAAAGTTGCCGAACAAAATAAGTTATGGACAGGTATGGCCAAAGAAACAGCGCATCAAATAGGAACGCCTCTTTCTTCTTTATTAGGATGGATTGCTATTTTACGTACTGAAAATGTAAGTAGTGATTATGTTGATGAAATTGAAAAAGATGTTCGCCGTTTAAACACCATCGCAAATCGTTTTTCTAAAATAGGATCTCTTCCTGAGTTAAAATCCAACAACATTGTATCGATTACTAAAACTGCTTTTGATTACTTAGAAAATAGAAGTTCTAAACAAATTTCTTTTTCTTTTACTACTGAAGCTGAAGAAATCCAAACCAACTTAAACACCGAATTATATGGTTGGGTAATAGAGAACTTAATTAAAAATGCTATTGATGCTATGCAAGGCAAAGGGAGATTATCTGTTAGCATTAGTGAAAGCTCTAAAAATGTAAAAATCCTAATTTTAGATACCGGAAAAGGAATTCCTAAATCTCAGTTTACACAAATATTTAATCCTGGTTTTACCACTAAAAAACGTGGTTGGGGACTCGGGTTATCGCTCTCTAAACGAATTATTGAAGATTACCACAACGGAAAAATACATGTATTAAAATCTGAACTAGGAAAAGGAACTACGTTTGAGATTTTATTGAATAAGGTTTAATTTTTTTCTTTTCCCTCTAACCTACTTTTCATTGAAAGTCCAAAAAGAAGACCTCCAATTCCCCATAAAATTATTCCTACTACAACACTTTTAACGGTTATTTCTTTACCTTGAAACCAAGGAAAAACAACAACTATTAGTAAAAACATCGTAAATCCCCAACTTAAACCAGTTTTAACCCACTTTTTCATAGCTCTTTTTTATTGTTATTACTCAAAATTCTTAGCAATTCCTTCTGCAACTGCTACAAACTCTTCATTCGTTAATTTTTCTTTCTTTGTAAATCGAATATCTTCCATCGTATCTAACGGAATTAAATGTACATGCACATGTGGTACTTCTAAACCAATTACACTCATTCCTATACGTTCGCAAGGAATTGTTTTTTCTATCGCTTTTGCTACTCTGTATGAAAATGACATTAATCCATCATACTCTTCTTTCGATAAATCGAATAATTTATCTTCTTCTCGTTTCGGAATTACCAAGGTATGTCCTTTAGCATTAGGATTGATATCTAAAAAAGCAAAATAGTTATCGTCTTCTGCTATTTTATAGGATGGAATTTCTCCGTTGATTATTTTTGTAAAAATACTTGCCATTTTATACTGTTTTTGTGTTTAGTAAAAATAAAAAAAGCGTTGCATAAGCAACGCTTTAACTATAATTATTTTAAAAAATCTATCTAGAAATTTCAACAATTTCAAATTTCATTATTCCATTAGGAACTTGAATTTCAGCTACCTCACCTACTTTTTTACCTAACAAACCTTTACCTATTGGTGAGTTTACAGATAATTTTCCGTTTCTTACATCACTCTCACTATCAGCCACTAAAGTATAGGTAAACTCCATGCCGTTAGTAGTATTTTTAATTTTAACAATTGAATGAATTAAAATCTTAGATGTATCTAACTGACTCTCGTCTACAACACGAGCGTTTGCTACCACATTTTTTAGTTTTGCAATTTTTGTTTCTAACAGCGATTGCTCCTCTTTTGCCGCATGGTATTCAGCATTCTCACTTAAATCTCCTTTATCGCGAGCATCAGCAATTTCTTGAGAAACTCTTGGTCTTTCAACTTGTTCTAATTGCGCTAATTCTTCCTTAAGCTTTTTTAATCCTTCCTCCGTATAATATGATACATTACTCATCTTTTCTCCTTTTTTTAAATTATAAACAAAATCCTATATGCTTTACTCAACATTTAGCCAAGAAGCATATAACCTTTCTTCCTAAAACCCTGTGGGTTAAATTTAAAAATCCCACGCCCGAAGGAATGAGATTGTTACACAAATGTACAAAATATTTGTAACTTCGTCACGTTATGATATCAACTCTGTACTAAAACAATGAAAAAATTCTTTTACTTATTTTTTGTTATAATTTGTTTCAGCTGTAGCGAGAACACTCGCACAAGCAACTGCTTTTTAGGCTTACAAGTAAATACTATTGTCGATTTAACATTACCTGAATACCAAAGTCTACTAACAGCTGGCGGTACAGTTGAAACAGTTCTTCAAGGAAGAAATGTGTATATTTTTAGAATTGGAAATAACTTCAGAGCTTTTGACCAACAGTGTCCTGAAAGAAATTGTAATTCTTTAATGACATTTAACGGGGTAGAAATTATATGTCCTTGTGATGACAAAAAATACAGTTATATTTCTGATGGAGCCCCTTTAGATGGTGAAGGTTGTCATGCATTTATGTATTTTGTTACTCAAATTAGTAATTCTCAACTAAGAATATCTAGTTAATACCATTTGTACTAAGAATTAGATTCTTATTTTTGCAGCTACAACACAACTAACACATTTATCGTGAAAAATTATTTTTCTTCAAACTTTAAATTGGGCGTTCTAGGAGGCGGTCAGTTAGGAAGAATGTTACTTGCCGAAACGCAAAAATTTGACATCCATACTGTTATTTTAGATAGTAATACCGATGCACCTTGTGCTCAAATTTGCAATGAATTTCATCAAGGAGATTTATTAGACTATGATACTGTTTACAACTTCGGAAAAAAAGTAGATGTACTTACTATTGAAATTGAAAACGTAAACATTGACGCCTTAGATGCTTTAGAAGCTGAAGGATTAACTATTTTTCCTAAGCCGAAGAACTTAAGAACTATTCAAAACAAAGCACATCAAAAAGTGTTTTATCACGACAAGGGAATTCCAACAGCGGCTTTTTCTCGCTTTACTTCCTTAGAAGAATTAAAACATTCTATCAGTAACGAAGCTATTACCTTTCCTTTCGTATGGAAATCGGCAAGGTTTGGCTACGATGGAAATGGTGTAAAAATAGTTCGTTCAATTAACGATTTAGAAGGACTACCTACAGGAGAGTGTATTTCTGAAAAACTAATTCCTTTTAAAAATGAACTGGCAGTTATTGTTGCTAGAAATGCTAACGGAGAAACCAAAACCTATCCTGTTGTAGAAATGGAATTTCATCCAGAAGCAAACCAAGTAGAATATGTAATTTGCCCTGCAAGAATTGAAGATACCATTGCTCAAAAAGCACGTGAAATAGCACTAAAAGTAGTGGATGCTTTTGGGTTTGTTGGTTTACTTGCGGTAGAAATGTTTCAAACTGAAGATGACCAAATCTTAGTAAATGAAGTAGCTCCAAGAACTCACAATTCAGGGCATTATTCTATTGAAGCAAGTTATACTAGTCAATTTGAACAACATTTGCGTAGTATTTTAAACCTTCCATTAGGAAATACCAATAGTAAAGTTGCTGGAATTATGGTGAACTTAGTTGGTGCAGAAGGCTATACTGGTGATGTCGTATACGAAAACATTGAAGAAATTCTAAAGATTGACGGAGTTACCCCTCATATCTACGGAAAAAAGACAACCAAACCTTTCCGTAAAATGGGACATGTAACTATTGTGAATGAAGATATAAATGAGGCGAGAAAAGTCGCTCAACAAGTAAAAGAAACCATTAAGGTAATAGCAAAATAACCTCTCGACTACGTTCGAGATGACAAAAACATAAATTTATGGTAGGAATTATCATGGGAAGCGATTCTGATCTTCCAATTATGCAAGAAGCAATTGATATTTTAGAGAGTTTTGATATTCAAGTTGAAGTAGATATCGTATCTGCACACAGAACTCCTGAAAAATTATTCGATTACGCTAACAATGCACACAAACGCGGAGTACAAGTTATAGTTGCTGGTGCTGGAGGTGCTGCACATTTACCTGGAATGGTAGCTAGTATGAGTCCGTTACCAGTAATTGGAGTTCCTGTAAAAAGTAGAAACTCTATTGATGGTTGGGATTCTGTTTTATCTATCCTTCAAATGCCAGGTGGTGTTCCTGTGGCTACTGTAGCTTTAGACGGAGCAAAAAATGCAGGAATCTTAGCTGCACAAATTATTGGAGCTTCAGACAAATGTGTGTTAGACAAAATTATCGCATATAAAGAAGGCTTAAAACTGAAAGTTGAAAAAGCTTCTGAAAGCATAAAAAAATAAGTACCTTAGTACAATATTAACTTGAAGACCTCACAGATTTTTTATTTGTGAGGTTTCTTCAATTTTTTAAACTAAATTTTCATGACTAAAAATCCACTTTTACAAGATTTTAATACGCCCCCTTTTTCTCAAATTAAAGAAGAAGATTATAAACCCGCTATAAAAGAAGCTATACAAATAGCTAAAGACGAAATTGATGCTATTGTAGAAAATTCTGAAGCTCCAACTTTTGAAAACACTACGGTTGCTTTGGACAACACAGGTAATAAATTAGATAGAGCTACTTCTATCTTTTTCAACTTAAACTCTGCTGAAACAAATGAAGAAATTCAAAAGATAGCGAAAGATATTTCTCCTTGGTTAAGTGAGTTTAGAAACGATATGATTTTAAATGAGGGGTTATTTAAACGTGTAAAAACTGTATACGATCAATTGCCTGATTTAAACTTGACTCCTGAGCAAGAAATGTTGTTAGATAAGCAATACAAAAGTTTTGCACGTAATGGAGCAAATTTAAATGAAACTGATAAAACTGAGCTTCGCAAAATTGATGCTGAGTTAGCAAAATTATCGTTACAGTTTGGAGAGCATGTATTGGCTGAAACCAATGCCTTTGAATTATTAATTACCCATGAAGATGATTTAGCAGGGTTGCCTGAAAGCGCTAAAGAAGCTGCTAAAGAACTTGCGAACTCGAAAGGTAAAGAAGGTTGGATGATTACCCTAGATTATCCAAGCTATATTCCTTTTATGACCTATGCTGATAATAGAGAATTGAGAAAAAAGTTAGCAATAGCTTTTGGTAAGAAGGGGTTTCAACAAAATGAATACAATAATGAGCAAATTGTAAAAGATATTGTAACCTTACGCCACAAACGTGCCAACCTATTAGGTTATAAAACCCACGCTCATTTTGTATTAGAAGAGCGTATGGCTGAAACTCCAGAAAAGGTTATGGAGTTTTTAAATGAATTGTTAGAAAAAGCGAAACCTGCTGCGCAACGTGAGTTTGATAATTTAGAAGCCTATGCTAAAAAACTAGACGGAATAGACCAGTTACAAAAATGGGATGGTGCTTACTATTCTGAAAAGTTAAAAAAAGAGTTGTTTAACTTAGACCAAGAGTTATTAAAGCCTTATTTTAAGTTAGAGAATGTAATTGACGGGGTTTTTACTGTGTCTAACAAGCTTTTTGGTTTACAATTTGAAGAAATTAACACTATTGATAAGTATCATGAAGATGTCAAAACCTACGCTGTAAAAGATACGGACGGAAATTTTGTTTCTTACTTATATGCTGATTTTCATCCGAGACCAGGAAAACGTAATGGTGCGTGGATGACTTCATACAAATCACAATATATTAGTAATGGAGTTAATGAAAGACCTCAAGTCTCTATCGTTTGTAACTTTACCAAACCTACGCAAACTAAGCCTTCTTTATTAACTTTTAACGAAGTTACTACCCTATTCCACGAATTTGGCCATGCTTTACACGGAATGTTAGCAAATACTACTTACAAAAGCTTATCAGGAACTTCAGTTTCTTGGGATTTTGTTGAGCTACCTAGTCAAGTTTTAGAAAACTGGTGTTACGAAAAAGAAGCGCTGGAATTATTTGCAAAACATTATGAAACAGGAGCAATTATTCCTATGGAATATGTTGAGAAAATTAAAGAATCTGCGAGTTTCCATGAAGGTATGCAAACCTTGCGTCAATTAAGCTTCGGATTATTAGATATGTCTTGGCACTCTGGGAATTCTCCTGAAACTATTGCTGATGTAAAAGAGTTTGAAACGAATGCTTTTGCTGAGACTAAATTATACCCTGATGTAGCTGAAAACTGTATGAGTACTTCTTTCTCTCATGTTTTTCAAGGCGGATACTCAGCTGGGTATTATTCATACAAATGGGCAGAGGTTTTAGATGCCGATGCTTTTGAATATTTTAAAGAGGAAGGTATTTTTAATAAAGAAGTTGCAGATAAATTTAAAAACAATGTATTATCTAAAGGAGGAACAGAAGAGCCTATGGAATTATACAAACGTTTTAGAGGTAGAGAACCAAAACCTGATGCTTTATTAAGACGTGCTGGATTATTAAAATAATTACTTATTCTTATCTTCAATCCACTTGCTCATAAATTTTGTAGCCTGTAAGGTTTGATGTTGTAACAAACTTCCAAGAAAATTTTGCGTACGATGTGTTTCAAGGTTTTCTTGGATTTTTTTAATTCTCTTCATAAAAGAAATCTCTAACACTTCTTTATCATACAGTGAATTAATAATCTCTATTCCTTTTTGTTGAGCCTTTTTCCAAAGAATATCATAAGTATACAGCTCTACAGCTTTGTAGGCAAACTTCTCAAAATCATCCTCTATAAATCCGTTCCAAGGTAAGTTGGCATGCATTCCTTCTGCCCCTATCGAAGTGGTAACACTTGGAGTTCCACATTCCATTGCTTCGGTTAGTTTTCCTTTTATTCCCGCACCAAAACGGATAGGTGCTAAAACAACCTTCGCATTCTTAACCACCTCTAAAGCATCATCAGCAAAACCTTTAACGATAAACCCTTCTTTGGGTTTATGCAATTGTTGAACTTGTTGCGTAACATAAGCTCCGTAAATATGTAATTCAGCACTTGGTATTTTTTTTCTGATGTATTTCCAGATTGTTTTTAATTGTAAAACGGCATCGACATTTGGAGCATGAAAAAAGTTCCCAACAAACACAAAATGTTCTCGTTCTTCAAAAGACTTCCATTTCTGAATAGCTTCAGCATCTATTGTATCCAACAAAAAAGGTAAATGATATAACAAAGCTTCATCAATCTTAAAAACTTCCTTCAAAAGCTGGATTTCATAAGCTGAAATAATCAGACTCATATCACAACGTAAAATAGCAGCTATTTCTCTCTTTGCTTCATCCGATTTCAACAAAGCTTCTGTCGAAAATTGTTCCCCTTTTTTTAATTGTTGATGACGTACTTTTCGTAAAAAATGTAAATCTTCTGTATCTAAAATTCGTAACGCTTTCGGGCAATGTTCTGCTACACGCCAACCGAATTGTTCTTCCATCATAAAACGATCGAATAACACAACATCGGGTTGAAGTTCCTTAATAAAATCATCAAAAGAACTTGAATTCAATTCAATAGATTTCTCTTCTATACCTAACTCAGCTAAGTTTAAAGAGTTTTCGGTTTTTTGAGCTGGCGTAGCAAAAGTGATGGTATAATTATGGTTTTTAAAAACATTAATTAGCTGTAACATTCGGTTACCAGCTCCTGTTGTTTTTTCTACCCAAACATACCCAATAATTAAAAGTTGTTGCATATTACAAAACTACAGTTTTAAATCAGATAATAAGTCTGTACAACCTCATAAACATGGCTCAAAAAACTTATAGCTTACATTTTTCAACAAATCAACAATTATACGTAATTTTGCGCTTAGTATTCTGAAAAACAAAGACAATCTGATAAATATCTAACAATTTATCAGGCATGTAATATTATAAAAACACAACTCATGAAATACGATTTAATCGTTATTGGTTCTGGTCCAGGAGGATATATCGCTGCTATCAGAGCCGCTCAATTAGGTTCTAAAGTTGCTATCATTGAAAAATACTCGACTTTAGGTGGAACTTGTTTAAATGTTGGATGTATTCCTTCAAAAGCTTTATTAGATTCTTCGCACCATTACTATGATGCAGTAAATCATTTCGAAGAGCATGGTATCTCTGTTGAGAAGCCTTCTTTTGACTTCGGAAAAATGGTAGCTCGTAAAGCAAATGTAGTAGAAACTACTACAGGAGGTATCAAATATTTAATGGATAAAAATAATATTGAAGTTTACGAAGGTTTAGGATCTTTTGAAGATGCTACACACGTAAAAATCACTAAAAATGATGGTACTGAAGAAGTAATTGAAGGTACTAACATTATTATAGCTACGGGTTCTAAACCATCTTCTTTACCATTTATTACTATTGATAAAGAGCGTGTAATTACTTCTACAGAAGCTTTAAAACTTCCTGAAGTTCCTAAGCACTTATTAGTTATTGGTGGTGGTGTTATTGGTTTAGAGTTAGGTTCTGTTTACAAGCGTTTAGGTGCTGAGGTAACTGTTATCGAGTACGCTCCAACAATTACTCCAACCATGGATAGAGATGTTTCTAAAGAACTGACTAAAGTTTTAAAGAAACAAGGAATGAAAATTAATGCTAGCCACGGAGTTACTTCTGTTGAAAGAAATGGTGACGAAGTTGTGGTGAAAGCTACCAATAAAAAAGGAGAAGAAGTTACTTTTACTGGTGATTACTGTTTAGTTTCTGTAGGTCGTCGTCCGTATACTGATGGATTAGCTTTAGAAAAAGCAGGTGTAAAAGTTACTGAAAGAGGAATGGTTGAAGTAAATGATCATTTACAAACTAACGTTTCTAACATTTATGCAATTGGTGATGTAGTTCGTGGAGCTATGTTAGCACATAAAGCAGAAGAAGAAGGTGTTGTGGTTGCTGAATATTTAGCTGGACAAAAACCTCATATTGACTATAACTTAATTCCTGGTATTGTTTATACATGGCCAGAAGTAGCGGCTGTTGGTAAAACTGAACAAGAATTAAAAGATGCTGGTGTTGATTATAAGTCTGGAAAATTCTCTATGCGTGCATTAGGGCGTTCTCGTGCAAGTGGAGATTTAGACGGATTTGTAAAAGTATTGGCTGATAAAAATACCGATGAAGTATTAGGAGTTCATATGGTAGGTGCTCGTGTTGCTGACTTAATTATGGAAGCTGCCGTAGCAATGGAATACAGAGCTTCTGCAGAAGATTTAGCGCGTATTTGTCATGGACACCCAACGTATTCTGAAGCTGTAAAAGAAGCAGCAAAAGCAGCTTGGGATGGACAACCATTAAATGCTTAAAACGTTATTGCGAAACTTTAAAAGTTGAAGCAATCTTAAATATTTAAAAAAGCAATCTCATTTGAGGTTGCTTTTGTATTTTTAAACAAAAATGAAAAGTAGAAACTTATTTAAATATGGAAAAATATTTGCTGTACTAACCATACTACTGTGCATCTCCTTACTATTTATTTTTTTTTACATCAACTTATATTATCTGTTTGGTTTTATTATGGCTTTCTTCTGAAAGTTTAAAAAACAAACTCATTTGGTCAATCATGCCTGTACTTATAGGGTTACTATTTATGTTTGTAGTAAACTTAATTCATCATGAATATTTAAAATATAAAACATTAAAACTAGAAGTTATTATTGAAGAAAATTTTAACGGTGAAATATTAATATTTGATAATATTGAGTGCGGGCAGTCTATCCAAAAAAACAATGATAGATATACATTATATATTCCTAAAAACGGAATACTATTTTACTCAGGAGACCTTACAAACGAAGGATATATAGATAATATTTTTAAACAGAAAAAAGGAGATTCTTTAATTTTAATTCCAAGTTTAAACGAATCGATGTTTTGGGAAAATTCAAAAAAGTATAGCAATCATTCTTACACTAAAAATACTCTTGGGGTTTTTAATGTCATTCATTATCAAAACCATGGAACAAAGTTAACCCCTATAAGAAAGTTTGTTTTGACCAATAAAAAGAATCTTGATTCTATAAATTGGTTCAAAAGAATACAAAATAAGTTAGAAAAAATCGACACTATTCCTTGTAATAAAAAATCCCGAACTACTTAATTCGGGATTTTTTTATTTGTATGACGTTATTTCTTATTGAATTCCGTAGAAAGAACTCATATTATCTTCAATTTCAGACGCTTTTTTAACCGCCTCATACATTTGGAATCCTTTGTTCTGTCTTTCAGCAGCGATACGCTTTCTAAAAGTATCGTAGTTTGGTAATGCTGTTGGCTCTTCTCTCTTTTCAACTACAAAAGCAAATACACCTTTATCTCCTGCTACGTTTTTAACCACTTCGTTTTCTTTAGCGTTAATCATTGCTCCTACTACTTTAGGCTCAAATCCTACACCAGAAATTGTTGGTGATTGTAAGTTTACATCCGTTGCAACTCTTACTGATTGACTTGCAGATTTAGCGATTTCTTCTAAAGTAGCTCCGCTCATCTTATCTTCAATCATCTTAGCTTTTCTTTCGTTTGTTAAAATAGGACGAACAGTAGCAATTGCCTTATCAACTGGCATTAAACCTTTAGCTGTTTTAGCTGTTAATACCGCTACAATATATCCTCCTTCAACATCAAAGCGCTTGTAGCTTCCTTCTTCAGTTTCTGGTTCAAAAGCCCAAGTAATAATTTGTCTTTCATTACCTACACCTGGTACGTTTTCATCTAATGACTTTAACCCTACAGCTGGTAATGAACTTAAATTTTTCTCTTTTACAACTTCTTCAAAAGCTTTTCCATTAGCTAATTCTAAAGCAAATGTTTCTGCATTTTGGAATACTGTATTTTCTGTTTCTTCTGAAGCTTCTATCTTACGTCCAAAAGTAGCTAGTTTAACTACTGGTTGAAAGTTCTTTTGTCCGTCAATTTTAATTACGTGGAATCCGAATTGAGATTTTACAACTCCCATATCACCTTCTTTTCCGTTGAAAACAAAGTCTCTGAATGATGGCACCATTCTGTTGTAAGCAAACCAATCATAAAACCCTCCTTTTTCAGCAGAACCTTGATCTGATGACATTTCTTTAGCTAAATCAGCAAACTTAGATTTATTTGCTTTTACCACAGCTAATAAACTATCTGCTGTTTGTTTAGCTTCTTCTTCAGTTTGAACAACTGTTGCATCAGCACTTGCAGAACCAATAAAAGGAATTAAAATATGACTTGCCTGAGCAGAATCTGGTAATTGTTTTACTTCTGTAATTTTAGATAATTTAAAGAATCCAGCATCTTTGTATGGCCCGAATACATCTCCTTCTTTTCCGTTGAAAATATCCTCTGCTATTACTTGCGGAACCTGAACTTTAAACTTGTAGTTATTATCTAATCCTAAATCAGAATCGTTTTCTTCTAAAAACTCACTATAATTTGTGGTATTTTTTAATCCTTTAACAGGAGTATTGTTAACTACTGAATCATCAATTAACTTAGCTACATTAGCTTTGATAGCTTCTTCATCTTCCGACGTAGGCTCTATATTAAACTTTACAAAGTTGATATCTCTTGAAGCTTCAACTTGAAAAGCATCTTGATGTTTGTTAATATAATTTTGAACATCACTTTTCTTTAACGTTACTAAACTATCAGCAATAGTTGAATACGGAACGTATACATATTTTCCTGAAACCTTGGTATTCTCAGTTAAGTATTGTGCTTCTCCTTCCTTTAAAGAAGCTCCTAAACCAGCAGCTACTAATTTATCATACGTTGTTTTTTCTATATTACTTTTTAAGGAAGCCATGTAGTTTTGCCATGCGGCCCACTCTTGACCATTTTCTTCCTTTATTGTTGCTAAATGTTCTTTTAACTTATTTTTATCGAAAATACCCGAGGTTAAAAATCTTGGGTCACCTTGTACAACAGGAGTCTCATATAAAGCATTCATAATATCTGCCTCACCTACAGTAATTCCTGCATCTTCTAATTGTTTTTCGTAAATTTTTTGACGAAGTAAGTTATTCCAAACCACTTTAGCCGCTTGCATTTCAGAAACGCTATTACCTGTTTGCGTTTTGTAAGCCTCTAAAGCTTCTGCAAACTCCTGACGAGAAATGGCTTCGCCATTAACTTCACCTATTTCATTTACTTTACTTGCGCTAAAAAAGTCTGATATTGTAGAAGGGTCTAATACAAATGCAAAAAGTGCTAAACCAATTACAAGAATTAAGAACATTGAGCGTTCTCTAATTTTCGATAAAATTGCCATACGTCATTTATTTTATTAACAGTGTGCGAAAATACAATTTCAAAGTAAATAATGCAATGTTTTTTTATGCTGTTTTTGAGGGAGTTCTCTAGAGAAATACTGATAAGTTAATCTCCTTTATTGATTACCTTAAAGTAAATATCATCAATTTTTGTAGCACTTACTTTTAAAATTTTTATTTCAAAGTTTTCAATATGTAAAACTTCGTCTTGCTGAGGAATTGTTTCTGTATAATTTAAGATAAAACCTCCTAAAGTTTCGTACGCTTCTTCTTTAGGGATATTTAAACCGTATTCTTCATTTAGGTAATCTACTTCTAAGCGTGCTGAAAAACTGTACTCGTATTCTCCAATTTTTTCTTCTAATAACTGTTGAGTGTCGTGTTCGTCTTCAATCTCTCCAAACAACTCTTCAACAATATCTTCTACAGTAATAATACCTGACGTTCCTCCGTATTCATCTACAACTACTGCAATGCTTTTACGCTTTTTTATTAGATTGTTAAGAACATCATTTATAATCATAGATTCTGGCACGAATTCTACTGGTAATAAAATAGATTTAATCGTATTAGGTTTTTTAAACAACTCGAAAGCATTTACATACCCCAAAATATCATCTAATGAATTTTTATAAACCAAAATTTTAGACAAGCCTGAGTCTATAAACATTTTTTTTAAGTTACTTACAGACTCGTGTAAATCTACAGCTACAATTTCTGTTCTTGGCACCATTATTTCACGTGCTTTTACCTTGTGAAATTCTAACGCATTTTGGAAGATTTGAATTTCAGAATCTACTTCCTTTTCATCATTACCTGCATCTAATTGTTCAGAAATATAATTCCCTAATTCTTCTTTACTAAATTCTGTTTGAATTTCGTCTTCTTTTGTTCGGAAAAAAACTCGCAAGCAAAAATCTGAAATTTTAGTAATTACCCATGTAACTCCGTAAAAAAACACATAAAAAACATAGGCTGGTACAGCAAATAGTTTTAAAATCTCATTTGCGTAAATTCTAAAAATAGCTTTGGGCAAAAACTCTGCAGTAACTAATATTATTATTGTTGATATAAGTGTTTGTGTAAGTAAACTAACATCAGACAACAGATAGTTTACCACTGTAAAATCTGATGGTAAAAATGATTGAAACCACCCCATTAACAATTCCCCCATAAAATAACTATACACTACTAAAGCAACATTGTTACCCACTAGCATAGTAGTAATAAATTTCGATGATTTTTCGGTTAGTTTTGACAAGATTATAGCTACAATACCTTCTCTTTTCTTTTCTAACTCTATATGAAGTTTATTTGCTGAAATAAAGGCTATTTCCATTCCAGAAAAAAAGGCTGAAAATAGAATAGACACAAAAATAATTACGAGTTCGGGTTGCATTAACGTTGTTTGTTTCTTTCTTGTACTTTTCTTCTAAAGTGTCGTTTAAAGAAGAAAATTAATATGATAAAGATAGCAAAACCAAACATAATAAATGCTTGCTCTTTATCTGAATTCCATTTTAAGATACCTTCAACAAAAAAGATAATTCCTACAACTAGGTATCCGTATTGTAAATATTTCCAAAGTGTGTTCATTATATATCTTTTTGTATTGTTTCTATATCTCCTGTAATATCTTTAGCCATCCATTTGGTTAAACCTTCGTTCGACTCAAATCCGTAGCCATTAATTACACTTTCTGGTGTGGTAAAACGAAAACCGTCTTCTGCAAAGAAATAATGCTCTTCTTGATCCCAAAACAACTGATTGGTTTCTAGTTTTGTTTGTTTTGAGTGATTGGTTATTACTACATTCCCTCTAATTTCAGACACCTTAGTTTTGTCGTAAGTTAACGCATAATTTCCTGAAATTGTAGTTGAGTCTGTTCCTGTTTTATCAATTGTAATAATTTCTATTCCTTTAGGAAACTCTTTATATGGATGTTCTTTTCTATTTGAAAAATCATAAAACACAGGGGCTTTGGTTTTGGATGTTACTCTTCCTGAGTCTTTATGAACATGATAAATATCTATAGCAGATCCTACTGGTAAGTTTTTGTCTGCTAAAAAATCTCGTACTTCCTTTTTTGAGTTCGTACAAGAAAAAAACATTGCTACCAAACAAATGGTAGCAATGTTACTATATGTATGTCTTGCTTTTTTAAGCATTACAGTTTATTAAGGTACTCGAACAGTTTCTCCAATCCAACATCCTACTCTATAGCTTGCTCCTGAAGCCAACCCTTTTTGGAAAACTAATTTTTTAGATGGTACATTCTTTCTGTAACTAGAAATATATCTTCCTGCTCCACATCCTGGATCTACTTGGTTTGCTTTAATTGCTTTATTTAGAGCTGCAACATATACCATTCTTTTTTCAAACTCGTCACTACCACAAGAGTTTACACTTCTTTGATATAAACTTGCAATGAATAAATATGCTTTTCCCATATTAGGGTTGTACTTTAAAGCTTCATAAGCTAATGCTCTAGCTCTACTTCCGCTAGCACTTTGTGCTTCTCTTAATTTATACTTAGCCTTTTTAAACGGATCTGTTTCTAAGTCGAATGCTTTCTTTCTCATTTCAGCAGCTCCACTCTTATCTCCATGTTTAGCTAAAACCCCTGCTAAAAAGTTATAAGCGTCTGCAGATTGAGTTACTTTAGCATATTCGTTAGCTAACTTTTCAAATAAAGGATCAGCTGTACATTCTTTGTTATACATTCTTGACACCGCTCTTTTCAACCAAACTCCATCAGCCTTCTTTGATTCAAAATCTCTAGAATAAATTGGTATTAACCTTTCACAAGTAGCAATTTTAGAAATTTTAGCATCTAATCCTCCTTCAACTTTACCTAATAACCCAGAATTAATCGTATAAGCTCTTAAGTTTCTTTTTTCTCTTGACGTAATTGTTCCTACAGAATCCTTTTGTTGTAGCTTTGCTATCTTTTTACTGTAATCTTCTAACTTTTCTTCTACAGATTCCATTACATCATCATAGGTATCAAATACTTTTTGAGGCTCTGTATCTTGGTACTTATCTGCTATTATTTGGAAATATCTAAAGATATTTTTTACTCCCATGTCTTTTGGAGAGATATCATAAGCCTTTTTTAAGATTTCAAAAACTTCATCATCTGACGCTAATTTATTTTCACTCAAGAACTCAGCATAATCACTATGTGCTTTTGCAGGATCTTTATCTGGAAAGTTAGCTAACCTTGTTTCATACACCTTTTTGGCTAAGGCTGGATCTTTCAAGTTTTCTGCAACTTTAGCTCCATACTTATATATATTAATAGATAAACCAGCACAGTTATCTAGTAAATACTCTAGATTAGGTTTAGCTTGTGTATATTTTTTTGTTGTTACATCTCCTTTAAAAAGATTATACTTAATATGACACTCTTGGCTTGCTTGCGCTTTTGCTCCATTTACGGCTACAAACAAAAATAATCCTGTAAGTAAATACGTAATTTTTTTCATCGTTCTCAGTTTTTGTTAATCTATTTTATTTTTATGGAACCATTTAATACTATTCAAAGATAAACTTAATCTTACGTTAAAATAATTCTCTTTTATTAAGTTATTGTTAGTTGTTCCTCTTTGCCCATACTCAAATCCTAAATTAAGATTTGATAATTGTCTTGGTAATGGCAATCCTAGTCCAACATTTATGCCAAAGTCTTTTACTGGCTCAAAATTATCAGTTGTTTTTACTAACAAACCTGTGTCTTCAAAACGTAAACCTGCTCTATAGGTAACTCTATCCCAATAACTAGAAATTGAATTTATTTTTGGAATGTAATATCCTCCTATAGAAAATTTACTTGAATCGTCATATTTGTGAGACTGTCCATCAGTAATAAACACACTATTACTACCTAAAGCACTTTGAGATTGTTGATTTACTCCTACATACCATTTATTCTCCTTCCCTATACCAAAACCATATACACTTTTCAATGGTACGTTAATATTTCCATTTAAAGGTCTGTTAAACAACTCTGCCTTAATTTTCCCGTCATCATCTGAAACAGAATACAATATTTCGTTTCCTTTTACTGATAGATCAGATGATAAGGTAAACGAAGCTCCTGCAAATAACTGTAACTTATTTTTTAGCTCTGTCTTATATTGTGTTCCTAACTTAAACTGTCCTCCTCTTACATTAAAAGATTCTTCGTGCGAGGTAGCTAACACTACATCTGCTCTTTTATTAAAAACATTATTCTCTATGTTTCCGAAAACAAAACCTGCTTCAACACCTAACGACAAACCTTTGTATGCGTAAATACCATAGCTCGCATAGATTTTATTAGCTCCTCCTTCACCAGAAAACACAGTAACATCTTCTGTATTTTCTTTATCTATCAGTGAATATCCTACTGAAGAAAAAGGTTGTAAACCAACCGAAAAACCTGCTTTTTTTCCTACTGGAAAACCAAGAGAAATATACCTTAAGCTTGTTGAGTTTCCTGTTTGAGATTCATTTGCTTCTTTTACTGTTAAAAATGTTAGGCTTCCTCCAATTGCATAAGTAGCTGCCCTTAAATCAGCGTTCGCTGCTGGATTTGTAAAATTTAAGTGATGATTATTTTTCATGGCAACACCAATTCCCCCCATAGAAGCTTGCTCAACTGTTACTGCTTCAAAACTCTCTCCTATTCCAAAATAAGAGTATGGTGAAGCACTGTTTCTTTGCGCTAATATTGTTGATGTAGTAAATACAAAAACTCCTAATATAAATCTCTTAATCATTCGCTAAGTTGTGTATCAAAATAGTATGTAATCCTTCCAAAACAAAATTTGGATGGGCAAATATGACACTTTTTAATTGTTTTGACAAAAAATATGTGTCTCCTCCTGTTAAAACTACTGTTAAATCTGAATACTTTTTTTGATATTGCTTAATTATTCCGTCAATTTCTTTACAAACTCCATTAATAACCCCCGAATGTATTGAAGTATTAGTATCAACTCCTATAAAACTTTCAAGTTTACTCGGTTCTAATAAGGGTAATTTAGCCGTAAAATTATGTAATGCTTTGTACCTCATTTTAATACCTGGTGAGATTGCACCTCCTAAATACTCACCCTCTTTTGTAATAAAATCATATGTAATACAAGTTCCTGCATCAATAACCAATACGTTTTTGTTAGGATACTTGTTAACCGCGGCAGAAGCTAATGCAATTCTATCTACTCCTAATGTCTTAGGGGTTTTATAATTGTTTTTAAACGGAACGTTTGTAGTAGAATCTAAAAAAATCGGGTTTAAAAGTTCTGCTATTTCTTGCCTTTCTTCTTCTGTAAAATGGGCTACGGATGATACAATACTACTAGTAATTGAAAAATTTAAAATTATTTTTTTTACTTCTGAAAGTATTTCTGCTTTATCAAAAACAAAAAATTCTTTAGTAGTATCTAATTCAAAAACAGCTACTTTAACTCTTGTATTGCCTACATCAATAATTAGGTTCATATTTCATTTCTTAGAGCTTGTAAATTTACGGTACATTTTTTTAAAGTTTTTACTTTGTATAATTAAAAAACGATTGTATATTTGCATCCGCTTAACGAAAGTAGCAACTGGTGCCTTAGCTCAGTTGGTAGAGCAAAGGACTGAAAATCCTTGTGTCCCTGGTTCGATTCCTGGAGGCACCACAATAAAACTCGTAGCGCATGTTACGAGTTTTATTTTAAAGATGTTACTTTTTTAAGCTATGACTGGTGCCTTAGCTCAGTTGGTAGAGCAAAGGACTGAAAATCCTTGTGTCCCTGGTTCGATTCCTGGAGGCACCACGATAAAAACCCGAACAAATTTGTTCGGGTTTTTTAGTTTTAAAAACAACAACTCGATAAATAATCGAGTCGTTTTTATTTATTTCAATTTGAACCTCATCTCTATTGGATAATGGTCAGATGCTTCTCCAAATTCATTTAATACTTTCCCTTCAATATATTCAATCGTATTTTCTGTGTAAAAAATATAATCGATACGTTCTACGGGATTTTTAGTATCAAATGTGTTTTCAGGGTTTTCAGAAGAAAATGCTGCGTTCCCAACTCCTTCGATCGAAAATATTTTTTGAATAATAGCTTCGTTGTCTCTTGCTTTTGAGTTAAAATCACCCAATAAAATAGTTGGGTACATTGTTTTATAACTATTGAAAAGATTCAATACGTACACAAATTGACGTACTCGTGTTGTTTTATTAAAAGCTTCTAAGTGTAGATTTATAACAATCACTTCTTTTCCTTCTAAAATAACTTTTACCACCTGCACCAATCTATCTAAATACAACGCATCTCTATAAAAAGGGTTGTCTGCCACACGCTCTAACACAATTCGTTGGTAATCCTTCAATTCATACTTACTTAAAATGGATTGTCCTGACACAATTTTACCAAAGTGCATGCTTGGTGGCCAATAAGGAAAAGGAACGTAATGTTCATCCCAATTTATACCTCTTGCCACATAGTTATATCCTAATTTAGCGATCTCTTCTTCCTGATTTACTTCATACGATCTCGCTGCATTATAATCAATTTCTTGAAAAGCTAATATATCAGGATTTACTTTTTGAATTTCAGTAAGCACCTTTTTCATGTTAGAATCGAACAATTCTTTTGGCTTTGCTATTGCTCGGTTATTTGTCATTCCGCTTAAATATCCAATATTGTAAGTTACAATGCTGTAAACAGAATCATTATCAGTTGCTGTATCATAGTTATGTGTAATAATTTTAGCATACTCTGCTTCATCCATTGTTGGTGAAGAAGCCCAGAAAAAAAACACTATAACCAAACCAACTACTAACAATAAAATCCTTAAAACAATTCTAAAAATTAACTTCATCTAAATAAAAAAAATGTTAAAAATACTTCCAAATTTAAACTTTTTTAAAGCTGAATGGTCTTAGAGATGTAAATAATTACAAAAAAATTAAAACTTAATAAACATGAAGAAATTACTAACAGTATTGGTTTTAACGGTTGGGTTCACCGTTACTACGCAAGCACAAAGAGGAGATAAAGGTAAACGTGAACAATTGTCTGTAGAGCAACAAACAGAGCTAGAAGTTAAAAAAATGACGTTGAAGTTAGATTTAACTGAAGCTCAACAAAATCAAATAAAACCTTTAATAGCTAAAAAAGTAGCTGACAGAAAAAAAATATGGGCTAAAAGAAAGGCTATGAAACAAAGTGGTAAAAAGGCTACAACTGATGAACGTTATGCTATGAAAAGTAAAATGTTGGATAAACAAATTGCACACAAAGCTGAAATGAAACGTATTTTAAATGAGCAACAATATGAACGTTATGAGAAAATGACTGCAAGAAAAATGAAAAGACATAAAAAGAAAGGTGCTCATAAAAAATTTGGAAAAGGAAAACACCATAAAAAGCATCAAGAGGAAAAGTAAGCTTAACCTCTTAGTAGATTAGTTTTTGATTGAAAAAAAGCTCGGTTTTGAAAACAGAACCGGGCTTTTTTATTTTTTTATTTACTCTTTAAACCAACCTGAATATTTCACATAATTATTAGCAATCCTGTCAATTTCTCCTGAAATAAGTTCTTTAGAAATATCTTTTACTTTTTTTGCTGGTACTCCTGCATAAATACTTCCGCTTTCAATATACGTGTTTTTAGTTACAACTGCTCCTGCTGCTATTATAGAGTTTGACTCTACTATACAATCATCCATAATTATACTTCCCATACCTACCAGCACATTATCGTGAATGGTACACCCATGCACTAAAGCATTGTGACCAATAGAAACATTATTACCAATAGTTGTTGGTGATTTTTGATAGGTAGCATGTATAACTGCGCCGTCTTGCACATTTACTTTGTCTCCCATTTTTATGTGATGTACATCTCCACGAATTACTGCATTGAACCATACACTACATTCTTTTCCCATTGTTACATCTCCTACAATAGTTGCATTTTCAGCAACATAACAATCCTTTGGAATTTCTGGGTGCTTCCCTCTTACTGGTTTTATAATTGGCATAATTTTATTTAAAATATGATAATAAATTTGCTTTTTTGGATGCTGAAACCATAATTTCTTTTCCGTTTGACAGCACAACGCTTCCTCCTTTTCCTTTTTTATACTTTGCTATTTCATTAACGTTGACTAAAAACGATTTGTGTACTCTAACAAAAGTGTTATCTTTTAAAGTTTCTTCAAAATATTTTAGTGTTTTACTCACTAACTTTTTAGAATTCTCGAAATAAATTTCGGTATAATTATCATCTGCCTTACAAAACAAAATTTCATTCACCGCTACTACTTCAAATCCATCTTGCTGTGGAATAGTAATCTTTCCATTTACTTGATGTATTCTTTTTGGAGTTAACACAGCTGTTTCTAACTCATTTTCTTTTTCCTTAATTTCAGTTACAATACTTACTGCTTTAATCAACTCATCTATAGAAATAGGTTTTAACAAATAATAAGTTGCTTGATTATTTAATGCCTCAATAGCGTAATGATCGTATGCAGTTACAAAAACCGTTTCAAAAGTTTGGTTTTCTACTTTTTCTAACAAATCAAAAGCATTTCCAAAAGGCATTTCTACATCTAAAAACACCAAATCTAATTCATACTTTTCAATTAATTTTTGTGCTTCTTCAATATTACTTGCTTCTCCTAACAACTCAACATTAGGACAATATTTAGCTATATAATTTCGTAGAATATCTCTACTTATTTGCTCGTCTTCAACTATAATTGCTTTTATTTTCATCGCTAATTTTTGTCTTTTTTTAGTGTCAATTCTACTTTAGTTCCGCTTCCGTCTTCAAAAGCATCTGAAACCACCACAGATATTTTGTCCTGATACATATCATTTAAAATAGCAATTCTATTTTTTATTGTACTCATTCCTTTTGACTTCTGTTTGAGTTGGTTCTTTGTCTTCATTTCTATTGACCTCTCTCTTCCAATTCCATCATCTTCAATTAAAATAGTAATAGAGTCATTATTTTTGGGAAGCATTGAAATTTGAAGTTTTCCTTTTTCTTTTTTATATCGAAGCCCATGCCAAATAGCATTTTCTATATACGGTTGCAATAACATTGGCGGAATCGAATATTCATCTAAAGGTATACTTTTGTCTATATTGATATTATAATCAAACTTATCTTTAAATCGGTTATGCTCTAACTTCACATACAACTCTAATAACTCAATTTCTTTGGTTAACGGTATAAAATCTTCATCTGAATTTTCTAACACCGAACGCATTAATACTGAAAACTCTGACAAATAACGATTCGCACTTCGTTCATCATTTACAGCAATAAAACTATTCACAGAGTTCAATGCATTGAAAATAAAGTGCGGATTCATTTGCGAACGCATCGACTTTAAAGCCAGTAAATTATTGGCTAACTTTTGTTGTTTATTCGTTCTGAACATAAAATACACCAACAAAACCATTAATAAAAAACCTCCGATTAATGAATAAATAATCCATTTTTGACGTTTGTTACTTTCCTGAACCAATTGCTGGTCTTTATATGCTAAATTGATTTTACTGTCCGCTAATTCTTTGTCTTTTTCTAAACTAGCTATTCTGTTTTGGTTATCTGAAATTCGCTTACTAAAACGTTTTACTTGCTGAATTTCCTGTTCTTTTCGTGAATATAAAGTATCTACCAATTCTACATAATCTTGATAGGTTTTTAGTGCTTCCGTGTAATCTCCAACCGTAGCATATACTTCCGACAAACGCTTAGTAGCATCTTTTTGAATGATTAAATCTTTGTTTTTATCAGCATCTGCAATACTCTTTTTTAAATATGGAATTGCTTCTTCAAATTCAGATTTTTGCATGTAGGCATTACCAATTTTATAGTTGATTTTTTGTGAAGTAATTGAATCAACTAACGATTCGTTATTCTCCGCTTCTACAACTATATCTTCTGCTTCTTTTAGGCTTTCTTTTCGCAACTGAATTTCTTCATCATATCGCTGAGACTTATTGTAAAAATCGGCTACTTTTTGTTGCTCTTTTAACGAGCGTTTTTTGTTTTCTTCGGAAGCTAATTTTAACGAGTTTTTAAAATAACCATCTGCTTTTTGTGTGTTTCCTTGGGCTGCAAAAACTTCTGCTAACTTAGAGTTTAAGTCTGTTATTTTTGGTGTAATTAGATCCTTTTTCGCAATTTCCAGTGCTTTTTCGTAATTAACTTTTGCTTGATTGTAGTTTTTTTGAGCTAAGTACACATCTCCCAATCCTTGGTATGCAGTTAAACGTAAGTAATTATTAAGTACTCCGCTTTGTAAGCTTTGTAAATAGTTTTGTTCACTTTTGTTATAATCTTCTGATAAAAACGCTGCTTTTGCCAGTTTTAAACGAACCCTAGGCGAGTTTACTTCTTGTAAGGAAATTTGATAATTCTCAACCGCTAAATCGTACTGTTTCCAATAAAAATATACCTCTGCTAATTCTTTAAATACAGTAGCTCTTTGGTTTTTACTTGGATTCGTCAACAAAGTCTTTTCAACAAAAGACAAGCTTTTATCAATATCTTTCTTTTTATAAAACTCAACTGAGTCTAAATATTGTGAGTATAAGCCTACTTGCTTTCTTTTACTGTAAGAACTTAGTTTTGATTTTCTTTTAGGTATAAAGCCTTCAACTTTTACTTTTATATCTTCATCATCTTTAATCGTATAAAAAACACGATCAAAATTAGGATGTGATACTTCCAGTTGACTTCCCGCTGTAGCTTTTACAGTATAATTTCCTGTTATTTCAGAAAACCGATAAGTTCGTCCGTTTACTTCTACTCTTGCATCTTTAATCGGGCGACTTGTTTCTTTACTCACTACTTGAACTTTTACTGAGAATTCTTTCGATAGTTCTTTATCTATTTGGGAATAAACCGATGAAAACTTCAGTAAAAGTATAGGTAGTAATAATATGTAAAAAAGCTTTTTCATTCTTTATAACTTACTGTAAACATACATACAAAAACCCACACAAAAAAACACCTACCCCACTAAAACACTATAAAAAACAGTCATAAAAAGGAGTTTACTCATTTAGTTAATCTTTTACCTAAATGAAATAACCCGTTTACTCATTCTTGATTTTTTAAGAAAATAGTTGGAAGTAGTTTTGAATAGAAATTAATACTTATCAAACTTTTACCCAATTAATAACTAAAAACAAAAATTATGAAAACGCACGCATTAAAAGTATTTTTCTTTTGCTTAGTACTACTAACGGTAACTACATTTGCTAATGAAAATCAACCTACAAAAAAAGCTAAAAAACAAACCGTAAAAGTTGCATTGTTATTGGATACAAGTAATAGTATGGACGGACTCATCAATCAGGCAAAAGCACAATTATGGGAGATTGTAAACGAGCTATCATATGCTAAATGCAATGGCATCACTCCTAACTTAGAAATTGCTTTGTACGAATACGGAAACTCAAACTTATCTTCTAGAGAAGGATATATCCGACAAGTTTTACAATTTACCAGTGATTTAGATGAGATTTCTGAATATCTTTTTTCCTTAAGTACAAATGGTGGAAGTGAATATTGTGGACAAGTAATACAAACATCACTAAATGAACTAGATTGGGGAGCTAATAAACGTGATTTAAAAATGATTTTTATTGCGGGTAACGAACCTTTTACTCAGGGAAAAATTAATTACAGAGATGCTATTACCAATGCCAAAGAAAAAGATATTACCATAAATACTATTTTTTGTGGTGATTTTAATCAGGGAATTACTGGAAGATGGCAAGACGGAGCTATTTACGGAGGTGGTGATTATATGACCATTAATCAAAACAAGCATATTGTACACATTGTAACTCCTTACGACAACGATATTATTATTTTAAATAAGCGCTTAAATGACACCTATATTCACTATGGTTCTTACGGTTACTCTAAATACAGTAATCAGGCAAAACAAGATATGAATGCGGAAAGTTTGGACGAAGCTGTAGTAGTGAAACGTGCCGTAACTAAAAGCTCTAAACTATATAAAAATGCTGAATGGGATTTGGTGGATGCTTCGGAAGAAAAGGAAATTGATTATAGCTCTTTAAAAAAGAAGCAGCTTCCTAAACAGTTACAAAATAAATCTGCTAAAGAGATTAAAATGTATGTTGAGAAAAAACGTAAAGAGCGTGCTGAAATTCAACAAAAAATTCAAGAGTTAAATAAAAAAAGAAAGACTTATGTAGCAAAAAAACAACGTGAAAGTTCTAAAAAGAATGAATTAGAAAGTGTTATGATTAAAGCTATCAAAAAACAAGCGAAAAAGAAAAATTACTCTTGGTAGTTTTGATTGGGGTTTGGTTAGTTGAAGCGGAGTAAGTACTCCGCTTTTTTTATTTCACCAACAGATCTTGCCCAATACTAATGTTATTATCACTTAATCCGTTTACCTCTTTTAATCGTTGTACCGAAACATTATATCTTCTTGATATAGAATAGAGAGTATCTCCTTTTTGCACTTTATGAGATTCCGTTTTATAACTTATTTTTTTAGAAGTTAATGATCCGTCAGGTTTAACTCTATCGTATTCAGCTAAATTGTATTTATTAATGATAGAAATCAACTTTTGCGGATATTTTCTATCAGTTGCATACCCTGCTTTTTTTAAACCATAGGCCCAACCTTTATAGTCGGTATGTCTTAATTTAAATAAACTTGCATAACGGCTACGCGTTAATAAAAACTGAGAGTGGTCTTCGTACGAAGTTTCTGGATATTTATATTTTCTAAAACATTCTCCTTTTTCATCATCATCATGAGTTACACTATGTCCTTGCCAGCCTCTGTGACATTTAATTCCGAAGTGATTGTTCGATTTACGCGCTAACTGACTTCTACCGCTTCCCGATTCTAAAACTCCTTGTGCTAAGGTAATACTTGCAGGAATTCCGTGCTCATGCATTTTCTTAACTGCAATCGGAGCAAACTTTTGAATATAGGTTTCGGTATGATTCGTAGTTGTTGCTACTGGTCGCTTTATTTGCTCTAATTGTGGTAACTTTGGTGCTTTCTCTTCCTTAGTCTCCAGCACTACTTCATTAGGTGTAGACCTTACCACATTTTTACCTGATCCACAACTTGCCAATACCACAGCACATGCTGCTAAAAAAACTACTCTTATCTTCATTAAACCTTTATTAACTCTTGATTTTTATTCTTTAATTTTTGATTTACTCCAGCTATACCTTGCAAACCTCCTGTATGAATTGCTAGTATTTTACTACCTACTGGAAATGCATCTTTTGTTACTAAGTCTAGTATTCCAAACAACATTTTTCCTGTATAAATAGGATCTAACAAAATAGTTGTTTGCTCTTTAAACTCATTTATAAAACGAATTAATTCTGGAGTATATTTTCCGTAGCCTCCAAAATGATATTTGTTTTGTAAACTCCAGTTTTCATTTCCTTTTACATAAGGTTTTATTTCATCCATTAAAAAATCACCTTTTAAGGCAGGAAAACCAATCACTTCCTGATGTTCTTTAGCTGAATTTATCAATCCAGAAATGGTTCCTCCAGTACCTACCGCACAACAAATATAATTGAATTTTTCATCTTCATTTGTTAAAATCTCCTCGCAGCCCTGTACCGCTAACGTATTGGTTCCTCCTTCTGGAACCAAGTAAAAATCACCAAATTCTTTTTTTAAATGTTTGATAAATACTTCGGAAGTTTTATTTCGATAAACTTCTCTAGAAACAAATTGGAACTCCATCCCATTATCGAACGCATTTTTTAAGGTTTTGTTTTGAGAAAGTGTCTTAGTTACATCCTTTCCTAATTCATCTCCTCGAATAATTCCTATGGTTTTGAATCCTGAAATCTCACCTGCAGCAGCAGTCGCTGCAATATGGTTTGAAAAAGCACCTCCGAAAGTCAACAGGGTTTCTTTTCCTTGTCGCTTTGCTTCTTCAATATTGTACTTTAGTTTTCTGAATTTGTTCCCTGAAACAAATGGATGAATGGTATCTTCTCTCTTTACAAAAAGTTCAATTCCTTTGTTTGCTAACACTCGCATTTGAATTTGCTGATTTATGGGAGTAGGTATGTTGAGTTGAAAAAGCATTCCAAAAAAAATTAACACCACAAAAATACAGGTTTAATCTATTTCTAGCTTATACCCTACTCCGTGAATATTGGTGATTTTTATAGAAGCATCCTCTTTTAACTTTTTACGAAGTTTTGAAATATAGGTATCTAAACTTCTTCCTACCACAACACCGTTTTCTTCCCAAACTTTTTTCATCAATTCTTTTCTTTTAATTACTTCGTTGGGTCTATCAATAAAAATGGTTAACAACTCGCACTCTTTATTAGATAACGGAATTTCTTCCGCTTCTTTAATCAACTTATTTTGTTCAGGATAAAATGTAAACCTTCCTAAACTTAGCGAATTGTTCGAAGCTGTGTCGGTTATTGTTTTTCTTTTCTTTTTCTGATACACAACAAAACCCAAAACCGAAATTAAGAGTAGAAATCCGTAGAAGAAATATTGATTCTTATTTTCCTTTTTAAGAAACTGGACATCTATAAAATAGCAATTGGCAGGCAACACTCTTCCCTTACAAGGTACAATGGCGTTTTCTTCACTCTGCATCATTTCGTAACTGTAAGCTACTTCCTCATTCAAACATTTTTTGACCTCTATACGATAGTTGACTGGTAATTCTGATTGAGAAAAACTTCTTTTCACAATCGCTACCAAACTATCAGGTGATACCTGCAAATTACTTTGAAAGGTTAATTGATATTTATGCTTGTTTAGTTCTTTTATAGGCAAGACCAATGAAGTAGAATCTTGGTTGGTTAACAACAATTGATGCCCCACATTTCGCAATGAAACTCTTACTTTTTCAGTAAACTCATTGTTGGTTTTACAAGAAATAAGTTGTACTGAAATTAAAAATATACCTATATAAAAAATAGCTCTCTTACTCATACAACTTACAAATAACACATTTTTTCTCTTCTTTTTTAGAGAATTGACATTTCTTTTACACTTTTTTGACATTTTTTACCAACCGTCATTCCGACCAGGGGGAGGAATCTCATTAATAGAAATGACTCACAATCTTAAGATTTCTCAGTCGCTCATAAAATCGCTTATTCGAAATGACATTATTTTACTATATTGAAACTCGAAAATTGAATTGAAATAAAATTGCTGAAATCTCCTCTTATCAAATCATAATACAGGGATAACAAAACTTTTATTTCTTATATAACGAGTTGGCAATAATTTAAGAAAAAACACAAACTGAATGAAAATTTATAAACCAAATAGAAAAGGGTTTATCAATTATTTACTAATTGGTTCTGTGATATTACCAATAGCTATTTTCTTTATGGATAAGAGTACATTCTCGGAAAAACCGTTTATTCTTTTACCATTATTGAGTCCACTAATCTCAATATTTTGGATTTATTTTGACACATCTTATAAAATTGAAAATAATGAATTGATTTATAGGTCGGGATTTTTAAGGGGAAAAATCGGAATTCCAAACATAAAGGAAATAATGAAAGGAAAAACTATGTGGAGCGGAATAAAACCAGCACTGGCGAGAAATGGACTAATTATAAAATTCAATAAATTTGATGAAATTTATATAGCGCCGGAAAATAATGACGAACTGATTTCGGACTTAATAAAATTAAACTCTCAAATAAAAATAACGGAATAAAAAACTACTGGCAACAATGGCTATAAGTAATTGCTTGTTCTCGCCTACTTCTGAAAATCCTCGCGAATTTTCAGTTTGGTGCGTACTTGCAAAGTTAAGTGCTAAACCACGCAACTACTCATAGCCGAAACCGTTACAACCAAAACAAAAATATGTACTTAAAAGATAAAACAGTATTAATTACTGGAGGAGCTTCTGGAATTGGTAAAATAATGGTTCGTTTACTATTAGAACGAAAAGCCAAAGTTATTATCTGGGATATTAATCAAGAAAATATTGATAAAACAGTAACGGAGTTTTCTAGCCAAGGAGAACTATTTACCTACACCGTTGATATTTCAAGCCTTGAACAAATTCAATACACCGCTAAAAAAGTTAAAGCAGAAATTGGTGTTGTTGATGTTTTAATCAATAATGCAGGAATTATAGTTGGTAAATATTTTAAAGATCATACGGCAGCTGACATTGCTAAAACCATGGAAATTAATGCTAATGCGCCAATGTTTGTCACACTTGAGTTTCTTAAAGATATGCTGGATCGAAATTCAGGGCATATTTGCAATATTGCTTCGTCTGGTGGACTAGTTTCAAACCCTAAAATGTCGGTGTATGCAGCTAGTAAATGGTCGCTTATCGGTTGGTCGGATAGCTTGCGTTTAGAGATGGAACAACTGAATAAAAAAGTGAATGTTACCACAATATTGCCTTACTATATAAATACAGGTATGTTTGACGGTGTAAGGTCTAAAATTCCAATTCTTGAACCTGAAGCAACAGCATTAACCATTGTTAAAGCAATTGAGAAGAATAAAAAGTTAATCAGTATTCCTGGTTATATTTACAGATTTACACGTTTTGCTCAAGCGGTAACGTCAATTACTATTTTTGATTGGTTTGCTGGAAACGTCTTTGGAATTTATAAAACAATGGAACATTTCACTGGTCGAAAAAAGTAACATTAAAAACTAGCTACTTGTTCTTCTACTTGCTCCCACTCTTCCATTAACTCGTCTACTTTTGCTTTTTTGGCTTTATAGTTTTCAAAGAAGTTAGGGCGAGCAGCAACTTCGTCGTAGTTCTGAGCGAGTTCTAAATCTATTTTTTCAATTTCGGCTTCTAAATCCGCTATTTGGTTTTCAATTTTATTGAGCTTATTTTTTAGCTTTTTTAGCTCCTTTTCTTGCTCTTTCGATAATTGATAGGCTTCTTTTTTAGAAGTGTCTTTATCTTCCTTTACTATGGTTCTTTTTTCAGCATCACGTAAACTTTCCATTTTGTGTTGCTCTAAGAAATAATCGATATCACCTAAATATTCTTTTATTTCTCGGTCTTTAAATCCATATACGGTTGTTGTTAATCCTTGTAAGAAATCACGATCGTGAGATACTACGATTAAGGTTCCGTCAAAGTTCTGTAAAGCTTTCTTTAATACGTTTTTAGAAGCAATATCTAAGTGGTTGGTAGGCTCATCCATTATCAACACATTAAAAGGCGATAACAACAGCTTACACAAGGCTAAACGGTTTCGCTCACCTCCTGATAGTACTTTTGCTTTTTTATCTACCGCTTCTCCACCAAACAAGAAAGCGCCTAACATGTCTCTTACCTTTACTCTGTTAGTATCGTTAGCAGCGTCTTCCATTATTTCCAACACTGTTTTCTCTGGCGGTAATTCTTCGGATTGGTTTTGTGCAAAATAACCTATCTCTACATTGTGTCCGAGTTTTAAACTTCCTTCAAACGGGATTTCCCCTACCATCATTTTAGCTAAAGTAGATTTTCCTTGTCCGTTTTGACCTACAAAAGCAATTCTACTATTTCGCTCGATGAGTAAATCAACATCTTTTAATACTTCTTTTTCTCCGTAGTTCTTCGTTAAGTTTTCAGCTTCTACAATAATTTTACCTGGTTCTTTTGAAATTTCAAAACGAACATTCATTACTGCATTATCATCCTGATCAACCTCAATACGCTCTACTTTCTCCAGCTTTTTAATCAGCGATTGCGCCATGGAAGCTTTACTTGCTTTTGCACGGAATTTTTCAATCAACTTTTCAGTATGTTCTATTTCCTTTTGTTGATTTTTCTGTGTTTGCAACTGCTTTTCTTTGATCTCAGCACGCAGTTTTAAGAACTCAGAATACGGTTTTTTATAATCATAAATCTGACCTAACGAAATTTCTATGGTACGATTGGTTACGTTATCTAAGAACATCTTATCGTGCGATACTAAAACGATAGCTCCTGCATAGTTCTTCAAGAAGTTTTCTAACCAAATAATCGACTCGATATCTAAGTGGTTGGTAGGCTCATCGAGTAATAAAATATCGTTGTTCTGAAGAAGAAGTTTTGCCAATTCAATACGCATACGCCAACCTCCAGAGAAAGTATCGGTCAACTTATCAAAATCTTCACGTTGAAATCCTAAACCTTGTAAAATCTTTTCGGTTTCTCCTTGGTAGTTATATCCACCAAGTAGCTCATAACGTTCTGTTTTCTCGTTTAAATCAACAATTAATTGATTATACGCTTCACTTTCATAATCAGTTCTTTCCGCCAATTGACGGTTGATTTCATCAAGTTCTAGTTCAATTTCTTTAATTTCAGTAAATGCTTGGTAGGCTTCTTCTAAAATGGTTCTTCCATAATCAAAATCAATATCCTGACGTAAAAAACCGATACGCACATCTTTATCAAATGCCAACGTACCACCACTGCTTTCAATATCCTTTGCCAAAACTTTAAGTAGCGTAGATTTACCTGCTCCGTTTTTTCCAATCAATCCAATACGATCTCCTTTAATTAATTTAAAGGTGATTCCAGAAAACAAGTCTGTTCCCATGAAGGAAACTGATAAATCGTGTACGTTTAACATAATTTTAGCAAATTACCAAGGTTTTGTAACTGTGGTTACAAAATACTGTTTTATTTTTGTTGAAATTTGTGCAAACTTACAAAAAGCAAATAGTTAATCGAACTTAATATCTATAAGAAATGTTTGGAAAAGGAAGTAAATTATACAGTATTTTCAACAGCAAATGTCCTCGTTGTCATGAAGGTGAATTTTTCAAGTATAAACTAAATTTAAACCCAAAAAAAATAACTACGTTACACGACAATTGTCCTAAATGTAACTTTAAATACATGATGGAGCCTTCTTTCTTTTTTGGCGCTATGTATGTTAATTATGCATTGGCAGTAGCGCTTTTTGTTGCTGTTTTTATCATTGCAAAAGTTTTTATTGGATTGTCTATTTTACATAGTTTTATTACTATTGTAATTGTTTCTTTAATCTTAACTCCAGTTACTATTCGTCTTTCAAGAATTATATGGATTAACCTTTTCGTGAGTTACAAAAAAGACGCTAAAGAATTACAATCAGAAAAGTAGTTTTTAAAATACAATCATATCAAAACAAAAATAGCTTCCTATAATCAGGAAGCTATTTTTGTTTGTGAACATTTTTAGATTCACATTATTCAAATCTTTTAATATCAATCTCGCTATCTAATTTTTTACCATTTTCAAGGTGATTAAACAAGTTTTCAGCAACAGTTGGCGCTACCATAACTCCACGTGTGCCTAAGCCGTTTAAAACCGCTAATTGAGCGTATTTAGGATGGACGCCTACTAAAGGTCTTCTATCTTTTACCGTAGGACGTATTCCTGCTGATTGCTCTATCACTGTATAAGGCACGGAAATAATTTTCTGAAGCTTATCTTCCAACTCTTTTCTCCCTTCTTCTGTTGGAATAGAGGTTTTATCTGACCAATTAAACGTTGCTCCAACTTTATAGTTATCATTTCCTAAAGGCATTACAAAAACACTTCCTTTTAACAAAAAATCAATTTGTAAGTCAGGTGCATGAATAGTTATTGTTTCTCCCTTTGTTCCATTAAGTGGTAAGTAATTAAAAAATGGATTCTTTTTCAATCCAAAACCTTCACTAAACACCACTCGTTTTGCAATGGTATCTTGGTATTGAACTTCAGCATTATCTTCAATCATTGATTTTGAATAATCAAAAGCTTCTTCAACAAGATTCCCTAAGGAATTGATATATTCTTTATAGGCAGTAACCAGTAATGGTGTATCTATTCTTCCTGTACCTGTTAACTCTCCAAATCCATAATCGCCAATTACTCCTTTAATTTTTCCTTTTTGAATAGTAGGGTTCATATAGTGAGCTAACATTGGCTTGTCTGAAGCTGTAAACCAATTGTTCTCGTCTCCTACACTTGTAAACACCTTTTTTGTCGTGAAACTATAATCTAACGTTATGTTTAATTTTTCTTCTAATTTTTTATAAAAAGGGAGTGCTTTTTGCAACTGTTCGTGACCGTTCCAAACAGGTGTAAATCGTTTTAAAATTACAGGATTGTATACACCTCCTGCTACTACAGATGATACTTGTGAGCTGTTCTCAAAAACTACAAAACTTTTGTTGTTTTCTATAAGCTTTTCTACTAAGGCTATTCCTGACAGTCCTAAACCAACAACTATATAATCTACCTTTCTTATCATACTTCAAAAATACTATTATTACAACAAAAAAGAGCTTGCAATGCAAGCTCTTTTTTTTATGTATATAGCAGAATTCTAGTAATTCCACATATCCATTTCACGATTACGAATACCTTCTTTAATTCTATTCGCTTCTAATAGTTGGAATAATGAATTTCCACGGATATAATCAGAAATAGCTCTGTCTCCATAAATATTTTCTTCCTTTAGAATTGTAGAATTAAAACGTCTTGCGTTTAACAAGTTGTCATAAGACAATGGTTGTGCTGAATTTTCAGGGTTGAATACTTTTGAGTTATGCAAGGTTTCTCTTGCATCTGGAAAAAACACCCAAAATAACGGATATACATTTTCACTGTCATCAATTTCTTCAACTCCCATTACTTGTACATCTGGTCCCATTGGAGCTAACGCTAATAAGCGATATTTTAACTCACCTTGTCGCTTATCAAAATACCAAATACCTTTTAACTGATAGCCCTTAATATCCTGAGACTGGACGTAATAAGGATCGATATAATCACCATTTTGGCGCTCGTTGTAAGTCATTAACTTAACTTCTTCCATCCCTATTTTAGTAGTAAAATAAGAATCATTATAAACCTCTGTTATCTCACCATTTTTAATACCTTTTAAAAGGGTGTCAAATAACGAACGTCTTGTTAAACCAGCATTTGCAGTATCAATTGGATAATAATATGGAAGATTTATTTTTTGATTTAAATCTACATATTCCCACACCACTTTAGACCATAACACATCTCTATCACTAATATAGCCATAAGGAAGTGGTTTGTCATCTTCTGAAGCGATTTGTGCTTCAGATTTAAATCCAATTTCATCTACCTTTTTAGCATTTAAAAGGTTAGCTTGTGCACTTGCATAACTTGTAGCTGCAAATGCGAATAAAACCATATAAAAACGCTTCCAATTCATACTTTCTTGTTTTTACTTATTAATTTGTAATTTCTATAGCAACAGGTAATACTTTTTTGATGCTATAATTAGAGCCAGAAACTGATGCTTTAATATCGAAAATAGTAATTACATCATTTCTTCTAGCTTTATTTAACGCTGCTTTTGCTCTTGGGTTTAATCTAGTTCCTCTAACTGGAATAGCTACTTGACCAGGAACTTTAATTTTAAAGCTAGATACGTTTAATTTTAAATCAAATAAGAAGTCTGGTAAACCAGCTGCAATACTAACATTTCCTAAACTTGCCTTTGGCATTTTAACTGTACCATATTGCCCTCTTACCATACCTACTGCTGGCGGTATGTCTTTAATTCTAAATTTCTTTACTGAACGTACTCCTTTATCAGACCCTGCTGGTGTACCAGTTACAACGATATTTACTTCACTTCCTTTACCAGGGAACATAGTATACTTGTCTCCACTAACTCTTTTTAAACCTGGTGCTCTCGCAGCAACTTTGTTACTTGGCACTCCTGGAATAGAAATAGTTAATGGATTTGCTAAACCACGATATACAACGTTCATTTTATCTGCTGAAACTAATGCTTCGTTTGGTCTTGGAATTACCGCATATGCTCCTTTGATATCTATTTTTACAATAGAATCTCCTTCTTTAAACTGGAACTCTCCTTTTAACTCTTTATCTCCTACATTTCCTGCTGGACCATCTAAGATAACCTGACCTGCTTGAATTTTTTCTTCTTCTACTTCTTTATCGTTAATAATAACTTTTTCAGCTGTTAAGTTAGGATCTTTTTTACCTAAAACAATTCTACCTGATAAGTTTTCTCCTGGGTAGTATGCGCTCTTGTCGAAAACAACCATAGCCTCATACTTTGTCATAGAAACTGCACTTTCAAGCTCTCCTTGTAATAACGCTGTTAACGCATCAGATTCTGTAGCTTTAATATCTGCTTGAATTTGAGTTAACTTTGTTAAAGAAGCAATTAAAGGGAAACCTTCATAGTTATACTTTAACCAATCGATTTTGTCTCCATCTTTATTTGTTACTTTCTCTGTACTGAAACGAGCTGCCACAACATCAGCAACATCTGTTCCTTCTAAAGCTGTCATTGCTTGGTTTCTAAACCCTTCAATTTTAGCTACAAATTCTTTACCAGCTTCAGTTACTTTTCCACCTTTAAAGAATAATTCGTCTAAAAACTTAGACTTATCCATTGTTTCATATGCTGTTTTATCTTCTAAATCACCTGTCATTCGGCTCTTTAAATCTCCAACATAAGCATATAACTCATCGGCTGCTACTTTTAACTTGTCTGTTTTCTCTTTAGCCTCTCCATACTGCTTTGCTTGTTCAGCAGCTTTTTGAGCTAACGTTTCATAAGCCGTTTTGTTTTTTTCTGTTGACTTTATGTTTGCTTCGGTTAATTTTTCATTCATTAATCCAAAGGCTGATAATACCTCTTTACTCATATTCATTGCTAACATTGCAATAAATACTAAGTACATCAGGTTAATCATCTTCTGCCTTGGTGATAGTTTTCCTCCTGCCATATTAATTAGTTTGTTTCGTTAATTATTTAGATAAACTAATTAATTACTTGTTAGACATTGCAGATAACATTCCACCGTAAACTCCATTTAACGAAGATAAATTCGTTGCTAAAGATTGCATTTGCTCTTGTAAACGTTGAGAGTTTTCAACCATTGCAGAGTTTAAATCAGCTTGCTTACTAGCATTCTCTACTTGAGTTTGGTATAAACTGTTTAAAGATTCCATTTGAGCTGCTGCTCTAGACATTTGCTCATTATAGCTGTTTGTAGCTGAAATTGATTGAGAAGCAGATGCTAAAGGCTCTACCGCTCCTTGGAAACTTTTAATGCTATCTCCTAAACGAGATACTAATTGTGCGTCTAATTTAGCTTCACTTAAGATATTATCTAACTTTTGAGATAACATGCTTTGTGCTTCAACAGGAGAAGCTTCTTTTGCTTTTTTTCCTATTGCTTGACCGTCAGCTAATTCTGGATATACTTTAGTCCAATCTAAATCGTCTTCTACTGCTTCGAAAGCTGATAATGCGAAAACACCTGCTTCCACTATCATACCTACCATTAATACTTCATTTCCAAAAGGCCAGTGTAAAATTTTAAATAATGCTCCAATGATAACTACTGCGGCTCCTAAACCGTAAGCCATATTGAACATCTTCTTAGTTGATTTTGATTGTGCCATAATTTTTAAATTTTTGGGGATTAATATTTATTCTTGTTTTCTTGTTTTAATTACTCTTATTAGTACCTAAATAGTCTTGAACAGTTCTGAATCCGATATAGCTTCTTGCTGTATCTGCATATTCCCAATCACGAGAACTTACTTCTAAGAAATAGGCTACATCTTTCCATGAACCTCCACGGATAATTTTTCTTCTATTTTCCTTAATTTCTACGTTAGGGTTCATTGTAGACCCCATATAGTAAGACATTTGGTTATACGCTGTATTTGTCCATTCAGAAACGTTACCTGCCATATTAAATAATCCATATTCATTAGGATTGTATGACATTGCTTCTACTGTATATAAAGCTCCGTCTGCTGCGTAGTCTCCACGTACTGGCTTAAAGTTTGCTAAGAAACATCCTCTGTCACTTGTGGTACTTGGTCCACCCCAAGGATATTTAGCATAATCTAAACCTCCACGAGCTGCATATTCCCACTCAGCCTCTGTTGGCAACCTGAAAGCAGGTACTAATCCTAGCTTTTTTCTTGAACGTTGGAAGTTATTTTTAGTTTGTGTTCTCCAGTTACAAAATGCTTTTGCTTGATTCCAAGTTACACCTACTACTGGGTAGTTTTCGTATGCTTTATGAGCAAAATATTCTTGGTGCATTGGGTCGTTGTATGAATAATTAAAGTCTTTAATCCAAACTGTGGTATCTGGATATACGTTAATTACTTCATTTTTCAAGAAATCTTTTCTGTTCTTTCCTGTTCTTGCTGCCGCCTCATTATCAAACCAGTAGTATCTGTAGTTTAATAATTTAGTATTAAAAGTTCTGATTCCGTTTAAAGCCTCTTCTTTCTTAATATATAGAGAATCCATTACTTCTACATAATCAGCATCTGGATACTCAGGAGCTTCCCAAATAATTTCTTCTTCCCAGTTTAATGGTTTTAAAGAATCTAAACCAGCTCCCAACTCATAGTAGTTTTCACGCATATACTTTTCGTAAGGAGTTTCATTTACTGTATCTTTTGATGCAAACGCATATAACTGAATACCTTCTGCTCTTCCAGCTCCTTCTCCTTCACCAGCTCCCATTGAGGCAAACTCTGCCTGATAGGCTAGTTTTGTTCTTGTAATAGAGTCTCTCACCCAGTGAACAAATGCTTTATACTCACTATTAGTTATTTCTGTTTCATCCATGTAAAATGGTTGTACAGTTACAGTTTTAGTTGGTGCGTTCATAGCTCCCATAGGATCTTCATCTTGTTTACCCATAGTAAAAGACCCTCCAGGTATTTTAGCCATTCCGTATGGCTTTTCGGCAAACCATTTTCTCGTAGACTTTACTCCTACTAACTCTCCTCTATCTCCACTTGAACCACAAGAGTAGATGATAGACACCAATAATGCAAGTAATGCTATTTTTTTCATATTATATCTTTCTTATATAAAGAGGCGTAAACCTATTATTTTTTTTATTAAAAAACAATTACGAGTTATATTTTTTCACACATTAGACAACTTTCTTTTAGACAAGCTTTTGTAAAGCTTTATACCACCTTTCTGGTGTTTTCTGTTGTAATGCGAGTTCATAATCTCTATAGCTACATGGTATTAACGCATGTCTTTTGTGTTTATTATTCGATATTAAATTTAATTCCATCCACCAACGACCACTTTTATCACTTTTGTAAAAATTAATTGGGTCGTCATCATTTAAAAGTACTGTAAATTTTTGATAACTTTCTTTTGTTGCAAACGGATAGTCTTTTGCTCTAGAGTTCATTCCTTCTATAAAGTACCAAATTATTTGAGCTATTAACTTTGCTGTTTGACTGTTTGAATCTAACATAACATTGTACTCATAAATTCCGAAAGAAGTTACTTTATCACTTATCCCTGCGTATCGTGCTATTGCACAGATTTCTTCTCCGTAAAATCCATTTGGTGAAGCATTCTCATTTGCGGGAGCTTCACTTTGACGAATACTTCCTATATCTACGCTTACAACATCTGCATCTCTCATTATAGGTTCTACCAAAGTAATATCTTTTACCTCTCCTAATCTATACGCGTCGAAATACAGTTTATCTAATAGTTCTATTTCTTCTTGTGAGTTGAAATAGGTTTGATAACCTATGTTACTAAAATTAAAAAGATTGTTAGGCTCCTCCATTACAATTCTACTCACATACGATTTTGATGTAAGATCATCTTCTAACGAACCTAAATCGAATCGGCTATCTACAGCTACTAAATTAACTGTTTGTTCTAAGTTATCGTAAGCCCTATAATTTGCATAAGTAATATCTTGCCCCCCACCTATTATGATCGGCAAAATATTTTTCTTTAGCAAAAACTCTATCGATGACTTCACCGCAAAATAAGTATCTTCTAGGGTACTTCCTTTTTCTATATTTCCTAAGTCAGCTATTTGGGATGTCCACCTACCAGCAAACAGCTTATAAAAATGTTTACGAATTAGCTCCAAACCGTTTCCGCAACCTTCATTCCCTACTGCTCCCCTTCCGTCTTTTACTCCTAAAATAGCTATTGAGACTTCTGTTAAATCTGGAAAACCTTTTTCTAGAGTATGAAGCTGAACTGTTTTACCTAATACCGAAGGTGCTAGCTCATGTACGTGAGCTACTACAGATTCTTCGATGGGTGTAAAGAAGTCAAGATTCATTTATTGGGGGATTTTAAGAGCGCTAATATAGCAAACTATTTTTTATAGAAAGCTTCTTTATTTCTTTTTGGTTACTTTCTTCTTTGTTGTTTTCTTTTTTGGCGTTTTTGCTTCTATCATTTTAACAGCCTCTTCTTGTGTTAGTTTTTCTATCTCTGTTGTCTTTGGAAGTTCTACTTTTATCTTTCCTTTTATTACATTAAAACGTCCCCAGCGTGCTTTTTCTACACGAATACCAACCTCTTCAAAATTGTGGATTAGCTTTTCACGCTCTTTTCTTTTTTTATCTTCTATTAATTCTTCTAAATCTGCTTGACTTAAATTATCAAAATCGTATTTTTTATTTACGTTGATAAAAATAGAATTCCATTTAATAAAAGGGCCAAAACGCCCTACTCCTTTTTGAATTGGCATTCCTTCATATTCTCCAATAGGAGCATCTGCTTTTCTTTTTGCTTCAATCAACTCAATAGCTCTATCCATATCTACAGACATTGGGTTTTCTCCTTTATCTAACGATACATATTTACCATCAAATTTAATATAAGGACCAAATCTTCCGTTAGCTACAACTACTTCTTTCTCTTCGTAGTCTCCCAATGTTTTAGGCAACTTAAATAAATCCATTGCCTCTTCATAGGTAATTGAATTCATTGTTTGATCACCTTGTAAACTTGCAAAACGAGGTTTCTCTTCATCAGTTGCCTCTCCTATCTGTACCATTGCTCCGTAACGTCCTAAACGCACATACACATTCTTTCCACTTTCAGGATCTACACCTAATAAACGTTCCCCTTTTGCTCTTTCTGCATTTGCAGCAACATCCTCTACAACAACATGAAAGTTTTTATAGAAGTCTTTAATCATTGCTATCCAATCTTCTTTTCCTTCTGCAATTTCATCAAATTCATTTTCTACTTTAGCTGTAAAACCATAATCTAAAATTGCATCAAAATTTTCTACTAAGAAATCATTTACTATATTTCCTATATCTGTTGGCACGAGCTTTCCTTTATCTGAACCTACTCTTTCAGTTAAAATTTGCTCTGACACTTCTTGATTGGCTAAACTTAATTGAGTGTAATTTCTTTCTTTTCCTTCTACAGTCCCTTTTTCAATATACTGTCTTCTTTGAATAGTTGAAATGGTTGGTGCATACGTAGAAGGGCGACCAATACCTAACTCTTCTAATTGTTTTACCAAGGATGCTTCAGAAAACCTTGCCGGCGGACGCGTGTAACGCTCAGTTGCTGTTATCAACTCGTTTATCAACTTTTCCTTTACTTTCATTTTAGGCAACATTCCTGCTTGTTCCTCCTCTTCGTTGTCGGTGCCTTCCAAATATACTTTTAAAAACCCTTCAAAAGTAATTACCTCTCCATTTGCAGTAAACTGCTTTTTATTCTTATTGTTATCTATTTTTACGACGGTACGTTCTAGCTTAGCTTCACTCATTTGTGAAGCTAATGTGCGTTTCCAAATTAAGCTATACAACCTTGTTTGATCATACTCTCCAGTAATTTCATGATTCTCCATGTTGGTCGGACGAATTGCCTCATGCGCTTCTTGTGCTCCTTTAGACTTAGTTGCATAATTACGTGGCTTGCTATATTCTTCACCATAAGAAGCTATAATTTCTGCTTGAGCAGCTTTTTTTGCATCATCAGATAAGTTTACACTGTCTGTTCTCATGTAGGTTATTAACCCTGCTTCATACAAACGTTGCGCTACCATCATAGTTTTGGCAACTGGAAAACCTAATTTTCTTGACGCTTCCTGTTGCAACGTCGATGTAGTAAATGGCGGTGCTGGAGATTTCTTTGCTGGTTTTTTTTGTAAATCAGCAACAGAAAATTCTGCTCCTAAACAAGAGTTTAAGAAATTTTCAGCTTCTTTTTTTGTTGAAAAGTTCTTTGCTAATTTTGCTTTAAATTTTTTCCCTTCTACATTTACAAACTCAGCATCAACACGATAAGAAGCTACTGGTGTAAAACCTTCTATTTCTCTTTCACGTTCTACAATTAAACGTACTGCAACCGATTGTACTCTACCTGCTGACAATCCTGGTTTTACTTTTCTCCATAATACAGGAGATAATTCATATCCTACAATTCTATCTAACACACGTCTTGCTTGTTGAGCGTCAACAAGATTATAATTAATTGTACGTGGATTTTCAATTGCTTTTAAAATTGCATTTTTAGTAATAGAGTTAAAAACAATACGCTTAGTGTTTTCATTTTTCAACTTCAATTGTTCCGCTAAGTGCCATGCTATAGCTTCTCCCTCGCGGTCTTCATCGGATGCTAACCAAACAGTTTCTGCTTTCTTTGCTAAGTCTTTCAGTTTTTTTACTACCGCTTTTTTATCGGTAGAAACTATATACTTCGGTTTGAAATCTCCTTCTACATTTACTCCCAACTCCTTAGATGGTAAGTCTGCAATGTGTCCAAAACTCGATTCAACCTGAAAGTCCTTTCCTAAAAACTTTTCTATTGTTTTCGCCTTAGCAGGTGACTCAACTATTACTAAATTTTTTGCCATACGTCTTATATCTCTTATCTCATTTTACACTTTTGTAATATAAGTGTAATTCAGTTTGCAAAAGTATATAGTTTTTTTTTAATGGGTCTTTTTTAACTAAATTTTACTTTTTCTTAAAAAAACAATCCATGTCAATTTGTCACAAATTACACTTTTTGGTTGTATCTTTGCAGCCTATTTTAGTATGATTTAAGGATTTATGGAACACGTAGAGAAAGTAATTGATGAAAAAAAACAAGGAAAAGCCCTTGTTACAGAACACAAAGAAGGAAACAACAAAAAACTTTTTATAGAAAGTTATGGTTGCCAAATGAATATGAACGATAGCGAAATTGTGGCGTCAATTTTAGCAGAGCAGGGTTTTAATACCACTCAAAATTTAGAAGATGCTGATTTAGTATTGGTAAATACATGCTCTATTCGTGAAAAAGCAGAAACCACTGTTCGTAACAGACTCCAAAAATACAATGCTGTTAAAAAGGTAAATCCAACGATGAAAGTTGGTGTACTGGGTTGTATGGCAGAACGATTGAAAGAAAAGTTTTTAGAGGAAGAAAAAATCGTTGATTTAGTTGTTGGTCCTGATGCTTATCGTGACTTACCTAATTTAATTGAAGAAGTTGACGCAGGTCGTGATGCTGTAAATGTAATATTATCAAAGGAAGAAACGTACGCCGATGTCTCTCCTGTTCGTTTAAACTCTAACGGAGTTTCTGCATTCGTATCAATTACTCGTGGTTGTGATAATATGTGTACATTCTGCGTAGTTCCTTTTACTCGTGGTCGTGAACGTAGTCGTGATCCTAAGAGTATTATTGAAGAAATTCGCAGTATGCAAGAAAAGAACTTCAAGGAAATTACTTTACTAGGTCAGAATGTAGATTCTTATTTATGGTATGGTGGCGGATTGAAAAAAGATTTCAAAAAAGCATCTGAATTAGCGCAGGCTTCTGCAGTAGATTTTGCTCAATTATTAGACATGTGTGCTACTGAGTTCCCGAAAATGCGTTTCCGTTTTTCTACGTCTAATCCACAGGATATGACACTGGATGTGATTCATGTTATGGCAAAACACCAAAACATTTGTAAATACATTCACTTGCCTGTTCAAAGTGGAAGTAACAATATGTTAAAAGCTATGAACCGTCAACACACTCGTGAAGAGTACATGGAGTTAGTTGATAATATTTACAAAATTGTTCCTGAAATGGCTTTAAGTCAAGATATGATTGCGGGGTTCTGTGGAGAAACTGAAGAAGACCATCTTGATACTTTAGACATGATGAACTATGTAAAATATAGCTTCGGTTTTATGTTTGCTTATTCGGAAAGACCTGGAACGTTGGCTGCTAAAAAAATGGAAGATGATGTTCCTTTAGCTATCAAAAAACGTCGTTTACAAGAAATCATCGATTTACAACAAGAGCACAGCTTATACAGAACAAAAGAGAACCTTGGTCAAGTTCAAGAAGTATTGATTGAAGGGACATCAAAAAAGAATCCTAACGAATGGAAAGGTCGTAATACACAAAACACTGTTGTTGTTTTCCCTAAAGAAAACTACAAAATGGGTGATTTTGTAAATGTAAAAATTGAAGATTGTACTTCTACTACCTTAAGAGGTACGGCTGTTGGATATTCTGACAATAATTAATTTATAGAAAAGAGTGTAAAGAGAAAAGAAAAAGGTATAAGCTTTTCTCTCTGCTCTTTTTTCTTTATTCTAAAAAAGAAATGGAAAATTTACAAGCTATAAAACAACGCTTTGGCATTATCGGTAACGATATGCAACTAAATCGTGCTATTGAAAAAGCGATTCGTGTTGCTCCTACTGATATTTCAGTACTAGTTACTGGTGAAAGTGGTGTTGGAAAAGAAAGTATACCAAAAATAATTCATCAGTTATCACACAGAAAACATGCAAAATACATTGCAGTTAACTGTGGAGCGATTCCTGAAGGAACAATTGACAGCGAATTATTTGGACATGAAAAAGGGGCTTTTACAGGAGCTACACAAACCCGAAAAGGCTATTTTGAAGTGGCTGATGGTGGAACTATTTTTTTAGATGAAGTTGGCGAACTACCGTTAACCACGCAAGTACGTTTATTGCGTGTGTTAGAAAATGGAGAATTTATAAAAGTAGGATCTTCACAAGTACAAAAAACAAATGTTCGTATTGTAGCTGCAACCAACGTTAATATGCACGAAGCCATTTCTAAAGAGAAATTTCGTGAAGATTTATATTATCGTTTAAGTACTATAGAAATTCCACTACCTCCTTTAAGAGACCGTGGGGAAGACATTCATTTATTATTTAGAAAGTTTGCTGCAGACTTTGCACAAAAATATCGAATGCCTACCATCAGGTTAAATGAGAATGCTGTAAAGGTTTTATTGAACTATCATTTCCCTGGTAACATTCGTCAATTAAAAAACATTGCCGAACAAGTATCAATAGTTGAGGAAGACAGATTAATTACCCCAGAAAAACTAGTTCAATATTTACCTGAAAACCGCAATAACTTACCTGCTATTGTTGATGGTAAAACTACAAGTCAATCAGATTTTGCTACCGAACGAGATATCATGTATAAAATTTTGTTTGATATGCGTAATGACATTAATGATCTAAAAAAATTAACATTAGACTTAATGCAAAGTGGTAACCTAGAAGAGGTACAAGAAGAAAATCATCGATTAATTGAACGTATTTATCAGGATCAAGATTTATCAGAAGTTTCAAATGTTGAAGTAGTTCAAATCCCTAAAGTTTCACAACCTCAAGATGATTATGATTATGCTGAAACTATTGAAGAAGACGAAAGTTTATCGTTACAAGAAAAAGAAATAGAAATGATAAAAAAGTCGCTCGAAAAAAATAACGGAAAACGTAAGTTAGCTGCAAAAGAATTAGGTATTTCTGAACGAACTTTATACCGAAAAATTAAACAATATGACCTGTAAGCTAATTTGTTTACTTTTACAACTCATCCAATTTTAAATGAAAAAAACTCTTTATATACTATCTTTGTTTATTAGTTTAACAACTATTATTGGTTGTGGAGCATACTCTTTTACTGGCGGTAACACAGGAGATGCAAAAACAATCCAAGTTGATTTTTTCTCAAATCAGGCACCTTTAGTTGAACCAATACTTAGCCAAAAGTTCACACAAGATTTACAAGACCTATTTACTCGTCAAACCAATTTAACGTTAGTTAAAGCTGGTGGAGACTTACATTTTTCAGGTGAAATCGTTGATTATCGCATCACTCCTATGAGTGCTACTGCACAACAAACTGCAGCACAAAACAGGTTGACAGTTTCTGTAAATGTAAACTTTGTGAATGCTCTTGAAGAAAAAGATAATTTTGAAAAACGTTTTTCTTTCTATTACGATTACGGAGCTAACCAACAGTTAACTGGTTCGGTATTAGAAACAGCTTTAGATGAAATTATAGAGCGTATTACACAAGATATTTTTAATGCTTCAGTAGCTAAATGGTAAACTCATTGAATAAGGATAAATACATACAATTTTTAGAAAAGCCAGAATTAATTTCCACAGAAAATTCTTCAGAAATTACGGCTCTTATCCAAGAGTATCCTTATTTTCAATCTGCTAGAGCGCTTCGTTTAAAAATTTTAAAAAACCAAGAAAGCTACAAATACAATAACGAGTTAAAAATCACAGCTGCTTATACAACTGATAGAACTGTTTTATTTGATTTTATTACTTCGGAAGCTTTTAAAGAGACTCCTAAAAAGGAAGAAAAACTTAGCTTAAAAGATAAAATTCTTCCGAAGAAAAAAACAACTGAAACTACTTCTATTGAAGAAGATTTAGCAATTGGAAAGCCACTTTCTTTTACCCAAAACGAAACCTTTTCCTTTAATCAGTGGTTACAATTATCTTCTAAAAAAACTATTGTCAGAGATGTAGCTCCTGAGAAAGAAGAAAAAAAGCAAGAAAAAGAACCTCAACCTATAAAGTCTGAACACGACGCTATTATTAATCGCTTTATAGAAACAGCTCCTAAAATATCACGACCAAATAAAACATCTACAACTGATGTTAAAATAGCCGACAAACAACAAAGTAATCAATTAGCTACTGAAACTTTAGCAAAAGTTTACCTTGAACAAAAGAAATACGACAATGCTATTCAAGCATATAAAATATTAAGTTTGAAATATCCAGAAAAAAGTGGTTTCTTTGCAGACCAAATTAAAAGAATACAAATTTTACAAAACAATAAATAGATGACAACGTATACTTTACTTTTAGTTTTAATATTGATTGTTGCAATAGCATTAATCTTAATTGTAATGGTTCAAAATCCTAAAGGTGGAGGATTATCTTCATCATTTGGAGGCGGTGGAGCTCAAAATATTGGAGGTGTACAAAATACAAATAGCTTTTTAGACAGAACTACCTGGACATTAGCTATTACTATGTTTGCTTTAATTTTATTAGCGAACTTTGCTATTCCAAGAGGTAATGCAGCTGATACTCCTCAGTTAGATGACACTTTAAACAATATTGAAACTACAACTACTCCTGCTACACCAGCAGTAACAGATACTGTTAAAGACAGCGCTCAGTAGTTTGTTATATACAACATAAAAAATGCCAACGTAATGACACGTTGGCATTTTTTTTATATGTAAACCTAAGCTCTTAGAAAAAATGTCAGCAAAAAATCAATGGCATAATTTCTGACAAAAACTAATAAGTAAATTTTAATTTAATCAATCAAAATATATAAAATGGGATTAAACATTAAACCTTTAGCAGACAGAGTTCTTGTTGAACCAGCTGCAGCAGAAACTACTACAGCATCAGGAATTATCATTCCTGACAACGCAAAGGAAAAACCACAAAAAGGTACTGTCGTAGCCGTAGGGAACGGAACAAAAGATGAGCCTTTAACTGTAAAAGTTGGTGATACTGTTTTATACGGAAAGTACGCAGGTACTGAGCTTAAATTGGAAGGAAAAGATTATTTAATTATGAGAGAAAGCGACATTTTCGCAATTATCTAAAATTTCTTTGCTATTAGCTTTTCGCTACTAGCCAATAAAACAAAAAATTAAAAACTAAGCCAAAAGCTATATGCTAACGGCCAAAAAAACTTAAACAAACATGGCAAAAGATATAAAATTTGATGTAGACGCTCGCGACGGATTAAAACGTGGTGTAGATGCATTAGCGAATGCAGTAAAAGTAACTTTAGGACCTAAAGGACGTAATGTTATTATTTCTAAATCTTTCGGAGCTCCTCACGTAACAAAAGATGGAGTTTCTGTAGCAAAAGAAGTAGAGTTAGAAGACGAGTTAGAAAACATGGGAGCTCAAATGGTTAAAGAAGTAGCTTCTAAAACTAACGATTTAGCAGGTGACGGTACTACTACTGCAACTGTTTTAGCACAAGCTATCGTAAAAGAAGGTTTAAAAAACGTAGCTGCGGGTGCTAATCCAATGGATTTAAAACGCGGTATTGACAAAGCAGTAACTGCTATTACTGAAGATTTAGCTAAACAATCTAAAGAAGTTGGTGATTCTTCAGAAAAAATTAAGCAAGTAGCAGCAATTTCATCTAATAACGATGCGGTAATTGGTAATTTAATTGCTGAAGCATTTGAAAAAGTTGGAAAAGAAGGTGTAATTACTGTTGAAGAAGCTAAAGGAACAGATACGTATGTTGATGTTGTTGAAGGAATGCAGTTTGACCGTGGATATTTATCTCCGTACTTCGTAACAGATGCTGATAAAATGATTGCTGATTTAGAAAATCCATACATTTTATTATTCGATAAAAAGATTTCTAACTTACAAGAAATCTTACCTATTTTAGAACCAGTAGCACAATCAGGAAGACCTTTATTAATCATTGCTGAAGATGTAGACGGACAAGCTTTAGCTACTTTGGTAGTTAACAAATTACGTGGTGGGTTAAAAATCGCTGCTGTAAAAGCTCCAGGATTCGGAGACAGAAGAAAAGCAATGTTAGAAGACATCGCTATTTTAACTGGTGGTACTGTAATTTCTGAAGAAAGAGGTTTCTCTTTAGAGAATGCTACTTTAGATTTATTAGGAACTGCTGAGACAGTAACTATTGATAAAGACAATACAACTATCGTAAACGGATCTGGTGATGAAGAACAAATTAAGGCTCGCGTAAACCAAATTAAAACACAAATTGAAACGACTACTTCTGATTACGATCGTGAAAAACTACAAGAGCGTTTAGCGAAGTTAGCTGGTGGTGTTGCTGTATTATATGTTGGTGCTGCTTCTGAAGTAGAAATGAAAGAAAAGAAAGACCGTGTTGATGATGCGTTACATGCTACAAGAGCCGCTGTAGAAGAAGGAATTGTTGCCGGTGGTGGTGTTGCTTTAGTACGTGCTAAAAAGGTATTAGAAGCCATTACTACAGAAAATTTAGACGAAACTACAGGTATTCAAATTGTGAATAGAGCTATTGAATCTCCTTTACGTACGATTGTTGAAAATGCTGGTGGTGAAGGTTCTGTTGTAATTAACAAGGTATTAGAAGGTAAAAAAGACTTTGGATATGATGCTAAATCTGAACAATATGTAGATATGTTAGAGGCTGGTATTATTGACCCTAAGAAAGTAACTCGTGTAGCTTTAGAAAACGCTGCTTCTGTTGCTGGAATGATCTTAACTACTGAGTGTGCTTTGGTTGACATTAAAGAAGATGCTCCTGCAGGTGGTGGAATGCCTCCAATGGGTGGTGGAATGCCAGGAATGATGTAAGTCGAGAAGCTCGACACCTAAATATTTAAAAACCTCGAGAAATTTCTCGAGGTTTTTATTTTTTATTCTTTTCTATTTCTAAAATCGTATTAAACATGTCTAATTGCTTTTCTGAAAAGCTACTCACAACTCCATCTCTTGCATAAAAATTAATATTAGGGTCATTTTTATGAACTAAAACAACTATTGGCTGTCCAATACTCCATGCTTTATAAAACTCTTTTTCGCTGCCATTCAAAAATATTGAATCATTTACAGCATAAGAATAATCCATTAACATATTGTATGATGAATCAAAAACAGAAGGTGTTTGGTAAACTTTAGTTATAACTCCTTGCACTTCGTAAAAATCATTTTCATTGAAATCTTCATATTTTTTGTCTTTTGAACAAGAAAAAAAAGATCAAGAAAATAATAAAACAACTATATCTTTCTCTCCACAACATAATCAATCATTTGAAGTAGTGATTTTTTGTAGTCAGAATCTGGGTAATTATCTAAAATAGCTAAGGCTTTATTTTTGTAATCCATCATTTTAGCTGTGGTGTATTCCAATCCTCCGTTTTGTTTTACAAAAGCAATTACTTCTTTTACTCGCTTTTTATTCGTGTTGTGCTTTTTAACGGAGTTAATCAACCAAGATTTTTCTTTTTTAGAACAGTTATTCAAGGTATAAATTAACGGAAGTGTCATTTTTTGTTCTTTGATATCTATTCCTGTAGGTTTTCCTATTTTATCTTCCGTATAATCAAATAAATCATCTTTAATTTGGAATGCAATACCAATGTATTCTCCAAACTTACGCATTTGTTGGACTGTTTCATTGTTCGCTCCTACCGAAGCTGCACCAATTCCACAGCACGCCGCTATTAAAGTGGCTGTTTTTTGGCGAATAATTTCAAAATAAACTTCCTCAGTAATATCTAATTTACGCGCTTTTTCAATCTGCAACAACTCACCTTCACTCATTTCACGTACTGCAATCGAAATCAATTTCAGTAAGTCAAAATCTTCATTATCTATCGAAAGTAATAATCCTTTAGAAAGTAAATAATCACCTACTAAAACAGCTATTTTATTTTTCCATAAGGCATTCATTGAAAAGAATCCTCTACGACGATTACTATCGTCAACCACATCATCGTGTACTAATGTTGCAGTATGGATTAACTCTACTACTGACGCCCCACGATAGGTACGTTCATCAAATCCTCCGTTAGAAACCATTTTTGCTACCAAAAACACAAACATTGGTCGCATTTGTTTTCCTTTTCTACGAACAATATAATAGGTGATTCTGTTTAATAATGGAATTTTGGATAGCATCGAATCTTTGAACTTCGTTTCAAAGAGTTCCATTTCTTTCGCTATTGGAAGTTTTATTTGCTCTACTGGCTTCATTGGCTAGCAAAAATAAGAAATAAATACCTAACTTTTATTAGCTAATTGCCCACAAGCAGCATCAATATCTTTTCCTCTAGAACGACGTACATTTACCACAATATCATTCATTTCAAGGTTAGAAATATAATTATTTAAAGCTCTATCTGATGCTTGTTGAAACTCTCCGTCGTCTATAGGGTTGTATTCAATTAAATTAACTTTACAAGGAACATAACTACAGAATCGAACCAACGCATCAATATCCTCCTTTCTATCGTTAATTCCATTCCAAACAACATATTCATACGTTATTCTTCGCTTGGTCTTTTCATACCAATACTCCAAAGACTCTTTTAGATCTTTTAGAGGAAAAGTAGTATTGAATGGCATAATAGATGTACGAACCTCATCAATAGCAGAGTGTAATGAAACTGCTAAATTAAAACGTACTTCATCATCTGCCATTTTCTTTATTATTTTAGGTACACCTGAAGTAGACACAGTAATTCTACGGGCAGCCATTCCTAAACCTTCTGGTGAGGTAATTTTATCAATTGCTTTTATAACATTGTTATAATTCATTAAAGGTTCTCCCATCCCCATAAACACGATATTTGATAATTTATGATTATGGTATAACCTACTTTGCTTGTCAATAGCAACTACTTGGTCGTAAATTTCATCAGCATTTAAATTACGCATACGTTTTAAACGCGCTGTTGCACAAAATTTACAGTCTAAACTACAACCTACCTGACTCGACACACATGCTGTTGTTCTGGTTTCTGTAGGAATTAGAACAGATTCTACAATCAATCCATCATGTAACTTGATAGCATTTTTTATTGTGCCATCATTACTACGTTGCATTGCATCTACTTCAATATGGTTTATTACAAAATTATCATCTAACATTTGGCGTGTTGCTTTTGATAAATTCGTCATATCATCAAATGAATGTGCTGCTTTTTGCCACAACCATTCATATACCTGATTTCCACGAAAGGCTTTATCGCCATTCTCTACAAAAAAATCACGTAGTTGTTCTTTAGTTAATGCTCGTATGTCTTTTTTCTTTACTGTCATCAGGTACAAAAATACACAAAACCTCACAAGTTACTTGTGAGGTTTTGCTAATGATTATAAAAGTTGTTTTTTATAAAATTAACATCGCATCTCCGTACGAGTAAAATTTATATTTTTCTTTAATTGCTTCTTGGTAAGCTTCCATCATAAAATCGTGACCTGCAAATGCTGAGACCATCATTAATAATGTAGATTTTGGCGTATGGAAGTTTGTTACCATACAGTTAGCAATACTAAAATCGTATGGAGGAAAAATAAACTTGTTAGTCCACCCTTCATAAGCATTTAATTGCTGACTAGAAGATACAGAAGACTCAACCGTTCTCATTACTGTGGTACCAACAGCACAAACTCTTTTTTTATTAGCAATCGCATTGTTAACAGTATCAGCACTTGTTTGTGGAATAATGATTTGTTCAGAATCCATTTTATGCTTAGATAAATCTTCTACTTCAACAGGGTTAAATGTTCCTAACCCTACGTGTAAAGTAGTTTCAGCGAAGTCTACTCCTTTAATCTCTAAACGCTTCATTAAATGTTTAGAAAAATGTAACCCTGCTGTTGGAGCCGCTACTGCCCCTTCATGCTTAGCAAATATTGTTTGGTAACGCTCTTCATCTTCTGGCTCTACCTCACGTTTAATATATTTTGGTAACGGAGTTTCTCCTAACTCAATTAACTTTTTTCTAAATTCTTCATAAGGTCCATCAAATAAGAAACGTAATGTTCTACCACGAGAAGTTGTATTATCAATTACTTCAGCTACTAAACTATCATCTTCTCCAAAAAATAATTTATTTCCTATTCTTATTTTTCTTGCTGGATCTACCAATACATCCCACAAACGATTTTCAGCATTTAATTCACGTAATAAAAATACTTCAATACGAGCTCCTGTTTTTTCTTTATTTCCGTACATACGAGCAGGAAATACTTTCGTATTGTTTAACATCATTACATCTCCTTCATCAAAATAATCGATTAAATCTCTAAACAATTTATGCTCGATTTTTTGTGTGTCGCGGTGTAACACCATTAAACGTGCTTCATCTCTATGTTCTGATGGATATTCTGCCAATAATTCCTTTGGCAATTCAAAATCAAAATTTGATAATTTCATTTGTAAAATTTTCTTAACGGTGGCAAATATACAATTTCAACATAGGGGTTGTCAAGTGATTGCCTGTTTATTTTATCTCTTCATTTTTTATCCCTACAATAGCCATGTCTTTCCAAAAGCTTCGATATGATTTTGTTACCACCTCAGCTTCTAAAATTTCTATTGGAACTTTTAACGCCAACGGAGCAAAAGCCATTGCCATTCGATGATCATTATAGGTTGCTATTTGAATATTATCTTTAATTACTTCGGAAGCTTTTAAATGTAAACTCTCATTAGTAACTAAAATCTCTGCTCCTAATTTTGTTAACTCTTCACGTAAGGCTTCTAAGCGATCTGTTTCTTTGATTTTTAACGTATGTAGCCCTGATAAGTCACAAGCTATTCCTAATCCGAAACAAGTAACTGCTATGGTTTGCGCTATATCTGGTGCATTTTTTAAATCTTCTTTTAATACAGCTGAACTATGTTCTCTTTCTTTCGTTAAAAGAATTGAATTTTCTTCAAAAGTAGTCGTTACTCCAAAGTGTTTATAAATTTCTGACAAACAATTATCTCCTTGTAAACTATCTTTTTTATACGCTGATAATTTTACGGAAGCTCCCACTTTACTCAATGCTATAATCGAGTAAAAATAAGACGCTGAACTCCAATCAGACTCTACTACAACTGTTTGTTTCTCTACTGTTGACTTAGGTTTTATTTTGATAACCTGTCCTCCAAACTCAGCTTCAACATTCAATTGATGTAATAGCTGTATGGTCATATTGATGTACGGAACTGAAGTAATTTTGCCTACCATCTCAATCTCCAATCCGTTCTGTAAACTTGGAGCAATCAACATCAACGCAGAAATATATTGACTACTTACATTTCCATTAATTGAAACTTTATCCTTTGTTAGTTTTTTTCCTGATATTTTGAGTGGTGGATATCCTTCTTTTTCTACATATTCTATATCAGCACCTAAATTACGAAGCGCATTAACCAAAATTTCAATTGGTCGATTATGCATACGGTCTGATCCTTGCAATATTTTTGTAACGCCTTCTTGTGTTGCAAAAAAAGCAGTTAAAAAGCGCATCGCAGTTCCTGCATGTCCAATATCTGCAACTATATCATCAGAGGTTAATGCCCCTTGTAAATGGTGTGTATCGTCAGAATCTGATAAATTTTCTATCTGCAAACCTGAATATAATTGCTGTAAAATCAGTAATCTATTCGATTCACTTTTTGAACCTGAAATTGTAATTTCTTTACCTGATGCAAACAGTTCTGTTCTTAACTTTAAATCCATTGAAGTTTACTTCATTCTTTTGTTAACTATGTACATACTATAAATTACCGTAATAACAATTTTGCTTAACCAAAAACGAATCCATTGCTTGTTTGCAAAATGCACATTATAAACAGTTTCAAAGTCCCCAGAAAAAATAGCGCCTCCTGTTTTAAATAACAGAGAAAACAATGCTACAACTACTAAAAAAGGGATTCCTACTTTTACTACATTAATCCAAAAGCTTCCTTTTTGTATATTTTTTATAAGACTCATTTATTGTAATTTTTCGTTGTTATGATGACGGTCGTGGTCACGTTTGGTTTTTAAATCTAATTTCTTATCAAACGCTTCTTGTAAGTTAACTCCTGTTTGGTTCGCTAAACACAACACTACAAAAACTACATCAGCTAACTCTTCTCCTAAATCTTTGTTTTTATCACTTTCTTTTTCACTTTGCTCTCCATAACGACGCGCAATAATTCGAGCTACCTCTCCAACTTCTTCTGTTAGTTGCGCCATATTTGTTAACTCATTAAAGTAACGTACTCCATGGTTCTTGATCCATTCGTCTACTTGTTTTTGTGCGTCTTGAATATTCATAATGTACTTTGTTTAGTATTCTTTGGTTAAAGCTTCAAAGATAAAACTTCTGTATTTTAATCGGTTTAACTATGCTGATTTTTCTATGTTTATTGATGGATTAATTTCAACTTCTAAACTACTTTTCATTTCCTTTTTTATAATTCACATCAACATGAATAAAAACAACACTCCAATTCCTGATATTACAATCATAAAATTCCATGTATTATTAAATCCGAAATTATCGATTAATTGCATTCCTGAATTATGAGCGAAAATATGAGACATTGAAAATACAATACTATAATATACCATATATTCTCCTTGATTTCCTTTTTTAGCTCGTTCCACTACAAAAGCATTTGAGAAAGGGAAAGCAATCATCTCTCCGATGGTCATCAGTAACATTCCTACAATTAAAATTCCAATCCAACCTGTTAAGTTAATTACTACAAAACTTAACCACGTAAGTAGTAGACCAAAAAAACATTAAGAACTCTTTGATATACTTACTTTTTTCTAACCAAGTAATCAACGGCATCTCTAATAAAAAAATGAAAAAACCGTTCATGCCCATTAACAGTCCTATTTCTAACTCTGTTAAATGATGTATATCTTTATAATATAATGGCATGGTAGAGAAATATTGTAAAAAAATAAACCCGAACACAAACATTCCTACAAAAAATATCCAAAAAGCCTTATCTAAAAAAATCGACTTTGGATTTTCTATCTTTATTTCATCTAAGACTCTTGCTTTTTTAAGATGTAATACATTTATCAGTAATAAAGTTGCTAAAACACAAATAACTCCATCTACCCAGAACAGTCCGCTATAGCCTAATGAAGTAATTATTAATCCTCCAACTGCGGGACCAGCGGAAAAACCTAAATTAATCGCCAAACGAATTAACGTTACCGATCTCGTTTTATTTTCTGGCTTGCTATAAGTATTCAAAGCCACAAACATAGCGGGTCTAAAAGTATCTGCAACTAACATTACTAAAAAAATGCAGATACAAAATCCCAAAAAAGTATCTACAAATTATAAGGCTACAAAGAGTAACCCTGTTAAAAATAAACTGGTTTTCATCCTAACCAAGATCCTCCAACAGACCTTAATCCAAAGCAAGTCATAATCCAACCTACATCATTTAAGGTAAAATGTAAACTTTCTCTCAAATACAATGACATAAAAGGAATTAGCTTTGTACCTGCCCTGTTTATTAAAGTTATTAAAGCGAGCCACCAAACTTCGCTTGATAGACCTTTAAAAGTGTCTAGATAATTAAAATAGAGTTTTTTTCATGTGGTTTTGTTTTAGTGTTGGTTGTTTATATAAAAATAAATATGCCAACAAAAAAAGTTTTAAATAATTTCGTAAAGAATAGGTTTACTAGGTGTAGCGTCGTTTTCAAATGGTGCTACCATCAAGTTTAAAAAGTAGGTTCCGTCTTTTACTTTATTTGGAACATATATGAATTCGGTGACAGTTGCATGCTTTCTAATCTCTCCCTTTGTATTCCAAAAAGCATTGTGTGCTAGTAATTTTCCTTCATCCTTCTCTTTATCTACCGAAGGTAAATCGATCAACAAATGTTCTATTCCTTTTTCTTTGAGGTACTCTGCAGCTTCTTCTAACAAATAAGGTGGATTTGTATTTGAATATCGCATCGATTTTTTGCCTGATAGATTTGGAATTGTTCTAATAACTATGGCTTCTCTTTTTTTGTTTCCCAAAGCATACTGCAACTGTTTTTTTGAAATTACAAAGTCTTTATTTTCTATTTGTTCTGGAGCGATAGTAATCACTTCTGCTAAAAAGAAAAACTTTTCTAAATTCTTGTTTACTGAATAAACTTTTTTTGTAATGTGCCCCACACACTCTGTATGCGTAATATGTGAGTGCGGATTAAACTGGATATTATTAAAGTTTACATCAGCACCTTCTTGTACACTTCCAATCCAATTCCCATCAGAAACAGGGAAAATTTTAGGATCATCTAAATACCAAGCATTTACATTTTCTTTTGAGGTATCAATGGCTATTGAAATGTCTAGTGGTTTTGATAAATCTATTTTGTACTTTCTTGAGTTGTATTCAATTGTTGCTATCATACTCAAATATACCTAAATTATGAATAACTCACTAGCCAATCCATCTGCTAAGAACTTTCCTTTTTTTGTAGTTTTCAAAACTTCATTTGTAATGACTAGTAGCCCTTGATTAATAAACTTCTCAGCATTTTTAAGGAGTTTTTTTCTAAACTCTTCCCCGAAATCCTCCTCAATTTTCTCTAACGACACTCCCCAAATGGTTCTTAATCCTGTCATCAAATATTCATTAAACTGATCTTTCTTAGTGAGTTTTTCTTGCTCTAGAGGGAGTTTTCCTTCTTGAATTGCTTTTATATATTTTGCATTGTTAGCTACATTCCAACTACGGTGTGTTTTATTAAACGAATGTGCTGATGAGCCAATTCCTATATATTTTTTACCTAGCCAGTAACTTGTATTGTGCTTTGAAAAATAATTAGGTTTTCCAAAGTTGGAAATTTCGTAGTGAACAAATCCATTTTTAGCGGTTTCTGCTACCAGAATATCAAAATGTTCTTTGGCTACCGTTTCGTCAACATCAGGATACTTTCCTTGTTTGATAAATGAATCTAATGCTGTTTTGGGTTCAACGGTTAGCGCATACGACGAAATATGATTGATTCCGAAATCAAAAGCGATTTGTAAATTCTCTCTCCAACGTTCATTACGCATATTCGGAACTCCGTAGATCAAATCAATAGTTATATTATCAAAGTAACGAGTTGTTATAGACAAACAGTTTTTGGCTTCTTGTGCATTATGAGCTCGATTCATCAATTGCAAATCTTCTTCAAAAAAAGATTGTATCCCTATGCTTAAGCGATTAACAGGGGTTTTAGATAATTCAATTATTTTTTCTTCTGATAAATCATCTGGATTCGCTTCTAAGGTAATTTCTGGATTTGATACTACTGTATAGTTCTGATAAATAGTATCTATCAACAACCTTAATTCTTCAATCGACAATAAACTCGGTGTTCCTCCTCCAAAATAGATGGTTTCTATTTCTTCGTGTTGTAGTTCTTCCTTTCGAAATTCTAACTCTTTCACCAAGCAAGAAACTAACTCCTCTTTCTTTTTTAATGAAGTAGAAAAGTGAAAATCGCAATAATAACACGCTTGCTTACAAAATGGGATATGTAGATAAATTCCTGCCAAATCAGTTATCAGTTATCAGTTATCAGTTATCAGTTATCAGTTATCAAGATTACTTATAAATCCTTGTCGTTTTTAATATTGAAAAAAGAATTTTTGCTATTTCATCGGCTTTTTCAAACAACTCCTCTTACTCCTCTATTCTTATTTCTTCACTATCTTTTAATAAAGACAGCCAATATTTAGTTTCTAAACATTCTATATAAGCTATTGAAATTTTTGCTGAGAAATCTGCCTTAGAAATAGCTCCATTAGCCTCTACTATATTTGCTCCTACCGATGTACCACTTCTTACTATCTGCTTAGATAAAATAAACTCCTTATTTTCCTTCATCAATTTTTTACTTAGTTTAATAATCAAAAGAGCAAAATCGTATGATTTATTTTGAAGTGGGTTCTTTTCTAGTTTCATAGCTATAATATTTGACTACTGTTTACTGTTCATTGATCATTGAAAAAATCAGTTTTTAATTTTTTTCGGATTTTGTTTTACAAACGCTGCCCAACCTGTATAGTTCTTACCTCCTACTTTTGTTCCTGAATTATAAAAATGACATACCGCAGCTGCTAAACCATCCGTTGCATCTAAGTTTTTAGGTAGCACTTTTAAATTCAATAACGATTTTAACATTAAGGCTACCTGTTCTTTACTTGAAGTTCCTTTACCTGTAATTGCCATTTTTATTTTCTTGGGCGCATACTCGGTTACTGGTATTTGTCTTGACAATCCTGCTGCCATGGCTACTCCTTGTGCACGCCCTAATTTCAACATGGATTGTACATTCTTCCCATAAAAAGGAGCTTCCAACGCTATTTCATCTGGATGATAAGTGTCAATCAATTCAATGGTACGTTCAAAAATAATTTTGAGTTTTAAATAATGATCGTCATATTTTTTTAAGAGCAATTCATTCATTTGAACAAATTCCATCTTTTTACCTACTACCTTTATAATTCCAAATCCCATAATGGAAGTTCCTGGGTCAATCCCTAATATAATTTTTTCTGTCTTCAAACTCTCGTTTATTTAACTTCTAAAGAAGTAAATTTAAATGTATTTCCATCAAACAAGCCTTTGTCTGATAGTTTTAAGGATGGAATTACCAACAATGCCATAAAAGATAAGGTCATATACGGAGCTCGTAATTTACTACCTAGTTGCTTTGCCATCGCATCCAATTCTGCATAGGCTTTCCCTATTTCAACTGCTGGTTTATCTGACATGATTCCAGCCACAGGAAGCGGAACAACTTTTTCTTCAAAAGAAGTTACAGCACAAACCCCTCCTTTATTTTCAATCAATAAATTTACCGCCTTACAAATTAATTCATCCGATACACCGACAGCGATAATATTATGAGAATCATGTCCTACAGAACTCGCTATTGCCCCTTCTTTTAACCCGAAGTTCTTAATAAACGCAATAGAAGGTTCTGCATTTTGATAACGGTTTACTACGGTCATTTTTAACACATCGTTTGCTACATCTGAAACTAAATTTCCATCTTTTATCAACGAATCTGCTTCAATTTCATTCGTCACTAATTCTCCATCTAGAGCTTCTATCACTCGAATCTTTTCAGATGCTGAATGGAATTCAAAATCGGAAACGTTTTTTGCATCAGTGTCAAAATTATTCAACACTTCAAAATCTACATGCTCTACAAATGATTTTCCGTTTTCAGCCACTAACTCACCATTAATATACGTTTGTAGTATTTCAAACTTTTGTAAGTCTTTCACCACAATAAAATCAGCATCATCCCCTTCGTTTAAAATCCCAACATCCAAATTGTAATGCTCTACTGGGTTTATACAGGCTGCTTGCAATACTTTAAAAACATCTATTTCTTTCGCTACTGCGCGCTCACATAATTGGTTAATATGTCCTAATAACAAATCATCTGGATGCTTATCATCAGAACAGAACATCATGTTCTCATAATACTCAGGTAGCAAATCAATTAATGCTTCAAAGTTTTTTGCAGCACTTCCTTCACGGATAATGACTTTCATCCCTTTTTCTAACTTCTCCAATCCTTCTTCATAGGTAAAGCATTCGTGGTCGGTATAAATTCCTGCCGCTATGTATTTATCTAAATCTTCTCCTCGTAGTCCAGGTGCATGACCATCTACAGGTTTTTTGTAATGTTTTGCCCAAGCGATTTTTTGCAACACTTCTTCATCTTGATAAATAACTCCTGGATAATTCATCATTTCTGCTAAATATTTGATATCAGGATTCTCCATCATTTTTTTTATATCTTCTGAATCAATTACCGCTCCGGCACTTTCAAAAGAAGTTGCTGGCACACATGATGGTGCTCCAAAATTGAATTTTAACGGAACTTTTTTTCCATTTTCAATCATGAAATTCACACCTCTCACTCCTAATACATTGGCTATTTCATGCGGGTCAGACACCGTTGCTACCGTACCATGCGTTACGGCTATTTTTGCAAACTCGGACGGCACCAACATCGAGCTTTCAATATGAATATGTGCATCTATAAATCCAGGTAAAATATAGTTTTCTACAGTATGTTCTACTGCTCTAATTTGTGTAATCTTTCCTTCTTTGACCTCAACTTCTCCTTTAAAGATTCGTTTGTTTTGAATATCGACTATATTTCCCTGTACAATCATGCTAAAATTTATTTATTGCTAAAATACTGAGTATTTTTCACAAAAAAAGCACCCGTAACGGATGCTTTTTTGATAAGTATATTTTTTAAAGGTTACGCTATTGGTCCACCTTTAATAATTTCCTCACTTGCCATTTCTTCAAACTGAGCAAAGTTCTTTCTAAATGAATTCGCTAATTCCATAGCTTTTGCATCATAAGCATCTTTGTCTGCCCATGTTTGCTTTGGATTTAATACTTCATCAGGAACATTTTCACAAGTAGTTGGCATTGATAATCCAAAAATTGGGTGTTGTACAAATTCAACATTTTCTAAATTACCTTCTAAAGCTTCTGTAATCATAGCACGAGTGTACTTTAATTTCATTCTGCTACCAGTACCGTAAGCACCACCTGTCCATCCAGTATTAATTAACCAAACGTTTACACCTGCTTCTTGCATTTTCTTACTTAACATTTCAGCGTAACGCGTTGGGTGTAATGGCATAAATGGAGCTCCAAAACAAGCTGAGAAACTTGGTAATGGTTCGTTAATTCCAGCCTCTGTACCTGCTACTTTTGCTGTGTACCCAGAAATAAAGTGATATGCTGCCTGCCCTGGTGTTAATTTAGAGATTGGAGGCAGTACTCCAAAAGCATCTGCTGTTAAGAAGAAAATATTCTTTGGGTTTGCACCTTTAGATGGTTTTTGAATATTTTCAATGTGATAAATAGGATAACTTACACGAGTATTTTGTGTAATTGATGTATCATGAAAATCTACATTCCCCTTATCATCCATCACAACATTTTCAAGGATCGCTCCTCTTTTAATTGCTCCGTAAATTTCTGGTTCTTTCTCTTGAGATAAGTCGATTACTTTTGCATAGCATCCTCCTTCAAAATTGAAGATTGTGTTTTCAGCAGTCCAACCATGCTCATCATCACCAATTAAACTACGATTTGGATCGGTAGATAAGGTCGTTTTACCTGTTCCTGATAATCCGAAGAAAATAGCTGTATCTCCATCTTTACCAACGTTTGCAGAACAATGCATTGGTAACGTGTTTTTGAATACAGGTAAAATAAAGTTTAACGCAGAGAAAATACCTTTTTTAATTTCTCCTGTGTATCCTGTACCACCAATTAATGCTACTTTTCTAGTAAAGTTTAAAATAGCAAAGTTGTGTTGGCGTGTTCCATCTATTGCTGGATCTGCCATAAAACCTGGAGCGTTTACTACTGTCCATTCCGGAGAAAAGTTTTTTAACTCCTCTGCGGTAGGACGTAAAAACATATTGTGCGCAAACATGTTACTCCAAGGATATTCATTTACAACACGAATATTTAATTTATAATCTTCGTCTGCACATGCATAACTATCACGTACAAATACTTCTTTGTTAGATAAATAATTAGTTACTTTATCGTATAGCTTGTCAAATTTTTCTGAATCGAAAGGAATATTAATATCTCCCCACCAAACTTGGTCTTTAGTTATATCGTCTTTAACAATAAAACGATCCATAGGAGAACGTCCTGTGAACTCACCTGTTTTAACAGCTAATGCTCCAAAACTGGTTTCTACTCCTTGTTCTTTTTCAATAGTGATGTCGTGTAACTCGTCTGAAGTTAATTGATAACGAACCGTAGCGTCTTTTATGCCTAAGTTATCTAACGATATCGTTTTCGTATCAAGATTTGTCATCTTAAAAGATTTTAGTTGTGTTTAATTTTGGACAAAAATAGTTCTTTTTGATTAAACAGCTATATCATTAAATGATTTTATCAACTTTAACCTTTAATAACTTTTTTAAAAAAGCTATATGCTAAAAGGCTCCAACCAACGATTAACAACACTCCTCCTAACGGCGTTACAAACCAAATTGCTTTTGCAGGAACATTCGCTAAGTAAATTAAATATATAGACCCAGAAAACAATAAAACCCCAGCTATTAAAAAATAACTAATTCTGTTTTTTTCTTTGTTAGTAAGCTCAGTAAACATATTTACAAAAAGTAATAAAAACACATGAAAAAACTGATAACGTACAGCAGTTTCAAAACTCTCGAGGGCTTCTAGTGTTAATTTTGTTTTTAAAGCATGAGCTCCGAAGGCACCTAAAATCACAGCAATCATTCCCAAGACTGCAGCTATTGTTAAATTTTTATACATTATTTTAATTTTTGTTTAAATTTAAACTTTTTTAGCGATATTGTCGCCTCAAATTTTATACACAACAAAAATAATTATAAATGAGAAATATATTGATTATTGGTGCTGGTAGATCGAGCTCTTCACTTATAAAATATTTATTGGATAAATCTTCACAAGAAAACCTACATATAACTATTGGTGATGTTTCGTTAGAAAGCGCTCAATCTAAAATTCACAATCATTCAAATGCTACAGCAATACAGCTAGATGTTTTTAATGCTGAAGAGCGCTCAAATGCAATTCAAAAAGCTGACATTGTTATTTCAATGTTACCTGCTCGTTTTCATATTGAAGTAGCTAAAGATTGTATTACTTATGGAAAACACATGGTTACTGCGTCTTATATTTCTGATGAAATGAAAGCTTTAGATGAAGAAGCTAAAGCTAAAGGTTTAGTATTTATGAACGAAATTGGTCTAGATCCAGGAATTGACCACATGAGTGCTATGCAAGTTATTGATCGTATAAAAGAACAAGGAGGAAAAATGCTATTATTTGAATCTTTTTGTGGTGGATTAGTTGCTCCTGAAAGTGATACCAACTTATGGAATTATAAATTTACTTGGAACCCAAGAAATGTAGTATTAGCTGGTCAAGGTGGAGCTTCAATGTTTATTCAAGAAGGAACCTATAAGTATATTCCATATCAAAAATTATTTAGAAGAACTGAATTTTTAACTATTAATGGCAGTGGAAGATTTGAAGCGTATGCAAACCGTGATTCTTTAAAGTATAGAAGTATTTATGGTTTAGAAGATATTAAAACCATGTATCGTGGAACTATTCGTAAAGTTGGTTTTTCTCGTGCTTGGAATGTTTTTGTCCAGTTAGGAATGACTGATGACACTTACACTATTGAAGATTCTGAAAACATGAGTTATCGTGATTTCACTAACCTTTTCTTAGCTTACTCTCCTTCTGATTCTGTTGAATTAAAGTTCCGTTCGTATGCAAAGATTGATCAAGATGATTTAATGTGGGATAAATTTGTAGAGTTAGACATCTTCAATCCGAATAAAAAAATAGGGTTGAAAAATGCTACTCCTGCTGAAATTTTACAAAAAATATTGATGGATTCTTGGACTCTTGAAGCTGAGGATAAAGATATGATTGTAATGCATCATATTTTTGGGTATCAATACAAGGAGGAAAATCATCAAATAGAAAGTAGTATGGTAATTAAAGGTGACGATCAAACCTATACTGCTATGGCAAAAACTGTAGGATTACCTGTAGCTGTGGCAACCGTACGTATTTTAAATGGTGAAATTACCACTCCAGGAGTACAATTACCAATCAACAAAGAGGTGTACAAACCTATTTTAAAAGAATTAGAAGACTACGGAATTACCTTTGTAGAAAAAGAAGTTCCTTATTTAGGTTATAACCCTGAGAGTGTAAAGGGATGATAATTTTTATAAACTTATGATAACCTATTAGACACATTCATTGTTAAAAAACAACAATCCTTACCATCATAAACATAACATATTAAAAACTTAAATAAATGAAAAAAATAGTTCTTATAATTTTTATACTTTTTAATCTTTCTACTTTTTCTCAAGAAATAAATCATAGCCTTTTAGATAAATTAACTAAAATATCATTTCTATCAATTGATGAATTTATAACAGAAGGTTATGGATTTACAAAAATAAAAAGTGAAAGTAATCTAAAAAAAAGAGCTTATGCTCGGGATTATTCTGGCAATCCAAAAAAAACGCTTTTCATAAATGTAATTTCATCAAGTGATTCACCAAATGGGATCGAAATTTATTTAGAAAATTACGATATCAGAAAAATAAAAGATGAGTTATTAGAACTAGGTTATGATTTTAATGGATTGAAAAATGAATTTTCTGTTTTTAAAAAAGAAAAGAAGCTTTATTTGATAAGTAAACCTAATAAATTCAATATTACTCAGATTATTATTATGAGCAAATGGTAAAACTAATCGACCCTACATTCTCAAATAAAAATCTTTAGTTAAATTTATATAGGCATCAGTATACTGGTGCCTTTTCCTTTTAAAACTAAATAGAGTCTTGATAAAGTTCGTATTTTTACATTTCAACACCACACTAACAAATGTCTGAAAGTGTTTTAAAAAAATACATCAACAGCTACTCTAAAGAAGAAATGTACTTTAGATTTCAAGAAGAATTCCCTGAATTTGTACAACGAGTCCCTCAATATTTATAAGCGAGCTTTTTAGGATTAACTCCAGAGTACTTGAGTGAAATTAAAAGAAAATAACATTTCTTAAGCTAGTTTATTTTTTACTGAAATCTTCTTAACTACCTTTGTACTGATATTAATTTAAGGGCATAATACTATTATGAAAAACATGAAAAAAATCGTCGTTGTTGGTGGCGGTTTTGCTGGATTAGAACTTATAAAAGGATTAGGAAATTCAGAAAATTATCAGATTATTCTAGTAGATAGTAACAACTACAATTTCTTTCCTCCTTTAATCTACCAAGTATCCACTGGTTTTATGGAGCCATCTGCAATTAGCTATCCATTCAGAAAAATTTTAAGAAAATTTAAAAACGCCCGTTTTCGACTCGGCACCCTTGAAAAAGTTGTCCCAGAAGAAAACAAAATTGTAGTAAGTAATGGAGATATAGAGTATGACATCTTAGTAATGGCTACCGGTACAGAAACTAATTTTTTTGGAAATAAAAGCATTCAAAAGTATAGTTTACCAATGAAAACTATTAGTGATGCCTTATCTCTTAGAAATGTAATTTTAACTCGATTTGACCGTGCTACTAGAATTCATAACCCAGAAGAAAGAAAAAAGTGTTTAACTTTTGTAATTGCAGGAGCTGGACCTACTGGAGTTGAACTTTCAGGAATTTTATCTGAAATTAAAACATCTATCATCATAAAAGATTACCCCGAACTAGATAAAAATGACTTTGGTGAAATACATCTTATTGATGGTCAGAGTTCTGTATTAGCTCCTATGTCTAAAAAAGCACAAGAATACACTTCTGAAAAGCTAAGTGAACTAGGTGTAACTCTGACTATGAATACAATGGTTAACGACTTTGATGGTGAAACCGTGTATTTATCAAACGGAGAAAAAATAGAAACCAAAAATCTTATTTGGGCAGCTGGTGTATCTGCAAAAACATTCGATGGTTTTTCAAAAGAAAGTTTTGGCCCTGGCAGAAGGCTAAAAACAAATCAGTTTAGCTTAGTAGATTCATACGATAATATTTTTGCGTTAGGAGACTGCGCCTTGATTTCTGGCGATAAAAACTATCCTAACGGACACCCGCAATTAGCCCAACCAGCTTTACAACAAGCTAAAAACCTAGCGAACAATCTTAAAAGAAAAGATAGTAATTGGAAACCTTTTCAATATAACGACAAGGGTTCGTTAGCTATTATTGGAAGAAATAAGGCTGTACTTGACTTTCCTGGACAAAAACAATCATTAAAAGGTTTTGTTGCATGGTTAATTTGGATTTTTGTACACATAATGGGGCTTGTTAACTTCAAAAATAAAGTAAGAACTCTATACAATTGGTTAGGATATTACATATATAAAGACCAATATTTTAGAATGATTATTAAACCTACCCAAAGGGAAACTAAATAAAATATCAATGAAAATTTATTAAAAGCTACCTATACTTGAATCAACTTAAAAACTAAAAAACTAAAAAAAATAAACATTAACTGTAAATTTCTTTTTCAAACATAAGCATCAATAAATTGATGCTTTTTTTATCTTCAATTCTAAAAAAATAATACATACATTTACCCTAGATTAAGTTCTTTACATACTTCATCAACCGAAAAGGTTTTACTTAACTGTAGATTAATAGGGAATCGTGTGCAAATCACGAACTGTCGCGCAACTGTAAGTAACACACCAAAAGTTTTTATCCTAGTATATCCACTGCCAAAAGCGGGAAGGATGATAAAAACTGTTATAAGTCAGGAGACCTTCCTATTCGGATATTGACAATGCTTTCGCGATTTGAAGCTTTTAGATCATACCGATGATATATTTTTAACGCACACTTTTCTCTATGGAATGCTGTGCATTTTTGGTATGTCATTATTTTTCCCTCAAACATCTTATCGTTATTTAGTATTGCGAAGCATTTAATAGAGCTTTTAAAATTAATGTTTAATTATAAAAAGTTTAAAGAGCGTAGTAATTCTATTTCTTTACATAAAAAAAAGAATTAGCAGCTACTTCAATCATCTAACATTTATTAAAAATGACCACAGAAGAAAAAATAGCAAAATCGGAAACACGTATTTTCAAAGCTGTATTTCCAAATACAACCAATCATTATGATACCTTATTCGGAGGAACTGCCATGCAATTAATGGATGAAGTTGCTTTTATTACTGCAACACGATTCTGTAGGCAAAAAGTTGTAACCGTAAGTAGTGATAAAATTGATTTTAAAAAGCCTATCCCTGCTGGAACTATTATTGAATTAGTAGGAAAAGTAAGTTATATAGGTAACAAAAGTTTAAAGGTCACCGTTAAAATTTTTACTGAACAGATGTACTCTCATCACAGAGAAAAAGCCATTGAAGGTGAATTTACATTTGTTGCTATTGATGAAAACAAAAATCCTATTGCAGTAATAAAGACTGACACTGAAGAACTACATTACTCACAACAAGAACATAATTAAAACTAAACAGAAATTTTGAAAGTATAACCTCATAAAAGATTACATCTTCAAATAAAAATCTTTAGTGAGATTAATATAGGCATCAGTATACTGGTGCCTTTTTGTTTCTATAATTAACTCTTCTTCTTGGATTGTAGTCTCTACAAAAGAAAATTCTAACAAACTACGTTTGATTTCAGTAGTAGGAGTTCCTTTTACTCGACAAACTCTGTTTAGATATAAATTATACTTTTTTGCTAGTTCTATAAAGTTTTCTTCTTCTTTAAACGGTATAATGGTTGAAAACCTTCCGTTTTCGGACAATATTTCACTCACTCCTTTTAGTAGCTCTTCAAAAGACAGTGAACTCGTAAATCGTGCTTTATTTCTCGCTAAATCTTCCGTTTCGTAATTATCAGTATAAAATGGTGGATTGGATACAATTATATCATACTCTTCTTCATCTTCAGACATTTCTTCTGCAAATTCCACAAAAGAAGCATTGTAACAAAAGAGCCTATCTCCCCAATCAGACTGCTCAAAATTCTCTACAGTTTGTTCATAAGCATCTCCATCTACTTCTACTGCATCAATAGTCATGGCATCGCTTCGTTGCGCTAACATTAATGAAATAACACCTGTGCCTGAACCGACATCTAATATTGTGTCTGGAAACTCTCCTAAATTACACCACGCTCCTAATAATACTGCATCGGTACCAACTTTCATCGCTGTTTTGTCTTGATGCACTGTAAACTCTTTAAATTTAAATGGTTTCATTTATAAAAATCTTCCAAGAATTTTTTCTGCATTGAAAAACAAATACAACACAACAATTAATAAAACTACTAAAAACAACCCTCTTTTAGGATTCCTTCTTTTTCGATTACCGAAACGTCTTTTAAACTCCATTTCTTTATTTTCTAATTTCTACATTAATCACGTAAAATATCACGTTATAATTTTTGTTCCTCGTAACATTTCTCTTTTACCTGGAGGCCCGGGTAAACGCTCAACATCAAAACCTACAGCTTGCATTGCTCGTCGTACACTTCCCTTTGCTGAGTAAGTTACTAAGACACCTTCTGGTTTTAGTGCAGCAAACATGATTTTAAAAATATCTTCCGTCCACAAATCGGGTTGTACTCTTGCTCCAAAAGCATCAAAATAAATTAAATCGAAATAATTCTCATCAGTAATTTCAACAAAAAACTGTTTACGCTTAGTTAATGAAAAATTAGGAGTAATGTTGTGTTTTTCTTCCCAAGAAACTTCGTGAATTTTTTCAAAAAATTCTCTTTTATCATCGGCGTCCAACTCCGCAACATAATTTAATTTTGATACTTCTTCTTTAGCTACAGGATATGCCTCTACTCCAACATAATCAATCTCCTTTTTAGCTTCCAATAACGTGATAAAAGAATTAAGTCCTGTACCAAAGCCTATTTCAAGAATAGAAACACTTTTAGCATCTACATACTTTAATCCATTTCTAATGAATACATGATAGGCCTCTTGTATTGCTCCGTGTTTAGAATGATATTGTTCATTCCATTCTGGTAAATGAATAGTTGTGGAGCCATCTGACGTTATGATAATTTCTCGTTTTATAACTAAACTATTTAATCAGTAATTTTTTAATTCTTGGTATTGGTCCTGTACAAGTAGTTTTATGACAGGCAATACAACTGTTTACTGCTTGGTTAAAATTTTGTTTTAAAGAATCTTTAGAACCAGAATATACTAATTGCATATTTTGAATATACAGTTTAGAAAAAGCTTCAAAACTTGCATTTCTATCTACAGGATCGGTTAAAACAGCATTATGAATATTCAGATAAGTTTCAGGAAAGTCACCTATTGGCTCTCCTTCTAAAATCTTATTTTTAACGGTCATATTCCCTTCGTACATAGCATTCATTAAAGCTGCCATTTCAGAAGACTGATACATTATAAGTTCCTCTTTTGGTTGTTTCTTTTCCTCTTTGCAAGAAAAAAGCACCAAAGACATCAATAAAACAATAATTAATTGTTTCATTATTTTTTCATTAACACGCCATCTGCTTCAAAAGCATAGGTGTATTTTGGTTCTATAATTTTTGCTATTTCTTCTTCTGATTTTCCTGCATCTTTAGCATAATGTTTTAATTCATCAACAGAAATCTCAGTAACAAAAGCTTTACCGTTTACTACCACTTCTTTATTATCTGCATTTAAAGGCATGAAAAAACCATAATCTTTAAAACGTACCATTGATTCTTGTTCTTCACCTAAATCTAGCTTCATCCAACACCCTTTTTTCTTACATACTTCGTTTATTGTTGAAGCAAATTTTACATTTAAAGTATCTCCTGCCTTTAAGTTTTTGAACTTCAATCGCATTTCATCTGCCGAAATTACATCAGCATCCGTAATCTTTTCTCCAAAAGATGCATATTCTATTTTTTGTACTTCAGTAGCATTTGTAGTAGATTTTTCTTCTTTCTTTTCAACTTTACATGAACTAAGTGCTACGCTTAAAACCGTAGCAAAAACTAGTAGTCTTTTCATTTTCAAAATTTTAAAATTAATAATCAACAAATATACTTATTATTTCTTCAAGCAATAAGCCATCCTAAAACATACCGCTAGATTTTGTATCTTCGTGGCACTTCTAAAAACAACACAATGAATATTGATATTGAGCTTATACAAGAATCGAAAATAGATGCAGTAGATTTTAACAATTTGGCGTTTGGTCGTATTTTTTCTGACCATATGTTAGTTTGTGATTTTAAAGATGGTGAGTGGAAAACACCTCAAATTATGCCTTACGGACCTATGACTTTTGAGCCTTCGGCTAGAGTTTTTCATTATGGACAAGCTGTTTTTGAAGGAATGAAAGCTTACAAAGATGATAATGACGACGTTTTCTTATTTCGTCCTGATGAAAACTTTCACAGAATTAATAAGTCTGGAGAACGTTTAGCAATGCCTCCTGTTCCTGAAAATGTTTTTATGGAAGGACTAAAAAAGTTATTAGAGATTGACGATGCTTGGATTAAAAAAGGATTTGGAAACTCATTATACATCCGTCCTTTTATTATTGCTTCTGAAGGAGCTATTTCTGCTTCTCCTGCTGAAGAATACAAATTCATCATCATCTGTTCACCTGCACAATCGTACTATGCTGGAGAAGTTCGCGTTCTTTTTGCTGAAAAATACAGTCGCTCTGCCGATGGTGGTGTCGGATTTGCTAAAGCAGCAGGTAACTACGCTGCACAGTTTTATCCAACTAGTTTAGCCCATAAAGAAGGATATCAGCAAATTGTTTGGACAGATGCTAACACACACGAGTATCTTGAAGAAGCAGGTACTATGAACGTTTTCTTTAGAATTGGTGATAAACTTGTTACCGCACCAACAAGTGATCGTATTTTAGATGGGGTTACCCGTAAATCAATCATTCAACTTGCTCAAGACAATAATATTGAAGTAGAAGTACGAAGAGTATCAGTTACTGAGGTAAAAGAAGCTGCAAGAAAAGGAGAATTGAAAGAAATTTTTGGTTCTGGTACTGCTGCGGTAATCAACCCTATTAAAGGATTTAAACATCAAGATGAAACTTTTGAATTACCTGACATGGAAGATTCATACGCTGCTTTTTTCAAAGAGAAACTACTAGGAATTCAATATAACAAACTGGAAGACAAGCATAACTGGAGAGTAAAAATTTAGTTTTTTCATTAAAAAAAGTTATATTAGTGGATAATATTCAATTTTTGAATATAAAAATCTAAATAAAATGAGAAATATAGTACCAGCATTATTATCTATAGGAATTGGTTTTGCTATTTCTTTTTTTGGTTTACAAAGTTACTCGAACTCTCTATCGGGTAAACCTGTTTTCGCTATAAACGAAACCGTAGACACCCAAGAAGAAACACAACTTCCTGAAGAGGAAGAAACAACTGACACTGAAAATACGCAACAAGAAATTAGCGCGGATATTAATGAGGAAACCCCTTCTATTGAAGAAACTATCCCTGAAGAGGATACTCATGAAAACATAGATGAAGGAGAAGAAGCTGTCGAAGTTAAAGCAACTACTTCAACTTCTTACGACTCTAGTAATATTCAAAAGAGTTTTGATAATTGGGAAGCTTATACAAAAGACAATATCGATTTAATGTCTACTTTTACTCCTTTAGATGAAAAAGGAGCTACTATCGAAAAAGGTATTTTCCTAACATTATTACGTACTGGTGCTTATATTCCTATTAAATCTGTAAAAGAAGAAAAAATACAATACCAACTTACGAATATCGAAAGTACTTCTGATGAAAAAATAAAGAAGTCTATTACTAGTAAGGCTGCTATAGCACACCAATATTTTAAAATGGAGGGGAAAAAACTTCCAGATTATAATTTTGTTGACCTAGAGGGGAAAGCACATAATAAAGCTGACACAAAAGGAAAGTTATTAGTCATTAAATGTTGGTTTATTACCTGTAAAGTATGTGTAGAAGAGTTCCCAGAATTAAATGATTTAGTAGACAAATACAAAAATGAAAAGATTGAATTTGTTAGTTTAGCTTTTGATAAAAAGGACGAATTAATTGAGTTTTTAGAAACTAAAGAGTTTAAATACCCAACTATTCCTGAGCAAAAGGATTACATGGCTAAAAAATTAAAGGTTAAGCAATACCCTACACACTTAATTATTGATTCTAACGGTGTTATCATTAAAATGGTTAATAATGTTAAAACATTAACATCAGAATTAGAAAGAATTATGGGTAAATAACTATAGAATACAAAATGTAAAAAAAAGCTCCTCTTTTGAGGAGCTTTTTTATTTATCTAAAATTTCTTTAATATTTGGTTTGAAGTAATTTGGGCCTTTAAGCACCTTGCCATCTTCACGATAAATTGGCTTTCCATCTTCTCCTAACTTACTCATATTACTTCGTTGAATTTCATTAAACACTTCTTCAATTTTGTGTTGCATTCCGTGTTCAATAATAGTTCCGCATAAAATATACAGCATATCTCCCAAGGCATCAGCAACCTCAACTAAATCATTGTTTTGTGCTGCTTCTAAGTATTCTTCATTTTCTTCTTTCATTAAATTGTATCGAAGTAGGTTTCGTTCCTCGCTAATGTTAGCTGTTGGTTCATTTTTGATTCCTAACCCGAAAGCTGTATGAAATTCGTGTACTGCCGCTATTCTTTTCTTCATTGTAATTAACCTATTTTATATTTGTTTATGTTGCTTTTTCTGACACATGAACTAGAATCAAAAATAATTGCTGTTTTAGTTTTCTCCATTCTAAAATCATTCTTTAACTTTGCTAAAAATACAATTTTATGTTTATACTTATTGCTGCTAAAATGTTTACTACAGGCAGAATCATTTTTGCTAGTTTATTTGTAATAGCTTTTATTATTTTGATGTTTTTTAGCTACAAAAAAGACGCTAAAAACAATAAGAAATACTACCAAAATGCAGCTATTTATGTAGCAATAGGGATTGCAGTAGTAATTGCACTGTTGTTTTTATCAAAGCTACTAACAAAATAGCACAACCTTTTTAGGTTCCATTATAAAACAAAAAAACCGATTCTTTTCAGAATCGGTTTTTATTATTTAGTCTTTAAACTTCTTAATTTTTTATCGGTAAGAAATTATAGTTTTTAGCGTAGAAGTTCATTTGCTCTTCAAACGTTTCTGGTTGCGTAATTTTAATATCGGTAATATTTCCTTCAGTATCAGTTACTGGCTCTAATACTGGATTTACAAATCCGCTATAAGGAGCTGATGTAAATTGAGCATTACGATCTAAAACTTCTTTATGAATATCTTGATCTACTTTTACTCCGTAACCTTCAACTAATGCTTTTGCCGCTTCAAAATCTCCTTCAGATTTAATTCTTTGTGTTTCTTTTAATAAACGTCCGAAAATTTCACGAAGCTTCTCATAATCGTTAATATTATAAAAAGTTTTTCCATCTCTGGTAACTTTTTCAATTACATTATCTTTCGCTCCTTGCTCAAAAGCCCAAGCTGAAACCCATTGACGGTTTACCATGTGATCTTCTTCAATATCGTCTCCTAAATTGATTCTGATTAACTGTGTCATTAATCCGTTTCTGATGTACCCGTCATAAGCAGCTTTTCCTACTTTTTGCCAATCATCAACTAATCCTAATTCTTGTAATTTAGGATCCATTAAGTAATAAAGTCCAACTAAATCTGCTCTACCCTCTTCCATTGTAGAAGCGTAGTTTTTCAAAGTTTCTTTTGGTTGACCAACTCCGTCGTTAATTACACCTGAAGCATGCCCAATTACCTCGTGTAATGCTGTGTGTAGTTTGTCAGCTAATTTACCATATTTAATCTCTAAATCAATTTCTTCTTGATCGTTAGCAAACTCTTTTAAACGTCCTGTTCCTCCAGCATTGTTATAAGAACCTATAATATTTCCTAACGATACTGATTTAGAACCATGTTGTTGACGAATCCAGTTATTGTTTGGTAAGTTCACTCCAATTGGAGTACTAGGAGATGCATCTCCTGCCTCACCAGCAACATTTACTGTTTTATAAGAAACCCCAACTACGTTTTCTTTTTTATGTGCTGGATCTAACGGAGCATTATCCTCAAACCATTGTGCATTGTCTGATAATACCTTCATCTTTTTAGACATATCAAAGTCTTTGATTTGTACAATTGTTTCGTACGAACCTCTATATCCTTTAGGATCATTATACACTTCAATAAAACCATTAATCCAATCAATATTTCCTTCGGTAGATTCAACCCAAGCAATAGCATACTCATCCCAAGTATGTAAATCTCCTGTTTTATAGTATTCGATTAATAACTCTAAGGTTTTTGCTTGCTTTTCATTTTCTGCTACTTCTTTAGCTTTTTCTAACCACTCAATAATTTTATCGATTGCTTGTCCGTACATTCCACCAGACTTCCAAACTTTCTCTACTAATTTTCCGTCTTCACGAACCAACTTAGAGTTTAATCCTGCTTCAATTGGTTGATCTTTTGGCCCTTTATCCGCTTTCGCGTAAAAGTCTTCTACATCTTTACTTGTAATATCTGCTCCGTAAAAGTTTACTGCAGATGCTAATACATTATCTACTCCAGCTTTTTTGTTTACTTTTTTAGCATCTTTATCGTTAAAAATAACCTCTAAAGCTTCTGCAGATAACTCAGTGTTAGTTTCTTTTAATAACGATTCAAAATATTCTTTAGAAAATTCAGGTTTTAACTTATCGTTAGAATAGTGGTGGTGAATTCCATTTGAAAACCATACACGTTTTAAATAGGTAGTGAATGCTTTAAACTCTTCACTCTCTTTATCACCTTTAAAGTTATTGTTAATATTTTCTAAAGCTGCTCTAATTTCAAGGTTATGACGGTAGTTTTGATCCCACATAATATCACGACCAGACAAACCAGCTTGCGTTAAATAATACACTAACTTTTTTTCTTTTAGTGTTAACTCATCAAAACCAGGAATTTGATAACGTAGTACTTTTATATCAGCAAATTGCTCAACAACATATTCAAACTCTTTTGCTTTTTTTTCAGCTACTTTAGGCTCTTTTTTGGCTTCTGTTCCGCATGAAGTTAATACTCCAGCTGCAACAACTGCACAAAGCATTTGTTTTAGTTTCATTTATAATAATATTTAGTTTATTTTTTTGGAAGGATAAAATTACGAAATTTAAACTTCATGATATCGGAAACAGTCGGTTGTATGGTCGTTTACCATCCCCGTAGCCTGCATATGCGCATAAATTACTGTTGAACCTACAAACTTAAATCCTCGTTTTTTTAAATCTTTTGAAATCGCGTCAGAAAGCTCTGTTGTTGCCGGTACTTCTTCTCTCTTTTCAAACTTATTCACTATCGGTTGTCCATTAGTAAAAGCCCAAATATATTTTGAAAACGTGCCAAACTCTTCTTGTACTTTCATAAAAGCCTGAGCATTGGTTATAGTCGCTTTTATCTTTAATTTATTTCTTATAATTCCAGCATCTTGAAGCAATTCTTTATATTTGTCTTCAGAGTATTTTGCTATTTTTTTATAGTCGAAATTATCAAATGCCTTTCTAAAGTTTTCTCTTTTCTTCAAAACTGTAATCCAACTCAAACCTGCTTGGAAAGTTTCTAATATTAAAAACTCAAACAGCTTATCATCATCATATACAGGCACTCCCCATTCATTATCGTGATACTCAATATATAGTGGATCATCACTAACCCAAAAACATCTTTTCTTCATTTTCTATTGTTTAATGCTGAAAATTACTGTTAAACAAATTAAAAATCAATAAAAAATGGAATAATTTTTGCGCCTTTATAATTACAAATCACACTGATTATGAAAACCTTACAACATACTCTTTTTCTTAGTATTATTGGAATTATGATATGGGCTTGCAGTTCCTCGCCTATAAAAAATACTTCTAAAGAGGAACCAGTTGTAATTGCTAATGATAGTTTAGAATATGAAATTATAATTATAGACCCTGGTTTTACTACCTATTTAAACAGCATTGCTAAACCCGAAGGATTTTATTCACAACAATACCTCGAAAATAAAAATCGTTTGTATGTTATTACATGGAATTACCGAGCACAAAATCCACTACAATTCAATCCTAATATTTATGAAAATGTAATTGATTACAGTCCGCATATTGATTATGGTTACGAAGTAAACTACAAATTATTCAATTATTTTGAATTTGCTCAACGTAAATACAAGATGAGTTTAGGAGCTGGATCAACTCGATTTAATAGGTGATTTTTACTCAAAAAAGCATTTTTGTAAAAACTGTATATTTGCTCAAAAAAATTAATCATACAACATGAAGTTTTTAAGAAATTTACTTGCCTCTGTTCTAGGCTTTTTCATTGCCCTATTTTTACTGTTTGTATTCTTTTTTGCTATAGCTGCTTTTGTAGGAGCTGAAGAAAAAATTGTTGTAAAATCAAACTCAGTTTTAGAATTAGACTTATCAACCCCTATTAAAGATTATGCTCCAAAAGAAGACAATCCTATTGCTGAAGCTCTAGAACTAACAGATGAAAAATTGGCTTTAAACAAAATTATCAACGCTATTGAAAATGCAAAAACTGATGATAAAATAAAAGGAATAAGTATTAAAACATCTTTTGTTAATGCTGGTATTGCCCAAACGCAAGCCATTAGAAATAAATTAGAAGAATTTAAAGAAAGTGGTAAATTCATATATGCATACAACGACATTTATACTCAAAAAAATTATTACCTAAGCTCTGTTGCTGACAGTTTATTCTTAAACCCGGTTGGGGCTATCGATTTTAGCGGTTTATCAACTGAAATTTTATATTTCAAAGATTTTGAAGATAAATACGGTATTAAAATGGAAGTTGTTCGCCACGGTAAATATAAAAGTGCCGTTGAACCATTTTTAGAAAATAAAATGAGTGATGCAAATCGCGAGCAGACTACCTCTTTCTTAAAATCAATTTGGTCAGAAATCACTGAAGATATTAGCAATAGTAGAAACATTTCAATTGAAGAATTAAATACTATTGCTGATAACTCTAACGGAAGAAATGTTACTGTTGCAAAAGAAAACAATTTAATTGATGCTTCTATTTACGAAGATGAATACGAAGAAAAATTAGCTATGGGGTCTGACAAGAAACTAAATACTATTTCTATTGAAGACTACATAAACTCTGGAAAAGGAAGAATTTCTTCTACTGCTAAAGATAAAATCGCCGTGATTTATGCACAAGGTGATATTGTGTATGGAAAAGGAAGCGAAGACTATATCGGACAAGGAATTATAAACAAAGCTATCAGAAAAGCCCGAAAAGATGATAATGTAAAAGCTATCGTTCTTCGCGTAAATTCTCCTGGTGGTAGTGCTTTAGCCTCTGAATTAATTTGGCGTGAACTAGAATTAACAAAAAAAGAAAAACCTTTAGTAGTTTCTATGGGTAACTATGCAGCTTCTGGAGGTTACTATATTGCTTGTAATGCTAACAAAATTATTGCAGAACCTACTACAATTACAGGATCTATTGGAGTTTTTGGAGCCATTCCTAACTTTAGTCAGTTTACCGATAATATTGGTATCAATGCAGAACAAGTCTCTACTAACAACAGTGCTTCTTATAGTGTTTTTGAGCCAATGAACCAGAAATTCTACGATGTAACTAAAGAAGGTGTTGAACAAATCTACACTACTTTTGTTAACCGTGTTTCTGCAGGGCGTAACATGACTTTTGAGCAGGTAAACGAAATTGCACAAGGTAGAGTTTGGACTGGTAAAGAAGCTATTGAGAATGGCTTAGTAGATCAATTAGGAGGATTAAATGACGCTATTAAAGTTGCCGCTGAATTAGCTGAAGTTGAAAATTATAGAGTTCGTAACTATCCTCACTACAAAACTGATTTAAAGGATGCTTTACAAATGAATCCTTTTATGAAAGCTTCTAAAGAAGAAATTTTAAAAGAAACAATGGGTGATGAAAACTATCAGCTATACAACAACATTCATAAAATGAAAAACCTAGAAGGAATTCAAGCTAGAATACCTTTTATATTTCAAGTGAAGTAAAAAAGCAAAGCCTCGACAATGTCGAGGCTTTGCTTTTTTAATAGTTTATCGTTTCGTTTATTACAAACCGAAACTCTCTTTTACTTTAGACACATAATCTAATTTTTCCCAAGTAAATAACTCTACATCTAGCGTTATACTTTCTCCATTAGGTTGTGTAAACGTTTTAGAAACTACTTCATTTGTACGTCCCATGTGTCCGTAAGCTGCAGTTTCGCTATATATTGGATTACGTAATTTTAAACGATCTTCAATAGCGTGTGGACGCATATCAAAAATTTCAGAAACTTTTTGAGCAATTTCTCCATCAGTTAAATCAACTTTTGAAGTTCCGTAAGTGTCTACAAAAATACCCATCGGCTCTACTACTCCAATTGCGTATGATACTTGAACTAATACCTCATCAGCAACTCCAGCAGCTACTAAATTCTTTGCGACATGACGTGTTGCATAAGCTGCAGAACGATCTACTTTACTTGGATCTTTTCCTGAAAATGCTCCACCGCCATGTGCTCCTTTTCCTCCGTACGTATCAACAATAATCTTACGACCTGTTAACCCTGTATCTCCATGAGGTCCTCCAATTACAAACTTTCCAGTTGGATTAATATGATATTTAATATCATTATTAAACAACGCTTGAATTTCAGGAGTTAATTGTGCTTTAACTCTAGGAATTAAAATCTCAACAATATCTTTTCTAATTTTTGCTAACATCGTTTCGTCATCAGCAAAATCATCGTGCTGTGTAGAAACAACAATTGCTTCAATACGTTGTGGTACATTATCATCAGAATACTCAATAGTTACCTGACTCTTAGCATCTGGACGTAAATAAGTAATTTCTTTGTTTTCTCTACGAATAGCAGCTAATTCCTTTAAGATCATGTGCGATAAATCTAACGCTAACGGCATATAATGCTCTGTTTCGTTAGTTGCATACCCAAACATCATACCTTGGTCTCCTGCACCTTGCTCTTCCTTTGAAGCTCTATCTACTCCACGGTTAATATCGTCTGATTGTTCATGAATTGCTGATAAAACTCCACAAGAATTTCCATCAAACATGTATTCTCCTTTAGTATAACCAATTTTATTGATTACTTCACGAGCTATTTTTTGAACATCTAAATAGGTTGATGACTTTACCTCTCCAGCCAATACAACCTGACCTGTAGTTACTAAAGTTTCACAAGCAACCTTAGATTGTGGGTCAAATGCTAAAAAATTATCTATTAAAGCGTCAGAAATTTGATCTGCTACTTTATCTGGATGTCCTTCAGAAACACTTTCCGAAGTAAAAAAATATGACATAAAAACTTCTTTTTAAATTAATTAAAAGAAAAAACTTGAATTGCTAGGTCGCTAAAAGGAGTAGAAAATTACTGCTTTAGCATTTTTATTCTGAACTATTGTTCATTGAGGTTGCAATCAGTCAAATTTTTCCTCAAATAAATATTGGTGCAAAGTTATAGATTATTTTACACACATAAAAACAAACTAAGCTATAAAAAAATAGAAAGTATTGATACTATGATAATAAAAAGTAATTTTTATAAAATGGCATTGGAAAAATATTTGCTTACTTTTGTGGTGTACAAAGTAAGATAATAACTTAGATAAAACATATATAAAATGGCATTAGAAATTACAGATGCTTCTTTCGAAGAAGTAGTATTAAAATCTGACAAACCAGTATTAGTAGACTTTTGGGCAGCTTGGTGCGGACCATGTAGAATGGTGTCTCCTATCGTTGATGAAATCAGTAGCGAGTATGAAGGAAAAGCTGTTGTTGGTAAAGTAGACGTAGACGCAAACCAAGAATTTGCTGCTAAGTATGGTGTAAGAAACATCCCAACTGTATTAATTTTCAAAAACGGAGAAGTTGTAGACAAGCAAGTTGGTGCTGCTCCTAAAAAAGCTTATACAGATAAAATTGATGCTGCTTTATAAAAAGTATTTCAATTCATCTCATAAAAAAGGTTTGGCTATTGCTAAACCTTTTGTTATTTTCGGTACTGTATGATTGATTTAAACAGTACTGCTTCAAAAATTAACAACCTTGAGCTACTTGCCAAACAAGTAGTAGAAGGTTTTATTACAGGAATGCACAAAAGTCCGTTTCATGGGTTTTCGGTTGAATTTTCTGAACACAAACTATACAATAAAGGTGAAAGCACTCGCCATATAGATTGGAAGCTATTTGCTAAAACCGAAAAACTGTACACCAAAAAATATGAAGAAGAAACGAATCTTAGATGTCATTTAATTATCGACAATTCTTCTTCTATGCATTATCCTATAAGTAAGAATCAATCAATAGATAGTTTAAATAAGGTTGGTTTCTCAGCGGTAGCTGCAGCTTCTTTAATGGATATTTTAAAACGACAACGCGATGCTGTTGGGTTAAGTATTTATTCTGACACTTACGAATATTATGCTCCTGAAAAAGGGAGTGAGCGTCATCGTAAGATGTTATTACATCAATTAGAACAGTTACTATCATCTAATTCTACCTCTTCAACAGAAACCTATCAATATTTACATGAAATAGCAGAGAAGATTCATAGAGGATCTTTAATTTTCTTATTTACCGATATGTTTCAAACTTCAAAAAATGAAGAAGCTCTTTTTGATGCTTTACGACATCTAAAATTTAACAAACATGAGGTAGTGTTGTTTCATACACACGATAAAAAGACCGAATTTTTGTTTGATTTTGACAATTCACCAAAAAAATTTGTAGATATTGAAACTGGAGAAGAAATAAATTTATACGCCGAAAATGTACAGCAAAAATATCAAGAATTAAGCTCTGAATTTTTCAAAAACCTAAAAAACAAATGCTTACAATATAAAATTGATTACATACCTGTAGATATTAATGAAGGTTATGATAAAGTACTTATCGCTTATCTTATCAGCAGACAGAATTTTTTATAAATAACTCTTTTTTATTTAAAAAAAGGTTATATATTTGCATCCGCTTAGAGCAACGGTCTGGTAGTTCAGCTGGTTAGAATACATGCCTGTCACGCATGGGGTCGCGGGTTCGAGTCCCGTCCAGA
>NZ_CANNGG010000004.1 GCF_947504135.1 uncultured Tenacibaculum sp.
GGTCGTTGCCTTTCTTTTAAACCTCAATCTTTTAGTAGATTGAGGTTTTTTTTTGCTCTTTACTTTAGGAACTATTAAGTATATCACGAGGCATCACTAAAAAAAAGACTAGTTTACTTCAAGAAATAAGAATAGCTATGAAAGCAAGCCCTAGGATATCTATAAAATAAACTTTTGTCTAAAAATAAGTCTATGTATGATTTTTATCATTTATTTAAATAAGGTTTATGGGGAAATTTGCAGAGTAAAACTTTAGAATAATGAGAAAAGATATTCGTATTGTTACGGCTGCAGAAGCTGTAAGTATTGTAAAATCAAATGATAAAATTTTCTTCCAAGGAGCAGCAATGACTCCTAATTTATTAATTGATAGCTTGTGTAATAGATATCATGAGTTAGATGATATAGAAATTATTCAAATCCACACACATGGTAAAGCAAAGTATTTAGAAGAACCATATTGTAAATCCTTTAAACTAGTTAGCTGTTTTGTAGGTGATAATGTAAGAAAAGGAGTAAATACTAATAATGGTGATTATATTCCTATTTTTTTAAGCGAAATCCACTGGTTATTCCGCCGAAATATTTACTCATTGGATGTAGCTTTTATTCAAGTTTCTCCGCCAGATAAACACGGCTATTGTTCGTTGGGGACATCAGTTGATATTACATTACCAGCTATTCAAACAGCAAAAACAGTTATAGCTCAAATTAACCCTAATGTACCTAGAACTCATGGGGATGGAATTATTCATATGAGTAATATAGATTATGCTGTAGAGGTTGATGTTCCAATACACACTTCCGAAATAGGAATACCTTCAGAAATAGAAAAAAAAATTGGACAAAATATAGCAGAACTAATAGAGGATGGTGCAACATTACAAATGGGAATAGGTAATATACCAAATGCTGTATTACATAACTTAACAAATCATCAACGATTAGGAATTCACACCGAAATGTTTTCTGATGGAGTACTACCATTGATAGAAAGAGGTGTAATTACTGGTGAAGAAAAAGAGATTAAAACAGGAAAGATAGTTACTTGTTTTGCTGTAGGTTCACAAAAGTTATACGATTTTATAGATGATAACCCTCTAGTACATTTTAAAGAGGCCGGTTATACAAATGATACTTCTATAATTAAGAAAAACCCTAAAGTAACAGCTATAAACAGTGCTATTGAAATAGATTTAACAGGACAAGTTTGCGCTGATACTATTGGGCAATACCAATATTCTGGAGTTGGTGGTCAAATGGATTTTATTAGAGGAGCTTCATTATCAAAAGGAGGAAAAGCTATTATAGCAATGCCTTCTGTTACCACAAAAGGAATTTCAAAAATTACTCCATTTTTAAAAGAAGGAGCAAGTGTAACTACGACCAGAGCTCATGTACATTATGTTGCTACAGAATATGGAGTAGTTAATTTGTTTGGAAAAAGTTTAAAAGAAAGAGCAAAAGCACTAATTTCTATAGCGCATCCTAATTTTAGAGAAGAGCTAGAAAAAGAAGCTTTTAATCGATTTAAAAAGCTATAAAAAAAAGGGAGTGTTTAAACACTCCCTTTTTTATAATAATTTGGTTCTTTTTTCTAATTCTAGTGCTTTTCTATGTAGTATATTGTGTTCTAAATGTATATGATGATATAAATCTTGTTCAAACTCTTCAAGTTTAATGTAAAGATCTTTATACGTATTAGAGACACTTTTTGGAATAGAGTAATTATCTGTTAGTTTCTCTATTTCTCTGAAAAGATTATTAATTTCTTCATGTTCATGTTCTAACATTTTTATAGGAGTATGTATCGTGATGAATGAAGGAATACTTATTTTTTTGTGTCCTTTGTTAGCTGCTATTAGCTGTTTTATATAAGGGAAAAGTATTTGTTCTTCTTTTTGAAGGTGAGATACAATTTCAGAAGAAGCTTTTCTAAATAGTTTATTAATTTTTAATAGTTCAGGATGTGTATTACCATAGGTTTTTATAACTTCATTTATATATTGAGAAATTATAGGTAAACTTTCTTTTACATAAGAATGATGTACATTTTCAATATAAAGGATTAAAAAGTTTAAACTCCAAGTGTTATAATCTTGAAGCACATCACTAATACTTTCAACATTTTCCAATTCGCTTTTTAATGCACTTAAGTTTATTTTATTCTTTTGGCAGACTTTGTTTATTGTTATATTTCCTTTGCAGCAAAAATCAATTCCATATTTCTTAAAAATAGGAGCTGTTTTTATATTCTCTATTACATAATCAGCGACTGTTCTATTTTCTAAGACATTCATTGTTTTTTTATTTTAATAAATACTGATATAAGTTTGTAATTTGTGATTATTTTAACTAAAATTATGTTATAATCACGGGGAATAATGGCTTTTATTACAAATTAATAGGTAAAAGATGATTTAAAACATGATATAAATCATCCTTGAAAAAATTATTTAATTATCTTTTAAATTATGATTAAAGGTTTAGAGAGAATCATAGCTTTGTAAGTAACAAAGAAAAGAAACTACTAATAAGTTAAATAAAACGGAAGAGCAGGATGAGCGACAAAATTTTAACTTGGAAAGACGTAATTAATTTTGCAGTTAATGGTAATCCAACACCCGATAAAAGAGTAGAAAAAACAGCAGCAGAATGGAAAAAGCTTTTAACTCCAGAACAGTTTAGAGTTACAAGACAAAAAGGAACAGAAAGACCAAATTCAGGAGCACTGTGTAGTGTGTATGATGCTGGTAAGTATAAATGTGTATGTTGTGACACACCTTTGTTTGATTCAACGATTAAATTTAGTTCAGGTACTGGTTGGCCTAGTTTTACACAACCTATAAAAGAGAATGCTATTCAATATGAAAAGGACACTACTTTTGGTATGGTACGCGTAGAAGTGATGTGTAATACTTGTGATGCGCATTTGGGGCATGTATTCCCTGACGGACCAGAACCTAGCGGATTACGTTATTGCATTAACTCAGCATCAATGATTTTAGATACTGAATAAAAGAAAGTATATAAATGACAAATAATAATTTAGAAGTAATAACCGTTGGAGGCGGTTGCTTTTGGTGTGTAGAAGCCATTTTTAACCAAATAAAAGGTGTAGAGAAAGTAGTTTCTGGTTATATGGGAGGAACCGTTCCAGGAACTCCAACCTATAGAGAAGTATGTTCTGGATTAACAGGACATGCAGAAGTAATTCAAGTAACGTATAATCCTGATATTATAAGTTTTGAAGAGTTATTGGTGATTTTTATGACGAGTCACGATCCTACAACTTTAAATAGACAAGGAGCCGATGTAGGAACTCAATATCGTTCGGTTATTTTTTATCATTCTGATGAACAACGAGCAAGAGCAGAACAAGTAATTGAGGAGTTAAAACCTTATTTTGAAAGTCCTATTGTTACAGAAGTTAGTCCAGCTAATACATTTCATGCTGCGGAAGAGTATCATCAAAACTACTATGAAAATAATAAGGAACAAATGTACTGTGCAGCAGTGATTTCTCCTAAGTTGGCTAAACTGAGAAAACTGCATGCAGGCAAATTAAAAGAATAATAAAACGTGTTGAAATTCAATATACAAAATACCTTTATAAAAGAATTACCTGCGGATCCAATTCAAGAAAATACAAGAAGACAGGTAATAGGAGCTTGTTTTTCGTATGTAACACCTAAAAAAACTTCCAACCCTAAAGTTTTACATGTTTCTGATGAAATGGCAAAAGAATTAGGGCTTTCAGCAGAAGAAATAACTTCCGAAGAGTTTAAAAGTGTTTTTACAGGAAATGAAGTGTATCCGAATACAGAACCATATGCAATGTGTTATGGCGGGCATCAGTTTGGGCATTGGGCAGGTCAGTTAGGAGACGGTAGAGCTATTAATTTGTTTGAAACAGTTCATAATAATAAAAACTGGGCATTACAATTAAAAGGAGCTGGAGAAACACCGTATTCACGTACTGCAGATGGATTGGCAGTATTGCGTTCTTCTATTCGTGAGTATTTGTGTAGTGAAGCCATGCATCATTTAGGTGTACCTACAACAAGAGCTCTGTCTTTAGCTTTGTCGGGAGATGAAGTATTAAGAGATGTACTATACGACGGAAATGCTGCCTATGAAAAAGGAGCAATTGTATGTAGAACTGCCGAATCTTTTTTACGCTTTGGAAATTATCAGATTTTAGCAGCCAGAGGAGATGTAAAAACCTTGAAAACACTGGTAGATTATACAATTACCCATCATTTTCCTCATTTAGGAAAACCTTCAAAAGAAACGTATGTTTCCTTTTTTAAAGAGGTAGCAGAGCTTAGTTTGGAAATGGTAATTCATTGGCAACGTGTTGGTTTTGTACATGGAGTAATGAATACCGATAATATGTCTATTCTTGGTTTAACCATTGATTATGGTCCTTACGGATGGTTAGAAGGTTATGACCACGGATGGACGCCAAATACAACGGATAATACCCATAAGCGTTATCGATATGGCTCGCAACCAGAGGTGGTTTTATGGAATTTATACCAGCTAGCAAATGCTCTATATCCTTTAATTGAAGAAGCAGAACCTTTAGAGGCTGTTTTGGAATATTATCAAGAGAAATTTCCTGAAAAGTATATGCAAATGATGCGAGATAAATTAGGACTTTTTTCTTCAAATGAATCAGATGGAAAATTAGTTTCAGATCTTGAAGAAGTACTTCAAAAAACAGAAACGGATATGACTATTTTTTTCCGATTATTGGCAGAAATTTCAAAAGAAGATACAGTTGAAAATGCTATCAAAAAAATAGAAAAAACATTTTATACACCATCAGAAATTGTTGATGAAGTTAAATTATTTTGGGAAACTTGGTTTCAAAATTATTTGGATAGATTGCAAGATGAAACTGTTTCAAATGAAGAGAGAAAAGCAAAAATGAATACTGTAAATCCGAAATATGTACTCAGAAATTATATGGCACAATTAGCCATTGATGATGCAAATAAAAATGACTTTGTATTGTTAAATGAGTTATATTTACTGCTCAAAAATCCTTACAATGAGCAACCAAAATATGAAAAATGGTTCGCAAAACGACCAGAATGGGCTCGAAATAAAGTAGGGTGCTCTATGTTATCTTGTAGTTCTTAAGATAAAATATATGTTAAATTTATTATTTAAGTAATTTAGCTTAAATATATGATTTACAGATTTTTTGTTTTTTGTTTTAGAAATAATTCAAAAAGATTTTTTCAATAAAATTCAAAATAAATTTGGAAAATCAATTTTTATAATTGAATATTTGTGCTCGTAAAAGTTCAAACACTTATTGACGATGTTATCAAGAAAGGTGGAGGGATTAGACCCTATGAAACCTTAGCAACCCTTTGTGCAAACAAAGAAGGTGCTAAATTCTACCAGAGCGTAAAAACTCGTGGATAGATAACCCAAAGAAGTTTCTTTAATATCTACAAGAATCTTCTTATAATTTCTTAATAACATTTTTCTAGTAAGCAACATCTAAAAGTAGATGTGTTTTGGCTTTTGGTTTAATTTTTATTAACTCAAAAAACAAGAAAAATGAGTACACAAAAATTCGCAACAAACGCGTTGCACGCAGGTCACGATGTAACACAAACAAGTGGAACCAGAGCAGTTCCAATTTATCAAACTACATCGTATGTTTTTAACGATGCAGAGCATGCAGCAAATTTATTTTCGTTAAAAGAATTAGGGTTTATTTACACCCGATTAAACAACCCAACCAATCAAATTTTACAAGATCGTTTAGCTGCTTTAGAAGGTGGTATTGGGGCTGTAGTTTTTGCTTCGGGTACCGCAGCAATTTCAACAGGATTATTAACCTTGTTAAAAGCAGGAGATCATATCGTAGCTTCGAGCAGTTTGTATGGTGGAACCTACAATTTATTAAATGTTACTCTCCCAAGATTAGGAATTACCACAACCTTTGTAGATGCTTCAAACCCTGATAATTTTGAAGCAGCAGTGCAAGAAAACACCAGAGCCTTTTTTGTTGAATCTCTAGGGAATCCGAAGTTAGATGTATTGGATTTAAAAGCTATATCTACTCACGCTAAAAAAGCAGAAGTTCCTTTTATTGTAGATAATACCGTAGCAACTCCAGCTTTGTTAAACCCGATTGAGCATGGGGCAAACATTGTAATTCACTCGTTAACAAAATACATTGGCGGACAAGGAAATTCGTTAGGAGGAGCTATTATTGATGCAGGAACTTTTAACTGGGCAAATGGGAAGTTCCCTGAGTTTACAGAGCCTTCAACAGGTTATCACGCATTGGTATATCACGAAGCTTTAGGAGCAGCATCGTACACGTTTAAATTAATTTTAGAAGGTTTACGTGATTTTGGAGGAGCGTTAAGTCCTACAAATGCTTTTAATATTATCCAAGGATTGGAAACCTTAGACGTGAGAATTAAAAAGCATAGTGAAAGTGCTTTGGAATTAGCGAAATGGTTACTAGAGCAAGAAGAAGTTGCTTGGGTAAACTATCCAGGACTGGAAGGAAACCAATACAAAGCTTTAGCAGATGAATACTTACCAAAAGGTCAAAGTGGATTGGTAACTTTTGGTGTAAAAGGAGGTTACGAAGCTGCTAAAACCATTGCTGACAATACCAGACTCTTTTCATTACTAGCCAATATTGGAGATACCAAATCTTTAATTATTCATCCAGCAAGTACCACACACCAACAATTGAGTGATGAAGCTCAAGAAAGCACAGGAGTTACTAAAGACTTAATCCGTTTATCAGTTGGTTTGGAAAATATTGAAGATTTAAAAACCGATTTACAAGAAGCATTTGCTAAAATTTCTAAAGAAGTATTGGCTTAAAACACCCCGCGTTAGGGATTAACTCATAATAGGTTATTTACTTATTGGTTTCGTTGAATGCTTCGCATTTGCGGTGGCATCCTTTTGTTGTCAGTTCAAGTTTGCGAAGCAAGTATCGAGAACCAACAAAAGATATTACGGAAAGCCCGACCCTTAGAGGAACGCCCATAAAAATATAGGTAATGAAAAATGATTTGCAGCATATTAATATTCTTAGTTATACCACATTAAGCGGTACACAATTCGATACAATTCCGTTAAGCTATCAAGTTTTTGGAAAAGCATTAGGTACCGCTCCTGTGGTACTTATTAACCACGCACTCACAGGAAATAGCAATGTTGCAGGAAGCCAAGGTTGGTGGCAAGATTTAATAGGAAAAGCCAAGGTCATAGATACTAATGAATATACCATTTTGTGCTTTAATATTCCAGGAAATGGTTATGATAATTTCATGATAGATGATTACAAAAGTTTCGTAGCACGTGATATTGCAAACATTTTTCTACAAGGGCTAGAACAACTCAACATAAAACAATTATTTGCGTTGATAGGAGGATCTTTAGGAGGAGGAATTGCATGGGAAATGGCTGTGTTGAATCCAAAAATTACCGAGTATTTAATTCCTGTAGCTACCGATTGGAAATCGACCGATTGGTTGATAGCGAATTGTCAAATACAAGAGCAACTTTTAATCAATTCTAGTAATCCTGTGCATGATGCACGTATGCATGCAATGTTGTGTTATAGAACACCAGAATCGTTTAAAAAACGTTTTCAGCGTTCAAAAAATGAAGAATCAGCGCTTTTTAATGTAGAAAGTTGGTTGTTACACCACGGAAAAAAATTACAAGAACGCTATCAGTTAGCATCCTATAAATTGATGAATCAGTTATTAAAAACCATTGATGTAACAAAAGGAAGAGAAGAGCTAGATGTATTAGTGAGAATCGAGGCAGACATCCATATTGTAGGCGTAGATTCCGATTTGTTTTTTACTGCGGAAGAAAACAGAGAAACACACAAACAACTGGCATCGGCTCATGCAAATGTAACCTATAATGAAATTAATTCAGATCATGGGCACGATGCTTTCTTAATAGAGTACAAACAATTAGAAAAAATTATTGAACCAATATTCAATAAAAAATCAACAAATAAAAGAATGAAAATTTTAAAGTTTGGCGGAAAATCTTTGTCGAATAGAGGGATACAAAACGTAGTATCTATCATAGAACAGAAAATTAATGACGGAGAAAAGATAGCAGTGGTGGTATCAGCAAGAGGAAATGCTACAGATGAACTGGAAGAACTCTTAGAAAGAGCTGCTAAAAATGAAACTTTTAAAGAACAATTAGAAGCGTTTCGATTTGAGCAAACCAAATTAACTCCGTTGGTAGATTTTTCTACGGAATTTAATCGCTTAGAAAAGTTGTTTGAAGGAGTGAGTTTGTTAGGAGATTATAGCCAAAAAATAAAAGATGAAGTACTAGCACAAGGTGAGTTGTTATCAATAAAAACGGTAACCGACTTGTTGCAACAAAAAGGAATCAATGCACTAGCTACAGATTCAAGGGCGTTGTTAAAAACGGATGAAATAGTTGGCAAAGGGCAATCGATTGTTGAAATTTCTAAAGAAAATGTATTAAATCATTTTAAGCAGTACAACGGAACAACTGTGAATGTGGTAGCAGGGTTTATAGCTTCAAACCTAAAAAACGAAACTACTACGTTGGGTAGAAACGGAAGTAATTACACAGCCTCGTTGTTAGCGAACTATCTAGATGCTGAAGAGTTGCAAAACTACACACATGTAGATGGAATTTTTACTGCCAATCCTGATTTGGTGGCAGATGCTAAGAAGATTGAAATATTATCATTTTCTGAAGCAAATGAACTGGCAAACTTCGGAGCGAACATTTTACATGCTAAAACCATTATTCCGTTGTTAGAGAAGAATATCAATCTACGAATTTTAAATACCTTCAATCCTAACGATAATGGAACGCTTATTACAGCAAAGTCAACCTTAAAAGGAATCAAATCCTTATCGGTTTTAGACAAGGTTGCTTTAATCAATTTTGAAGGAAGAGGTTTGTTAGGTAAAGTAGGAGTAGATGCACGTATTTTTAAAGCATTGAGCAATCACGGAATTAGCGTGAGTATCATTTCACAAGGTTCATCAGAAAGAGGTATTGGTTTGGTGGTAGATAAATCGAATGCAACTGCTGCTGTAAAAGCTTTAGAGCAAGAGTTTGAAAACGATATACAAACAAAAGATGTAAACCAGATTTCGATTCAAGATGAAGTATCGGTAATTTCAATAATTGGTCAAGATTTAAGTGAGTTTCATCAGCCATACAATGCGTTGATTAAGAATCAAATAGTTCCGTTATTGTTTAACAATACCATTACAGGTAAAAATGTAAGCTTGGTGGTAAAAAAAGAACAGTTACACAAGGCGTTAAATGTGATTCACGGTCAAGTATTTGGAGTTGCTAAAAAGATAAACATAGCTGTTTTTGGTAAAGGATTAGTAGGAGGAACTTTGATAGAACAAATTCTAGAGAACTCAAAATCGATTTTAGAAAGACGTAAAATCCACTTGAACATTTTTGCCATTGCCAACTCTAAAAAAGTGTTGTTAGCAAAAAATGGAGTTGAAACTAATTGGTTTAATGAGCTTGATAAAGCAGTAGAAGATAAGCATACAGTTGATAGTGTAATTGACTATGCGAAAGAGCATCATTTAGAAAATTTAATCGCAGTAGACAACACAGCTAGTTTAAATTTTATTGAGAATTACATTCCGTTAGTCAATGCTGGATTTGACTTAGTTTCTTCTAACAAAATAGCTAATACTGTTTCGTACGATTTTTATAAGGAGTTGCGTAAAACCTTAGATGAAAACAAGAAGAGTTACCTATATGAAACCAATGTAGGCGCAGGTTTACCATTGATTGATACAATTAAATTATTACACGATTCAGGAGATAACATTACAAGAATTCTAGGGGTTTTCTCAGGGTCTTTAAGTTATTTATTCAATAAGTTTTCTGCGGAAGATGTAGCGTTTTCAACGGTGTTACAAGAAGCGATTGATAAAGGATTTACAGAACCAGATCCTCGTGAGGATTTATGTGGAAATGATGTTGCCAGAAAACTATTGATTTTAGCTCGAGAATTGGATTTAGAAAATGAATTTGAAGATATTCAGATAGAAAACTTGATTCCAGAGGAGTATAGAGAAATATCTTCTGATGAGTTTTTAGGAAACTTAGAAAAACTAGACACTACGTTTCAACAACAAAAAGAAACACAAGAAGAGAAGCACGTACTGAGATACATTGGTGATTTACACGGAGATCTACAACAATCGAAAGGAGAATTGGATGTAAAATTAGTATCGGTGCCCGAAAGTTCGCCTTTAGGAAGTTTAAAAGGGTCTGATGCAATTTTTGAAATTTATACAGAATCATACGGAGAACAACCTATTGTCATTCAAGGAGCAGGAGCAGGATCTAAAGTTACTGCAAGAGGCGTATTTGGAGATATTTTACGATTAGCAAAGAATAATAACTAGATAGACTAGAGAATAAAGAAGTGAGAATAGAGAGAGAAAAAATAAGAGAGTCTCACTTCTTTGTTCTAACAGCGAAGCGGTCTAACATCTAAAAAAACAACATGAGCAAAAATTTTGAAACACAAGCTATACGAACGCAAATAGAGCGTTCTCAATTTTCAGAACATTCAACACCCTTATACCTAACCTCAAGTTTTGTGTTTGATGATGCTGAAGATATGCGAGCATCTTTTTCAGAAGAAAAGGAGAAGAATTTATACAGTAGATTCTCAAATCCGAATACCACAGAATTTGTCGATAAAATAGTGACTATGGAAGGTGCCGAAGCAGGCTATGCATTCGCAACAGGTATGGCAGCCGTGTTTTCAACCTTTGGAGCCCTGTTAAATGCAGGAGACCATATCGTATCATGTCGTTCAGTATTTGGTTCAACACACAGTTTGTTTACAAAGTATTTACCAAAGTGGAATATAGAAACAAGCTACTTTAAAATAACAGAAGCAGAAAAAATAGAAAGTCTAATACAACCAAATACCAAAATATTATATGCAGAAACACCAACAAACCCAGCAGTAGATATTTTAGATTTAGAACTATTAGGAAGCATTGCAAAAAAACACAACATATTATTAGTAATAGATAACTGCTTCGCAACCCCATACCTACAAAACCCAATAAAATTTGGAGCAGACTTAGTAATTCACTCAGCAACAAAGTTAATAGATGGTCAAGGACGTGTTTTAGGAGGTGTTGTGGTAGGAAAAGAGGAATTGATTAGAGAGATTTATTTATTTTCAAGAAATACAGGTCCTGCAATGTCACCATTCAATGCTTGGGTATTATCTAAGAGCTTAGAGACTTTATCGATACGAGTGGAAAAACATTGCGAGAATGCGTTGAAGGTGGCGCAGTTTTTAGAAGAGCATCCGAAGGTGAACTTGGTAAAGTATCCATTTCTAAAATCACATCCACAGCATGAAATTGCAAAAAAGCAAATGCGATTGGGAGGAAACGTTGTAGCATTTGAAGTCAAAGGAGGTATTGATGCTGGACGTAATTTTTTGAATAGCATAAAACTATGCTCATTATCAGCAAATTTAGGAGATACACGAACGATTGTAACACATCCAGCATCAACAACACATAGTAAGTTAAGTGAAGCAGATCGATTAGAAGTAGGAATAACAGACGGATTGGTACGATGTTCGGTAGGTTTAGAAAATGTAGAAGACGTTATTAACGATTTAAATCAAGCATTAAATAATTAGGAAGTAAAGTATATATTTGTATTATGCTTTCTAAGAAAACAAAATACGGAATTAAGGCGCTTACTTTTATTGCTAGGCAAGAAAAGGGCACTATGGTACAAATTGCGACCATTTCAGAAAATGAAAATATTTCGCATAAGTTTTTAGAAAGCATATTACTTACCTTACGAAAATCAGGAATTTTAGGAGCAAAAAAAGGAAAGGGTGGAGGCTATTATTTGCTTAAGCCATCCAACGAAATTAAAATGACTGAGGTTATTAGAACACTTGAAGGACCTATTGCTATGGTACCCTGTGTTAGTTTGAATTATTATGAAAAATGTGATGACTGTCCAAATGAAGAAGCATGCTCAGTACACAAATTAATGATTCAAGTAAGAGATAATACGCTACAAGTACTTCGTAATAATACACTTGCAGATTTAGTGTAGTATTAACAAATTGTAAAATTCAAATATTTTTATGATTTCTCCTTGGAGAATTAATAAGCATCTGTATATTTGTCGACTTAAAACCTAGTATCCCGATAGGGTAATAGTATTTTAAAAATGATTGTAGAACAAGTAGTAGAAAATAAAGCTAATTATAAAGAAGATAAGCTTTCTGAAAAACCACTAAGAAGCATTATAAAGTCAATAAGTTGGAGAGTTGTTGGTACCATAGATACCATATTAATCTCATGGATAATTACCGGACAAGTAAAAACAGCCTTTTCAATTGGAGCGATAGAATTAGTAACAAAAATGCTATTGTATTTTTTTCACGAAAGAGTTTGGAACAGTATTAAATGGGGTAAAAAATGAGCATAGAAACAATGAATTTAGAAGCAGTAAACGAAGCGTTAAAAAACAAATCTCCAAAAGAGATTATTGTTTGGGCATTACTACAAGCAAATAAAGCCGTAGTAACCACAAACTTTCGCCCATATGAAGGAGCCATTTTACATGCAGTAGCATCAGTAAAAAACAGTATAGATGTTATTTGGTGTGATACAGGATATAATACTCCAGAAACCTATAAACATGCTGAAGAGTTAATTGAAAAATTACAATTAAACATTCAGTTGTATGTACCTAAACAAACGGTAGCACACAGAAATATCACTTTAGGGTTACCAACAGTTGATGATCCAAAACATACGGTATTTACTGAGCAAGTGAAGTTAGAGCCTTTTAAAAGAGCGATGGAAGAGCATAAGCCAGATGTTTGGTTTACGAACTTAAGAAAAGGACAAACAGCTTTTAGAGATAGTATTGATATTGTTTCAAGAAGTAAAGATGGAATATTAAAAGTGAGTCCGTTTTACCATTGGTCAGATGAGGAATTAGATGCTTATTTAGAAGAGCATCAATTACCTAACGAGTTTAAGTACTTCGATCCCACAAAAGTAGAAAGTAATAGAGAATGTGGTTTACATATTTAAAAATAGGATTATGAATACAGAAACGATACAAGTAGGAGCTTTAGAAAGTGAAGCCATATATATATTAAGAGAAGTAGTCGCGCAATTTGAAAAACCGGTGTTATTGTTTTCGGGGGGCAAAGATAGTATAACACTGGTGCGACTTGCTCAAAAAGCATTTTATCCAGCGAAAATTCCATTTCCTTTATTACATATCGATACAGGACATAATTTTCCTGAAACGATTGAATTTAGAGACCGTTTGGTAGAACAATTAGGTGTTGAGTTAATTGTTCGTCAAGTACAAGATAATATTGATGCTGGTAAAGTAAGAGAAGAAACAGGAAAGTACGCGAGCCGAAACATGCTACAAACCGAAACGTTATTAGATGCCATTGAAGAGTTTGGTTTTGATGCGTGTATCGGTGGAGCGCGTAGAGATGAAGAAAAGGCGAGAGCTAAAGAACGTATTTTTTCAGTACGAGATGATTTTGGACAATGGGATGAAAAGAATCAACGTCCAGAGTTGTTCGATATGTTGAATGGAAGAATCGATTTAGGTCAGAACGTACGTGTTTTTCCAATATCTAACTGGACAGAATTAGATGTTTGGTCGTATATACAACAAGAACAAATTGAAATTCCATCCATCTATTTCGCTCATAAAAGAGCCACATTTATTAGAGACGGGTTAATCTGGTCTGCAAATGATGAAGTTGTGTATAGAGAAGAGGAAGAAGAAGTACAAGAGCGTATGGTTCGTTTTAGAACAGTAGGAGATATGAGTTGTACGGCAGCAGTTTTATCAGATGCAATAGATATTGATACAGTAGTAGACGAAATTAGAGAATCAACTATATCAGAAAGAGGAGCAAGGATTGATGATAAACGATCTGAAGCAGCAATGGAAAAACGCAAACAACAAGGATATTTTTAAAAAGAAAACCTAGTATTTAGTATAGAGTAAAGAGAGAAAAATACTCAAAGCTCAATACTAATCACTCAATACTAAAAGAACATGAACGTAGTAAAAATAGCAACAGCAGGAAGTGTAGATGACGGAAAGAGCACACTAATAGGGCGAATTTTATACGATACAAAATCATTAACCCAAGATAAATTAGAAGCGATAGAAGAAAAAAGTAAACAACGTGGGTTTGATTACTTAGACTTTTCTTTAGCCACTGACGGATTAGTAGCAGAACGTGAACAAGGAATTACTATTGATGTAGCTCACATATATTTCTCAACACCAAAAACAAGCTTTATTATAGCCGACACTCCAGGTCATATTGAGTATACCAGAAACATGGTTACTGGAGCTTCAAATTCTCAAGCTTCTATCATTTTGGTAGATGCCAGAAATGGAGTGGTAGAACAAACTTATCGTCATTTCTTTATCAATAATTTACTAAGAGTAAAAGATGTAATAGTCGCTGTAAACAAAATGGATTTGGTAGATTTTTCACAAGAAAAGTTCAATGAGATAAAAGACGAAATAGAGTATTTATCAAAAAAGAGTGCCTATAAAAATCAAAATATCACATTTATACCTCTTTCAGCTTTAAAAGGAGACAATGTTGTGAAGTCTTCAGAAAACACCCCTTGGTATAAAGGAGAAACTTTACTGAGTCACTTTGAAAACTTGGGGTCTGAACATACGCAAGAAGTATCAAAAGCACGCTTCCCTGTGCAAACAGTTATACGCCCTAAAACAGACGAATATCACGATTTCAGAGGATATGCAGGGAAATTGTATGGAGGTGATTTAGTAGTAGGAGATAGTGTAACGGTATTACCATCAGCAACAAAATCTATCATAAAAAGTATTCAGTTTTTTGATAAAGAATATGCAAGAGCAAAAAGAGGAAGCTCTGTGAACATCACCTTAGAAGACGATGTAAATGTTAGCAGAGGAGATATGTTGGTGAAAACAGGAGAAGAACCTTCTGTGGTAAAACAATTAGAAGCTACTGTTTGTTGGATGGATAAAGCACCATTACAAGCTTCTCAAAAATATTACATCAAGCATGGTGTAAATGATGCGCAAGCAAAAATAACAGAACTAACATCTTTAATTCGTACCGATTTTTCTGGAAAAGAAGAAACTCCAACTCAATTATCACTAAACGAAATTGGAGAAGTTAGTTTAAAAGTAAGTAAACCTTTGTTTGTTGACTCATATGAGGAAAACAAAGCTAACGGAGCCTTTATAATCATCAATCCAAAAACCAATACCACATCAGGAGTTGGTTTTATCAAGTAAATAATAAAAGTTATGGCAATAATCATTACAGATGAGTGCATTAACTGTGGAGCTTGCGAACCAGAATGCCCAAATACAGCCATTTATGAAGGAGCGAGTGACTGGAAATATAGCGAAGGAACGTCATTACAAGGAAATGTAACCTTATTAGGTGGAGCTTCTGTAAATGCAGACGAGGAGAATGAACCAGTATCAGACGAGTACTATTTTATAGTACCCGATAAATGTACTGAGTGTAAAGGATTTCATGAAGAACCACAATGTGCGGCAGTATGTCCATTAGATTGTTGCGTGCCAGATGATGCACATGTAGAAACAGAAGAACAATTGTTAGCAAAGCAAGAGTTCTTACATAACGAATAACAACGCTTTTATAAGCAAACAACTATTAAAAAACCACATGCAAAGTTTTAGATCAGAAATAGAAAACCCTTTAGTAGAAAAGGATATCCTAGAGTTAGAACGTAAAATACGTTTGTTTAACGAAGGAAAAATAGATGAAGAACGTTTTAGAAGCTTACGTTTAGCCAGAGGAATTTACGGTCAACGCCAATTTGGGGTACAAATGATTCGTATCAAATTACCGTATGGTAAAGTTACAAGCGAACAATTACACAGAATTGCAGATGTTTCTGATGAATATTCAAGAGGGCGTTTACATATTACCACACGTCAAGATATTCAAATTCACCACGTAAGTTTAGACAGAACCCCCGAGTTATGGGCACAGTTAGAAAAAGACGATATTACGTTGCGTGAAGCATGTGGTAATGCAGTACGTAATGTAACGGCCTCAGAAACTGCTGGAATCGATCCGAAAGAACCATTTGATGTAACACCATACGCACACGCGACTTTCCAGTTTTTCTTACGCAACCCAATCTGTCAAGAAATGGGAAGGAAGTTCAAAATGTCTTTTTCTTCTTCGGAAGAAGATACTGCATTGAGTTTTATTCACGATTTAGGATTCATTGCTAAAACGAAAACAATAGAGGGTAAAGAAGTAAAAGGTTTTAAAGTGTTGTTAGCTGGTGGATTGGGTTCACAACCACGTCATGCAGATGTAATTTATGAGTTTTTAGAAGCAGAGTTGTTAATTCCTACTATTGAAGGCGTATTACGTGTATTTGATCGTTACGGAGAGCGTGTAAAAAGAGCCAAAGCTCGCTTAAAATTCTTGGTAAAAGATTTAGGTGTTGATACTTTCTTAGAATTAGTAGCAGCTGAAAGAAATGCATTAGCGTATAAAACTTATCCAATTGACACAGCTGATTTTGAACAAGACATTGTTTTTGAAACGAACAAAGTTCCATCTGTAGTAATAGAAGATAAAGAAGCGTATCAAAACTGGAAAACAACGAATGTTTTCAAGCAAAAGCAAGAGGGGTTATACGCGATAGGCATTAAAGTACATTTAGGAGATTTTTATACCGATAAAGCACGTTTGTTAGCTGATTTAATCAAGAAATATGGTGCAAATGAGTTACGCTTTACGCTACGTCAAAATATTTTGATTCGTCACGTAAGAGAGGAGTTTTTACCATTTTTCTATACAGAATTAAAAAAGTTAGGTTTTGCAGACGCAGGATATAATAGTTTGAATGATATCACTGCATGTCCGGGAACCGACACATGTAATTTAGGTATTGCAAGTAGTACAGGAATTGCAGCAGAGTTAGAACGTGTGTTAAAAGCTGAATATCCACAGTATGTAAATAACAAAGATATTACCATTAAAATTAGTGGGTGTATGAATGCTTGTGGACAACACAACATGGCGCACATTGGTTTTCAAGGAATGTCTATAAAAGTAGGAAAGTTATTAGCACCAGCTTTACAAGTATTAGTTGGAGGAGGAGTTTTAGGAGAAGGAAATGGTCGTTTTGCTGATAAGTTGATAAAAATACCAAGTAAAAGAGGACCAGAATCTTTACGAATCTTATTAAACAACTTTGAAAGCCATAAACAACCCAATGAAGACTTCTTAAGCTATTACGATAGACAAGGAAAAACATATTTCTATGAGCTTTTAAAAGAGTTATCAGACACCACCAATTTAACGGAAGATGATTTTATTGATTGGGGTCACGATAAAAATTATGTAAAAGCCATAGGGGTAGGGGAATGTGCAGGAGTGGTGATAGACTTAGTAGCAACCTTACTGTTTGAAAGTGAAGAAAAGCTAGAAAATGCTTCACAAGCCTTGAATAATCAGCAATGGTCAGATAGTATTTATCACGCTTATGCAGCTATGGTAAACACTGCTAAAGCCTTGTTAACTGCAGAAGGAGCAAAAACCAATACACAGGCAGGAATCATTACCAATTTTGATGAACTGTTTGTAGCAACAAATAAAATAGAATTATCAAGTTCATTTGCAGAATTGATTTATCAAATTAATAAGAATGAACCTACGGAAGCTTTAGCAAAAGCATATTTAGAAAGTGCAACAGCATTTTATAAAACAGTAGATGTTTATAGAAAGGCAGCCGTAGAAAGTTAAAAAAAGGAGAGTCCAATGAAAAATCAACCGAAATTAACCGTAGTAGGTGCAGGACCAGGAGATGCTGATTTAATCACCTTAAAAGCCATCAAAGCATTAGAACAAGCTGATGTGGTATTGTACGATGCATTGGTGAATAATGAACTGTTAGGATATGTGAATCCGAATGCAGAATTAATTTTTGTGGGAAAACGCAGAGGATGCTATCGATATCAACAAGAACAAATCAATGAGTTGATTGTTGCTAGAGGATTTTCTCACGGACATGTAGTACGTTTAAAAGGAGGTGACCCTTTTATTTTTGGTAGAGGGGCAGAAGAAATGGAGTATGCCGCAAAACATGGATTAGAGGCTGCTGTTGTACCAGGGATTTCTTCTTCGTTAGAAGTACCAGCGTATCAGAATATCCCGTTGACAAAAAGAGGAAGTTCAGAAAGTTTTTGGGTAATTACAGGAACTACAAAACAGCATCAATTATCAAATGATGTTGCTTTGGCAGCAAAATCCAATGCAACGGTTGTTATTTTAATGGGAATGGGCAAACTCTCTGAAATCATTCAGCTTTTTAAGCAAGAAGGAAAGAACGAATTACCAGTAGCCATTATTCAAAACGGAACAACTCCCGAAGAAAAAATAGGAATCGGTACTGTAGATACGATAGAAGAAGTCGTAGCTAAAAATAACTTGAGTAATCCTGCTATTATTCTGTTAGGAGATGTGGTAAATCACAGACAGCAATTACTACAAGTGCAACAAGAAGTAGCTTTAAAAGAAGTGGTATAATGGAAGAAAGAAATAATTTATATCCAATCTTTTTAAAGACTAAAGAACTGGAAGTGCTAATTGTTGGAGGAGGATTTGTAGCAGAAGAAAAACTACGATTTTTATTAAAATCGAGTCCAGATGCTAAGGTAACTATGGTAGCTTCTTTTTTTAGAGAAGAAACTGTTGAAGTAGCTCAAAAAGGTGAGGTGAATATGATAATAGATAGCTATAACGACACGTATTTACAAGGAAAACATTTGGTGATTGCGACAACCGATGTTCCTGAGGTAAATATACAAGTGTATAAAGATTGTAGGAGCCAAAATAAATTGGTGAATGTAGCAGACAATCCACCGTATTGTGATTTTTATATGGGCGGAATTGTAACCAAAAGAAATGTAAAAGTAGCTATTTCAACCAATGGAAAATCGCCAACAACTGCTAAAAGATTGCGTCAGTTTTTTGAAGAAGTAATTCCAGAAGACATCAATCAATTAGTACAAAACTTAAATAGTTATAGAAAAACCATCAAAGGAAACTTTGAACATAAAGTAGAAACATTAAATAAACTGACAGAGAGTTTAGTAAAGTAACGTCATTGCGAACAAAGTGAAGCAATCTGTTAGTCGATAAGTAGATTACTTCGTATTCCAATTCATTGGAATTCTCGTAATGACAAAATAAAGAGAACATGATACAAACAGATATGTTAATTATTGGAGCGGGTCCAACAGGACTATTCACTGTTTTTGAAGCAGGATTGTTAAAATTGATTTTGTGTGGATTCCACGAAGCAACACTAATGTGTCAAAGTGCTTATAAACGTATTCATCCAGATAAAAAATATGTGATGAAATATACTACTGTTGGGGGTGTAGACGGTTTCGACGGAACAAGAAAAGAAGCACCAAAAGCGGTAGTAAAAGCAATTGAATAATTGAGGATTAGGATGAAAGTAGTTAGGAGTTGAGCGGATAAGTTTGTTGTAATTACAAGTTTTAAATAAAAACTCCTTCACCAACAAAACTAAAATAGCCTACCTAACTACTGATTCCTTTAAGAAATTGTTACAAATGGATAATCAAGACATCAATATAAAAATAACTGACCGTGATGGTGTAATGCATGGGGTAGTTGCTCCGACAGATATGGCAATGAACTTAATGGAAGTAGTTCGATCATACGAATTAGCTCCTGAAGGAACTATTGGAATCTGTGGAGGAATGGCGATATGTGCCTCGTGTCAATGTTATGTAAAGTCGAATCATGAATTGCCAGAAATGAATGATGATGAGGATGCAATGTTAGCAGAAGCATTTCATGTAGAAGAAAATAGCCGATTAGGATGCCAGATTCAAATGACGTCTGAATTAGAAGGACTTGAAGTTGAGCTAGCTCCAGAAAGTTAGTTATTTTTTGTAAAAAATTAGTAAATGCAATTCAAACAATACGATTTATCATTAAAAGATGATGTAGAAAACTTTACAAAACAATTATTTTACGCATTCTTTAATGATGCGTGCCAAGAAAAAGCAAACCGTTTAAAAGAGAAGTTTATAAAAATTTTAAACGGGTTAGCTATTGAAAATGCTTCGGAAGCATGGGCAGCATACCAACAAACGTTTTGTGAAATACGAAAAAAGTTAGATTTAGATGCTAAGGCATTTGAAAAGACTGATCCAGCCTGTAAAAGCTTAGGTGAAGTCTATTTAGCCTATCCGGGTTTTCATGCGATTGCTGTGTATCGATTGAGTCATGAATTGTATAAAATGGAAATTCCGATTTTACCAAGAATGATGAGCGAATATTCACACGGATTAACAGGAACGGATATTCACCCAGGAGCAACCATTGGCGATTCGTTTTTTATAGATCATGCAACAGGAATTGTGATTGGAGAGACCACGATTATTAAAGAAAACGTAAAAATATATCAAGGAGTTACCTTAGGAGGAATTCAAGTAAAAAAAGAATTAGCATCCACAAAAAGGCATCCAACGATTGAAAATAATGTAACCATTTACGCCAATGCAACTATCTTAGGAGGCGATGTAGTGATAGGAAGAGATAGCATTATAGGTGCAAATGTTTGCGTAACCACCTCTTTTTCAGAAGGATCTATTGTGACCTATGAGTCAGAGAATAAAATAACCACTAGAAAATCCTATGTTAAATAATGTAGGTAGAAAAGTAACCATGAAAACTAAAACGATAATAGATAGCATAGGAAATACACCTCTAATAGAAGTTTCTAACATCCTTCAAAAAGAAGGAGTGAAGTTATTGCTAAAATTAGAAGGAAACAATCCTGGTGGAAGTGTAAAAGACCGAGCAGCCTTTAATATGATTGCTGAAGCTATTAAAAGGAAAAATATCCGTCATGGAGACTATTTAGTAGAAGCAACTAGTGGAAACACAGGAATTGCGTTAGCGCTCATGGCAAAAATATTAGGAGTAAATATGGTTTTGGTTATGCCAGAAAACTCTACGGAAGAACGTGTAAAAACGATGCGTGCTTACGGAGCTGAGGTTATTTTAACTGATGCAGAAAAAGGTATTGAAGGTTCTAGAGATGTCGCCTTAGAACTACGCTATAAAAAAGGGTATTTTATGCTAAACCAGTTTGAAAATACTGATAATTGGAAAGCACACTATAAAACTACAGGTCCGGAAATTTGGAACGATACAGAGGGAGAAATAACTCATTTTGTATCGGCGATGGGAACTACAGGAACCATCATGGGAGTTTCTACTTATTTAAAAGAACAAAATCCAGAAGTACAAATTATAGGAGCACAGCCTAAAGATGGAGCTAGAATACCAGGAATTCGTAAGTGGTCGCCAGAATACCAACCAAAATTCTTTAATAAAAGCAAGGTAGACCAAATCGTAGAGTTAGATGAAAATGACGCTAAAAATATGACTAGAAAGTTAGCGCAAGAAGAAGGTGTTTTTGCAGGTATGAGTAGTGGAGGAGCGGTACATGCAGCTTTGGAAATAGCTCAAACCATTGAAAAAGGTGTAATTGTAGCGGTTATTTGCGACAGAGGAGATCGCTATTTATCTTCGGATTTGTTCCAGTAAAAGACTAGTATTCCTTAGAAGGAAAGCTTAACAAGTGATTTAATTTAAAAAAAGCTTATATTCCTGCATAATAGGGAATATAAGCTAAATTCTATTTATATAAAGTAGAGATTAAGTAATTAAAATCATGATCGTTGTTAAGTGGTTGTTTAACAATTGGTTAGGATTAAAATTTCTATTTTCACCTATAAGTTGTCCATTAATATCATATGCTGTATATTTTTTCTCTCCATTTACTAACTCATAAAAATAAATGAAGTCTCCCTTGGCTTTTAATCCATGTAGATTTAAATCATCTACTATTATATTCCATTTATTATCATAAACCATATATGATTTAGGGGTTAAATTGTACCTTAGAAAAATAACTTCGTTTTTTGAATTATCTTCTAAATATAAAAGGATTGGTTTGTATCCTTTTTTGATGTCTTTAAACTCTGTCTAGTCCTGAAATATGGCTACAGGTTAAAAATTGATTTAGGCTGTTTTTAAATATACCATATTGGGTGTTTTATAATCTAAAGATACATGTAATCTAATTTGGTTGTATAGATTAATAGCACTTTTTGTTGCTCTTTTTGCGTGTTGTACGCTATCAAAGGTCTGGTCGAGATAGAATTCGTCTTTTAGGATGCCGTTTACACGTTCCGCAATAGCGTTTTCGTAGCAATGATTTTCTTCTGTTATACTAATTTTGATGTTTTTCTCTTTAAAATTTGTTTGTATACATTACTACAATACTGTATTCCTCTGTCCGAGTGGTGTATAAGGTTCTGAGTGTTTTTAGCTTGATATAAAGCCTTTTTAAGCGCTCTGACACAACCGCTAAGTTCAAGGCTATCACTAAGGTCATAGCCAATGATTTTCCTTGAATACATGTCGGTTATGAGCGCCAAGTAACAAAATCCTTTTACAGTTCTGATATAGGTAATATCAGATACCCAGACTTGATTAGGTCTATTAACAAGTAAATCTTTGATGATGTTTTTATGTTTATAGAACCTATGGAAAGAGTTGGTAGTTCTATAGCTAGGTTTCTTTCTGGTTATAAGCATATTGTGTTTTCTAAGGATGTTGAAAAGCGTGTCTCTGCCTACTTTGAGGTTAGTTTTATCAAAATCGTTTTTCAAAGATATTTTGAGTTTACGTACACCTTCTCTAGGCAAGGATCTACGTTTTTGGTTTACAATTTGAATGACCTGTTGTTCAAGTTTTAAACGTTTATCAGCTCTGTATTTATACTTGTAATAAGCATCACGTTTAATCCCGAAAGGCTTACAAATAGTGGTTAAAGACGCAAATCCTTTAGCTTTGTCTTTAGTTTTACTTACCGCTCTATATTTAACTTTTTTTTTAGTTCGGCAACCGATTTATAACCAAGGTCTTCTGCAGCCACTTCCAGGTATGAATCTTGAATCATCGCATCCAAGTCTTTCTTTAACAACAATTTTTTAAGTTGTTCAATCTCTTATTGAAGTTCTTTTATACGTGTTATTTCGTCTTTAGTTTTCACTGTTATTCTAGTGTTCATAAGGTCTTCATAGTTGTACTTCTTAATCCATTCATTAATGGTAGTTGGTGCAATACCATACGCCTTACCTAATTGATACTTGTTTAGTTTTCCGGTTGTAAGTTCGTCTAAAATTTTCAGTTTAAAAGGTTCTGAATACCGTCTGATGACTTTGTCGTTTTTATACATAATGTTTAAAATTACGTAGCCTTTATTCAGGACGGGTCAAGCTTGTGTACAACGGTTTCGGCTATGAGTAGTTGCGTGGTTTAGCACTTAACTTTGCAAGTACGCACCAAACTGAAAATCCGCGAGGATTTTCAGAAGTAGGCTAGAACAAGCAATTACTTATAGCCATTGTTACCTGCAGTATTTTTTGTTGCTTTTAACTTGCCTTTTCGTAGTAGCCACTTAAATCGGAAACGATACATTCTTCGCAATTTGGCTTTCTCGATTTGCAGATGTTCATACCGTGCTGTATCAGCCATTCGTGAGCGTGTTTTTTGTATTTTTTCGGTGTCAGTTCGTTGATTTCGTCAGCGGTCTGTTCATTAGTTTTGGTGTCCACAATTCCAAGTCGGTTCAAAACTCTGTGAACGTGTGTGTCAACTGCGATGGTGTCGCCACCAAAGTTAAAGTTCATTAAGATGTCCGCACATTTTCGTCCAACGCCTTGTAATTCCAAAAGTTCTTTTTCAGTACGTGGGACTTTCCCATTGTGCTTGTCAATCAGTTGTTGGCACATTTCTTTTAGATGTTTTGTCTTTCTGTTGTAGTGTGCAACCGGCTTAATCAACTCGGTCAGTTCATCATCGCTTAAGTCCAATATTTCTTTTGGCGTTGTGGCTTTTTCGTAAAGAGCATTGCAAGCTCTGATTACCCTTTTTGTGTGGGTCATTGTCGAGAGCATTACTGACACCAAACTTTTAAAATCGGTACTGTTCAGTCCGTTTTTTTTCCACTCGTTGTCGTTTTCAGCGAAGATTTCGTATTCGTCGCTTAATTTCTCGTAAATTTTTGCAATTTTCTTTTTTGCCACTTTTCAAATGTTTAGTTAAGTAATTGATTAATAATTGTGTTTATTTTATCTATCTGTTGTTCCTCTGTATTTTGCTCGTATATGCTATCAATAATCTCTTTTTTTTTCTTATCGTTTAGAGCTTGAAATTTGTCAAGTACGCCTGCATCTTTAAAACATTGAAAAATTTCTAAATCTTCGTTTATTCTATTTTTTGTGTGTAAAAATAATGTTACCATAACTTTGTCTCCACCACCTTTGCCAATCTTATCTCTGATTTCCTTGTTTATGGAAATCATTTTATCCTTTTCCTTGCGAGGAGCCAAATTCATTGATTTTAACTGGTAATTGTCTATTCTTCCTGAAACTTTTAGTGAGCCCCATTTGCCCTCAATTTCGGCAGTATTTGGAATAACAATATGATAGGTCCAAGCACCTTTGCCTCGTTCATATATTAGTTCGAGTTGTTTATTGTCAATCAGTTTTTTCAATGTCCATCGGTTTTTTCATATTGTAGGTAACTCGTTATAAAAGAACAAAAACTACTTTTATCCGTATATATAAATGTGATAAACGGAAGTTTAGCAATTTTATTCTTCTTGTTTCAAGCATCTAATATAAAACAAAATTATGTTGTTGCCTAGTAGTAAAAGTGCTCTTTTTCATTTAGTTATTTAATTATGAAAATAAAAATTGGGTAAATAAAAAATAATACGATAACTTTGCTCCGTTTATTAACGTATTGATGTTATCAAGAAAGGTGGAGGGAATAGACCCTTTGAAACCTTAGCAACCCTTTGTGCAAACAAAGAAGGTGCTACATTCTACTGCTTTGGCAGAGAGATAACGAAAAGAATTTTCTTTCCTCTTTTCCTGATAACATTACACTAAATATCAGGAATGTCAAACATTTATCAAGAAATACAAAAACGAATTCTTGTGCTCGATGGCGCTATGGGAACCATGCTTCAGGAATATAAATTTACTGAAGAAGATTTTCGTGGAGAACGTTTTAAAGACTATCCAACACCGTTGCAAGGAAACAACGATTTGTTATCCATTACACAACCCGAAGCCGTAAAAGAAATACACAGAAAGTACTTTGCGGCAGGAGCAGACATTGTAGAAACCAACACTTTTTCAGGAACTACCATTGCCATGGCAGATTACCAAATGGAAGATTTGGTATACGAGTTAAATTACCAATCTGCTAAGATAGCCAAAGAAGTAGCAGAGGAGTTCACAGCAAAAGAACCGCACAAACCTCGTTTTGTAGCAGGTTCTATCGGACCTACCAATCGTACGGCAAGCATGTCATCAGATGTAAATGACCCAGGGTACAGAGCGGTAACTTTCGACGAGTTACGCACTGCTTATATGCAACAAGTAGAAGCTTTAATTGATGGTGGTTCAGATATTTTGTTGGTAGAAACCGTATTCGATACCTTAAATGCCAAAGCCGCTTTATTTGCCATTGAAGAGATAAAAGCGGAACGAAATATAGAAATTCCTATCATGGTTTCAGGTACAATAACCGATGCTTCAGGAAGGACGTTATCAGGACAAACAGCTGAGGCATTTTTAATTTCTATCTCTCATATTCCGTTGTTATCCGTAGGATTTAATTGCGCTTTAGGAGCCAATTTATTACAACCACACTTAGAGGCAATTGCTTCTAAAACGGACTTTGCCATTTCTGCACATCCAAATGCTGGATTACCGAATGCCTTTGGAGAATATGACGAAACTCCTGAAGAAACTGCCAATCAGATAGAAGAATATTTAAAGAAAAACTTAATCAATATCATAGGTGGATGTTGCGGTACCACGCCTAAGCATATTTCGGCTATTGCAGCAGTAGCAGCGAAATACAAACCACGTCATGCTGAATTTATTTCGGTATCACATAAGAGTTAGTAAATGAGTGAGGAAAGAAGATACATGAAATTATCGGGGTTAGAACCACTGATTATTACTCCAGAAAGTAATTTTATTAATGTAGGTGAACGTACAAATGTAGCAGGATCGCGTAAATTTCTTCGATTGATAAAAGAAGAAAAATTTGATGAAGCCTTGGCAATTGCACGTCATCAAGTAGATGGAGGAGCGCAAATCATCGATATTAATATGGATGATGGTTTGATTGAAGGGAAAGAAGCAATGGTACGTTTTTTAAACTTGATAGCTTCTGAACCTGATATTGCCAGGGTTCCTATTATGATTGATAGTTCTAAATGGGAAATTATCGAAGCTGGTTTACAGGTAGTACAAGGTAAATCGGTTGTAAACTCTATTTCTCTAAAAGAAGGAGAAGAAAAATTTATTTGGGAAGCTACCCAGATAAAAAGATACGGAGCTGCTGTAATTATCATGGCTTTTGATGAAGTAGGACAAGCAGATACTTACGAGCGAAGAATTGAAATTGCGGAACGTTCCTATAGAATATTAGTGGATGTTGTTGGTTTTCCGCCAGAAGATATCATTTTCGATTTAAACATTTTTCCTGTAGCTACGGGAATGGAAGAGCATAGAAAAAATGCATTAGATTTTATAGAAGCTACCCGATGGGTACGTGAAAATTTACCGCATGTAAGTGTCAGTGGAGGAGTAAGTAATGTATCATTTTCATTTAGAGGAAATAATGTCGTTCGAGAAGCGATGCACTCGGTATTTTTATACTATGCTATCAAAGCAGGGATGAATATGGGAATTGTGAATCCGACGATGTTAGAAGTCTACGATGATATTCCGAAGGATTTATTAGAACATATTGAAGATGTTGTTTTAGATAGAAGAGACGATGCTACAGAACGTTTATTAGAATTTGCTGAAACGGTAAAAGGAACTAAAAAAGAAAGCAGTGAGCAAGTTTTAGAATGGAGAAGTTTACCACTACAAGACCGTATTACACATTCTTTAGTAAAAGGAATAGATGCTTTTATAGAAGAAGATGCTGAAGAAGCACGTTTGAGTGTAGCAAAACCACTACATGTAATTGAGGGACATTTAATGACGGGAATGAATGTAGTAGGAGACTTGTTTGGTACTGGAAAAATGTTTTTACCACAAGTAGTAAAGTCTGCCCGAGTAATGAAGAAAGCGGTAGCCTATTTGAATCCTTTTATTGAAGCAGAGAAAAGCGAGGAGCAACAAGCTATCGGAAAGATATTGATGGCAACGGTAAAAGGAGATGTGCATGATATTGGTAAGAACATCGTATCTGTAGTATTAGGTTGTAACAATTATGAGATTGTAGATTTAGGAGTAATGGTTCCTCCAGAAAAAATCATAGAAACCGCTAAAAAGGAGAACGTAGATGCGATTGGTTTAAGCGGATTGATAACACCTTCGTTGGATGAAATGGTGTATTTAGCCAAAGAAATGGAACGTCAAAATTTGGAAATTCCTTTATTAATAGGAGGAGCAACAACTTCTAAAGCACATACTGCTGTAAAGATTGATACGCAGTATAAAAATGCAGTGGTACACGTAAACGATGCATCAAGAGCGGTAACTGTAGTAGGAGATTTACTAAATAAAGAAACCTCAAACGAATATGTTGCCAAGTTGAAGAAAGATTACGAAGAGTTTCGAGATAAATTCTTAAAACGAGGAAAACAGAAGCACTACATCCCAATTGAAGAAGCTAGAGAGCGAAAATTCAGAATAGATTGGGAGACTACTAACATTACTAAACCAAAAGAACTAGGCGTACAAAAATTAGAACAAGTAAGTTTAAAAGATTTGGTACCATATTTTGATTGGAGTCCGTTTTTTCGCTCGTGGGATTTACATGGGAATTTTCCTGATATTTTAGAAGATGAAGTAGTAGGAGTAGAGGCAACCAATTTGTTTGCAGATGCTCAGAAGATGTTACAACTCATCATAGAAAAAAAAGCATTAAAACCTAAAGCAATCTTCGGTTTGTTTGAAGCAAACACAATTAACGACGACGATATTTCAGTTCAAAAGAAAGGAAAAGAAATCGCAGTGTTTAGAACCTTACGTCAGCAATTAAAAAAGCGAGAAGGAAAACCAAGTTTTGCTTTGGCAGATTTTATTGCTCCAAAGGAAATTGAAAGAACGGATTATATAGGGGCTTTTTGTACTGCCATTTTTGGAGCTGATGAATTAGCGCTACAATACAAAGAAAATCACGATGATTACAATGCTATTATGGTACAAGCCATTGCTGATCGTTTTGCTGAAGCTTTTGCTGAATACTTACACCACAGAGTTAGAACGAAACATTGGGGCTATGCATCCGAAGAAAACTTAACCAATAATGAATTGATAAAAGAAGCGTACAAAGGAATTCGTCCAGCACCTGGATATCCTGCATGCCCAGATCATTTAGAAAAAGAAACAATTTGGCAGCTTTTACAGGTAGAAGAAAACATAGGTGTAAGCTTAACAGAAAGCTTAGCCATGTGGCCAGCAGCAGCCGTTTCAGGATATTATTTTGCCAATGAAGAAGCTAAATATTTCGGGTTAGGTAAAATAACAGACGACCAAGTAAGAGATTTTGCAGAGCGAAAAAATATACCCTTAGAAAAAGCTAGAAAATGGTTACATCCAAACATATCAGACAATTAATAATAACTTTAAAATAAATAAACAAAAGAGCGTATTTAATTAACAATAAGTTTTAAGTTAGGTAAACTAAAAACTACAAAACAGTAGTAATATTGCCATATAAAAAAAATCAATAAAATTAGACAAATGAAAAAGTATAATTTAGAGATTCGATTTGCAATACAGCTACTGATAATGGCAGCAATATCGTTAATTGCAGCTTCATTGGTATAGCTAAATACGCCTTTGTAAGCCATACTTATGAAGGTAACTGAGCACATACAAAATGCTAACGGAACATCGTTGTTTTCGTTTGAAATTCTTCCACCGTTAAAGGGAGATACGATTGATTCAATATTCAAAAATATTGATCCGTTAATGGAGTTCAATCCGCCGTTTATAGACGTAACCTATCATCGTGAGGAATACGTGTATAAAGAGTTAGGAGACGGACTCTTAAAAAAGCAAGTAGTAAAAAAACGTCCAGGTACAGTAGGTATTTGTGCGGCGATTCAAAATAAATACCAAGTAGATGCTATTCCTCATATTTTATGTGGAGGATTTACCAAAGAAGACACTGAAAACTTCTTAATTGATCTCGATTTTTTAGGAATTGATAACGTAGTTGCATTACGTGGTGATGCAGTAAAAAGCGAAACTTATTTTAAGCCAGAAAATGATGGACATGCATACGCAAGTGAGTTAGTTACACAAATAGAGAACTTAAATAAAGGAAGATACTTGGATGATAATTTGCAAAACTCATCAAAAACCGATTTCTGTATTGGAGTAGCTGGATATCCTGAAAAACATATGGAAGCACCAAGTTTAGATTCTGATATTCACTTTTTAAAAAAGAAAATTAAAAACGGAGCAAATTATGTGATAACACAAATGTTTTTTGATAATCAAAAGTATTTTGAGTTTGTAAAAAAATGTAGAGAAGAGGAAATTATGGTTCCTATTATTCCGGGATTAAAACCAATCTCAACCAAAAAGCAATTGAATTTAATTCCGCACCGTTTTAAAGTTGATTTACCAGATACTTTGGTAAAAGAGGTTGTGAATTGTAAGAGTAATGCAGAAGTACGACAAGTAGGAGTAGAGTGGTGCATTGCTCAAAGTAAGGAATTACAACAAAAAGGAGTGCCTATTTTACATTATTATTCAATGGGAAGATCAACAAATATTCAAAAAATTGCTGAAGGAGTTTTTTAAGATAAATCGTCATTTCGAACCGAGTGAAACGAAGTGTGAGAAATCTTAAGAGTATGAGTTACTTGTTTTAATGAGATTTCTCCCTTCGGTTGAAATGACATACTAAAGTGTACTTTCATAATGAGGATGGTAACAACGTGGTTATCTCATTAAAAAACGTATGTTTTTGAGGTTTCTTTTTGTTTGAAATTTAGGACATTGAGCGCAGCCGAAGCGTTATTTCTGAATAGCAACAAACTTCTCCTGAATAATTTGCGCCACAGTTTTGTTTTCTATTTTGCTTTCCAACCACGAAAGAATATCCAAATACAAAAAAGCTCTTTTTTCATAAGGATGATGCTCGTATACTTTTAAACGGTCATATATTCCTTTAAATTCCTTTTTTATTTGGTGCGGATATACATCTCCCAATGCTTTTATAGAAGAAATAAACTCTTTTTGAACCTCTTGTAAATTTTCCATTTTTAGTAAAAAACGATAGGTATCTTTAAACTGACGTTCCAAATCATAATCCAAGCCACATTCGTAATGAGCAATTAAAGAAAGCACCCTAGCAAAACACTGTAAGTCATTAGCTACTTGAATATTTTTAGGTTTAATGATCTTATTTAAATACAAAATACACTCTTTGTTTTTACCCATACCAAAGTACAAACAAGCAATTTTATAGTAAAATACAACGATATGATGATTATCAAGACGATCCTTATAACTATTAATCTTATCGTTAATAATAGCCACTAAGTATTCACCCTCAGAAAAACTACCCTCTAAGAAATGTAAGTGCAATTTGTTAGCATAATAGTATAGAAAAGTTAAAATTTCAGTATTACTATTTTGCGGAATACTTTTTTCTTTAATTTCCTTTTCAAATAAAGAAAGCTCTTCTTTAAACTTATCATAATGCTTTATAAAAAATAAGCTCTCTAATAAGTAGTTTTTCCCTTTTAAATAAAAAACAGGATGCAAAGAAATATTCTTAGTATCATGCTTAAATAAATCTACCCATTTGTTAGCATACTTATAACACTGTAAAAAATCCTGCGTTAAAAAGCTATGCCACAAATGTGCTTTGTATAACCATAATTTTTCTCTAAAACCCAAGTCTTCATACGTATATTCAGGAAGTTTAGAGTAAAAATAAGTATTCACTCCTTGCAGCTCTTCATCGTTTTTTACGTAGCCATTTTTCAGCAACGTACCATACAATTGTAATGACAGATTAGATAACTTACTAGCAATAACATTTTGCATACTAAGCTCTTTTGCTTGAACAGTTAATTCGTCAGAACGTGTATCAATACTTCGGGTTATATACTGACTTTCAATAACCTTTTCAAGCTCAACAATTTCATAGGCAATATTCTTCTCTTCATTCTCAACCGCCATATTTTTTGCTTTGTCAAGCAGCTTTAAACTCTGTTTGTATAGTCCTTTTTGATATAAAACAGTAGCAAAATCTAACTGCTCACGTATTTGAATTCGAATGTTTTTATGAGAAGGATTCATACGAAGACTAATAAGTATTTGCTTGTATAAATGTGATTTTAAGTTAGATAATTGCTGTTTACTAACCACACCGCTATCTATAATGGCCCTTTCGTTATAACTCTTTTCTTTTTCAAGCAATTTAAAAAGCGCAAAAAATTTCGCATCTACATTACCCCCTAAACGACCAACATATAAATTAAACTGACGCTTTTCTGACTTTGATAAAGACTTTATCAAAACAAACAAAGCGTCATTTTGTTGATTGGAGAATGTATTTTTCTTACGCATAACTTTTTGTTTTTCAGTGGTTTATTTTTGTTTTTTGTTGTTTTGATATCGTAACTAACCCATTAAAAAAGAGCTTGCTAGAAAAGCCAATATATACATTTGGTTTTTATTTTGATAATCATAGTTAGATTTATGCAAAGCGATAAAATTCAAATTTTCGATACCACATTACGAGACGGAGAGCAAGTTCCAGGATGTAAATTAGATACCCAACAAAAACTAATTATTGCAGAAAGGCTCGATTTTTTAGGAGTTGATGTAATTGAAGCAGGGTTCCCAGTATCAAGCCCAGGAGATTTTACTTCGGTACAAGAAATAGCTAAATTAGTTAAAAATGCTACTGTTTGCGGATTAACAAGAGCCGTAAAAAAAGATATTGAGGTAGCAGCAGAAGCTTTAAAATTTGCTAATAAGCCTAGGATTCATACGGGGATTGGTACCAGTGATTCACATATTCAGTATAAATTCAATGCTTCGAAAGAAGAAGTGATTAGGCGAGCAAAAGAAGCTGTTTCGTATGCTAAAAACTTTGTAGACGATGTAGAGTTTTATGCAGAAGATGCAGGTAGAACCGATAATGCTTTTTTAGCTAAAGTTTGTGAAGAAGTTATAAAATCAGGAGCAACAGTATTGAATATTCCTGATACTACAGGATATTGTTTACCTGAAGAATATGGAGCAAAAATTAAATACCTAAAAGACAATGTAAAAGGGATTGAAAATGTAGTTATTTCATGTCATTGTCATAACGATTTAGGATTGGCTACAGCAAATTCTATTGCAGGAGCTATCAATGGTGCACGTCAAATAGAATGTACGGTTAACGGAATAGGAGAGCGAGCAGGAAATACAGCTTTGGAAGAAGTGGTGATGATTTTAAAGCAGCATCCATATTTAAACCTCCAAACAGATATTAACACTAAATTACTATACGATACAAGCATGATGGTTCGTGAACGCATGGGAATGCCTGTGCAGCCTAACAAAGCTATTGTAGGAGCAAATGCCTTTGCTCATAGTTCAGGAATTCATCAAGATGGAGTAATCAAGAACCGTGAAACCTATGAAATTATTGACCCAGCAGATGTAGGAGTTACAGAAAGTGCTATTGTATTAACTGCAAGAAGCGGAAGAGCAGCCTTGGCTTACAGAGCAAAAAAGATAGGGTATGAATTAACTAAAATTCAGTTAGATACAGCTTATAAAACATTCTTACAATTTGCTGATAGACAAAAAGAAGTAATCGATGAAGATATTCATCAGATTATGAAACATGTAAATAAAATTTCAAAAATAGCCATAGCTTAATGGGAAAGACATTATTTGATAAAGTATGGGATGCGCATATGGTGGATACTGTTAAAGACGGACCACAAATTTTATATATAGACAAACATTTAATTCACGAAGTAACGAGTCCGCAAGCATTTAACGAGTTAAAAGAACGTAATATTCCCATTGCACGACCAGACAAAACAGTAGCAACAGCCGATCATAATACGCCAACCGTAAATCAACATTTACCCATAAAAGACAAACTGTCAAGGCATCAACTAGAGCAGTTAACACAAAACTGTAAAGTAAATGATATTACTTTATATGGTTTAGGACATCGATATAATGGAATTGTACATGTAATGGCTCCCGAGTTAGGAATTACGCAACCAGGAATGACTATGGTTTGTGGAGATAGTCATACATCAACACACGGTGCTTTTGGTACCATTGCTTTTGGTATTGGAACAAGCCAAGTAGCTCAAGTATTTGCAAGTCAATGTTTGTTATTAGAAAAGCCAAAAAGTTTGCGTGTAAATGTAAACGGTAAGTTGAAAAAAGGAGTGCTACCTAAAGATGTAATCTTGTATATCATAGCACAATTAGGAACAAATTCAGGTACAGGATACTTCTGCGAATATGCAGGAAATGTGTTTGAAGAAATGTCTATGGAAGGACGTATGACTGTGTGTAATATGAGTATTGAAATGGGAGCCAGAGGCGGTATGATTGCTCCTGATGAAACCACTTTTGAATATGTAAAAGGACGTGAGTTTGCACCAAAAGGAGACGAGTTTGATAACAAAGTAGCCTATTGGAAAACATTAAAGACTGATAAAAGTGCAAAATTTGATAAAGAATACACTTTTAAGGCAGAAGACATAGAACCAATGCTTACCTACGGAACCAACCCAGGAATGGGAATAAAAATTTCAGAAAATATTCCCCAGTTTAATGATGTTTCCTTTGAAAAGTCATTACAGTATATGAACTTTAAAAAAGGAGAATCATTAATTAATACACCCGTTAACTATGTATTTATAGGAAGTTGTACTAACTCAAGAATAGAAGATTTTAGAGTGGCAGCAAACTATATAAAAGGAAAACAAAAGGCGGCGAATGTAAATGCGTGGTTAGTACCAGGGTCACAACAAGTAGCAAAACAAATAAAACGAGAAGGATTACAAGAAGTTTTTGAAGCAGCAGGATTTCAATTACGACAACCAGGGTGTTCAGCATGTTTAGCAATGAATGACGATAAAATACCAGAAGGAGAATACTGTGTATCAACCTCAAACAGAAATTTTGAAGGACGTCAAGGACAAGGAGCAAGAACCATTTTAGCAAGTCCGTTAATGGCAGCTGCTACAGCTGTTGAAGGAAAAATTACTGACTTTACAAAAGAATTAAACTAATGGATAAATTTGTTAAACTAATAGATACCGCAGTACCACTACCAACCGAGAATATAGATACCGATCAAATTATACCCGCACGATTTTTAAAATCAACCAATAAAGAAGGATTCGGGGATAATGTATTTAGAGATTGGCGTTACAATAAGAATGGTAGTTTAAATGAAGACTTTGTGCTAAATAACCCAAATTATGCAGGAAGTATCTTAATAGCAGGAGATAACTTTGGTTGTGGTTCAAGTAGAGAACACGCTGCATGGGCTTTAGCGGGTTACGGGTTTAAAGTAGTCATCAGTAGTTTTTTTGCGGATATTTTTAAAGGAAATGCACTTAATAATGGAATATTACCAGTACAAGTACCTAAAGAATATTTAGTAAAACTGTTAAAAAAAGTAACTGAATTACCTGACACAACTATTATAGTGGATTTAGAAAATCAAGTACTAAAAACACCTGTGGGTAATGTAGATTTTGAAATCAATACATACAAAAAGCTATGTATGATAAATGGTTACGACGATATAGATTTTTTAATCAGTAAAAAAGATAAAATAACAGCTTTTGAAGCAACAATGAAATAAAAAGTAAAAAAATGAAGTACAATATAACGGTAATACCAGGAGATGGAATAGGACCAGAAGTAACAGAACAGGCAAAAAAAGTGCTTAGAGCTGTTGGTAATGTGTTTGACCACACATTTTTATTTACAGAAACATTAATGGGAGCCTGTGCTATTAATAAAACAGGAAACCCGTTGCCAGATGAAACCATTGAATTGTGTAAAAAGAGTGATGCTATTTTATTTGGTGCTATTGGAGATCCAAAATACGATAATGACCCTACAGCAAAAGTACGTCCTGAACAAGGGTTGTTACGCTTGCGAAAAGAGTTAGGGTTGTTTTGCAATGTGCGTCCAGTAAAAGCATATGACACGTTACTTCATAATTCACCATTAAAGAAAGATAGAATTGAAGGAACCGATATTACTATTTATAGAGAACTGACTGGAGGAATTTATTTTGGAATTAAAGAATTAAGTGACGACGGACAGCATGCTTTTGATGGTTGTTCTTATACTGTAGAAGAAATTGAACGAATGGCGCATTTAGCCTTTCAAGCAGCTCAAAAAAGACGTAAAAAACTAACATTGGTAGACAAAGCTAATGTATTAGAAACGTCAAGGTTATGGCGAAAAGCAGTAACAGCATTGGCTACACAATATCCAGATGTTAAAGTTGATTTCTTGTTTGTAGACAATGCTGCAATGCAATTAATTTTAAATCCAAAACAGTTTGATGTAATTTTAACAGAAAACCTTTTCGGAGACATACTTTCAGATGAAGCAAGTGTAATAGGAGGTTCTATAGGTTTGTTAGCATCAGCTTCAGTAGGAAAAGAAAATGCATTATTTGAACCTATTCATGGATCTTTCCCACAAGCAAAAGGAAAAGATATCGCGAATCCATTAGCATCTATTTTGTCAGCAGCAATGCTATTAGAACATTTAGGTTTAATGCAAGAAGCTAAAGTAGTAGAAGTAGCCGTTCAAAAATCATTAGAATTAGGAATTACTACCGAAGATATCAATTCAGAGAGTCCATTTTCTACTAGTAAAGTAGGAGATTTTATAGCAGATTATATCTATAATCAAGAAGATAGTGATATGAATTTCCAAAATATACACATGGGGCAAAGTACAATTATTTAAACAATTAGTTATTTTTTTGCAGAGAAAGGCTACTTATTTTATAGGTAGTCTTTTTTCTTTTAAAGAAGAACTTCACGCGTTTATCAGAAAATTTCCTGAGTTCATAAAATAGCTGTTTTTAAAACGATATGGCTGAAATACTTTTGACATATAAATCATAAAAAACTATAAAAAAATGAATACAAAAAGGGAACTTATATTTTTAATAACCCTTGGTTTGAAAGAAGAACCGGACGCACTTAAGTTCCAAAAAAGAAGTAATACCCTTACGGGCGACGTCAGATAAAAGTAGTGCGTACAGTAGTTGCGTTATTGAAAGTAATAACACTAATTTGTAACAATAAAAAAATGTAAATGATTGAAATCAAAAGGATGAAAATAAAATTATACAATACTCAGTTTAGGGCAAAAGGAAGACTAGCGTCGGTTGAAAGACCGCACTAAAAAACTGGCTATATAGTTGTACATTTTATTTGTTTGCTGTTTGCATAACGGAGCAAATCTATAAAATAAATTTTGATAAAAACTAAATAAAAAATTCTATAAGTGTAAGTGATATAAGAGGTTACGAGGTCTTTTTTAATAAAGTTAAATAAAAAAATCAAAAAAAAAATAGGATAACTAAAAAATAATTTCAAATATTTGTGGCATCAAATGAAGAAACAAGTATTAAATATCATTTCTATTATTATTGTCATTGTGATTATTTCGCAAGGATAAGGAAGTGGTATTTTATTATTAAATTATATAAATTTTAAAAAGGCTTCCTAAATTTTAGGAAGTCTTTTTTAGTTACAAAAAACATGAATCAGTTTTTTAACATCGTAGTAATTATTATTGTCATTATTAGCTCTCCACCGAGTTGATACAGATAGTTTTTGCCTATAAGGAAGCCTGTATCTAACTCTAGATACAGGCTTTTTTTATTCCGTGAATATCATAAGATAAAAATATTAATTAATTGATTTTTAATTTATTATGTTTTTAAAAGATAGGTTAGAAATCATTAAAATACTGAAAAGCAGAAACTAAAGTAAAAACCGAAAAATAATTTTGAACAACAAAACAACTAAAAAATGTATTACAACGAAGAAACAGTAATTTTTTACAACGGAGAATTTATCAAAGCCAAAGATGCAAGTGCGAACTTGTACAGCCAGAGTTTACACTACGGAAATGGAGTTTTCGAAGGTATCAGAGCTTATAATACACCCGAAGGAACTAAAATTTTTAAGTCATATGAGCATTACAAAAGGCTTAAGTATGGAGCAGAAGTCATGAATATTCAATTGGATTATTCTGAAGAACAACTTACGCAAATTACTTACGAATTGTTACAGCGTAATGGTTTAAAAGACGCATACATCCGTCCGTTAGTCACTACAGGATCAGATATGAGTTTATTAACTTCTAAAGAGACGAATTCAGTAATACAATGTTGGGAGTGGGGTAAGTACATGGGCGATAAATTACTACGTGTAAAAACATCATCGTTTCAGCGCCCGAATCCGAAGTCATGTTTTGTTGAAGCTAAAGTAACGGGGCATTATGCTAATTCAATACTATCGACTAATGAAGCTAAAAATAATGGATATGATGAAGCATTGTTGTTAGATATGAATGGAAATGTAGCAGAATGTTCTGGAGCGAATGTTTTTATGGAGAAAGACGGAAAGTTATACACACCGCCAAGAGGTCACATTATGGCAGGAATTACTCGTGCTACGGTTATCGATTTATGTAAAGAAGAAGGAATCTTTGTTGAAGAAAAACACTTCACTTTAGAAGAATTAAAAAATTCAGATGCTTGTTTTTTTACAGGAACTGCAGCCGAAGTAGTTGGATTACAATCGTTAGACGATTATCAATTTCCACTAGCGTGGGAAAAATCACACGGATACAAACTAATGAAATTATATAAAGACGAAGTATTAGGCTTACGTCAAACAAGCAAAGCAAGCTAAGATGGAACTAAACAAATTTAGTAAACAAGTAACACAAGACGATACACAACCAGCAGCACAAGCTATGTTGCATGCCATAGGATTGTCAAAATCAGACTTAGAAAAACCATTAATCGGAATTGCAAGTACAGGATATGAAGGAAATCCGTGTAATATGCATCTAAACGACTTAGCAAAATTGGTAAAAGAAGGAACTGAAAATGCCGATTTAGTAGGATTGATATTTAACACCATAGGTGTTTCTGATGGAATTTCTATGGGAACACCAGGAATGCGCTATTCTTTACCTTCTCGTGATGTGATTGCCGACTCTATGGAAACGGTGGTACAAGCGATGTCATATGACGGATTGGTAACTGTAGTAGGGTGTGATAAGAACATGCCAGGAGCCTTAATGGCAATGCTTCGCTTAAATCGTCCATCAGTTTTAATATACGGGGGAACTATTGTTTCAGGATGCCATGAAGGAAAAAAGTTAGATGTAGTATCTGCTTTTGAAGCATGGGGAGAGAAAGTTGCAGGAACGATTACTAAAAAAGAATATCAAAACGTGATAGAAAAAGCATGTCCAGGAGCAGGAGCTTGTGGAGGTATGTACACTGCAAACACCATGGCATCAGCAATTGAAGCTTTGGGTATGAGTTTGCCTTACAATTCATCGAATCCTGCAATTAGCAACGACAAAGAACAAGAATGTGTCAAGGCAGGAGAAACATTACGTGTATTACTAGAGAAAGATATCAAACCATCAGATATCGTTACAAAAAAATCGTTGGAAAATGCAGTACGATTGGTAACGGTTATGGGAGGCTCTACCAATGCTGTATTACACTTTTTAGCGATAGCCAAAGCAGCAGATGTGCAATTTACCTTGGAAGATTTTCAACGTATTTCTGATGAAACTCCATTCTTAGCCGATTTAAAACCTAGTGGAAAATACTTGATGGAGGATGTACATAAAGTAGGCGGTACACCAGCAGTTTTAAAGTATTTACTAGAAAAAGGGTTGTTACATGGAGATTGTTTAACCGTAACAGGTAAAACTTTAGCTGAAAATTTAGCAACAGTTCCAAGTTTAACGGATGGGCAGGAAGTAATTAAGCCAACAGAACAACCTATCAAAGCTACGGGGCATTTACGAATGCTCTACGGAAATTTAGCTAAAGAAGGCTCTGTAGCGAAAATAACAGGAAAGGAAGGATTGTATTTTTCAGGAAAAGCAAAAGTTTTTGAAGGTGAATACGAAGCTAATGACGGAATACGAGACGGAAAAGTTGAAAAAGGAGATGTGGTCGTAATTCGTTATGAAGGACCTAAAGGAGGTCCTGGGATGCCAGAAATGCTAAAGCCAACAGCTGCTATTATGGGAGCAGGGTTAGGTAAAGATGTTGCTCTAATTACAGATGGTCGTTTCTCTGGAGGAACTCACGGATTTGTAGTAGGGCATATCACACCAGAAGCACAAGAAGGTGGAGTAATCGCTTTAGTAAAAGATGGAGATACCATAACCATCAATGCAGAAACGAACACGATTAATCTAGAAGTTTCAGAAGAAGAGTTAACTAAAAGAAAACAAGAATGGATAGCTCCACCTTTAAAAGTGAAAAGGGGAGTGCTATATAAATATGCAAGAACAGTAGCATCAGCATCTAACGGATGTGTAACCGACGAATTTTAATCACAGGGCGATAGCCAGAAGATAAATTTCTTGAGGCTTGCCTAAAGGTGTTTGATTTTTAGATAAAGACGAGAGAATTAAGATTCAAGACTACATATAGTAGCACTAAAAATTTAATAAAAATAACTAAGCATATAGCTAAAAGCATAAAGCTGAGTTTATGGAAACAAAAACGAAACAACAAACGGAATTAGAAACAACAGAGAGTGTAACTATTACAGGTGCAGAAGCTGTAGTAAAATGTTTATTAGCAGAAGGAGTCGATTTATTGTATGGGTATCCAGGAGGAGCTATTATGCCTATATATGATGAGCTGTATAAATATCAAGATAAATTACATCATGTATTGACACGTCACGAGCAAGGAGCAACTCATGCGGCACAAGGTTATGCGAGAGCTACTGGTAAAGTTGGTGTAGCCATGGCAACTTCGGGACCAGGGGCAACCAATTTAATCACAGGAATTGCTGATGCGCAGATAGATTCTACGCCAATGGTATGTATCACAGGGCAAGTAGGAGCACACTTATTAGGTTCTGATGCTTTTCAAGAAACAGATATCGTAGGTATTTCAACTCCAGTAACGAAGTGGAATTATCAGATAACCAAAGCAAGTGAGATCCCCGAAGTAATGGCAAAAGCATTTTACATCGCCCGTTCAGGAAGACCAGGACCTGTTTTGGTTGATATTACTAAAAATGCGCAGTTTGAAGAGTTTGATTTTGAATATAAAAAATGCACATCGGTACGAAGTTATCAGCCTGTTCCGAATATGAATATGCAAAGCGTTGAAGCAGCTGTTGAGTTGATTAATAACGCGGAAAGACCATTTATAGTTTGGGGACAAGGAGTAATACTAGGAGAAGCAGAAGAAGAATTTAAAGCTTTTATAGAGAAAGCAGGAATTCCATCGGCAAGTACGTTGTTAGGCTTATCGGCTTTACCAACCAAACACCCTTTACATGTTGGAATGGTAGGAATGCATGGTAATTACAGTCCGAATAAACTCACCAACGAGTGTGATGTATTAATAGCTGTTGGAATGCGTTTTGACGATCGCGTTACTGGGGATTTAAGCCGTTATGCGAAACAAGCTAAAGTAGTGCATTTTGAAATAGATCCTGCGGAAGTTGACAAAAATGTAAAGACAGATGTAGCTGTTTTAGGAAATGTAAAAGAAACCTTAACGGTAGCACTTTCTCTTTTAGAAGAAAACTCACACAAAGAATGGTTACAAGAATTTAGAAACCTTGATGCTATAGAGTTTGATAACGTGATAAAAAATGATTTGTTTCCAACGAAAGAAGGGTTAACAATGGGAGAGGTTATCAAGCAAATAAATGAAGCCTCAGAAGGAAAAGCCATTGTAGTTACTGATGTTGGACAACATCAAATGATAGCAAGTCGTTATGCAGAATTCAATCAAACGAAAAGTAATATTACATCAGGTGGATTAGGAACTATGGGTTTTGCTTTACCTGCGGCAATTGGAGCTAAAATGGGAACTCCAGAGCGTGAGGTAGTTGCTGTAATTGGCGATGGTGGTTACCAGATGACCATACAAGAACTTGGAACGATTTTACAAACTAAAGCAGCTGTTAAAATAGTAGTATTAAATAATGAGTTTTTAGGTATGGTACGCCAGTGGCAACAGCTGTTTTTTGATAAACGATACGCTTCTACCATAATGACAAATCCAGATTTTGTAGCAATTGCAAAAGGTTATCATCTAGCAGCTAACAGAGTAACTAAAAGAGAAGATTTAGCAAGGGCTGTACAAGAAATGATGGCAAGTAAAGAGGCTTATTTCTTAGAGGTTTGTGTAGAAAAGGAAGATAATGTATTTCCAATGATTCCAACAGGAGCGTCAGTATCTGATGTTCGATTAAAATAAGAAAATATGAGTACAAAAAACACTTATACAATTTCAATATATACTGAAAATAATGTAGGGTTGTTAAATAGAATATCAGCAATATTTCAACGAAGACATATCAATATTGAGAGTATCAACAGCTCTTCTTCAGAAATTAAAAGTGTGTCGAGAATTACACTTTTGGTTAAGATTACTGAGGAACAAATGAAAAAAATAATTGGTCAAATAGAAAAGCAAGTAGAGGTAATCAAAGCTTTTTATCATACCGATGAAGAAACGATTTATCAAGAATCGTGTTTATTCAAACTAAGTACCGATTTGTTAACGGATAATGATGAAATTCAAACTATTATCAACCAAAGTAAATCAAGAGTCATCAATGTAAATAAAAACTTTTTTGTTTTGGAAAAATCAGGACGTAAAGAAGAAGTAGAAGAACTCTATCATATATTAGATAAACATGGTATAAAGCAATTTGTTCGATCTGGTAGAATAGCTATTACAAAAGATGAAATGCCAGTATCAAAATTATTACAATTAATAAAAGCATAAACAAACAACACAAATACAATAGAAATGAAAAATTATTTCAACCAATTATCACTTAGAGAACAATTAGAACAGTTAGGAAAATGTAGATTCATGAATGCAGAAGAGTTTTCAGAAGGAACAACAGCATTAGAAGATAAAAAAGTGGTAATTGTAGGGTGTGGTGCACAAGGATTGAACCAAGGATTAAACATGCGTGATTCTGGTTTAGATGTTTCGTATGCTTTACGTGAAGCAGCCATTAAAGAGCAACGTCAGTCATTCAAAAACGCAACAGAAAATGGGTTTAAAGTAGGAACATACGAAGAATTAATTCCTATTGCTGATTTGGTATGTAATTTAACACCTGATAAACAACATACACAAGTGGTAAATGCGGTAATGCCATTAATGAAGTCAGGAGCGACTTTATCATATTCTCACGGATTTAATATTGTTGAAGAAGGAATGCAAGTCCGTAAGGATTTAACCGTAATTATGGTAGCGCCTAAGTGTCCAGGAACAGAAGTTAGAGAAGAATACTTGAGAGGGTTTGGTGTACCTACATTAATTGCGGTGCATCCAGAAAATGATCCTGAGAATAAAGGATTATCACAAGCAAAAGCCTATGCATATGCAACAGGTGGGCATAAAGCAGGAGTGTTAGAATCATCGTTTGTTGCTGAGGTAAAATCAGACTTAATGGGTGAACAAACCATCTTGTGTGGAGTGTTACAAACAGGATCAATTTTGTCTTTTAATAAAATGGTTGAAGAAGGAGTAGAGCCAGCGTACGCTTCTAAGTTAATTCAATACGGATGGGAAACGATTACAGAAGCATTAAAGCACGGAGGGATTACCAATATGATGGATCGTTTATCAAATCCTGCAAAAATTAAAGCTTACCAACTTTCTGAAGAATTGAAAGAAGTGTTAGCTCCGTTGTTTAATAAACACATGGATGATATCATGTCAGGACATTTTTCAAAAACCATGATGGAAGATTGGGCAAAAGATGATGTAAATCTATTAACATGGAGAGCAGCTACAGGAGAAACGCAATTTGAGAAAACAGCAGCTACTTCTGAAGAAATCTCAGAACAAGCCTATTTTGATAAAGGAACTTTATTAGTTGCTTTTGTAAAAGCAGGAGTTGAGTTAGCTTTTGAAACGATGGTGAAATCAGGAATTATTTCGGCATCAGCATACTATGAATCGTTACACGAATTACCATTAATAGCCAATACGGTAGCACGTAAGAAGTTGTTTGAAATGAATCGTATTATTTCTGATACTGCTGAATACGGATGCTACTTATTTGACCATGCAGCAAAACCAATATTGATTGATTTTATGAAATCGATAAATACTGATGTTATTGGAAAAGAGTACAGTGCTACCAACGAAGTAGATAATCTAGAATTAATTAAAGTGAATAGAGCAATTCGTAATCATCCTATTGAAAAAGTAGGAGCAGAATTGCGTGAAGCAATGACGGCTATGAAGGTAATAAAAACCAATGTAAGCAAAGAAGAACCCGTTTTAGCATAATCGTATGGAAGTTCAAAAAGAAACCTATTTCCCTAAATTATCTGCAATACAACAAGCTGCTACGACTTTACAAGAAGTCGTAGCAGTTACACCTTTGCAAGAAAATTTTAATTTATCCCAGCAATTCAATGCTACTATTTTATTAAAAAGAGAAGATTTACAACAGGTCCGTTCCTATAAAATTAGAGGAGCTTATAATAAGATAAGTTCATTAACAGAAGAGGAACTAACTAATGGAATTGTGTGTGCTAGTGCAGGAAATCATGCACAGGGAGTAGCCTTAGCATGTAGAAAAAAAGAAATCTATGGAACTATTTATATGCCTGCACCAACACCTAAACAAAAGGTAGAGCAGGTAAAAATGTTCGGTGGTGATTTTGTGGATATTCGATTGATAGGAGATACATTTGATGACGCTTATAAAGCAGCAAAACTCTTATCGGATAGTTTACAAAAAACGTTTGTACATCCGTTTGATGATGAAAAAATTATTGAAGGACAAGCCACAGTTGGTTTAGAAGTTTTAGAACAATTTGAACAACCAATAGACTATGTTTTTGTACCTGTTGGAGGAGGTGGATTGGCTTCTGGTTTATCAAGTGTTTTTAAGTTATTATCTCCAAAAACAAAAATTATAGGAGTAGAGCCAGCAGGAGCACCTTCTATGAAAAAATCGTTAGAAGCAAACAAAAATGTTGTGTTAGAGAACATCGATAAATTTGTTGATGGTGCAGCAGTACAACAAGTAGGAGCGTTGACCTATAAAATTTGTAGAGACAACTTATCGAATATGATTACCGTTCCTGAAGGAAAAGTATGTAAAACTATCTTAGAAATGTATAACAAAGAAGCAATAGTGGTTGAGCCTGCTGGAGCTTTGACAATAAGTGCACTTGATTTTTACAAAGAAAAGTTGACAGGCAAAAATGTAGTGTGTGTTATAAGTGGAAGTAACAATGATATTACTCGTACCGCCGAAATAAAAGAACGTGCATTACTGTATAGTAAATTGAAACACTATTTTATTGTTCGTTTTCCTCAGCGTTCAGGAGCTTTAAAAGAATTTGTAGCTGAGGTATTGGGAGAGAATGACGATATTACTTTTTTTGAATATTCTAAAAAAACGAACAGAGAAAACGGTCCTGCTGCTGTTGGTATAGAACTAGAGAAAAAAGAAGATTTACAACCGTTAATTCATCGGATGAAACAGCGAAATTTTTATGGTGAATACCTAAATGATAAACCTAATTTATTTGAGTTCTTGGTGTAAAATAGATAAAACTGTCTAAGGTGTCATTTCGAACGAGGGACGAGGAGTAATCTTTCAAAAATGAGTAACAAACAAAAGACTTCTCCCTTTGGTTGAAATGACATTTTTGACAGTCTTATTTTTGACCAAGATATACCCAATGGTCATTTTCTTTACAAAAAATAGAGTTTTCGTGAATCACATCGATACTACTATTTTCCATAAAAAAAGCTTTAAACTCAACAGTGGTTTCTGTAGCGTGCAGCACATCTAGCTTTATCCAATTAACAGCTTTTGTCCAAGCTAAAACCTCTTTCTTTTCTCGCTTAGAAGGTCTGGTACTGCTGTGGTGACTTTTTTGTAGGTAATTAATATCTGCTAAAACAAAAGCACTATATCTTGAACGCATTAAAGCTTCAGCTGAGGTAGCTGAATGAATATTTTGATGTGCTTTTTGACAGCAATCACTGTATTTTTTATTAGGGTTACATGGACACTGCATATTTATTTAATTGATTAACTCGGGTTGTTCTTGTGTTCTAAAACAGCGTTCTTCTCCTAGAAATAAGGGATTTCCGTGTTTTTCAGACCAAAATCCGTCTAAAATATCTTTAGAAAGACAAGAATATACTACTACACCTTTGTAGATAGTGTTATCATCACCTAAGTAGTTAAAGTTAATTACAAGGATGTTGTTTTTAAAGAAACCAGTTCCATGCTGTTCTTGTTCATTATTAATAATCCATTTTGCAACTATTCTGTTATTTTCGTCAAGAGTCAAAGAAAGTGTTCCTTTATACGTGTTGGTACTTTCGTCTTGGTTGCTACCAATAATATTGTAGGTTCCTATTAAATCTTCTATCGTCATGAATCTTCTTAAAAATGCAAAAATAAGAATAAATTAAATGGAGGTTAAAATTAGTTTAACATGATAATATTTCGTATATTTTCGAGTGTTTTATACTAGTTATCAATACTATGGAGTTTATAGATTATTACAAAGTTCTAGGAATAGATAAAACAGCGACTGCTGCTGATATCAAAAAGGCCTACCGTAAACTAGCCAGAAAATACCATCCTGATACGAATCCGAATGATGAAGAAGCTAAAAAGAAGTTTCAGCAAATTAACGAAGCAAATGAAGTGTTGAGTAATCCTGAAAATCGTAAAAAGTACGATGAGTATGGAGAAAATTGGCAACATGCAGAAGCTTATGAGGAAGCAAAAAAGCAACGAGGTTATCAAAGCGGATTTGGTAGTGGAGGCTCTTACCAACAATATTCATCTTCTGATTTTGATGGAACTGATTTTTCTGATTTCTTTAATTCTGCATTTGGTGGTGGTAGAAGTTCAGGAAGGAGGACAGCACAATTTAGAGGTCAGGATTTTAATGCTTCATTACAATTAAATTTAAGAGATGTTTATACTTCACAAAAACAAGTATTGACAGTAAATGGTAAAAAAATAAGAATAACCATTCCTGCTGGAGTAGAAAATGGACAAACAATTAAAATAAAAGGACATGGAGGTGAGGGATTGAACGGAGGACCTAAAGGAGATTTATACATTACTTTTGAAATAGCTCCGGATATAAACTTTAAACGTGATGGTGCTGATTTGTACACAGAGCAAACTATTGATTTATACTCAGCAGTGTTAGGAGGAGAGGTGGTTATAAATACTTTTACAGATAAAGTAAAACTGAAGGTAAAAGAAGGAACTCAAAATGGAACGAAGGTTAGATTGAAAGGAAAAGGGTTTCCGAAGTATAAAAAAGAAGGTCAGTTTGGTGATTTATATGTTACTTATAAGGTGGATATTCCAACGAATTTGACAGATGAGCAACGAGATTTATTTACAAAACTTTCTAAATTAAAATAAGATGAGCAACAAAGAACTAATAAGTATACAGAAAGTGATTGTTCATCATAATTTAGATGAACAATTTATAGAGAGTATTGAGTCTTTTCAATTAATAGAATTTGTGGTAAAAGACACAGATAAGTATGTGTATGTAGAACAACTACCAACTTTAGAAAAAATTATTCGATTGTATTACGATTTAGAGGTGAATATGCAAGGGATTGATGTGATTAATAATATGTTGGATAGAATGGATATGATGCGTAAAACCATTCAACAATTAGAAAACAAGCTTAAATTATATGAGTAAAATAGGGTTAGAAAACCTATTGATTAAAAACTCCAAACGATATCAATGATAAAACATATTCAGATAAAGTTTGGAAGTTTTTATTAGGCTTACTTATCTTCTACTATTTCATCACCACGATATGTATGATTTTTATCTTGGTATAATAAAGAGTGTTTTTTGTTTGAAGGACCAAAAGTAGCTACATCTGCTTCTTTTAATAATTTTCCGTAAGCAAATACATGGTTTTTGTCTTTTGAATAATAAGAAGTTTCAAAAATACTGAACGTTTCAGGATCTGCACCTTCAATAACTTCCCCAAAATAAAACACATGATTTTTGTCTTTAGCGTAATGGAATTGGATGACATTAAAAGAAGAAACATCAGCATTTTCAATTTTAACTCCATCATAAATAACGTTACTGTCAAACAATAAGTATTTATCATCTAAAATGACTAAGTTATCAATGTTTTGGTAAGGAATTGACGTTAGAGAGTCTACCTTTTTACCGTTTTTATATTCTTGAAAGTCGTGAACTCCATTTTTATCAACAATATATCGATCATTTATTTTTTTACTTGTAGTAGGATCTATTGTTGTGGCAACTAATAATTCGTAGCTTTTTAGTAAATACACCTGATTTTTGTCTTTGGCAAAGCTTTTATTCAAAACTTTAAAAGAATCATAATCTACATTTACAGGAACGTAATTATAAAAGTAATGTTTGTCGTCTTTAGCCCAATCTTGATCAATTTTTTGAAATGTTTTAGGGTTGGCTTTAGCCACCTTCCACAAATGTTTTTTCTCTTGATTTATTTTATCAATTTCTTGTGGCATATAGTTTATAGCAATATATACATGGTCTTTGTCAAAACAGGTGTAATCATCTTCATGTACATAAAAAGTAGCGACATCTACTTCATTATCTATAATGTTAGTTCTGAAGTATAAATGATTTTTGTCTTTTCCAAAATCTCGCCCTAAAACCTTAAAACTTTTAACATCGGCATTTAGATTGGTGTTTCCTAATGAAAACCAATTTCCCATAGGAGAATAACGAATTTCTTTTTTTGATTTTGAGTAGTAATACGAATCAGAAATAGATTTATCAACAGGGCCAGCAAAAGGACTACAAGCTTGGGCAATAATTGCCATTATAAACAAGAACAATTTTGCTATAGGGGAGTGTTTAGCTCGTGTAATTTTCTTTATCATAAAATTCAAAATAAGTATAATTAGGGTTATTGATATATAAGAGTGTTGTGTAATTAAGTTCATTAAGCAACTTAGGATTTAGGACATACCATATCTTTCTAATTTTACATCAATTATTTTTGAGCACTCATACACAATTATCAAAAGAGTAAAAGGATATGATATTTTTACGATACTACTATATTTCTTAATTTAGGAAACAGATAAAAAAAGTAGTAGCAATTTTTAATTTTTTCATATTTAGCACAAGCTAAAATACCATAAAATTAAAAACCGTACAATAGAGTGTTATTAAATATGTTATTAAGTGATACGATACATTAAAAGATCTTTCCATCTATAAATTGTTGTAAAAAATCGTCCATACTGTCCGCAATTAAACGAATTTTAATTTCGTCAGCACCAAAAGCAATAATTTGCCCTGATGTTCCTTTCTTTCCAGGTGCATAATCTATTGCTATAAAATTTCCATTTCCAGTGTTTAAAAAAGGAATCCAATATGGGTTGGTATAAATCCCTATTGTTTTTCTTCCGTCTGGGAGACTATTTCCTTTTAAGTCAATAAGCATCCAACTAACACTGTCATAAATCTCTTTCCAGTTTTTCCATTTGTTTAGTATTTGTTCGGCAGATAAAAAGCCTATGTTTTCAATTCCATCGTGATATGAAAGTAATATTTTTAATTCTTTAGGAAATGTATAACCTGCCAAAGACTCAAACTCTTTATAAACTTGTTCATTGTTAATAGGTGGTGTGGGATTGAGTTTTTTAGTTCGGATGAGTTCTTCAAATAAAAGTTTCAGTTTGGTATCATCATTATTTGTACTTCCTGTTGTATTAATATATTTTTTAATAAAGTTTTGTTTTTCTCTAGCAATTTTCGCTTCATTATATTGCTCAGGTGCGTTTTTGTATAGATAAGCACCTGTATTTTCATAAGGTTTTTCGTCTATCAACATTCCAGAGTTTACCCATTTTTGTGAAAATAATCCTTTTCCTAGAGTAAGCATAAACTGTGGGTTTATATTGCGTTCAGGCTGCCTTTCAAATTGCCCTTTGTCTTTGTATTCTTGAAGTTTTTGATATTGACTTTTAAAAATTATACCCATCCACAATTTGTAATTTCCCTTATTTTCAAAATGTAATCCAATTATTTTTTTATTTGAAAGGTAGGCAAAAGAATCATAAGGAGATTCTTTTTCTTTAGGTGTAATAATAAATAGTTTAAGGACTGTAGCACCTAACTTGTTTGAAAGTTTCTCTAATAAAATGTCTCTAAAGCCCATTGTATCATAAGACTTAAAGTTTCTTGCGGTTTCATTTTGATGATGGGAATAATCTTTAAAGTACGGTTCAGGAGTTTCTTCTATTGAAATAAAATTGAATGTAATATCTGAAATTTTGACTTTCTTTAATTGGTTGTTATAAGAAATAAATTGTGTGTTCATTTTATTTGAGTAATTATTTATGGCTACTATTAGCAGGTTTTTTGTTTATTTTTCTTATTTCATTACTACGTCATGTAAATAGATTATTTTAAAACTTGTATTTTTACTTTTATTATAGCCGGCAATAACATAATTTAATTTACCTTCTTTATCAGGGTTAATTTTTTCTAATACATGAATATACTTGAAGTCTGATACAGCTAGTTGAAAAATAAAGTCTCTTTCTTTTCTATACATATTTGTTTTGTAAAATTCATCAGATAACCTTAAAGAGTTTTTCTTTTTCAAATCTACTGAGTAAGTATATGTTCCGCCTCCATTGTTACTTGTGTTATAAATAACTACACCTTTTCTGTCTGAACTTTGGAATCCCTTATTATTAATATATTCCTCAATTATTAGTAATGTTTCAATTTGGTTAAAGCATATGTTTTTTAGATTTAAAATTTGCTTATAATAAGCAATATTATGTTCTTTTGGTTTATTGATGTAAGAAACATTTAAAAACGCTAAAAATACAATTAGGTATTTCTTTTTATTCATATAAAATTTAATTATTACTAATGTATTTGTTTAGTGTTAATTTTAAGTTGGAATTACAGCTAATAAAAATTAAAAAAATAATGAAGATGGCTTTTCTCATATGTGTGCTAACGTGTTTGTGTATGGTTTGTTGCCGTGGAAATCCGCGAGGATTTTCAGATTAAGAAACCAAGATAGTAAAATTGCTGCTGAATTTCCTACGGAAATTCAGCAGCAATTGAATTTATACGTCTTAAGTTAGCAATTGTTTAAATTTAGTAATAAAAACCAGAAAGAAAAAAGAGTAGAGTAAGGTTATGATATACGTTGAAACCTAGATTTCGTCAACATTGATAATCCCTACGCTTTACTACTTTAAATTCGTTCAGTTCTGTGAGACCAAGATCTCGATTTCAAGTTGTTGAATTGATAGTAGTTATTTTTCTTTCCAATCCTTTTTTCTTATGAGTAAAAATAAACAATTTTAGGAATCGATGTAAGTAAAGATGTTTTAGATGTGTATGATTATCAAGGTAATTGGTATCAGTTTAAAAATGATGCATCAGGCTTTAAAGAGCTGTTGTTAATCACAAGTGATTTAACTCATTGTATAATGGAAGCGACAGGTTATTATCATGTACGATTAGCTTATTTTTTAACAGAAAAAGGAGTTTTGGTATCAGTAGAAAATCCGTTGAAGATAAAACGTTTTATTCAAATGAGTTTATCAAAAGTAAAGACGGATAAGAGTGATGCAAAACAGTTATATAATTATGGCGTAAGTCAAGCTCCTTCTATATGGAAAGGAGAAAGCAAGGATCAACAAGAATGTTTACAAATAGTACGTTTGTTGAGTGTTTACACGAAACAATCTACTCAATTAAAGAACAAGCTTCATGGCGAATCAGTATTAGGAACTCCATCGAAATTGGTAGTTAATTCCTTAAAAAGGCAGCTGAAAAACATACAAAAAGAGATAGTTAAATTAGAAGACTTGTTGCTAGAGAATGTAAAAAAGAGTTATCAAGAAGAAATAACTTTATTAAAGTCTATTCCAGGAATAGGGGGTAAAACAGCATTAATGTTATTAGTTTTTACCGATGGATTTAAGCGTTTTACTTCAGCAAAAGAGTTGTGTAGTTACGCAGGTATTACACCTACTATTAGAGAATCAGGCAGTAGTATAAAAGGACGCCCTCGAATAAGTAAAATGGGAAATCCAAAGCTTAGAAATTTATTATTTATGTGTAGCTTTAATGCTTGTAAATACAACAAAGCATGTAGAGAGCTTTATGACCGAATTGTAGCTAAGGGTAAGAGTAAAAAACTTGCTTTAATAGCGGTGTGTAATAAGCTACTAAAACAAGCTTTTGCAATAGTAAAAAGTGGTTTGCCTTATGATGCAAATTATAAAAGTACTTTGGTTTAAAAAAGTATAAAATTTACTTGTTTTTTACCTCAGTTCTTTGTTGTACGCTGGCTTTTATTCACTCTTTATTTTTATAAATCTAACTTCATTAAAGTCGTAGAGATTAAATATGATTTTTTCGTTTCCATTTCCTCCAAATTGTGAAGCGTATTCAATTAAATTTCCATTCTCGTCATAAAATTCAAATTGTCCATCAATTCCTCCTGTTTTCCAAGTTCCGCTTTTTGCAATTCTGATATTTTCTTTTCCATTAAATTTATAAGTTCCATCCGAAAATAAATTCAATTCAGAGTTAGTTTTTTCTTTTCCTTTTTCTATAATTTGAATTTTATAACTTCCAGAAAATTCCTCCATTTCACTTTTATTAAATGATGGAACTGCTATTAAATACCAAAATATAATTAAGCCCAAACACATTATTGGAATTATTCCAATTCCGAATCCAATTTTTTTCAATTTTTGAGATTTCTTAAAGATTCCAAATAATAATACAATCAGGGATATTAACAGAAATATACCACCAGTAAAAATTAATAAAATGAATAGTAAATTTTCCAGCATTATGTTTTTTCAGCTTGCGTACAACGTGTTTGTATATGGTTTGTTGCGTGATTAAGTAACTAATTTAACAAATAAAAACCGAATAGAAAATCCGCAAGGATTTTCGTAAGTAGGCTAGAACTAGCAATAAATTATATACGGTGTTGCCACCAGTTATTTTATCAGTTTAATTATATTCGGATAAAAATTTTCTGCTTTTCCTTTACTCGTTTTAATTGCAAAAATTATTGGTAATATTATGTTTAAAGCATAAAGTCCAATAAAAATATAAAAAAGAATAGGATAATAACCGTAATGCATAATTTTCGAAAATGCGAATCCTGTTATACATAAAAATGTTATTATCGACCATAAGATTTGATAATTCAATAGATTTGCTCCCATTTCTTTTAGTCCAACAATTTTATCTTTTTTATTCATCCATAAAATCAGAGGAATAATTATATTTCCAACAGGAATAGCTAAAAAAATTATTACAGAAAGATGAAAAATTGTTAGATAGCTTTTGTCAGGTTGTTTTCCATAATCTAAAATATCCTCTGCATTAATATTCAGAACCTCACAAATTAAATTCAAAGTTTTTCCACGAGGTTCACTTTCATTTTTTTCAATCCGTTGGATTGTTCTTAAATTCACTTTTGCAGATTCAGCCAATTCCTCTTGAGAAAGTCCTTTTTTCTTTCTTATTTCTCTAATTTTTTTTCCGATTTCTTTCATAATTACTTTTGGTTTATTGTTCCTACAAAACTACTTATGAATCTATAAATTTGATAACGGTTTGTTTGCGACATTTTTATGACATTCTTGTCAATATGTTGATTTCGTTGAGTTTTTCCCTAATTGGTGGCAACGGTTTTGGCTATGATTTCGTTACGGAATGGCACGTGAGTGTCATTCCGACGTTGACCGAAAGATAGCAAAAATGAATGGAATTTCCGCGAGGAAATTCCGCCGTAATGAATTATAGCCGTTGTTGGGTTTTAGTGCTTTTATAATTCATTCCGTTTTTTGTTTTTTCGGTCAGCTTTTTGTTCAAGTTTCTTTAATTTCAGCGTTTAATTCATTCCGCAAACTTGCTCAAATTCCGACCGTTTTTTAATTCAGGTTTGTATTTCGACTATCGCTCAATAACCGTGCGCAATTCCAGCGTTGTTTTTCCAGTTCCGATTGCGTAAACAAGCTAAAACGTCAAGCGTAATTCAATTCAGAGTTTGCATTTCGACTATCGCTCAATAACCGTAAGCAATTCCGCTGTTGTATTTCATTCCACGTTTGAGTGATAATTCCGAAAACTTTTGAAATTCCGCACACAGTTTTTCAGATTCATCTACCTTAAAATTCTAAAAAAAATCGAAAAATAAACCAGACTTTTTTCAAACCGCAAACTTGCTTCTGCATTAAACCCAACGGCTCTGTATAAGAACAGTAGGGCTGAAAATGAGCGACTACCATTCGGTTGAACACAAGCCGAATTTTTAAATTTCTATGTTTATTTTTCTTTTTAAATATAGCCAAATTTAAAAATTTGGCGACCTCGAAAAAGTTCCCGAAACATTGGGTTAAGCATCAATTGCCCTATTGTTTTTATACTTTGTTGTAAAACGTTTTTTTAGTACTTGCCAACTGGGTTTGTTCCTTGTCTGAAAAATACACTTCCAGCTCTTCTGTATTTTATTTCTTTACCTTTTACGCATAGAGTGTAAGCACCATTTCCTTTTTGTTCAGAAGCCTTGACTACAATTACTTCATCTACATCACAATCAAAATCAACCGAAACGTGTTTTTTTAAATCTTTCTAGGTTGCGTCAACTCGTCTTAAAAAAGCAGAGTTATCTCCTTTAGGTTCTTTGAAATCTGAAGGAAGATTACAATCGGGAAATTTGGTATCTGAACTTGTTGTCTCTTGTGGTACTTTATCAATAAATTCCCAAGTTTTATCTTTGTTTAAAATAACTCGTCTACCATCTTCTGTTTTGGCTATTAGTGTTTGTCCAAAAGAAATGGATGTAAAGAGTAAGAAAAAGAATAAGTAAATAATTTTCATAATATTTAATTTTTAAATTAGTGTTTAGATTTTATCAAGTTTTATTAGTAGGCTAAATAACCACTCTTTCCTGTCGCCTTGGTTTATGTTGCAGTCTTCCTTATCAAAACCAAAAGACATTGTTTCAGTATCATCGTAAAGATGTCGAATAGAAATATCAGAGACTTTATAAATATCAGGATTATCTTCTATAGGTTGGAATTGAATTTTTTGACCGATTTTTAGTTTATTGATAGTTTCATCAGAATGCGCATCAACAATGAATTTAATCATTTCAAAATCTGTAGTAGAAAAGCAAGTTTCATTATCGGCTGTTTTGAAAATGAATTTAGCGTAGTAGGGAATGTCTTTTAATTTCATAAAGTTTGTCTAAAATGTTTTACAACGGTTTTGGCTATGATTTCGTTACGGAATGGCACGTGAGTGTCATTCCGACGTTGACCGAAAGATAGCAAAAATGCATGGAATTTCCGCGAGGAAATTCCGCCGTAATGAATTATAGCCGTTGTTAGCTTTTAGTGCTTTTATAATTCATTCCGTTTTTGTTTTTCGGTCAGCTTTTTATTCCAATTTCTTTAATTTCTACGTTTAATTCATTCCACAAACTTGCTGAAATTCCGACCGTTTTTTAATTCAGGTTCGAGTGCGCAACTCCAGCGTTGTTTTTCCAGTTCCGATTGCGCAAACAAGCAAAAAAGTCAACCGTAATTCAAATCAGAGTTTGAGTGAGCAATTCCGCTGTTGTTTTTCATTTCACGTTTGAGTGATAATTCCGAAAATTTTTGAAATTCCGCACACAGTTTTTCTGATTTATCTACTTTAAAATTCTAAAAAAAAATCGAAAATTAAACCAGGCTTTTTTCAAACCGCAAACTTGCTCCAGCATTAAAGCTAACGGTCTTGTGTATGAGCAGTAGCGGATTTTATGCGACTACTTTTCAGTTTACAATATACTTTAATTTATGCAATAACGGTTCGAGTTAGCATTCAAATCGCTATTGCTTATACACGTTGTTAGCAACTGTTATATTTCTACTTTCTGTCCGTCGTGTAAAACTCTGTAATATTTACCTTTTTCTATGAGTAAACCTTCTGATTCACTATTGGGAAAGTTTTTATGATAATCTTTCGGATGCTTTACGTCAATTCCTATTACTTTTCCATTAAACTTTCTATTCACTTTAGACTGAAGTGTGTGGCCAACTACAATTGATTTAGCATTAAAATTCTGAAGACCCAGTTCAACATCTTCTTGGGTTAAATCGTCTTTAAAATAGCCTCTATACCAAGAAATTCCTGTATGGGTTGAATTTAAAAACTGTTCTTTGGTTTTTTTGAGTTTGGGATAAAATGGTTTATAATAATTATTGCTCGTAATCTCATTGACTTCATCTATGCTCAAATTATAATCAACTAAATCTGGATGTATTCCTCCGTGTGTGAAAAGTGTGCCGTTAATGAGTTCCATTGTGTTTTTACTTGACATCCATTTACCTATAAAAGAATTTGAATTGTACAATTGATGTTGTTGTTTTTCTAAAATTGAAGCAACGTGAAAATACTTTGGGGATGAAGAATCATAATTTCCTTGCATATTTTTCAATTCGTGATTACCCAAAATAAAATGAACAAAACCACCCTTTTTTATAGCATCTTGTTCTAATTTGTATATAAACCATAGGACTTGGGTTGTTGAAAAACCTCTATCAACAAAATCTCCTACTAGAACTAAATGCCCAGTATCAAATATCCAGTTTAAGTTTTTGTCGATAACCTTGTTGTTAATAAGAAAATCACGAAACGTTTTATAGCCACTTTCTATATCAGAAATTGCTAAAATTTTATTAATATCATTATAGGTACTTAAGGGCTTTTTGATGTTTGCATTTATAGAAAATTCAAAGCGTGTCGAATCAAGTGGGAAGTAACAAAAAGCTGGAATTTTTGAGTTTGTTGAATGTTCTTTTTGTTCTAGAAAGAAGCCATCATTTTGATTTCCTTTAATATAATTTACGTTTAAAATACTATCATTTTTATAAAAAACATAAGGTCCATCTTTATCCCAATCCATCATTTTAGGATTATCTCCATAGTGCATACTTGCTCCGTGATAAAGACCAAATAGAATTACTGAAATAGTGATGATTAAAAATGTTATGAATACGTGTTTTACGTATCTAAGAATTCTTTTTTTCATTATTTGTGATTTTAATTTCAGCAAACATAAATCGAGTTATTGTACGTGTATAATAATAGTGATATACAACCTTGGTAGATGTACAAAGAATTTTGTAACGTATGTAAAGTCATTTCATCACGCTTTAGCCTCCTTACAAAACCTTGAATTAGATGTTTGTCAACCTTTTTGTGAAAGGTTATTTATACTTCTATTTTTGTCGTATGAAAACCAAAAAACGCAATAAGAAGTGGGTGATACTATTTTTAATATCAGTTGCTTTAATACCTATACTAATTACAATTTATGAAGTCATTTTTACAGATGATAAATCCGTTGTCTTTCTAGGAAATTACAATTCTAAAATAGCTATAATTGTTATTTCCTATTATGTTCTGCTTCTTGGTTTGGGCGTTTATTGGTTTATTCGTCAGCTTATTTTTATTGCAAAGCTGAAAAGCGAACAATCAAAAGTTAAATTAATGCTCTTAAAAAGTCAAGTTAGTCCGCATTTTTTCTTTAATATGCTTAACAATTTATATGGTTTGATAAATAAGGACGTAATAAAAGCACAAGAATTAATTTTAAAATTATCTGATATGATGCGTTACAGCATCTACGAAAGTGAAAATGAAACGGTAACCTTAAAAGAGGAAGTTGATTATTTAAAGAATTACATTGAGCTTCACAAAATGCGTTACCACAAGAATATAGTAGTTGACTTCAAGTGTAATATCGATGAAAATAGAAGAGTTGCTCCGTTGCTATTTATAATTCTTTTAGAAAATGCTTTTAAACACGGCGTTGAGAATTTAAGGGAAGATGCGACCGTGACAATCAATTTAACTTCATCAGAAAGCAATATAAAGTTTACGATAGAAAATGATTTTGATAGTTCTGAAAACTTGAAAAAAAAGCCTGGAATTGGTTTGAAAAATTTAAAACGAAGATTAGAATTGACGTATCCAAATAAGCACAGCTTGTTGTTTTCGAATACCGAAAATACTTTCAATGCACAATTAACTTTAAACTAATATGATTACTTATTTAATTATTGATGATGAGCATATAGCACACGACATTATAAAAGACTATTGTGATTTATTGCCAAATATGGAATTAATGAAAAATTGTTACGATGGATTGGAAGCATTTGAATATCTGAATAAAAATGAGGTGGATTTGATTTTTTTAGACTTGAATATGCCCAAACTGAAAGGTTTTGAATTTCTTAAAACATTAAAAAATCCGCCAAAAGTAATTGTGACAACTGCCTATAAAGAATTCGCTCTTGAAGGATATGAACTTAATATTTCTGACTATTTATTAAAACCCTTTGGGTTTGAACGCTTTTTAAAGGCGATTAATAAAACGTTCAGTACATCAAATACACAAGAATCTATCTCGTTTAAAAGCAATGTAGATTCAAAGCGTATTTTTCTTCGAAGCAATAAAAAGTATATACAAGTAGAAACCGATATTGTTTTGTTTATCGAAGCATCAGGAAATTACACAAAAGTGATAACAAAAAACGAAACCATTACTGTTCGAGAAAAAATATCGAACGTATTAGATTTGTTACCGAAAGAAGGTTTTTTGCAGGTTCATAAATCATTTGCTGTTGCTCCAAAGCATATTAAAAGTATCGAGGGAAACAGGATATTTATTTCAGACCATATTATTCCTATTGGTAAATATTATAAGGCTAATGTTAATCGATTATTGAAGTAAGTTTTTTCTAATAGTTGCTAACGGTCTCGTATAACCGTCAGTTACGGGATTAAAGTTACTGTTTTTCGGTTAAGAACTGGCGTTAGCAATTCCGAGTGGATTCGGACGTAGTCGAATCCGCCGTAATTGCGGTTATACATTGTTGTGCATAGTTAATTTTTGTTCCAATTCTTTTCAAAATGGTCTATATATTGGACATATTGAGAATTTTCTTTGGCATACTTTCTTGTCAATTCTGCCCATTCATTAAATTTCTTTTTATTCTTGAGTTTGAAATAAGCTTGAGCCATATTTACTGACATTTCACTTTTTTCAAAGTCATTGTCTGACATTTTAATTCCTTTTCGATATGTTTTTTCAGCATCTTCCACTTTATTTAAACCTAAATATGAATAACCCAATTCTCTGAAAAAGTAATAGTTTTTGGGGTTGTTCTCAATTGCCTTTTCCAAAATCGGTATGGCTTTTTCAAATTGTCCGAGATGATTGTAAGCATATGATAATTCAAATTCAAGTCCATCAAAATGTGGCTCAATTTCATAAGCATTTAATAACGGTTTTAGAGCTTGTTCACAAGCGCCAACGTGGTTGTAATGATAACCTTCCTGTTTTAGATAATCCACTTGGTCAGAACCTTGTTTGTAAATCGATAACCATTCAGGTTCTTTAGGTAGATTCAGTGCAGAAATTTGATTGTCGGTCAAAACAGAAACCAAACTTGTATTTGGTTCCAGTCGATATTTCATAAATCCAACTGTTGAATCTCGTTTTATATTTAGTAGCTTTTGCTCTTTTATTTGAAATTTAGTTTCGTAATTAAAGGTAAAACCTGCTTGATTATCCAGATAAATGAACCCATAAGCGTAAGTTGAATCCGTGTCTTTTTTTGGAAATGCAACCCATTTGTCGACTGCGTCAAAATATTTTGTGTCAAATTTTAATTCAGTCAAATCATTTTGTGAAAATCCAATATTTGAAATCAATATCAGAGCTAAAATTGTTATTCTCATAGTTTGTTTTTAATTATGCACAACGGTCTTGTATATGGCTCGTAGCGTGCAAAATAGCTGTTTCCTTTCGGTTGGGCACAAGCCAGATTTTTAAATTTTTATATTTACTTTTTTTCAAATATAATCAAATTTAAAAATTTGGCGACCTCGCAAATACACCTTAACTTCGGTTATGTAACTAATTAGCTATGAGCTATATACGTTGTTGTGCATAGTGCTTTTCACGTTCTGCTTGGTTTTCCGATGTTTGTTGTTTAGTTCTAAAGTGAGCGTTGGCAAGACATACTCTTTTACAGTTTTGGTGGTGCGATGGCTTGAGCGACTGTAAATGTGTTTGGCTTTAAGCGTTGGCAATTCCGATTACTTGCTTAATTTCAAAATCCGAAATGCACCTTGTATTACCACTATAAAAACGATTGTTCCAACAATTAAATCAGGTTTGTTGGAATTTAGCCAATTCACTAAAATTCCTGCGATTATTACTCCCAAATTGATAATCACGTCATTTGATGTAAAAATCATACTCGCTTTCATATGTGCCTCTTCTTTGCTCTTTGACTTTTGCAAAATGTAAAGACAAATTCCGTTTGCGATAAGTGCTAAAATCGAAACGATAATCATCGTTGAAAAATCGGGAAGTTTCTCGGCTCCAAAAAATCTTCTCAATACTTCCACAAATCCGATAATCGCAAGTGTTATCTGAAAATAGCCTGCAATTTTTGCAATCCGTTTTTTCTTAATCAACGTTCCACCAACCGCAAACAAACTAATGCCGTACACGAAACTGTCCGCAAGCATATCTAAACTGTCGGCAACCAATCCCATTGATTTTGAGATGAGTCCTGTTGTCATTTCGATAATGAAGAAGACAAAATTTATTGCCAATACAATCCAAAGTAGCTTTTTTTGGTTGGTGTTTTCTTCAAAATCTTTTTCGTTGGTTTCTTCGGTCGAAATTTTCTTTCCGCCTAATTTTAATTCGATAATTGACTTTTCAATTTGGTCGTTATGACCATCGTGAAAAACGGTCAATTTTCGGTTGGGAATGTCAAAATCGAGATTTTTGATTTCTTGAATTCCGTCCAATTTCATTCGTATAAGATTTTCCTCGGAAGGACAATCCATTTGATTGATTTTAAATATCGTTTTGTTCATTTTAGTCGTCATCTTCGTTTCCAAAAGGTTTGATTATTACTCCAACGCTAAATATAAAACCGTCTGTTGGTGCATAAATTTCGGAAAATTCTGGATTGTCGTGTGGTGGCAAAACCAAAGGCGAGAACCTGCTTTGTCTTCTATCGGTAAAGTTTTCAAAATTCACAAAAGCACTACCAAATTTAAAGTTTCGCATTAACAATAATCCCATCGTTACAAAATCGGTTGTTTCAGTTCCATTTGACAAAAATTGTTTTCCTGTGTAAAACGTTTCATAACCGATTCGCCATTTTTCAGATTCGTACATCAAAACACTTCCTGCGTTATGTTTTGCAGTTAGAGGTTTTTGTGGATTGCCAGCCAAATAATTCAATTTTGTGTCAATGAGTGCATAATTCAAGAACCAACGAAAATCTTTATAGGTAAACTTGATGTTTGTTTCAGCACCTTTGCTCAAAATTTCATCTGTTGCATTCTCAAATTGGAAAAATCCATTTTCGGTTGAATTTAACAGTAATGCATCATTAATCGCAGTTACATAAAACAGTTGATTAATAGAAAAACCAACGGTTTCAAATAAACGTGTTTGATAGTTGAAATCAAGATTTACTCCATAAGAGCGTTCCGCATTTAGTGAAGATTTATCAATACCAAGTACATTTTCGAAATTGATAAATTCTGCCTCTTCTGTAAAAATATCTGGAATTTTGTAGCCTAAACCACCACCAATTCTGCTGGAAAATCCGCTATCGTATTTGTATAGCAATGAAACTCGTGGAAGCGGAAAGAAGCCAAAATCAGTATTGTAATCTGCTCGCAATCCTGTTTCCAAAATCCAATTATCCGAAATGTCATAAATGTTATTTACAAATGCTCCATAAGTTATATCCGTTTGGTCGCGTTGCAAAGTTGCATTATCATTTTCATCAAAATCAGAAGTATATAGGTTTGCACCAAAAATCCAATCAGTTTTATTGGCTGACTTTTGATAGTTTATTTCTGTGAATGTATTGGTTTGTTTACCGTCAAATGTAAAATCGGGAATGGTCAGTTCTCTGTCAAAGAATGAGATACTGTTTTTAATATTTAATGAACTAACCGAATCTAATTGAGTTTCGTAAACCACTTGACTGCTCAATCTTTTTGATAGATTTTCTTCGGTATATTGATGGATGCCATTTTCGCCACTTTCAATTTTTGTGATGTCGCCACCAATTCTGTCGTCATACGTTCCGTTTAAGCCAAACCAAAATGTTGTTTTTTCTGATGGATAATAAAAGAATTTTGGGTTGAAAGAAATAGATGTTGTTTGTGGTAAATTACTAAAGCCATCATCATCTGGGTCGTAAGCCTTTTGATAATGACCTGAACCGTATAATGAAACTCCAAATTTTTCATTTCGTTTGCTATAAAATACATTCGCAGTACTTCCTAACGCTTGTGTTTGTGTCAACATAATATCCAAAGTTGGTTCTTCATCTGGTGTTTTTGATACCATATTTATCAAACCTCCAATTGCTCCACCACCATAAAGTGTTGATGAACTTCCTTTAATAATTTCAAATTGTTTTAAGTCCAATGGCGGAATTTGCAGAATACTCAAACCGCTTGAAAATCCGCCATAAAGTGGAAATCCATCTCGTAAAAGTTGTGTGTAACGTCCATCAAGACCTTGAATTCTAATGTTGGTATTCGCACTACTTAAAGAAGTTTGTTGCATCTGTATTCCTGTACTTTCCCGAAGTACCATTGAAATATTGGTTGGGTTCATTACCGCTTTTTCGCTTAATTCTTCCGCTCCAATAAATTCAATTCGAGTTGGAATTTTTCTTACTGTCCGTGTACTTCTTGAAGATTGTATGACAACTTCGTCAAGTTCATTACCTCCCGATTCGAGCTTGAAAGCGAACTCCTTTTTTGTTCCAACATCAATAGTAGTTTCTATGGTTTTGAAGCCTATGTATGAAATTTTTATAATGTGGTTTCCATTTGGGATTTCTGTAAATGTGGCAATTCCGTCAAAATCTGTTACTGCTCCTTTTTCTAATTCTTCAAAATAGACGGTCGCTCCCAATAATGGTTCGTTGGTTTCTGCATCTTTCACAGAAATGGAAATATCGCTCGTCTGTGCGAACGTTATAATTGATACGAATAGAAATAATGTATTCAAAAATATGTTTTTCATCTGCTTATTCTGGTTTAAAAGAATAATGCAAATGTATTTAGGATTTACTGCAACTCGATTGCAAAGATTACTTGTTACAGTTGTCGCATAGACCTTTTACGACCATATTTGCTTGTTGTTGTTTGAAGTTTTCAGGAAGTTGAATTTTGGGAATAGGAACATCAAAAAGGCAGAATGTTTTATCGCAGTTTGTGCAATAAAAATGATAGTGCAAATCCTTTGGGTCGCAGTTACAACCTTTTGCACAAACCGCATATTTGGTCATTCCAGAACCATCTTCAATGCTGTGGATAACTTTGTTTTCCTCAAATGTTTTCAGCGTTCTGAAAATCGAACTTCTGTCCGTGTATGCCAATGCGTTTTCAATATCTTTCAATGATTGAGCTTTTTCTTGGCTCAAAAGATGTCGTAATACCACAGTTCTGACTGCGGTGTTTTTTACTTTTTTTATTTTTAGGATTTCTTCTTCGGTTTGCATTTTCCTAATGTATCATTTTTTTCGAGCGTTGGCGAAAAACAGCTCTTTTATTTTTTTCAGCGGTGGCTTTTTGCGGTTGGAAAAAAATAAATGTGCTGTTTGTGCGGTTGGCTTTTTTAGTTCAAATGTTGAATTTAGCACGATTTTTTGCATTATGCACAACGGTTTTGTATATGAAAAGTAGCGGATTTTTTGCACGAACTTTTCGGTTTAGCACTGACGATAAATTTACATAAATCACTTAAATTTAAGCACTAAAACCGCTATTTTTTATATACTTTGTTGGCTGTAGTTTTTTTATTTCGTATTTAAAATTCAGAACATTCAATCCGTAAAAAGTCAATTTTTGATTTGCTGTAATTTTTCCGTTTTCTGATGATACGGTTAAATTGTCTTTAAAAGACTTTATGAACTTAGTCCATAAATCTCCCTTTTTATCCTTTAGTAAAAAGTAAAATCCACTATCTCCAATTTTTCTTCCTGCTGACTTTAAAATTAACTCTCCGTTTTCTCCAACAACTGGCTGTAAAATTACTGTCGCACTTCCGTTTGGTAATGGGAAAATGGCTTTTATGCAAGCTTTTCCATTTGGAATTTTACAAGTCTCATAAACACCTGAATAGATTATTTGATTTGTTTGTTTAAATCTCCTTAACCAAATTGTTCTTTTTACTTTCTCAGTAGTTTTGTCGGTTAATTGAACAATTTCGCTATTCATTTCTTGAGAATTTTTATTATTTCTCAAAGGAATATTTAGTTGTTCAAGTCTCTTGCTAAAAAGGAATTTTAATAAATAACCGAAAACTAGAAAAATAGGATTCCATTTTGTTGTCAAGTAGAGTTTATAATTACTTGTATTCTCATAAAAATCAATGACGTTTTTAGAAAGTCTATTTTTTTCAGATGAAGGCAAATTTAGTTGTTCAATCGATTTTAAAAGTCCTTTGTTTTTACTGGATTTAGAAATTGATATATTTTCACTTTCTGCTAATTGATTAATAAATATTTCCCCAATTCCGTTATTGTTTCCAAATGGACCCAAGAGCCATTTGTATTCTTGGGAATTAATTTTTTTGCCAAATAAAATAACCCATTGTTGCGTAACCCAATCTTGAAAGTTCTGTTTATTCGAGGCAAGTTCCATTTTTAGTCAGATAATTTAGTATAATTTCCTTTGCCTTTCCAATTTCCGAATTCAGATAGTGGTTTAAATCTCAATGTAGTAAATTCAAAGTGAAAGTTTTTTCGTTCTCTTTCTTTCATTGCATCAGAATGTCTTTTTGGTTTAGGGACTTTACTATGACCGTGAACCATTTTCTCCATTTCTTGTACATTTTTCCATATTGAGAAAGTCGAAATTGTGTTGGGGAACTTAAAAGAAGCAAGTGATAATAATGTGCTCGGATGGTCTCTTACTAATTTTTCTACTGGTCTTCCCCAATGTAAAAACCTTGGAACTGCAAGAGGTTTCATTCGAGCAATGGTTACAGCGACAACAGGTGAGTTTGAATTTTCTAAGATTTCTTTTTCTTTAGGAACTTTGTAGCCTTTTATTTTTCCCCAATCTCTCATAAAACCTAATCGAACGTGCCAACCTTTTTTGATTAATTTACCAAATTTGTCATTGTTCAAGAAGTCATCTAAGTCTTTTTCACTTTCCCATTGTGCAAATATTGCTATCTCTCTTATTAAAAATCGATTATTAGAGAAAATAGGCGAACCTAAAGTCATTGAGGTCATATATTCTGAATAAATAAGACCTTTGGTTTTTGTGCTTATTAATTTTGAAAATAAACCTTTAATCGCTGTCCAAGTTGGAATTTTTACAAGATGAAAAGAGGATATGCTCATTTTTTGGATTGGAAGTTTCTTGTTTTGTTGCGATTTTCAAATTACAGCCAACGTGTTTGTATAACAATCAGTTGCGGATTGGTTGAAAACTAAGATAGCTAAAATTATCGACTTTTATGCTTGCGCGGTTGTGTCCGCAGGACACAAAGCCGCAATTGTTGTTATACGTTGTTAGCTGCTGGCTTTTTTATTCAATTTCAATATCTTTTGTTTCTTGGTCTAACTTTCCTTTAAAATTTGGAACTGGTCTCTCTTCTTTCTCTAACTCAGTTTCGACTATTCCGTTCTCTTTAATGTCTTTAATCAACCATTCCATTTCCATAATTTCTTTGCGTTGAGCTTTAATAATGTCGTCTGCAAGTTTTCGAACTCTAACGTCTTTTATTTTTGCTCTTTCGCTCGTCAATATCGCAATTGAATGATGTGGAATCATTCCTTCCATATAATCGGTATCAGTTACAGTTACCTGACTCCTTACCAACCAAATTGCTCCAATTATCATCAAAGCTCCCAATCCAAATATTGCAGTGTTAGCTTTTTTACTCTTATACATATTAAGCATATAGAGAAGCATAATGATTATCATTGAGCCACCCATAATAATGGTCATAAATAATCGAGTTTCACTAAACCAAAAGTGGTCGACTATTTGATAAGAATGAGTGTACATTAAAAAAAACATTGCAATCATTGAAGTCGCAATCATTGCGAAAAATTTCCCGTATTTCTTTTTACTGTTATGTTCGTTTTCCATTTTGTTTAAGTTTTAAGTTATTTTTTATTCAGCTTGCAGCTAACGGTCTCGTATATGAAAAGTAGCGGATTTTTCAGTACTAACTTTTCAGTTTATTACATTTTTTAAATTTACAAAACCAACTTTGATTTAAGCACTTAAACCGCTATTTTTTATATACATTGTTACCTGCTGGCTTTTTTCTTTTCATTCAGTTAGCGTTGGCGTGAAAGCTCTTTGCAACCGCAGGAACGAGGATTGCAATGTGCTTGAGCTTTGCGTTGGATTTAAATCAAACTGTATGTTTCACTTGGTGGAAATAATAATTCAATTCCTTTAGGTTTAATTTTAAATAAAGGTCCTTTTTCAACCACTTTTCCTTTTGAATTTCGTTTTATTAAATGGTCAAGTGTTATAATTCCTTGTTCAATTAATAAATCAAATTGAGATGTAATTGGTTTTTTCGTGTGTTCAACCAATTTGTACTGAAAATGTTCTCGATTATCTATTTTAATACTTTCTGCTTCAACCCAAAAAGTTTCTTTGTGTTTTGATTTAAGTCTATTGTGTAGCTTGTCCAAAGTCCAAACCACAAAATCTCCAATTTCAGGTTTATCAGAGTTTTCAATCAGTTGCTTGATGTCACTATCAATTCTCATATTTAACCCTTGTGAGTTTCTTGTAATTGCCGAAACTGTACAATACAGTTTAAAGTCATCTTCACGTTCGTAGCCAAAAGCATCTAAAATTTCTGCTGAACTTTTGAACTTACTTAATTTCCAGTCAGGAACTTGAGCGAACAAATTTTTTCTGTTTGTTCTACTGTTTCTGAAAGACTTTAGTTCAATACCTTTATAATCTGGCTGTTTAGAAGAATTAATATCTATTCCCAATGCAGTTTCAAGCGTTCGACCAACAGACGTATCAGCATCTACCATTGAAGGAATTGGTCCTGAACCTGCAATTTTTCTTAACATTGATAAAAGCTCCAGAGCAACCTCATTTTCAGTTGTATTAATTGCATTGATTAACTCTTGAAATGGATTTTGAATTGAAGAATCAATCAACGTTTTGACATCAAGTTTTGTTAAGTTGAAAATTTGAAAACTATCGTTAAAGTAAGTGATTGCAATAATATCGTTCGGGTCAGCAATCTTCGTTAAACTATAAAACCAAATCCTTGGGTCTCCGTTTTTAGTTTGAGGTCTATACAAAGAGGCTTTTGACTTTATTGTTTTGAATCCTGTATGAATTACTGTTGGAATGATAATCTTATTGTCTGGACCTTGCTTTTGTAATTCGTAATCGTGAATTTCTTCACTTTTCAGATAGCTACGAACAGAACCAGTTGCATCCATAATCGATTTTTTTAAACCTGTTTCTGTAGGTTCAATTAACGAAAGAGCAACTTGGTTTTTAGTCAATAATTTTATCTTTTCGTGTTCTGTGTTGGTAAGTTTTCTCACTTAATGTTTTTTAAAATTTCACTTGCGACTGCTCTTGCTAATAACGGTGGAACTGCGTTTCCAACCAAAGTGTATTGTGGAACTTCTGTTTTTCTGTTATTACCACCTGTCGAACGCTTGCCCTGAAAAACAAAAGAGTCATCAAATGACTGTAAACGAGCCATTTCTCTAACAGTTAACGCTCTTGGTGTGTTATAATGAATATAATCATCAGGAATTGTCATAACTGTTGGACTTTGCTCATTTGGTTTTAAAACATTGTAGTTTCGTTTGTTGGAAGTTAAACCGCATTTGTCCAATTCGAATTGGGCATCTTTATAACTGCCATTCTTCAGAATAACATCCAAACGCTTAATTACAGTTTCACTTTGATTGCTTGTTTTATGATTGTTCAGTAAGTCAAAGTATTTTTCTCCTGCTTCAAGTGCTTCTGAATTTTTCACGTAAAACGGTTTGGTTTTTGGTTGAAAACGTTCAATTAATCGACCATTTTTTGACCATTCAGAATACGATTTTCCTCCTTTTGAAATCGGTTTGCCATCAATACTTCTTTTCTTGAGAAGACTTGCCATTTTTTTTGCTGTTCCGTTATATTGTTTTGAAATATCCACCAATTCATAGCGGTGTGCTTCTTGGTTATTTCCTATAAAATCTAAATCATAAAGTGCTTCAAAAATGGTTACTTTTTCATTTTCTGAAACTGTTGAAGGAATTTCTGAAATGAATTTTTGGTCTTTACGGCAACCGATAAAAAGAACTCGTTCTCTGTTTTGAGGAACACCATAATTTGAAGCATTGGCAACAAAAGGCTTTTCTATTTTGTATAGTCGAATTTTTTCTAAAATAGAATTCAATTCTTTTTTTTGAGAGGTATTGCAACTCGATTTCAATATGTCGATGGATTCATCAAAAGAGGTTGCATAAATTTTTAATGTAGTAATTATATCGTTGCAATCTTTTTTGAAAGTTGCTGGAATTTTTAATGATTTAAATGATGTTTCAATTCTTGAAATAATTTTTTCAGGACTAATTTCGGTTAGGAAATCTGTAAACGCATCTGCAAAATCATCACTATCAATGTTGCAATAGTCTTTTTCTTTGATGATGTCACGTTTTAATTTACCCCATTGTTTAGTTCTTGACAATAGTTTAAAACCGTGTCGAATTGTATTGATGTTTACGTCAGTTTTACTCGTTTTGTAATCTGCAATTTTTGGCGTTATTTTTCTAAAACGGTTATCAATAAAGTTGATGTATTCCTCTCTTCCAGAATCTTTGTCTTTTTCGAGCAACTTTTCAAGTTCTACTTTTTTAATTAAGCAATCGTATATAAACGAATTCGATTCTGTTCTGTTTTTCTTGATAAATGTTATTAAAAGAGGGATTTCATTAATATCAATGATTGAATTGATTTCATTAATAATCAATTCTTTTATTTTTCCGCCTTCTTTTGTTAGAATACCTTTTACGTTTTCCATTACAAAGTATTTTGGTTGCAATACTTTTATAACTTCTAAATAGTGTGAAAATAGGTCGTCCTTTTTGTCAAATTTTTTACGTTTTCCAGCTAAACTGAAACTCTGACAAGGTGGGCCACCACAGACAACATCAATTGTTTTTCCATCAATTTTTTCCAGTAAATTATCTAAAAAATCAGGTTCGGTTATATCTTGTGTTAAAAATTTAGCATCTAAACCTAATTGATGATTATACCTTACTACGTGAGTTAATTCACAATTTTCATTAATGTCATTTGCTACAATGAAATCGTAAAACTTGTTATTATGTTCAGCTTGTAAAAAGCCTTCGCTAAAACCGCCAGCACCTGCAAATAAATCTACAAATGTAATTGGCTTTCCATACAGAGATATTTGCTCTTTAACTAAATTGACATTATTGTTTTCTTTGTAGTTTTCTATATGCTCGTTTAGAAGAGTCTTGACCTCATTTTTATCAAATACTTTTTTATTAGAATGATGCAAAATTTCGTCTGCTCTTTCGTTTAGAAAGTTTAAGTAATGATTTATTTCTCGGGTTTCGTAACTAGTTCCCGTTGCTCGTTGTTTAGTTTTATTGAAATTCTTTGATTTAATTTTTTGACCAGTTGCTAACTTTACTTGATTTCCATTGCAGTTAATTCTCAAATGGATAGGCGAAAGTCCTTTTTTGTCGGGTTTATCTAAATAGAAATTTATTGTTGCCATAATTTTTAACGGACGTTTTTACGTACACGGACAAATTTACGGACATTTTTGAAAATTCCTATTATTATCATCAAAATGTTGGTTGGAAAAGGCAAGTTCTTTTTATTTTGTGAGGCACGAGCAAAATGAAATGTGCTTGACTGTGCGGCTGGATTCAGCTTGCAGGTAACGGATTTGTATATGGCTCGTAGCGTGCAAATTAGCGATTATTTTTCGGTCGAGGCACAAGCCAGATTTTTAAATTTTACTATTTATCTTTTTTTGGAAATCGTCAAATTTAAAAATTTAGCGACTTTCCAAATATGTCTTAACTTCATTTAAGCAACTGCCCAGCTATGAGCTATATACGGTGTTGGCAATAGTATTTATTCGATTTCTATCAAATTTTCTTTCTTAATCAATCTACCTCGATTTCCTTTTTCAATTATTAAATGATAGTCTCCGACTTTTCCAATATTCTTACATTTTATTTTATTATATTCTTTTTTAATTGGATTAAATATTGTAACATAATCATTTTTATTTGATAAGTTTATTTTTGCAGACACTTTAGCTTGTTCAATAACAATCAGATTAATACACAAAAAAACTATTAAACGAATAATAATTAATTTTTCTGATTTATCAGATTTTCGCATATAAATAACCCTTTTTATAGCTCTGTATGCGATAGTCATAGTTATCAATATGATTATTAAATTTAAATCAATCGCACCATTGTCGTTTTCATAAATATTAGTATTACTTATAATTAATTCGCTGAAACTTTTTTCAATTGTTACCAATGAGAAAAAGTCTAATTTAAAATATAATAGAGTTATAAATATCAAAACAATTATTGATAAGAAAAGCTTTATAAATCTAAAAATCGATTTTTTATTTATTCTGCGGCTGTAAGATTCAATTAGAAGTGCTATTGAAATAATACACAGAAAACCAAAAAAACCAGGGACTAATTGTATGATTCCATAAATCAATTTTGAAAATACATCTAGACTATCTGCATATGAAAAGTAGTTTATTTCAAAAGTTTGAAAGTATGAGTAAGTAAATAGTGCATTTAAAAATATAAAATATACCGTGATCATTTTAACTGATATTTCGCTATTGATATATTTTAAAATTTGTGTTTTCAATTTTTTTTATATTATTGCCAACGGTCTTGTATAACAATCAGTTGCGGGTTGATTAAAAACTAAGATAGCTAAAATTACCGACTTTTATGCTTGCGCGGTTGTGTCCGCAGGACACAAAGCCGCAATTGTTGTTATACGTTGTTATGCCACGTTTTTATTCCGATTTCAATTGTTTTTATCAAAGATTTTGATATCCAATTTAGAAACTTTTTGTCATTAACATAATTCACATATTTTGGTGAATATTTGTAATAAAACGAAATAAACTTTTTCCCATATCGATACTTACTTAAAATATTATCTCTATAATCTCTTAAAAAAAGAACGTTTGGATGGTCATAATCTCCATAAACCATCGTTGCTACATAACATCCTTCCTTCTTTTTGTTTTCTATTTCTCGTAATCTATCTCTTTCTGCGCTATATTTTTCTAATAATGTATCAATTTTTGATGGGTTTAAATAATGAGCCTTAAGTTCATTTAATTCAGACAATGATGGTTTAGTGCTCAAATGAGCAATTTTATTGTAGAAACTCTCGTATTTATAGTTTTCTTCGCTGAGAAATAAATATTCGTCATCTTCTGTATGTTTACTACCGGTTATTTTAAAAGTTTCAATTAAGGAAAAGTCAGGTATTGAGTACCTATCTATAATATGACCCTTTTCTTTGTAGTTATTATAATCTACAAATGGTTTCCATACTTGATTTTTTGACTTTACTTTATGTAAAATTGGATATTCTACGAGGTCCACGTAATCATTTTTTGGCTCTCTTACCCAATTGCCATATTTAAATGGAACTACAATTTTGTTTTCAACACTTAAAATTCCAATTCTTGATACAGACTTTTCATAATTGCTAACAACCATACTATAATTTGATAGAACTCTCATTACATAATATGGAATATTAGTTTTTTTAAGTTTATTGTTCAGAAAATACGGTTTCAAGTTTGAATGCATCGCGGTAAGATGCATTATATAAAGTTTATCATTTACCTTATATGTATATCTTATTTTTTCAGATTTTGGCTGTCCATCTCTGTTAATAGAGTACAGGTAATATCGGGTTCTTGCACTTTGGTAATTACTAATATTATGTTCTTCTACGACATAATCATTTTGTTTAAATTCTGAAACGCCGTTGCTGTCAAATTTACTTCCGTGAATAAATCCAAATTTTTGAGGTAGTTCTGTTTTTTGTTGTTTTATTTTTAGAAGTTTATTTACAGAATACTTGGTTTGCAAAAAATGATAAAACCACAAAAAAGATTTTTGTTCAGCCTCATTTTTTATAATGTAAATATGACCGAAAATTTTGGAAATTCGATTTTCTTTTGAAGTTCTCGTATTTAATGTATTTATGAAGTAGGGGTAACTATAATTAGGCCAGTTTGAATAAAAATCTTCAAACTCGAAATGTAAATTTTCTAAATTAGATAAAGAGTATTCAAAATGATTGTCTATAGTTGTACATTTTGAAGACAGATTATTAAATTGGTCTGTGAATTTTTTTGCAAATTCAAAATCATCGTATGTTATCTGAATGTTTTCTTCGTTAGAAGAAGCATTTATTGTCCAATTATATGAGCCGTTGATAACTGTTTGGTTATCTATGATACAAAATTTATTGTGCATCAATTTTTTTGACAAAAAGATTTTAGCTTTACTATAATATAAATCTTTAAATAGCTCTTTTTGATTAACGTGGTCATCGTAAATTATAATCTCAACATTAACGTTGTTTTTTATTAATGCATTAACCTCTTTGATAATAGTTTTGTCAGTAAACCAAGCTACAGCTATTTTTAAATCTGAATTACAGTCACGCAGATTATCAATAATGTTTTTACGTATATTGGTAAAGTGAACTTCTTGATTCATAAATCTTACAGATGATTTTTCAAATGTGGCATAACGGTTTTGGCTATGGTTTCGTTACGGAATGGTACGCGAGTATCATTCCGCAGTAACCATAAATTTAGCAAAAAGGCTCGAAATTCCGATTAGGAATTTCAGCCGTAATGAACTATAGCCTGTGTTGGGCACAGTTATTTATATTTTATTACACGGATTATTATTCTTTTCAGAAGTCCGTTTTCAATTACCTTTTTTTCAGTCCAATTGTCAAATTCGTCCATTTTATACACGAATTTCTGATTTGACAGCAATGAATCTGTATCATTATATTCCTTAAGTCCGATAAAATTCTTTCCGTCAAATTCATATACTGCTTTTCGGTTCTGTCCTTGTCTGCGAAGATTGATTGATAAAATACTATCAACTTTTTCGTCAGTATTGAAGTATGTGCTTACCGTCGTATTTCTAATGGTATCATTAGTTTCTTTGTCAAGAAATATTTGTCTCATTATTGACTTCTCTTTGGTATCGTCATTCCTGTAATAATAAGTTTCTATTTGCTCAAACCTTTCGGTTTCATTATCTAAAATTCCGCTTGATTGAAAAAGCAAAGAGTTTTTGTATGAATAGTTTACTTTAAATGGTAGACTGTCCGCTGACATTTTCACAATCTCTTGCTTTAATCCGTCAAAATAGTCATAGATATACTCAATTTCCATTTGTTCATTGTCAAACAAAGTTCTTCGAGTTTGAAGAGCTAATTGGTCGTCATCTCTATATTTTTTTATTGCAATTAAAAGTGTGTCGCGAATTTCGTTTTTTAAAGAATCTTCTTGAATGCGAATCGTAAATTCAGTTATTTCTTCAGCACTTTTAGTCAATCCGTTGTCCCAAATCTTCTTTTGTTTACTGCAACCAATTATGGATAAAGAAAAAAATAATATCAGTAGTCTGTTCATTTGGTTTTAATTGTGCCCAACGGTCTCGGCTATGAGTAGTTGCGTGATTTAGCACTTAACTTTGCAAGTACACACCAAGCTGAAAATCCGCAAGGATTTTCAGAAGTAGGCGAGAACCAGCAATTACTTATAGCCATTGTTGTAATGCGTTTTTATTTATAGTATTCTATTTTTCTTATCCATTTGTATAATTGAACTCCGTTTACTTTTTTAATAATTTCATTCCAATTCCCTTTAGCATCATATTTGTACTCAAAATCCACTTGGTACTTTTTCATTTCTTTAGATGGCCAATCTTCTTCTTTATATTCTAAAGATATTATTTTGTCATCTTTATAGATATATTTCTCAACTCTTTTAGCATCTGATTCCTTTTCAGAACAACAATACCTTTTAATTAATCGATTTTTTTTATCATATACAGAGTGATTAAAAGTTGGTTTAACCTTTATATAACCATTTATTCTTTTAGTTTGAATAAGATTATTGTTTTTGTCATATTCATAAAATATGTTTTCAACTAATTTTGGGTTTTTATGATTTTCATCATCTTCATATAAATCAAAACGTTGTCTTTGGATTAATCTATTAGATTCATCGTACCTATAGACAAAATCTTTGTAGATACTCCCTATAGAGTCGTGAGCTCCATAAGACCAACTTTTTTCTCCAATTTTTTTCCAGCTATTTGGGTTTTTATAAATCCGATAAAGTAATTTTCCGTCAGCATTATATTTGTATATATATTCATCTGTATTTCCGTAATCGTCGTGAGATTTAAAACGAATTAATTTACCTTCTGCGTCAAATCTTTTATATTTGAAAGAGAAAATATCATATTCAAAGTTTTCGTAAACGATGTTTTCGTGATAATCATTTTCGTAATAATGAGTTTCAGTACCAACCGAATATTTAGATGAATCTATTTTTCTAGTCAGCCTATCCTTTTTGTCATATTTGTATTTGTAAGAATCCATAAATGAATCCTTTTTTGTAAACCAAATATCTTTTGTTATTTTTCCTTTTTGATTAAAATGTCTCTCATAGTTTATGTAGTAACAGAATTGGGTCGAGTACCAAGTTCTATTAAATCTAGATATTGTTGATTCTGGTCCCATAAAACCTGAATGACCATAATCGTCATAGTACAGAAATTGAGGATTTTCTTTTTCTGTAAGAAATTCAACTTTCTCTCTTATTTTTTTGACTTTCCCATAAATAGAGTCTTTTTGCTGACCAAAACAAATTGAAAATAAAAATAGTAGTGAAATTGTTAAGAGGTTTGGTTTTTTCATTTTTGTTAGTTTTCAACTAAATTATTTTACGTTTAATAATTCAAAAAAGATTAAATGAGTAAAGTCTTATTTTTTAGTGTGACTGTCTATTTGTTTGTTAAATGCATTACAACTAGTTTATATACGTATATTTTTGCTTTATAGCTTCCTTTTTTGGAAGGATATGCGGAATAATAATTGTTTTTTATACGACTATGATTCAGCAATTTTTAAAAGCAATTTTTTCATTTAAACCAAAAATAATATAAAATTTATAAATTTTCAAAAGGATTTTTAATATTTGATAATTTCTTGCTAGAAACATGCGTGTAAATCATCGTGGTTTTCGGACTACTATGCCCTAACAACTCTTGAATATAGCGAATATCAGTGCCGTTTTCTAACAAATGTGTAGCAAAACTATGACGTAAAGTATGTAAAGTAACAGGTTTATGAATTCCTGCTAAGTATAAGCTCTTTTTTAATACTTTTTGCGAGCTCGTAGCCGAATACATCAACCCATTTTTTCCTTCAAATAAAAAATGGGTAGGTTTGTATTGCTTATAATATGTTCGTAACAATGTTAAAAATGAAGGAGCCAATAATGTGTATCGATCTTTTTTACCTTTTGCATTTTTAATATGAATAAGCATTCTTTTACTATCAATATCCTTTAACGTTAATCGTAAGGCTTCACCAATTCGCAATCCGCCAGAATACAATAAGCTAAGCAGGGTTTTGTGTTTTAAATTATGAGTGTTGTCTAATAACAACTTAACTTCCGAAAGACTTAAAACCACAGGTAATTTCTTTTCTTTTTTAGGACGTTGAATAGCTAAGCTCTCTATTTCTAAGTTTTTATATTCTAAATATTTTTTAATACCGTTAATACATTGATTTTGGTAAGAAATAGATCGGTTTTTTCGTACAATAAAATCGTAATTAAATTGCTCTATTAGCCTTTTGTTATAGTCAAAGTTGTTTTTTAAAACACAATATTTAATAAAAAAGTGAGCTACTTCAATATAAGTATTTACAGTATTCTCACTATACCTTTTTTCTTGAAGCCAACGTTTAAATCGTTTTATATCAGTCAATTTTTCATAAGGAATAATAACCGTGTGTATATCATTTTTTTGAGGAAGAGAATTTATGACGCTCCAATTGTTGTTTTTTATATGTTGAAGAAGTTTCTCTTCATTTTTTAATGAATAAGGAATGTAAAAAGTTTTATGAGTTTTACTCCATTTTACCGTTTCAATAGATTTTATAGATGTCTTTATATCATCATGATAGCCAAATTTAATAGCAATTTGTAAATGTCCTTTATGATTAAATTGGCATAAGGTAATTTCTTTGGATAACTTTTTCATACTGCAACTATTACACTATCAAAAATAGCAAAAAAATATTTTATTTGATAATAAGGGCTTTATAAACACAATTGTTAAAACCCTCGTTGTCGTTTGGCTTCAAAAGTTAAGATAGCTGCAGCAACCGATACATTCATGGAGTCTATTTCACCTTGCATTGGGATGTTGATGTTTTGGGTAGCTTCGTCTCGCCAAATTTGTGTTAAGCCTGTAGCTTCGGTACCTACTACCAAAGCCGTAGCTTTTGTGTAGTCATTTTTATGGTATTCGTTTGAGTTTTGTAGCGTAGCACTATAAATATGGATGTTGTGCTTTTGTAAAAAAGCAATAATTTCTTCAGAAGAACCTACACCAATTTGATTGGTAAACACACAGCCTACACTAGAGCGAATGATGTTGGGATTGAATATATCCGATTTAGGATTTGCAATAAAAACAGCATCTACATTCGCAGCATCGGCAGTACGTAACATCGCACCTATATTTCCTGGTTTTTCAATACCTTCCATAACCAATACGAGTGGAGTAGTGGTGTTGAATTCAATAGAATTTACATCAAAACTTTTAGATTTAACCACAGCAATAATGCCTTCTGTAGTATCACGATAGGCAAGTTTTTGATATACTTCTTTTGTAATTTCGATGCAATTAGCCGTTTGATTTTTTATTTCAGTTAGATTTTCTTCTGTGAAAAGTTCAGGTACAAAAAGTACAGTGTCAATTTCATATCCACCTTTGAGTACTAACGAAATTTCGCGTTGTCCTTCAACTAAAAAAAGTCCTTTTTTCTTACGTTCACGCGATTTTTCTTGAAGCTTTAAAAGCTCTTTTATATAGGCGTTTTGTGTACTGCTAATCTGTTTCATTCTTGCAAAAATACGAATATAGACTTAATCAATTACCTAGAGAGAAATACATGAGTATAGAAAAGAAATGATTTAAAGTCAAGTTGCAGGAAATTAACTGTTTGGCTGTAGTTTTAGAATAAAAAAAGCTCGGTTGCCCGAGCTTTTTTGAGAAAAAATTATTGTCATTTCAAACATAAGTGAAATGGAAGGAGAAATCTTAAGTTCCAATAGTGTTTAATCTTAAGAAAAAAACTTACTCATTTTAATGAGATTTCTCACTATCGTTCGAAATGACTAAGTCAATTTAGAAAGATGTTTTATTGATTCTTATACTTATCAGAATAACGTTTCCATAATTTGGTTTGGTGCGATTCTAAACTAATCTTTCTTCCTTGAATAAAAGCTTCGTTTAAAATATTTGTACGCATATCTAAAGCATCTCCTTCAGAAATAAATAGGGTAGCATCTTTACCAACTTCTAAAGTACCTACTTTATCATCAATTCCTAATATCTTGGCATTGTTACCTGTAATTAACTGCACTGCTTTTTCTTTATCTAATCCGTAAGCAGCGTAAGTACCCGCATAAAAAGGAAGGTTACGTGTGCTCATACGTTCCATTTCTCCTTCCATACCTAAACCAACTAAGATACCTGCATCAGCTAATATTTTAGCTGCACGATAAGGTCTGTCATAATCAGTATCTTCACCATTAGGTAAACGGTGAGCACGTTCTAAAATAACAGGAATGTTGTTAGCATTTAATAAATCGGCTACTTTTTCAGCTTCTTGTCCGCGTACGATTACGATGTTTTTAATACCTAATTCTTTACAAGTATTTACCGCATCGGCAATTCCTTTTTTACCAGATACGTGTACAAACATTTTTTGAGAACCGTTTAAAACACCTTGTAAAGATTCATAAGGTAAGTTTTTTGTAGATTTATTGCTGGCTAAATAACTTTTTGCGTTGGCAAAAAAGTCTTTAAATTCCTCAATGTTTTTTTGATAGTTTTTATTTGGTTTTAAACCAGGATCTTCTCCCATCCACCAACGACCACGGCTAAAAGCATTAGGCCAGTTCATATGAATTCCGTCATCAGTTTTGATAGAAGCGTCTTCCCAATTCCAAGCATCTAGTTGAACAATAGAAGAGGTACCAGAGATAACTCCGCCACGAGGCGCTACTTGAGCCATTAATACTCCGTTAGGACGCATCGTTTCTACTACTTTGCTTTCGGTATTGTAAGCTATAATACTACGGATGTGAGGCAACATGGTACCAACTTCGTCAACATCTCTTGTAGCACGAACGGCATCAATTTCAGCTAATCCTAAAGAGGTGTTTGCAGCAATAAATCCTGGATATACATGTTTTCCTTTTGCATCAATAACGGTACCCATGCGGGCAATTTTCATTTTAGCACTTCCTACAAACTTAATTTTTCCGTTAGAGAACATAATTAAAGAGTTTTCAATCACTTCTCCATTACCTAAATGTGCCGTAGCACCTTCAATAGAATAATCTTGAGTTTGCTTAGGTGCTGGTGTTTGTTGGGCTAATATGTTTCCTAAGAATAAGAAACATACCAAACTATATATTAATTTAATTTTCATGTTTTGTATTTTTAAGTTCTTATTCTGTATCACAGTGAAATAATTTTTGAGTTTTTTTCTTAGGAGCTTGTGTTTTACCACCTTTTAACTTCTCTTGTAACATCATGTTGATCAATTTAGCACGTTCTGCTTTGATAGCTTTACGTTTTTCTAAATCTTTTTCAATATCGAAGTACATTGCTCCATCAATAATTGTTTTCTCTGCTTTTGAGTACACAGATAAAGGGTTTCCGCTCCATAGAACTACATCGGCATCTTTACCTACTTTAATACTGCCTGTACGATCGTTTAAGTGTAATAATTTCGCAGGATTGATAGTTACTGTAGCCCAAGCTTCTTGCTCACTCATTCCACCGTACTTTATTAATTTGGCAGCTTCTTGGTTTAATCTACGAGACATTTCAGCATCATCAGAATTAATAGCAACGGTAACTCCTTGGTTGTGCATAATTGCCGCGTTGTAAGGAATAGCGTCGTTTACTTCATATTTGTATGCCCACCAGTCAGAGAAAGTAGAACCACCAACTCCGTGTTCTTTCATTTTATCAGCAAGTTTATATCCTTCTAAAATATGAGTAAACGTGTTGATGTTAAAGTTGAATTGTTCAGCTACTTTCATCAACATATTAATTTCTGATTGAACGTAAGAGTGACATGAAATGAAACGCTCTTTGTTGATGATTTCTGCCAAGGTTTCTAACTCAATATCTTTACGATACGGTTGTCCGCTCTTCTTTTTAGCATCGTATTCTTTAGCTCTTTGGAAGTAATCGATATATACTTGTTCAACTCCCATACGAGTTTGAGGGAAACGAATGGTGTTAGAATCTCCCCAGTTAGATTGTTTTACGTTTTCACCTAAAGCAAACTTGATGAATTTAGGGGTGTTGTTGTATAATAATCCGTCAGCATTTTCTCCCCATTTTAGTTTAATAATAGCAGAGCGTCCTCCAATAGGATTGGCAGAACCATGTAAAATTTGAATAGAAGTAACACCACCTGCGATGTTTCTATAAATATTAATATCGTTAGGATTAATCACATCTTCAATAATTACCTCAGCTGTTGAGTTGTGACCTGATTCGTTTACAGCTGAAGTAGCAATATGTGAATGCTCATCAATAATACCTGCGGTTACATACTTACCAGTTCCGTCAATAACTTTTGCCCCTCTTGAAGATAAGTTGGTACCTATTTTAGCTATTTTTCCATCTTTAATTAATACATCTGTATTGTTTAGTACTTCGTTGTTTTCAGAAGTCCAAACCGTAGCATTTTTAATTAAAATAGTTTCATTTTGAGGTTTAGCAGCGTTACCATAGCCTACATTAGGGAAAGAAACAGCAAAAACTTCAGGTGTTTTGCCGTCTTTTTTCTTGTCTTTCTTTTTCTCATCTAGTTTAGAAGTATAAGTAGCTGACCATTTACTTTCGTTTCCGTTATTATCAATAGCGGTACCTTTAATTTGTTTCTTCTCTAATTGACCAGTTAAGCGCGTAAAATTATCACCTTCTCTTAAAGTAATGCTTACCCAATCATTAGTAAATGAAAAGTTTGATTTGATTTTCTCCTCACCTTTTTTAATTTCTGCAGTTTGTTTAGCATTTGAACCTGTAATTGCCATAGTATACGTTGAACCATTAACATTTAAGGCGTAATTACCCGTAATATCTTTAATATCCATTGAGTTAATGGTGTTTTTATCACCCTGTACCCAGTTTTCATATAAAGTAGTTTGTTTGTCAAAAATATCACCAGAAGTAATTAAGAAATTTGCATAGCTTCCTGCTTTTAAGTTACCTACTTTAGTGTTTTTTAAAATGTTAGCAGGAACAGTTGTCAATGCTTCCAAAGCTGTAGTTTTATCTAATCCGTAAGTAATAGCTTTTTGAAGATTGCTATTAAACTCTTTTACTTTCTTTAATTTATAGGTAGTTAACGCAAAAGGAATCTTGTTTTTTGCTAAAATTGAAGGATTTGCTGGTTCTTGATTCCAAGCGCGCATATCACTCAACGCAATTTTATCCGTTAAAAATGGGTTAGATACATCGTAAGCTTTTCTAAAATTAATAGGAAGGATATAAGTAGCATTGGTTGCTTTTATATCATTAATTCTTTCGTACTCATTTCCTCCACCTACAATGGTATATTGAATTCCAAATTCGTCACCAATTTTATCAGCACGCATATTATCTAAATATCCACCTGCATTAAATATTTGAGGTAACTCATTTTTATTGTTTAGAGCTTCTAAAGCTAAATCGGTATTTTTTGCATTTCCTTTAGCATACCAATCAGCATCTAAATAGGTTTGACGTAGTAAAGCCATAGCTCCCATACGTGAAGTTGGGTAACTTTGACGTGATTTTACACTTTTAGAAAACGACAAGTAGTTTCCTGATTTTTTATCTAGAATTCGATACGCGTCAGTATTGTTAGGATTTAAGGCAACTAGCATTCCGTTTCCTTGCATTATACCATCTTCTAAGTGCGTATTAACAGCACCAAAACCAGCAGCTAATAATTCTTTAGCTTTTTTAGCGTCAAATTTGAATTCTGAAACAGGATCTATATCAGGACGAATATGATCGTTCCAATAATATCCTTTTCTGCCAGCATCGTATTGAGGTCCTTGTCCGCGACCACCTTCTCTTTTTGGTTTTTCAATACCAAAAGTGGTATAAACATCTACAAAAGAAGGATAAATAGATTTGCCATCAAGATCGATAGTTTGTGCTTCGTTAGGAATGGAAACAGATTTTCCTACAGAAACCACTTTTCCGTCTTTTACAAGTAATGTTCCTTTTTTTACTACTTGGGTAGGGGTAACGTAAATAGTAGCATTGGTAAATGCATACACGTTGTTTTTGGATGACTTTACTCCTGTGTTGGTAGGAAAGTACTCTTGTGCAAAAGAACTACTAATACACAAGGATAAAAGTAAGAATAGTATTTTTTTCATTTAAAATTGAGTTGATTAGCTTATAAAAATAGATAGTTAAAGAGGAAAACAATTCCTTTTAACAAAACATTAAGAATTAATCACAGGGTGATAGCCAAGAATTTAATCCACCAAGGCTTACTTAATAGACTTAAAATGGGTTTTCTTATAGTTCTTTGTTTACTTACCCTAAGATAGTTTAGTTAAGAACTAGCTTTCCAATCTTTTCATGACCAGATAACCAGGCTGTATTACTGTCAATAAACTGAATAGCATAGTAGCTTTCCTTGCTTATTTGTTTCCAAGTATGCCCACCATCGTTAGAAAATGAAACTCCAGTTTTTCCAACCGCAAAAACCTCTTTTCCGTTAGTATTAGGCACATATTGCACACAGCTTTTATAATTAGGATTTTGATTGTTAGCTACAAGTGTCCATGTTTTTCCTCCATCAGAAGTAACAGCTTTGTTAGCAAGATTATCTTCAGGTTTCGAATAGTTTCCTCCGATAGCAATTCCGTCGTTTTCATCGTAAAAATCGATAGAGTAAATTCCTTGTGGACCATCTCCCTGAACTATTGGCGTATCAAAAATCTCCCAAGTGTTTCCAAAGTCGGTAGATTTTAAAATACGTGCTTTGGTTCCTCCAGAACCTATCCAAACAGTATTGTTTACAATAGCAATATTGGTGTTACTAGCAGCAAAAAAGGCTTCACCTTCTTCAAAAGTTGGTAATTGAGAACATGGTAGTTTAGTCCAAGTATTTCCTCCGTCTGAGGTAAGAATAACAGACGGACAATCTTCTGTAGGATCACCAACGGCAATACCATGTTTTCCATCGGCAAAGAATTGCATGCAGTCGTAAAAAACTTTTTCGTGTTCTTCCGTATATATTAATTCATACTTATTTTTATTTCCTTTATATAGTAAGGCTGGGTTTGCTACTGATAAAGCAAATATGTTTTTACCGTTTTTGGCAATGCTTCTAAAGTGTGGAATAATAGTGTCGTTATACTTTAAACTTTGTGTTTGCCATGTTCTACCACCATCTTTTGTTGTAGTAATATCTCCTTTAGAGCCTGCAAAAATTAATTCATCGTTACTAATAGCTAGTATAGCTCTAATACTAGTACTATCTTGTTTAAACTCGGTAATTTTAATAGTTTCAAAAGTTCTTGGGGCTTTCTTTTCTTGCTTACAAGATAGTATTGTTAAAGAGAGTAAGAAAATGAATGATAATCGTTTCATGTGTTTGTTTTAGTTGTTTTAAATGGAGCAAGTAACCTTAGAAATTTAAATTAATTAGTAAATATGTAGAGAAAGTTTACTTTACCTATGTTGGTTCCATATTTTTGATATTTTTACAGAACTAAAAATAGGAAAACCAAACTTAAATCAATGAAAAAAGCCCTAGTAATTTCAGGAGGAGGAAGTAAAGGAGCCTTTGCGGGCGGTGTTGCACAATACCTGATGAAAAATAAAAATAAAGATTACGACATGCTTTTAGGAACATCAACAGGTAGTTTAATGGTTTCGCATTTGGCTTTGGGTATGATTGATGAATTAAAAGAAATATATACATCGGTAGATCAAAAAGCTATTTTTAGTAACAGCCCGTTCAGAGTAAAATCGGTACATGGAGAAAAGGTAGTTTCTATACGACATAGAAATACTTTTTGGAACTTTTTAAACGGTCGTAAAACCTTTGGTGAGAGTAAAAACCTACGAAAGCTTATAAGTAAAAGTGTTACTAGAGAGATGTACGATGAAATTAGAAGACTGAATAAAGAGGTTGTAGTAACAGTATCTAATTTAACAGCGAATCAAATTGAATACAAATCTATCTTAGAATGTGAATATGAAGATTTTTGCGATTGGATTTGGGGTTCGTGTAATTATGTGCCTTTTATGAGTTTACTGGAAAAAGATCATTGTCAGTATGCAGATGGTGGTTTTGGAAGTTTAATACCTATACGAGAAGCTATAGCAAGAGGTGCGACGGAGGTGGATGCTATTATTTTAGCAACGGAGGTAACACAAATGAATAGATTACCTGCTAAAAACCCTTTTTCACTAATGATGGATACCTTTGATTTTATGTTGGAGAATGTTGAGCGACATAATATTACCATAGGAAAGCTTTCTGCAAAACAACATAATGTAAAGCTGAATTTATACTATACACCAACGGTATTAACAACGAACTCGTTAGTTTTTGATAAAGAAAAAATGAAGCAGTGGTGGAAATCGGGGCATAAATACGCGAAAAAACTAGATGATGATAGAATGACAGAGTTTAGACCAGAGATGGTAGATAATCAAGAAATAGAGGAAGGAATAGAAAATAGTGAAGTATGAAGTTTGGAAAAGTAGCACAACCAGAGTTAATAGATTTTACATTACCTGAAACACACCCTAAAACAATAGAGCTATTAAACTCTTATGAAAAGAGTGGTACACCTAATGTGTATGTGGGCTGTGCAAAATGGAATAAAGCAGATTTGAAAGGATTTTATCCGAGAGGAACTAAAGATGAATTGGAGTATTATTCGAAACAATTTAACTCTATAGAACTTAATGCTACTTTTTACCGACAGTTTCCTGCAGAACAGTTTGAAAAGTGGAAAGCTAAAACTCCTGAGAACTTTAAATTCTTTCCCAAACTAGGGCAGGAGATAAGCCACTGGAAGCGTTTACAGGGTGTACAAGATGCGGTAAATGTGTATTTAGACAATGCTTCGCATTTGCAAGAGAAGTTAGGTACCATCTTTTTACAGTTACATGCTAATTTTGGAAATAAAAACTTTGATAGATTACAAAACTTTGTAGTAAGTTGGCCTAAAGCTATACCATTGGCTATAGAAGTACGCCATCCGGATTGGTTTGAAGATACAACGGTATTTGATGAATTTACAAAGCTGTTTGAAGAATATAACATAGCCAATGTGTTAGTAGATACAGCAGGTAGAAGAGATATGATGCATATGCGCTTAACGAATAACGAAGCTTTTGTTCGTTATGTTGGCGCAAATCATCCGTCAGATTATACACGTTTGGATGATTGGGTGGTTCGTTTAAAAGAATGGAACGATGTAGGATTAGAGAATATTCATTTTTTTATCCATCAAAACTTAGAAGTAGAATCACCATTGTTGGCAGCCTACTTTATAAAAAAGCTAAACAAGGAATTAGGAGTAGACTTAAAAATTCCTAATGAAGAGAATAACCAACAAATGAGTTTGTTGTAATTTGTCTTAAACTTCAGACAGTACTGTCTTTAATCACAAGACAATGGTGTCTAATGGTACCGTATGCTAGTGTCGTGTGTAATAAGATGATAGGTTATTGAATAAATAGTATTAAAAAATCCAGCTGAGTAAGCTGGATTTTATTTTATATCGTTTTGTTCTTTATTTCAACTCCACATACATATTGTTATAATCAGGGCGCATCATATTTGAATTCCATGATGGAGAAAATTGAACTCCTTTTTTCATGTTAGGTACTCCTTTTGCTCCTGTAGTAATGTATTGAATGGTTCTTTGTAATAAAGGTTCGTTAGGGTCTCCTAAAATACCTAAGTTACCTGGATCTTCATCAATGATAACCTCAGGAATAAACCCTTCAGGAGCATTTTCACCATCTTTATTTTGAATTTCTAATACAATAGGTTGCATTGCCCACGTATGACTCTTTAAGTTATCGCCATTACGAGTATAATCGTCAGAATCGTATAAGGTAATAGAACCAACATGCTTTCCGTAAGTTTGAGTTCCTACTAACTTTACATCAATATAAGGCTTTAGTGCATTGATAACTAATTCGGATGCAGAGGCAGAATCATCAGAAACTATAAAGTAAATAGTATTTAGGTTTAAGCTATTAATAGCTTCATCCAATACTACATTTCCTTGTTGGTCTTTATTTAAAATCTGATTCGTAAAGTTATTGATTAATAAATCTGGATTTGTTACCTCCATTACTTTATGATTCCATACTTGTTTCGCAAATAACTCATTGTTAAACTGTCCGGTAATCATACTTCCTAAATAAGTAGCTGTTTGTACAGAACCACCACCGTTATAACGTAAATCGATGATTAAGTCGGTAAGACCTGCTGATTGAAACTTAGCAAATTCAGCATTTAACTCTCCATCAAAGTTTCTAGAGAATTGATTGTACATTAAATACCCAATGGTATGGCTACCACTAGTAATTACATTGGTAACTTTTATCGGATTTTCTGTTACTTGAGATTTGGTAACTGTAATAGTTGTTCCGTTACTAACAGGATTTCCTCCATTATAATCAGCTAAATGAATAGTGAATGTGTCGTTATCTAATAAATCATTTACGTTACCTCTAGTTATAGTTGTTCCGTTAATCTCAGTAATAATTATTCCACGAGTAACTCCTTGTGCATCGGCATTAGAACCAGTAACAACATCGTATACATATATATAATAGCCTCCAGAACCATCGGTATAATCAGCACCTTCTAGCTTCATACCACTTGTTAAGCGTATTCCAGCAAAAGACTCCTCTAGAGCGATGTAATCATCTACAATCCACGAATAAGTTCTGTTAGGGTCTTTAGGGTATTCATTAGGCATGTACAATAAACTGTAAAATAAATTAGCAGGATCGTCATACGCTGATAAATAACTATACAGTTCATTATCGTTATTAAAACGTCTGTCAGCTAAGTCAGGGACTAAGTCTTGCCATAAGTAGTAAGCGTTTAAACCTTTCCAAACGAAATTTTGGACTTCAATATTTTTGGGTGCATCGTCTTTTTCACTACATGAAACAAGTAGTATTGAAAAAAAGATGATTAGGGATGCTTTTAATAATTTCATAAGAGTATATTAGTTGTAACAACAACGCAATTTACTGAATAATATTTTTTTTTAAGTATTGATGTAACAAACTTGAAACTGCGTCGTCGTAGATATGTAAACCTGTTAAATAAGACGCAATTGTTTTAATAGGCTTACAAAACTAATTAACCAAACCATGAACCAATCGGACTTTTTAAAAGTTGTATTACCATTTAAAGACAAAGTCTTTCGTTTAGCGAAAAGATTATTGGTTTCTACTGAAGAAGCTGAGGACGCTACACAAGAGCTGTACTTTAAATTGTGGAGAAATAAAGAGAAGCTCTCTAATTATAAAAATGTAGAGGCATTTGCAATGACCATGACGAAGAATTACTGTTATGACAGATTAAAGTCTAAACAAGCAAGTAATTTAACATTGGTTCATAGTAATTATAAAGAGAAAGATACTCCTTTAGAAAAGAGAGTAGAACATAAAGACAGTGTAAACCGAGTACATGAGCTTATAGAGAAGTTACCAGAGCAGCAAAAAATAATCATACAATTAAGAGATATTGAACAATATGATTTTGATGAAATATGTAAAATGGTTGATATGAAACCGACAGCTGTAAGAGTAGCATTATCAAGAGCTAGAAAAGCAATAAGACAAGAATTAATAAAACAACACAACTATGGAGTTAGCTAACATAGAGAAGTTATTAGATAAATACCTAGACGCAGAAACAACATTGCAAGAAGAGCAAACGTTACAAGAGTATTTTACCTCAAACAACGTGGCACCGCATTTGCAAGAATATAGTATGATGTTTGGCTATTTTAAACAAAGTAAAGACGAAACCTTTACGAAAACCATTCAGTTAAAACCTGAGAAAACTAAGAAGAACTGGAAATGGTTATCAGTAGCAGCGTCAGTAGTCTTACTATTTAGTGTATTCATGGGTAATGAAGAGTACAAAAAGTATCAACAACGTAAACAGTTTGCACAAATTAAAGAAGCGTTGCAACTAGTTTCAGTCAATTTAAACAAAGGAAACGATGCATTATATGCAGTTTCAAACAACCTAAAAAAAGGAAATGATGCTATTGAACAATTAGGAGCCTACGAAGAAACAGTAAATAAAGTAATAAACACTGTAAATTAATTAAGAAAGTAAAACCAAGTACTTATAAACAAAAGAAATCATGAAAAAAGTAATAGTATTATTAGCATTAACATTTGTATCTAACTTAAGTTTCGGACAATCAATTTTTGATAAGTTAGAAGCTATTGATGAAGTTTCATCAGTTGTTGTAAACAAAGATGCTTTTGAGATTTTATCTAAATTCAAAGTAGAGTCTGAAGACAATGAAGCAATGGAAGTTTTTAAGATGATTCAAGACTTACAAGAATTAAAAGTTTTTTCTACTGAAAATGCCGCCGTAGCAGCTCAAATGGAAAATATGGTAAAATCAGCCGTAGGAAAAAGTAACTTAATAGAGTTAATGCGTGTGAAAGACAAAGATTCTCGTGTTAAAATCTATGTAAAGTCTACAAAAAATAAAGACTTTGTAAGCGAAGTATTAATGTTTGTTAAAGACAAAAACTCTAATGGAGGATCACCAGAATCTGTAATAGTTTCGTTAACTGGTAATATCGACATCAATAAAATGTCAAAATTAGCAGAGACGTTTTCTAAAGACGGAAAGAAGAACAAATAAAAACAAATAAGGCAGCGTTAATTCGTTAACGCTGCTTTTAATCAAAAACTAACAACAATGAAAAAACTATTTATATACTCAATGTTACTAGTGGCGTTTGTAACAGTTTCTTGTAAAACAGAATCTTTACAAAGCTATTTGGTAGAAAGCCAAGAAAAAGAAGGCTTTATTACGTTTGATGTACCAGCTAGTGTATTACAGTTAAGTATGAACAAGGCTTCTGAACAAGATAAACAAGCATATGAAAGTATTAAGAAAATAAACATTACTGGAGTTCCTTATAAGAACTTAGACGAAGCTAGTTATGAGGCAGAGAAAGAGAAGTTGAAATCTATCTTTAAAAAGTCTAGCTATAAAGAGTTAATGAAGTTTAAAAAAGATGGAGCCAATGCAGCAATATACTACACAGGAGATGCTGATGCTATCGACGAAATTGTAGCTTTTGGTTATGGTAAAGAAATGGGAGTGGGAGTTGCTCGTGTTCTAGGAGAAAACATGAATGTAGGAAAGATTATGGAAATGATGCAAAAAGCTAAGATGGATGCAGGAAATTTAGATTTAAAGCAATTTAAAATGATTTTTGATGAAAAGAACCGTTCATCTGAAGAAACAAAATAAAAATTAGTATTGAAAATATAAAAAAAAAGCCATCAGATTACCTGGTGGCTTTTTTCTTTTTAACGGGGTATTAACAAGCCTCCCAATAGATTTTCCTATTTTTGAAGTCTAAACAAAAAAATATGAAGTTTCAAAAACTCCTTGTTGTCGTTGTTACCCTTTTTACAGTAACATTATTTTCTCAATCAAATAAAGTTTATAGAGCTGAAAGAGACAAAGTTCATAGTTTAATTCATACGAAGTTAAAAGTAGATTTTAACTTTCAAGAGCAAGAAATGAATGGAGAAGAATGGGTAACACTAAAACCGTATTTTTACGAAACTGATAAAGTTACTTTAGATGCCAAAGCAATGGAAATTCATAAAGTAACGATGAATAATCAACCATTAGATTTTAATTATGATGATTTTGAGTTGGTTATCAATTTACCTCGTAAATACAATCGAAACGAAGAGTTTACGCTGTATATTAAATATACGGCACGTCCTGAAAGAGTAAAGCAAAAAGGAAGTGCTGCAATTACTTCAGCCAAAGGACTGTATTTTATCAATCCGAAAGGATTGGACAAAAATAAACCTACTCAAATTTGGACGCAAGGTGAAACTGAAGCGAGTAGTTGTTGGTTTCCAACGATTGATGCGCCGAATCAAAAAACATCACAAGAAATTTACATGACGGTTCCGCAAAAGTATGTAACACTTTCTAACGGAAAATTAGAAAAGCAAACAACAAATGCAGATGGAACTCGTACCGATTATTGGAATTTTACTCAAAAACACGCTCCGTATTTATTCTTTATGGGAGTAGGAGAGTATGAGATTATCAAAGACAAATACAAAGATATTCCAGTTGATTATTATGTAGAAAAGGAATATGCTCCGTATGCAAAAGATATTTTTGGAAATACGCCTGAAATGTTAGCTTTTTTCTCAAAAATTACAGGAATTGAGTATCCTTGGAATAAGTATGCACAAATAGTTGGTCGAGATTATGTTAGTGGAGCTATGGAAAATACCACAGCAGTAATTCATGGAGAAAACGCATACCAAAGACCAGGACAATTAATTGATGAAAACGTACAAGAAAATACCATTGCGCACGAAGTTTTTCATCATTGGTTTGGTGATTTAGTAACTACTGAAAGTTGGAGTAACTTAACCGTAAACGAGAGTTTTGCGAATTATAGCGAATATTTATGGTTAGAGCATAAATACGGAAAAGATGAAGCAGATGCGCATTTGTTTGAAGACAGTGAAGCCTATAAGCAAGGGCAAAATTATGACAAGCATTTAGTTCGTTTTTATTACGATGATAAAGAAGATATGTTTGATGCGGTGAGTTACAACAAAGGAGGCGCTATTTTGCACATGTTGCGTAACTATTTAGGCGATGATGCTTTTTATACGACATTAAACACCTATTTAACCGATTATAAATACGGAACAGCAGAAGCACACCAATTGCGTTTGGCTTTTGAAAAAGTTACTGGAAAAGATTTAAACTGGTTTTTCAATCAATGGTATTTTAACAGCGGTCACCCGAAGTTGTCTATTTCGTACGATTATAATAAGTTACGTAAAACGGTAACTGTAAACATCATGCAAACTCAAATAAATGAGTTTAAATTCCCATTTGCAATTGATGTTTTTGAAGGCGGTAAACGTACACGTCATAATGTTTTTGTGGATGGTAGAGATGCTTCGTTTACCTTCCCTTTTACCAAACAACCAGATTTAATTCAAGTAAATGCAGATGGAGTATTACTATGTGATATTTCAGAAAATAAAGTGTTGAGTGATTATATCCATCAATTAAAACATGCTCAAAATTACGCTCATAAAAGAGAAGCGTTGTTAGAAGTTGCAAAGCATCAAGATGATAAAAATGCGTTTAATGCAGTTGCTGGAGCGATGAATGACGATTTTTATAAAATCAGAATTTTAGCGTTGGAAAACATCAATCTAATCAATAAATATTCTAAAAAGAATGTGATTGATAAAATTATGAAAATGGCTAATAACGATCCTAAAACATTAGTACAAGCAGCAGCTATTGAAACCTTAGGAAAGTTAACTGACCCTGCATTAAAATCGGTATTAGATAAAGGTTTACAAAGTAAATCATACTCAGTATTGGGTAAATCATTGGTAGCAATGTATTATATCGACAAACAGTTGGCAATTCAAAAATCAAAAACCTTACCGTTAGAAGTAAAAAAGATTGTAGCTACTCCGTTAACACGTATTTATTTAGAAGAAAATGACGATACAGAGTTAAGTTTTATTGCGGGTAATGTAATGGCAGGAATGTTCTTAAGTCCGAATAAGAAAATTCAATCTTTATACAAAGAGGCGTTTGATAAAATTGGAAAAAGTAACAATACAGAAGCCATTCAAAATTTAGCGGATGATATTGTAGCGAAAGGACTTCAATACAAGCAATATAATTTTGATAAAGTAGGAATTAACTTGTTACGTCAATTAGTAGAAATGCAAAAGGCAAACAATCCTTCAAACATTGATAATAACTTACGAGTTATACAAATTGCAACAGCAAAATTGTTAGAGTAAACAAAATTAAACTCTTAGCACATATTATATAAAATCATAAAGTTTAAGTTAAAAAGAATACTTAGTTTTGGCACAGAAATTGAATTTTCTAGCGAAACTTAAGCTTTATGATTAAAAAAACTACCCTACTATCTATTTTTTCAGTGCTAGTATTAGCGTCTTGTAGTAGTGTTAAAACTACCGAGAAAGCAATTAATTCTGGTGATTACGAAAAAGCTATTTCTTTATCAATAGAAAATTTAGCAAAGAACAAAACCAAAGAAAAAAATCAGCCGTATGTGTTGATGCTTCAAGAAGCTTTTGCTAAAGCGACTCAAAGAGATTTAGACCGTATTTCATTTTTAGAAAAAGAGCAAAATCCGTCGAATTTAGAATCTATTTATAATTTATACCAACGATTAAACAATCGTCAGGAAAGAATTAAACCATTATTACCCTTACGAATTTTATCCTCAGGAAGAGACGCTAAATTTAAAATGGTTAGTTATGCTGATAGAATTATAGAAGCTAAAGAAAACTATGCCGATTATTTATACGAAAATGGAGTCGCCTTGTTGAATGACGGAAAACGTAATAAAATTAATTATCGACATGCTTTTGATGAACTAAGACATTTAGATAAAATCAACCCGAATTATAAAGATACAAGAGCGTTAATTGAAGAGGCTCATGAGTTGGGGACAGATTTTGTACACGTATCGGTAAGAAATAAAACCAATCAAATAATTCCTAAAAGATTAGAAAGAGATTTATTGGCGATTGATACCTACGGATTAAATGATTTATGGACAGTATATCATGCAAGCAAAGACAGAAAAATTCGTTACGATTTTGATTTGGAATTAGATTTTAGAAATATTGAAATTTCTCCTGAACAAGTTCGCGAAAAAGAAATCATTAAAGAAAAAAGAATTAAAGATGGCTATAAGTATTTGTTAGATAACAGTGGTAACTACGTAAAGGATAGTTTAGGAAATAAAATAAAGGTAGATAAGTACAAAGTAATTCGTTGTAAATTATATCAATTTACGCAGTTTAAAAGCAGCCGAGTTAGCGGAGTTGTAAAATATATTGATAACAGAACGAATCAATTAGTACAAAGGTTTCCTATTCAAAGTGAGTTTGTGTTTGAACACATATATGCCGATTATGATGGTGATAAAAGAGCGTTAGAGACTTCATTGTTAGATTTATTGAATGAAAGAGTAGTAAGTTTTCCATCCAACGAACAAATGGTATACGATACGGGTACCGACCTAAAACAGAAACTAAAACATATTATCACACGAAATAAGTTTAGAAATTAAAGAAAAGCTCCTGTAATCTACAGGAGTTTTTTAATTTTATAGCGATGGACTTATTCTCACAATTTGACGATACTCTTAAAAACTTACTTCCGAAAGATGGAACGGTAAACTACTACGGAATTGTTTTGTCTAAGGAACTAGCAGACCATTATTACGAGGCTTTATTGAATTCTATTGAATGGCGTAACGACGAAGCTATTATTTTTGGTAAACGCATGGTAACCAAAAGAAAAGTAGCTTGGTATGCCGAACAACCTTTTGAATATTCTTATTCTAACATTACAAAAACAGCCTTAACGTTTACGAGAGAATTGTTAGCGTTAAAAGAATTAGTTGAAAAAGAAACTGGAGAAACCTATAACTCTTGTTTACTAAACTTATACCACGATGGTTCAGAAGGAATGGCGTGGCATAGTGATGGGGAAAAAGATTTAAAAAAGAACGGAGCGATTGCTTCGTTGAGTTTTGGCGCAGAAAGACGTTTTGGTTTTAAACACAAACAGACGAAAGAAACGGTGTACAAAGTATTAGAGCATGGTTCGTTATTGGTGATGAAAGACGAAACTCAAACCCATTGGTTACACCGATTACCACCTACAAAAAAAGTCCACCGACCACGAGTGAACTTAACGTTTAGAACGATTGTGAGGTAGGTTTAGTTATTATTTCAACTAAAACTTTGCTTATTATTGTGTTTTTATATTAAGAGTTAAAAAAACATTTTTTTTATTTTTTGTGATGTATTTGGTTTAATTATTTAATATAACTCTATAATTTAGAAAAAAGTTCAACATATTTTTTAGCACATTCAACTTTATTCTCCACATTTATAAAAGAGGTATCTATATTATTTGCTTCAAAAAATTTTTTCATATTTTTTCCTCTAGTTCCCTTGCTTAGATGCATTACAGTAAAAACATCAACTTTTTTAGAGTTTAATTCAATAAAAGATTTAGTCTTGAAAATACTTTGTCCAATTGTTGGACAGTTCTTTTTTAATAATTTTTGATGAGCAATACTTCCAAAAGCAATTATAATGTCGGGTTTAATTAACTCTAGTTCACTTATTAAAATTTCTCTATGCTTATTGTTATTTATAAACTCTATGTCGTTATAACTTCTAGTTTTTGTTAGCTTGTTATAATAATAAGTTTTGAAAATGTCAGTACAATAAACAAAATGATTTTTTTCTACTAAACCATTAATAAAAGCCCAGTAGTTTGCGCACCAACCTTCTCTTGTGTCTTTTTCATTCAATGCGTATGGTGTACCTATTACAACATCATTATTTATATCTGCATTATTTTCTTTTTTAAATATCTTTTCACTTCTTAAAGGATCAATACCTAAAACCACAACTCTTTTGTTGTTATAGTTTCCAAACCAAGTAGGTAGGTCAATTCCTTTAATTGTTACGTCTTTAGGAGTTTTTTGATTTTTATGAATTAATTTATCAGAGTACACAAAGTTAGTTTTTACACCTTTTTTATTTTTATTGTCTTCCCAAGAATCATACATCTTGTCAATATCTTCTTTAGGAACATTTAAAATGTTTTCAGTTATAATACTTCTTAATCTCTCGTAAAATCCGGTTCTTCTATTCATGCTTTTTTGTTGTAAAATGTTGTAAAGGATATGATTTATATTTGATTAATTATATATCTAGAAATAGCAAATTTAATGGCTTAAAGGCTGTAAATAAAATCAATTTACTCCACCACTTTATAAAAAGTCAATTCATACTCAGGTAACAAATTAGGGTGTGTAATTTTTATCAAATCTTTTAACACCAAATCTGGTCGTATAGGAGATAGCTCAAAGTAAATTAAACCACCAGTTTCTCCTTTGTTATGCCCGATAGAAAATATCTTGTTATTAGAAAATGCATCAAATTCTTTGTAATGAATATTTGCAGTAGTTAACTGTTCTTTGGTAGCATACAAGCCACAGTTAAACCAAAAATCGGCATGTTGTCCTTTTTCTAATACACTTTCAAAATTAAGTTGCAAACTCCCCGTTCCGCTAGTTTCTTTCCATAAGTAATTAAGGTTTGCATCGTTGTAAAACGTCGCGATAAAACTTTCACCAGCAGGAACATTCCAAACATCTTTAAACATACTTCCAGATAAAACTGTAGGTTGTTTATCGCTGTTTTTAGCAATTTCTTTTGCTTTTAAGTACTCTGTTTCTATGTTGGTAAAAATACTGTCTGCTTCTTTTTCTTTTCCGTATAAAGCTCCGAAGAATTTAATCCATTCTGCTCTTCCTAAAGGAGTTTCTTCCAACCAATCGCCATTAAAAATCACAGGAACTCCCGTTTTTTTGATGTTTTGGTATAGTTTTGTGTTTGGGTGAAGCGCAAAACCAATAACTAACTCAGGCTCTAAATCGATTAGTTTTTCGGTATTCATATCTTGTTCCAAACCTAATTCAACAATGTAACCTTCGTCAATTCTTTTTCTTGTCCTTTTTGAAGAAATATATTTGGTGTGCGGAAAACCAACAATAGTGTTTTCAGCATTCAAAAGTTCCAACATTGGAACGTGCGTGGTACTGGTAACCACCATTTTTTTGATAGGAACTTTAATTTCATTTTTAGAAAGGTCGGTTTTATCGGTAAGTGTATAAGAATATAAGTCGTGTGAGCTTTGAAAAGCCTTTTTGATCACTAATTTTTTTACTCCGTTTTTTGAAATAATATCAAAACCCTTGGCGTATTTTACGGTACTCTGTACAGCTTTCTTTTCGGTAGTTTTTTTAGTTTCTTGTTTACATTGTGTAAAGAACACAAATAAGGAAAGAATAAATAAATAACGTTTCATAGTAATTTGTTTTTATAGGTGGAAAGTTAACGTATCTCCGTAGTTTAGTTTTAATTCAAATGATTTTTCCAACGGAATTTCATTCATGTATGCCCAAAGACTTTTCATAACTCCCGCATGGGTAACAAGCACAACTTTTTGATGGTTTTTAGTCGTTAATTCGGTTAAAAAATTGGTGGTTCTGTTGTGTAAATCGATATAAGATTCTCCGTTTTTAGCAGGAGTTTTTACAAAATCGTTCATCCAAATATCGAGTTCTTTTTTATCAATATCGTTCCATTTTTGGAGCTCCCAATCACCAAAATCAAGTTCTTTCAATCGGTTGTCAAAAATTACGTTAGCTGAAAGTTTTTTAGCCAAAAGCTTACAGCGTTGCAAGGGACTGCTGTAATAGGTAACTTCAGGATTATTCATAGGAACTTTTTTTAGAATATTGCTCACTTCTTCTTCAAAAGTAGTGGTAACGTCAATATCTGCTTGACCATAGCATATACCTTTGGCAATATCAGGTGTGGTATGTCTGACTAAAATAACTTCCATAGTGCGAGTAGGCTTAGATAAAAAACAATTTCAGCTACTTGTTGTAAAGCACCCGCACAATCTCCTGTTTGACCTCCAATCCATTTTTTAAAAAAGTGCCCCATATATAAATAGGTAAGTAATAATGGAAGTAATACCAAAAATACCATTGGGTTTTGAAAGAAAAATAAGGGAACTATTCCGAAAATACCTGATATGAGTAGCGATTTACTACTCATTTGTTTGGTGGTTGGTTTTATTTTAGAACTGTCAATATCTCTTACATAGTCATGTGTATACAATAAAACCGTAGCGATAAATCGGCTAATACTATGTCCTGAGATAATTACTAGAATTAAATTAATGGATAGATTTTGTAAATGATATAAAGCTAAAAACTTTATAGCTATAATAAAGACCAAACCACTTACTCCAAAAGTTCCGAGTCTGGAATCTTTCATAATGGTTAAAATCTTTTCTTTGGTCCATCCACCACCAAAACCATCACATACATCCGCAAATCCATCTTCATGAAAAGCTCCTGTAGTCCAAATAGAACTTATCATGCTGATTACAATCGCAATATCCGTAGGAAAAATATAAGAAGAAGCAAAATAGGCTAGTGCCGCAATGCTTCCGACTACAATTCCTACCAAAGAAAAATAACGACTGCTTTTGTTGAGTATTTCAGGAGAATGATCTACCCATTTAGGACACGGAATTCGTGTAAAAAACAATACAGCTGTTAAAAAATAATGGATTTGTCTTTTTATCATAACTAGGCTTCACTAACATTGGCACTTTTAAAAGTAGCCATTTCGTTTAAAAAGTTCACACTCGATTGAATAATAGGAAAGGCAACTGCACAACCTGTTCCTTCACCTAAGCGTAAACCTAAATTTAAAAGCGGTTCAGCATTCAAGAAGTCTAACATTTTTTGATGTCCTCGCTCCCCTGAATTATGACAGAAAATACAATAGTCTAGAATATCAGATTCCATGGCATGAGCGGCTAACAGGGCAGCAGTCACAATAAAACCATCAATAAGCAAGGTCATTTTTAAAGAAGCGGCTTCTAACATAGCACCACACATCATTACAATTTCAAATCCGCCAAAAGCAGTCAACGCTTCCATAGGTGTTGAAATAGAATGAACGTGTAACTTATAAACCTCACATAATGTGTCGATTTTTGTTTGTAGTCCTTTATCATCTACTCCGGTACCTCTACCCACACAGTTTTCAATAGGTGTATTGGAAAAATAACTCATTAACAAAGCCGCAGATGATGTGTTGCTAATCCCCATTTCACCAAAACCAATAACATTACAACCTTCACTATACACCTTTCTTACCAACTGTCTTCCTTTTTCTATAGCTTCTTGGCATTGTTCTGAGGTCATAGCTTTAGTAGTGCTATAATCTTGCGTTCCCTTTGCTATTTTGGCATTGGTAAGTTGTGGGTTTAATTCAAAATCAGCATTCACACCAGCATCTACAATGTTTAAATGAATGTTATTTTGTTTACAAAACACATTAATAGCAGCACCTTCTTGCAAAAAGTTAAACACCATTTGTTGCGTAACCTCTTGTGGGTAAGGACTCACTTTTCCTGTGGTAGCAATTCCATGATCTCCTGCAAAAACCATAATAGTAGGTTTTGATAACACAGGGCTAGTGGTATTTTGAATTAAACCAATTTGCATGGCAATACTTTCTAAAGTACCTAAAGCACCAATTGGTTTGGTTTTAAAGTTGATTTCTTCTTGAAGTTCGTTCTGTAAATCCTTTGATAGGGGAGTTATTGTTGTTGTCATGTGTTATTTTAAAGTTAAAGGAAGTCCAGATACCATAAAAGTGGCTTTATCAGCTAGTTTAGCTATGTGTTGATTTGTCCAGCCTTGTAGTTGTGTGAATTTTCTTCCAGATTCGGAGTTGGCGTGTAATCCCATACCAATTTCATTTGAAATAATGATAATATTGGCGTCTATTTCAACCAATTTATTGATTTCTTCTTTGGCAATTTCTAATGCTTTTTCAATATCATATTTTGTATCCACAAAGAAGTTTGTTAGCCATAATGTAACACAATCAACAACGACAGTTTGTTTTTCAGAAATTACGTTACTTAACCATTTTTCTTCTTCAACAGTGGTCCAACGTTCATCTCTATCAGAAATATGTCTGTCAACTCGTTGTTTGAAATCTTCATCCCAAATACGAGAGGTGGCTAGGTAAATAGGGGTTTCAGATAAAGATTCTGCTAACTTTTGAGCATAGCTACTTTTACCTGAGCGTTCACCTCCTGAGATATAATATATCATGAAATCGCATTTTATTTTGACACAAAGATTGGAAAGATTTTTAATAAAAAACAAATTAAAATAGAGAACTGTTTATTTTTGCTGAACTAAAACTACGAATTATGACAGTATCTTCTTTTATGCCAGCAGTAACCCAAATGATTTATGACATGGGCTTACAGAACTATTTAAACGGAATTACTTTTGAGTGTCCAGAAGTAGCTTTACAAGAAAAAGAAGTGGCTGTTCGATATAAGTTGGAGGGAAAAGTACTAACGAGTAAAGAAATAACGGCTATTTTTTCTAAAACCAAGGCAGAAGGAAAGACATTGTACTATGTTGATGAACCTGTTTTAGAACGTATTGCTCCAGATATTGTTTTTACACAAGATGTATGTGATGTTTGCCAGATAGATACAGAATCTGTGGCAAAATCAGCTTACAAACTACCAAAGGTTCCTGAATTAATTTCTATTACTCCGAACTCTTTAGAAGATGTTTTTGATAATGCGTTAACCATTGCAAAAGCTATGAAGCAGGAAGCAATAGGAGAGGCGTATGTGAGTGGATTGAAAAAGCGTATTTATGATATTGTAGATGTGCAACGTGAACATAGAATCCAATCGAAAAGTGTAATGTTATTAGAGTGGATTGATCCGTTGTTTAATTGCGGACACTGGATTCCTCATCAAATAGGGTATGCAGGTGGAATCGATTTATTATCGCATCCATCAGGAGATAGTATTGTAATTTCTTGGGATAAAATCGTAAAGTACGATCCAGAGGTATTAATTATTGCTCCTTGCGGATACGGAATTGAGAGAACACTTGAAGATATGAAGTTTTTAGAAGAGAGAGAAGAATGGACGTCTTTAAGAGCTGTAAAAAATAAACAAGTGTATATAGCCGACTTTGCGATGTTTACACAATCTTCTGCTGGTACTTTGGTGGAAGGAATTGAATGCTTAGCAAAAATGATTCATCCAGGTTATTATACACTACCAGAGAACTTACAAACAAAATTCGCAAATTATCACGACTTGATTGTTGCTAATTTATAAGAATACTATACATTTGCCGAGATTTTTGGTTTTTCTTTAATCACCTATTAAAGAGAATTAAAAGGGAATTCGGTGCAAAACCGAAGCTGTTCCCGCAACTGTAAGCTATAAAGCTTGTAACAAATACTCAAACCACTGTTTTTTTAATGGGAAGGTATGTTACAAGACGCAAGCCAGGAGACCTGCCAATTATTATAATTTAATTAAAACTTTCGGGATAAAAGTTTGGTAGAATATGGCTAAAAAAGTAGTTACATTTTTTTCTTTTTTTTATGTGGTTGTTCTGGTAGGACAAAATGATACAATTTCTTATCGGTTAGATGAAGTTATCATCAATGCTACAAAAAAACTAAAAGAAAACTCCATAGGTCAGCATGTTGTAAGTCTTTCAGATTCTGTGTTGACAAGAAATATTGAGTCTTTTACTGATTTAATAAGATACAATTCATCAATTTATTTAAAGGAGTACGGAAAAGGAGGTACAAGTTCTGTAAGCTTTAGAGGTACAAGTGCTTCCAATACAGCTGTTGTATGGAACGGAATTAATATAAATTCTATAAACAATGGTCAAACAGGCTTTAATTCTTTAACAGTAAGCCTAAATGACGCGATTGATGTAAGAAAAGGAGGAGGAAGTATAGAATATGGTTCAGGAGCAATAGGAGGAACGGTGCATTTAAATGATGTTTTAAATTACACAGAAGAGTTTAATGTAAATAATCAATTTGTACTAACAGGAGGGAGTTACAATACATTCAATTCTCTTTTTAAGTCAAAAATCTCCAATTCAAAGTATAGTATAGGAGTGGGAGTTTCTAGAAATTCTTCAGAAAACGATTTTAAATTGTTCGATTCTGAGTACAGAAATACCAATGGAGCTTATGAAAACTATGGAATTAACTTAGGCTTCGGATATAAATTCAATAATCAATCTGAATTAAAATTTTATAGTACAAGTTTTTCTGGCGAGCGTCATTTCTCAGGAACATTACCTAATCCAACTTCAGCAAGAGAAAAATATATAGACTCTAACCAAAGAAACTTATTGGTGTATGGTTTTGAAAAGGATAGGATAGGACATGAAGTAAAGCTAGCATATTTAACACAGAAGTATCAATATTTCTCTAATAAATTTTCTGATAATTTTAATTATGGAAAATCGAGAAGAGTAATAGCGTCTTACAACCTGAACTATAAACTTCCTAGAATTAAAGCAAAGATTTCGTCTTTTTCAGAGTATGAATCTGCTTTTGGTAGTACAGATGTAATTAAAGAGAAAAATAGAGAACAGTTTTCTCAGTATCTTGTTTATACTCAAGATGTGCATGAAAAAATCTCTTTTAATGTTAAGTTAAGAAAGGATTTTAATTCTGATTATAAGGTTCCGTTTGTTTATGCTGCTGGTATAAAAGTAACGCCTATTTCGAAATGGTATGTAAGAGTTAACGGATCGAAAAATTATAGAGTACCAACATATAACGACTTGTTTTGGCCAGGGCAAGGAAATGAAAATTTAATCCCAGAAACCTCTATTCAAGGAGAGGTAGGATTAGGATATTCAAGTAAAGGTTTAAACTTTGATCTAGGAGCTTATTTAATTAATACAGAAGACAAGATAGTCTGGACACCTTCTGGTGATTCAAACAGACCTGGGGTTTGGGTTCCCATCAATTTAAATGAAACTCAAAACAAAGGTATAGAAGCTAGTTTGAGTTATAAAATTGATTTAGGTGAGTATAAATTAAATGCAAGCTCTAATTATTCTTATGTTTTAGCTAAAGATAGTGAGACAGACAAATATTTAACTTTTGTGCCTAAACATTTATTGAATAGTAACTTATCGGTAAACTATAAAAAAGTGAATCTTTTTGCTCAGTCACTTTTTAATGGAGCTGTATATACTACAGAGGACAATTCTAATGGTTTTATTGTTCCTAGCTTTTTTATAGTTAATGTGGGGACTGAGTATGAAATCCTTCAAACTCAAAAAAAACAATTACTATTAGGTATTAAGGTAAACAATGTATTAGGAGAGAAGTATATGGTTATGCCTAGGAGGCCTATGCCACAGAGAAATTTTAACATAAACATCAATTATAAATTTTAACAAATGAAAATAACTAAATTATTAGGATTATTATTCTTAGGAGGTATCCTTTTTACGTCATGTAGTGATGATCCAACACCTAGTTTACCTAAAGGAGATTATGAAGACGGAATTTTGATTAGCGGTGAAGGAACTACAGCTGTATCAGGATCTGTTTCTTTTGTATCTAATGATTTATCAATTGTAGAAAATACAATTTATAAAAAAGTAAATAATGCTGAGTTTGGAGAGTACGTTCAGTCTATAGCATTTGACGACGATAGAGCTTATATAGTAGCTGATAACCAAAATACAGTAACAGTAGTAGATAGATATACTTTTGATAAAGCTGGAACAATTACAACAGGTTTGTCAACACCAAGATATATGACTGTAGTAGGTAATAAAGGTTATGTAACTAACTGGGGAGCTACAGATAACGATAACGATGATTTTGTTGCAATTGTAGATTTAAACTCTTTAGTAGTAGAAGAAAAAGTAGAAGTAGCTTTAGGGCCAGAAAGAATTATTGCTAAAGACGGGAAATTATATGTTTCTCACTTAGGAGCATTTGGATCTAACAATAAAGTAGTTGTAATTGATATCGCTACAAAATCAGTAGTAAAAGAAATAACAGTTAAAGACAATCCAGATGAATTGTATTTAGATAGTTTAGGTAATCTAGTAGTTTTATCTGCAGGTAAAGCTGCTTGGACAGGAGACGAAACTATAGCTGCCATTTCTTTTATAAATACAGCTAGTAATGAGGTTGTTTCAGAATTAGTTTTCAATGAAGGAGAGCACCCTTCTCAAATGGTTTTAGAAGGTAATGATATTTATTACAATTTAGGAAATAGCATTTATAAAACAGATGTGAATGCTACTACTTTACCAGCATCTGAATTATTCACTACAGATTCAGGATACCTTTATGGTTTAGGAGTAAGGAATAACGAAGTTTTTGTATTAGATGCTAACTTTTCAGGTAATAGTAAATTGGATATTTATGATTTATCAGCTAAAACTAAAAAAGATACGAAAGAAGTTGCTTTAGGAGCTTCAAAAATTTATTTTAATTAAGTCGTCCCCCAGAAAAGGGAAATATTGCTATGTGTAAGCTCACCAATTTGGTGAGCTTATTTTTTATAAAAACTTTTCTTGTATTTCTTTAGAAGGAATCATACAAGCTTCTTTTTTTCCAAACCACTTGTAACGATTTTTAGCAATGTAATCGTATACAATATTTCTGAGACCCTCTGGAAAGATCAAAAAAACTTGCGTTAATTTCCATATTCCGCCAAAATCATTCATAATTTTTAACGCAGCCGTAGATTTAATATCATAAACAACATTTGGCTCGTATAAAATAATAGAATCTATTTTTGACGTATCAACCCCTAAGTATTCAGTAATTTCCTTTCCTATATCAGATTGAAGAGAAGTAAAAACAAACTGATTTTTGACATCATATTTTATAACTTTTAGCACACTATCGTTGCATAAATTACACACACCATCAAATAAAATCACTTTTTTATTACTAGGTAAATTGTTCATATTTAATTTTTTTCAAAAAATTAAGTGTTAACTTGTAACATAAATCAAAATTAAGCGTCTTGTAAGAAAGTAAATAACGATTTAACAATAATTTATTAGTAGATTAGAAAAGTCAGTATTTATTTTTTATTTAAAAATTAACTAACACTATGATTCGAATAGAAAATCTTCACAAATCTTATCCTATAGGAAAAGACTCACTTCATGTTTTAAAAGGATTAGATTTACATATAAAAGAAGGCGAATTTGTATCAATTATGGGGTCTTCAGGGTCTGGAAAATCTACCTTATTAAATATTGTAGGTTTATTAGATACACACGATGAAGGAAAATATTACTTAAACGGACAGTTAATAGAAAACTTAAATGAAAAGAAAGCTGCCGTATTGCGTAACAAGTTTTTAGGATTCGTTTTCCAATCATTCAATTTGATTTCCTATAAAACAGCTCTAGAAAATGTTGCTTTACCATTGTATTATAAAGGAGTTGGTAGAAAAGAACGATTAGAAATAGCCTTAGAGTATCTTGAAAAAGTAGGGCTAAAAGAGTGGGCAAATCATTTACCAAATGAACTTTCTGGAGGGCAAAAGCAACGTGTAGCAATTGCAAGAGCTTTAGCTACCAAGCCAAAAGTTGTATTAGCAGATGAGCCTACAGGGGCGTTAGATTCTACAACAACCGATTCGGTAATGGATTTATTAAAAGAAATTAACGATGAAGGTATGACTGTTTTTGTAATTACACACGAAGAAGAAGTAGCAGAACAAACTAATAGAGTTGTTCGGTTAAAAGATGGTGTTATAATTAGCGATGAGTTAACAAAAACAGCAACGAATAAAGCAAAAGCAATTTAATTATGTTTGATTTAGATCGCTGGAGAGAAATATTTCAAAGTATAAGTAAGAATAAACTCCGTTCTGCTTTATCTGGTTTTACAGTAGCTTTTGCAATTTTATTATTTACCCTATTATTTGGAATAGGTAATGGACTACAAAATACATTTAAAAATGAGTTTGCAAAAGATGCTATTAATTCAATATATATATGGACTAATACAACAACAAAAGCTTATAAAGGGCACCAAATTGGTAGAAGAATTCAGTTTAAAAATGAAGATTTTAAGTTTTTAAAAGAAAAATATTCTGATAAAATTCAAATGATTAGTCCTCGATTACAAAGAACAGCAAAAGTAGTTTATAAAACGGAGGAAGATAGTTATACGATAAGAGGTGTGTACCCAAAATATGATTTGTTAGAATCAGCTGAAGTTACTGAAGGGCGTTTTTTAAATATTCGTGATATTAATGAAAAAGCTAAAGTAGTTGTTATCGGCCGTATGGTAGAGAAAGATTTGTTTGGTCAAATAAGTGCTTATGGAAAACAACTAAACATTGGAGGGATTATCTATAAAATTATAGGTGTTTTTTCAGACCCAGGAGGAGATAGTGATGAACGTTACATATACATACCATTTACTACCATGCAACAAATTTATGGTAATAATGATTATGTTGATGAGTTTGGAATGACTTATAATCCTGAAATGAGTATAGATGAAGCTCTAGCATTTAGTAATAAAATGCATAGAGAATTAAAGAAGAAGCATGAAGTTTCACCAAATGATCAAAGAGGAATAGGAATTAATAATTATGCATCAGGTAACAAAGAAGTATCGAGTATGATGGTAGGGTTAAGTATTCTAATTTTAATTATAGGATTCGGAACCTTAATAGCTGGTGTGGTAGGTATAAGCAATATAATGGTATACATTGTTAAAGAACGTACTAAAGAATTAGGAATAAGAAAAGCAATTGGAGCAACTCCAAAATCTATAGTATCAATGATTATGTTAGAAGCTATTTTAATTACTGCAATATCAGGGTATTTTGGCTTAATGTTGGGGGTAGGAATATTAGAATTAGTAGGGCCTAGTTTAGAAAAATATTTTATATTAAATCCAGGAGTATCAACACCTGTAGTTGTTGGAGCGACTATTACTTTGATTTTAGCAGGAATGATAGCAGGATATTTGCCAGCAAAGAAAGCGGCACAAATTAAACCAATTGTAGCCTTAAGAGCAGATTAATTATGAAATTTTTATTTGATTCAGACACTTGGCAAGAAATTTACGGAAGTATTCGTAAAAACAAAACAAGAACAGCTATTACAATATTTGGAGCTTTTTGGGGAATACTTTTATTGGTAGGGCTTTTAGGAGCGGCTAAAGGAATAGAAAATGGATTTAATAACTTGTTTGGTGATTTTGCAACGAATAGTGTTTTTATGTCTGGAAGTAAAACATCAAAACCATTTAAAGGCTTTCAAGAAGGAAGACAAATTAATTTAACAACAGGAGATGTAGAAAAAATAAGAAGCGAAATAGAAGGTGTAGAGTTTGTAGTTCCTAGAAATGTAACTGTAAGTCAAGTTGTATATGGTCTTAAAACAGCTAATTTAACAGTTTTTGGAGATTACCCTTTATTAGACAAAGTACAGAAGAAAAAGTTAATAGAAGGCAGATTTATCAATCAACAAGATATTAATCAAAATAAAAAAGTTTGTGTAATAAGTGATGAAGTTTACAAGCAATTATTTGATAAAGATGAAGAAGCTCTAGGTTCTTACATAAAAATAAACAACATTGGTTATATGATAATAGGCGTATATAAACCAAGTAGGTTTGAAGGTACCAATAATATTCATATACCATTTAGTACATTTCGACTTGTTTACAATCAGGGAGATAAATTTCGTTGGATGGTTATCACAGGAAAACCTGAATATGATATTGAACAAGTAGAAGCGGATGTAAAAGTTTTGTTACAAAGACTACATAAAATACACCCTGATGATAATAGAGCTTTCAGAGGATTTAACTTAGGAAAAGAAATAGCTAAAGTAACAGGTTTTTTAACAGGAATGCAGTTTTTAACTTGGTTTGTAGGGATTGCAACCTTAATAGCAGGAGTTTTTGCTATTGGTAATATATTATTGATAACGGTAAAAGAACGAACCAAGGAAATTGGAATTAGGAGAGCATTAGGAGCAACGCCAGGAAAAATAAGACAACAGATTATCTTAGAATCAGTTTTCTTAACCTTGTTAGCAGGTTCTCTTGGAATTATAGCTGGAGGATTAATTTTAATGGGAATAAATGCACTAGACTTATTAACAAATCCAACTGTGGATATTCCTATAGTACTAATAGCTTACACTGTATTAATAGTTTTAGGAACTTTAATAGGATTTATACCCGCTTATATGGCAACAATAATACAACCCATAGAAGCATTAAGAGAAGAATAAATAGTCAATTAACAAGAAAATAAATATAAAGAAATGAAAAGAACAATCGTTTTTGGTGGGATAGCGTTAGCATTAATAGCGGTGTTAATATGGTTTGGTAAAAAGAACAGCGCATCACCAATTGAATATGAAACGGAAAAACCCTTCAAAGCTACTATTGTAAAGAAGAGTGTAGCTACGGGAAAAGTAGTGCCTTTAGAAGAAGTTGAAATAAAACCTCAAATAGCAGGTATTATAGATAAAATTGTAGTTGAAGAAGGAGCTATTGTTAAAGCAGGTGATTTATTAGCTACGGTTCGTGTTGTACCTAATGAACAGTCATTACAAAGCGCTAGAGGAAGAATTAACTCAGTACAAATCCAGCTTAAAAATGCAAAGACTCAATACGATAGAAATAAAAAACTTTTTGACAAAGGTGTTATTTCTAGTCAAGAATTTGAAGCATCACAATTATCGTACAATCAAGCAAAAAATGATTTAAGAAATGCTCAAAATGATTATCAAATTATAAAAAGAGGATCTGCAGGTTCTTCAGGAGCTAATACTAATATTAGAGCTACCACTTCTGGTATGGTTGTTGAAATTCCTGTAAAGAAAGGTTACCAAGTAATTCAATCTAATAATTTTAATGCAGGTACTACCATTGCTACTATTGCAGATATGACAAAAATGATTTTTGAAGGTCAAGTTGATGAATCTGAGGTAGGGAAATTGAAAAAAGGAACAAATATAGAAGTAGCTTTAGGGGCTATAGAAGACAAAAAATTTCCTGCAGTACTAAACTTTATAGCACCTAAAGGAACAGATGAAGGCGGAGCAGTACAGTTTAAAATTAAAGCAGATGTTTCATTAGATGAAGAACATTTTATTAGAGCAGGATATAGTGCTAATGCAGAAATAGTTTTAAATAAAAAAGATAGTGTTTTGTCTATAAAAGAAGCTTTATTACAGTTTGATAGAAAAACAGAAGAACCTTATGTAGAAGTAAAAACAGGAGATCAAAAATTTGAAAAAAGAGATGTTAAATTAGGGATTTCAGACGGAGTTAATGTTGAGATTTTGGAAGGAATCACAGCTGATGATGAAATCAAAATATGGAATAAAGTATCGAAAGATGATGAAAAGAAAGATTAAAAACATATAAATAGTTGATTAATAGTTATAAAGCAGTTCTTTTAAGAGCTGCTTTTTACTTTTAAGGTATAATATAATACACTCATATCCAAAAAGGTGTCATTCGAGGAAGTTAAAGATGAAAAAGCTCTTTTGTTGTAGATATTTGGAGTGCTCAAGCTAAGAAGAGCACTTAATTTAATTTATTGGGGAAGAAATTAAATTATTTAAATAAGGGGTAAAAAGCAGCTTTTTAAAAGCTGCTTTTTTTAGATATATTATTAACCTTTATAAAAAGGTAACTTCACTACTTTAGCAGGAATTTGTTTCTTACGAACTTGAATAAAAATATCACTATCAACTTTAGAGTTTTCTTTAGTAACATATCCTAATCCAATTCCTTTTCCTAACGACGGACTCATCGTTCCTGAAGTAACACGACCAATATTGTTTCCATCGGTATCAACAATTTCGTAATCATGACGAGGAACACCACGTTCAGTTAATTCAAATGCAACTAATTTACGAGTAACACCCGCTTCTTTTTGAGCTTTTAAAGCTTCAGCATTTACAAAGTCTTTCGTAAACTTAGTAATCCATCCTAAGCCAGCTTCTAAAGGAGAGGTCGTATCGTCAATATCGTTACCATATAAGCAATATCCCATTTCTAAACGTAAAGTATCACGAGCAGCCAACCCAATAGGCTTAATTCCCCAATCTTTACCAGCTTCAAAAACCTTGTTCCAAAGTTGTTCAACATCTTCATTTTTTACATATACTTCAAATCCACCAGAACCAGTATATCCAGTAGCAGAAACTACTACATTCGGAATTCCAGCAAAATCAGTGATTTCAAAAGTGTAAAATTTAATATTCGATAAATCAACTGAAGTTAACGACTGCATTGCTTCTGCTGCTTTTGGCCCTTGAATAGCTAATAACGACCACTCTTCAGAACGGTTTTCCATTTCAACATTTAAATCGTTGTGTTGAGAAATCCAGTTCCAATCTTTTTCAATATTAGAAGCGTTTACTACCAACATATACTCATTTTCAGCAATCATGTAAATAATTAAATCATCTACAATTCCTCCATCAGCATTCGGCATACAGCTGTACTGTGCTTTTCCAGGAACTAATTTAGAAGCATCGTTAGAAGATATTTTTTGAATTAAAGCCAATGCATTTTCTCCTTTTAAAAAGAACTCTCCCATATGACTTACATCAAAAACACCAACTCCTTTTCTAACAGTTTCGTGTTCAGCAGTTACTCCTTCGTATTGTACAGGCATGTTATAACCTGCAAAAGGAACCATTTTTGCTCCTAAAGCCTCATGTACATGTGATAAAGCTGTATTTTTCATTATTTTGTATTGTTTGTTTTAAAAAAGTGTTGCTAAAGTATTGAAAAATTAGCAAACAAAAGGGACGGATGTGTTTAATATTATAGAACGATATTACCCAAATGTTTGTTAATATTTTCTTAGTCTTCGTTAAGAGTGGTAGATTTGAGAAAAGATTAAAGAAAAGTAATTGTTGTAATGTGTTAGTATTTGAAACGACAATTCAAACAAAAAATAATTTAATGAAATTCAACAGAAAAACAATCTCAAACATTGTATTTGTCGTTATTATTGGTTTGTTACTATATCCGCCAACAAAAGTCTATTTTATTCGATTGGTTTCGTTTTCACCTTCAACCATTACTGAAGAACAAAGAGAAGAACTAGTAGAATATAACTGGAAATTAAAAGGGTTAAACACTACGAATATAGATTTTAATGAAACAAAAGATAAAGTAGTTTTTGTAAATTTTTGGGCAACTTGGTGTCCACCTTGTATTGCCGAAATGCCAAGTATTCAAAAGTTATATGACGATTATAAAGACAAGGTTGAATTTGTATTTGTGAGTAACGAAGATTGGACAACTATTGAGGCTTTTTATAAAGACAAAGGGTATGATTTACCAACGTATAACATTTTATCAAAAGTACCAGATCAACTAGTAAGCAATTCAATTCCTGCGACGTTTATAATTGATAAGAATGGAACTATTGTCGTAGATAAAAAAGGACCTGCTGATTGGAATAGTGATAAATTTAGAATTTTGTTAGACGAATTACTACAATAGAATATTTACCTTTGTAGCATGAGTCAAGAACAACCAAACAATCCGCTTCACGGAATAAAACTAGCCACCATGTTAGAAGAATTATACTTGGAGTATGGTTGGGAAGAAATGGGAGAGATGTTAAATATAAATGCCTTTAAAAAGAATCCAACCTATACCTCTAGTTTAAAATTTTTAAGAACAACACCTTGGGCGAGAGCTAAAGTAGAAAGGTTGTACTTAGAAATGATAAGTAATTAAATCAAACAACCCTATAGAGTTTAGTATAAAATACCGTACAAGCTAAAGGTTAAATACACAAACTTAGTATTTATAGTCTACTCATTTTTGTGTAGTTTTGATGTTAGATGAAGAAAACCACTTTTTACATACTTCCTGTTTTATTTCTGCTAATTATTTCTTGTTCCAAAACAGTAAAGGAACAAGCCTTAACTATGAAAGATGTTTTTCCTACACAGAAAAATACAGACTCAACTTTTGTTTTTGATTTAGATACAATTATTAGTTTCAAAAACTATATAGAAAAATGCGAGTATTATGAGGAGATTACTCACAAGAAACAGTATGTAAGAACACAAAATAATGATATACCCTTAAATATTAATTTTTTTATAAAGTGTCATTTGCCAACTTTTTGTATTAAAGAAAAAAATACAATTGTATTGGAAGGCGACTTTAAAGAAGAAAAAACACTTTTTTTTCATGAAGATGAAAAAGTTCTTAGTGTTAAAAATTTTGAAGAGTATTTAAATAAACAGTTGTTAAATTGGGGAAAAGATTATGAATATTCTGATAGTCCAGATAGAAGTATAATACTATTTAGGTATCGCGATTTAACTAAAAAATCTAAAGAAAGAGTATATAAAGCATTGAATACTATATCAGTATCATATTTTAATTTTATTAATAGTTTTAAAAATAAAAATATAGATTCTTTAAAGAGAGTATATCCTCTTCAAATATTATTGGAAAAAGACTTCAGATTGTTTGATAAGAAGGGTAATTTAAAAGAGTTTCCGCCACCCCCACCACCAGCTCCATTAGAAATAGTAGAATAATGTCATACTTCATCGACGTCATATTACCCATTCCGCTGCAAAAAACGTTTACCTATACGGTAACCGAAGCAGAAGCTTCTTTTTTAAAAAAAGGAATGCGTGTAGCGGTTTCTTTCGGAAAAAGTAAGATATATACCGCATTGGTGTTTAACATTCACCAAAATGCACCCGAAGTATACGAAGCCAAAGACATTCATCAAATATTAGATGATACGCCTATTATAACGGAACAACAGTTAAAACATTGGCAGTGGATTTCGAGCTATTATATGTGTTCGTTAGGAGATGTATATAGAGCAGCTTTACCATCCGCTTTTCTGTTAGAAAGTGAAACCATCATCTATAAAAATGAAAACTTTGGAGAAGAATCTATATTAACCGATGAAGAGTTTTTAATTTTTGAAGCCTTACAGCATCATTCACAATTAACCATTCATCAAGTTGCTGATATTTTAGGAAAGAAAACCGTACTTCCTATCATTAATGGGTTAATAGAGAAGAGTGCGATTTACATTAAAGAAGAAATTTACGAAACATACAAACCAAAACTGGTTAAGTATGTTCGGTTACATAACAACTATAACTCAAATGAAGGCTTACAAGCGCTTTTAGAGGAACTTTCAAGAGCTAAAAAGCAACGAGAAGCTGTGTTAACGTATTTTCAGTTAGCAGCGGCTAAAAAGCCAATAAAAGCAAAAGATTTAGAAGATCAATCGGGAGCCTCTTCCGCAGTTTTAAAAGCCTTGGTAGAGAAAGATATTTTTGAGTTTTATCATATTCAAACCGATCGAATTAACTATCAAGGAGAAACGAATCAGATAAAAGAATTGAACGAGTTTCAGCAGGAAGCTTTTAACCAAATAAAAACGTCTTTTGAAACACAACAAGTAAGTTTATTACACGGGGTTACAGGGTCTGGTAAAACAGAAATTTATGTGAAACTGATTAAAGAAGTGATTGCTGAAGGAAAACAGGTATTGTTTTTACTACCAGAAATCGCTTTAACAACCCAAATCATCACCCGTTTACAAAATTATTTTGGAAACTTTATTTCGGTATTCCATTCAAAATACTCAATGAACGAACGGGTAGAGGTGTGGAATAACGTGTTAGAAAACAAACCGAAAGCACAAATTGTTTTAGGAGCGCGTTCTTCGTTGTTTTTACCATTTTCAAACTTAGGGTTGATTGTAGTAGATGAAGAGCACGAAACGTCTTACAAACAGTTTGAACCGTCACCTCGTTATAACGCACGCGATGCTTCGGTAGTATTAGGTCATTTACATCAAGCAAAAGTATTGTTAGGTTCTGCAACACCATCAATAGAGAGTTATTTCAATGCTGAGCAAAACAAATATGGATTTATAGAATTAACGCGTCGTTTTGGAAACATTCAGTTGCCAAAAATTGAATTGATAGACATTAAAGAAAAGCATCGAAAAAAGGAAATGAACGGCCATTTTTCGGATCGTTTACTAAAAATGATTACCGAAGCCTTAGACGAAAAAGAACAGGTTATTTTATTTCAAAACCGACGTGGATTTTCGCCTGTGGTAGAGTGTACTACTTGTGGGGTGTCTCCTCAGTGTCCGAATTGTGATGTGAGTTTAACCTATCATAAATTCCGTAAGGAGTTGAAATGTCATTATTGTCATTACCAACGTGCGATGCCGAACAGTTGTGGTGCTTGTGGAAGTGCTACCTTAGACACCAAAGGTTTTGGAACGGAGCAAATAGAGTTGGAGCTCAAAGAGCTATTTCCAAATCATAACATTGGACGAATGGACTTGGATACCACGCGAGGTAAATATGGGTATCAAAAGATTATTGGGGCTTTTGAAGCCCAAGAAATTGATATTTTAGTAGGAACGCAAATGCTTTCTAAAGGATTGGATTTTGAAAACGTATCGTTGGTAGGAATCTTAAATGCAGATGCTATGCTCAACTTCCCTGATTTTAGAGCACATGAACGTGCCTTTCAGTTGATGGTACAAGTATCGGGTAGGGCAGGACGTACCAAAAAACAAGGGAATGTAGCCATACAAACCTACAATCCTTATCATCAGATTTTACAGCAGGTATCTACCAATAATTATACAGAAATGTATAAAGAACAGTTGCAAGATCGTTGGCAGTTTCATTATCCGCCGTACTATCGTTTGATAAAAATAACTTTAAAACATAAAGATTATACGCGTGTTGATAACGGTATCAACTGGTTAGCCAAAGCGTTACAAAATGTATTTCATGAAAATGTATTAGGCCCCACAGCGCCTGCGGTTTCTCGTATTCGTAACCAGTATATAAAGAATTTAGTGATTAAAATTCCGCCAAAACAATCCTTAGGAAAAACCAAAGAACAGCTACAAAAAATTAAAAATACCTTTGAAGCAGTCAAAGATTTTAGACCCATCCGTTTTATTGTGGATGTGGATGCTTATTAAAATTTTCGGTAACGTGTTTGTGTATGATTTCGTTGCGGATTGGTTTGAAACTAAGATAGCTAAAATTACCGACTTTTATGCTTGGCGCGGTTGTGTCCGCAGGACACAAAGCCGCAATTGTTGTTATACGGTGTTAGGCAACGTTTTTATTTTTCCATCATTAGTTTCAATTCTTCAATTGTTGGTTCTTTTCCATTCAATTTTCTGTGTAACATAGAATGACAATTCGGACAAACAGGAATTAAGTCTTTCTTATAATTTATTTTATAATTCTTTCCGATTTCGTTAATTGGAACTATATGATGAATGTGAATAAAATCTTCTCCAATTTCTCCATAAACTTTTTTAAAATTCAGATTACATACTTTACAATTAAGTCCGTGATAATTTACTGCATTTTCTCGTGCTTTTGAACTTCGTTCGTATTTATTTACTATTACTGTTTTTTTTGCTCCTTCGTATTCCGTTTCACTTTCTTTTAAAGTTTCTGGAAAAAAGTCAGTTTGATAATTATCTGTAAAATAAGTGTCAATGTACTTTTGTAGAATTTCGTTTTTAATTTTCATTGGACCTTGAGGTGCTGCTTTCAGTCCATTTTTTTTAAGATTCACAAGTTTCATTCTGTTATTTGAAATCTGCTCAATTAGCCTTAAAGTCATAAATTTTCCATCTAAAGATTTTAAATATTCTTCTTGGTCAAACCAATATTCTTTATCGTCTCTAATTTGTGAAGAGTCTAAGTCAATTCTTTCTACTATACATTTGTACTGCAACATCATTAAAGGTCGAGTACAATAAATATAAACGATATCTCCAACTTCAAATTTAGTTTTTCCTTGTCGCCAATCTATTGAACCATAATGTTCAAATGAACTTGAATGGTCGTACATTTTGGAATTTGCTGAAATTATCCAATTCATTACTCTTTGAGATTTAATTTAGGCGGATTTTCTATTGCATTTTTAATTACTTGCGCAACAGTTTCTTTAGTTATTCCTTTAGAATTACAATATGTACTTTTTAACCAATCTTCTAATAATTTTGCTCCTTTACTGGCATTACAAGAAGTACAACATAATGAAATGTTGTCAATTGAATTAATCCTTATATCATTTACTATATGTTCCCAAGTTGGTTTAGTTTTTCTCGATTTATGTTCAATTGAAAAATCCACACCACAATAAACACAAGCTAAATCTCTTTTGATAACATATTGTTCTGTTTCTTTGGGAATTCCCCATTTGTTTGCCATACGGATTTTTTAATGTTGCCTAACTCGTTTGAGAATATGAATCCGTTTTAATGATTTATATTCAACGTTAGCGAAAGGTAGTAGAATTTAGGGTAAGAATCAAATTAAATTATATTTTAAAAATTCCGAATATCCACAATATCCCCATTTTTAAGTTTGTTTTGGGTGTCTATAGCAAAAATGGTTTCAGCAACGTACTCAGGAGTGTACAACTGGTCGTTTTCTTTTAAATCGATAAAACGTTGTACGTTTTTAAAATCTTTTTCATTGGTACTTCTAATATCAGTTTGCATGTTGGTATCAACCACACCAGGGTAAATAGCATTGCATTTTACGCCATTTTTAAGCTCGTTTTGTTCCGCAGCAATGGTTTTGGTCATCATGTCAATGGCTGCTTTAGACGTACAGTAAATACTCCAACCTTCATACGGTTTTACGGCTGCTCCAGATGAAATACTAATAATCTGCTTTTTACACATCAACTGTTGTGTCGCTTCAATAAACAAACTCGATAAAATAAGTGGAGTAGTAGTATTCAAATGAATACTTTTGGCAATATCTTCCGAAGGAATATTTTCTAGGTTTGCTATGGTACCGAGTCTTCCCGCATTATTCATCAAGGTAATCGATGAAACCTCCAATTTCTGAATTTCGTCTAATAACATTTTAAACGTGTTGTGTGTGGCTTTGGTATCAGATAAATCCACAGAAAGCTGTACTACATTTTCCAAATCGACAATGCTTCTGGATAGTGAGTACACTCTGTAGTTTTCTTGTGCGTATTTTTCGGCTAAGGCTCTACCAATTCCTTTACTTCCTCCGGTGATGATGATAATGTTCATAAGGTAAAAATACAAAATCTTATAATAGAGTGTTTGTGACTCTAAAGAGTATTTGGAACTTCATTGGATGAGATTCCTCTCTCGCGTTCGGAATGACGGTAGTCGATCGATTATTTGAAGAATTCTTTCGAATTCTCCCAATTGAAGTTATTCAAAAAATTCTTTTGAATTTTCCCAATTGAAGTTATTTGAAAAATTCTTTTGAATTTTCCCAATGTACATCCATTTCAGCGAGGGTCATGTCAGAAAGTTGCTTACCTTCTTTTTTGGCAGCTTCTTCTAAAAACTGAAAGCGATTGATGAATTTTTTATTGGTTTTTTCCAGTGCGTTTTCAGGGTTTACCCCAATAAAACGTGCGTAGTTAATCATGGAGAATAGTACATCTCCAAACTCTTTTTCTATTTTCTCTTGATTGTTGTTTTTAATTTCGTCGTTCAATTCAGAAAGCTCTTCTTGAACCTTTTCCCACACTTGATGTGGTTCTTCCCAATCAAATCCAACACCTGCAACCTTATCTTGAATACGATTGGCTTTTACCACTGCAGGTAAACTTTTAGGAACGCCTTCTAAAACGGATTTATTCCCTTCTTTTAGTTTGAGTTTTTCCCAGTTTTTCTTAACATCTTCTTCGTTTTCAACAACCACATCACCATAAATATGTGGATGACGGTCGATAAGTTTGTCTGAGATGGCGTTGGCAACGTCAGCAATGTCAAAAGCTTGTTTTTCGCTACCTATTTTAGCATAAAAGACGATGTGCAAAAGCACATCGCCTAATTCTTTTTTTATTTCTTGTAAATCGTTGTCTAAAATAGCATCTGCTAACTCGTAGGTTTCTTCAATAGTTAAATGACGCAGACTTTGTAAGGTTTGTTTTTTATCCCACGGACACTTCTCACGAAGGTCGTCCATGATGTCTAACAAACGATTAAAGGCGGCTAACTGTTGCTTACGAGTATTCACGATTTAAGCTTCTTTTGTAGTTGTTTCTTCAGCTTCAGTTAACGTACTAAAATCAAATTCAGCTTTTGCTAAAATGTTGTACCACTGAATTACTTTTTTAATGTTTGAAGTGTATACACGTTCTTCATCAAACCCCGGTAAAACTTCTCCGAAGTACTCCGTTAATTTATTAGCACTTTCTTTGTGAGAAATTGCATCTTTACCATCTTCTTTATCAGCAATATTTTTAAATACTTGCGCTAAAGGTACTTCTTCTTCGTACGTATAAATAGCAATGTTTTCTAATAAGCTTACGTTATGAGTTGCAGTAATAGGAAAACGTTTACCGTCAACAATAGATTTTACGATAACTCCTGTTTTAGTTTGTGATAAAATCTCATACAAACCTGGCTTACCTGTTACAGCTATAATTTTGTTAAATTCCATGTCTTAATGTTTTTAGTGTATAACTATTATCTCTTAGCATTAGGAAAACGCATGCGATATCCAGCGTTTACTTTCCCCTTAGAAATATTGTCTAATTTCTTTTTAATTAATCGTTTCTTTAGTGAAGAAAGTTTGTCGGTAAACAAAACTCCTTCAATATGATCGTACTCATGTTGAAAAACGCGTGCAGGTAATCCGCTTAACGTTTCCGTGTGTTTTTCAAAATTTTCATCTAGGTATTCAATAGTAACTTTTTCTTGGCGAAAAACATCTTCATTAACAGTAGGTATACTTAAACACCCTTCGTTAAAAGCCCATTCTTCACCTTCTTCTTTAATGATTTTAGCATTGATAAATACGCGATTAAAGTTTTTGAAAACTTCTTTTTCCTCTTCACTTAAATCGTCATCTTCTGCAAAAGGAGAGGCATCAATAACAAACAAACGGATGTCTTTTCCTATTTGAGGAGCTGCTAAACCAAGTCCGTTAGCATTGTACATAGTTTCTCTCATATCGGCAATTAGTTTTTCTAACTGCGGATAGTCTTTATCGATTTCTTTTCCTACTTTACGTAAAACGGGATCACCGTATGCTACAATGGGTAAAATCATTTACTTTTTAATTTTTAGGAACGCAAAAATACAAAGAATGCTTTGGGTAGAAAATTATTTGTTGTATAAATACGACTGCAAGATGATTGTAGCACTTATTTCGTCTACCAAAGCTTTGTTTTGACGTTGTTTTTTCTTCAAACCGCTATCAATCATTGTTTGAAAAGCCATTTTAGAGGTAAAGCGCTCGTCTACACGTTTTAAGGGGATAGAAGGAATCGCTTTTTCAAGCTTTTCGAGAAAAGGAAGAATAAGAACTTCACTTTCACTATCAGAATTATCCATCTGCTTTGGTTTACCTACTAAAAAAAGTTCTACATTTTCTTTTTGTGTGTAATCTTTTAAAAACGGAATAAGTTTAGAGGTATCCACAGTTGTTAAACCCGAAGCAATAATTTGAAGCTCATCGGTTACCGCAATTCCTGTTCTTTTTTTTCCAAAATCTATGGCTACTATTCTGCCCATTCTATAAGTTTTTGCAAAGGTAGCTAAATTAAACAAGGAATAAATATCTGTTTAAAAAATGTATCTTCGCGGTATATTATGGAAAGCAATTTTATTTTTGCTGAAAATATTTTAGAAAAATGACAGAATTACAATCAATTATAGAAAAAGCGTGGGATAACCGCGAGTTATTACAAGAAGAAACTACGATTAATGCTATTAGAAAAGTAGTAGATTTATTAGATGCAGGAGATTTACGTGTTGCTGAACCAACTGACAATGGATGGCAAGTAAATGAGTGGGTAAAGAAAGCAGTAGTATTATACTTCCCAATTCAAAAAATGGAAACGTTAGAAGCTGGTATTTTTGAATATCATGATAAAATTCCATTAAAAAGAGGTTATGAAGCAAAAGGAATTCGTGTAGTACCTAATGCAGTAGCTCGTCACGGGGCCTATATTTCAGCAGGAACTATTTTAATGCCTAGTTATGTGAATATAGGAGCGTATGTTGATGAAGGAACCATGGTAGATACTTGGGCGACTGTAGGTTCTTGTGCACAAATTGGTAAAAACGTACACTTATCTGGTGGAGTAGGAATTGGAGGGGTTTTAGAGCCTTTACAAGCAGCACCAGTAATTATTGAAGACGGAGCTTTTATCGGTTCTCGTTGTATTGTTGTTGAAGGAGTTAGAGTAGAGAAGGAAGCTGTTTTAGGGGCAAATGTAGTATTAACGATGAGTACAAAAATCATTGATGTAACAGGTGATGAACCAGTTGAAATGAAAGGAGTAGTACCAGCACGTTCTGTAGTAATTCCTGGAAGTTACACCAAGAAGTTTGCTGCAGGTGAATATCAAGTTCCTTGTGCTTTAATTATTGGTAAACGTAAAGAGAGTACAAATAAAAAGACTTCGTTAAATGATGCTCTTAGAGAGTATGATGTGGCTGTATAAATTTTTTAAGAATGAGAAGAAAGATTTTATGGCTTTTAAAAAAAATGACTTTTTTGCCTCAAAAAATATATTTACCATTTGCGTATGAATATTTTACTGGCAAGAAATTAGATTTAAATAACCCAGTTGAATTTAACCAAAAGCTTCAATGGCTAAAGGCTTATTATCATCCGAAAATATTAAATAAGTTAGTTGATAAATATGCTGTAAGAGAGTATGTTACTGAAAAAATTGGAAGTGAATATTTAAATGAGCTTTATGGAGTTTATAATTCTTTTTCTGAAATAGATTTTGATAAACTTCCTAATAAGTTTGTTTTAAAAGCTACGCATTCAAGTGCGAGTAATATTATTTGCGAAGATAAAAGTAGCTTAGATTTAAAAGTAGTAAAAAAAAGAACCAACAGATGGTTAAAATCTAATAAATACTATAGAACAGGTCAAGAATGGGCATATAAAGATGTGAAACCTGGACTTATTATAGAAAAATATTTGCAAGATGAAAAAACTAAAGATTTAATAGATTATAAGTTTTACTGTTTTAATGGAGAACCAAAGTTTTTAGTTGCTCAATCAGGTAAATTAGGAAGGTATTTTTATGATTTAGAATGGAATGAATGTCCATTTAGATGGAGAATTAAATATCCTAATTCAGTGGAAAAACCTTCAAATTTTGAGGAGTTAAAAGTTTTAGCTAAAAAATTAGCGAAAGGTTTTCCCTTTGTAAGAGTTGATTTTTACTCTGTAAATGATAAATCTTATTTCGGAGAAATGACTTTTTACCCAACAGATGCACGCGATGATTTTTATCCAAAAGAATATAACAAAATTATAGGAGATATGATTAAATTACCAGAATTAAATGGAAAAAAAGAAATAACATCTTTTGAGGTAAATTAAAACATTATTAAAATAATATGAGTTTTCCTATTGATGCTGTGATAACTTGGGTTGATGGTAAAGATGAACAACATCAACAAAAAATACTTCCTTATCTAAAAAATAAGGGAGTAATTACAAATAAAGAGTTTAGAACTCGTTTAGATCAAGTAGAAGAAATAAAATATTCGGTTAATTCAATTCTAAAGTATGCTAAATTTATACGCAATATTTATATTGTAACTGATAATCAAGTGCCTAGTTTTATAAAAAATAAAAAAGAAGGGACTTATGAGAATGTTTTTATAGTAGATCATAAAGATATTTTTAAAGAAGATACTCACTACCTTCCTGTTTTTTCTAACCGACCTATTGAAACTAAATTATACAATATACCAGGTTTAGCAGAACATTTTCTTTACTTTAATGATGATATGTTTTTGTTAAAAGAGACAAAGATTACCGATTTTTTTATTGATGGAGAACCTTTAATACGAGGTAAATGGTTAAAGTTTGAAGAAGAAAAACTTCATAAAAAAATATTTCGTTATTCAGAAGAGAGTAAAGCAAAACCTAAACATAAAAGAGCGCAACAAAAAGCAGCAGAAGTAGTAGGGTTTGAAAAACGCTTTTTTAGATTTCAACATATACCATCCCCACTAAGAAAATCGACATTTCAGGAATTTTTTAAAGAAAATAGAGAAGCGGAAATAGAAAATGTAAAATATAAGTTTAGAAGTGTAGCACAATTTACTCCGCAAGGTTTGGCAAATCACATTGAAATCAAAAATAAAACATGTGTTTTAAAAGACGATTATCAACTGATTTATATCCATAAAGATAAATATTTTGCTTGGTCCAAGTATAAACTTAGTGTAATGGTTAATAATCCAAATAAATTGTTTTTAAATTTACAGAGTTTAGATCAATGCCCAAAAGACAAATTAATATTCTTTTTAAATTGGTTAGAAGATAAATACAGGTTAGATTAGTGATATGAACGAAGTTATAAACAGCCTTAAATCAGGTAAAACTATTCTTTATCCTACAGATACAGTATGGGGATTAGGTTGTGATGCTACGAATGAAGAAGCGGTAAAAAAAATCTATCAATTAAAAAATAGAGAAGAATCGAAGAGTCTAATTATTTTGGTAGATTCTATTGAAATGTTGCAAAACCATGTAGGTAATATTCCTGAAAAAGCGTTAGAAATTTTAAAAGAATCTAAAAAACCAACCACTATTATTTATAATAATCCGAAAGGATTAGCACCCAATACCATTGCATCAGACAATACAATTGCTATTCGAATTCCAAAGGATGAGTTTTGTATTCAGCTTATTAAAGAGTTTGGAAAGCCTATTGTGTCTACTTCAGCCAACGTTAGTGGAGAGTCTACACCTAAGTCTTTTTCAGAAATAAGCGAAGCAATTTTAAAGAATGTAGATTATGTAGTAAATTTGCATCAAGAGAAAGTAGCAGAAAAGTCTTCAACAATTTTAAAAATTGAAGGTGATGATGTTATTGTGATTAGAGAATAATTGTATGCAAAAACAATATTTTAAGGAAGCAATTTCCGCAGAAATATTTCAATATATATCCCAAGCAGCTAAAGAATTACAACTAGAAAGCTACGTAATTGGTGGTTTCGTACGTGATTTTATTTTACAACGAGGCACAGCCAAAGATGTAGATGTGGTTGCTGTTGGAAGTGGGATAGAACTAGCCCAAAAAGTAGCCGAATTACTACCAAACAAACCAAAAGTTCAAGTGTTTAAAACTTACGGAACAGCCATGTTGCGCTTTCAAGATATTGAAGTGGAGTTTGTAGGCGCTCGTAAAGAATCATATTCAGAAGAGAGTAGAAATCCTGAGGTTTCTGAAGGAACCTTACAAGACGATCAAAACAGACGAGATTTTACGATTAATGCCTTAGCATTGAGTTTGAATGAAGATGATTTCGGATTGTTGCTGGATCCTTTTGGAGGAATAGCGGATTTGGAAGCTAAAATAATTAGAACACCATTAGACCCTGATATTACATATTCTGACGATCCGTTACGTATGATGCGTGCTATTCGTTTTGCTACCCAATTGAATTTTACAATTGAAGAAAAATCATTAAATGCAATTACAAAAAATGCTTCGAGAATTGATATTATTACTCGTGAGCGTATCGTAGTTGAACTGAATAAGGTTTTAGAGTCTGAAGTACCTTCTATAGGTTTTTTATTATTAGAAAAAACAGGATTGTTAGAAAGAATTTTACCAGAATTAATTGCTTTAAAAGGAGTAGAAGAGGTAGAAGGACAAAAGCATAAAGATAATTTTTATCATACCTTAGAAGTAGTAGATAATATTGCTAAAAATACTGATGATGTTTGGCTTCGTTGGGCTGCGTTGTTACACGACATAGGTAAGGCGCCAACAAAACGTTACCACAAAAAAATAGGTTGGACGTTCCATTCTCATGAATTTGTGGGGTCGAAGATGGTATATAAGTTATTCAAACGTTTAAAAATGCCATTAAACAATAAGATGAAATTTGTTCAAAAAATGGTGATGTTAAGCTCTCGTCCAATTGTTTTAGCAAGTGAGGTAACAGATTCTGCTGTACGTCGTTTAATTTTTGATGCAGGAGATGATGTAGAGTCTTTAATGACATTATGTGAAGCAGATATTACGACTAAAAATCCGAAAAAATTTAAACGCTATCATAAGAATTTTGAAATAGTTCGCAAAAAAATAAAAGAGGTAGAAGAACGTGATAGAGTTCGTAATTTCCAGCCACCAATTACTGGAGAGGAAATTATGAAAACTTTTAATTTACAACCTTGTAGGGAAATTGGTCAGATAAAAGAAGCGATAAAAGAAGCTATTTTGGATGGTAAAATTCCGAATGAACACGATGCTTCCTTTCAATTCATGCTAGAAAAAGGAGAGCAGTTAGGATTAAAAATAAATCAAGAATAAGGATAAAAAAAAAAGAGAAGCATTTGCTTCTCTTTTTTTTTTATCCTATTGACTGCATATCAACAAGTTTCTTATACATTCCACTTTTAGAAATCAATTCTTCATGTGTTCCTTGCTCTACAATTTTTCCTTTTTGCATAACTACAATCAAATCAGCTTTTTGAATGGTAGACAAACGGTGTGCAATTACTACAGAAGTTCTGTTTTGCATCATTTTTTCTAATGCATCTTGTACCAATTTTTCTGATTCAGTGTCTAAAGCTGAAGTTGCTTCATCTAAAATCATTATTGGTGGATTTTTAAGAACCGCACGAGCAATGCTTAAACGTTGCTTTTGTCCGCCTGAAAGTTTATTTCCGCTATCACCAATATTAGTATCATAACCATTCGGTAAGTCTTTAATGAACTCATGTGCGTTGGCAATTTTTGCAGCTTGAATAATTTCCTCTTCACTTTTACCTTCAATACCTAAAGTAATATTACTTTTTACGGTGTCGTTAAACAAAATAGAATCTTGAGTAACTAAGCCTTCTAATTGACGTAGTGAATGTTTTTTGATGTTTTTGATATCTGTTCCATCAATTAGGATTGCTCCTTCATTTACATCATAAAAACGAGTTAATAGGTTTGCTATGGTTGATTTTCCACTTCCTGATTGTCCAACTAAAGCTACCATTTTTCCTTTAGGAATGGATAAAGAAAAATCTTTTAAAACGTAATTGTCTTCGTATTTAAAAGAGATATTATTTATTGTGATTTCGGTATCGAAAGTTTTCTTATCAACTGCATTTTCAACATCTTCAAGAGGGTTTTTAGTTTCTAAAATTTCTAAAATACGTTCTGCAGCTGCATTTCCTCTTTTTACATTGTAACTTGCTTTAGATATAGCTTTAGCAGGAGTTAAAATATTGTAGGCTAATCCCATATAAGCAATAAAATCTTCACCATCTAAAGAACCATCTGTAATAACTAACTGACCTCCATACCAAAGTAGCACCGCAATAACTCCAATTCCTAAAAATTCACTTGCAGGACTTGCTAAGTTCGTTCTGTTTAATAGTGTGTTAGAGTAGTGATAGAATCGATTGGTTGAGTCTTCAAACTTTTGCTGAAATTCTTTTTCAGCAGTAAACCCTTTAATAACTTTCAGTCCGCCTAAAGTTTCTTCTAACAGTGATAAAAAATACCCTTGCTCTTTTTGTACATTATCTGATTTTCGCTTTAAACTTTTACCTATTAAAGAGATGATATACCCAGAAAGAGGGATGAAAATAAAAACAAAAAGCGTTAGTTTAAAGCTAATAGCAACCATAGCTACAATGGTAAAAACAATAGTTAGAGGTTCTCTTACCATCATTTCTAAAATAGATAAGAACGAATGTTGAATTTCTAGTACATCTGTTCCTATTCTAGCCATAGTATCACCTTTTCTTTTTTCAGAAAAGTAAGCAAGAGGTAGTTCAACTGTTTTCTTATATAAATCGTTTCGAATGTCTTTTAAAACTCCATTTCTTAAAAATGTAATAAAATACATAGCTAAGTAATTAAAAATATTTTTAAAAAAGAAAGTAATAATAACTAAACCAACAACAAGCATTAATGCCTTAGCTTTATCATCACCAGCAACTTGGTATATATAAAAAGATATAGTTTCTTTAAAATACTCGATTATTTTTGAAACACCTTCAAAAACTGGTTTTACAGTAACTTTAGGGGAATCAGGTTTAAAAATAACATCTAGCATTGGTATTAATGCTAAAAAAGAAAGAGTAGAAAAAAAAGCATACAAGATATTAAATAGTACATTTAATAAACCATACTTTTTGTAGGGAATGGCATATTTAATAATCTTTTTAAAGTAATTCATTATAAGTTTAATTCTTTAATAATACGTTGGATTTTAGCGTCTAAATCATTTTCTACTTGAACAAATTCATTAATAGTATTTAATTTAGTTTTTACACTAAAATAGAATTTGATTTTTGGCTCGGTACCACTTGGGCGAGCTGCAATTTTAGTTCCGTCTTCTGTGTGATAAATTAATACATTCGATTTAGGAATATCGATTGTTGTTTCTTCACCAGTGATTAAATTTTTTCTTGTTGAAGATTGGTAATCATATAAGAATTCAACTTTAGAACCGTCGATTTCAGTAAAAGGATTGTTACGTAAATCAACCATCATTTGTTTGATTTGTTGCGCTCCATCCATTCCTTTTTTTACTAAAGAAATTAGATGTTCTTTATATAAATGATGACGTGTATATAAGTTTAATAATTCTTTATAGAAAGAACTGTTATTAGCTTTTGCATCTGCAGCGATTTCACAAGCTAGTAGGGCAGAGGTAACCGCATCTTTATCGCGGACAAAATCACCTACCATATAACCAAAACTTTCTTCACCACCACCAATAAAATCAAGTTCAGGATGGTCTTTAATCATTTTAGCAATCCATTTAAAACCAGTCAATCCAACTTTAGTTTCAACTCCATATGAATCGGCTATTTCATTCACTAAATTGGTAGAAACAATTGTAGAGCCTACAAATTGTTTTCCATTTAATTTTCCTTGTTTTTTCCAATCGTTGATTAAGAAATCGGTCATCATACTCATGGTTTGATTTCCGTTTAACAAAGTCATGTTCCCTTCTATATCTCTAACAGCAATTCCAATTCTGTCTGAATCAGGATCGGTTCCCAATACGATATCAGCGTCAATTTTATTGGCTAAATCTACTGCCATTTTAAGAGCAGCTGGTTCTTCAGGATTTGGAGATTCTACCGTAAAGAAATCACCATCAGGAATAGCTTGTTCTTCAACAATATGAACTTGAGTATAGCCAGCACGTTTTAAAACTTCAGGAATTAACTTGATAGAGGTTCCGTGTAACGAAGTAAAAACAATTTTTAAGTCTTTACGACCTTTGATATCAAAAGTTCCGTTAGCTAAAGAAGCTTTCCAAAAGGCTTCGTCAATTTTGCTTCCGATAGAAGTTATCAATTCTTCTTTTGCATTGAAATTAATTTCAGAAAAGTCTAAAGAGTTTACTTCGTCGATAATTTCAGTATCTTGTGGAGGCACAATTTGCCCACCATCATTCCAATATACTTTATATCCGTTATATTCTGGTGGATTGTGTGAAGCAGTTAATACGATTCCAGCATCACATCCTAAGTAATTTACCGCAAAAGATAACTCTGGAGTAGGGCGCATATCTTCAAACAAAAACACTTGAATGTTGTTTGCTGATAAAACATTCGCAACCACTTTAGCCAACCACTCACTGTCGTGACGACAATCGTAACCGATAGCTACTTTTAATGCTTTATTAGGGTAAGTTTTGTGTAAGTAATTACTTAGTCCTTGAGTTGCTTTACCTAAGGTATATTTGTTAATTCGGTTGGTACCTGCGCCTACAATTCCGCGCATTCCTCCAGTTCCAAATTCTAAATTTTTATAAAAACGATCAGCTAAATCCTCAGCATTAGCGTTTATTAATTGCTGAATTTCTTGTTGTGTTTCCGAATCGAAAGCGTCAGAAAGCCACTGTTTAGCGTTGTTTAAAATCTCTTTCATGTGTCAAATTAAAAAACGTACAAAGGTACGAGTTTAAAAATTCAGTTGGTCTTTAATTTTGTAATGTTTTTGTTGTGGATTACTCTTAATTATTAGCTCACCTAAGAAGCCTGCTAAAAACATAAGAGTTCCTAAAATCATTGAAGTTAAGGCTATGTAAAACCAAGGGTTATTTGTAACTAGTATTGCTTTTACTCCCACAGTTAGGTGGTAAATTTTCATCACTCCAATAAAAAAAGCAGACAAGAATCCGAAAATAAACATTAAGGTTCCCCATAAACCAAAAAAGTGCATAGGGCGTTTTCCAAACTTAGATAAAAAGGAAATAGTAATTAAGTCTAGAAAACCGTTTACAAAACGATCCATACCAAACTTGGTAACTCCATATTTACGAGCTTGATGTTGTACTACTTTTTCATCAATACGATTAAAGCCTTCATTTTTAGCTAAAACAGGAATGTAACGGTGCATTTCTCCGCTTACTTTTACCGCTTTTACCACTTCATTTTTATAAGCTTTTAATCCACAATTAAAATCGTGTAATTTTAATCCTGATGTTTTACGAGCCGCCCAATTGAATAACTTTGATGGAATATTTTTCGTTACAACATTATCGTAGCGCTTTTTCTTCCACCCAGAAATTAAATCGAAGTTATCTTCTGTAATGAGTTTATATAATTCAGGAATTTCATCTGGACTGTCTTGTAAGTCTGCATCCATGGTGATAACCACTCGTCCTTTTGCTAAGCCAAAACCAGCATCTAACGCTTGTGATTTTCCGTAGTTTTTTTGAAAACGAATTCCTTTAACTGATTTGTTTTTAGCTGATAACTCTTCAATAACACTCCAAGAAGTATCTGTGCTACCATCATCTATAAAAATGAGTTCGTATAAAAACTGATTGGATTGCATGACATTTGCAATCCAATCGTGTAATTCGTGTAAAGACTCTTCTTCATTAAGAAGAGGTATTACTACCGATATATCCATATAATTAGTTCAAAATTTATCAGGTAAAGTTACGAAGTATTACTTTTATGTAAAACTTTAACCTGTTTAAACTATGTTTTAATATTGTTCTTCTTCTGTTTTTTTCATGATAGCGCCTCCAATTGCAGAAATGATAAATCCGAAGAAAGCTGAAACAACTAAAGACACCGGAATAGTTATTATAGGGCTACTAAATTTTTCAGCCATAGCTTCTGAAGCTTCAATTTGTTCATCGTTCATACCTGCATCTAACCATGCTTGTTTTTGTACTTCCATCATTTGAGCTTGAAAATCTGGCTCAATAACATTTGTAAATAATAATGTGTAAACGGTAGTAATTACAGCACTAATAACAGCAATACCAACTCCTACTTTTAAAGCTTGCCCAAAGGTTAAAAACCCGCCATTATAGGTTTTAAACTTTTTGATTCCTAGAATGATGATAGCAACCATTGCTACAAAGCTAATGATTCCACTTAACCAGCCAAATTTGATTAAGGTACCTGTTGCATAAAATGCTAAGTGAATAAAAACTCCAATAATACCTAGATATAATCCGTAGTTTAAAATTGTGCTTTTGCTGTTTGCTTGATTTTCCATTGTGTAATTTTAGTTAGTGATACAAATATATTCTTTTTTAATGTTACGTTTATTTAATACTGCTAAAAGCAAAAAATAAGAGCAACAACCTATTAGTATTCAAAAACTTAGAAATGTTACAGATTTTTTATGCAAATTTTGTTGTTTTTTACGGAAAAATCGTTGTAAATTTGCACAGGCAAGTCCTACACAACCAGCTCCCTTTGAATCCCCCAGGGCGGGAACGCAGCAAGGGTATTAGGTCGTAGCGGTGTGATGTAGGTAGCTTGCCTTTTTTTGTACCCAAAAGTTTCGTTTATTTTTCCTCTTCATTTAAATTAAAACCACTTCTAGGGTGATGTAATTCAACCACTTCTTTAAGATAGCTATTGTCTAAATGGACATAAATTTCGGTTGTCGTAATGCTTTCATGCCCCAATAATTGTTGAATAACACGTAAATCTGCTCCGTTTTTTAGTAAATAAGTAGCAAAAGAGTGTCGTAATGTGTGTGGACCAATACTTTTTTTAAGATTGATTTTTTGAGCTAATTCTTTTAAAATAATAAAAATCATTTGACGGGTTAGCTTATTACCTCTTCTATTTAGAAAAACAGTGTCTTCATCTTCCTTTTTAGGAGTGATTTGAGATCTGATTTCATTAATATAGAAGTTCAATCGATGAATAGTGGTAATATGAATAGGTACAAAACGGTATTTATTTCCTTTTCCAAGAACTTGAATATAGCCTTCATCAAAAAACAAATCAGAGAGTTGTAAATTGATTAATTCGCTTACACGGAGTCCGCAACTGTAAATAGTTTCTATAATGGTTTTATTGCGTTCTCCTTGAGGATGACTTAAATCGATAGCAGCAATTAACTTATCTATATCTTCTTTTTCTAACGTATCAGGAAGTTTCCTTGTAATGTTCGGGCTTTCAATTAAATCGGTTGGGTTGTCTTTTCGATAGTCTTCAAAAACTAAATAATCAAAAAAACTACGAAGACCAGAAATTAACCGAGCTTGACTACGAGCATTGATACTTTTACTAGTTTCATAGATGAATTGCTGAATAGTTTCTGTAGTTATATGAATTGGAGAAGGAGCGTTTTCTAGATTTTCTACAAACAAAGAAAGTTTATTTATATCTCTTTTATAACTATCTATAGAGTTTTTTGAAAGGCCTCTTTCAATTTTTAAAAAGTTAGTATAGTCGTATGTAGTTTGTTTCCAGTTCATTAATAAAAAAAGATGTTTTTTTAAAAAAAAAATATTTTAAGAATAAAAATACAGTTATTTTTGCTGCTCAAACTTAAAATTATAAATTTAAAAATTATGAAAAAATTATTATTAGTAATTGCTATGGTAGCTGCAGGTTTTACAGCTAATGCACAAGAGGCTAACGGGCAAACAGCAAAAGGAAAGTGGGTTATTGAAGCTAATACAGGCTCAGCAACTACAGGAAATACATCTTTCTCTTTAGCAACATCAAACGGAAATACAGAATGGAGTATAGGTTTAGATGGTGGTTATTTTGTAGCTGATGATTTAGCTGTTAAAGCAGGTCTTGGTTATAGAGATAATGGTTTTGCTGATGCATTTGCATATAAGATTGGTGCAGAGTATTATATCGGAAGTCAGTTTCCTGTAAGTGTAGATTTTACAGGTGATACTAACTCTGATTTAAAATGGTTAGGATTACAAGCTGGTTATGCTTGGTTCTTAGGAGAAAACGTAAGTTTAAAACCAGCCGTTAGATATAATGTTGGTTTAGATGATCAAGATGGTGTATTCCAAGGGGTTGTAGGATTTGCTTTATATTTCTAAGAAGTACCTTAAAATAAACTATAAAAAGGAAGCAAAATTGCTTCCTTTTTTTATACAAGAAAGTTAAAAAGAGTATTTTTACTTTAGAAAATATTAAGGATGAAAAAAATAATTATAATAAACGGACCTAACTTAAATTTATTAGGAAAACGAGAGCCAACTATTTACGGTTCAAATTCTTTTGAAGACTTTTTTAAAGATTTGAAAAACAAATATACCACTGTAGAATTAGAGTATTTTCAGTCGAATATAGAAGGTGAGTTAATAAATAAATTACACGAAGTTGGTTTTGATTATGATGGAGTCATACTTAATGCTGCCGCTTACACACATACCTCTGTAGGTATTGGAGATGCTGTTAAGGCAATTGAAACTCCAGTGGTTGAAGTGCATATTTCTAACATACATGCAAGAGAGGATTTTCGACATGTAAGTTATATCGCCCCGAATGCAAAAGGAGTTCTTTTCGGATTTGGTTTACAAGGGTATGAATTAGCGCTTCAAAGTTTTTTGTAGATACCAATAACGAACTCCTAATAGTATAAATAAAGGAATCATAGGGTAGGTGTATAGTTGTATTTTAGTAAACCATATTATAGGAATAAGGAGTAAAAAAACTAATAAAACTAAACAGTATTTACGAATCCACATAGGTGGTTCTTTTTTTAACAAGAAAAAAGCTACTATTATATTTGGAGCAAATGCCCATAAAAAATTAAAATTATTTGGTGCTGTTGAATGATTGGTGAAAAACCATAAGAATACAATTAATAACCCTAAAATTCCTGTTGTAAAAAACAACGTAAAGTCAAGCCATTTACTTCTTTTTGAGTTTTTTATGTCTTTATAGGTGATAAAAAGTCCTAATAAAAGGAAAAGTATTATTGCTAAAAACGGACTAAAAACGTCACTTTTTGATTTTTTTTCTTCAAAATCTAGTAAAATGTTTATTTTTTGAACTAAATCTTCTTCTTTATTTCCTTTGATGATTTTTGAAGCCTTTAAAGCTTCAAAAACATAATCAGGGAGGTATAAATATTCTGAAGCAGTGGCTGTTTTGTCTAGTTTACTTCCTAATGCTATATTGATTCCTAAGCTTCCCCACGTATTCGGGTTGATTTCTTTATTCATTAATTGTCTCAGAGATAAATCTTCTGAAACAAAATCATCTTTAAAAAGTAAACTGTCACCTATTACTTTTTGGATGATATCACGAGGTCTGGTAGCGCAATTGTCAAAAAATGGATCGTAGAAGTAGCTTGCGTTTTCAGGAAGCGCATTGTTTTCTAAAAATTTAAAAAACTCATTTTTTTGTAGCTGTGTTAAGTTTAAAACTTGTTCTTTAATCCAACGACCATCTTGTTGTGCGCTTTTTAAGGATAAATAAAATGGATAGCGTGCCAATTTATATTTCATAAATCCTTTTGTAAAATTGATATAAAAGTTAGGGTCTTCAAAATCGAAAATACCGTAGTTATAGATTAAATCAATTTGTAAAACAGGATCTTTTACACGAACCGCTGTGTGCCCAAATTTTTCATATAAAGCTTCTCCTGGTCCTGAAGTAATTACACTTATTTGTGAAAATTTAGATAAAGTTAAAGTATTGGTGTTTTGAGAAATTCCTACGGTAATACTTAATAAAGTAAGTAAAATGAAAGCAAATTTTTTTATCATCATAAAAAGCTAAACTACATGAGTGTTTTACAAATATCATAAAACCGATTCATATAGTTATGAATTTTTAGGTTAATGTTTAATTCCAATAGTTTCCTCTATAAATTGAGCAATGCGTTTTTCTAACCAGTCATTTTCAGTATTGGTAAAAGATGATATAAAACCAACATGTCCTCCATAATTAGGTGTTAACAAGTAAAAGTTCTTCATGTTTTTAGCTTCTTTTGAAGGAAAGCACTCTTTTGATAAAAAACTATCGTTTAAAGCATTTATAAGTAATGTTGGGACTTTTATTTCAGGAATAAAAGGTTTTGAGCTTGCTTTTTGCCAATAGTCTTCAGAACTTTCGAAACCAAAGACAGGAACTGTGTATTGTTTTTCTAAGTGACGAAACTTACTTGCTTTAAATAACAATTCTTTGTTGAGTTTAAAATCAGGAAATTTTTCAGCTTTTTTTAGAAGTTTTAATTTCATTGTTTTTAAAAACTCATTCAGGTATATTTTGTTTTTTAGCTTGTTTAATTCAGCTTGTGAAGAGGTTAAATCGACGGGGACAGAAACAGCTACACCTCCTTTTACTTCTGAAGGAATGTCGCTAAATTCACCCAAATATTTCAACGTTAGGTTTCCTCCTAAACTAAATCCGACAAGAATAATTTCATCATAACTGTAATTTTTATTAAGATATTTGATGATAAAATCAACATCATCAGTTTTACCACTGTGGTATGTTCCTAAAAGTAAATTGTCTTCACCGCTGCAGCCTCTCAGGTTCATGCAGACAGTATCAAACCCTTTTTTATTAAGGTAATTAGAAGTGGTAATCATATAGTTTGATTGTGAACTCCCTTCTAATCCATGAATTAACAATACTAAGCTTTTTGAACCTACCAATGAAAAATCTAAATCTATAAAATCAGCATCCCAAGTTGTTACTCTTGTTCGGTCATACACAATTGTGTTTTTCATGAACAAAGGACGATATATTGTGTTAAAATGTCCGTTCTTAAAAGGTAGGCTGGGTGAAAATATGTCTGAAATAATTGGCATAATACTGCGTTATAGCATTTATAACAAATATGACAAAAAATAGCTAAAATATAAAACTCATCAAATGATTTCTTATTTTAGCTGTAAATTATGAAACACTATGAATATCAAAAAATACATTCCAAATTTATTGACTTTAGGAAACTTGTTATGTGGTACCATTGCTACTGTTTTTGCTATTAAAGGAGACTTTTTTGCAACGGCAATTTTAGTAATGACAGGAATTCTTTTTGATTTTTTTGATGGGTTTGCAGCACGTATGTTAAATGTACAAGGTGAACTAGGAAAACAATTAGATAGTTTAGCAGATATGGTAACGAGTGGTGTAGTACCTGGAATTGTGATGATGCAAATGTTGGTAAATGCTTTTGATGTTGATGCTGTTGGTTACTTTGGCGTTGATACATACGGAGCTACCGGTAGTAACTTGCCATATTTAGGGTTGATATTAACACTAGGAGCTGGGTATCGTTTAGCTAAGTTTAATATCGACGAACGTCAATCGGATAGTTTTATTGGTGTACCAACACCAGCAATGAGTTTATTTGTAATTTCATTGCCATTAATAGCTCAGTTTGATAAAGAATCTTTTTTTATAGGTTTGATAGAAAATCAATATTTTTTATTGACTATAACTGCATTATTTACATATTTGATGAATGCTGAAATTCCGTTATTTTCTTTAAAGTTTAAAAACTTTTATTTTAAAGATAATGTGATAAAATATGTGTTTTTAGTTTTATCTGTAGTGTTAATTATCACCTTAAAGATAGTTGCAGTACCTATGATTATTCTTTCATATATAGTGTTGTCTCTTGTAAATAATTCGGATAAAAAACTTTCGTCAAAATAATATAGAAAAACTACCAAATAAAGGAGTGAAGTCATAAAAAAAACCACGTTGTTCACAACGTGGTTTTTTGTATTAATTACTTTTTTCAGGATCATAAATATCCATTATAAAATGGTAGTTATCTAAGGATAATTTATCTTCTGCAAAAGGTTTACTTATATGTTTGTTTTTTGAATAGTCTCCGCCTTTGAAGATGTCCCAATTTTCATTGTTTCTATTCGTTAATATAACTTTATCAGTGTCTATTTCAAAATTACACCAATCGTTATAGTTAGCTATTTTACTGTAACTGTGATCAGAAACTTTAATGTTTCCTTTCACATCTATATTTTTAATATCAATACAGATATTGCAAAAATCAACAAAGTTTGTCTGATCAGAAGGGATAACAAGGAAAGAACTAGTATTTCCCTTTTTTCTGTATAGTTTGAATCCTTCTTTTAAATTGTGATTATGATAAACTTCTGAAAAAGATGCTAGAATTTCATCTTCTTTAGCACTTTCAATTATAAAATGATTCTGAGTAATGGGTTGATTGTTCTCAAAATTCTTCTTTTTTAACTCAAAATCTTTTCCAAGATATACTTTACGAACTGTTTCATCTTCTGCCAACTCTTCAGGGGTACCTTCTTTTAAAATACCACCATTGTACATTAAATAGGTTCTATCAGTAATAGCTAAGGTAGCTTGTACATCGTGATCGGTAATTAAAATACCGATGTTTTTATTCTTTAATTGAGCAACGATTCCTTGAATATCCTCTACGGCAATAGGATCTACACCTGCAAAAGGCTCATCTAATAAAATAAATTTAGGATCAGAAGCTAAACAACGAGCTATTTCTGTTCTACGACGTTCTCCACCAGATAATAAGTCACCACGGTTTTTACGAACATGACCTAAACTAAATTCATCAATTAATTCTTCTAAGCGTTGTTTTCTTTCAGCTTTGGTTCTGTTTGTAAATTCTAAAACAGACATAATATTATCTTCAACAGATAATTTTCTAAAAACAGAAGCTTCTTGCGCTAAATAACCAATTCCTTTTTGAGCACGTTTGTACATGGCATCGGTAGTTATTTCTTCATCGTCTAAAAATATATGACCGTCATTTGGCTTAATCATACCAACAATCATATAAAAAGAAGTTGTTTTTCCTGCTCCGTTAGGACCTAGTAATCCGATAATTTCACCTTGCTCTACCTCTAAAGAAATACCTTTTACAACTTTTCTGTTACCGTAAACTTTTTGTATGTTATCTGCTCTTAATTTCATTTCTTATAGTTGAAAGTGGAATTATTTAAAAGTGTAAAAGTAACAAAACAGTTTCTTAAAATCCTCTTAAACAATTGCACGATAAAGTTAAGCTTCGTTTTCTAAAGCTTCCCAAAACTCTACAGCTCTTCGTAAATGAGGAATAACAATGGTTCCGCCTACCAAAGTGGCAATACTCATAGTTTCCATCATTTCTTCTTTGGTAACGCCATTTTTATACGCAGTTTCTAAATGATAAGCAATACAATCATCGCAACGTAATACAGCAGAAGCAACCAAACCTAATAATTCTTTGGTTTTTACTGACAAATGACCTTCTGCATAAGCATTAGTGTCTAAATTAAAAATACGTTTGATTACTTTATTATCTGACGCTAGAATTTTATCGTTCATTTTTGAACGATATTCATTAAACTCTTGGACTTTTTGTGACATTCTTTTGTTGTTTTTTTATTACAAACTTTGATATATGAATACTAATTTCATATAAAATCATGATAGGAACCGATACAATTATTTGACTAGCTACATCAGGAGGTGTTATAATTGCTGATAAAATCAACACAACAACTAATGCATGTTTACGGTATTTTCGTAAAAACTCAGGAGTAATCAATCCTATTTTAGAGAGGAAATAAATTACTACAGGCAACTCAAAAAATACAGCAACACCTATTAGAGTATTGGTTATTAAACTTATATAAGCATCTACTTTAAAGTTATTTTGGATAGCATCTGATATTTCAAAATTGTAAAAGAAATAAACAGACATTGGTAAAATAACGTAATAGCTAAATAAAACTCCTAAGAAAAATAAGAAAGAGGAAGTTAAAATAAATCCTTTAGATTTCTTTCTTTCATTTTGATGAAGACCAGGAGCTATAAAACGCCATATTTCCCATAAAACATACGGAAAAGCAACCACAAAACCTAAAATTAGCGAAGACCAAATTCCCGTCATTAATTGCTGAGTAGGGTTTAAAGCTTGTAGTGTTTGGTTAAAACTTATGTTGCAAAAACTACTATCAATTCCTATGGCAGTAAATGTTTTACAGAAGAATTCATAGGTAGCAAAATCAGGTTTTAAATGTGCTAATAATATTTCATTGAATACAAAATTGATATTCGCAAAAATGACGATAGCTACTACAAAAATTGCAGTAAAACTTCTAACTAAATGCCATCTTAACTCTTCAAGATGATCTAAAAAAGACATTTCTTTTTCTGCCATATTAGAAAACTTCGTGTTTAATTAATATTAATATGTGTACTGTTTTTGTATAGCTATAGTTATCTTTAAACTTAACAATAAAGTTACAATACTCGTAAAATAGCTATTTAATAATTTTGCTAAATTAGCAATAGTATTACTTTTTAAAAGTATAGTTTCTTTTGCGATTGAGAGAGTAGCACTTGCGTCTTTCAAGTTAAAAAAGTTTTAAGAAATTTTAAATTGTAAAAATAGGAATATTTAGGAAGAAAATCTTTTTAATAAAAAGAAAGTTTCGGCTGTTTATTGTTAGGATTTTTTGTAAATTAGTTCTCGTTTTTAATTTTTGATATTAGAAGATGAATAAAGAGCAGACGGATTTATATGGATCATTAAAAAAGATCTTCGGGTTTAATAAGTTCAAAGGGCTACAGGAAGCTGTAGTGAATAGTGTGTTAGAAAATCATAACACATTTGTAATCATGCCAACAGGGGGAGGTAAATCGCTGTGTTACCAATTACCAGCACTAATGAAAGAAGGTACAGCTATTGTAATTTCACCTTTAATTGCCTTGATGAAGAATCAGGTAGATGCTATTAGAGGAATTTCTGAAAATCATGGAATAGCTCATGTATTAAACTCATCCTTGAACAAATCGGAGATTGCCCAAGTAAAATCTGATATCGAATCGGGAATTACCAAGTTATTGTACGTAGCTCCTGAATCTTTAATTAAAGAAGAGTACGCGGAGTTTTTAAGAAGACAAAAAATATCATTTGTAGCTATTGATGAAGCGCACTGTATATCTGAATGGGGACATGACTTTAGACCTGAGTATAGAAATCTGAGAAATATTATTAAACAGATTGATAATGTACCAATTATTGGTTTAACTGCAACTGCAACAGAGAAAGTACAAGAAGACATTCTTAAAACTCTTGGAATGTCAGATGCAAATGTGTTTAAAGCATCTTTCAACAGATCAAATTTATTCTACGAAGTTAGACCTAAGACTAAAGATGTAGAAAAAGACATTATTCGCTTTATAAAACAACGACTAGGAAAGTCAGGTATTATTTACTGTTTGAGTCGTAAAAAAGTGGAAGAAATAGCGCAAATTTTACAAGTTAACGGAATTAATGCTGTTCCTTACCATGCAGGTTTAGACGCAAAAACACGTGTAAAGCATCAAGACATGTTCTTAATGGAAGATTGTGATGTTGTAGTAGCTACGATTGCTTTTGGTATGGGAATTGATAAACCAGATGTTCGTTTTGTAATACACCACGACATTCCTAAAAGTTTAGAGAGTTATTATCAAGAAACTGGTAGAGCAGGACGTGATGGAGGAGAAGGTTATTGTTTAACTTTTTATTCGTACAAGGATATCGAAAAGCTTGAGAAGTTTATGGCGAACAAGCCTGTTGCTGAACAAGAAGTTGGACATGCTCTATTACAAGAAGTTGTAGGGTACGCTGAAACATCAATGAACAGGCGTAAGTATTTACTGCATTATTTTGGAGAAGAATTTGATGAAGTAAATGGAGAAGGCGCTGATATGGATGATAATATGCGAAATCCTAAGAAGAAACACGAAGCCAAAGATGAAGTAGTTACCTTATTAACTGTTATTAGAGATACAAGTGAAATGTATAAGCCAAAAGAAATTGTAAATACAATTATTGGTAAAGAAAATGCATTGTTGAAGTCTCACAAAACAAATATTCAACCTTTTTTTGGTATTGGTAAAGATAAAGATAATCATTACTGGATGGCTTTAATTCGTCAAGTATTAGTGGCAGATTTAATTAAGAAAGAAATAGAACAGTATGGAGTTTTAAAATTAACAAAAGAAGGTAAAGAGTTTATAAAAAATCCGTCATCATTTATGATGACAGAAAATCATGTTTATAAAACAGCAGATGATGGTACCATTATTACCAATGAAAAATCAGCAGGAGGAGTAGATGATAAATTGGTAGTAATGCTAAAAGATTTAAGAAAGAAAGTAGGGAAACGTTTAGGAGTTCCTCCTTTTGCGGTTTTTCAAGACCCATCTTTAGATGATATGGCATTAAAATACCCTGTAACATTAGATGAGTTGGCAAAAGTTCATGGTGTTGGTGAGGGTAAAGCCAAAAAATATGGTAAAGATTTCGTTGCGCTTATTTCAAAATATGTGGAAGACAACGATATTATGCGTCCTGATGATTTAATAGTAAAAAGTACTGGAGTTAATTCTGGATTAAAGTTATACATCATTCAAAATACTGATAGAAAATTGCCTTTAGAAGATATTGCTAAGTCTAAAGGTTTAGAAATGTCTGAATTAATAAAGGAGATGGAAGCTATTGTGTTTTCGGGAACTAAACTTAATATTGATTATGCAGTAGATGATTTACTTGATGAGGATCAGCAGGAAGAAATTTATGATTATTTTATGGAAGCTGAGACAGATAAAATTCAAGAAGCCTTGGATGAGTTTGATGGAGATTATGACGATGATGAATTACGATTAATGCGTATTAAATTTACCAGTGAAATAGCCAACTAAAAAATTTAACAATATGCAAGCAAGTACTTACTTACATTTTAACGGAAACTGCAAAGAAGCAATGACTTTTTATGCGGATGTTTTAGGTGGTGAAACGACAATGTTGATGCAATTTAAAGATGCTCCAGAAGAAGTTTGTAAAAACATTCCTGAAGAAGCAATGGAACTAACAATGCATTGTACTGTAGAAGCAGGAGGTTTCTCTATTATGGGGTCTGATTTTTTAAATGAAAAAGAAGCATTTACAAAAGGAAATAACTTTGCAGTAAGTATAAATACTGAAGACGAAGATGAAGCAGTTGCTGTTTTTAATGGACTTTCTTCTGATGGGGCTTTTGTTATGATGCCTTTTGAAAACGCTTTTTGGGGAGGTAAGTTTGGAATGTTAAAAGATAAGTATGGTGTAAATTGGATGGTGTCTTTAGAAGAACAAATAGCGTAATGAACCCTAAAGTAACACAATATATATTAGATAAAAATAATTGGACGCAAGAGCTAAATCTCTTGCGTTCTGTTTTTATGGATCTTCCTGTTGAAGAAACTATTAAATGGGGAGCACCTGTTTATGTCCATAAAGGAAAAAATATTGTAGGATTATCTGCTTTTAAAAACTACTGTGGATTATGGTTTTTTCAGGGGAGTTTTTTAGTTGATAAAGAAAAAGTATTGGTAAATGCTCAAGAAGGAAAAACACAAGCAATGCGTCAATGGCGATTTAATCAATTAGATGAAATTAATATAGATTTGATTAAAGAGTACGTATTAGAAGCTATTAAAAACTCTGAAGAAGGAAAAGAATTAAAACCTAAAAAGAATACGAAATCTTTAATTATTCCTAAGGAGTTACAGTTAGAATTGGATAAAAATAATAGATTAAAAGAAACTTTTAACGAATTTTCTTTGAGTAAGCAAAGAGAGTTTATCAATTATATTTCTGAAGCAAAAAGAGTAGCGACCAAAGAAAAACGGCTTGAAAAAATAATTCCGATGATACTAAACGGTATAGGATTGTATGATAAGTATAAAAATTGTTAGTTAATTGTAATCTTATCAATTGTAGCAGTTGAGTCACAACGTATAACATATAAGTCAATGTGACTTAAGCTATCTTTTCCAGTTATAAAATACTCTGCACAAGGTTTTAAACGAGGTTTACTTTTTCCAAAATCTACATCACCATTATTCAAAATAGTAGAAATGGTAGTAGTATCAATCTTTGAAGTAGCTAATATTTGTTGAGCGTTATCAGAAAACAAACGCTTTTTAATTCTAATAGTCTTTAAAGTACGAGCATCCATTCCATAATCGAAAGAAACATCTTTACCTTTCCAAATAAAAAGAACGACTAAACTACCTAAGGCAATCCCTATTAAATAATAACCAACACGTTTTAACCACTGCATAATTTAAAAATTGAAGTGCAAAAGTAAGTAAAATTGAACTATAAAATCAATAAATTAATATCTCTATAAGGAAGGTCAAACCAGTCAGCTACAGTTTTATTAGTTAAGATTCCATGGTAAAAGTACATGCCATTACGTAAACTTTTATCAAAACGAGCCGCATTTTCAAAACCTCCTTCTTCAGCTATTTCAAGTAGATAAGGAGTAAAGATATTGCTAATAGATACAGAAGCTGTTCTAGAATATCTAGAAGGAATGTTAGGGACACAATAATGTATCACTCCATGGTTAGAAAAAGTAGGTTTACTATGTGTGGTAACTTGAGAAGTTTCAAAACAGCCACCTCTATCAATGCTAACATCAACAATAACAGCACCATCTTTCATTTGTTCAATCATTTCTTCAGTAACAACCACAGGAGAGCGGTCTTTTCCTCTAATAGCTCCTATAGCAACATCACAGCGCATTAAAGCTTTTTGTAGGGTCTTGGGCTGAATTGTTGACGTATAAATAGGTGCTTGTACACATGATTGTAAATTACGAAGTTTTGTTATTGAGTTGTCAAAAACTTTAACTCTTGCACCCAGTCCAATTGCTGTTTTAGCTGCAAATTCTCCAACAGTTCCTGCACCTAAAATAACTACATCAGTTGGAGGAACTCCTCCTATATTTCCTAGTAATAAACCATTTCCTCCATTAGAAGCAGTCATAAGCTCAGCTGCAATGTGCATAGAAGCAATACCCGCAATTTCACTTAATGATTTTACTATAGGAAATACACCATGTTCATCTTTAATATAATCAAAAGCAATTGCTGTTACTCTTTTTTTAGCAAGAGCTTCAAAATATTTTTTGTTTTGAGTTTTTAATTGTAGAGCAGATATTAAAACCGTTTGAGGGTTTAACATCTGAATTTCTTCTAGAGACGGTGGTTCTACTTTTAGTACAATATTACAAGCAAAAGCTTCTTTGATGTCGTAGGATATTTTTGCACCAGCATCAGAATATTCTTGGTCACTATAATTAGCTCCTTCACCAGCACCAGTTTCAATTACAATTCTATGTCCGTGAGCTACTAATGCAGCAACAGCATCAGGAGATAAACTAATTCTTTTTTCTTCAAAATGAGTTTCTTTTGGTAACCCTATAAATAAATCTCCTTTTTGCTTTTTAATTTCAAGCATTTCGGTTTGTGGCATTAACTGCTCTTTGGTAAAAGGTGAAATAGAACCCATCTAAATTTAGTTAGTTTTTAATTGAATGTTTCGTTGCTCGTTTTCTAGCAAGCTAATTGATATTGAAACAGTATCTAAAGGTAGTAAATTTTTAACATTTTCAGGCCATTCAACTAAACACCAGTTATTGCTGTATAAATAGTCTTCAATCCCCATATCATAAGCTTCTTCTTCGTCTTTAATACGGTAAAAATCAAAATGATATACTGTTTCGTTTGAGTTGGTTTTGTACTCGTTAACCAAAGAAAAAGTAGGAGAATGGGCAATGTCTTCTACACCCAAAACTTTACATATTTCTTTAATTAATGTCGTTTTACCAACTCCCATTTCTCCATAAAAAAGTAATACTTTATGTTGGGAAGTAGCAATGATTTCTTTAGCTACAGCTGTCAACTCGCTAAGTGAATAATTTCTGTTCATAAGTAGCAAAAATAATGAAGTAATGTTTGTTAATAAAATTTACTTTTTCACTATTTTGGATTATAAACAGCACAAGGAATAATCATTTCTTCGAGTGAAACTCCTCCATGTTGATAAGTATTTTTATAATACTTTACAAAGTGATTATAATTGTTTGGATAAGCAAAAAACAAATCTTCTTTTGTAAATATAAAAGGGCTATTAATAGCTATTGAGGGTAAGAAAATATCTTTTGGGTTTTTAACCGCATATACATCTTTATCTTCATAGCTCAAACTTCTACCAGTTTTATATCGTAAGTTAGAACTGATGTTTTTATCACCAATAACTTTGGTAGGATGTTTACAATTTATAGTACCATGATCGGTTGTAATTATTAACTTTTGTCCTAATTTTTGTGCTTTTTGAATAATCTCATAAAGAGGCGAGTTTTTAAACCAGCTCACTGTTAAAGAACGATACGCTTTATCATCACCAGCAAGTTCTTTAATAACTTCCATTTCAGTTTTGGCATGCGAAAGCATATCAACAAAGTTATAAACTACAGTAGTAAGATCATTTTGTCGTGTTCCATTGTAGCTGTCAGCTAAGTCCTTCCCACTTTTTAAAGAAACTATTTTGTAATATTCATGTGTAATATTTAGACCTAAACGTTTTATTTGTTCATCTAAAAAATTAGCCTCAAATAAATTTTTTCCCCCTTCATCAATATCGTTTTTCCAATAGTCTGGATGTCTTTTTTCCATTTCAGAAGGCATTAATCCAGAAAATATAGCATTACGTGCATATTGAGTAGCTGTAGGTAATATACTATAATAAGAATGTTCTTCTTCTTTCTTGAAATAATTATTAATAAAAGGTTCTAAAACTCTGTATTGGTCATAACGGAGGTTATCAATCACTACCCATAAAACTCCCTGGCTTTTGGATAAATTAGGAACTATATAATCTTTAAATAAAGTGTGCGAAAATGTGGGTTTATCATCTCCTGTTAACCAATGTTGGTAATGCTTTTTAATGAACTTAAAAAATTGTGAGTTTGCTTCAGATTTCTGAGATTCTAAAATCTCTAACATCCCCGTGTCGTTGATGTTTTCTAGCTCAAGTTCCCAATGAACTAATTTTTTATAAAGTTCGGCCCATTCCTCATAAGAATTAACCATAGCTAAATCCATCGAAATTTTTCTAAACTCTTGTTGGTAATTTGAAGTGGTTTTTTCTGAAACTAAACGAGAATGATCCAAGTTCTTTTTTAAACTTAATAATATTTGATTCGGATTTACAGGTTTAATTAAATAATCAGCAATTTTAGACCCGATGGCTTCTTCCATAAGGTACTCTTCCTCACTTTTGGTAATCATTACTATAGGAAGATTAGGCTTTTTTTGCTTTATCTCAGATAGTGCTTCTAATCCTGTAATACCAGGCATGTTTTCATCTAAAAAAACAATATCAAAATTATTTTCACTAACCAAGTCAATAGCATCTGTACCATTAGTGCAGGTTGTAACTTTATAATCTTTTTTTTCTAAAAATAATATATGTGGTTTTAATAAATCTATTTCATCATCTACCCAAAGAATATGTATGTTTCTCATCATAATTTTCAACTTGTTTTCTACTTAAATAACGGTTAAAAGTAGTTTTGTTGTGTTTTTAAAAGCTAAAAATACGTTAATTAAACGCTGGTTAATTTGGTTTTGTAGATAAATTATGATTTTTTTGTTTAAAATTCAAGGATTTATACATTTTGAAGAAATCAAAAACCAACAAACTAAAGATAATTAACGATCCTATTTATGGGTTTATCTCCATACCAAATTCTCTAATTTTTGATATTATCGAGCACAAATATTTTCAAAGGCTACGTAGAGTTACACAAATGGGCTTGTCAAACTTGGTTTATCCTGGAGCTAACCACACACGTTTTCATCACGCAATAGGCTGCATGCATTTAATGCAAAAAGCAGTGCATGTATTGCGAATGAAGAACGTTGAAATTTCAGAAGAAGAAGCAAATGCTTTATATATAGCTATTTTGTTACATGATATAGGTCATGGAGCATACTCACATGCCTTAGAGCATAGCATTGTGAATGGAATAACTCACGAAGAAATTTCATTAAAATTTATGAAAGTCTTGAATGATGAGTTTGATGGGAAATTAAGTTTAGCTATTCAAGTATTTGAAGGAAAGCATCCACGTAAGTTTTTATACCAATTAATATCAAGTCAATTAGATATTGATCGACTAGACTATTTAAAAAGAGATAGTTTTTTTACAGGAGTTGCAGAAGGAAATATTTCATCAGATCGTTTAATAGCAATGATGAATGTAGTAGATAATGAATTGGTTATTGAACAAAAAGGAATTTATTCGGTAGAGAAATTTGTAATTGCACGACGCCTAATGTATTGGCAAGTTTATTTACACAAAACAGGTTTAGTAGCTGAAAATTTATTGGTAAGTATACTAAAGAGAGCAAAGGAGTTAGCAACAAAAGGAATAGAGCTCCCTTCTAGTAGAGCTCTTAAGTATTTTTTATATAACCCGATAAATAAAGAGAATTTTTCAAACAAAACATTAGAAATATTTTCTGAATTAGATGATTATGATGTCCTGTCAGCTATAAAAGAATGGAAGAATCATGAAGACTTTATATTATCTACGTTAGCAACAAAAATTATTGATAGAAGCTTGTTAAAGATTGAGATTCAGGAAAAACCATTTACTGAGGAGTACATTGAAAAGAGACGCAAAAAACTAAGAAAGCTTGTAGATTTAAGTGAAAAAGAGCTTGAATATTTTGTTTTTTCAAATGAAATAAAACACCAAGCATATAACACAAAGAAACCAATAAAAATCTATACAAAAAAAGGTAAGTTAAAAGACATAGCAAAAGCTTCTGATCAGTTAAACCTTAAAGCGTTAACAAAACCTGTGGTAAAATATTACTTGTGTTATCCTAAGAAAATAAAGTAGGTGAATACTTAGAAACAAATTCTAATCAAGAGGTATTTGAACAAAAATAATTACTTTTGCAAATAATGAAATTCACAGCAAAACAAATAGCCGATATTTTAGAAGGAGAGATTGAAGGAAATCCAGAAGCTGAAGTATCTAAACTTTCCAAGATAGAAGAAGGTACCTTGGGGTCATTAACCTTTTTATCAAACCCAAAATATAACTCATATATATATACAACTCAGGCATCAGTAGCTATTGTAAATAAAAGTTTTGTCCCTGAAAAGGAAATAGGAACTACTTTGATCAAGGTTGAAAATGCATACAAATCATTTTCAAAACTTTTAGAGTTTTATAATGAGGTAAAGAATAACAAGCAAGGGAGAGAAAATCCTCACTTTGTTGCTGAATCAGCTACTATTGGAGATAATGAGTATATAGGAGCTTATGCCTATGTTGGAGAAAATGTAGTTTTAGGCAATAATGTTAAAATTTATCCTAATTCTTATATAGGAGATAATGTTACTATTGGTGATAATACAGTTGTTTTTGCAGGAGTAAAGATATATTCTGAAACCGTTATAGGTAAGAACTGCAAGATACATTCAGGAACGGTAATTGGCGCTGATGGTTTTGGATTTGCTCCAGATGAAAATGGAGAATATAAAGCCATTCCACAAATAGGAAATGTTATTATAGAAGATAATGTGGACGTGGGATCTAATTCAACTATAGACAGAGCTACTCTTGGATCTACAATAATCCGAAAAGGAGTAAAACTGGATAACCAAATCCAAATAGCCCACAATGTTGAGATAGGTAAAAATACCGTGATAGCATCTCAAACAGGGATTGCAGGATCTACTAAAATAGGTGAGAACTGCATGATTGGAGGTCAAGTAGGTATTGTTGGCCATATAACCATTGGAAACAATGTGAAAATCCAAGCGCAATCAGGAATAGGAAAAAGTTTAAAAGATGAAGAAGTGGTACAAGGATCTCCAGCATTTGGATATTCGGATTATAGTAAGTCATACGTACACTTTAAAAACTTACCAAAGTTAGCAACTACTGTTCATAAAATAGAAAAAGAGTTGAATGCTCAAAAAATAAAAAATGAGTAAGAAACAAAAAACAATACAAAACGAAGTTACATTATCAGGTGTTGGATTACACACTGGTAATGAGGTTACAATGGTTTTTAAACCAGCTCCAGAAAATCATGGATTTGCTTTTAAGAGAGTAGATTTAGAAGGGGAGCCAGTAATAGAGGCAAAAGCAGATTATGTTACAAATACACAAAGAGGAACAAACCTTGAAAAAAACGGAGTTCAAATACAAACATCTGAACACGTTTTAGCTGCTGCAGTTGGTCTAGACATCGATAACTTATTGATAGAAATAAATGCTTCTGAGCCTCCAATTATGGATGGATCTTCTAAGTTTTTTATAGAAGCTCTAGAAGAAGCTGGAATTGTTGAGCAAGAAGCTGAAATTGAAGAGTATGTAGTAAAAGAAGTTATCTCATACAAAGATGACGTAACAGGAAGTGAAATTATTTTAATGCCATCAGATGAATACCAAGTAACTACTATGGTAGATTTTGGAACTAAAATATTAGGAACTCAAAATGCTACATTAAGTAAAATTTCAGATTTCAAAGAAGAAATCTCAGCAGCAAGAACGTTTAGTTTCTTACATGAAATTGAAATGTTGTTAGAAAATGACTTGATTAAAGGAGGAGATTTAAATAATGCTATTGTTTATGTAGACAAAGAGTTGTCTGATAGTACGATGGAAAAGTTAAAAAAAGCCTTTAATAAAGATAATATTACTGTAAAACCTAATGGAGTATTAGACAACTTAACATTACATTGGGCAAATGAAGCTGCACGCCATAAATTGTTAGACGTCATAGGTGATTTAGCTTTAACTGGTACTCGAATTAAAGGTAAAGTAATAGCTAATAAACCTGGACATTCTGTAAACACTACTTTTGCTAAGAAATTAGCTAAAATCATTAAAAAGGAAAAAAGAAACAATGTTCCTTCTTATGATTTAAACCAACCACCATTAATGGATATCCATAAAATAATGGATATTTTACCTCACAGACCACCATTTTTATTGATTGATAGAATTATTGAATTATCAGACAAGCATGTGGTAGGGATGAAAAATGTTACAATGAATGAAAACTTCTTTGTTGGACATTTCCCCGGAGCGCCAGTTATGCCTGGGGTTCTTCAAGTAGAAGCTATGGCACAATGTGGTGGAGTTTTAGTATTAAATACAGTTCCAGATCCTGAAAACTATTTAACATATTTCATGAAAATGGATAATGTTAAATTCAAACAGAAAGTATTACCAGGAGATACATTAATATTTAAGAGTGAATTAATTACACCTATAAGAAGAGGTATTGCTCATATGCAAGCTTATGCATACGCTAATGGAAAGCTAGTGTGTGAAGCTGAGCTTATGGCACAAATTTCAAAAGTAAAATAATATGAATCAACCACTCGCGTACGTACACCCTCAAGCAAAAATAGCTAGAAATGTAGTTATAGAGCCTTTTACTACCATTCATGCAAATGTAGAAATCGGATCAGGAACATGGATAGGCTCCAATGTAACTATTATGGAAGGTGCGCGTATCGGTAAAAATTGTCGAATTTTTCCAGGAGCAGTTATCTCTGCAATTCCTCAAGATTTAAAATTTGACGATGAAGAAACCACTGTAGAAATAGGAGATAACGTTACTATTAGAGAATGTGTTACCATTAACAGAGGTACTTCTGATAGAATGAAAACAGTTATAGGTGACAATTGTTTAATTATGGCATATTGCCATATAGCTCACGATTGTAAAGTGGGAGATAATTGTATTTTTTCAAACAATTCAACGTTAGCGGGTCATGTTACAATTGGTGATAATGTAGTTTTAGCGGGTATGGTAGCTGTACACCAATTTGCCTCTGTAGGAAACCATGCTTTTGTTACTGGAGGGTCTTTGGTTCGTAAAGATGTACCTCCGTTTGTTAAGGCTGCAAGAGAGCCTTTGTCGTATGTGGGTATCAATTCTGTTGGATTACGTAGAAGAGGTTTCACTACTGAAAAAATTAGAGAAGTTCAAGATGTATATCGAATTTTATTCCAGAAAAATTACAACAACTCACAAGCGATAGATATTATTGAAGCTGAGATGGAAGCTACTTCAGAGCGTGATGAAATTATTCAGTTTATCAAAGATTCGCATCGCGGAATAATGAAAGGATATTTTAAAGCAAATTAATTAGTAAAATTGCACTTGATTGAGCAATTAAAAAGATCAAAAATAAATGGCAACAACATCAGATATTAAAAAAGGATTGTGTATAAAGTTTAATCACGATATTTATAAAATTATTGAGTTTTTACATGTGAAACCTGGAAAAGGACCAGCTTTTGTACGTACAAAATTAAAAAGTGTAACTACAGGAAAAATTTTGGATAATACGTTTTCTGCGGGACATAAAATAGAAGATGTTCGTGTTGAAACTCATAAATTTCAGTACTTATATCCAGAAGGAGATACTTATCACTTTATGAATACTGAAGATTATAATCAAATAACACTTCAAAAATCAACATTAGATGCGCCAGATTTAATGAAAGAGGGAGAAGTGGTTACAATCTTAATTAATACTGAAGATGGAATGCCATTATCAGTAGAAATGCCTTCACATGTTATCTTAGAAATAACACATACAGAGCCAGGTGTTAAAGGTAACACAGCAACAAACGCTACAAAGCCTGCAACTGTTGAAACGGGTGCTAGAATTAATGTTCCTTTATTTATTAATGAAGGAGATAAAGTAAAAATAGACACAGAAAAAGGCGTATATACAGAGCGTATCAAAGAATAAATATACTATTCCCGCTCTTTAGCGGGAATTTATTTTTAAAGATGAAATTCAAAAAGCCTCAAACTTTAGAGCAAATAGCTACTTTATTAAATGTAGAATTTATAGGAGAAAATGATTTCCCTATTACAGGAATTAATGAAATTCATGTAGTTGAAAAAGGGGATATTGTTTTTGTAGACCACCCTAAATACTACGATAAAGCGTTAAATTCTGCCGCAACTACTATTTTAATAAATAAAAAAGTAGATTGTCCTGAAGGTAAATCATTGCTAGTTTCTGATGATCCTTTTAGAGATTTTAATAAAATAACAAAACATTTTAATCCTTTTATAGCTTCAAAAAGTAGTATTGCTGAATCTGCTATTATAGGAAAAGGAACAATTATACAACCAAATGTTTTTATTGGTGATAATGTTACTATTGGTGAAAACTGTGTAATACACCCTAATGTTACTATTTATAGTAATTCAGTTATAGGAAACAATGTAACTATTCACGCTAATACAGTTTTAGGATCCGATGCATTTTACTATAAAAACCGAAAGGAAGGGTTTGATAAATTAATTTCTGGAGGTAGGGTAGTACTTGAAGATAATGTAGACTTAGGAGCTTCTTGTACTATTGATAAAGGAGTTACAGGTGATACTACAATTAGAAGAGGAACAAAAATAGATAATCAAGTTCATGTAGGTCACGATACAGTAATAGGTAAAAAATGTTTAATAGCTTCTCAAACAGGAATTGCAGGTTGCGTTATTATTGAAGATGAAGTAACACTTTGGGGACAAGTAGGAACTAATAGTGGAATAACAATTGGTAAAGGAGCTGTTATTCTTGGTCAAACAGGAGTAACAAAATCAGTTCCAGGAGGTAAATCATATTTTGGAACACCAATTTCTGAGTCAAGAGAAAAACTTAGAGAGTTAGCAGAAATAAAACAATTTTTAAAAGCACAAAAAAAGAAGTAAAAGTTTTACAAATCGATTACAAAAAGTTACTTTTGTGAAGCTTAAAAATAAAAAAATAAACCAATGAGTGTTTTAGTAAATAAAGATTCAAAAATTATAGTTCAAGGTTTTACAGGAAGCGAAGGAACTTTCCACGCTAGCCAAATGATCGATTACGGAACAAACGTAGTTGGAGGTGTAACACCAGGTAAAGGAGGTCAAGAGCATTTAGGTAAACCAGTTTTTAATACAGTTGATGAAGCTGTACAAAAAGCAGGAGCTGATACTTCAATTATTTTTGTACCACCAGCATTTGCTGCTGATGCTATTATGGAAGCTGCTGAAGCAGGAATTAAAGTAATCATTTGTATTACTGAAGGAATTCCTACTGCTGATATGGTAAAAGTAAAAGCTTATATTGATCAATTAGATTGTACTTTAGTAGGACCTAACTGTCCAGGAGTAATTACTCCAGAAGAAGCTAAAGTTGGAATTATGCCAGGATTTATCTTCAAAAAAGGTAAAGTAGGTATCGTTTCTAAATCAGGAACTTTAACATATGAAGCTGCTGATCAAGTTGTAAAACAAGGATACGGAATTACTACTGCTATTGGTATTGGTGGAGATCCAATTATTGGAACTACTACAAAAGAAGCTGTTGAATTATTAATGAATGACGATGAAACTGAAGCAATCGTAATGATTGGTGAAATTGGTGGAAATTTAGAAGCAGAAGCTGCTCGTTGGATTAAAGCTGATGGAAATAGAAAACCAGTTGTTGGTTTTATCGCAGGACAAACTGCTCCAGCTGGTAGAACAATGGGACATGCAGGTGCTATTGTTGGTGGTGCTGATGATACAGCGCAAGCAAAAATGAAGATTTTAGCAGAAAATGGAGTACACGTTGTAGAGTCTCCTGCTAAAATTGGAGAGATGGTAGCTAAGGTTTTAGCATAATAAACACATACATATAAAAATAAATTCCCGTTTTTAACGGGAATTTATTTTTATATTTGAATCCAGTAAACTACCCAGATGTAAGCATCTTGGGTATTCAAAAAAAAAATGTAAGAATTTAGTGGCAAGCTTTTGGGAATAAACTCCTTGGCTATTGCCCTGCGATTAAAACAACTAATAAATGAAACTTTTAGAAAATAAAACTGCAATTATTACTGGTGCTACTAGAGGAATTGGTAGAGGAATTGCTTTAGAGTTTGCAAATCAAGGATGTAATGTTGCGTTTACTTATAGCTCATCTGTTGAAGCAGCAACTGCTTTAGAAAATGAATTAAAAGATTTAGGAGTAAAGGCTAAAGGATATCAATCAAATGCAGCTGAATTTGATGCAGCTCAAGAGTTGGCAAAAAATGTTTTAGAAGAATTTGGAGCTATTGATGTATTAGTAAACAACGCAGGTATTACAAAAGATAATTTATTAATGCGTATTTCTGAAGAAGATTTTGATAAAGTAATCGAAGTAAATTTAAAATCAGTTTTCAATTTAACGAAAGCAGTAATTCGCCCGATGATGAAACAACGTGCAGGATCAATTATTAATATGAGTTCTGTAGTTGGATTAAAAGGAAATGCAGGTCAAGCTAATTATGCAGCTTCAAAAGCAGGAATTTTAGGATTCTCAAAATCAGTAGCTTTAGAGTTAGGTTCTCGTAATATTCGTAGTAATGTTGTTGCTCCAGGTTTTATTGAAACTGAAATGACTGCAAAATTAGATGAAAAAGTAGTCGAAGGTTGGAGAAACGAAATTCCTTTAAAAAGAGGAGGAACTCCAGAAGATATTGCAAATGCCTGTGTGTTTTTAGCATCAGATATGAGTTCATATATTACTGGTCAAACATTATCAGTTGACGGAGGAATGTTGACATAAAATTTGACTTACTTATAAAATTTAAAAAAGCCTGTATTATTTTTAATATAGGCTTTTTTTATTTAAGAGGGATTGCATTTGGGGGACAAATTAACAAACTCAACTTAAGGGTAATAAGTTTTAGGGGAGAGTTTAGTTACTAATGATTTATAAAATTGAAACAGCATGTAGCGAAAATAAGCACCAAGGGATGTTTGAATTTTACAACTAATTATATTCTCTATGGTTTTTCTGGGGAATAATTTATATTATCTTTTTTTATAGTCTTCAAAGGTTCCATCGTCGTATAGAACCAAAATATTTTTAATTTCTCTAAAAGCGGCTGATTCTTTTGGTTTAATAGTACTCTCTGAGATTTGCGTATCTGATTTTTTTTCGGGTTCTTGGTCAAATACTACACTTTCAGTAAACAGAGAAGGAGCTTCATTTTTCTCTATATTTATCTCTTTCTCTTGATTTTTTACATTTGGAGGAAAACTGCCTTTACCATACACTAACCAATTTAGATCAACTTCATCAAAAGCAGTTTCAACTTTTATAATAAAATCTAAGCTCGGTTTATTTCTTCCTGATAATAGGTGAGAAATGCTAGATCTTGGAACATCAATTTTATCTGCAAAACTTGACGCCGATAAATTGTAATAATCTAATATCTGTTTTAGTCTTTCTATCATTTGTTTACTTGTGTAAATATTAGGAATCGTTTACAGTTGTAAATATATATTATTTTACAAACGTAGACAAAAAAATTAATATTTCTTCAGAGCAATTCAAAAAAAGGTAATTAAATACTTTAATAGATAGGATCTAAACTACTGTAAAACAAGTTTTTAAGTTTTTAACATAGAAAAAACCTATTCTTTTACTAAATACCTTTAGTTACATTTGTAATTAAGTTAATTGTTTGTTTTTTAGAGTTTATAAATGTAAAAATCTCTTTTTTTTAATAAATATAATGTGCTTAAATAACCATTTATCCTTATTTAACTGACTTAAACATCAATTAAGCAACTTTAAGGCAAATAATAAAGATTCTGCGGTAGTTTAGTCTAAGCGAACGTGAATCAGGCTGTAAACTTTATAACACTTCTATAACTACTTTAAATTATTTATGGGATTAATCATATCCTTTCAAAGTACTTATATAAATATATTATACATGTAGAATAGAAGTTAAATAAGAAGAATATTACAAATGTTACCATAATTAAACAGTTAACAAATGTGAATTAGATATCTTGTTGTTTACTTTTGTAAAAAAAAGAAAGCACCCTGTTTACAGAGTGCTTTTTGTAGTTGAGAATGTAGTATTCTACTTATTTTTTATTCTCTATCCATTTTCTTGCATTAACAAAAGCTTCTAACCAAGGAGAAACTTCATCTTGTCTGTCTTGTGGATAGTTAGCCCAGTTCCATTGGAAAGTAGAACGCTCAATATGTGGCATTGTTACTAAATGACGCCCTGTTTTATCACACAGCATTGCAGTGTTATAATCTGAACCGTTCGGATTGTTAGGATATCCTTCATACCCATACTTAGCAACAATATTATAATTATCTTCAGTTTCAGGTAAATTGAACTTTCCTTCTCCGTGAGAAATCCAAACTCCTAATTCAGTTCCTGCTAAACTAGATAACATTACTGAATTATTTTCTTGAACTTTTACAGATGTAAATGAACTTTCGTGCTTTTTAGAATCGTTGTGTAACATCTTACCATGTTCGCTATGTTCTGGATTGATTAATTCTAATTCCATAAATAACTGGCATCCGTTACAAATACCAACAGAAAGAGTATCTTCTCTTTTAAAGAAGTTTTTCAAGGCAGTGTTTGCTTTTTCATTATATAAAAATGCTCCAGCCCATCCTTTAGCAGAACCTAAAACATCCGAATTAGAAAAACCTCCAACCGCTCCAATAAACTGAATATCTTCTAAAGTTTCACGACCAGAAATTAAATCTGTCATGTGAACATCCTTCACATCAAAGCCAGCTAAATACATAGCATTTGCCATTTCACGTTCCGAGTTAGACCCCTTTTCACGAATGATAGCAGCTTTAGGTCTGTTAGTTACAGTACCTAGAGTGTCAGCAAGCTTTCCTGTAAAATGCGTTGGGAATGTATATTGTAAAGGTTGATTTTTATAATTATCAAAACGATCTTTAGCTAAACCATTTGCTGTTTGCTTTTGATCTAATAAGTACGATGTTTTGTACCAAGTATCTCTTAATTCAGCAATGGATAAAGCAAAAATATCAGATCCGTTTTTAATATTTAAACGATCAGACTCTGTTACCGAACCAATTTTAAAGAACTCAATGTTATTATCAGCTAAAGTTTGTTCTACAGAAGCGTCGGTTGCTTGGAAAACAATTCCTGAGTTTTCGGCAAATAACAACTTGATGCTATCAGCTTCTTTTAAAGCAGATAAATCTAAGTTAGCACCTACATTTACATCTGCAAAGCACAATTCTAACAAGGTAGTAATCAATCCTCCAGAAGCAACATCGTGACCCGCAACGATTTTTCCTTCTTTAATTAAATTCTGTAAAACATTAAATGCCGATTTAAAGAATTCATTATTAGTAATCGTAGGAGCAGAGTTCCCTAATTTGTTTACTATTTGTGCAAACGAACTTCCTCCTAACTTAAAATCATCTTGCGATAAGTTGATATAATAGATATCTCCTTTGTTTGGTTGTAAAACAGGTTCTACTACTTTAGTAATATCATTACAGTTAGCCGCAGCTGAAATAACAACAGTTCCTGGAGAAATTACTTCTTCATTCGGATATTTTTGTTTCATTGATAAAGAATCTTTTCCTGTTGGAACGTTGATTCCCAAATCGATTGAAAAATCCGAAATAGCCTTCACAGCTTTGTATAAGCGAGCATCTTCACCTTCATTTTTACAAGGCCACATCCAGTTTGCTGATAATGAAACCGATTGTAAACCATCTTTTAAAGGAGCCCATACAATATTCGTTAATGCTTCAGCAATTGAGTTTTTGCTTCCTGCTTCTGGATCAATTAATCCTGAAATAGGAGAGTGCCCAATTGTAGTAGCAATACCTTCTTTACCTTTATAATCTAATGCCATTACCCCAACATTGTTTAGAGGAATTTGTAAAGAACCAACACATTGTTGCTTCGCTACTTTTCCTCCAACACAACGGTCAACCTTATTCGTTAACCAATCTTTACAAGCAACAGCTTCTAATTGTAAAACTTGTTCTAAATATTGAGTAAAGTTTTCTTTAGAATACTCAACATCAGCATAATTGCGATTAACTGTATTGTCAGTCATAATTGTTTTAGGAGAACTACCAAACATATCTTCTAAAGCTAAATCCATTGGTTTATTTCCGTTGGTTTTAGATTCAAAAGTAAAACGGTGATCCCCCGTAACATCACCAACAGTGTACATTGGTGAACGCTCACGTTCGGCTATCTTATTAAGGGTGTCGATATGCTTTTCAGCAATAACTAACCCCATACGTTCTTGAGATTCGTTACCGATAATCTCTTTATCAGATAGGGTAGGGTCTCCAACAGGTAGTTTATCTAAGTCGATTTTTCCTCCAGTATTCTCTACTAATTCTGATAAACAGTTTAAGTGTCCACCAGCTCCGTGATCGTGAATAGAAACGATAAAGTTTTCATCACTTTCTACCATACCGCGAACAGCGTTGGCAGCACGTTTTTGCATTTCAGGATTTGAACGTTGAATTGCGTTTAATTCAATTCCTGTTGAAAATTCTCCAGTATCGGCAGAAGAAACTGCAGCTCCTCCCATACCAATACGGTAGTTTTCACCACCTAGAATTACTATTTTATCTCCTTCTTGTGGAGTATCTTTTAAAGCTTGTTCTTTTTTACCATATCCGATACCACCAGCTTGCATGATTACTTTATCGAAACCAAGTTTGCGAGCATCTTCTTCGTGTTCAAAAGTTAGAACAGAACCACAGATTAATGGCTGACCAAATTTATTACCGAAATCAGAAGCTCCGTTAGAAGCTTTGATTAAGATATCCATAGGAGTTTGGTATAACCACTTACGTTCGTCCATTCCTTTTTCCCAAGGACGATTTTCCTCTAAACGAGAATACGAAGTCATATATACAGCTGTTCCTGCTAATGGCAACGATCCTTTTCCTCCAGCTAATCTATCACGAATTTCACCTCCTGAACCCGTTGCAGCTCCGTTGAAAGGCTCAACAGTAGTAGGGAAGTTGTGTGTTTCAGCTTTTAATGAAATAACAGACTCAAACTCTTTTGTTTCGTAAAAATCTGGTTTATCTGCGCTTTTAGGAGCAAATTGCTCTACTTTTGGACCTTTAACAAAAGCAACATTGTCTTTATAAGCAGATACAATATCGTTAGGATTTTGTTTAGATGTTTCTTTAATTAACTTGAATAAAGAAGTAGGCATTTCTTCACCGTCAATAACGAAAGTTCCGTTGAAAATTTTATGGCGACAGTGCTCTGAGTTTACTTGAGAGAATCCAAATACTTCAGAATCGGTTAATTTTCTACCAATCTTAGTAGCTACTTCTTCTAAATAAGCAATTTCTTCTTCACTTAAGGCTAAGCCTTCTTGCTCGTTATAAGCCGCAATATCATCAATTTCTAAAATTGGTTCAGGTTGAATATCAATAGTAAAAGTTTCTTGGTTTAATCCGTCAAACTTTTGAGAAATCATTGGGTCGAAGTCAGAAAAATCATTAGCTACTGCATCAAATTCTTCAATTCTGATAATTCCAGAAATCCCCATATTTTGAGTAATCTCAACAGCGTTGGTACTCCAAGGAGTAATCATTGCTGCTCTAGGTCCAACAAAAAAGGCGTCAAGAGACGCCGCGTTTATTTTTGGTTGGTTGCCAAATAACCAAGTTAACTTCGAAATTGTTTCAGATGTTAATTCTTCTGTTGTTTGAACAGCAAAAACCTTGCTGTTTACGTTTCCAAAGAAATGAATCATTATTAGTTGTGTTTGTGTGTGTTTTTGAAAGGTGTAAATTTAATTCTTTTGGATGAAATAGAAGCATAAAAAAAGCAGCAAAATTTTGCTGCTTTTAATAAGGTTGTTTTACTTGTTAAAGTAATGACTATCAATATACATTTCTTGTTCAAATTTGTTTGTTGACACATTAATATCAATACGTTCAAAACTTTTTACTTCGTATGTAGATTTTGACGATACACCTCTTATATCATCCAAGGCTTTTTTAAGTACGATTTCATTCTCATCACCAAAAGGTAAGATGTTATCCCAATGTTTCCATTCTTCGATTAAAATATTAGGTTCAAATCCATCACCATAATCATTTTGACCAAGCTTATTATAGATTTGAAAAACAATCGGCTGCATAGCCATTTTGTGAGATGAATTAGCAGAATTTACATTAGTATAGTCGCTAGCAGGAGAGTCATATAATGTTATAGACCCCTCGTTTTTACCTACTGTTTTGGTTCCTACTACTTTAACTTCTATAAAAGGGCGTAATCCGTTTATAATCATTTCACTAGCAGATGCTGTACTACCAGAAGTTAAAACATATAATCGTTCAATACCAGATAGTCTATTAATGGTTTCTTCATGGGTCTTTTTTCCATCAGCCCCATAAACATTTAACGTATTGTCAAAATAGTAAGGATCATTGTATTGAGAGTGTTTACTATTAAACTTTAATTCAGCAAATTTATCAGTACCAGCTTCTGCACGTATCATGCTTGCTAAATAGGCAGATGTTTCTACAGAACCACCACCATTAATTCTTAAATCTAATACTAATTCTTGAACACCAGCAGACTTCAACTCGCCGAAAGCAGCGTTTAATTCATCATTATAAGATGATCTGAACCCATTATATAGTATATAACCAACTTTTGTGCCATCAACATCAATAATATTAGTTGAATGTACTGGATTGTCAGATACTACAGCTTGTGAAATTGTTTTCTTTTCTTTAAAAGTTTGACCGTCTTTTTCTGCAAACGAAAACTCTGAAGTTTCTTGGTAATATCCATCAAGTACAGTTTCATAATTACTTACGGTCATTACAGTTCCATTTATAGCATTAATTATGTCTCCTCTTTTAAATCCTGCTAAATCTGCAGGAGAATTTTCAGAAACATGCTGAATATACATTACTACATAATCGGTTGTACCAACTCTAACCAAACTAGGTCTAAAACCAAAAGTTTTAGAAGTACCTTGAAATTGTTGTTGCTGAGCCACGTAATCTTCAATAAACCAAGAGAAATCATCATTTGCGTGCTTTAGGCTTTCAAATAACGAGCTAGGAGTACTATAGGAGTTAAGATAAGTATAGTAGTCATTTTTATTATCGTCTTTACTGTCTGCTAAATTAGGAACGTCTTCTTGCCAGTTGTACCATGAATTCATAGCTTTCCAAACGAAATTATTGACTTGGTTGTCTAAAGTGACTTCTTCTGTTTGTGGAGTCTCTTTTTCAGGAACTACTTCATTGTCTTTGCTACAGCTTAAAAATACAATAAACAGTAAAGATAATAATGTGATTTTTTTCATTTTATATGTAATTATTTATTAGTTATTAAACAATATAACAGATAAATTATGAAAAACCCTACCTTTTCAATAAAAAAATCATTTTTGTTCAGGTATCCTATTTCTTTCTATTTTTCCTTTTTTAACTGCTTTGTAATTTTCGTAACAGTTTAAGACGGCTTCAATAAGTTGTAAGTCGCTAGCTTTTTTAATGAAATATTCAGAATAGTTGCAGTCAGAGAGTAGTTTGTTTAGCTCAGTTCTGTCCATTTCTAGATACTCCATCATAACTTCACGATCAAATTTACCAGCTAACATTTTACGTAAATCATCTTCTTGTTTAAGTTTTTTTAACTTTTTTAGTTGTCTAGGTTTACTTCCAAAATGATTATATACTAAGTCGACTGGATTTAACAATTTAGCAATAGGAGAAGAGATTTTTTGAGGTTTTCCTACCTCGTAGGTTTGCGGTAAACCATTAATATGAATTCTTGTAAAACGATCTTTAGGGACTTGTTTTATATCTACTTCTAAAACACCAATGAGTTCTGTAGATTTAATTACTACTTCTTTAACTTCTTCGGGCTTTTCTTCTAAAGAAATGACTACTTCATTTCCTTTTAAAAGATCATTTGTTATTTTTAGCTTTATAGAAGAGTATCCTAAATAAGATACAAGCACAGTATCATTTGCTTTCGCTACAAGATTAAAAGAACCTTGTTCGTTGGTAATTGTACCTATAACACTATTAAGGTTTAATATATGGGCAGCGCTTAGAGGTTTCTTAGATTCAGAATCTACAATTTGTCCTTTTAAGTTGTTGCTTTGAGTATTTTGGGCTATTGTTATAAATGATGAAACAAGTAGTAACAATAAAATGGTGTATTTTTTTTGCATAATGCAATAATAAGAATAAATAGATTTTGTTTAGTTAATTATCTGTGAAATTGATACGATGTGAAGATTTTTAAATTAACTAAAAATAAAACTATTAAATTGTAAAGATGAAAAAGATGATAAAAAACTTCTTTAAAGGTATTTTAAAATTGCTATTATTTATGTTGTTATATTAGGGGTTGTTTGTGTTGTAATGCTTTGGTTGATATTTAGCGGGTAAAAGTTTGATTAAACTTTAAATAGTTTTTTAAAGGTGTTTTGTGCACGTAACAGGAGTCGAACCTGCACTTCCGTTGGAAACAAGCCCCTCAAGCCTGCGCGTCTACCAATTCCGCCATACGTGCATAAATAAAAAAAGTTAAGCTCTTTAAAGCTTAACTTTTAGTGACCGGGCTGGGGCTCGAACCCAGGACCCTCTCCTTAAAAGGGAGATGCTCTACCAACTGAGCTACCCGGTCATTGCTTCTTTGTGAAAGCGGTTGCAAATATACAACTGTTCTTTAAATGAAAAAAGCTTTTTTGTAATATTTTTTATAGATATTTGTAACTACTTAATTACTAGTTTATGAAAATTGTGTTATTGGGATACATGGCCAGTGGTAAATCGACAATTGGACGAATTTTAGCCGAAAAAAAGCAGATTTCTTTTATAGATTTAGATGCTTATATCGAAGAAAAGGAGAAAATGTCAGTTTCGGATGTCTTTAAAGAGAAAGGAGAGATCTATTTTCGTAAGCAAGAACATGTTTATTTAAAAGAACTTTTAGATAAAAATGAAGATTTTGTATTATCCTTAGGAGGAGGCACACCATGTTATGCAGGAAATATGAATGTATTATTAAGTTATAATGATGTAACTTCTATATATTTAAAAACATCTATACAAACAATCAAGGAAAGATTGGTAAATGAAAAAAGCCAACGCCCTTTAGTAGCTCGTTTAAATGAAGAGGAGTTGGCAGAGTTTATAGCTAAACATTTGTTTGAGCGTAGTTATTACTATAATCAAGCTACTCATAAACTAGTAGTTGATAATAAAGATGTAGATGAGACTGTGGATGGGCTCCAAGCTTTATTAAGTTAAATAAGCTATAGTTTCATTTTTTTTAAATTCAACAACTACATGTTCTTTAATAGAGGTAGACAAAGAAATACCTTTAAAATCTGCTTTGACCGGATATTTTTTGTGATTCCTGTTAACTAACACGGCAGTTTTAAATCTTTTTAAAGGAACTTCTAAAAAGTGCTTAACACCGTATATTAAGGTAGTACCTGAGTTTAAAACATCATCAACTAATACTAATGCTTTGTTTTTGTACTCGTCACTAGTTATTGAAGTAGTAATAGGAGTAGTAGGTTTTTTCTTATCGATAGAAACTTTACAAAGAGTAATTTTTAACGGTGAGATTTTATTTACGGCCTCTGCTATTTTTTCAGCAAGAAAAAAACCGTTATCTGCAATACCAGCAATAATGATTTCTTTTTCTTCACTGTTGCTTTCGTAGATTTGAAAAGCTATTCTACGGATTTTCTGTTCAATTTGTGCATTGTTTAAGATAATATTACTAGTGTCGGTCATTATACTTATAGTTTTTTACTACGAAATTACAAATTAACATCATTTTCGGCAGAATCGTCATAATAATCTTCAATATCACGTCGATCTTTTTTGGTAGGACGCCCAGTTCCTTTTTTACGGTAATAGTCTTTAGAGTATTTTAATAACTCAGTTTTTTCAAACTCTTCTTTCGGGGTTAAATCTTTTCGATATAAATCAACCAGTTTAGCACCCACACGGTTAGGAGGGATGTCTAGTATCTTTATCTTATAATTAATTTGATTTTTACGGATGGTAATTTCTTCATTCCCAAAAACTTCTTTGGAAGGTTTTAAATTGGTTCCATCAAGCTTCACGTGCCCTTTTTTGCAAGCATCTGTGGCAATACTACGGGTTTTAAATAATCGAATGCACCACAAATATTTGTCAATTCTCATATAAAAAGTTAATTTTTATCGTTTCATTTTTTACAAAGGTATAAAAATGGTAAATTGCGCGTTAAAATTTCAGAATTAAATGATAAAATTTAAACATTTTTTATATGCAGTAGCTGTAAGTTCTCTTTTGTATGCATGCGGAACTGATAGTAATCCAAGAATAGAAAATTTTGACCATGAAGCGCAAGCTGCTAAGGATAAAGATACTATTGCAAAGTTTTTAAAAAACTATTATTTTGATGATACTGTAGACTCTATAAAGCCTATGGTTTCAGGTAAAACTCCTTTATTAGAAGATGATAGACTTATTAAAAAAACGCACACAGAAAATGATATTGAGTATGATTTATATCATTTAATTGTTAAAGAAGGAGAGTCGCCAAAAGGTAATCCTACTCAATTAGATTCTGTTTTAACGAAATATCAAGTTTGGTATTCAACAAAGGCAGATCAATTAGAATTAAGTCAGACAGGAACAGAACCTATTTGGTGGAATTTAACACAATCTGGAAGTCGTCAGGATGCACCATCTCCTATTAGAGGTTGGACTTATGGAATACCTAATTTAAAAGCAGGGATTAATGTGCCTACTCCAGGAGAACCTATTACTTATGAAAACTTTGGAAAAGGAATTTTAATCATTCCTTCAGGTTTGGCTTATAGAAACACTCCTAACGGTGGTATTCCTTCTAACTCACAATTGATTTTTTATATTGATTTATTAGACTTCGTAGTAGATACTGATCATGATAACGATGGTATTCCTTCTATTTATGAAGATTTGGATGAGGATGGAAACCCTAGGAATGATGATACTGACAAGAATAATGTTCCTAACTATTTAGATATAGACGATGATGGCGATGGTGTTTTAACTAAAAATGAAGATAAAAATGGTGATGGAGATCCAAGAAATGATTTTAATGATCCGAATAAGCCAAGTGTACCTGATTATTTAAACAGAGATATTAGAGTAAAATATTAAAACAAAAAAACCGAAGTTAAAAACTTCGGTTTTTTTATATGTGATTGTTTGTTTTAGAATCTATAAGATAATCCTACAATAATTTGATTTACACGAGTGTCAAAATTTACGTTTCCAACATTAGAATCTACAAATTCGGCTTCAGTATCTGATAAAGCTCTTTCCCAACGTACATCCAATCCTAGTTTACCTAGTTCAATACCTGCTCCAAATTGTACTCCAACTGAGAAACCGTCAGAATCTACTTGTTTAAGTTCTTCAATATTAAAATCAGAATCTAAAATATATTGAAAAGAAGGCCCTCCAAAAACATGCGCTACTTTTAAGAATTTCATTCCGACTAAAACGGGAATATCAATTTTTTGGAAATCATAGGTAGTTGTTTGTGGAGATGAAAGATCGTTATATTGATAAGATACTTCATTGCTTAATTGAGTATACACTAATTCTGGTCTTAAATATAAATTTGTAACAGGTAAGTTTATACGTAACCAAGCACCAGCATGGAATCCTGTTTTACTTTTTGCATTATCAAAAACTACATCGTTTTTTACATCAGTAAAAGAATTTGAGTTATAGTTGATACCACCTTTGATACCTCCTTGGATTTGACTTTGTACTAACTGTGCTCCTCCTATGAGAAAGCATAAGATAAAAATTGCTCGTTTCATTTGTTTTTAATTTATACTATTTTGGGTTAAATATTCATTTTTTTGCATAAAAAAATACATCACCTTAAACCTAAAAAGTGATGTATTTATTGTTTAAAAGTATATTTTTATTTTCTTGAAATAACTTTTTCTACAGCTTTAATAATGGCTTTATCATTCAATCCGTATTTATCCATTAATTCTGCTGGAGTTGCAGATTCTCCGAAGCTGTCATTTACAGCTACAAATTCTTGAGGAGTAGGGTTGTTAGTGGCTAAACAACGCGCAACACTTTCTCCTAAACCACCATATTTATTATGTTCTTCAGCAGTAACTACACATCCAGTTTTAGCTACTGATTTTAAAATAGATTCCTCATCCAAAGGCTTAATAGTGTGAATATTGATTACCTCTGCTGAAATTCCTTTTTCTTCTAATTGCTCAGCAGCTTGTAACGCTTCCCAAACTAAATGCCCTGTTGCAACAATAGTTACATCTGTACCTTCTGTAAGTTGAATAGCTTTACCAATTTCAAAAGGTTGTCCAGTCATAAAAACAGGAACGCTTGGTCTACCAAAACGTAAATATACTGGCCCTTCATGTTCTGCAATAGCTAACGTAGCTGCTTTGGTTTGGCTATAATCACAAGTATTGATAACAGTCATACCAGGTAACATTTTCATTAACCCAATATCTTCTAAAATTTGGTGTGTAGCTCCATCTTCACCTAAAGTTAATCCTGCGTGAGAAGCACAAATTTTTACATTTTTATCAGAATACGCGATTGATTGACGAATTTGATCGTATACACGACCTGTAGAAAAGTTAGCAAATGTACCTGTAAAAGGAATTTTTCCGCCAATAGTTAATCCTGCTGCAATTCCCATCATGTTTGCTTCAGCAATTCCAACTTGAAAGAAACGTTCTGGGTGATTTTTAGCAAACTCATTCATTTTTAAAGAGCCAGTTAAATCAGCACAAAGGGCAACAACATTAGGATTTGTTTTTCCTAATTCGGTTAAACCATCACCAAACCCAGATCGGGTATCTTTTTTTTCAGTATAAGTATATTTTTTCATCAGTTTGTGTTGTGTAAATACGTGTCAAAAATAATCTTTTATATAGATGTAAAGCTACAATTTTGATAATTCTTTGTAAAGTTTATGAACTGGAAACCCCATAACATTAAAATAACTTCCTTCCATCTTTGTAATACCTATTTTACCTATCCATTCTTGAATTCCGTATGCGCCAGCTTTGTCAAAGGGTTTGTAGTTAGTTATATAGTAATCAATTTCTTCATCAGGTAATTCTTTAAATGTAACAATTGTGACGTCATTAATTGTTTTTTTAAAATTCTTACTTGTAAGACATATTGAAGTAATCACCTCATGAGTTGTATTAGATAGTTCTTTTAACATGTTAAAAGCTTCGTTATAATCTTTAGGCTTTCCTAAGGCTTTATTATTTAACCAAACAATAGTATCTGAAGTAATTAAAAGGTCATTTTCTTTTAATTCAGATGCAAAAGGAGAAGCTTTTAAAGCGGCTAAGTAATCTGTTATTTGAGCGTGATGTAATTCCTTTGGATATATTTCTTCAATTTCTTTGGTTTTTATAGAAAAAGGAATGTCTAAGCTTTTTATTAATTCTTGTCTTCTAGGTGAATTAGAAGCTAAAATTACATTGTATTTTGATAATTTAGTTGATAACATATTTTAAATAATAAGCTATTAGTGGAATGCTTAAAAGCGCTAGAAAAAAATTAAAGTAACTAATTTTAATGAGCTGCTGATAGTCTTTTACTTCTGAAGCTTTCATTAAATAGTATATAAAATATAAATAAGGAATAATGCCTAATAGCATTAGGGTTGCAAAAATGAATGTACTATCATAAAAAGCCAAGGAAATAGAAAAGAGAAAAAAACAACAGATAATAGAGAGGAGTAAAGATATGTTCCTAGCTCTTTTCCTTCCTAATAAAATTGGAAGAGTATTTTGCTTGTTTTGATTATCTTCATTTATATTTATTAGATCAAAAATTATTTCAATAACAATATTACTAAAAAAAGAAATTATTATATAAGCTATTGTAATTAGTTGAAGATTATAGAATAAGGTCCATTGGTCATGAGTTAAATCGATAGGGCAATCAAACCATAATAAAGTTAACAAAGCAAAAGGTTTAAGAAAAGCAGTAACAATATTGCTGATAAACGTCTTTTTTATATTGCTTTTTATGTAAAAATGAACAATTATAGGACAAATGATAAATAAGATTCCATCAAAAGGTCTTTCTATTTTAAAAGAAAAAAGAATTCCTGCAAGAACTCCAATAAGAGTAAGTAAAAAAGAAAGTTTCTTTATTTTTTTGAGGTTTAGTCTTGTTTTTTTATGTTGTTTTCGGATAATAAAACTCGTAATATACCCAGATGCTAGTAAAAGAGCACTAGCTATAGATAAAAGTCCTAAATCAAAGAAAGAAAGCGTTTTTTTAAAGCCGTAACCATATAAAAAACAGAACTTAAATAAAAATAAAATAAAAACGAAGTATACGATTTTCTTCCACTGAATAATATTTAAGAAACCATTATTCATTAATTAAAAAGCCTTTTTAATTCTGGCTAAATCACGTTTGTTATCTCGGTCTTTAATAGTATTTCTTTTATCGTGAGTTTTCTTCCCTTTAGCAAGTGCTATTTCTAACTTAGCCCAGCCATTTTCATTTATAAACAAACGTAAAGGAACAATAGTGTTACCTTTCGATTCTACTTCTTTTTCAAGTTTTTTTAATTCACGTTTATTTAATAACAAACGGCGTTCACTTTTTGGTTTATGGTTATAATGATGTCCAAAGGTATATTCTTCAATATACATATTTACTACAAAAAGCTCTCCTTTATCATTGAACTCACAAAAACTTTCAGTAATTCTAGCTTTACTTTGTCGTATCGATTTTATCTCAGTACCAGTAAGTTGAATACCAGCAGTGTACTTGTCAAGTATCTCGTATTCAAAACGAGCTTTTTTATTCTGTATGTTAATCTTTTTTTGCATAAATAGAACACAAATATAACTATAATTTTAAGTTGTTAAATAAAATTATTAAGCTATGATTTAAGTCATGTTTTAAGGGAGATTACGGTGGTAATTTTGTTTAAAATTTAAACTTATAATCATGAGAAAAATTATATTAAGTGCTGTATTTGGAATCTTATTTTTTAGTAATGCAGCTGCACAAGAAACTACAAAAACAGATGACTTTAAAAGATGGCAAGCTCGTTTTAGATGGGTTAGTGTAATGCCAAATGAATCAGCTACCATAGGAACTATTGGAGGAGATGTTGAAATTAGCAAAAGTTTTATTCCAGAATTAGACTTCACATACTACTTTACTGAAAATATTGCAGCGGAGTTAATTTTAGGAACCACTAATCACGATGTAAAAGCAGTAGGAACAGCATTAGGAGATGTTAATTTAGGTGATGTTTGGTTATTGCCTCCAACATTAACATTGCAGTACCACTTTAATGTAAGTGATTTTAAACCTTACGTTGGTGCAGGTGTGAATTATACTATTTTTTACAACGCTGATCCAGGTGCTGTAGTAAATGTAGATTATAAAAATGGATTCGGATATGCATTACAATTAGGTTTTGACTATGATTTAGATGATACTTGGTTTTTAAACGTAGATGCTAAGTATATCGGGTTAAGTACAGATGTAACTGTAAATGCAGGTATAGCAACAGTACCAGCAGAAGTAGATATTAACCCTTTACTTATTGGTTTTGGTGTAGGTATGAGGTTTTAACCAATAAATTATAATCCCCTTCATAGAGCTACATTTATTTATGTAGCTCTATTTTTTTGTGTAAAACTTAACAATTTAAATTAATGAATACGTGTAAATTTGTTAGCTAATAAACGACGAACACAAACAAAATTATATGCGACATTTATACATTTTTCTACTGTTATTAATGGTTTCGTGTAAACCAAAATTCACTGCTCAAGAAGTAATTGATAAGTCAATAGAGCATTCTAAGTTGAATGAAATAGAGAATGCTACTATATCTTTTAATTTTAGAAAAAATCACTACGAAGCGACTAGAGATAAAGGAACTTTTAAACTAGTTAGAATTATAAAAAATGATTCCGTAACAATAAAGGATATATTGTCAAATGATGGTTTTGAACGATTTATGAATAAAAGCTTAGTAGAATTATCTGAAAAAGATAAAAATCGTTATGGAAATTCCGTAAACTCTGTTCACTATTTTTCAGTATTACCTTTAGGGTTAAATGATAAAGCTGTTCAAAAAAAGTTACTTGAAGATGTTACTATTAAAGGAAAAGAATATTATAAGGTTAGAGTTACTTTTACTGAAGAGGGTGGAGGAGAAGACTTTGACGATGTTTTCATTTACTGGTTTGCTAAAGATAACTTTCAATTAGGTTATTTAGCGTACAAATACCATACAAATGGAGGAGGAGTACGTTTTAGAGATATTAAAGAAGAAAAAATAGTGAAAGGAATTCGTTTTGTAGACTATAATAATTACAAGCCTACAGATAAAGATATTGACTTTTACACTATTGATAAATTATACGAAGAAGGTAAGTTGAAAAAATTATCTGAAATCGTTTTAGAAGATATACAAGTAGATACTTTTTAGTTTTTTTAGTAACTAAAAGCTATAGAAAACCGAGTGACTTTTTAAGAACACTCGGTTTTTTTAATTTAAAAAAAGATATTACAAAATTAACTTATTCAACTGTAATCAGTTTCGCGGGCTTAGGTTTTGCCGCTTCTAATTTTGGAATATTAATTTTTAACTCACCATTTTTATAGGTAGCTTTAATCTTTTCACTATCAACAATACCTTTAGGTAGTGTAAAACTTCTTTTAAACGACATATAGCTGTATTCTTTTCGTGTATAGTTGTCGTTCGTGTCTTCTTTATTCTCTTTTCTTTCTGATGAAATAGTTAGAGTATCATTTTCAAGATTTACTTAAAAATCCTCCTTATTCATACCAGGAGCAGCTACATCAACTGTAAACTCATTTTTATTTTCTTTAATGTTTACAGCTGGTAATGTAGTGTTTGTGTCCGAGAAATTTGAAGTAGACCAGGCTCTAAAAAAATCATTAAAGACATTTGGTAATGCTGGAAAATCAGTGCTCTTTAATAACATAACTTTACATTTTTTAGTTAAACATTAATTTTAATAGTTATAGTTCAAAAAAAATACTAATTAAAAAAAGTGACATATTTTTCGTTTAAAACAATGAAAAAATGTCACTTTTTATATTGATTTGCAGATATTTACATTGGGTTATTTTTCTACTAAATCAGATTGGTTTCTGAATACTAATTTATCATCAAAAGCGTCTAATAAAATAATACTATCAGTAGTTATTCTTCCTGATAAAATTTCTTTAGATAATTGATTTAAAACCTCTTTTTGGATTACACGTTTTACAGGACGCGCACCAAATTCTGGTTGATATCCTTTTACGGCTAAGTAAGCAATAGCTTCATCTGTAGCATCAAAAGTTATGTTTTGTTGCGCAATCATCTTTTTAACATTATTCAATTGTAATTTTACAATTTCTTTAATATTGTCTTCAGATAAAGGAGTGAACATAATGATATCATCAATCCTATTCAGGAATTCAGGTCGTACAGATTGTTTTAATAAACCTAAAACTTCTGTTTTTGCTAAATCTATAGTTGTGTAGATGTCTCCTTTCATATTATCAAACTTCTCTTGAATGATATGGCTTCCCATATTAGAAGTCATAATAATGATAGTGTTTTTAAAATCAGCAACACGCCCTTTATTATCAGTCAATCTACCTTCGTCTAATACTTGTAATAAGATATTAAAGGTGTCTGGATGCGCTTTTTCAATCTCATCTAACAACACAACTGAATATGGTTTTCTTCTAACAGCTTCTGTTAATTGTCCACCTTCATCATAACCAACATATCCAGGAGGCGCACCAACTAATCTACTTACCGAATGACGCTCTTGATATTCACTCATATCAATACGAGTCATAGCATTTTCATCATCAAATAAATATTCAGCAAGGGCTTTTGCTAACTCTGTTTTACCAACTCCCGTTGTACCTAGGAACAAGAAAGAACCAATAGGTTTGTTAGGGTTTTGTAAACCAGATCTTGAACGACGTACTGCATCAGAAACAGCTTCTATTGCTTCTTCTTGGCCTACTACACGTTTGTGTAATTCATCTTCTAATAGCAATAGCTTCTCACGTTCTGACTGTAACATTTTAGTAACAGGAACACCGGTCCATTTAGCTACAACTTCAGCAATATCATCATAGGTTACTTCCTCTTTAATTAAAGAGTTTTCTTGTTGATTAGCTAAAACTTCTTGTTGTTTATCAAGTTCTTCTTGTGCATTTTTAATCTTACCATAACGTAATTCAGCCACTTTACCGTAATCACCATTACGTTCAGCTTTTTCAGCTTCAAGTTTATAGTTTTCAATATCAGTTTTTAAGTTCTGAATGGTATCTACAACACTTTTCTCTGATTGCCACTTTGCATTAATCTCATTACGTTCTTCTTTTAAATTAGCTAAATCGGCATTTAAAGATTTTAATTTAATCTCATCATTTTCACGTTTAATTGCCTCTATTTCGATTTCTAACTGCATTATTTTACGATCTAGTACATCTAACTCCTCTGGTTTAGAATTAATTTCCATACGTAATTTAGAAGCAGCTTCATCCATTAAGTCAATCGCTTTATCAGGTAAAAAACGATTGGTAATATAACGTTGAGATAACTCTACAGCACCAATAATAGCTTCATCTTTAACACGAACTTTGTGATGTGCTTCATATTTATCTTTAATACCGCGTAAAATTGAAATGGCACTTTCTGTATCTGGTTCATCAACCATAACTTTTTGAAAACGACGTTCTAAAGCCTTATCTTTTTCAAAATACTTTTGGTATTCGTCCAAAGTCGTAGCACCTATAGCTCTCAATTCACCACGGGCTAAAGCTGGTTTTAAGATATTAGCGGCATCCATAGCACCTTGACCACCTCCAGCACCTACTAAGGTGTGAATTTCGTCAATGAACAATACAATGTCTCCTTCAGATTTTGTAACCTCTTTTACAACCGATTTTAAACGTTCTTCAAATTCACCTTTATATTTGGCTCCGGCAATTAAAGCTCCCATGTCTAAAGAGAAAATTTGTTTTTCCTTTAAGTTTTCAGGAACATCACCTCGAATAATTCGGTGTGCTAAACCTTCCGCAATTGCTGTTTTACCAGTACCCGGTTCACCAACTAGAATAGGGTTGTTTTTAGTTCTACGAGATAAAATTTGTAATAAACGTCTAATCTCTTCATCACGACCAATTACGGGGTCTAATTTTCCGTCTTGTGCTAACTGGTTTAAGTTTTTAGCATATTTGTTTAAAGAGTTATAGGTTTCTTCGGCACTTTGTGATGTTACACGATTTCCTTTACGTAACTCTTCAATTGCTGATTTTAAATTTTTTTCTGTAACACCTTGATCTTTTAAAACTTGTGCTATTTGACTTTTAGATTTAAAAATAGCCAAGATTAAGTGTTCAATAGAAACGTATTCATCGTTCATTTTTTTTGCGATGATAGATGCTTCATTTAATGTTTTATTGGCTTCACGAGAAAGCATTAACTCGGCTCCAGTAACTTTAGAAAAACTTTCCAATTGTTTATCTAAAACTTGTTGTATAACATCAACATTTATATTGAGTTTCTTTAAAATGAAAGGAAGTACATTTTCATCGACTAAAAATAAAGCTTTGAAAATGTGTTCATTTTCTATAAGGTTGTTACCATAGCTTTGCGCTAATTGTTGCGCTTGCTGTATGGTTTCTTGTGATTTTATTGTATAATTGTTAAAATTCATATCGTTATTATTTTTTTCTCTATAAAAGTCAAAATCAGTACCAATTGATTATTTCAATGAATAAGAGACATTTTGTCTTTAAAAATAAGTTTTTTATGACTTTTTGACTGGTAGAGTCATGATTAAGAACAATAATGTTATTAAAATAAGAATTTAATGGGAGTATTAAACACTATTTTTGGAAGAAAAGACAAAAATAAAGATGGAGAAGAGTCTTTTATTAACTGGATTCCATTAACATCGGTAGAGCAAATAAAGGAAATAAAAGAATTATCGAATAAACAACCAGTTGCTATTTTTAAACATTCAACAAGGTGTGGAATTAGTAGTATGGTAATTAAACGTTTTGTAAACAGTTTTGATGAGGAATTAAAAGATTTTAAAGTGTATTATCTTGACTTGCTTAGCTATAGAGATGTTTCTAATGAAATAGGGTATACATTTCAGGTTTTACATCAATCACCTCAGTTGTTGGTAGTTAAAAATGGAGAAGTAATTTCGCATGCTTCTCATTACGATATTGCTCGTATTGATTTGAAAAAAATCTAAAAAAGATGCCATTTTTAATGGGATTTCCTTAAATACCTCGTATTTTTGCATATTTCAAAATTATAGAGATTTGAGTAACGAAACAGCAACTTCACAACCAAAGAAAGGAAAAAATTTATACGATTATCAAAAAGAAGCATTACACAAAATTTTTAAAAGTTTTGAAGATGCTCCAGAGAATTACCACTTATTATATCAACTTCCAACAGGGGGAGGTAAAACAGTTATTTTTTCTGAAATTACACGTCAATATTTAAAACATCATCAAAAGAAAGTGTTGATAATGACGCACCGAATTGAGTTATGTAAGCAAACGGCAAAAGTACTTACTGAGTTTGGTGTTGAGAATAAAATTATTGATAGTAAAGCAAGTTTAGATGATCAAGGTCAATACGATTGTTTTGTAGCAATGGTCGAAACGTTAAACAATCGTTTAAATGATGATATGTTAGATATTTCTGATGTAGGTTTGGTTATAATTGATGAGGCACACTACAACTCTTTTACTAAATTATTCAAGTTTTTTGAAAAGGCTTTCATTTTAGGGGTTACAGCAACACCTTTAAGCTCTAATATCAAACTTCCTATGAAAGATAATTATGATGAGTTGATTGTAGGTGAGAGTATAGGGTCTTTAATTGAAAATGAATACTTAGCAAGAGCAAATGTTTTTTCTTATAATGTTGGCTTAACCTCTTTAGAGGTAGGTGCAAATGGAGATTATACTGTAAAATCATCGGAAGATTTATACACCAATACCGACATGCTTTCTAAGTTATTACAAGCTTATGAAGAACGTGCTAAAGGAACTAAAACATTAATTTTTAATAATGGTATTAATACTTCTTTACACGTATTTGATACTTTTAAAAGAGCGGGATATCCTATTGCGCATTTAGATAATACAAACACGAAGAAAGAACGTGACTTAATATTAAAATGGTTTCATAAAACACCGAATGCAATCATTACTTCAGTGAGTATTTTAACAACAGGGTTTGACGAGCCGTCAGTTAAGTCAATTATTTTAAATAGAGCTACAAAATCGTTAACGTTGTATTATCAGATGATTGGACGTGGTTCGCGTGTCTTGCCAAAAAAGTCTGATTTTAATGTAATTGATTTAGGTAATAACTTTCATCGCTTTGGTCCTTGGGGAGCCGATTTAGATTGGCAAAAAATGTTTAGAGCACCTAATTTTTACTTAGATAATTTATTGTCTGATGAAGAGATAGAAAGTGATTTTAGATATGAATTACCTGCAGATGTAAAAGCTGAGTTTGCAAATTCTGAAGATTTATATTTTGATGTTAAAAAAGTATATAGAGATACGATACAAGGAGGAGAGTCTTCAAAAAGAGTTTTAGAAAAATCAATCGAGCATCACGCTAAAATGTGTGTTGAAAATAGTGAAGACGTTTTTGATGCTTTAATATTAGCAAAAATGTTGGGGGGAGATATTGATGATAGAATTTTTAGATACTCAAAATGTATATCAAAGAGTACTCATAATTTTATTGACTGGTTACAAGATGACTATCGTAAAAAACTAAATAGTTATTTACGCAGTAATTTTGATGAAGTGTATGAGCAAGTTCATGGACATCCACCACCAGAAGAAGAATAAGAAGTTAAAACAAAATAAAAATCCAGTTCTTTCGAACTGGATTTTTTTATAATTATACTTTGGTTAAAGTATTATTTAGCTGGTAATACCTTACCAGAACATTCACCAAATCCAATACGTATTTTTTCATTTTTACAGTAACCGCGCATAATAACTGTATCGTTATCATTTATAAATTTTCGCTCGCTTCCATCATTCATTTTTATTGGATTTTGACCTCTCCAAGTTAATTCTAACATAGATCCAAAGCTATCTTGAGTAGGTCCAGAGATAGTACCACTTCCCATCATATCACCAGCATTTATGGGACATCCGTTAACAGTGTGGTGAGTTAATTGTTGTACCATTGTCCAGTACATGTACTTAAAGTTAGAATTACACACTACAGTTTCTTCTTTCCCTTCTGGTTGAATGGCCATTTGTAAGTTAATGTCATAACTATCTTTTCCTTCTTTCTTTAAATAAGGTAAAGGTTCGTAAACTTGCTTTGGGTTATCTACTCTAAAAGGCTCTAAGGCATCTAAAGTAACAATCCAAGGAGAAATAGTTGAAGCAAAACTCTTTCCTAAAAAAGGTCCTAAAGGAACATATTCCCATGCTTGAATATCACGAGCAGACCAGTCATTAAATAATACCAATCCGAAGATATATTCTTCTGCTTCTTCAATAGGAATTCTTTCTCCTAAATCATTTGCTACAGTTGTAATAAAAGCCATTTCTAATTCAAAATCCAATAATTTTGAAGGTCCGAAATTTGGTTTAGTTTCTCCTTCATTAGGACGTTGTTGCCCTATAGGACGACGAATAGGAGTTCCTGATGGTACAATTGAAGAACTTCTTCCGTGGTAACCAATAGGAATTTGTAACCAGTTAGGTAATAAAGCGTTTTCAGGATCTCTAAATAAACTTCCTACGTTAGTAGCATGTTCTTTACTAGCATAAAAATCAGTATAATCTCCTACAGACACAGGAAGTTGCATTTCAACTTCATCCATTCTAAAGATGATCTTGTCTTTGTGTTCAGCGTTATCTCGTAGCTTACTGTTTTTCACATCAAAAATATCAGCAATTCTGTTACGAACTAAACGCCAAGTTTTACGTCCATCAGCAATAAAATCGTTTAAGGTATCTTGTAAGAAAATATCATCTGTTAACGGAATTCCATCAAAATATCCTAATTGATGTAAGGCACCTAAATCAATCGCATAATCACCGATTCTTGTACCAATCGTTATAATATCATCTTTTGTAAGAAAAACCCCAAAAGGTATGTTTTGAATAGGAAAATCTGAGTTTTCAGCTACAGTTAACCAAGACTTTCTATTCGGGTTATTAGCAGTTATTTCCATTTATCGTTTTTGTTATATTTTCATCAAACCTACATATTTTTTTCAATTTACCCCAAAAAGATGAGTAAAAAAAATGCTAAAGTATTTTTGTAGATACTTCTTGTAAAATCCATATAATTTGAACAATAAAATTAGTACTTTTGGCTACTTTATGTAACAACACACAACATGCAAAAAGATCATCAAATATTTGATTTAATTCAAGAAGAAAAAGAGCGTCAACTAAACGGTTTAGAGTTGATTGCTTCTGAAAATTTTGTAAGCGACCAAGTAATGGAAGCTCAAGGATCAGTTTTAACAAATAAATATGCTGAAGGATACCCAGGTAAACGTTATTACGGAGGGTGTGAAGTAGTAGATATCGTTGAGCAAATTGCGATTGATAGAGCTAAAGAATTATTTGGAGCTGAGTATGTAAACGTACAACCACACTCTGGAAGTCAGGCAAACACAGCAGTTTTTGCTGCTTGTTTACAACCAGGTGATACTATTTTAGGATTCGATTTATCTCACGGAGGTCATTTAACTCATGGTTCACCAGTAAACTTTTCAGGAAAACTATACAATCCTGTATTTTATGGTGTAGTTAAAGAAACTGGATATATTGATTATGACCATTTAGAAAAACAGGCTAAAGAACATAAACCTAAATTAATTATTGCGGGTGCTTCTGCGTATTCTCGTGATATTGACTTTAAGAAATTTAGAGAGGTTGCAGATAGCGTTGGCGCTATTTTAATGGCCGATATTTCACATCCAGCAGGATTAATTGCAAAAGGAATTTTATCTGATCCGCTACCTCATTGTCATATTGTTACTACAACAACTCACAAAACCTTACGTGGGCCTCGTGGTGGAATGATTATGATAGGAAAAGATTTTGAAAATCCATTCGGATTAAAATTAAAATCAGGAAAATTAAAAAAAATGTCTACGTTGATTAACTCTGCAGTATTCCCAGGAAATCAAGGTGGACCATTAGAGCACGTTATTGCAGCTAAAGCAGTTGCTTTTGGAGAGGCGTTAACAGATGAGTTCTTAGAATACCAAATTCAGGTTAAAGAAAATGCCCAAGCAATGGCAAAAGCTTTTGTAGCAAAAGGATATGAAATTATTTCTGGAGGTACAGATAACCATTGTATGTTAATTGATTTACGTAACAAAAAGATTACAGGTAAAGCTGCTGAAGATGCTTTAGGAAAAGCAGAAATTACAGTAAACAAAAACATGGTTCCTTTTGATACTGAATCACCATTTGTTACTTCTGGTATTCGTGTTGGTACTGCTGCAGTTACTACACGTGGTTTGAAAGAAGAAGATATGGAAGTAATTGTTGATTTAATTGATGAAGCATTAATGAATGCTGATAACGAAGAAGTATTAGAGACAATAGGAGAGAAGATATATGACTTAATGCATAACAGACGTTTGTTTATTATGTAGAAGAAGTCTCTTCAAATAAGTATAAATAAAAAGATCGCTCTAAAATGTTTTAGAGCGACCTTTTTTTATTCGTCATTATCTTGAGCTCGTTCGAGAATTTTTTCAGGTAGCGCTTTTTTAGCTTTAGCCCCCATTTTCTTTAATTTTTCTACACTCGTAATTAAGTTTCCACGACCTTCAACTAGCTTATTCATAGCCGCAGCATAATCAGCTTTAGTACCATCTATTTTCTTACCTATATTAACTAAATCAGCTAATAATCCGTTAAACTTATCGTATAAAGCACCTGCTTGTCGTGCTATTTCTAAAGCATTACGTTGCTGTTTTTCGTTATTCCACATGGTATCAATAGTACGTAATGTAGCTAATAAAGTAGTGGGGGTGACAATCACAATATTTCTTTCAAAAGCCTTGTTATAAAGGGTGTTATCTTCGTTTAAAGCAACTGCAAAAGCAGGTTCAATAGGTACAAATAATAGTACGAAATCTGGAGATTCTATCTTATAAATATCTTCATATTTTTTTTCTGAAAGCTGCTCAACATGTCGCTTTAATGAGTTTACATGTTCTTTTGCAAAACGTTCTTTTACAATATCGTCTTCACTATTTACATATTGTTCATAAGCAGTTAAAGACACTTTAGAATCGACTACCATTTTTTTGTTGTCAGGTAAGTGAATTACGACATCGGGCATAATTCGTTTACCCTCATCATTGGTAAAAGATTGTTGAACAAAGTACTCTCTGTCTTTTTCTAATCCAGATTTCTCTAAAACACGTTCTAATACTAATTCTCCCCAATTTCCTTGGGTTTTGCTATCACCTTTCAAAGCTTTGGTTAGATTTAATGTTTCCTTACTCATTTGAGCATTTAATTCTTTTAACCCTAACAATTGCTCTTTTAAAGCAGAATGCATTGAAATACTTTCTTTTTGAGTGTCTTCAACCTTCTTTTCAAAAGTTTGAATTTTTTCTTGAAGCGGATTTAAAATATCTTTAATGTTTTTCTTATTTTGCTCAGTAAACTTATTCGATTTTTCATCTAGAATTTTGTTCGCTAAATTTTCAAACTCTTTGGTAAACTTATCTTGTAGTTTTTCTACTTCTTCTTTATTTTCTTGAAGTTTTAACTGAACGTTTTTTAATTCTTCATTTTTTCTAGCTAATTCAAGAGCAGTAAACTCTTTTTCACGACGTAATTCACTATTTTCTTTGGTTCTTTCGTCTAATCTATTTAAAAAGTCTTCCTTTTGCTGAGAAAATGACTCTTCCTTTTCTTTTTTCTGAATTTCAAAATTAGCTTGATGGTTTTGTAGGGTTACAATCTCTTTTTCTAAATCAGAAGTTTGTTGCTTAAACTTCAATTTAGAGAGTAAGTTTCCAATAACAAACCCAATTAGTAAGGTACTAACAGCAATTAAAATAAGTAAAAGAGTGGTATTCATTAGAATAAATAAAAGTTAATTAAGTGAACAAATATAGGACAAGATAGGTTAAAATTATTTGATTTTTGTAAGGAAAACCGTATCATTGACCTTTATACCTAGTAAATGATATCTAAATTTATATTTCACAAAGTTTTAGGCTGGAAGGTAGTTGGAGATTTTCCAAGAAACTTAAAAAAATATGTTGTTATTGGAGCCCCACATACCAGTTGGAAAGACTTTCCAATTGCTATTTTGGCTAGAAACACTATAGGCGTAAAAATTAACTTTATAGGTAAGGCCTCGTTATTTAAACCCCCTTTTGGTTTTATTTTTAGAGCATTAGGGGGCGCTCCTGTTGATAGAAGTAAAAGTACGAATAAGGTGGATGCAATAGTATCGGTTTTTGATCAGCATGATGAATTCCGGTTGGCGCTGTCTCCAGAAGGGACTCGTGCTAAAGTAGCTTCATGGAAAACCGGATTTTATTACATTGCAAAAGGGGCCAATGTACCTTTGGTAATGTTTGCTTTCGATTTTAAAAATAAACAAATTATAATAGCACCTCCTTATTACTTAACAGATGACATGAATGCTGATATGAATCATTTTTATGATTTTTATAGAGGTATTAAAGGAGCAAAACCAGAAATGTTCTCTTTACCTGATAAAGAGTAAAACAAACGTTGAATACTCTTATTTACTTGAATTTTTTACGATATTTAAGTATCTTGTAGAGGGTTTTAAAAACAGTAAGATATGAAAAGGTTTGTTTTTTTTATTAGTATAGTTTTTGTACTGCTTAGTTGTGCCTCTTCCAAAAACGTAACTCAGGCAGAAATAGATAATTTAAAAGCTCTTATTGAAAGTAAAACTTTCGAGATAGAATCTGAATGGGCAGAACCTCAAGCTACGTTTGCGATGACACAAATAGCCAACGCAGGCATGCTACCTAGCGGAAGTAGTGCAGGAAATATAAATTTAATAGGAAACGCTAATTTCTTTAAAATGAAAAATGATACTGTTGCTGCCTATTTACCATATTTTGGTGAGCGACAAGCAGGTGGTTCTTATGGAGGTACAGATATTGGTATTGAGTTTGAAGGAGTTCCTAAAGATTTAGTTGTATCTGAGGATAAAGAGAATAGCTACAAAATAAGTTTTAAGATAAAAGACAAAAATACAACAACCGAAAGTTATAATGTTATAGTTAGAGTATATCCTAGCTTATCGAGTACCATTTATGTAAATAGTACGCAGAAAAATTCAATTAGATATAGAGGTAAACTACTTAAAAATTCAGAAGAAAAGTAAATTACTGTATATAAAAATGTATTTTTAGTAACTCATTACAACAATGTATGGAGCTACCTAACTTTAAAAAGTATCTTATTGAAAAAGGAGGATTATCAGAAGATGATTATCTTCAAATACAACCATTTATTACTATAAAAAACGTTTCTAAAAGTGGTTTTTTATTAAAAGAAGGAGATGTGTGTTCACATTTCTTTTTTGTAGAAAAAGGTTTGTTACGCTTATATGCCTTAAATGAAGAGGGAAAAGAAAATATTTTACAGTTTGCTACTGAAAATTGGATTGTAAGTGATAGAGGTAGTGTATATTTTCAAGAACCGTCTACTTATTATATTGATGCTGTTGAAAATACACACGTTGTAATGTTAGATGAAGGCTTTATTAATAAAGTATCAGAAATAAATACTGATTTTAGAAGAAAAAATGAGCATTTGTTACAAAAACATATTCGTCAATTATACAAACGTATTAGTCAACTACTTGGAGCTTCAGCAAAAAGACGTTATTTAGATTTTGTAAAGATGTATCCAGATATTATGTTACGAGTTCCGCAATGGATGATTGCTTCTTACTTAGGAATAACTCCAGAAAGCTTGAGTCGCGTTCGCAAAGCACTAGCTGAAGAAAACTTCAAACCAAATAATTGATTTTTGAATTAAGAATTATAAAGTATTTTTTTCAGACTTTAAAATTCAAAAAATGAAATATCAATTATCAATCGTGAATGGTTCTTACCATAGGTCAATGCATACCTTTTTTTGTTACCGTAATTTTACAGTGAAATAAAAAAGGATTTATTATGAGACATTTAAATGCATTAGTTGTAACCCAAAATACAACAATGGCCAAAATTTTGAATTGGCAAGTTTCAACTGTTACAAATGTCGAAACAGCCATTGAAAAATTACATCAACAAGCATACAAGGTTTTAGCTGTTTCAAAAGATACCAATGAAATAGATAAAAATAAATTACAAAAGATTATAACTGTGTTATTTCCTAGTACAATTTTAGTTGAGTTTAGCAATGAGTCTACACTTTCAGAAAGTGTTAAGAATGGATATTGGTCTAAAAACAAACCTCAATTACAACGTAGTTATTTAGACAACTCATTTGATATTGAATTAGCCTGTAGTTTATAGTCATTAAAAGAAAGGAGTTTAAAATGAAAACAAGAAGTATAGAAAAAATAGTAAAACCAGGAACTCCTCATTTTGTAGGTGATGGATTTAGAGTGCATAATTTTATTCCAGGAAGCTCAAGTATGCAGCGTATGGATCCGTTTATTATGTTAGATTATAATTCAAAATATAATTTTCCTCCAACAGATAAACCTAAAGGCGTAGGAGTACATCCGCACAGAGGTTTTGAAACCGTAACGATTGCTTATAAAGGACGTGTAGAGCATGGAGACAGTGCAGGAGGAGGTGGAATTATTGGTGAAGGTGATGTACAATGGATGACAGCAGCTTCTGGAGTTTTACACAAAGAGTTTCATGAAACTGAATGGAGCAAAACAGGAGGAGAGTTCCAAATGGTGCAACTATGGGTAAACCTTCCTGCTAAAGATAAAATGAGTTCGCCAAAATATCAAGCAATAACAAATGCCGAAATGGCTAAGATTCAATTACCAGATGGAGTAGGAGAAGTAGAGGTTATTGCGGGAGAATATAAAGGAAACAAAGGACCAGCATCTACTTTTTCACCCGTAAATATGTTTAATGTAAAGTTGAAAAAAGGAGCGAAAACACAGTTGACCTTTCCTGCACATTACACTACTGCTATTTTAGCAGTTGAAGGTAGTGTTAAAGTGAATGAATCAAATAATGTTTTAGAAAATCACTTTGCATTGTTCAAAAATGATGGAGATACAATTACTTTAGAAGCCTTAGAAGATGCGGTAATTTTAGTATTAAGTGGAGAGCCTTTAAACGAACCTATTGCAGCACATGGTCCTTTTGTAATGAATACTAAACAAGAGTTGATAGAAGCGTTTCAAGATTTCAACACTGGAAAGTTTGGATATTTAGAAGATTAACAATAACTTTAAAAGGAAACTCTTTGGTTTTAGAGTTGCTTTTTTTATTAAATCTTTAATAGCTATAAAAATGTCTAACACGAAACTAATAATTGAAGAGCGAGCAGCAAATATTGGGAATTTTCTAGTAGGTCGTTTGTTACCATTTCGACAAAAACGAATGGTAGGTCCTTTTATTTTTATTGATCATATGGGACCAGTAAATCTTACCGAAAATGATAACTTAGATGTTGCAATGCATCCTCATATAGGTATATCAACACTTACCTTTTTGTTTGAAGGTGCTATAGTACACCGAGATAGTATAGGAACCGAAATAGAAATAACTCCAGGAGCTGTAAATTGGATGACAGCAGGAAAAGGCGTAGTACATACAGAAAGAACTCCTGAACGATTAAGAAATTCAACTAAAAAACTTCATGGTTTACAAATATGGGGTGCTTTACCTTTAAGTGAAGAGCAATGTCAACCTTCTTTTGCACACGTTTCTGCAGATGAGATTCCTAGTTGGGAAGACGATGGAGTAAAGTTTAAGCTCATTGCAGGAAAAGCTTTCGGAAAAGAATCTCCTGTACCAGTTTATAGTCCGTTATTTTTTATTGAAATTACATCAAAAGAAACTAAAACAGTAAATATTGGTGAATATTTATTCGGAGAAAGTGCTTTGTATGTTTTAGAAGGAAGTATAACTAACGACGGACATACCTATGGAACAAAACAGCTATTAGTGGCGAAAGATAGTACCTTATGTTCTTTTGAAATTACTGCAAATTCTACCGTGTTTATTTTTGGAGGAGAACCTTTTAATGAAGAACGTTTAATTGAGTGGAATTTTGTAGCTTCTAATAAAGAATTGATAGAACAAGCGAAGGAAGACTGGAAGAATAATAAATTTCCTTCTGTGCCAAACGAGACAGAGCGAATTCCTTTACCAGAACAGCGACGTTATGGAGGGTAATAACGAATAATTAAAAGTAAGGTTTTACTATACTAAAATTATGGTTTTTCAACTGTTGAACTTTTTATGAAAAGTTAATTTAGGGACGTGAAATAAATATTTAACCCCCAAAAAACTTTATAATGAAAAAAGTAATTTCAAACGTAAAAGGATCACAAGAGTTAACAAAAACAACCTTAAAGAACATTAAAGGAGGAAATGCAGTACCTTTTCCTTTTCCTAAAGAATGTGGAGGAGATGGTTCTTTTATTTATCAAGATGGAGTAAAGGTATGTTGTTACAGACCTGCAACTAATGATAATATTTGTTAGAATATAAGTTTATAAAGCAGACACTTTAATGTCTGCTTTTTTTTATCAGAACATAGTAAATCTATTTAGACTTCTTTTTATTAGTTGGCAATACTTCCTCAGGAAAAGTGAATAGTATTATTGAGTTTTTCTCCGCTGCTATATTCGATAGTGTTTGATATAAACGTAGTTTAATGGCAGAAGGAGATTGATCTATTAGTTTACCCGCTTCTAAAAGTTTAGAAGCAGCCTGTTCTTCCGCTAAGGCAAGAATAATACGCGCTCTTCTAGAGCGTTCAGCTTCAGCTTGATTAGCCATCATACGACGCATATTTTCAGGTAGTTGAATATCCTTTATTTTAACATCGTTTATTTCAATACCCCATTCTTTAGTTTCCAACTCTACAATCTCTTTGATATTTTTTCCCATTTCTTCTCGTTTAGAAAGTATGGTATCCAGTTCCACTTTACCACAAACATCTCTAAGTGCTGCCTGTGCCATTATGTCTGCTTTTTAATAGCGTATCTGTTTAGAGAATTTTCTAGTTTCTGAATCATTCTTTTTCTAAGTTTTTCAGGTTTCAAAACTTCTATACTATTACCAAACCCCAAAATTAAACGCTCCAATTCATAATTAGGAATAACTAAAACATTAAAGATAGCCCCGTCATCTGTATATTTTATCAATCGTTGAGATTTATGAAAAGGTTTCGTGAGTACATAAGGAGTATTTGTTTTATCTACCCAAAAGCAATACGTTGTGGTCTCGTATTTGAAACTGTTTATTAAGCTCTTTTAATAATTGTGGATGTAATGTTATTGTACTGGCTTTTTCTGCTTTAAACGACTAATAATTTATCTTTAGTACCTTTTTTTGCTGTATAGCATTGTATAAAGGATCTATAAATGACAAACCTTTAAGTTGCTCATTTTTATCTAGATGAATGATTGCTCTATTATTTTTTTGAGAAGAAAATAGTTTTTAGACGGAGATATAAGAATTATATTTAACATAATATTTAAAAATATAATTCAAAAAGTTTAGACAAAATAAGCTATAGATTTCAACAAGTTTATAGTCGTAACAAATATTTTCTTAATTTTACGTATCTCATACAAACGAAATGTTTATATGTTTCAGAAACTTCAACGAATATTAAATATTTATAAAAAAGATTGTTACAGGTTATCTACATGTGGATATGAATAAAATTACAATGTCGTAAAAAGACTGTAGCAAATTTTTTGATACTATAAAACATATCTACAAATAAATAAAAAACACTTCGTCATTCTACTTACATAATTCAAAATGTACTATAATTAATATTATGTAAAATAGATGCTGAATTATTTAACCATTAATACCCTGAGAAATTTCTTCTTACAATAAATTGTTTTAACCAAAATGTGTATGTCTGATACCAAAATGTATAAGTATTGTAGGATAATACGGCTATAAATTTACATTGTAATTAATTCTATAGCTGTACAGTTGCTATAAGCATAATCAAGAGCAAAAAAGTATAACAAATAACACAATATCGACTAAAAAAGAAAAACGATGAACAATTTAAAAGCAGGATAAAATAGTGTGACATTCGCGTCATTTTGAGTAGAATTAGCAGGAGATCTTTACCTACCTAGGAGATTCTCCGGCATTACAAGGAGAACATAAAAAATCTAGATCTTAGTTTTTTTATAAACAAGGGTAAATATAATTCACCCTTGTTTACTCTTTATTTTTTTATTTAATTATTAATAATATCTATAATATTTTTTTAACAAAAAGTAGGGTTATTTTAATTATAACTGTTTCATATATTGTAAGATGTATATAGTATATGACGCTGTTCTGAATAAAAAGCCCCTTCACTTTATTACATTTTTTTGTTTCACTACATTTTATTCTTGGCAGCGTCTTTTTTATTAGACATATATAGTTTATAGTATTGTTTGTTTAAGGCTGTTAAAAAAGCAGCCTTTTTTAACTTTTATCCATACTTCTAACTAAAATAAAGGCAGTATTTTTGCCTAATGCAAAAAAATAATCAATCGAAATTAGAATTCATTGCTTTAATGGCTTCTCTAATGTCATTAGTAGCTTTATCAATAGATGCATTACTCCCAGCTTTAGAACAAATAGGTATTAGTATTCGAGTTCAACAAGGGTCGCACGATAGTCAATTATTAGTAACAATGATTTTTTTAGGACTAGGCTTTGGGCAATTAATTTCTGGGCCAATTTCTGATAGTTTAGGAAGAAAGCCTGTTATTTATGGTGGTTTTATACTTTTTGTTATTGCTAGCTTTATTTGTGTTAGTGCTACAAACATAGAAATGATGGTTTTAGGAAGAGTCTTACAAGGAATAGGACTCTCTGCTCCTAGAACAATTAGTATTGCCATGGTTAGAGATAGTTTTAGTGGAAACTACATGGCTAAAATTATGTCGTTTATTGTGGTGATTTTTATTTTAGTTCCTGTTGTAGCTCCTGCTATTGGTAAGTTAATGTTGGATGCTTATGGATGGAAATCTATATTTTATAGTCAATTAATATTTGGTGTCGTAGTTATGTTTTGGCTATGGAAGCGTCAGCCAGAAACTCTTCAAGAAGAAAACAGAATTAAGTTTGCATTTCGTTTATTTTTAGATGGTTTTAAAGAATTTATAAAATATAAACAAGCTGTAATTTTCACACTTATATCTGGTTTTATTACAGGGTCGTTTATGGTATATTTAAGTGCTTCACAGCAAATTTTTCAAGAGCAATATTTATTGGTAGACGAATTTCCATATATTTTTGCTGGTTTAGCCATTTCTGTTGGTTTTGCTACCTTTTTAAACGGTTCATTTGTTATGAAGTTTGGAATGCATAAACTCGTTTCATTCTTTTTAATTATGTTTTCAATTGTTCCCATCATTTATATAACATTATTTTATCAAAAGGAAAATCCAAGTATTGCAGTATTATTAATCTTCTTTGCACTACAGTTTTTCTCTATCGGATTTTTATTTGGAAATCTTCGAGCATTAGCAATGCAACCTGTTGGACATATTGCTGGAATTGGAGCTGCAATTAACGGATTTGTATCTACCATTATGGCAGTACCAATTGCTACATTTATAGGAAAATATGTTGAAACCACTACTCTCCCACTTTTTATAGGTTTTTTTATATGTGGTGCGTTATCTTTACTCCTTTTAAACTTCACCAAATTAAAACCAGTAAATGAATAGTATAATGAAGCTAGATGTTATTTATGAAGATGAATATGTGTTGTGCGTATCAAAACCTAATAATGTAGTTGTACATCATGCGCATCATTCTAGAAATGTTGCTGATGAAGATTCTTTGTTACAAATAATTCAACAGCAATTCAATCAAAAAATGTATCCAATTCATCGTCTTGATAGAAAAACATCTGGAATTATATTACTTTCTAAGGAAACAAAGTTTGTAGCTAAGTTTCAAGAACTGTTTACTAATAATGAAATACAAAAAACGTATTATGGAGTTGTTAGAGGTCATGCTCCTGAAACTAAAATTATAGACTCTCCAGTAAAAGGAAGAGACGCCAACGTGCATAAAGATGCAGAAACACATTTAAGTACTATAAAAACGGTTACAGTAAATATTCCTGTAAAACCTTATGATACTTCAAGATATAGTTTGGTGAAATTAATGCCTAAAACAGGTAGATTACATCAGTTGCGTATTCACATGAATAAAATTAGTCACCCTTTGATTGGTGATCCTAAATACGGAGATAAGAATCATAATATGATGTTTCTTGAAAATTTCAATTGTGAAAACCTCTTTTTACATGCTCGATCTTTAGAGTTTATTCATCCTTACTCGAATAAAAAACTGGAAATTATAGCTGAATTTCCTAAAGACTGGAATACTGTTTTTGAAAAATTTGATTGGTAATAGATAAAATAAAAAAGGGTAACGAATTTCGTTACCCTTTGCTTCAGTAAAAACTGTTGATAAAATTAAATATCTTGGAAAATAGCGTGCATTAAACGCTTTTTATCGTTAATACTTTCCTCAAGAGCAATCATAGTTTCAGTTCTATTAACTCCATGAATTTCATCTATTTTATAAATAATATCTTTTGCATCTGCAGTATTTTTGGCACGAACTTTACAGAAAATATTGTACTTTCCTGCTGTTACATAAGCAACTGTAACATTTGGTATTAAACGTAAATTGTCTAGTACATGTTGGGTCATAGATGTTTTATCTAAAAATATTCCTACATGAGCAATGAACGAATATCCCATTTTTTCATAGTTCAAGGTTAATGTTGATCCTTGAATAATACCTTCGTCTTCCATTTTTTTAACACGGACGTGGATAGTACCAGCAGATACTAATAGCTTTTTTGCAATGTCTGTAAAAGGTGTACGGGCGTTTTCAATTAAAATGTCTAAAATTTGATGATCTATTTCATCTAGTATGAACTTCTTCATTTTTGTTTTCTTCAAGTAATATTGCTAAAATATAGTTTTTTTATAAAAAAATATAATTTTTCCTTAAGGAAATGTAAATTTTTAACTCTTTTTTATGAATTCTTTATGGGCTAAATATGAAGATAAATTTCCTTCTTTTTCTTTTGTTAAAACTAGTGCAAATTTACCATTTTCTATAGTTTCTACATACTGAAAAGCAACATCTTTTTCATTATTTTTTGAGCGATAAATAACGTCATAGAAATTCTTGATATTGTTAGGAATAGCTAAATATTCTTGATAAGAAGTAAAGTCAATATTTATTGAAATATGATAAATTCCTTGTAATAATGCATAGAAATTATACTTTCTTACCTCTTCCCTATCATAATCATCAGGAAAATGTCCTGCTTCAATTAGTATTGTATTGTGTCCTAACTTTTGAAAATTGTCTCCTGTAGCGGTTGGATAAAATTCGTCCGTATAACGACCAATATGATTAGGTATGATTTCCTGTAACAATTTATTCATTGCTACAATGACATTCATAGTTTCTTTTCTTCCTTCTGTAATTTTACGTGTTTCTTCTTCTGATGGAGCCAAAAACGATATTGTTGCTGGGTTTTTAGTTCCTTCAACACCAAAAATGGTTCTTTGATCGTGTAAGTTGAAGCAAAACTGCGGATTAACTTCTTCTAAAATTTTACGTAATAACTTACTTTCTTTCGCTTGTAACTCAACAGCGTCTCTATTTAAATCAACATTATTAGCATTGACACGTGTATAGGCTTGTGCTCCATCAGGATTTAGCATAGGAACGATAGTAATACTACAATTGTTTACAATTGCCTGCGTAATTTCATGGTCTGGAAAACGTTGAATAAAGTTTAAAAAATCGAAAACAGCTTTGGTTCCAGTACTTTCATTACCGTGCATCTGGCTCCAAACAAGAATTTTCTTTTCTCCTGTTCCAAATTTCAACTGATAAATAGCTCTCTGCTGCTCTGATTCACCAATTATTTTCGTTTCAATTTTAGAATTTTGTAAGTCAAAATACAAAGGCTCTATATCTGTTAGGGTAATCCACCTTCCAGATATAGAGTCTTCTTTAATTTTTAAATAGTTTTCTTCTAAAAAAGAGCTACTAATGTGTGACATATTATAATGAAAACCAATCAGCTACTAGCTGTTTTTCAATAGGTTCAACAGTTTTATGTACATAATCGTTTTTACCCATATCGTACTCATAGTCTTTTGACCATTCTTCAATATTTTCAGCTAACGATTTTAACGAATCACAAACAAATTGTACTTCTTCGTTTGTAATAGTTGGGTGTACAGATAAACGTACCCAACCTGGTTTTTCAGTATTACAACCTTCTAAAATTTGTCCTTTAATTTCATTAGATTTAGTTTGATCTACATTTAATAAAAAGTGTCCGTAGGTTCCAGCACATGAGCAACCTCCTCTGGTTTGAATACCGAAACGATCGTTTAATAATTTAACGACTAAGTTAAAATGGTATTTTTCAAAGTAAAAAGAAAAAATACTTAAGCGATCTTTATGGTTTGGAGCCAAAATTTGAACTCCCTCTAGATTTTCTAAACAATTAAAAATGATCGGATTTATTTCATCTTCACGTTCTTTAATTTTGTCGGTACCCATTTGGTCTTTTACTTGAATACACAATGCTATTTTTATCGTTTGTAAAAAAGCAGGTGTACCTCCATCCTCACGAGTTTCAACATCATCAAAATAATCATGTTGCCCCCAAGGGTTTGTATAACTAACAGTTCCTCCACCTGGATTATCAGGTACCATATTTTTGTATAGCTTCTTGTTAAAAATTAACACACCTGAAGTACCTGGTCCTCCTAAAAATTTGTGTGGAGAAAAGAAAATAGCATCTAAGTATTCATCTTCTTTTTCTGGATGCATGTCAATATCAACATACGGTGCAGAGCAAGCAAAGTCTACAAAGCATAAACCTCCATACTTATGAATTAAAGAAGCTACTTTATGATAATCGGTTTTAATACCTGTAACGTTAGAACCTGCTACAATCGAAGCTATTTTAATAGGTCTATCTAAGTACTTTTTTATAGTTTCTTCAAACTTATCTAAACACACTAAACCTTCATTATTACATGGTACAACTTCTACATCGGCAATAGTTTCAATCCAAGAAGTTTGGTTTGAGTGATGTTCCATATGACTAACAAAAACAATAGGTCTTTTTTCATCAGGAACTTGGGTGTTTTCTTTAAGGTTTTCAGATACTTTAAGTCCTAAAATACGTTGAAATTTATTTACAACCCCCGTCATACCAGAGCCTTCAGTTATCAAAACATCATCAGCAGAAGCATTTACATGGCGTTTTATAATATTACGGGCTTCATGATATGCAAGTGTCATAGCAGCTCCTGAAGTAGAAGTTTCTGTATGTGTGTTTGCTACAAAAGGGCCGAATTTATGTAAAAGTTGCTCTTCGATAGGCCTGTATAACCTTCCACTAGCAGTCCAATCGGTATATACCATTTTTTTTTCACCATAAGGTGTTTGAAAATTTTGGTCTATTCCTACAATATTTTTTCTGAACTTATCAAAATACTGTTCTAAATCCATAGTTTAAAATCTGAGTTGTTTGTTTGGTGATAAAATTACTAGTATGCTATTAGGTAGTCTAAAATAATTATAATATTAACGTATTTATAACATTTTGTTAGAAGCTCACAATTTTTAAGTTCTTTACGCTATTATTTCTTTTATTTCAGAAATAACTCTTTCAGCTAAAGCATCTGCATTTTCCTGACTAGTACTTTCTGTATAAATTCTGATGATAGGCTCAGTGTTTGACTTACGTAGGTGCACCCACTCTTCAGCAAAATCAATTTTTACACCATCAATCGTGTTTACGTCTTCGTTTTTATAGTTGGTAGCCATAGTTTCTAAAATCTTATCAACATCAATTTGTGGTGTTAACTGGATTTTATTTTTACTCATAAAATAACTAGGATATGAATCTCTTAGCTCTTTACAAGACATTTTTTTATGTGCTAAGTGTGATAAAAATAACGCTACACCAACTAATGAATCACGTCCGTAGTGAGATGCTGGATAAATAATACCTCCATTTCCTTCTCCTCCAATAACGGTGTTGGTGTCTTTCATCATTTGTACTACGTTTACCTCTCCTACTGCACTTGCAGTGTAAGTTCCTCCATGTTTTTCGGTAACATCACGTAATGCTCTTGAAGATGATAAATTAGAAACGGTATTTCCACCATTTAATTGACCTAAAACATAATCGGCACAAGCAACTAAGGTATATTCTTCACCGAACATAGAACCATCCTCAGAAATTAAGGCTAAACGATCTACATCAGGATCAACCACAATACCAAAATCGGCTTTTTTCTTTACAACCAATTCAGAAATATCTGTTAAATGTTCTTTTAAAGGCTCTGGATTGTGTGGAAAGTGTCCGTTAGGCTCACAGTACAACTCGATACACTTTACACCTAATTCTTTTAATAAAGCAGGAATTGCGATTCCTCCTGTAGAATTCACACCATCTACAACAACTTTAAATTTCGCTTTTTTAATGGCTTTTGTATCAACTAAATCAAGTTTTAAAACTTCTTTAATGTGTTTTTTAATATAGTTTTTCTTTTTTCTGTATGATCCTAAATCGTCTACTTCAGCGAACTCAATGGTTGCATCGTTTTCAGCAATTTTTAAAATCTCTGCTCCGTCTTCACCATTTAAAAACTCTCCTTTTTCATTCAACAATTTTAAGGCATTCCATTGTTTTGGATTGTGTGAGGCAGTTAAAATAATACCACCGTCAGCTTTTTCTAAAGGAACGGCAACTTCCACCGTTGGTGTAGTTGACAATCCTAAATCGATAACATCTATTCCTAAACCAACTAAGGTATTGGCTACTAAATTACTTATCATTTTGCCCGAAATACGAGCATCTCTACCAACAACAATGGTTATTTTTTCTTTTTCTGCGTTTTTCTTTTTAATAAATGTTCCGTATGCTGCCGCAAATTTTACCGCATCAATTGGAGTTAAATTATCACCTGTATTTCCGCCTATGGTACCTCTAATACCTGATATAGATTTTATAAGTGTCATATTAATTTTTTAATTGATGAGCAAATATATTGATTTACGAGTTAAGAATTATGAATTACGAATTTTATAATGGAAACAAAAAAACCGCTAAGCTTTACAGCTTAACGGTTTATAATTTTTAAGAAGTTGTTAGGATTATTTTCCTTCCATTTTCTTCTTTAACTCAGCTAATCCACCGATGTCTCCTAAAGTAGTTTTTTCTACTTCTTGAGCCTTAGCAGCAGCAGCTTTAATGTTCTTTTGCTCTTCTTCTCTAAAGATAGAAGTGTGAGAAACAACAATTCTACGGTATTCTTTACTAAACTCAGTTACTTGGAATTTAGCTTCGTCACCTTTAGCTAATTTACCACCGTCTTCTTTTTCTAAGAAACGAGTTGGAGCGAAAGCTTCAATTCCGTCAGCAAATACTACAGTTGCACCTTTATCATTTTTCTCTTTAATAGTACCTTCGTGCATAGACCCGATAGCATACGTAGCTTCATGAGCATCCCAAGGGTTATCTTGAGTTTGCTTGTGACCTAAGTTTAACTTACGGTTTTCTACGTCTAATTCTAATACTTGTACTTCTAATTGATCACCAACAGTTACGAAATCTGATGGGTGCTTAATTTTCTTAGTCCAAGATAAATCAGAGATATATACTAATCCATCGATACCTTCTTCTAACTCTACGAATACACCAAAGTTAGTGTAGTTACGTACCGTACCAGTGTGTTTAGAACCTACTGGGTATTTAGTAGTGATATCAGTCCATGGATCTGGGTGTAATTGCTTCATACCTAAAGACATTTTACGCTCTTCGCGATCTAATGTTAAGATTTGAGCTTCTACTTCATCACCAACTTTTACGAAATCTTGCGCAGAACGTAAGTGAGTTGACCATGACATTTCAGAAACGTGGATTAATCCTTCTACTCCTTCTTCAACCTCTACAAATGCACCATAATCAGCTAAAACAACTACTTTACCTTTTACTTTATCACCAACTTTTAAATCAGAGTTTAAAGCTTCCCATGGGTGAGCAGATAATTGTTTTAAACCTAATTGAATTCTAGACTTGTTATCATCAAAGTCTAAGATTACAACGTTTAATTTTTGATCTAATTCAACAACTTCGTTCGGGTGGTTGATACGAGACCAAGATAAATCAGTAATGTGAATTAATCCGTCAACACCTCCTAAGTCAACAAATACACCGTAAGAAGTTACGTTTTTAACAACTCCTTCTAATACTTGTCCTTTTTCTAATTGACCGATAATTTCACGTTTTTGATCTTCTAAATCAGCTTCGATTAACGCTTTGTGAGATACTACTACGTTCTTAAATTCGTGGTTGATTTTAACAACTTTGAATTCCATAGTTTTCTCTACGTATTGATCGTAGTCACGGATAGGCTTCACATCGATTTGAGAACCTGGTAAGAAAGCTTCAATACCAAATACATCAACGATCATACCTCCACGAGTTCTACACTTAACAAAACCGTTAACGATTTCACCAGTTTCGTGTGCGTTGTTAACACGATCCCAAGCTTTGATTACACGTGCTTTTTTGTGAGATAATACTAATTGACCAGATGAATCTTCTCTTTTGTCAACTAATACTTCTACTTTGTCACCCACTGCTAAATTTGGGTTATAACGGAACTCGTTTAACGAAATTACTCCTTCTGATTTAGAGTTGATGTCGATAATAGCATCACGATCAGTAATACGTACTACTTCACCTTCAATTACGTCACGCTCGTTAACGAAACCTACAGTTCCTTCTAACGCAGTTTCAAATTCTTTTAATTTAGCCTCATCTACAGCTTCAATACCTTGTTCGTACTTGTGCCAATCAAAGTCAGCTAAAAAATCTTGTGGGTTTACTTTTGTTTCAGACATTCTGAAAATAATTTGTATCTTTTTGTTAACCAGATTTTTAACGATGCTAACGCCAAGAGAAATTAAACTTTATAAAAAAAATTAAACCTTTTTTAAATCTGTACTCGTAAAAAGGCGTGCAAATTTACGAATAATTATTGAAGTAACCTAAAATGTTTTGAGCTTAAGTAAGTTAAGATATGTTATAGCTTTATTAGTTCATCTATAATAAACCTATATGTTAATAGAATAGTTATATTTTGTTTGGTGAGCCCATTCAAATTTGGAGATAATTCAGCAATATCTTGTAAATATTCAAAGCTAGTTTTGTTTGGAGTATCATAAATAACACCCCAGTCTAACCCTAAAAGCACGTCGTGTCTTTTGAATTTAAATTTAGTTCCAATTACAAAGTGTATCTGATTTCCATCTAAAATAGTGTTTCTCAATTTTGTTAATGAAACCTTTTTGTTTTCGTAGGCTAAATTATTTGTTCTAAAACCTCCTGATAATTCTAATGTTGGACTTATTTGATGTGAATACCCTACTCCAAAGTTAATAACCGATTTATTACCATTGACCCAGGAAAAAGCTGAGTTTCCGGATTTTATATTTGCGACTTTATAATCAGATATTCCAGTGTGATAACTGGTACTTAACCATAATTTACTATTTTTATTTACTAGAAAACTATATCCGATAGAAAACTCCCAAGGAGTTCGTATCTCTGGAGATATATCATTATCTACAATTTGCCTGCCTAAACTATGGTCACTATCTATTCTGGTTAATTCTCCTGTATAGTATCCATCTTTTAAAATTCTCAAATACTTTGGAGTAGTTATTGTAAAACCAAAGTCGTGTTTATTAGTATCGTATAAAAAACCTATTTTTGTTATAAAACCTGTGTTATCATAACTGCTAGTTTGTTCAGAGTTAAAGTAGCTATTAGAAGTGTTATTAGCTGTATTTAGTTCTTCTAAAAATACTTTTTTTCTATATTCAAAGTTAGAAATACTTAGAAACTGACTAATACCTAGGTAAATATTTGGTGTTAATTTAAAACTTGTTCCAACTCCAAACCAATCATCTTCGCCTTTGTATTCATATTCAAAGTACTGTGTATTTAAAAGGTTACTGTTTGTGGTTTCTCTTTTTGCATTAAAAAAATCTGTTAACTCGCTTTTAGTTATTTTAATAAATGCTAATTCAATATTTTTTAAATTAAATTTAAAAGATATAAGAGAAGGTTTTAGTCCATAATTAGTATTTATTTCGCTGCTTTCCCTTGCTCCCCAAAAGCTATTAAAACCAAAGCTACGAATTACAGGCTGAAATAGAGATATACTTACTTGAGAAGGAACTTTGTGTATTCCTGCAGGGTTATAAAAAGTCATACTTTCATCATCTGCTCCAGCAGCTATAGCACCTCCTAACATAGATCCTCGTATACCAAACTGTTCAGTATTGTACAAAAAGTTTTGAGCTTTTATGCACTTAATGGGTAAAACCATTAAAAAGAGGATGATAATATTTTTTTTCATTAACTTCATTTTTTCAAAGCCTCTGTTAGTGTTTAATCTACTAATTTAACCTCCACCTTAAAGAAATTGTCAAAAATTTCAAAAATATTTTCGGCTTCTTTTTTTCGTACTGAAATAGTGTATTCGCAGTCTAACTCTAGTTTTTGATTGATGATGTCTAAGTTTCGTTCTTTAATGATACGTTGTACTTTGTTCATCATATCGTAACCAAATTTCAGCTTATAATGAATATCAATAGTTTTTTCTACAATTTCTGAAGCTTCTAAAGCCAATTGCGCAGAAGTACGATAGGCATTAATCAATCCTCCTACTCCCAATTTAGTTCCGCCAAAATAACGTACTGAAACAATTAAAATATTAGTTACATCAAAAGATTGTATTTGTCCGTAAATTGGTTGGCCTGCAGAGTTGCTAGGTTCACCGTCGTCATTGGCACGAAAACGGATGTTTTCAGTTCCTAACTGCCATGCATAACAATGATGACGCGCTGTATGGTGCTGTTTGCGAAGTTCTTCTAATCGTTCTTTAATATCCTCTTCAGAAAAAACAGGAAACGCATAGCCGAAAAACTTACTGTTTCGGTCTTTAAACAAGGTTTCCTCAGAAGGTTTTGTAATGGTTTTATAAGTGTCTTTTATCTCATTCATCACGCCGAAACTACTAATAAAATACTAATTATGGCAAGTCCAATACCAATCCAATTCTTTTTAACGAGCTTTTCTTTAAAAAACAACAGGGCAAATACCGTTGTTAAAACGACTACCGAAACATTGTTAATAGTAAAAATAGTAGCGCTTTCAAGTCCTTTTGTTTGTAATGCTTTTAGTAAAAATTCCATCGAATAATAATTAGGAACTCCCAGTGCAATTCCTCCAACAAGTGTTTTCCATTCTAACTTAACCTTCTTGTTGACAAATTGTAGTAAACTAAAGAAGATTCCAAAAAGTAAGGCACAACCAAAAATGGTAGATAAAAACATGGGTACGGCTCCTTTAGAAACATAGGTATCCTCTGTGTACTTCAACAAAGTATCGATGCTTCCAGACCCTAAAAAGAGTAACATAGGAAACAATAAGTTTTTAAATTTTACAGGAGCAGTATCACTTTTTGCTGAAGATAAATACACTGCTACCAGCGCAAGTATAATCCCGATAAATTTTACAAAATCAATACTTTCATTGTAGAGGAAAATTCCTAAAACAACAGGAATTACGACCGACATTTTTCCTGCTATAGAAGCAACAGAAAGCCCATTTTTTTGAGCTGTGATTCCCATTACAAGAAATACGGTAATAAATAAGAAACCTAAGAGGGTAGCTCCTAAAAACCAAGGTTGTTGTGGAATTTCTGTTACAGAAAGTGAAATTTCTGAATGCACAAAGCCGAAGCATAATGCTACCGCATAGTTTAAAACAATGGCTTGAAATGTATTTACTTTGTAAACATCAAACAATTTAAAGATTACAAAGAGTAAACTTGTTATAAAAACACTGAAAATTAAAAATATCACGCTATAAACTCCTTTCTTTTTAGTAAATCTACCACATCTTCTGTTTTCGGACAATTATTCCACACATGAATACCTAACTGTTGTGCAGCATTGGTGTTTTCTTGGGTATCGTCTATAAAAATAGTTTCAGAAGCTTGTAAATTATTTTCGTTTAAAACAAACTCAAAAATGTTAGTATTTGGTTTTCTTAGATTGATTTCGTGCGATAAGTAAAACTGTTCAAAACAACTTTTAAATTCATTATAAAGCTCTTCTCCCCAATCGTTTTGAATCCAAGAAATATGCATATCGTTTGTGTTACTTAATAAAAACAATCGGTAATCATTCGTTGCAGCAAGTTTCTTCAAAAAATCTAAGCGATGTTTCGGGAAATCTAACAAAATAGCATTCCAAGAGTAGATTAATTTTTCTTTAGGAATATTGAATTTATTGTAGAAAAAATCAATAAAATCATCCGTAGAAATTAATCCCATTTCATACTGATAGTATTGTTGCATCATTTCTTCACTAATCTCAGTAACTCCAAGATTTGCCAGTTCTTTGTATGTTGCTTCTTTATCTAAATTGATGAATACATCACCAAAATCAAAAATGATGTTTTTAATCATTCTTATATATTCTTAATAGGTCGTTAGTTATTTTTTCTTCGGAAGAAAGTTTCGCATTGAAAACAGGGTGCTTCACTCCTGCTCCAAAGTTTACATCGCCTATGAAAACTCTGGCTTCATCCCATAAATTAGCTTCGATAAATGTTTGCAAGGTGTGCGCACCTCCTTCAATAATTACCGATTGTAGTTGATGTTTATGCAATACATCGCAAATTTGCTCCGCTACTTTAGAAGAAAAGTCTATTTCTTCGTAAAAAACTTCTTGTTTCTCTTTTCTCGTTTCTCTTCTCTCTTTTCTATCAACAAGAACAATCGTTTTAACGTTTCCATCTAGAACAGTCGTTTCTGAAGGAATTCGTAAGTTTTTATCAATAACAATTCTCACAGGGTTATTTCCAAACCAACTACGAACAGTTAATGATGGATTATCAGCTATCACCGTATTGGTTCCTACTAAAATGGCATGCTCTTCACTTCGCCATTTATGAACTAACTGTTGAGAATAAGCGTTTGAAATCCACACAGGTTTTTGCTCATCTTTGGTCAAAGGAGCTATAAATCCATCCTTGGTTTCTGCCCATTTTAAGATAATATACGGGCGCTTTTTGTTTTGAACTGTAAAAAAACGTTTATGATGTTCTTTACAAGCTTCTTCACAAACACCAACTATTACATTTCTTCCTGCTTTTTTAAGACGTTCAATACCTTTACCTGCTACTAAACTATTGGTGTCTACACTACCTATTACTATATTAGGAATTCTTTTTTTTATGATCAAATCAGCACACGGTGGTGTTTTTCCGTGATGAGAGCAAGGTTCTAGTGTAACATAAATAGTAGCTTCTTTTAATAATTCTTGATTTTGCACAGAATTGATAGCGTTGACTTCTGCATGAGGACCGCCATAAGGTGATGTAAATCCTTCACCAATAATTTTATTATCATGAACAATTACAGCGCCAACAGATGGATTGGGACGTGTTGTACCAATGCCGTTTTTAGCTAATTGTAAGCAACGTTGTATGTATTTTTTGTGGTTCAAATTGTTATAATTTTATTTTTAAATCTTCAATTTGATCAATTGGGTACACATGCGAAAAACCTAACACTTTATATTTTAAACCTCCTTTAAATTGAACTTTTATACTTTGATTTAGTAAAGAAGAAAGAAGCCCGCCTAAAACACCGTTTTTATTATTCTCAAAAACTCTTTTAGAAGGAATCACTACTTTTAAAGGAATAGAAAATTCTTTACGAGCAGGAACTTTAAATTCTTCTGAAGATACCTGAGCAACTTGAACCTGATTTACTAAAACTTTAATTTCATCTGTAGCAATTTTACCACCAATATCATTAGGATTTTTAAAATATGCATTTACCCCTACTCTAATAGTATCGGTAGTAGCCGATAGTAGTTTTATATCATCAATTTTTAAGAAGATAGGTTTTTGTTTTACAGAACAACTTATTACAAAAAGTATAAAAGGTAAAAAATATATGATTTTCTTCATGAAAACTCGTGTTTTTTTGGGTACTTTGCTTTAGCAAAAGTACTATATTCTTATGATACCTTCTGATTTTATTATTAGAGAAGTAAAACCGCAAGATAATGCGGAGTTAGCATCAGTTATACGCGGTGTGTTAATCGAATTTGGAGTACCTAAAGTAGGAACTGCTTATGAAGATAAAGCTACCGATGAGATGTACGAAACTTACCAAAAAGATAAGGCTGGTTATTTTGTAGTAGAGCATCAAGGAAAAGTTGTAGGAGGCGCTGGTTTTGCTCCTTTAGACAAGTTTGAAGGTAACGTATGTGAGTTTCAAAAAATGTACTTCTTGCCTATAGCTAGAGGAAAAGGTTTAGGAAGTAAATTAATTGATTATTGCTTGGATAGGGCTAAACAACAAGGTTATGAGCAATGTTATTTAGAAACCATGCCATACATGGAAGCTGCGAGAGCTTTATATATGAAAAACGGATTTGTAAATCTTGATAAGCCTATGGGAAACACAGGCCATTATTCGTGTAATGTTTGGATGCTAAAAGATTTATAAAATAAACTAAAAGTCAATGCAGTTAAAAGATTTTAGATTACAATTTACTAAAGAATTAAAAAGTATATTTCCTAAAACAGAAATAGATACTTTCTTTTTTTTGTTGATAGAAGAATATTTAGGATTACAACGAATAGACTTTACTTTACAACCAACTTTAGAGATCCCTTCAAAAAAGTGTGATCTTTTAGATACAGCTCTTGCTAGATTACAAAAAGAAGAGCCTATTCAGTACATATTAGGAAAAACAGAGTTTTACGGATATCCCTTTAAGATAAATGAAAACACACTAATTCCGAGACCAGAAACCGAAGAACTAGTTGAATGGATTCTTAATGAGGTAAAAGATAATAAACAACAGTTATCTATTTTAGATATAGGAACAGGTACCGGTTGTATTCCTATTAGCCTAAAGAAGAATATACCAAGTGCTAACGTAAGCGCTATTGATGTATCTGAGGAAGCTTTAAAAGTAGCTAAGGAGAATGCTTCGTTAAACAAAGCTGAAATTACTTTTATACTTCAAGATATATTACAAACTGAGAACTTATCTAGACAATACGATGTGATAGTATCTAATCCACCTTATGTGCGCGAATTAGAAAAAGTAGAAATCAAAAACAATGTTTTAGAAAACGAACCACATTTAGCGTTATTTGTTGATGATGATAATCCCTTGATTTTTTATAAAAAAATAGCCGATTTAGCCATTAAGTCGTTAACTAAAAATGGATTGCTTTTTTTTGAGATTAATCAGTATTTAGGCCCTGAAACTATAGAAATGTTAAAGCGTAAAGGTTTTACTAAAGTTGAACTTCGAAAAGATTTGTTTGGCAACAATCGAATGATTAAAGCAACTTATTAAACATAAAACCTTTACAGGGGAAATTGATATTAAGTATTATTCTATTCTAAAGAATCTTTTAAAGAAAGATCCTTTTTTCTTTTCAGCAGCTCCAGAAGTTTCTGAAAGATTACCTAAGTTATCTGTAATCAACCTTTCTATGTAAGTATCATAATCAGTGTTTTTAGAATCTAAAAAACCTTTTAAAAACTTTTCAGAAGCTTCAATTCCATTAAGATCTTCAATTTCTCTTAATCTCTTATACAAAGGAATGATTTCTTGTATAGCTTTCCTCGGTGCTGGTTTTCGTAATGCTTTGTAGTTTACAACCTGTCCTTTATCATTTTCTTTTACAACAAAATCAGTCATTACCCAGTAATATCTACCTGTTTTAGCCATGTTTTTAACGAAAGCAATTATGTTTTGTTTCTTTTGAATTCGCTCCCACATTAATTTGAAAATTACTCTTGGCATATCTGGATGTCTTACAACATTATGACCAGATCCTACTAATTCGTATTCTTCATAACCAGAAGACTCAACAAAGTCTTCGTTACAGTATTCAATTACACCTCTAGTGTCTGTAATACTTAAAAGAATGGCGTTTTCATCTAGTGTAATTTCTCGGTCTACAGGGGTTGGGGTTGGTAGTTTTGGATTTCTTTTTAAGGTTTCCCACTTTTTCTCAGAGTTAGTTGTCATATAATTAAATTGATTTATGTTTTCATAATTTATAAAATGTGTTTTGTTTACGTTTAGATTATCGGGTGATAAAACAACTGAGAAAAAAAATCATTTTGATGAAGTATTCTTAACACAGCTGCTACAAACCTAAAGATCAATTTATTTTTAAAACATGACAAAAATCATACTCTATTAATAAAAATAGTTTATAAAATTAAGTTAGAGTTAATTTAAAGTTAAATACAGGTCTTTGGATTATATAATATATTCTTAATTAGTTTTTTAGTTTTGTTTATTGCTTTTTTTTAACAAAAAACTTACATTATTCATTTTAAAATAATTTTTTTTCTTTTTTTTAAAAAAACTTTTTTTAGTGGAAAGTTATATATAAATTGGATTTACAAAAACTACTTTTAGAAACAAAAGCAATTGATATTTTAGGTTTGAAAGAAAACATTAACGACATTCACTTCAAGTTAGATAACCACATACATATTGTTAATATATCTCCTAGTGGAGAGTATTTTATTTATCTGGCTGTTGATTCTAACAAGGCTAATTTAACCCTTACTAGGACTATGCTAAGAAAATACAAACAAGAATTAAATGAAGTCTTATAAAACTATTGATATTCAAAAAACAACAAATGATATTGAATTCCAGGATTTTATATTTTTTTTTCAAAATGAATACAAAACTAAAGTTCTGCTAGATAATTCAACAATCGATGAAAAAGAAACAGCTAAATCTATTAATAATACAAATAATTTAAAAGAAGCTGTTTACGATTTCTTTTTCCAACCTAGGTTTGAAAACATTCTTGACTTAGTAAAGTTTAAAAACAAACAAAAACCACAAGGTGATTAATACTCACAAAAAAAGACTAGATTAAAAAAATCTAGTCTTTTTTTCACCCTCTTTTAAAAAAGTTTTCTGTTAAAGATATCACAAAAAGATAAAACAAAATTAATTCACTAAAATAAAGACTTATTTTTGTGTCCCTATAAAATCTAGTCTTTTTTTTTACCCTCTTTTAATAAAGTTTTCTGATAAAGATATCACAAAAAAAGATAAAACAAAATTAATTAACTAAAATAAAGACTTACTTTTGTGACTCTATTTAAAATAGGTGTGTCTAAATCAGTGCATAGGAAACAAAATTTAGTATTAACTACACGTTAATGCTTACAGTTGAACATAATGGAGGAAATAAACTTACAAATGTTAGTCGAAGAATCGGAGGCTAACAAAGGACTTGTATTCGATTCTGAAGGTCATATTATAGATTCTTACAATGTTACTAACGAACATAATGTAGCAGCAATGTTAGCTGTTATGGTTACAATGTCTCATGAATTTTTCGAAGACGTTTTAGAATCTGATAAGCTTAATCAGCTAGTATTAAACTCAAATAATGAACTAGTGGTAATAAATAAATATAGCAACAAACATATTGTTTGTTTAATGGCTGATGACATATCTAAGGTAGCTATAATGAAACTAACCTTAAAAAAACTAGCTCTATAATTTTATATAGAAATATATTAATACAATTAATTATATATCAAAATGAAGGAAATTTTAAATGATTTTATCGAAAACTTAAGAACTAATGTTCCAGGGTTTATTGCAGTGTCTGTTACAGATGTAGGTTCAGGGGAAGCTTACGAATCTTTTACAGTAGATCCTAATTTCGATCCTACTCTTGCTTCTGCATACAACTTAGGGGTAGTAAAAGCTAAATTAAAAGCAATTGAAGCTTTAAAATTAAACGAAGAAATACAGGATATTACAATTACATTATCTAGTCAAGTACACGTTATAAACATTGCGCCAAGTGGTACTTACTTTATTTATTTAGCTGTAGATTCTAAAGAAGCTAACTTAGGTATTACTAAAGCTTTATTAAACAAATATAAAGTAGATTTAAATAACGCGTTATAAAAATATACTTGTGAAAAATACAGATCATTTACCTATAAAAAAAGGCTTAAAGAAAGACTTAAATAACAAGTTAAGAACCTTTAGAGAGTATAGGTTTTCTGAAGGAATAATAGAGGCTCAAGAAAAAAAGAGCAAAGATTTCTTTGGCTTTTTATTTAAAGAATACGATAGTATGAATGATTTAGTAAAAGATATATTTTAAAAGTGCTTAGGTAAGCACTTTTTTTATTTAATACTAGTTTTGTTTTTTTAGTGTTTTTTTTTAAAAAAAACATGCTAAATTGTAACTAATATTTTTATATCAGTAAAGACTTATTTAACAAAAAGTAAAATAGCTCATGAAAAAATACGATGTAATTATCTTAACAGATAAGAGGTATGTAAATCCGATTGAAATTAACGCATACACTAAAAACGTACTTGATGAAGATAATTATGTGAAAATAGCTCTTGAAAACCAAGGTTTAAAAGCAACTCGTCTCTCATGGGATGACACTACTTTTGATTGGTCTACAACAAAATATGTTTTATTTAGAACCACTTGGGACTATTTTGATCGATTTTCTGAATTTTCTGAATGGTTAAACAATGTGAGTCAGCAAACTATTCTATTAAATTCAGAAAAAATTATTCGTTGGAATATTGACAAGCATTACTTACAAGATTTACAACAAAACGGAGTGCATATTTGTGAATCATATTTTATAGAACAAAGCACTACTAAAACCCTTAAAGAACTTTCAATTCAGTTTGGTTTAAAAGAGTTTGTTTTAAAACCGTGTATTTCAGGAGCAGCAAGACATACCTATAAAATCAATTCAGAAAACATAAACAAGTATGAAGAGACTTTTTCTTCGTTAATTACAGAAGAAGCTATGATTATTCAGCCTTTTCAGTATAACATAGTTGAAAAAGGAGAAATTTCGTTAATGGTTATGAATGGTAAGTTTACACATGCTGTTTTAAAAATAGCAAAATCAGGAGACTTTAGAGTACAAGACGATTTTGGAGGCTCGGTTCACACCTACGCACCTACTAAAGAAGAAATCACGTTTGCTGAAAATGCCGTTAAAGCTTGTATAGAAACTCCTATTTATGCACGAGTTGATGTTTATACTGATAATAATGGTAAATTAGCTATCGCTGAATTAGAGCTAATTGAACCAGAACTTTGGTTTAGAAATCACCCTGCAGCAGCAGACGAATTAGCCAAAGGAATAAAACAATTAATGAGTAAAAATGAAGAAGTTATTTAAAATATTAGGAGTATTATTACTTGTTGGAGCTATTCTATTAGCCGTTTTTTACTTTAAAAACAACGAAAGCCTTCCTACAGGCAAACAAGGACCTGAAGCAGATGCTTTAGCTACTAAAATGCTTGAAGCATTGAATTATGAAGCTTATAAAGATACTCGTTTTATTGAGTGGAGTTTTAGAGGAAAGCATTTTTATAAATGGGACAAACAAAAAAATATTGTTGAAGTATCGTGGGATACCAATAAAGTAATCTTGCATACAAAAAGCCCCGAAAAAAGTGTTGTTTTAGTAAACGAAAAAGAAGTTAAAGACAACAAAATACTTCAAAAAGCAATAGACTACTTTAACAATGATAGTTTTTGGTTAGTAGCTCCTTATAAAGTATTTGAAAACGGAATTGAGCGAAGAATTGTACAATATGAAGGTAAAGACGCTTTATTGATTACTTATACCACGGGAGGATCAACTCCGGGAGATTCTTATTTATGGATTTTAGACGAAAACGGCAGACCTACCAGTTACAAAATGTGGGTTTCTATAATCCCAACAGGCGGAATGGAAGCCACATGGAGTGATTGGGTCACAACTGAATCTGGAGCAATATTACCAACAAAACATGAAATGGCTGTAGGAGTATTAGATATGGGAGATGTTAAAGGGTACAATTAACCTAGTGAAAAATTATTATAATAAAAAAGAGCAGCTACATAGCTGCTCTTTTAGTTTTTATATAACTCAAAAATATTATTTACCGAAAGTATAAGTTATACCAAAATTAATTCCAAAAGAAGAATAAGGAACTTTTTGAGATAATTGCTTAGAAGTATCTGTGTTTCCTAAAGGTAACTCATCAACATACTCTATATTATCATGAAATAATGCAGCTGCAGAATTTCCTCCTGCTGTTAAAATATCTCTTACCTGATCGATATTTAATGTTGCTCCATTTTCTCTAATAGAAGCTGAAAACTCAGACATTTTAGAAGTATCTCTAGTAACACTAATTCCCATATACTCAAATTCACCAAAAATAGCTACATTTTTAGATAAATCATGCTTATAACCAATTGCTGCAATAGCACCTAAAGGAAAACGTCCTTTAAAATCATGAACAAAATCAACATCTAAAGTTGTTTCTACTGGCACACCTGGTAATGTTCCTGCAGGTAATTTAATTCCATGCATTTTTCCAACAGCTTCAGTTTTACCTCCTATTTTTGTTAAAAAACCTACTCTACCATAGATGTTATTAGTAAACTTATAAATTAAAGAAGCAGATGCACCGTAAGCTCTACCTCTTGAGTAAATATCAATTTCAGGTTGACCTGCTAGATTTACTTTGTTTATAGTTTGATCTGCTCCATGTAAGTATCCAACACCAACTTCAACACCAAAAGTGTCGTTAAAAAAATACCCTCCTCTTAATTGAGTATGTAGTCCTTCACCATAACTACCGTAAGTGTTCTCTACTCCAGATGCAGTAGTTTCAGTACCAAAACGTACACCAGCACTAGATATTGAATAACCTCCACTAGCAGAAACATAAAATTGAGCACTTGCACTCATTGTTGCTAAAATCATAGCAAGCATTAAAATACTTTTTTTCATAATAAATTATTTGTTAACTTTAAATTGATAATTAAGTAAACAAACCTAATGAAAATATAGGATTAACAAAACTTTATAACTGTTAAATTATTAGTATTATTGTAGTAAAAAGCATTTAAAAAAACACTTCTTTTTTGAATAAAAACATTTTAAATACTGAGGTTCAGGATTATATTAACCATAACCTAACATCCAATATAGAGCAATTAATTTTTAAGGGAAGTCCCTTTAAAGATGTTTCTATACAAGAATTAGCCAATCAAATTATAGCAAAACAAAAATCAGAGAAAAAATTACCCACCTGGTTTCAAACAAAAAATATTTATTACCCCTCAAAAATTAATATTGAACAAACTTCTTCTGAAATAACAGCTGAGTACAAGTCTAAATTAATTAACGGAGAGTCAATAATAGATATTACTGGAGGCTTTGGTGTTGATTGTTATGCTTTTTCAAAACATTTTAAAAATGTTGTGCATTGTGAAATTAACAGTGATTTATCTGAAATTGTTGCTCATAATTACAAACAATTAGGTGTTTCAAATGTAGAAACAATAGCTGGTGACGGATTAGAACACTTAAAAAATACACCTCAAAAATTTGATTGTATTTATATAGATCCATCTCGTAGAAATGACATAAAAGGAAAAGTCTTTTTGTTAAAAGATTGTTTACCAAATGTACCTGAAAATTTAGATTTCTTATTTGATAAATCAGATACTATTTTAATTAAGAACTCTCCTATTCTAGATATAACTTCAACAATAAATGAATTAAAATTTGTTAAAGAAATTCACGTTATAGCTGTTAATAACGAGGTGAAAGAACTACTTTTTTTACTAAAAAAAGAGTTTAAAGATTTGGTTAAAATAAAAACGGTTAACTTTCTGAAAAACAAAATTCAAGAATTTAATTTTAATTCAGATAATGAAGTTAATTTTGGTTATTGTTTACCTCAGAAGTACTTATATGAACCTAATGCAGCTATTATGAAATCTGGAGGTTTTAATCAGGTTGCAAGTCAGTTAAAAGTACACAAGATTCATCAGCATTCTCATTTGTATACTTCTAAAAAATTAATCAAAAGTTTTCCTGGAAGGGTTTTTGAAATTATTTCTGTTTTTCCATACAATAAAAAGAAACTAAAAAAGGAAATAAAGGTAGATAAAGCCAATATTACGACACGTAATTTCCCTAAAAATGTAGCACAAATAAGAAAAGAAACTAAATTAAAAGATGGAGGGGATACATTTCTTTTTTTCTCAACAAATTTAAACAATGATTTAGTCGTTATTAATTGTATAAAAACCAATATTCTATAGTGTTACAAAAAAATAAAATTGTAAAACTGATAAAACTTTCTTATATTTAAGAAATGTTTTGTTTATTAGGGGATTCAAAGCATGTTAAAAGTCTTGATATTTAAATCAAGGCTTTTTTCTTTACCTTCCTTTTGTCTAAATTTGTTTTTATGACAAAACAATCAAGCGCATATCATTCTGTTAAGTTATCTAAATACTCATCTATTAAACTAGAGGATAACCTAGTTATTGAAGCACCTTTACAAATTAATATAAATAATGAACCTTATACCGTTGTTATGCGTACTCCTGGAAGTGATGAAGCCTTGATAAAAGGCTTATTATTTGCAGAAGATATTTGTAAGAAAAATGAAGACTTCAAACTAAGTGTTGTAAAAACAGAAGAAGATTTTTCTACCATAATGAATGTAACTATTGCGAAAGAAAAATTAGGAAAGGGCTATTTAAACAAACGTACTCTTTTATCTATTTCTTCTTGTGGTATTTGCGGAAAAAAAGAATTAAAAGATTTAAAAGTATCAGGAAATTCTCTGGAAAATGAAGATTCTGAAAATATTAAATCTTTTATTTATGTTGTAGATGATATGTTTTTAAAAATGAAAGAATTACAAAAAGTATTTGAAACAACTGGAGGAAGTCATGCCTGCGCAATTTTCAATAAAAAAAATGTACTTTTAACCATACAAGAAGATATTGGTCGCCACAATGCAGTTGATAAATGTGTAGGTGATTTGATAAGTAATTCGAAACTTAAAGAAGCTAAATACATGTTGGTAAGCGGTAGGGTTTCTTACGAAATCGTATCGAAAGCTTTTTTAGCAAAAATCCCATTCATAATTGCTGTTTCTGCTTGTTCATCGTTAGCAGTAGATTTTGCTAAGGAATTCGGAATCTGTCTCATTGGTTTTAGCAGAGATGATAAAATGACTATTTATGCCAACCCACATTTTTTATCCTAGCTTTAGGGATCAAGAATAACTTTTTTATCAATATCTAACGATAAAAAAAAGATTTGTATTTTAGTGCACCAAAAACATTAACTAATCAACCCACATACTTATGCCTTTTATAGAAGAAGAAAAGTTTAAGTTAATACAAGAAGACTTAGATAGTTCAAAATTAGAAAGAGAAAATGCTGAAAATAAATTAGCTAGCACTCAAGAAGAATTTTCAGCATTTAAAAGAAGCTCAAGAGGATTATCAATCTTTTTAGGGCTTTTATTAGGAGTAGCTTCAGGAGCAGCATATTACTTTTATGCTTATGGTGGTAGCAGCGCTATCAACAACATAGATGTTGAAGCGGTAAAAAAACAAGAAGCATATAGAGTACTCGATAGTATTAGTAGAGCTGAAGCAAGAGCTTCTAGAAATAACAATGACATTGATGAAGCCTCTAATGGAGTTGATGCATCTAGTATAGATATTGAAAAAGCTACAAACGAAGTAGCAGAAGGAACTAGAGATGAAACTATATACTCTGTTCAAATTGGTGTATTGTCTGACAAGCAATACCCTTTATTGTCTTCAAAGGTCATCCCTTCAATAGTTGCTAATGCCGAAGGTTACTTTAAGTACTCTTTAGGGTTATTCTTAACATTAGATGAAGCAAGAGAATTGAAAAAAGAACTGATTAAATTAGGGTTTGAAGATGCTTTTATAGCTTCATATATAAACGGAGAACGTCAACAAATACATAACTAAATAAACTAAAATGTTAAACATTTTTTTTAAAAGAGCACTCATAGTAGTTTTACTAATGAGTGTTCATTTTTTTTACGCTCAAACGAGCAGTATTCCAGAACAAAAAACACAAGTAGGTTTCGGACAAATAGACTTCCTGTCAATTAAAATGCCTGAAGGAGAACAAAATATGGACTACACAGGACTCCATTACAACCTAAAACTGAATAATTGGAGCTATGCAGGAGTTGGTTTATATGGAGCTGTTGGAGGTATTCGTGGCGGTTTCTTTACTTTGGGAATTAATGCCGGAATTCAAAAAAAAATAACTAATAAACTTTTTATAGATGCTGGTCTTCACTTTGGTGGCGGAGGTGGCGCATCTGCCCCTGATGGTGGAGGTGCATTCATTTTACCTCACCTTAATTTGGGGTATGACTTTAAACACTTTTCAGCAACAGCAGGATATAGTTATGTAGACTTTTTTGATGGAGGAACAATTAATAGTAGCCAAATTAATGTTGCTGTACAAGTACCTTTATCATTTAAAACAGCAAGATTTGAAGATAGAGAAAATACTTTTTCTGTTGAAAATCTAAAAAATTCTTCATGGAATACTTTAAGTAATCGAATTTCATTATTGGTTCACTTAAATAATGCCAAAGTAACCAAAGGTTCTTATGAAGGAAACACAATACGTTTAGCCGGTTTTGAGCTAAATTCTTATATCACAGATAACTTTTTCTTTTTCGTAAAAGCTGATGGTGCATACCATGGAATTAAAGCAGGTTATATGGATATTTTCTTAGGTAGTGGATATCATTTGTCAATGAATAAAAATCGTACGAATATTTTAACTAAATTTGGGGTAGGCGCCGGAGGCGGTGGCGGAGTGGATACCAAAGGAGGTTTTTTAATTTATCCTGATATTTCTTTAGAGCAAAAATTATTTGATAATGTTTACGCCTCAATTAATAAGGGATATATGATGAGTCCTAACTCACACTTCGTTTCATCTACTTTCGGTTTAGGGCTAAAATATTATGTAGACAGAGATGGTATTTTACCTGAGGAAAGAAAATTTACAGAAGGTAAGTTTAAAGGTTTTGAAACTATTATTAAGCAAGACTTATACATAGATGCAGCAAGAGATGGCGGATTTAATCAAAACATGCATCAAATTTCATTACAGCTAAATTTCTTCTTAAATAAGTATTTGTACGCAGCAGGTCAAACCTCATTTGCTGATTTTGGTGATGCAGGAGCTTATGCTGAAGGAGTTGTAGGATTAGGAGCTCAAACCAATGAGTTTTTTAAGGGTAAAACCTCTCTTTTCGCGCAAGTATTAGGTGGTGCAGCCGGTGGTGGTGGCATTAGTACAGGACAAGGATTAATAATTAAACCTAGTATTGGAGTTAATCAAAAACTTACCAATAAGTTAAATTTAAGATTAGGAGCAGGTTATGTAAAAGCAAGAGGAGGAAGCTTAAGTAGCACTCAATTAAATTTAGGAATTTCGTATCGTTTTTCCTTTTTAAGTGTTAAGTAATTTAAAAATTTAACCTTTCGTTAAACTTTGATAAATTATCTTCGCTTTCCAAAACAAAAAGAATTAATATCTTTACTTTTTTCAAAAATTAGTAAGTCACAATTTATATATGCATATGATTAAAAAGAGAATAATATCTCCACTGCAAAAGTTTATTAAAACAGAAAGTGCTAGTGGTATTTTGCTATTAGCAGCTACTTTATTAGCCCTTATTTGGGCAAACTCTCCTTTTAAAGACAGTTATCAAGCTCTTTGGGAATACAAAATAGGGTTCAAGTCTGAGCATTTTGAATTATACAAACCGCTTATACTTTGGATAAATGATGGCTTAATGGCAGTATTCTTCTTTTTAATTGGATTAGAAATTAAAAGAGAATTTTTAATAGGTGAATTAAACACTACAAAGAAACTAGCATTCCCACTTTTTGGAGCTGTAGGTGGAATGTTGTTTCCTGTTTTGTTTTTTGTTATTTTAAATGAAGATCCAGAAACAGCTCATGGTTGGGGTGTTCCTATGGCTACAGATATTGCTTTTTCGTTAGCTGTTTTAAATACTTTAGGTAGCAGGGTTCCTCTGAGTTTAAAAGTATTTTTAACTGCATTTGCAATTGTTGATGATATAGGTGCTGTATTAGTAATTGCTCTTTTTTATAGCAGTAGTATTGATGTTACCTTAATTTCTATTTCGATAGGGTTGTTAGCTTTCCTTTATTTTATTGCTTATAGAGGTTTTTATTCTCATTATATAACCTTTATGTTTGGTACAGTTATTTGGGTATTATTCCTTAAAGCAGGAATACATCCAACTGTTGCGGGAATTTTAATGGCTTTTGCAGTTCCTATTAGACAAAAGGTAGACACACCTAAATTCATAGATAACTTATCGCAAATAATAAAAAACATTAAAAGTGCTAAGGATACCTCTATGCCAATACTTTCTAAGGAACAAATTTCTGAAATAGATAATTTAGATCATTGGATAGAAGATTATCAATCACCTCTTCAGCTTTTAGAGCACAAATTGCACGACATTGTTGCCTATGTAATTATTCCAATTTTTGCTTTAGCTAATGCCGGAGTTTTAATATTTGATAGCAATGCGCATTTAGATTCAGCATTAATAATACATATAGCTTTATGCTTAATTTTAGGAAACAGTATTGGTATTACTACAATTATTACCATAGTTAAAAAGCTTAAAATAATAGAGATTCCTAAAGATATTAATATGCAACATATTGTAGGTGTATCGTTTTTAGCAGGAATCGGGTTTACCATGGCAATTTTTATTGCTAGTTTGGCCTTTGCAAAAAGCCCAGAGTTTTTAGGATCAGCTAAAATCGGTGTTTTACTAGGGTCTCTTGTTTCAGCTATAATTGGATATCTGATATTAAGGTATAATAAAACTGATAACACTATGAATGATGAAGAGTTAAGTACTAGCTCCAGCTAGCACTTAATTCTAACTAATATTACTCCATATGCCACTTGTTTTGCGTAGTTTTTCATACGTTTTTAGCAAGTTGGCATTTTCTTTTTTAGATAAACTAGGATCTTCTTGAAGTAAATTTATGGCAGCTTTACGTGCTACATGTAATATTGGACTATCCTTAACAACATCCGCTATTTTAAGGTTTAACACTCCACTTTGTTGTGTTCCCATAATATTTCCGGGACCACGAAGTTTTAAATCCACTTCGGCTATTTTAAAACCGTCTGTAGTTTCTACCATAGTTTGTAATCGAGTTTTTCCATCAGAAGATAATTTATAACTCGATAATAAGATACAGTAGCTTTGCTCAGCTCCACGCCCTACTCTACCTCGCAATTGATGCAATTGACTTAACCCAAAACGTTCAGCACTTTCTATAACCATTACAGAGGCATTAGGCACATTTACTCCCACTTCAATAACTGTAGTAGCTACCATAATTTGAGTATCTCCTTTGGCAAATCGTTCCATTTCATAATCTTTATCAGCTGGTTTCATTTGACCATGAACAATACTTATTTGGTATTTTGGAGAAGGAAATTCTCGAGAAATACTCTCATAACCATCCATTAAGTCTTTGTAATCCATCGCTTCAGATTCTTGGATTAAAGGATATACCACATAAGCTTGTCTCCCTTTAGCTATTTCATCTTTCAAAAACTTAAAAACTCCTAAACGATTACTATCATAACGATGTACCGTTTTTATTTCTTTACGACCAGGAGGCAGTTCATCAATCACAGAAATGTCTAAATCACCATATACCGACATTGCTAATGTTCTTGGTATAGGTGTTGCTGTCATCACTAAAATATGTGGAGGAACAATAGCCCCTCCAACCTCCCCTAAGGGGAGGCTTTTTAAAGTTTCTTTTATATTTTCTAGAACATTATCGGTGTTTCCAATAACTTCTTCATTGGTAAATCTAATTACCCTATATCCAAAATCAGTTAAAATTTCAGTACGTAAATTGTCGGCTTCTTGTTGCTCAGGGTTTTCATGATATTTCCCATCTACTTCAACGATAAGTTTTTTCTCTAAACAAACAAAATCAACTATAAATTCATCTATTATATGTTGTCTCCTAAACTTATATCCTAGTTGTTTTGTTTTTAAACTTTCCCATAAAGCTCGCTCAGCAGGTGTTGTTTGCTTTTTACGTTGCTCTTGTAGTTCTTTTAAAAGTTTATATGTTGAAGGACGAGCTGTCATATACTTCTTACGAACTTCTTCTCCCTTCCCTTTGGGAAGGGCTGGGGTTGGGCTCTTCTCCCATAACTTTCTTCGTTGTGCTACTCCAAAACGATGTTGCTCATCAATAATAGCAATCCCTAGATTTTTAAATTGTACTTTATCTTCTAAAATAGCATGAGTTCCTATCAAGATATGTAGCGAACCATCTTCCAAACTTTCATGAATTTCTCTACGCTTTTTTGTTTTGGTAGACCCTGTTAATAATTCAACTCTAATATTGGTTTTCTCTAATAATTCTATAATCCCATTATAGTGCTGTGTTGCAAGTATCTCAGTCGGTGCCATAATTGTGGCTTGGTAGCCATTATCAATGGCTAACAACATAGTTAATAACGCTACAATCGTTTTTCCAGAACCAACATCACCTTGTAATAATCGATTCATGTGCGCTCCAGAACCAACATCTTTACGAATCTCTTTTAATACTCGTTTTTGAGCTCCTGTTAAGTCAAAAGGCAAATGATTATTATAAAAATTGGTAAACTCCTCTCCTACCTGTTCAAAAACGAATCCTTTTAGTTTTGATTTTCGTATGAGTTTTTTCTGTAGTAATTGTAACTGAATAAAGAATAATTCTTCAAACTTCAATCGATATTGCGCTTTGGCTAATAATTCTTGATTCTTAGGAAAGTGAATATTTAATAACGATTCTTTTTTACCTAAGAACTGATGTTCTTCAATAAAATAAGCCGGAAAAGTTTCTTCTATTTCATTATACGCTTGTTGAAACAAGTTTTGAATCATCGTACGCATAACCTTGTTACTTATTCCTTTCGTGCTTAATTTTTCAGTAGAAGGATATACCGGTTGCATAGCCATTTGTAGCTTGCTTTTGTATTCTTTTACTGTCTCCATTTCTGGGTGTGGCATATTAGGAATACCATTATACCAGTTTAATTTCCCATAAATAACATATGGAGTATTTACTTTTAAACTATCTTTAATCCACTTTACACCTTTAAACCAAACCAATTCCATAGTACCTGTAGCATCTGAAAAAGTAGCCACTAACCTACTTCCTCTTTTTTGCTTTACGGTTTTTACGCCCGTAATCTTACCTACTATTTGTACTTCAGCAGAGTTTTGCTGCAACTGATTAATCGTATAAAACTGTGTTTTATCAATATATCTAAACGGAAAAAGATGTAATAAATCATTACAAGTCTTAATACCTAACTCGGTAAATAGTAACTCTGCTCTGGCAACACTAATTCCTTTTATATATGTTACGGGGTGGTTTAAATTCATTAAGAACGAAAATACAAAAAGCCATTAAAATCAACTATCTTTGCACTCTTAAATTCATCAAATGAGATTACATAGAAATTTAGTTTTCGCGGTTATTGATAGCTTACGCGATATTTTTAATGAAGATGTGTATGCAGACAAAGCTGTTGAAAAAGCTTTAAAGAGAGATAAACGCTGGGGAGCACGTGATAGAAAGTTTGTTGCTGAAACTATTTATGATGTGGTTCGTTGGAAACGATTATATGCAGAAATAGCAAATGTAAAAGCACCGTATTCTCGTCCTGATTTATGGCGATTATTCGCTGTTTGGTGTGTACTAAAAGGAATTCAGTTACCAGATTGGAATCAAATTGAACCTACTCCTACTAGACGTATTAAAGGAAAATTTGATGAATTATTGAAAATAAGAAAGTTTAGAGAGTCTATTCCTGACTGGATTGATGAAATTGGTGTACAAGAATTAGGTGAAGAGGTTTGGACCAAAGAAATAGCTGCTTTAAACAAACAAGCAGAGGTTATTTTACGTACAAACACTTTAAATACAACCAAAGCTCATTTACAAAAACAGTTAGCTTCTGAAGGAATTGACACTGAATTTATTAAAGGATATGATGATGCTTTAAAATTAGTAGAAAGAGCTAATGTTTTTAAAACAGAGGCCTTTAAAAAAGGCTTTTTTGAAGTGCAAGACGCTTCTTCACAATTAGTAGCTGCTTATTTAGATGTAGAACCTGGCATGAAGGTTGTTGACACTTGTGCTGGTGCTGGTGGAAAGACATTGCACTTAGCTTCTTTAATGAAAAATAAAGGACAAGTTATAGCAATGGATATTTACGAAAGTAAATTGAAAAAACTAAAGGTGCGCGCTCGTAGAAATGGAGTTCATAATATTGATACTCGTGTAATTGATTCAACAAAAGTAATTAAGAAGTTACAAGGGAAAGCTGATAGAGTATTAATTGACGCTCCATGTTCAGGTTTAGGAGTAATTAGAAGAAACCCTGACAGTAAGTGGAAATTACAACCTGAATTCTTAGATAAAATTCGTGGTACACAACAAGAAGTTTTACAACAATACTCTAAAATGGTAAAACCAGGCGGAAAAATGGTGTATGCTACTTGCTCGGTATTGCCATCTGAAAATCAACAACAAGTTGAATTCTTTTTAGCTTCTGATGCGGGGAAAGATTTTAAATTTGTAAAAGACGAAAAAGTACTATCACATAAATCTGGTTACGACGGATTTTATATGGCTTTATTGGAAAGAAAGTAAGCTATAAAAAATAAAATATATTAAAAAAGGCTCGAGATATTATCTCGAGCCTTTCCTTTCAATCAACTATTAAAAACTAACTAATCACTAAACATTACCTGTTAAGTAACTATATGTTTATATGACGATTACTCTCTACTGTCGTTACATTAATTATTAGTCTTTAACATTATTTTAAGAAGACCTAATTATTTATTAGTTAATTACTTTCTTTTCTACTCCTACACTACTCTCTGATTTACAGTCTATTTTGGATTTTGAGTTATTTATAACTACATTTAACAGTAACTAACTAAAAACTATATTTTATGAAAGATTCAAACAAACCCACTACACTTTTTTGGATTATTGGTGTTGTAGCCTTAGTTTGGAATGCTCTCGGAGTTATGCAATATTTAGGGCTGGCTTATATGACAGATGAAGTCAGAGCCGCTTTACCTGAGGCGGAAAGGGCTTTATACGAAAATATTCCTACTTGGGTTACTGCTGCTTTTGCAATTGCCGTTTTTGGTGGATTAATTGGTAGTGCTTTTTTATTAATGAGAAAAAAGTTAGCAAGACCTATGTTTTTAATTTCGCTAATAGCTATTATAGTTCAAATGCCGTATAACTTATTTATGAGCAAAGCAGCCGAAGTATACGAACCTGGAAGCATCATAATGCCTATAATGGTGATTCTTATTGGTGTGTTTTTATTAATGTATTCAAAAAAGACAATAGCGAAAGGCTGGTTGTCATAATACTAAGAAATATAAAACTTTAAATGCTGTCTTTCTTAAGGTAGCTTTTTTTATTCAAATAGAACAAAAACAAATTCGGCAACACAGGCTGGTTTTTCTTGTCCCTTTATTTCTATCGTACAATCAAAAGTTAGCTTTTTACCATTCTGAAAATCTTCTATTAGTTTAACAGCACTAATTAAACGTAATTCACTATTTACAGGCACAGGGTTTGGAAAACGAACTTTATTTAATCCGTAGTTTAACCCCATAATTACACTTTTTACTTCAAATTGTTTAGAAATTAGTTCCGATAACATAGAAACAGACATGAATCCGTGCGCTATTGTTGTTTTTGTTGGAGAATATTTAGCAGCTTTTTCTTCATCGATGTGAATCCACTGTTTATCTAATGTAGCATTGGCAAAATCATTAATCATTTGTTGAGTTACAGTATACCACTCTCCTACCGGTAACTGTTTTCCTTCTATATTAGAAAGTTCTTTTAAATTTTCAACAACTAATTTTTCATATCCTTTATTTACCAAATATATCTTTTTTTATTCGAGGAAGCTCCAATTTATACTGTACAGCAATTGTTCTTACAAGAATAATTATTCCTGCAGAAATAACAAAAAGCACATCTTCATTGATGTTTAAAGGATATAAAAGTAGGTATACAATTCCTCCTGCTAAACAGGCTGACGCATATATTTCTCTATGAAAAATTAACGGAATTTCATTTGTTAGCACATCCCTAATTACACCTCCCATTACTGCGGAAGACATCCCCATAACTAAGGCTACAAATGGATGTAAATTAAAGTTTATTCCTTTTTGAACACCTAATAACGTAAACACACTTATACCAATAGTATCAAACAAAAACATTGTTCTTCTTAACGGTGCTATTTTACTTCGAAATAAAAAAGTTGCTGCAACAGCTATTAATATTGTCCAGATATAGTTAATATCTCCAATCCAGTTTATAGGATGTGCATTAATAAGTACATCTCTAGTCATTCCACCTCCAACGGCAGTAACAAAAGCTATGATAATGACTCCAAAAACATCAAACTTTTTTCTAATAGCAACTAATGCTCCACTAATAGCAAAGGCAAAAGTTCCAGCAATGTCTATGGCGTATATTACATCCATTTATATTGATATTTCAGAGAATTGTATTTGTAATGTTCTTTCTACTTCAGCTAAACGACTTCTTTCATTTTGAAGAATTAAAGCTAAAGAAACTCCTCTTTTCCCTGCTCTAGCAGTTCTACCACTTCGGTGTGTATAGTACTCTAGTTGTTCTGGTAATTGATGATGAATAACAAAAGCTAAGTTTTGAACATCAATTCCTCTGGCTGAAACATCTGTTGACACCAATACTTGTAGGTTTCCGTTTTTAAAAGCACGCATTACCTTATCACGTTCTTTTTGTTGCATGTCCCCTTCAAGAGCTTCTACCGAAAACCCATCTTCTTGTAATTCTTTCGTTAGTTTTTGAGCTCCTGCTTTGGTTCTTGAGAAAATGATTCCTCTTTCAGTATGTCTTTTTTCCAAAAACTTAATAATAACATCGGTTTTTTCAGGGATCGTAGTTGTTACAAACTGATGTGTAATGTTGGCATTCACCAATACATTTTTGTTTACTTCAACTTGTTTTGCTGAAGCATTCATGTATTTTTTTACAATGCTTCGAATTTCATCTGGCATTGTTGCCGAAAACAACCATGTTTTACGAGTACCAGAAGTATATTTTAAAATACGATTTAATTCTAATTTAAACCCCATACTAAGCATTTCATCTGCCTCATCAAGTACTAAGGTTTTAATATTTTTTAAATCTACATCACCCCTTTCTATTAAATCAATCAAACGTCCTGGAGTTGCTACAATAATATGCGTGGTTCTTTTTAAATTGTTGATTTGGCGCTCTATTTTTTCTCCACCATACACAGCTTCTACAAAAATTTTATCATCTACATATTTCGTAAATTTAAATAGTTGTTTCTTTATCTGTTGTACCAATTCTCTTGTAGGTGATAAAATTAACGCTTGTATATTGTCTTTTGAAGCATCTATTTTATGTAAAATAGGTAAGCCATAAGCAGCAGTTTTCCCTGTACCTGTTTGTGCTAATCCTATAAAATCTGAATTATTTTCAAGTAAATAAGGTATAGTTTCTTGTTGTACTTCAGTAGGAGTTGTTATTCCTAACTCTTTCAATCCCTTAACATATTCTTTTCGTACTCCTAATGCGGTAAATGTTGTCATTCTATAAATTTATAAGTGCAAAGATATTGTTTCTTTTACGGTAACAATAAGTTTGTTACCTCTTTCGTAATTCTTTTAGGCTTTTTTGTGTTAGCATCTAACAAACAAAATGTAGTTTGAGATTTTACTAACAAAGTTTCTCCTCTATACATTTCAAAATGACGTACAGATCTTATCCCTTCTGTTTTTCCAACCCAAGTCCTAAGCGTAACTTCATCTCCTAATACGGCTTGATTTTTATAATCAACTTCATGTCTAATAACAAACCACACATAATCGAAATTTTCAACATTTTTAGAAAGCTCTTTCCAATGAGCATCTGAAATGTTTTGCATCCATTGTACATATACCACATTGTTTACATGGTTATATTCGTCTATTTCTTCTGAAGTTACGATATGCTTTTGTTCAAATAAATTCATAAGACAAACTTACAGGATTGATGTTAATTATTACTTAAATCTAACTTTGTTTTTATTTTCGATGAATAATTCGTGTTAATTTAGTCAGCATGAATACAATCGCCAACGACCTAGGTACAAAAAGTATTAGTCAACTTATTTTAAAACAAGCTATCCCTGCTTCTATTGGAATTTTAGTAATGTCGATTAATATGATTGTTGACACCATTTTTGTGGGAAGATGGATTGGCGTACTCGCTATTGCTGCAATCACTGTGGTATTACCTATTGCTTTTTTAATTTCTTCTATTGGTATGGGAGTTGGAATTGGAGGTAGCTCTATAATTTCTAGAGCCTTAGGAGCAAACAAAGATAATAAAGCATTTGAAGTTTTTGGGAATCAAATTTCATTAACCATAGCATTATCTGTTTTATTCGTACTCTTAGGAACATTTTTTAGCACTCCTATTTTACAGCTTTTTGGGGCTAATGGTGATATTATAATACCTGCAACTGAGTATTTTAATGTAATTGTTTGGGGCGTTCCTTTTTTGGCTTTTGCTATGATGGGGAATCCTGTTGTTAGAGCAGTTGGGAAACCTAATTATGCTATGTTAACCATGTTGTTTCCTGCCATAGCCAATATTTTTTTAGATATAGTTTTTATAAAGTTTATGAATTTAGGGATGTACGGTGCTGGTTTAGCAACCTCTATTTCATATGCTGTAAGCGGATTATTCATTTTATGGTTTTTTATTTCAAAAAAGACTGAATTAAAAATTATTCCGAAGTATTTTAAGCTTAACTTTTCTATTGTAAAAGAGATTGTTTCTTTAGGAGGTGTAACAATAGTAAGACAAGGAACAATAAGTGTATTAACTATAGTCTTAAACTATTCTCTTTTTAAGTATGGAGGCGAAATTTCAATTGCGATTTATGGTATTATTAACAGAGTTATGTTATTTGCTTTATTTCCTGTTTTAGGAGTTACGCAAGGTTTTTTACCTATTGCAGGATATAATTATGGAGCCAATAATACAGAAAGAGTAAAGGAAACTATAAATAAATCTATCCTTTTTGGTACAGGTATCGCTGTTTTAATTTTTATTCTGATAATGCTATTTCCATCTGAATTAGTTGGTGTTTTTACAGAAGACGAAAAACTATTAAAACTTACTCCAGATGCATTAATAGTAGCTTTCTTGGCAACACCAGTAATAACCACCCAATTAATCGGATCTGCCTACTTTCAAGCAGCAGGTAAAGCGTTGCCTGCACTATTATTAACACTTTTAAAACAAGGGTTCTTTTTAATTCCTTTAGTGTATATACTTCCTAAATTTTATGGCACAAATGGTGTATGGATGTCTTTTCCTATTGCAGATGTTTTATCCACTGCGCTTACCTATGCTTATTTGAAAAGAGAAGTGAAATTACACCTAAATTAATCTAAAATACTCTCTCCATTTAAATTTGTAGTTAGCACATCACTCATATAATTAAAAAAAGGACGAAGTGCTTTAAAAGAGTCATCTACTTTTGTTAGAAAATCGGGAGCTAATACTTCTTTGTCTGTAAAACGTTGAATAGCTATATATCCTTTTTTGCGAATCAAATCGATATCTGGATGTTGCTTATCAAATCCTTTAGGAGCTGTTTTAAGCTCATCTCCTTCTAATTTACCTCCAAAATGTTGTACGTAGTTCTTTTCTTTTAAAATTTCTCTAATTTCAGAAGCATCTACTTCAAATTCCTTTCGAATACGTAAAAGATCTTCTTTATTAGGCTCCCAGAATCCGCCAGCAACAAAACTATCGCCTGGGGAAATATGTAAATAATACCCTCCCCTTAATGCTGGTTTCTTTCTATGAAAAGAACCTCCAAAATGTGTTTTATACGGTGTTTTATCTTTTGAAAAACGTACATCTCTGTAAATTCTAAATAGCTTAAACTTATCTATCTCATCATGCTTGTTTAAATTATCTTGAATGGTTTTGTATACAGCTTTTGCGTTATTTTGAGCTTCTGTGAATCGAGGTTTATGCTCTGTAAACCATTCTCGATTGTTATTTTCTTTTAAGTCTTTTAAAAACTGAAATGTTTGTTTTTCTATTTGCATAGTAAGTAAGCGAATTTGAACATCTAAGATACAAAAAAACTCCACTAAAATTTAGTGGAGTTTATGCTTTATTAATGAAGAAAATTATACGTTAAATCTAAAGTGCATAATATCACCATCTTTAACGATATACTCCTTTCCTTCTACTCTCATTTTACCTGCTTCTTTCACTTTAGCTTCACTACCAAATGATACATAATCATCATAACTAATAGTCTCAGCGCGGATAAACCCTTTTTCAAAATCAGTGTGAATAACTCCTGCCGCTTGAGGTGCAGTAGCACCTACAGGAATTGTCCAAGCTCTTACTTCTTTTACACCTGCAGTGAAATAAGTTTGTAAGTTTAATAACTTATAAGCCGAACGAACTAAACGAGAAACTCCTGCTTCTTCTAATCCGATATCAGCTAAGAACATCTGACGCTCTTCATAATCATCTAATTCTGTAATATCTGCTTCTGTACCTACTGCTAATACAATAACTTCAGCATTTTCATGTGCTACCGCTTCTTTTACTTTATCAACATAAGCATTTCCTGAAACTGCTGAACCTTCATCAACGTTGCACACGTATAAAACTGGTTTTGCAGTAATAAACTGTAAAGGCTTTACAAATTCCTCTTCTTTTTCTGTAAACTCTATAGAACGAACAGATTTTCCTTCTAATAATGTTTCTTCAACCTTTAATAGAATTTCTAATTCAACTTGTGCTTCCTTATTACCTGTTTTAGCTGTTCTTTTCACACGCTCTAAACGCTTTTGAACAGTTTCTAAATCTTTTAACTGAAGTTCAATATCAATAGTTTCTTTATCACGAATAGGATCTACTGAACCATCAACATGTACTATATTATCGTTATCAAAGCAACGTAACACATGTAAAATAGCGTCTGTCTCGCGAATATTAGCTAAGAATTGGTTACCTAAACCTTCTCCTTTACTAGCTCCTTTTACTAAACCAGCAATATCTACAATTTCTACAGTTGCTGGTAAAACTCTTTCAGGGTTTACTAGTTCTTCTAGCTTTTCTAAACGAGTATCAGGTACATTTACTACTCCTAAATTAGGTTCAATGGTACAAAACGGAAAGTTTGCACTTTGCGCTTTTGCGTTAGATAAACAGTTAAATAAGGTTGATTTCCCTACGTTTGGTAATCCTACAATTCCAGCTTTCATTCTATTGTTTTATTGAAATTTTGCGAGTGCAAATATAGATTATTATTCATAAAAAAAAACCTCGAAATCTATCGAGGTTCTAATATTTCTTAAGCTTTATTTATTAATCGTTATGCATAAAACGTTGTTTTGCTAATAACTCTTCTTCTGTTTCTACATTATCTTCATCAGGAACACAACAATCAACAGGACAAACAGCAGCACATTGTGGCTCTTCATGAAAACCTTTACATTCTGTACACTTGTCTACAACGATGTAATAAATTTCATCTGAAATTGGCTCTTGATCTTCATCCGCATTAGCAGATTTACCGTTTGGTAAAACGATATTCCCTGTTAAATCAGTTCCATCAGCATATTTCCAGTCATCTGCACCTTCGTAAATTGCTGTATTAGGACATTCAGGTTCGCAAGCCCCACAGTTTATACATTCATCAGTTATTATAATTGCCATAATTAATCTCTTTCAGTTTTGTAACTTTGCATTTGCAAAAATAGTTCCAATTTAATTTAGAACCAAAATAAATGGATAGTATAAAAAGTAGAATTAACGCTTTTCATAAACTAGGAGAATTTTTAAGTCAATTTTCTCAAGAAAAAATAGAGAAAAAAGAACATATAGAACATAACGAATTGTTTTTTGATGGATTTAAGCATCAATTAAAAATAGCAGGAGAAAATAACACCTGGTTTACCAGAGAAAACATATTATTCTCTATAGAAAATTGGGCAAAAGCACTCACTTCTGAAAACTTAACTCAGTGGATTGCTAACGAAAACTTAGGTAACAACGAACCTAAATTAGTCGCTGTTATCATGGCTGGAAACATTCCGCTAGTAGGCTTTCATGACTTTTTATCAGTTCTAATTTCTGGGCACTCGGTATTAGTTAAACAATCGTCTAACGATAAACATTTATTGCCTTTTTTAGCAAAATATTTAGAATATGTTGAACCTGAATTAAAAAGAAAAATCATGTTTACTGAAGAAAAGCTAACAGGGTTTGATGCGGTAATAGCTACTGGTAGTAACAATACAGCACGTTATTTTGAATACTACTTTAAAGATAAACCTAGTATTATAAGAAAGAATAGAAATTCTGTTGCTGTTTTAACAGGAAATGAATCTGAAGAACAATTACAAAACTTAAGTGAAGATGTTTTTCGCTATTTCGGGTTAGGCTGCCGCTCAGTTTCTAAAATTTTCATTCCTAAAGGTTACAATTTTGATGCTTTTTTCAATGGAATGTATCAACAACATGAAATCATTAACAATATTAAATACGCTAATAATTACGATTACAACAAAGCAGTGTATTTAATGAGTGAGTTTGATATTTTAGAGAATGGTTTTTTAATGATTAAAGAAGATGAAAGCTACGCCTCTCCTATCGCTTCTGTTTTTTATGAGTACTATGATAATGCAGATGATTTAAAGATTAAACTGTGGGAAGACAGAGAGCAAATTCAATGTGTTGTAGCTAATAATTTTATTGAAAATGAAATTGAATTCGGACAGACACAACATCCTAAGTTATGGGACTATGCCGATGGTGTAAACACACTAGATTTTTTAGCTAAAATTTAAAAGAGTCTCTACATAAATTTGCACCTTTGTGTAGCAAAACACAACAACACAAATGAAAAAACATAACTTTAGTGCAGGGCCTTGTATTTTACCTGAAGAAGTGCTCAAAAAAGCATCAGAAGCTGTTATTGACTTTAATAATGATAATCTATCTTTAATCGAAATTTCACACAGAAGTCAACCTTTTGTAGATGTAATTGAAAAAGCAAGAAGCTTAGCATTAGAATTATTAGGTCTTGAAAATAAAGGCTACAAAGCATTGTTTTTGCAAGGAGGAGCCAGTATGCAGTTTTTAATGGTTGCTTATAACTTACTAAATAAAAAAGCAGCTTACCTAAATACAGGAACTTGGAGTAATAAAGCAATTAAAGAAGCTAAATTATTCGGCGAATTAGTAGAAGTAGCTTCTTCAAAAGATAAGAACTTTAGTTATATTCCCAAAACATATGAAATCCCTACAGATGTAGACTATTTTCATTGCACAAGTAATAATACCATTTATGGAACACAAATGAAGAGTTTTCCTGAAACTTCAGTTCCAATGGTATGCGATATGAGTTCTGATATTTTTTCTCGTCAACTGGATTTTTCAAAGTTTGATTTAATTTACGCAGGAGCTCAAAAAAATATGGGACCAGCTGGTACTACCCTTGTTGTAATAAAAGAAGACATTTTAGGAAAAGTTGAACGCCAAATTCCTTCAATGTTAAATTACCAAGTATTTCTTGACAAAGAAAGTATGTTTAATACACCACCTGTATTTGCAGTATATACTTCTATGTTAACCTTAGAGTGGTTAAAAGATTTAGGAGGTATCGAATTCATTGAAAAAGTGAATGAGAAGAAATCAGCTCTTTTATATAGTGAAATAGATAGAAATCCTTTATTTAAAGGAGTCGCTGCTATAGAAGACCGAAGTCATATGAATGCTACTTTTACCTTAGCTGATAAAAACTTGCAAGCTAAGTTTGATAAAATGTGGCAAGAAGCCAATATTAATGGATTAAGCGGCCATAGAAGTGTTGGTGGTTATCGTGCAAGCATGTACAACGCTTTACCTTTATACAGTGTACAGGCTTTAGTAGATGTAATGCAAGAACTAGAAAGAATAAGTTAGATACAACGTCATTTTTATAATGGCATTTTTAATATAAAGAACGATGAAGATATTAGTGACCGATGGAATTTCCGTTAGCGGAATACAAGCTTTAGAAAACAAAGGTTTTGAAGTAATAAACACTAAAGTTGCACAAGAGCAATTAGAAAATTACATAAACGATCATGCTATTGATGCTATTACAGTAGGTAATACTACACAAGTACGACAAGAGTTGATTGATGCTTGCCCAAGTATTAAACTTATTGCTTGCTTAGGAACCGAAATGGACAACATTGATGTTGATTATGCTATTGATAATGGAGTTCATGTTGTGAATAGTGAAGATGCTTCTGCTACTTCAATTGCAGAACTAGTATTTGCGCATTTATTTGGAATGGTTCGTTTTTTACACCAGTCAAACCGTGAAATGCCTTTAGAAGGAGATATGCGCTTTAACGCCTTAAAAAAGCAATACTCGCAAGGAACTGAGCTAAGAGGTAAAACATTAGGTATTATTGGGTTTGATACTGTAGGACAAGAAGTTGCAAAAACTGCACTAGCTTTAGGTATGGAAGTGATAGCTACTGACGTAGAAATAGACAATGCAACTATCACTATTCCTTTTTTCGATGGTCAATCAGTAGATTTCTTTATTGAAACAGAAACTATAGATAATTTATTATCTAAATCAGACTTTATTACGCTACACCTTCCTGCTCAAGAAGGATATGTTATAGAAACATCTTTGTTTGACAAAATGAAAAATGGTGTAGGAATTATAAACACTTCTCATGGAGGTATTCTAAATGAAGTTGATTTAGTTAATGCTATTGATAGTGGAAAGGTTAAATATGCAGGATTGGACGTTTTTGAAAACCAACCAAGACCTGAAATTCAACTATTAATGAATCCTGAAATATCGATGACACCTCATATTGGTGCTTCAACTGTTGAAGCACAAGATAGAGCTGGAATTGAACTTGCTAACAAAATTATCGAATTACTAAGCGAATAATCTATGGCAACTGTAAAACCGTTTAAAGCTGTTAGAGCCACCAGAGATAAAGTCGCTTTAGTATCTTCTAAATCGTATGAAATTTATACTCCTGCAGAAATCGGTGCAAAACTCGATTTTAATCCATACACTTTTTTGCATGTAATTAATCCTGGATATAAATACCATAAACAAGATGTAACAGGAGAACAACGTTTTAAGTTGGTACACAATCGTTACTTAGAATTCAAAGAAAATGAAGTTTTTAAGCAAGATGAAACTCCTGCTTATTACATATATCAAAAAATAACTCCAAATGATAATTTCTGTGGAATAATCGCAGCAACCTCTGTAGAAGATTATCATAATGAAGTAATAAAAAAGCACGAAGACACGTTAAAAGAACGTGAGTTACTATTTGAAAACTACTTAAAAAACACAGGTTTTAATGCAGAACCTGTACTACTCACCTACCCTGATAACAATGTGATTAATTCTATTGTAAAGAAGTATCAAAAGAAAAGGGCTGAGTATGAGTTTTCTACATCTGATAAGGATTTACATTTTTTATGGGTGATAAGTGATGAGAAAGATGTTAAAGAAATAGCAATGGCCTTCAAAGATGTTAGTACCCTATATATTGCTGATGGGCATCATCGTTCAACATCTTCATGTTTATTGGCACAAAATTTGGCAGAGAACAATCCTGAACATACAGGAAAAGAAGACTATAACTTTTTCATGAGTTATCTATTACCTGAAAGTCAGGTAAAAATTTATGAATTCAATAGATTTATAAGAGACTTAAACGGATTAACTCCTGAAGAACTTTTAATGGAACTTGACACGCACTTTAGAATTGAGAATCGTGGACAAGAACTATACAGACCTAAAGAAAAGCATCATTTTAGTATGTATTTAAATGGTGAGTTTTATGCTTTATATTTACGTAAATCAGCTTATGAATTTACTGACTGTTTAAGTGAATTAGATGCTTATATTTTATATACAACCGTATTAGAACCTATTTTAGGAATTGAGGATATTAGAAACGCTTCTAAAATTGTATATTCTCAAGACAAATCTGACGGGTTAGAATTAAAAACAAAGGTTGATAGTGGTGAATTTAAAGTTTCTTTTGGAATGTTACCTACTAATATTCAAGAGCTAAAAACTATTGTTGATGCTGGCTTAATGATGCCACCGAAAACAACCTACATAGAACCTAAGTTAAGAAGTGCTTTAACTATTTATGAGTTTTAGTGTAAAGTCTGATAAACAATTATTATGATTACAGGAATTAAAGAAAATCTTCAAAAAATAAAGTCAACACTACCAGAAAATGTAACGTTAGTTGCAGTATCTAAAACTAAACCTATTGCTGATTTACAAGAAGCTTACGATGCTGGGCAGCGTATATTTGGTGAGAATAAAATACAAGAAATGGTAGCTAAATATGATGAATTACCTAAAGACATAAAGTGGCATATGATTGGTCATTTACAACGTAATAAGGTTAAGTATATGGCACATTTTGTTGATTTAATTCATGGTGTTGACAGCTTTAAAACATTAAAAGAAATAGACAAACAAGCTAAAAAGCATAATAGAGTTATCAACTGTTTGTTACAAGCTAGGATAGCAAAGGAAGACACTAAGTTTGGGTTACCTTTTGAAGACATTGAAACTATTTTAGCTTCAGAAAAATTAAAAGAACTTAAAAATATAAAAATTGTTGGTTTAATGGGGATGGCTACTTTTACAGATAACCAAGAGCAATTACAAGAGGAATTTTCATCGTTAGCTATTTTTTTTAATAAGAATCAAGAAAGCTATCCTAATTTACAAACATTATCTATGGGAATGAGTGGTGATTATGAATTAGCCATAAAAAATGGCAGTACTATGGTACGAATAGGGAGCTCTATTTTTGGAGTTAGAAATTATATTGCTTAGATTTACATAGATTAGCTTAAAAAAGGGGAGAGATTTGTACGCTATTTTAGACATTGAAACTACTGGAGGAAAATATAACGAAGAAGGAATTACAGAAATTGCCATCTATAAATATGACGGACATCAAATTATAGATCAATTCATTAGCTTAGTAAATCCAGAAAGAGAAATTCAGGAATTTGTTGTAAAACTTACTGGTATTAATAATAAAATGCTACGAAATGCGCCCAAGTTTTATGAAATAGCGAAAAGAATTGTTGAAATAACTCAAGATTGCATTATTGTAGCTCACAATGCTAATTTTGATTATCGTATTCTTCGTACCGAATTTGACAGGTTAGGTTATAAATACAAACGAAATACACTATGTACAGTTAGTTTAAGCAAAAAACTAATTCCAGAGTCACCATCTCATAGTCTAGGAAAACTCTGTAAGTTTTTAGGAATTCCTATGTCTGATCGTCATAGAGCAACAGGTGACGCATTAGCTACGGTACAATTATTTAAACTATTAATAGATAAAGATGTTGAGAAAGGTATCATTCAACAATCTATAAAGTATTTTGACAACAGACATGAAAAGTTTCGTATTCAAAGAATATTAGATAGTTTGCCTGAAAAAGAAGGTCTTTTTTATGTTCATAACCACGAAGGAACAATCATTTTTGTAGGGAGAGGTAAAAATATAAGGCAAGAAACTAACAAACTCTTTTTAAAAGAAACTAGAAAAGCATTAAAAGTAATAAAAAGAGTTAGTAAAGTTTCTTATGAAGAAACTGGGAATATGCTTTTTACCCGTTTAAAATATCATTTAGAACTTGAAAAGCTAAAACCTAAGTACAATATCATTAGAAAAAGAAAAATTACAGATAAAAACTTTAATCATGATAACATGCTTATTATTGATAAAGGTAGAACTCCGGGAGAGCATGCTGTAATTTTAATTGAGAAAAATGAAGTTGTAGGATATACCTATACCAATCTTGCATTTCAAGAAAATCAATTGTCTATTCTAAAATCAATGCTAACTTCTATTGAACACAAAGAGCTAGCAAAAACAATAATCAAAAATTATTTACTAAAAAATAAAGTGTCTAAAATAGTACGATTACAAGTTGAAAATAATTTGTAATATTGCTATAAAGCATTCAAAAACCTGACCTTTTGGATAATAAAACACTTAATTGGAGAGAAAAATTACACGAAGTAATCTATGAAGCAGATACAACTGCTGGTAGGTTATTTGATATTGCTTTATTATTTGTAATTTTAGCAAGTATTATATTAGTAATGCTTGAAAGTGTTGAAAGCTTTGACAATAAGCATCATAATTTCTTATACGTATCTGAGTGGGTTATTACCATCTTTTTTTCAATTGAATACATCCTTCGAATAATTTCAATAAAAAAACCAACAAAATACATTTTTAGCTTTTATGGTATTATAGATTTACTTTCTACTATTCCTATGTACCTAACGTTCTTTTTTGTGGGTACACATAGTAGTTTAATAGCATTAAGAGCATTACGTTTATTAAGAGTCTTCAGAATTTTAAAAGTCTCTAGATATATTGGGGAATCCAATCAATTAATAAAAGCTTTAAACGCTAGTAAAGCTAAAATTGGAGTATTTCTTTATTTTGTGTTGATTATCTGTATCATTTTAGGTTCCGTAATGTATTTTATTGAAGGGGCTGAAAACGGCTTTACAAGTATTCCTAGAAGCATTTATTGGTCAATAGTAACACTTACAACCGTTGGTTATGGAGATATTGCTCCGCAAACCGCTTTAGGGCAATTTATTGCAAGTATTACAGTAATTATTGGTTATGCTATTATTGCGATACCTACAGGAATTGTAAGTTCCGAAATGACTAAAAAAAAGGTACACCTAAACACTCAATCTTGCCCAAATTGCTCCTTTGAAGGACATAAAGATGATGCAAAATTTTGTTATCATTGCGGTACAAAACTGAACTAAATGTCTCAAAAAAACACATTAATTACGATTGTTGGTGCAACTGCTATTGGTAAAACAGCACTAAGCATTAAACTAGCTCAGCACTTTAATTGTGAAATTATTTCGTGTGACTCTCGTCAGTTTTATAAAGAAATGACTATAGGAACAGCAGTTCCAGATGCTGATGAACTTGCTTCTGCTCCACATCATTTTATTCAAAACAGAAGTGTTTTTGAAAATTATTCAGTAGGACAGTTTGAAAAAGATGCATTAAAAACTCTAAACGAACTATTTACTAAAAACCCTATTCAAATAATGGTAGGCGGAAGTGGTTTGTATGTAGATGCTGTTTTAAAAGGATTAGATTATTTTCCTGATGTAGACTCACAAATAAGAGTAGATTTAACTACTGAGTTAGAAAACAAAGGTATAGAACACCTTCAAAACCAATTAAAAAACCTTGATTTAGAAGCTTACAACACAATTGCTATAGATAATCCACATCGATTAATCCGTTCTTTAGAGATTTGTATAGGAACTGGAGAAACATACAGTTCTTTTAAAAATAAACCTAAAGCACCTCGTAATTTTCAATCTATAAAAATTGGATTGACAGCCGATAGAGAAATTATGTATGATCGTATTAATCGTCGTGTAGCTATTATGATTGAAAACGGTTTGATAGAAGAAGCTAAAAAACTACATCCTCATAAAAACCTAAACGCATTACAAACAGTAGGATATAGAGAGTTATTTGAATATTTTGAAGGTAACTTTGCTAAAGAATTTGCAATTGAAGAAATAAAGAAAAATTCTCGAAGATTTGCCAAACGCCAAGGAACTTGGTTTCGTAAAGACCCTGAAATTATTTGGTTCGATTTTCAAGAAGATGTAAATAACATTATCGCAACCATTGAGAGTAAAAAAATAAAATTTAACGAATTTTAAGGGTCGTACATTAACCACTTTTTTATATTTGTCACAAAACACAGAAATTTATGAAATTAAAAATCACATTTATACTCGCTTTATTTTTTATCGGATTTACAAATGCACAAACGAAAGTAGGTACAGTAGACAGTGAATTAATAATTAGTAAAATGCCACAAATGAAAGGTGTTTTACAACGTGTAGAAAACTATGGTAAACAATTAGATTCTAGTTTTCAAATTAAAGCAACAGAGTATAAAACAAAGGTAGATTCTTTTAAAGCGGAAGAAAAAATAATGACGGATGATGATAAAAAAACACGTTTTCAAGAAATACAGGTGCTTGAACAAGAAATGGCTAAATTTCGTCAAAACGGAACAGCAATGATGCAAATTCAAAGAGAACAAAGTTTACGCCCGTTATATAAAAAAGTAAGTGAAGTAATTGCTGAAGTAGCCAAAGAAAATGGTTATACCCAAATTTTAACAACTACAGGAAATGAATTTGGATATCTTGATGAGCGTTTTGATATTACAAAACTGGTATTAGACAAACTAGGAATTAAAGAGTAATTCTTTATGTACCAAAAACAAAAAGACTTACAATTACAATACGAAGGATTTTTACAAACACCTTTTCTATGGCATGGAAAAGGTGTTTTTGATTTAGAACAATTTCCTACTTCAACAACTCGAACAACTTCGTTTAACCAAGAAATCACACAAAAATTACGTTTAGGAAAATTGGTAGAACGTTTTGTTTCATTTCAATTAAACCAAGATACTTCTGTATCAATCCTTGCTGAAAACATTCAAATTCAAAAAGAAAAAATTACCGTAGGTGAATTGGATTGTTTGCTATTAAAAAATGAGAAACCAATTCATTTAGAAGTTATATATAAATTCTATTTGTATGATGCTACTGTTGGTAACTCTGAAGTTGAACATTGGATTGGACCAAATCGACGAGATTCTCTTATTCAAAAGCTAACAAAGCTTCAAGAAAAACAATTACCACTACTCTACTCCAATCATACTAAAACTTATTTAGATGAATTAAAGTTGAATGTAGATAAAATAATACAACAAGTATACTTTAAAGCACAATTATTTGTTCCTTTAAAAGACTTCGGAAAAAACTTTAAACAACTAAATAATGAGTGTATTTATGGATTTTATATTTACCCGAAAGAGTTACCACAATTTTCCGATTGTAAATTCTATATTCCAACTAAACACAACTGGTTAGTAAATCCATATTCAAATATTAACTGGTTAACTTTTGAAACTTTTCAAAATAAACTTCAACAATTTTTAAATGAAGAAAATGCTCCTCTTTGCTGGCTAAAGAAATCAAACGGTGAACTTTTTAAATTTTTTGTGGTCTGGTGGAATAATTAGTGTATTTCAAATTACTTATTAAATTTGCCTACAAAAAAATCTATGAAATATTTCAAACTCTCTTTTTTACTTCTATTCACTTTAACCACATTAACATCTTGTTTTGAAGTCGAAGAAGACATACTTTCTTGTATTGATGTCGACATAGCTTTTGAAAATGATTATTCTAAATTAGAAGCTGAAGTTTATTCGAGTAAGTATATAGAAGTTAACCTAATAAATGAATGTGACTTAGATACAAGAGTCACTGGAATAAAAGTTGAAGGCCAACACCGTGAAGACTTTCAGGTTAAAGGTCTATCAATAGGTACAAATATAACAACAGCTACTTACTTTGATGTTGTTTTTACTCCTACACATATAGGTACTAGAAATGTAATTATTGTAATAAAGCACGAGCTAGGAGAATTGGTAATTAACTTATCAGGTGAAGGAATATAACTTTTAGTAGTAAAAAACGCTTAGAAATGATTTTCTAAGCGTTTTAGTTTTTCTAATTATAATTTTGCGAATAATTTTTCTGCAACTAATTCTGATGATGCTGGATTTTGTCCCGTAATTAAATTACTGTCTTCAATCACATATTCTTGCCAATCTCCTGCTTTACTATAGATTCCTCCATTATTTTTTAACTCATCTTCCACTAAAAATGGTACAATTGAAGTTAATTGCACTGCATCTTCTTCTGTATTAGAAAAACCAGTTACTTTTTTATCTTTAACTAAAGGTTCTCCATTTACTTTAGCATCTTTTAATACTATAGGTGCATGACAAACAGCTCCTACTGGTTTATTGTTTGTATAAAAAGTTTCTATTAAAGCTACAGAATCTTTATTTTCAGCTAAATCCCATAAAGGTCCATGTCCTCCAGGGTAAAAAATAGCATCATAATCACCTTCTTTAACTTCACTCAATTTCATTGTGTTTGCCAATACAGCTTGAAGTTCTTCATCTTTATTAAAACGATGTGTAGCTGGTGTTTGAAAATCTGGTTCGTTACTTTTTGGATCAATTGGAGGTTGTCCTCCTTTTGGAGATGCTAAAGTTACTTCTACTCCTTTATCTTTTAATAAATAATAAGGTGCTGCAAATTCTTCAATCCAAAATCCTGTTTTTTCCCCTGTATCTCCTAGTTCTTCATGACTAGTAAGTACAAATACTACTTTTTTCATATTATTTCTATTTTTAAGTTACCCCAAAATTAGAATATGAAAATTGTAAAAAAATTGATGTATGGTAATAAAGAGGCTTATAATGTATCTTTTCGTATTCTACTTAAACTTTCGGTTGTTATTCCTAAATAAGATGCTAAATGATAGTTTTTAATTTGTTGCTCTATGTTTGGATAGGTTTGTAAAAACAAATGATACCTTTCTTTAGCTGATAATACTAAGTTATTTAAAATTCTCTTCTGAAATCGTACCGTTGAGCGTTCTAACTTTTTTCTAAAAAAATGTTCTATTTTGGGTACTTTTTCATAGATACTATCCAAATCGCTCTTGGCTACTTTTAACACAGTAGCATCTGTAATACACTCAATAGAAAGTACAGATTCTGATTCGGAAAAATAACCTATATAATCACTAATCCACCAATCATTAATAGCAAATTGTATCGTGTGCTCTTTTCCTTTAGCATCCATAAAAAATGTTCGTAAACACCCTTTTACCACATAGTATTGATAGTATACTTTTTCGTTAGTATGTAAAATGGTATCCCCTTTTTTATAGGTTACTTCCGAAAAAATACTCTCAACTACTTTTAATTCTTCATTTTCTAATTGAAGATCTTTAAATACATTACTAACAGATGTACACATTATAAAAACATTATAGTAGTAATCCCTCTAAATAGTGTTGCTCTATTTGATAAGTTTCTTTTAAATCTGAAATTTTAGCTTCAATACGTTTTTTATCTACTTTTTTAGATGATTTAGCACCTATCAACATTACATTTTTACGTGTATGTTCGTTGCTTATAAATTCAAAAACTTTCGTAGTATAATTATTCTTCTCTAAAATTAAAGCGCGTATGGTGTCAGTAACCATTTCAAACTGACGTTCTTTAAAAATTCCATATTTTAATAAGGGACTCTCCTGTTCTTTTCCTTTTACTTGTTTACGAATTTGTTTATGACAACACGGAGCACAAACAATCAATTCTGCTTTTGAAACCAAACCTTTGTATATAGCATCATCTGTAGCTGTATCACAAGCATGTAAAGCTATTAAAATATCTATTTTATTGTTATCGTACTCCTGAATTGGTTGTGCTACAAACAATAAGCCCTTAAAATCACACTTTTTGGCAATATCGTTACAGTAATTCACCAAACTTTCTCGTAGCTCAATACCTGTAACGCTTGCTGTATACCCTTTCTGATTCACCAAATAATCATACAAAGCAAAAGTTAAATAGCCTTTTCCTGAACCCATATCAACAATATTGATATGATTAGGTAACTTAACCGATTGTATCTGCGCTTCGATAATTTCTAAATACTTGTTAATTTGACGGTATTTATCCGCCATTTTAGGAATTACCCTTCCTTCTTTATCTGTTACACCTAAGTGATACAAATACGCACTATTTTCTGCTCTCTTTTCTTTAGGTTTATCGTGTGTTTCAGGTAATTTATTTTTAAAACTTGGTTTTGTGGTTTTAAAGCTCACCTTTTTCTTTTTTGATATAAAGACCAACAAATCGTTCGATAGTGTAAATAAAGTTGCAGCTCTAAATTTTTCAGAAAGTAAATTTGTTAATTCTTCTACACTTTCTTCAAAATCATAGTTTTTAACTTGGTCATTTGTAGTATATCTATATAAAAACTGAAAATGTTTTTCTCCTTTTAATTCAATTTGTCGAACATACACATTTGACAATTCGTCACTTTTACGAATAGGTTTACTTACCGTTAGTTTTACAAAATCATTTTTTTGAATACTATTTTGAAATTCAGTAAACAGTTGATGTAAGGCTTCTTTCATGTTGCAAAAATACTATCTTTATTTTACTCTACTTTGTAAAACTTCTTCAATATCAGTAATTGTAAAACCTTTAGCTTTTAGTAAGATTAAATAGTGATATAATAAATCGGCAGCCTCGTTTTTAAATAATTCATCATTATTGTCTTTCGCTTCAATAACTACTTCTACAGCCTCCTCTCCTACTTTTTGAGCTACTTTATTAATGCCTTTTTTAAAAAGTTTATTTGTGTAAGACGTTTCAACATCATTATCTATTCTGTCAGAAATAGTACTTTCTAGCGAATATAAAAAACCTTTAGAGGTTTCTTCTCCAAAACAAGAAGTTGTTCCTTTATGACAGGTTGGTCCTTCTGGAGTTACTTTAATCAATAAAGTATCATTATCACAATCTATTTGAATATCTTTTACCCATAAAAAATTTCCTGATTCTTCACCTTTTGTCCAAAGTCTATTTTTACTTCGGCTATAAAAAGTAACTTTTCCTTCTTTTTGTGTTTTGGTAAAGGCTTCATTATTCATATGACCTAGCATTAACACCTGCAAAGTAGTATTGTTTTGAATAACAACAGGAACTAACCCATTTCCTTTTGTAAAATCTATATTCATCGTATAGGAATATTTTGTGTTTTTAATTCGTTTTTTAATGTTGGTATAGGGATTTCACTAAAGTGAAAAATGCTAGCAGCTAATCCCGCACTAGCTTCGGTTTTGGTAAATACTTCTGTAAAGTGCTCTGCTTTTCCTGCTCCCCCTGAAGCTATTACAGGAATATTTACCGTTTTACTAACTACATTGGTTACTTCAATGTCAAATCCTTTTTTGGTACCATCACTATTCATGGAGGTTAATAGAATTTCACCAGCTCCTAATTTTTCTACCTCTTTTGCCCAACTCACAGTTTCTAATTCGGTTTCAACAGTACCTCCTTTAGTGAACACTTTCCAATTACCATTTACATTTTTAGTATCAATCGCAACCACAACAAACTGACTTCCGAATCGGTTTTTTAAATCAGTAATTAATTGCGGATTTTTAACTGCAGAAGAGTTGATACTCACTTTATCTGCACCTGCTTGGATTAAAGCCACTGCATCCTCTACAGCACTAATTCCTCCACCAACAGTAAATGGAATATTAATTTCTTGTGCTATCGTTTTTACTAATTCTACTAAAGTTTTTCTATTTTCTAACGTAGCCGTAATGTCCAGAAAAACCAACTCATCAGCTCCTTGTTTCACGTACTGTTTAGCCAATTCAACTGGATCTCCAGCATCTTTAATATCTATAAAATTAACTCCTTTTACAGTTCGTCCGTTTTTTATATCCAAACACGGGATAATTCTTTTCTTTAACATGTTTTAGCTTATAAATTCTTGTAATTCTTTTAAACTTATATTTCCTTCATAAATGGCTTTTCCTACAATGGCTCCTTCACAACCAATTTCTTTTAATCGATGTAAGTCATTGATATTGGCTACTCCTCCACTGGCTATTAAGTTGACTGAGGTTTTACTCATAATTTCAAGATATAAATCTAAAGAAGCGCCTTGTAACATTCCATCTTTAGCTACATCGGTACAAATAGTATTCGCAATACCTATTTCTTGATATTCACTTATAAACTCAACAACATCAACTTCTGAGGTTTCTAACCAACCATTAGTTGCTATTTTCCTGTCTTTACAATCGGCTCCTAAAATTATTTTATCCTTTCCATATTTAGTCAACCATCCAATAAATGTATCCGGATTCTTTACAGCTATACTACCTCCTGTTATTTGATTAGCGCCACTTTCAAATGCAATTCGAGCATCTTCATCTGACTTTAAACCTCCTCCAAAATCAATTTTTAAATTGGTTTTTGTTGCTATTTGTTCTACTATTTTATAGTTTATAATTTTACTCGATTTTGCCCCGTCTAAATCAACAACATGTAAGTATTCTATTCCGTTTGTCTCAAACTCTTTCGCTACTTCTAACGGGTTCTCGTTATATATTTTTTTGGTATTGTAGTCGCCTTTAGTCAAACGAACACATTTACCTTCTATGATATCTATTGCGGGTATAATTCTCATTTTAATTTCTTTTTATAACTCTAAAAAATTCTTCAATAATTGCTCTCCTACATCAGCTGATTTTTCAGGGTGAAACTGCATCGCATAAAAATTATCTTTCTGTATAATGGTACTAAACGGAGTAATATAATCACAGGTTGCTAGTGTGTTTTCACATACTTCTGCATAATACCCATGAACGTAATACACATCATCATTTAGAGTTATATTTTTTAGTAATTCAGCTGACTTTAATTCCGAAAAATTATTCCACCCTATGTGCGAGACTTTTTCTTTTGGAGGAAACTGTTTCGTACGTGCATCAAAAATGCCCAAACATTTGGTATTTCCTTCCTCTGAATATGTACACATTAGTTGTAGTCCTAAACAAATTCCTAATACCGGTTGTTTTAATGAGGCTATTAATTCATCAAGATTTCTTTCTTTCAAGTATTGCATTGCTGAACCAGCTTCTCCAACTCCTGGAAATATTACTTTATCTGCCAATTGTATTTCTGCTGGATTATCTGTGATAATACTTTCGTACCCCAAGCGAGTTAGCGAATTTTGTACAGATCGTATATTTCCTGCATTATATTTTATAATAGCTATCATATTTTTCAATTATCATTTATCAATCATCAGTTACCTATTATTCTCTTTAACCATTGTCTACCGATAATTGATTATTGTTCATTGTTATAAAACTCCTTTTGTTGATGGTAAAATCATCTTTTCTACATCTCTTTTTACAGCAACTTTTATAGCTTTTGCAAAAGCTTTGAAAATGGCTTCTATTTTATGGTGCTCGTTAATACCTTCTGCTTTAATATTCAAATTACATTTAGCACCATCTGTAAACGACTTAAAGAAGTGATAAAACATTTCCGTAGGCATTTTACCTATCATTTCTCGTTTAAAATCTGCTTCCCATACCAACCAGTTTCTACCACCAAAATCGATGGCTACTTGAGCTAAGCAATCGTCCATAGGTAAACAGAACCCGTAACGTTCAATCCCTAATTTGTTACCAAGAACTTTATTAAAAACTTCTCCCAAGGCAATCGCTGTATCTTCAATAGTGTGGTGCTCGTCTACTTCTAAATCACCTTTTACTTGTATATTTAGATCCATTTGACCATGACGTGCTATTTGATCTAACATATGATCGAAAAAAGCAATACCTGTATCAATCGTACTTTTCCCTGTTCCGTCTAAATTTACTTCTATTTTTATTTGAGTTTCATTAGTGTTTCTTTCAATAGAGGCAGAACGTTCTTCTAATTTTAAAAACTCATAAATAGTGTTCCAATCGTTACTCTCTAAAGCTATAAAATCATCTAGTTCCTCTCTTTTTACAGTAATTTCATCAGTTCCTAAATTCGTTTCATCATTTATGTAAATTCCTTGAGCACCTAAATTTTTAGCGAGTTCTACATCGGTTAAACGGTCACCAATCACAAAAGAGTTTTTCAAATCATATTCTTTAGAGAAATATTTTGTTAATAAGCCTGTGTTTGGTTTTCTTGTAGGTTGGTTGTCTTTAGCAAAGGTTCTGTCAATGATTTCTTCTGCGAACTCAATACCTTCTTCTTTTAAGGTATTCATCACAAAGTTGTGTACTGGCCAAAACGTGTTTTCTGGATATACCTCTGTTCCTAATCCATCTTGATTAGTAACTAACACTAATTCAAAGTCAAGTTCTTTGGCTATTTTACTCAATCCTTGAAAAACCTTTGGATAGAATTGTAATTTCTCAAATGAATCTGTTTGTTCATCTGATGGTTCTTTGATTAACGTACCATCTCTATCTATAAATAATATTTTTTTCATCGTCTTTTTAAATTTAAAGTGAATTTTCAACTTTATCAGATGTAACACTCAACTCCATTAATGCTGTCATTAATTTTTTGTTTTCTTTCTCACTTCCTACTGTAATTCGTATGCAATTATTTACCAAGCTATTCCTGTTTCTCGTTATAATTTTTTGAGCTACTAATTGAGTATATAACTCATTCGCATTTGTAACCTCTATTAGTATAAAATTAGCATCTGAAGGATATACTTTTTTAACCAGCTCAATTTCTTGCAGCTGCTTTTCTAATTTTTCCTTTTCATTGAGAATGATATTTTTCTCAATCTCAAACTGTGCTAAGTTATCTAACTTATTAAGTACAGCTTCTTGATTTAAAGCACTGATATTATAAGGTGACTTCACCTTGTTGTATATATCAATGATTTCTTTACTAGCATAGGCTAATCCTACTCTAACACCTGCCAATCCCCATGCTTTACTAAAGGTTTGACTTATAATTAAATTAGGGTAATTTTTTAATTGATTTATAAAAGATTCTTTAGAACTAAAATCAATATAAGCTTCATCAATAATTACAATTCCTTTAATTTTACTAAGAATAAACTCAATTGTTTCATCTTCAAAACAGTTACCTGTTGGGTTATTTGGTGAACAAATGAATATTATTTTTAAATTTTCATCTTCTAAATAACATTCTAAAACATCTGTATTTATCTGAAAATCTTGATTTAAAGCTAATTCAATCAATTCAACATCATTAATAGCTGCGGAAACATTATACATTCCATAAGAGGGTGTAAAAGTTAGTGCTTTATCTTTCCCTGGATTACAAAATATTCTAAATGCTAAATCGATTACTTCATCACTTCCATTTCCTATAAAGATTTGATTTTCGTTTACACCTTTAATTTCAGACAATCGTTTTTTAATAGCTGCTTGTTGTGGGTCTGGATAACGATTCAAGGTACCAAACGGATTCTCATTAGCGTCTAAATACACTTCAGCAACGCCTTTGAATTCATCTCTAGCAGAAGAATAGGCTTTTAGCTGTTGAATATTAGGTCGTACTATTTTTTCTAAATTAAACATTATTAAGCTCTTTTAATCTAACTGTTATTGCATTTTTGTGTGCTTGTAAACCTTCGGCTTCCGCCATCAATTCTATAGCCTCGCCTAGGTTATCTATACCTTCTTTAGTTACTTCTTGAAAGGTTATTTTCTTTACAAAACTGTCTAATGAAACACCACTATAGTTTTTTGCATAACCGTTAGTTGGCAAGGTGTGATTGGTACCACTAGCATAATCACCTGCACTTTCACAACTGTAATTTCCTAAGAATACTGAACCAGCATTTACAATTCCTTCGATATATTCAGAAGCTTTTTCTGATGCTATAATTAAGTGTTCTGGTGCATACTCGTTACTAAAGTCTATACATTCTTCTTTAGAATTAAAAACCACTGTAAAGCTATTTCCTATTGCTTTTTTAGCAATCTCTTTCCTTGGTAAATCTTTTAACTGTTTCTTTAATTCTACTTCCACATTTTTAGCAACTTCTTCGTTAGTAGTTACCAATACTGATTGACTATCTGCTCCGTGTTCTGCTTGTGATAATAAATCGGAAGCTACAAAAACAGGGTTTGATGTTTCATCTGCAATTACCAATACTTCACTAGGGCCTGCTGGCATATCAATAGCTACCCCTTGTTGTTGTACTAACTCTTTTGCCTTGGTTACAAATTGATTTCCTGGTCCTAAAATTTTATATACTTGAGGAATTGTTTCTGTTCCGTATGCCATGGCTCCAATTGCCTGTGCTCCGCCTACTTTAAAAATTTTAGTTACTCCTACCATAGAAGCAGTGTATAGAATAGCTGGGTTAATCTTACCTTCTTTATTCGTTGGAGTACACAATACTATTTCTTTACAACCCGCTATTTTTGCTGGAACTCCTAACATTAAAATAGTAGAAAATAAAGGGGCTGATCCTCCAGGAATATACAAGCCTACTTTTTCTACTGCTACACTTTTTCTCCAACAAGTTACTCCTTTTGTTGTTGTTACTTTTTTAGTTTCTTCTTTTTGAGAAGTGTGAAATTTTTCAATATTAGATTTTGCTAATTGTATAGCTGATTTTAACTCGTCTGAAACTAATTTTTCTGCTTCTTCCAACTCTTTTTCAGATACTTTTAAAGAGTTTAAAGAGACTCCATCAAATAACTGTGTATATTTTTTTAAGGCTTTATCTTTATTAAGCTTTACATCATTTAATATTGTTTGTACTGTTTCCTGTAAACTGTTTTCACTTAAAGTAACTCTTTTACACAGTAACTCCAAAGTTTTTTTTCCTGGATTTTTTATAATTTTCATCTGTTTATTTTTATTGTTTTTAGCTATAATTATTGGCTACTTTTATGTTATTAAACAACCATCTTTTCTATTGGGCATACCAAAATTCCTTCAGCTCCATTGTTCTTTAACTCATCTATAATTTCCCAAAACTGATTTTTATTTAATACTGAGTGTACAGAACTCCACCCTTCTTCTGCCAAAGGAAGTACTGTTGGACTACGCATTCCTGGTAAAATATCAATGATTTTGTCTAGCTTTTCATTTGGAGCATTTAGTAACACATATCTTGATTGTCTTGCTTTTAATACTGATTGAAGTCTAAATTGTAATTTGTTAAGTATTTTTTGTTGTTTCTCTTGAATCTTAGGTGAAACTGCCAATACAGCTTCCGATTTTAACAAAACTTCTACTTCTTTTAAGTTATTTTTAAATAAAGTTGAACCGCTAGATACAATATCACAAATTCCGTCTGCTAATCCAATATTTGGAGCTATTTCAACAGAACCATTAATGATGTGTAATTGTGTTTTTATATTTTTTTCTTCTAAAAACTTTAAAACGGTGTTTGGGTATGACGTTGCTATTTTTTTATTCTGAAAGTAGTTTATTCCTGTATATTCCTCATTTTTAGGAATTGCTAAGGACACTTTACATTTTGAAAAACCTAATTTTTCTATAAACTGAATTCCATTGCCTTTTTCAATCAATAAATTTTCTCCGATAATGGCTATGTCAACTACTCCATCTTTTAAATATTGAGGAATATCTCCGTTTCTTAAATAAAAGATTTCCAAAGGAAAATTGTTTGCAGAAGCTTTTAGTTGGTCTTTTCCATTATCTATAGAAATACCGCAGTCTTTCAGTATTTGTAAGGAATCTTCGTTAAGTCTTCCTGATTTTTGTATGGCTATTTTTAATTTACTCATTTTAATTTTGAATAGGTTTGAGTAAATCTTTTGAGAAGTATTTTCGTGGCGCCTTGTTGAAAATAAAAAACCCGTTTGATTTACTCAAACGGGTTTAAAATATATCTTGATTTTATTCAATACATTTTCAGCTCGCCTGAGTGCAAGTATGAAAATGATGATGATGTAATTGAATAAAATTCATTTCTTTGTTTTTGTTGGTACAAATATCTTTAATAAAAATTGAATTATGCAAATTATTTTTAATAAAAATTAAAAACCACCTGAATTACAGATGGTTTCTATGTTTATACCTAAAGTAGGTTAAATTATTTTACAAAATTAATTTTACGCATACGTAAACTCTCTGGAGTAACTTCTAAATACTCATCTGGTCTAATATACTCCATACATTCTTCTAAAGAAAAATCAATTTTTGGAGCAATTTTAACGCCGTCATCAGAACCTGAAGCACGTACGTTAGTTAACTTCTTTCCTTTAATTAAGTTTACAGCCATATCATCTGCTTTCGCATTTTCACCTACCACTTGACCTTTGTATATCTCTTGGTTTGGATCAATAAAGAAACGTCCTCTATCTTGTAAACGGTCAATTGCATAAGCAGTTGCTTTTCCTGTTTCAGAAGAAACAATAGCTCCTTTTAATTCTTCTGCAAACTCTCCTTTATAAGGTCCATATTCGCTGAATCGGTGGTTTATAATTGCTTGACCAGCTGTTGCTGTTAATATTTTATTACGTAAACCAATTAACCCTCTTGATGGAATGGTAAATTCTAAGTGTTGTAAATCTCCTTTTGGCTCCATTACTAATAAGTCTCCTTTACGTAAAGAAACTAAGTTAATTGCTTTAGAAGCTACATCTTCAGGAACATCAATTGATAATGTTTCGTATGGTTCACACTTAACTCCGTCAATCTCTTTTAAAATTACTTGAGGACGACCTACTTGTAACTCATATCCTTCACGACGCATCGTTTCAATTAATACTGATAAGTGCAATACTCCACGTCCGAAAACGTTAAACTTATCCTCTGTATCAGTTTCATCAACACGTAACGCTAAGTTTTTCTCCATCTCTTTAAATAAGCGATCACGTAAGTGACGAGAAGTTACAAACTTACCTTCTTTACCAAAGAATGGAGAGTTATTAATAGTAAATAACATACTCATAGTAGGTTGATCTACTTCAATTCTTGGTAATGCTTCTGGGTTATCTACATCTGCAATAGTATCACCAATTTCAAAATCATCTAAACCTGTTACTGCACAAATATCTCCACTACGAACTTTATCTGCTTCAGCTTTACCCATTCCTTCAAAAACGTGTAATTCTTTAATGCGGACTTTTTTAGTAGTTCCATCTGCTTTACAAAGCATGTAGTCTTTATTCTTTTCTAAATCTCCACGATATACACGTCCAATAGCAATTCTTCCTTTAAATGAAGAATAATCTAACGATGTAATTTGCATTTGAGGAGATCCTTCACGATATGGTGCTTCTGGAATTGTTTCTAAAACAGCATCTAACAAAGGAACGATATCTTCAGTTGGTTTTTGCCAATCTGTACTCATCCAACCATTTTTAGCTGAACCGTAAATAGTTGTAAAGTCTAATTGATCTTCATTTGCTTCTAAAGCAAACATTAAATCAAATACTTTTTCGTGTACTAACTCTGGTGTACAGTTTTCTTTATCTACTTTGTTTACTACTACAATAGGAGTTAACCCTAATTCAATAGCTTTTCCTAATACGAAACGTGTTTGAGGCATTGGTCCTTCAAAAGCATCAACCAATAATAAAACTCCATCTGCCATTTTTAGTACACGTTCTACTTCTCCACCAAAATCGGCGTGACCAGGAGTATCAATTACATTAATCTTCACCCCTTTGTAGTTTACGGATACATTTTTAGATAAAATGGTAATACCACGTTCACGTTCTAAGTCGTTATTATCTAATAATAAATCAGTACGCTCTTTACGTTCATCTAAAATTTTAGCTTGATCTATAATTTTGTCTACCAAGGTTGTCTTACCGTGGTCAACGTGTGCTATAATAGCAATGTTTCTTATTGATTGCATTCGTGCTTATTTTGAAGCTGCAAAAGTAGTGTTTTATTGTTTACGATTAACGAAATTTTATTTATGAATTCGTAATATTTTATTTAAAGCTTTACAAAAAGTACTTTTTTTATAACATCTTTATACACTTTCTCTTTGCTTATTAAGGGATGCTGTAGTTTTAATTGATTGATTTCCCTTAATAATTTGGAAGAAATAAATACTCAATTTTTAGTTATTTAGAAATACATTACTCTGGTTTTGTATCTTCTAACTCTTCATCATCTGCTCTAAAAGCACTAGGAAGTATGTCGGGTATTAATTTGATTAGTAAAGGCAAAAGTATGGCTCCTCCAGGAAGCATAAACACAGTAAAAGCAGGAATTGCTTTACAAATATCAAGTGTTTGTTCTTTTACTTTTGCCTTTTCTTCGTCTGTTAATGAAGTTGTTAGTGATTTTCTAACAAGAAATAGAAGCTCCCTGCTTTCTTGAAGTTCTTTTGCTAATCTTTTTTTATTTTTATAGATAGCCTCTTTTATTTCATCAACTGTATTCATTACAGCTTACGACGGGCTTTTTCAGTTTTGAGTAAATTCAATTCTCTTGAAGTTTGTCCTGCTACAGAAGTATTTTCTTCTGCTCTACGAATTAAGTAAGGCATTACATCACGAACAGGACCAAAAGGAACATATTTCGCTACATTATATCCTTCTTTAGCTAAATTAAAACTAATGTGATCACTCATACCATATAATTGACCAAACCACATACGTTTATCATCTACAGCAATATTGTGTTCTTTAGCTAAATCCATCAACAAATATGAGCTTTCTTCATTGTGAGTTCCTGCAAAGATCGCCATATTTTTATGATCCATCATATAACGAACTGCTTCGTTATAATTGTCATCAGTAGCTTGTTTATCAACACAGATAGGAGATTCATAACCGTTTTCTTTGGCTCTTTCACGTTCTTTCTCCATATAAGCTCCACGAACCACTTTCATTCCAATATGATATCCTTTTTGGTGAGCTCTTTGATGTAAGTTTCGTAAATACTCCATACGGTCGTGACGATACATTTGTAGCGTATTGAAAACAATAGCCTTTTCTTTATTGTAGATTTCCATTAACTCTTCAATTAAATCATCAGCAGCATCTTGCATCCAACTTTCTTCTGCATCTATCAATAACGGAACATCTTTTGCTTTTGCAGCCTTACATACAGTATGAAAACGTTCTAAAACTCTATCCCACTCTACTTTTTCTTCTGAAGTTAATTCTTTTCCTTCAGTTAACTTTTGATATAAAACGAAACGTCCGAAACCTGTTGGTTTAAAAACAGCATAAGGTATAGATTGTTTTTCTTCAGCAAAATCAATCGTTTTCAACGTCATTTTTAAAGCATCATCAAACTGAGCTTCATCTTCCTTTCCTTCTACTGAATAATCTAAAACACTGTGTACATTACCTTGTTCGTACATTTTTTCGATATTAGGTAAGCAATCATCTTCACTTACTCCTCCACAAAAATGATCAAAAACTGTTGAACGGATTAATCCTTCAACTGGTAAATGAGCTTTCAAAGCAAAATTAGTTACCGCAGTACCAATACGAACCATTGGTTGGCTTTGAATCATTTTAAATAAAAAATAGGCACGCTCTAGCTCTGAATCAGATTTTAATTTAAAAGCAGTTTCGGTGTTGTCAAAAAGTCTCATTGTCGAGGTGTATTAATGTCTTATATTTAAAGACAAATATAAATTAGTAGAGTGATATATTTTAATTTTTTCTGTTTAATTTCGCTGTATATTTTTAATAACAATGACTACAATTAACGCAGCAACATATCCTATTCATTTTGATGAAAAAGCTTATAACGAATTAACTTCTTTAGTTTCTAAAAAAAATTACTCCTCTGTATTTATTTTAGTTGATGATAATACTTTAGAACACTGTTATCCTCGATTTATGCAATTATTTGCTACAGATAAACCTATTGAAGTCATTCAAATTGATGCTGGTGAAGTTCATAAAAACATAGAAACTTGTATGGGTGTATGGAACGTGATGACTGAATTGGGCGCCGATAGAAAAAGTTTACTTATTACTTTAGGAGGCGGTGTTATTACAGATTTAGGTGGTTTTGTTGCTTCAACGTTTAAAAGAGGGATTGATTTTGTGAACATCCCTACCACTTTATTGAGCATGGTAGATGCTTCTGTTGGGGGAAAAACAGGTGTTGACTTAGGTGTATTAAAAAACCAGATTGGTGTATTTGCTAATCCTGAGTTAATTATTATTGACCCTGAATACTTACACACCTTAACTCCCAGAGAAATTCGTTCTGGTACTGCGGAAATTATTAAGTATGGAATGACCCACGACATCAAGTTATTTAATGAAATTAAAGATAATGATAAACTTAATATTGTTGATTTGATTCATCGTTCGATAGAAATTAAGAATGAAGTTGTTTTAGAAGACCCTAAAGAACAAGGTGTTCGTAAGGTTTTAAACTGGGGACATACTATTGGGCATGGTGTAGAGTCTTATTTTTTAGAGAACCCGAAAAAGGAAGCTCTAACACATGGTGAAGCTATTGCCATAGGAATGGTTTGTGAGGCTTATCTGTCTTCTGAAATTTTAGGTTTTTCAAAGGAAAAAGTATCAGAAATAAAAGAAGCCATTATTAAGGTTTACGGAAAAGTAACGATCGATAAAGACGATTTTCAGTCTATTATTGAGTTGATGAAGCATGATAAAAAGAATGTGGCTGGTGAAATAAACTTTGTTTTATTAAATGATTATGAAGATTTTAAAATCAACTGCAAAGCTTCCGAAGAACTGATTAAAGAAAGTTTAGCTTTTTATAACGCATAAAAAAAGAGCAACTTTAAAGTTGCTCTTTTTTTATTTTATTTGGTAACGGTAATTGGAATACTATCTTGAGAACCGTATAACTTGATCTCAGTAATATCGGCTGGCATATTTAATCCGTTTTTAATAATTACGTTTTTTACACTTTTAATAACATCACTTTTTATTTCTAAAGTACCACGTTTGTATTCTTTAGTTTTTGTCCAAAAAATTACCTTTAAATTAACGGTACTAACACCTAAACTATCAACCGTAACAAAACATTGATGTTCATCGGTATTTATTACTCCTTTTGTGCTAATTACTGCATCAATAATTACTTTTTTTGCAGTATCAATATCGTCATCATAATCAATACCAACAACAAAATCTGAACGATAAAATCCGTCTTCAGTATAGTTATAAACTGGTTTTTTTACAATGTCACTATTCGGAATATATACATCTCTTCCATCGAAGGTTTTTAGTTTACTAAATCGAAACTCCATCATCTTTACTTTTCCAAAAATATCTCCGATTTTAACTGTATCATTTACATTGAAAGGTCTGTTAAAAGATAAAATAACACCTGAAATAAAATTTTCTCCAACATCTTTAAAAGCAAAACCTAAAATAACAGCTGATGCACCTGCTGCTGTTAATAAACCGGTTGCTATACTACCTAATCCTGCTATTTTTAACCCCAACATTAAAACCAGAGTAATTAACCCTATTTTAATAGTTTTACTTAAAAAATTTGTCATTAAAGGATCATGAGTTTTTTTAGATATCGTTTTTCTAAAAAGCGATGAAATAAAATTTGCTAACAAAATACCTAAAGCAATTATAATTATTGCGATTATAATACCGGGTATTTGAGACACAAACTCATTCCAATACTCTTCAGTTGCTGTTTTGATTTTATTTATAGTGTTATTAAAGTTCATTTATTGTTTTTAATGTTATTACTTAGTATTGCTAGAAATTAGATTTACATAAATTACATTACCAAGTCTTCTTTTAACTGTTCTACGGTACTTTTGCTCCAAGCGTTCAACATCCAACTTGTTTTTTCTAAAGAAGCAATATATCCTCCCATTAAATCTATCGTTCCCTCATCTTCTGCTTCTTCCGCTTTTTTTATCACATTTGCCATTTGCTTTAATAATGTTTTATGATCATCTAATAAAATATAAATCATATCACTATCTGTTTGAAAAGGACTTTCTTCTGATATATTTGCTATCTTTAAATACTTACTATATCTACTAATTGGATGATACTGTAAAGTTAAAATACGTTCTGCGATCTCATCTATTTTAACTCTAGCATCACTATACATTTCTTCAAATTTTTCATGTAGTTCAAAAAAGTTTTTCCCCACAATATTCCAATGAAAATTTCTTAACTTTTGATAGTATATGTGATATTCAGCCAATAATTGGTTTAATTCTTTTGCTACTGGTAATACTTTTTCTGTTTGTATGTTTAAATAATTCATTATTTTATATGTTTTTTAGGTTAATAATAAGTTTATTACAAAATTAATTTATATATACAGTGTTGTTTTGCTCTATCAATTTTGATGTTTGCTCATTTCAAAAAATTAAAAAGAATTGTATAAAAAAAGAGATGAATTAATTCACCTCTTTTTGTTTATCGATTTCTTAAATATTACATTTTAACTGTTTCGAAAATTGCATATTCAAGCTTGTTAGTTTCTTTATTTCTATACTCAATAATAAAATCACCGTATTTATTAAAGTATCCTACTCCGTTAAACTCATCACCTTGTACTACATAAAAATCGTTATTAATCGATCTATAAGCTCTGGCTGAAGTAACGTCTTCGTTATTAACTTTGCGGGTAATTAATAAATCTTTTTGATCAATTAAAAAACCATATTGTTTACCTTTATATTTAAAGTAATTTACTTTAGTTTTTGAATCGTAAAATGGATCTTTATCGTTATCAACCATAATTGTTTTTTCAACTGCAACAGGTGTTTCGATTACACCTTGATTCAACTGGTGTTTTTGTTTAGAGTCAAACTTTACTTTTTTCTCTTTTGTGGTTACAACTTTTACTTTGGTATCGTAAGTTTCACCTTTTTCGTTAACTTTTTTAGCTTTTTTAACCTCTGTGGTTTTGATTACTTCTGTTTGTGCGTTTACCGTCATAATACCTGCGATAAACAATAAACCTACTATTAAATTTTTCATTTTTACTATGTTTAAATTAAAATTATAAGTAGCTTGTTTTTAAGATGTCTACTTTTTAACATCTGATATATTTTAAATCTCTATTCTTTTTTATGACTTTGAACTTAGGTTATTTGTCTTGTACAAAATTAGCTGAGATATATTAAGTTATTTAGCTCATTTAATTTTTGTTTTTTGTTCATTTCATAATATAGAGGGTATTTTTCGTGTTTTAAATCAATTTTATGCAAACATATATGAGATACATTTAAAATATGTAAATAAAATTCGTGCTTGCATAATTTTGAGTTTGCTTAGCTGTTAAGGTTTGATTATACTCTTTTTTTACCTGTAAGTAATGATATTACAAATAGTATTAAGAAAATAAAGAATGCGATTTTAGCAAATCCTGTAGCTGCTCCTGCAATTCCACCAAAACCTAAGATTCCAGCAATAATTGCGATAATAATAAATGTGATTGTCCAACGTAACATAATTTTAGTTTTTAGGTTAATAATTTGAAGTACATCTTTTGTACACTACAAAATTATAACCGATTAAGAGTCTTCTTTTACTCATTTGATAAGAATGTTAACTCATTTGAAAACAAGGAAATGAGCTAAAGTTTATTTCTTTTGAACAAACTTTACCTGGGTTCTTCATGTAAATTTGTAGTGGATTAATTGAGTAGTTACCAACTACTTGCAATGATTTTTTTATGAATGTAAATAAATAAGTATACGATGAGTTATAAGCTATCTAACATAGCAAGTAAAGAAAGAATTAAAGATTTTACTAAACTTAATTTTAAGTATCCGCATTTACATAAACCGAGGCGTAAGATTAATGGATTGAAAGAGCAGACAGTAAACATAATCACTATGGATAATCCATTAGAAATCACCCAAGGAATATGGGGAATGCTACCTCAGAATTACGCTGATAATTGGAATAAGTTTCAGCAAATAAAGCGTACGTTACACGTTAGAAGGGAAGAGATTAAGAAGAGTATTTTATTTAAAGAAGCATTGCTTTTTAGACGATGTTTGTTAATTGTTACTGGGTTTTACGCCCATAAAGTAATTGATGGCAGTATTGAAAATTATTTAGTAGAAAAAGATAAACGAGAGCCTTTTTATTTAGCTGGGGTTTATAATACCACAGAAGACGGTTTTGTTACTTGCTCAGTAATCAATACAAATACAACAGAAGAATTAAATTCATTTAATAATCTGTATGAAATAATGCCACTTCAAATACCAAGAACCTTTAAAAAGATGTGGTTAGATCGTTCTACCGATATGAGTGATGTAGAGTATTTAATTAACAATCCGTACGACGCTAAATACAATATTCAGAAGATAATAACTTGAAAACAAAGAGAACTAACTATCTTATAAAGCTAGTTCTTACTTATTTTGCAAATTTATCTTCGATGTATTTTTTAGCTGTTTCGTAAATAGCGTCTACCTCTTTAATATTGAATCCGCTAAACTCTCCTAACGGATAACAAATAGTTGCATAGGTGCTAAAAAACTTGTATTCTTCGGATGATAACATCAACAATTTAGAGGTATGTGCCAATACTTTAATTGTTGTGTTTAACTCTTTATTTTCTTTTGCTGAAGGAAAAACTACATAGCTTCCAATAACTGGGTACTCTGAGTTTTCAAAAGGTGTAGTAGGAAAATTATCAATAATACCTCCATCAGAATATAACATGTCATCTATTTTTATAGGGTTGAACAGTCCAGGTACTGCACATGAAGCCAATACAGGTTTTAACAGTTCTCCTTCATAAAAATATTGTGTAGCACATTTATTCAAATTGGTGGTCGATACCGTTAAAGGAATTTCTAATTCTTCAAAAGTTGACTTTATTTTATCTTGAATTAGCCTAGCATAATTATACGAATTGAAGATTCCGGGTTTAGCAATTGTAATCCACGAATATTGAAAAATTTCAGTAGTCCTAAAAAAATTTAATATTTCTTGAGGTTTGATACCCGATGCATACATAGATCCTACTAACGAACCAGAACTGCAGGCAGATATAGCGTTGATTTTAATATGTAATTCTTCTAACTTTTCTAGTAATGCTACGTGAGCTACTCCTTTTTCTGCACCTCCGCTAAGCACTAAATTTATAGGGGTTTTAGGGTCTAAATCTTTTAATTTTTCAATAGAACACCCATACTTTTCTTTTATCATTTTTTGCTTTCTTCTTTGTTAAGCTATTTTAACTGCACTAGTTTCTTGCTTGTTTTTTAAAAATTCACTGGGGCTAATTCCGTATTTACGTTTAAATATTTTAGAAAAATAACTTCTGCTTGAAAATCCTATCGAATATACAATTTGTGAGATGTTATAATCTGTTGAGTTCATTAAATCTCGAGCTTCCTCTAAGCGTACGTGTCTAATATATTCTATCACAGTTCTAGAAAACAACAATTTAAAACCTTCTTGCAATTTAGCCTGCGTTAGTCCAATTTCATTAGCTAATTCTTCTACATTATATTCTTCTGCAACATTATTAAGAATTTTTTGACCTGTTTTTCTAATCAAACTAATTTCTTTTTTTGTTAAGGTAGTTTCTGGTTTTCTTTTTCTTTTAACATCTTTATTGTGTTGCAACATGTGCTCTGATAAAATTTGGTATACAATACCTTCTTTTATCAAAATACGAATCATTCCCTTTTGTTTAATCTTATTATATTGCTTTATAAGATTTGCTAATTTTAAATTATAGGTTCCAAAATAAGCAAAAACATTTTCATGCTGTTGATCGTGAAAAACTTCATAAAGTCTCTTATTCAATAAAGAAGCATTGTTTAAACGCTTCTTTAAAAACTTTACCCTATTTATTTGTATCTGATGGATTTTAAGTTTTATATTTTTTTGTAAATACATATAATTATATCCACCATCTTTACTAGTAATAATAACAGATTGATATTGCTCTAACTTTCTTTTTTTATTTTCTAATTCAAACCTATGAAAACAATATCCTTCAGTAGTATAAGTAAAATGGATAGGATTATATTCTGAGGCAGTCATAATAAGTGTGATGTTATCTAAGAAAGTTATATCGTATTGTAAAATACTACCACCCCATTCAAAATTTAAGAACTTAATCTTACCTTTTGCTAATTTGCTATCAACGTCTAAAACGTATTCTCCCCATCTTTCTGTAATTGTTCCTCCAATTACACCTTGAATTTGCTTAACGGTACCCTGGGTATCTTTAGCAGTAATATTAATTGTAGTCATGCTATAGCTGTATGCTATAAAATTAATGCTTTTTGTTTAATAATTAAATAAAAAAAATAAACATTTTATTGTAAATGAGCAAAGATTAAAAAGATATGAGCAAATGCAAACTCTTATCTTTATATAATTTTGTGGTATAATATTATAACACATAAAAATGAAATTATTAAAGACAGCAATAGCAGGAGCATTATTATTCTTTACAATTGGAGCATCAGCTCAACAGATATCTAAAAATGCATTAGGTATTAGATTAGGTGATAATGACGGATTTGGAGGTGAAATCTCATATCAACATTATTTAAAAGAAAATAATCGATTAGAATTTGATTTAGGATTTAGAAACTCTAACAATGTAGATGCATTTAAATTAGTTGGTTTATACCAATGGGTGAATAAATTAGACGGAAGATTTAATTGGTTCATTGGTGCGGGTGCAGGTGTTGGATCGTATGAAACACCTAATAACGATGGGATTTTTGCTTTAGTTGCTGGTGATGTTGGTATTGAATATAATTTTGATGCCCCTTGGGTAATCTCACTTGATGTTAGACCTGAGTTAGGTTTAACCAATGATTATAGTGATGATTTAGATTTAGATATCGCATTAGGTATTAGATACCAATTTTAATAATAATTAATAAAAACAAAAAAAATGAACAAGACTATAAAATTAATTCTAATAGTAATAGGTGTAGCATTGACACTATATGGAGTATTTAAAATTGTATCTCCAGAGGCATCTGTTGATATAGGAATCGCAGAATTTACAGAACAAAACAACAAAGATGCTTATATAACACTTGGTTTAGGTATAGTTGTTTTACTAGTATCTTTTTTTACATCAAAAAAATAGAATGAATAGCATTGATGCAAAATGAGTAAGCATCAAAAAAGAACATACTCTTAACATTAAAATATCTTAAATTATGTATAGTTACACACAAGAAGTTGCCGAAAAATTAAATAACCTTTTAGAAAAGAATTATGATGCAGTTAAAGGTTATGAAACAGCTGCAAATAATGTTAAAAGTGAATCTTTAACAAACTTTTTTAATCGAAGAGCTAATGAACGTAAAGATTTTGGAAAAGAACTTAAAGCAGAAATAACATCTTTTAACCAAAAACCTGATAAAGGCGGAAGTATTACTAGTAAAGCCCACAGAATGTGGATGGACACCAAAGCTTTCTTTTCTAATGAAGACGAAGAAGCTATGCTAGAAGAAGCTTTAAGAGGAGAAAAAGCAGCTCTAGAAGAGTATAACGAAGTTATTAACTCGGGGTTACATTTACCAGAATCTACTTTAAACTTAATCAAATCTCAACGAGATATGATTTTAAATGATGCCATATTCGTTAAAAAGTTAGAAGAAGTGGAATAATAAATAGTAGATAGTTTTTAAAAAGCAGGTTAAACACCTGCTTTTCTTATGTCTACCGCTTTTTTAGAGCAACTTTTATAAATGTCTTCATACACAGGTAAAATATTTTCTAATGAAAAGGATTTAATATGTTCTTTCGCATTTTCTTTAAATTGATTTAAAACAGCTTCATCTTTTAAAATGCTAATAGCATTATTTGCCATTTCATCAATATCACCCAAATCACTTAAAAAACCTGTTTCTCCTTGAATATTTACTTCTGGTAACCCGCCTGTATTGGTAGAAATTACTGGCGTGCTTGCCGCCATAGCTTCTAAAGCTGCCAATCCGAAACTTTCTGTTTCCGAAGGCAATAAAAACACATCGGTATAACATAAAATTTTAGCTACTTCAGTACTATTTCCCATAAATAGTACTTTATCTTCTATTTTTAGTTTTTTCGCTAAGTTTTCAGCTTTTAAACGTTCTGGTCCGTCACCAACCATTAATAATTTTGAAGGTATTTCTTTTTGAACTTTATTAAAAATTCGAATAACATCATCGGTACGTTTTACAGGACGAAAATTACTAATATGTGTTAAAATTCGTTCATGTGGTTTCGCTAGTGCTTCTCTTTTACACTCTCCTTCATGCGCTTTATCATACTTTTCACCATCAATAAAATTATAGACAACTTTAATATCTTTTTCAATATTAAATAAACGAAGGGTATCTTCTTTTAAACTGTTAGAAACTGCCGTAACTTCATCAGATTTATTGATGCTAAATTCTACCGCTGTCTTATACGTTGGATGACTTCCTACTAAAGTAATATCAGTACCATGCAACGTCGTTACAACCTTTACATTAATACCTTTATCTTCTAACATTTTTTTTGCCATATAAGCCGCATAGGCATGTGGAATAGCATAATGTACATGTAAAACTTCAAGTTCATATTTTACTACTACTTCTACCATTTTACTTGATAAAGCCAATTCGTAAGGTTGGTATTGAAATAGTGGATATTCCTCTAAAACAACTTCATGAAAGTGTAAACGGTGTGAAAAGAAATCTAATCGAACAGGTTGATTGTAAGTTATAAAATGTACTTCGTGACCTTTATCAGCAAGAGCCATTCCTAATTCAGTTGCTACAACTCCACTTCCACCAAAGGTTGGATAACATACAATTCCTATTTTCATGTTTACTGTTTGATTATTTTTAAGTTTAGAATATAGTTAATGACGTAAATTTACGGTATTACTTACGTTTATATGTAAAGAATTTCATAAAATAAAAACGCCATTACATAGTTTGTAATGGCGTTTTTAATCTATAAATTATCTGTAATTTAATAATCTCCTAATGTTTCAGGGTTTTGAGCTAAAGCAGATGCTAATTGTTCATCATTTGGTGCTTTACCATGCCACGCGTGAGTGTGCATCATAAAATCTACACCATTACCCATTTCAGTATATAACAAGACACAAACTGGTTTTCCTTTTCCTGTGCGAGATTTTGCATCAGCCATTCCGTTTAAAATAGCTTCAACATTGTTTCCTTCTTTGATTTCTACAACATCCCATCCAAAAGCTTCAAACTTAGCTTTTAAACTTCCCATAGGTAAAACTTCATCAGTAGAACCATCGATTTGTTTTTCGTTTAAATCAACTGTAGAAATTAAGTTATCAATCTTTTTAGCAGAAGCATACATAGCAGCTTCCCAAATTTGACCTTCTTGTAACTCTCCATCACCATGTAATGAATATACAATTTTACCGTCTCCATTTAACTTTTTTGCTTCAGCAGCACCGATAGCAACACTCATTCCTTGTCCTAACGATCCTGAGGCAATACGAATACCTGGTAAGGCTTCGTGCGTAGTTGGGTGACCTTGTAAACGAGAGTCTAACTTTCTAAAAGTTGCCAACTCAGCTACAGGGAAAAATCCGCTATGAGCTAGTACACTATAATATACAGGTGAAATATGTCCGTTTGACAAGAAAAATAAATCTTCATTTGTACCGTCCATGGTAAAATCGGTAGAATAATCCATAATTTTCTGATACAAACAGGTTAAAAATTCAGCACACCCTAAAGAACCTCCTGGATGACCTGAATTTACAGCATGTACCATTCGTACAATATCTCTACGAACTTGTTGTGTAAAATCTTGTAATTGTTGTGTTGTTGGCATTATTGTTTTGTTTTATGCCCACAAATGTACAAAATCAACTTAGAGATTTGAAAAAAACTTGAAGTTTATAAAGTATTGTTAATTTGGTTTTTATTAACAAAAACACATTTTCAAAATTATACTATTGTTTTAATTAACAACGAAACATTTTACTATGAAAAAATTATTACTCCTTTTACTCTTGCATTTTATAAATGTAAATGCTCAAAACACCACTAAAACAGAAGATTACCAATACGTATCAACTATTACGATAGATGAAAAGAATAAAGAAATTATACCCTTTGTAAATATTTCTAATGTTAAAAGACAGATTTACAGAATTTCTAATGAAAATGGTGAAATAGAATTTCCGTATCTAACCAGTCACTTAAATGATACAATTGTTTTTAGTGGAATTGGTATTGAAACAAAGAAAATTGTTTTAAAGAATATTGCCCCTAAAGTTTTGTTAGAAAACTCTTTTGATATTTTAAATGAAATTATTATAACAACTAAAAGATCGCCCGAATCTATACTGAAAGAAGTAATTTCAAAACTAGAAGAAAACCACCCTACGCATCCACATAATTATAAACGTTACAGCAAAATACTTTCTAATAAAAATGATATTAATATTTTTGAGTTAGAACTTGTAGCCAAAGAGTTTAGTTTTGGGTATAGACAAGAATACATAACTACTTTAGGGTTAGAACGTGTTAATTGGATAACAAAAGACACAACCAATACCTTAAAATATACTTCTCAACTTTTTGCCTATAGAGAAAATCCAATACAATATGCCAACATTTTACATAAAAGAAAGCATAAAAAATTTACTTTAAATTTTGCTACAACCAACAAAAAAGAAGAGGAACAATATTATATTATTTCATTTAAAACCGAAAAAGATGACTGGAATTTCACTAATAAATCTTATCCTACAGCCTATTTTGGATCAATTTATATAAGAAAAAATGATTTTTCGATAGCCAAAATTATTGAAAAATGGGAAGGTATTCTTAAAAATGATGATTTAGATTATTATCTTAATAAGACTAAACATAGGAACATTATTGATATAAAATTAAAAGAACAAAGCATAGCTGTTTTCAATAAAAAAATTGAGAATAAGTACTATGTTAGTAATTTTGATTATAAAAATTATAGTGAAGTCACTTTTAACAGTAAAAAAACAATAAATTCTAGCTTTAATTCTAAAAGTTATTTATTTGATTTTGAATTAAATGATGTGAAAGAAATTTCTTACGAGAATTATGAAAATGAAAAAATAAACACTGTTTTAAATGATACCGAAATAAATACTAATTTTTGGAAAAATTTCACATTATCTGAAATGTAATCTAAGTATTGATATTTACTAAAGATTCTACCTAATTTAGAATTTCATCTCTAAATAATACTTACGTTTTTTGCTTTTTCTTTTTAGCTGCAGGAAACAGTACATTATTCAATATTAAACGATATCCTGGTGAGGTTGGATGTAAATCTAATTCTGTTTTAGGATCTCCTACTCTATGCTGATAATCTTCAGGATCGTGGCCTCCGTAAAAGGTAAACATTCCTTTTCCTTTGGTTCCGTGAATATAGCGTCCTTCTCCATTGGTTTTATTTCCTCCTAAAACAATAACTGTAGATTTTATAGCATTAGGATCAAACGATGTTGTTTGTCCCATAAAACCTTTCACTAACATGGTATGATTTTGGGTTAACATGGTCGGTACTTGATCCCATTTTGCAGAAAACTCTTTTAAAACAAAGTAATCTACTTCTTTTCTTATTCTTCGTTTTCGAGTCATATCTATTGAAGAAAACTCATAAGTAGTAGGATTTCGAATCAATTCAAAATCTTTAAAAGCAAAGGTTTTATTAAAATCTATTTTAGATTGATAACTAGGCTCTGAGGCATCTCCATCAAACATTGCTTCACAAATATCTACTCCATCAGCTGCTAAGGCAATATCAAAACTATCGGTTGCTGAGCACATGGCAAACATGAATCCACCACCAACTACGTAATCACGTATTTTTTTAGCTACAGCACCTTTTTCTTCTGACACTTTATTGTATCCTAGTTTCTTGGCTAAGGCTTCTGCATCTTTCTTTTGTTGGATATACCAAGGTGCGGTTCTAAAAGCACCATAAAATCGTCCATATTGTCCTGTAAAATCCTCATGATGCAAGTGTAGCCATTCATACAATAACAGTTTATCATTTAATACTTCTTCATCGTATACTACATCAAAAGGAATTTCTGCATAGGTCAATACCATGGTTACTGCATCATCCCAAGGCATTTTATCTTTAGGAGAATACACCGCTATTTTCGGAGCTTTTTCTAAAGTAACTGCTTCTTGATTTTTTGAAGGTGAAGAAATTTCTTCTAAAATTAATGCTGATTTAGCATCTGGAATGATTTGGTAGGAAACACCTCGGATTTTACACTCATTTTCAACCGCTTCGTTGTTTTCAATTAAAAAAGCGCCACCATCATAATTTAACAACCATTTTGCTTTTAATCCATTTTGAAGTGCATAATACACAATTCCATACGCCTTTAAATGATTCTTCTGATTTTCATTACTCATTGGTACATAAATAAAGGAAGCCCAAATCGTGTTTGAGAATAGAAAAAAGATAAGTATGTATCTAAATTGCTTCATTTTAAAAACTAAAATACACAATTACTTTTTAGCAATTGTGTATTCTATCATATTTTAAGTTTTATTTAAAATCTAAAACGGAACATCATCGTCACTCGGACCGAATGCGTCTTCTGGTGAAGCGAAGTTACTAGATGCTACTTCATCGTTAAATCCAGAGTTCATACTCGATTGGAATTCACTACTAAACCCTTCTTCTAAATCTGAGAATTTTGCCAAGTGTCCTGTAAACTTCAAACGGATATTATCCAATCCACCGTTACGGTGCTTTGCTACAATAAACTCTCCTTGACCTTCACATGGTGAGTGATCATCATCGTCCCATTCTGTCATTCCATAATATTCAGGACGATAGATAAACGATACAATATCGGCATCCTGCTCAATCGCTCCCGATTCACGAAGATCGGATAGTAACGGACGTTTACTTCCTCCACGGGTTTCAACCGCACGTGATAACTGAGAAAGTGCAATTACAGGTACATTCAATTCTTTACCTAGTGCTTTTAAGTTACGCGAAATCGTCGAAATTTCTTGTTCACGGTTACCTCCTGCTCCTCCAGCTGTCATTAACTGTAAGTAGTCAATAATTAATATTTTAACTCCGTGTTGCGATACCAAACGACGCGCCTTAGCACGTAAATCGAAAATGGACAAGGCTGGTGTATCATCAATAAAAATAGGCGCTTCTGAAAGGTTTTTAACTTTAACATTTAATTGCTCCCATTCGTGTGGTTCTAAATTTCCTTTACGTAATTTTTCAGAAGTTAACCCTGTTTCCGAAGAAATCATACGCGTAATTAACTGTACCGATGACATCTCTAACGAAAATAAAGCTACAGGATGTCCGAAATCTATCGCCATATTTTTCGCCATGGAAATTACAAATGCCGTTTTACCCATACCAGGACGTGCTGCAATAATAATTAAATCGGTAGGCTGCCAACCAGAAGTAAGTGCGTCTAATTTGGTAAAACCAGTTGCCAAACCACTCATTCCTTCTTTGGTAGAAATCTCCTGGATTTTATTAATGGATTGCTGAACTAAAGAGTCAGCTCTTTCTGCTCCTTTTTTTAAGTTTCCTTGTGTAACCTCAAATAATTTTCCTTCGGCATCATCTAATAAATCAAAAACATCCATGGTTTCGTCATAGGCATTTTCAATAATTTCTGAAGAAATACTTATCAATCTTCTTTGAATGTATTTTTCAAGAATAATTCTTGAATGAAACTCTATGTGGGCAGAAGAGGCTACTTTTTGTGTTAATCCAATTAGGTAAAAATCTCCTCCTGCTAAATCTAGTTTTCCATTTTTCTTTAATTGATTAGATACAGAAAGTAAATCAATTGGTTCTGAATTTTGAAATAACGCATAAATTGCATCATAAATTTCTTGATGTCTTTTATCATAGAAAGCCTCAGGATGCAAAATATCAATTACTTCATCAATTCCCTTTTTATCAATCATCATAGCTCCTAAAACAGCTTCTTCTAATTCTAAGGCTTGTGGTGGTAATTTTCCTTTTTCTAAGCTAATTATTTTAGCTTTATCTATTTTTGTTCCTTTAAGAGATTGGGTTCTTTCCATGACAGCAAATGTATATTTTTAAGATGATATTTATAGGTGAGTTCTTTAAATTTCTTTTTGCACAATTTTGCAAACAAAAGTGTTATTAACTTGTTGATAACGTACCAACTTTCTTATTTTTGGGCTTATGAAGCTTCCAAAAAAACATCTTTATATAGCGTTAACACTCCCTATTCAAATTCTTTTAGTACAATTTTTAAGTCAAAAATCGCTGTGGATTGAGCAATATTATAGTAATGGTGTTTACCCATACCTTTCTGTTTTTTTTCGTTTTATTTTGGGATGGATTCCTTTTTCTTTTGGTGATGCATTAGGTTTATTTTTAATTGTTATTTTCAGTAAGTCTTTATACGGTTTGATAAAAAACCGATTTAAAAATTCGCTTTCTAAATTACTAAATTTTATCATTACTTTATCTATAATTTATTTTTGTTTTTATGCTTTTTGGGGTTTGAATTATTTTAGAGAGCCTTTAGCTAAGAACTTAGGCTTACAACAATCTAACTATACTACTGAAGAATTAGTTTCTACAACAAAACATATTATCAAAGAATTAAACGCTGTTCACCTAAAAATTACTTCTAATGATTCTTTAATAGTGGTAATTCCTTATTCTCAAAAAGAAATATATAAGTTGGCTCCTAATGGTTTTAAATCCTTATCTACCATTTATCCACAGTTGAACTATCAAACTTCATCAATAAAAAGTTCTTTGGTAAGTTTATTTCAATCGTACAATGGGACTTCAGGATATATTAACCCCATAACTGGAGAGGCTCAAGTAAATGATATGATTCCTAAAACAGGTTATCCAGCTACCACCTGTCATGAAATAGCACACCAAATTGGTTGGGCTGCAGAAAATGATGCTAACTTTGTAGGTTTTTTAGCTTCTGTAGCAAATGATGACCTCTACTTTAAATACTCTGGTTATCGTATGGCATACAACTATTGTATAGGTCAAGTATATAAAAGAGATAAAGAGTTAGGAAAAAAACTAGCTAAAACGGTAAATAAAGGTGTTTATAAAGATTATAAAGCTAGTTACGTATATTGGCAGCAATTTAAAAACCCGATTGAACCTTACTTAAAAAAAGGATACAATTCATATTTAAAAGCCAACAACCAATCAAAAGGAATACAATCGTATAGCTATGTTGTCGACTTATTGATCGCTTATTTTAAAAAATGAATATTAACATAAATTCATCTTATTTCACTTCTCTAAATACATTTGAAATAGCTATTTTTGAAGCTTTAAAAATACTACGATGAACAAACAACATATAATCGACCGATTTATTAAGTATGTAACTATTGATACTGAAAGTGATCCTAACAATCCTGCTTTTCCTAGTACTGAAAAACAATGGGACTTAGCCAAAGTTCTTGAAAAAGAACTAAAGGAAATAGGAATGGAAGATGTTGAATTAGATGAAAATTGTTATTTAATGGCAACGTTACCTAGTAATTTAGATTACGAAGTGCCAACTATTGGTTTTGTTGCTCATATTGATACAAGTCCAGATTTTACAGGAGCTAATGTTAAGCCTCAAATTCATGAGAATTACGATGGTAAAGATATCTTATTAAACAAGGAAGAGAACATCGTTTTATCTCCTGATTATTTCGAGGATTTATTACAATACAAAGGTCAAACAATCATTACTACTGACGGTACTACTTTGTTAGGTGCTGATGATAAAGCTGGGGTTACTGAAATCGTTTCAGCTATGGAATACTTAATCCAACACCCAGAAATTAAGCACGGTAAAATCCGTATTTGCTTTACTCCTGATGAAGAAGTTGGTAAAGGAGCTCATATGTTTGATGTTGAAAAATTTGGAGCAGAATGGGCTTACACAATGGACGGAAGTCAGATTGGAGAATTAGAGTACGAAAACTTTAATGCTGCTGGAGCAACAGTTACTATTAATGGTAAAATTGTACATCCAGGATACGCGAAAGGAAAAATGATCAATTCTATGTTAATTGCAAGTGAGTTCATTAATGCTTTACCTGAAGATGAAGTACCAGAAAAAACTACGGGTTACGAAGGTTTCTTCCATTTACACCACATGCAAGGTGAAGTTGAAAAAACAACTTTACACTATATTATTAGAGATCACGACATGGATCAATTCAATAACCGTAAACAAGCTATGTTAGATTTAGCTGAAGTGTTGAATGCCAAACGTGGACAAAAGCTAATTTCAGTTGAAATTAAAGATCAATATTTCAATATGAAAGAAAAAGTAACTCCTGTAATGCATATTGTTGATATTGCTGAAGAGGTAATGAAAGACATGGGAATCACTCCGTTAATCAAACCTATTCGTGGTGGTACTGATGGTTCTCAACTATCATACAAAGGATTGCCTTGTCCGAACATTTTTGCTGGTGGTCATAATTTCCACGGACGTTATGAATATGTTCCTGTAGAAAGTATTGTAAAAGCTAGTGAGGTTATTGTTGGTATTGCTCAAAAAGTAGCAGTAAAATTCCAATAATCTATTACTACGTTATAAAATTAAAAACTCTAGCTGCAGCTAGAGTTTTTTTAATGATATCATCTACCCCTTAAAGAAAATATCATAGTTTTTGAAATAAATCCCCTTAACTTTATTTCACCACAAATATGAATCTTTTTAAAAAGCTTAGAAACAGGAAAATTCCCTTTTACCTAACTTAAAAACCCCTTATTTCACAAAAAAACACAAATTTGTATATTTCTTTTATTTAATTTTTTGCCTAGTACCTCCTATCTATTTTTGCGGCAAATAATTATCAAATGAATAGACGAGACCTTTTAAAGTTGACAGATAAGTATCAGTCTCCTTTGTATGTATACGACACTGAAAAAATCATTTCTCAATACAAGAAGATTACCTCTGCATTTTCAAAAGTGAAAAATGTAAAAATTAATTATGCAGTAAAAGCGTTATCTAACATTAATATATTAAAGGTGTTTAATAAACTTAATAGCGGATTAGATACAGTTTCTATTCAAGAAGTTAAATTAGGTTTATTAGCTGGGTTTGAACCTCATGAAATTATCTACACTCCTAACGGTGTTTCTCTTCAAGAAATAGAAGATGTTGCTAAATTAGGCGTGCAAATTAATATTGATAACTTATCTATTTTAGAGTTATTCGGACAAAAACACCCAAAAATTCCTGTTTGTATTCGTATTAATCCGCATGTTATGGCAGGTGGAAATAGTAAAATATCAGTAGGTCATATCGATTCTAAATTTGGAATTTCAATTCACCAAGTACCTCATATAAAAAGAGTAGTTGAAAATACAGGAATGCATATTAATGGAATACATATGCATACGGGTTCTGATATTTTAGATATTGATACTTTTTTACGTGCTTCTGAAATTTTATTTAATGTGGCTAAACAATTCGAAAACATTGACTTTGTAGATTTTGGTAGTGGATTTAAAGTTCCTTATAAAAAAGATGATATCTCTACTAATATAGAAGAGTTAGGAGAAAAACTATCGACTAGATTTAATCAATTTTGTAAAGATTATGGTAAAGATATTACCCTAATGTTTGAACCTGGGAAGTTTTTAGTTAGTGAAGCTGGTTATTTCTTAGCAAAAGTAAATGTGATTAAACAGACAACTTCTACTGTATTTGCTGGTATCGATAGTGGTTTAAATCATTTAATTCGACCAATGTTTTATAATTCATACCATCAAATAGAAAACATTTCTAACCCAAAAGGAAGAGAGCGTTTTTATAGTGTAGTAGGTTATATTTGTGAAACAGATACTTTTGGCTCTAACCGAAGAATTAATGAAATTTCTGAAGGAGATATATTGTGTTTCCATAATGCAGGAGCTTATTGTTTTACTATGGCATCTAACTATAACTCTAGATACAGACCCGCTGAAGTAATGGTTTATAAAGGAAAAGATTACTTAATTAGAAAAAGGGAAACTATAGAAGATATTCTTAGAAACCAAGAAAACATTACATTATAAGAAAAGTTAAAAGCTCTGACTTTTTTGAGTCAGAGCTTTTTTAAAATATAATCAACCCCTCAAAGACTATATTTTAAAACTTTGTAATTAAAGTCCCCTATCTTTATTTACATTACAAATATCATTTAAATATTTTATAATTTTCATAGGAAAATCCCCTTTTTTATAAAGATAACCCCCTAAAATAACAAAACAGCCTTTAATTTTAAAAGCTGTTTCATGGTTAATTTAAAATATTTAAAAAGTTTGTGTTTAGAAAATATATCGTAAACCTAACTGCATTTGCCAACGAGAAAGTAAGCTAGAATCAAAACCAAACGTTTTGTTTGAGTTAGGTGTAAATAAATATATTGAAGCTTGTTAATAATCAGGCATATAACTAGTAGGGGCAACATCTGGAAATCTAATATCTCTAATTTAAGAAATAAAAAAATCCACTCGACTGAGCGGATTTATACTTTATTAATAGGTATTTAACAATTTAGTTACTATTCAGCAACTACTTCAAATACGATGTCAGCTACAACAGTTCTGTGTAAACGTACAGCAGCGTTGTATTTTCCTAATCTTTTTACGTTACCTCCAGTAACTTTGATAAATTTCTTATCTACTTCAGTACCAGCCTTAGCTAAAGCTGCAGCAACATCAATGTTGTTTACTGAACCAAATAATTTATCTCCTGAACCTACTTTAGAAGCTATTTTGATTTCATAACCTTTAATAGTTTCTGCTACTTTGTTAGCATCTTCTATTAATTTAGCTTCTTTAAAAGCACGTTGCTTTAAGTTTTCTGCTAATACTTTTTTAGCTGAAGAAGTAGCTAAAATTGCATATCCTTGAGGTATTAGGTAGTTACGTCCGTAACCATTCTTAACGGTTACAACATCGTCTTTAAAACCTAAGTTTTCTACGTCTTGTTTTAATATCAATTCCATGTTTCTACTTCTTTATTATTTTAACATATCTCCAACGTAAGGCATTAAAGCTAAGTGACGAGCTCTTTTAATAGCTTGTGCCACTTTACGTTGATATTTTAATGATGTTCCTGTTAAACGTCTTGGTAAAATTTTACCCTGTTCGTTTACTAAATACATTAAGAAGTCTGCATCTTTGTAATCGATGTACTTAATACCGTTTTTCTTGAAACGACAGTATTTAGCTTCTTTTTTAGTTTCGATATCAAGCGGAGTTAAGTAACGTACTTCTCCTTGCTTATTTCCTTTTGCTTGTTGTTCTATAGATGCCATTTCTTACTTTTTTGCAGATTTAACACGGTTTCTTCTCTTTTCGGCCCAAGCTGCAGCATGCTTATCTAACTTTACAGTTAAATAACGCATAACGCTATCGTCACGTCTAAACTCTAATTCAAACGGAGCAATTGCATCACCTGCTACTTTGTACTCAAATAAGTGGTAAAATCCACTTTTTTTCTTTTCGATTGGATAAGCTAATTTTTTTAAGCCCCAATCTTCTTTAGAAATCATTTCTGCACCTTTAGAAAGTAAATAGTCCTCAAACTTCTTTACTGCTTCCTTTATCTGAGTTTCAGATAAAACGGGATTCAAAATGAAAACAGTTTCGTAATGATTCATAATTAAATTATTTAAAATTTATTTTTAAGCCTGCAAATATACTGCTTTTTAATCCATAAACAAACTCTACGACTTAAATAATTTAATGATTTTGTGTAAGTTTGTAACTAAACACTCTTTTTTATGCAAATCCCTGAAATTCCTAATTTAGTTCATTATGCTATTCCTTTTTTTATTTTAACTATTATTATTGAAGTAATATTAACCGTTAAAGTAAAATTAGAAGATTATGAGTTTAGAGATGCTGCTACATCCATAACTATGGGGTTAGGGAATGTTTTCATAGGGTTATTTACCAAAGGATTAATATTCGGAGTATTTTTATTTCTATATCAATATCACCTGTTTACCATTCCGTTTACTTGGTGGGCTTGGTTGATTTTGTTATTTGCTGAAGATTTTGCCTATTACTGGAATCATAGGATTGCACATGAAAGCAGATTGTTTTGGGCTAGCCATGTGGTGCATCATTCTTCTACAAAATACAATTTAAGTACTGCTTTACGTCAAACTTGGTCAGGAAGCTTTTATACATTTATATTTTGGGCACCGTTAGCAATTATAGGTTTTCATCCACTAATGATCGTGACCCAAATGAGTATTAGTTTGTTGTATCAATACTGGATTCATACCGAACTTATTGACAAAATGCCTAAGTGGTTTGAGACAGTTTTTAATACACCTAGCCATCATAGAGTTCATCATGCAACCAATCCTCAATATCTAGATAGAAACCATGCTGGTATTTTCATTATTTGGGATAAGCTTTTTGGTACTTTTGAACCTGAAGTTGAGAAACCAGTATATGGTTTGGTTACCAATATAAACACTTATAATCCTATTAAAGTAGCTTTTATTGAATGGTATAATATGTTTACCGATGTTTTTACCAGTAAAACTACGCTAGGTAAAAGGCTTTTATATTTTATAAAACCTCCTGGATGGAAACATGACGGAACAGGAAAACTTTCTACAGATTTACGCAGGGAAAGGGAAAACAAACAAGAAAATAAAACTTAAAAAGAAAAAAACCTCCAGCTTTTTTTAAATGCTGGAGGTTCGAATATCATCTTTAAATGATATTTCAGGGGGACTTATACTGTAAAGTCAGCTCCTCCGAATTATATCGCAAATTTATACCTTATCTATAAATATTCTTACAGGAAAAAACCTAGATGTTACTAATTTTAAGATTATTTTAATATATTGTTAAGTGTTTTAACAGCTTACATCTACTTCAACAACTACTGAATTAGAAAAACCTCTTATTAAATTGTATCCGTTGAAAAATCAATAATTTTAAAAAACAAACAATAACAACACCTAGTTTAGTACATTATTTTTAGTTCTTTCTCTATAATTATTTTCTGCTTCTAGTAGTTATTATCGTTTATAAAAGCAAAAAACTAACTGTAAACATTTACTCTTAAAACTTGCTCAATATAATTCTTTGTACTACTTTTATTTTAGATCATAATAAAACAAACAAGAGCTTTTAGTGTATGAGTTATAATGTAACGATAGAAGAAGAGAACAAAGAGATAGCTAGCAGGTATAAAAAATTATTAAAAGGTACGTATCAAACTTTATCTGAAGATGATAAAAAACTGATTCGTAAAGCTTTTGACATTGCTGTAGAAGCACATTCTAAACAGCGAAGAAAAACAGGAGAGCCCTATATTTATCATCCTATTGCCGTTGCTAAGATTGTTGCTGACGAAATAGGCTTGGGAGCTACTTCTATTGCTGCAGCTTTACTTCACGATGTTGTTGAAGATACACCTTACACTATTGATGATATGGAGCGTTTGTTTGGAGAAAACATTGCCCGCATTGTTAGTGGTTTAACTAAAATATCTAACTTAAAACAAGAACAAGACTACTCTATACAAGCAGAGAATTTTAGAAAAATGTTACTCACATTACATGATGATGTTCGAGTAATACTTATCAAAATAGCTGATAGGTTGCACAATATGCAAACTATGGATTCGATGCCTCCTCACAAACAGGTAAAAATAGCATCTGAAACCTTGTACATTTATGCTCCTCTTGCACATCGTTTAGGTTTATACAACATTAAAACCGAGTTAGAAGATTTAGGACTAAAATATACTGAACCAGATGTGTATCAAGATATTTTAACTAAAATTAAAGAAAGTAAAGAGGATCAACAAAAATATATCGACAGCTTTACGGGGATTTTAAAAGAGGCCTTAGATAATGAAGAGTTTAATTATGATATAAAAGGACGTTTTAAATCTATTTTTTCTATCCGAAGAAAAATGCGAAAACAAAATGTAACTTTTGATGAAGTATATGACAAGTTTGCTATTCGAATTGTTTATGAGCCTTCTTCGGGCGATGAAAAGTTTGATGCTTGGAAAATATACTCAATCGTTACAGACTTTTTTAAACCTAACCCTGCCCGTTTACGCGATTGGATTTCTCAACCAAAATCTACAGGGTATGAAGCACTACATATTACGGTCATTGGTCCTCAAGCAAAATGGGTAGAAGTACAAATTCGCTCAGACAGAATGGATGAAATAGCCGAAAAAGGTTATGCTGCTCATTTTAAATACAAACAAGGGTCTGTTAAAGAAAATGGCCTAGAAGAATGGTTAAATCGTTTAAAAGAAAGTTTAGAAAACCAGAGTTTAGACGCTGTAGATTTTGTTGAAGATTTTAAACTAAACCTTTATGCCAAAGAAATTTATGTCTTTACTCCTAAAGGAGATTTAAAATCACTTCCTAAAGGTGCATCTGCATTAGATTTTGCCTTTTCTGTACATACCGATGTTGGATTAAAATGTCGTGGGGCAAAAGTAAACGGAAAGCTAGTGCCGTTAAGTCACGAATTAAAAAGTGGAGATCAAGTTGAAGTTCTTACTGCGGCTAACAATAAACCTAATGTACGTTGGCTAGATTTTGTACTAACCGCAAGAGCTAGAGCTAAAATTAAATCGGCTTTAAAGGCTGAGGAAAAGAAAATAGCAGAAGAAGGAAAAGCTATTTTACAACGAAAGCTGCGTCATTTAAAAATCAATTCTAGTGAAAAGGTTATTCATGAATTAGCAAGTTATTTTGGACTAAAAACTAGCTTCGACTTATTTTATCGAGTTGGTAATGGTGCTATAGACAACACACAGCTTAAAGAGTTTGTTGCTCAAAGAAGTAATCGTCTTATGGGATTTATCAAAAATACCTTTAGACGTTCTCCATCAAAAGAAATATCAGAAAAAGAAGAAGTTACAAACAAATATGATGCTTTAGTTTTTGGTAAAGAAGAGCAAACGTTAGATTATACTTTAGCTAAATGTTGTTCTCCTATTCCAGGTGATAAAGTTTTCGGGTTTGTTACTATTAATGAGGGAATAAAGGTACATAAAAATGATTGCCCTAATGCTATTTCGTTACAATCAAACTACGCTTATAGAATTATGCCTGCTAAATGGATTGATTCTACCAAGCAAGAGTTTACAGCTATTTTGCACCTTTCTGGTATGGATAATAAAGGAATCGTAAATAACATTACTAGAATAATTTCAAATAGTATGGATGTATTTATTCATAGCATTAATATTTCTGGAGACAATGGTGTGTTTGATGGAAAACTATCGTTAAGTGTAAAAAACAAGACTCAACTAGATAAATTAATTAATAACATGAAACAAGTGGAAGGCGTTCAAAAAGTTGAGCGTGTTAATACTTTGTAAATTTCATTTTTAACATCCTTGTATTTTATCAAGAAATAAACGTAAATTTGTCCTTTCGTAAAATTTAAAAATAAATGAGTAATTCAGCCGAAAATCAAGAAATTGTAAAAAAAGTATTCACTTCTTTTTTAGAAGAGAATAAGCACCGTAAAACACCAGAACGTTACGCTATTTTACAAGAGATTTACGATGCTGATGAGCATTTTGATATCGAATCTTTATACATTAAGATGAAAAACAAAAACTATCGTGTAAGTAGAGCTACGCTTTATAATACGATGGATTTATTGTTAGACTGTGGTTTGGTTCGTAAACATCAGTTTGAAGGTCAATCAATGGCGCGTTACGAAAAAAGTTACTTCGACAAAAATCACGACCATGTAATACTTACTGATAGTGGTGAAGTAAAAGAGTTTTGCGACCCAAGAATTCAGATTATCAAAAAAACAATTGAGGATGTTTTTGATATAGACATTCACAACCATTCACTTTATTTCTACGGAACAAAAAGAAACAACAAATAAAAACACACTTAACAACACACTAAATGGCAGTAGATTTATTACTCGGACTACAATGGGGAGACGAGGGAAAAGGTAAGATTGTAGACGTTTTAACAAAAAACTACGATATAATCGCGCGTTTTCAAGGAGGTCCAAATGCTGGTCACACACTAATTTTTGATGGAAACAAACATGTATTACATACCATTCCTTCAGGTATTTTTCATAAAACAGCTTTAAACGTAGTAGGTAACGGAGTGGTTATTGACCCTGTTATCTTTCAAAAAGAATTAGAAAACTTAGATAAGCATAATATTGATTATACTTCTAAATTATTAATTTCTCGTAAAGCACACTTAATTTTACCAACGCACCGATTATTAGACGCAGCTTCTGAAACTTCAAAAGGAAAAGCAAAAATCGGTTCTACTTTAAAAGGAATTGGACCTACTTATATGGACAAAACTGGTAGAAACGGAATGCGTGTTGGTGATTTAGAGTTAGACAACTGGAAAGAAAAATATAGAGCTTTAACTGAAAAGCATTTAAGTATGTTAGCATACTTTGATGTTCAAATCGATTACGATTTAGACGAGTTAGAAGCTGAGTTTTCTAGAGGAATTGAAAAATTAAAAACATTACAGTTTATTGATTCTGAAGAGTTTTTAAACAACGCTATTAAAGAAGGTAAAACTATTTTAGCTGAAGGAGCTCAAGGATCGTTATTAGACATCGATTTTGGAACGTATCCGTTTGTAACTTCATCTAACACTACTGCAGCTGGTGCTTGTACTGGTTTAGGAGTTGCTCCTAACAGAATTGGTGAAGTTTTCGGTATTTTTAAAGCATACACTACTCGTGTAGGTTCTGGACCTTTCCCTACTGAATTATTTGACGAAGACGGAGCTACTATGGCGAAAGTTGGTCATGAATTTGGAGCTACAACTGGACGTGCTCGTCGTTGTGGATGGTTAGATTTAGTTGCTTTAAAGTATGCTGTTGATGTAAACGGTGTTACGCAATTAATGATGATGAAAGGTGATGTCTTATCTGGTTTTGACACTTTAAAAGTTTGTACTTCTTACAACTATAAAGGAGAAGAAATTTCTCACTTACCTTATAATATTGAGCCAGAAAATGTAAGTGTAAACTATACAGAATTCAAAGGTTGGGAAGATGATTTAACAAAAATGACTTCTGCTGATGATTTGCCTCAAAACTTATTAGACTACATCGCGTTTATTGAAAAAGAAACGGGTGTACCTGTAAAAATAGTTTCAGTAGGACCTGATAGAAAACAAACAATTAATAGATAAAAATTTAAGGAGCTCAATTGAGCTCCTTTTTTATGATAGTAAAAGAATATTTAGAGAACATTAGTACACAGTTTAAATCGTATAAAGAAGTAGCTGATAAAACGATTGCTCAATTAGAAGAAAAAGACTTACACTGGAAATACAATGAAGAAAGTAACAGTATAGCTGCTATTATTGTTCATATATCAGAAAATATGCTGTCACGTTGGACGGACTTTTTTACTTCTGACGGAGAAAAAGAATGGAGAAATAGAGATGCTGAGTTTGAAACTCATGATTTATCAAAAAAAGAATTGATTGCTCAATGGGAAAAGGGTTGGAACTGTCTTTTTACTGCTTTAGACTCTTTAAACGAAGAAAACTTCAATCAACCTATTCTTATCAGAAATAAACAAGTTAAGTTAATTGAAAGTATTACTAGGCAAATAGTTCATTTTCCTTATCATATTGGTCAAATAGCTTATGTAGATAAGATGATTTTAAACGATAAATGGCAAACAGCTTCTATTGCCAAAGGAAAATCTAAAGAGTTTACACAGGCTCAGTTTGAAAAAAACTCAAAATAAAAAAAGGGAAGTTAATTAACTTCCCTTTTTTATTTCTAGCTATTTAAAATTTTCTCTCCAAATTGATGACACAACTCTAAGGTTTCTTTAACATCTTCCATTGTAGTTTTCGGATTAATTAAACACATTCTCAATACTACTTGTTTATTAAGTATTGTAGTAACTAATAGTGCCTCCCTAGAATCCATTACCCTCTGAGATATCTGCTGATTTAATTTATCTAGCTCTTTTTCTGATAAGTCTAACCCGATAGGGTTATATCTGAAGTTGATAACTGCCAACGTAGCTGGAGAAATAATTTCCCAGTTTCTACTTTTACGTAGCATCTTTTCTACATCGTCCGCTAACTGAATGTTATAACTTACTGCCTGTTTAAAAGTATCTAACCCATAAGTTTTAATAGACATATAAAACTTTAATGCTCTTAAACGTCTTGTTAACTGAATTCCGTAGTCATAAAAATTAATTTCAGATTCATTTCCTTCAATATCACGTAAATACTCAGGTTTTTCACTAAATGTATTACTTAACCAAGAAGAGTCTTTTACTAATAAACATCCTATTTCATAAGGTTGATAAAACCATTTATGCGGATCTACCGTTAACGAATCTGCTCGTTCTATACCTCGTAAAGCTTTAGCTCCTTTTTCAGATAAGATTGCTGCTCCACCATAAGCTCCATCAATATGAAACCAAAGATTTTCTTCTTCACAGATATCTGCAATATCATTTAATGGATCTACAGTACCTGTATTCGTTGTTCCTGCTGAAGCTATATAACAAAACGGTTGTAAGCCCTCTAATCTGTCTTTTGCTATCGCATTCTTTAACTTGTTGATACTAATTCTGAATTCGATATCTGTAGGTAAAATTCGAATTTGTTCTTTCTTAAACCCTAAAACGCGAATCGCTTTAATGTTTGAAGAGTGTGCTTGATCTGACAAATAAATAACTGCCTTAGAAAAATCATCTCCACACTTTAAACGTCTTGCTGTAGCCAAAGCGGTTAAGTTTGCCATAGAACCACCACTAGTAAAAATCCCCCCTCCTTTTTCAACAGGAAAATTGTACATTTTTAGTAACCAGTTCATTGTTACAATTTCTAACTCAGCTGCTGCTGGAGAAACCATCCATCCACCAGAAAAAATATTGAATCCAGTGGCTAAACTATCAGCCATCGTACTAATAAAATTACTAGGTCCTGGCACAAATGAAAAAGCTTTAGGATGTGAAACAACGGTACTATTAGGCATTACGTTATCCATCACAAAGTCTAACACTTTTTCAGCAGGCATACCTTCTGCAGGTGCTTCTTGTAAGAAAATGCTATCCATTTCTTTTCTGGTAGCACTTGCAACAGGTTTTTTCTTGTCTAAAGTATCCCAGTGTTCAGCAATTATATCAACTATTTTATATCCGTAAGATTTCATCTCTTCTTTTGATAAATCAAAATGAGCGCTCATATCTTCATATTTTTTAATTTGCTACAAAATTAACCATTTACTAAAAGACAACCTTTTATTTATCTTGATAATTTTATTTCTTTATTAAGATTTTTGGCATGTTCTTTTCATTATTTTTGTGCATTAAATCGTATTATTTTGAAGAAACTATTTCTACTAGCTTTTATATTATTCTCTGTTGTAAGTTTTTCTCAAACAAAAAAAATCAAAATCCTTTCTACTGAACTAAGTACCGCTGATGAAAGCAAGTACCCTGGGGCAACCTTGCTAATTGGTAAGGTAAAAATGTCTCACGAAGGTGCTACGCTAGATTGCCAAAGAGCCTTATTATATAAAGACAAAAACTTATTTAAAGCCATTGGTGAAGTAGTAATTGAACAAGGAGACACAATTATTCAATACAGTGATTTTGCTACTTATAACGGAAATACGAAAAAAGCGAAATCTTGGGGTAATGTAGAAATTAACGATAAAGAAATGACGTTAAAAACTGATACACTTCATTTTGACAGAGTTAACCAAGTACTACATTATCCTAATGGAGGAACAATTAGAGATACCAAAAACACCCTAAAAAGTGTAAAAGGAACCTACCTTTTAAGAGATAAAAAATTCACTGCACAATCAAAAGTAACTGTTGTAAACCCTGAAAATCATTTAGAATCTGACCATTTAGATTATTATACCAATACACAGCTAGCCTATTTATATGGTCCTAGTACTATTACCAATTTAAAAGACAGTACCAAAGTATATTCTGAAAGAGGTTTTTACGACACCAATACCGATATTTCTTACTTCGTAAAAAACGCCAAATTATTTTTAAAAGAACGTACTGTTTCTGCCGACAGTTTGTACTATGATAAACGAAAAGGCTTTGCTTCTGCTACCAACAACATCAAAGTGGTTGATACTGTTCAGAACATGGTTGCAAAAGGAAACTATGCAGAGTTATACGAGCAGAAAGATTCTTTATTCATTATTGATAGAGCCGTTGCTATTTCTGTTTTTGAAAAAGATTCAATGCACGTTGCTGGTGATAAAATTTTACTTACCGGAAAACCTGAAAAACGAATTGTACGTATTTTTAACAACGTAAAAATATTCAAATCTGACTTACAAGGAAAGTGCGATTCTATTCACACCAGCCAAGAAACAGGGCTAACACGAATGTTTAAAAGACCTATTTTATGGTCTAAAAACAGTCAAATTACAGGAGATAGTATTCAATTATTAACCAATAAAGAAACTAATAAGCTAGATTCCTTAAAAGTACTTCAAAATGCTTTTATGATTCAGCAAGATTCAATTCATAAAGAAAATTTCAACCAAATAAAAGGTCGAAATATCTATGGAAAGTTTGAAGATGATGAGCTACGTACGATGATGGTTATTGGTAATGCTGAATCATTATACTTCAATAATAATGATGAAACACAGAAGCTTGAAACCATTACCAAAGAAATAGCGAGTGATATTGAGTTTATTTTAGAAGACGGAGAAATTGCGCAAACTAAGTATTTTAAAAAATCGGAAGGAACAACTTACCCTCCTTCTGAATTCCCTTCAGAAGAACATAAATTTAAAGGGTTTTTATGGCGTGGTGATGAGCAACCCTTAAGTGTTGAAGACATTTTTGTAAAAGACACCACTAACACTGCTCCAACAAGAGAAAAAAAGGAGTTAGACGTTGTAAAAGAAGCAAAAGAAAACTTTTTAAAGGAATCTTCTAAAAAAGAGACCAGAAAACGAAAAAAGCCAAATCTTAAAGAATTAAAATAATTCCTGTGAAAGACGATTTTTTAAAACACCAAGGACAAACTACTCCACATCCATTAGCTATTGAAATTTCACATGCTAACGGTAGTTATATTTATGACAGCAACGGAAAAGCTATGTTAGACTTCGTGGCGGGGGTTTCTGCTAACAGTTTAGGGCATAATCATCCAAAGGTAAACGAGGCTATAAAAAATCAGTTAGCGCAATATACACACGTAATGGTGTATGGAGAATTCATTCAAAAACCACAAGTAGAATTGTGCAAAGCTTTAGCAGCTACCTTACCTCCTAACCTTTCATCTGTTTATTTGGTAAATTCTGGTACAGAAGCTACTGAAGGTGCTTTAAAATTAGCCAAACGTTTTACTGGTAGAAGTGAAATTATTGCCGCTAAAAACGCCTATCACGGAAATACGCAAGGTGCTATGAGTGTTTGCGGAGCAGAGCAACAAAACCGTGCATTTCGTCCGTTAATTCCAGGAACTAAGTTTATTGAATATAACAACGAAGTAGATTTAGAAAAAATCACTAACAATACAGCAGGTGTTATCCTTGAAACCATTCAAGGAGGTGCTGGATTTATCGAGCCACAAAACAACTACTTAACAAAAGTAAAACAACGCTGTGAAGAGGTTGGAGCCTTATTAATTTTAGATGAAATCCAGTCTGGAGTTGGACGTACAGGAACCTTTTGGGGGTTTGAAAATTACAACGTTACTCCAGATATCATCATTACGGGTAAAGGTTTAGGTGGTGGGATGCCAATCGGCGCTTTTATTGCTTCTTTTGAAGTGATGGATTGTTTAAAAGAACACCCAAAATTAGGACATATTACTACGTTTGGCGGACATCCTATAATTGCGAGTGCTGGTTTAGCTACGGTACAAGAAATCACTTCCTCTAACTTAATGGAAGAAGCCTTACGAAAAGAAAAAATTATTCGTAATGCCTTTAAGAATCATCCTGCGGTTAAAGAAATTAGAGGTAAAGGATTAATGCTTGCTTTATTAGTAGATACTCCTGAAGCTGCCTCGCAAGTAATTTTAAACTGTTTAGACAAAGGCTTGATTTTATTCTGGTTACTTTTTGAAGGAAGAGCAATTCGTATTACGCCTCCACTCACTATTTCTGATGAAGAACTAAAAAAAGGGTGTGACCTTATTATAAGTGAGTTGGATAAGTTATAATTTATCAACGATTCACCTCTATAAAATAGACAATTACAGAGTGAAATACTAACTTTGAAAAACTGGACTAGTGCTTTTCATAAGATACTTTGTTAGCTGTAGTTTTTTAAGTCAAATATCCGTACAATGCATTTGTCAACTGGAGCTTTGTTCCATTTTAGGTCAAACACTATTTTATTATAGTTGATATTCTCAAAATAATTCCTAATATCATATAAGTTTTTATTTAACAATTTGTCAAAAAGAGACTCTTCATTACATTGTTCGACCAGCACAAAATATTTTGGGAACTCCTTGTTTTCTATTTTTTTTAGTTTCTCAATATCTTTTATCCAGCTTTGAAATTGTCCTCTTTGATTATTATTCCAAGTATCTTTTCCATTTTTATCTAATCGTCTTACGTCTCCTTTAAGATTAGAGTATCTCGCAGTTTTAATTTCCATCCAAGATTCTTTGTTAGAATCGTTCCAGAAAACTAAATCACATTCGATTTCAGAGTTTTTATCAAAATTCCTCTCGGCAGCAACAATATATCCTTGATTTCTCAAAGAACAGTAAATACTCGACCTAACTTGTTCCTCTTTTAGCAGTCTTTCGTTTGACCTCTCGTTTATTGATTGAAGGTCTTCCTTTAAATTTTTAAAGATTGTTTCAATTTTCATCTTTAATTACAGCTAACGGCTCGTATAACCGTCAGTTACGGGTTTTAAATTACTGTTTTTCGGTTAAGCACAAGTCAGATTTTTAAATTTTGCTATTTATCTTTTTTATTGGAAATCGTCAAATTTAAAAATTTGACGACTTTGCAAATATGGCTTAACTTCTATTAAGCAACTTATTAGTTATGAGCCACATAAGTTGTTATGCGTAGTCTTTTCCGCTTTTAATTCTTTTCCATTCTTTTTTTATTTTCCGAAAAATTTTCTAAACAGTCATCTAACTCATTGCCTTTTGAATGAATACACTCACAAAATTCATTTCCAATATTCTCATATTTAGTATTAGCATATTGTTTTTTACAATCGGATAATGAATTTCTTGGCATAATATCAAATCCTTTTAGAAACATTAAAATTGTAAGTCCAAAGGTTAAAGCAACTCCACCAAAAAACAGAAATGGGAATTTATTGTTCCATTTTTTTGGTCGCTTTACAATACCATAATCTTGTATATTTTTAAATGGTAAAATATATTTTAACTTGTCATAATTCCAAACGAGAATATACAAATTTGCTAAAACCATTAATGGTGCAGAAATAAATGAACCTTCAAATCGTACAGCGAAAGAAAGAATACAAATATTCACTATTATTGGAAAATAGAGTATTGCTCCTAAAGTAACAGTTCGAGGTACTAGCAATAAAACGGCTGAAAAAACTTGAGCATAACCAATGAAGTGATAATAATATCCTGTGCGATGCAGTGCTGTTAGATATTCTCCCATCGGATGAATTTCCGACAATCCGCTAGCAAATCGTTCGTCAATTATTTTTGTTATTCCCGCAACTATAAATCCAAGAGCTAAAGTCAGTCGGCAAAAAATTGAAAAATACCAATACCATCTGTTTGCTTTTATTTTCAGGTAAAATTGGTCGAATTTAGTCAGATTGTTCAATTATTCACGATTTTTATTAGATTACGCACAACGGTTTGGCTATGGTTTCGTTGCGTGAAAATCCGCGAGGATTTTCCGCCGTAAACCGAAGACAGCAAATTTGCGAGGACTTTCCGCAAGGAAAGTCAGGAGCAATGAACTATAGCCGGTGTTGTATGCTGGCTTTTTCTATATTTTCAATTCAAATAGAGTTTTGTTAATTTCAACAGACATTCCAAATGATTTTTTTACCTCATTAAAATACTCATTTATGACGGTAATAAAATAGTCAACTACTTCGTTTGAAAAAGTCAATTCAAAAATATCTGATTTTACATCTTTTAATTTTCCAGAAACAAGGTTTTGCTGTTTTAAGAAAGTAAATATTCCTTCAAATTTATTGGGTTCTAACCTTTCAGATGTCTTTTGGTCATAAGTCCATTCTATTAAACTTAATTTGTTTCCGTGAGTTAGAATGTTTCTATATTTAAATAATTGATTCATTCCATTGAGAGTTTCTTTCTCAATTATATGATTTATTTCGTTGTTTGTTATTTTAGTGAATAATTTTAGTTGCTTGTTCCATTCAGAAGATTCTATTTCTAGAATTAATTCGTCTGTTAATCGTTCTAATAAAAACTCTCCCTTTGAAATATCCCTATTTGGCATTTCATCTTTTTCAAGTTCAGATGAAGTTTCAGATTTTGATATATGATTCTTAATCCAACTAATCATTAGTTCTTTATTGAACGATTCAATCAAGGATGTCAAATTGAGAATAATTGAAGAATTTATTCCAATCAAATTATCATTATTCTTTTCTAAATCTCGTTGTTTAATAATCCACAAAATTGTTTTTGGAATAAATATAAATGGTCGATTATATGTTTCTTTTACAGTTAAATCCATTAATTGGTAATCCGTTTTTCAGCTTGCATACAACTAGTTTATATACAGAATAAACTTACCGTGATACTCCTTTTTTGGCAGGATATGCAAAATTTCTTAGCAATTCTATTCTTTTTATTTTTTTAGCAATATAGTTGTATTTTATGTACAATCAAAAAAGGTTTTTCGTAAAAAAAGAACATATGCACTTGTTTTTTAAAAATAATTTATAATTTTAGCCCAATGTTTAACAACAAAAGAAATATCATCTATATTCCAGCTGTAAATATTACGGCTTCTTTTGTTGGCACTACAACTACAATTATTACTACAACCCTTTAGGGGTTATTTTTCTACATAGCATTTCCGTATATATTTATTTTTTCAAAAGACTTGAAAACAGATAAATAGCTTAAAAAATCTTATTTTTAATTTATTATCCTTTTTAAAATGAACGTTTTAAAATTTGGTGGTTCATCTGTAGCCAATCTTCAAAATATAGAAAAAGTAGTACAAATTGTTGCCAATGCCTCTGTAAACAGTCCACTTATTGTGGTAGTTTCTGCTTTTGGTAAAACAACGAATAAACTTATTGCTTCGGCAGAAAAAGCTGCTCAAAATAATGCTAATTACCTTGAAAGCTACCAAGAAGTTGAGCAATTGCATTTTGAAGTAATTGAAAAATTAGTCACTGATAATCAACAAGAAGAAGTTAAAAAACATGTTAACTCTCTTTTTAAGCAATTAAAAACCTTGTTAGAAGGTTGTTTGTTACTAAACGAAATTACCCCTAAAACACTAGCTACCATTAGTGGTTTTGGTGAGTTATTGTCTTCTTATATCATAGCAAGTATAGCTAGTAAACAACTGGATGTAGTATATAAAGACAGTAGAGAATTAATCATCACTTCCAACGCTTTTGATAAAGCACAAGTTGATTTTCAACTAACCAACGCCAATTGCAAGGAGTATTTTGACAAAAATAAGCACCAAGTAACTTTGTTACCTGGGTTTATAGCTCGTACAAAAGAAGGGAAATCAACTACTTTAGGACGCGGGGGGTCCGATTATTCTGCGGCTATTTATGCCGCTGCTATAAATGCTAATGAATTACAAATATGGACAGATGTTAGTGGAATGTACACTGCAAACCCGCATATGGTAAAGCAGGCATTTCCTATTCCACATATTTCGTATCAAGAAGCCATGGAATTGTCACATTTTGGAGCAAAAGTTATCTACCCTCCTACCATTCAACCGGTGTTGGAAAAGGAAATTCCTATCCGTATAAAAAACACTTTTGAACCTGAAAATGTAGGAACACTCATTTCTAAAATTACCGAAAACGGAAAACCTGTAAAAGGAATTTCTCATATCGAAAATATTACGCTATTAACCTTAGAAGGAAGTGGCATGGTAGGTGTTTCTGGCATTTCTAAACGCTTATTCGAAACATTATCTACACATAATATCAATGTGGTATTAATTACGCAAGCTTCTTCTGAACACTCTATTTGTGTAGGGATTTATGATGAAGACGCCGAAAAAGCAGCCTTAAAAATTAACGAAGCTTTCGCTTTTGAAATAGAGCGTCATAAAATAGACCCGATTAGTATAGAACAAGGGTTGGCAATTATTGCTTTAGTAGGTGACAACATGAGAAATCACCAAGGTTTGAGCGGACAAATGTTCAGTTCTTTAGGCAAAAACAACGTAAATATTCGTGCCATTGCCCAAGGTGCTTCGGAAAAAAATATTTCTGCTGTTATCAATAGTTCAGATGCCAAAAAAGCATTAAATACGCTACACGAACAGTTCTTTGAAGAGAATATAAAGCAATTAAACTTGTTTGTTACGGGTGTAGGAAATGTTGGGGAGCGCTTTTTAGCACAAATCCACCAGCAGAAAAAATACTTAAAAGAACAGTTAAAACTGAATGTACGTGTTGTAGGGATTTCCAATTCTAAACAAATGGTTTTTGATGAAGGTGGTATCAGCTTAAAATCATGGAAAGAGCAATTACAAAACGGAGAAAAAAGTTCTTTAGAGCTTTTTTTCCAAAGAACAAAAGCGTTGAACCTTCGTAATTCAGTTTTTATTGACAATACAGCCAATCAAAAAGTTTCTGAAATATACGAACACTATTTAGCCAACAATATAGGGGTGGTTACTTGCAATAAAATAGCCTGTGCTTCTGAACTCAACAATTATAAAAAGTTAAAACACATTTCACGAAAATACAGTGCACCATTTTTATTTGAAACCAATGTGGGTGCTGGTTTACCTATTATTGATACGCTTAAAAACTTAATTGCTTCTGGTGATCGAGTGCATAAAATACAAGCGGTGTTATCGGGCTCTTTAAACTTTGTTTTCAATAATTTTAATGAAAGTATTTATTTTCAGGATGTCGTACAACAAGCACAAGAACAAGGATACACCGAACCGGATCCTAAAATTGATTTGAGTGGTGTTGATGTAGCCAGAAAAATATTAATTCTTGCGCGTGAAAGTGGTTATGAACTAGAGCTTTCAGGTATTGAAAACAATGCTTTTTTACCTGAAAAGAGTTTAAAAACTACTAATAATGATGATTTTTATGCTTCTTTAACCGAGTTTGAAAGCCATTTTCAACAAGTATATAAAGAAGCTGCCGATAAAAATTGTCGTTTAAAATATGTTGCTGAATTCAATGATGGAAAAGCAAGTGTTGGCTTACAACACATTCCGTTTGATCATCCTTTTTACAATTTAGAAGGTAGCGACAATATCGTATTGTTTTTTACAGATAGATATCCTGTAAATCCCTTACAAATAAAAGGAGCCGGTGCAGGTGCTGAAGTAACTGCTTCTGGAATTTTTGCTGATGTCATACGAATTGGAAATAATATATAAAAATGAACTATTTAAAAATATTTTCACCAGCAACCGTTGCCAATGTTTCCTGCGGATTTGATGCTTTAGGCTTAGCGCTCGAAACGGTTGGTGATACGATGACTTTTACCAAAACAATTACCAAAGGTGTTAAAATCACAAAAATAACTGGAGCTGATTTACCATCTGACCCACAAATAAATGCTGCGGGAGTGGTTGCGCTAGCGATGTTAGAAAAGCATCCAGTTGATTTTGGTATCGACATCACCATTCACAAAGGATATACTCCAGGAAGTGGTTTAGGAAGTAGTGCTGCCAGTGCTGCGGGAGCTTCGTTTGGTGTAAATCAGTTATTAGGAAATAGCTTCTCTCCTCTTGAGCTAACACAATTTTCGATGTTAGGAGAAGAAGCTACTTGCGGAACTCCGATTGCTGATAATGTTTCTGCCGCTATTTATGGTGGTTTTACATTGGTACGTAGTTACAAACCTTTGAGTATTGTAAAAATTCCTGTGCCTGCTGATTTAAGAGTGGTGGCTATCCATCCTCAAGTTGAAGTAAAAACCAAAGACGCTAGAGAGGTATTGCCGAAAGAAGTTCCTTTAAAAGATGCAGTTACACAATGGGCGAATGTTGGCGGATTGATTAGTGGATTGTATACCAACGATTATCAATTAATCGCAGACTCTTTAACAGATATCATTGTTGAACCTGCTCGTAAACATCTGATTCCACATTTTGACGAAGTAAAACAACAAGCAAATAAGGCAGGAGCTTTGGGGGCAGGAATTTCAGGTTCTGGCCCTACAATTTTCACTTTATGTAAAGGAGATGCAACTGCCGAAAACGTTTACAAAACCATTCAAAACACGTATCAAGACAAACAAATTGATTTTAACATGATTCTTTCAAAAATCAATACAGAAGGAATTAAAATTTTAGAAACTAACTAATATAAAATGTTCACTGAGCGTAGTCTAAGTGAAAAACAAATACAAAGTTATGAACTATTATAGTCTCAATCATACATCACCTAACGTTAGCTTTGAAGAAGCTGTTGTAAACGGATTAGCTCCTGATAGAGGATTGTATTTTCCTGAAAACATTACGCCATTACCTAAAGAATTTATTGATAATATTGGTGAGTATTCTAATGAAGAGATTGCTTACGAAGCCATCAAACAATTTGTAGGTGATGAAATTCCGAAAGACATTTTACAAAAAATCATTAAAGAAACCATCAATTTTGAGTTTCCTGTGGTATCTATTGAAGAAAATATCGGTTCACTAGAATTATTTCACGGACCTACCATGGCTTTTAAGGATGTGGGTGCTCGTTTTATGGCACGTTGCTTAGGGTACTTTAATCGCAATAAAGATCAACAAGTAACCGTATTGGTAGCTACTTCAGGCGATACTGGAGGTGCTGTTGCTAATGGATTTTTAGGAGTAAAAGGTGTAGATGTGGTCATCCTCTACCCTAGCGGAAAAGTAAGTGATATTCAAGAGAAGCAATTGACTACTTTAGGACAAAACATTACTGCTTTAGAGGTTGATGGTGTTTTTGATGATTGTCAAGATATGGTTAAAACTGCTTTTTTAGATGCTGAAATCAATCGTACGTTAACCTCAGCAAACTCTATTAATATTGCTCGTTGGTTACCCCAAATGTTTTACTTTTTCTTTGCCTATAAACAAGTTTATAAGCAACATAAAGAAATTGTTTTTTCAGTACCTAGTGGAAATTTCGGGAATATTTGCGCAGGAATTATGGCACAAAAACTAGGGTTACCTATCAAACATTTTGTGGCTGCAACCAATGTGAATGATACGGTTCCTAACTACTTAGTAAGTGGTGAATATCAACCTAAACCATCTAAAGCAACTATATCCAATGCCATGGACATTGGAAATCCAAGTAATTTTATCAGAATTCAAGAATTATTTAATAACGATTTAGCGCTTTTAAAAGCTGCATTTTCTTCTTTTTCTTTTTCTGATGATGAAACTCGTAAGGTTATGAAAAACATCTATAAGAACTCAAGTTATATTGCCGATCCGCATGGAGCTGTTGGATATTTAGGTTTGAAAAAATACGGATTACAAAATGAGTATGGAATTTTCTTAGAAACAGCACATCCCGTAAAATTTTTAGATGTTGTAGAAGAAGTTTTAAATGTAACTGTTGAAATTCCACCTCAAATAGTATCTGTTATAGATAAACAAAAAGAAGCTATACAAATTAGTTCCTATCAAGAATTGAAAGATTTTTTAAATGCTTAAAACCAAAAATGCCTCAAAAGTGAGGCATTTTAATTCTTACAATCTAACTATATTATCTATTAAATTTTCATCATTTCTTGTTCCATAAGGATCTATAGCAATATAATTAGGTTTTTCATTTACTATGAATGAAACTTCTATGAGTTCTCGGTTAATTTGTTTAGAGTCATAAAGTAATATAGTACTATTATCTTTTACAAGCGAAGGATGCGTTGTAAATACTCCAATTTTTATAGGTTCATTAATACCAATTTCTTTAGTGTCTCCGTTTTCTATTGTTTCAAATCGTTTTGCTTTTATTATTGCTATAACTTCATAAGTTCCATCAGATAACTTCTTATACGAACTTTTTTCTACAGCTATATCATAAGTTATTACCCTTTTAAACCAATCATTTACCAATGGGTGATATTCTTCGGGAGTAATCTTATATATTTCTTCAAGTAATTCTATTGTGTGTGCTTTAGGAGTACTATCTAATCGGTGTTTTTCTGTAATACTTTTCAATACCTTATTTACTTGCTCCTCTCCTATTAAATCTCTTAATGCCATTAATACGGTATAAGCTTTACCATAAGAAATATAACCTTCTTCTTGTACTTTATAAATTGGAGGTTCAATGTTTTCACCAAACGCTCTTCCTAAAAAATATCTCCTTCGTGCATCTTCAGCTAACTCATATAAAACACCTTTTCCGTACATCTTTTCTAACACGACAGCTTCTGTATATTTCGCTAATCCTTCTACTAATAAAGAACCACCCGCTACTGGCTTAGCTATTAACGTATGTCCCCACCATTGATGTGCTACTTCATGAATTGTTCTTTTAGCGACTAAATTAAAGGTGTTTTCATCACGAACATCTGACAAGTACAAACGATCTTCTGTCATACTAATAACCCCTGGATGTGCAAATCCACCAAATCCCCAATGTGAAGGAACTTCTGCGATTCGAACATGTTTAAAATTATACGTTCCAAAATTTTCTTGACAATATGCTAAGGTTTCTTTTGTACTTTTCTCTATTTCATCAATATTAAAATCGTGACTAGCGTTGTAATATTGTTCTATAGAGATTCCATTATATATTGCTTTTTTAGTTGTATAATTTGCAGAAAAATAGGCTACCATAGGTAATATTTTTCCTTTTGATTTGTAGTGGTAATAGTTTCTATCGTTTTCTGACCAAGTTTTAATTAAATCTCCTGAGCTTATGGCTATTTGGTCTTTATTTGTTGAAACAACTGTTTCAAAACGTACTTTTTCAATTTTAATATCTTCTAAGGCTATATGCACATCTGAGTTATCATCCTCATCTCTTTCTGGTAATCCTCTTTTTTTACGTTCTGTTTTATCCAAAATTTCAAATCCAGAAGCATATCCTATAATAGGCTCAAAATTTCTAAAAGTTATATAGGTACCATTGTTAACAATACTTTTGTCTTCTTCATATCCTTTTAGTTCTTTTTCTATAACAAAAGTATAAGCTACAGAATCGTTGGGTTGGAGTTTCTCTTTAAATTCAAACACATAAACTCCATGTGTAGTATCTTTTGTTGATAAACGAGCTCTTTCTAAATGAATTTGTTTTATAGGTATTCGTTCAGTTATTAATAATTTGGATACTGCTTCATTACTTTTATTTTTTAACACATAATTTGCCTTGACAGTATACTTTCTTTTCTTCGGAAAAATAGCTACTTCTGTTTTTTGAGAAACTGGATATAGCTTTTCTAACGTTTGATAATGTTTATACTTACGTTCGTAATCTTCACTAAGATTTAAGTTATCATCATTCGTATGATAATCTGAAAGAAAATTGGTATTGTAAAACACTAAGCTTCCTGCTCCAATAACTAACAAAGAAAAGCTTAAAAGTAATATCCTCTCTGTTAAGTTGTAACCTTGCTTTAGTTGCTTTGTTTTATACGAAAAACCTTTTACCATTCCTCTATTCCAAACTTTAAAAGCTATTAAAACAAATAAGACTCCTATCCCTAGCCAATACAACCCTAAATGATTAAACTGTGTAGTATTGTTATTATACAAAGCCATATCTCCCAAGGCTACTCTAGGCATAAAACCAATACTTGTTAAAGGGTGTTCTAAACCTAAAAGGTTAGCTTTCATACTTATTATAACTAACAAACCAAAAGCTCCCATTCCTATATACTTACTTTTAGCTATACTATTTATAAACACGGCTAGCATAGCGTATATGATAAGCTGTAAACCATAATAATAAAATACAGAAGCATACATACCAATGTTTATACTTTCAAAACCTAAACTAACTTGAAAAGTAATACACATAAATATTCCTAAAGCAATTAATAATATGGGTAATACTGATAAACTGATAAACTTAGCCGCAAAAAACACCCAATTTTTAGTTGGAGTTGCCCCAATAATTAAATTAAAATTTACGCTATGTTCTCTCCATACTATTTCTGAACCATAAAAAATTAGTAATAAAATACCGAAAAGGGTTAACGGATTTGTAATAAGTTCTATTAGTTGATTTGTAAATGGATATACACTTACTCCGTATTCATGCCCTTCAACAAAATTTGCATACAACTCAGAAAAAACAATTAGTAACCACATAGCTACAATTACTAAAAAAGGTAAGCTTTTAAATACACTATTTAACTCTAAACGTACTAATGACAAAAGCCCTTTTATTTGTGCTGTAATATTGTATGTTCCTTCTATTGCTTTATAGGGAGTTAGCTGTTTTATATTATTTTTTAATGTTTTTTGTTTCTTTACTTTCTTCGTAATTTTTCTAAAAGAAAACCTTTTATAGGTAAGGAACAATATTCCAAGAGAAAAAGCTATCCAAAGTATTCTATTCCATAAAAACAATCCTGAAAAAGAAAGTAACTGCGTATTTTTCTGATGAGCTGTCCAATACTGAGTTTTCTCAAAAAAAGCTGCTATTCCAAAAGAATCTGCTATTGCGGCTACCGACATCATTTCTGGTGATGCAGGAACAGATTGGGCTAATAAGGGTGAATTTAAAAAAATAGAACTTACAAAATATAACATATAAATGCATACTGCACTTGCGTAAGTTGCAATGCTATTTTTAGTAAATATACTCACAGAGAATATTAAAGAAGTACATATAAAAATATTAGGTAGCACTATATAAAACCAAGGCTGTATATAATTAAGTAAACTAAAGGTTCCTAACCTTTCTGCATCTAAACCAGAAAAGTAGTTGCCTAATATATATCCGACTATAAAAGGAGAAAAAGCCAAAACACTAAATATAAATGCTCCTAAAAAGCGACTCCAAAAATAATGCTGTTTTGTTATTGAAGAGCTATAAATTAAGCCCTCCATATGATGCTGTTTATCTCTTATGGTAGCAGTTACCGTAAAAAACATAATAATAAAAACACTTCCTAAAGTAAAAAGACCTGTATGAAAATAAACTTGATAAACAGCATTAAAGTTTACTCCAGTAGGCGCATAACCTTGACTTCCTGTAAAATAGCCTAATCCTAAAAATAATATTGAAAATATTGGAAAGGCTCGTTGTTTTAATTGATAATACGTTTCAAATTGTAATAATTTCTTAAACATAGACTAGGCTTTTTTATGGTGAAACAACGTAGTGAAATAGTAATCCTCTAAGTTTGGAGTAATTCTTTCAAATCCATTTGATAAAGTAGCTTCAGAGAAAACCCTTATTTGTGTTTCGCCTGATACTAATTTGGTTGAAATTATATCATATGTCTTTCTATAGTGTTCAATATCACTTTTAGCTATAATTTTTGTCCAAATATTGTTTTGAATACTCGCTACCAACTCTTTTGGATTTCCTTGAGATATAATTTGTCCTTCAGATAATATTGCCATTTTAGTGCATAGGTTTCTAACATCTTCTACTATATGAGTAGATAAGATGACTATCACATTCTCTCCTATTTCACTTAAAAGATTTAAAAAGCGATTGCTTTCTTCTGGATCTAAACCTGCCGTAGGCTCATCTACAATAATTATTTGAGGGTTTGCCAACAAAGCTTGCGCAATTCCAAAACGTTGCCGCATTCCTCCTGAAAATGTATGTACCGCTTTTTTTCTGTGTTGATAGAGGTTTACTTGCTGTAATAAAGAAGTTACTTGCTCTTTTCGCGCTGAGTTATTAGTAATACCTTTCAGAATGGCTAAATGATCTAACAATCTTTCGGCTGATATTTTAGGATATACTCCAAACTCCTGAGGTAAATACCCTAAGTGTTTTCGTATTTCTTCTGGCTTATTAATAATATTACAGTCGTTAAACACAAGCTCTCCTGAAGAAGGCTCTTGTAAAGAAGCGATAGTACGCATTAAAGAAGATTTACCTGCTCCATTGGCACCTAACAAGCCAAACATTCCGTTCGAAATTTTTAAGTTAATTCCGTTTAATGCTTTAACTCCGTTAGGATATGTTTTTGTAAGATTTCTAATTGTTAATGTATTCATATGTGGTTAGGTATTTGTTTTCAGCAAATCTCTAGTACCTTACCTACTTGATAAATTAAAAATGATATATCAGCTTATTTTTAACACACATAATATTTATTTAAGTACTAACTAAAACTCAACTAAAAAAGCTACTTGTTCGTATAAAAAACAATAGTGTTTGTCAATATAATTGTGAAAACAGTTTTACATGAGTAATTTTGAAGTATGATTAATTTTTTAAAGAAATACAAAGTTTTTCTTATTGGCTTTTTAATTATAATTCCATTATTTATTATATTGGATTACATAAATGTTCTAAATATCCCCAATGACCAACCAGTTGAGGTTATTGTAATCATTATTTTTTGGGCGTTAGTTGTAGGATTACCCACACATAATTATCAATATTTAAAAAGGAAAAAGAAAGCCGTAATTGGTATTACTGTTCTTTTTATCCTATTTTTTATTACAATAGTTATTGATTCTTTTATGAAGCTTCCAGATAACCCAATCACATTCATTTTATTAATAATATTTTGGTGCGGATTAACTTATTTTTTAGTGCCTAACTTCATTAAAAAATATTGGAAATTCATAGCCCTTTTATACACTCCATTGCTCTTATACTTTTTTTATCTCAGATTGTTTTCTGGTGATTTAGAAGCTTATTTAAAGGTAAAACAAGAAACCCCTTTTTATATATTCTTTTTGCCTATTCCTATTTTCTTTTTTCTTTGGATTTTTGAACAATGGAAATGGGTACAAGAGTTAAAAAAAGAAAAATCTAAAACTGAATTATCATTATTAAAATCCCAAATAAACCCGCATTTTTTCTTCAACACATTAAATAACTTGTACGCACTTACAGTAAAAAACTCTCCTCAAGCACCAGAAGTTATTTTAAAATTATCTGACATGATGCGCTATACCATTTACGATGGAGAAAAAGAAACAGTAAAAATTTCAGAAGAAATAGAATACTTAAATAATTACATCGAACTACATAGAATCCGATATAAAAAGTCTGTAGAAATTACTTTTAATCACGACATCGATACCTCTTTAAACATTCCTCCCTTATTATATATTATTTTACTTGAAAATGCCTTTAAACACGGTATAGAAACACTTGCTGAAAATGCTTTTATTCATATTAATTTATACGAAGATGCTCATTTTATTTACTTTGACATAGAAAACAATTTTGATCCTAGTGAACTCAATAATTCTAAAGGTATTGGATTACAAAACCTAAAACGAAGATTGTCTTTGCTATACAAACAACAACATGAACTAAGTATTAGTTCCACAAATAGTATCTATAAAACACAGTTAAAAACACCAAAGCATGCTTAACTATATAATTATTGATGATGAGCCTTTAGCTCATGAAATTATAACAGAATTTTGTAGCATGCTACCTCATCTTCAATTAGTAAAAAGTTGCTATAATGCTATGGAGGCTATGCAATTTTTAAATGAGCATACTGTTGATTTTATGTTTTTAGATATAAACATGCCCAAGTTAAAAGGCTTGGATTTTTTAAAGACGCTGTCTAATCCACCTAAAACCATTATCACTACTGCCTACAAAGAATATGCTCTTGAGGGTTTTGAACTCAATGTTGTAGACTATCTTTTAAAACCTTTTAGTTTTGATCGTTTGGTAAAAGCTGTTAATAAAGTATCAGACACTTTACCTATCAAAACAATCAACAAAGAAAGTATACAGACAAGTCAAATCAATACTCGTATTTTTATCAAAGGAGATAAAAAACACCATCAAGTTGATTTAAATGATTTGTTATTTATAGAGGCTTACGGAAATTATACTAAACTATTTTTAATAGATGAAATGATTGTAAGCCACGAAAAGATTTCTCATTATGAAACTATCTTAGATGAAAACAATTTCCTAAGAGTACATAAATCATTTATTGTTGCTGTAGATAAAATAAAGTTTATAGAAGGGAATCGTATTATAATTCATGAGCATAAGGTTCCTATTGGTCAAACCTATAAAAGCCTAGTTAGTAAACTTTACAACTAACATCTATTTTATTTTTCTTTTATCTCTTTTATTTTCATAGATTTATGCATCAACAAAACCATTTACATGCATAAACCCTCAAAAATTACTCGTCTTTTTGATTTTCCATATCACCAACTAGAAAATTATCCACAACAAAACTGTCTTGTTTCTAAAGAGAATAATATTTGGAAAAGTATTTTTACTAAAAAATATATTGAAGATGCTAACATCATAAGTAAAGCTTTATTGAATCTTGGAGTGAAACCAGGGGATAAAATTGCTGTAATTACTTCTGCAAATCAACCAAAATGGCATTTGTTAGATATTGGAGTTATGCAAATTGGTGCAGTAAATGTTCCCTTATATCCTACTTTTTCAGAAAAAGATTACGCTTATATCTTAAACCATTCTGATAGTGTGTATTGTTTTGTTTCTGATGATGAACTCTATCAAAAAGTAATCAAAATTCAAGAACAAACACAGCTCAAAAAAGTATTCACTTTTGAAGAATTAGATGTAGATTATGGGTGGAGTTCTTTCTTAAGTCTTGGTAACGAAACAGCTCTTCAAACAAAAGTAAACGAATTAAAAGAGTCTATAAATCCATCTGATTTAGCTACTATTATCTATACTTCAGGCACTACTGGAACTCCAAAAGGGGTTATGCTCTCACATAATAACATTGTTAGCAACGTTTTTGCTGTTGGAAAAAGACTTAATCTACAAGACAATCAAAAAAAAGTGATAAGTTACCTTCCCCCATTTGTCACATTTTTGAGCGTGCAGCCTCTTATTACTGTCAATATATGGGCTTTGAAATTCATTTTGCTGAGAGTATTGATAAAGTTGGAGATAATTTACGGGAAATTCAACCTCATTTTATGGCTGTAGTACCTCGTTTATTAGAAAAAGTTTTCGATAAAATTGTAGATAAAGGCAGTAACTTATCTGGTCTAAAAAAAAGATTGTTCTTTTGGGCATTACAATTAGGTGAACAATATCAACCCTATAAAGCAAACGGTTGGTGGTACGAATTCAAGCTTTCTATAGCACGAAAACTTATTTTTTCTAAATGGAAAGAAGCTTTAGGAGGACAATTAGAATTTATGCTAGCAGGTAGCGCACCTACTCAAGCTAGACTTGTAAGAATCTTTACAGCGGCAGGCATTCCTGTTTTTGAAGGCTACGGACTTACCGAAACCTCTCCTGCAATTTCTGTTACCGATATGCGAAACAACGGGTTTAAAATAGGAACTGTTGGGAAGGTAATTGAAAATGTAACTGTAAAAATAGCTAAGGATGGGGAAATCTTAGTTAAAGGACCTAATGTAATGATCGGCTACTATAAAGATATAGAAAAAACTAACGAATCAATTATAAATGGTTATTTCCATACAGGAGACATTGGAGAACTAGATAATGAAGGATTTTTAAAAATTACAGATCGAAAAAAAGAAATCTTCAAAACTTCAGGTGGTAAATACATCGCTCCTGCTATCTTAGAAAGTCAGTTGAAGAAGTCACGTTTTATAGAGCAAGTTATGGTAATTGGTGAAGGTAAAAAAATGCCAGCCGCATTAATTCAAGTTGCTTCTGAATTTGTTCAAGAATGGTCAAAAAGACACCACCATACAATTACAAATATTACTACAGATGAGAAACTACTCAAACGAATTCAAAAAGAGATTGATATTTGCAATGAAAAATTTGGCAAGTGGGAACAAATAAAACGCTTTGAAATTACTCCTGATGAATGGTCTATTGATGAGGGACATTTGACTCCAACATTAAAAATGAGACGAAAAATTATCTTAGAAAAATATAACGATCTATATCAAAAAATATATAATCCTCAATAAATCAACCAGTAAAGTATAACTTGTGCAATCGGGCTATTTTTCATACTTTGCAGAGCACAAAAATTTGAATATATGTCGATTGAAATCACACGCCTGTTTGATTTTCCTTATTATCAACAAGAAAATTATAATTTAGACAAAGCGTTCACTACAAAATACAATGGTGAATGGAAATCTATCTCTACAAACGAGTACATTAACAAAGCAAACGCTATAAGTAGAGGTTTGTTACGATTAGGTGTACAACCTAATGATAAAATAGCTGTCATTTCTACTAACAACCGTACCGAGTGGAATATCTGTGATATAGGAATTTTACAAACTGGGGCGCAAAATGTGCCAATTTATCCTACAATTTCAAAAGAAGACTATGAATATATTTTAAATCATTCTGAAGCTACTTATTGCTTTGTTTCTGATGAAACTATTTTAGAAAAACTAAACCAAATTAAAGGTAATACTCAACTTAAAGAAATATATACTTTTGACGATATTGCTGGTGAAAAAAGCTGGCAAGAAGTTTTAGATTTAGGAAAGGATGAAAGCAATCAGCATGAAGTTGAAGAGCGTAAAAACGCTATTAAGACAGATGATTTAGCTACCTTAATTTATACTTCTGGTACTACTGGGCGCCCTAAAGGAGTTATGTTAAGTCATAAAAATGTAGTTTCAAATGTACTAAGTAGTGAAAAACGTGTTCCGTTAGAGTATGGTCAAGGAAGAGCTTTAAGCTTCTTACCTGTTTGCCATATTTTTGAGCGTATGATTTTGTATTTATATCAATACTGTGGTATTTCTATCTATTTTGCTGAGGCTATTGATAAGTTAAGTGAAAATGCTCAAGAAATAAAGCCGCATGTCATGACTGCTGTTCCAAGGTTGTATGAAAAAATTTATGATAAAATTTATGCCAAGGGAGCTGACTTAACAGGTATTAAAAAGAAGTTATTCTTTTGGGCTATAGAATTAGGTTTACAATACGAACCTTATGGAGCTAACGGATGGTGGTATGAAAAAAAACTAAATATTGCTAGAAAACTTATTTTCTCTAAATGGCAAGCTGCTTTAGGTGGAGAATTAAAAATAATGGTTTCAGGTTCTGCCGCGTTACAACCACGTTTAACTAGAGTATTTACAGCTGCTGGAATGCCGGTAATGGAAGGTTATGGTCTTACCGAAACTTCACCTGTAATTGCTGTAAACGATATGCGTAATGGAGGTTTTAAATTAGGAACTGTAGGTCGATTAATTGATGGTGTTGAGGTTAAAATAGCCGATAATGGAGAAATTTTAGTAAAAGGACCAAATGTAATGCAAGGATATTATAAAGATCCTGAAAAAACTGCTGAAGCTTTACAAAACGGATACTTCCATACAGGTGATAAAGGTGAATTATGTGAAGATGGTTTCTTAAAAATAACTGGACGTACCAAAGAAATGTTTAAAACCTCAGGTGGTAAATACATTATTCCACCATTACTAGAAGGTCAATTAAAACAATCTCGCTTTATTGAGCAAGTAATGGTTATTGGTGAAGGTGAAAAAATGGCTGCTGCATTTATTCAACCAAATTTTGAATTTGTTCGTGAATGGGCAATTAGGCACAATATAACTGTTGGAGATAATAAAGACTTGGTAAATAACCCTAAAGTAATAGAGCGTATTCAAGAAGAAGTAGATTACGCCAATACTAAGTTTGGTAAATGGGAAACTATTAAAAAGTTTGAGTTAACCGAAGAAGAATGGTCTATTGACGGAGGACAGCTTACTCCTACCATGAAAATGAAACGAAACATTATCAAAGAAATGTATAAAGACTTATACGATAAAATTTATAGAGATTAATCGTTTAAAGTGTTGTGAAAGCAACACTTTTTCTTTTTATTATGACCAAAATTATTTCTTTTTCTTCGGATGTTTCTACTATTGAATTACCTAAAAAATTCGATTATCCTTATAATTATTCACCTCATACTCTAGCAAAAATAGCTGCTAAAGAACTACAAGAATATTTAACAAATCAAACTGATTTTTCGCACAACTTCGGGATTAAAAATCCTGAGGATACTAACTCACTAGGAAAAATGTTTGGAGTCTTAGTTGTGCAAGATCAAAATGGAACCTTAGGTTATTTAGCTGCATTTTCTGGTAAACTAGCTGAAAGCACACAACACAAACATTTTGTGCCCCCTGTATTTGATGTTTTAAATAAAAACGAATTCTATCTTACAACAGAAGAACGACTTAATGAGTTAACCCATAAAATAGCAAGTCTAGAAAGTTCCTCTGGTTTTATTGATGCAAAAAAAGCATATCAAAAAACACAACAACTGCACAAAAAGCTTTTAGCTGATGAGCAATCAAAAATTAAACAACGAAGAAAACTTAGAAAAAAACTAGGGCAACAAAACAATCAGTTAAATATAAATGAAGAGTTTTACTTGCGTGAATATGAAGTGTATTTAAACGATAAAATAGCGGCATCAAAAAAAACGTATCAAGAAAAGCAACATCAAGCTCAGGAGTTAAAACAACAGCGCACAAACCTTTCAGCTTGGGCACAACAAGAAATATTTAAAAAGTATGCGTTTCTTAACTATCAAGGAGAAACTAAAAACTTATTAGATATTTTTACAGACTCCACTCAAAACATTCCTGCTGGTGCTGGTGATTGTTGCGCTCCTAAATTACTTCAATATGCATACAAACATCAATTAAAACCTATTTGTATGGCTGAATTTTGGTGGGGAAAACCTTTAAAAACTTCCATAAGAAAACATCAATATTTTTATCCTGCGTGCACTGGTAAATGCAAACCTATTCTAACGCATATGTTACGAGGAATGACTGTAGAAGAAAATCCGTTAGTTGCTCTATTAAAGGAAGAAAAAGAAATTACAATTATTTATGAAGATTCAGATTTGTTAGTCATCAACAAACCACATGAGTTATTATCAGTAGCTGGAAAAGAAATAAAAGACTCTGTGTTTAGTCGTATTCAAAAATTATATCCAAAAGCAACAGGTCCGTTAGTAGTACATCGGTTAGACATGTCAACTTCTGGAATTCTCTTAGTTGCTAAAAATGAAGAAACTTATAAAGCTTTACAAACACAATTTGTTCATAAAACTATACAAAAACGCTATGTGGCTTTATTAGATGGTGTTTTAAAAGAAGATGAAGGAAAAATAGAGTTGCCCCTTAGAGTAGATTTAAACGATCGCCCTAAACAGCTTGTGTGCTACCAACATGGTAAAAAAGCATTGACTACTTGGGAAAAAGTTGAAGTTTTAGAAAACAAAACAAAAGTATACTTTTATCCTATAACTGGACGCACGCATCAATTACGTGTGCATGCTGCACATAATTTGGGACTAAACACTCCTATTGAAGGTGATGATTTATACGGAAGGAAAGCAGATAGGTTGTACTTACATGCTGAAAAAATCACATTTGTACATCCTACTTCAAAAAAACAAGTGAGCTTTACTTCTCCTGCTCCTTTTTAATCGCAGGGCGATAGCCAAAAAATTCCTTAATCTTATTTTAAAATAGTTTTAAGTATTATTTGTGTAGCTAATATTACACACAATTTTATACTACATATTTTGTCTTTTTAAGTGTACTTAAAATAATAAATGAAGCTAAAAAGAAAATTGCTAAACACAATACACTCCATTGCATAGAGCCTGTAATTGCATTTAATGCTCCATACACAGCAGTTCCTAAAACAATTGCTATTTTTTCAGTAACATCATAAAAACTAAAATAGGTAGCATGATCTTCTGTTTCTGGTAATAACTTAGAATACGTAGAACGAGTTAAGGTTTGGATAGCTCCTTGTACCAACCCTAATAAACCTCCTAATCCATAAAAATAGATAGCTACATACTCTTGAGATTTATCTAACATAAAAGCACAGAAGCAAACTAACATCCATACTACAATAGTTACTTTTAAAGCTGTGATATTTCCCCATTTTTCTGAAAACCTTGAAAATAAAATCGCTCCTATAATTGCTACTATTTGTACTAATAAAATGGTAATTATTAAACTCGTAGATGACAAGCCTAATTCCGAAGAACCAAAAATAGCAGCCATTAAAATAATAGTTTGTACACTAATACTTAACAAAAAGAAAGAAATTAAAAAACGTTTTAACGTTGGATAGTTTAATACTTCTTTTATCACTATTTGTAACTCTTTGTACCCTTTCCATATATAATCTTTTTCAGGCTTTTTATTATACACATTACCAGGTAATCGTTTAAAGGTTATTTGAGCAAAACCTAGCCACCATAAACCTACCATGACAAAAGAAATTCTAGATGCCATTCCTGCACTAATTCCTAGAGTTTCTGGGAACATAATCATAGCCAAATTGATAAGTAATAAAATTACAGAACCAATATACCCATACACAAAACCTTTGGCACTGGCTCTATCTTGTTGTTCTGGATGCGCTACCTCAGGCAAATAAGCATTATAAAACACCAAACTCGCCCAAAAACCTATACTTGCTAAAACAGTAAATAAAATACCTATCCATACAGTATCAATTCCATCAAAAAAGTACAAAATCATTACCGATAATGCTCCTAGAGTACAGAAAAACTTCATAAACTTTTTCTTACTTCCTGTATAATCTGCAATACCCGATAATATTGGAGAAATAAAAGCCACTACTAAAAACGAAAAAGACAATGCATAACTATATAAACTATCTGGATGCTCCCAGTCCATTCCTAAAAAGCTTACAATTTTACCTTCTGTTACTCCGCTATAATACAACGGAAAAACAGCTGTGCTAATTACCAATGAATATACTGAGTTGGCCCAATCGTAAAATGCCCATCCGTTAATTAGCTTCTTATCTCCTATTTTATACATATAAATTCTAATAAAAAAAACCGCTCATATAACATGAACGGTTTGCAATATACTATAATTTATCAATCTTATTTACTCGCAGGCACGTTGTATTTTGCTGCTAATTTTTTAGCCTCTGGTAAAAAATTTCTTAACGTCTGAATACGAGTTTGATTAGATGGGTGTGTACTCATAAACTCTGGAGGAGCTCCTCCGCCTGAGCGTTCACTCATTCGTACCCATACTTCAGCAGCTTCTTCTCCTTCATATCCTGCCATAATCATAAAAACTAACCCTAACTTATCTGCTTCGGTTTCATGTTCTCTACTAAATGGTAACATTACTCCTATTTGAGTTCCTAAACCATACGCCATATTCCACATTTCAGCATTTTTGCTATTTTGAGTACCTAAGGCTAGAGCAACTCCTCCTAATTGTTGTAATTGACCTGTAGACATACGTTCTTGTCCATGTTTTGCAAATGCATGAGCAACCTCGTGCCCCATCACAGCAGCAACCCCATCTTCATTAGCACAAATAGGTAAAATTCCTGTATAAAAAACTACTTTTCCACCAGGTAAACACCAAGCGTTAACTGTTTTATCTTCTACTAAATTAAACTCCCATTCATAAGCATTTGCTTCTGCAGTCATTCCATTAGCACGCATAAAACGATCTACTGCTGCTGAAATATTTTTTCCTACTCGTTTTATTTGATTTGTTTTAGCAGTATTAGTAGATAATTTATTCTCTTCTAAAAACCCTTTGTATTGTGCAAAACTTGCAGGTAAGATTTGAGCATCGTTTACAAAGTTTAATCTTTTTCTTCCCGTAATTGGCACAGTACTACACGCTACTAAAAAAGCAGTTAAAAATGTTAGGGCTATAATTTTTTTCATTGTTTAATAGTTTAAAATTCTATGTTCTTAGTTGTATCTTTTATGACACGAAATTAACTTATTTGTCACAAACTTGATAATATATTATGTCTTTAAAGCTACAAATTCTATATTTATCTTAAAAACTAATTCATGAATTTTACGCATTCAAAAACAGCTTTACCAAGTATTAAAATTCCTAAACCTGTTATCCTTTCAGCTAAGGCTTTGCAGTTTATATCTATTAATAAAGCAGCTAAATTTGGTGCAAGGCTTTTTACATCTCCTGTTAATTTTCCCATTCCTAAGAGAGAAAAAGTAATGTTAGAGAGTGCTCAAAAGAAAACAATAAATGTGCCATCCATCTCAAAAGACATTCAAGTACTATCATATGGTTACTCAACTAAAAAAGTATTATGGGTACATGGTTGGGCAGGAAGGAGCACCCAATTATATATGATTGCTGACAAACTCTTGGAAAAAGGTTACATGGTTATTTCTTTTGACGGACCTGCACATGGTAAATCTACAGGAAAAACTACCGAAATGCCAGAGTTCATAGAAACCATTACTGAACTCAACAAACAATTTGGACCTTTTGATGCTGCTATAGGGCATTCGTTTGGTGGAGTATGTTTGTATAACGCTCTTTCTGAAAATTTTGCGGTAAACAAATTGGTTACTGTTGGGGCAGCTGATAAAATATCAGATGTTATTTTAAACTTTACTAAAAACTTACAAGTAAAACCAGTTATAGCTCATAAAATGAAACGCTTATTTGATAAAAAGTGGCAACGAGATATTGATGTTCACTCCTCTAGCGTAAAAGCTAAAAATGTAAAAATACCTACTTTAGTTGTTCATGATTCATTTGATGGCGATGTTGATGTAAGTTGTGCAATAGCAATACGTCAAAACTTACAGAATGGAAAACTTTTAATTACAGAAGGCTTAGGACACACCAGAATTCTTCGTAACCCAAAAGTTGCTTCCAAAATTGTTGATTTTATAAGTAAAGAACCATGAGAAAATTAGTTATTTTATTTCTTTTAGCAATAACAGTTAGTACTACTGCAAATGCCCAAAACAAGAAAAAGTACACAGTAAACAAAACCAACAGTGAGTGGAAAAAGTTATTAACTCCAAAACAGTACTATGTACTTAGAGAGGCAGGTACAGAACGACCTAACTCAAGCCCTTTAAACTTTAACAAAAAAGAAGGAACCTACGTATGTGCAGCTTGTAAAACTCCGCTATATAAATCTGAAAACAAATACGATTCAGGTAGTGGATGGCCTTCTTTTGATAGAGCTATTAAAGGAAATGTAGAACTAGATATAGATTATAAACTAGGCTATGCTAGAACAGAGTTAAAATGTAATACTTGTGGTGGACATTTAGGGCACTCTTTTAATGATGGGCCTAAAAAAACTACTGGTAAACGTCATTGCATTAATGGGGTTGCTTTAGAGTTTATTCCTAAAAAATAAGATTTAAAAACAAGACCTATTTACGCTTAGAATCAAAAAAACACGTAAACATATTACGGGGCATTTATAGTTTTTTTTTAAAACGTTTTTCTCTTTAATTCTCTACTTATAACTGGAATCAATCATAAATAGTAAGGTTTTTCTAAAAAAATCTATTAACAAAATGCTAAAAACTAACAACTAATAACTAAATTTGTGCCTCTAAAAAATGAAGCCGATACATGTTTAATAATTTAAGCGAAAAGTTAGATAAGGCGTTACATACGCTGAAAGGACACGGAAAAATTACCGAAGTTAACGTTGCAGAAACTTTAAAAGAAGTTCGTAGAGCTTTATTAGATGCCGATGTTAACTTTAAAATAGCTAAGAATTTTACCAAAACAGTAAAAGAAAAAGCCTTAGGTCAAGACGTATTAACAACGTTAAACCCTGGGCAACTAATGGTAAAATTAGTTAAGGATGAATTAACCGAATTAATGGGTGGTGATACCGTTGGTATTAACTTAGGTGGTTCCCCTACTGTAATTTTAATGTCTGGTTTACAAGGTTCGGGTAAAACAACCTTTTCTGGTAAGCTAGCTAACTATCTTAAAACTAAGAAAACTAAACAAGTTTTATTAGTAGGATGTGACGTATATCGCCCTGCCGCAATTAACCAGTTACGTGTTGTTGGAGAGCAGATAGGTGTTGAAGTATACGCTGAGGAGGGAAATCAAAATCCTGTAGAAATTTCTCAAAATGCTATTAAGCATGCAAAAGCAAACGGTAAAAACGTGGTAATTATCGATACCGCGGGTCGTTTAGCTGTTGATGAGGAAATGATGACAGAAATTTCTAACATCCACAAAGCTGTAAGTCCACAAGAAACTTTATTTGTGGTAGACTCTATGACAGGGCAAGATGCTGTAAATACTGCCAAAGCCTTTAACGATGTATTAAATTTTGACGGAGTTGTTTTAACTAAGTTAGATGGTGATACTCGTGGTGGAGCTGCTTTATCTATTAAATCGGTAGTAGACAAGCCTATTAAATTTATAGGTACGGGTGAAAAAATGGATGCAATTGATGTATTCCACCCTAGTCGTATGGCTGATCGTATTTTAGGGATGGGAGACGTTGTTTCGTTAGTAGAGCGTGCCCAAGAACAATACGATGAAGAAGAAGCTAGAAAATTACAAAAGAAGATTGCTAAAAATCAGTTTGGTTTTGATGATTTCTTAAATCAAATCAATCAGATCAAAAAGATGGGTAGCATGAAAGATTTAGTAGGTATGATTCCTGGTGCTGGTAAAGCATTAAAAGATGTTGATATTGACGACGATGCTTTTAAAGGAATTGAAGCTATTATACACTCTATGACTCCTGAAGAAAGAAGTACTCCTTCTGTTATTAATGCGAGTCGTAAAAAACGAATTGCCAAAGGATCCGGAACTTCGGTACAAGAAGTTAACCAGTTAATGAAGCAATTCAATCAAATGAGCAAAATGATGAAGATGATGCAAGGTGGTGGCGGAAGAAAAATGATGCAAATGATGAAAGGCATGAGATAATATTAAATAAAAGAGAAGTTTTGTCGACTTCTCTTTTTTCTTTTTTGATTAACAACAACACACTAAATAACACACAACAACACACACAAATGATTTTACTAGACGGTAAAAAGACATCAGCAGACATTAAAGAAGAAATTGCTTTAGAGGTAGCAACATTAAAAGCTAATGATAAAAAAACACCACATTTAGCAGCGATTATCGTAGGTAATGACGGAGCTAGTTTAACCTATGTTAATGCAAAAGTAAAAGCTTGCGAACGTGTAGGTTTTGAATCTACTTTACTTCGTCTTCCTGAAGAAACTACTGAAGAAGAATTATTAAACGAAATAGCTATTTTAAATATTGATAATGATATTGATGGTTTTATCGTACAGCTTCCTCTACCCGATCATATTGATGAGCAAAAAGTTTTAATGGCTGTAAACCCTGATAAAGATGTAGATGGTTTCCACCCAATGAATGTTGGTAAAATGACCTTAAATCTTCCAACTTTTATTTCAGCGACTCCTTTTGGTATTTTAGAGTTATTAGATCGTTACAACATTGAAACTTCTGGTAAAGATGTGGTAGTAATTGGTCGTAGCCATATTGTAGGAAGCCCAATGAGTATTTTATTATCTCAAAAAAGAAAAGTAGGAAACGCTACCGTTACCTTAACACATAGTAGAACCAAAAACTTAAAAGAAATTACTCAAAAAGCAGATATTATTGTAGCTGCTATTGGTATTCCAGAGTTTTTAAAAGGTGATATGGTAAAAGACGATGTAGTAATTATTGATGTAGGAATTACTCGTGTTGCTGATCCTTCTAAGAAAAGAGGATTTAGATTAGTAGGTGATGTTGCTTTTAATGAAGTAGCAGAGAAAGCATCTCACATTACACCTGTACCTGGTGGTGTAGGCCCTATGACGATTGCTATGCTATTAAAAAACACTTTATTAGCTTGCGAACGTAGACAAGAAAACAGTTAGTAAATAATTTTTATAACAAAAAAACTCCAAACAATAGTTTGGAGTTTTCCTTTGTAAGCTAATTACTGTAAAAAATACTGGCTAACCTCTGTATTTGTTTCTAGCTCTTCAGCTATCTTTCCTTGTTTAAATAAACGTGCCGTATAATTTCCTCGTAATACAATTGAGTCTCCGTTAACTTCTAGCCAACTACCTTCGCGCAACCCTAGCACAGGTGTTTCATTAAATATATGATACTCTTTAATGCGTGTTTCTCTTGTTTCACCCATGTGCGTAGAATCTGGATTAGGGTCTAAATAGTGTGCATTGATATTAAACGGAATAAACCCTAAAGTTTTAAAACTTGGTGGATACACAATAGGCATATCATTGGTATTCATCATCGTTACTCCACAAATATTACTACCAGCACTCGTACCTAAATACGGAGTTCCGTTTTCAACTGCTTTGGTTAAAGCTGGAATAATATCATTTTTATACAGTTGGTTTACCAGTTCAAACGTATTACCTCCACCTGTAAAAATTGCCTTCGCTTGTTGTATTGCTTCTTTCGGATTATCAAACTCATGAATCCCCTTTACCTCTTTGTTAATTGTAGCAAAAGCTTTACGAGCTATATCAGTATATTCATCGTAGGTTTTACCACTTGCACGCGCATACGGTATAAATACTATAGTAGAGGCTTCTTTAAAAAAATTAGTTAAGGTTGGTAAAATATATTCTAGGTATCCACTACCATGAACAGTAGATGTACTTGCTACGATAAGTTTTTTCATTTGATATTTTTAATTGCTTTTCAACGGTCAAATGTAACCTTAAATGTTTAAAATAATAATTTTAAACATATTGGTTTCATCTGATTTAAACGCTATTATTCTTAGTATCAGCTCTAAATTTCCAAAAAAGTAATTAGTGCTATTATTTTTCAAATTAACAAAAATTTACCATGTCATTAAAACATTTTTAAGACAAGTAGGTGCTTTATTTGTGATATGAGAAACTTTTTACTTATTCTTTTTACGCTATTTTCTTGTGTCACTTTTGCACAGACTCCTCCTAAAATTATTAAGGGAACTGTTTTTATAGACAGTATCCCTACTCAAGATTTGCACATCATCAACAAAAAACTTTCTCTGGGAGCTATTTCAAACGAAAACGGACAATTTGAAATTTTAGCAGAAGAAAACAACATCTTATTAATTTCTCATCTAAATTTAGAGTACAAAGAAATTACTGTTAATGAAGAAAATATAAGAGCTAAAAACATTGTTATTTATGTTGATAGTAAAACTCATATGTTAGATGAAGTTGTTTTAGAAAGAAAAAGAGGAATTTTTGAAACAGATGATGATATTCTTACCAATGCCCCAATAGTTAATGCTAAAACATTAAAGCTACCCTACGCCAACGTAATCCCCAAAGGTGACAAAACTGTAAAAATTGAATCGGGAATAACTATAGGAATCTCAGGACTTGTAAACGCACTTAACGGAAATAATAAAAAGAAAAAACTACTAAAAAAACTAAAAATAGAAGATCAAAACATAGCTAACATTCGAAAACATTATACAGATGGCTTTTTTATAAGGCAACTAAAAATTAAAGAAGAACATATTAATTCATTTTTAGAAAGTTGTATTTCAAAAGGTATTATCAATCTGTATCGAAAGGATAAAGTTCTTGAATTAACTTCCGTTTTAATTGAAAACAGTAAACACTCTCCTTATCTATTAGAAAATGAAAATATAAGACTCTCTCAAAAATAATTGCATGATAAAACAACTACCCATCACTTTACTTTTATTACTTACTCTACAAATAACCGCACAAGAAAAACGAAAATTCATATATGCATCGGTTCACGATGAAGTAGCATCTGTTCCCAAAGCACATATTATCAATTTAAACACCAAACAAGGTACTTTTACGAATGATAATGGTGAATTTAGAATTTTAGCCAAACCAAACGATTCCTTACAAATATCATTTGTAGGTTATGAAACCAAAATTTTTAAAGTAGAATCAAAGCATTTAGGCATACAACAAAACAAAATTGAACTTAAAAAAGTAGCAATAGAACTCGATGAAGTTGAAATAAAAGAGCATAACTTACTTGGATATATTTCTTCAGACACTAAACATATTAAAACTGAAAAAGAGATTAATGCAGAAAGTTTAAACCTTCCTTACGCTGGCTCAAGAATTCTAACTCCTGCTGAAAGGCGTTTATACACAGGAATGGGTGGACGCCCTTTAAAACTTGAAGGTTTCGGTTTTATTCTGTCAACAGATTATATTATTAACTCCATATCAGGTAGACTAAAAAAACTAAAAAAAGAAAAAGCTATAGAGGATTCTGAAAAGAGAACACAACATATAGGTAACAATTATCGAGTTTATATACTACATGAATTAAAAATTATACCAGAAGACCTTACAAGGTTTGTCTACTTTATTGAAAATACCAATGATTTTTCTCCTTCATTATTAGCTGATAAAATAACTATGATTTCATTCTTAAAATTAAAATCAGATGAATTTAAAAAATTAAACCCGCAAAATTATAAACCAAACCAACAGTAGTCCAGAATTTAAATCGATGATTTTAAAATATTTTGTACCTTTATAAGTAAGCACTAACCTACAACACTTACCATTATGAAGCGAATTTTTTTAACCTTACTTCTTTTATCACAAGTTGCATTCTCACAAGAAGAGCGAAAAACACTTTTCGGAATTATTTATGATGAAAATGGTGTTTTAGAAAATGCTCATATTGTTAATTTCTCTACAAACCAAGCCACGTTTTCTAACGAAAATGGTGAGTATCGAATTTTTGCAAAACCTAACGACTCAATAAGATATACCTCTATCGGATATAAAACTATTTTTGAAACTCTTACCAAAGAAGATTTTAATACCTACCGAAAAAGAACCACTTTAGAAAAACAAGATTACGAATTAGATGAAATTTTATTACGAAACAACGAACTTTCAGGAGAGCTTACTAAGGATTTACGTAAAGTAAAACGTGATAAAAATCTAGAAATCGCTAGTAATGCTACTGATTTTTCTAAAGTAAATTATAACAACTATACTTCCGATGATCATATTAGCTTGCATGTAAAGCCCAATGTACTTAGGGTTGATCCTACTAAAAATTTTGAAGGATTTGGCACAACCAATACATTCCCTGTAAAAGACTCAGAAAAAATACAAAAGCTTCGTAAAGAATTAGCTTTTAAAGAAAGTTTACCAGCAAAACTATTAAGTGAATTAGGAGATGACTTCTTTTTTATTGAGCTTGAAATTCCTGTTGATAAATACTATCATTTTTTAGAGTATTGCAATCCGTTAGGTATAGAAAAACTCTACCAAAACCGTGAAGTGTTAAAAGTGATTAAAATTTTTAGAAAAGAGCATACAGAATACCTTAAAATTATAGGAAAACACTAATTTGGCGCAATAATTGTCTTAAAACACCTCATGAAAAAAGTTTTCATCATTCTTTTAGTAGTTCCGTTACTTTCATTTACCCTGCATAAATACTATGTTGCATTAACTGAAATTGAATACAGGGAAGATACACAAAGTGTACAAATGATTATGAATGTTTTTATGGATGATATTGAGCTTGCCATAAACAAAGACTACAATACTAATTTACAAATAGCTTCAAAAAATCAACTCTCTAATATTGATGATTACTTTTACAAGTATTTACAACAACACTTTAAAGTAATTATTAACGATCAAGAAACCTCCTATAAATTCATCGGAAAAGAATATGACGGAGATATTATTTATTTTTATTTAGAAATAGAAAATGTTGAAACACCTACTTCTATCGAAATTCAAAATGATGTTTTAGTTGATCATTTTCCAGATCAACAAAATTTGATAAAAGCTACCGTCAATAAAAAACGAAAAAGTTTATTCTTGTCTAGTAGTAATGATAAAGGTTTGTTAAAGTTTTAACATTTACATTTTTTTAATAATAAGTTTTCATTAACTTTCCGCTTATTTATTCAAAAAAATCAACAAGCACACAATGAGAAGATATTCTACGCTACTATTTTCAGCACTCTTTGTATCGGCTTCTTTATTTGCCCAAGAGGCACCTAAAAAAGAGCATCAACAAGGTCATACTGATCAAAACAAATTCCGACAGTTAAAAGATGTACTAGCAACTCCTAACGATCAACGTACTGCTTCTGGTGCTCCTGGTCATGCGTACACGCAACAAAAAGTTGACTATGTAATGAATCTTCATTTAGATGAAGCTGCTAACAAGCTTTATGGTGAAGAAGATATTACATACCACAATAACTCTAGAGATCATTTAGAATACTTATGGTTACAGTTAGATCAAAATGTGCGAGCTCCAGATTCTAAATCGCCACTAGCCGAATCTAAAAAAGCGAGTGCCTTTCAAACACCTACTAAATTTGTAGCTGAAAACATGGATAAACCAAAGGATTTTGGTTTTAAAATAGAAGCTGTAAAATATGCTGATGGTAGAGATTTACCTCACACTATTAATCGTACAATGATGCGCATTAATTTACCAAAGCCTTTGGCTCCAGGTGAAATTTTCAAATTTAAAATCAAGTGGAATTACCTGATTAACAATTCTGTAGAAGATGGTGGCCGCTCTGGTTTTGAATTATTCCCTGATGGAAATAAAAACTATACTATTGCCCAATTTTTCCCTAGATTATGTGTGTATGACAATGTAGAAGGATGGCAAAACATGCAATTTTGGGGACGTAGTGAGTGGGCTCTTGAATTTGGTGATTATGATGTAAAAATCACGGTTCCTGAAGATCATATTTTAGATGCTACAGGTGTTTTACAAAATGAAAAAGATGTGCTAACAAAAGAACAACGTAACCGTTGGGCTAAAGCTAGAAAATCTTTTAAAAATCCTGTGTTTATAGTTTCTCAAAAAGAAGCTGAAGAAAACGAAAAAAGAGGCACTAAAAAGACTAAAACTTGGCACTTTAAAGCAAACCAAGTTCGTGATTTTGCTTTTGCTTCCTCTAGAAAATATATTTGGGATGCTATGGCTGTTAATATTAATGGTAAAACTGTAATGGCTGTTTCTTTATACCCAAAAGAAGGAAATCCGTTATGGGAAGAGCACTCAACTCGTGTGGTTGCAAACACCTTAGAAGAGTATTCTAAAATGACTTTTGATTATCCGTATCCTAAGGCAATTTCTGTACATGCAAAACGCCAAGGAATGGAATACCCTATGATTTCATTTAATTACGGACGTCCAAACCCAGATGGAACGTATTCTGATAGAGTTAAAAACGGAATGATTGGTGTAATTACACACGAAATTGGTCACAACTTCTTCCCTATGATTGTTAACTCTGATGAGCGTCAATGGACATGGATGGATGAAGGATTAAACTCTTTTGTAGAAATTTTAGCTGAATTAGATTACGATCCAAACTTTAATACAGGTAACTTACCAAAAGACATTGTTCGTTATATGAGCTTAGACCAAAGTAAATTAAGCCCAATCATGTCTCAAGGTGATTACGTTCATAACTTCGGACCAAATGCATATACAAAGCCAGCTGCTGGTTTATATATGTTACGCCAAACAATTATGGGACCAGAATTATTCGATTACGCTTTTAGAACTTATTCAAAAAGATGGATGTTCAAGCACCCTACTCCTGCTGATTTCTTTAGAACAATGGAAGACGCTTCAGGTATGGACTTAGATTGGTTCTGGAGAGGTTGGTTCTACACAACTGATTATACTGATATTGGTATTAAAGAAGTGAAGCCTTTATACCTAACTAACAAACCTAACGAAGAAACAAAGAAGTTACAAGCACAATACCCTTCTTACTTTAAGCAATTAGGAAAATTAGTCTACTTAACTACTGATAAAAAAGATGCTGATAAGTCTGAAGTAGAAGCGTATATCAACAGTTTACCGAAAGACAAAAAAGCTAGCTTAAAAGAATTACCTCAGTACATTTATGAAGTTGAGTTTGAAAAACCTGGAGGGTTAGTAATGCCTATTATTGTTGAAATGACTTATGCTGACGGAACAAAAGAGCGTCAAACTTTTCCTGCTCAAATATGGAAGAAAAATGAACATCAAGTTTTTAGAGTATTTACTTCGTCTAAAGAAATTAAAAGCTTTGTTGTAGACCCTGACTTAGAAACTGCTGATATTGATACTTCAAACAACAGCTGGCCTAAACAAACAACAAACAAATTTGATGCTTTTAAAAACAAAGCGAAAAATTAATAAGGTTTAAAAAACCTAGTCATAAAAAAAAGCAGCCATATAGGCTGCTTTTTTTAACTTATCATCTTAATCATTATTTACTAAATAACTTATTTACTTCTTCATAAGTAAGTAATTTAGAAACTGTCATAATATCTGGATCTCTACTTACGTACTGCTGAATTTGTAACATAACAACACCATCGACCTTTGTATATTTCAACCAAATTACATCCCCGTTTGCTTTAATTTTATAAGGATCTCTAGGGTTTTCTTCAAAACCTTTTACAATTATTTGGTGTAATTTTTCTACATCATTATCTAAGTTTTTAAAAGAAAAATGAACGTATTCGTGAATAGGATCGTTAATATTCTTATAATAAAAGTTATAAGCTTCATCTCCTATTTTTTCTAAGTAAACATATTCTATCTTTCCTACTATTTCAGTTTTAGTAGTTTCAATAAATTCAATCTGCGAATACGACATAATTGAACATAATAATGCAGTTAAAAAAAGAAGTTTTTTCATAAATTTAAGGGTTTAAAGTTTGATTTAATTTTAATTTTTTAAATATAACTAAAACAACAACGACTTATACTTACAAAAAGTATGAATTATTTATGGTTTCTTTTATAAAGCCCTTTACTAGGGCTTCTAATCAAAATATATTTTTCTTTCTATACTTCATAGTTAGTTAACTTTTAATTAATTAGAAATTATATTTTTATATTTTGCGTAAACGTTAATTTTTTATCCCTCGAAAAAATCATGTTAAAAAAAACTTTGTCTATTCTAATCATTATTGTTGCTTTCTCGAAAGTGTTTTCTTAAAATAATCTGTATAACCCAAAAGACCTAAATAAGTTTAAACAAAAATTTTATCTAAATAAAGAAATAGGAATAGACAGCGCTTTATTTTATATGGATAAGCTACAACAAAGCACGAATGTAACCTACAAAACATTTGGGTATGCTGCCTCTGAATATTTGAAAATTAGAGAAAAAAATTATTAAATATTTCTTTTTATCAAGATAGTATAAATAAATATCTTCCTAAGATAGTTAAGACCAACAAAAACTTTCCCTTATTATTCGACATACATATATTATTAGGTAATTCTAATAATAGCTATTACACTGGTAAGGTTTTTTTATGGTAAGGGGACTATTTATACCTTAAAAGAAGAGTACTCTAAAGCCAGTTCTTTTCTAGAAAAAAGTTTAGAGTTATTTGAAAAAAGCAACTCACAATCATACTTGTACAAGGTTATTATAATAATGCCTATAATTATTACATGTCTAATAATCTAAACAAAGCAAAAGAGAACTTTTTAAAGGTTTTAAAAATAAAAAAAGACACAATTCTAGATTACAATTATTTACACACATTACTACCTTTCTAAAATTCATTCCAGGCAAAACAAAATAGACTCTGCTAAATATCATTTAAACACTTTTATAATTGGTTATGAAAAACTTACTTCAAGAAAAAAACAGCAAACTAATGGAGCTTACAAGGTTGACCTTGATAAAAAAACAAAAGAGTTAAAAGGAATTAAAAGAATACATTGCTAACAAAAGTTTTTATTACAGAACTATTTTTATAATACTAGTTCTTACTCTACTAATTATTAGTTTCTTAGTCGTTAAGAATTCAAAAGAAAAAAAGAAAGCTAATGAAAAACTAGATGAATTATTAGCAAAAATCTCAAAAAAAGAAGATTTAAATGAAAAATCTTTTTCATTACCCAATACAGTAAAAATAAAAGAATAGCAACACCAACAAATTATTAGTGTCTTGCAAAAAATAGAAGAAAAAAAATACTTTTTAAAAGAAAAGTTTAATTTATATAACGCAGCTAAAAAAATAGGGACTAATACCACCCATCTGTATCAGGTCCACCAAATACTTCTGTGTTCGGTTTTGCAATTGGATCTCCTGCAAATATTTTAAATCTTTCTTCTGATGTTAACTCATACTTCATTAACGACTCAATAGATAAACATTTCATAAGTTTTAATTTTTCTGTTTAGGTAAAGTTATTTTTTTATCTATTGCTTTTCTATTATTAACCCCTACACACTAAAAACTAAAACCTAAAAAACAAACACTTAACCAATATTTAATAGTGCTATTTTTTTAAAATAGTACCTGCTTTTTTCTTAGATAGTCACTTAATACACTTCTTTTCCTATTTCAATCTCACAATATTTGTAGTACATAATTCTTATAAATGTGGAACCTGAAAAGCATATAAATAGAGCAAGGAAAATTAAAATTAATTAACCATGTTATAATCAATTTCAAACTTAGGAAATGTTTTGAATAAATAAGAACAAAGAGAAATTAACGGATGATTATTACAGTGTCCAGAAGGTACTGTATATTTTTGTCTTGGTGCGCATCCACAATTCTCTTGTTGGTGTATGAAACTTGAAGAAGATCTTGTAGATAAATTCGCACTACCTTAAACACTATATTTTATTTAGTATATAGAACTTAAACCGTCCACTATATTGAGTTATAATGGACGGTTTTTTTACTATCTAAAAACTATAATAGCTTCTTAGCCTTCTTAACTTTTTGCTTGGTAAGAGCTATATCAATTACCTCACTCATGTCGGTTACATAATGGAATGTTAATCCTTTTAAGTAACTTTCTTTTATTTCTTCTATATCCTTTTTATTATCAGCACACAAAATAATTTCTTTGATGTTAGCTCGTTTTGCAGCCAATATTTTTTCTTTAATACCTCCAACTGGAAGTACTTTTCCACGTAACGTAATTTCACCTGTCATAGCTAATTTATTTTTCACTTTACGTTGCGTAAATAAAGAAACTAAAGAAGTTAGCATAGTAATACCAGCACTCGGTCCATCTTTTGGAGTTGCTCCTTCTGGTACGTGAATGTGTACATCATACTTATCTAATACTTCAGGATTAATTCCAAACTCTTCAGCATTCGATTTAATATACTTCATTGCAATTGTTGAAGACTCTTTCATTACAGTACCTAAGTTACCTGTTATTGAAAGATTTCCTTTTCCTTTAGAAATAATAGATTCTATAAATAAAATATCTCCTCCAACACTTGTCCAAGCTAACCCAGTAACAACACCTGCAACATCGTTATTCTCGTACTTATCACGTTCTAAACGTGCAGGTCCTAAAATAGTTTCTATATCTTCATTTGTCAAAACAACATTGTACTCCTCTTCCATCGCAATAGACTTAGCGGCAAAGCGAACTACTTTTGCTACTTGTTTTTCTAAACCACGGACTCCAGACTCTCTAGTATATCCTTCAACTATTTTCTCTATCTGCTTTTTACCTACTGTTAAATGTTCTTTTGATAATCCGTGCTCTTTTAATTGCTTTGGGAACAAGTATTTTTTAGCTATTTCTACCTTCTCTTCAATAGTATACCCTGTTACGTTAATAATTTCCATACGATCACGTAATGCCCATGGAATTTGATTAATGTTATTAGCTGTTGCTATAAATAATACTTTAGAAAGATCATATCCTACTTCTAAATAATTATCATAAAAAGCTGTGTTTTGTTCTGGGTCTAATACTTCTAACATTGCTGAAGAAGGATCTCCTTGATGACTTTGACTTAACTTATCTATTTCATCTAACACAAATACAGGATTTGAAGTTCCTGCCTTTTTAATATTTTGGATTAAACGACCAGGCATTGCTCCAATATAGGTTTTACGGTGTCCTCTAATTTCAGCTTCATCACGTAAACCTCCTAAAGACATACGTACGTACTTGCGTCCTAATGCTTCAGCTACCGATTTACCTAACGATGTTTTACCTACTCCTGGAGGTCCGTACAAACAAATAATTGGCGATTTCATATCACCACGTAATTTTAAAACCGCTAAATGCTCTAAAATACGCTCTTTAACTTTTTCTAACCCGAAATGATCTCTGTCTAAGATTTTTTGAGCTCTTTTTAAATCAAATTTATCTTTTGAATACTCTCCCCAAGGTAACTCTAACATTAACTCTAAGTAGTTACGCTGTACACCATATTCTGCCATTTGAGGGTTCATACGTCTTAAACGCCCTAACTCTTTCTCAAAAGTTTCTCCAACCTCTTTATTCCATTTTTTAGACTTAGCCTTAGTACGCATTTCATCTAGCTCTTGCTCGTGAGAAACACCACCTAATTCATCTTGAATGGTTTTTAATTGTTGATTTAAATAGTATTCACGTTGTTGCTTATCTAAATCAGAACGTGTTTTAGATTGAATATCATTACGTAATTGTAACTTTTGAAGCTCTTTGTCTAAGTTTTTTAACGTTAGCAGTGCACGTTCTTTCAAATTGTCTTTCTCTAACAATACTTGTTTTTGCGATACACTTAACTCCATGTTTGACGAAATAAAATTCACCAAAAATGAATTGGATTGAATATTTTTTATCGCAAACGATGCTTCCGAAGGTAACATTGGATTTTCTTTTATTACCTCTAACGCTAAATCTTTAATCGACTCGATAATTGCATCAAACTCTTTTTGATCGTCAATTTCTCGCTCATCAACGGCTTCTTTTACCTTAGCTTTTAAATAAGGTTCTTCTTGCGTAACTTTCTCAATTTCAAAACGTTTTTTACCTTGAATAATAACCGTTGTATTACCATCAGGCATTTTTAATACACGTAAAATTTGTGCCACTACACCTGTTTGATAAATATCATCTATTCCTGGATCTTCAACTTCACTATCTTTTTGGGCTACTACCCCTACAACCTTATTTCCTTTGTTAGCATCTTTAATTAACTGAATAGACTTATCTCTACCTGCTGTAATTGGAATTACAACTCCAGGAAATAAAACAGTGTTACGCAACGGAAGAATTGGCAACTCCTCAGGAATACTCTCTCTATTTATTAACTCTTCATCTTCTGGTGTTAGTAATGGAATTAACTCAGAATCCTCATTAAAAACATCTTGAAGCGACAAATTGTCTAAATGTAATATTTTTGATTTACTCATATCTTATTTATTCTGTCATAGTGGCACTTTTCTCCTTTTTATTGAAAGAAAACCACTTTTTTAAAATCATAATTTACTGATAAACAAAAGAATACACATACCCTAATATCTATCGTGGTTACTATAATTCAATTCTTATGCCAACAAAAACTATAAATAACTTAATTTGTAACTTATTTAATTATAAATCGTCTTATTAATATTATATTTCAATAAAAACTAACCAAAAATGAAATTTAAATTTTTAATTCTTTCTCTTGTCTTATTACTAACAAGCTGTGCCTCAAAAACAAACTCTCCTGAGTTCATTGAAAAAGCAGCTGGACGCTATTATTTTAATGCTGATGAAATTATAGAAGTTACGTTTAATGAAGACAATAAGTTGCTTATAAAATGGCGTAATCAAGATTTAGAACCTTTAAAAGTAAACGATTCTTCTTTTTATGTTAGAGAGTTAAATGAAAAACTAATTTTTAATACTTCTAAGAATATGATAGGGTTAGCTGAAAAGCGTGAGCATGAAGGAGAAAAGTATGTCTTTAAAAAACTAAAAAAAGGAGAAAAAACTCCCAGCGAACATTTAGCAGAAGGTAACTTTGAAGCCGCTTTAAAAGGTTACAAAACTATAAAAGAAAAGGATAGCTTAAACCCAGTTATTAGAGAACGTAATTTAAATAGATTAGGATATCAATATCTTAGAAAAGATGAGTTTGAAAATGCCATTAATGTTTTTAAAATTAACATTGAATTGTATCCTAATAGCTCAAATACTTATGATAGTACCGCTGATGCTTATACCAGAATGAAAGATACAGCGAACGCTATTGAATACTATAAAAAAGCTTTAACCATTAACCCTGAAAATAGAAGTTCTAAACGTGCTTTAGAAAAACTTACTTTAAAGAAAGAGGAATAAATAATCTTGAAAGTTTTTTAAAGTAAAATTAACATCGCTATACCTATAAAAACTACAATTTGCGCCCATTTTAAATATATCCCCACCTTTTTGTGCTGTTTAATGTAATTAGAAATTTTTCCTGCCAAAATAGCAATGGAAGAAAATATTAAAAAAGATGTTAAAATGAATAATCCTCCTAATACATAAAATTGGAGTACGTTTGACAAGCTGTCAGAAAACAAAAACTGCGGGAAGAATGCCAAAAAGAAGATTGTAACCTTAGGATTCAACACATTCATCCAAAAACCTGTTTTGAATAACTGCATTGTTGATTTTTTCTGAACATTCGTTGTAGAAAAGGCAATTTCAGCATCACTTTTATACACCTGATAGGCTAAATACATTAAATATCCTGCTCCAAATAGCTTGATGAGAAAAAACAAATTCGGGTTCTGTTTGATGATTTCCGATACTCCAAAAGCCACCAAAGTTGTATGAATGATGCACCCTATCATTAAACCCACAACCGTAGCCAATCCGTATTTTTTACCATTGACAATACTTTGTGTTAAGACAAAAACATTATCAGGTCCTGGTGAAATCGCCAAAGTGGCCGTGGCTAATACAAAAGATATGAGGGTTTCTAGCATTTTTTACTTAATTAGATTGAGTAAGATAATATAAAAAGTAAAGTGTAATATAGAGCGGGGAAAAAACCTATGATTACCCAAACTATGTTTTTTTTAAAATCTTTTTTTCTCTGAAACCATACTATTAATGGAAACAAAGCGGATAGAATAAGTCCTATATAAACTAATCCTTTCGAAAATTGTTTTCCATTTTCATATAAATACTTATTATCAGAAAAGCGATAGATTTCAAACTCTCCTTTTAATATTAAATATTGAGCAAGAAATAAAAAAATAAGAAACAATACTATTTTGTAGGGTAATAAAAATCTCTTCATTCACCAAAGTTGTAACAACAATAATACTATTTCTTCTCAGCTAAAATAGCTTTATTGATTCTTTTAACCAAACTTGGTCCTTCGTATATGAATCCTGTATAAATCTGAACTAAATCTGCACCTGCTTTTAGCTTTTCTAAAGCATCTTTTTCAGAATGGATACCTCCTACTCCTATAATTGGAAACGCTTTATTAGAGTTATCCGTTAAGTATTGAATTACTTTGGTACTTCTATCTTTAACTGGTTGTCCGCTTACACCTCCATTACCTATTTCTTGTAAACGTTCTTTAGAAGCTTTTAAATTATCTCTATTTACTGAGGTATTCGATGCTATAACTCCATCAATTTTTGTTTCAGCAACTAACTCAATAATTTCATCTAATTGTTGGTTGTTTAAGTCTGGAGCTATTTTTAATAAGATTGGTTTTTGTTGTGCTTCTGCATTATTCAATTTTTGAACTTCAGTAATCAATTCTTTTAAATAATCAGCATCTTCTAATTTTGCATGACTAGATACATTTGGGCAGCTTACATTCAATACAAAATAATCTACATACGGATGCAACCCTTTAAAACACGTTATGTAGTCTTCTGTGTAATTTTCAGGAACTGTATTAGTGTTTTTTCCAATATTTCCCCCTATGATTATTTTGCCTTTATTCTTCTTTAATTGTTCAACCGCTGCTTCTAAACCTTCATTATTAAACCCCATTCGGTTGATAATTCCTTTATCATCTTTTAAACGAAATAAACGTTTTTTAGGGTTTCCTACTTGACCTTTTGGTGTAACAGTACCAATTTCAACAAAACCAAAACCAAAATTAGCCAACTCATTATACAGTACTGCGTTTTTATCAAATCCTGCTGCTAACCCTACAGGATTTTTAAACGTTAATCCGAATAAATTACGTTCTAACTTTTTATCGTTTACTTGATACATTCCTCTAAAAATAGAAGACATTCCTGGTATTTTAGATAGAAACTTTACGAGTGAAAATGTAAAGTGGTGAATCTTTTCAGGATCAAAAAGGAAAAAAATTGGGCGAATCAGTAATTTATACATTAGTTTATTTTAAGTATTGTTCTTTATTAAATATAAAAAAAGCTCCAAAAATGGAGCTTCTGAATTATCGTAATACAGCATCTAAATTCTTTTCGAATGTTTGCTGTAGTTTCTGCATTATTTTATCTATTTGTTTATCTGCCAACGTTTTGTTTTCATCTTGTAAAACAAAACTTACTGCATATGACTTTTTACCTTCTGGTAATTTGTCTCCTTCATACACATCAAATAAATCTACTTCTTTTAAAAGCTTTCTTTCTGACTGAAATGCTAAGTTATAAATTTCTTTGAATTCAACTTTATTATCCAATAACAATGCTAAATCACGCTTTACAGCCGGAAACTTAGGTAAATCGGCTACTTTTATTTTTTTCTTACCTACTAAATCTAAAATATTCTGCCAGTTAAAGTCTACAAATAAAACCTCTTGTTTTATTGAAAACTCTTTTAAAATTGCTCTTTTGACAACTCCTAACTCTACTAACTTAGTTTTTCCTAAACTTAACGTAATTCCTTCAGAAAACACGTCTGATTTTGTTGGAGTGGTTTTTAATTTATCAATTCCTAAACGACTTAATAAAGCTGTTACAATCCCTTTAACATAAAAGAAATCTGATGCTTGTGAAGCAACTTTCCAGCTATCTTGTGTTCTATTACCAGTAACAAATAATGTTAAATGCTTGTTTTCTTGGTATCCGCTTTCATATTTATGATACGTCTTACCAAACTCGTAAAACTTTAATGAATTGTTCTTTCTGTTAATATTGTACGCTACAGATTCTAAACCACTAAATAGTAAGGATTGACGCATTACTTTTAAGTCGTTACTTAACGGATTCAACATTTCAACGTTAAAATCGGCATTTAAGTTCTCAGACAATTCAATATAATCTGCCTTTGTTAACGAATTTGCCATGGTTTCATTAAACCCTAACGATGTTAACTGGTCAGCAACAATATTCTCTATTTTAACTTCTTTATCACTATCAAAAGAAATAGACGTATTTAATTTATGAGAAAATTCTATGTTATTATATCCATAAACACGTAAGATTTCCTCTATAATATCTGCTTCACGTTGTACATCTACACGATACGATGGTACTACCAATCCTAAACCAGCTTCAGTAACACTATTAATTTTAATATCTAATGAAGCTAAAATCTTTTTAATCGTTTCCTTAGGTATTTCTTGACCTATTAATTTATACGCATTTTCAAACGATAAAAACACTTCAAAATCTTCCACCTTTACAGGATAAAAATCTAAAATATCAGAAGACATTTTTCCTCCTGCATATTCTTCAATTAATAAAGCAGCACGTTTTAAAGCATATTTTGTTGTGTTGATGTCAATACCTCTTTCAAAACGGAAAGAAGCGTCTGTATTTAACCCGTGACGTTTTGCAGTTTTACGAACAGACACAGGGTTAAAATAAGCACTTTCTAAGAAAATAGAAGTTGTATGCTCTGTAACTCCTGATTGTGCTCCTCCAAATACACCTCCAATACATAATGGATTATCATCTGCATCACAAATCATAATATCCTCAGATGACAACTCTCTTTCTACATCATCTAACGTAGTAAACTTAGTACCTTCTTCTAAAGTTTTCACTACTACTTTGCCTCCTCTAATTTTAGAAGCATTGAAAGCGTGTAGTGGTTGTCCTAACTCATGCAATACATAATTAGTAATATCTACAATATTATTTTTTGGAGTTAACCCAATTGCTTTTAATCTGTTTTGAATCCATTCTGGTGATTCTTTTACTTCAACATCAGTAATGGTTATACCACAATAGCGAGGTACTAAATCTTTATCTTCAATTTCAATATCAATTTTATGAGTACGCTCATCAACATGAAAATCTGATACTGATGGAGAAATTAATTCAATATTAGTTCCTTGTTGAATTAATCCTGCTCTTAAATCGCGTGCAACACCGTAATGACTCATGGCATCTGCTCGGTTTGGTGTTAACCCAATTTCAAAAACATAGTCTGTTTCAATATTAAAGACCTCCGAACAAGGAGTACCCGGAGCTAAATTCTCGTCTAACACCATAATACCATCATGACTTTGCCCTAAACCTAATTCGTCTTCGGCACAAATCATTCCGTGACTCTCTTCTCCTCTTATCTTTCCTTTTTTAATTTTAAAGCCTTCTCCTTTTTCATCATACAACATGGTACCAACAGTAGCCACAGGAACTTTTTGTCCTGCCGCGACATTTGGTGCTCCACATACAATTTGTACAGGGGTACCATTTCCTAAATCAACAGTAGTAACCTTTAACTTATCTGCATTAGCGTGCTTTTCACAAGTTAAAACTTCTCCTACAACTACCCCTTTTAGGCTTCCTTTAATACTTTCTACAGTTTCTATTCCTTCAACTTCAAGACCTAAATCAGTTAATAACTCACCTGTTTTCTCTGCCTCCCAGTCTGTCTGTAAAAATTGTTGTAACCAATTGTATGATATCTTCATAATCAATCTCTAATTTTAGCGTGCAAATTTACGTAAAATAAAGGAAAAAAAGAACATCTTGTTTTTGATAGCCATTACGGTGTTGATTGTTAATATTTTGGTAACATAAAAAATCTAAATCTATATAAAAAACTAAACTTCAATAGTAGTTTTTGACTCTTTTGAAGAAAACACATAAGTATATAACCACATGAGAGTAAATGTTGGTACAACATCTAACCCAGGCATCGCCTCTTCAATAAAAGCAATAGCTCCTGCTACTTTCCCTTTATTTCCTTTATACATTTTTGTCATTATATACGCTGATGCTGGTGCCCAAACAATATCAGACAACTCTCCAAGCCCAGGTATTAAATAAGATACATACCCAATAGCGTCAAACAATAAACTTAATGCTAGTTTTTGGTACTTTTTTTCTTTATTCATTTAGTATTAAATTAATTCTACACTCAACAAATCAAAATTCAAGCCAAAATTTATAACTTTTATCTTGTAAATTGATAAGTTTGTTCTAAAATACTAAAATCTAATGACTTTTTCTGATTTTATCAATCAAGTAGAAAGATTGCAGCAAAAGCAACTAGGTGGTTTAACTTCTCAATTTAAGTTAGCTCCAAAATTAAGAACACGGTTTTCAGAAGAATTAATACTAAGCAGAAATCCAAGAAAAGCAGCTGTTTTAGCGTTATTTTACCCTGACAATGATAACCAAACACGCTTTTTACTTACCGAAAGAGCGAGTTATAATGGAGCGCATTCATCTCAAATTAGCTTTCCTGGTGGGAAATTTGACAAAGAAGATAGTAGCCTACAAACAACTGCTTTACGAGAAACTTTTGAAGAAGTAGGTGTACACCATAAATCTATTGAAATAATACGACAAACTTCAGACGCATATATTCCTCCTAGTAACTTTTTAGTAGCTCCATTTATAGGTGTTTCAGAAAAAACACCTCATTTCACTCCAAACGAAGAAGTTGCAGAAATTATTGAAGTTTTGTTAGCTGATTTATTAGACGATTCAAACTTGACTTCAGTAGAAATGGAAACCTCATACATGAAAAATATTGAGGTACCATGCTTTAAATTAAACGATTACATTGTATGGGGTGCAACTGCAATGATGCTATCAGAAATTAAAGATTTATTAAAATAAAGGCTATTCTATAATTCTTTTGTACTTTAGCTTATTCGACTAATAAAAACCAATAATAATGCCTTTATTTAAAAGGAACCCTTTTGGACATATACTGTTCATTAAACGCTTTTTAATACAAACTTTAGGATTGATTTCCCATGGTCGCTATCGTAAATTTAACGACCTACAAATAGAAGGTATGGATGTTTTAAGAAATCTTCCCGACCAAAAAGTACTATTTATCTCCAATCACCAAACCTATTTTGCCGATGTAGCAGCCATGTTTCATGTATTTAACGCTGCTTTAAAAGGTAGAGACGATAATATTAGAAATGTAGGCTATTTATGGAAACCCAAATTAAACATCTATTATGTTGCTGCAGGTGAAACCATGCGTTCTGGTTTACTTCCTAAAATTTTTGCTTATGTAGGTTCTGTTTCTGTTGAAAGAACTTGGAGAAGCGCAGGAAAAGATGTAAACAGACAGGTAAAAATGTCTGACATTTCTAATATAGGTAAAGCTTTAGACGATGGTTGGGTAATTACCTTTCCGCAAGGTACAACTACCCCTTTCAAACCTATTCGTCGTGGTACAGCTCATATTATCAAAACTTTTAAACCTATTGTAGTTCCTATAGTAATTGACGGATTTAGACGTTCTTTTGACAAAAAAGGGTTGATGATAAAAAAACGTAACGTGCTACAATCTATGGTTATTAAAGAACCTTTAGAAATTGATTACGAAAATGAAGATGTGGCTAGCATTGTTGAAAAAATTGAATATGCTATAGAGCAACACCCATCTTTTTTAAAGGTATTAACACCTAAACAACTTCAAGAACAAGAAGAGTTCATTGAAAAAAGACGTTTTTGGGGAGCTGACAAACCTAAAGAAAAAGAAAAGAAAGATTAATAACATTAAAAATTAACGTTTAAGTTATGGCTGATAAATCTATTTTAAATAAAAAGTCGATAGACTTCTTAGAAAAATATTTAAATAACGCTGCTCCTACTGGATATGAGTGGGAAGGGCAAAAAATATGGATGGACTACCTAAAACCATATGTTGACGAGTTTATTACCGACACTTATGGTTCTGCTGTGGGAGTTATAAACCCTGATGCTAAATATAAAGTAGTTATCGAAGGGCATGCTGATGAAATTTCTTGGTATGTAAACTATATTTCTGATGACGGATTAATTTATGTAATCCGTAACGGAGGTAGCGACCACCAAATTGCTCCTAGTAAAATTGTAAATATTCACACTAAAAACGGAATTGTAAAAGGTGTTTTTGGATGGCCAGCAATTCATACACGTAATAAAGCGAAAGAAGAAGCTCCAAAACCAGACAATATCTTTATTGATTGCGGATGTGCAACCAAAGAAGAGGTTGAAAAATTAGGAGTACATGTAGGTTGTGTAATTACCTACCCTGATGAATTCCATATTTTAAACGGAGATAAATTCGTTTGTCGTGCTTTAGACAACCGTATGGGAGGTTTTATGATTGCTGAAGTAGCACGCTTGCTACACGAAAATAAGAAAAAACTACCTTTCGGGTTATACATTACTAACTCTGTTCAAGAAGAAATTGGTTTACGCGGAGCGGAAATGATTACGCAAACCATTAAACCTAATGTGGCTATTGTTACTGACGTTACTCACGATACCACAACTCCAATGATTGACAAGAAAAAAGAAGGTCATTTAGAGTTAGGTAAAGGGCCTGTAGTAGCTTATGCTCCTGCGGTTCAACAAAAACTACGTGATTTAATTATTGATGCTGCAGAAGCAAACAAAATTCCTTTCCAACGCTCTGCCCTATCAAGAGCTACAGGAACTGACACTGATGCATTTGCATACAGCAATGGTGGAGTTGCTTCTGCTTTAATCTCTTTACCATTACGTTACATGCACACTACCGTTGAAATGGTACACCGTGAAGATGTTGAAAATGTAATTAAAATGATTTACGAAAGTTTATTAAAAATTGAAGACGGAGAAGATTTCTCTTACTTTAAATAATATAAATAATCAAACGTCATTACTTATTTGTAATGACGTTTTTTTTACCAGCTTTTTATGGATGAACTTATAGATATTGTCGATGAAAATGGAAACTATACAGGAAAAACTTGTTTAAAATCTGAGGCTCATAAACATGGCTACTTTCACCCTACTATCCATGTTTGGTTGTATACTTCAAACAAGAAAATCTTACTCCAAAAAAGAGCTTTATCTAAAAAAGTATTTCCTGGTTTATGGGATATTTCAGTTGCAGGTCACATAGCTGCCGATGAAAACATTAAAATTGCTGCTGTTAGAGAAGTTAAAGAAGAAATAGGTTTTGATGTTCTTCCTGAAAACTTACATAAAATAGGTACTCGAAAACACATGGTAAATCACTCGAATGGAATTATTGATAATGAGTTTCATCATGTATTTATTGCCGAATTAACAATTCCTGTGGAAGATTTGACACTTCAAGAAGAAGAGGTTGCTGAGTTAAAACTATTCGATTTAGAAACCATTCTCCATACTAAAAACCACGAAAACTTTTTACTTCCTCAATATCAAGATTACTATTCTTTTGTGCATAAACAAATTATAACTGCTTTAAGCTAGATTGTATTTAGGCTTCAATAATTTAGTTTCGATTTTAAAATCAAATAGTTATCTTTAGATTGAAAACTATCAAACTATGTTATCAAAAGAAGAAAAATCTACCTTAAGGAGTAGGTTGTTTCGTCATTTAGACGGAATTGTTACTTGTCCAGCAGCTTACACTTTACATGAAAAAGGAATTACTAACTATCTTTTAGAAAAAAAATCTGTCAGTTTAGCTGAAATTACTTCCGAGTTTCATGCTAACGACGGCTATTTAAACGTGGCTTTAAGAACCTTGTGTTCTCAAGGTTGGTTAACACAACATGTTGATAATACAAAAAACACCGTTCAGTTTGAAATCAACAAAGCTTCTGCTATCGCTTTTTCATATTTTCACTTGTATAAAGAAGCGTTTTCTTTATTGAAGTTTTCTGAATATTATAGCGCACGAAAATTTGAAATTGAACCTTTTGATAAGTTGGAAAGCTTGTATCAAAATTTCACCAATAATTTCGGAATAGAGCCTCCTTCAACTTCTGAAGAAAAAGAAATTTTAAATCAAATTCTTACACATATTGAAGGGATTATTATTGGCCCTACTACAGTTATATTGGGCATGAGTGGTATGTTTCATAAATATTTTATGCAAACTAAATTTAGCGCAGATGAATTCCATAAAGATGCTGAAAACTTTAGTCGACTACTTGATTTATTAACCAATTTAGGTTGGTTTTCCAAGACTAAAGACTCTTATGAATTTACTGATGAAGGCTTATTTTTTGCTCGAAGGGCAAGTGCTTACGGAGTTACGGTTTCTTACATTCCAACCCTTAGAAAACTAGACAAACTCATTTTTGGAAATCCTGATATTTTTAGAACTTCGGAAATAGGAAACGACGAAATTCATGTTGACAGAGAAATGAATGTTTGGGGAAGCGGTGGTGCACATTCAACCTATTTTAAAGTGATTGATGAAATTATCATCAACCTATTCAACAAACCTATTAACGAACAACCTAAAGGTATTTTAGATGTTGGCTGTGGTAATGGTGCGTTTTTAAAACATTTATTTAATGTGATTGAAAACCAAACCAAAAGAGGTACGATGTTGGAAGATTATCCATTGTTACTTATTGGTGTTGATTACAACGAAGCTGCGCAAAAAATTACTCGAAAAAACTTAGTAAAAGCTGATATTTGGGCAAAAGTAATTTGGGGAGATATTGGAAATCCGAAAGCACTATCAGAAGACTTACAAGACAAATATGGAATCAATCTCTCAGATTTATTGAACGTTCGTACATTTTTAGATCATAACAGAATTTGGCAAGAGCCTGCTCCTACCAACAACTTGACTATAACCAATTCAACAGGAGCTTACGCTTATAGAGGAAAACGTTTGAATAATAATTTGGTAGTAGAATCTTTAAAACAGCATTTTAACAAGTGGAAACCCTACATTAGTAAATTTGGTTTACTATTAATTGAATTACACACCTCAAAACCAGAATTAGTTGCTAAAAACTTAGGAAAAACAGCGGCAACTGCCTACGATGCTACGCATGGTTACTCTGACCAATACATTATTGAATTGGATGAATATATGAATGCTATGAAATCTGTGGGGTTAACTCCCGATAAAAATACTTTTAAAAAGTTTCCAAACTCGGAATTGGCAAAGGTTTCTATTAATCTTTTTAAGTAGACTTAATCTTTTACCTTATATAATTTAGGCTCGGTGATATTAACTTTTGAAAAGGTTTCTTTATTTATTTCAAAATGCATTTTTGACATTTCGTTCAAATAAACTTCCAAAGGTTCCATACCTATTTCCTCTCTACGCTTGTTTACGTTTATACTATCTATCAAAGGTTTTGGATAAGCTTGGCAAACTTTCCAATTATACGTCACTTGAGTTCCATAAACTTGCTTTTTACCTGTGTTTAGTTGCACCCTATCTAGTAAATAGGCATAATTTTCAGGGTTAGCGTTCTTACTCTCTACCTCGTTTTTCATCTTCTTTAAAACCGCTTCTTGAAATTCAGGTTTAAAATCTAAATGCTGTACAATAAGCCAAAAATTTCTAGACCCTTCTTTTCCTGCAACATCAAAACCAACAAAACCATATTTGTTAAAAATTTCTGTAGCTTTCTTATGAGTTACAGCAAAAACACTGTCTTTAAATGATTGCCATTCTTCTTCGGTTAATTCTTTATATTTTCCTGAGGGAACACCTGCAGCAACTTGATCTATTTCTACCATACTAGCAAGTTCATTAACCAATTCTTGATTGTATTCTTTTTTAACAGGATTTTCTTTTTCAGTTTTACAACTAATCAATAGCAATAATACAAAAGCTGTAAGAATTTTAATTTTCATCAACCCTATTTTCTTTTACAGATAATAAATTAGCAAACAACTTATAGGCTCCAGAAACTCCTGCTGGAAGTTCTCTAAAAAAACTTAAGCCTGTATAGATATAGTTTCCTTTACCATATTTAGCAACTAACAAACTTCCTTTTTTAGCAGATTCACCTTTATCATACATAGATAATATCGGAGTGTATTCTTTACTCCATTTATTCGGGAAATATAAGCCTCGTTCTTGTACCCAACCATCAAAATCAGCTTCTGTAATTTTATTCGGATAATTTAAAATCGAATGTTCTTTAGCTAACAAGGTTACTTTAGAATGTTCGTCTGTTACTCTATCACGTGATAATTGTAATTCATACGGCGCTTGTACATCTACTCCTCTATTCGTGTTGTATTGCACTATTAAATTTCCACCATTTTTCACATATTCTAGCAAATATTTCTGCTTAAACTGCAATTCTTCATTGGTGTTATAAGCGCGAATACCTACAACTACAGCATCAAATTGATCTATATTTCCGTTGATTTCGTTTACATTCAATTCTGTTACCTCATAACCAATTTGTTGTAAACTTTCAGGAATGGCATCACCTGAACCTTGAATACAACCTATTCGTTTTCCGTTTTTTTCGATATTCAAACGAACTACTTTCGCTTGTGATGGCAACAATACCGATTGTTTTGGAATATGGTTATAATTGATTTCTACCAACTCTTTATCATAAGTTTTGCCATCAACCTTGGCGACAACTTTAAGCACTCCTTCTGACTCATTTTGAGTTGGAGTTACCATAAAATCGACAAATTGAACATCTCCTTTTTGGGCAATTGAAAAATCTATTGCTGTTGGAGATACTTTCCATCCTTTTGGAGCTTGCAAACTTACTTTTCCGCTAATATTTGCATCTCCTGCTCTTACTTCAACAGATATCTTTTGAGCTTCAGAAGTAGAAAAAATCAGTACTTTATCGTTTAATTTTGTAGTTACTTTCGGTAATACCTCAAAAGGCTCATAGGTTTCTCCAACATCTCTTTTAGCATATCTATACACTACCGGAATGGTAAAAGCAACTGGTTGATTTTCAATGATAACATTATATTTAATTTGAATAGGTCTTGGAGATTCTGGATTTCCAATCAATTTCTGATTGTTCACCTTATACATTCCTAAATCCCAAGGAGTGTTTAACCAATACGGTGAAGAGTAAGAAACATCTTTACCAATATTGATTTTATTTTTAAAATTTTGTTTGCTATTAGGAGCTAAATCCAATTCTTTTTTAATGTTTTTTCCTTCAGGAAGGATCGTAATTGACGATAACTCCATAGAAATAGAGCTTCTATTTAGCACTTCAAAATCTACATCAATCGTACTGCTTGGAGTTGCACTAGAACTTACAGCCGATGCTTCTAAATACAAACCTGCACAAGCCTTGATAATTTCATTTAACTCTTTGGTTTTAATAGTTCTCCAATGTGCATCTTTCAATTGTCGAACCATTTTGTAGGCTTGCAACAACTCTGGTAAGTGTTTTGACGGATTGACAAAATCGAAATCATCTTCAATTTTATATAAAATATCTCCAATCTCTCCACCTCCTTCTATACGGTTCCAAGTTGTATTGATTCCTGAAAAAATATCTTTTTTATCTTTAGGAAATTCTCCTTTTAAAAACTCTACATATTCTGTTTGACTTCCTCTAGTAGTTAATCTACCAAACCCTTGGCATAAATGTTGACTGCTTGCTATTGCTGCTACTTCATTATTAGACAATCCTTTTAAAGGGTAGTACGTTCCTATATCAAAGCTTAACATATTACTTTTGTCTGCTTTTGCAAAGGCTTCTTCACTTCCATAAAACCACCACGAAGTATTAAAAAACAATCTATTAGGTTGCCATGTGCTCGTAGATTGTAACTGCTCTGGATATTTTGTTTTATCAGCGGCCAAATCAAATGCTTCAACACTTAACATTGCTGATGAAGTATGGTGACCATGCGTAGAACCTGGTGTTCTATGATTAAAACGATTAATGATAACATCTGGTTTAAATGTACGAATTGCCCAAACTACATCGGCTAATACTTTATCTTTATTCCAAATTTCTAAGGTTTCATCAGGATGCTTTGAATACCCAAAATCGTTTGCTCTTGAAAAAAGTTGTTCTCCTCCATCTACTCCTCTTGCAGCTAACAATTCTTGAGTACGGATAACTCCTAATAATTCACGCATTTCTGGACCAATTAAATTTTGACCTCCATCACCACGAGTTAACGATAAATACGCAGTTCTTGCTTTTTCGTGATTAGATAAGTAAGAAATTAATCGGGTATTTTCATCATCAGGATGTGCTGCTATATACAAAGCCGAACCTAAAAAGTTTAGTTTTTTTATTTTTTCATAAATCTGATTAGAAGTTAACTTTTGTGGTTTTTGTGCATTTATTGTTAGTGAAATCAATAAAAAAGATAGTAATAAAAGTACTTTTTTGTGCATTTTTAATAGTTTGAATACTACACAAATGTAACTTTTTTAACTAAAAAAAGAATTCTATTAACAAAATGCTAACGTTTTTATTAAAATCTATATTTATAAGTTTAGTCTAAAAAATATTCATCTTTAAACCCTATCAAGTACAATTTTTCTTGAGCACGCGTAACTGCTGTATATAACCAACGTAAGTATTCTACTGAAGCTCCATCTGGTAAGTAAGGTTGCTCTATAAAAACAGTTTTCCACTGTCCACCTTGTGACTTATGGCATGTCATAGCGTAAGAAAACTTCACTTGAAGTGCGTTGAAATACTTATTCTTCTTTACTCCCATAAATTGCTTATACTTCGATTTTTCTTGAGCAAAATCTTCTTTTACGGCTTCGTATAAGCGATTCGATTCTTCATACGTTAATGATGGACTCTCGCTAGTGAGCGTATCCAATAACAACACTGTTTCAAAAGGTTTCATATCAGGATAATCAATCATACGTACTTCGACTTCAGCAAATTTGAATCCGTATAAATCTTTAATTGCATTAATACGCATTACTTCACAAATATCACCATTAGCAATAAACCCTGCGGAAGATGAGTCCTTTAACCAGTAGTAGTTGTTTTTTACCACCATTACATAATCACCTGTAGAAATTTCGTTTTCTTGTCCGCGAATTTTCGTTCGTATCTGTTGGTTGTATTGATTCGCTCGTTTGTTAGATCTTACAATAATAGCAGTATCTTCTACCCCTATATCCCCGTCATAAGCAGAAGTAATCGCATCTTGGATATCATACCCATCTTGTAAGCGAATGATATCTGGATAGTTTACATCAAACTGAAAATGTGTGGAATCGTTCTGAATTAACAAGCGTAAATCGGTTGCGTTGGCTAAAATTCCTGATCCTTCTTCTTGTCGAACTACTTCATCTAACTCTATTTCGGTAACTTCTTTGTTAAACTCAAACGAAAGTTTGTCAGCTTCTAAAGCTGGACTCATTGTTAGCTTTACTGGTGGCAACTGCGCTGTATCACCTATAAAAATAATTTTACAGTTCTTTCCAGAGTACACATAAGATATTAAATCGTCTAACAACGAGCCGTTTTCAAACAATTTTGCATTTTGTTTTTCATCAGAAATCATCGAAGCTTCATCAACAATAAAAAGAGTATCAGTATGTTTATTCGGCTGCATTACAAAACTAACTCCCCCACTACTCTGTTTTTTAGGAAAGTATATTTTTTTATGAATTGTAAATGCTTGTCGGTTAGAATATCCTGAAATTACTTTCGCCGCACGACCTGTAGGCGCTAATAAAACTGCTTTCTGACCTATCTTCCATAAATTATGAACAACAGTACTTATAATGGTGGTTTTTCCCGTTCCTGCATATCCTTTTAATAAAAACAAAGCACGATTGTCATCTGAAAAAATAAAATCTGTTAAGACATCTAATAACTCGTTTTGCTTTTCTGTAGGAGCGTATGGGAACTTTTGTAGTATTTCTTTATAAAATTTCGAAGCAGTTTGTATCATATTTCAAATAATATTCAAAGATAAATGTATTTACATAATAATTATTTTCATCATTGAAAAAAAATTGTAGATTTGCGAATATCATACATTAAAAATTAAAAAAATGAATTTATTATTAATGATTTTAGTAGCTGTAGTGGTTGCTTTTCTTTTAGCTGTACTTGTAGTTAAATTTGTACCTCTAAAAATGAGATGGTTAGTTTCAATATTTCTTTTAGGTGCAACTGTCTTTTTAGTATATAAAATTTATGGCGGAATTATGGAGCCGATTAATTTTAACAAAGACAAGAAAGTGCGTTATGCTAAAGTTATTAAGAACTTAAAATTAATTCGTGATGCCGAAGTAAAATATAAAGAGGTTTACGGAACATATACTAACAACAAAGATACTTTACTTAGCTTTATTGAAAGTGGTAAGTTAGCATTAACAGAAACTAAAAACATTGAGGTAGAAGAAGATAGAGGTGGAGGAATTATAATTAAAGTTTCTAAAAAGCAAGTTGATACTATTGGATACGAGCCTGTTTTAAAATATTTTGAAGGAACGGAATATACTAAAATGTTTGAAGTACCAGGTACTACAGAACAATTTGAATTAGCTACTGGTAGAGTTGAAAAAGTAGCAGGTTTAGAAGTTCCTGTATTTGAAGCTAAAGTTTCAAAAAAGCCTATTTTAAAAGGAATGAACCCTTCGTTAATTAAAGCTGAATTAGAAGCAATTGAATCTGATCAAATTAAAGGTGAGTTTGTTTCTGTAGGTTCTTTAAGTGAAGTAACTACTGGTGGTAATTGGCCTCCTTTTTATGATAAAGGTGAAGCAGTTGCAAAAAAAGACTAAAAAAACAAGCGCTATAGCGCTATATAAAGATCTATCCATCCAATTTAGTTTGGATGGATTTTCTTTTTGTATCTCTAACTCAGAGAACAAAGCACCATTACTTTTTACTAAGTATACTTTTGCAGCTTCAATAACTTCTCCTGAGTTACTGCTAGAAGAAATTATACGTGTTTTTAATACCGATAAAGATTTACAACAAGATTTCTCTTCTGTTTTTGCCATACATCAAAACAACCTAGCTACTTTAGTTCCTAATAAACTTTTTGATCGAAACAATTTAGCTCCGTATTTAAAATACACCGTAAAAACCTTAAAAACAGATTTTATTACCTACGATTTGCATGATACTATAGCTGCTAACACAGTTTATATCCCTTATGTAAACATTAATAATTACCTGTTTCAAAACTTTGGAGAGTTTGAATACAAACACCATTCAACCGTGTTAATAGACAAGCTACTCTCCTATTCTCAAGAAAACTCTGATCAACAGTTTTTTGTACATGTTTCTTCTAATGACATAGATATTGTTATTTGCAAAGAAGGAAAACTTATATTTTACAACTCGTTTTCATACAGTACCAAAGAGGATTTTATATACTATATTCTTTTTACTGCGGAACAATTACAAATGGATCCAAATAATTTTCAATTAACTTTTATTGGTGACATTGAAAAAGAATCAGAACTATACACCATAACCTATACTTACGTTCGAAATATTCATTTTATGAATCCTGTTGATAATTTCTTTGCTGATAGCGATGATTTTTCGAACCACTCAAACTTTATACTTATTGCCTAATGCGAATTATTTCTGGAAAATATAAGAGTAAAAGGATTTCTGCTCCTAAAAACTTACCTGTACGACCAACAACAGACATGGCTAAAGAGTCGTTATTTAATATCTTAAATAATTTGTATTATTTTGATAATATTTCAGTATTAGATTTATTCGCTGGTACAGGAAATATTAGCTACGAATTTGCCTCACGAGGTACTGAAACCATTTATGCTGTTGATGCTCATTATGCTTGTATAAAATTCATTAATCAAACTTCAAAGGAGTTGGATATGGATATTACTAGCTATAAAAGTGACGTATATAAGTTTTTAGAAAAAACTCCACTAAAAACAGATGTTGTTTTTGCGGACCCTCCTTATGATTTTGAAGAAGCGCAATTTTTAAAAATAGCAGATATTATTTTTGAACGTGATTTGTTAAATGAAGATGGTGTTTTAATTATTGAACATTCAAAACATACCGACTTAACTAAGCATCCTAATTATAGTTACGACAAACGTTATGGTGGTAACGTATTTAGTTTTTTTGAAGCTATTAGCGATGACGAAGAAGAATAAAAGCTTTTAATAAATAAAAAAGGGAACCAATTTGGTTCCCTTTTTTATTATTCTATTAAGAATACATTTGTTCTCTTAATTCTTTTACCTTCGGATCATCTAAATAATCATCAAAAGTTGAGTACTTATCTATAACTCCTTTTGGTGTAATTTCTATAATTCTGTTAGCTACTGTTTGTGCAAACTCGTGGTCATGTGTAGTAAACAGCACTGTTCCTTTAAAATTTATTAACGAATTGTTCAACGCTTGAATAGACTCTAAATCTAGGTGATTGGTTGGTTCATCAAGCATTAAAATATTAGCTCTGGTCATCATCATACGAGACAACATACAACGTACCTTCTCTCCTCCTGATAGCACATTACTTTTTTTCAAAGCCTCTTCTCCAGAGAAAATCATTTTTCCTAAGAAACCTCTTAAGAACACTTCTTCTCTTTCTTCTTCAGTTTGTGCATATTGACGTAACCAGTCTACCAAGTTTAATTCTCCATTTTGAAAATAAGCAGAGTTATCTGCTGGTAAATACGATTGAGTAGTTGTTACACCCCAACTATATTTTCCCGAATCAGCTTCTTCATTTCCTGAAATTACTTGATAAAAAGCAGTAGTCGCTTTAGAATTTTTAGAAATAACAGCTACTTTATCACCTCTATTTAAGTTAATATCTACATTTGAAAATAACAACTCTCCTTCTGCATCCTTTTTTGATAAACCTTCAATATTTAAAATCTGATCTCCTGCTTCTCTATCTCTTTCAAAAATAATTGCTGGATAACGACGTGAAGAAGGCTTAATTTCATCAACATTTAGTTTCTCTATCATTTTCTTACGAGAAGTTGCTTGTTTAGATTTTGCAACGTTGGCAGAGAAACGACGGATAAATTCTTCCAGTTCTTTCTTCTTATCTTCTGCCTTTTTATTTTGTTGCGCTCTTTGTTTAGCCGCTAATTGAGACGATTCATACCAAAAAGTATAGTTTCCAGAGAAATGGTTAATTTTACCGAAGTCTATATCAGAAATATGAGTACAAACAGCATCTAAAAAGTGACGGTCGTGAGACACCACTATTACAGTATTATCATAATTCGCTAAGAAGTTTTCTAACCAAGCAATCGTTTCGAAATCTAAGTCGTTCGTAGGCTCATCCATAATTAACACATCAGGATTACCAAATAGCGCTTGCGCTAATAATACACGTACTTTTTTCTTTGAGTCTAATTCCGATAATAAGGTATAATGATCTTCTTCTTTGATACCTAAATTAGATAATAAACTCGCAGCAGAAGCATCGGCATTCCAACCATCCATTTCTTCAAAACGAACTTGTAACTCTCCTATTTTTTCTGCATTTTCATCGGTGTAATCAGCATACAACGCATCTATTTCCGACTTAATTTTATGCAGTTCTTTATTCCCCATTAACACAGCTTCCAAAGCATTATACTCATCAAAAGCATAATGATCCTGTGTTAATACAGACATTCTTTTTCCTGGTTCTAAATGAACTTGACCAGAAGTAGGTTCTTGTTTTCCTGATAAAATCTTTAAAAAAGTAGATTTTCCTGCTCCATTTGCTCCGATAATTCCGTAGCAATTTCCTTGTGTAAACTTTGTGTTTACTTCATCAAACAAAACACGTTTCCCAAACTGAACTGATAAATTAGAAACTGATAACATGTATAGTATTTTAAATTCCGTGCAAAAGTATAAAAACTAAAGAGTATAAAAGAATTTGCATGAAAGTTTTTAACATATTACTTTTGAGACTTTTTAATTCATTTTAACAGCGAATTAACAGCCTTATTAAGAAGAGTTCTCTATTTTTGAGCATTGATATTTAGGGTAATTTCAAGCATGATTAAGTATTTAATACCTCTCATATTAGTTATATTTATTGGATGTGAAAAATCTGATAATCAAAAAACCACCTATTTTGGAGGGAAGATTATCAATCCTAAATCTGACTTCGTTATTTTATCAGACAACTACGAATTTAAAGACACAATTCCTTTAAATAAGAATAATACTTTCTTAGGGTCCTATACTGACATTAAGGAAGGATTATATATTTTTTACCATGGTAATGAGCATCAATATGTTTTCATACAACCAACTGATAGTACTTTAATAAGGTTAAATACTTGGGATTTTGATGAATCTTTAGTTTTTAGCGGTAGCAATGCAGAAAGAAACAATTTATTAATAGATGCTTTCTTACAATATGAGCAAGAAGAAAAATCAATTGCTAGATACTTTCATTTACCTCAAAAAGAATTCATTAATAAAATGGATTCTTTAAAACAAATTAAGGACGCTGTACTAACAAAGTATGAGGAAAATGATGTTAACCCCTCTAAAAAATTTTCTAAACTTTTAAACATCTCTTTAAACTATCCTATTTATACAAACTTAGAAAAGTATGCAATTAAAAATGCTACTAAGAAAGAGCCTGAATCATTAGTTAAATCTTACTTCAACTACCGTAATAAGACAAATGTATGCAATGATTCTTTAATGTTTTTTGGTCCATATTACAGGTTTGTAATTGAAAAAATTTACAATGATGTTTACCAAAAAAATAGTATTGATGAACTAGATAATTTCACAGTAGAACTACTTAACTCTATTGATAAAAACATTGATTCAGAAGAAATTAAAAATAGACTACTATATAATACCGTAGTAGGTCACTTTTTCAAAGAGCCTAATTACGAAAAGATAGATGAAACTTTCTTTACCTTTTTTAAACTTAATACAAATAACGAGCAAAAGAAAACAATACAACGTTTAATTAACGATTTAAAACTCTTAAATAAAGGAGAAAAGCTCCCTTCTTTTAATTTAATTTCAGCTGATGGTGGACTTGTTGACATTAAAAATATTACTAAAGGGAAAAATACAGTTGTTTTGTTTAAAAACTATAAATATGCTTCTGACGACTGGGTATCTTCTAGGTTTAATTACTTAATTAAAAACAATCCTGATGTTAATTTTGTTTTAGTAAACTTATGTGACACCTCTAAAAGATATACTAAAAACATAAATATTAAATACCAATACACACTACCAGAAGAGAGTCAAACTTGTGAATATTCTTCTAGTAAATTTTCTCGTTTGGTTTTGGTTGATAAAAATGGAGTTATTCAAAATGGATACACTAGTTTATCATCTCCTAGTATCAACCAAGAAATCAATAACTTACAAAATTTAAAATAGTTAACCTCTATTCATTTTATTTAGTGTACTTTTGCACCGTCCAAAAAAATCGTAATAAACGATTTAATTAATATTAATTATAGAATTCGCGGAGGGGCATCTGTGGGTTCTCTAAAAACACAGTATGTCAACATTTTTAGATTTAGGTTTGCAAGAGCCTATCAATAAGGCATTAACCGATCTAGGTTATGAAAAGCCAACAGTAATTCAAGAAAAAGCAATTCCACAAATAATTTCTTCAACAGAAGATTTAAAAGCATTTGCACAAACAGGTACAGGTAAAACTGCTGCCTTTAGTTTGCCTATTATTGAACTTGCTGATCAAACAAGCACACACACACAAGCAATCATCTTATCTCCTACTCGTGAACTAGCAGTACAAATAGGAAAAAACATTGAAGACTTTTCAAAGTATTTACCTAACTTGAAAGTAGCTACTGTTTATGGTGGAGCTAATATTGAAGAGCAAATAAGAAAACTTAAAAAAGGGGTTCAAATAGTTGTAGGTACTCCTGGTAGAACTGTAGACTTAATTAAAAGAAGAGCTTTAAAGCTTGGTAATGTACAATGGTTAGTACTTGACGAAGCTGATGAAATGCTTAACATGGGCTTTAAAGATGAACTAGACCAAGTTTTAGAAGCTACACCAAACACCAAACAAACATTATTGTTTTCTGCAACTTTTCCTAGAGAAGTAGAAGATATTGCAAAAAACTACATGACAAACCCTGTAGAAGTTACATCAGGACAAAAAAACCAAGGTTCTGATAATGTTAGTCATGAGTATTATTTAGTAAACGAAAAAACTCGTTACCCTGCTTTAAAAAGAGTAGCTGATTTAAACCCTGATATTTACGGAATCGTTTTCTGTAGAACACGTAGAGAAACACAAGAAGTAGCTAATAACCTTATTAGAGATGGTTATAATGCTGATTCTTTACATGGTGATTTATCACAGGCTCAGCGTGATTCTGTAATGGAAAAGTTTCGTAAGAAGAATATTCAAATATTAGTGGCTACTGACGTTGCTGCTCGTGGACTGGATGTTAACAACCTAACACACGTTATCAATCATAAATTACCAGATCAAATTGAAAACTATAATCACCGTAGTGGAAGAACTGGTAGAGCCGGTAATAAAGGAATCTCTATTGCTTTAGTTAGTAAAAAAGAACAAGGTAGGTTACGTCCTATTGAACGTATTATAAAAAAACAATTTGTTCACACCCCTATTCCTTCAGGTAAGGAGATATGTCAAAATCAATTATTTCATTTAATTGATAAAGTTCATAATACTGAGGTAAACACAGAACAAATTGAAGGTTTTTTACCAAGTATTTACGAAAAATTAGAAGATTTAAGTCGTGAAGAGTTAATTCAAAAGTTTGTTTCTTTAGAGTTTAACACCTTCTTATCTTACTACGAAAATGCTCCTGATTTAAACAACTTATCTTCAAGAGAAAATTCAAGAGGACGCTCTTCTAGTGAAAACATGACCCGTTTCTTCATCAATTTAGGAAGAAAAGATCGTTTAAATCCTGCCAAGTTAATCGGTTTAATAAATGATCAGAATATTGGTGATAAGATTGAAATTGGTGCTATTGACATTTTAGACACTTTCTCTTTCTTTGAAATAGACAAGAACTACGAAAAAGAAACTTTAGATGCTTTTGCTGCTAATGATCCAGATTTTAACGGTCGTTCTGTAAATGTAGAAATTACTAAAACAGATCGTGGTAACGGCGGTGGCGGTAGAAAACCTCGTAGAAGCGGCGGAGGTAATTTTAGTGGAAAAAGACGTAGAAGTAGTGATAGAAATGATAAGCCATCTGACTCTAAAAAAGGGTTTGGTAGAAGACGTAGTAACGAATCTTCTCCTAGAAGAGGAGATAACAAAACTGCTGCTTCGGGTTTTGGAAGAAAACGTAGAAGAGGTTAAAACTCATCATAAATAAAAAGTAGCTCAATGAGCTGCTTTTTATTTTATAAAATTGGAATTACTGATTTCCTAAAATAATTGGCATTCCACTTTTTCCAGAACCAATAATAACTACTTTACTGTTTTGAGAGTTAGCTAATCTATTCGTAGCTTCTATTCCTTTGTCTTGTAAAATTTTATCAGTTAATGAAGCACTTAAAATTTTGTTCGCATCAGCTTTACCTTTTGCTTCAATAATTTGTTTTTCTGCTTCTTTTTGAGCTGTAACTAATCTAAACTCATATTCTAATGACTCTTGCTCTTGTTTTAATTTACGCTCAATAGCTTCTTTAATGGTTGAAGGCAATGTTACATCTCTAACAAGAATTTCATTTAACTGAACATATTGAGACTCTAAAATCTTTTTTGTTTCAATAAAAATTTCATCTTGAATAGCATCTCTTTTGCTTGAATATAATTGTTCTGGTGTATAACGCCCTACCACACTACGTGCAGCTGAACGAATTGCAGGCTGAATTACACGTTGTAAATAGTTTTCTCCTAATACTTGATGTAACTTCCCTAAATCGTTGTAAACTGGTTGATACCATGCCGAAGCATCTATCTGAATTTCTAATCCATTTGAAGATAATACTTTCATCTTTTCAAAAAGTTCTTGCTGTCTTACTTCATAAACATGTACTTTATTCCATGGTGCAACTACATGAAAACCTTCTCCTAAAGGTGGTTCATCCGTAACAACCCCTCCTCCAAAAGTTTTATACAATACTCCTGCTTCTCCTGAATTGATGGTTACTGTAGATTTTGCTATAAAAATTATTAAAACGATTACTACAGGTATTAACATACCAAACTTAGGAAACTTTAATTCTACTTGATTTCTTGTCATTTTTCTGTGTTTTATACTCTAGTCAAATGTACAACTAAATTAAATAACCGCAGTTTTCATATTCACATTCATGGGCTGAAATCTCTAGCTCTAAAGTGATATGTTCTAAATGAAAATCATTATGTAATAACTTTTTTACCTTTTGTTTAATTTGTTTAGTTTCCTCCCAAGAAAAACTACGCTCCTTTAAAATTAAATGTGCCGTAAAAATATTGTATTCTCCATCCATTGTCCATAAGTGACAATCATGTACGCCTTCAACTTCTTCTAAAGACAATAAGTTCTTTTTAATATCATCAACAGAAATTCCTACAGGAGCTCCTTGTAAAATAATACGTAAGCTTTCTTTGATATTTTTATACACATTAAACAATACAAAACCTGCAATAGCTATTGATAATATAGGGTCTAACACTGGTACGTCCCAAAATTGCATTACAATACTCGCTAACAGTACTACTGCCCAACCTAGTACATCTTCTAATAAATGTAATGAAACAACTCGCTCGTTAATTGATGTTCCTTTTTTCAATTTAAAAACAGCTGCTCCGTTTACAATAATTCCTAAAACAGCTAACCACATCATTCCTTTGGCATCAGCATTTTCTGGAGTAATAACTCTTGGAATTGCTTCTCTTATAATAAATACAGAACCTATTACCAATACGATTGAGTTTATGATAGCCCCCAACAAGGAAAATCGTTTATATCCGTACGAGTATTTTTTTGTCGGTTTTTTAGTCGATTTCTTTTGAAAATACCACGACAGTCCTAAACTGAAACTATCACCTAAGTCATGTAACGCATCAGACATAATAGCCAAGCTATTGGTGTAAAAACCTCCAATAAATTCGATAATTGTAAATGCTAAATTTAAGAAAAAGGCAACGGCTATATTCTCTGTTGAATTTCCGTGTGAATGATGGTGATGATTGTGTCCCATGTTTTTATTAATTGACTTTAAATGTATAAAAAAGATGCAAAAAAAGGAGTTAAAAAACTCCTCTTTCTCTTATAACTTCACCAATATACCTGCGTTGAAAATAAATCCGTCTGTTGGTGCCCAAATATCCGTAAAGGACGGATCGTGATGCATACCTTCTATCATATTTTGGTAGTTTTGCTGTTTGGTGTCTGTAAAGTTTTCAAAATTAGCATACAAACTAATTTTCCCAAAAGTTCTCATCACCATAAAGCCCATCGTCCAATAATCTGGAGTTTTAGTCAAATTATTTCTCAATTGAGAGCTCTTGTAATATGCCTCATATCCTACTCGCCATTTATCATGTACTTCATACATTAATACGCCACCAAAGCTATGTTTTGGTGTCAGCGCTTTTTGATTGTTGTTGATTTCAACATTGTTATAGGCATAGTTTGTAAACAGTACAAAGTCTTTATACTTTAACTTTAAATTAGTTTCTGCTCCATAACTATTTAATCGACTTGAAGCATTCACAAATTCATAATTGGCTCCATTTTCTTGTAATAAAAGTGTATTTTTTAACTGCGTATAAAACACTAATTGATTAAAAGACAATGATACATTATCATTAAAAATTTTTGTTTTATAATTTACATCTGCATTAAATCCGATAGACGTTTCAGCTTCAAAATCGGTCAGGGTAATGGGCATTACATTTTGATACGAACGTAATTCTGCTTCTTCAGTAAAAATTGTAGGTATTTTATATCCTAAACCTCCTCCTATTCTACTTGAAACCTTGTCATTATACTTAATGAATAAAGAAGCTCTAGGCAACACAAACGTTCCGTAGTGATCATTATAATCTGTTCGTAAACCACTTTCTAAAGTCAAACTGCTTGAAAGTCTCCAGTTATTTTGGGCAAATCCTCCAAAAGTAAACTGCTCGTAACTTCTATCTAAATTAGTGGTTGGATTTTCTGTAAAATTTTCAGTGATAATATTTCCTCCAAAAACCCAATCAGAGCTAGTTTTATACAAATTATACGTTGCTTCAGTAAATGTAGCCCATTGTTTTCCGTCAAACTCATAATCAGGTAGGGTTAAATTTCTTTTGAAATAACTCACACTATTTTTAAAATCAAAACTTTTAGTTTCTGAAATAGTATTGGAATACGATAATTGAGTAGCATAACGTTCTGATTTATTTTCTTCAAAAAAACTGTGATCAGGTGTCATATTTCCTGCAATTACATCCGTATCACCTCCTATACGGTCTTCTATAGTTGTCCCAAAGTTCAAACGCCATTCTTCCTTTTCATTCGGGTAGTAGAATAATGATGGGTTAATACTAAAACTTCTAACTTTTGGAATATCAGAAAAATGATCGTCATTTACATCGGTAGCTTCCTGTCTGTTTACAGATCCGTATAAACTAACTCCAAATTTATTGAAACGTTCGCTATAAAAAGCGTTTAAAGTACTTCCGTTACGTGAAGTTTGATCGAACATTAGACTAATTTCTCTTTCTTCTTTTGGCTTTTTTGACACCAAATTTACCAAACCTGCAATAGCTCCTCCTCCATATAAAGTAGAAGAACTTCCTTTGATAATTTCTACTTGCTGTAAATCTAACGGAGGAATCTGCATAATACTCAACCCACTAGAAAAACCTCCAAATAACGGAAATCCGTCTTTTAATAATTGCGTAAAACGTCCATCTAACCCTTGGATACGAATACTTTGATTGGCTGAATTTGCAGAAGTTTGTTGCATCTGTATTCCTGTACTTTCTCGTAATACCATAGCAATGTTTGCCGAATTCATTACTGCTTTTTCTCCTAACTCTTCTGCTCCGACAACTTCTATCCTTGTAGGAATCTCAGCAATCGTCCTTTTACTTCTTGTCGATTGAATTACAACCGCTTCTAAAGTTTCTTCATCTTCATGAAGTTCTATTACAAATTGTTTTTTTGCTGTTGGAAAGGTGATGGCTTTTTCCATCGTTTCAAACCCTATAAACGATACTACAAAAGTTTGTTTTCCGTTAGGAATATTGTTAATAATTGCAATTCCATCTAAGTTAGTTTCTGCTCCAATAGTCGTGTTTTTCACATACACGGAAGCACCTACTATAGGCTCCTTTTCATCAGAAATTACTTTAAACTCAACTAAATTTTGTGCAGTTATTTTAATTGCAGATAGCATAAGGACTACCGCTACTACTATATTTTTTAACATGTGTTATTTTTAAATTAATTATATAAAAGAAGACATCTCTTTTTCTAAAAAAGATGCATAAAAGCTTTCTGTTTTTTGAAAGCGAATACTTAATAATTAATTTAAGCTTTAGGCGGTTGGAAAATTCCTTTTAAAAAAGAAAAGTTATAAGGAACTTGGTAAAAACCAATTGTTTCTCTTATTTCAAAAAAAGGAATAATTTCGAAGTAATATTCTACAGGTACGAACTCTGCTGTAAGATTCACCACCGTGCAGTGATGGTGATGTTCTTTGTTTTTCTCCTCTTCTGTATCATTTTCATGATGCTCATCTTGATGCTCTTCGTTTAACTCATCATGATGCACCTCTGATTCAGCTACAAAAACCACAGCATCAGTATGTGCCTGTAAAGGAGGCACAATTAACAGTAAAGTTAATAATATGATGATGCTTTTTTTCACTAATCTAATTTAGAGTTACAAAATTACAAAATTATAAAATTTTATGAACCTTCTTTATCCAATCTGTCTTTAACGTATTCAATTTTTGTTTTACCATGCGCAAAAGGGTTTCCTTCTTCATCCAAACTTACCATAACAATTTTATCAATTGCGATAATTGTTTTTCGAGTTATTTTGTTGCGAACCTCACAGCTTAAGGTAATAGATGTTGTTCCAAACTTTACTACATCAATTCCTATTTCAACAATATCTCCTTGTTTTGCTGAACTAACAAAATTTATTTCAGACATAAACTTGGTTACTGTTTTAGGAATTTCTAACTGAATAATAGCATATAACGCTACTTCTTCATCAATCCATTGTAATAATCGTCCTCCGAAAAGTGTTCCGTTAGGATTTAAATCTTCTGGTTTTACCCATTTACGTGTGTGAAATCTCATCGTATTTATTGTTCTATATTTTTAGCTTCAAAAGCTATTAAATCATTATTTACAAAAGTAAAGGTTATTTGTATAGGATTACAACATACCTCACAATCTTCTACATAGGTTTCAGATGTACTAGCATCCAACAACATGGAAATTTCTTCCCAACAATGCGGACATTGAAAAAAGTGCTCATGCATCATATTTTACCATAATATTTTCTAACAAACCACTCTATTGATAGTAAAACTATAATCAATAATAACAACCATTTCCAATCAACTAAACTTTGTTTTTTGGTAATAGACTTTTGAGTGGTATAAAAAGAAGCATCTTCTTGTACCTTTTTTAATAATTCGTCAACTTTATCTGCATAAACTATAGCTCCGTCTGTTTTTAACGCCAGCTGTTCTAATTTTTTAAAATTAGCATTGGTAAACTGCTCTTCTATCTGATAATCTTCAATCTTAAACCTCCCTGAGCTACTTATATTTTGATTCTTTACAGTTACAGTATATGAATATTCTCCTGAGGCTAATCCTTCAACAGCAACTTGATACGAGTTATTAAATAACGAAAACGGAATGCTCTTTTTAGCTTTTGTTTCTAAGTTAGTTACTGTTAACTCCAAAGATGCTCTGCTATCAAACTGATAGTTTTTATCAACATAAAATGCACTTATAGTTATAGGTTCATTAGCTGCATACAAACGTTGCGCTTTTACATCTAAACGCTTCCTTTTTTTAGTGGATGCTAAATATTGAACCAAGTTTCCTACAAACGTATCAAAACTTTCAAAGTTTTTCTCTTTTAAATAACTGGCTGCCCTCCATTTCCAAATACCTTCTCCAAATAGTACCGCATATTTTTTATCATTTTCTTCAAAAGTTGATAGTAACGGTTGAGTGGTTTCTACGCCTGCATACTTTTGATACAACAAACTTTGAGATTCTTTTTTAAGCTGTACTTCTCCAAACTTGTCTTTTAGTGGTGGAAATTGACCAAAACCGATATCTTCTTGATAAAAAGTTAAAAAATCTGGATTGTAAATAGCGGTATATTCTTCTTTTTGATTGATGGCTCTTTTTTGAACCCCCAAACCTTGACTATTCAAAAAGCTCCAATCTGTTTTAGTTCCTGAAACCAGTAAGAAATTAGAGGGTGTTTTTTCTAAAGTTGCTTTAAAATAACTATTAGGCTGATACAAAACAAAAAACTGATAAGCGTCTAAGTTTATATTATTATCCTGTATCAAAGCTATATCTACTTTGCGTTGTTTATTGCTCTCAATCGCTTTTTTAAGTGCCCCTAAATCTGGATGTAGGAAAGAACTTAATAACAATACTTTGGTTTGCTCATCTAAGACTTCAACTGAAAAGCTTTTATAGTTGTTCTTCGTGTTTTTTTCATTCGCTATACTACTTATTGACGCTGTGTAATAGTGTACTCCTTTGGTATTAGACACTAAGTTGGCTGTAACAGTTTGCACAGGATTTTCTGGTGAAAAGCGTACTCTTTTTGAAAAAACTCTGCTTCCGTTTTTTACGATTGAAAAAGTAGTATTCACTGTTTCTTTTCCTTCATAATACAACAATGCTTCTACAGGAAACTTGTTCTTTACATAGCTATACTTATTCACATTTAACTGCGAAATTTGAATGTCTTGATACTTAATAGTATCACCAATAACTATAGGAAATACTTTATACTTTGTTGATGAAAACTCATAATCGTTTCCTTGTGTTTGATTTCCATCGGTTATTAAAATGGTAGCTGCATTTTTATCTTTATTCAACTCATTAACAGCATCAATTGCTTTTGAAATATCTGTTTGAGTTTCAGCAAACGATAAACTATCCAACACCTTAATATCATTCCCGAACGAAAAATACTGTACGTCAAACTTATCTTGAAGTTCTTCGTTACTTTCTACTTTTGATACTAATTCTTGAACCTTTTTTTCTTCTTTAAAAAACTGAGTAGATAGTGAATTATCTACCAATACAGACAACACAGGTTTTATGTTATCCGTTTCAATGGTTGCTATCTTCGGATTGATCAATAGCAATCCTATTAAAAAAATACTTAGTGCTTTTAAGCTAAAAAGTAAGATATGTACTTTCGGAGTTCTTTTTACCTTATAGAAATATTGAAAAAAAGCAATGACTACGCTTATGAATACGGCTAATACAATGTAAATTATAGTTATTGACTCCACTCAGCTTATTTTAGTATGTGAAGATAAAAATATCTAACAAATAAAATTGCCTTTTCTTCTTTTTCATTTATGACCTTGGCCATAAAAAACTAGCAATCAATTACATAACCTTACTAAAAACTAGTATATGGTAACCACTGAAAACTTAACCACAGAAAAACACTTCAAAAAACAAATAGCATGGGAATTACGGCTTACATCAATAAAAAAATAGCTGAAGGCGAACGAAACAGCATTGGTGTATCTATTATATTAATTACTGTAGGCTCAATGATTGCATCCATAACAGCTGCTTTGGCTATAGATGGAGAGGTTATTTATTTGCCCTAATCTTTACCTGTGAAACCGCTATGGGCGCTAATGCTGCTGCCATAAGTCAACGTTCTTTTAAAATAATTGCATGGGCATTTATTATTAATATACTTGGTAATATTCCGTTGATTTTTTACCTACTTACTACGTAGTTGTAGGCTTCGGCTTTGCCTCAAACATTCTAAAAAAGAGCATAGAAGCTATGTTTCGTGCTCTTTCTTTAGCTTCATGTGCTTTTGTTCCGTCAAAAAGTTCATCAACCGTTTCAAACCACAATTGCAACCAGCGTCCAAAGTGTTCCTGATAAATAGAATATTCAAAATCCCTATCTACATCTTTGTGTGCTTTCATCGGGTTTCCTTTAAACTTTCTAACAAAAAACAAATTCGTTTCCCAAAAATCGGTGAGTTTTTGTAAATGAGGTTCCCAAGTTTCTTCTGGAATTGTTTTCAAAAAGATAGGCCCTATAAAATCATCCTTTCTAATTTTATCATTATAAAAGGTTGATACCAACTTATACACATCTTCCCTATTTTCTATGTCTCTTTTATCCATTTACAAATCGTTGTTGAAATACGTTACAAAAGTATATCTTTATGCAATTGCAATTTATGACTTAAATCATAATGATTCCAGAAGAACTCTTATTAAAATATACCGCTGAAACGAAACGTTTTCAGAAAGACGAAATTATTTTCTCTGAAAAACAAACCGCACATTACTACTACCAAATAGTAAGCGGAGTGGTTAAAATGAATAATTTTAATGATGATGGTAAAGAGTTTATTCAAGGGGTGTTTTATAAAAACCAGAGTTTTGGTGAACCACCTTTATTTATCGATGTAAAATATCCTGCCAATGCTGTGGCAATTTCTGATAGTACGGTTCTAGTCTTATCTAAAAGCAACCTGTTTAAATTATTGCAAGATAATCCTGAAACTCACTTAAAAATCACCCAAAGTTTAGCCAAACGTTTGTACTACAAAGCTATTATTGCTTCCGAAATATCGAGTCAAGAACCCGCGCATAGAGTACTTCGATTTATAGATTATTTAAAAGACGATGTATACAAAGTTAAAGGAAAACACACATTCAAAGTAGCCTATACACGACAACAAATAGCTGATATTTTAGGTTTACGCGTAGAAACGGTTATTCGAGTAATAAAATCCTTAGAAAAAAAGGGAGACGTAAAAATTAGCAAACGAAAGGTATATCGTTAAAACTTTCCTAAAAAGACCATTCCTCAATAAAGTCTGTCATAAATCATAAAATTAATTAGACTTATGGAATTCCCCAAGATTTTGTACACCCCTTGTAGTAAGTTCGCTATGATTGTATAATTAATTAACAAATAACAACAACTCGTTAATAACTTTATTTTAGGTAACCTATTGGTTTTACTATATTTGATAGCGTATAAAAATTGCTAAACTTTACGATATCCCATACTATTCTCCGGATAAAACAACTAAAGTTTAACATATAACGAGTTGTGCACAAGCTAAAAAAACAACCAACTAAGAAATGAATCTACAATTTTTAAAGCTACTTTACCACACAAATGAAGTTCCAATTGGTATGACAGGACTCTGTTGTGGATTTGAAGCTGGTGAATGGAGACATAAGCAATTTTCTGAATTTTTATTTGACCGCCACTTATTAGACTTTGCTCTAAAATTTTCTGAATATGAAAATTTAAACTATTTAGATGCTACAAATAAGCTCAAAAAAGCTGCCAAATTAATCTATCAAAAATATCATTCTAGACGAGGTGAATTTGGAGAATTAATATTACATAGCATTATTAAAGAATGTTATAATACAACACCTGCGATAAGCAAAATACACTTTAAAGATGGACCCAATGAAACTGTAAAAGGTTTTGATGCAGTTCACGTTTTAGAGGTTGATAATCAATTAGAACTTTGGCTTGGAGAAGTTAAATTTTATAGCAATATTTCCAATGCAATTCGAGATGTTGTTCCAGAGATTAAAGACCATTTAGAAAACAACTATCTACGAAATGAATTTATCGCGATAACAAATAAAATAGATGAAAAATTTCCTTTAAAGGATAAATTAAAAAAGCTAATTGACCCTTATACCTCGCTAGATGAAATATTTTCTTCAATAAGTGTTCCTGTTCTTTTAACTTATAATTCAAATACAACAAAGGATATCACAAAATTTACAGACGAGTATATTGACAAAATTAAACCTGAACTTGAAAAAATATTTGAATCATTTAAAGATAAAATTGGAGATATAGATTTGAAAATTCATCTATTTCTGCTTCCAATGAAAGAAAAAATAGAATTAACTGCATCACTTGACGAAAGACTTAACGTATGGCAGAACTTATAGAAATATCTCAACTAATTAAACTTATTGAAACAGAAGAGAGTTTTGGAAATCGTGAATTTGATATAGCAAAATCTATTTCTTACTATTACAATAAGCGCAATATTCAAGCAAACGATTTAATACTTTTTGCCTTAAATTTCAAATATAAATTCAAATTTACAAGTGGAATTATAAATGATTTAGCTCGTGAACTAGGTTTGTTCCCATACTTAAACCCAGAAGAACTTTCTTTAGAAGATTTAATAGCTTACGAATTTCATAGACCAGAGGGAAAAAAAATAGAAAATATAGTTTTTCACAAAATACAAGCACAAATTTATTATTCTTTATTAAATGGAGAAAATGTAATTCTAAGTGCTCCAACAAGTTTTGGCAAAAGCTTAGTTATAGATGCAGTAATAGCTATAGAAAAATATCAAAATATCGTAATAGTTGTCCCAACTATTGCGCTAATCGATGAAACTCGTAAAAGGCTATCTAAATTTAAAGAATCTTATAAAGTAATAACCCATAGTAGTCAGACTATATCGGAAAAGAACATTTTTGTATTAACACAAGAAAGAGTTCTAGAGATTGTTCCTGATGATATTGATATTGATTTTTTCGTTATTGATGAATTTTACAAAATAAATTTTACATCTTCAGACTTAAATAGGACTATTGCTTTAAATCAAGCTTTTTACAAACTTTTAAAAAAAGGAGCTCAGTTCTATTTATTAGGCCCAAATATTGAAAATATTAATAATAGCTATTTCCCAAATGAGGTAACTTATAAATACATTAGAACAGATTATAAGACTGTCATTAACCGTAGAATAAAAGTTGATTATAATGGAAATCCTATTGATAAATTAATTGAATTATGTTCAGAATTAGATGGTCAGACTTTAATTTATTGTAAATCACCACGAAGTATAAATCAGCTTGCTAAGGCTCTATTTTTAAGTGGTATTTTTAAGAAGAATAAAAGTGTAGAGAATTTATCAAATTGGATACGTTCCGAATTTCACTCAGAATGGTATTTAGCTGATTATTTAGAATTTGGAATTGGTTTGCATCACGGAAGATTACCTCGTTCTCTTTCTCAAATCATATTAGACAAATTTAATAATGATGAGCTGAACGTTCTCTTATGTACAAGTACAATAATAGAAGGTGTTAATACTAAAGCTAAAAATGTAATTATTTACGATAATAAGGTGGCTCAAAATAAGTTTGATTTTTTTACTTATAATAATATTTGTGGTCGTTCAGGAAGAATGTTTGAACATTTTATAGGTGATGTTTATTTATTTCACGATGCACCTATCGAAGAATTACCTCTAGTTGATTTCCCTTTATTTACTCAAGGCGAAAACACACCAGATAGATTATTACTTCAATTAAACGAAGAAGACTTAAATAAAAATTCTAAGAGTATTGTGAATGAGATAAAATCGAATTCAGAATTATCCTTTGAGACATTAAAAAGTAACTCTAATATAGAGCCTTCGTTTCAAAATAATTTAGCTAAAGTTATTTTAGATTATGAACAAAATATAAGATGGCATTATCCAGATTATAAACAACTTGAAGCAGTATGCTTTCTTATTTGGGAACATTTTATTGCACCTTCAAATTCTAGAGCTTTTATTAAATCTTATAAGCAATTAACCTTCAAGATTTATCAAGTTATGCGTTATAAAGATATAAAGACTTTACTAGCGCTAGAAGTTGCCGATAAAACAAACAAAGACGAGATTAATAAAGCTATCGAAGCTGAAATTAATTTTATTAAGTATTGGCCTCAATACCATTTCCCAATATATTTAAAAAACTTACAATCTATTGCTAACGAGGTTTTTGAAAACAACAATAAAGAGCCAATTGATTATTCATATTTTGCAAGTCAACTAGAAAGTCTTTTTACAAATAACAACTATAATATTCTAGAAGAGTATGGACTTCCTATTCAAGTTTCAAAAAAAATTCAAGGTGCTCTAGAAAATACTGAAAATTTAGATGATTTATTGGAAATTATATCCAAGTTAAATATTGAGAATTTAGCACTAACTGAATTTGAAAAGGAAATATTATTGAATATGAAAGAATATATTTAAAAAAGCCAGTGCACAACAAAGAACTGAGGTAAAAACAAGTTTTATAGTTCATATCATACGGTAAACCACTTACTCTTACCCTTAGCTACAATTCGTTTAAAAAGTTCTCTACACGCTTTATTGTATTTGCATATCTGTGAGGAAAGACCTACGAAGCTCACTAATATTTCAGCATAGTTCTTTGTACCTAAATAAGATTGCTTTTATTTAGTACTAAAATTCCTTTAATTAAACTCTAAAAAAAGGGAAGTATTTTCTATTTTTGTGCCTTTCAACACAACAACAAAACATGAACTTAACAGAATTAAATGCCATCTCTCCTATTGATGGTAGATACCGTAACAAAGTAGCAAGCTTAGCGAACTATTTTTCAGAAGAAGCTTTAATAAAATACCGCGTAAAAGTAGAAATTGAATATTTCATTGCTTTATGCGAAATTCCATTACCTCAATTAGCAGATTTCAACAAAGATTTATACACTGATTTACGTAAAATTTATGAAGATTTTTCTGCTGAAGATGCTTTAAAAATTAAAGAAATTGAAAGCGTTACCAATCACGATGTAAAAGCTGTTGAGTACTTTATTAAAGAAAAGTTTGACGCATTAGATTTACAGAAATATAAGGAGTTTATCCATTTCGGATTAACTTCTCAAGATATTAATAACACTGCTATTCCATTATCTATTAAAGATGCTATGGAAGAAGTGTACTATCCAACCTTAGATACTTTAGTTTGCAAATTAGCTGATTTATCTGAAGAGTGGGAAAATGTACCAATGTTAGCAAGAACTCACGGGCAACCAGCCTCTCCTACTCGTTTAGGAAAAGAGTTTTTTGTATTTGTAGAGCGTATTAACAATCAGGTTATTCACATACAACATACACCTCATGCTGCGAAGTTTGGTGGAGCTACAGGTAATTACAATGCACACAAAGTAGCGTACCCAGATATCGACTGGAAAAACTTCGGGACTCATTTCGTTGAAGAAGTGTTAGGTTTACACCACTCCTTCCCTACTACGCAGATTGAGCACTACGACCACATGGCGGCTTTATACGACGGATTAAAGCGTGTAAACACGATTTTAATTGATTTAGATCGTGATGTTTGGACCTATGTTTCTAACGACTACTTTAAACAAAAGATTAAAAAAGGTGAAGTTGGTTCATCGGCAATGCCACATAAAGTAAATCCGATTGATTTTGAAAACTCTGAAGGAAACTTAGGTATTGCAAACGCTATTTTTGAGCATTTAGCTGCTAAGTTACCTGTTTCAAGATTACAACGTGATTTAACGGATAGTACGGTATTACGTAATGTTGGTGTTCCTTTTGGACATACCTTAATTGGTTTTGCTTCTACGTTAAAAGGATTGAACAAGTTATTATTAAACGAAGCTAAGTTTGCGGAAGATTTAGAAAATAACTGGGCAGTAGTTGCTGAGGCTATTCAAACAATTTTACGTCGCGAGGCTTATCCTAATCCATACGAAGCGTTAAAAGGATTAACGCGTACCAACGAAAAAATCAATAAAGATTCTATCGCTAATTTTATTGATACTTTAGAAGTTTCAGAGGCGATTAAAAACGAATTAAAACAAATTACACCATCTAATTACACTGGTATATAATGAGATATTTACTTACTTTTTTAGTTTTATTTTTAGCTATTTCGTGCACTCCAGAGAAAAAAGGAGACCCAACACGTTTTGTTCACGGAACGTTTGAAATTCCTGCTGGTGACAGCTATGGAAAAACAACTATTGTAAGAAAAGATAGTTTACAAATTGAAGAGTATACTAAGAAAGTAAGCATTTCTACCGATAGTTTGGTTACCGAAAAGGAGATTAAACATATAGACACACTCTACATCAAATGGAAAAATAATTTTGCATACACTTTGCGAATGAAAAGTCCGAAAACTGATTTAGATAAAGATCCTATATTTGTTCAAATAACTAAAGTAACTGATAGTTCTTATAGCTTCACTGCAAGAGTTGGTTACTCTAACTTTAAACAAGAAGGAACCGTATATAAAGTAAAATAACTATGGAAATATTTCTACAAGCTGATACATGGGTTGCCTTATTAACCCTAACTTTTTTAGAAGTTGTATTGGGTATTGATAATATTATCTTTATTTCTATTGCATCTAACAAGCTACCAGAAAATCAGCAAAAAAAAGCTACTCGAATAGGTCTTCTTTTAGCGATGATTTTTAGAATTCTTCTTTTACTAGGAGTTTCTTATTTAATTAGTATGAAAGACCCTATTTGGAATATTGATTTATCTTGGTTAAAAGTAGGTGTTACAGGACAAAGTTTAATTTTATTTGCTGGTGGAATATTTCTACTATACAAAAGTACTAGTGAGATTCACCATAAAGTTGAAGGACGAGATGAAACACATACGTCTAACAATCCTAAAAAGAGAGCTACTTTACTAAATGTTGTAACTCAAATAGTATTAATTGATATTGTTTTCTCTTTTGATTCTGTGTTAACAGCTGTAGGTATGACAAACGGTATACAAGGAGCTTTAATCATAATGATTATCGCTGTTATTGTTTCAATATTAATCATGTTAATGTTTGCTACTCCTATTAGTAACTTTGTTAACAAACATCCTACAATTCAAATGTTAGCTTTATCCTTTTTAATTTTAATTGGATTTATGCTAGTTACTGAAAGCGCCCATTTATCACACACAGTTGTTTTCGGGCAATCAGTCGGGGCAATTCCTAAAGGATATTTATATTTTGCTATTACTTTTTCGCTACTTGTAGAAATGCTAAACATGAAAATGCGAGGCAATTCTAAAAAAGGTTAAGAAAACATTAAGACTATATAAAACAAAAACCGGTAGTAAGAAAGCTATCGGTTTTTTTATTTTTTCTATTTTTGCCGCTAGTGATTAAATTGAAAAAACATATTGCTGTACTCAGTATATTCATGTTGTTATTACCTACCGTAATAGCAACAGTTCACTTGTTTGAAAATCACGAGCACATTGTATGTACTTCTACTGATGAACAACACTATCACGCTCAAGAGTTTGATTGTTCTCTGGCTCATTTTCAATTTAACTCATTTACATACCAAACCGTTGAAAACTATACGGTAATTCCACAACATTTTTACAAGTTAGATTACAACACACAACCGCAGTTAATCTCATTTGTATTTGCTTATAATAAATCTTCAAGAGCGCCCCCTTATTTTACTGTATCTTAAACGTTTGCAATAAGCAACCAACAAAATTATCGTTAAAACAGTAAAATTCATTTTTAATGAAGACAATTATTAATTTCCTATTTCTTGTAGGAATATCTACTGTATATGCACAAAACAGCCTATCAGGAAAAATTACAGACACTAATAACCAACCACTTTTAGGAGTTGAAATATACTCTGACCAATTACATAAGGGAACCATTACCAATGAAGATGGTACTTATAACCTACAAAACATTCCTAACGGAAAAGTAACTTTCAACTTTTCTTTTTTAGGATTTAAAACTATCTCAAAAGAATTTCATTTTAACAGTGAAAATATTTCTTTTGATGTACAATTAGAAGAATCAATTTTTAAGATTGATGAAGTTATCATCTCTACTCCTTTCAACAAATTACAGTCTGAAAACGTAATGAAAGTTGAACGCCTTTCGGCAAGAGCAATTAAAAAAACCGGTGCGACAACACTTTCTGAGGGAATTACCAATATTGCAGGAGTTTCTCAAGTTTCCACAGGAACATCTATCGGAAAACCTGTGATTAGAGGTTTAAGTGGAAACAGAGTTTTGGTGTATACACAAGGAATCCGTTTAGAAAATCAACAATTTGGTGGTGAGCATGGCTTAGGAATTAACGATGCTGGTGTTGCCGGTGTTGAAGTTATTAAAGGGCCTGCATCTCTTTTATACGGTTCTGATGCTTTAGGTGGTGTTTTATACATTCAACCTGAAAAATTTGTTCCTGAAAACACTACAAAACTGAATGTTAGTCAACGTTATTTTAGTAACACCTTAGGTACAAATACTTCTCTTGGTTTTAAATCTTCTTTAAAAAATTGGCAATTTTTAGCTAGAGGAACTTATGCACAACACGCAGATTATAAAACACCTGATTATAGAGTTACGAATACTCGTTTTAATGAAAAAGATTTAAAATTAGGTATTGGTTTCCACGAGAAAAACTTTTCTTCTGAATTACGTTACAACTTCAACAATTCTAAATTAGGATTAACTGAAGGAATTGGTGAGCAAACCAAAGAAACGCATTTAGAAATTCCTTATCAAGATATTGATAATCACATTATTAGTTTGCATACGCATGTTTTCTTTAAGAAATCAAAATTAGACATCGATTTAGGATACACGATTAATAACCGTCAAGAGTTTGAAGAGCACCACGATCACGAAGAAGATGAAAATGAAGAAGAACATGAACATCACGAAGAAGGGGAAGCTGCCTTAGATATGAAACTAAAAACTTTTAGTTATAATACGAAATATCATCTTCCTAAATTCGGAAAATTTGAAGTTTTAGTAGGTGCACAAGGTTTACATCAAACCAATACTAACTTTGGTGAAGAATTGTTAATTCCGAATGCTACGGTAAACGATTTTGGAGTATTTACTACTGCTAACTTTGAGTGGAATAATAACACTTCTTTACAAGCTGGTATTCGTTATGACAATAGAGGAATTACTACAGAACGACACGAAGTAGCTCATGAAGATGAAATTCATGTTTTTGAAGCTATAGATAAATCTTACAATAGTTTTACAGCTTCTTTTGGTGCTAAAACCAAGCTTTTTGATGCGGTAACTACTCGTATAAATATTGCAAGTGGATTTAGAGCACCAAACCTTGCTGAATTAACTTCTAATGGAGTGCATCACGGTACCAATCGTTTCGAAGTAGGAAATAACAACCTAGTAAATGAGAAAAATTTACAATTTGATCTTTCTTTGGATTATAACACTGAACACTTTGAGTTATTTGCCAATGGTTTTTATAATAAATTAAACGATTACATCTACTTATCTCCAACTGGTGAGATTGAAGACGAAGCTCCTGTTTACACCTATTTACAAGAAAATGCTAAATTATACGGTGGTGAATTTGGTTTTCATTTGCATCCTCACCCTTTAGATTGGTTACATTTAGAAAGTAGTTTTGAAATGGTTATTGGAAAGCAAGATAATGGTAACTATTTACCGTTAATTCCTGCTAACACTTTAAAAAACACGCTTAGAACTGAATTTTCTAACGAAAAATGGTTGCCAAACGGATATGCATCTGTAAGCTTACATTCCTACTTTAAACAGGATAATATTAGTGAATTTGAAACAGCTACTCCTGCTTATAACTTAGTTAGTTTAGGTATAGGTGGCGATATAATGATTAGTAAATATACCTTTACTACATCGTTAACTGTTAATAATTTATTTGATAAGAAGTATATCAATCACTTATCAAGATTAAAGCCAGATACTATTTTTAATTCAGGTAGAAATATTGTTTTAGGAATAAATTTCACTATTTAACCAAAAAAATAACTCCCCGGTAATACTATTACTGGGGAGCTTTTATATAAACAAACTTTAACTTAATAAAGTTTTTAATTCTTTTCCTTTTTAAGCAATTCCGGAAACTTACGTTTAAACCGATTTAATCGAGGAATTGAAACTCGTTGTACATACGGATTCTCCGGATGCAATCGTTCATAGTTTTGATGATATTCTTCTGCTGGATAAAACTTTTCTAGCTTTGTAACTTCAGTAACTATCTTCCCTTTATATACTTCTTTGTTTAGTTTTCTAATCGTATTTTCTATAATTTCTTTTTCTTGTGGTGTTTGATAAAACGCGATCGATCTGTATTGCGAACCATAGTCTGGATGTTGTCCGTTTTTCGTTGTTGGATCATGCGAACCAAAAAATACAGTTACTAATGTTTTAAAACTAACTTTTTTCGGGTTGTAATATACCGCTACCGATTCTGCATGTCCTGTTTTGCCTGTTCCAATAGTTTTATACGTAGGATTTTTTGTATGTCCTCCTGCATATCCTGATATAACTTCCTCTACTCCATTTACACTTTCAAAAATTGCTTCTACACACCAAAAACAACCACTTGCAAAATAAGCTACTTTTGTTTCTGAACTTGTTTGTACTGATACCTCTTTTAGTTTATCTTCTTTTTTTTGTGAGAAACTTAATAACGTTACCGCTAAAACAACAGCTGTAAATACTATTACTCCCTTGAATATCTTCATATAATTAGTATTATTTATATGTTAGTTGGTCGTACAAAGAATACAATTTTTACAATTGTTTACAACTTTAATATTTCCTTAAGAATTTTGTTTGCGTGTTGCCACTGTGTTTTCTATTTTTGTTCAAGTAAACAGTAGATTTTAATGGAACATTTTATAGTATCGGCACGTAAATATCGTCCTCAAAATTTTGAAGATGTGGTAGGGCAACAAGCCATTACTAATACGTTAGAAAATGCTATACAAAACAACCATTTAGCTCAAGCTTTATTGTTTACAGGACCTCGTGGAGTTGGTAAAACATCGTGTGCTCGTATCTTGGCTAAACGTATTAACCAAGAAGATGCAACTACAGATGATGAAGATTTTGCTTTTAATATTTTTGAATTAGATGCGGCTTCTAACAACTCGGTTGATGACATTCGTAACCTTACCGATCAAGTTCGAATCCCACCTCAAACAGGAAAGTATAAAGTTTATATTATTGATGAGGTTCACATGCTTTCTCAAGCCGCTTTTAATGCTTTTTTAAAAACGTTAGAAGAACCACCTGCACATGCAATTTTTATTTTAGCAACTACAGAAAAGCATAAAATTATACCAACGATATTATCTCGTTGTCAAATTTTTGATTTTAAACGTATTGGTGTTTTAGATGCTAAAGAGTATTTAAAAACAATTTGTGCTAAGGAGAATATTACTGCTGAAGATGATGCATTACATGTAATTGCTCAAAAAGCTGACGGAGCCATGCGTGATGCGCTTTCTATTTTTGATAGAGTTGTAAGTTTCTCAGGAAATAACTTAACTCGCGAAGCGGTTACGCAAAACCTTAATGTGTTAGACTACGATGTTTATTTTAACATTACCGATTTATTACTTCAGAATAAAATTCCAGAAGTCTTAATGGCATTTAATGATGTGTTAGGAAAAGGTTTTGAGGGACATCATTTTATAAACGGTTTAGCTTCTCACTTTAGAGATTTGTTAGTAGCCAAAGATCAAGCGACTATTGCTTTATTGGAAGTTGGAGACAATACTAAAAAACGATACTTAGAACAAGCTACCAAAGCTAGCATGCAGTTTTTAATGCCTGCGATAGATAAGGCTAATGATTGCGACTTAAAATATCGAGGAAGTAAAAACCAACGATTATTGGTAGAACTTACTTTAATGCAAATTGCCTCTATCACTTTTGATGGAGCAAAAAAAAAATCTAGCAACTACATAATTCCTGCTACTTTTTTTACCTCTTTATCTCCTTCTGTTAAAAAGACTGAAGTGAAACCTGTTGTTGCAAAAACTCCTAAAAAAGCGGAAACAGCTCCGGTAACAGCCACAGTTACAAAAGAAACTCCTGCTAAACCAATTTTAAAGAATATTAAACGACGTACTTCTGCCTTATCTTTAAAGAGTTTACAGCAAAAAAAAGATGTTAAGGTAAATTTAGATGAAGAAGAAAACTACGATAATCATCCTAAAACACCTTTTTCTATAGATGAATTAAAAGATGCTTGGAAGAAGTACTATTTTCAACTTCAACGTTTAGGGGAACAGAGTATGGCCGCAATTATAGCCTCTGATGAGCCCAAATTAGAGGAAGATTTTACCATCATATTTGCTGTACCTAGTGACTTAATGAAGTCACAGTTAGAAAAAGGAAAACCAAAATTATTACGTTTCTTACGCGAAAAACTTAATAATTACGGAATACAAATTAATGTAAAGGTTAACGAAACTATAGAAAAAAAGTTTGCCTATACTCCTCAGGAGAAGTATGACAAACTCAAAGAAAAAAATCCGTTACTTGAAAAGTTGAAAAGTACTTTTGGTTTAGATGTTTAGGTTTTTTCCTAAATAAACAACTATCCAACCTTCAATTTTCTTTACATCATGCTCAAACTCAGAAATTAATAAGATTTCATTAGTACTTTTATTCTTAACTAAAATTGGAATAGACTTAACTTCATCATGTATTTTCTCTATTTTAGTTTTATACTCTTGAACTGAATTAACTTGGGTTTCATGAATCTCTGGAAACTCTCTTACTGCTTCCATTATATTGATATAATCATCTTCGATTGTAAATAGATGATCTTCATCTTCATAATCTTTTGTTATTACTTCTTGAGAAGTAGCTAAACGATAGGCTCCTTGTTCTCCGAAAATTGAAGAAAAATTTGAAATCACAAATTTATTAATTGAATCACTCCCTGTCATAGCAACCAAATAACCTACATCATTTAATTCAATATTATCCGTAAGTTCATCGTCATAAACATTTATTTCAAGTGACTCTAATCCTTCTGCTTTTGCTTTTTCTACATTTTCCGAGTTAGAATCAATTAAAACAACTCTTCTTTTATTCTCTTTCAAATATTTTGCTATTAACCTCGCTACATCTGATGCACCTACAATCATGATTGCATTAGATCGTTTTAAGAATACCCCAACTATTTTTGCAAATAATCGTGCTGTCGTTGCATTTAACAATACAGTTCCTAGTACAATCATAAATACTAACGGAGTAATGTATTCTGCTCCTTCTACTCCTTGCTTTAATAGCTTACTTCCAAATAGAGAAGCAATACCTGCAGCAACAATACCTCTTGGTCCTACCCAACTAATAAATAATTTTTCATTGGTTTTTAAATTAGATTTTGAAGTACTTAAGAAAACTGCTAGAGGACGAATTACAAAAACAATTAATGCAAATAATAATAATGTTTTCCAATCGTATAAAAGCATTAATTCTTTATAATCGATGTTGGCTGACAATAAGATAAACAGTATTGAAATTAGTAATACACTAAGTGATTCTTTAAAGTATAAAATCTCTTTTAAATTCTTCAACTTACTATTTCCTAATACCATTCCCATAACCACAACTGCTAATAATCCTGATTCATGGGCAAATAATTCAGATTCTACAAATACTAATAAAACAGTAGATAATGACACTACATTTAATAAGTAATGTGGCACCCACTTTTTATTAATAACGAAAATTAAAGCATGTGCAAAGGTGAATCCGAAAGTAGTTCCGAATAAAATGATTTTTAAGAATTCTAATAAAGCTGTTCCTGTAAAACCTGCATCTCCTCCAACACTAATAAATTCAAAAACAAGTACCGCTACTAAAGCTCCGATAGGATCAATTAAAATACCTTCCCATTTTAAAACTGCGGAAACATCCTTTTTAAGTGGTATATTTCTGAGAATTGGTGTTATAACGGTTGGTCCTGTTACAATAATTAACCCTGAAAATAAAAATGATAACTCCCAACCTAAACCAAAAACATAATGAGCAATAATAGCACCTCCAAAAAAGGTAACTGCTGCTCCTAAGGTTATTAATTTCGTAATTACAGGACCTATATTTTTAATTTCTCCACGTCGCAAGGTTAACCCTCCTTCAAAAAGAATGATACTAATTGATAACGAAACAAAATAATACAAACCATCACCAGGAAATAATCCTTTTTCTCCATTCCATACGGGTTCTATCCATTTACTTCCATCTTCATTAAAAAATTCTGCTGCAATTGGACCTACAAGTAGTCCAATTAAAATTAAAGGTAAAATTGCTGGAATTTTAAATCTCCACGCTACCCATTGAGCTAAAATTCCTAATATAATTATCCCCGCTAGTTCTAACATATTTAATATTTAAAAAAAACTAAAAATACAGCTTTTAATTAAACTGCTTTTACATTTACTTACTTTTTTATCTCTATAATTCTCTTTAATTCATTACCATGGTCATCTATAGCTGTAACTGTGTAAGTCCCTTCTTTAGGCAAAATTGCTTGTTCGTGATACTGCTTTGTAATACCTACAAACTGCTCGTTTAAATACCAGTAAACTTTTGCTTCTGAATTACTGTGTGTTAACTTTAAAATTATAGGATGTAATTGATTATCTTCTCCTCTTGTTAACGAAACTTTTGTTATACTTTTTGAAGGAAAAACAAAGCCCATTAAATTACTTTCTAATCGATTACAGTCAGACCTATAGGTAGGTAATGGTCTATAATCAGCATTGTTTTGTTGATAATAATGAGCCATTAACGGAGGTAATACAAACCATGATTTGGGTTTCATGTTTAAAATGGATTCACAGTTCGAATTTACTCTGAATTTTTCAAGTTTATCAACCATAATTTGTTGATGATATGGGCATGATAGTGCTTTCATTGCACTTTTTTGAACTCTTTTTGTAATGGACGTACAAATAGGTTTAGCTAAAAAACCACTTTTCTCACAAATAGCTACTTCTATCAAATCTTCATAAGGTTCTAAAAACCAATTTGATTTTGGCAAAATATCAAAAACATTAAACATTAACGGCGCAGCGCTTCCTACTCCTGTAAGATCTGGGCGTCCTTCTCCATCAGAATTTCCTATCCATACTCCTACCACATATTTTGGGGTTACACCAATAGACCATGCATCTTTATTCCCAAAACTGGTTCCAGTTTTCCACGCTATTTTTTGAGATGAATCGTAATATTTCCAAGCTTGATCTGTATAAGGTCTATTTACTTCTAACAAAGTGTTTAGTGTTAAAAATGTAGCTCCAGCATCTAAAGTTGTATAGTCTTTTTGAACTTTTCCAAAATTTGGATTTCCTTCAAATAAAAAATTGGGTTCTATAAATTCCTTCTGATAATATTTATGCTTTAATTCTTCATAGTGATTTACAATTCCTGCATAGCCTGCAAAAGTTTTGCATAAATCCCATAAACTAGCTTCTGCTCCACCTAAAATCAATGAAAGTCCATAATAATCTGCTAACCTATTAATATCATTAATATGATACGCTTTAATGTCTTCTCTAAACTTTTCTAATCCATAACGTTGTAACATACGTACTGAAGGAATATTTAACGAACGGGTTAATGCTTCATTGGCTGGAACAGCTCCATCAAAAGTTAAATTGAAGTTTTTTGGTGAATACCCTGCTATTTCTGTTGGTACATCTGCGACTAATTGACTAGGTAGTAAATCTCCCGATTGTAGCATTTGCGCATATAAAAAAGGCTTTAAAGTACTTCCTGTACTTCTTGGAGCGATGATATTGTTCACATCTTTTTGATGTGCTTTATCGGTTGGAGAATTCCCTACATAAGACAGTACTTTTCTTGTTTTAACATCTAACACCAATACTGCCATATTGTAGACTTCATTTTGTTTTTGACGGAAATAATGCTGCTTTACTAAATTATTTACTTGTCTTTGCAAATGGATATCAACAGAGCTTTTTACGCGTTTTCCTCTATACTGTTTCGTTACTTCTTGTACAAAATGTGGTGCGACTGTAGGTAACGGATATGGTTTTTGTGGTAACTCTTCTTCAATAGCTAAATCATACGTAATTTGATCAATTATACCTTCTTCATGCAGTTTTTGTAATAACCTATTTCTTTTATTTTTTAGCTTTTGTTGATTTTTTCCCGGATAAATCAACGACGGAGCATTAGGCAATACAGCTAAAGTTGCTGTTTCCGCCCATGACAATTGATGTGGTTTTAAACCAAAATAACGCCAAGAAGCCATTTCTAACCCAACAACATTTCCTCCATAAGGAGCATGAGATGCATAGAGGTTTAGAATTTCTTTTTTTGAGTGACGAAATTCTAATCGAGTGGCTAGGATTAGCTCTTGAAATTTTTCAAAATAGGAACGTTCTTTATTCTTTCTTGATAAGCGAATTACTTGCTGTGTCAATGTGCTTCCTCCTCGTACAACTCTTTTCGCTTTGATGTTTTCTACCATTGCTTTTCCTATTGAAATAGGATTGAATCCGAAATGATTGTAGAAATAAGCGTCTTCAAACTGTAAAATACAATGTTCGAATTTTTTAGGCACAGAATCTAACTCAGGAAATCGCCACTGACCATCACTAGCAATAACAGCTCCTAACAATTCATTATTTTTTGCAGTAACAACTGTTGATGTAGGTGTCTCAAATAATTTTTTAGGTAAACAGAAATAATAAACAATCACCACGAACACTGTGATGATTGTTTTGATTTTATTTTGTTGTATCCATTTGAAAATTGTTTGCATAAATTATTTTATGTGTCAAATTTCTCCTAAAAAAATATCCCTCGTACCCTCTTTTAAAATTTAACAAATAACAAACAATCACTATAAAAACCGTAATGATTGTTTAGGAACTATTTACTTAATTACCTTAATCCACTGTCCCCCTGCTGGCGCAAGCGTCTCGCTTGTGCTGCTTACAACGTTATAGTTTAAATATTATCTGTTAACATATCTTCTTTTTCTTTACATGCCTTTACTCATACTGTCACGAGCAAGATGCTCGCGCTAGCGGGGTATTTTACTTTTCTAATTCATATTATACAAGACAAACAAATTGCTTTATATGTTGTTGACATGCTTTTTTATTGTTTTTTCTGTATATGCACAGATTGCAAATCCGCGCTATCGAGTTTTTATTTTTTAATCTTTTTTTGTAAAAATTTTAAAAAAGCTTTTTATTCCTTCTAATCTATTTGGCACATAAATATTTGTACCATGCTCTTCATTATCTTTTATTTGAAAATACGCTCCTATAGGTAATAGTAACAGCCCAGACCAACCTAGTACTGTTATAAAATACCCTAAGCAAATAATTATTCCTTTCTTTATATTTGGAATACTTCCAAGAATGGTTTCTTTATTTATAGCTAGATATACTAACTTTTCTTTACTATAAATTACTTCTAAAGTGTTTATGAAACTTAGCTCAATCTCATTCAAACTAATAGGAAGTGAATTAAAAAACTCTTCTTCATTTTTAATTAAATTCTCTTTTTTTAAAACTCCTAATAAAGTTTTGTATTTCTCATCTGGTATATAGTACTGAAAATGAACTGTTTTTTTATTGGTTACTATATTAAGATTTAACCTATTCCTCATTAATGGATGTATATCCAGGTTATTATATTTTAAATCAATCCTTTTTACTTTATTAAATACTTCAGGTTTTGTATTTATATCTCTATCACCATTTAAGATATCTAGTCCTCCTATAAATGCTAATAAAGCAGCAATGCCTACATAGGCTAGCGTATATAAAATAAAATTACTTTTAGACATGTTAACTTTAGTTTTATTACTCTTCTTTTTCTGGAGGAAATGGGTATTCATCTAAAGGTAACCAACTATCCCCTTTCATTGCTAAATACTTTTCTAAACTTCCTAATTGATATGCAAAGTCATAAATAAGTTCAATTGAGATTTCTTTGATATCTAAGGTTACAAAAGATGTTCCATCTGCATAGTCTGTATTAATCAATTCAATTTCTGTATTATTATTATTATTAAATTTATAAACTAATTGTTCAACTGCTAAAGGTGAATAAACTATTTTTTTTATTTTCATTTTTAATATTTTAAACCATCTATTAATATAACTTTTACATTAGGGAACATTGTACTAAAATCTTGTATCACTCCTTGACAAGACATACAATAAGGTAGTTCTGAAACTAACTTTATCTCCCCTGCTGGCGCAAGCGTCTCGCTTGTGCTGCTTACAACATTATAGTTTAAATTATTATCTGTTAACATATCTTCTTTTTCTTTACATGCCTTTACTCATACTGTCACGAGCAAGATGCTCGCGCTAGCGGGGTTTGCATAAATTATTTTATGTGTCAAATTTCTCCTAAAAAATATCCCTCGTACCCTCTTTTAAAATTTAACAAATAACAAACAATCACTATAAAAACCGTAATGATTGTTTAGGAACTATTTACTTAATTACCTTAATCCACTGTCCCTTAGTACGAGCTATATAATCGTTGTCATACATTGCTTCTACTTGTACTCCTGGTAAATAATATTCACCTAAATACGAAGCATTCACTAATACTCTAAATGTTTTGGTTTCGTACTTCTTCAAGGTAAAGTAGTTACTGATACTTGCATCTCGTATATCGGTATAATCTACTTTTGAAGATGTGGTAATGTTTCCAAAATCGGTAAAACGAGTATTCACAATTTCCCAACCTGAAGGAATATATTGTGTTAATGCTACATTATCAATCGTTTCACTTGTTGGATTCTTTACTGTAACTTCAGCTACAAAGTTAGTTCCTTGTGACAAGTTATCTGGAGTAATACGAGCTCCATCTTTTGTTTTATATGTAATAGTTGTTTCTAAATTCTTTTGGAATACTTTTTCCTCACCAACTGGTAATATCCCTTTGTTTAGTATACGTACATATAAAACACCACTGTTTTTGTTTGTTATTTTTAATGAGTTCTCCTTTTGAATTGCGATTAAATCTTTTGCTAACAACGATTTTGAAGTACTTGCTTCTCCTGATGCCTTATTTAAAATATAGTTGACATTAATTCCATCACTATCACCATTTTTCATTGCATATTGGCTCATTGCTAATAAACTATATGCTGTTGTTTGCGTACTCATCCAATTGTTACTAGATAAATCTTCAGCAATCTCTTTTGCTAATTTTATTGACTTCATTTCATCATCCAGTAGCATATAAGTTTCTAAAGACATAGCTTTGTTTCTAGTTTCAGAACCATAGTTTGAATAATATCGTTTTGTATAGGTATAACCAGTTATTCCTTTTAAAATAGATTTTGCTATAGCCTTTTTACCTATTAAAGCATACGCACTTGCTAATCTCATTTTTGCTTCATCTGAAACTCCCATTGATTCTCGTAAACGGTTCATTGATGCTAAATCAGGACTATTTGCTAAACTCAACGTATATAATCTATATGCTTGTGATAAAGAATTGTTGTAATAACGTGAGTTATTTCTCCAATTACGTGCTTGTTGTTTTTGATATCCTATCCATTTTGATTTGAATCCAATAGGTAACACATATCCTTTCTTCTCTGCTTCTATCATAAAATGTCCTGCATAAGACGTTCCCCAACTATCTGCAGTACTATTTCCTTGCCAGTATGACAACCCTCCATTAGATAATTGGAAATCTGATAAACGTTGAATTGCTGCTTTTATATTTCTTTCTGTTGAAGCTATCTTTTCTTTTGATAATTCAAATAATTCTGGTAAAAACAACTGTGGAAAAGCCCCAGAAGTGGTTTGCTCTACACAACCATGTGGATAACGAATTAAATACCCTAAACGCTTTGTAAAGTTCATTGGAGGTAATGTAGATAACTCTAACGTAGCTCCATTAGTTCCTCTGGTTCCAAAACTAGTGAAGTTTAACTCTCCTTGTTCGTTCGAATTTAACACTAAATCTTTTACCTCGGTCGTAACTGGATTCGGATTTAAGACATCAATCTCTACTTCGTAAGATGCTTTTTCTCTTCCTGAACTTGCATCTATTTTCACCTTACCAATTCCTTTAAAATCGTTCACTTTTAAGGTGAAATACGCCATTTTTTCATCTGGCTGACTAAATGAAACGGTTTGTGTTTTATCTCCTACAATAGTATATGCTTCGTTTGGTTGTACTGTAACTTTTACATTTTTGATATTTGGCTTCATTGCAAAAACAGTTACTGGTAAAGTAACAGTTTCTTGAGGAGTTATTTTACGCGGTAATGATGCTAAAATCATAACAGGTTTACGTACAAAAGCTGTTTTTTCATCACGACCATATGCATCTTTTTTAGTATCCGTAGCTACAACCATAGCACGAACAGAACCTACATATTTAGGTATTTTAATCTTGTGTTCCTTAATATCTCCCATTTCTAAATCGAAAGGTCCTAAATAGGTTACCATTGGTTTGAATCGGTTAGCTTTACGGTTTTTACTTCCCGCTTCTGCTTCATCACCTCCAATACTTAATATTTGATTTACTTTTCCACCGTAAGCACCAATAACGTCATCAAAAATATCCCATGTTTTTACTCCTAAAGATTGACGTGCATAGAACACTCCCCAAGGGTTTGGAGTTTTAAAACGTGTTAAATCTAACAAGCCTTCATCTACTAACGCAATGGTATAGGTCATCGCCCTACCTTTTTCTTCTTTTACTCGAACGGTAGCGGTAGATTCTGGTCGTAACTCGTCTGCTAACTGGATTATTGGTTCTAATTTCGTTGCAGGGTTATGTACCAACATTGGTATTGATCCATACATACGAATTGGTAAATCGTTTACTGTTTGACTATGTTTTTGTAACAATGAAATGTTTACAAATACATTTGGTGTATAACTCGCTTTTACTGGAAAACTAAACGATGTTTGTTGTGCTTGTGTTGGTACCCAAAAATGATCTAATACTTCTGTTCCGTTTTCTATGGTAATAAACGCTTTTCCTCCTTCTGAAGATGGAAACTTAACAGTTGCTTTTTCATCTACTTCATACGATTCTTTATCGGTTGTAAATATCAACATCGTAGCATTACTCTTATCTTGGTTTCCTTTTTTCTTAGCATACCAAGAAGGCCAATCAAAATACACTACATTTGAGGTAACGTGTTTACTTTTTGAATCTTTTACTTTTATTAAATAACGTCCCCAATCGTTTTCATCAACCTTTAGTTTAAAGGTTCCTTTACCATTTGCGTTTGTAGTTACTTTTAGTTTTTTATAAGGTTCATGATAACGTGTACCATCATAACTAGACAATCCATTATCAGAAGTACTCCACCACCAACGCCATGATAATTTATATACATTTACTTCTAAAGTATTTGCTATTCCTACTCCTTCTTCGTTTACTGAAGCTACATTAAATGTATAGTTTTCATCTGTAAATAAATAGTTTTTAGATTGTGGTTCTTCCGCATCTTGTAACCCTGCATATGAAGTATACGGTGACACTTTATTAGAAAATACATCGGTACTAAAGTCTCCTCCATTTTCATACACTTTTGTAATAAAACTCGCTCTTAACATTCCTGGAGCTTTACTATCTAATTTAGGCTTTACCGAAAATTTAGTAGTTCCTTCATTACTTAAACTTCCTTTTAGTACTTTAAACTCTTCTGTTCCAAATCGACGAGTTACATCATCAAAATTATAGTTTTTGTATTTTGGGAACTCTGTATTCGTTTGTGAGAATTTTCCGTTAATATCTAACTTTAACCCTCTTGCTATTGCTCCATGTAACCATTTTACTTCTACATCTCCTGTAATAGTTGAGTTTGCTTTAATGAATTCTGAATCTGTAGCTAGTTTAATTTTTAATCGATTCGGTTTTATAGTTTCAACTTTCAATGTTTTGTTGAAAACAGCTCCTCCAACACTTACACGTACTTTCCAATTACCAGTAATAGCTTCTGGATTTGTTACTGGAGCGTATGCATATACATTGTTTGACTTTTTTGGAAGTACTTTTCTATCGATTATTTTTCCTCGTGGGTTAATTAATTCGTATTTTATTGGGTGTCCCTCTGGAATTGGATTCGCATTATCATTTAAAACAAAAGTTAAGAATAGTTGATCTCCTGGTCTCCAAACTCCTCGTTCTCCATAAATATACCCTTTGATTCCTTCTTGTAATTTTACTCCAGAAACATCGAACTTACTCATTGAAAGTGCTTCTCCGTCTTTCAATTTCACATAAGTTGTATTGTTATTTTTAGTTACTACTGCAAAAAAGGCATTTGTAACATCAGAAAAAGACACAACCCCCTCTTTATTAGTTGTAGCTGAAGCTACTTCTTGTTTTTGTAGGTTGTATAAACTTACTTTAGCTCCTTCAATAGCGTTTGTAGTAAGTATATCTGTAACTGCTACTAGTGTTTTATTATTATTTCCTTTTTTTACTATAACACCAATATTCGTAGCTAAAATATTGGTGCTTATATTTTTATTATAATAATATGAAGTTGTACAAGGGTTTTCTCTATCTCTCCAACTATAATCATAATAGTAGTCATCATAATAATTAGGACTATCATAACTTTTAGTGTCTATTTCTTTTTTACCGAACACTATAGTTTTCGTTGAAACACCTTCAGCACATTTATAATTTGAATAGTCTTTGTTAAAAGAAAACTCAACTCTATACATTGCTCCATTTTCTACTTTTACTATTTCAGCTAAATCAATAGCAAAAGCATTTTCTTTACTTAAATCTAATCCTTGATTACCCAGGTTTACTGTATATTTAGCTACTGGACGCCCAACATATCGTAGGTTTCCTTGATTACTTAAATCATTATATTGTAAAAATTGTAGTACATTTTCTTTATAAACTTTATAGACAGTTGCATCAACTGCTTTTAAGTTTACTGCACTAAAGTTAATTTTTAAATTACTAGAGTTTGGAAGTATAGATCCACTTTTTATAAACTTTACAGCAGGTTTTAATTCTTCAAAATACACTGTTTTAATCGTATTTTCTTTCAAAGCATAACCATCTGCACTCTTAATTCCTTTGAATATTTCTATATCTACTTTTTGTGTAAATGATGATTTAGGATATACAGTTACTTTGTTACTATTCACTTTATATGTGAAAGCTCTTTTTTGAGTGTTTAAAAACTGAATTAATCCTTTTAAGTTTTGTGATTTTTGTAATGGGTCTGAAAAACTTATTTCTATATGCTGTTTATCTGTATCAACAACTTCTACACTTAATACTTTAAAGTTGTTTTTCCCTGTAATAGTTACTTCTCTACTTCCTTTAGATTCTGACTGAACTGGTGCTCCTGTCCATTCTACCTTTAATTGTTTGTCTTCCTCATAGCGTTCTATACTGTCTATCTTAAAGTAAACTTTAGAACTTACTTTTCCAACAGTACTAAACTTTATAAGCTTTGTCTTTCCATTATAGGTAGCTTTTACTAAAGATGGTACTTTATCTGTTTCTATAATATCACTCGCTGTCAATTCTCCCTCAACTGCATATAAGTTTTTATTATAAACGCTTGGAGATTGTAAGGAAACATTAAATAATAATTCTTTAGTTTTTACATTAACATTAAAACTCTCTAAGTTCTCATCAATATCTTCGTATAACTTTGATAAATGAAGTGTTATTGAGTATTCTTGATTACTTTTTAATTTTTCAGCAGGAACGAAAACTAACTCATTATCGTTTAAAACTACTTCCCCTTTTATAGCTGGTTTGGTAGTAATAACTTCAGTTGCTTCAAAATTTGTTGTTATTTTCTTTTTTAATACAAACTTTAAGTTTGGGGTTACCGATATTAGTTTATCGGGAAAAACACTAATATACTCACCAAACTCATTAACGTTACTTTCTGTAGTAACTGTTTTTTTACACGAATTAGCAGTAATCATTAAAAAGATTAATGCAAAAACGCCAATAATTTTTCTCATTTTTTTTAGTAGCTGTAATTTCATTTTTTTAGAAGTTTTGACTTTCTCTATTCTTTATAAAACTAATGAAAAATATTTTTAAAAGATTATCCTATTTAGAATCTGTAGCAATTCATTTAGTATTCGTAATTCGAATCAATATTTTTAAGCAATTTTATTAAGAGACTTTTTTTAACAGCAAATTTACCATTTTTAGGGTATTTACTATACAATTAGTGCTTATATTTTTTACTTTTACATCCTCAATTACACGATATGCTTGGATTACAATTTGACACGGAAACTTCATGGGTTGAAGTTGCTAAAAATGGATTAGAACAGTTACTAACCGATCATGCTTTTGCTGAACAAAAAGCTGCTTCGAATGCTGTGTCAATTATTATCAATTACTCTGAAGAAACAGCACTTGTTAAGGACATGAGTGATATTGCCATTGAAGAAATGGAACATTTTAGAATGGTGCATAACATAATGATAGAACGAGGTATGGTTTTAGGACAGGCTACTAAAAATGACTATGCTTTACGATTACAAAAGTTTTTTCCACACACGAAAGACAGAACTGAAGCCCTAATACATCGTTTATTGGTTGCTGCTTTAATTGAAGCTCGAAGTTGTGAACGTTTTAAGGTTTTTGCTGATAACATGGAAGATGAACAATTATCTAAATTTTATATCGATTTAATGGTTTCTGAAGCAAATCATTACACCTTATTTTTAGGGTATGCTCGTAAGTATATGGATCGTGAAATCGTTGATAAAAAATGGGAAGATTTATTAGCTTTTGAAGCCAAAATGATGAGAGAAAGAGGTAAAACTGCAAAAGTTCACGGATAGTGTTTAGTAAAGAAGAATCTGCTCGGTTACGTAAAGAATTTTGGACAAGTTTTGGAAAGTCTTTTCCAAGAAAATGGTTGTTATACAATACCAAAATAAAAGGGTTTTCTTTTAAATTTCAGGCGGACAGAAAAAAAGCTTCTGTTTGTTTAGATTTTGAACACCCTGAAGAAATAGCCAATGAATTACTTTATGATCAGCTACTTTCTTTAAAAAAAATACTGGAAAGTGAATATTTACCTGAGGTTATTTTTGATGATAACTTTGAACTAGATAATCACAAGGTTATTCGTAGAATTTATGTCCCTTTTGACAAAAAATTCAGCATTCACAATAAAGATACTTGGCGAGATTGTTATGAGTTTTATGTTGAAACTATGACTCAATTTGAACTGTTTTTTTATGAGTATGATGACTTTATAAAACAAGCTATCTAATCACAGGAAAAAGCCCCTTTTTACCTCAAAAACATACAATTAACTTGTTTTGTATTGAGTTTTCGTTATATCTTTGCAAAGTTTTTTTGATTAACCCCTTAACCCCCTAATCATGAATAACTACCCCCTTAAGTTATTAGTGCTTTGTTGTGCGCTAATATTGACGTCTTGTTCGTCTAATGAAACTGAAATAATTGACAACCCTGAAATGTCAGCTAGCATCAGTGAAAAACCGATTGAAGCAGATATCTTAGGTCTAATTAACACGTATAGAGTTAATAATGGCTTTTCTTCACTAAGCAAGTTACAAACTATTAAGTCACAAACAAGCAATCATACCAACTATATGATTGAGAAAGACGAGGTTTCACACGACTTTTTTTACCAACGCAAAGAGTATTTAGCTGAAAATGCTGATGCTATTAAAGTAGGTGAAAATGTAGCTTATGGCTATTCTACTGCTGAAGCTGTAGTTAATGCTTGGATTAAAAGCGAAGGTCACAAAGAAAATATTGAAGGCGATTATACTCACTTTGAAGTTACTGCTGAAAAAAGCGCTAACGGTAAATGGTATTACACTAACATTTTTGTAAAAAAGTAGTAAACTTAAATTAAAACCCCAATCCAACATGCGCATTGAATCGGGGCTAAAGAAAACTACTCTACGGGAGACTAATTACTTATTTTCACCTTTATAATTATTCGTGATTATAAATTTTGATCGTCTGTTTTCTTGATGTTCTTCTTCGGTACATTTAACACCGTTAGAACACTTATTTATCAATTGTTTTTCTCCATAACCAATAGCACTTTGAATTCTGTGTTTGGCTATATCACGTGAATAAATATAATCTCTAGTAGATTTTGCTCTTCTATCAGATAAAATTTCATTGTATCGGTCACTTCCTCTGCTGTCTGTATGTGCTTCAATTTTTATAATCATTTTCGGATTATTTTTTAACACTCTTACTATATGCTCTAACTCGTAAGCAGCATCAGGACGAATATTCCATTTATTAAAATCAAAGAATATTGGGTCAATTACAATCTCATTACCTATAATTAATGGTGTTAAATATAAATCACGATCTATTTCTATACCTCTTACATCTGTCGTTTCAATATTATTAATGAAGTCATCTTTATAATCTAGTTTTGTTCCTCTTAATCTAAATATCTTCTCGCATTCTACTTCAAAAATATAAGAAGCGTCTTCTTGTGTAACAAATCTTTGTATTACCTTACCTTGGGCATCTATTAATTCTACTAAAGTATTTGGCAACAATTCTTTTGTTCTTTTATCAAAAGTTCTCCCTTTAATATATTGTTTACACTTTAAGGTTTTAAACTTATATAAATCATCCTGTCCTTTTCCTCCTGGTCGGTTAGAAGAAAAGTACCCTGTTTTTGCATCTTCATTATAAAAGAAAGCAAAATCATCATATCCACTATTAAATGGAGCTCCTATATTTATAACTTCTGACGAGTTATTTTTTAGTAAATCAGATTTAAAAATATCTAATAATCCTAAATTTGCATATCCATCCGAAGAAAAATATAGTGTATAATCTTTAGCTACAAACGGAAACATTTCTCTATCAGCTGTATTAATTTTCTCTCCTAAGTTTATTGGTGCTCCATACTCTCCATTAGGTAAAATAGCTACTTTGTAAATATCGGTTGCTCCAAAACCTCCAGGTCTATCAGATGTAAAATACAATGTTTTTTCATCCGGACTCAATGCTGGATGTCCACTAGAATACATTTTATCATTAAACGGTAACTCTTCAATATTATCCCATTGCCCGTTAACCAACGTGGCTTTGAATATTTTTAAATGCGATGTACCTTTTTTACTATACTCTAGTTTTTTCTTTTCGTTTAAATTATTTCTTGTAAAATATAACGTTTGTCCGTCTTTAGTTATTGCTACACTCGATTCATGAAAACCCGTATTAATTTTAGAAGATACAATAGGAATAACACTTGCTATACTATCTTCATCTTTTTCATTTTTAATAATTTTGGCTTGATATAAGTCTAAATACGGTTGGTTATTCCATTCATAAATTTCTCCATCTTTTTTTCTTGTCGAAGCAAAATATAGTTTTTGTCCATTTACATACGTTCCAAACTCTGAGTTTTTAGTATTAATTTCTAAGTTTGCTACTACTACAGAGTCTTTATTAAGTGTTTTTAGCTTATCATAATCTACAATTCCTATTTTGGTAACTACATCAGGTATTTTTTGCAGCCACTTATCTGCTTTTTCGTATTCACCAAGACTTCTAAGTGATTGTACATATTTATATATAGCTTCATCACTTAAACCTTCATCTCTATTGGAAGCCACCCCATACCAATAAGCAGCTTGTTTAGAGTTTGAGTTATTATAATAACAATCTGCCAACCTTGTTATCATATCCACCCCATCGTCTCCTTCGTTTATGGCTTTTTTATAGAATTCAGCAGCCTTTATATAGGAGTATTCTTTATAGAATTTATCAGCTACTTTTCTTTGTGAAAAAGCAAAACATGATAAAAAAAGTAATATAAATGTAATTTTTGTTTTCATAAGTGTGCTTTTTAAAAGTATCTAGGTGATTTTGTTCTATATGCTTTAGGCTGTAATTCAAACATCAATAATACCTCATGAGTACCATTTGAATATTGATTAATATCAGATAATGGATGTTCGTAAGCATATCCTATTCTAAACTGACGAGAGACTTGAAAATCTACCAAAGCTCCTAATGCTCCTGTATACTCGTTAATTCTATAAGATCCGCCTAACCAAAGCTTTTCATTAAACAAAAAATTTGCTGTAATATCATACGATAAAGGTGCTCCGTTTGTTGCTTTAATTAAAGTTGCTGGCTTAAATTTTACATTATCACTTAAATCAAATACATAACCTCCTGTTAAGTAATAACTCACCTTATCTACAACTCCGTAATTAATTCCATTAACTTGTAAATCATTATGGTCTATATTTAATAGCCTCGGAGCCGACAATCCTACATACCATTTATTAGTATGCATTAATACACCACTACCTATGTTAGGTTCCCATCTATTTTGAATTCCTGAGATACCTGGATCAGATGGTTCTGCAGCTATTAAAGCATAATCAATATTATATTGAGTAAAACCTGCTTTAAGACCAAAGGCTAATTTTATAGTACTGTTAAGTTTAATCGTGTAAGAAAAATCTCCATATAAATAGGTGAACTTTTCGTATCCAAGCTTATCGTTAATAAACGATAAGCCTAGACCGATTTTATCATTCCTTAGAGGTGAGTGAACAGATAAAGTTTGCGTTTCAGGCGCTCTTTCTAATCCTGCCCACTGGCTTCTATGCAACCCAACTATACTCAACACTTCTCTACTACCTGCATAAGCAGGGTTTATGGAAATTGTATTGTACATGTACTGGGTAAATTGTGGTAACTGTTGCGATTGTACGGTAAAAATACCTGCAAATAGTAACACAACAATTGCTTGTAATATTCTGTAATTATGGTTCATAGCTTATAATATTATTTGGTTCCTAAATAAATTGCTCCTGTAAATGGTTTTAAACCACTATTTTCTAATATTACAATGTAGTAATATGTACCTGCTGGTAATCTTTTAGCCCCTCCAAACTTAGTTCCATCAGAAACTCCATTCCAATTATTGGCATAATTGTTAGACTCAAAGACTTGTGCTCCCCAACGGTTAAATATTTTCACATTTACTATAAATCCACAAGATTCTACTCCTGTTACTTCAAAGAATTCATTCCATGAATCTCCATTAGGGGTTACTGCTTTTGATATTACCACATCTTCTTGTCCACATGGTAATACAATACAGTCATCGTTTAAATTAATCGTAACTTTTATTGACCTTAAACATCCATTATTTGGTTCAGTATAAGTGAATACATAGTCTCCTAAACTTAAACCTGATGGATCAAAACTTGCATCGTCCGATAATACTACATTTCCTTGTGTAACTTCCCAACTACCTTCTTCACTTGGGTTAGCTACATAATCATTCAAATTAATTTCTCCATCGTCTATACATTTAGAATCAGCTATTTCTGTTACCGATGTATTGACTGTTACTGTAATGGTTTGTGTAAATTCAGCTACGTTTCCACAATCATCAGAAACTGTCCATGTTCTTGTAATCATATAATTACTATCAGTTCCATCAAACGTACTTGTCTCTTCAAAATTTGTTTGAGTTACGTTTGCTGAACAATTATCAGTAAATTCTAAAGTTGGAACCTCTGGAACATTATCACATTCAACTGTAATATCTTCTAAAGTAGAAACTAATTCTGGTGCTTCAGTATCTTCAACATTAATTACTTGAGTATGTGAAACTGTATTCCCTGCACAATCTTGAACTGTCCATGTTCTGGTAATTGTATATTCTGTTGCACAGTCATCATCTTGTCCTGCAAACTCTTCTGAATAATTTACTGTAACTGATGAACTACAATTATCTGTCGCTGTTAATACCGCTGCTTCAGGAATTGTATCACAACTTACTGTTACATCCGCAGGTAATTCTTCTACAAACTCTGGAGATATCGTATCTTCTACTGTTACTACTTGAGAGTGTGAAGTTTCATTTCCTGCACAATCTTGAACTGTCCATGTTCTGGTAATTGTATATTCTGTTACACAGTCATCATCTTGTCCTGCAAACTCTTCTGAATAATTTACTGTAACTGATGAACTACAATTATCTGTCGCTGTTAATACCGCTGCTTCAGGAATTGTATCACAACTTATCGTTACATCCGCAGGTAATTCTTCTACAAACTCTGGAGCTACCGTATCTTCTACTGATACTACTTGAGAGTGTGAAGTTTCATTTCCTGCACAATCTTGAACTGTCCATGTTCTAGTAATTGTATATTCTGTTACACAGTCATCATCTTGTCCAGTAATTACTTCGTTTGGAATTACGGTTACTGACGGATCACAATTGTCTGTCGCTGTCAAGGTTTCCATTACTGGAATGTTATCACAACTTACTGTGATTTCTGCTGCTGGTAACTCTTCTACAAATTCTGGTGATACTGTGTCTTCTACTGTGATTACTTGAATATGAGTAGTCGTGTTTCCTGAACAATCTGATACCGTCCATTTTCTTGTAATTAAGTATTCCGATCCACAAGCATCGTCATCTCCACTTTTTACTTCACTTGGAATTACGGTTACTGATGGATCACAATTGTCTGTCGCTGTTAGTGTTTCCATCACTGGAATATTATCACAACTTACTGTAATTTCTGCTGCTGGTAACTCCTCTACAAACTCTGGAGCTACTGTATCTTCTACTGTTACTACTTGAGAATGTGAAGTTTCATTTCCTGCACAATCTTGAACTGTCCATGTTCTGGTAATTGTATATTCTGTTGCACAGTCATCATCTTGTCCTGCAAACTCTTCTGAATAATTTACTGTAACTGATGAACTACAATTATCTGTCGCTGTTAATACCGCTGCTTCAGGAATTGTATCACAACTTACTGTTACATCCGCAGGTAATTCTTCTACAAACTCTGGAGCTACCGTATCTTCTACTGTTACTACTTGAGAGTGTGAAGTTTCATTTCCTGCACAATCTTGAACTGTCCATGTTCTAGTAATTGTATATTCTGTTACACATTCATCGTCTTGTCCTGCAAACTCTTCTGAGTAATTTACAGTTACAGATGCATCACAATTGTCGGTTGCGGTT
>NZ_CANNGG010000005.1 GCF_947504135.1 uncultured Tenacibaculum sp.
ACGGTCTGGTAGTTCAGCTGGTTAGAATACATGCCTGTCACGCATGGGGTCGCGGGTTCGAGTCCCGTCCAGACCGCTAAAGTTTCTCTAAAACATATAACATATTGCTTAAAGCAACGGTCTGGTAGTTCAGCTGGTTAGAATACATGCCTGTCACGCATGGGGTCGCGGGTTCGAGTCCCGTCCAGACCGCAAAAAGCTTCTCAAAGTGAGAAGCTTTTTTCTTTTTTACACTTTTTTAAAAAAAATTTGGTTTAGTTAAATTTATTTCTAAGATTTGTTCCGTACAAAGAACACAAATACAATGATGTTACAAAACGTATGGCAAGGTTTCTATTTTTACTTTTACTTTTTTAGTAAGAGACGAGACTTTGTATCATATTGTTAACCTAACAAAAGACATATACCCAATCAAAGTCTCGAATTTATCGAGGCTTTTTTTTTGATGTAAAATGAAAAAAATAGCCATTCAAGGAATACAAGGAAGCAACCACCATATTGTTGCAAACAACTACTACGGAGATAACATCAACCTACACGAATGTTTATCTTTTGATGTATTGGTTGATAGCCTTGTTAATTCAAGAAGTGAGCAAGCAATTATGGCTTTAGAAAACACCATAGCAGGCTCAATCATACCCAACTATGCCTTGATTGACAAGTACAACTTGCATATTTCTGGCGAGTATTACTTGTCTATACATCATCATTTAATGGCGTTGCATAACCAACAGATTGAAGATATTACTGAGGTTTGTTCGCATCCGATGGCATTACTACAATGTAAAGAATTTTTCAAACAACATAAACACATTAAGTTAGTTGAAGATGTTGACACTTCTGCTGTTGCAAAAAGAATCGCGGATCAACAATTAAAAGGAGTTGCAGCAATTGCACCTAAAATGGCTGCTGATATTTTTAAATTATCAGTTATTGAAGATGAAATTCAAACGATTAAAAACAACGCAACTCGTTTTGTATTTCTTCAAACAAGTCTTCCAAAAAATGGTAAAAGTGAAATCAATAAAGCTTCATTAAAATTTGAACTAGATCACAAAAGAGGAAGTTTAGCTACAGTACTAAATGTAATGAGCGACTGTAAATTAAACCTTACTAAAATACAATCGTTACCCAAAATCGAAACACCCTGGAAGTACTCTTTTTTCGTAGACGTAACTTTTGAAGCATATGAAGATTACGAAAAAGCAAAAGCCATTGTACAAATTATAGCAGAAGAATTTAAAATATTAGGCGAATACAAAAACGGAAGATTATGATACAGTTTGCTAACAGACTACAAACCGTACAGGAATACTACTTCTCTAAAAAATTACAAGAAGTACGTCAATTAATTTCAGAAGGTAAACCAATCATAAATATTGGAATTGGTAGTCCTGATTTACAACCTCCAACATCAGTATTGAAAGCTATTCAAGATAGTTTACAAGATACTGGAGCACATAGTTATCAGAGTTATCAAGGCTTACCTGAATTTAGACAAGCTGTTTCAAGTTTTTATCATAAAAACTATCAAGTTAGCATTAATCCTGCTAACGAAGTACTTCCTTTAATGGGAAGTAAAGAGGGAATTATGCATATTTCATTGGCTTTTTTAAACGAAGGAGATCAGGTATTAATTCCTAATCCAGGATACCCAACCTATAGTTCTGTGACCAATTTATTAGGAGGAGAACCTATTTTTTACAAGTTAGAAGAGGCTACTAACTGGCAACCTAACTTTGAAGCTTTAGAAAAACTCGATACTTCAAAAATAAAGTTGATGTGGGTAAATTACCCACACATGCCAACAGGTGCTGATGCTACCAAAGAAACTTTTCAAAAATTGATTGACTTTGGAAAAAAACATAACATAGTTATTGTAAATGACAATCCGTATAGCTTTATATTGAACGAGCACCCTCAAAGTATTTTACAAATTGAAGGAGCTAAAGATATTGCTCTAGAATTAAACTCGGTAAGTAAATCTTTTAATATGGCAGGGTGGCGTGTTGGAATGCTATTAGGAAAACATGAATTCTTAACTGAAATTTTAAAAGTAAAAACTCAAATGGATTCAGGTATGTTTTATGGAATTCAAAAAGGAGCAACAAAAGCGTTAGAGCTAGACAAAGACTGGTTTACTCAGCTAAACAACACCTATAAAAAAAGGCAAAAACTAGTATTTGAGTTAGCAGAAAAATTAGGATGTACCTACGATAAAAACGCATCTGGAATGTTTGTTTGGTGCAAACTTCCTGATGGAAAAACATCTGAAGAAATGATTGATGATTTACTATATAATAAACACATCTTCGCTGCTCCAGGAACCATTTTTGGTAATCAAGGAGAAGGCTATATTCGTTTCTCATTATGCATTCCAGAAGAAAAAATTAACGAAGCAATCAACAGAATATAATGAACGTATTTATCATAGGACTAGGATTAATCGGCGGAAGTTTTTCCCTAGATATTCAGCAAGAATTTAAAAACGCTACTATCTATGGAATTGATTCCAACGAAGAACATGGAAATCTTGCTTTAGAAAGAGGAATCATCCATCAAAAAGCGACTTTTTCAGAGCTATCAAATGCAGATGTAGTTATTATTGCTATTCCTGTAGATGTTTCACAAGAGATTATTTTGAAAACATTAGATAACGTTTCTGATACTTGTTTGGTTTTCGATGTAGGTTCGACTAAAGAACTTATTTGCGATGCTGTTAAAAATCATCCGAAACGAAGAAATTTTTTAGCAACACATCCTATTGCCGGAACTGAATTTTCAGGACCCAATGCAGCATTGACAAATTTATTTAGAAATAAAACTAATATTATTTGTGAGGTAGAAAAAACAGCTTTCAAATTACAGGAAAAAGCATTAGATATATTTTCAAAATTAGGAATGCGTATTCGATACATGGATCCAAAATCGCACGATAAGCATATAGCCTATGTATCACATTTATCACATATCAGCTCTTTCATGTTAGGTAAAACAGTTATTGAAAAAGAGAAAAACGAGCGTGATATTTTTGATATGGCTGGTAGTGGATTTGCTTCTACTGTGCGTTTAGCAAAAAGCTCGCCTGCAATGTGGACACCTATTTTTAAACAAAACAAAGAAAATGTTATTGAGTCTCTGAATGAATATATTCATAACTTACAACAATTCAAAACTTTATTAGAAAACAACGATTTTCCAGAAATACACACAGAAATGGAAAACACAAATTATATAAAACAAATTTTAAACGGAATTTTAGAGGTTGTACCTCAATAATAAAAACTAAAATGGAGAATACAAAAGAGTTAAGAACATGGTTAGATGCTTTCGGGTTAGGGCATCCATTAGTAATTGCAGGACCTTGTAGTGCCGAAACCGAAGAGCAAGTATTAAAAATTGCACACGAATTAAAAGATACCGATGCTACTGTTTTAAGAGCTGGTATTTGGAAACCTCGTACCAGACCAGGCAATTTTGAAGGTGTTGGTGCTTTAGGATTAAAATGGTTACAAAAAGCAAAACAAGAAACAGGAATGTTAATTGCTACAGAAGTAGCCAACAAAGATCACGTAAAACTTGCAATTGAGCACGACGTAGATATTTTATGGATTGGTGCTCGTACTACCGTAAGTCCTTTTATTGTTCAAGAGATTGCAGATGCTTTAGAAGGGACAGATAAAATCGTACTAGTAAAAAATCCTGTAAACCCTGATTTACCACTATGGTTAGGTGCCATAGAACGTTTATATGCCAAAAACATTAAAAAACTAGGGGTCATCCATAGAGGTTTTTCTACTTATGAGAAAACCCGATATAGAAACAACCCTGAATGGCAAATTCCTATTGAATTGCAAAACCGTTTCCCTGATTTACCATTGATTTGTGATCCGTCACACATCGCTGGTCGTCGTGATATTATTTTCGATGTTTGTCAAACTGCCTTAGATTTAAACTTTGATGGTTTAATGGTTGAAACACATTACGATCCTGATAATGCTTGGAGCGATGCAGCTCAACAAATCACACCTAAAACTCTAGTACAAATGATGGTAGACTTAAAAGTTAGAAAAGCCACAGATACAGAAACTGAGTACAGAAATGCTTTAAATACGCTACGTACTCAAATTGACGTAGTAGATCATCAACTCATTGAAATCTTAGGAAAGCGTATGAAAATAGCAGACTCAATTGGTCAGTTAAAAAAAGAGAAAAACGTCGCTATTTTACAAACTAGACGATGGAACGAAATCTTAGGTAAAATGATATTAGAAGGACAAGATAGAGGACTAAGCGAAGAGTTTGTTCTTAAAATGTTTAAGGCAATACACCAAGAAAGCATCAATCATCAAGAAAAAATCATTAACTCATAAAAAAAAGCGCCTAGTGGCGCTTTTTTTTTATTTTTCAACAGACTCTGAAGTCTTAACCTCTCTTTTAAAAATATAACGTGTTATAAAAATTCCGTTACTATCTCCTTTTCCTCCATAACTCTCTACTCCACTATTAGAAAAAGCCAATTCCCAACCATTTTTTGCCATATCATTAAGCTTAGAGGTAATCACTGCATCATTTGCTACAATATTCTGAAAACGAATTCCTCCAATATTAAAGAAGTTTAACAATTTTGTTTCTTCGAAATTTTTAACTCTAATTTCCGATCTTTTCGACTTGTTTCTTTCGTCACTTTCTTCTGATCTTCCAGAGGTATAATCTTCAAAATTTCTCTCTTCGTCTGATGAAATTAACCTAGATCTTCCCAAACCATTTGGTACTATAGACTCAACACTTGTTATAACCTTATATTCATATGTTTGCGCAATGGCCGAAACATAAGACAATCCAATAAAACAAATAGATAATAATAGTTTTTTCATAATAAATTTTTAAAATTAAGGCACGAATATATTATTTTTTTTATGAATAATCCGCATCTTTGTTTTATGACAGGAACGGTTTATAAATCTACAGGAAGTTGGTATTGGGTAAAGTCTAAAGGCGAGCTATACAAGTGTCGTATTAAAGGAAAATTCCGTATTAAAGGAATCAAAAGTACAAACCCTATCTCTGTAGGTGATATTGTTGATTTTTCTTTAGAAACCAATAATGATGAAGAAACGGGTTTAATTACCAACATTCACGAGCGTAAAAATTTTATTGTTCGTAAATCGGTTAATTTATCAAAACAAACTCATGTAATTGCTTCTAATATTGATCAAGTATTTCTGTTAATTACGATAGACAACCCTCCTACGTTTACCACATTTATCGATCGTTTTTTAGTTACTGCCGAGGCTTATTCAATCAAAACTATTTTAGTTTTTAATAAAATTGATTCGTATGAAATTGAGCAGCGTGCCGAAATTTTGTATTTAAAAGATATTTATGAAGCCATCGGTTACGAATGCATTGAAGTTTCCGCGACTAAAAACATCAATATTGATAAAATAAAAGAGATGATGACAGGCAAAGTAAGTATGTTTGCAGGTCATTCAGGAGTTGGAAAAACAACCTTGGTTAACGCTATTGAACCTTCTTTAAATCTAAAAACAAAAGAAATTTCTGAACAACACAAACAAGGGCAACATACTACTACATTTGCCGAAATGTTTGATTTAAGTTTTGATGCTCGTATTATAGACACTCCCGGAATTAAAGGTTTTGGTGTAGTTGACATGGACAAAGATGAATTAGGCGATTATTTTCCTGAGTTTTTTGCTTTAAAACAAAACTGTAAATTCAATAATTGTATTCACATAAACGAACCACAATGTGCTGTAAAAGAAGCCTTAGAAAATGAAGAAATTGCATGGTCTCGTTACAAGAGTTACCTACAAATTCTAGAAGGCGAAGAAGAACATTATAGAACTGATATTTGGGAGTAAAATTTAGCTCTTTACTCTTAGTCCATAGCTATTTTAAACTTTAAAACTTTTAATTTGTCAACAATCTAAAAATCCAATAATCTAAATTATAGAATGAAAGCAGTAATTCAACGCGTTTCAAAAGCTAGCGTTACTATTGAAGGTGAAAGAGTAGCTAAAATACAACAGGGACTTTTAATTTTACTTGGAATTGTTAATGAAGATAATCAAGAGGATATTAAATGGTTATCAAACAAAATAGCTAACCTCCGTATTTTTAATGATGATGAAGGTGTTATGAATAAATCTTTGCTTGATATTAATGGAGAAGCAATCGTTGTAAGTCAATTCACCCTACATGCTTCTACTAAAAAAGGGAATCGCCCTAGTTATATCAAAGCTGCTAAACCTGATGTTGCTATCCCTTTATATGAAAAATTTGTTCAACAGCTTGAAGTTAATTTGGAAAAAAAAGTGCAAACTGGTCAATTTGGTGCTGACATGAAAGTAGAATTACTAAATGACGGGCCTGTAACTATTATTATAGACACCAAAGACAAAGTGTAATTGCAATTAATCGATATTCATACACATACTTCATCTACTCAAAAAGATGTTTTTTCTATAGAAAATAAATATCCTAGTTCAACCAATTTTAGCAAACCCTTTTCTATTGGAATTCACCCTTGGTATATTTCTGAAAATTCTTTGCAAAACGATTTGAAAATTGTTAAAGAGCAACTAAGTTCGCAAAATTGTTATGCTGTAGGCGAATGTGGATTGGATAGAATAACCGAAACAGATTTCTCTCTTCAATTAGAAATTTTTAAGCAACAAATTCAGCTTTCTGAAAAATACAGTAAACCTTTAATCATTCATTGTGTAAAGGCTTTTCAGGAAATTATTCAGTTGAAAAAAGAAATGAACCCAAAACAACCTTGGATTATTCATGGTTTTAATAGAAAAGACCAAATTGCGCTCGATTTGATACGGCATCAAATATTTCTATCCTTCGGAGAGGGTTTATTAAAAAACGAGAGATTACAAGAAACATTTTCTAAACTTCCTTTAGGGTTTCTTTTTTTAGAAACTGATGCTTCTGAAGAACATATTGAAAACATATACAACATTGCTAGCGAACTAAGAAAAACCGAAAAACAAGAAATTATAAATATTGTAAAACAAAATTTTAGTAGAATTTTTAAAAGATGAATTGGTTAGAGCGTACCGAATTATTGGTTCAAAAAGAAGGGATAGAAAAAATTAAAAATGCCAATATTTTAGTTGTTGGATTAGGTGGAGTTGGATCGTTTGCTGCAGAATTTATTGCACGAGCAGGTGTTAATAAAATAACCATTGTTGATGGTGATGTTTTTGACAAAACAAACATAAATCGTCAACTACCGGCACTACATAGCACCATTGGAAAATCAAAAGCAAAAACAATAGCGGATAGACTTAAAGACATTAATCCAGATATTGAATTAACTGTTTTAGAAGAGTTTTTGTCGCCTGAAAGAGCTTTTGAAATAGTAACTCCAGATTATGATTACGTGTTAGATTGTATTGATAGCATTTCTCCAAAAGTTAACTTAATTGTAGCTGCACGCAGAAAAAAAGTAAAACTTATTAGCTCTATGGGAGCTGGTGGAAAGTTGGACGCATCAAAAGTAAAAGTAAAAGACATTAGCAAGACCAAGCATTGCAAAATGGCAAAAACTTTGCGTAAACGTTTAACAAAACTAAAAGTTGACAAAGGTGTAAAAGCTGTTTACTCTGAAGAAATTCAAATTCCTGAAAGTTTAAAACTTACCGATGGAATCAACTATAAAAAATCATATTACGGAACTATGAGTTACATGCCTGCAGTATTTGGCTTACAAGCTGCTTCACATGTGATTAATCACCTCTTAACAAAAAAATAAATTCCATGGAAATTATTTTTTTTTATTACATTTGTAACCAATTAATAATCATTATTAAAAACTCAAAGATGAAAAAAACAATTTTAGCTATTGCTTTTATAGCAATGGGAGCTGTTGCTTGTAAAACAGAGAAAAACAAAACTGCTGTTAGCGAAGAAAAAGAAGTAGCAAAAACAGAAAATATCATTAACGCATACAAAGCAAACGTTGCTGAATCTGTAGTTACTTGGAAAGGAAGTAAACCAACTGGTTCTCACAACGGTGTTGTAAGTTTAGAAAAAGGAATTTTAGAAATTGAAAACGGAGCTGTAAAATCTGGTGAATTCGTTATCGATATGAACACTATCGTTTGTGAAGATTTAAAAGCTGGAGACGGTAAAGAGAAGTTAGAAGGTCATTTAAAAAATGCTGATTTCTTTGATGTTGAAAAGTTTCCAACTGCTAAGTTTGAAGTATCTGGTTCTGAAGTAAAAGAAGGAAAAGTTCACGTTACTGGTAACTTAACTTTAAAAGATGTTACTAAGAGCATTACTATTCCTGCTACTATTACTGAAGCTGAGGACGCTGTTACTTTTAAAAGTGATGTTTTTAGCATTGACAGAACTGACTTTGGTGTAACTTACAAGTCTAAGAAAATTGATGCTGCTTTAAAAGACAAGTTCATCAACGATTTAATGGAAATTTCTTTCGAAGTTAAGGCTAAAAAATAATTTTAGTTTTCTATAGAAACTAAAAAGGGTTGACAATTGTCAACCCTTTTTTTATGCTTTAATAAATTCCTCTACTTCAAACAACTCTTTGAAATGTTTCAGAATTTTTTCTTTCACTTCTTCCTCCGGTATTTTTCTTCCCAATTCCACTTCCATAGAAGTTACTGCTTTACCACGAATTCCACAAGGAATTATATTATCAAAGTATCCTAAATTAGTGTTTACATTTAATGCGAATCCATGCATGGTTACCCATCTACTCGCGCGAATTCCCATTGCACAAATTTTTCTAGCAAACGGTGTTCCAACATCTAACCAAACTCCAGTTTCTCCTTCACTTCTTTCAGCTTTAATACCATATTCAGCAATTGTTAAAATGATAGATTCTTCTAACAAACGTAAATACTTATGAATATCGGTAAAGAAATTTTCTAAATCTAAAATTGGATACCCAACTATTTGTCCAGGGCCATGATAGGTAATATCTCCTCCTCTATTAATTTTATAAAAAGTAGCTTCTTTTTCTTTTAGCTTCTCTTCATTCAATAATAAATTACTGATATCTCCAGATTTTCCTAGCGTATATACATGCGGATGCTCAACAAATAAAAAATAATTTGGAGTTTCAATCCCCCCTTCACCATTCCTCTTTTCTCTTTTTAACGAAACTATATTATCTAACAAACTTGTTTGGTAATCCCATGTTTCTTTGTAATCTTTTTTTCCTAGATCACTAACTCTTACTTTTTTATTCATAAATTAGGCGTCTAAATAGCCCTACAAAGGTAGGGAAAATTAAACTTTTACTGTTATATATAAGACTTATCAATAACTAAATCATGTCGAAAAGAAACTCCCTTCTCATATTTTGCATTTTACTTTTTTCAACTTCTGGTTTGTTCTCTCAACAGATGTGGACGAAAACATCTAACGAAACAATTAGGCTTCAAAAAAAAGAAGTACTTGCTACTAAAGTTTCTCCGATTCAACACCTATTAATGAGGTTAGATTTAGAGAAGTTTACAAGTGTTTTATTAAACTCAAAAGCTAAGAACACTTCTAATGAAAAAGTAATAATGCTTCCTAATGCGAATGGAGATATTCAACGCTTTTTAGTAAAAGAAACCTCATATTTAGCTCCAGAATTGTCAGCAAAATTTCCACAAGTAACATCTTTCTCTGCGCAAGGGATTGACGATACTTCATCTACAGCTAAAATAAGTATTGGAAAAGATGGTGTGCATGTTATGTTATTCACCTCAAATGAGGGTACTGTTTATATTGACCCTTACACAAAAGACCATAAAGAGTATGTCGTTTATAAAAAAGGAGAACTTGCTTCTTTAGAAGATGACTTCTCGTGTAAACTTGAAAATACTGTTCAAAAAAATAGTTCTTCTTCCTTACAAAGCAGAAATGCTAATGATGGAACATTAAGAACTTTTAGAACTGCTATTGCTTGTACTGGGGAATATGCACAATTCCACATAAATAATCAAGGTGTATTACCGACCGCTAGCGAAACAGAAAAAAAAGCTGCTGTGTTATCTGCTATGAATACTACGATGACTCGTGTTAACGGTATTTTTGAAAGAGATTTAGCCGTGAAAATGGTTCTTGTTAACAACAATGATGAGTTAATTTTCTTAGACGCTGAAACTGATGGATTATCAAACGATGATGCAAACTTCTTAATAGATGAAAGCCAAGTGAAATGTGATGCTATTATTGGAGACACAAATTATGACATCGGACATACCTTTAGCACAGGAGGTGGAGGATTAGCCCAATTAAATTCTGTGTGTGAAACTGGATATAAAGCCCAAGGAATAACAGGTAGAAGTCAACCAATAGGTGACGGATATGCTATTGATTATGTAGCTCATGAAATAGGGCATCAATTTGGTGCTACGCATACATTTAACAACTCTTGTAGCGGTAACAGAAGTCCTATAACTGCTGTTGAACCAGGAAGTGGATCAACCATTATGGCTTATGCGGGTATTTGCTCACCAAACATACAAGGAGCTAGCGATGATTATTTTCACGCTGTTAGTATTGCTCAAATGTGGGAACACATACAAGGATCGGGTAGTTGTGCTAGTACTTCTAACACTGGAAATACCGCTCCTACAGCTACCGCAGGAAACAGTGTAAACATTCCTAGATCTACACCTTTTGTTTTAAAAGGACAAGCTACTGATGTTGACGGAACAGCTTCTTTAACCTATACTTGGGAACAAATTGACAACGAAATAGCAACCATGTCTCCATTAGCTACTAATACTGGTGGGCCAATGTTTAGATCTTTATCGCCGTCAAATTCTCCTGATAGGTATTTTCCTGCTCTTTCAACTGTGGTAAATGGAAGCACTTCTACTACATGGGAAGTTCTTCCTTCAGTAGCAAGAGAATTAGATTTTGCTTTTACAGTTAGAGATAACCATGCAGGAGGAGGTAGTACTGCAAGAGATGATATAAAAATTACCGTTGTAGATACTGAACCTTTTACAGTAACAAGCCCTAGTTCTGTAGTTTCTTGGGGAACAGGAGCTACACAAACGATTACTTGGAACAAAGGAACTTCTGACCAAGCTCCAATCAATTGTGCTAGTGTAAATATTAGGCTTTCAACAGATGGTGGTCAAACTTTTCCAATCGTTTTAAAAAGTAACACTCCAAATGACGGATCAGAAAACATTGTTATTCCTGATACCCCTACTACGTCTGCAAGAATCTTAGTAGAAGCAGCTGACAACGTTTTTTTCAATGTAAATAATACCAACTTCACCATTTTTCAAGCCGACCCTACGTTTTCAATTTCTAACACCACTGGTGATTTATCTGTATGTAAAGTAGCAACAAATGAGCTTGTTTTTAATTTTGATTACGTGGCTTTATATGGTTTTACTGAAACAATTACCCTTTCAACCACTGGAACACCAACAAACGCTTCAGCTACATTAAGCACAACAACTTTAAGCACAAGTGGTAATTTTACACTAACCTTAAATAACCTCGGTGAAGTTACCAATGGAGACCATACAATTACAGTCACAGCAACCTCACCAACAACTACAAAATCAGTAAATATTCTATTAAATGTGAATGACAGTTTATGTAATTCTTCTGGAAACACAGAGTCACAAATAAGTATTACAAATGTTACATTTAACGGTATTAACAATGATTCTAACAAAACCAATGGCTATTCTGATTTTACAGCTATAGATACTCAAGTAGTACGAGGTGAAACTTACGAATTAACAGCAACCGTCAACGCTGCAGGCAATAGCAATGTAAATACTTTTGCTTGGATAGATTGGAATCAAAACTGTACATTCGATACTAATGAAACCTACGAAATAACATCAAACACTGTGAGTATTGCAGTTCCTGAAGATGCTCCGTTAGGTTCAGTAATTATGAGAGTTTCGGTAAAACCTGATTCAGATCCGAATTCTTGTGGATTAAATTTTAATGGCGAAGTAGAAGATTACACTATTACCGTTGAAGAACAATTTGCAACTGACAACAGTTTATTTAAAGATCTCCAAGCATATCCTGTTCCTTCCAACGGTAGCTTAACGGTAAGCTTTAGAGTAAAAGATAAAAACGCTACCATTATCCGTTTATTTGATTTTAGAGGACGCCTGATTGAATCCCAAAAATTTTCAACAATCTCTAGTTCTTTTAATAGAGTGGTTAACTTTAATAAAGCAGCTAGTGGACTTTATCTTATGCAAATTGAAAATGCTGGAAAACAAACTACAAGAAAAATTACTATTCGATAGTGTTTTTCTCATTATATGACAAAAAAGCGAGCTAATTAGCTCGCTTTTTTATTTGATTTTTCATTCATTTTTAAATCTTCTTTCTTAATTCCTTTTTTTATGTAATTTTACCATCCCCTGAACTGGCATTGCCAGTAATATTAAAATCATTATTACACAAATAGTTATGCACGTAGCAATTGCCGGAAACATAGGCGCAGGAAAAACCACTTTGACTAAATTATTAGCAAAACACTACAATTGGGAGGCTCATTTTGAATCAGTTGATGAAAACCCTTACTTAGATGATTTCTACGGTGAAATGGAGCGTTGGTCTTTTAATTTGCAAGTATACTTCTTAAATAGCCGTTTTCGTCAAGTCTTAGAGTTACGTAAGTCAGGTAAAAAAATAATTCAAGATAGAACCATTTACGAAGATGCTCATATTTTTGCTCCAAACCTGCATGCAATGGGACTTATGACTAACAGAGATTTCGGTAACTATTCTTCATTATTTGAATTAATGGAAAACTTAGTAACTCCTCCTGATTTATTAATTTATTTGCGTGCAGATATTTCTACTTTAGTAGGTCAAATACATAAGCGTGGTAGAGAATATGAAAACTCTATTAGCATTGACTATTTAAGCCGATTAAACGAGCGCTACGAAGCTTGGATTAGTCAATACAATAAAGGAAAACTATTAATTATTGATGTTGATAATTTAGACTTTGTAGACAATCAAGAAGATTTAGGGTATGTAATCGACAGAATCGACGCTCAAATAAACGGATTATTTTAATCCTCTTTTAAACTCACTTAATAGAATAGCTGTTGCAGTAGCTACATTTAAGCTTTCAGTTTGTTGCAAATCACCAAATCTTGGAATGGTTAACGCCTGCTTTACTGTTTGAGCTATTTCAGGTGAAATTCCGTTAGCTTCATTTCCCATAACTAATACTGCTTTTTCTGGTAATGACGATGTGTATATATTCTCGCCGTCCATATCAGCAGTAAAAACAGGGAGTTTACTATTTGATAAAAAATCTTGTAAATCTACATACGAAATATTTACTCGTGTTAAAGACCCCATGGTAGACTGCACTACTTTTTGATTGTAACAATCAACTGTGTTTTTTGAACAAACTAATTCAGTAATTCCAAACCAATCACATAAACGAATGATGGTTCCTAAATTCCCAGGATCGTTAACTCCATCTAAAGCAACCATAAATTTACCTTGATTGATTTCTTTTTCCTTCGGAATTTTAAATAATCCTAAAACTTTATTCGGACTTTTTAGCGTACTTACCTTTTTTAATTCGTTTTCAGAGATTAATATTGTCTCACATTTTTTTGAAACTTCAAAAGATGCATCTACAGAAAATACGCATTCAACCTCTAGTGACGATGCTAACAACTCATTTACCACTTTCACTCCTTCCGCAACAAATAATTGATGCTTCTGTCTATACTTTTTTTGCTGTAAACTAGTTATTATCTTTATGTTGTTTTTAGATAAGCTCATTAAATTATTTTTAACACTCTAAAACCACTAAAAAATAGTATTTTTGATTCTTAATACGAGGCGTAAAGTTAATGAAAAAACTTTCTTTCTTCTTTTTATTAGTAGTCTTATTCAGTTCGTGTAGCACGATTAAATATGTTAAAGAAAATGAATTATTACTGGCAAAAAACACCGTTTATATTGACAGTGTAAAAAGTTCAAGTGAAAACATTTCTGAATTACTAATACAACGTCCTAATGCCAAGGCTTTAGGAATGCCTTTATCGTTACATTTTTACAACCTTGGAAACCCTGAAGCTCCAAAAACACCTAGTGAGTGGGGAAAAAAGCATCAAAAAACTTATAATTTTATTAGCGATGTTTTTTCTGAAAAGCAAAGTATTTCGGTTGCTAAAACTTTCATAAGATTCAATAACTGGTTTTTAACTAGCGGACAAGCTCCTGTCATTATAGATGATAAAAAAACAAAAAAAACAGTAGAGAATTTAGGAGCATACTTCTTAACAGAAGGTTATTTTAGAGCAAAAGTATTTTCAAAAAGAGACACTATAGGTAAGAGAAAAGGAGAAATAAGCTATCATATAACCAAAGGAAACCCCTCGCTTATAGATACTATTAAAACTTTTATTACTTCTCCTGTTTTAGATTCTTTATATCAATCGACTAAAAACAATAGTCATTTAAAATCAGGAGCTCAATATAAAGACAACAACTTCATAAAAGAAGCTAATCGATTGGTAAAACTTTTTAGAAACAAAGGTATTTATCATTTTAATGAAAACTACATTTCCTTTGAAATTGACACTTTAAAAAACTATGAAAAGTCAAATGTGGATGTAGAAATTTCAGAAAGATCAACCCCTTTTCAAGTTCAAAAAATTAAAAAAGTTAATGTTTATACAGATTTCGCTTATAACAAACGTAATTCTAAACATAAGGACACTACAAACTATTACGGAATTGATTTTTATGCACTTCGTAAATTAAAATATAACCCTAAGTATTTATCTCAATCTATCTTTATAAAACCTAACACGGTTTATAGTGACTCTCTTAGAAATTTAACTCGAATACATTTAAGAGGTTTAAAAAACTTCAAAGCTACTTCTATCAGATATAATGAATTGAGTGAAGACGAACTGGAAGCTAACATTTATTTAACTCCTATCGAAAAATACACATTGGGATTTGAGTCTGAGCTATCTCGTTCTAATATTCGTAACTTTGATGTTTCTTTAAAATTCTCTTTAACTAACAGGAACACTTTTAAAGGTGCTGAAATCTTTAAATTTTCAACCTTTGGTTCCTATTTTAATTCAAACAATGGTCCTGGTTGGGAAATAGGTTCTGACATTTCATTAGAAGTCCCTCGTTTTATGGCTCCTTTTGGTTTGCACAAACTAGTTCCTAAAAGAATGTTTCCGAGAACTAAATTCTATTCAGGTATCGGATTTCAAAAAAATATTGGTTTAGACAAACAAAATATTTCTGTTGGAATTGATTATAAATGGGATTTTGACGCTAAAAAATCTATTCAATTAGAAATATTAAACACACAATACATTAGAAATTTAAATGTAGATAATTACTTTTCTATCTACAATTCTGAATATCGAAAATTAGACGAAGTAGCCACAATTTTTGATCCTTCTTACACTTTACCAGGAAACTCAGCTGCGAATTTTAATCAAATAGTAGGGTTTATGAGAAATGTGCTTACAAACACTTCTTTTGCAAGCTCTAATCCTACCGAATATCAAAACGTACTTAACATTGCAAATAGATTTAATATTATTACCTCTGACTTCTTAATTCCTGAAATTGCTTATGGGTACACATATAACAATCAAGAAAGTGTTAAAGATGCTAGCTTTTCATTCTTGAAAATTAGGGTTGCTAACTCTGGTAACTTCATGGGACTGTTATCTAAGAACAAAAATAGTTTAGGTCAAAAAACAGTATTTAAAATTCCCATAGCACAATATTTTAAAACCGATATTGAATATAAAAAATACTGGGATTTAGGTGATAATAACCTACTTGCACACAGAACTTTTCTAGGAGCAATTTTTACGTACAATAATTCTGAAATTCCGTTTTCTCGTAGTTATTTTGCTGGTGGCTCTAATGACATAAGAGCTTGGAGAACTTATGATTTAGGTCCTGGTACAAGAACTCCTGTATTAGAGTACAATATTGGAAGTTTAAAATTTTTAACTAGTTTCGAATATCGATTTAATGTTTTTGGCTCTCTTAAATCAGCTTTATTTGTTGATGCTGGAAATATTTGGGATATCACCAACTCTAGTTTAGTTGATGACCCTTCTAAATTTAAAGGAATCAAATCGATTGAAGATATGGCTGTAGGGGCTGGTTTTGGGCTTCGCTATGATTTTAAATTTTTAATTGCCCGATTAGATTTAGGCTTTAAAGCACACGAACCATACCTTACTGGTAATAGATGGTTTAGAAACTTTAATTTCAGTAACTCAGTGTTAAATATTGGTATCAATTACCCTTTTTAATAAACTACTTTCTATCAAAAATTTATCGCAACTTATAAAAAAAGTGTAGATTTGTTCCCTAATTTTGTAACATACAACTAATAAAAAATAAAGATGATTAAACCTGGAGTTGCCACCGGAAAAGAAGTTCAAGCTATTTTTGAATTAGCTAAGCAAAAAAACTTTGCTTTGCCAGCTGTTAATGTCGTAGGATCTAATACTATTAATACTGTTTTAGAAACAGCTAAAGAACTTAACTCACCTGTAATTATCCAGTTCTCTAACGGAGGTGCTCAATTTAATGCAGGTAAAGGCTTATCAAACGAAAATGAAAAAGCTGCTATTGCAGGTGCTGTAGCAGGTGCAAAACATATACATTTATTAGCAGAAGCTTACGGGATTCCTGTAATTTTACATACCGATCATGCTGCTAAAAAATTATTACCTTGGATTGATGGTTTATTAGATGCAAGTGAGCAATTTTATAAAGAAACAGGAAAACCTTTATACAGTTCTCACATGATTGATTTAAGTGAAGAACCTTTAGAAGAAAACATTGAAATTTGTAAAGAATACCTTGCTCGTATGAGTAAAATGGGAATGACTTTAGAAATTGAATTAGGAATTACTGGTGGTGAAGAAGACGGTGTTGACAATTCTGATGTAGATGTATCTAAATTATACACACAACCTGAAGAAGTAGCTTACGCTTATGAAGAATTAATGAAAGTAAGCCCTCAGTTTACTATCGCTGCTGCTTTTGGTAACGTGCACGGAGTTTACAAACCAGGAAATGTAAAATTAACTCCGAAAATTTTAAAGAACTCTCAAGAGTATATTTCACAAAAGTATAATGTACCTCACAATACAATCGACTTTGTATTCCACGGAGGTTCAGGTTCTACTTTAGAAGAAATTCGTGAAGCTATCGGCTATGGAGTTATTAAAATGAATATCGATACTGATTTACAATATGCGTTCACCGAAGGTGTTCGTGATTATATGAAAGAAAAATCTGCATATTTGCAGTCTCAAATCGGTAACCCTGAAGGAGATGATGTCCCTAACAAAAAACATTACGACCCTCGTAAATGGTTACGTGAAGGAGAACAAACTTTTAAAGCTAGATTAAAGCAAGCTTTTGAAGATTTAAATAATGTAAACACATTATAAAATTCTTTGAAAAAAGAAAAACCAAACAACTAAAGATTAAAAGACTAAATTATGGCTTGGTTTAAACGTACAGACAAAGGGATTCAAACCCCAACAGAAGAAAAGAAAGACACACCTAAAGGCTTGTGGTACAAAACCCCAAGTGGAAAGATAATTGACACCGATGAACTTAAAAAGAACCTATATGTAAGTCCAGAAGACGGATACCATGTACGTGTAGGAAGTAAAGAATATTTTGAAATATTTTTTGACGATAATAAGTTCACAGAAATAGCACCAAAATTATCAGCTAAAGATCCTTTAAAATTCGAGGACACTAAAAAGTATCCTGAAAAATTAAAAGCGGCTCAGAAGAAAACTGGTTTAAAAGACGCTGCTCGTGCTGCCGTTGGTAAATCAAATGGAAAAGATTTAGTAATTGCTGCTATGGACTTCTCTTTTATCGGTGGTTCAATGGGTAGTGTTGTTGGTGAAAAAATAGCACGTGCTATTGATCATTCACTTGAACATAAAATTCCTTTCTTAATGATTTCTAAGTCAGGAGGAGCGCGTATGCAAGAAGCATTAATTTCTTTAATGCAATTAGCTAAAACTTCTGTAAAGTTAGCTCAGTTAGCAGAAGCTAAAATCCCGTACATTTCATTATGTACCGATCCTACAACAGGAGGAACAACAGCTTCTTTTGCAATGTTAGGAGATATTAATATTGCTGAACCAAATGCTTTAATTGGGTTTGCAGGACCTCGTGTAGTAAAAGATACTACGGGTAAAGATTTACCAGAAGGTTTCCAACGTTCAGAATTTTTATTAGAACACGGTTTCTTAGACGCTATCTACGAAAGAAAAGACTTAAAAAAACAGGTAAACTTGTATTTAGACTTAATACAAAACCAACCTGTAAGAGTATAACAAAAAAAGCTAGCATTTGCTAGCTTTTTTGCTTTGTAACTTTTTCGTTACCATTCAAAAAAATAATCGTACATTTGCATCTTCAATGTAAATGCATTGAGTACATAATAATCATTTAAATAATATTGGCATGTATTTAACAAAAGAAGTTAAAGAACAAATCTTCGCAAAACACGGTAAAGGAGCAAATGATACTGGTACTGCTGAAGGACAAATCGCGTTATTTACGCACAGAATCAACCACTTAACTGAGCACTTAAAGAAAAATCGTAAAGATTTCAACACAGAGCGTTCGTTAGTACGTATGGTAGGTAAGCGTAGAAGCTTGTTAGATTATCTAAAGAAAAAAGATATCAACAGATACCGTGCGATTATTAAAGAATTAGGAATTAGAAAATAATTCTACAAGAAAAGAGGCTCTATAAACGTGCCTCTTTTTTATTTTTACATGAAGTTTATTTCTGACTAACAAACAGAAATTTATATATAAAAAGCTCAAAATTACTAACAACAATTTTGATTTTCCATTGGAGCAACAACAACACAACAGCAAACAAAAACGAATTAAAATTTAGAAGAATTAATTTATGATTCCAAAAGTATTTAACCAAGTAATAGAGCTTGGAGATGGAAGAACCATCACATTAGAAACAGGAAAATTAGCAAAACAAGCAGATGGTTCTGTTGTTGTAAGAATGGGAGATACAATGTTATTAGCAACAGTTGTATCAGCAAGAACTGCAAACCCAGGTATTGACTTTTTACCATTAACGGTAGATTACCGTGAAAAATTTGCCGCTGCGGGTCGTTACCCTGGTGGGTTTATGAAACGTGAAGCACGCCCTTCAAACGAAGAAATTTTAACAATGCGTTTAGTAGACCGTGTATTACGCCCGCTATTCCCAAAAGATTATCACGCAGAAACTCAAGTGATGATTCAATTAATGTCTCATGATGAAGAAGTAATGCCAGATGCTTTAGCTGGTTTAGCTGCTTCTGCTGCTATTCAATTATCAGACATTCCTTTTGAAGCACCAATTTCTGAAGTACGTGTAGCAAGAATTAACGGGGAATTTGTCATCAACCCAAGTTATACTCAATTACAAGAGGCTGACATTGATATGATGATTGGTGCTTCTGCTGACTCTGTAGCTATGGTAGAAGGTGAAATGAAAGAAATTTCAGAAGAAGAAATGGCTGACGCAATTAAATTTGCACACGAAGCTATTAAAGTACAATGTGCTGCTCAAGTTGCTTTAGCTGAGGCTGCAGGTAAAAAAGAAACTCGTGAATATGAAGGTGAAAGAGAAGATGAAGAATTAGCTCAAAAAATTCATAATGCAGCATATCAAAAATGTTATGATATTGCTAAAAAAGGTACTTCTAAACAAGAAAGAGGTTTAGCTTTTTCTGAAGTTAAAGAGGAAATTACCGCTACGTTTACCGAAGAAGAATTAGAAGACTTTGGAGACTTAGTTGGAAAATACTTTAACAAAGCACAAAAAGCTGCAGTTAGAGACTTAACTTTAAACGAAGGTTTACGTTTAGACGGACGTAAAACTACTGATATTAGACCTATTTGGTGTGAAGTAGATTATTTACCAAGAACTCATGGTTCTTCAATCTTTACACGTGGGGAAACTCAAGCATTAGCTACTGTAACTTTAGGTACTTCTAGAGATGCTAACATGGTAGATTCTCCAACACTACAAGGTGAAGAAAAGTTCTACTTACACTATAACTTCCCTCCTTTTTCAACTGGTGAAGCACGTCCTTTAAGAGGAACGTCTCGTCGTGAAATTGGTCACGGAAACTTAGCTCAAAGAGCTTTAAAAGGAATGATTCCTGAGGATTGCCCATACACTGTTCGTGTTGTTTCTGAAGTATTAGAATCTAACGGTTCATCTTCTATGGCAACTGTTTGTTCTGGTACTATGGCATTGATGGATGCTGGTGTTCAAATGAAAAAACCAGTTTCTGGTATTGCAATGGGATTAATTTCTGACGGTGATCGTTATGCTGTATTATCTGATATTTTAGGTGATGAAGATCACTTAGGTGATATGGACTTTAAAGTAACAGGTACCGCTGACGGTATTACTGCTTGTCAAATGGATATTAAGATTAAAGGATTATCTTATGAAATCTTAGTAAACGCATTAAAACAAGCTCGTGATGGTCGTTTACACATCTTAGAGAAGTTAACTGATACTATTGAAACTCCTAATGAAGATGTAAAAGCTCACGCACCTAAAATGGTGAATAGAGTAATTCCTAACGATTTAATTGGAGCGTTTATTGGACCTGGTGGAAAACACATCCAAGAGTTACAAAAAGAAACAGAAACTACGATTGTTATTAACGAAGACCCTGTTACAGAAGAAGGAATTGTTGAGATTTTAGGAACAAACCAAGAAGGAATTGATAAGGTTATTGCTCGCATCGATTCAATGATGTTTAAACCTGAAAAAGGTTCTGTATATGAAGTAAAAGTAGTGAAGTTATTAGATTTTGGTGCTGTTGTAGAATATACTGAAGCTCCAGGAAATGAAGTTTTACTACACGTTAGCGAATTAGCTTGGGAACGCACAAACAACGTAACTGACGTTGTTAATTTAGGAGATATTTTAGATGTAAAATACTTCGGAATTGACCCAAAAACACGTAAAGAAAAAGTATCTCGTAAAGCCTTATTACCTAAACCAGAAGGTTATGTAGCAAGACCTCCTAGAGATAACAACAAAGGAAGAGATAATCGTAATCGCGATAATCGTCGTGACGATAGAAAACCTAGACAAGATAAAAAAGAATCATAAAAATTCTTTAGATATAAAAAAGCAACCTTATAAGGTTGCTTTTTTGTTTTTATATACTTCTTTAAATGAAGAAAGGCTGCTAAAATTAGCAGCCTTTAACTTAGAGTTGTTTCAGATCATTCCCCAATAATCATATAAAAATCTTACTCTATAAAGAAATCCACTATTATAACAGTTGAAAAATAAAATACCCTACCCTTTTTTAAAAAATTTATTTAAATAAAAAATCTTTTTTTAGCTTTTGTTTTTTTAGTTTTAGTTTTCTTTGCATCCCATTCATGAAAATACAACGAATTACATACATTTCTATAGGAACCAATCAAGGTAATAAGCTTGTGAATATTCAACAAGCAATTAACTTAATTGCCGATAAAGTGGGTGCTGTATTAAAAGTAGCGTCTGTATACGAAACAGCTTCATGGGGTTTTGATAGTAATAATTTTTACAATACTTGTATTAAAGTTTCAACATATTTACCTCCAGAGCAATTAATACTTAAGTTACTTTCTATAGAAAAAGAACTTGGAAGAACTCGAAAAAATTCTGAAGGCTATTCTGATAGGTTAATTGATTTGGATATTTTATTATTTGATGATGAAATTATTTTCTCTAAAACCTTAATCGTACCACATCCAAGAATGTTAGAACGTAAATTTGCTTTAGTTCCTTTGGTTGAAATTGCTCGTAATGTTATTCATCCAATAGAAAAAAAGCATTTATATGTTTGTTTAGAAAATTGCGCAGACACTTCTGATATTACCAAATTGGATGTAAAACTAGAAAGACCTATCCCTATTACCGAAAAGTATAACTATATAGCTATTGAAGGTAATATTGGTGCAGGAAAAACATCTTTAGCAAATATGATGTCTGACGAATTTAATGCTAAAATCGTGTTAGAACGTTTTGCAGACAATCCGTTTTTACCAAAGTTTTATAACGACAATGAACGCTATGCTTTTCCTTTAGAAATGAGTTTTTTAGCAGATCGATACCAACAACTTTCTGATGATTTAGCACAGTTTGATTTATTTAAAAACTTTATTGTTTCTGATTATTATATTTTTAAATCGCTAATTTTTGCTCAAGTCACTTTACATAGTGATGAATATAAGTTGTATAGAAAAATGTTTGATTTAATGTATAAAGAAATTACAAAGCCTGATTTGTATGTCTACTTATACCAAAATACCGAACGTTTGTTAGAAAACATTAAAAAACGTGGACGCGATTACGAGCAAAATATAGAAGGAAGTTATTTACAAAAAATCCATGATGGGTATAGCAACTTTATCAAAACACAACCCGATTTAAATATTCTAATTGTTGATGTTTCTGATTTGGATTTTGTAAACAATCTTGATGATTATGAAACTATCATTAATAAAATAAAAAATTATAACGCATAAAAAAAGCAGCTTTAAAAGCTGCTTTTTTTATTTCTGAATTAACTCTAGCTTTTCAGCAAAGTAATCACAAAAATCGCGCATGGTTGCACTCATTTTTTCGTCGTTTGTAGCTCTTTCAAACGAATTCGCCATAGAAACTAAGGTTTGATGAAAAAACTGCTTCATTTCGTCTACAGGCATATCTTTTGTCCATAAATCCATACGTAATGTATCTTTTTGTTTATGATCCCAAACAGACAGCATAATTGCTTTTGAAGCTTCATCTTTTATACCTCCGTCTTCTGCATTCCAAGTAATTTCTTCTGGAATTCTGTTTTCGTCTAATCCTACTTTAAATGTAATCTTTGATGTATGTTTAACCGCCATTATCTTTTTGGTTTGTATCCTGATTTTTTGAAGATTTCCTCTTCACTTGTTTGTAATAATTGATGCAAAGATACGTCATTCTTTTGCATATACGAACGTACTATTTGCCAACCAACCCACTCACCTATTCTTCCTGGTGATTGGTTGTCTTCTTCCATATAAAACTTAGAAAAAGGTGCCAAGTCTAAAAAACGTTTATCTACATCCTTACTGGTACTATACAACAAATCTTTCTCTATAAAATACATCCAAATTTGCTCTTCATTACTTTTAGCCCAATCTAATTTAGTTTGTGAATACCCTATTTTAATCGCATCTGGAATAGTTGGTAAATAAGCATCTAACAAATACATTTTCTTTCCGCGATAAATCATTTTATCAATAAAACTTCTCGCTGTACTTGGTAGCATTTGCTTACCAACAATAGCTTTCGCTACGTCTACCACAATATGTTCTTTGGTATTATTCTGTTTTACATAATCAGGATAATCGTTGTAAAACTCGTGTTTTCCTCCTAAGTAAGCATCTAAAGAAATTAACAGTAAACTATCGGTATAAACAATTCGATTGTTGTAATCAATATTTGTTAGCATGGTAACTACTTTCGGACTCACAAACTTCGGATTGTAATATTTTACATGTTTGAATAGCGATGTTAACTCCTCTTTTTCTTTATTGATTTCAGAAAAAACTTTTTGGGTTTCAGCAAATAATTCTTGCTCATCTTTATTATTAATCTTGTTTATCCAAACACTATCAGGTTGTGGAGGAAAAAGCATCGGATATTTTTCTTTTGTCTTATTTAATTCGTTTGGTTTAGTTGTATAAAAATCAACATCAAAACGTTCTATTTCTACATTAGCCTCAATATTTGATACATCTATATTTAACTTATTACTTCCTCCCTTTTTACACGAAAAGCTAACCACAATAAAGGTAAGCAGCGCTAAAATTTTTCTCATGAACTTTAGTATATTTACATTCTAAATTACAACGTCGAAATTACTAAATTAGTTTTTACCACTTAACTGTAAACTCTTAAAATATCACAAAAATGAACACTCCTAAAGTTGCAGAACATATTGTAAATTGGTTAAAAGAATATGCTACAAATGCCAAAGTAAATGGCTTTGTTGTTGGAATTTCAGGAGGAATTGACAGTGCTGTTACCTCAACTTTATGTGCTAAGACTGGTTTACCTACCTTGTGTGTAGAACTACCAATTCATCAGGCTGAAAGTCAAGTAAACAGAGGAAATGAACATATTAAACAATTACGTGAGCGTTACAGTAATGTGAGTGAAGCTGAAGTAAATTTGACCTCTACTTTTGAAGATTTTAAGACTGTAGTTCCTCAAGTTGAATCTTCTCCGACAGTTGATTTAGCTTTAGCGAATACTCGCGCTCGTTTACGAATGACTACGCTATATTATTTTGCTGGTTTACACGGTTTATTAGTGGCAGGTACTGGTAATAAAGTAGAAGATTTTGGTGTAGGTTTTTACACTAAATACGGTGATGGCGGTGTCGATTTAAGCCCAATTGCCGACTTAGTTAAATCAGAAGTATATGAATTGGCTGCATATTTAGATGTTCCTTCTTCTATTCAAAAAGCGCAACCTACTGATGGTTTATTTGGTGACAGCAGAACAGATGAAGACCAAATTGGAGCTTCATACGATGAACTAGAGTGGGCTATGGAAATGCAAGATGCTGGAAAAACTGAAAATGATTTTTCTGGTAGAGAGTTAGAGGTGTATAAAATATACACTCGTCTTAACCGAATTAATCAGCATAAAATGATCCCTATTCCTATCTGTGAAATTCCTAAAGAATTAAAGTAAATTAACCAACATCATTTGTCGTTTAATTCTTTGGTAAGCACTCTTTTTATGCCCGTTAGAAATATTAAAAGGTAATATAACTAGCAATCTAATTAATTCTAGAATTTGTAACATCTTTCTCATTTTTCTTTAATTTCTTATTCTTTTCGCCGTTAAAGTTACAAAAAAAATGTTAAAAAAGCTTAAAATCCTACATAATTAGTAATTTCTTAATATTAAATAACACGATTTAATTTTTCAAAAAGGCGTTTTTTCAACCCTGTATAATTACTAATTTCTTCTAGATTAGGAACTGCTTTTTGCTCTTGACTTTCTTGCATAATTTCTTTAATTTTTTCTTCAATTAAAACTCTACGCAAATTTAAAATAGCATCGGTAACTAACTTTGGAAGAATCTTAACTGTCTCTGTTACAAAAACTTCTTTTCGTTCCCAATCACTTAAATTATATTTTTCTTCATCCATCAAAATATTCGTCACTAAGCTAGATATTTGCGGGTTTTCATGCATTACCAGATGATCTACTTTGATTTTTTCATCTTGATTTAATTGATGAATTAACTCATAGTAGGTTAATCTAAATATTTCATTAGTAAACTCTATTTCGTCTTCTTGCAAGTTTAAATACAACTCATTTGATACCGTATTTTGATACTCTTCTTTTTCTAAAAATGGACGTCCTCTTTCATCAACTGCATCTACCCAGTTTACAAAATCAACAATCTCGTTACCATACAATAACAATATCCTTATAACTTCTTTTTCAAGAATATTTAACTGATTGATATTATGTTGTAACTTCCCCTTTCCTCCTTTTATGGCTTCCATTGAAGCTTGTCCTTGCTCTTGAAAATATTCTGGGGGTGGTTGATTAGGGTCTTGTCCCGCACTGCTCTTTCTTGTTGCTGTCGCACCTTTTTTTAGTAACTGTGCAAGCTCACTAAATAGTACTCTTTCAGAAATATCCATAATACGTGCACACTCTTGTACGTACACTTCTCGTTGAATACCATCAGGAATTTTAGAAATACTCGTAACAATATCTCGAATCAACCCTGCTTTTTTCACAGGGTCGTTCGCCGCTTCTTTCATTAATAAAGAAACTTTGAATTCAATAAAATCTTGTGATTTTTCTTTTAAATACTGTTTTAATTCAGCATTTGAATGCGCTTTAGCAAAACTATCAGGATCTTCACCTTCTGGAAAGGCTACTACCCTTACATTCATTCCTTGTTCGAGAATTAAATCGATTCCACGAAGTGAGGCTCTAATTCCTGCCGCATCTCCATCAAAAAGTACCGTAATATTTTTAGTTAATCGGTTTACCAATCGAATTTGATCAGGTGTTAACGCAGTACCTGAAGAGGCCACCACATTTTCAATCCCTGATTGATGAAATGAAATTACATCTGTATACCCTTCTACTAAAAAGCAATTATCTTCTTTCGCTATTTCTTTTTTTGCCTGGTATAAACCGTAAAGAATTTTACTTTTATGATAGATATCACTCTCAGGTGAGTTCAGGTATTTTGCGGCCTTTTTATCGTTGGTAAGTATTCTACCTCCAAAACCTAAAATACGACCAGACATACTGTGAATAGGGAACATCACACGCCCTTTAAATCGGTCGAACTTTCTATCTTCAGCTCCTCCTTCTTTTACAATTGTTAAACCAGTAGATTTTAAGTATTTTAAATCATAACCTTTAGCCAGAGCTGCTTTGGTAAAATTATCCCACTCGTCTTTACAGTACCCTAAATCGAACTTTTCAATAGTGTCTTCTCTAAATCCTCTCTCTTTGAAATAAGACAACCCAATAGCTCTTCCGTTTTGTGTATTCATTAATACATCATGAAAGTAATCTTTGGCGAATTTCGAAACCAAAAACATACTTTCTCGCTCATTCATCTGCTGTTTTTGCTCATCAGACTGCTCGGTTTCTTCAATTTCAATATTGTATTTTTTCGCTAACCAACGTATTGCTTCTGGATAGGTATAATGCTCGTGTTCCATTAAAAATGAAATTGCATTCCCTCCTTTTCCTGTACTAAAATCTTTCCAAATTTGTTTCACAGGCGACACCATAAACGAAGGGGTACGTTCGTCAGTAAACGGACTTAACCCTTTAAAGTTACTTCCTGATTTTTTTAACTGAACGAATTCTCCTATCACCTCTTCTACTCGGGCACTCTCAAAAACTTTATCAATGGTTTGTTGGGTAATCATACACTATAAAATAGAGCAAACAAATATATAGATAAGACAACTCTTCTTAAATTAAATTTGCTAAAAACATATAAATATATAATTTTGACAAAAAATTCCCCCTTATTAATGAAAACAATTATCCCCTTTAGTTTAGCATTACTTTTATCTTACAATACATTTTCTCAAGAAACTATTCGAATTCCTGATATCGGTTTAGAAGAATGTTTGGTTGATTTAAAAATTGACTCTAACGGTTTAAACGGAAGTATTACCATTAGTGATGCCGAATATGTTACTAACTTAAACATTGACAATCCTGTTACAAATAAGGATTTACCTAATGTATATTCTAAAATTAAAAACTTAACTGGTTTAGAGAGCTTTCCTAATTTAAAGCGTTTAGATTGTTACGATAACGAAATTACAAAGATTGATTTATCGCAAAGCTCTTCTATAAGTTTTTTAAACTGTACTCAAAATAAAATTGAGCGTTTAGATGTTAGCAATAACCCTAACTTAACCTATATAAGTTGTGACAGTAACAACATGAATTCGTTGATTCTTGGTAAAAACTCTAACCTTGAGAGTTTATACGCTAGTTTTAATAAATTAACTACGTTAGACGTATCTAACTGTCCTAACCTTATAAACATGGATGTTACTGGTAACAAGATTAAAACTATTGTTGTTAGTGAAGAGCAATTAGCTAACATTCCTCAAGGATGGTATAAAGACGAAAAAACTAAGTATGCAACAAGTAATGGTGTTGTAGCTGACAACAAAGTTACAGAAGAAATTGTTGAAGAGGTTGTTGTAGAAGAGGCAGAAAAAAAGACAGTAAAAACCACTGAAAGCAAACCTGAAGAGGTTAAAAAGCCTATACAAAAGTATGCTGAAAGCTTTAAAAAATTAGTTATTTCTGAATATGAGAAAAGTGTTTTAAATGAAAAATACTTAAAGCAAATAAGAGAAGATCTTATGCACAAATATGATATTAAAGATGAAGAAATTACTAAATGGATAGAACAATATAGTAAGCTTCATAAGACAGAATAACATATTTATAAAATAAAAAAAGCCATCTAATTAGATGGCTTTTTTTATTTCTTTCAATTAATATTTTTAAGATGCTGCTCTTAATTTTTTTAATGCCGATTTTGTTAGTTTAGATTCAGCATATTCTTTTGTTACCTTAAATTCTTTTTCTTCAGAACTTGGCATATCGAACATTGCATCGGTTAAAATAGCCTCACATAACGAACGTAATCCACGGGCTCCTAACTTATATTCTACTGCCTTGTTAACAATAAACTGTAATGCTTCTTCAGTCATTGTAAACTCAACATCATCCATTGAAAACAACTTAGTGTATTGCTTTATAATTGAGTTTTTAGGCTCCGTTAAAATAGCTCTAAGTGTTTTTTCATCTAACGGGTTCATATAACTCAATACTGGTAAACGACCAATGATTTCTGGTATTAAACCAAAAGACTTTAAATCTAGAGGTGTAATGTATTGCAATAAGTTGTCGTGGTCAATTTTATCTTCTTCTACCGAAGCACTATAACCAACCGCTTGCATATTTAAACGCTTGCTAATAAATCTATCTATACCAGAAAAAGCTCCTCCGGCAATAAATAAAATATCTTTAGTATTTACTTCAATAAACTTTTGTTCTGGGTGCTTTCTACCTCCTTTAGGAGCTACATTTACAACTGCTCCTTCTAATAACTTTAATAAAGCTTGTTGCACACCTTCTCCAGAAACATCGCGTGTAATTGATGGATTGTCTCCTTTACGAGCTATTTTATCTATTTCATCAATAAATACTATACCTCTTTCTGCTTTTTCAACATCGTAATCTGCTGCTTGTAACAAACGACTTAAAATACTTTCTACGTCTTCTCCTACATAACCTGCTTGTGTTAATACAGTTGCATCTACTATAGAAAATGGTACATTTAGCATTTTAGCAATTGTACGAGCCACTAAGGTTTTTCCTGTTCCAGTTTCTCCTACTAAAACAATGTTCGATTTTTCAATCTCTACCTCATCTTCATCATCTCTAGTTTGTAACAATCTCTTATAATGATTGTATACAGCTACAGACATAGCTCTTTTGGTTTGATCTTGTCCTATGATATACTCATCTAAAAAAGCTTTAATTTCTTTTGGCTTTTTCAAGGTTAAATCTTTTGATAAATCGCTTGTTTTAGCTTCAGCTATTTCCTCTTCTACTATTCCATGAGCTTGCTCTATACATTTATCACATATATGTGCATCTAAACCTGCGATTAATAAATCGGTTTCTGGTTTTTTACGCCCACAAAAGGAACATTGTAAATTTTCTTCTTTCGACATCTTATCAGCTTATTGCCAATAGCTCAGTGCTATTAGCTTGTTTATTATTTTCTAGTTAAAATTTCGTCTACCATACCGTATGCTTTTGCTTCGTCGGCCTTCATCCAATAATCTCTATCAGAATCTTTGTTTACTTTTTCTACTGTTTGACCTGAGTGCTTAGCTATGATTTCGTACAACTCATCTTTTAATTTTAAAATTTCACGAGCTGTAATTTCAATATCAGATGCTTGTCCTTGTGCTCCACCTAGTGGCTGATGAATCATAATACGAGAGTGTGGTAACGCTGAACGCTTTCCTTTTTCTCCTGCACACATTAATACAGCTCCCATTGAAGCAGCCATACCTGTACAAATTGTTGCTACATCTGGTTTAATAAATTGCATAGTATCGTAAATACCCAAACCAGCATATACACCACCTCCTGGTGAATTAATATAGATTGATATATCTTTTGATGCATCTACACTTTCTAAAAACAATAATTGTGCTTGAATTACATTAGCTACTTGATCGTTAATTCCTGTACCTAAAAAGATAATTCTATCCATCATTAAACGAGAAAAAACATCCATTTGAGTAATATTCATTTGACGTTCTTCCATAATGTATGGAGTTAAGCTACTAGTAATTTTTCCTAAATAGCTGCTATTTATTCCGTGGTGCTTTGTTGCGTATTTTTCGAACTCTTTTCCGTAATCCATTTTTAAAATGTTTTTGGGTTATAAAGATGTAAATATAAGAACTATTTCGTTAGTATTTTGTTACAGTTAATGGCTAAAAAAACCTGAATGTACATTCAGGTTTTTATTTATAACATCAGTAATTAACTGTTACTTGTACACTTCTTTAATGAAATCTTCGTAAGAAACTTCTTTAGTATCAAAGCTCATGTTTTCTTTATAAAAAGCTAATAATTTTTGAGAAATTAATTGCTCTTGTAAACGACGTGCTTCATCTTGGTTTTGTAAGATTCTTCCTGCGATATCATCTAATTCTTTTTCTTCTGGATTCATGTTTCCAAATTGAGCCATTTGAGCTCTAATAAATCCTTTTGCATAGTCTACTAACTCTGCATAGTCTAATTTGATGTCGTTATCTTTCATAATCTTTCCTTCGATTAATTGGTAACGTAATCCTTTTTCAGACTTGTTATATTCTTCAACAGCTTCTTCAGCAGTTAATTCTTTTTCTCCTGCAGTTTGTAACCACTTTTGTAAGAATTCAACTGGTAAATCAAACTTTGTGTTATCCACTAAGTTCTCGGTAATTGCGTTTAACAATTGTTGGTCTGCTTGTTGTTGGAATTGCTTTTCTGCGTCTTCTTTAATTTTGTCTTTTAATTCAGTTACAGTTTTTACACTTCCGTCAGCAAATAACTTGTCAAATAACTCTTGGTCTAATTCTGCTGGCTCTATTTCAGTAATTTCTTCAATAGTAAAAGTTACAGGAATGTCTAAATCGTGAACCTCATCGTGAGATACACCTAAAGCTCCTTGTAACTTGTGCTCATCTTCGAATAAGTTTTTAGTTTTTAACTCTAAAACATCTCCTACTTTAGCACCTACAAACTTCTTTAAGTTTGTTTTTCCTTTAATATCTTTTACAGAAATTGTAGACTTTTTGTTGATTTCTTTCTCTTCGTTTACAAAAGTACCAGTTACATTAGTTTCTTCTGTAGCCTCGTCTTTAGCAGACATTTTACCGTAACGAGATTGGATGTTTTCAACTTCTTTCTCGATTAACTCATCTGTAGCAACAATGTTATATTGAGTTACTTTGTTTTTTGGCTTTAAGTTTACATCGAACTCAGGAGCTAATCCTAATTCGAATTCAAAAGAGAATTTATCTGCATCCCAATTGAAATCTTCTTGAACTCTTGGTAATGGGTTACCTAAGATATCTAACTTCTCTTCAACTAAGAATTTGTTTAACGACTCTTGTAAAAGCTTGTTTACCTCATCAATCATTACTGATTTTCCGTACTGCTTCTTTACCATTCCCATTGGTACATGACCTTTTCTAAACCCAGGAATGTTAGCTGTTTTACGGTAATCGTTTAATACTTTTGTTACTTTATCTTGATAATCTTCTGCAACAATATCAACTTTTACAACTGCATTTAATGCATCTACGTTTTCTTTTGTTATATTCATCTTAAAAATCTGTTTCTTAAAAAATCGGGTGCAAAATTACTACTTTATTTATTGATAACCAAGACTTTTAGTTATAAGAATATTATCTTTTTTACTCCCCTTATTTTCTAGTTTTTAATGTTTTAGGTTACTTATTCGTCTCCTTCTTTTAATAGTGAAAACATTAACGATCTGAAAATTGACAGCAACACACTGAATAAGAGCGCTGTAAAAAATCCGCTAACTGCAAATCCTGACACTAATTTATCTGCCAACAATATAATTACTGCATTAATCACAAATAAGAATAACCCTAATGTAACGATGGTTGCTGGTAGTGTAAAAAATACTAACAACGGACGTACAAACAGGTTTAACAACGCAATTACTACTGCCACAATTACTGCAGTTGTATAACTAGCTACCGTTACTCCTGGTAAAATATTTGCTAATACAATTACTACTAATGCCGTTAACAATACTTTTAAAAATGTTTTCATATTTCTTTTTTATTTAATTAGTTATGAATTATAAATTTACTCTTTTTCACTGAAACTATTAATTCGTAACACTTCATATACTTTACCATAACCATACCAAAACAGAAACCTGCTGTTTTGGCAGGTTTAAAACTTTGCTTTAATTTTTGATGGATTTTTATTTTAACTTCATCTTATTTCTAATTAAAACAATAAAATGCTCAAAAAACACTTGGCCTCTTATAATATTCTTTCCGAAGAAGAAATAGACAACTTTGTAAATTTAGTTAGGTATAAAAAACTTAACAAAGGTGATTTTTTTATTCAAGAAGGTAACACTTGCAAAGAAGTAGCTTTTATAATGTCTGGTATTTTTAGGTCGTTTTATCATTCGTCTGACGAAAAAGAAGCTACTTATTGTTTTTTATCAGAAAACTCATTTGTTACTGCATATTCATCTTTTATTTCTCAAACAAAAACTAATGAAAATATTCAAGCGTTAACCAACGCTGAACTATACATCATTACCAAAGAACAATTTGTAGCACTAGAAAACTCAAGTACCAATTGGCTACGCCTTTTTAAAATATTTGCTGAACAAGAATATATAAATCTTGAAAACAGAATATTTGTTTTGCAAAATGAAAGCGCTGAAAACCGTTACAAAAAACTGTTAGAAACACACCCAAACTACTTAAAAACCATCCCATTACAGTACCTAGCTTCTTATTTAGGAATTACACAACGACATTTAAGCCGAATTAGAAAATCGGTTTTTTATTAGACAATTGTCCTTTTTAGACTTGTAAAACCACCCGTACTTTGCATTATAATCTTAACTATATTATGAAGCATATTTTATTAATAAACGGACATCCTGATAAAGAAAGTTTTAACCATGCACTGGCAGCTTCTTACAAAAGAGGCGTTTTGGAAACCGATGCTATTATTGAAGAAATTACCATCATTGACTTAAACTTTAATCCCAACCTTAAATTTGGTTACCGAAAAAGAACGGAACTTGAACTTGATTTACAAGAAGCTTTAACTAAAATTAAAAAAGCAGATCATATTGTATGGTTTTATCCTATTTGGTGGGCTGGTTACCCTGCTATAATGAAAGGTTTTATTGATAGAGCTTTTTTACCTGGAATAACTTTTCAACCTATTGAAGGAAAACCTTTTCCTAAAAAACTTTTAAAAGGTAAAACTGCTCGACTTATCATTACTTCTGACACCCCAGGCTGGTATGATTATCTTTTTATGAAAAGACCCGCTATTAAACAGTTTAAAAAGGGAACCTTAGAATTTTGCGGTATAACTCCTATAAAAACTACTTTCTTTTCAGTAATAAAAGATTCAACCCCCAAACAAAGAAACTTATGGTTACGTAAAGTATATACTTTAGGTAAAAACAAACAATAACTCAACTTTCTTTTTTTGGTTAAAAAAATACTAGTTTATGTTAAAATTTAAATAGCTATGTGCTAAAATCCTACAATTACTATTTATATATTTACATTCATATTTTTATGAGATTAGTAATATGAAAAAAGTTAAAGAAGATAAAACTCTTTTAAATAAAGACATTAAAAAACTACTTCCTACAATAAATTTTCATGACACATTCTCTACCACCAATCATACAAACACAATAGAAGAAATTGTAAATTTAATTTTTAATAAACCTCCAGTTTGGGTAGACTTTTTATTTAAATTACGTAATAAAATTGCTGCTTTTTTTAATTTAAAAAACAACTACCCTGATGATTATAACGAGCGGTTTGATGTTGGCGGATATGTAAGTTTCTTTAAAATTTTTTCTATATCAAGTAATGAAGTTGTATTAGGTGCTAATGACACTCATTTAAATTTTAGAGCAATCGTACACAACAATCACGATCCTTTTTATAACATCAAAGTTATTACGTTAGTTGAATACAATAATAAAAAAGGTGAAGTATACATGAAGCTCATAAAACCTTTTCATAGGTTAGTTGTTAAGAGAATGGTTAAAAATGCTTATAAATTAAACAATTAACTTTTTGTACTTTTGAACTATAAAAAAATAACTCTATTAAACCTGTAACCTCAATAAAAGTAACCGATTTTAATCAAAACGAAGTTAACTTACTTGAAAAGTATGCTAACAAAATTCTATTATTGTTGTTTTACAACAATGCTTGTTTAGGATGTACGGGTAGAGCTATACCACTTGCTTATCAATTTAAGCAAGATTACATGGATATTGAAGTTATAGGCATCCATAGTAATTTTACAAGCAACGATGTTTCTAAAGAAGATATTCTAAGTATTTTCACCATTAACGAGCTTCCATTCCCAATTTACATTGATAAAGATCACAAAATGTATGATTTCTTTAATTCGGAAGGAACGCCACAATGGATATTACTAACCTCAAAAGGTGAAGTATATCGATCTATCTTTGGATCGCAAGACAACGCTCAAAACAGGTTGTACTACGCTTTAGAAAACCTAACTGAACAGTAATTATTCAATCAGAAAATGAATAGCTTCTCTATAAAAATCCTCTGGATTTTCAGCATGTAACCAGTGCCCAGCATTGGCTATTGTTTTAATTTCTGAATTTGGAAAATGTGCCTGAATTAATGGCTCATCTTCTTTTGAAATATACCCTGAATTTGCTCCTCGTAAAAACAACGTTTCTCCTTCAAAAACAGTAAAAGAAGGTAACGCTACTCCTACTTCACTATTATTTTCAGTTAATGATTTTAAATTAAAACGAAATGCTAATTCGTCTTTTGTTTTTCGGTATACATTTTTTGCTAAAAATTGACGGATTCCTTTTTCTGGAATTAACTCAGCTAGTTTTTCATCCACTAACTTACGCGAGGTTTGTACCGAAAAATCTACGGAGTTTAACGCCGCTAAAATTTCGTGATGATGTGGCGGATACATTCTTGGAGAAATATCAGCAACAATTAACTTGTTTACTAACTCAGGGTATTCGGTTGCAAACAACATCACTGTTTTTCCTCCCATGGAATGCCCTAACAAGTCTATTTTTTCAAGGTTATGATGTTGAATATAGCTATATAAATCACCTACCAACAATTCATAATCAAAAGCATCTGCATGAAAGCTTCGTCCATGATTACGCTGATCTATCAAATGCACCTCAAAACCATCTTCTGCAAATTTACTAGCATGCGATTTCCAATTGTCTCCCATACCAAAATATCCATGCAAAATAAGTAACGGCTGCCCCTCTCCTATTATTTTTGAATGTAATACCTCCATAATTATTGCAAACGATGTAAATACATATTCACAACATTTTCTAGCCCTAAATACAAACTTTCTGAAATTAGTGCATGACCGATAGACACTTCATCTAAATGAGGAATATTTTGTTTAAAAAATTGAATATTATCTAAACTTAAATCATGACCAGCATTAACTCCTAGTCCTAATTCATTCGCTAAAATTGCGGCTTCTTCATACTGTTTTACTGCTTCTTTATTCCCTTTTTCGTACTGCGTAGCAAATTCTTCAGTATATAGCTCAACTCTATCAGTCCCTGTTTTCGCAGCAGCCTCAATTAGCTTTAAATCTGTATCAATAAAAATTGATGTTCTAATTCCCGCTTCTTTAAATTCAGCTATCACTTCTTTTAAATACGATTGATGCGTTATCGTATCCCAACCTGCATTAGATGTGAGCTGATCGACACTATCAGGCACCAACGTTACTTGTGTAGGTTTAATTTCTAATACCATTTGCTTAAACTTATCAATTGGATTTCCCTCAATATTGTATTCAGTTGTTACAATTGATTTTAAATCGTATGCATCTTGATAACGAATATGTCGTTCGTCTGGTCTTGGGTGAATTGTGACTCCTTCCGCTCCAAAACCTTGTATATCGGCTGCTACTTTTAGTAAGTTAGGTACATTTCCACCTCTAGAATTACGAAGTGTAGCTATTTTATTAATATTAACACTTAACTTTGTCATGCTATAAAATTAGACTACAAAGGTAACGCATTCCAACATTTTAAACTATATTCGTAGTAATGAAAATCAATGATTTTATATTAAAAGAAATTAAAGCACTCTCATTAAACAGCACTGTAAAAAGTGCCCAAAAGCTGTGTAATGATTTACCTATAACTCATATTCCTGTTGTTGAAAATAACAGGTTAGTAGGTTGTTTGCCTGAAAGTGATATTCAAACTCTTGAAAATAACGATGGTACTCTTAGAGAATACTCGTACTTATTAGATCATTTTTACACAAATGAAAACGCTACTCTACTCGATTTAATTACCTTATTTGCTGATAATGATTCGAATTTAATTCCTATTCTTGACAAGAACCTTCATTATGTAGGCTATTATGAATTGAGTGATATTTTAGATGCTTTTGCAAATAGCCCTTTTTTACATAACGAGAGTGATACTTTGATTATTGATAAGAATAAAACTGATTATTCTATGAGTCAAGTAGCACAAATAGTTGAAGCCAGTAATGGTAAACTACTGGGCGCATATATTTCTTCTGAAAATATAAATAGCGTTGAGGTTACTCTTAAAATTGTTTCTGAAGAAATAAATGAAATCATTCAAACATTTCGTAGGTACGGTTACAACGTTATTACTCAACACGAAGATGATTTTTATTTAGAAGAACTTAAAGATAGAGCTGCTTATTTAAGAAAGTACTTAGATATGTAATTTTTTCAATAACCAAACAAAACTCCAACAGTGAAAAAAGTCGCTATTTACGGACAAGCTTATACCACACTTGCAGAAAAAGAAGTAAAAATTCTTTTAACTGTTTTAGAAAAACATAACATTGTTGTTTTTTTTGAACAACAGTTCTATAATTTATTTATTGAAAATAATTCGCTAAACAAAAAGTATCCCACCTTTTCACATTTTAATGATTTATCAAACACTTTTGATGTAATGTTTACCATAGGTGGAGACGGTACTATTTTAAGAGCCGTTACCTATATTAGAGATTTAGACATTCCTATTATGGGTATTAATACAGGTCGCTTAGGTTTTTTAGCTACGATTCAAAAAGATCAGATTGAAGAAGCTATTAATTTAATGCTAAAAAAAGAATACACACTTCAAGAACGTTCTTTATTACAAATAGAAACATCTCCTGCTACAGAAGATTTTAATGAACTCAACTTTGCACTTAATGAAGTTACTATTGCTAGAAGAAATACAACTTCTATGATTGGTATTAAGACCTCATTAAACACAGAGTACTTAACGAATTATTGGGCTGATGGTTTAATTATAGCAACTCCAACAGGTTCCACAGGTTATTCGCTTAGTTGTGATGGACCTGTTATTTTACCAAACTCAAAAAGTTTTGTTATTACCCCCATTGCTCCGCACAACTTAAATGCGCGTCCAATGGTAATTCCTGATGACACAGATATTCTTCTGGAAGTTAGTGCTAGAGAAAAAGATTTTTTAATCTCTTTAGACTCTCGAATAACTACAGTTCCATTGAATACTAAAATAGAAATACAAAAAGCTCCATTTACCATAAAAAGTGTTTTACCAAAAAATCAATCTTATTTGAATACCTTGCGTGGGAAACTTTTATGGGGAGAAGATGTACGAAATGAATCGTTATAACGATAGTAATTACAATAAAACCGTAAAAAAAAAGTTAATCAAAAAGACGGATTATTAACTTTTTAAAGCAAATTCAATTCCCTATATTTGCACGCTATTTTACAATGAGAGGACTTATTTTATTAATATTATTTGTTTGTTTAGCTACACCTTTACAATCACAAATTCATGAAATCGGAATATTTGCCGGTGGCTCTAATTATGTGGGAGATATAGGAAGTACAAACTATATACGTCCGAATAAATTCGCTGGTGGCCTTATTTATAAATATAATTTAAACCCTAGAATTGCATTAAGGGGTACATATACATATATCCCTGTTTCTGGTGATGATGCAGATGCTAGCAATCCTTCTCGTCAAAACAGAGGTTACAACTTTTCTAACAATATACATGAATTTGCTGCTGGTGTAGAGTTTAACTTTTTCGATTATAACATCAGTGACTACAGAACTACTTTCACCCCTTATATTTTAGCTGAGATTGCTGCTTTTAATTATAAAAGCCCAGGTTCTCAAGTCTCAAACAATACTATTTCATTAAAAAATAAGTTTTCATATACCTTACCCGTGGGTATCGGTTTAAAAGGAAGGTTAGCAGACAACTTTGCTATTGCATTCGAAACAGGTATACGATTTACATTTGTAGATGATATAGACTTTACGACAGATAGAATAAACTCATTAGATTTTGGAGGTAATGGAAACGACTGGTATGTATTTTCAGGTGTTTCTATTGTTTATACCTTTGGAAGACCGCCTTGTTTTGGTGGAATAGCAGAATAATTATGGAAGAAAAACTACAGCGCATTAACTTACAAAAAGTACCAAACCACATTGCTATAATTATGGATGGTAATGGTAGATGGGCAAAAGGTAAAGGTATGCAACGTGTTTTTGGACATAGAAATGCTTTAACAGCCATTAGAGAAACTGCTGATACAGCTTCAGAACTAGGTGTTAAGTTTTTAACTCTATATGCTTTTTCTACTGAAAACTGGAATCGTCCAAAGTTAGAAGTAGATGCTTTAATGAGCTTACTAGTAACTACCCTTAAAAAAGAACTCCCCGAATTTCAACGTAAAAACGTAAAAATAAATGCTATTGGTAATTTAACTAGCTTACCTAAAAATGCTCAAAAAGTATTAGCTAATGTTATCGATGCAACAAAAAACAACACTAAAATTACGTTAACCTTTGCTTTAAGCTATGGATCGAGGGAGGAAATTGTTAACGCAATCAAAAACATAACCAAAAAAGTTGTTAATAACGAAATAGAAATTGAAAAAATTAACGATAAAATTATAAATAATCATTTATATACGTTTAATTTGCCCGACGTTGATTTAATGATACGTACAAGTGGGGAACAAAGAATAAGTAATTATTTACTTTGGCAAATGGCATATTCTGAATTGTATTTTACAGATGTATTATGGCCTGACTACAGAAAAGAACATCTTTACGATGCAATAATTGATTATCAAAACAGAGAAAGAAGATTTGGAAAAACCAGTGAACAGATTGAAACCAATGAATAAATATTCGTATTTACTAGTATTTTTTATCACCCTTTTTGCGGTGAGTACTCAAGCACAAAACACAACTCCTAAAGATAGCACTGCTACAAATGTTATTTCCTACGAAAAAGGAAAGGAATATTTCTTAGGAGGCATAACTGTAACTGGTTTACAAAAATTTAGCGAACAAACCGTAAGAGTATACACAGGTTTAGTTGAAGGTCAAACTATCAAGTTACCTGGAGATAAACTAACTAGCGCAATCAAAAAACTATATGAAAGTGATCAATTTAGTGAAGTAGATGTGTATTTATCTAAACGTGATGGAGAAACTGTATACCTTCAATTTGACGTTACTGAGCTGCCTCAATTAACCAGTGTTACTTTTTCAGGAATTAGTAAATCTAAGGCTAAAGAACTAAAAAAAGAAACCGACCTTAAAAAAGGAACTATGGTTACCGATAACCTTATTGTAACCACTCGAAACTTTATTAAGAAAAAATATACAGACAAAGGTTTTCTCAAAACAAAGGTTTCTTTAGATACAAAAAAAGACACTTCTGATGTTAATACAGTTAGTATGACCATTTTTATTGACATAGGAGACCGTATAAAGATTAAAGAAATTAACTTTACAGGAAACAAGGCAATGTCTAATGCTACTTTGCGTAAAGCTATGAAAAACACTAAACGTAAACTTCTAGGGCGTTTTTGGAAAGCCTCTAAATACATACTAGACGATTACAAAGCTGACTTAGAGAGCATTCTTGAAAAATATAGCGAAAACGGATATCGTGATGCTCGTATTTTGTCAGACAAAGTAGTGTGGAATGATGACAACACAATTAATCTTGAAATTGATTTAGAAGAAGGTCGTCAATACCGTTTTAATGAAATTCTTTTCATAGGGAATAAAGAATATACCGATGAGCAATTAAATAGTTTCTTAAGAATTGAAAAAGGAGATATTTACAACGGAAAAGTGTTAAAAGAACGTATTTCTGGTGATGGAACTCCTAATTCTCAAGATATTCAAACCTTATACCACAACAACGGATATTTATTTTCTCAAATAAATGCCATTGAAACCAAAGTTGAGAACGACTCAATTACAGTAGAAGTTCGTATTAGAGAAGACGACCAAGCTACCATTAAAAGAGTAAGCGTTGCTGGTAACGAAAAAACAAACGACCATGTAATCTTTAGAGAATTACGTGTAAAACCAGGCGATTTATTTAGTCGTGAAAACATTATTCGTTCTATCCGTGAAATAGGACAATTAGGATTTTTTGACACCAATGTAACTCCTGATGTAAAACCTGACTACCAAAATAAAACAGCTGATATAGAGTTTTCTGTAGTTGAAAAAGGAGGAAGTCAAGTTGAATTACAAGGTGGATATGGTGGTGGATCTTTCATTGGTACTTTAGGACTTTCTTTTAACAATTTCTCTATGAGAAATATTTTCAACAAAGAAACTTACAAACCATTACCTATGGGAGACGGTCAAAGTTTATCACTACGTTTACAAGCTAGTAGAACTTATAACACGTATAGTTTTTCTTTTACAGAGCCTTGGTTAGGAGGTAAAACACCTCAATCGTTATCATTCTCGGTATACTTATCAAACCAATATCGTTTCGATTACAACACGTATGATGTAAATAAAAATGAAAGTTTAAGTATTATAGGTGCCTCAATTGGTTTAGGAAAACGTTTAAAGTGGCCTGATGACTACTTTACCCTTTCTCAAAACATTAGTTACCAAAGAATAGGGCTTAACAACTACGGTTATCGTGTAGGTTCTTCAAATAATATTCTTAGCCAGGGAGATTTAAACAACTTAGCTTATAGTGTTGCATTAAGCCGTAACTCTGCTGGGCCTAGTTTAATTTTCCCTACTTATGGTTCAGAATTCACTTTACGTGCTAAAGCTACTTTTCCTTATTCACTAGTTAACGGAAAAGACTATACAGAACCTACAAATCCAACACCAGATGAACGTCAAGCATACTTAGCTGACAAATATAAATGGTTAGAATATTACAAGATATCTGCAAAAGGTAAGTGGTATACATCCCTAGCTAACAAATTAGTGTTAATGTCTAATTTTGAAATGGGGTACCTTGGAAAATACAATAGTGAAGTTGGTTTAACTCCTGTTGAAAGATATTTTGTTGGTGGAGATGGTATTGCGCAAGGTCAATTAGATGGTCGTGAAACAATAGGTTTGAGAGGTTACGAAAATAACCGTATTTCTTCTATCGATGGTGGAGCTATTTATAACAAATTTCAATTAGAGTTACGTTACTCTATTACAGATAAACCTTCAGCATCTATTTATACTTTAGGTTTTTTAGAAGCAGGTAATTCTTATGACAATTTTAGTACTTTTAATCCGTTTAAGTTAAAACGTTCAGCTGGAGTTGGTGTTCGTATATTTATGCCTGCATTTGGATTATTAGGTATCGATTTTGCGCACGGATTCGATCCATTACCTGGGTTATCTGAAAAATCTGGTTGGCAAACGCATTTTATAATCGGAAGACAGTTCTAAAACCGCACATTTGTAATGTGTCTAGGTTTTGGCACGGTTTTTTCTAAACACATTATACAAGATGAAAAAAAGTATTTTATCAATCGTTCTTTTACTTATTGCAAGTATAACTGTTGCCCAGAAAAATCAACGTATTGCCTATATTGACATGGAATATATTCTTCAGAACATTCCAGAATATCTAGACGCACAAAATGCATTAGATGCTAAAGTAGAAAAGTGGAAAACAAAGTTAGATAAAGAAGCCCGTGCCATTGAAGTTTTAAAAACAGATCTATCTAACGAAAAAGCAATTCTAACCAAAGGTCTGATAGAAGAGCGTGAAGAAGACATTACGATCAAACAAGAGTCTTTACGAAGATTAGAATCTTTATACTTTGGTCCTAATGGAGACATGTACAATTTAAGAAAGCAGTTAGTAAAACCTGTACAAGACCAAGTATACAATGCAGTACAAACAATAGCCTCTCGAAAACAATATGATTTTGTTTTTGATAAATCAAGTGAATTGGTTATGCTGTATTCCAACAAAAAACACGATATTAGCGACCTTGTTGTACAAATGATTAATATTGATCAAAAAAAACAGGCTAGAAAAGACAAAATAGAAGCGAAGAAAGAATTACTTAAGAATAATAATTTAAGTGATGAACAAAAAGCTAGAATTGCTCAAAAAGAAGAGTTAAGAAAAAAGAAAGAAGCAGATAGGCTTGCTAAAATTAAACAAATTGAAGAAAAAAGGCAACAACGCTTAAAAGAAAGAGCAAACAAAAGAAAATTATTACAAGAAAAAAGAGCGGCTCTTTTAAAAGCACAACAAGAAGCAAAGAAGAAAAAAGAAGAAGAACAAAAGGAAAACAAATAAATCAAGAATAAAGAACATTAATTAAATTAAAACAAAGATGAAACATTTAAAAACGTTATTATTAGTTGCAATTTTTACTGTTGGATTGGGTGGTGTAGCAAACGCACAAAAAACTGCACATATTAACACAGATAAATTATTAGCTGAAATGCCTGCAACAAAAGCTATGAAAGCAGAGCTTGAAAAGCTAAACAAAACATACCGTGACGACATTGAAACAATGTACAAAAAACTAGAGGCTAAAATGAAAAAATATGAAGCTGAAGGTAAAAGTCAAACTCAAGAAGTAAACCAAAAAAGAGCCGTTGAGGTTAATCAAGACAGACAAAAGATAGCGCAAGCTGAACAAGCTGCTGGTCAAGAAATGCAAAAAAAATACCAAGAAAAAACTATTCCTATCTTAAAGAAGGCTGAAGATGCTATTAAAGCTGTAGCTGCTGAAAAGGGGATTATCTATGTTTTTGATGCTGCTCCAGGTAAAGGTTTAATCGTTTACGATAAAGGAGAAGATATCTACGATGCTGTAAAAGCTAAATTAGGATTCTAAAAAGAATACATATATTTTATATAAAAATCCTGCTGTTTAAACAGCAGGATTTTTATTTTTGTTATACGTATGAAAACTATTGCACAACATCCTATTGGTATTTTTGATTCTGGTATTGGTGGTACATCCATATGGAAGGAAATTCATCAATTGTTACCTCAAGAAAACACTATTTACCTATCGGATAGTAAGAATGCTCCATATGGTCAAAAATCAACACAAGAAATAGTTGATTTATCTATTAAAAATACAGAACTTTTAATTAATAATGGAGCTAAAATAATTGTTGTTGCTTGCAATACAGCTACTACCAATGCTATTGAATACTTAAGAAGTAATTACAAAATTCCTTTTATTGGCATAGAGCCGGCAATTAAACCTGCTTCATTAAATACCCAAACAGGTACAATTGGTATCCTTGCAACAAAGGGTACTTTAAATAGTACATTATTTGAAAAAACCACTTCTAGTTTAAACGATGAAATTAATATTATAGAACAAGTTGGTGAAGGCTTGGTTGAACTAATAGAAAATGGTAAAATTCACTCTAACGAGATGACTTCTTTATTAAAAAAGTATATAGCTCCCATGTTAGAGAAAAAGTGTGATTATATTGTTTTAGGATGCACACATTACCCATATTTACTACCTCAAATACAAAAAATAACTGGAAATAAAGTCAAAATTATAGATTCTGGTGAAGCTGTTGCTAAACAGGTTAAAAATGTTTTAAATCAGCAAAATATACTCAACCAAAGTAACGAGATACCTAATAATACTTTTTTTATAAATAAAGATAAAAATGTTTTAGAAGTAATGCTTAAAAACTATCGAAACAGTAAAATTGACTTTCTTGATTTTTAATATGTAAAACTTCCATTGATATTAGGACACGCTGCTGCCCTCCTTTTAGTGCAGAATAAATTTATCCCTAATGATAATTGATGAAACCCTCCATTTGAAAATACCACATCTCCTGTTTGTTGTGTATATGTATAGGCAAACATCCAATTTTTGTAATTAACTCCTACTATAGGGGTTAAATATTGAGAGTCTCCAAAAACATTTCCACCAAAACTTCTTCTATAAGATAATGCAGCCCATAATTGTGTTGCACTTAAAGTTTTGTACACTTTAAAGTTTATATCTGCTATCTTCTCTTCAGTTAGTTCTTTATACTGAAACATTAATGAGGGTTCAAATTGTAGTTTTTCCTTATCTCCAAAGAAATACCCTCCTCCTAAAACATAATTTCTAAGATTATACGATTCAAAATCAGGATTTAAGTTGTTTTTTGCTGATAAAAAAAGGTTTTTTACTGTAAAATAAGATGATAATCCATTTTTATGATATGCCATACCAAAGTCAGCATTAAAATAAAAATCACTTTCTATAACCTGACTTACTGTAGGATCATTTACAAAAGTTCTTTGATCTCTCTCATTCTGAACCACAGAAAAAGACAATCCAAAAGATAACTGATTAAAAAGATTTTCATTCCCCATATCAATGTGATATGCGTAGGTCCCTTGAATTCCTTTTTGTGAATGATACCCATTTTTATCATTAAAAAGAATTACTCCCAAGCCTGTGTTAGAGTACTCGCTTAATTTTGCATGGAAACTAGCCGTTTGCAATGCTGGTGCATCATCTACTCCCAACCATTGCTGACGTGCCGTTAATCTTATTTTTCCACAATCACCAATACCTGCAGCAGCGGGATGTAATAAATACACATTATCTGATAAATAATCAGCATAAATTGGTAATGTTTCTTGTGCAGATAATTCAGTAATGATTGACAATACTAAAAACAATAAATAAGTAATTCTTTTCCCCATTAAAATTAAGTAGATAAATAGCCCCAAATATAATCAACAGTTGTTTAAAAAATTGATAATATATTGCTTTCTTACTATAATACAACAAGCTAACTACTTAAAACCCGAAACTTTTCTGTATTTTGATGGGCTAACTGCTTTAATTTCTTTAAACTTTCTGTTAAAATTAGATAAATTATTAAAACCACATTGGTAAGCTATTTCACTAATTGATAATATATTTCCTGAGTTTAATAACTTACATGCATTTTCTATACGTAGTTCATTTAAAAAAGTAAAATATGTTTTATTTGTTCGTTGTTTAAAGTATCTACAGAAAGCATTAGGCGTCATATTTGCTTTTTCGGAAATCTCGTATAAACCTATATTCTTATCAAAGTTATTCATTGTAAAATCCATAACATTACGCATTCTCTTTCCTTCATTATCCGTATATTTCTTCGGGTAAATAAAATTGGCCAATTCAACTGTTTTTGAATTAACTAATATTTTTAAAACCTGAAGTAAACCTATAAAACGATTGAGGTTTGTTGATTGCTGTAACTGTAATAAGATATCCATAACTTTTTCCCTGTTCTCAAGAAGTCTAAACCCACAGGTAGATTTTTCAAAAAAAGGAATTAGTTCTTTAAAATCATCCAATAAAAAAAAGCTCTTTCCAAATGACTCTTTTGTAAAGAAAAGTGAAATCATAAAAGATTCTTTAATGATGGAAGCATCACTTTTAAAAACATGCGGTAAATTACTTCCTATTACTAAAACATCTCCTGACGAGTATTTATCAATAGTATCACCAACAACTAAAGTACCTTCACCCCTTACTATCACACATAATTGTATCTCTTCATGTTGATGAAATTTATCATAAAAATATTGCTCTTTATCTTCTTGATAAATTAATCCAATATTTTGAGTTTTTGGTATTTTAAAGGGTAAAACTTTCATTGATAAATTGCTATTATAATTCAAAAATATGCAAATACTATTAACATTACACAATAAAAACAACACAGAAGTTAATATTGTATCAATATATGATAATTTAGAGTTAAAACTCTCTTTATCTTACATATAACTTTGCAATGAAAAAATAATATTACGATGAGTATAAATTGGAAAGGTGTAATGCCAGCGGTAACCACAAAGTTTACAAATGATGATACTTTAGACTTAAGCATGTTTGAAGTAAATATTAAAGCACAATTAGAAGCAGGTGTACACGGAATTGTTTTAGGAGGTACTTTAGGTGAAGCTAGCACATTATCTGACGACGAAAAAAGAACACTAACAAGAACTACGGTTCAATTAGTTAACAACCAAGTTCCAGTATTAATAAACATAGCAGAACAAACGACTAAGGGAGCCATCGAAGCAGCTCAAAAAGCTGAAGAAGATGGTGCCAAAGGATTAATGATGCTTCCGCCTATGCGCTATAAGTCTGGAGATAGAGAAACTGTAGAATATTTCAAAGCAGTCGCAAATAATACATCGCTTCCAATTATGGTATACAACAACCCTGTTGATTATAAAATTGAAGTTACACTAGATATGTTTGAAGAATTATTAAAATGTGATAACATTGAAGCTGTAAAAGAATCTACCCGAGACATTTCAAACGTAACAAGAATTAAAAATCGTTTTGGAAATCGTTTAAAAATAATGACAGGCGTTGACACTTTAGCTTTAGAAAGTCTATTGATGGGGGCAGATGGATGGATTGCTGGTTTAGTTTGTGCTTTTCCTAAAGAAACAGTGGCTATCTATGAATTGCAAAAAGCAGGTCGTATTCAAGAAGCACTAGAGATTTACCGATGGTTTTTACCATTGTTAGAATTAGATATAAACCCTAAATTAGTACAAAATATTAAGTTAGCAGAAGTAGCCACAGGTATTGGAACTGAAAATGTGCGAGCTCCTCGATTACCTTTAATAGGTGAAGAACGTAAACATGTTTTAAATGTAATAGAAACTGGATTAAAAAACAGACCTACATTACCCAATTATAAAACTTTAGCTACTCACTAATTAACTCTTTGTCAATTTAAATATGATTACAGGAAAAAACTATATAGGAAATCAGTTATCGAATTTAGGAAGTACAACTTACAAAACATTTAACCCTGAATTAAATCGGGAAAATGATACTGTTTTTACTGAAGCTACTTCCGAAGAAATTGATAACGCCGTAAATCTAGCTTCTGAAGCATTTAAAACATACAGAACTGTTTCTGGAAAAAGAAAAGCTGAATTTTTAAATGCTATTGCTGATGAAATTTTAGCCTTAGACAATGAATTAATACAAACTTATTGTTCCGAGTCAGGATTACCTGAAGGACGTGCAAAAGGAGAACGAGGAAGAACTGTATTTCAATTACGCTCTTTCGCTGATTTAGTTGAAGAAGGCTCATGGGTCGAAGCTACTATTGATACTGCAATTCCTGACAGAGAGCCAATTCCTAAATCAGATTTACGTAAAATGAATATTCCCTTGGGTCCTGTAGTTGTTTTTGGTGCAAGTAATTTTCCTCTTGCCTATTCTACAGCAGGTGGAGATACTGCAGCTGCTTTAGCCGCTGGTTGTCCTGTAATAGTTAAGTCACACCCTATGCATGCTGGTACAGGTGAACTTATAGCTTCAGCAATTATTAAAGCTGCTGAAAAAACTGGAATGCCTAACGGAGTTTTTTCTAACATAAACTCAAGTGGTATTGAAGTAGGTAAGCAATTAGTCGCTCACCCAAAAGTAAAAGCTGTTGGCTTTACAGGTAGTATCCGTGGTGGTAGAGCTTTGTTAGATTTAGCTGCAAAACGTGAAGAACCGATTCCTGTTTTTGCTGAAATGGGAAGTATCAATCCAGTAATTATACTCCCAAAATCACTACAAAATAGAGCAGAAAGTTTAGCAACTACTTATGCTAACTCTATTACGTTGGGTACAGGGCAATTTTGCACAAACCCTGGGTTAATCTTAGGAATAAAAAGTGATAGTTTTGATAATTTTATTAACTCTTTAGCCAATAAAATTGTAGAAATCAATCCAACTTGTATGCTACATCCTAATATTATTGGAGCATATGAGGATAATAAAACCAAAGCTTTTACTCAAGAAGGTTTAACTATAATGGCTAAATATGAAGAAAAAACTCAGCCTAACTATGCTTCGCAAGCAATTACAACTGTTGAAGGAAAAACATTTTTGAACAACCCAACATTACATCAAGAAGTATTTGGCCCATATTCTATTGTAGTTCAATGTGAAAACGAAAAACAATTAGAAGAAATAATTTCAAGTTTAGAAGGACAACTTACAGGAACAGTTATTTCAGATGATAATGAAGTAGCAAAATACCCTACTATAATTTCTGCCTTACAAAACAGAGTTGGAAGAATTATTTTTAACGGTGTTCCTACTGGAGTAGAAGTTTGCCCGTCAATGGTTCATGGAGGTCCTTATCCAGCATCTACAGATAGTAGGTTTACAGCTGTAGGGGTTAACTCAATTAAACGTTGGGTTCGTCCTTTTAGTTATCAAGATTGGCCTAACCATATATTACCTGAAGAACTAAAAAATGAAAACCCTTTACATATTTTACGTTCTGTTAACGGTACACTAACAAAAGGAGAAATAGTATAACAAAATTTAATAATTTCTTTAGAAAATGTCTGAGTACAAAACCTTACTTTAGGACCATCTAAAGAAATTGAAATAAAGCCAGCTTCGTCTTTCCAAATAGAAAAATTTGAAGGGTTTTTTCTACTACAGAATACAAGCTGGCGATTCAATTTTAAGATGAAAAAAACTTTTTTTTGCGTTGACGCACATACTTGTGGAAACCCTGTTAGGGTAGTTGCTGGTGGAGGTCCTAACTTAGTAGGAAACAACATGAGCGAAAAACGTCAACACTTCCTAAAAGAATATGATTGGATTCGTAAAGGTTTAATGTTTGAGCCTCGTGGTCATGATATGATGAGTGGTTCAATCTTATTTCCTCCTCACAACCCAGAAAATGATTTTGCTATTTTATTTATTGAAACTTCTGGATGTTTACCAATGTGTGGGCATGGAACTATTGGAACAATCACTATAGCAATTGAAGAAGGTTTAGTTACCCCTAAAGTTCCAGGAAAAATTAGAATGGAAGCCCCAGCTGGTTTGGTTGAAATTGAATATCAACAAACTGGTAAAAAAGTAAATTGGGTTAAACTAACTAACGTAAAAAGCTATTTAGCAGCTAAAGAACTCACCATAGATTGTCCTGAATTAGGAGAAATCAATTTTGATGTTGCCTATGGAGGAAATTATTACGCAATTGTAGATCCTCAAAAAAACTTCTCAGGAGTTCATAATTTTACTGCTTCTAAAATTATTCAATACTCTCAAGTTGTTCGAGATCGTATTAATGAAAAATATCCTAATATGTTTATCCACCCTGAAAATGATACAATTAGAGATGTAACACATATGTTATGGACGGGAAATCCTATTGATCCGACCTCATCAGGAAGAAATGCGGTTTTTTATGGTGATAAAGCCATTGACAGAAGTCCTTGTGGTACAGGAACCTCAGCACGTTTAGCGCAACTATATGCTAAAGGAAAATTACAACTTGGTGAAGAATTCATTCATGAAAGTTTTATTGGAAGTAAGTTTATAGGCCGTGTTGAAAAAGAAACTACCTTAGATGGTAAACAAGCTATTATTCCTAGTATTCAAGGATGGGCAAAAGTGTATGGATATAATAACATTGTTATTGATGATGAAGATGATCCATACGCACATGGTTTTCAAGTCATTTAATATTTTACAAGCAACGAAATGTCTTCTCGAGCGTAGTCGAGAGATTTTTTATGAATAAAGAAATTATCATTATTGGTGGTGGAATTATAGGTTTAAGTTCCGCTTATTATCTTCAAAAAGAAGGACACAAAGTAACTGTAATTGAAAAATCAAATTTTTCATCAGGAGCTTCATTTGCTAATGCAGGGATTATTACCCCTAGTCATATAGTTTCTTTAGCTGCTCCTGGAATGATTACAAAAGGACTTAAATGGATGCTCAGTTCTACCAGTCCATTATCTATAAAACCTCGTCTAGATTTTGACTTTTTACAATGGGCTTGGTATTTTAAAAAATCAGCAACTCATAAAAAAGTAGCTGCTTCTATTCCTATTATTAAAGACATTAATTTATTTAGTAAAGAGTTATATGAAGAAATAAAGGCTTCGAAAGATTTTGATTTCCATTATCAACATAAAGGGTTGATGATGTATTACAAAACTGATAAAATGGGAGAAGAGGAATGGAATGTTGGAAAACTTGGTATTAAGGAAGGACTAAAAGTTGAGCTTTTAACTCAAGAAGAAACACAGAAACTAGAGCCCAATATTCAATTAAACATAAAAGGAGCTGTATACTATCATTCTGATGCTCATATGACACCAAGTGAATATATGAAACAATTGAAACTATATTTAGAACAAAACAATGTTACATTTTTGTCTAATGAAGAGGTTTTAGATTTTCATATTTCTAATGACATAATAAAATCAATTAGCACAAAAAATAATACGATTACTGCCGATGAATATATTTTAACTACTGGATCTTGGACACAAAAACTAGCTAAAAAGTTAGGAATTAATATTCCTGTTCAAGCTGGCAAAGGCTATCGAATTAATGTAAAAAATGATACAGGTATTACCATTCCTGCTATTTTAACAGAGGCTAAAGTTGCAGTAAGTCCTATGAATGGATTTACGCGTTTTGGGGGGATGATGGAAATTGCCGGTATTAATAACAAAGTCAATAAAAAAAGAGTACATGCCATAGTTGATGCTAGCAAAAGTTACTATAACAATTTAAACATTAATCAAGAAGAAATAGATAACGTTGAAACTGGCTTACGCCCTTGTTCTCCTGATGGTTTACCCTATATCGGTAAGCTTTCGAAAATTAAAAATATAACTGTAGCTGCTGGACATGCAATGATGGGCTGGAGTCTAGGGCCTGCTACCGGCAAGTTAGTTTCAGAAATTATAGATAATAAAAAAACAAGTTTAGATATTACCCCGTTTAATGTTGAACGTTTTACATAAAAAACTCAAGAGCTATAAACTCTTGAGTTTTTAAAACAACAAAATAGCAGACATTTACATGTCATTTTTATAAACTTTATCTATAAATTTTGAGATTAACAATCTTGCAACTCCCATATAACTAGGTTTAAATTTAATTTTATCACCTACTTTGTATTTTACTTTTCCTGATTTATCTTTATTCGTCCCAACATCAATTACTAGCATATCAGAAGTAATACCTACAAAAGAAATCTCTTTGTCTTCAGCTTCAATATCATCTTTATCTACATCTAACAAACCAACATCTAAAATTGCCTTATACGATGTTTCTTGTACATTATTCTCATCATAATCCGTTGTGTGTCCAATATTAGCATCGTTAATAATACCATCTGGCACCAGCTTTTTTTCTTTTAATTCTATTATGTTAGCATAAAACTCAAAGGTTTCAGTATACAAGTTTTTAAACCGCTTATTTTCCAAAGGACTTAGCCCAAAAAAAGCTGCTTCACCAATTCTAAAATGATTAATTTCTTTAGGAACAATTTTATTTTCTATTAGTGGTAAAGTGATAGAAGTACCTCCTGAAACATACTTTAATTCTTTATTGAATTTCGCTGAGATCAGTTCTTTATAAAGCGATAACTGTAATAATTTATCATAAGTAGGTTCTACACCATACATACAACCAAGGTTTGAACCAATACCAATTACATCGATATTAGGTAGATTGAATACTTTTTCATAAAAACTTAGAATATCATCTCTCCTCACACCTTCTCTTAGCTCACCTAACTCTATCATAATAATGATTTGATGAACTTTGTTTTTCTTTTTAGCAGCTTGATTTAAAGCTTCTATGGTAGATAACGAACTGTTTAAAGAAATATCAGCATACTCCACCACTTCCTCAGCATAAACTACTGCAGGTGGTTTTATGTAAATAGTTCTTAACTCTGGATCTACTGCTCGTAAGTTTCTTAAACTGGTTAACCTTGAATCTCCTACTGAATTTATGTTCTTAATTACATCTTTAGTTAAGATCGTTTTCAAAAATGTCTTATCTCCTGAAAATACTTTGGTTACTAAACTCCATTCTATATTATTTGACTTAAAAAAGTCGCTTAAATCTTTTATATTCTGTTTTATTCTTTCAGAATGTATTATCAATTCTGCCATATTATTTTGTTATAATTCTTGGTAAATTATCTGGTAACTTCGTTAATAACTCGTAATTAATTATTTGTATATAATCGTTAAATGATGACACTGTAATTTCTCTATCTTCTTGATCTCCTATCAAAACAACTTCGTCTCCTTTCTCTACATTCTCTGCATAAGTTACATCAACTGCCATCATATTCATATTAACGGTTCCAATAATATCATGTCTTTTCCCTCTAATTAAAACTTTACCTCTATTACTTAATGACCTACTATAACCTGATGAATATCCTACTGGTACAATAGCTATTTTTACTTCATGATTGGTAAAAAACGATGTTCCATAACCTATAAACTGACCTGATTTTACGGTCTTAACATCCATTACTTGAGTTTTCCAAGAGAGAACCCTTTGCAAGGGTGATTCATAAACCTTGTGCTTATTTAGGTAATGAACTAGAATTTCTTTCGTCGGAAAAAAACCAAACTGTAGAATTCCTATTCTTACTAAGTCAAATCTAGTTTTAGGATATCGAATACTCGCTGCAGAACTTGCTAAATGAAATTCAGGGTTTAAAAATTCTTGCTGATTTATTTTATTAATTGTCTTCCTAAACTTCTTTTGTTGATCGGTAATTCTCTTGTAGTTTGAAATACTTTCTGCTCCTGCTAAATGAGAACAAATTCCTTTTACAACAAGGTACTCTATGTTTTCTTGAACATATTTAAGGACCTTATTAATATCTTTTAAAACAAACCCTGTACGGTTCATTCCTGTTTCTATTTCTATATGAATCTTCGCTGGAATTTTAAGTTTTTTAGCTGTTTCAACTGCAACTTGTATCCTATCCATTTCAAAAACATAAAACTCTATGTTATTTTCAACAGCCCAAGCTATTTGGCTGTTATGAATCATTCCCATAATCATTATAGTAACATCCTTTTGAGGCAACGTTTTCTTTACCTCATAGGCTTCATTAGCATCGGAAACACTAAAATGCTTAACTCCATATTTATAAGCTAAAGTGCAATACGTTCTAATTCCGTGACCGTAGGCATTCCCTTTTACAACAGATGAGAATATTACTTCATTACCTAAGTGATTTTTAATAAAATCAATATTGTTTTTAATTGCCGATTCGGAAATTTCTATAAAAGATGTGTGTGTCATTTGTTTAATACCTCCTTTGCTATACTATAAAATAATTGAACTCCTGTCATAGTTATATCATCTGGAAAATCATAATCTGGATTATGTAAAGCAGGTGTATTTTTTCCTGCTCCTAATCCAAACATGGCTCCTTTATATTTTTGAGTAAACAACCCGAAATCTTCCCCCCATTTAAACGGAGTTTCAATTTCATTTATTGATAACTTTTGCTTCTCAGCTGATTTTTTTATGATTGAAACAGCTTCTTTATTATTTATATTTGAGTAAAACTCTTCAAACCAAGAAGTTTTAATTTTTAGTGAATATTTTAGTTGTAGTTGATTTAGAAGTTGCTCTAATTTCTCTTTCTTTTCTTCAATCTGTTTCGTACCCCAACTTCTTAACGTAAAATGAACTTCTCCGTACCCTGCAGAAATCCCGTAAGCTTTTTCCCCCATGGTTATGTAAACTGGAGTTATCAAAATAAAATCGGACGATTCTGGTGCGTTAATACTTTCTTTTTCAGCAAAAGTTAATATTGTAGCAATTGCATTTGCTGGGTTGTATCCTTTTTCAGGTTCCGCAGCATGTGCTGTTTTTCCTTCTAAAGTAATTACAACACTTTTTACATTACTCGTAAATGTTTCTCTCTTGACAACAATTTCATGTGTTGCAAAACCTGGTAAATTATGTAGCGCAAAAACATAATCTATATTGAGTTGTTTAAAAGAAGAGTCTTCTAAAACAGACTGTGCACCTCTTCCATTCTCTTCTGAAGGTTGAAAAAGCAATACTACTTTTCCTTTAGGCAACTGTTTTTCCGTAAGAAGCTTTGCTACTCCTAGTAAAATTGTTGTATGTCCATCATGTCCACATTTATGGGAAACTCCTTTATTTTTTGATTGATGTTGAAACGTATTTACTTCTTGAATAGGTAACGCATCTATATCGGCACGTAACATTACTGTTTTTCCTCTCTCTTCTCCTTCAAAAATAGCTATTATTCCTGTTTGGGCAACTTCAACAATTGTACATGAAGTATTTTTTGCTAAAAATGCCTTTATCTTTTTTTGAGTTTCATATTCATCTCCAGAAGTTTCTGGATATTGGTGTAACTCTTTTCTAATTTTTTCTAAACTCTTTTGTAAGGCTTCCACTACTTTTCTTTTCTAGTAAATTGAATTATAGAAAACACCAAAGCTGACAATGTAATTCCGAAGAAATTAGCATCTAAACCGAATGGTAATTTCACCTCTAAGATAATTAATATTAAAGTAGTAAGTCCACCAAAAATCATAGCATAAAAAGCAGCTGTTGATGATGGTTTTTTTAGCACTAACGTTCCTAAAACAGGCACTAATAAGCCAGATACCATAAAGGCATATGAATACAGCATCAACTCTAATACATTTTGCATCATTGTTGCTAACATTATAGCTACGCCTCCAATTATAAAAGTAATAATTTGCGAATTTTTTATGCTGATACTTTTCTTAAAATACCCAAAAATATCCGTTGTTAAATTTCCTGAAGCCGCCATTAAACAACTATCTGCAGTTGACATAATCGCTGAAAAATAAGCTGACATCATCAACCCCATTAAACCTATTGGTAAAATACTTCTTAATAATAAAGGTAACCCTAATTCTGCATCCATTTCAGTGCCTGGTGCGTAACCTATTGACGAGAACATCCCTTGCTCAAAAGCAACTCTAGAAAATAATCCTAAAGCAACCCCCATAAAAGCCATAATTGGATATTCAAACAACCCAGCTATTTTCCATGCTTTTTTGGCTGTTTTTTTGTCTTTACAAGCGTAAATTCGTTGGTACAAGGTCATTCCAACAAACCAAATAGGTACGATGGTAATAACCCAGTTAAACATATCAATAAACGTTATGTTTGATAATGATAAAAAGCTTGCCGGTAAAGTTTCTTTGATAGCTGTCCAACCTCCAATTTCGATAAAACCAATTGGAATCCCTATACCAATCAATCCTACCATTAAAATTATCCATTGAATGGTATCAGTATAAATTACTGCTTTAATTCCACCAATAACAGTATAAACCACCGCTATAACTCCCATAATTAAAACAGCATCGGTTATAGAAATTGACGGAAAGGTAGCTGATGCTAATTTTGCTCCTGCTAGTATTTGTGAACTTGTAAAACCTATATATCCTATGAGAGAAATGATTCCTGCAATTAAAGCTACTTTGACATTATAATGGTGTGCCAACGATTGCGGAAAAGTTAAAAAGTGATGCTTTTTCGCTATTGGATATACTTTTGGGATTAAAAAAACGGCGCTTATCCAAGCACCTAACAACCCTGTAAAAAGCATCCAACTACCGGAGAGCCCCATTAAAAAACCAAGCCCCCCTAAACCGATAGAGAAACCTCCACCAACATCGGTTGCCACTACGGACAACCCTATATGGCTTGCAGACATATTTCTTCCTCCTACATAGTAATCGTCTTTTGATTTATTTTTATTCATGAAGTATACTCCTACTCCAAGCATGAAAATTAAATAGGCTATGAATATGATTAAATCAATAAAATGTATATCCATATATTATTTTTCTTGTTCTAGCAAAAACCGTTGTTTATATTGAGCTTTCTTTAACTGAGCTCTTTTACTTACTGATGGTTTTGTATATTCTTTTCTTTCTCTTATTTCTTGCAATACCTTTGTGTTTCTGTATTTTCTTTTATATCTTTTAATGGCTCTATCAATATTCTCGCCTTCTTTTACTGGTATTATTAACATATATATAGTGTATTTTTAATTAGTACTTTGATTCAATTACCCCAAGTATGTTTGTAATACTTTAGTTCTTGATCTTTGTTTTAATCTTCTGATTCCTTTCTCTTTAATTTGACGTACGCGTTCTCTTGTTAAATCGAATGTTTCTCCTATTTCGGTCAAACTCATAGGTCTGTAATTCTCTAATCCATAAAAAAGCTTTATGATATCAGATTCTCTTGGAGATAGTGTTTCTAAGCTTCTGCTAATCTCTAATTGTAATGACTCTTGCATTAGCTCTTTATCTGGCTTAGGAGCTTCTGAAGCTCTTATTACGTCATACAAATTAGAAGTTTCTCCTTCTTTTAAAGGAGCATCCATAGAAATATGTCGTCCTGAGTTTTTCATAGATTGTTTCACATCAGAAACAGTCATATCTAATACCTTCGCAATTTCTTCGGGCGTTGGCATACGTTCATTATTTTGCTCTAATTTAGATACAGCTTTATTTATTTTACTAATGCTTCCAATCTTATTAAGTGGTAACCTTACTACACGTGACTGTTCTGCCAATGCTTGTAAGATCGATTGACGGATCCACCAAACTGCATAAGATATAAACTTAAATCCACGAGTTTCATCAAAACGTCTTGCTGCTTTTACCAAACCTATATTTCCTTCATTAATCAAGTCAGAAAGACGTAAACCTTGATTTTGATACTGTTTAGCTACCGAAACAACGAATCGTAAATTTGCATTTACCAATGTTTCCAAGGCTCTTTGGTCTCCTGTCTTGATTCTTTGAGCTAATTCAACTTCTTCATCAGCAGTAATCAAGTCTATTTTCCCTATCTCTTGTAAGTATTTTTCAATAGATTTTGATTCTCTATTGGTAACTTGTTTTGTTATTTTTAACTGTCTCATATTATCGTTTTAGTCTCATTTCTAAATACGGAGTCGTAAACCCAAGCTTCTCATATAAAAACTTAGCGGGATTATCTTTTTCTACATGCAAAGCAATATCACCCTTACAATTATCGATGGCATGCTTCATTATCTTTTTACCGATTCCTTTTCCTCTGTAATCTTTATGGGTAGCGATATAAACCAAGATATTTTCAGGTATGTATTCGTCCATTCCTGTTTTATTTATCACTACCGCTCCTACAATTTCATTTTTATCTTCTATGGTAAACACATAACCTCCTAATCCTGTTCTTTCTTTAGCCGCATAATCAATCGCTTTGCGAATGGCTGTTTTTTCATCTCCATAGTTTTCAAGATGTGTATATAAAAAATTAGTTACTCTTTCCATTTCAAGAGGGGTTATACGATTAAAAGCATCGTAAGTGTGTACTGTCATAATTTGATTTTTATAAATAAGCATTAGACGTAACGACAAATAACTTCAGGATTATTTATTGAAGTTTTTAAGCGTTATTATGGCCTATTTGGGGTTTATTATTTATTAGCGCAGTATATACTTTTGCGAAAAGTGTACGAACATGCCAAATAGCTATTCGTAAGGGCCTAATATTTTATAGCGTTACCAATTTAGGTAGAGCATAAAATAATGTAAATACGTTTGAAATCTTTTCCTTTTAGAAAAGCAATAAATTAGAATCCTGGTGGAATAAACTTGTCCGACTGGTTTCGGAACACAAGGAAGTTGAATGTAAAAACTCGTTGATTTTTTTTCTCGTGTGTAGTATCTACCATATCGTACAAAGGTAAGAATTATAAGGCTAATTTCAAAATGAGCCTAGAAAAGAGCTTTTTACACCAAAAAGGTTCTTTAAAAGAAAAAAGCACCTTAAATTTAAGGTGCTTTTGAGTTGTATTATTTTTTGAAGTTGGCAACTCCTTCTTCAAGCCAGTTGAAATATTCATCTGCATCTGGCATGTAACCTACAGGATCTGATATGTTTGATTCATCGTGATTCATCAAAACATAAAACGGCTGTGAGTTGGCTTTATACTTAATGGTTTGTAGCTCACTCCACTTTTGTCCGATATACTTTAATTTCTTTCCTGGATTCAATTTTGATTCCACCACTTCATCATCTTTTAAAGGACGCTTGTCATCTACATACAAAGAAATTAACACCACCTTGTTTTTAAGAACGTCTAATACCTTTGGTTTTACCCATACGTTTTGTTCCATTTTTCTACAGTTTACACAAGCGTGCCCTGTAAAATCTAACATAACCGGTTTGCCTACTTTTTTTGCATACGCTAACCCTTTGTCATAATCGTGAAATGATATGATATCGTGAGGAGGCATTAAATGGGCTCCTTCTGGTAAAGCTTCGTGATTGTCTTGCTGAACACTCGCTGTTCCCTTTTTTGTGAATCCTACCCCATAAGGAGATTCGCTGTAGTGTTGTGGTGGAGGGAAAGCACTAATTAAGTTTAATGGTGCTCCCCAAAGTCCTGGGATCATATAAATAGTAAAGGATAAAACGATTAATCCTAAACTTAATCTTCCTACAGAAATATGACTGATTGGGCTATCGTGTGGTAATTGTATTTTTCCGAAGAGATAAAAAGCTAAGGCTCCGAAAATAGCTATCCAGATAGCGATAAACACCTCTCTTTCTAATAAATGTAATTGTAATACTAAATCTGCATTCGATAAAAATTTAAATGCTAAAGCTAATTCTAAGAATCCTAAAACTACTTTTACGGTGTTTAACCACCCTCCTGATTTAGGTAATGAGTTTAACCATCCTGGGAAGGCTGCAAACAATGCAAATGGTAATGCAATTGCTGATGAAAACCCTAACATTCCTACAATAGGAGCAATTCCTCCTTTTGAAGCTGCTTCAACTAGTAAAGTTCCTACAATAGGTCCTGTACATGAAAATGATACAATGGCTAAGGCTAATGCCATAAAGAAGATTCCGATTAAACCTCCTCTGTCTGCTTGTGAGTCTACTTTAGTTGCCCATGAACTTGGTAAAGTAATTTCAAAAGCTCCTAAGAACGATACTGCAAAAATTACTAAGATTAAGAAAAACACAACATTAAACCATACATTGGTTGATAGTGCGTTTAAAGCATCTGCTCCAAATACTGCAGTTACTACCGATCCTAATAACACGTAAATTCCGATAATTGATAATCCGTAGATAATTGCATTTCTAATTCCTTGCGATTTGCTTTTACTTTGTTTGGTGAAAAAGCTTACCGTCATCGGTATCATTGGGAATACACACGGCGTTAACAGTGCTGCAAATCCTGATAAAAAGGCGATGAAGAAAATTCCTAAAAGACCTTTCTTCTCTTCTTTTTTTGTTTCTTTTGAAGCTACTTTATCTGTTGTCTTTACCTCTTTTGTTGCATCAGCAGAAGATTTTACTGCGGTAGCTTTCGTTAAATCGAAAGCTAAATCTACTTCCTTAGGAGGTAAACACATTTCATCAGTGCAAGCAATAAACTCAACAAATGCGTTGATTTGATTTACGCTAGTATCTACCAGTTCTATTTTTTGTTTAAAAACTGCTTTTTTGGCAAAGGATTTTATATTCATTCCTTCCTCTCCAAAAAGTGTTGTAAACTTAATTTTCCCTTCAGGTTCTGATGTATTTCCTACAATTTTAATTTTACCTCCGTCATCATCATAGGTAAAAGTTGTTGGAATTGGACCGCCTTTCGGAACTTCTTGTGCATACAAATGCCATTCGCCTTGAATCGTTGCGGTACTTACTAAATTATACGTTGTTTCTGAAACCTTTTCGACACTTGTTTTCCATTGAATCGGATCGTGAATTTGACCAAGAGCTGAAAATCCAACAGTAAAACAAAGCAAAAATGCTAGTATTTTTTTCATCATGTTAATGGGGTAAGGGGATTAATTTACGTTGAAAACTAATTCTACTTCTTTTGGAGGTAAGCAGTTTTCTCCTGTACAAACCATGTATTCAACAGCCCCTTTAACCGTGAACTTTTCCGCAGTTTTTAAACGAATTTTTTGAGTAAAAACAGCTTTGGTATCGAAGTATTTAATTTTCATTTCAAAAATAGGGTCGTCAACTACATGTCCTTCTGGTTCTGTTGTATTTCCTTTTTTTAAGTAACGAGAATCACCTTCAAAAGTAAATAACGTCGGAATTGGTCCGCCTTCAGGAATTTCTTGCGAGTACAAGTGCCAATCTTTTTGAATTGTAGCAACAGCAATTAATTCTGCTTCTTTATCAGAAATCTTTTTTACTGAAGTACTCCATTTTACAGGATCATGTACCTGTGCGTAAGAAATACTACCGATGGCCAACAACAAGATAAAAAGTATTTTTTTCATTGGTTTTAATTAGTTGTATTATGTTTAATCGGTAAATGTAATGTCTTTATTTACTAAAACACAAAAGATTAAAAAAAGTTTAACATTCATTTATAAATAGTTCAAAACAAAAAAGAGCAACCATTTCTGATTGCTCTTATCTAGTAGCGGGAGCAGGACTCGAACCTGCGACCTTCGGGTTATGAGCCCGACGAGCTGCCTACTGCTCTATCCCGCGATTTGCGGTTGCAAAGATACGTCCTTTTGTTTGTTTTATCCAAATAAAAAAGCATTTATTTTTAAAATAATTTTTAAACCACTCAATAACAAGCTTATAAAATTCAACAATTCTTACTCAAAACAACTTATCTTTGCCCTATGACACATAAAGCAGGATTTGTAAATATTATCGGAAACCCTAATGTTGGGAAATCAACCTTGATGAACGCATTGGTTGGTGAAAAATTATCAATCATTACCTCTAAGGCACAAACTACAAGACATCGTATTTTGGGGATTGTGAATGGTGAAGATTATCAAATTGTGTTTTCTGATACTCCTGGAATCATAAAACCAGCTTATGAGTTGCAAGAATCTATGATGGATTTTGTAAAATCTGCTTTTGAAGATGCTGATGTACTTATCTACATGGTAGAAGTAGGCGAAACAGAATTAAAAAATGAGGCTTTTTTCAATAAAATCATCAATAGTAAAATTCCTGTAATTTTATTATTAAATAAAGTTGATAAATCTACTCAAGAGGAAGTTGCAACTAAAATTGATTATTGGAAAAAGAAAGTCCCAAATTCTTTTGTGTATGTAATTTCTGCTCTTGAAAACTTTAATGTAGAAAGCGTTTTTTATAAAATCATTGAGCTTTTACCAGAATCACCTCCTTTTTATCCAAAAGATCAGTTAACCGATAAACCTGAACGCTTTTTTGTAAATGAAAAGATTCGTGAAAAAATTCTTCAACACTATAAAAAAGAAATTCCTTACTCAGTAGAAGTAGAAACTGAAAGTTTTGTTGAAGAAGATAATATCATCAAAATCCGTTCTGTTATCATGGTAGAACGTGAAACTCAAAAAGGAATTATTATTGGGCATAAAGGAAGTGCCATTAAACGTGTTGGAACTGAAGCCAGAAAAGACCTTCAACAGTTTTTTGACAAGAAGGTGTTTTTAGATTTACATGTAAAAATCAACAAAAACTGGCGTTCTAACGAGCGTCAATTAAAACGATTTGGTTATAAAGATTAGCTCATAATTTTAAATTAAAAAATTGTATATTACTCATATTCAAAAATTAATAAGGAAAGATTTTTATTTTATAAAAAATTAATAATGGATATAGGGACTAATACTATAGAATTAATTAAACGAAATAATTTAGATAAACTTGGTAGATATTATTTTTCAAAAGCATTTGAGTTTTCTTTAAACAAAGAATTTGAAAAAGCATTTGAATTTTTAAAGTTTGGCATCCTCTATACAACATGTGATTGTAAAGAATGCTATAAATTTGACGATAAAATTCTCAACAAAGAGTTCTTTAAGAATCATAACCTCTATAATAAAGAATTCTTTTTTGTAAAAGCTTTTCTCCTCAGTTTTAGTGATACAAAAAGCGATTTAGATGAAGCTATTTCTAGTATTGAAAGCTACATTTTGATAAGTAACGATTTTTGGGGAAAACTCCTTAAAGCAAAAATACTAATCACATTAAAATTTTTTGATAAATCTATACATATCCTTAAAGAATTAGACAGTAAATATAAAAGCTCTAAGGTAAGTTATTATTTAGGAAAATTATTAGAAGATGAATTTAATATTTTTGGATTAGACAAAATATTTAAATCATTTAAAATCAACCCTTCAAGCACATGTTGCTTAAATGCACTAAGCCAATATCATTCTAAACATAATAGAGACCTTATTCTTCCCGAACAAGAAAACATACTTTTAGATGTTTTTTTAAGCAGAAAAGACTTAGCTGTGATTTTTAACAACTATCTTAATAATGAATTTGTAAATATCGACAAAAAGGAAAGTACTCAATACACACAATATGAAGAAATAAAGTTTAAAAATATTATAGAAAACTTAGATTTAACAAAGTTTAACAGCAATAAAATTAAAAGACTTGAAAGATATAAATATCTTTCATTTAAAAAGAGAAAGTTAACTCGTAAAGAAAGAATTGAGAAATTTAATTTAAGAAAACATATTTTTGAAGATGAGAAATGGGATAAAAGATTTGATTACAAACCGCCTGTTGAAGTCATTGAAACATTACCTATAATTAATGAGTTTAATAGAATTATACTCACAAATATTAATTCCTTTAATAATCATTCAAATCTGACAACCACAGATAATAAGCTAGCTGAACACAATTCTTTAAAAAATGATTTTTCTTATTATGACAATCCTTTCTATAATGATTCTTTAGACTTAGATCAACAAAATCCTGAATTTTGGGATAATTTATAAAATGAAAATAGCAGAAGACAAGACCATATTAGATTGGAACGAATTATCACAAAAGCTAGATATTGATAAAGATTACTTATGGAGTTGTGCTACATCCTTTTTTGAAAAAAGAGTAAACTCTCGATACATACTTCCTATTAAAGCTATACAAAAATTAAATATAAATAAAGGAGAGGGCTTTGCCGTTGTGAGCCTACAATGCTCATTAATAGAAACTTTTGAATGTTTTATTAATGGTTGGTTATTTTTTTATGATAACAACCGCTATTTATGGGAGAACATTCAACAAAAAAGAGCTAAATATAAAAACGACAACCTAAACAATCAAAGAATTTTTAAAAGTTTTTTTGATAACTTTAATAACGATTTTAATGGCATCGACGGAAAATACTTTTACACAAACATTCGTTGTGGTTTATTGCATGAAACTCAAACCAAAAATAATTGGCTGATAAAGTCTGAAACCCCCTACGATTTATGTTACCAAAAGCTAGGAAAATCACACATAATTTACAGAAACAATCTTCAAAAAAAAATAGAACAACTGTTAAAGGATTACCAACAAGCCTTAATAAACAATACCGAATTTAGAGGCGTAGATTGCAAAACTTTAAGAAGTAATTTTATAAAAAAGTTTGATCATTTAGCCAAACAATCTTAAAAAAATGAAAATAGCAATATTAGGCTGGGGTTCTTTAATCTGGCAACCCAAGAGCTTATTTTATGATAAAAAATTTGGTTGGAAAGAAGATGGACCTAAATTACCAATCGAGTTTTCTAGAATATCTAAAAACGGAAGACTTACCCTTGTTATTGATAAAGAAGCTAATCTTGTGCAAACCCTTTACACTTTGTCTAATCACGATAAATTGGATGAAGCCATTTTAAACTTAGCGATAAGAGAAGGTAGCAAACAAAGCGCTATTGGGTACTATAATAAAAAGAACAATACTTTCACCCCTAATAATTTTGAGTTTAAAGAAAGTATAAAAAAATGGATTATACTAAAAGAATTTGACGCTGTTATTTGGACTAATTTAGGAGTTAAATTTAAGTATGAAATAAATAATATTAAAGTTAATATTAAACCTACTGATAGATTAGAGTATTTAAAAGATCTTAATAAAAGTAAATCCTCCTTAGCAGAAGAGTATATAAGAAAAACTCCTTCACAAATAAAAACTCAATGGAGAAAAGTTTTTGAAGAAAATTTAGATTGGCTTCCTATAACTTAATGAAACTCTCTTAATACTTTTCTTAAGTATTTTCTATTGAATCAGGCATCAAAGATCAACGCTCTTTAATTGTTCGTAACAATTCTTTGGTGTACTCTTTTAGTTCATCCATTTGTTTTTTTCCGGTTGATTTTCCTAGGCTCCCCACTAAATAAAGTGCTACCCAAACAATAGGCAATACAACCAACATTACTATGGGCAACATACTAATTTGTTTTAATGACCAATTGCTATAAGCAACGATTCCAAAAATTACAAATGCAGTACCCACCAAAAAGTGTAAAAACATGAAGAAAGTCCACACTTGAGGTTTCGGACCAAACAATCCTTTAATGTGCGAAGTGCTTTCAGAAGTTTCTTCTATTTCAATATGCAGTTGTGGCGACCATAAATGCGACTCTTTTTCGGGTACATCAATAACTACATGGTTATCTACAACCTTCATTTTATACTTAGAAACATCGTTTAAATGCTTCTTAATTTCTTCCAATAAAACCTGAGAATTCATCTCATATTCTAACTGAAATCTAGGTTTTAAAAAAATCTGGTTGTATAATTTATCATCCATTAAAATAAAATATTAAACGCCAACAATATAGCAAAAACTATATACTATCTAAAATTCATTATAAATCATTTCCGAAATTGTATCTTTGCACAAATTTTTTTGCAAAATGAGTATTATTGCGATTGTAGGAAGACCTAACGTAGGAAAATCTACCTTATTTAACCGACTAGTAAAACGTCGTGAAGCTATTGTTGACTCTGTTAGTGGAGTTACTAGAGATAGACATTATGGAAAATCTGAATGGAATGGAAAGGAGTTTTCTGTAATTGATACTGGTGGGTATGTAATTGGTTCTGATGATATTTTTGAAGGAGAAATACGTAAACAAGTTCAGCTAGCTATTGACGAAGCTGATATTATTGTTTTTGTAGTTGATGTTGAGCAAGGAATTACCCCTATGGATGCTGAAGTTGCTAAAATTTTACGTCAGGTTGAAAAACCACTATTTATGGCGGTTAATAAAGTTGACAATGCAATGCGTGATGCTGATGCTGTTGAGTTTTACAACCTTGGTTTAGGAGATTACTACACTATTTCTTCTATTAATGGAAGCGGAACAGGAGAGTTATTAGACGCTATTGCGGAAGAAATTCCTGAACCTGAAGAAGATGAAGAAAAACAAGACGAATTACCTCGTTTTGCTGTTGTTGGACGTCCTAATGCAGGAAAATCATCATTTATCAATGCTTTAATTGGCGAAGACAGAAATATCGTAACTAATATTGCGGGAACCACTCGCGATTCTATCGATACTAAATATAATCGTTTCGGATTTGAATTCAACTTGGTTGATACAGCAGGGATCAGAAAAAAATCGAAAGTAAAAGAAGATTTAGAATTCTATTCGGTAATGCGTGCTGTTCGTGCTGTTGAACATTGTGATGTTGCGGTATTAGTTATCGATGCTACTCGTGGATTTGAAGGTCAAGATGAAAAAATATTCTGGTTAGCAGAGAAAAACCGTAAGGGAATTGTTATTTTAGTTAATAAATGGGATTTGGTTGAAAAAGAAACCAACACCATGCGCGATTTTGAGGCTAAAGTTCGTCAAGCAATTGCTCCATTTACCGATGTACCAATTATCTTTATTTCTGCGTTAACTAAACAACGTATTTTTAAAGCTATTGAAACTGCTGTTGATGTTTTTGATAACAGAAAACGCCGTATTCAAACTAGTAAATTAAACGAAACGATGTTGGAGATTATGGAGCATAATCCACCTCCAGCTACAAAAGGTAAATTTATCAAAATTAAATACTGTATGCAGTTACCTACGCATACACCACAGTTTGCCTTTTTTGCTAATTTACCACAGTATATTAGAGATCCTTACAAACGTTATATTGAAAATCAATTACGCGAACATTATAACTTTAATGGAGTGCCTATTAGTATTTATTTCAGGCAGAAATAAATTTAACAATATTTAACTATCAGAAAGTAGTTTTTTCTTTTTATTTGTAGCTCTTTGAAAATCATTTTGCTACAAACAATGAAAAAACTACTTTTTATTTTTTCCTTATCACTTACCAGTTCAATTTTTGCTCAATCTTATCCGTTTAAAATTACTGGTACTATTAACTCCGAAAAAGAAAAAACACCTATTGACGCTGCCACAGTTCATCTTGAAAGAGTTAAAGATAGTACTATTATTACCTATACTATCACAAATGATAAAGGGAGATTTTCTTTAGAAGGAAAATCATACGATAAGAATGTAAAACTGTTTATTTCGTATGTGGGAATGGACAGCTATTCAAAACAAATTCAACTTGACAAGTCTTCTTCTTTAAATTTAGGAACTATTTCATTAAAAGAAGAAAGTAATATCCTGAGTGAAGTTGTTATTCAATCTAGAGCTCCCATTACAGTAAAAAAAGACACTTTAGAATTTAATGTTAAATCTTTTAAAACTAAAAAAGATGCTAACGTTGAAGATCTTTTAAAGAAACTTCCTGGTGTTGAAGTAGATGAAGATGGTAAAATTACCGTAAACGGAAAAGAAGTTAATAAGATTTTGGTTAACGGAAAACCTTTCTTTGGTAATGATCCTAGTATTACCACTAAAAACTTAACAAAAGATATTATTGAAAAAGTTCAAATAACTGATACAAAATCTAAATCGGAAGCTTTTACAGGTGAAAATGGAGATGCCAATAACAAAACCATTAACTTAACTATAAAAAAAGAAAATAACAAAGGTTGGTTTGGTAGAGTATCTGGTGGTGTAGGAACCGATAAACGCTTTGAAGGTGCCGCAATGGTGAATCGTTTTGACAACAACCAACGATTTAGCGTATTAGCCAGTACTAATAATATTAACTCACCTGGATTCAGTTTTGGAGAAATTCAAAAAATGTTTGGTGGCGGTGGTAATATTTGGATTGGAGGAAACGGAGGTTTTAGTATTAACGGAAGACGATTTGGTGGTGGAAGCGGAATTATAAAATCGAAGACTGCAGGAGCAACCTATGCTGATGAATTTGGTAAGGGATTAGATGTAAATGCTAATTATTTTTACTCTGGAAGTACTTCTAATAATGAATCAAAAAGCAATAGAGAATACACACTACCTGATAGAAAATACTTTTCAAATTCTACTACTTCTTCTGATGATGAAAACCACAATCATAGTTTTGACACTGAGTTTGACATTGAAATAGACTCTACTTTATTGATTAACATTAGACCTACTTTCGTTTTTAATAAACGTGAAGGTAGTAGTCGTAGGCAAGAAGAATCTTTAGATGAAAATAATACACTTACAAATAACTACATAAGTACAGCTTATGCGACATCTGAAGCTAATAACTTTGAAAACAGATTAGACATTACAAAAAAGATGGGAAACAAAGGTTCCTTTATAAAAGCCTCGATTACCAACCGAATTGATAAAGCAGATACAGAAGAAATTAACAAATCTACTATTGAAGTTTTTGGTACTTCTCCGAGTACAGAAGTTAGAGATCAAAAAAGCTCTATTGAAAACAACCTAACGGGAATTACTACACGATTCGTATATCGTTTCCCTTTAGTTGCGAATAAATTCTTTTTAGATGCAAAATACCGCTACCAACGTGATGAACGAGAAAACAAAGAAAACACCTTTGATTTTGACGACGTAACACAACAATACAGTAACTTTAATACTGACTTAAGCTCTGACTTTACTTATAACGACATTACTAAAACCCCTTCAGTAGAGTTAGTCTATAAGACAAAAAAATGGCGTTTTAATTTCGAAACTGGTTTTGTAAACAGAACCTTAGAAAACAACGATCAATTACGTCCTAAATTAAGTTTACAAAAAGACTACAACAACTTAGACCTTAACTCTAGTTTTAGATATCGATTTGACTCTAAAGCATCTATTTATTTTGATTATCGTTTAAGTAATAACGCACCTAATATCAATCAAATACAGCCTTTTTCTGACGTAACTAATCCATCTAATATTATTACAGGTAATCCCAACCTAAAACCTACTCAAAATCATACGGCTTATATCAATTTTAATAAATTTAATTGGCAAGCACGAACTGGTTTTTGGGTTTATATGAGAGGTAGTCTATACAATGACCAAGTAATCACTAATACATCTATTGATGATGACTTAGTAAGAAATACTACCTACGAAAACACAAACGGTGGTTATGATTTTGTAGGGGGTGGTAGCTATAGCAAAAAAATAAAATTAGATTCTATTGTAAGTCTTCAACTTAGAGCTGGTGCACACATTAGAACAGATAAAAACTTCAATATTTTAAATGAAATAAAAGAAGGCGCTAAAACAACTTCACTTAGTCCTGTATTTAGAGCTACTTTAGAATGGGATAAAATTGCTTCAATTGAAGGTAGTTACGATATCGATTTTTCAAACACAAAATATGATATAAACACTACACAAAACAGAAATTTCACTAGGCATTCTGTTGACATCAGAACCAAAACAAACATTCCGAAGAAATTAGAATGGCGAAATGATATCCGCTATACATACAATCCAAATGTAATTGGATTTAACAAAGCTGCTTGGTTTTGGAACGCTACCCTAGCCTACTCTGTATTAAAAGATCAAGGTACTATTAGTTTGAAAGCTTATGATTTATTAAATCAAAATACCAATGCAAGACGTAGAGCTACCTCAAACTACATTGAAGATTCTGAAAGTACAGTACTACAACAATATTTTATGTTAGGTTTTAGCTGGAAATTTAATAGCCTTGGAAAAAAAGGTAAAATTCGAGATTTTAATTTCAGATTTTAATTTTTAAACATAACGTAAAGATTATTCTTGATTTTTTGAAAGGGAGTACAACTAAAAACGACTCTTTAGTTAGTAATTTCGTAAATTTGTATTGATTCATTTTCTTGCTTTATGAACATAAGACGAACTAGAGACATTCAGAATATAGAACTTCCTTTTAAACTTAAAATAAGTTTTGAAAAGATTGTTGCTTTATTTCAAAAATATGCGGATGAAGAGTTTAAAGAACATCCATACCATCAATCTTCAATAAATATAGTTCGAGAAACAGAAAAAGCTCCTGAGTTGATTGATGGTTTTTCTGATGAATCTTTATTAGAAAAACACAAGGATACTATAGAGTTACTACTAGAACCATTATTTCCTGAATTACTATTAGAAAATGAAATTAAAGCGGTTAGTATTCCGTTTACTTTTACATCTTTTAAATTCACTAGTCGATTTGAAAAAATTTTACAAAATGCTGGAGATGACTACGAATTAAAAGTTCGTCATTTTGAAAGTGATTTAATGTACAAGTATGCCTGTAGTATCATTTTAACTGACGTATACAACTACTCTATTGATATAAAACGTCCCTTTTATTTCGATATTCCAGATAAAACGACCAACACTATAAAAAAATATCGTGCAGCATTTAATGCTGACTTTATGGAGATTTATCCAACCGAAAATGCTCCAAAAATAACTGAAGAAGACATTAAGTTTTTACTTGACAACTTTGACGATATTGACGTTTGGAAAGAAAAATTCCCTCCTGAATCCTATATTTTTAAGGGCTTCGGAATCATGAACTTATTCGATGTTACAACCGATGAAATGATTTCAGAAATAAGAACTAGTCTCATAAAAAAAGATGATGACTTAGTTCATACGCTACAAGAAATATTTCGTAGATTCTTTGGAATAAATGATTTGTCTTTAGGGTTTTCCATTTTTGAAACAGACTCTAACAATTTTTCTTCTTCGCATATTAACAAAGAAGAAAGTCTAGTTTTAAACTATGAAAAAGATGTTTCTTGCGATTGTATTTTCTGTAATTATCTTTTAGAAAAACTCTTCATAAACAACGAGTCTCTTGCTATTTCTGATGTAGAAAAGTATGGTAAAAAAACTGAAAACAAAAACTTTTACCAGCGATTAAAAAACAGAAATATTGGTAGTATTATTTTAGTCCCCATACTAGCTTCAGCTAAAAACAGCTTAGCCATTATTGAGCTTGCTTCACCAAGACCTTTTGAGCTAAACTCGATTAATCAAAATAAACTACAAAACTTAATTCCGTTGTTTAAAATAGCGGTTGATCGTTTCTCAGAAGAACATCAAAACATACTTGAAGCTACAATTCAAGAAAACTATACCTCAATTCATCCAACGGTAAAATGGCGTTTTTATGAGGCTGCCGAAAGACTCCATAGAGAGTCATATGAAGCCAAGGAAAATGTTAAAATTGAAGATATTATTTTCCCTGACGTCCATCCTTTGTATGGTCAATCAGATATTAAAGATTCATCTACTGCAAGGAATAATGCAATTAAAGAAGATTTAAATACTCAACTTTCTTTAGCTATTTCTGTTTTGTTAGAAGCCTGCAAAGTTGAAAGCCTACCAATTTATAAAGAATTAAGATTTAGAGTTGAAGAATATTTATCTGAAGTAAAAAAAGGATTGAAAGCTGGTGATGAAATAGCCATTTTAGACTTTTTGAAACGCGAAATCTACCCTGTCTTTAATCATATAAAAATGGTTAATAATGATTTAAGTTCCTTGGTAGAATCATATATCAATCGTTTAGACCCTAATTTACAAGTAGTATACGAAAAACGTAAAGCCTATGAAGACAGTGTTACTTTACTAAACGATAAGTTGGCTTCTTTTATTGATGCCAGACAAGAAGAAGCACAACAAATGTTCCCTCATTATTTTGAACGTTATAAAACTGATGGTGTTGAGTACAACATGTATATAGGACAGTCATTAACAAAAGAGAAAAAATATGACGATCTATACTTGTACAACCTTAGGTTATGGCAATTACAAGTAATGTGTGAAATGGAAAACATTGCCTTAAAAGCTGCTGAAAAAATGGAACACAAGCTTAGAGTTGCTTCTTTAATTTTAGTTCACAGTAATCCATTAGCCATAAAATTCAGAATGGATGAAAAGCAGTTTGACGTTGATGGCGCTTATAATATTAGATACGAAATCATAAAAAAACGTATTGACAAAGCTCATATAAAAGGAACAGAAGAGCGACTAACTGTTCCTGGTAAAATAGCAATTGTATATTCTCAAGATAAAGATGCTGATGAGTACAATAAATACATTAAATACCTTCAATCTAAAAAATTATTAGGTAAAGTAGAAAAATTAGAAGTTGAAGACCTACAAGGAGTTTCTGGATTAAAAGCTTTACGTGTAGAAGTTATTTACCACAAAGACTTTGATACCCAAAAAACAATGACTATCGATGAGCTCATTCAGGAGTTCAAATAGTAATTATTACAATAACACTGAAACTACCTCTCCTACTTTCGAGGCTTGTTCTTGCATATAAAATGCAATTGCAAACGATATTACACTTACTAAAATACCAATCATAAAAACGGTATACGTAATTCGTAATAACTTATATTTTCTATTTAAAACCAATCCTAAGAAATATAAATCTTTGGTAAGAGAACCGTATAAATAATCACGGTCTTTCATCATTTCGCTCATAGCCCAATCAAAATCTGGCAACTTCATTTGATGAAAATTTCCGAAGAATAATAAATTAACTTTTTTATTGGTTACATCTTCTTTTGTAAATTTTCCTTCCGTAACATTTGGTCTGGTTGCTAAAACTGATAAGACTATTGAAATCACTGTAAAAACCACAAAAATTATCGTAGGAATAATTAGGTAATAATTTGACGGATTATCTAACTTAGGAAGCAAAGTAGACAAGGTCATTGAAATAATAATTGCATTTACCGAGAGTAAGATATTTGCTTTTGTATCGGCAATATCACTTAATGTTATGTGATTACGCATCGCTACGCGAAACATCGTTTCTATCCCCCTTTCTGGTAGCTCTATTTTATTTTTCTTGTACGCTAACTCTTCTTTTTTCTGTTTTAGTTTAGCTGCTTCTTGTACTTCTTTTTGTTTTCTCTTTAAAAGTTGCGCTATGTTTTTACTCTTTTGCTTCTCCCAAAGTTTAGAAGCTTTACTAGTGTAAAAACGATGCTTTGTTAAAAATTCAAGATTAGAATCATCCCATTCAACCGTTTTTATTTTTTTACCACATACTAACTCCCTTTCCTTTCGCAGTAACTCATTAAAATCACTATAATTTTTACTTCCTACATGAGAGCAATCAGCGTCTTTTAAAACCTTTTCTAACTCAGTTACAGGTTTAGCTCCCATTTTCGTTGAAGTTATCAACTTAGAAACTTCGTCTATAACACCTTCTGATGCTTCTTTACTTTGTAAAAAACCTGTTGCTATTTTTATACTTTCTTCTTCATGGTTTTCAGGATTAACAGTATATCCAACATCATGAAACCACCCTGCTAGTGTTAAAACTTGTATTTGTTCTTCTGAAAAATTTTCTCCTTCAATTAACTCAAGTGATTTTTCAACCACTCGTTGAGTGTGAGCTATATTATGATATACAAAGTTTTTATCTAATTTCTCACTCAGCAAATCAATTACAAACTGCTCTGTTTCTTGTATCAAACTATTCATGAAAAAGGTTTTTGCTAAAATAATAAATTATTAACCAGTATAAATTTTTAATAAAGTGATAAAAAAGCGTACTTTTAAAAGAGTTTTTTTACACGAAATGACACACGAACTTAAAGAAATAATACAACAGGCTACTATTAACCAACAACAAGGCATACAAAATGTATTAGCAACGGTTGTAGATTTAGATGGTTCTTCTTACAGAAAACCAGGAGTTAGAATGTTACTATCTTCAGACGGAAAAATAATTGGAGCCATTAGCGGAGGCTGTGTTGAAAAAGAAGTACAACGTAGAGCTCAATCGGTTTTTGAAAACAACAAACCTAATGTAATAACCTATGATGGTCGTTATCGTTTAGGTTGCGAGGGAACATTATATGTTCTTTTAGAACCTTTTAATCTTTCTTCCGAATTTATTCATGCTTTCTCAGAAAACAACATTCAAAGAAAACCGTATAACATCATATCTTATTTTCAAAAAGAAGATGAATCTTATGGTAATTTTGGCTCTGTAATTCAATTTAACAATCAACAAACCTACTCTTTCAATAAAGAGTTTTATCCTGAAAAAACAGGTCAGTTAGCTAATTTTAAACAAACATTACAACCACTATTTCGTTTACTTATTATTGGTGGTGAGCATGATGCTGTGAAACTATGTATGCAAGCGACTCAATTAGGATGGGAAGTTGATGTTGTTACTTCTATTAAAGATCCAAAAGAACTATCTGATTTTCCCGGAGCTAAATCGGTAGTTGCACAAACTCCAGAATTAATTCAACTTTCTCAAGTAAATAACAATACTGCTATTGTTATTATGAATCATAATTTCACTTACGATTTACGTTGGTTGATTAAGTTACAAGAACAAAATCCTATTTATATAGGTATTTTAGGTGCTGCTAAACGACGAGAAAAACTATTTAACGAACTGTTTGAATTTTCACCCGATATTACTGATGAATTTTTAGATAAAATTCATACTCCTGCTGGATTAAATATTGGAGCAGAAACCCCAGAAGAAATTGCTTTATCAATCTTAGCAGAAATACTATCCGTAATTCGTAACAAAGAAGTTTTCTCTCTAAAAAAGATTACTGGACGAATCCATGAATAATTAGATGCTAAAAACAGCAATTCTCATATTAGCTGCTGGAAGTGCTTCTCGAATGGGAAAGATAAAGCAACTGCTTCCTTATAAAAACACTACGTTACTTGAATGGACTATTGAACAAGCTCAAAAATCAGTAATAAAAAATGTATTTTGCGTATTGGGGGCTAATAAAGACGCCATTGAAAAGAAACTTACAACAAATGCTATTATAACAATATATAATCCAAAACACCAAGATGGTTTAAGTACTAGCATTATAAAGGGTATTGAGTTTTTACAAGAACATAACTTTGATAATGCTCTAATAATGCTAGCCGATCAGCCTCATGTTACTTCAGAGTATTTAAACTCCTTAATTAAAGTTTCAAAAAAAAATCCTTCTAAAATAATTACTTCCAATTATCAAGGAAGTGTTGGAGTTCCTGCCGTATTTCCAAAAGAATATTTTAATAAATTACTAAACTTAAAAGGTGATAAAGGAGCTAAAAATTTTCTATTACAACATAACAACAATGTTATTAAAGTGAACTCCTCTCTAAACTTACTAGACATTGATACTCCTGAAGATTATCAGTATTTATTAAAACAGTAGTTTTACCCTAAAAAGCCTTATTTTTACATAACCAAAAAACAAAACATGAACTTAACCAAGTTTTGCATGTATCTAACTATAATTGTTGTAGTTAGTGGTTGTGCATCCTATAAAGCTAAATACGCAGATAAGACTTCTCCAAAAACAATTCAAACAAATAAAGAATTGTTACACTCCTTTTATTTAATTGGAGATGCTGGTAATGCCGAAATGGGACAAACAACTCCTACCCTAACTTATTTTCAAAAAGAGTTAGCCAAAGCTTCTAAAAATTCGACTACCTTATTTTTAGGAGACAATATTTACCCTTACGGAATACCAAGTAAAGAACACAAAGATAGAGCCTTGGCAGAGCATCGTTTACAAACACAAATTGATGCTCTGAAAGACTTTAAAGGAAATACAATTTTTATTCCTGGAAATCACGACTGGTATAATGGTGTTGATGGCTTAAAAGAGCAGGAGCGATTGGTTGAAAAAGCTTTAGGTAAAAACTCCTTTTTACCTGAAGGTGGTTGTGGACTAGACAAAGTAAAAATTAACGATGACCTTACTTTAATTCTTATTGATAGTCGTTGGTTTATTATGAATTGGAACAAAGAGCCAAAAATGAACGATAACTGCGACATTAAAACTCGTGAACGTTTTATTCATGAAGTTTCTAGTCTTTTCAAAAAAAACAGATACAAAAATGTTGTGGTTGCTGTACATCATCCATTATATAGTAACGGTCCACATGGAGGAAGTTTTTCTGTAAAAGATCACATAAGTCCACTACCTGTTCTAGGTACTTTAAAAAATGCGTTACGTTCACACGTAGGTATACAAACCGATATTTTTAATAAAAGTTATAGTGACTTTGTTGCTCAAATACAAACAGTATCTAATGATTTCACAGACAATATTGTATTTGTTTCTGGTCACGATCACAACTTACAATACATAGAACAAAACGGGTTTAAACAAGTAATTAGTGGCTCTGGTTCAAAGCAATCAGCTGCTTTGGTTGGTTATGGAGCTCAATTTACCTATGGTAATCATGGATATGCTAAATTAAATTACTACAAAGATGGTTCAGCTGTTATTGAATACTATGCTGCCAATACCACAGATGGTCACAAACTTTTATTCAGTAAAGAAATTGTAAAACCAAAACAAACAAAAATCTATTCAAACTTTCCTGAATACGAAGAGCATAAGAAATTTGTAGAAACCTCAATTTATCCTCCAGAATCCACAGAGGTTAGTGGTTTTCATAAATTTATGTGGGGAGATTTAAACAGAGATAAGTACGGAAAAACAGTAAAAGTTCCTGTTTTGGAGTTAGAGAATGTTTTTGGAGGCTTAACCCCTATTAGAAGAGGTGGTGGTAACCAAACCAATTCGTTACGATTAGAAAACCCTGATGGTAAACAATACGTGTTACGCTCAATGGTTAAAGATGGAAGTCGTATTATGGGAGGTATTTTAAAAGGTACTTTTTTAGTTGATGTAGTTCAAGATATTTTTACCATGTCGCACCCATATGCTGCTTTTGTTCTTCCTGATATGGCAGAATCCGTAAATATTTACCATACCAACCCCAAATTATACTACATGCCTAAGCAACCCGCTTTAGGTAAGCATAACGACATCTTTGGCGGACAGTTATACTTGTTAGAAGAACGACCTGCTGATGACCGTAGTGAATTAGACAACTTTGGAAATTCAGACGATATTATTAGCACATTTGATGTGTTAGAAAAAATTAGAAAAAACGGTAAGCACTCTATCGACCAAGAATGGGTAATTCGCTCTCGCTTATTTGATATGGTTATTGGTGACTGGGATAGACATGAAGATCAATGGCGATGGGCTTCTTTTAAAACCAAAGATGGTAAAAAGTATTATCGGCCAATTCCAAGAGATAGAGACCAACCTTTTTCTAAGTTTGATGGAGTTATGATTCCGCTTTTTCAACAGTTTGCACCCTTAGTAAGAAATATGCAAACTTTTGACAACGATATCAAAAACATGAAATGGTACAACAATTATGCTCGCTTTTTTGATACTGCTTTTTTAAATGAATTAACACTCGATGAATGGAATAAACAAGCTGAGTACATTCAACAACATTTAACTGATGAAGTAATTGAAAAATCAATTCAGCAATTACCAAAGGTTATTTATGATATTGATGGAAAAGAAACCATTGCTAAAATTAAAGCTCGAAGAGATAAATTAAAAGAAATTGCTAAACGTTATTACACCAAACTAAACAAAGTTGTGCATGTAGTTGGTACAGATAAAGACGATAAATTCATTATTAAACGTTTAAATGATGAAGAAACCAGCGTTGTTGTTTTTAGAAAAGATAATGAAATTTATAACCGTGTTTTCAAAACAAAAGAAACCAAAGAAATACAACTTTATGGTTTAAATGGAGATGATGAGTTTTTAATTTCTGGTGATGTGCACAATGGAATTCTACTGCGAATTATAGGGGGACAGAATCACGATGTATACACTGATAAATCATCTGTTGTAGGTTGGGGAAAGAAGACTAAAATCTACGATTTTAAATCAAAGAAAAATACAATAAACCCTAGTTCAGAAACTGCGGATTTACGTTCAAATAGTTACTTTAAAAACACCTATGATGCGCATGATATTAACAACAACACTACTGTTGTTTATCCGAGCTTAGGTAGCAATCCAGATGACGGTTTCTTTTTTGGTGCTTCGGTTACACATACACAACAAGGCTTTAAAAAACAACCCTTCGCTAGCCAACACACATTAGCGGCAAACTACTATTCTTCAACTAGTGGCTACGATTTAGAATACAATGGTGAATTTACAGAGTTAATTGGCAATTGGAGCTTACACTTACGTGCCAAAGCTACTAGCGACAATTATTCCTTTAATTTCTTTGGATGGGGAAATGAAAGTATTTACGACCAAAGTTTCAATTTGGATCATTATCGTGTTAAAAAAGAAGAAATTAGTTTTTCTCCTTCTTTATTAAAGCACTTACGAGGTGGAAGTATCTTTAAAATTTCAGGCCTTTTTGAGGCTATTGAGATTGAAGATACACCTGGTAGATTTATTAATAATTTTGACAATCAACCTACAGCTATTTTTGATACTAATTATTTTTGGGGAGGTGAATTAAACTTTAATCACAACCGAGTAGACAATAGTAGTTTTCCTACCAAAGGTATGAACTTCGATTTGGTTATTGGAGCTAAAGCCAATGCTGAAGATTTCGACAGACGCTTTGGTTACATTAAAAGCTCTTTGGCTATGTATCAAAACCTAGTATTCAACCGCTCATTAGTTTTTGCTTCTGAGGTTGGAACTCAAATTAATGTAGGAAACCGTTTTGAAATTTACCAAGCGGCTAATTTAGGTGGTGACCGTAATTTACGTGGTTTTAACAGAGAACGTTTTTCTGGAACCAAAAGTTTTTATCATAGTAACGATTTACGTTTACGTTTCGGACGCATTCGTACAGGAATTATTCCTATAAAAATTGGTGTTACTGGTGGTTTTGATTACGGTCGTGTATGGTCTCCGTATTCTCCAAACTCAAAGAAATGGCATACTAGTTATGGGGGTTCTATATGGTTAAGCGGAATTGACTTATTCACTGCAAATATTTCTTATTTCAAAGGAAACTCACAAGAAGACAGAGTAGCTTTAAGTATTGGTTTCTCTTTTTAATTCATTATAAACATGACACAACAAATTGTATTAATAACAGCAGCTTTATTTGGAATGTTTGCTGTGATATTTGGAGCTTTTGGAGCTCATGCTTTACAAAAAACTTTAAACGTAGATCAACTGAAATCATTTGAAACGGGTGTAAAATATCAAATGTATCATGCACTCGTTTTATTATTCGTTGGAAGTTATTTTGAAACACCTAGTTCAGCAATATATTACGCTTTTGTAGTTGGAATTATACTGTTTTCCTTCAGTATTTATGGTTTAGTATTATCAGACGCAAAAGGTAAAAAAATGAAGTTTTTAGGTCCTATTACTCCTTTAGGTGGCTTGCTACTAATTGTTGGATGGGCACTTTTATTATACAAACTAAGCCAAACCATACATTATTAGCATGTATAGTTTGGCTAGCATGGTAAACAAAAAATCATTTTGTTAATCAACGCCTTGGGCATCGCTGATAATTCTATCAATAAATTCAGTCTTTATATACAATTGTCTTGCTAAGTTGTACAACACCTCAACTTCTGAAGCATCTATGCTTCCATCAGCATAAGAAATAATAGACAAATCTCTTAGAATATTTAGTTTTTGCATCACAGAAATTACAATATCCAACTCTTTTGCTAGCGCTATAATCTCATCAATAATATCTTGCTCTGTTAATCCTTTAATCGTTAACATACACTGAGCAAAAACCGATGGAGACACCACACTACTCAACGCCTGTATTTCAGAATCATCCACAACGCCATCTGCCTTTGAAATCATATAACCACCTAAGAACATAAAACGTTGAATTTTTTCTGAATGTTCAGTTTCGTTACCTAAGTCTTCTGGCTCCATCAACGACATAATTCGTTGTATTTCTAGCTCCATCGCTTCCTCTGTTATTTCTCCTTTAACTTCAGGGTTGAATAACTCATACGTTTTACTCTTATTGAATAACTCTAACGCTTTAATACGAAGTGGGCTAAACGGGTGACTGCTATACCAATCTGATGGATCGTGTGTGTCATCATTTAAAACTTCTTCTAAATCTGAAAACTGATTGATATACTCGTTTAATTTAAAATCTAAAGAATCAGAAGTTACTCCAGACGATAGCTTAAAGAATGTCCTTGCTGCTGACTCAAAGCTCTTACAGCATAATAAGCCAGCTCTATCTGCACTAATTTCAGCGTTACGATTCCATGCATATAACTTCATCGCATGAATTGGCGCTAAATCGTTTGCACCTTCGTCTAAAATATGTTTTACTGGATAATTAAAGTGTTCAAACAATACATGCCCTATTTCATGACCAATGACAAAAGCTAACTCGTCTTTTGTAAAACGTTCTAAAATTCCAGAAGTTAAAATAATGTATAATTTATCTTCATCTGGCGGATAACATGACGCATTGAATTTATCGTTTTGATACACAAAAAACTCAATATCAGCTTTCAATTTTAAAACCTCTTTACAATGTTCTCCAATTTCGTGAAGCATTGGAGCTAACATTTTTGTTAATCGTAAACTTGATTTCAACAAATGTCTTCTCGATTTAAAGACTGGATTATTTTCTTTTATTCTTTCTAAGGTTTTTTGAATTAACTCATCTTCTTGAAACTCTAAAACATAATCTCGATCACCGTCATATACCAATGCGTTTAAGTCAATATCTGCTCTAGAATTATCATACACCTCTTGAATGTTTTCTGTTACATTTTTAAGGTTTAACTCGTTAATTTCTTCAATACGTTTAGTGTATTGTTCTGCTAATTCTTTAGCTACGTTTTGAAAATGAACACTTGCTTGGTGAATTAAATCGTTGTCACCATTCTGTTGTGCAAGATTCAAATCTTCCATCATCTTATTTTGCGCCTGAGTTAATGCGTCTTGATGCTCTTTTTCTAATTCTGATAGTGTGGTAGATTGATACATACTTTTTCTTTTTTTAAGCTCCTACAGGAACTGTTGAGTTAGACAACTTTAATAATCTTCCTTTTAGGTCAAAAATTCCTAAAATTTGATCTTCTCCTTTTTTAGCAACGATATTATTTCCTGATACCTCAACTTCATATCCTTTTTGAACTAAATAGCAAAACAATGCATGCTTGTGTTCAAAATCCATACGAGTAGTTGTTTTTGAGAAGTGTGAACAAATTAAAGCAGGAATGTTTATCTCTTTTTCATCAACTATATCCGTATATAATAATACATACACAGTAAGCCCTTTAAAAGGTAATGGTGCATAACAACTTGCCTGATTTACTCCTGTTGCTACGAATGAGAAATAATGCCCCGGATCGTGTTCTGTTTCTATTTTTGAGGATAGTAAATCTTCTATTCCATGGCGTTCTCCTAGAGCTTTCATTTGTAATGAAGCTTCTAAAAATTGTTCTGGAATACCGCTTTGTTTATTTGCCCAAGCCCATAACCATGATTTTTCATTGTGAGAGTAGGTTCCTAATACCTGCATTTTAAAAGTTAAATCACCGTAGGTTACCGTTCCTTGAAGCATATCACAAGTCCAAGGTAAATCCTCAACAATATCTGCTAAGTTATCTTGCTTTTCAAAAGCTAAAGCTACATATTGGTTGTGCAACTGAGGTAAGCTCAACTTTATAGTGTTATCTACCTTCCCTCCTACAATATTATTTGGGTTTTCTGTACTCTCAACACTGGCTTCACTTCCTGCAAATTCTTCTAAATGAATTTCTAAAAGATCTACAATTCTTTCTGTTTTCTCTTCCACCTTATCAGCATTCATAATTGGACTATGATTAATGGTTAACACCCCATCTACAAAAGTGATTGCTCTTTCTAAGTTATGCTCGTTATTTTCATTAACAATCTTTACTTCTTTTAATCCTTTTCTTAACAATTCTCCCCCAATTTCATCAATATTAATAGCACTAATTGCTTCTATTAACGGTTGAAAATATATTTTTGGAAACGTATCATTGTAAAGGTGAGAAAACTTATCTTCTACCAACGTATCCCATGCTATGTTTAATGATACATTAAATCCTGCTTTATTGTTTATTTCCGCTTCTAATGCTGGAAATGATTCGTTTTTAAATATTTGAACTGCTCTTTTTTCTTTAAGGCCCATTTTTTAATAGTTTTATTATTCTACAATACTTTTTCTATCTTTTCAATAAAAAGATTCTCTAATTCTTTTGGCAATACTTTAGTAATTACAACACCAATTTTCAATACACTTCCTTCTTTACTTACTTGCAATTTATCTGTATTAGTTATAGCTACAGTTTTTATTTCTTTCCATGCAGCTAATCCCATTTCATCCTCTATTATTAATTGTTTTGCTTTTAACAAACTTGTAATAACATCTTTACAATTTAAACGAGCATTAGCCTCTTGTAATTCAGAGCTTTCAAATGATAAGTTAATAGTTGCTTCTAGCAACGCTTCTTGCTCTAAAACCCATCTTTTTAATTGTAAAGCACTAATAGGTTCTTCTCCTATTGGACGACTGATGCTTCCTTTTGATAAAGAAACAGCCATCTTTTTAGGATGTTTAATTCGTAAAACTGAAATTTCTTGGAGGTCGAAAAACAACACTTCTTGCTCTTCGGTTTTCATACACACAAATGTTTGATATTCTTCCTTAGCAACATCAACCACAAAACCCTCTATATAAACTCCATTTTTTAGTGATAAAGCAATTGGTAGTTGCTTTTTTTCTCTAAACATGTTATGGATTATGACAGATGGTGATTGCGCTTTAAATTGATTGATATAATCTGTTTCCATAGCAATTTTTACTTTTTGTTATAGATTACTAGACTATAAGTTGTTCTCTAATAAATCAACAAGCACATCTGTTCTATCTTGAACTTTATCTGCGTTTAAAATTGGGCTATGGTTTACTTGTAAAACTCCTTCTTCAAAAGTATAAGCATGCGTTGGGTTGTGGTGATCGTCTTTATTGGTAATTACCACTTTTTTTAACGATTCTGACAATGCTTCTTTCCCCATATCATCAGTTGCTATGGCTGAAAAAGCATCAATAAGTGGTTGGAAGTAAATTTTAGGGTAACTGTCATCATATAAGTGTAAAAACTTATCTTCAAACATGGTATCCCACTCTACTTCTATTGTTACATCGAAACCTGCTGCATCGTTTATTTGTTGCTTTAAAGCAGGATATTTTTCTTCTTGAAAAGTCTTGGTGAATCTTTTTTCTTTAAGTCCCATATGATTGTTTTTTAAGGTTACTTTCTATTATTTACCTCAAAATTACAGGGAACTTTTCTTCTCTTTTAATGAGTTTTATATGTGTTACTTCTTATTTTGTATTCGTATTAAAATTCTCTAAAAACTGTTTTAAATACGTTTTCTTTCTTGATGATAAAGGAACATTTTCGCCACTTGACAACTTAACTGTATTAGCACTTACTGAAGCTAAATATTTTATATTAATTAAGTGAGATTGGTGTACCCTAGCAAAGGCATGTGTGCTTAAAATATTTTCATAATACTTTAAGTTTCTAGCACTCATTATTTTTTTATCTGTAGTATAAAAAAGCGTATAACTTCCGTCTGATTGGCAGCGTACAATATCATCTACATGTAAAAAATGTTGCTCTTCGGTAGTTTTAATAAGCAATGTTTTTTGAGCTTCTTTTTTATCTAATTCACTTATTTTATGTAGTGCTTGTGTATATTTTTTATCTTTTTCAAATTCAGTTCTAAAACGACCTATACAAGCATTTAACTCATCAGAATCTATGGGTTTTAATAAATAATCTACCGTATCAAACTTAATTGCTTTTATAGCAAACTCATCGTAAGCTGTGGTAAAAATCATTTTAAAGTTTATGGTTTCTAAAGCTTCTAATATTTGAAAAGCATTTCCACCAATCAACTCAATGTCTATAAACACCAAGTCTAAATTGTTGTTACTTAAAAAATCTATAGCTTCATCTACATTATCAATTTTAGCTACAATTTCTATATCTTTTTGCGTGTATTGCAACAACTTTGTTAAGGTGTTTAACGCATTAAACTCATCTTCTATTATAGCCGCTTTTATCATTTTATAACTTTAATTTAAATACAACTTTTGTTCCTGATGGGTTTCCATCATTATCATGTAAATCTTCTATTGTAAAAGATTTTTCTTCTCCTTTATTTCTTATCTGTAGTCTTTCAATAAAAATATCGGTAGCGTGTAAATCTTTTGCTATTTTTTCTTGACTCTTTTTTTGCTTTCTTCCTACTCCATTATCTTCAATTTCAAAAAACAGTTCTTGTGCTGTTTTTCGAATATTGAGACTCAATATTCCTCCTAATTTCTTTTCTTTCAAACCATATTCAATAGCATTTTCTACAAAAGGTTGTAATAGCATTGGAGGTACTTTTACTTGTTTTGTATCACAGTTTTCAGAAATATGTATGTGATAACTAAAACTATTGTTAAAGCGTAATTGTTGTGTATCTATATAGTTAGAAATCATAGCTAGTTCTTCTTCTAAACTAATTTCTTCTTTTCGAACATAATCAAAATTTTGTCGAATGAGTTTTGAAAACTTAGCTATATAGTTTGAAGATTTTACTGGGTTTCCTTCTAACGTTATGTTTTGTATCGCCGCTAAAGTGTTGAATATAAAGTGTGGATTCATTTGGGCTCTAAGCAATCGCTGTTCTAATTTAGATGCTTTGTTTGCTGCTCTCAGCTTATTATTATATCCTATAAACAGGGCAATAATTAGAATAAGTACCAACGATACAATTACACTAATTCCTAACCACCAATTTTGTTTATTTATTTCTTTTTGATGTGTTAACGCTATTTCTTTTTCTTTTATTTTATAGTTTACATTGGCAAAATGAAGTAGTTTTTTATTTTGTTTTTTATTTTTTACCACCTCAATACTATCTCGTATTATTTGATGGTTTAATGCTTTTTGATACTGCTTTTTAAGGATTGCTATTGATATTAGCTTATCTCGTATTTCTAGCTCTTCTGAAAGGCTGTTTTTACTTTTATAGATTGACATTGCCTTATTATAATTTACTGCTGCCGAATCTAACCTATTCGTTACCAAAAAAAGAGTTCCTAAGCCTTTATATGGAGCTCCATTAATTGTTTTAATTTTTTGGTTAAGTTTTACTGCTCCTCGTAAGAACTTCTCCGATTCTTCAAAACGTTTTGCTTCCAAATACGTATATCCAATATTATTAAGAACACTTACAATTGTCTTAGGGTCTTTTGCAGACTCACCCAAAGCCAATGCTTCCGAAAACTGTTTCAGTGCTTTGTTATATTGTTTTAACTTCAAATACACGCCTGCAATGTTACTTTTTATTGCTATAATTGAATTAGGATCGTTTGGATCAGTAAACAACTCTTCACATCTTTTTATATACAACAATGCTTTTTCATAGTCTTTTAAAATAAAGTGAAGGTTGAATAGTTGATTATTTGCCTTAGCCTGCAATCTGATATTTTCTATTTTCTTACCTATTTCTAAAGCTTCCAACGCATACTTTTGAGCATCTTCTAACTCATTTAGCTTCATACAGGTGGCACTTAATGTTATTAAGCTCCTTCCTTTATTATAATCATCTTTAAGGTTTGTAAATAACCTATACGTTTCTAAATGAATGTTTTTTGCCTCTATTAACTTATCGTTCAGGTAAAAAAGCTCTCCTTTGCTAAACAACAATAAAGCCCTGTTTTTAGAATTTTGTTTCTTTTCTAGTAAACTATCTATTTTTCTTAGCCCTTCTTTTGGTTTTTGCTGAGAAATACTATCGATAGAAAGTAAATATTCTTGTAAGTTTTTGTCTACATCATTTCTCGTACATGCTGTAAAAACAAAGCAGATAAAGGCAATATATAAAAAGTATTTTTTCTTAAACAAGGGCATTTTTCATAATTAATTAGCCTACTAAAGTAGTTATATATTTTTATTTTTTCTGCAAATACGACACTTTAACAAAACGTTTATAAAATAATAGCCAGCGTTTATAAAACACCCAAAAACAAAATCAATTTTTCTATGATATTTGACTAAAAATTAAATAATTAATAATGAGTACAGTTGAAACTATAGAAGAAGTTATTAAAACAGGATCTTGTGATTTAACAAGTTTTGAAAAGATTGAAGAGATTTCTAAACCTAAAGTTAGTATTGATGGAGCCTACCTATTAATTTATAATTGGCCAGATGATCCTAGTGGTGCTAATACTACTATTCACGTTGACCTTACTTATTTGTTTATACATAACAACCAGGAATACAAAGCTATTACAAGAACTAAATTTTATGATTTTGATGTTGCTAAGTTTGAAAACTTACCTAAAAAATACTTTATAACCGAATATCATAAATTGGTAGAGCAGGCTTTAATGTTGTCTAAACAAACAATAGAAGAGAAGCTTGAAGAACCCTTAAGCTCTGTTATTCCGTTTAGTTTTAGCCGAGAAGATTCCATTTTATTAGCTATAAATGCGGGTTATTCTAGGCAAATAGATTATTTATAAACAGTTAAAAGTTGATTATTCCCCTCCCCTTTCAGTTATCATCGTCTAAAGCTTTGGTAACTGATTTTTCTTTTAGTCCTTTAATCTAAATTCATACAACTTACTACTTCCTTTTTTATCGGCTTCGTCAGTTATATATAGAGTTGTATCATCTTTAAAAGTAATTCCTTCTTTTTGAGAGATATGATTGAATGTGTATTCTTTTACATCTCCACTAAAAAAGTCGTCTCCGTTAAAATTAGTAAATACTAATACCGATTTGTGTGTCAATAAAACCACTTTTTGTTTATCTGGCGATGTCGTTGCTGCTGTAACTGCACAATGTAGATCATTACAGTTTGAATACTCTGCTATATACTTAGCTGTATACTCTCCTTTTGTTGCCGGAACTTTATACAACATTGTTTTACCTTGCTTATTTTTAACCCTACTTTTGGTAAAAATGTACAGAAACCCATCTTTATAAATTAACGATTCTGCATCAAAAAAACGGTCTTTCTTTTTGGGCGGAAACTTAGTTTGATTAGGGTATGAAAATTGTATTTTTTCTACCTCTATATTGTCTCCATTTAACAAGTCTTCTTTCTTGATTTTTAGAATTACTAAATTCTTTCTTTTATTATCATTATTTCCGAAATCTGCAACATATAAGTTCCCATTATCATCAGAAGTTAAATCTTCCCAATCGTAATTTTTAGCGTTTATTGATGTAGTTTTTTCAATTTTACCTTCAGAGGTTACTTTGTATAATTCAGATTTATTACCACTATCATTTACCATCCAAACCTTATCAGAGTTTGCTTCCTTCTGAATTCCAGAAACCTCATCAAGTAACTTAGGTAAAACCGTGACAACCTTGAGCTCTCCATAGTTTTGACAGCTCACAAAAATTAAAAAAAAGAAAAATATACTGAGTTTTTTCATATACAAATTACCAGCCTCCTGTAGCTCCACCACCACCAAATCCTCCGCCTCCGAAACCTCCGCCGAAGCCGCCTCCGCCTCCAAAGCCTCCTGACGATCCTCCACCGAAGCTTCCTCCGCCAAAACCGCCTCTACCTGCGTTGCTTAAAATAATGATATCTAGTAAATCTCTAACAGAATCTGTTTTTCTATAATTTCTTCCTCCACCACGATTTCCTCTATTTCCGCTTGAAATAATGATAAAAAATACTACCAGAATGATGATAAAGATAATAAAGCTAAAGTCTGTTTTTTTAGATTGCTTTCTAGATCCTTTGTATTCGCCACTCATTACTTTAAAAACAGCATCTACTCCACTGTTTAACCCAGCGTAATAGTCACCTTGTTTAAAGTAAGGAATAATATCGTATTCTATAATTTGTCGAGAAACATAATCGGTTAATAAGTGCTCGGTTCCATAACCTGTTCGGATGGTTACTTTACGATCATCTTTTGCCAGTAACATGAATACTCCGTTATCCTGCTCTTTGCTTCCTCCTATACCCCATTTGTGCGCCCAATTGGTAGCTAAATACCCTATTTCTTCACCTTCGGTTGAGCTTATAATTGCCACTACTACTTGTGTTGAAGTAGTATCAGCATACTTAATTAGCTTATTTTCTAAGCTTTCCTTTTGATTGGGTGATAAAAGGTTGATATAATCGTAAACACTTGTTTGCTCTTTAGGTGTCTCAGGAATTTCAAATCCTTGTGAGAAAAGAGTGTGTCCACATAAAAATGCAATAAAAAAAAGAACAACTTTTACGTTCTGTAACTTGTTTGTTCTTTTATATAATGACGTTATATTTTTTATCATATTTCTTCCTTCTATGAAGGTTTTAGCCTTTTGATATTTCGTTGCTTAGCTCATCTTCATCATCTGTAGTCCATGGAAAGTGAGCGTGTAATTCTTTTCCTGCTTTTAGCACACCATCTATAATTCCTTGTTTAAAATTCCCTTGTTTAAACTGATTTTGGATGGCTTCTTTGGTTGTTTCCCAAAAGTTTTCTGGAACTACGTTGTTTATACCTTCATCACCATAAATTACAAATTTATGATCGTCAACAGCAATGTATAATAATACACCGTTTCGCTGTTGGGTGTTAAACATTTTAAGCATTTGAAATACTTCTAGTGCTCGGTCATAATGAGAAACATCTGTAGTTTTCTCTATGTGTACACGAATTTCACCAGAAGTATTTCGTTCTGCTTCTCTAATAGCCTGAACGATTTCCTCTTCTTCTTTTGAAGTAAGAAAATCTTCTACTTTAGACATATGTTTTTAGAATTTAAAATCTACATCAGGAGCATTCTCTGAACCTGCATCTGATTTATAACGTGTCATTTCTGTTAAATTGAACATACCTGCTAGCATGTTTCCAGGGAACATTTTAATGTGCTTATTGTAAACGTTTACAGCTTCGTTGTAACGATCACGTGCTACATTGATTCTGTTTTCTGTTCCTTCTAACTGACTTTGTAATTCTAAGAAGTTTTTGTTTGCTTTGATATCTGGATAACGCTCTACAGACACTAATAACTTAGATAAAGCTCCGCTTAACCCTGTTTGTGCTTGTTGAAATTGCGCCATATTTTCTGGCGTTAAGTCTCCAGCATTAACATTTACTGAGGTTGCTTTTGCTCTTGCATTAATTACCTCTGTTAACGTACTTTTTTCAAAATCGGCTGCTCCTTGTACAGTCTTTACTAAGTTACCAATTAAGTCGTTTCTTCGTTGGTAAGAACTCTCTACATTAGACCATGTAGTTTTAGCATCTTCTTGGTATGTTACAGCTGTATTATAAAACCCTTTTGCCCATGAATAAATTCCAAATACTAGAACTCCTATAATAATTAAAGGCACTAACCATTTTTTCATAATTTTTGATTTTTTGTAATTATAATTGATTTTTAATTTTTATTAACTCTGCTTTTACAGTTTCTAATCTACTAATAATTTCCTGATTATTTAAGACTCCTTCTGGGTTTTTCTTTAGCTTTTGTTTTGCGCCATCTAAAGTAAAACCTCTTTCTTTTACGAGGTTATAAATAATTTTAAAGTTTTTTACGTCTTCTTGTGTAAACAACCGATCGCCTTTGGCATTTTTTTTAGGATTGATAATTTCAAACTCTTTATCCCAAAATCGAATTAAGGAACTGTTTACTCCAAAAGCATTGGCTACTTCTCCTATTTTATAGTATCGTTTGTCTGGTAAGTCTATGTGCATTTCTCACAGCTTCTATAAAATTAGTCGTACGATTGACCTTTTTGTTGCGAAGCTTTTTGCATAGCTACAAACTCTTCAGGTGTTAAGTCTCCGTAGTAGTAATAAATCGGATTAACTGGTCTACCGTTTTTATGTACTTCATAATGCAAGTGAGGCGCTGCAGAACGACCAGTGTTACCTACATAACCTATTAAATCACCACGTTTTACTTTTTGTCCTTTTCTGGCTATAATCTTGTTCATGTGTGCATAAATAGTTTCATAACCATAACCATGATTGATATAAACTACATTACCAAAGGTAGAACTTCTATGCGCTTTTTTAACAATACCGTTTCCTGATGCAAAAATTGGTGTACCCGTAGGTGCTGTAAAATCCATTCCATTATGCATACGCCACGACTTTAATATAGGGTGCAAACGCATACCATAACCTGATGCCATTCTTTTTAAATCTTCATTCTTTACTGGCTGAATAGCAGGTATTGAAGCTAACATTTTTTCTTTTTCTTTTGCTAGCGCAACAATTTCATCTAACGATTTAGATTGTACAACCATTTGTTTAGATAAAATATCAAGCTCCTTAGTTACTTTTTTGACCATAGAACTATTATCAAACCCCTCTAAGTGTTTGTACCTATTTACACCACCAAAACCTGCTTTTCGTTGTTCTTCTGGAATTGGACTTGCTTCAAAATAAGTTCTATAAATATTATTATCCCTATTTTGTAATTCTGATAAAATTTCTGAGCTTTCTTCCATCTTTTTAGAAAGTAACTCATAGTGAAGCTTTAAATTTTCTAATTCTCTTTTTTGGGTACGTTCTTTAGGAGACATCAAAAATTGACTAAACCCTATAAAACCAAAAAAAGCAATTAACAAAACACTTAATAACCCTAAAAACGTTTTTTTATACTTTTCGCTTCTTTTAACTTCTATCTTTCGGTAAGATAAAGTCTCTGGATCGTAATAATATTTTACTTTTGCCATAATGCTAAATGTACTATTTTTGTGCTTTTTAAATTAAGCATCCTTAAGGGGATGTACAATTTGGAAACTCACAAATTTACAAAATCTTTTAAAACTTCTTTTTTTGAGTAGTTTTTTAATTATAATTTAACAAAACCCAGATACCCAGAGTTGTATGAAATCTCAAGATATTAGAGCTAAATTTTTAGATTTTTTTAAATCAAAACAACACGACATTGTTCCTTCAGCACCCATGGTCTTAAAGAACGATCCTACCTTGATGTTTACCAACGCTGGTATGGTGCCATTTAAAGAGTTTTTCTTAGGAAACTCAACTCCTAAAAATGGTAGAATTTCTGATAGCCAAAAATGTTTACGTGTTTCTGGTAAACACAACGATTTGGAAGAGGTTGGTTACGATACTTACCACCACACCATGTTTGAAATGTTAGGTAACTGGAGTTTTGGTGATTACTTTAAGAAAGAAGCTATTGCTTGGGCTTGGGAATTATTAACTGAAGTTTATAAAGTAGATAAAGACATTTTATACGTAACCGTTTTTGAAGGTGATGAAAAGGACGGTACAAAAATGGATCAAGAGGCTTACGATATTTGGAAACTATACATTGCTGAAGATCGTATCTTAATGGGTAACAAAAAAGATAACTTCTGGGAGATGGGAGAACAAGGTCCTTGTGGTCCGTGTTCTGAGATTCATGTTGATATTCGCTCTGCAGAAGAAAAAGCAAAGGTTGATGGAAAATCGTTAGTAAACGAAGACCACCCTCAGGTTGTTGAAATCTGGAACTTGGTATTCATGCAATACAATCGTAAAGCTGATGGTTCGTTAGTTGAACTTCCTGCAAAACATATCGATACAGGAATGGGATTTGAGCGTTTATGTATGGTATTACAAGGGGTTCAATCTAACTACGATACAGATGTTTTCACTCCATTAATCAGAGAAATTGAAACAATTACAGGTGCTGATTATGGTAAGGACGAAAAAGTAGACATTGCTATTCGTGTAGTTGCTGATCACGTTCGTGCTGTTGCTTTTGCGATTGCAGATGGTCAGTTACCTAGTAATAATGGTGCAGGTTATGTAATACGTAGAATTTTACGTCGTGCTATTCGTTACGGATTTACTTTCTTAAACCAAAAAGAGCCTTTTATTTATAAGTTAGCAGAAACCTTAGCACATCAAATGGGAAGCGCATTCCCTGAAATTAGAAAACAAAATACTTTAGTACACAATGTTATTAAGGAAGAAGAAACTTCTTTCTTACGTACACTAGACCAAGGATTATTATTATTAGATCAAGTTATTGCAACTACTAATGGTAAAACTGTATCTGGTAAACGTGCTTTTGAATTATATGACACTTACGGATTCCCTCTTGATTTAACGCAGTTAATTGCTCGTGAAAAGGGGTATGAAATTAATGAAGAGGAATTTAATGCTGGTATGAAAGCTCAAAAAGAGCGTTCTCGTGCAGCTTCTGCTAGTGAAACGGGTGATTGGGTTACTTTATTAGATGATGATGTTGAAGAGTTTATCGGGTACGACATATTAACCACTAATGTAAAACTAACTCGCTACAGAAAAGTTAGTACTAAAAAAGGCGGAGACCAATATCAACTGGTATTCAACATGACTCCTTTTTATCCAGAAGGTGGTGGACAGGTTGGTGACAAAGGATATATTGAATCTCCTAATGGTGATATTATTTATGTGCTTGACACCAAAAAAGAGAACAATGTTATCATTCATTTTGCTAAGAATTTACCTAAAAACTTACACGAAACTTTTAAGGCTGTTGTAAATAAAGAACATAGGAGTTTAGCTGCTAGTAATCACTCAGCTACCCACTTATTACACCAAGCGTTACGTACTATTTTAGGAGACCATGTAGAACAAAAAGGTTCGTTGGTGAGTCCTGATTATTTACGTTTTGACTTTTCTCACTTTTCTAAAGTAGACAATGATCAACTAGAAGCTGTTGAAGAGTTTGTAAACGCTCGTATTCGTGAAAATCTTCCATTACAAGAGCAAAGAAATATACCAATGCAACAAGCTATTGATGAAGGTGCTGTTGCTTTATTTGGAGAAAAGTATGGAGATAGTGTTCGTACCATCCGTTTTGGACAATCTATGGAATTATGTGGAGGTACGCACGTACAACAAACAGGTGATATTTGGTATTTCAAAATAAAATCGGAAGGTGCTGTTGCTGCAGGAATTAGAAGGATTGAAGCAATTACCAATGTTGCTGTTGGTGATTATTTTGAAGATGTTGAGCGTAACTACGATGCTGTAAAACAATTATTGAAAAACCCTAAAGACGTTGCTAAATCAGTAAGTAGTTTACAAGATGAAAATACAGCTTTAAAAAAGCAAGTTGAGCAACTATTAAAAGATAAAGCTAAAAACATGAAAGGCGAACTTAAAAACCAATTACAAGAGGTGAATGGAGTTCAGTTTTTAGCAACAAAAGTAGATTTAGATCCTAACAGCATTAAAAACTTATTATTTGAGTTAGGAGGCGAAGTTAACAATTTATTTGTGGTATTTGCTACCGCTCCTTCTGCTGAAAAAGCAATGTTAACGTGTTATATTTCTAAAGATTTGGCTAACGAAAAAGGGTACGATGCTGGTAAAGTTGTTAGAGAATTAGGAAAACTAATCCACGGTGGTGGTGGTGGACAAAATTTCTTCGCAACCGCTGGTGGTAAAAACCCTGGAGGAATTCCAAAAGCATTAGAGAGAGCAAAAGACTATATTGCTTAATACATACTAAAAAAGGTTCAGAATTTTCTGAACCTTTTTTTATTGTAGTGCTTTTTTATAGGTGTCAATTGCTCGCTCTCTTGCAAACTTATGCTCTACCATAGGTTGTGGGTAAGTTAATTCATCAAAGTCTTTTACCCATTTTCTAACATACTTTAAATCTTTATCAAACTTTTTTAACTGAGATTCTGGATTGAATACTCTAAAATACGGAGCTGCATCGCAACCCGTACCTGCAGCCCATTGCCAATTTCCGTTATTTGCTGACAGGTCATAATCCAACAGCTTTTCTGCAAAGTACGCTTCTCCCCAGCGCCAATCAATCAATAAATGCTTACATAAAAAGCCTGCGGTTATCATACGTACTCTGTTATGCATGTATCCAGTTTCATTCAACTCTCGCATGCCCGCATCAACCATAGGGTACCCAGTTTTACCTTCACACCATTTTTTAAATTCTTCTTCGTTATTTCTCCAAGGAACAGCATTATATTTTTCTCGAAAATTCTCAGTAACTACTTTCGGGAAATGATATAAAATTTGCATAAAAAACTCACGCCAAATTAGCTCACTTAAAAAAGTTTGATTGGTTTTTAACGCAAAACGAATCATTTTTCGTGTACTAACCAATCCAAAACGTAAATAAGGTGATAAATACGAGGTTTTATCTTGCGAGGGAAAGTCTCTCACCTCATCATATTCCTCTAAATTAGATAGGTTGTATGGTTTTACTTTAATCGTACTTTCTTTAAAACCTAAGGAAGCTAAGGACGGAAACTCAAAAGAGAATTGATAGAAGTTAGTAAAATTTATGGTAAACTCTTGTGTATCTCTCTTTTCTGAAAAGTTTTGTAACCACTTGTTTTTATAAGGTGTGAAAACCGTATACGGAGTTCCATCGTTCTTTACAACTTCGTTTTCTTCAAAAATTACTTGATCTTTAAAAGCATTAAATATTATTCCTTTTGACACTAAAAAGTCTTCTACTTCCTTATCTCTTTTAGTCGCGTAAGGTTCGTAATCTTTATTTGTGTAAACTGCTTCAATTATAAATTCTTCAGTTAGTTTTTTCCAAATTGCTAATGGTTTTCCTTTTTTAACTACCAGAGAAGATTGATGCTTTTTCAGCTCTTCGTCTAAGTTTTGCAAGGTTTCGTAAATAAAAGTTACTCGAGCATCATTTTTAGGAAGGCTTTCTAAAATATCTTCATCAAAAATAAATAACGGAACTACCTTGTTTCCTGATTGCAGTGCTTCATGTAAACCTTTATTATCTTCTAAACGTATGTCACGACGAAACCAAAAAATAGATACTTTATTTTCCATTAAATAGTTTTTCTAACGTACGATAACGATGTTCAAAAATTTCTTTTAACTGCCTTTTTATAAAGATTGATTGGGCAATATGTCCTAAAAAACCAAAAGGTATCTTGTATGAAATTTTGTCTTTCATTAACGTTTTTCCATTTGGCAACTCTTCAAACCAGTGTTCGTGATGCCACATGCTATAAGGACCAAATCGCTGTTCATCTATAAAAAATTGTTGTTCTTTTACTTGTGTAATTTCGGTAACCCAACTAGACTTAATGCCTGGTAAAATCCCTACTTTGTAGGTAATTATTTGTCCTGCATAGGCTTTTTTATCAACCTCTGAAGTAATTTGAAACCCCATATGTGAAGGGGTTATTTTTTGCAAATTTCCTGGAGAACTGAAAAATTCCCATGCTTTTTCTAACCGAACGTTTAATATTTGTTCAGTAGATAAGGTATAAATACCCGAATGCTTTTTAAATAGTACCATTGTTTATTTTACTTTTTTCCAGACTTTGTCTGAGTTAAGTTGAAAACTACCAACAAAATTGAAACCACATTCATTAGGGCTTAATATTGATAAAAATAACGTGTTTTTTTCTTTTCTATACAAATGATAGACCTTACCTACAATTGGCTCAAAGTTAAATTTAGCACTATAAATAAGCTCATTATATTGATACTCTTTTACAAGATTGTTGTATTGTTGTTTTATTTCTTCAAAAGATGCTAAAAATTGAGCATTTGCCTGGTAAATGTTTTGTTTTTTCCAGCTTATTGAATTACTTTCTTTAATAACTGGTGCTGTAAAATTAGTTGCATATGGTTTTAAATACGCATCATATTCATTTGTTTCCTCATTAAAAACTACATTATCTGGTTTTTTCTTCATTTTTATATTAATTTGGTAATTTTCTTACTCATTGGTTTGGTTATTGAGTAAAAAACATCAATTAACTTTCCTTCTTCATCTACCAAGTATTTTTGAAAATTCCATTTTACTGAAGAACTCATTTTTCCATTTTTATCTTTTTGTGTTAACCATTGATATAACGGGTGTTGATTTTCTCCTTTAACTTCAATTTTTTCTGTCATAGGAAAATCTACTCCATAGTTTACACTACAAAACGATTGAATTTCTTTTATTGTTCCTGGTTCTTGACCTCCAAATTGATTACATGGTAAACCTACAACTACTAATTTATCCTTATGTTTTGAGTACAGTTCTTGTAAACCTTCATACTGATTGGTAAAACCACATTTTGATGCTACATTTACAAATAATATTTTTTTCCCTTTAAACTTGTTAAGGTCTAAGTTTTCTCCATTAATACCTTCAATATTTATGCCGTATAACGATTCTTTAGGAGTTACTGTTTGCGCTTTACCTGATAAACTAAATAGTGCCATGATTAAGAATATTTTTACTGTGTTCATTTTATTGAATTGCTATTTTTATGATTTCTAACGAAAAATCTTCGTCTTTTTTATTTCCTATTAAAATTGCTACCTCTTCTATTTGGTTATCAGAGAATTTACCAAAATTTAACTTTCTACCCCTAAAGGTAGGATAAAATCCTGTTAATGGTAATGTAATTTCTTGTTCTTGTGTATTTGTTCTAAATACTTGTACGTATGAGTAACGTTGAGACTCATTTGATTTTAATCGTAGTTGATATTGTTTACCATCTCCTTTTACTTTTAATACAATTTTTGAATGTTGTGTGTTTAAACCTATGGCTATTGGCATTCTCGTCATCGAAAATCCACCATTATTTTCAGTAGATACTTTCCCCGAAAAGATTAAGTTTCCCTTATCATTAATTTTTACAGCTGATGTAGAAATTCCTCCCATCACAGTATCATTAACAACATACCAATTTTGGGTGTTATTATCTTTATCAAAAATTATAATTTCATCATTTAAACACATAAGAAAACTTAAAATTAAAAGCCATTTCATTATTTACTATTTAAATTTTTACACTTACAATTCCTGCATCTACAGGAATTACTTGTCCAGTAATTGCTGATGCTTCGTCAGACAGTAAATAGGTAGCTAAACTAGCTACTTCTTCTGCTTTTAGGTATTTTTTTAATGGGTGTCTGTTCTGCATACTCTCTTGTTGTTTTTCATTTCGTAATAAGCGAGCTGCTAAAGGTGTATCAGTAACCGTAGGAGCAATTGCATTGAATCTAACTTTCGTAGCGTATTCTGCTGCCAACGATTTGATTAACCCTTCTACTGCTGATTTACTAGTTGCTATGCTTGCATGAAAAGGCATTCCTAAAAACGAAGCTACCGTACTAAATAGCACAACGCTTCCGTTATTTTGAATTAGCAAACTTTCATAAGATTTTAGCGTTTTAATTGCTCCAAGAACGTTAATATCTAAATCAGATTGAAAGTCTTCTAATTTTAATCTTGAAAAGGATTTTAGATTAATGCTTCCGGGACAATAAACTAATCCGTGAATTTCTTCTAATTCTGGAAGTTCGTCTTTGGTAACATCGCATGCGTAATGTTTTATATTTTCAATATTAGACGGTGCTGTTCTACTAATGTTAATTATTTTATGTGTGTGTTTTAATTTGGTTATTATCGCCTTACCAATACCACTACTACCACCAACTACAACAATTGTTTTCATAATCGTCCTTTTAATCGTTTTTCTACTTTTTGTTTAATAGTTGTTATGAGTTTCATAACATCCATCAACTTTTTATCTTTACTCTTTTTATACACTTCATTAATTGATAAAATAATTTCTTTCGCTTTCCTTGATGCTAAAATTTTTTCATTTCTTGTTTTAAAAGATTTGTAATTTTTCTCAAATTCTAAAGCTTCTTCAAGTAAGTTTATTGTACTCATTTTAAATAATTTTGAAGTTCAACAATTTTTTCTGAGGTATTAAAAATGCCTCCATAAAAACAGGTAACTGTTGATGACGAATCATCTTTAACTCCTCTAGAAGAAACACATAAATGCTTTGCATCTATAATTACAGCTACGTCTTCTGTTTGTAATATCTCTTGTAAATCTCTGGCTATTTGATTAGTTAAGCGTTCTTGTACTTGGGGTCTTTTAGCATAAAACTGAACAATTCTGTTTAATTTTGATAAGCCTATAACTTTTCCTGATGAAACATAAGCCACATGTGCTTTTCCTATTATTGGTACAAAATGATGTTCGCAATTAGAATAAAACTGTATGTCTTTTTCTACCAACATTTGGTTATATTGGTACCTATTTTCAAACAATGCTATTTTAGGCTTATTGGCTGGATTTAAACCTGAAAAAATTTCATCTATATACATTTTAGCTACTCTTTGTGGAGTACCTTTAAGAGAGTCATTATTTAAATCAAGCCCAATAGTTTGCATTATTTCTGAAAATAATTGTGCTATTTTTTCTTTTTTTTCCTCATCAGAAATTAAAAAAGCATCTTCTACCATAGGCGTTTCAATTCCTGTATAAATATGATCATCTCCAATTTCTTCAACCGATAAGTTCTTTATATTATCACTAACAGGGGTATTCAACAAAGTTTCTAGGTGTTTCATAAAGTTTTATTTTAATTTCTAAATGATTATTTATCACTAACCTTAGTTTGTTATAAATTACAATTGCTATATTTTCTACTGTTGGATTGAGTGTTTTAAATTCTTCTACTTCTTTATTTAAGTTTTTATGATCTAAACAATCTATTATTTCTTTTTGTATATGGTTAGATAAAACTTTTGTATCAATTACATATCCTGTGTTTTCATTTACTTCTCCTACAATAGTTACTTCTAACTCATAATTATGGCCATGAAAATTTGGATTATTACATTTGCCAAAAACTTCTTTGTTTTTTGCTTCAGACCATTTCGTATTATGCAACCTGTGGGCTGCATTAAAATGTTCTTTTCTCGTAATAGCCACTTTTGCTTGCTTCATTTATCGTTTTGCTATTTTATTATTACTTATACTTCTTTGCCTGGTACATTTAAACCTTCCTTTATTAAATATTCTTTTTGCTTGATGTTTTGTTCTTCTACCCTGTACTCTTTTCCTCCATAATTTAAAACTTGATGGTTTTAATTCTCTTCGCATTAAATTAATTACTTCTTGTTCTTTTAAGTCAAATTGAAGTTTTATAGCGTCAAAAGTTGTTCGATCTTCCCAAGCCATCTCAATAACTCTATCTATCTCTCTTAATGTCATAAAAAATAACTTTGTGTTGATGTCATTTTCAAATCCATCATTTTTTTTATAAATTTTTTATTCTGATTATATTTATTATCTTTTCTAAACCTAATAAAGTGGTTATCGGAATGAATACTAAAGAATTCATGATTAAAAACCACTATTTTATAAAAAGGTATTACCCAGCAAAAGCGTTGTAATTTATTAGCTATGTAAACTATAATTCCTTTAGGACGTATTTCTATACTTCCATAATTTAAATCGCTAATTGTTGTTAAAATACTTTTAAAGCTTTCACTTACTCCTTCAACAATCATTCTACTCGAACCAACTCCTTTAATTTTTATAGATTGTAAAAAAGACATAGGCTCACCTATTAATTCATTGATTTTTAATACACTTTCTTTATTATTGTATGTTATATCAAACAACATTTTTTTATTTAACTACATGTTTGTTTAAAATTCTATAGCTTTCTTTTATCACCTCTGGATCTTTACGCATTTTCCAAATAGTATCTGAGGCATTTTTTCTAGTTACACCTATATCTACTATTGGTTTTGGGTAATCATTACCAAGAGTAAATCCATACATTTTTTGTTCTAAAGCTGTCATTTTGTATGGTTCGTGCTTAAACGCTAATGGTAATCCTTTAAGTTCTGGTATCCATTTTGAAATAAAAACTGCTTCAGGATCGTGCTCTAAACCATTTTTTACTGGGTTATAAATTCTAATCGTATTAATTCCAGTTTCTCCTGCCTGCATTTGCAACTGAGGAAAGTGAATTCCTGGTTCAAAATCTAAAAACAATTTTGATAAATATTTTGATGCTTCTTGCCATGGTTGCCAAAGATTATGTGTAAAAAAAGACACTAACATAGCTCGCATTCTAAAATTCAAATATCCTGTATGAATTAAACAACGCATACACGCATCAATAAATGGAATACCTGTTTTTCCGTTTCTCCATGCATATATGTATTTTTTAATAATATTTTTCTTTAACTTATGAAACCCTTTATTGATACTTTCTTGTTCCATTATACATTCCATTTCGAATTTCTGGATGAAATGTGCCTGCCATTTAAGTCTTGAAATGAAAGCATCTATTGCTCTTTTATTTCTTGAACTAGAACGAATACTTATTGCTAACTGATACACCTCTCTTACTGAGATATTCCCCCAAGCAATATAAGGTGACAGCCTGCTACAGCTCTCTCTTGCTTCTGTTGGTTTTGAAATATTTTTTGCATACCCCTCATACCTTTTGTTAAAAAAACTATGTAAATACTTAAGAGCCGTAGCTCGTCCTCCTTTTTGAAATAGCTTTTCTTCTTCTGTATCTAAATTTACAATTGTCAAGTTTTTTGCTATTTCTTTTATTTCTGTTATTGTTACAAAAGGAACATTTGTTGAATCAAATATTATCTGACTTGATTTCATGTAGTTTTCCCAATCCTCTTTCCAACCTTCTCTGTTTTCTCGCCCCCTAAATACTCCATTATGAATATTTTCTTTCCATTCTATTACATTATTCTTACAAAACCTTTTAAAGGTTTTATCTCTATTATAAGTTGCAAGAATACCTGTTTCTATATGAGAGTAGACATTAGTAACATTTGACACCGACGTTAAATACCTAAAAAAAGAAAGTACCTCTGAGTTTATTGTTAAAACCTGTGTATTATACAGTAACAACTCTTGGTTTATATCTCGTATAGATTCTTTAACAAAATCCCAATGTCTTTTAGAATAATGTTCGTCTTGTATAATACTTTCTTCAAAAATATAAACAAATAATATTTTCTTACCTGAAGTTATTGCATTAAAAACAGCCTCGTTATCCTGCAACCGAAGATCTCTTTTAAACCAAACTACTGCTATTTCTCCTGTTATTTTCAATCCAATGTGCGCTTTGAATCAAAAATACAATTTTTGTTTAACTAATAAAAGAAATAATTAAACAAAAAGTTAATAGCTATTAATTTTTTGCTTAATTGTTTTTGCTTTTTCTAGAATTTCTGAGAAGTCTTTTGATATTTCCATTTTTTGCAATAAAGTATACATCATACGCATTCGGTGGTTATTTTTCAACTTCTCTTTATTTTTATAAAGAAACTCCCAATACAAAGTATTATACGGACACGAATCTTCTTCTGTTTTTGTTTTGTAATTATAAGAGCATTCTTTGCAATAATTACTCATTTTATTAATATAACTTGCGCTAGATACATAAGGTTTTGTGGCCACTATCCCTCCATCCGCGTACTGACTCATCCCTCTTGTATTTGGTAATTGCACCCACTCTACAGCATCTATATATACTCCTAAATACCAAGCATCTACCTCATCTGGATGAACCTCTAACAATAACGCTAGGTTACCTAAAATCATAAGACGCTGTATATGATGCGCGTATGCGTTATTTAACGAGTTTTTTAGCGATTGCTTCACACAATTCATTTTTGTTTTTCCTGTCCAAAAAAAATCTGGCAATGAAACTTTATTATTAAAAAAATTCTTTTTTTTAAAATCTTCTCCTAATTGCCAATAAACACCTCTCATATACTCTCTCCATCCTAATACTTGACGAATAAAGCCCTCTGCCTGAGAAACGGCTATTGAAGGTTTCTTATAAAACACATCAACAACCTTCTCTACAACTTCTCTCGGGGCTACTAATTTTAAATTAAGAGCAAATGATAATCGAGAATGAAACAGAAAATCTTGTGATGAATGCATTGCATCTTGATAATCTCCAAAAAACTCTAACAAATTGTCACAAAAAAAATCTAATTGCTTTATTGCTTGTTCTCTATTTATTGGATAAGTAAAAGTTAATGTTTCTTCTCCAAATGTAACCACTTCTGCTTCATTAAGCTCTTTTAATAATGCTTTACAGTCAATATTAGTCTCATAAGGCAAAGGAACTAATTCATCTTGATTCCATTTTTTTCTGTTAGATGCATCATAATTCCATTTACCGCCAACCGGTTCATTATTTTCTACAAGTATCTTATGCTTTTTCCTCATATAGCGATAAAAATCTTCCATAACTGTTTTCTTTCTACCTTCAGAAAACTCTTTTAACTCATTCCTTGTAGTGTAAAAATGTTCAGTATCATACGATTTAACTGGTATCTGTAAGCTCTTGAGTTCATTTTTAAATTGCACATCTAAACGAAACTCGTCAGGCAACTGATATTCAATTTTTGTAATTGAGTATTTTTTTTGTAATACTTTAATATTTTTTATAAGATTGTGCGTGTTATGCGAATCTGATATTTTAAAATACTCTACTGCGTGACCTTTCTCTTCTAGTTTTTTAGCAAAACTCCTCATTGCTAAGAAAAACCCTACAACTTTTTGTATATGATGTTTTACATACTCCGTTTCTTGCTTCATTTCAAACATAGCATACACTACTTTTTTGTTTTTTTGCTTAAACCAGCTATGAGATTCGTTTAACTGATCACCTAAAAGCACTCTAAGTATTACATCCATTACTTATCAATCCATTTAGCTCTAAATTCCCCATACTTATCATATGTATTAGCTTGCCATTCTATATCAAACTTTTTACTCTCAGAACTATTTCCTACTCCTGCTATATACATCCAGTTACCATAATTACTGTGCGGATCATAATCTACTAACAAAGATTCAAAGTAGGCTGCCCCAATCCTCCAATCTTGCTGTAAGTTATGTACAAAATAAGATGCTACGTTTTGCCTCCCTCTATTACTCATCCAACCTGTTTTTCTTAACTCTATCATATTAGCGTTTACAAAATCGGATGTAGTATTACCTAAAACCCAATTTTTTATCACCTTATTATCATGAATACTTAGTATCATTTTTTTCTGAATCCCCCCTAATTTGAAGAAGTTATTTTTGTGATAACGAACTGCATGTTTAAAGAACTCTCTCCACAACAACTCAAAATACACCCAATATGTTGATGAATTTGCCTCATATTCGTCTTCAAATCTCTTTAGTTCTTTATAAATTGTTTTTACACTAATAGACCCATTAGATAACCAAGGTGAAAATTTTGTACTACAATTTATTCCTAATAAATTATTTCTTGTTTTCTTGTAGTCAATCACTTTTTTTGTTTCAAAAAAATAACTTTTCAACCTCATTAACGCTTGCTTTTCTCCTCCTTTAAAAGGAAAAGAATTTCCTAAAGCTTTTTCTGCACGAGAACAGTTTGGTATTTCAAAAAATGCCTGAGAATATATATCCTGATAGGGTAAATGATAATTTAACTCTGTGTCTATATCTAATTTTTTTTCAACTTTATTTCTAAAAGATGAAAAAGACAACGGGTATTTTTTGTTAAATAACGTATCTATTTGATGTGGCTCATACAAATATTGATTTGTTACCCTTATCTTTTTTACCTTACTACCAACTACTTTTCTTACTCTCTTTTCTATATCTTTTTCATCACTAGTTTCATCTTCTTGATAAACTAGCGTAGTAATTAAGAAATCGTTTTGAATCTCTCTAACAACGGTTTCTGTTTTTTTTACCCCTACATAAAAAGGTATATTATATTTAGCTAAACTCTCCTTTAATTCTTTTAATGTTTCAATTAAAAAATGAAGACGGAATTTTCCTGTTCTCTCAAAAGAATATTGACGTTTAAAAAACACAGGATCAAACGCATAAAAAGCCACCAAATAACGTTTAGTCGCTATTGCTTCTTTTAACAGTTTGTTATCACGAACTCTTAAATCGTTTCTAAACCAAATTAAGGTGCATTCTTGTTTTTGTTTTTCCTGCATTTTTTACTACAGTATTTTACTTCACTCCAACTAGCTTCCCATTTCTTCCTCCATGAAAAAGAAAGCCCACAAACTTTACAAATTTTGGTTGGTAAGTGCTGTTTTTTCAATTTTAAACAAATTATTTTGACAAAAAATTAATGAGTTGCTTAAATATAAGTCCATGAAACGGTAAAACAGCAAACCAATAAACTCTACCCCATATTCCTTTAGGTCTGAATACTGCTTTTTGATAAAGTAAGCCGTCTTTAATAACATACTCTAACCATGCCTCTCCTGGTAGTTTCATTTCTGCAAAGAGCAATAAACGTTTATTATCTTTATCCGCTAATAACACACGCCAAAAGTCAAGCGCATCTCCTGGCTCTAACTTAGTCGGATCTCTTCTACCTCTACGCAGCCCAACACCTCCAAAAACTTGATCTATAAAACCTCTTATCTTCCAAAGAAAATTGAACTTATACCATCCTGTTTCTCCTCCTATACTCCAAATTTTATGTAATGTTTCTGTTTCATTTTGCACTTCTCTAACTCTAATATCTTTAAAACATCCGTATTGAGGTATTTGAATATGTTTTGCTAGTTGGTCATGAAAAACACCACTACTCATAGCATCTTTCCAACTAGAAATTACTTCGTTTTGTTCTATTTTTTGAAAAGCTAATGCTACCGCTTCTTTATAGGTTATTGGCGCTACATTAAGTAACATATTAATAGCACTTGGTTTTGCTATTACTTCAACCTTCATACTATCCACTAGAGCTTGCGCCAGATTAAAAGAGGTTGATGTTACAAAATATAACCAATAGGAAGACAGCTTTGGTGTTAAAACTGGGAGTGTGTAAATATATCTTTTAAAACCTCTTACCTCAGCAAACTGCAATAACATTTCTTTATAGGTTAATATTTCAGGACCGCAGATATCAAAAGATTTATTGTGGGTTTCTTTAACCTGTAAACTGTTTTCTAAAAAAGCTAATACGTCTCTAACCGCAATAGGCTGTGTTTTCGTTTTTAACCATTTTGGTGTTACCATTACTGGAAGCTTTTCTACTATATCTCTTATAATTTCAAAAGAAGCACTTCCACTTCCTACAATAATTCCTGCTCTAAAGGTTGTTAATGCATAACTGTTTGATTGTAGCTTTTTTTCTACTTCGTATCTTGACTGCAAATGTTTAGATAATGAATTATCATTTACAATTCCGCTTAAGTATACAACTTGTTTACAGTTGGTAGGCTCTATCAAACTTTTAAAGTTTTCTGCACAGGTTAACTCTAAGTTTTCAAAGTTTTCTGATGTCGTAGCCATCGAATGTATTAAATAATACGCAGCATCGATATCTTTAGGAAAACTTGTATTTTCTATATTTAAAAAATCAACTTTTATAAAAGTAACATTCGGATTGTTTTCAAACTCATCTGGTATTCTATCTAAATCACGAACACAACAAACTAACTTGTGATTACTTTCTAGTAACCTAACAATTAATCGTTTTCCTATATAACCTGTTGTGCCTGTAACTAAGATTTTCATTCCTTTGGTCTTTGATATGATAATCTTGTATAATTTTCTGCAACCATATAAGTGTCTAAACCATTAATGGCTGCTATTTTTTCAGTAGATAGGTTTAACAAACCATCTTCTGAAAGCATAGAGTCCTTAAAATACAAATCAGTAACTTCACCTAACACTAAAATAGTTCCGTTAGCTTTTATATGATGCTCTTCTAAAAACTTCATTCCTATTTGTAAAGGTGATTCCGCTACAAAAGGAGCATAAAAATCATTCTTAAATTCTTCTGACAATGCTGTTTTATCAAATTCTGAAATTTCCGAAGGATATTTAGCCGAGGTATGATGCGCTTCCTCAATTATTGCTTCATTAATAGCATTGATTGTATAATATCCTGTTTCTTTTATATTGTTATACGTATTTCTAACAACGGTTGTAGGACGTAACACAAACCCTAAAATTGCTGGGCTTGAACCATAATGCACCACCGAACTGAAAACTGCAACATTGGTTATGTTATCAGTTGATTTTGTTGCAATAAGGTTTGCTGGTTTATAACCAGAAATGCTATTCATCAAATTTATTTTATACAGATGAGGAAACTCGTCTATTTGTTGACGTGTAATGTGCATTATATCGTATTAAAATTATTGATTTTTACCTTGTTTGCTTTTAAATCGTGCATTAGGTTATATAAACCAAAAAATGTTCGATTAATGTAAATGAAGTGTTTTGACCCTCTATTTCCGTTCATCTTTTTAAGCTCGGTACTCTTGGCATATTTCTGACCTAAATCTGCTATTTTCCCGAAGAACTCCTCATCTGAAAAATCAAATTCTTCTTGCTGAAAAGGCTGTGTAAAGAGTGATAACATTTCATAAAACAATGCTTTAAAAAAGGTTATTTCTTCTGGTGTATCATCTTTTCTCAAGATTTCTAACTCATAGAGTTTACTTTCAAAAAAAGCTGGGTTATCTATATTTTCTCTTTTTGCTAGTTCGAAATAAGGCACATAAAAACTTTCAGGAACTTCTTTCATACATCCAAAATCGATAACAATCAATTCATTTGATTTGGACACTAAAAAATTCCCTGGATGCGGATCTGCATGTACTTTTTTTAGCTTGTGCATTTGATACATATAAAAGTCCCACAAAGCTTGTCCTAGTTTATTTGCAATATCTTCAGGCTGCTCATTTTTAGTAAATTCTGACAGGTGAACTCCATCCATCCAATCCATCGTTAAAATTCTATCTGATGACAAGTCTGGATAGTATTTTGGAAATTTTAAGTTTGGAATATGTTTACAAGCATCAGCTATTTCATTACTCTGTGCAAGTTCTAATTCGTAATTAGTTTCTTCCAGAAGCTTTTCTTCAACTTCTTTAAAATATTCATCTGAGCCTTCTCCCTTAATGTTAAACATTTTCATCGCAATAGGTTTCACCATTGCTAAATCGGTTGAAATACTATCCGCTACACCAGGATATTGAATTTTTACAGCTAACTTTTTTCCATCTTTAGTGGCTTTATGAACTTGTCCTATACTTGCTGCATTTACTGATTCTGCTGTAAACGTATCAAAAACTTCGTTCGGTGTTTTGTTGAAGTATTTTTTAAACGTTTTTGTCACTAAAGGTCCTGACAATGGCGGAACTGAAAACTGTGATAATGAAAACTTTTCTACATAAGCATTAGGTAAAATATTTTTTTCCATGCTTAGCATTTGTGCTACTTTTAATGCTGACCCTTTTAATTGTTTTAATCCATCGTAAATATCAGTAGCATTATCTTCGTTGAGCTGTTTTCTTGCTTCTTCTTCTGATTTGGTGATTTTATTTCCGTAGTATTTAGCATAATTTACACCAACTTTCACTCCTGTTGAAACTAACTTAGTAGCTCGTTCTATTTTTGACGTAGGTATTTTGTTTAAGGTTTTCATCTCATTGGTGATTTTTCTTTCCACAAAAATTTCGCTAAATCAATCACACTTTTTACAGGTGCTATTTGTTGAATATCAAAACTTGCTTTGACTGATTTTTCTATAAAAAGATCTGTTTTTTCAAAGTTTGATGACTCATCTTCTATCCAAAACTTTAAAATAAGCAATAGCTGCATCCAATACCCCTCTGCAATAGTTTTATCTTGAATTTTGTTGATTTTATCATTTTTAAAATCAATTTTTTCAAGGCTTATTTCATCTACAAAATGAATAAACTCAGTACGCAGTTCTTGCAATACTTTTAATTTCGAAAAATCTGTTTTTATCCTTTTTAACTGCGCCAATACATACGACCTATTTATTGTTAATAATTCAAAAAAGGTAAAATAGAAACTTAATAGTTTATCTTTTGGCAAATAGTCTTTATAAGCTTCTGTTTTGTGTAGTAAATGAATGGTTTCTTTAGCGAAAATTCCAAAAACAGCTTTTTCTAAGCTTTCAAAGCTTGAAAAGTGTTTATAAAATTCCGCTTCTTCAAAGTTATTTTCTTTCGCAAAAGAAAATATTGAATTCGGTTGACCTGATGATAGTACCGTATTCATATACCATTCTATTATTTTCTCTTGTGTTATATTCTTTTTTTTTGCCATAGTTTAATTATTTAATACAATATATGCGTTGAGACTAGTTGCAATCGTCATCCATATTAAATATGGAAGTATAAATAGCGTATACCACCTTACTTTTTTTACATACTCAAAAGTGAAATAACCAATAAGTAGCCATAATAAAGCGATTACAACTAAGCCTAATTTTGTTAAATGTTGATTAAAGAAAATATAGTTCCAGCTTACGTTTAAAATCCACTGATCTACATATAAAATGAGTACCTTTTTGTTTAAAAATTCATGCTGAAAACTCACTTTTGTCATATATACAGAAAACAATACCATAATGATTGTCCAAGCTACTCCAAAAACCCATCCTGCCGGTGTCCATGGAGCTTTGTTTAAAGACAAGTACCAATCTGTTCTTGGTCCTTCGTTCATTAACCAAGCACCAATAGCTAAAGCTGAAAGGTTAGCTATCAAGAATATTAAAAAACGTATGTATTTATTTTCTTTCAAGTTTTTTCCCTTTTAAATAGTTGAAGATTAACTGTGCCGAAAACAACATTGTAAATGCATAAAAAGCATCTTCAATAGGTATGGTAAAAATTCTAAATCCTAAGTTTTCTGAATTGTTATACCAAACAACTGGTTCTTCTATAAAGCTTCCTGTTAAAATTCCGTTGACAAGTAAAAAAGGAATTAATATTACCAAGAAACTAGGGTAGTATTCTTGCAATGTGTTTAAATGATTCTTTAACGCATAGCCTAACAATAGTAAAAACAGCACAAAATTTACTGTGGTATACCACTTTCCGAAGTTAAAAATCAACAACAAACTCACTAAAAAAATGAGGAAAAAGCTTACAATTACTGTCGCGGATTTTGACATTTTAAACTTTGGATATAAAAATTTTAATGCTTCATGTGTAAATAAACATGCATAAGGAATACAAAAGAAAAACATCCATTCTTCTATTGGCATATTCAGCAGTTTTAGCGATAAATGATAGTCTGAATTAAACCCCCAAACTCCCATTTGTGTAAACCAACTGTCCCAAATCAAAAAAAATAAAGCAACTGATAAAATACTAATAGCTGCTTGTTTGAAATATTGTATAAAGTGTAGTTTTTTTTCAAAAATACTATACAGTAATGGAATACTTAAACTTCCTAGATTTAATATTAAATATAAATACTGACTCATTGTCTTTTATTAAAATATTTAAAGGGCACAAACAACATTCCGAAACATTCTCCGTCGTGTTTTCCCAAATGCTTATGATGAATTTTATGTGCTTTTCGTAATCCTTTTAAGTATTGATTATTTGTTTTGTCAAACCACTTAAACCTTCTGTGAATTAACACATCATGTACCAAGAAATAGGCAATACCATAAAATAATATTCCTAGACCTATGAAGAACAAAACATTTAACTCTGGTCGAATTCCGAAGTAGAATAATAGAATGCTTGGAATTGCAAAAACCACGAAAAAAGCATCGTTTTTTTCAAAAACATGTGGATATCCTGGTTGATGGTGATCTTCATGTAAATACCAGCCAAACCCATGCATCACATACTTGTGTGTGCACCAAGTAACACCTTCCATAACAATAAACGTTAGTGTAGTTACTGCTATGTAAATTGCTATATTCATAATGATGTATTGTTAATTATATATGTATGTAAATAACTTACACTGTCTTTTTTTTGAAGCACCTCTTTTAAAAACTGCTTGTCTTTTTTAATAGAAGATGTATATCCTAAAATACTTGGTGTATTTTCTTGTATTACCAACCTAACATACCTTAGATGGATATTGTTAGGATTCTTTAAAATCAACTCTTCTAATTTGTTTTTGTTCGTGTTAAAAACTTTTAGTTTACTCCAAGGCATTGTTTTATATTTTGCCTGTTTCATTTGTAAAGAAACTACATAGGCTTGTATACTTACTTCTTTACTGTTTTTATAGTTGGCTATGTAAGCTAATTCAGCTTCTTTAGTAGCTAATTCATGGTATTCTATAACAAAATTAGGTGCATTATTGAAGCTTATAATCGACATAAAGAACAGTACTCCTAAGATACCACTTTTTATCATATTAAGTTCAATTTATACCTTACATAACTTCTTGCTAGAAGATTAATTTTCATAGGGTTTGAAATTCGAACTCTAGTATCCATAATTTTTGTTGAAGGTGTGTTTTTTAGCTTTTTTAATAGTTTTTTGTAATACCTGTATGCCATATACACTCCAAATTTTGCTTCAACTGGTAACTTTAAAATTCCGTTTTTATAAGCAAAGTCAAAATCGTCTTCTATTTCTTTAATAATTGTATTTTTTCCTTCCGCACTTAAATCCCCAAAATTGATGTTTGGAAAATAAGATCTATTCAATTCGTTAAAATCTTCTTTTAAGTCTCTTAAAAAGTTTACTTTTTGAAATGCAGACCCTAAACGCATTGCGGGCTCTTTTAGCTCCTCATATTTTTGTTCATCTCCATTTACAAAAACCTTTAAACACATTAACCCAACAACATCGGCAGAGCCATATATATATTCATTATACTCTTCTGTAGTTGTATATGCTGTTTTGTACAAATCAGCTTTCATACTTTTCAAAAACGACTGTACTAAATCATCAGAAATTTTATACTTGTTTACAGTGTGTATAAAAGAGTTTAAAATAGGGTTCAAGCTAATTCCTCTATTCTTAGACTCGTAATAATCTCTTTCAAATTTTAGTAATAATTGTTCCTTATCGTACTGATGGAAAGAATCTACTATTTCATCTGCAAAGCGTACAAAACCGTAAATATTATAAATATCTGTACGTATTTTTGGTGATAACATCTTCGTAGCTAACGAAAATGAGGTACTATATTTTTGAGTTACCAACTTACTACACGCGTAAGAAACCTCATCAAACAATTGTTTCATCTTTGTACGTTTTTAAAATTAAATCTGAAGCTATTTTTCCTGAAATTAAAGACGGAGGAACTCCTGGTCCTGGCACCGTTAATTGTCCTGTAAAAAATAAATTCTTTACTTTTTTACTTTTTATCTTGGGTCTTAAAAATGCTGTTTGTGTTAAAATATTAGCTAAACCATAAGCATTTCCTTTGTACGAATTATACTCTTTCACAAAATCATTTACACAAAAGCTTTCTTTAAACAACACATGTTTTTTCACTGATTGGTTTGTTAGTCTTTCTAACCTCTCTATTATAATATTAAAATAACGTTCTCTTAGCTCCGGAGTATCTTCTATACCAGGCGCCAATGGAATTAAAAAAGTAGCAGCTTCTTTTCCATTAGGCGCAAAAGAACCATCTGTAATTGAGGGAAAGCTCGCATAAAACAGAGGTTCTTTAGGCCAACTAGGAGCATCATATATTGTTTTTGCATGTACATCGAAGTCTGTATCAAAAAATAATGTGTGATGACATACATTTTTTAATTTCTTATCAAAACCTACATAAAAGAGTAATGATGAAGGTGCAAATGTTTTTTTACCCCAATAACTTTCTGAATATTGCCTTAGATATTTAGGCAGTAAAGTTTCAGTATGATGATAGTCTGCTCCACTTAACACTACATCAGATTCCATTAGTTTTCCATCTACCGAAACACCAATTGTTTCTCCCTTGTCATTTACTACAATTTCTTCAACATTTGCATTAGTTTGAAACTCTACACCTAGGCTAGTTGCTAAAGTAGTCATGGCCTCAATAACTTTATACATCCCTCCTTTTGGGTGCCATGTACCCAAGCCAAAATCAGCATAATTCATAAAATTATAAAACGCTGGGGTGTTACTTGGTTTTGCCCCCAGAAACAACACTGGAAATTCTAAAATTTGAATTAGTTTTTTACTTTTAATTTTCTTTCTTACTTCATGTCTAATTGTAGAGAAAAACTGAAATATCTTTCCCATAGTAACGGGAGTAACCAGCTCTAAAGGAGAAACACCAGGTTTATAAACTAAGTCGTTTATAGAAACATCGTAATTATATTTTGCTGATTTTAAAAAAGACTTCAGGTGTTTTGAACTTCCTTTTTCTTCATTTTCAAAAACCTCATAAATCTCCTCTAATGTTCCTGGAATTATAATCGAATCTTTTTCTCCAAAGTATACTTCATAAGCAGGGTTTAATCTTTCTAACTCATAGTAATCTGAAGGTTTCTTTTCAAAGTCTGCAAAAAACTTTTCAAAAACATCTGGCATCCAATACCATGTAGGCCCTATATCAAAAGTAAAACCTTCTCTTAATAACTGCCTTGCTCTACCACCAATTGTGGCATTTTTTTCCAAGATTACCACTTTATATCCAGCTTTTGCTAAATAGCAAGAAGCTGATAAAGAAGAGAAACCTGAACCTATTATGTATACTTTTTTTTTCAAATTATTCCTTATAAAGATAATTAAAACAATCATAAGCGAGAAATTAATCTCGCTCACGATCAACTGTTTAACCTAAATATTATGGTAAAAGAACACTGCTCACTACGTGAACCACCCCATTTGTTCCTTGCACATCGGTTAAAGATATTGTTACTGATTGCCCCGAAGTTGTTTCTAGCTTAGCTCCGTTAGTCAAATCAACAGTCACTATGTTTCCATCAAACATTGTGATTTCCTGATTATCGGTTAATTCATCTGATTGCACATTTCCTCCAGCAAATACATGATACTTTAACACCGCCTCTAATGTTGCGATTGGAATATCTGCTAACGAGTTCCAAGAATCATTACTATCTAACAATGCTTGAAATGCATCATTTGTTGGAGCGAATATTGTATAAGGCCCTTCTTTACTTAACAAAGAAACAAAATCAGTAGTATGACGGCTATCTGTTAAAGCTGCAACCAAAGAGGTAAAACTACTATTATTCAACGCTAAGGTTACTACATTAGCTGGCAACATTACCTTATCAATTGTGTGTATAACTCCATTTGAAGCCATAATATCTGTAGCAATTGGCTTTGAATCTCCATTAAACTCTACTGCTCCATCAACTTCCACTTGCAATGACAACATTTCATCGTTTGGACCTGTTGACAATGTTTTTACGTAGGTATTGGATAAATCAGCTGCCTTTACTTCTCCACTTATTACATGAAACAATAATACTGATTTTAATGTTTCTAGCGGAATATCATCTAATGAGTTCCATGAGTCATTACTATCTAACAACGCTTGAAATGCCGCGTTTGTAGGCGCAAAAACCGTAAAAGATCCTTCGGCTTGTAACGCCGATACTAAATCAGCTTTTTGTAAAGCAGATACTAGAGTACTTAGATTAGAATCTGCAACTGCTACATCAACTATAGTTTTGGGCTTTTCTATCACTGGATCATTATCATCGCTACACGATGTTAACAAACCAAAACTTAAAAACAGCCCCAAAAAAAACACAGAGGTTAAATTCTTTACTTTCATAATTCTACACTTTAAAATTAATGCTTACTCTTTTTATTTTTATAGTCTATTTTTCAGCCTCGATAGACTTTGTTTATCTTAAAACAAAAAACATTAAACAAAAATAGTTTTTGCCAAAAAAATGTGCTTTAATTTAAAACACACTTCAAAGTTACTTATTTTGTTTAACAAAAACAAAAAAAAGTTAAACATAATATTAAAACTGCTCTAATAACGCCACCAAAGAAGGATACATGGTTATTTTCGCTTTAAAATCAATATGACTAACCGTCATCGCTTTATTTCCTATTGCTATTAGTTCATGATTAGTATTTTCTAACATTTTGTCTATTTCAAAAAAATATTCTTCTACTTTATCTTCATATGGCTGAACAGTCATGGAAGTAATAAAACAAATTTTTGTTTCATTTTTAAAAAAGTAGTTTAAGTTATCTAAGGGCAAACTTTGCCCTAGATAAATAGTATTATACCCCCTTAATATGAGCTCATAATTTAAATACATAAGCCCTAATTCATGAATTTCATTTTCTGGAAGAAACAACACATAACTTGTATCTGAGTTATTACTAACGTACTCAAACTTCTCTATGTTAATCTGAATTTTTTGTATGATTAAATTAGATATGAAGTGTTCATGTGCTGGCAATAAGGTATCTGTTTGCCATAATAACCCTACATGATTTAAAAAAGGAATAAAAACATCTTTAAAAACCTCTCTAAAAGTCTTTGTTTTCAACAATCTGTTGTAAGCATTGTTAAATAATATTTTATCGAATTGAAACATTGCTAACTTAAAAGAATTAACAGCTTCATCGTTTGCTGCCATTTTAAAAGCTAACTCTCTTGCTTTTAAAACAATAGTATCATCAGACATTTCTGCTATTTTAGAAATCTTGATATTGTTTTTGTTCAATAGAACAACATTCAGCAACTTTTGTAAATTCTCAGAAGAATAATAACGAATATTGGTATCCGTTCTCTCTGGCGATAACAGATTGTAGCGTTTTTCCCAAATTCTAATTGTATGAGCTTTTATTCCTGAAATATTTTCGAGGTCTTTAATCGTGAATGTAGACTTTATATTGTTCAATGTATTCTTAATTCTTTTGAACAAAGATACAAATTTTAACGAATTACAAACCTACACCACTTCTTATGAAGATTTTATACTTATTTTTGATTGTTATTTTTCTTTAAACTTATGAATCTTCAAACGCGAATACCACTTACGAAGCAAAAACATAATCAAATTAATTATCAGTCAAAACTACTTTTACTTGGTTCTTGTTTTTCTGAAAATATTGGCGACAAACTGAACTACTACAAGTTTCAATCAAAACAAAACCCTTTTGGTATTTTATTCCACCCTAAGGCTATTGAAAACTTAATTACAAAAGCATTAAACAAAGAAGAATATACCGACAAAAATGTTTTTTTTTACAATGAGCGATGGCACTCTTTTGAAGCACATTCAAGTTTAAGCGCCATAAATAAAAATGAGTTATTAAGCAGCTTAAATTTATCCATACAACAAACTTTTGAGCAACTACAAAACACCACACATCTTATCATTACACTAGGTACAGCATGGGTATATAGAGAAATTACTTCGGATAGTCTTGTAGCCAATTGCCACAAAGTTCCTCAGAAATTTTTTTTAAAGGAATTATTAAGCGTTCATGAAATTTCTGAAAGCTTAGAAGCTATTAACTCTCTTGTTAAGTCAGTAAATAAAAACATTTCAGTTATTTATACGTTATCTCCTGTACGACATTTAAAAGATGGTTTTACAGAAAACCAACATAGTAAAGCACACTTACTTTCAGCTATCCATGAAGTAGTGGAACCGAGAAATGCTATTTACTATTTTCCTTCATATGAAATTATGATGGATGAATTACGTGATTATCGCTTTTATAATGAGGATATGATTCACCCAAATAAAACTGCTGTGAATTACATATGGGAAAAATTTAAACAGGTTTGGATTACAGAAGATTCATGCAAAACGATGAAGCAAGTCGAAACCATTCAAAGAGGAATAAACCACAAACCTTTTAACTCAGAATCTGAAGCTCATCAGTTATTTTTGAAAAAACTACAACAAAAAAAGGAAACACTTTTACAAGCATTTCCTTTTATGAATTTTTAATCTTCTTATTTTATTTCACTAAATATTGATCAACATTTTGCCAAGGTCCTCCGTTAATTACATCAATCCCATGGTTTTGTAAAAACTGAGTTGCTTGTCCGCTTCTACCACCACTTCTACATACTGCAATTACTGGCTTATCCCACGATTTAATTTCCTCTACATTTGTAGGAATCGTAGCTAACACAATATGCTTAGCTCCTTCACTATGCCCTTCATTCCATTCCGCTAAAGTCCTTACATCTAAAACAACTGCTCCTTTAGCTAAATATTCCTGTATTTCGTTACTCATATTTTTCTTTCTAAATAAATTAAATAATCCCATTTTATACTTCTTGGTAATTTTCCAACAAAAGTAAACCGTTTTCTATTAACGTAGTGTAACTCTTGTTACTTTTCATTTCTCCAAGATATTCACGTAACGCTCCTTTTATTGAACAATTGTTTAGTGTTGCCAATTCTAACAGCTCTAACGACAACAACCAATCATTTTTATAATTTGATTTTACTTCTGTAAAAATTTCCTCAATGTCTTCCTCAGAAACCGTGCCACCTTCCCTCAGTTCTCTTACTCTATCATATAAACTATATAACTTTCTATCTGAATCAGAATATTGAATTTTGTGCGTTTTGGTTTCTGATACTTTTCCTACATCTCCAAACGATGTTACATCAGCAGGACCAGCAAAAGCAGACACCACCTCTACACCCACAGCCATATCGTATACTCCCCAATCTGGGTGAAACAACAACGTGTCTCCATGAGTTACTGTACAGTTTTTAAAAGAAATTAGTAAAATCCTACCTCTTAAATCCCTTGTTCCCGTAATAACTTCTCCTACTACTTTTATCCCTCCTTCAAACTCTAAGGTAATCTGTTCTCCTTCATAAATACCATAAGCTTTCAAATCTCGCGGACTCATATTCTCTATTGGAATATTAATCCCTTTTAACTTTCCTATTGGACTTCCAAAACCTTCTGCATGATAATTTGTTCCGTGACCTATCAATTCTTTATCTCTATTTGCTAACACAGTAGGACCAGTTGTTTGTACGTAAATGGCTTTATTATTCTCATCAGTTATTACATTTGTAAAAACACCCGATACCTGAATACCTGTACTTAACTCGATAGTTCCTAAATTTTTTGAATCAATAAGTTTTTCAATCCCTTTCAACCCTCCTGTTCTGATAGCCATTTTATTAGCAAACTGTTCCAATACCAAACTTAAATGAGCAAAGTCTGGCGTAACAAATAATTGAGGTTGAGGTTTTGTAATATCAAAGCTTACATTAGCAGCATCTAATGTATATGGAACTTTTTCTACTTCATCTTTCATACACCATTTGCTTTCTCCTATAGAAGATAACAATCCAGCTCCATAAATTTTTGGATTTTCTAGGGTCCCTATCAATCCATACTCCACTGTCCACCAGTGTAAATTTCTAATTTGAGCCATTTCTGAAAGTTCTCCCATGTTATCCTGTAACCACTCCACTTTTTCTTGTGCTTCGTCAATATCTTTTTGAGTAGAGTTAGGGTCTTCTTTTAAGATAGACAACAAACGAATAGCTTCATACATTTCGTAATCTTTTGCTGAAGAAATCGCTTTTGCGCCAATTTCACCAAAACGGCGTAAATATTCAGCATACTCTGGGTTTGCTATAATTGGTGCATGTCCTGCAGCTTCATGAATAATATCAGGAGCTGGCGTGTATTCAATATGATCTATCGTACGCATGTCAGATGCAATCACTAACACGTTGTATGCTTGAAACTCCATAAAAGCATTTGGTGGTATAAAACCATCAACAGATACCGCTGCCCAACCTATTTCTTTCAAAATACGATTCATTCCTTGCATGTGAGGAATTTTCTCAACGGAAATGCCTGTCTTTTTCAATCCATCTAAGTACGAAGCATGCGCTACTTTCCCTAAATAATCTACATTCATACGCATTACATAACGCCATACAGCTTGGTTTTGAGCCGTATATTCATCATACGGTTGTTTTACTACGAACTTATGTAAATGCTCGGGTAACTTCTTAGTAACTTCGTTTAACTCAAAGTGAGACTCCATAATGTTGTTTGTTTTGCTGTGTAAATTTAAGTTTTTTATAGTTCACAAAAAATTGATATCCGTTAAATTATATATTTTGTACTTTTACTTTCGGGACTAATAAAATAACTTATTGATGAAAATTAAAGGAGGTTTAAAAACTCGTTTGCTTGTAGGTATAGCTATTGTTGCTTTTGCTTATCTACGTAAATGCAGTCAACAAGAGGTAAACCCTTATACAGGGAAAACACAAGCAGTTAGTTTATCTCCAGAACAAGAAATTGCTATTGGATTACAACAAGCTCCTGTAATGACTCAACAGCATGGAGGTTTGTATCCTAACGAAAACGCTCAAGCACTTGTAGACAAAGTTGGCGCAAAGCTCGTGAACAACACAGTTGCTAAAAAATCTGGTTATCAGTTCGATTTTCATTTATTAAGAGACGAAAAAACGATTAATGCTTTTGCTTTACCAGGCGGACAGGTTTTTATTACCCATGCTCTGTTTTCTCAATTAAAAAACGAAGATCAATTAGCAGGAGTTTTAGGACATGAAATTGGCCATGTATTAGGGAAACATTCTAACGAACGAATTACCGATGCCAATTTTTGGAAACTTTTAACCATGGGAGCTTCTGTCGGTGCTGATTTAGGAGAACTAGCGAATAGTATTGGACAACAAACTTTATTAAAAAACGGTCGTGGCGACGAACTAGAAAGTGATGAATTAGGCGTAAAATTAATGATTGATGCGGGGTATAATCCTGAAAACTTAATTGGCGTAATGGAAATTTTAAAAGCTGCAGCTGGTCCAAATAGAGTTCCTGAATTTCAAAGTACCCATCCTGATCCTGAAAATAGAATTGAAAAAATTAAAGAAGCTATACGTAAGTACAGAAAATAAAAGTCTTTTCAATCTTATGATTTCTGTAACAAAAGACTAATTAAGAACACTAATAAGTATAACACAAAAATTATTTGCTATGGGTTTTGGAGGATCAGTATCAGCAATGATAACCAGTTTAAAAAACAACAAAAGAAAAAGAGTAAGTGCTTTTGAAAAGCTTGAACGATTTCAAAAAGAAAATGATGATACGCTGCACTTTAAAAAATCTGCTAGTAAAAAGCAACTGGAAGAAATCCGTATAAAAACAAAAAGAGAAAATCAGATTGTATGGATAAAAAACCTCGTTTTTCTAGTTGTCATCTTTTCAATATTGTTTTACCTTATAAACCTACTATAATAAAAAAGTGACACCTGCTAGCAAGTGTCACTTTTACTTTTATTTATCTAACTGTATTATTTACCTTGAACGATATTATAGTTAATTCCAATTCCAATCGAAGTCGGCTCAATACCATCTGTAGCTACACTTTGGTAGTATCCGTAAATATTCCATTCGTCATCATGGTATCCTATTTCTGGTCTGTAATAAAAACCTCCTTCATCTCCTTCGGTTAAGAAACCATAACCAATATCGGTTCCTAAGAAAAAGTTTTCTGTAGGGTAAAACCTAAACAATCCTGCTAACGGAATAACTCCAACATCAGCAAACTGAAGCAATCCTTCTTCTTTACCAAAATAATGTGTATATCCTGTTGATACTCCAATAGCAAAACTATCTGCATCTAAGAATTGGTATTTTAAATCTGCTCCTAATGCAAAAGACGAAATATCAGACATATCACCTACTGGTAAACCACCATGAATACCCATCTTTAACCAATTTGTTCCTTCTCCTACCTGAGCTTTTACCATTGTAAAACTTGTTATTGCTAATACTAATAAAACTATTTTTTTCATAATATTGTTTTTAAGTTACACCGCAAAACTACATAGGTAACAACTTCACGATTATCTCTTTTCATTCAAATATTAACTCAAATCATTTTTTATGTTTAATACATATTCATTACAGGTATTTTAATTCAAAGAAGTAAATTTGCAACATGAACAAGAAAGTAATACTTATGATTTTGGATGGATGGGGAATTACCCAAGATCCAAAAGTATCAGCTATATACAATGCAAAAACACCATTTATCAATTCTTTATATGATAAATTTCCGAATGCAGAATTAAGAACTGACGGTGAACATGTAGGATTACCTAAAGGACAAATGGGAAATTCGGAAGTAGGACACATGAACTTAGGTGCTGGTAGAATTGTATATCAGAATTTAGCTAAAATAAACAAAGCCGTAAAAGAGGGTACACTTGCACAAGAAACCGAACTAGTAAAAGCTTTTGAGTATGCTAAAACCAACAACAAAAACATTCATTTTTTAGGATTGGTTTCTAACGGTGGAATTCATTCTCATGTCGATCATTTAAAAGGATTACTTACTTCTGCAAACGATTACGGTTTAAAAAGCGTGTATTTACATGCTTTTACTGACGGACGTGATTGCGACCCTAAATCAGGAAAATATTTTATCAACGACATTCAAGAGCACATGCAAGAAACCACAGGTGAGTTGGCAACAATCACTGGTCGTTACTACGCAATGGATCGCGATAATCGTTGGGAACGCGTGCAGCTTGCTTACGATGCTTTAGTTAACGGAAAAGGCTCACTTTCTTCGGATGCTTTAACTAGTATTCAACAAAGCTATGACGAAGGCGTAACCGATGAATTCATCAAACCAATCATAATGGTTGATGAAAACAATGAACCAAAAACAAACATTAAAGAAGACGACGTTGTTATCTTCTTCAATTTTAGAACTGACAGAGGACGTCAATTAACCGAAGCCTTAAGTCAAAAAGATTTTCCTGAATTCAACATGAAAAAATTACCGTTATATTTTGTTACCATGACAAGCTATGACGATACTTTTAAAAACATCCATGTTATTTACGATGGAAAGAACATTGAAAACACTTTGGGTGAAGTATTAGAGTCAGCTGGAAAAAGTCAAATTAGGATTGCTGAGACAGAAAAATATCCACACGTTACTTTCTTTTTCTCTGGCGGAAGAGAAGATGAATTTACAGGAGAAAAACGTTTGCTTTGTCCATCTCCTAAAGTAGCTACCTATGATTTAAAACCTGAAATGAGTGCTTATGAAATTCGCGACGCTATTGTTCCTGAACTACAAAGCGGTAATGTTGATTTTGTATGTTTAAACTTTGCTAATGGTGATATGGTTGGTCATACAGGTGTTTTTGAAGCTGCTGTTAAAGCTTGTGAAGCAGTTGACAATTGTGTTGGAGACGTAGTAACAACTGCGTTAAATAATGACTATACCACTATTTTAATTGCTGATCACGGAAACTGTGAAACGATGATTAATCCAGACGGAACACCACATACAGCGCACACTACCAATCCTGTTCCTATGATTTTAATTGACAAGGAGTTAAAATCAATAAAAAGTGGTATTTTAGGCGACATTGCTCCAACTATTTTAAAATTAATGGGTATTGAACAACCTAAAGAAATGACACAACATTCGCTTATTTAAAAATATATCTTATGAAAAAAATCGTGTACCTTTTTGTAGCCTTACTTATTGTTTCTTGTGCATCGACACCAAAGAACCTAGCAACAAAAAATGAAAATGGAAATTTAGTTGGTATTGCTACTAAAAAAGATTTTCAACAAGAACCACACGGAAGTGAGTGGTTTAACGATTTTTATTCATATTACGAAACAGATAAAGCTACCGTAGAAAAACTAAAACCATATTTAAAAGACATAAAAATAAAAAGCTTTATGGGAACTTGGTGTGGAGATAGTAAAAGAGAGATTCCTAATTTTTATAAAATCTTAGACGAAGCCGAATTCGATTATAAAAACCTTGAATTAATTACAGTAAACCGTCAGAAAAAAGCTAATGGTTTAGAAGAAGGTTTCAATGTAATTCGAGTTCCAACCTTCATTTTTTATAAAGACGGAAAAGAAGTTGGTCGTTTTGTAGAACACGCTATTGAAGGTAGCTCAGTTGAAGAAGATTTCTTAAAAATACTATCTGGTCAAGAATACAAACATCCATATCAAAAATAACTGTAAATTTGCGCCTCAATATTTTTACCATGATTAAACCAAAAACTAGAGAAGAAATTGAATTAATGCGCGAAAGTGCTTTAGTAGTATCAAAAACCTTAGGTATGCTTGCCAAAGAAGTAAAACCTGGAGTTACTACATTATATCTTGATAAACTTGCCGAAGAATTTATTCGTGAGCAAGGTGCTATTCCTGGTTTTTTAGGTTTATACGATTTCCCTAACACACTTTGTATGAGTCCTAACTCTCAAGTAGTTCACGGAATTCCAAACAACACACCTTTACAAGAAGGTGACATCATCTCTATTGATTGTGGTGCTATAAAAAATGATTTTTACGGAGATCACGCTTACACGTTTGCTGTAGGTGAAATTACTCCTGAAACTCAAAAACTACTTGATATCACTAAAGAAAGTTTATATGTAGGTATTCGTGAACTAAAAGTAGGAAATCGTGTTGGTGATGTAGGTTTTGCTATTCAAAACTTTACTGAAAAACATGGCTACGGTGTTGTTCGTGAACTGGTAGGGCACGGTTTAGGTCGTAAGATGCACGAAGACCCAGAAATGCCTAACTATGGACGCAGAGGTCGTGGTAAAAAATTTATTGAAGGTATGGTAGTTGCTATTGAACCTATGACCAATATGGGAACTCATAAAATCCGTCAACATAGTGATGGGTGGACAATTACAACTTTAGATGGTAAACCATCAGCACACTTTGAACATGATGTAGCCATAGTTAATGGTAAACCAGAGTTACTATCTACCTTTAAGTATATTTACGATGCTTTAGGTATTGAAAGTAACGAAGAAGACGAATTTAGACAACAACCATTAGTTATATAATTTGTGTCTTTATTTAAAACGATACTTAATACTATTCCTAGACCTATATTAATCAAAGCCAGTTATTGGGCTCGTCCCATTATTACTTGGTGGTTAAAAGGAGATAACTTTACAGATCCGATTGACGGAAAATCATTCAAAAAGTTTTTACCTTACGGATATGGAGTTCAACGTAAAAACGCACTTTCTCCTTCCACCCTTTCACTAGAAAGACATCGTTTAATGTGGCTTTTTTTACAACAGGAAAGCAACTTCTTTACTTCCGATAAAAAGTTAAAAGTATTACATATCGCCCCTGAGCAATGTTTTTTAGATCTTTTTAGAAAACAGCAAAATTTAGAGTACACAACATCCGATTTAGAATCACCTATAGCAGATGTAAAAGCAGATATTTGCAATCTTCCTTTTGAAGACAACTCTTTTGATGTAGTGTTTTGTAATCATGTGCTGGAACATATCCCTGACGACACAAAGGCGATGCAAGAATTGTATCGAGTAATGAAAGTTGGTGGATTTGGAATTTTTCAAATTCCGCAGGATTTATCTAGAGAAATCACTTTTGAAGACGATTCAATAACCAACCCTAAAGAACGTGCAAAAATCTTCGGTCAGTACGACCATGTTCGTGTGTACGGACGTGATTACTTTAATAAGTTACGCTCTATAGGATTTACAGTTGATGAAATAGACTACACAAAAAAAATCGCTCCAGAAAAACTAGAACGATTTGCATTAATGAAAGGCGAAATTTTGCCTGTATGTTATAAAAACTAGTTTTCAAATTCTGCTAATTCATCTGTATCGCTATGATACAACAACACTACTTTTAATTCTGGATGTTCTTTGAGAAACTCCTTTGTTTTTTCTAAACCCATTGCTAAAAAAGCAGTTGCATACGCATCTACATCCGCACAATCTCCTTTTAAACGAACCGACACACTTAACAAATTACTTTCCTCTGCTAATCCTGTTTTTGCATTTACCGTGTGTACTATTTTCTTTCCTTCTGCATTTACCTTGTATTTTCTATAATTCCCTGAAGTTGCCATTGACTCATTATCCAATTCAATTACTTTTTGAATAGAGCGTGTGCCATCAACATTTGGTTTCTCAATAGCCACTTTCCATAATTTCCCTTCTTTTGTACCTCTAGCTCTAATCTCACCTCCTATTTCCACCAAGTAATCATGAATGTTTTTCGACTCTAAAAACCTTCCAACAATATCTACTCCGTATCCTTTAGCAAAAGCATTTACATTAAACTCAATATTTTCACTATCTCTATACACCTTTCTATCTTGTAATCTAACTTTATCAAATCCTACATTCTCCATCAAAGCTGCAATTTCTTCCGAAGTTAAATCTTTCTTTTCTTTTCCTGAGCCAAATCCGTATGCATCTATCAACCTACCAATAGTAGGGTCAAAATATCCGTCAGTTTCCTTATAAATTCTTTTGGCCTTTTCAAACACTTCAACAAACATATCATCAACTACTACAGTAGTGTCTCCTCGGTTAATTTTTGAAATATCAGAGGTAGGCATATAGGTTGACAGTGACTTATTCACTAAATGAAACAAACTATCAATAGATTTTTGATAATTTTTACTGCTCATGTAAGTTATATGATAAGTAGTTCCAAAAACACCTCCCTGTAATTTAGTCTCCTCTATTTTTTTTTCTTCTTTACAAGATATAAACAACAATAATGAAACTATTATAAGCGTTACTTTTTTGATCATGTTAAAAAAATTTGCCACAAAATTAGTGCTTTCAATCTTCATAAAAGATTGTTAATTCTCTTTTTTGTGTCTTCATTTTTATAAATTTGCTCAACTATTAATTATTAATAATACATATAAAACATAGAATCAAAATGAAAAAAGTATTCTTATTCCTTAGTGCCGCTCTTTTATTAGCATCGTGTGCTTCTACAAAAGAATTGGAGGCTGTTAAGGCTAAACATGAACAAACAAAAGAAGAATTATTAGCAGTAAAAGCTAACTTAACTAAATGCTTGGTTGAGAAAGAAAATTGTGAAGAAAAGGCTTTCTCTTTAGAGTCTAGAGTAACTGAATTAAAGAAAGACAAAGAAAACACCTTACAACAGGTAGAAAACTTAACTGTATTAACACAAGGAGCTAATGACAACATTAAAGAAACATTATCTCAGTTAAGCAAAAAAGATAAGTACATCAACAAAATTAGAGAGGCTGCTTCTAAAAAAGATTCTTTAAACTTAGTAGTTGCATTCCACTTAAAGAGAGAATTACAAGACGGTATTGATGACGAAGATATTGAAGTAAATGTAGAAAAAACAGTAGTATTTATTTCAATTTCTGATAAATTATTATTTAAAAGCGGAAGCTACACTATCAACGACAAAGCTTCTAAAGTGTTAGAAAAAGTTGCAACCGTAGTTAACGGACAACCTCAAATGGATGTAATGGTAGAAGGACATACTGATAACACTCCTGTTGCTGCTGGTTCTGTATTAAAAGATAACTGGGGATTAAGCGTTTTACGTTCTACTGCTATTGTTCGTGAATTACAAGGAAAATACAATGTAGCACCAGAAAGATTAATTGCTGCAGGTAGGAGTAGCTATGTTCCTTTAGTAGAAAACAACAGTCCTGCTAACAAAGCTAAAAACAGACGTACAAAAATTATTATCTTACCTAGATTAAATCAATTCTTTGATTTATTAGATCAGAAGGTAGAGTAGTTTAAAAACATACTATGTCGAAAAAGCGTGCTTATGAGCACGCTTTTTTTGTGCTCTTTACTTAATTAAAATAAACAGCAGAAAAATTAAACTAACACGCTATTTGTCAATCAAATAATTAATCGTACATTTGCAGACCTTTTTAAAGGATAAAATTTAATTATTAATAAACAAAAACTAATCGTGTAATTATGAACACATTAAGTTACAAAACAGTATCAGCTAATAAAGCTACCGTAAACAAAGAGTGGGTTTTAGTTGATGCGGACGGGCAAACATTGGGTCGTCTAGCTTCTAAAGTTGCAAAACTTATTAGAGGTAAGTACAAGCCAAATTATACTCCTCACGTAGATTGTGGAGACAACGTTGTTATTATCAACGCTGAAAAAATTAACCTAACTGGTAAAAAGTGGACAGATAAATCTTACATCCGTCACACAGGTTACCCAGGAGGACAAAGATCATTAACTGCTACAGAAATGTTCGAAAAAGATCCTACAAGATTAATCGAAAAAGCAGTAAAAGGTATGTTACCTAAAAACCGTTTAGGTAGCGCGTTATTCAAAAATTTATATGTTTACGCAGGTACAGAGCATGATCAAGAAGCTCAAAAACCTAAAACTATTAACCTTAACGATCTTAAATAATTATGGAAACTGTACACAAAATAGGTAGAAGAAAAACAGCTGTTGCTCGTGTTTATGTTTCTCAAGGAAGTGGAAACATCACTATCAACAAAAGAGAGTTTAAAAACTATTTCACTACACCAACTTTACAATACAAAGTTCAACAACCTTTAATGTTAACTGAAAACTTAGAGGCTTACGACATTAAAGTAAACGTATACGGTGGTGGTGTTACTGGTCAAGCTGAAGCTATTCGTTTAGCAATCACTAGAGCATTAGTATCAATTAACGAAGAAAACAAAGCTGTATTAAAACCAGAAGGATTATTAACTCGTGATCCAAGAATGGTTGAACGTAAGAAATTCGGTCAGAAGAAAGCACGTAAGAAATTCCAGTTCTCTAAACGTTAATATTTTACTGTACTTGTTTCAGTATTTAAATGTTTCGAGACTGTTATTTATAAATCAATTTTTAACAGTTTAGTATCTAAATATTTCAGACTTAATAACTACTGAAATATTGCGAAAACAGAACGTAAACACATTTATTAAAATGGCAAACATTCAAGAATTATTAGAAAGTGGTGTTCACTTTGGACACTTAACTAGAAAATGGAACCCAAACATGGCTCCATATATCTATACAGAGCGTAATGGTGTACACATCATCGATTTGTATAAAACTTCAGCTAAAATTGACGAAGCTTCTGCTGCGTTACAAAAAATAGCCAACTCAGGACGTAAAATCTTATTCGTTGCAACTAAAAAGCAAGCTAAGGATATCGTTGCTGAAAAAGCTAAAGCTGTAAACATGCCTTACATTACTGAGCGTTGGCCAGGTGGTATGTTAACAAACTTCGTTACTATTCGTAAAGCTGTAAAGAAAATGGCTTCTATTGATAGAATGAAGACTGATGGTTCTTTCGACGCTTTATCAAAAAGAGAAAAATTACAAATTAACCGTCAACGTGAAAAATTAGAAAAGAACTTAGGTTCAATTTCTGATATGACTCGTTTACCAGGAGCTTTATTTGTAATTGATGTAAAGAAAGAACACATTGCTGTTGCTGAAGCACAAAAATTAAACATTCCAATCTTTGCAATGGTTGATACAAACTCTGATCCAAGACCGATTGATTTTGTAATTCCTGCAAATGATGATGCTTCTAAATCTATCGATAAAGTATTATCGTATGTAACTGATGCAATTGCTGAAGGCTTAACAGAAAGAAAAGCTGATAAGGAAAAAGCTAAAGCTGAAAAAGCAGCTGACGCTCCTGCAAAAGAAGAAGCAAAATAATTTTAATTTAAAGGTTTCATCACATTGAAGCCTTTAAATTTTTATACCTTACAACAATTAATTACAATTAAAAAATAACGATAGAAATGTCAGTAAAAATTAGCGCTGCAGACGTAAAGAAATTAAGAGAAACTACCGGAGCTGGTATGATGGATTGTAAAAAAGCATTAGTAGAAGCTGAAGGTGATTTTGATAAAGCTATTGAAATTTTACGTAAAAAAGGACAAAAGATTGCTGCTAAAAGAGCAGATCGTGAGTCTACTGAAGGTGTGGCAATCACTAAAATTAGCGATGACAACACATATGGTGTTGCTATCGTATTAGCATGTGAAACAGATTTCGTAGCTAAAAACGATTCATTCAAAGCATTAGCGCAAGAATTTGTTGACATCGCTTTTAACCACAAAACAAAAGAAGAGTTCTTAGCTGCTGATTTTGGTGGTGTAACTGTTGCTGAAAAATTAATCGAGCAAACAGGAGTTATCGGTGAAAAAATCGATATCACTGCTTTCGAAAGAATTGAAGCACCATACGTAGGAGCTTATACTCACGTTGGTAAAATTGCTGCAATGGTAGGTTTAACTGCTGCTGTAGATAATGCTGCTGAGTTAACTAAAGACTTAGCTATGCAAGCTGCTTCAATGGGAGCGACTTCTTTATCATACAAAGATTTTGATCCTGCTTACGTAGCTTCTGAAACTGAAGCTAGAATCGCTGCTATCAAAAAAGATAACGAAGAGTTAGTACGTTTAGGTAAAACTTTAAAAAACGTTCCTCAATTCGTTTCTCGTTTACAATTAACTGATGAAGCTTTAGCGAAAGCTGAAGAAGAAGCTAAAGAGCAATTAAAAGCTGAAGGTAAACCAGAACAAATCTGGGATAAAATTTTACCAGGTAAAATGGAACGATTTATCTCTGATAACACAACTTTAGATCAAGAACAATGTTTATTAGATCAAAAGTTTATTAAAGACGAAAAGAAAACTGTTGCAGAATACGTTTCTTCTTACGGTAACGTTGAAGTTAAAAACTTCGTAAGGGTTACTTTAGGATAATTCTCAACAACCATATTATAGAAAACCATCCATTTTTTGGGTGGTTTTTTTGTATATAAAAGGTTTAGAACATTAATACCTAATTATATATTTTTATAATAAATTTTTATCCTCTTATAATGGAAAAGAAAACTTACTTGATAAATACGTTTAAATGTCTACTATCATTTTTTTTATACGTATCGTAATCGTAAACGTTCTCCTACATTTTCCGCATAAAACTCTCAAAAAAAATATGTAGCTTTGCACAACTTTCAACAAAACAAATGCAATACAAAAGAATCCTTTTAAAATTAAGTGGTGAAGCACTTATGGGAGAGCGCCAATACGGTATCGACCCAAAAAGACTTAAAGAATACGCACAAGAAATTAAAGAAGTAGTAGATAAAGGCATAGAAGTAGCTATTGTTATAGGTGGTGGTAATATTTTCAGAGGCGTTGCTGGTGCTAGTAATGGTATGGATCGCGTTCAAGGAGATCATATGGGTATGTTAGCAACTTGTATTAACGGTTTAGCCTTACAAAGTGCCTTAGAAGACGAAGGTATTCACACCCGTTTACAAACCGCTATCGAAATTAAAGAAATTGCAGAGCCTTACATTAAGCGTCGTGCAAACAGACATTTAGAAAAAGGACGTGTTGTTATTTTTGGTGGAGGAACTGGAAATCCTTACTTTACTACAGATACAGCTGCAGTTTTAAGAGCGATTGAAATTAATGCTGATGCTATTTTAAAAGGAACCAGAGTAGATGGTATTTACAATACTGATCCTGAAAAAAACAAAGATGCTGTTAAGTATGAAAACATTACCTTTAAAGACGTAATTGACAAAGGCTTAAAAGTAATGGACATGACGGCTTTTACATTAAGTGAAGAGAACAAGTTACCTATTATTGTTTTCGATATGAACACCAAAGGAAACTTATTAAAGCTAATTTCTGGAGAAAATATTGGAACAATAGTTGACAACCAATAAACTAAAAAATTATCCTCATACTGTTTGAGGTTTTAAATACGAACAAAATGACTGAAGAAATTGATTTTATTTTAGATTCGGCCAAAGAGGCAATGAATGGAGCTATTGAGCATTTAGTAAAAGAATTGCGTAGCATCAGAGCTGGTAAAGCATCTCCAGCAATGTTAGCAAATGTACAGGTAGATTATTATGGTTCTGCTACTCCGTTAGGACAAGTAGCAAACGTAAATACACCTGACGCTAGAACAATTTCAATTCAACCTTGGGAAAAAAACATGTTACAAGAAATAGAAAAGGCAATTATGCTTGCTAATCTTGGTTTTAACCCAATGAATAATGGAGAAAATATTATCATTAACGTTCCACCATTAACAGAAGAACGTCGTAAAGATTTAGCTAAACAAGCTAAAGCCGAAGCTGAACATGCTAAAGTAGGAGTTCGTAATGCTCGTAAAGAAGCCAATAATGACATCAAAAAACTAGACGTTTCTGACGACATGAAAAAGAATGCTGAAGCTGATATCCAGAATTTAACTGATAATTTTGTGAAAGAAATTGACGATAAATTTCTCGTTAAAGAAAAGGAAATTATGACTGTTTAATTTCTTTAAAAAAATAATAGAAAAAGGGCGTTTTAAAACGCCCTTTTTTCGTTTAATTAGTTCATTTAGCATAAATTTGCTAAAATTTTTTTGGATGACTTTTTGGACTAAAATCGCAGGCTTTATATTGCGAAATCGTTACTTAGTTTTACTTACTATTGCTCTTATAACTGGGTTCTTAGTCACCCAAACAAAACACATGCGCTTCTCTTATACAGAAGCAAACTTACTACCTACCGATCACGAAGTAAATATTGAATACAATAAGTTTTTAGAAATTTTTGGTGAGGAAGGAAATCTAGTTATACTTGGAGTTAAGGATTCTACGATTTTTACCCCTGAAAAATTCAATGCTTGGAACAAACTGGTAAAAGATTTAGATAGTTTACCTCAAGTAGATTTCACGGTTTCTGTTGCAGATGTTCAGCAATTGAAAGCGGATAGAAAACAACGTAAATTTGTTATTGAACCTTTATTTGATAAAGCACCCACTACAAACGAAGAAGTTACCGAAATTAAAAACCAGCTTTTTGAGAAGCTTCCGTTTTACAACAATTTATTATACAACGACAAAGGTGTTTTACAAACCGCGATATATCTAAATAAAGACATCGTTAACACACCTGTTCGTAGAGATTTCGTAATGGATGTATTAATTCCAACTGTTGAATCTTTCGAAAAGAAACATAGTGTAGATGTTCGCATTTCTGGTATGCCATATATAAGAACTTTGAACTCTCAAAACATTACAGATGAAATGGGAATTTTTGTAGTAGGTGCTTTACTTATTACAGCCATTATTTTCTTCTTTTTCTTCCGTTCGTTTAGAGCAACGTTCATCACTTTACTTGTTGTTGGTATTGGAGTTACTTGGGCTTTTGGCTTTATCGGTCTTTTAGGCTATGAAATTACAGTTTTATCTGCTTTAATTCCTCCTTTAATTATTGTTATTGGTGTTCCTAACGCGGTATTTCTTATTAACAAATATCAACAAGAAGTAAAAAAACATGGTAACCAAGCAAAGTCATTACAACGTGTTATTTCTAAAGTTGGGAATGCAACATTAATGACTAACATTACTACTGCTTCTGGTTTTGCTACCTTTATTTTTGTAAAAAGTCAATTAATGCGTGAATTTGGTGTTTTAGCATCAATAAACATCATTAGTATCTTTATTTTAGCTTTATTAATCATTCCGATTATCTACAGTTTTATGCCTCTTCCAGAACAAAAGCATTTAAACCATTTAGAGAAAAAATGGATGGAAAATGTAGTAAACTGGATGGAAAACATGGTAAGAAAACAACGAATTGCTATATATATTACCACGGTTTCAGTGATAATTTTAAGTATGATTGGACTATACTTAATACGTGTATCGGGTAGTTTAATTGAAGATATGCCTAAAGGGAAACAGTTTTATAAGGACATTAAGTTTTTTGAATCTGAGTTTGGAGGAATTATGCCGCTAGAAATTTTGATTGACACTAAGAGAGAAAAAGGTGTTATGAAACTTTCTACCTTAAAAAAGATGGAAAAACTAAATGAAGCTATCGAAACTTTTCCAGAACTTTCAAAACCTATCTCTGTTACTAACCTAGTAAAATACTCTAAGCAAGCCTATTATAATGGCAACCCAAAATATTACCAATTACCAACAAGTCAAGAAAAGAGTTATATTTTTGCTTACACCAAAAATTCAGATAGTAATTCTGGAATGCTAAAGAATTTTGTAGACAGTACAGGTCGCTATGCTCGTATCACTACTTTTATGAAAGACATCGGTACTGATAAAATGGATGTTATTCAAGAACGTTTACAGGCTGTAATAAACAAGCAATTTCCTAATGAAAGCTTCAACGTTTCATTAACAGGAAAGGCCTTAGTTTTCTTAAAAGGAACAAACTATTTAATTAAAAACTTAGTTATTTCATTATCGTTAGCTATCATATTAATCTCAATTTTTATGGCGTGGATGTTCCGTTCGTCTCAAATGATATTAATTTCATTAATACCTAACATGCTGCCTTTATTAATTACTGGTGGATTGATGGGCTTTTTAGACATTCCTATAAAACCTTCAACTATTTTAGTTTTTAGTATTGCTTTTGGTATTTCTGTAGACGATACAATTCACTTTTTAGCTAAGTATAGACAAGAACTGTTAAGTAACAATTGGAAGATTAAACCTGCGGTATATTCTGCCTTACGTGAAACAGGTGTAAGTATGTTTTACACTTCTATTGTACTTTTCTTCGGATTCTTGGTGTTTACAGTTTCTAGTTTTGGAGGAACAATAGCATTAGGTGGATTAGTATCGGTGACATTATTATTAGCGATGGTTTCAAACTTATTGTTATTACCTTCTCTTCTTCTTTCTTTTGAAAAGAAAATAGCTAACAAAAAAGTTTTAAAAGAAACTAAGTTTAAAATTCTGCCTCCAAAAGACGAAGATAAGTAAACATCCAGTACATTCTTACCCTGTCTTCATTGCTCAATTAATAGCAAAAAAGTATCTTTGCTTGATTTTATTGAAGACTTAAACGTCGATGACGTAGGTAATTATAAAACACACAGTGAGATGATTAAATTTCACTGTCGATACATCAACAAATTATCATATTTAAAACAGATGAAAAGAAGTAGCATTAAAGAATTATTACAATCTGACAAGATTTTACAAGAAGTACACGTAAAAGGATGGGTAAGAACTTTTAGAAGCAATCGTTTTATTGCTCTAAATGATGGTTCTACTATAAATAATATTCAGTGTGTTGTAGATTTTGAAAATGCTGACGAAACTTTATTAAAAAGAATAAATACTGGAGCTGCAGTAAGTATTCATGGTACTTTAACTGAAAGTCAAGGAAAAGGACAAACTGTAGAAATTCAGGTAACTAATTTAGAAGTTTTAGGAGACTCAAACCCTGATGAATACCCTATTCAGCCTAAAAAACATAGTTTAGAGTTTTTACGTGAAAATGCACATTTACGTGTAAGAACGAATACTTTCAGTGCTGTAATGCGTTTACGTTCAGCATTATCATTTGCAGTACATCAGTACTTTCAACAAAACGGATTTTACTATGTAAATACTCCAATAATTACAGGCTCTGACGCTGAAGGTGCTGGTGAAATGTTTAAAGTAACTCAATTTGAAGCAAACAACGCTCCTGTAAATGAAGAGGGTGAAATAGATTACTCTAAAGATTTCTTTGGAAAAGAAACCAATTTAACAGTTTCTGGTCAGTTAGAAGGTGAAACCTATGCGATGGCATTAGGTAAAATATATACTTTCGGACCTACTTTTAGAGCTGAAAACTCAAACACTACGCGTCACTTAGCTGAATTCTGGATGATTGAACCAGAGGTTGCATTTAACGATTTAGATGCAAACATGGATTTATCTGAAGACTTTATCAAGTATGTATTACAATACGTTTTAGATAACTGTCAAGACGATTTAGCCTTTTTAGATAGTCGTTTAGCACAAGAGGAGAAAAAGAAGCCTCAAGCAGAGCGTAGTGAAATGGGCTTACTAGAAAAATTACGATTTGTAGTTGACAACAACTTTAAACGTGTAAGTTATACAGAAGCTATTGAAATTTTACGTAATTCTAAGCCAAATAAAAAGAAGAAATTCCAGTTCCCAGTAAACGAATGGGGTGTGGACTTACAATCTGAACACGAGCGTTATTTAGTAGAAAAACACTTTAAATGTCCGGTAATTTTATTTGATTATCCAGCAAACATTAAAGCATTCTACATGCGTTTAAATGAAGATGGAAAAACAGTTCGCGCAATGGATGTATTATTCCCTGGAATTGGTGAAATGGTAGGAGGATCGCAAAGAGAAGAACGTTTAGATGTTCTAAAAGAAAAAATGGCTGAACTAAATATCCCAGAAGAGGAGTTATGGTGGTATTTAGATACTCGTAAATTTGGAACCGCAGTACATTCTGGATTTGGTTTAGGTTTTGAGCGTTTAGTTTTATTTGCAACTGGAATGAGTAATATTCGTGATGTAATTCCATTTCCAAGAACACCTCAAAACGCTGAGTTTTAAAAAATTCATAAAACTTATAAATAAGAATCGTCATTCCTCAACGGATGGCGATTTTTTTTGTCCTATTTCATATCTTTGTATATATGCTAAAACAAAGTTTACATCAAAAATTACTTCAAAAATTATCTCCACAACAAATACAGTTGATGAAGTTAATTCAATTGCCTACGCAAGCTTTTGAAGAACGTTTGAAACAAGAAATTGAAGAAAATCCTGCTTTAGATACAGGTAAAGATGAACCTGAGAATTTTGAAGATACTTTAGCCAACGATATTGATTATGATGATTCGGGCAATGAAAAGATTGATACCGATGACATTAATATTGATGAATATTTAAGTGACGACGAATATCCTAGTTATAAAACACAAACGAATAACTATTCATCAGACGATGAAGAAAAACAAGTTCCTTATGCGGCTGGTACTAGTTTTCATCAATCGTTAAACAATCAATTAAACACCTTTAGAATTGATGACGATGAACGTGCTATTGCCGAATTTTTAGTAGGTAGCATAGACGATAGTGGTTACATTCGTAGAGATATTATTGATTTAGTTGATGATTTGGCTTTTACTCAAAACATTTTTACTACGGAAGAAAAAGTTAAAGATGTTTTAGTCAATGTTGTTCAAAAACTAGACCCTACAGGTGTTGGAGCTTTAGACTTAAAAGAATGTTTGATTATTCAGTTAAAGTCGAAAACTGAAACTGAAAGCAGAGCTTTAGCAATTCGAATTTTAGAAGAATCTTTCGATCATTTCGTAAAAAAACACTATCAAAAATTATTAGAAAAATATAATATTTCTGAAGAACAGCTTAAAGATGTTATTCATGAAATAAGTCGATTAAACCCAAAACCAGGGAGTTCTTATGCAGGCAATAATAAAATTGCTGAGCAAATAGTACCTGATTTTTCAATCAAAATTATTGATGGAAATTTAGATTTAACTTTAAACTCACGTAATGCTCCTGAATTACATGTTTCTAGAGAATATAACAATATGTTGAAGGGCTATCAAGATTCTAAAGAGAAAACCAAATCACAAAAAGATGCAGTGCTTTTTATCAAGCAAAAGTTAGATGCTGCAAAGTGGTTTATTGATGCTATTAAACAGCGTCAACAAACACTTTTAGTAACGATGAATGCAATTATGCACCGTCAAGAAGAATATTTTTTAACAGGTGATGAGCGCAAGCTAAAACCTATGATTTTAAAAGATATTGCTGATGAAATTAACATGGATGTATCTACGGTTTCTCGTGTAGCTAGCAGCAAATATGTATCTACCCCTTACGGAACGAAGTTAATTAAGGATTTTTTCTCTGAGTCAATGAAAAACGACCAAGGAGAAGATGTTTCTACCAAAGAGATTAAAAAGATTTTAGAAACGGTTATAAGTGAAGAAGACAAGCGTAAGCCTTTAACAGACGAAAAACTTTCTAAAATTTTAAAAGAGAAAGGATACCCTATTGCAAGAAGAACGGTAGCCAAATACAGAGAGCAATTAGACATTCCCGTTGCTCGTTTACGTAAAGAGATTTAATGCGTTGGCATAAATTCATATCTACCATATTACACCCTATTGTAATGCCTACTATAGGCATTCTTTTGTATTTTATATTTTCACCTATAGCACTCAATAAACAACAACAATTTACGGTTGTTTCTGTAGTGTTTGTTGCTACTTATCTAATTCCGCTGTTATTACTTGTGTTTCTTAAATCCATCGGATATATAAAAACATTTAGAGTACATAGTATAGAAGAACGAAAGTTCCCAGTATTTTTAATGATGACTTTATTTATGCTCTTAGGAAAACTATTCTCGAATATGAGTATCGTTAAAGACTTAAGTTATTTATTCTACGGAACTGTTTTCGGACTTGGTTTTATTTATATGCTATTTCTGTTTAAAATAAAAGGAAGTCTACATTTATTATCTATGGGAATCGCTATCGGATACTTTTTACTATTTCAACAATTACAAGCAGTACAAATACTTCATCTTATAACTATTTTAATATTGCTTTCTGGACTATTAGCAAGCTCTAGATTGCAATTAAAAGCTCACACGTTAAAAGAAGTGTATGTAGGCTTTTTTATTGGCTTATTTAGCCCTTTTTTAGCTTACTATATATTATAACAGATAGAAACTTAGCCCTACTTTAACTATTCTACTATCAATAGAATTACCATTTAGTGTCGCGTTTTTAAACATAGGGGTCAAACCGTAATACACATGAAAATTGAAAGTACCATAACCTACAGATAATGTTAAACCTGTTTGCCATTTATTATAGTTATTTATATTTGAAAAACTAAAATCTTGGTCTATCAACTTATATCGAAATTCATTAATTACATTATATATTATTTTAACTCCTGCATAAAACCTCCAGAAAGAATAAGTATTAGCATCGGAAGAACGCCATCTAAATTGAATGGGCATTTCTAGATTATGAAGTTTAATTTTATTTGAAGTTATGTCAGGATCCACCTCATAATTACCATTATCTTTAATCACTTTCAAACCATGATCAAAAGAATCATAGCTGTACCCCATACCTATTGCAAAAGCAGTCTTTCCACTTCTATTAAATGGTATATCTTTCATATATCCCAATGCTAAACCATATGAGAAGCCTGTTTTCTCCAATTCGTTTGGCTGTTTCTGTATCAAGTTATAAGTTATATCAATATACAACTGATCTTCAAGATATTTATCTCCTATGTTAAGAGAATCTCTTTGAGAAAAAGCATTAATAGAAAATAATGCAGCAAAAAAAATAAATACTATATCCTTCATAATAATTATGTAACGATAAAAATAATCTTTTTGTATAAAAAAAGAGCAATCAATTGATTGCTCTTTTCTTGTTTATTTAAAAGTAATTATTACTTATTAATTACATTTCCTTTGTGAGTAGATAAACTTAGTTTAAGAGCATTAACATCTCTTAATTTCTCACGAATATCAGCTAATGTACCAACACTCGACTCTTTATCTGCTTTAATAGAAGTTGTCATAAATGGTACTTCTGCTTCAGAAACGTTGTCCCTTTCAAGATAAATAAAAGAAGGCACATCATCTGGTGTAGCAATCTTATCATTTAACTGAATTCTATTATATCCTGTACCATACTTGGAGTCTTTGGCCTTACCAACATAAATTGTACTCACTAAACTTTTACGCTCAAGTTTTTTTACTTCACTTGCACTTGGTAAACGTGGTGAATCAATTAATAAATCTGTCTCTCTCATGGTAGTTGTAACCATGAAAAAGAATAATAACATGAAAACAATATCTGGTAAAGACGCCGTAGATAAAGCAGGCATTCCTTTCTTCTTTTTTCTAAACTTAGACATACTCTTTATATTGTTTTATTATTTAACATTTGTCGGATCAGTATCTGAAATAATCTGAGGGTAACTCGTCTTAATATCTTCTACTTTCTTTCTTAAAGCCTGATCTTTTCTTGCACTATCAATAAAAGCCTTTTCAAGTTCATCGAAACTCATACCATATTTCTCTTGGCATAATCTATTACGTAACTCAGTATATGCTCTTAACAATTCATTTTGAACAGAGACATAAGTACCATATTCTGTACCTCTATCACTTTCTACAGAAATAATTGCTTTGTTAGGGTGATCTGATGACTCTGGATCCTTCTCACCTTTACAATAGTCACAAGCTGCTCCAGCTTCTTTCCCTGGCATTGGGTTACCAATACCTCCACCATTATCTATAAACTTAATAGCTGCATCTTTTAAGTCTTTTAATTCCATAACTTCATTTTCAACTAATAATTGATTGTTACGGTTTATACTAACTTGAAAGATGTTTTTTTCTTTAACTATTGGTGGTTCAACTTCAGTTTTTTCAGCTAATTTTTTTGGAATACCTGAATCCACATCCATCGTTGTTGTTACAAGGAAAAAGATAAGTAGCAAGAAGGCAATATCTGCCATCGAACCTGCATTAATTTCTGGGTTTTCTCTTCTTGCCATAATAATCTATGATTTAACTAATCCTTTTAATAAATCCCACACGAAGAAACCTCCTGCGATCACTATTAAGATAACACTTAACCAAATACCTGTACTTGTATTTTTAGACACACTACTACCAGCTTCAGCTACAACTTCATTAGTAGCTCCTAAAACTTGTCCATCACTAGCTAATATGTATGAGATTACTAATAAAACTCCCATTCCTAACAAACCAAGCAAAGCTTTTTTCAATGCTGCTGGGTTTTTAAACAAACTCAAAATAGAAGCTAATACTGTTACACCTGCTGTTAAACCTAGTAATACAAGAGAGTAGGTTACTAGTGGAGAAACAGCATCTGATATTGCAACAGGATCTTCTGCATCAGCTCCCATAACAACCATAAATAAGACTATACCTACAAGAGAGAGTAATGCAACTAATATTGTTATTAATTTATTGTTTTTCATACTTCTATTATTTTTTATACTTAGCTAATAAGTCGATTAAAGAGATAGAAGCATCTTCCATATTGTTTACAATACTGTCTACTTTAGAAATAATGTAGTTATAAAAAATTTGTAAAATAATTGCAACAATAAGACCAAATACCGTAGTTAAAAGTGCTACTTTAATACCTGTTGCTACTACTGCTGGTGAAATATCATTTGCAACTGCAATCGAATCAAAAGCTCCAATCATACCAATTACAGTTCCCATAAATCCTAACATTGGTGCTAAAGCAATAAATAATGAAATCCAAGAAATATTTTTTTCTAATAATCCCATTTGTACTCCTCCATATCCTACTACAGCTTTTTCAGCAGCCTCTAAACCTTCATCTGCTCTTTCTAAACCTTGATAAAAGATTGAAGCAACAGGTCCTTTTGTATTTCTACAAACTTCTTTTGCAGCCTCTACTCCTCCTGAGCTTAAAGCTTCATCAACACTAGCAACTAATTTTTTAGTATTGGTTGTAGCCATATTTAAATAAATAATTCTCTCAATTGCGATAGCTAAACCTAAAATCAAAGCTACTAATACAATTCCCATAAAACCTGGTCCTCCATCAATAAAATATCTTTTTAAAATTTGGTGGAAAGTTTCTGATCCTTCTGCCGCCGCTGCGTCTTGAGCATAAGTTGATTGAATAGCTCCTAAAAACATAAATCCTGCAATAGTTAGGATATTTACTACTTTTTTCATTTTGTTATAATTAATTTTAAATAGTTAACGGGTTAAAAATACAAATTTTACTGCTAAAAACTTATTTTTTTACAAATAAGTAATTCTTTTCTTGTACTTATTACGTTTTTAAATTTTTCAGAGTGGCAAGTAACAAAAAAATGTTGGTAGATTAAAAAAAATCTCTAGTATTTATACTACTAAGCTTTTTTTTAACGCTTTCCCTTAGTAATTCAAGTAGTTACAACTGTAAATTTAACGATTTATTTACAATTTAAGCCATTTCTCCCCTAAGAGATTTCTCAAAATAATGCTTAAATTCTTCTTTTGACAGCTCTTCTCCTAACAAATACATCATTTTTGCTATTGCTGTTTCAGTAGTAATATCCTTACCGTCAACAATTCCAATGCGTTTCAATTCAGAACTTGTTTCATAATGTCCTAAAATAACACTTCCTCCTGTACATTGAGTTACATTAACAATATATATACCTCTTTTTACAGCATACTCAAGTAAATCAACAAACCATTTTTCGGTAGGAGCATTTCCTGATCCATATGTTTCTAAGATAATTCCTTTTAAATCTGGAATGTTCATAAAACTTCTTACTACCGATTCTGTAATGCCTGGGAATAGTTTTAAAATTGCTACATGATTATCTAAATTCTTTCTTACCACCAAATCTTTGTCTCCCTCATTAGATTTTAATAGTAACGGATAACTAAAGTTTAAATGCACTCCACTCTCTGCCAAAGGCGGATAATTCATCGAGGCAAATGCTTCAAATTGTTCTGCATTTATTTTAGTAGTTCTATTAGCTCTATACAGTTTATATTCAAAGTACAACCCTACTTCTTGTATTACTGGCTTGCCATTTTCATAGGCTGATGCTACTTGAATCGAGGTTATTAAATTTTCTTTAGCATCGGTACGTAAATCTCCTATAGGCAACTGCGATCCTGTAAAGATCACAGGTTTTTGTAGGTTTTCAAACATAAAACTAATTGCTGATGAAGTATACGACATCGTGTCTGACCCTGTTAGCACAACAAATCCGTCAAACTTGTCATAATTATCAGAAATTATATCTGCTATTTGAATATAATACTCCACACTCATGTTTGATGAATCAATCGGCTCATCAAAAGAAACAGTAGAAATTTCGCAGTTTAATTGTTGTAATTCTGGAATCTTACTAGAAATTTGACTAAAATCGAAAGCTTTTAAAGCTCCAGTGTTATAATCCTTAACCATACCAATGGTTCCTCCTGTATAAACTATTAAAATTTTAGGTTGTGTTGCCATTTTGACATTTTTAATTTCCTTAACTAATTTGGAATAATTTATGTTGTAAATTTATCTAGCAAAAATGATACAAAATTTTAAAACTATATAAATTATGATTGGATTTTATGTACTGATAGGTATAATATCTTTATTCAGTTGGTTAGTTAGTAACACTTTACAACGTAAATTTAAAAAATACTCGCAAGTTCACTTACGTAATGGAATGAGCGGAGCAGAAATTGCTAAAAAAATGCTAGCAGACCACGGTATTTATGATGTACAAGTAATTTCTACCCCTGGTAGACTTACCGACCATTACAACCCTCAAAACAAAACCGTTAATTTAAGTGAAGCTGTATACAACCAACGTAATGCTGCTGCAGCGGCTGTTGCTGCACACGAAGTTGGACACGCTGTACAACATGCCACTGCTTATCAGTACTTACAAATGCGCTCTAAACTTGTACCTATGGTAAGTATTACTTCTCGTTTCTCTCAATGGATGGTAATTGGTGGTATTGCTTTTGGTGCTGCCTCTGGAAGCACAGGTATTGGTTTTTACATCGCATTAGCTGGTTTGGCTTTTATGGCTTTAGGTACAATTTTTAGTTTTGTTACTTTACCTGTGGAATATGACGCAAGTAATAGAGCTTTAGCTTGGCTAGAAAACAAGAACATGGTAACTCGTGAAGAGCTAGCAGGATCAAAAGATTCTTTAAAATGGGCTGCAAGAACATACTTAGTAGCTGCGCTCGGTTCTTTGGCAATGCTTTTATATTGGGCCTTACAAGTTTTAGGAAATAGGGATTAAAATTCAATGTAACAATTTGGAAATTTGATAATACAATAATTAAAAAAACCGTTTTGATTTCATCAAAACGGTTTTTTTCTATGTTCTTGTCTATCTTTACTAATTTCTAAAAAACTAGTCATTCAACTTCAACACTGCCATAAACGCTTGCTGTGGAATTTCTACATTTCCTACTTGACGCATACGTTTTTTACCTTTCTTTTGTTTTTCTAAAAGCTTACGTTTACGTGAAATATCTCCTCCGTAACACTTAGCTGTCACATCCTTACGTAAAGCTTTTACGGTTTCACGAGCTATAATTTTTGCTCCAATAGCTGCCTGAATTGGAATATCAAACTGTTGACGTGGAATCAGTTCTTTTAACTTTTCACAAATACGTTTTCCTATTGAATACGCATTACTATCGTGTAATAGAGCTGAAAGCGCATCAACTATTTGCCCATTAAGTAACATATCTACACGAACTAACTTCGACTTTTGCATTCCTATTGGATGGTAATCGAACGATGCATAACCTTTAGATACCGTTTTTAATCTATCATAAAAATCAAAAACAATTTCTGCCAATGGCATATCAAAAATTAATTCAACTCGCTCTGGAGTTAAATAGGTTTGATTTACAATCTGTCCTCTTTTTTCAATACAAAGTGACATTACTTGTCCTACAAAATCAGCCTTGGTAATGATTGAAGCTTTGATAAATGGTTCTTCCACCCTATCTAACTTTGATGGATCTGGTAAATCTGATGGGTTATTCACTATAATAACCTCATCAGGATTTTTCTTCGTGAATGCATGGTAACTTACGTTAGGAACCGTAGTAATTACCGTCATATTAAATTCACGTTCTAGACGCTCTTGAATAATTTCCATGTGTAACATTCCTAAGAATCCACATCGGAAACCAAAACCAAGTGCTGCTGAACTTTCTGGTTGAAAAACTAAGGAAGCATCATTTAATTGTAGCTTTTCCATTGAAGCACGTAGCTCCTCGTAATCTTCAGTATCTACAGGGTAAATTCCTGCGAATACCATTGGTTTTACATCTTCAAACCCTTCAATTCTATCTGTAGTTGGATTGGCAAAATCGGTAATAGTATCTCCTACTTTTACTTCCTTCGCTGCTTTAATTCCTGTAATTAAATAGCCTACATCTCCAGTTTTAATTTCGTTTTTTACAACTTGACTTAGTTTTAAGGTCCCTACCTCATCGGCTCCATACTGTCTACCTGTAGCCATAAACTTTATTTGTTGATTCTTTTTAATAGAACCATCAATTACTCTAAAGTAGGTTTCAATTCCACGATACGAATTGTATACTGAATCAAAAATCAATGCTTTTAAAGGTGCATCGGGATTTCCACTCGGTGCAGGAATTTTTTCAATAATTGCCTTTAAAATATTATCTACTCCAAAACCTGTTTTTCCACTTGCGTGAATTACATCTTCTGGCTCACACCCTAATAAATCTACAATATCATCTGTTACTTCCTCTGGGTTTGCTGAAGGTAAATCTACTTTATTTAATACTGGAATAATTTCCAAATCATTTTCTAACGCTAGGTATAAGTTAGAAATAGTTTGTGCTTGTATACTTTGTGCTGCATCTACAATTAGCAATGCTCCTTCACATGCTGCAATAGAACGAGAAACTTCATAAGAAAAATCTACGTGACCAGGAGTGTCAATTAGGTTTAATATATAATCTTCACCTTCATAAACATAGTCCATCTGAATAGCGTGTGATTTAATGGTAATTCCACGTTCACGTTCTAAATCCATGTTATCAAGTAACTGATTTTGTTTTTCACGCTCAGTAACCGACCCTGTATAGTCTAACAATCTGTCTGCAAGGGTACTTTTACCATGATCAATATGTGCAATTATGCAAAAATTTCTAATGTTCTTCATTCAATGTAAAGTTTCTCAAGCCATTTCTAAACATCTAACATAAACTTTTATTAGCTCAATATATAGAATGGATTCATTCGTCGTAATTCTAACTACTTGTAATTTGCAAAGATACTTTATTTGCAGGCTACTACAAACAAAATAAATAGCGAAAATTATACTCTTATTTAGGTAAGCATACTACCACATATACCTAATCCGATTATCAGATACAAAACAGCTAGTATATAAAATATTTTTGAAGCTGTTTTACTTTTTTTTCTAATAGCTGCTCCAATAACAGCTAGTAACACGGGTGGACCAAACATAATTAAACCTATAATTACGAATAAACCTGAAAGATCGCCTACTTCTAAAAATACCATATCCTTTTTCTTATATTTCTTGTCTTAACTTTTCTAAATATTCTTTTTTATCATCTCTATAAAACAAGTTCATTGTTTCAAAAGGAATAATTTTATTATTCTTATCTACGATATGTACACATGATTTTTTTACCGCTCGTACATCAAAATTATAAGCATCAATAAATTGCATGATTATCACTCTAAATAAATTATCGTACCCTAGCTCTGGTGCATCAATATTAGGCAAACAACACATGATTGATTTTAAATTTTCTTCTGCCACCTCAACAGAATTCCCTGTACTAAATAGCTCTATCATTTTTCCATGCAATGCTTCATCTTGCTCATAAATAATGGTATTTTTACTATTGTCTAACAAATCATTAGGATTGATATATCTAGTTAAAGGAAACACTTCTCCTCCCAATTTTAAAGCATATCCCATTACCAAAGCATCAGGATTACACGGTACTGGAATTAAATCGTCTGTATTGAAAACGTCTGTTTGCTCCATTATTTTTCTTCTAACTTCAGTAAGTGTCATTCTATCCGTTTCAGGATTAAAACTTTCTAACCTTCCCGCTATTTGTGTTGGTTGAAACGTAACCCCTCTCACACACTTTTGTTGCAAAGCATAATCAATTACTTTACCTATTTCGTGATCATTTAATCCTTTTTGAAGCGTAACTACTAAAGTTGTTGATAGATTTAACTTATTCAAGTTTTCGATTGCTTGCCTGCGAATTTCATTCAAGTCTGCTCCTCTCAACTCTCTCAACACACTATCTTCAAAGGAATCAAACTGTAAGTAAATTTCAAAATCGGGTGTATAGGTTTTCAATCGTTCAGCAAAAGCAACGTCTTTCGCTATTTTAATCCCGTTAGTATTCAACATTAAATGTCGGATAGGAAGTGATTTTGCATAGTCTAAAATTTCCCAAAATTGAGGGTGTATCGTTGGCTCTCCTCCACTGATTTGTACTACATCAGGTTCTTTTTCATTTTTCACCACAGCATCTAACATCGCTTTTACTTCTTCTAGTGTTCGATGGCGTCCATACGTAGGTGATGAACCTGCATAACAAGTAGGGCAAGTTAAATTACATCTATCGGTAACCTCAACAACGGTTAAACATGAATGCTGTTCATGATCTGGACATAATCCGCAATCATAAGGACATCCATAATCTGTTTTTGTATTAAACGTATAGGGCATTTCACTAGGTTTGTTATAGTTTCTGATATTTTTATAATATTCAATATCATCTGCTATTAACACCTTTGAACTTCCATGTTCTCTACAACGCTTAAGCATATAAACCTTGTCGTCTTCAAATACAATTTTGGCATCTACTCTTTTTAAACATTCAGGACATAAACTCAATGTAAAATCGTAGTAGTTATATTTTCTTTCTGGCATTTTTTATTTTTAGAATTATAAATTTTGTGTAATATACATAACAAACTATACATAGTATTTGAATAGTGCTTAAACCAAAAATTAAAAAAGTATTGGGTTTTAAAAACTCTATACAAAAGCGAAAACCAAAATAAGCTAACATAAAAAACTTAAAAAGTTCTCCTGATTGTAAAATGTATTCTTTCTTTAGGTATTTTAGACTGATGAATAACCCTATTAAAAACACAAGCTCATATAATGCAACTGGGTGCCTTAATACTCCATCCCCTAAATCCATACCTAAGAAAGAAGCAGTTTCTCTTCCATAAGTAAATTCATTAATTCCAGAAAGAAAACACCCTATCCTTCCTATAAAAATTCCTACAATTATTGGGAGCACAAACAAATCACCCGACGATTTTGTTTCTCCTATTATTTTTTTCGCAATTTCAACACCTAACAAGCCACCAAACAAGCCTCCCATAATTGTTTTTGTATTCAAAATTTGAATTATGTTTTCTGTAGAAAAAGAGACTAAAGGATTTTCTAACACTCCCACCAATCGAGAACCAATTAAAGCTCCAGCTGCAGCTCCTAAAATAATTGACAACCTATTCTGAGAAGAAATATCGTCTTCTTTTTTCTTACGCAAGAAAACATAATAACGAAAAGCTAAAAAAAATGCTAAATATTCTAAAACAAGATGAATATTAATCGTGTAACCGAACAAAATAGGCTCAAAAGGAAGTTTCAATAAAAAAGTTTGTGAGTTAAAAAGCGAAATATACATAATTACTTAAAAAAAAGTAACTTTGCAGCATGATAAAAATAGGTAACATAGAACTTCCTGATTTCCCGCTGTTATTAGCGCCAATGGAAGATGTGAGTGATCCACCGTTTAGAGCTTTATGTAAAGAAAACGGTGCTGATGTGGTGTATACTGAATTTATTTCTTCGGAAGGATTGATTCGCGATGCAGCAAAGAGTGTAATGAAGCTAGATATTTACGAAAAGGAACGCCCCGTGGGGATTCAAATTTTTGGCGCAAATTTAGATTCTATGTTACGTTCGGTTGAGATTGTTGAGAAAACGAATCCGGATATTATTGATATTAATTTTGGTTGCCCAGTAAAAAAAGTAGTTTCTAAAGGAGCTGGGGCTGGAATTTTAAAGGATATTGACTTGATGGTAAAACTTACCGAAGCCATGGTTAAACACACCAACTTGCCTATTACTGTAAAAACTCGTTTGGGTTGGGACCATGATTCTATTCGAATTGTTGAAGTTGCCGAACGTTTGCAAGATGTTGGCTGTAAAGCAATCTCTATTCATGGGCGTACGCGTGCTCAAATGTACAAGGGTAATGCTGACTGGGCTCCAATTGCTGAAGTAAAGAACAACCCAAGAATGCATATTCCTGTGTTTGGAAATGGAGATGTTGATTCTCCTGAAAAAGCTATGGAAATGCGTGACAAATACGGATTAGATGGCTGTATGATTGGTCGTGCTTCTATTGGATATCCTTGGTTTTTTAATGAGGTAAAACATTATTTTAAAACTGGCGAACATTTATCTAAACCAACAATTTCTGAACGTGTTGATATGGCTCGTCGTCATTTAGAAATGTCTATTGACTGGAAAGGTGAACATTTAGGTGTTGTAGAAACAAGAAGACACTATACAAACTATTTTAAGGGAATTCCACATTTTAAAGAACACAGAATGAAAATGGTTACCTCTGACGATCCTAAAGATGTTTTTGCTGCTTTTGACGAAGTACAAGCTAAGTTTGGAAATGCAACGATTCCTGAAATAGGGTAAATAAAAACTTATCGTTCAATAAAACTTTTTGAAATCCTTGAACTTGCAATTTTAGCTGCTAAATAACCTAAAACCGAAATTGTAACAATAACCACTAGCAAGTTCACTAATTTAAACTCAACTGGATAAGCTAAGCTTTCAGTTATCATTAATAATTCAAATTGTTGCTGAATTAACACTAAAAGAGTTCCTAAAACGACCCCTATTACCATCCCTACCATAGTCAATAAAAAACCTTGATAAACAAATATCTTTTTTACTTCCTCTATACTACTACCTAAATTAAATAATGTTTTTAGGTTTTGTCGTTTATCTATAATCATCATTATTATTGAGCCTATTACGTTGAATAAAGCAATAGCTACAATCAATGTGAAAATTAGGTAGGATATAAAGTTTTCAGTATTAATTACTTTATAATACAAAGTGTTTAACTGTGCTCGAGTTTGTACTTTTAAACCTTCTCCCAAAGAAGCTTGTAGTTTTTCTTGAAATGAATCTAAATCAACTCCTTTTTCCAACGCTAATTCTACTCCAGTTATTTGATTTTCATTATAACCAAGTAATTCTTGTGCCAAGGAGAGCTCGGTAAACACATATTTATTCTGAAACTCTTCTGAACCAGTATATGCTCCGACTACTTGTGTTGAAACCGATCTAAAAGCATTATTTGCATTGATAAATCCTTTTCCTGGTTTAGGAACTAAAATCTGTAAAGGCTCTCCAAAATTAAAAATCCCTAATGATAGTTTATATGATATTCCGTAACCTATAACAGCTGTATTTTTATACTGCTCGTCTATCCAGGTACCAACAGTAAGTATTGAATCTGTAGGAATTATATATGAATAGTTAGTATCTACTCCTTTTATTTGAGCAATATGATCTCTGTCTTTATATTTTAAAAAGACTCTTTCTTCTACAACTTTTGAATACGCCTTTACACCTTCTTCTTGCTGAAGAATTTCATGAAGTTTTGTTGAATATTCAAAAGATTTTCCTTGAGCCGCTGTTATTTTTATATCAGGATCAGATGCATTTAACAGAGAATCACTAAAAGTTTTTAAACCAGAAAAGCCTGATAAAACCACGAACAAAGCCAAAGTACCTACTACAACACCAAACACAGCAATTGCAGTAATAATGTTAATCGCGTTAGTACTAGTTTTTGAAAACAAGTATCGTTTAGCTATGTATAGTGAAAAATTCAACGATTAATAAATTTAGCTAGCCAAAGTAAAGAAAATTTATTAACGTTTTTGGCGACGAGGTAAGATATCTGGATTTTTTATTGGATCGACATCTTCTCCTTTTAAGGATTTATCAATATCTTCAATATAATCTAAACTATCATCTCCAAAGAATAACAGTTCTGGCATTCTTCTAAGTTGATTTTTTGTTCGTTTTGCTAATTCGTGACGGATTAAAGGAGTATTAGACTTCACCCCATCAATAATCTCATCTCTTTTTTCTGAAGGAAATACACTTAAGTACACTTTAGCTACTCCTAAATCGGCAGTAACCGAAACTTTAGATACCGATATAATCACTCCCTTCATTCCATCTTGCGCAGCACGTTGCAAAACGTCTACCAAGTCTTGTTGCAATACTCCTGCAATTTTTCGTTGTCTATTTGTTTCTTCCATGCTGCAAATTTAAGCATAAAATTACGGAGTATAAATTTTATTTTTTATCGCGTACATTACCAATCCTACTCTGTTTCTTACGTTTAATTTTGTAAATAAACTATCGCGATAACCGTCAATCGTTTTCGGACTTAGAAACATTTTTTCGGCAATTTCTTTATAGGTCAACTCTGAACAAGCCAACTTCATAAAAGTAATTTCATTTGCTTTAAACGCTAGATTATTTCTCTCTTTTTTTCCAGAAACTGAGTCTAGCAATAAAGTTGTGACATTTTTTGTATGATAAAAGCCATTATCCATCATTTCTAGAAGCGCCTTTTCTAATATTTCTTTTTTTGTATCTTTCAGCAAGTAACCAACAGCTCCTGCCTTTAACATTTTTAAAATAGTGCCATCGGCATCTTCAACAGATAAGGCCATGACATGTACTTGCGGATAATTTTCCACAATCCATTCAGTAGTTTCAATACCATTCATCACAGGCATATTTACATCTACTAGAACTAAATCAGGTATATTTTTAGGTGAGGCAGAAAATTTTTCTTCAACCTCTTTTCCGTTTTTACAAGTGTAAAGCACTTTGAATTTATCAAAGGTGTTTACCATACCTTCAATAGCCTGTGATAATAACGTATGATCATCTACAACAACAACTGAGTATTTCATAGTTTCAATGAGTTAGGTTAGTATTTGTTGTTGGGGGATATACACTAAGGCTCGTTAAATATAATAATTTATTATTAAACAAGTTCCTTTTTTAGGTGCTGATTTAAATTTTGCTTCTGCATTTATCAATTTTGCTCTTGCTTTTATATTCTGCAAACCTATACCTTTTAAACCTACTCTTACCATATCAAAACCTACACCGTTGTCTTGCGCTTTAATTTCGACAGAATCTTCTTTATAATTCAAGAAGACTTCTAATTGAGAGGCTTTCGAATGCTTTATAGTATTTGAAAAAAATTCTTGAAGTATTCTAAAAATAATTATCCCATGCTTTTGATTAATCTCTTGTTCTTCTCCTACAATTGTTAACTTAGCATCAATATAATTTAACCTATTAAATCGCTCTACTTCTAAGTTTATTGCTTCTTTTAGTTTTATATTATTTATAAAATCGGGGTTAATAATTTTTGACAGCGCTCTAACTTCTGTTAGGCTTTCCGCAATAATTTCAGAGATTTCCCCCATATTTTCAGGCGAAGCATGTTGTAGTTGTATTCTAGCTAAAGTTAGGAGTTGCCCTATATTATCGTGCAACTCCCAGCTTATATTTCGTAAAGTTTCTTCTCGTATTTCTATTTGAGTTTCAGCGATTTCTCGTTCATACCGCTTTTTATTTTCAGCACGCTCTAATAATAATTTATTCTTACGATTTTGAAATACAGTAAACAATACCACTAAAAAAACAACTCCCAAAATTGTTAAGATTGTGACTATTACAACAATTATTATTCTACTTTCTTCCAACTCCATATCAAACCTATTATAACACAACTATGCAAGAAAATAGTTACTACAAATTGTATGTTGTGTATTTGAAAAAAGGCCATTCCCTTTTCCATAAAACTATGTATTGCCATAAGAGGTATAGATCCTAAATAATACAGCAGCAATCCAGTAGTAATCCAAAATATTACATCTGTTTTGTAATTTACTATTTTATCTGACAACAAAAGTTCTCTCAATGATAAAAATAATATTGTCGCCATTAAAAATGCACCAAGTACTATAACAAATGAATTAAAAAGAGAAAAATTAAAATCATGGTACCAAAACCACCCAAAACTTATTACATTAAACAATGTAAATGAACTTATTATAGTCTTTTTTGTAATTTTATCATTAGATACTTCATAGTAAAACATGAAGAGTAAATTAAACTCAATTAAACTATATGCATTATATATATAGTTTGTATTATGAACACCAATATTTATTACAAAATTTATGATAGCTTCTACCAAAGCCGTTAATATTAGATATACTAAAAAAAACCTTGTTTTTTTTAAAGCTGAATCTTTAACATACCTGTATATATATAAAATTGAAGAGATACCAATAAATATAAGACATAAATAATACATACTTTATTAACCTATTAATATGGAGGTGTTGGTTTTAACCTATTAGCCCCTGAACTATCTTCTAAATCATCTTGCATTGAATTAAAATTCATTATTCCTGCTTTTTGCGCTTCTTTAGAAACTCTACTTTTGTCATAAGACCAATGATACCCTCTTTTCGCTAAAATAGATTTAAAAGTTGTAGGTGCTCCTTTTTTAGACTTTAACGGATCGAAGGTTACAAACTCTTCACCATCAATAGTTGTCGTTGGCATAAAAATTAGTGTTTGATAACCTGCCGATTTAGATCCAGAATAATTTTCAGGATAAGCAGCCGAAATAATATTAATTCCCGTTAATGGAATTTCTTTTTCTGCACACAAACTCTCTATATACCCCAAGTAATCTTTTAATTGTTGAATTGGATAACTATTTACTCTTGTATCTTCAAATCCTAACGATTTCTCTAATACTTCTTTTCTAGTTTCATCATACGATTCAAGCATGCTTATAATTTCTTTATACTTTAACATGTTTGAAGGTCTTCCTTGATTTGCATAACAAAATGTTCCTTCAGGCACTTGAGATTGCCAATCGTCACAATCACATTTATGATTGATATTATCGCATGAAACTGCAACACTCATCATCACAGTTAAAAATAGTAGTTGTAGTAGATTTATTTTTTTCACAAAAAAAGTTTTAAAATTTCTTAAATATAGGAGGTTAATTTTTAATAAAAAAAGCTATTCTTTTAAAAAAACCTCATTAAAAACTATGTTTTCAACCTTTTAACAACACTCACAATACTTACAAAAGGGAAAAACACCCTAAAAGCTTCAATATTTAAACTGTTTATTTTCCGTGTCATATACTCTTGTTTTTTATGAAGCTTTTAAGAAGAGTTTTTTATACTTTTACCCTATGAACAAAATTGAACATATTGGTATAGCCGTAAAGGACCTAGAAAAATCGAATGCTTTATTTGCTTCTCTTTTTGGTGAAGCTCATTATAAAATTGAAGAAGTTGCTAGTGAAGGAGTAAAAACCTCTTTTTTTAAATCGGGGCCTAATAAAATTGAATTATTAGAAGCTACAAAGCCTGATAGCCCTATAGCCAAGTTTATAGAAAAAAAAGGAGAAGGAATTCATCACATTGCTTTTGCGGTTGATAACATAAAAGAAGAAATTAAACGTTTACAAAATGAAGGCTTTATAGTTTTGAATGAAACTCCTAAAAAAGGAGCCGATAATAAACTAGTAGCTTTTTTACATCCTAAAACTACTAATGGTGTACTTATAGAGTTATGTCAAGAGATAGAAGAATAGGAAGTATTTAAAAATTAAATATTTGTATCTTGCAACGCCTTAAAATCAGTATTTACTAATGACAACCTCTTTTGATTCTTTTCAAAAACGCCGATTACAATCTTCATACATATCAGTAGTAGTAAGTATTGCACTTGTACTTTTTATGATTGGTGTTTTAGGTTTAGTTCTTTTAAAATCAACAAAAGTTGCGAATCACTTTAAGGAAAAAGTAGTTATGACGCTTTTCTTAAAAGATGAAGTAGCTGACAAAAACATTAAAAGTCTTAAAGAAGCTATTAAAAAAGAAGAGTTTGTTAATAAGGTGGTTTATATTTCTAAAGAAGACGCTGCCAAAGAATATAAAAAAGATTTAGGCGAAGATTTTTTACAGTTTTTGGGAGATAATCCGTTAAAAAATGGAATAGACATTTATCTGAAAGCAGATTTTGTAACTCCTGAAAAAATGAGTGAGCTTGAAAAATCTTTTGATAAAAACAAATTTGTAGCTGAAGTAAGTTATGACAAACCATTAGTACAATTGCTTACCAAAAATATTCAACGTATTAGTTTTTGGCTGTTAGTATTGAGTGGTTTTTTTGGGTTAGTTGCTATTATTTTAATAAACAGCTCTATCCGATTGTCAATTTACTCAAAACGATTCAATATAAAAACCATGCAAATGGTAGGCGCTACAAAAAGTTTTATTCGTAAACCTTTTATTTGGCAAAGTATAAAACTAGGACTATTAGGTGCTTTTATAGCAATAAGCGGATTAGGTATTTTAATTTATTATGTAGACAAATACATCCCTACATTAGAACTACTTAAAGATTACGTTGCTTTAGGGTATGTAGCTGGTGGAGTTATATTGGTTGCATTTTTTATTACATGGATTAGTACTTTCTTTGCCACACAGCGCTTTTTAAACCTACAAACAAACGACTTATACTATTAGTAAACTATTTTATGAAAAAAGATAATTCACCAAATCAAGAATTTTTATTCGGTAAAAGAAATTACATGATTATGTTAATTGGTATTGCCGTAATTGCCTTAGGATTTATTTTAATGGCAGGTGGCGGTAGTGACGATCCTAACGTTTTTAATCCTGATATTTACAACTGGCAAAGAATTCGCTTAGCTCCTACCTTGGTAATTATCGGATTGGGTATAGAAATTTATGCTATTTTTGCCAATCCTAAAAAATAAGCATGGATTTATTAGAAGCGATTATCCTTGGAATAATTCAAGGACTTACTGAATTTTTACCAGTATCTTCAAGTGGACATTTAGAATTAGCCAAAGCTATTTTTGGAGACACCTCTGTACCTCAAGAGAGCTTAACTTTTACCGTCGTATTACATGCTGCAACAGCATTAAGTACTATCGTAGTGTTTAGAAAAGAAATTGCTGAGATTTTTAGAGGTTTATTTCAATTTAAATGGAATGAAGAAATGCAGTTTTCAGTAAAAATTATCTTATCGATGATTCCAGCTGTAGTTATTGGACTTACTTTTGAAAAAGAGTTAGAAAGCTTTTTCGGTGGAAAAATTTTATTAGTAGGATTCATGCTTTTAGTAACTTCTGTATTACTTTTATTAGCAGATAAAGCTAAAAACACCAACAAAAGTGTTTCTTTTAAAAACGCAGTAATTATTGGTATTTCACAAGCTATTGCTATGTTACCTGGTATTTCTCGTTCAGGAGCTACGATTTCAACTTCAGTATTATTAGGTGTAGATCGTACCAGAGCAGCTCGTTTTTCTTTTTTAATGGTGGTTCCATTAATTTTAGGAAAAGTTGCCAAAGATATTTTAAGTGGTGATATTAATTTTCAGAGTTCAGAGATTGTTCCTTTGTCTGCTGGGTTTGTTGCTGCTTTTATCTCTGGATTATTAGCATGTACTTGGATGATAGCCTTAGTTAAAAAGAGTAAATTATCATATTTCTCATTATACTGTGCTATTGTAGGTTTAATTGCCATTGGCTATTCTTTATTTTTCTAAATGACTGCGGAAGATTACAAAAACGGACAAATTTTATTGATCGACAAACCATTAGAATGGACTTCTTTTCAAGTGGTAAATAAGCTTCGTTGGCATATTCGTAAGCACTTTAATATTAAAAAAATTAAAGTAGGACATGCAGGAACTTTAGATCCGTTAGCTACTGGTTTATTAATCATTTGTACAGGTAAACAAACCAAAAACATTAACGAATATCAAGGTCAGATAAAAGAATATACAGGTACTTTTGTTATTGGTGCTACCACACCTAGTTACGATTTAGAAACAGAAATCAACGAAACGTTTCCTACGGAACATATCACAAAAGAGTTATTACACAAAACTACAGAGCAATTTACTGGTAAAATTCAGCAAAAACCACCTATTTTCTCTGCGATTAAAAAAGACGGAAAACGTTTATATGAATTAGCTCGAAAGGGTGAAACTACTGAAATCAAAGCTCGCGAAGTGGAAATCAACGAGTTTGAAATCACCAAAATTGATTTACCTAATGTTGAATTCAGAATCGTATGTAGTAAAGGAACTTATATTCGTTCTATTGCTAACGATTATGGGGAAGCGTTAAATTCTGGAGCACATTTATCTGTATTACGAAGAACCAAAATTGGAGATTTTTCGGTAGACAATGCGCAGAGTGTTGATGAGTTTGTAGAAAGCTTATAAAAATCGATTGTACCAGCTTTCAGTAATAGGTACTTCCCAGTAATTTTCTAATTCGCCTTTTGTTTGTACTAAATTATCAAAAACAACTGTTTTAGCGGATACTGACTTCTTTTTAAGCAATGTTTTAAACTCTTTTACATCTTTGTATTGGATGAACTCTCCTTGCTTAAAACACACGTTCATTTTGTCTAGCAACTCAACTTCATATTCTTGCTGTAGTTGCAAAATAAAAGCAACTTGTTGGTCAATGTCTGCATTGGTTAATTGAGCATCTTCTTCCGCAGAAAAAACAATAAAACGATCGTATTTCAATTCAAAAGAAGCTTTAAAATCAGCATCATCTTGTTTCCATGCTTCTACAAAGCTTTGCAATTTTTCTTTTAATTCATCAATTTCTTGAGGATAAAATTTTCGGCTTGATGGATATACCCATACTTTGGCTTCTTCTGATAAGGTATTGAATTCTACAAACATATTAATTCGTTATGGGCGCAAAGATACAGAAAACAAATCCCCTTCTTGAATAAAATCAAAAAGGGGAATTATTTATTTTTTCTTGTTATTTATTGAAGCATAGAGATAATATCTTCTTGTGTATTTTCTCCTTTATTTTTATTGTACCAAACTTGTAAGTTTTCTTTAAATTCGGCATCTAAACTTCCATTTTTCGCTTTGTAATCAGCAACCATTTGTGTAGCTATTGTTGGTCTTGGTCCCCAAGTATTAATCACTTCTTTCTCTTCATTCAAAGCAATCAATTTCGGAATGGATCTTCCACCGTTGGTTAAAAAAGCATCCATCAACTCTAAATTTTCATCTCGTAAAACCAATTTAAAATTGATATTCGGATTTTCAGCGGCGATTTTATGAATTACAGGAATGTTTTGTGCTGCATCACCACACCAACCTTCGGTTAACACCAACCAAGTTTGCGGTTCTTTTACATCTTTAATTTTAGCGATGGTCTCCTCAGTAAGTTGAATCGTTTTGTCCAAACGCTTCATACGTTTGTCGTTTAACTTACTGTAGTTTAACAAATCTTCTGACTGATTAGGTCCTGTAGATTTCCCTTCAGTTAACAAAGTACTTACCAAGTTTCTATACTCAGTATATGACAATGCTCTTTCTAAGCTTTCTTCAATAATTTTTTTCATTGGTAGTATATTCTATTGCAAAAATATTTCTTCTATAACACAGAATTCGTAACCTAAGTTACACTTTACTATAAAACTTGAATACCATAGACGAAAGAAAGAATATAACCTTACACCTCAGCTGATTCTTCGGCTTTAGCTTGTAAACTCGTAATAATATCTTTAGTCATTGAGGCTAAATCGAACTGATGTCTCCAGCCCCAATCTTTTCTTGCTGCCGAATCGTCTATTACCTGAGGCCAACTATCAGCAATCGCTTGTCTAAAATCTGGGTTGTACGTAATGGTAAAATCTGGAATGTATTTTTTAATTTCAGTAGCTATTTCTTTTGGCGTAAAACTAATTGCCGCTAAATTGTATGAAGTTCTTGTTTTAATCTTTTCAGCATCCGCTTGCATTAATTGAATGGTTGCATTGATAGCGTCATCCATATACATCATTGGCAAGCGAGTGTTTTCAGATAAAAAACATTCGAAAGTACCTTTTTCTAAGGCATCAAAGTAAATATCTACCGCATAATCCGTAGTACCTCCACCTGGTAATGTTTTCCAACTGATAATTCCCGGATAACGAATACTTCTTACATCTACACCGTACTTATCGTGGTAATAATTACACCAATGTTCTCCTGCAACCTTACTAATTCCGTAAACGGTAGAAGGCTCCATAATGGTTTGCTGTGGCGTATTCATTTTTGGTGAAGTAGGTCCAAACGCTGCCATAGAACTAGGCCAGTATATTTTTTGAATATATTTTTCTCTTGCTAACTCTAACACCGCTAACAACGAAGTCATGTTTAAATCCCAACCTTTTAATGGGTACTTTTCAGCAGTTGCTGATAACATTGCAGCCATTAAATACACTTGGGTTACTTTATATTTTTGAACAACATTTAAAATTTGCTCTTGATTGGTAGCGTCGATAATTTCAAAAGGTCCTGAACTCATCATTTCTGAATCCCCTTCTCTAATATCGGAGGCTATTACATTATCTGTCCCATAAATAGCACGTAATTTTTGGGTTAATTCTGTTCCTATTTGCCCGCAAGCTCCTAAAATTAATATCGTTTCACTCATTTTAAATTATTCAAAAATAGATGTTTGCAAAGTTATTAAATTTAAGATTTCGCAAAAAGCATTTGCTCTTTTTTAACTATCTACAAAAGGGATAGCTAATTTACTGATTTCAAACTTCTAATTTAATTCTGTAAAGAATACCAAGTAAAATATGTACTTTTATCGCTTAATTATTTTATTAAAATGAGTCGTTTTTTATTTGTTATTGCTTCATTATTTTTTTTAATTACTTCTTGTAAAAAAAAGAATGAGCAAAAAGAAGAGTTACCTACTAAAACTGAAATGAACATTTCGATTGAGCATACTGATTACTCTAAAATAAATGAAAAGTACGTTGACGAAATTAAGCCTTGGAAAGAATATTTTATTGTTGAGGATTTTTTGCAAGAGTTGAAAAACACAACTCCTACTGAAGCTTTAAACAACGCTTTAGAGTTAAAAACACTTACAAAACAACTAAAGGACAGTTTAAATATAGAATCGCTAAAAACACCTGCCTTTAAAGCTCGTATTAATGTTTTTGAAAATGAAACTTTACGTTTGGCGGATATGACGTTGATTCCTTCTATTTCTGCTAGTGAAGTAAATAATCAAGTAGAAAAAATTATGGTGATTTTTGGTAGCGTTAACGACAAAATAAATACTGTGTACGCTAAGAAAAAGTTTGATAGTGAAATTAATCTGGATAGCTTATTTAAGAATCAATAGTTTTTAAAGCTTCGTATACTAAATTACTTTCAAAGCCTCGATACAATAAGTAATCGGCTATTTTCTTTTTTCGCTTAAACTTATTAGTTTCCTTAACCAATGCATTCTTTTTATCAACTAATTCATATAAGGTTTTGATGTATTCTTCTTCATCAATTTCTTTCAATGCTGATTTTATATTGTAAGCAGAAATATCTCGAAACTTTAACTCTCTAACAATTCGTTCTTTTCCCCATTTTTTTATTCTGAACTTTCCTCTTGCAAAACTTTTTGAAAAACGTTCTTCGTTCAAAAAATTATGCTCTAGTAAGTGTAATAAAATATGTTCTCTCGCTTCAGGAATCAACCGGTATTCTTTTAATTTTGTTTCTATTTCTTTATGACACCTGTCTTGATATACACAATAGTGCTCCATCTTCCTTTTTATTTCCTCAACTGTAAAAACCGGTTTGTTCATAGTACGAAAATATAAAAAAGGGTTAAAAGTAAATTACTTTTAACCCTTTTTACAGTTAACAAAAAATCAATTATAGAACGCTACGTAACCACATTTTAAACTTGGTGACTAAGTAGAATAATATTGGTACTACTATTAATGTTAAGAAAGTAGCAATGAATAGTCCGTAAATAACTGTCCATGCTAAAGGCCCCCAGAACACTACATTATCTCCACCTACATATATGTGCGGATTTAACTCACTTGCCAATGTAAAGAAGTTAATATTTAACCCTGTTGCTAACGGGATTAATCCTAAAACCGTGGTAATCGCCGTTAATAATACTGGACGTAAACGTGCCTTACCTCCTCTAATTACGACTTCTCCTAAAGTACGTACATCTACATATTCATCAGGAGCAAGTCCTTGCTCCACCTTTTTACGATCTATTAATAATTGTGTATAATCTAGCAGTACCACTCCGTTATTTACTACAATACCAGCAAGGGAAATAATACCCATCATCGTCATCATAATTACGAATGGTTTTGCTGTAATGATTAATCCTCCAAAAACACCAATTAAGCTCAAGAAAATAGCTAACATGATGATTCCTGGTTTTGAAACCGAATTGAATTGAAATATCAAGATTAAAAAGATTAACCCTAGTCCGCCAAAAAACGCTTTCATTAAGAAAGCCATTTGTTTATTTTGCTCTTCGATTTGCCCTGTATAATCCACTTTTACTGAATCTGGTTTTTCAGTAAACGATTTCATTTCTTGCTGAATTTTAGATACAATTGCAGCCGCATCTGTATAACCAGGAGCTAATGCTGAATAAACTGTTACCACCCTTTTAACATCTTTGTGCTTAATGGCGCTAAAACCTGAAGTATTAGTTTGTTCTGCTACTGCAGATATCGGAATTTCTTTAATGGTTCCTGTAGCCATATCTCTAAAAGTGATCTTCTGATTGAAAACAGCACTTTTGTTATATCTATTTTCTTCATTAAAGCGAACGTAAATATCGTAATCATCTCCGTCTTCTTTGTAAACTCCTGCTTTCGAACCAAAAATAGCATTACGTAGCTGATTACCTACTTGCGATGAACTCACTCCTAATTCTCCTGCTTTTTTACGATCAACATTTACCAACATTGATGGTTTCGATTTGTTTACATCAATCTTTAACTCATCAATACCTGCGATACTTTTAGTGTTGATAAATTCACGCATTTTTTCAGCAGTGGTAATTAATTCTCCGTAATCGTTTCCTTCTAACTCTATATTAATTGGATATCCTACAGGTGGTCCTACAGCTTCTTTTTCTACTGAAATTTCTAATCCTGGATAAATTCCACGTAAGGCTTCGGTTACTTTTCTTTGCAACTCCTTACTATCTGCCCCTTCACGATATTTATATTCACGCATAGACGCCGTTATTTTACCTTTATGGGGCATTTCTGCAGTTGAACCTCCATCAGTTTGCGGATTTCCAGAACCTGCTCCTACTTGAGAAACCGCACTTTCTACCATGAAATTGTACCCATTATTCACATATTCAGGTGCGTTTAATATTTTATACACACGCTCTTCTATATCTTTCATAATCAGATTTGTTTTTTCTATATCGGTTCCTTGCGGATACTCGATATATACAATAATCTGATTCGGAGTATTATCTGGGAAGAATTCTACTTTTGTACGTTGGCTTCCTACTGAAGCTCCAAAACCTCCAAAAGCTATAAATAATAAAACTAATGTTCCTAAAGAAATAATATAAGGTCTCCAACCTTTTAAAGCTGCGCGAAGTGTTTTTTCATACATACGTTCCCAACGTGGCAACACGCTGTTTTGAAAAGCGTTTGCCCAAGGTCTAAGAAACAATCGGTACATCCACAACATGATCGCTGTAAAAATCATTACAGTTCCTAATGCTCGGTAAGTTCCGCCTAAAAATGCTATTAATAATCCTATCACTGCCATTACTGATGATAAGATGATAATACGTCTTAACGGCATGTTTTTATCTTCAACACTCATAAATTGTGATACCAACACTGAGTTGAAGAAAATAGCTACAAATAATGATGAACCTAATACTACAGATAATGTTACAGGGAAGTATATCATAAACTGCCCCATCGTTCCTGGCCACATTCCTAACGGAATAAATGCAGCCACAGTTGTTGCCGTTGAGATGATAATTGGAAATGCGATTTCTCCAATTCCTTTCTTTGCTGCCTCAATCCTTGGCATTCCTTCATCCATTAAACGGTATACGTTTTCTACAACTACAATACCGTTATCTACCAACATACCTAATCCCATAATTAATCCGAAAAGAATCATGGTGTTCATGGTATATCCTAACCAACTCAATATCATTAATGACATGAACATTGACATTGGTATTGCAAATCCAACAAATAAGGCATTTTTGAACCCTAAGAAGAACATTAACACTAATACTACCAGAATTACCCCAAAAATGATGTTGTTTACCAAATCATCTACCTGACCAATAGTTTTTGAAGATTGATCGTTAGCAATGGTTATTTTTAAGTTCCTTGGAAAAACATTTGCTTTGGCTTCTTCAACAATTTTTTGAATTTTTTCAGCCGCCTCTACCATGTTTTTTCCTGATCGTTTTTTCACGTCTAGCATCACCACAGCTGCTCCGAATTCACGAGCGTACGTAGTTTTATCTTTATCTTTAAAAGAAACTTTAGCAATATCTTTTAAGTAAATAGAATTTCCTTTTTCAGATTTCACAACAAAATCTTGTAACTCTTGCGGATTTTCAATCTCTCCTAAAATACGCACTGTACGTCGTTGACCACTGGCAATTAAATTACCTGCCGACATGGTTAAGTTTCCTCCGTTAATGGAATTGATAACGTCTTGAAAACTTACCTGAGCTGCCATCATTTTGTAAATATCTACCGCTACTTCAACTTCTTTTTCTTCAGCACCACGGATATCTACTTTTTTTATTTCTTGTAAATCTTCTATCTCATCTTCTAAATATTCACCAAATTCTTTTAATTTATCAACAGGATAATCTCCAGAAATATTAATATTTAAAATTGGCATTTCTTCAGAAAGACTCAATTCAAAAACATTCGGTTCTACTTTAGCCCCGTTAAATGTAGGCCAATCTTCACCAGATGTTTCTTGATCTATTTCATCTTTTACCTTTTGTTTTGCTTGATCAACTGTAATGTTTTCATCAAATTCAACTACTACCATCGAGTAATCTTCTTGTGATGTAGAAGTTATTTCAACCACATTACTCACCGTTTTTAGTCTGTCTTCTAACGGATCGGTAATTAGTTTTTCAATATCTTCTGCAGTGTTCCCTGGATATAAAGAACTAACATAAATTTTGGTTTCTTTAACTTCTGGAAAGCTCTCTCTTGGCATACTTAAAAATGCGGAAATACCTGATATAAGTATCATAACCATCATTACATAGATGGTTGTTTTGTTATTTATTGCCCAAGATGATAAACCAAATTCTTTATCTACTTGCTTTTTTTGTTTTTCAGTCATGAGTTGTATAACTTTTGTGGGTTATTTCGCGTCTTTTGAAACTGTTAAAATCTTAACTTCTTGTCCGTTTTTAACACTACGCGCTCCTTCATCAATAATTTTTGTCCCACTTTCAATTCCGCTTAAAACTTCAATAATGTCTCCTTGTGTTTTTCCTGTAGTTATAATTGTTTGTTTAGCAGTCCCTATTTGATCTTTGATATCTTCTACTACGTACACATATTGTTCGCCATTCGCATTTTCTGAAATAATACTTTGTGGTATTAGAATTGCCTTTTCGTTAGAATAATCATTGATTTTTAACTTCGCTGTTAAATTTGGCTTGATGTTTCCATCTTTATTAGGAACCTCAACTTCTACTTTAAATGTTCTGTTTGCTGGATTGATAAAATTACCTGCTTGACGAATTTTAGAAGTCAATTTTTCTCCTAATACAGGAAACTCAACTTCTACATTTTTCCCTTTTTTAATAGACGTAATATAGCTTTCAGGTACATCGGTTTCGATATACATATTTTTTAAGTTTACTATTCTAAAAACTTCTGAACCCATGCCTGGTGCTACCACTGTTCCTTGCTCTTTTATTACATCATCAATTACTCCTGAAAAAGGCGCAGTAATTACCGACTTTGCCAATTGTCTTCTTAACTGACTAACAGCATTGGTTTGTGCTTCGTAATTTGTTTTTGCTTGTAAATACTGAATTTCTGATCCTATTTTTTGATTCCATAAACGCTCTTGACGTTTGTAGGTTGTTTCTGCTAAAGCTGCTTGCGCTTCAATTTGTGCTAATTGATTAGCCAAACCTCCATCATCAATCTTTGCTAGGGCTTGTCCTTTGTTAACATACTGTCCTTCTTTTACGTAGATACGCGTTAAAAGCCCTGGCATTTCAGGATAAATTAGTACATTTTGTTTTGTTTGAACATCTCCTTGTAGTTCTAAATAATGGTCGAACACTTCTTCTTTTGCTGAAAGAACAGTGATTAAAGGAACTTTTTTATTGGTATCTAACTCAGATATTTTACTATTTAAAAGTTTAATATCTTCAGTTAATACCTGTATTTTATCTTCTAATGTTGCTTTTTTCTCTCGAATTTTAGCTAAGTCGTTAGATGCAATTACATCTTGTACCGATTGCTCTTTTTTGCCTCCACAAGAAGCCAAAAGCAATGTAATTGCGAATAGTGAATATATTTTTCTCATTATAGTTGATTTTGTTTTAGTGGTATATTTAATGCGTTTTCTAACTGTGCTTTTTTGGCTATTACGTTCAACATTGATTGTACGTAATTGTTTTGCTGTGTGTATAACTGATTTTGCGCTTGTAACAAATCGAAACTTGAAGAAATTCCTTCAAAAAACTTTACTTGTTGCTTTTTCTCAATGCGCTCTGCTAAGGCTAAATTTTTCTTAGCAGTTTCATAGTTTTCTATTCCTAATTGATATTCGCTCTTAGCAGTTTCAACTTGGAGATTTAATTTTTGCTTCGCTTCTTCTAATCGGATATCAGCATTCTCTAATTCTATTTTAGCTTGCGCTGTTCTTGAACTTCTTCCGAAAGAACTAAAAATAGGCACGTTTAAACTTACTCCGAATAAAGAGTAATCATACCATTTTTGGCCGCTATCTAAAAAGCTAAAATCATCTGAGTTTGCATTTGCCCCGTAGTTTATAAAAGCAGATAAACTTGGCAGAGCCTTACTTTGCTCTAACCTCATTAACAAACGCTTACTTTCTCTGTCGTTTTGAGCAATTCTAAAATCAATATGATTATCAATATTAAACTGGCTTGCCAATAAACTTAAATCAGTATTCTCTACAACTAAATTATCTAAAGTAGAGGTTAAAGTTAGCTGAGTATCAATTGAATTTCCTAATGAAACATTCAGCATTTGATATGCTATTTCTTTTAATCGCTCAGCATTTCTTAAATTACTTTCAACATTTCCTAAAGTAATTTGAAGTTGTTCTACATTTTCCAACTCTGTTAACCCGTTATCATACGTTTTTTGGGTTTCATTCAAGTTTTTCTCTAATATCTTTTTGTTATTTTCTAAGATTTCAATTGACTTTTCTGTAACTAATACATTTCCATAAGCATTAATAACAGCTTCGCGTGTTGATAACTCTGTTTTTACCTTTGCTTGTTCTGAAATTTTCAAGTATGTTTTTGCTGATTGTAATCCTACCAAATACGAACCATCAAAAATTAACTGAGTCAGTGTTACAGAGGCGTTCATGGTTTGTTCTGGGACAAATGTTACTGGTTCAAAAGTACCTGGTTCACCTCCTGTGAACTCTGCTGGTAAAAATGAAACTTGTCGTTTTAACCAATTTTGATAATCTACTTTTCCATTAATTTGTGGCAAACCAATTGTGGTTGTTTCCCATTTTTTCTTTTTTGCTGCCTCAATATTATTTAAAGAAACTTTGTTATCGTAACTGTTTTTTATAGCATAATCAATTGCTTCTTGCATTGATAAGCTCATTTCTTTTTCTTGTTCTTGGGCTATAATACTCCCTATAAAAAAGAATATAAATACACTGCTTATGTATTTTTTCATTGTTTTTAATTTTGATTCGTAATTCTTAGTTGTTTTTCTAGTTCTTTTACTCCTTTCTCAGTGGCAATTGCTCTGATATGATATTCTAATATCTCATATTCAATTTTCATTATTTCTTGAACTTCGTCTCCATATAATTCGCTTTCAAAAACTCCAAAAACCAAGGTAAAATAAAAATTCACCATTAGCTCTTTGTCAATATCTGCTCTATACAATCCTTGTTCAATTCCTTTGGTTAAATTACTTACAATACAATCTCTAAACATACACACCTCACGTTCCATTAACTTTGCATAGGTTTCTGGGTAGTACTTTTTAAGCTGATACATAGGTGATGCTTTTGAATTTTTAAGCATCTCTTTAAAAATTGCTTTTACAGCAAATTCTTCTTCTACAGCATTATAATTTTGACTTTTAACTGCGTTAATTGTTTCACTAATTGTGTTATGAACTGCCTCGGTACTAACATCTACCAAAGAGGTTTTATTAGGAAAGTACTTGTATAATGTCTTTTTAGACATCCCAAGCTCTTTCGCTATATCATCCATCGTTGTGCTTTTAAACCCTAAGGTTAAAAACATTTCTCCTGCTTTATTAATAATTTTATTTCTCATAATCGAGGGCAAAAATACAACAGGAAACTTAAGAAACAAAAAAAGTTTCCTTAGTTTTAATCTTTTTTTAATACAGACTTACCATTAGAATTTTTGTTTACCGTATTTTTACAAAAAATTTTCAGATTTGGACATATTATCATATCAATCAGACTTTATAGCTTATTTAGAATCTCATAAATTTTCTAGAGAACCTAAAAACCTTTATGAACCAATTGATTATATACTTCAATTAGGAGGAAAAAGAATTCGTCCTGTACTTACTCTTATTGCTGCTGATATTTTTTCGGGCAATTACAAAGAAGCATTACCTGCTGCATTAGCTGTTGAAGTTTTTCACAACTTTACTTTAGTGCATGACGATATTATGGATGATGCTCCTTTACGTAGAGGAAACGAAACTGTTCATGAAAAATGGGATATCAATACAGCTATTCTTTCTGGAGATGCTATGCTGATTTTGGCATATCAATATTTTGAAAATTATGAGCCTACAGTATTTCAAAAACTAGCACAGTTATTCAGCAAAACTGCTTTAGAGGTTTGCGACGGACAGCAATTGGATGTTGATTTTGAAACAAGAAACGATGTTACCATTGAGGAATACATCAAAATGATCACCTTGAAAACATCTGTTTTAGTTGCTGCTGCGTTAAAAATGGGCGCTATTGTAGCTAAAGCTGATGAAAAAGAGGCACAACATTTATATAACTACGGATTAAATTTAGGTATCGCTTTTCAATTACAAGATGATTATTTAGATACTTTCGGGGATCCTGAATCTTTTGGAAAACAAGTAGGTGGCGACATTATAGAAAACAAAAAAACCTACTTATACTTAAAAGCTTTGGAAGTTTCCAATCCTGACGATAAAGAAAGTTTATTAAATTTATACAACGGACAAGAAAAAAACAATTCAGAAAAAATAGCCACAGTTTCAACCATATTTAGAAACAACAATATTCCTGAAGAAACTTTTAAACTTATTGAGTACTACACAAATAAGGCTTTTGAATGTCTTGAACACTTAAATATTAGTGAGCAACAAAAAGAGGGTTTACGCGTGTTCGGTGAAAATTTAATGAGTAGAAAAGTGTAAAAAAATAGCTGTTTATTTAAAAAAGTTTTTATTTTTGCATTCCAAATAAAACAGGTCCTATAGCTCAGTTGGTTAGAGCACCTGACTCATAATCAGGGGGTCCATGGTTCGAGCCCATGTGGGACCACCTTTAAAGCTTCACTTTTTGTGAAGCTTTTTTGTTTCGTAAAAACCACAAAAACAAACACTTCCCTTGCAAACATCAATAAAACTAACATTATTAGAAACCTCCTTTGCTTATCGCCCCCCAAACCACTACCAAAAAACTAAAGGAAAATAGTTTTTGCAGGTAACTCAACGATGATATTATTCCTCCTTTTTTGATTGATTACTTTTAAATACAATTCTTCTTCTTGATTCTTGATCTTTCTTTTTCAATTCAGCCTCTAACCTTTTATACCTACTAATATCTTTAATCTTTACAACTACAGCAGCAATATAATTTTCATTATCTATTATAGGTCTTCCACTCAACAAAACTCTTCTAATCTCATTTGTTTGCTTGTGCATTAACAGTACATCAATATCGTTGGTAATTTTACCTCCTAAAGCCAATTCAGCAGGTAGATTTTGTACTGGGAAAACCTTTCCTTCATGCGGATTCAACACTTTAAAATAGGTATGCAATATGAAAATTGGGAATTTGATTTAGAATTAATAGATACAAAAAGAAGTTACGAAATTTACAAATACATAAAAGGAGATATTACAGAGATAAATAATAAACAAGTAACATTTATATTTTGAACTGAATATATTATTTAAAATCAAGATTCAAACGTCAGTTAATCTAAATACTCTATTATGTTAGTAAAAGTAAAAACAGCTACAATTTTTCATATGTATCTACAAAAAAAGTCACTATAAATAAGCACTTTAACAAGTAGTTAAAAATCAATAAGTTTTTTCCGAATCCTTTACAAGTATGAATTACTTGGCATAGCAAACAACAAATTAATCGATTTCCTGTGTTTAGGAGTTAATAAAAACATCTTCACCTCTTTTGTTCGTACATAAAAATGGTACAGATGCCCTATTTTTTAGCATTACATTTATGGGTATTTTGCTACACAAAATCTAAAAATAATTATGAGAACAAGATTATTTATATTAATGCTAGGCTTAGGCTCTTTACTCACTACTAATTCTCAAAACTTGGGAGACTTTAAACCCAAAGAACAACGCGGTGCTTACGGCTCTAGAAAATTTAAATCTAAAGATGTTTATATCGCTAATTTTTCAGTAAACTATCAGCTATATAATCTAAAAACTACAAAAACAAATGGTGGTTTTATGGGGAGAGCATTATCTGGTAAAACAAAAGCTTCTTTAGCTGTAGGTATGGATATTCCTGCTACTACACTACAACAAATAACAGATGATGCTTACCAAAATTTTATACAAGATTTAAAATCAAAAGGATTTAATGTACTGAATGGAGATACAGCCGCAAACACAAAGTATTATGAAGGGTATCAACGTTTTGAAAATATGGAAATGAGCCTATCAGAGGTTCCTGGTATGATAACTGTTTACCCTAAAAATACTGTTTTTTTTGTAAAAGGATTTACCAATGACGGTAAGAAAAAGCAAGGTGGATTTTTAGGAAGTATCAATAGATTAAAAAATGATGACGGACGTAATAGCATTACTAGTGAAATACGTACATATTCAAAATTATCGTCAGAATTAAATGATGCTACCATTATTAATGCAGATGTATATGTGTTATTTCTTGACGTAAAAAAGCCATATCAAGGTAGGGGAGCAAAGATTACTGCTAACACCAATTTACGTATTGCTGCGTATGAGCATGTAAAAAGTAGAGTAAAAAACAAATCGTTTACTACCAAAATAGGATTGACAGGAAAATCAAAGGAGAAAAATTACTTATGTGTTTCGGCAATAGATTTTGTGTCAGGAAAACATAATATTGGTAGTTCGCCACTTGGTACGTACACGGGAGTACTAAAAAAAGATTTACAAATAAATGACGTAGTAGGTAAAGAAAAAATACAAGCTTTTGCAAAAACCGACACAGATTATATAGGCATAGAAACTGCTTTTGGAAAAATGTATAGAGCAGATAATATTTCGGTAGAAAACACTGCATTAATAAAAGTAAACGCTAATAAATACGAAAAAGGTGTAGCACAAGCTATTACAAAGTTTTTAAAACATCATGTGAATGAGTTTAACCGAAAGTTTTTTTAACATTAGTGTTTGTTTTTTAAGACTCCGTATAAATAATATTCAAAAAAATCAATTATTATGAAAGTTAAAATTAAGGAGGCATGCATATCGTAGCTTATTCTTATAATAAGCACAAGTTATGCGCAAGAATTCCGTAAGCATATTAAGAAAAAAGATTTAAAAAAAACACAGAATAACATTCGAGTATTTTACTAATGGTAATGGTGATCTCCTATGATTTTAAGCTAATCAAGTCTTACTAGTGAGGCATAACATGGTAATACAATCAGGCGGAACAAATACATATCAAACATATAATAAAAAGCATCCAATTGACGGTACTGTAATTAAAATAAGTAAACAAACAGGTAAAATTGAAATGTTTACTTACAGAGACGACCCCTGTTTTAACTTAATTAACTGATAACCAACAACCGATCAATAAAAAAATGATTTAGGCAGATACAAGGTTAGGTCGTTAGGTAGACACAGTCGCAAACACAAAGTATCATGAAGGTTATCAACATTTTGAGAATATAGAGGTGAGCGTATCATAAGTACCTGGCATGCTTATAATTTATCTAAACGATGCTACTATTGTCAATGCAGATTTATATGTTCTATTTCGTAGTTTACTGAGCAAAGCTGAATTAAGCTGAAAGCACAATCATTAAACCTCATTTAAAATGAAAAAACTTTTTTTTATTGTAACATTTATTAGCATAACAGCTTGTTTAAATACGGTTAATGCTCAATCATTTATTTATGATGACATCAAGTTATCGTCTATTTACGATTTTTCTGAATTTAAATTCAATAAATACAGAGCGTATCGTACACACTTTGAAAAAGCTAACAGTAAAGGAAAGAGCTTAAAAAACAAGAAAAAATACAAACGAATAGACTTTATTAACCATGGTATGGCTCTTTATAGCACTAAGGTTAGGTATAATTCAGGACTCTTTGACGGGCAATTTCCATTTTGTACTAGATATTACGCCTCAAATGAACAGTTGAATTATGATTATAATATTGAAAATGGAAATAATATACTTCGAAACCCAATGTTTTATGAAAATGGTAACTTTTGGAATGGCGTTGTAGAAGATAAAGGCGAACCTGGGGTTAATCGGTTTGTGGAAATTGACCCTGACGGAAATAAGATTGTTGACTTACCTTATAAAGAAAGATATTTTTATAAAAAGCATCCAAAGTACGGTAGAAATCGTGTCGATTATGTTTCGTCGAAAAACCCATCATATTATGCTCCTGCAAATAATGAAAATGACCGATACTATGGTTACGACCATACGGGAAGTTATTATAATTATGAGAATGACCTCGAGCTGACAGGGTTTATTTATCCAACTAAAAAGGATGTAACTAATGGTTCTGTATTGTTTATGGAAGACAAAAAGACACAAGAAAACTATTGGGTAGTAATCATTGACAAAGAAATTAAATTTAAAATAAAAGCGCATGCCAATGAAAAGCCAGACATTCTGCAATTGAAAAGACAAACCGATTTTGAAGTCTATTCATATAATATTGCGACCTTAGTTAGCCACGGTATTGATACTTTAAACGGTTATGGGGTACATATGATTCCGCAAGATAATAACAAACCAGGTGATGGAACTTTTTTGGAAGTTGGGCACTTTAAAAACGGAAAACTTCACGGTATTGGCTACCGCACAAAAATAGTGAGATATCATCGCGGTTACAGGCATGATGTTGATGCCGACTACGGATTGTTTGAAAACGGAAATCCCAAGAACACAAAGCATATTTTTGGTAACTCGGTGACAAAATATGAGAATATTTGGGATGTTATGCCAATAGAAGGTTTTTCTCATAAGGGTAGAAGAGGCCTTACAGGACGAATAAAAAATGGTTTTGAAACCAAAATTAATGAGTTAAAAGTAGGTGATATAGTTTATATAGAAAGTATTAACCGTACTACGAAAATAAAAAGTGTGAATAACACCCAAAAGTATATCACGGTTTTTTCCGACAACCCTAATATAAAAGCCAAAATTACTAACAACGAAAAAGTTTATGTGAAACATGATTATGTTGCCGACAACAATCAATCCTGTGAGAAAACAATACGAGTGCCAATTTATAAAGAAACAAAAAAACATGTTTATACCATTCCTGCAAAATATACAAATGATTCTTATACGGTAAAAGGAGTTTATTACGATAAACACGTATACAAATCAAACTATATACCTGCCCAAAAAGTTTATAAAGAAATAAGGTATGTTGATGGGTATACAAAGCAAGTATGCCCAATATGTAACGGAACAGGTGCTGCTAATAAAGGTAAAATTATAAAAACGGACTGGATACCAGTAGTATTTAACTAAAATACAATTTAATAGGTTTAGAAAAACAAAACACTAACTACAGTTCCATTAACTAACATAACGAAATAAAGCCAAATTATAGCTTGATACTACAATGAAACCATTGCTATCTATATTAGAACGAACATTGCAACACAACCGAAAGTGGGATTTTATCATATTTACGCTATTAACCTTACTTTCGGTAGTAAATGGGCAATCTACCGTTTTTTATATTATTTACTTTTTTTGGTTTAGTGAACTAATACGAATTATTGTCGATAGGTTTTGTTATAAACAAAATGAAAATTCCATAGTTAACATCAAGAAAGGAGAAACCATTTTTAGCTCTTTATTTATAATGGTAGTTTATTTCATTTTTATTATTGTCTTTTTTGGATTTATAGCAAACTGGAAAAATAATGAACTTACTTTAATTAATATGGAAGTGCTATTTTTTAAAAATTGGTTTTTTAATAGCAATCTATTATTCGTATTGGTTGAACGGATTTACCTCCATAAAACAGAGCAACCATTAGCTGTTGGTTTTGGGATGTTTACGCCAAATATACTCATACTTCATATATCCATTATTATGGGTGCAGCGTTGCTATTTTTTGTGGTAAAAAATTTTCCTAAAACTTTTACACCCGATAATTTATGGGGCTCTGTCATTATCATATTCCCTTTTTTGATATTGAGTGCCATACTTTCTTCTTATAACACTTCAAAAATAAATATTCAACAATAAAATTTTAAAAAATGCAATTATTTATAAATCGTTTCATAACACTATGCTTTTTGCTAACAAGTTATTTTTTGGTAGCTCAAAATGAAATTGCTTATTACCCACCTGACTGGAGTTTTAAGAATACTATTGATGTGGTTGACTTTTCTCAAATAAAAACAATGACTAAAGAGGTCTTTGAAATTGATGAAAACAAAGAATATCCTTTTTCTAAAGAATATTGGAGCTGGAATAACACCTACCAATTAACGGACTATCGTTTTATAAATCAGCCAATGAAAGAAATGAGTTTTGATGTACGGATAAACTATACAAACCCGAATGGCAACCAAATAAAAACGATTACCATCTTTAATACAGTGAAAGAAAAGATGATTGAAGAACGCCAGTACAGCTATGGTTCTTTTAATGTAGATAAAATTGTCGTAAAAAGATATTTACTCAATACCAATCCAGATGTTTTTGAAGTAACCTATCAAGGAAATGATAATGATTATATTAAAGAAACAGTTTTTACCTCAAATAAAAAAATATCCTCGCAAACTAAAAGCTGGTACAATTACGCTACAAAAAGTTTAAAAAAAGAATACTATAAAGAGAACATTAAAACACCCGTAGAAACAGAACATTTAAAATTTGATGCACTTCAAAAACCTCTTGAGCGTACTATTGGTAATTTGGGTGTAACCACAACAACAAAATACAACTATAGAAGTAGGAAGGTAGAAGTGTTTGGTGATGAAACTGATTATAAAGAACTTATAAATATAGAAAAAGACAGTGAACCCTACCAAAAATTTGAATATGAATATGATGATAATTATAATTGGATAGTACGTAAAACATATCAAATGAAAAATAATAAGTGGTTATATACTACTATTACCAAACGTACTATAACATATAAAAACTAATATGAATAAGATGAAAAAAATAATCGTTTTACTGTTTGTTATCAATGTTTTTAAAACGTATAGTCAAAAAACAAATGACTATCTAATACCACCACAAACTCATTGGAAATCATTCGGTTTTAAAAAACAGGTAAAACAAGTAAATATAGCCTATTACAAAGTAGATAGCATATCATACAAACCAACAATGATAGAAGTGTATTCTTTTAACAAAGAAGGATTTATTATACAAAAGTATTTTAAAATATCTGGTAAATACGCTAGCGAAACAGCTACTAATTATGAATATAATAATGGCTTGTTAGACAGTATAAACACGTATGCTTCATCAGTAAATTTTAATAACAAACAAAAATTACATTATAACACCAATCAAAAACTCACAAAAATTGTAGCGAATGGCAAGTTTTCAAATTTTACAGATACGTATACGTATAAAAATGGTTTGGTAAATTCAATAGAAAGATCATACTCCAACGGGGGGAGAATGACAACTTATTTTAACCATAATAAAAATTACAGTCGTATTAAAGAAACTAGTGTAAATGGTAAAATTACTGAAAGTTATACTGTTTACGATGGAACTGAAAAATTTGCATCATTCTATTTGGGCAGAGAACCGATAGTTACTTTTTACAAGGCTTATCATCATAATGATTTAGATATCGAAGTAAATGAAAACGCATTAAACTATGCCTTAAAAATGCGAAAATTAAAAGAACAAGAACCTGATTCATTTGTCAAACTTATGGGTGAACTACAAGGTAAACCCACCACAAGAACCATTTTTACTATTCCTGCAGAAAGTAGAAACGAAACGGGCGATTGGATAAAGCGTTTGCAAATAGACAAACAATATAATATGCATATAAGACGATTGGTATTTAAAAAACTAATCTATGCAGATGGATCCGAAAGTGGTAGCACCAATTTTGATGTGTTTTTTGAAAAAAAAGTAGCTCGTTTAAAATAAAACACCCATAAAAAAATGAAAAAATATTACACACTCATTATCATATTTTTATTAAAGACACTTGTAGCTGAAGCACAAACTATAAATTGGGTAAACGCTCCTGTTAATCCATTACCCAAAGGTGCTAGTTTAGATAAAACACATCTAAAGGGTGATGTATTTCAAGACAGTTTTACTTTTTACGATAATAAGGGTAATTGGTTAGATATAAAACATAGAATACATATAAAATTTGACAATTATAACAGACCCATATCAGTAACTTACACCAATGGAGAAACACTCAATTTCAAATATGATGCTAACGGAAATCTTATTTACGACGAAGGAAAAATTTATGAATACGATGCACAAAACAGAATTAAAAAAGCAATTTACGGCTACAAAACAGAAAAATATAGTTATATAAAACAAGGTGATTTGGTTATAGTAACTATTACATCTAAAGAAACAGATAAACTACCAACTACTAAAACTGAATATTACAGAAACGGGTTGCTAACAGCAAGAAAAGCAAACCAAAATAACAGTAAAACATTTTTTAAATATCAATACGATTCTAAAGGTAACTGGATACAAAGAACAGAAACCAATGCTGCAGGTAATGTGTTACACCAATATAACAGAAGCATTATTTATCATAGTGAATATAAAGATTTTGAAAAAAATGCACAAATTAAAAAAACTACGGGCGACTTAAACTTAAAAGGCGGTTTGGCCATACCTCATTTATATATCAATGGTAAATTAGACAATACGTCGCTATGGAACAAATTTAACAACGATTATATATTCTTTAATCCATTAACGAACACTTATTACATTGCGAGAAACGCCCTTGACACATCAATAACTTTAAATACTACAATTCCTTTTGAATTTTTACTACAGTCAGAAAATAGTATTATTAGTGACGGTAAATCAGCAATGTGTATAGAGCGAGGCATCCCATCAATTCTTTCTTACAGAAAGTGGAAATACCAATCAGAATATAAAAATATCATTGCTAGAGATACTAAAAGTAAAGATGTTTATTTTGCAGAAAGCGCACTGCAAAATACTAGTAAAGAAACCAAGGCATACCCTGCAATTTCTATGACCTCTAGAGGAAGTTCAATTTGGTATATCCCATCAGAAGACAAAGAACACGTAAGCTTTTTTATAGCAGGTATACGGTTTAAGGATTATAAAATTGAAGGATATATTGAAGGGACAAAAGACTACGTGTTTTCAACCAGTAATGTTCCAACTTATGTATTAAGTAACTTTGCTAATTCAAAACCCGGCGTATTTAACAAAGGACGTTATTTTAATATTTCTACCGATAAAATTTCAGGCAAAACTAATACTACTCAACCTCAAAATAATAAAACAGACAATGCTTGCATAAAAGGTAACTGTACCAATGGTTATGGCACCTATGTTTTTAATAGCGGTAGCAAAGTGTTTGGCTTTTTCAAAAGTGGTAAACTACACGGTTATGCACAATTTTTCTTTGCCAATGGTAATCGTTATGACGGTGATTTTTATAATGGGTATCGTAATGGTTTTGGAATTTATTATTGGAATAAACTCAACGAGCAGTATTATGGGCATTGGAAAGATGGCAAACAACACGGTTATGGGTATTACGTTAAAAACAACAAAACTTTTCAGGCGGGTATTTACACACAAGGTAAATTAACCACCAATCTTTTTACTGATTATTTACAGAAAAAATCAACCGGTAAAAATTGCTTAGGAAACTGCCAAAATGGGTATGGTGCCTTTAAATACAACCAAGGAGATGTATATGTTGGCTTCTTTAAAAACGGACTACCATATAAGGCAGGCGCTTACAGGTGGGCTAACAAAAACTTTTATGTAGGCGACTGGGATAGCAATGGTAAAATTAATTATTCAGGAATGTTTAAAACACCAACCTATGTGTATTCTGGAGCATTTGCCCAGAATGGATATATTACGGGTTTAGGTGTTAGAACAGATATTAAAACCTTCACTCAAACCTATGGTGAGTTTAAAAACGGTCAACTAATTGTAAATTATGCAAACGGCTACAATCCTGCAAATAGTAAAACAATGCCTCAGAAATAATTGAGAATGCACAACAAAGTTTGGCAAAAAAATAACTATCAATAAAGTAAATAAAGACCACGCAGTTAAAGATTTATATAAGATAAGCATCTAAAAAAATATAAATAAAAAAAAACTAAAAAACAATATGCTCCTAAAAATTAAATTTATTACAGTCATTTTTTTAGTATTAAATTGTAATGCTATTGCACAATCTTTACCAAAGATTACAGCTAAAGACTACGGATTTACACAATCGGTTAAAAAAGTTGAGATGGTAACGTATACGTTACATTCTGAAAAAGCAATACAAACCGAAAAAGTTAGCTACAATTTCAACACTGATGGTACCATAAAAAGCTACGAAAGAAAAAGCAATACGAGTAGCGATTGGTTAAAATTAAGCAGTAACTATAAAAAAGGTCTTTTACGCAAAAGAATAATTAAACATCGTAATTCTAATTTAAACAGAAAACATCAATATGTTTATGATACACAGCATAATTTAATAGAAGAGCGCATCTATTTAAAAAAAGGGAAAAAAAATCATATAAAATATGAGTATCAAAACAATAAGCTACAAAGCATTATAGCTAATATAAATGATACTAATTCTATAACTACATTTTATTATACCCAAAAAGGTAATTTGTATAAAAAAGTACATCATCAAAAACATAAAGCTAAAGAAGATGTAATTTCTAACCACTTCTATTTAGAAGATAAAGAAATTTTATCCCATACAGAACCTAGCACTAATTACAAGGCATTTATATATACAGAAATAGTAGATATTGCTTTTAAAATTATTGAAGAGAATAATGCTACAAGCAGAATAAATAAAGGTATTCAACGATTTAATAAAGAGGCACCAAAAGATAATATCCCTTTTAACTTAGAGCAATATAGCAATCAAACTTGGCAATTTTACGAAAAGCATTTAGACAAGATAGAACCTTACCAAATAACCATCTATTCCTACAAGAAAGACACCTTAGGTAACAAGGTAAAATATGCCACAGCCAATGTAAATATCAAGCAAGAAAACATAGCAACTATTCAGTTTTTTAGAACAACGTTACAAAATGGCAATATCGTTGGCGACACAAAGTATAATGAAAACACGTATTTAGAATTGGTAGAACATCTTAAATATATCAAAATTCCTAAATAAACATTTTTAACTATGACAGAAAATAATTATGAAATAAAACCGCTTTCTTCTAAAGATAAGAAAAAAATTAGTCAGCAGTATGTTTTCTTGGTTATTTTCTTAATTTTTGTAGGTGGTATATTCTTTTTTATTTTTAAAAATGTATTAAAGCCCGCAAAATTTAGTACAATTCCTATAATCGTTTTTGCTATTTTTTTATTGTTCTTCTTAAGTATTATAGTGTACACATTTTGGAGTACCTACATTGATTTAAAAAAAGGAATTAAACATTGCTATACAGGAATTATTACCGATAAACGAATAGATAAACACACCTCTTCTTCAAAAAGCTTTACCTCAAGAGCGGGTAATCGTTCAAATAGTACTACCACTAAAACTTCATATTATATAAGTGTTGACATTCAAGAACACAGTATTCCTTACACGGTATATTCAAAAGCTACTATAGGAGACAAAATATATTTAGAAGTAAGTCCAAAAAACAAAGAGGTTTTAACATTTACTATATTAGAGAACCATCAGCAATCGATTGAAGTTAATAACACCCTTAATTTCATTCCAAATAAAAGTAAAACTATGCCAATGAGTCAAAAAGAAGTAGATGTAGTTAAAAAGATATTTTGGAAAAAAATGAGAAAAAGATTAATTTTTGTAATAGCATTTGCATTACTGTTATTATTGTTATGGCAAGGTATTTTTATTTTTATAATTCCTGTACTTGTTGCTTTTGTATATGCTTCATTTAAACTACTTATAGAAATAAATAACTATGCAACGTTTTTTAGAAATGGAAAACTCAAACAAATAACAACAGTTCAGGTTAATGACAAACTTAAAATCACTTCCAATAGAAACGCAACCAAGTTTCGTTTAGTTACTAATAATGGAAACATTGATGTGTCAGAAAACATATACAACAAAGTAAAATCAAACGATATTATTGATTTGCACAAAGCATCGTTCATTACTATTCTTATTGCAGTAAATTTTAACTCACACAATATATACTTGTTTAATGAAACTATATAAATCTTCTGTTATGAAAAAAATAGGTTCACAGCTTCTTTTAAGTATCATTTTTATGTTTTTTATAAACAAGGCATATAGTAACGCTGCGCAACCTGGTATTTGGAATGCTGGTGGAACCGTATTTACAATGCTATATCCCGAAGACTCTCTCTCTTTTAAAAAAGTGCAAATGCAACAAGAAAACATATACATTCAGTTATATAAAGGTTTTGCAGTGGTAAAAGGAGTATATTGGTTTCGTAATACAACAAATGATTCTTTACGATTCAAAATGGGGTATCCTACCAATGGCATCTATGCTGGTGGAGACAACTATCTTAACCACGTTACTTTAGATTCATTAAGCCAATTTAAAATAAGAGTCAAAAACAATTTGCTACCGTTATTTAAAGAAGCACACCCAGAACTCAATAAAAATTACAAAAAAACAATACCATTTAGCGATAATTGGAAAGTTTGGAACATGGAATTCACCCCAAACGAGCTACAAAAAGTAGAAGTGTATTTCATTGTAAACACCAACAATGCAAGAGTAAAGAAAGGTTATGAAAGCGAAAGTAAAAATGCATTTATTTATCTGTTAGAGAGCGGAAGTGTATGGAAAAACCCCATAAAACATGGTGATTTTTACATTGAATTAATGGACGGGTTAAACGATTCTGACATAAAAGGACTTTCCTCAGGATTTGATTTTCGTTATAATGAAACACATAAACTATACACAGGCACAAAGACTAATTTTTCTCCTACACCAAAAGACAATTTAGTTATTACGTATCACCAAAAAGAGGAGGCCTTTTCTTTTGAAAATATTTTATTAGAAGCCGAAAATTTATTTATAACTGTTGATAAATTAGCTATTTTACCTTTAAATAACTTAACATACAACCCAATTGAAATTAAAAGCCCTTATGATGTAAAAGACTCTTATTGGATTAGTTTTCCTACTTTATTAGTTCTTTTTGTTACCTATTCACCCATTATTATAATAAGTATTTTATTTATCATTATAATTTGGGCAACCATAAAATGGTTAAAAATAAAAAGAAGAAAATAATAATTTTAAATATATGATTGCACTTACTCTTTTATTTATACTAATTTTTTGTTCTTTAGGAATTACTATAAAGCTACTTCTAATTTTTTTTCCGAATACAATAATCTTCATCTACTTAACAACAAAGAACTACAAAACCACTTTAAAGTTCTAAACACAAAAACTCTAGAAGACAAAATAAAAACCGACACAATTATTAACAAACAATTGATAGAAATTGAACAAAAAATTTCTGCCTTCAAAAATAAAAAAGAGTTAGAAATAGTGGTCGGCTCTCTTAAACAACTACTCATAACCTCATTAAAACTACTTAAAAACAAATAGTTAATAAAGAATAAATTAATACATTTACATAAAATAAACTAATGTATTTCATGCAATTAAAAAAGATCATAACGATTATTTTTATAGTTTTTTTCTCACTGAATTTACATTCACAAAGATTAACCTTATTAGATAGTATTAAACTAACTGTACAAAAAGAACCTAACTACAACAAAAAAATTAACCTTCTACAAGAAAACATTAAGAAAATATATACAACAAAATTTGATGAATCTATACAGTTAGCCCATTTTGGTTTAAAGCTTGCTAACAAAAACAATGACAAGATTAATAAGGGAGATTTTTTAAGAACAATAGGTCTTTCATTAGGAAAAAAAGGAAATATAGATAGTGCTTCCGTTTATTACCATAAAGCTTTAAAAGAATTGGAACAAAGTAATGATAACAAAAAGTTAGGGCTGTTATACGATGATATGGCTAGAATGTACAGAAAATTACAACAATCAGATAGGGCTTTATATTTTTATGACAAAGCATTAACTTTATATCAAAACGATTCTAATTTAGAAGGAATTGCCCGAATTAACAATGAAAGTGGAGCGGTTTTTAATGCTGAAGGAAATTATACAGAAGCTAATAAAAGATTTCTAAAATCACTACAAATACAACAGCAAAGAAACGATTCTCTTGGCATAGGTTACTCGCTAGAATTTCTTGGTAATAATCAACTCCTTATTAAAAACTATAAAAAGGCTGAAAGTTACTTACACCAAGCCTTAAAAGTTCGTCAAAAAGGAAAAGATGAATTTGCACTAATGCTTAATTATACTGCTTTGGGTGAGTATTACAAAGAAGTAAAAAAACATAAACTTTCTAATAATTATTTTGAAAAAAGCAACACTATTGCAAAAAAAATTAAATTTCCAGACATACAACGCTATAACTATCAGCAAATGATGAAAAACTATGAAGATGTTAATAATTATAAAAAGGCTTTTAATAACCTTAAAGCATTTAACATTCTTAACGATAGTTTATACAATATAGAAAAATTAAAAAATATAGAAGAAATTACAACTAAATACGAAACAGTTGAAAAAGAAAATCAAATACTACAACAAAAAGCTGAAATTGCAAAAAATAAACTTCATTTAAAAAATAGAAATTTATGGATTTTCGGGTTAACTACTTTAGCGGTAATTATTAGTGTCATTGGTTTTTTATTATACAAACAACAAGTGCTAAAAAATATTAAACAACAAAGAGAAAATGAACTAAAACTTGCTATTGAAAAAATAGAATATCAAAACAAATTACAAGAACAAAAATTATCTATTTCAAGAGATTTACACGATAACATTGGAGCTCAATTATCTTTTATTGTTGCTGCAATTAATACTATTAAATATTATCTTTCTGACAAAGATGAAAAATTAACTAGCAAATTAGATACTATTAAAAAATTTGCAAAAGTAACTACGCAAGAACTACGAGATACCGTTTGGGCAATGAATAAATCAGATATTTCTATTAAAGATTTACACTCTCGAATTGCAAATTTTATCGAAAAAGCGAAACAATCACAAAATAAAACTAATATAACTGTTAATGTAGATGAAAATTTTCCTGAAGACGTAACCTTTACGTCCTTACAAGGACTGAATGCATTTCGCATTATTCAAGAGGCTACCAATAATGCTCTTAAATATGCAAAAGCTTCACAAATAATCATCCATATTTATAAAAAGGAAGATAATATATGTTTCTCTGTAAAAGATAACGGCAAAGGCTTTTTAGAAAAAAACGTAGAATTAGGCAATGGATTATTGAATATGAGAAAACGATCCATAGAATTAAAAAGTCAACTCAACATACAAACTGAACTAGAAAAAGGGGTTGAAGTTTCATTTTGTTTTATAATTCCAAAAACAACAATACATAAGGTATGAAAACTAGAGTAGCCATTGTAGATGATAATATTTTTTTAATAAAAAGCACCAAAGAAAGCCTCTCTTTTTTTGAAGATATAAGCATCGTATTTACAGCCAACAACGGATTAGAATGCATACAAAAACTTAGCGAAAATAAAAATACTGACCTGATATTAATGGATATTGATATGCCCAAACAAAATGGCATAGAAGCCACTGCCTTGATAAAACGAAAATATCCGCAAGTAAAAATAATTATGCTTACTGTTTTTGATAATGACGAACAAATTTTTAATGCAATACAAGCAGGAGCAGATGGTTATTTATTAAAAGACGACGAACCAAAAACTCTTTATAACGCTATCACAAAAACCCTTACTGGTGGCGCTGTTATGACTCCATCTATAGCTCTTAAAACACTAAATCTTTTACGCACTCCTTTATCTCTACAAAAGGATGAAGAAGAAAATGTAAAACTAACAAGTAGAGAAATTGAAGTCTTAGAACAATTAGCAACAGGGTTACCATATACCTCAATAGCTGAAAATTTGTTTATCTCACCATCAACAGTTAGAAAGCATATTGAAAATATATATAAGAAGCTACAAGTACACTCAAAGATTGAAGCGATTACCTTAGCAAAGAAGAAACGCTTAATATAAAACTTTAATCTATAGCAATATTTATAGGCTTAAGATTCATTACAAACTAATGCTTATCTTAATTTCACAATCCTTAATTTATATAAGAAAAATAGATGTTTTACATAAATTGCAACAATTACATACTTACATAATATTTAAAACGCCCGCAACATTTTAAAGATTATATAAAGTAAAATGAAAGTAAATAAAAAACCGAGATAAAATTAATCTTCTGAAAAACAAACACTTCCCTTACAAACATCAATAAAACTAACATTATTAGAAACCTCCTTTGCTTATCGGCACCCCCTAACCACTACCAAAAAACTAAAGGAAAATAGTTTTTGCAGGTAACTCAACGATAATATTATTCCTCCTTTTTTGATTGATTACTTTTAAATCCAATTCTCCTTCTTGACTCTTGATCTTTTTTTTCTAATTCTGCCTCTAATCTTTTATACCTACTTATATCTTTAATAGTTACAACAACTGCTGCTATGTTGTTTTCATTATCTATTATAGGCCTTCCACTCAGTAAAACTCTCCTAATAGCATTCGTCTCTTTATTCAATAACAATACATCAATATCGTTGGTAATTTTACCTAGCAATGCCAATTCTGCAGATAAATTTTGTGCTGGAAAAACTTTTCCATCATATGGATTTAACACCTTAAAATGATCTGAAAAATCAATTGATATTTGGGAATCATCTTCAATACCAAAAAGCTCATTTGCAACCTCATTAGCCAATATAACTTGCTTATCAGTGTTTGCTACCAAAACCCCGTCACTAATGTTTTCTATAATCATATTCAACTTTTGCTGGTTCTCATACAAATCATTCATTCTTCTTTCATTCTCTTCTTGCAACAACAGCTCTTTGGTAATATCTCTAACTACAGCATATAATGTTCCAGTAGCCGTATCAGAAGTAGCATTCCATGACAACCATTTAATACTTTGATCCTTACATATCCATCGACTTTGAAAACTCACCAAAGTTGCTCCTTCTTCTAATTTGTTAATTGCCTCCTTTGTTTTTTCCAGATCCTCAGGAAAAATATAAGTAGCAAATGGAGTATTCAAAAGTTCTTCTTTTGTATATCCTAAAAGATTGCTTAACGAAGGATTGACTCTTAAAAATTTTTCACTGGTAGCAATTACTAAACTATCTGTAGAGATATTGAAGAAGGTATCGGCTGTCTTTTGCGACTCCATAATCATTTTCCTTTCTGTAATATCTGTTGATATACTTCCTATAGCATACACTCTGTTAGAGATATCAAACAAAGGAAACTTTACTGATAAATACGTATGCTCTCCATCAGACTGTTTAATTACCTCTTCTACTTGAATTTCTCTTCCCAACTTCATTGCCTCTAAATCGGCATCAAGATATTTATCAGCTAATTCTTCTGGTAAAATATCATGATCGGTTTTTCCTATTAAATCTTTATCATAGGCTTCAAAAATTGATTGATACTTCTTATTTACCAACATATACTCGCCGTTTATTTTCTTTACGGAAATTGCATTGGTAGTATTCTCTATTATCGAGTGCAGTAATTTTTGACTTTTTAACAATTCTTCTTCCGATTTCTTTTTTGCTTTAAGCTGTGTTCTTAAAATAAAAAACACAGTTGTTAACATCCCTAAAATAACAACGATTAGCCCCAATGAAATCCAATTCCACCAAACATCACTAGTATTAAAATTTATTTGTTTCAAATAAATAATACCTAACGCTACAACCATGCTACTATTTATAATATAGCCATACAAATTCTTTCTTTCCATTGAGGTTTTCATCTATACACGATATTTAATACACTAATATATTGAAATTTAAAAACATAAAAATGCTAATCATCATTTAAAACATCTTAAACCGATATTTTTTAATCAAAAAACAATACTTGTCCTTTTTTCAAATCACTCAAAAAAGTCTATTTTTTGAAAACCCCTTTTTAATAATTATCTTTGCTGCCTATGATAAAAAAACTAAAAGACAAAAAGAACAAAAGAATTTTCAGCTTTAACTTTTTGGTTTTCAGAAATCAATCCAACAAATTCATCCCTCCTTCTGAATAAAAATCCCTTTTTATCAAGCTAAAAAGAGTTTCCCTTAACTCTTAAACATGAAAATGTACTTTTTACAAGCACACTTTCTTCACATTTATTATTACAACAATGAATTTCTCAAAAAAAAGCCTAGTCTTAGTCGCTTTTTCTTTTGTTACAGCTATGTTTTCACAAGAAAAACCTAAGGTTAAAATTGGCGGGGCATTACGATTTAACTATAATCTATCTTCTTGGAAAGATGGACAAAAAAAGCGTGGAGGCGATTTCGGTTTCGATGTCTTCAGGATTAATGCTAAAGCTAAATACAAAGGAATAAAACTTAATGCCGAGTATCGTTTTTACTCGCAAAGTTTTGGAGGTAGCATGCTTAAACAAGGTTGGTTAGGATATGACTTTAACGAAAAAGACAATATTCAATTAGGATTAACACAAGTACCCTTCGGTAATACTCAGTACAACTCTCATAGTTGGTTTTTTGGCATCAACTATTATTTAGGTTTAGAAGACGACCATGATATGGGAGTGAAATTCACCCATAAAGGGAAAAAATGGGAATACGCCTTGGCCTTTTTTAAAAATGCTGAGGAACTTAATTTTGGAAGCAACTCTGATGTTTCCGACAGCCGATACTCATACGATGTTGCCTCAATAGACATTGATGGTGATGGAAACCTAGATTTAAGATATAAAGAAACAAATCAATTAAACGGTAAGGTAAATTATCACTTCGGAAACAAAAACACACAACACAAAATAGGTTTTTCCGCACAATATGGTGGTCTCTATAATTTAGACACTGAAGATACTTCTAGTCATTATGCCTTTGCCTTACACTACCTACTAAACGCAAAAAATTTTGATGCTAAAGCGCAAGTATCTAAATACAAATACAACACAAAAAATACTACTTATAAAGATCTTATAGCCTTAACTGCTTATGGAGCTCCTTACCTTACTGCAACAGAAGCAACAACATATACTTTAGGCGCTGCATATACCTTCCCTGTAAAATGGAAACCTATTTCTAGCATACAAGTTTATAATGACTTTGGTTATATGGATAAAACAGCTGAGAATTTTGAAGACAGTATTATGAATGTTTTTGGATTCTTGGTAACAGCTGGTAATGTTTATACTTATGTAGACTTTGCCGCAGGAAAAGATCATCCTTGGTTAGGCCCTGTATGGACAAATGCTTTAGCAAACGGAACACCTAATGCTGACTGGGACATGAGATTTAACATAAACATCGGATATTATTTTTAATTATATGAACGAGACAAATCATCAACAAATGAAGAAAGCTAAAAAAATAATTAGAAGTGACGAGAGGAAATCGATTTTTGGACTTGAAGTTAACGGTCCTGTATTCTTCACTTCTTCAATAGTAATAATACTAAGTGTAGCTTTAACGTTACTCTTTAAAGAAAGAGCTCAATCCTATTTTGATACAGCACAAAATTTTATAGCAAATAAAACTGGTTGGCTATTCATTTTAGCTGTAAACATTTTTGTTGCTTTTATGCTCTACTTAGCTTTTAGTAAATACGGAAGCTTACGTATTGGTGGAGCTAAAGCAAAACCAGAATTTTCAACTACTTCTTGGTTTTCTATGCTCTTTAGTGCTGGTATGGGTATTGGGCTACTTTTTTGGAGTATTGCCGAACCTGTTTATCATTTTTCTTCGCCTCCTTTAGCCGATCCAAACACAGCTGCTGCTGCTAAAGAAGCCATGAATGTTACTTTTTTACACTGGGGATTGCATGCTTGGGGTATTTATGCATTAGTAGGCTTATCCTTAGCTTATTTTACATACTCTAGGGGGCTTCCTTTAACTATTCGTTCAGTATTTTATCCTTTTTTAGGGGATAGAATTCATGGTAGAATTGGTGATATTATAGATATTTTTGCTGTTTTAGCTACTGTTTTTGGTTTAGCAACTTCATTAGGGTTAGGTGTTAAACAAGTAGCTGCTGGTTTAGAGCACGTTTTTGGTTTAGATTCAGGAATTTCATTACAAATATGGCTAATTGTCGGAATCACACTAATCGCCACCATATCAGTAATTTCAGGAGTTGATAAGGGAGTAAAGTTTTTAAGTGAAATGAACATGCGTATTGCAGTATTATTATTACTTGCCGTAGTAATTTTAGGTCCCACTATTTTCATCTTAAAATCGTTTGTACAAAATACTGGTAGTTATGTAAACGACTTAATCAATCTTTCTACTTGGGCTGAAGCCTATACAGGAACAGAATGGCAAAACTCATGGACTATTTTTTATTGGGGATGGTGGATAGCTTGGTCTCCTTTTGTAGGTATGTTTATCGCACGTGTTTCTAAAGGAAGGACTATTAGAGAGTTTATTCTTGGAGTATTAATCGTCCCTACATTAATTACCTTGTTTTGGATTACTGCTTTCGGAGCAACCTCATTACACGAAATTTTAGGAGGAGACCCCACTATTGCAGAGGGTGTGAATGACAATGTTGCAACTGCTCTTTTTGTGTTTTTAGAAGGCTTTCCTTTTTCAATGGCGTTAAATATAATAGCAATTTTGCTCATCGCTAGTTTCTTTGTTACCTCATCAGATTCTGGTTCTTTAGTCGTTGATAGTTTAACCTCTGGAGGAAAAATTGACGCTCCTGTAGGGCAACGAATATTTTGGGCACTTGCAGAAGGTGCTGTGGCTGCTGTTTTATTATTAGGAGGAGGTTTAAAAGCTTTACAAACTGCTTCTATTGCAACCGGACTTCCTTTTACCTTACTTTTGCTACTCATGTGTTATTCTCTTTACAAAGGATTAAAAGAAGACTACAAAGAACATATAAAACGTCTAAACCAAAAAGAAAAGGAAGAATACCAGGAAACTGTGAAAAGATTAATAGATTCGAAAAAACAAAAATCTTAAATTATGAAAATTAAAAATATACTAGTTGCCTTAGATCTTTCCGAACTAGATGTTACACTTATTAAGTATTGTAGCATGCTTGCAAAAAACCATGAAACAGAGAATGTATATTTTATTCATAATGTAAAAAAATATGAAATAAGCAACTTATTCTCTGAACAGTTAGAAAACATTAATATTGAAGAAATTATTGAAGAAGAACTTGAAAGTAGCATAAGTAAACATTTTAATGCCGACTGCAACTATGAATTATTAGTTTCTGATGATGCTTATACAGAAAGTTTAATCAGTTATGTTGCCAATAAATATCATGCTGATTTAATTATTCTAGGTAATAAAAACACCTATAAAGGTTCTGGTTCTGTTTCAGGAAAGTTATTACGAATGGCAAAATGCAATATTCTTTCTATTCCTAAGGAAGCAAACCTAAATCCAGAAAACCTTATGGTTGCTACTGATTTTTCATCAGCCTCACTAAAAGCATTTCATACCGCTTCAGACATGAGTTCAAAACAAAAATCTACGTTAAAAGCGCTGAATGTTTTTAAAATACCTCAGCTATTTTTTCCTTACATAAAAGTTGATAAAGCTCGAGAAAAAGTAGAAAAACACGTTGATTCACAGTTTGAAAAATTACTTCAAAAAACAAAAGCTAAACATATAGAAACTCTTAAAGCTTCTGCAGGTGATGACAGTATTCCTGAAAAAATTAGAACTATTGCCGAAAAAGATAAAACAGACATTTTATTCGTTGCTGACAAAGGACATAACAACTTTACTTCTCTTTTAGTAGGAAGTGTTACTGAAGAATTGTTTACACAAGATTTACACGTACCTCTATGGGTAGTTAAACGTTATATCACCTCATAAAACAAAAAAAAACGGAGCTAATTATTAGCTCCGTTTTTTTATTACTCAATTCTTTTTTTCTCTAATTTTGCGATTTCTTTCACAGTATTAAAAAGAGTTTCTTTTAAGAACTCACTTACTTCAATAATTAATCTTCGATGTTCATTTTTATAAACTTCTTCGATCTACTCCATCTATCATTACTTCTAACCCTCTTTCATGAGCCTCTACAAGCTTAATTAAATCGTCCGTTTTTTTTCTAGATTTCCCTAACTCTTCAACTATTTTAGTTGTTCCCTTAAATTGATCAGGAGCTATTAATTCAAAAATATACTTTCTAATTAAATCTTCAAAAAAGAGTTGTTCATCTTTCAAAAAAGAAAGTTCAGACAGCCATTGTTTTGAGGTTGAATGCATATCTTCTGCACTCAACCATTCAACATATTTTACATATGTGTTTGTTGTTTTCATTGAGCTAGCTTTTACGATTAAACATTTCGTTTTATATCATTAACTCTTTTATAGCATGTAATTTTGGAATACAAACATTCCAATTTTTCTCTTTTTGTATTTTCACCCTAAAAACATCTAAAGCTGTTTGTTCTCCATGAATAAGAAACACTTCTTCTGGTATGTTTTTTATCTCACTTAACCAATCTAACAAGTCTTGCTGATCTGCATGAGCAGATAAACTTTCTATACTTTTAACTCTTGCCTTTACAGGAAAATATCGTCCAAAGAACTTTATTTCATGACATCCTTCTTGTAATTGTCTTCCTCTAGTTCCTTCTGCCTGATACCCAACCAACAGAATCGTCGTAGTAGGATCATCAATCATTTGTTGTAAGTAAGTTAAAACCCTACCACCAGTTACCATACCGCTTCCTGCAATTATTATTTTAGATCTCGGAACATCAATAGTTTCCCAAGTTTCTCTATACGATTCTAAAATAGTAACGTGATTACACATAGCTACATATTCATCCATCGATAATTTATGCCATTGCGGATATCGTTTAAAAACCTCTAAAACATTATTCCCCATCGGGCTATCTACAAAAATGGGAATGTTTGGGATTTTATTTTTCTTATACAACTTCCATAAAACATACATTAACATTTGCAAACGCTCAACAGCAAAACTAGGAATGATTAAATTTCCTTTTTGCACGATGGTTTTTTTAATCGTTTCTGATAAAATTTCTTCTATATCTTCTGTAGGATGCAGTTTATGACCATATGTACTTTCTAAAAAAAGATAATCTGCCCACTCAGGTTTTTTGGGTTTTTCTAACAAATAATCATTTTGCCTTCCAATATCTCCAGAAAACACAAATCGCTTTTTGTTGATATTTAATTCTATGAAAGTAGCCCCAATGATATGTCCGTTGTATTGAAATCTATATGATATTTCATCTGAAAAAGAAATCCATTCTCCTTCCTCTACAGCTTCAAATAAGGTTATTGTTTTTTCAGCTTCAGCAATTGTATAAAAAGGAAGTACAGGATTATGTTTACTATAATGTTCTAGAGCTGCTTTTTCTGCTTCTTCCTCGTGAATCTTTGCGCTATCTTCTAAAATAATTCCTGCAATCGCTAAAGTAGGGGCTGTTCCAACAATCCTTCCTCTAAATCCTTGTTTGTACAACCTAGGTAAAAACCCTACATGATCTAGATGCCCGTGTGTTAATAGTACTATATCGATTTGGTTTACATCTACAGGAAGTTCTTTCCAATTTAACTCTCTAAGCTCTTTGAGTCCTTGAAACATACCGCAATCAATCAAAATTTTCTTACCGTACGCTTCGAGCAAAAACTTTGATCCTGTAACTGTACCTGCTGCTCCTAAAAAATGAACTTTAGCAAAATTAAGCATCATTACTTGTTTTAAGCGTTACACAATTGTTGTATTTCTGCAAGAATTCTTTTCTTTCTAGTATCAGAAACCCCTAAATGATCTAAGTAAAAGCTATCTTTTATTAACTCTCTGCACAGTACTACATCTCTATTTAATAAAAACTGCTTTTCTCTATTTGTCAGTAAAGTTGAAACCGTAATAGGGTATAACCCTAAACGATCAATTATATCCTTTAAACTATTTCCTACAGGGTAATCCCAACTTAACAGGTACAATCCAGCACAATTACCATACTCAGTCGCATCTTTAGTAAACCTTGTATTCGTTACAACCCAACCTTGAGTTAACGTTGTATCGTGTTTTTTAAATGTATTCCAATGATTTTTAACATCGCGATAACGAGAATGAACATATAAAGGAACTTTAACATTACAAACGAGACTTTCCTCACTATGAAACTTACACTCTACAACAGTAGTTTCATTGTTTTTATGTGCTACAATATCTACTTCGTGCTGTACACATTCACCTTGTAAAATTTCTCCTACAGCTACCTTATATCCTGAATACTTTAAAATAGCTCCTATAAAATGTTCAAAAGGAAAACCAGTGGGACCTAACTCATATATAGCCTTCTTTAACTTATACCTTGAAGCAAATACATTTTTCTTTTTCTTCAATAAAGCAAAGGCTCTATTATAAATTTCTTTTGTGGTTATTCCTTCATACAATTCATCATGAACGGTTTCTAAAATAGAAGCTACCACTTCATCATCGGCACCAGTTCGTTTTAGAGATTTTTTTAACTTGGTGAGTGCAAACTGTACGACTTCTCCAGAACTCTTTACTATTGAGATTTTATCAGTATTCATTTTCATATTTAATGCAAATTCAGTTTAAAAAGGCACAATTCCGTAAGCTTCATTTAATAAAAACAACCCCAAAAAGAAAAGCAAAACATACAATGCTTGTATAAACTTTAAATTGGTTTGTTTTAATAAGTTGATGGTTTGTTTTGGAAAAGTGAAGAGAATAATTCCTTTAATTAAGGCTAACCAACCAAATAAGGTTATTAATAGTTTAATGTTTGGTTCCCAAATATTATGAGCTAACACATTAAGCAACCCTATAATAATTGCAAAAAGCGAAAGGATAATTAAGAATCGGGCATCTTGTAAGTTATCTACTATTTGTTTTACCCTTTTCGGATTAAAACTCAAAACAAAGAAGAAAATAATACAATACCAGCCCCAAAATTTCAACAAAAAAACCGATATATCCATAACTTATAGTTTTATACACTTTCTCAAAGATACGGATATAACACGCTGATTTTCATGATTTTTATCATAAAAAAAGAAAAAACCATAAACATATCGAAATATATTTATGGTTTTTATAATTGTTGGAGGTTTTCTCCTATTATCTAAATTGAGTTAGTCTAGCAACATACTTTCCTATAACATCAAACTCTAAGTTTACCTTGCTGCCAATTGTAAAATTTTTAAACGTAGTATGCTCAAAGGTATAAGGGATTATTGCCACACTAAATTCATCTTTTTTAGAATTTACAACTGTTAAACTCACTCCGTTAATGGTAATAGAACCTTTTTCAATCGTTACATTACTTCCATCAAAATCGTAAGAAAAAGTAAAAACCGTGCTCCCATCAGCATCTTCAATACTTTTACAAATTCCTGTCCTATCTACATGTCCCTGTACAATATGACCGTCTAAACGAGCCCCTAATTTCATCGCTCTTTCAAGGTTTACCTCGTCTCCTATTTGTAAATCGCCAATATTGGTTTTATCTAAAGTTTCTTTTATTGCTGTAACGGTATACTCATCATTATTAATTGCCACTACTGTTAAACAAACTCCATTATGAGCCACACTTTGATCTATTTTTAACTCGTTGGTAATTGTACTTTGAATTGTAAGGTGTAAATTTTCTTTTTCACGCTCTATTCCTTTAACCGTTCCAAGAGTTTCTATTATTCCGGTAAACATTCTATAAAAATTTAGTTACTTTTGTTAGCATCAAAAATACAACTTTACCTACGAAAGTAAACTATGGATAAAGCAAACAAAATTATTGTTGGAATTTCAGTTGGAGACATCAACGGAATTGGTATCGAAATTATTTTAAAAACTTTTGAAGACAAACGAATGTTAGATTTCTGTACCCCTGTGTTGTTCGCTTCAAACAAACTGATTTCATACCACAAAAAAGCGTTGAATCTTAATAATAGTGTCCACGGAATTACTTCGATAGATAAATTAGTTCACGGAAAAGTCAACTTATTGAATGTTTGGAAAGAGGAGGTTAAAATTGATTTAGGTAAAATTACTGAAGAAGGTGGTAAATATGCTTTAAAATCTTTGCAAGGAGCAGTAGCTGCTTTAAAGAAAAATCAAGTTGATGTTTTACTTACCGCTCCTATTAGTAAAGAGAATATACAATCAGAAGAGTTTAAGTTCCCTGGTCATACAGAATACTTGGAAGAGAACATAGACGGAAAAAGCTTGATGATTTTAATGACGGATGAATTACGTATTGGTTTAATAACAGGACATATTCCTGTTTCAAGGGTTGCCGAAACCATTACTCCAGAGCTTATCAAGTCGAAAGTTGAAATTATGTATAATTCATTAAAGCAAGATTTCAACATCAACAAACCTAAAATTGCCATTTTAGGACTAAATCCTCATTGTGGAGATAACGGAATTATAGGTACTGAGGACGATGAAATTATTCGCCCAACGATTGCCGAAATTAAAGAATCTGGTAAATTAGTTTTTGGACCTTATGCAGCTGATGGTTTCTTTGGTTCTAAAACTTACGAACAATTTGACGGTGTTTTAGCCATGTATCATGACCAAGGGTTAGCTCCTTTCAAAGCTTTATCGTTTGGAAATGGTGTAAATTTCACCGCAGGATTAGCTAAAGTAAGAACCTCTCCAGATCACGGAACGGGATTTGATATTGCAGGTAAAAATAAAGCAAATGAAACGTCGTTTAAAGAAGCTTTATTTACCTCATTACAAATATTTAAGAACCGAAAAGAGTATCAAGAACTTACTAAAAATGCTTTAAACGTAAAATAGTGCATTTTTTTTACACAAAATATAAAAGTAAAAACATTTTTTATATCTTTGCACGCTCAAATTGATAGTTGTAGATGAAAGACTTAAAACAATTCAACATACCTTTTGTAGGTTTAAAAGAAGGAAGTCATTTGTTTGAATATCAAATTGACAAAACGTTCTTTGAAGCATTTCAGTTTGACGAGTTTAAAAACTCTAACGTAAAAGCCGATATTACATTTGTTAAAAAAAGTACTTTATTGGAACTATCTTTTAACATCAGTGGAACAGTTAACGTTCCTTGTGATATTACTAACGAATTATTTGATTTACCTATTAATGGTAATTTAAATTTAGTTGTTAAGTTTGGACCTGAGTTTAATGACGAACACGATGAAATTTTGATACTTCCACATGAAGCTTATCAAGTAAATGTAGCTCAATACATATATGAGCTAATTGTGTTATCAGTACCAAGCAAGAGAATACATCCAAATGTTGCTGATGGCACTATGCAATCAGATGCTTTAAGAAAATTAGAAGAATTAAGAATAAACGAAGAAAAACCTGTTGAGGAAGAGTCAACAGACCCTAGATGGGATAAATTAAAGGATTTACTAACAGATAAATAAGACATAAAATGGCACATCCAAAGAGAAAAATATCTAAAACTAGAAGAGATAAAAGAAGAACTCACTATAAAGCTTCTGTACCTCAAATAGCTGTTGATCCTACAACTGGAGAAGCTCATTTATACCACAGAGCTCACTGGCATGAAGGAAAACTTTATTACAGAGGTCAAGTAGTATTAGAAAGCGCTGCTGCTGAGGCTTAAGAACTAGTTTAAAAAATTAAAAAACCCTCTATTTTGAGGGTTTTTTTATGTTTTTACATCAAAAAATGTATTTTTTGATGTTTTTTTCTACAAAAAAGTGAAATAATTTTCATTACTTTGAAAACTCGTTTTACTACAAAACAAACAACTATGACTAAAATAACTGCAGCTATATCGGCGGTAGGAAAATATATTCCCGAGTACGCTCTAACTAACAAAGAGCTAGAAACAATGGTAGATACCAACGATGAATGGATTACCAGCAGAACAGGAATCAAAGAACGAAGAATCTTAAAAGGAGAAGGTCTTGGAACTTCTTACATGGCTATTAAAGCAGCCGAAGATTTACTACAAAAATCAAATACAACCCCTGAAGAAATAGACATGGTAATCGTAGCAACCGCTACACCAGATATGCCAGTAGCTTCTACAGCAGCATACACTGCCTCTAAAATTGGAGCGGTTAATGCTTTTTCATACGATTTACAGGCTGCTTGTTCTAGTTTCTTATTCGGTATGTCTACTGCTGCTAAGTATATTGAAAGTGGTCGTTATAAAAAGGTATTATTAATTGGTGCTGATAAAATGTCATCAATTATTGATTATACTGATAGAGCTACTTGTATCATTTTTGGTGATGGCGCAGGCGCTGTTTTATTTGAACCTAATACTGATGGATTTGGTTTACAAGACGAATATTTACGAAGTGACGGTATTGGTCGTGAATTTTTAAAAATCGAAGCAGGTGGTTCAATCTTACCAGCATCAGAAAACACCATAAAAAACAAACAACACTTTGTACATCAAGAAGGTAGAACAGTGTTTAAATTTGCCGTATCAAATATGGCAGATGTTTCTGAAAAAATGTTAACCAGAAACAACTTAACAAAAGAAGATATTCAGTGGTTAGTTCCACATCAAGCTAATAAAAGAATCATCGAAGCTACTGCTAACAGAGTTGGCTTAGAAGAAGATAAAGTAATGATGAATATTCACAAGTACGGAAATACTACTTCTGCTACTTTACCGTTATTACTTGCCGATTATGAAAAAGAGTTGAAAAAAGGAGATAATTTAATTTTTGCCGCATTTGGTGGTGGTTTCACTTGGGGAGCTATCTACTTAAAATGGGCATATAACTCATAAACTAAACAACTAAAATTTAGGAAAATGGACATTAAAGAAATTCAAAGTCTTATAAAATTTGTAGCAAAGTCAGGTGCAAGTGAAGTAAAGCTAGAAATGGAAGATATTAAAATCACCATTAAAACTGGAAGCGAGGCTGCTGAAACTACTATTATTCAAGCTGCTGCTCCTATGGCTCAAGCTCCTCAAATGATGGCTCAAGCTCCTGTTGCTCAACCAGCAGCACCAGCTGCAGCTGCTCCTGCTAACACTGAAGACGACTCAAAATATGTAACTATAAAATCACCTATCATTGGTACTTTCTACAGAAAGCCTTCTCCAGATAAACCTAATTTTGCTGAAGTAGGAACTGAAGTAAAAGTTGGTGATACTGTTTGTATTATTGAAGCAATGAAATTATTTAACGAAATCGAATCAGAAGTATCTGGTAAAATCGTTAAAGTATTAGTGGATGACTCTTCTCCAGTAGAATTTGATCAACCATTATTCTTAGTAGACCCATCATAATTTTTGGTTTAGAAGTTTTACGTTTAGAAGTTTAGCACATAGCTAAACTCTTAAACAGCTAAACCCAATAAACTCATAAACTAAAAGACATGTTTAAAAAGATATTAATTGCCAATAGAGGCGAAATCGCGCTACGTGTAATTAGAACCTGTAAAGAGATGGGTATTAAAACAGTGGCTGTTTACTCTAAAGCAGATGCTGAAAGTTTACACGTACGATTTGCTGACGAAGCAGTGTGTATTGGACCTGCTCCAAGTAGCGAATCATACCTAAAAATGGATCGTATCATTGCTGCTGCTGAAATTACAAACGCAGACGGAATCCACCCAGGATACGGTTTCTTAGCTGAAAATGCTAAGTTTTCAAGATTATGTGAAGAACACGATATTAAGTTCATCGGAGCTTCTCCTGAAATGATTGACCGTATGGGAGATAAAGCGAATGCTAAAGCTACCATGAAAGCTGCGGGTGTACCTTGTGTACCTGGTAGTGACGGTGTAATCACCACTTTTGAAGAGTGTGAAGAAATCGCTAAAGAAACAGGATATCCTGTAATGTTAAAAGCTTCTGCTGGTGGTGGAGGTAAAGGAATGCGTGCTGTTTGGAAAGCTGAAGATTTAAGAGATGCTTGGGATTCTGCTAGACAAGAATCTAAAGCTGCTTTTGGAAATGACGATATGTATATGGAGAAGTTAATTGAAGAGCCTCGCCATATAGAAATTCAAGTAGTAGGTGATTCTTACGGTAAAGCTTGTCACTTATCTGAAAGAGATTGTTCAGTTCAACGTCGTCACCAAAAATTAACTGAAGAAACTCCTTCTCCATTCATGACAGAAGAATTACGTGATGCCATGGGAGCTGCTGCTGTAAAGGCTGCTGAATACATTAAGTATGAAGGTGCTGGTACAGTTGAGTTCTTAGTAGATAAACACCGTAACTTCTACTTTATGGAAATGAATACTCGTATTCAAGTAGAACACCCAATTACGGAAGAAGTTGTTGATTACGATTTAATTCGTGAACAAATCTTAGTTGCGGCTGGTGTGCCAATTTCAGGTAAAAACTACAAGCCTCAATTACATTCAATTGAATGTAGAATTAACGCAGAAGATCCTTATAACGGATTTAGACCTGCTCCAGGAAAAATAATTTCTTATCATGCTCCAGGTGGTCATGGTGTTCGTATCGACACTCACGTATACGCTGGGTATATGATTCCACCAAACTACGATTCTATGATTTCTAAGTTAATTGTTACTGCACAAACTCGTGAAGAAGCAATCAACAAAATGAAACGTGCATTAGATGAGTATGTTATTGAAGGTGTAAAAACAACTATTCCTTTCCACAGACAATTAATGGATCATCCAGATTACGTAGCGGGTAATTATACCACTAAGTTCATGGAAGATTTTGAAATGGAAAAACAATCATAAAAAAAAGCCTAATGTTTTTAAACATTAGGCTTTTTTAATGTAAAAGGTTCTACTACCTCCTATTTTTCAAAACTTGATTTTTCAGGCAAGATACTCTCAAAAGCATCGTGTATTTCTTGCATTACTTTATCGTAGTTTCTTATGTGTATATTATCGTTTAAACAAACCAGTTTATACGATTGTTCTCTAACAGCCTTAATTGCTTGTTTCGACTTTATAACCAAAGAAAACATCTTGGTATCTTGATACGTATTATACGGTATAAAGTTAGATTTACAAATCTGCCAAGTCTTAAATAACTCAGGCGTGTAGTCGTTATCGCTTCTAAATCTGTGTGTAGACATTCCTGTAAGTTCATTTCCACAGTGTTTCCAAACATCTTCAAAAGTAGACTTTAAAAAAGGCTGTGCGTTGTGTGGAGTACGAAGTGTTACAAATTTATTGTAGTACCTTAATAATTTTGTTATTCTTGCTCTTGAACCATACGAAGGGTGAAACCATTTATCATGATCTCTTTTAAAAACTTCTTTCTTATCAAAATGTTTATTGATAAGTCGAATGTTATTTTTTAACATTTTCTCGAATTGAGAAATACCTGTATTGGTTCTAAAAGTGGCAATATCTTTCGGTAATCCATTTTCAAAAAAACGCGTTTCAGGAACATCGTTTATAATAAAAAAGTCGTCGTTGAAATACACAAATTGCTCTGATAAATCAGGAATTTTGTGCATATAAATCTCAATTAAATTAGAGTTAAAAACTGGTAAATATTCCTCTGGAATAAAATCAGAATGACTTACTAAATTAATCTTAGGATGATTTTCATCTAACCATTCAGGTTTCTGTCCGCTAGTTACAAAATGAATTTTTCTAACCCAAGGAGCAAACTTCTCAACACCTCTAAACCAATATTTTAAAAAACCGTGATCACGAAAACGTGCTTCTGATTTTTCGTTAACAGAATTATCTATTTTATCAGAAAATTTTGAAAACTCTTTAATCCATTTAGGGTCATCCATATCAACCCAAGTAACCACAAAATCTATTCCCATCTTATACTAAAATTAAGTAAACTTTCTAGGGTTCAAAAGTACTTCTTTTTAAATAAACTCTCTAAATTAATGAGAAAATATAGAGCCATGTATTCTTTGTATACAAACTTTTAAACAAGAATTATACTTTATATTTGCACTTTATAAAACAACTCTGTTAAATGGATTTTATCTTACAACCTTGGCCTTGGTATGTATCTGGACCACTTATTTCGTTGATACTTTTCTTATTTTTTTACTTCGGAAAAAACTTTGGCGTATCTACTAACTTAGAAACCATGTGTACTATGGCAGGTGCCGGCAAAGTATCTGATTATTTTAAAAAAGACTGGAAAGAACGCGATTGGGCTATTGTATTTTTAGTTGGTTTATTAATTGGAGGATATATAGCTATTAACTTTTTATCTGCTGCACCAGGAGTTGATTTAAACCCTACCACCGTTAACGAATTAGCTGAATTAGGTTTTGCTGATGCTGGAAAAACGTATGTGCCAAATGAAATTTATAGTATAGAAAACATGTTAACCTTAAAAGGTTTTGCCTTTTTGTTAGTTGCCGGAATTTTAATTGGTTTCGGAACGCGTTACGCAGACGGTTGTACTTCAGGGCACGCTATTACAGGATTGAGTAGCTTTCAGTTACCTTCTTTAATTGCAGTAATTGGTTTTTTTATAGGTGGTTTAATTATGATTTGGGTACTTTTCCCTTTAATATTTGGTTAAGATGAAGAATTTGAAATTTTTAGTTATTGGTATAATTTTCGGAATTATTTTATCAAAATCAGAAGCTGTTTCTTGGTATCGAATTTATGAAATGTTTAAGTTTCAATCATTTCACATGTACGGAATTATTGGTTCTGCCGTAGCTATTTCTGCAGTGTTTATGTATTTCTTTAAAAGTGGAAAAATTAAAGATTACTTAGGTAACCAAATCAATATTAAAGAAAAGAAAAAAGGTTTTATTAGAACTTTAGTTGGTGGAACTCTTTTCGGATTGGGTTGGGCGTTAGCAGGTGCATGTCCTGGCCCTATTTTTGTGTTAATCGGACATGGAATAGCACCAATGATTATTGTGCTTTTAGGTGCTCTTTTAGGTGCTTTTATTTACGGTTTGTTGAGTAAGAAATTGCCTCATTAATCTTTTAACAACAACGAGTCAAAAACCTTTGAATTGGTATTATCAACCACTTTCCAATTGTAAATTTTAGAAAGTTGGTAAATTTTCGATAATTCTTCAAATAACCGTGTTTTAGCGTCTTTTTGTAATCGAGACACTGTAATTGTTGATTGAATCTTTTCTATAGCTTTAGCATTAAGCTTATTCAATTCTTGTTTAGAAAATGTATTGAACTGACTTTGTTGTAAATCGAAGTATTTAATATCGGGAGAGATGAGAATTTCTTCTTCAGGAATTTTATTGATAATGATTTGTTTCCCTACACTATCTATCTGAATTTCTAATTTTGATAAGTCATAACCAACCTCAACCTTTGCATTCACAGAAAGCATTGCTTTTTTTTCAAACGTAAGGTATCCGTAAAAGTATTTTTTGGCATCTGTAAAGCTATACATTTCAGAAAAACTTCCTTCTGAAACCACCAACTTACTCAGGTTCTGAACTCCATTTAAAACAACTTGAATTTCTTCTTGTTCATACTTTTCCTCCTTCTTTTCATACCAAAATTTTGCAATTAAAAATCCTAGTACAAAAACAGCAAGGTATTTTAGTAAACGCATAGTTTTCTTTTTCTATAAATATAAAAAAAGTAAATGAAAGTGAGATTTATGAAACCTTCTTTGTTTCTTCTTCCTCCTTTGGAAATGCTTGCTTATTGAATATGAATAATAACGCAACTCCGATGGTTATCCAAGAATCTGCTCCGTTAAAAATAGCATTGAAAAATGTAAAGTTTTCTCCTTGATAAATTGGGAAATACAACATATCAACTACTTTACCGTGAAATAATTCTCCGTAAGGATTATCAGAAAAAAGCGTAGCGACGTTGTGGTATGACGAATCGAAAATTACTCCGTAAAAAACAGAATCGATAATATTACCCACTGCTCCCGCTAAAATTAGTGATATTGCTATAATTACTGCTGTATGTGTTTTTTTCTTAATGGTTTGCCACAACCAATACACAATACCGGTAACCGCAACTATTCTAAACAATGTTAAAAATAATTTACCTGCTTTTCCACCGAATTCAAATCCCCAAGCCATACCGTTATTTTCGGTAAAATGGATTCTGAACCAATCGTTAAAAACAATGATTTCTTCTCCTAGTTGAAAATGAGTTTTGATATATATTTTACTTATTTGGTCAATTAAAATTGCCAAAACTACGGTAAGTATTGCGATGTGTTTTTTAGACATTATTTCAAATTAATGGAAACAAAAATAAGAAAACTATTCTTATGTTTTTTACAGTTATTTTTTAGAAAAAAGCACCCTATACTTTTCGTCATATTCGTCTTTATATAGTTTGAAAGAGGTAGTTTTTTTTAATCAAACTTATATTAATCCTTTCTTTTCACAGTAATATTAGCATGAATAGAATTTACGGTAATTATTTTGGATGATGATGAATTTTGCTTTAGAAATGGAGAAATTTTCTTTTCGTCATTAACTAGAATTACTCCTTTATTTGTAGTTAGGTTTAAATCTGTTTTAAATGCATCTGCAAATACATTTCCTTGAAAAAGGTGTGCTTTTATATTTCCTGAAATGGTATTCAATTTTATGTTTCCTCTTTCAATATACACATCTAAATCTCCCTCATAGCTTTTTGAAGTCACTCCTATAGTTTTACCATGGATTGTAATATGCTTATTTTTTGGAGCTTTTATTACTACTCGAGCTCTTTCAAGTCTTCTTGTAATGTACTTTCTAAAAACCTCATCTTGATATAGGGAAATATTCAGTTCAAAACTTACTTTTAAAATCTCATTTTCCTCATAAAAAAGGATATTATGTGTATGCGGATTTTCATCAAACAGAGTTACCTCTAACTGATTATTTTCAGAATTCTCTACAACAATATCATCTAATCCGTAAGTAAGTACTTCAAGTTCATGCACCAGCATACTTCTTTTCTGCACTACTTTTTCTTGACTAAAAAGAAGTTGATTACCGACTATAAATAATAAGAACACATATTTCTTCATACAAAAAAAGCCTCTTAAAAGAGGCTTTATATAAATTTTCTAAGGTTTATTGCTTGCGTTTTGCTTCAATACTTAACGTAGCATGAGGCACTAATTTTAAACGTTCTTTTTGAATTAACTTACCAGTAACTCTACAAATACCGTAGGTTTTATTTTCAATACGAACTAAGGCGTTCTTTAAATCTCTAATAAATTTCTCTTGACGAATAGCTAATTGCATGTTTGCTTCTTTAGCCATTGTATCCGATCCTTCTTCAAACGACTTAAATTGCGGAGAAGTATCATCGGTACCGTTATCAGATCCGTTTTTGTAAGAAGCTTGTAATAATTTTAAATCTTCTTCTGCTTTTTCAATTTTCTTTAAGATGATTTCTTTAAATTCTTGTAAATCACTATCTGAATATCTTATTTTAACATCATCCATAATGCTATATTTTTTCAATTAACATTCTACTTTTAATGGTATCAAACTCAATTTCTGTACCATTATTTAAATCATCAACAAAAACTAATTCGTTTGTTAATGTTTCTGCTTTAATGTAGTTTTCATTTGCCAATACCGATTCTCTTAAATCATCAGCTTGTAAAATGGTTAATTTTATTTTATCGGTTACTTCTAAACCTGTGTCTTTTCGTGCGTTTTGAATTCTATTTACCAATTCTCTTGCCACACCTTCTTTGCGTAATTCGTCGTTTATCGTAACATCTAAAGCAACGGTTAACCCTTCTGCATTTGCTACCAACCACCCTTCGATATCTTTTGATGAAATCTCTACATCAGCGGTTTCTAAAGTAATCATTTTATTATTAATTTCCACAGAAATTTCTCCTTCTTTTTCTATTTTGAAGATGTCTTCTTGTGTAAATCCTTGTATTTGATTCGCTATCAGCTTCATATCTTTACCAAATTTCGGACCTAAAGCCTTGAAGTTTGGCTTGATTTGTTTCACCAAAATTCCTGAAGCATCGTCTAATAACTCAATCTCTTTAACGTTTACTTCTGACTTAATTAAATCTGCAACTGCTAAAATTTCTTCCTTCTGAACTGCATCTAATACTGGAATCATTATTTTTTGTAATGGTTGACGTACTTTGATTTTTTCTTTAGCTCTAAGAGATAAAACTAATGATGAAATCGTTTGTGCATTTTCCATTTTACGCTCTAATGATTTATCTACTAAATCAGCATTATACTTAGGGAATTCTGCAATGTGTACACTTTCAAAATCCTCTACACATGTAGCGTTTACTAAATCTTTATATAAACGATCCATAAAGAAAGGTGCTACTGGAGACCCTAATTTAGCCACCGTTAACATACATGTATACAATGTTTGGTATGCTGAAATTTTATCTTGTGCATATTCTCCTTTCCAGAAACGTCTTCTACATAAACGCACATACCAATTACTTAAATGATCTTGTACAAAATCAGAAATTGCTCTGGTTGCTTTGGTTGGCTCATAATCTGCATAGAATTTATCAACCTTATCAACCAACGTATTTAATTCAGATAAAATCCAACGATCAATCTCTGGTCTTTCGTTGATTGGAATTTCAGCTTCGCTATACGTAAAATTGTCAATATTCGCATATAATGAGAAGAATGAATAGGTATTGTATAAAGTTCCGAAGAATTTACGTTTTACCTCTTCTATTCCTGCAATATCAAATTTTAAGTTGTCCCATGGGTTCGCATTTGAAATCATGTACCAACGCGTAGCATCTGGACCAAATTCTGACAATGTAGTAAACGGATCTACCGCATTTCCTAAACGTTTTGACATTTTTTGTCCGTTCTTATCTAACACCAATCCGTTAGATACAACATTTTTATAAGCTACAGAATCAAACACCATCGTTCCAATTGCATGTAACGTATAGAACCATCCACGAGTTTGATCTACTCCTTCTGCAATAAAGTTCGCTGGGTAACTTTCTTTAGTATCTATTAATTCTTTATTTTCAAACGGATAATGCCATTGTGCATATGGCATAGAACCTGAATCGAACCATACATCAATTAAATCACTTTCGCGCTTCATTGGTTTACCTGATGTAGAAACTAAGGTAATTTTATCGACTACATTTTTATGTAAATCGATTTTATCATAGTTCTCTTCAGACATGTTTCCTACTTCAAAATCAGCAAAAATATCTTCAGTCATTACACCTGCTTCAACAGCTTTTGCAATTTCTGATTTCAATTCTTCTACAGAACCAATACAAATTTGCTCTGTTCCATCTTCAGTACGCCAAATTGGTAATGGAATTCCCCAAAAACGAGAACGCGATAAGTTCCAATCATTCGCATTTTTTAACCAGTTACCAAAACGTCCTTCTCCAGTTGATTTTGGCTTCCAGTTGATGGTTTCGTTTAAATCGAACATTCTATCCTTTACATCAGTTACCTTGATAAACCAAGAATCTAACGGATAATATAAAATTGGTTTATCGGTACGCCAACAGTTAGGATAACTGTGTACATATTTTTCAACCTTAAAGGCTTTGTTTTCTTCTTTTAATTGAATTGCTAACTCAACATCCACCGATTTTTCTGGTGCTTCACCATCAGTATAGTATTCGTTCTTCACATATTTACCTGCAAATTCTCCCATTTCTGGACGGAATTTCCCTTGTAAATCTACTAAAGGAACTGGATTCTCATTTTCGTCTAACACTAACATTGGTGGCACTTCTGGAGTTGCTTGTTTTGCAACCAACGCATCATCAGCACCAAACGTAGGTGCTGTGTGTACAATACCTGTACCATCTTCAGTTGTAACAAAATCTCCTGAAATTACTCTAAAAGCATTTTCTGGATTTTGGTATGGTAGAGCATATGGTAATAATTGCTCGTATTTAATACCTACTAAGTCTTTTCCTATAAATTCTTTTACAACTGCATATGGAATTTGCTTATCTCCCTCTGCATAATTTGCTAATTCAGCTACGTCTTCAACTTCATTAAACTTCTTTCCAGCAAATTGTTTACCTACCAGGTTTTTCGCTAACACCACTTGAATTGGTTCAAATGTGTATTGATTGAATGTTTTTACTAAAACATACTCAATCTTTGGGCCAACCGTTAATGCTGTGTTTGAAGGAAGTGTCCATGGAGTCGTTGTCCATGCTAAAAAGTGCACATCTCCTTCAACTTGTAAAAACTCTGGTAACGTTTCTTTGATTGTTTTAAACTGAGCTACTACTGTAGTATCCGTAACATCTTGATAGGTTCCTGGTTGGTTTAACTCATGCGAGCTTAATCCTGTTCCTGCTTTTGGTGAATACGGTTGAATGGTATATCCTTTATACAGTAAATCTTTATCATAGATTTGCTTTAACAACCACCAAACCGATTCCATATATTTTGGTTTGTAAGTAATATATGGATCTTCCATATCTACCCAATATCCCATTTTTTGGGTTAGGTCGTTCCAAATATCAGTGTAACGCATTACCGCTTTTTTACACGCTTCGTTGTATTCTTCAACGGTAATTTTTGTTCCAATGTCTTCTTTAGTGATTCCTAATTCTTTTTCAACACCCAATTCTACAGGTAACCCATGCGTATCCCAACCTGCTTTACGCTTAACTTGGTATCCTTTTTGGGTTTTATAACGACAAAAAATATCTTTAATGGCACGTGCCATTACGTGGTGAATTCCTGGTAAACCGTTTGCTGAAGGTGGTCCTTCAAAAAACACAAATGGTTCATTTCCTTCACGTGTAGTAATACTTTTTTCAAAGATGTTGTTTTCTTCCCAATAGTTTAATATTTCTTCTGCTACTTTTGGTAAATCCAATCCTTTGTATTCAGTAAACTTCTTACTCATTTTGTCGGTTTATTAATTGAATGTGCGAAATTACGTATTTTCTTGTAATTGTTGAGTTTGAGATATAAAAAAACGCCTTAAAAAAGGCGTTTTTATTGTGAATTCTATTTTTAAGGAAACAAACTAATTAATTCCTCGTTCTTTTTTAATTTGTTCGTAAGCTGCTTGAATTTTTTGAAACTTTTCGTTAGCTCCATTTTTATGCTCTTCTCCTAAGTTTTGCAATTTATCTGGATGGTGCTTTTTAGCCATTTTTCGATACGCTTTTTTCACCTCATCATTAGTAGCTTCTTTTGTTATTTCTAGCATTTTATAAGCGCTATCAGACTCATCATAAAACATTGCTTTTATTGATGAATAATCGTATTCATTAATGTATAAATAACTTGCTATTTTTCTAATTTCTTGCTCCTCATTACTCGTTACCTGTCCATCAGCTTGCGCTATTCCGAATAAAAAATGGACTAACTGTAATCGCGTAGCATGCGACATGTACTGACGAATTTGTAAACAAACTTGACGTGTAGAAATTTGCTTTTTAATAATTCCGTTGAACAATTTAAATGCATGATTTGCTCGTTCTTTACCGTACATTTTCACAAAATACGTACGAACATAATCTAATTCGCGTTGATCTATTCTCCCATCTGCTTTTATAACTACCGATGCTAAGATTAATAAGCTAATTTCAAAATCTCCTGAAGTAGCTCTTCCTCTTGTTCCCTCATGTTGTCTTTTTTGATATTCTTGTTGTTCTTCTTTAAAATCTTCTACTGAAATTCCATCAATAAAACTCCCCACAACAAATCCTACAATAGCTCCAATAGGGCCTCCTAACGTAAAGCCTGCTCCAGCCCCAAGCCATTTTGCAAATTTTCCCATTTATAAAATTTAAAAGTGCAAAGATAAAATTTTAAGCAACTACAACCATAGCTATTTGAAGTTGATTGTTGCCATGAAAAACAGTATCTTTGCTTTAAAATTTAATTCAAAAATATGTATCCAGAAGAATTAGTAAAACCAATGCGTGACCAATTAATCAACGCTGGTTTTGAAGCTTTATATACTGCTGAAGATGTTGACAATGCTTTAGCAAAAGAAGGAACTACGTTAGTAATGGTAAACTCAGTTTGTGGATGTGCTGCAGGTACTGCAAGACCAGGAGCTATTGCTTCTTTAGGGGCAGATAAAACTCCTACACATTTAACAACTGTTTTTGCAGGGGTAGAAAAAGAATCTACTGCGAAGGCAAGAGAATATATGATTCCTTTCCCTCCATCATCACCTGCAATCGCCTTATTTAAAGACGGAAATTTAGTACACATGTTAGAGCGTCATCATATCGAGGGTCGTTCTGCTGAAGCAATTGCTCAAAACTTAGCAGCTGCTTACGACGAGTTTTGTTAATTTTTAGAAGCAAGACTTTTAGGCTAAAGAACAAAGACAAAAAAATCCAGCAAATTGCTGGATTTTTTATTTTAAGATTCCTTACGAAAAGTTCGGAATGACTCTTGATCTTTTTGATAAAACTGTCTTAATTCTTTTATCTAACAGCGAAGCGGTCTCTTTTCACTTCTAAACTTTCTTAATCACATTGGTGACAATTCCCCAAATGATAAAATTATTTTCTTCAGTGATTTTTATAATAGGATAATCTGGATTTTCAGGTTTCAACCAAACTTCTCCTCCTTCAACTCGCAAACGTTTTACCGTAAACTCTCCATCTAAAAAACAAACCGCTATCTTATTATTGGTTGGCGGAATACTTCTATCAATCACCAGCAAATCATTATCATCCAAACCAGCACCAATCATCGATTGACCACTTACTCGTGCAAAAAAAGTTGCCTCTTTATTTCTAATAAGCTCCTCATCTAACGAAATACGAGTTTCTCTAAAATCATCTGCAGGAGAAGGAAATCCAGCAGAAATACCTATATCCATAAAGATAGCTCCTTCGGTTTCATTTAATTCTTTCGGTAAAAAAAATGTCAATGCTTCTGATGCTTGTACTTGTTTTAATTTTCGTAACATCTTATTGTTTGTTGTTTAACTAAACTTACTTTACCTTGATAATATCGTTAATATTAGTTGTGTACTTGGGTGATAATCGTTCTTGACGCATCTTCCAAGTACGCCGTAAATCTTGATTGGCTAATTTAATCTTATCTGCTTTATAAGTCTGATTAATTTTATCAATCGCACTCATTAAAGAAGCGTGCTTCGGGTTTTCACTTGCAAACATATCTAATTGATAATTATCTGAAGGCACCAATCCTGTTACAATGACTCCTGCTCTTTTGTAGTGTATTCCTTCTTTAAAAATAGTTGTTACTGCTTGTACCGCGCTTTTACTTATTGTTAATGTAGAGTTTGTCGGGTATGGAAGTACAACTGTTTTACTTGCTCGATGTTGTTCAGTTTCTTTTTTATGATAATCACTACGCAATAACACAATTATCATATGACAACTTGAGTTTTGCTTTCGTAATTTTTCTGCACAACTTACAGCAAACGTTGAAATTCTTTCTTTAATATTATCTAGATCCGAAAATGTATATTCAAAACTTCGGGTTGTTGCTATTGTTTTTTTGTTAGCAGGTTCATCTAGTTGTATTTTAGGATCTCCTTCTAAATCTTTTTTCAACTTCCAACCTGTAATCGATAAATTTTTCAGTACCCAATCATCACTTAACTGTGTAAAATCATACGCTTTTACACATCCTTTAGCTTGTAGTCTTTTTTGTATCCCTCTTCCAATTCCCCAAACATTTTCTATAGAAGTCCATTTTAATGCTTTTATTCTTTTTTCTTCGGAATCAATCACACACACTCCACCTGTTTCTTTTAAGAATTTTCGAGCAATTTTATTAGCTACTTTACTCAATGCTTTTGTAGGTGCAATTCCTACACAAGTTGGAATACCCGTCCATTGTAAAATTCTACTTCTTATTTCAGTTCCATAAGAATTAAAATTATATTCATTAAAACCTTTGAATTGTAAAAATGCTTCATCAATAGAGTATACTTCTACATCTGGAGAAAATTGTTCTAAAATTTTCATCACTCTAGCGCTCATATCACCATACAACGGATAATTTGACGATAGCACTGAGATATTATTGTTTTTACAAAACTGATCCCACTTAAAAATTGGAGCTCCAAATGGAAGTTGCAAGTCTTTTGCTTCGTCACTCATTGAAATAACACACCCATCGTTATTGCTTAAAATAGCTACAGGTTTTCCTTGCAAATTCGGATTAAAAACCCGTTCGCAAGAAACATAAAAGTTATTACAATCTACCAACGCATACATAATTGTAAAGGTACAGAATATTGAAAAAATGAACTCTAACTAACTTTCCTTATTTTTGTTTCATGGTTAGAAAATTAAAAATTGACGGAATTGATAAAATAATTATCAAACGTCTTGTAAAAGATGCTCGTACGCCTATTTTAAGTATCGCCCGAGAAGTAGGTATATCTGGCGCTGCCATTCATCAACGATTAAGAAAGTTAGACGAATCGGATTTAATTGATGGTTATAAAATGATATTAAATCCAAAAGCTTTAGGGTATACTACTACCGCTTTTGTTGGTGTGTTTTTAGATTCTTCTAGCTTATACTCTTCTGCAATTAAACGACTAAAAGAAATTCCTGAAATTGTAGAAAGCCACTACACTACTGGTAACTATGCTATTTTCATCAAAATACTGTGTAAAAACAACGAAGACTTAATGCATTTGTTAAATAAGGATATTCAAACCATAAAAGGAGTTTCAAGAACCGAAACTTTTATATCTTTAGACCAACAAATAGATCGACAAATAAAAATTTAAAAACCCCTAATGAACGATTTTATCTTCTACTTTAAAATGGGCTTGTTTCATGTATTAGACTTTAAAGCCTATGACCATATTTTATTCTTAATTGTATTAGCTGTTGTGTATCAATTTAAACAGTGGACAAAAGTTTTATGGTTAATCACTTTATTTACCATTGGACACTCGATAACGCTAGCACTTTCTGCCTACGGAATTTTAAATGTACGAGCAGATTTAATCGAATTTTTAATTCCGTTAACTATTTTTATTACAGGGTTAATGAATGTATTAACTGCCAAAAAAGCATCGGTAGGAAAAGAAAATCAGAATTTATTTTTTGCTTTATTTTTCGGATTAATTCACGGACTTGGTTTTTCCAACTATTTTAAAATTATGATTGGTAAAACTTCTGATAAATTTTTACCTTTATTGGAGTTTGCTTTAGGTGTAGAAGTAGCACAAATTATTATTGTATTAGGAATTTTATTAATTGGTGCTTTAGTACAATCAATCTTTAGTGTAAATCGTCGTGATTGGATTTTAATCATGTCGTCAATCGTAATTGGTTTTGCTTTACAAATGATGTTTGACCGTGTTTTTTGGTAAAAAATTAACGCCTAACTAACACAAATCTAACTACCTTAGCTTATCTAAGAAAAATCGTACTGAAAATTTTGAAGAAAAAACAATTAAAATATGACATTGCCTATTTAAAAATGGCAAATGAATGGGGACAACTTTCACACTGTATTCGTAAAAAAGTAGGCGCCTTAATTGTTAAAGATCGAATGATTATTTCTGATGGTTATAATGGTACTCCTTCTGGTTTTGAAAACTATTGTGAAGATGAAGAAGGATACACCAAATGGTATGTATTACACGCCGAAGCCAATGCTATTTTAAAAGTAGCTTCTTCAACTCAATCGTGTAAAGGTGCTACTTTATATATTACACTTTCTCCTTGCCAACAATGTAGTAAATTGATACATCAAGCAGGAATAAAACGTGTAGTATACGCCCAAGCATACAAAGACCGATCAGGATTAGATTTTTTAGAAAAAGCAGGTGTTGAACTGACGTATTTACCTTATGAACAAGAATAATCTACCTATATATTTATCTATTGCTGTAATTTTCGGTATTCTTATCGGAACCTTTTTTAGCAATGGAAATTCAAGCAGTCTTATTGGAAAAAGCTCATCAAGTGAACGAAAAATAAAACGTTTGATTGATTACATTCAAAGTGATTATGTTGATGATGTTAACACTGATGAATTGTTAGACGGAGCGATTGCAGAAATGTTAGGTAAATTAGATCCTCATTCAGTATATATACCTAAGGAAAACTTACAATTGGTTACCGAAAATATGCAAGGTAATTTTGTAGGAATTGGTGTTCAATTTCGTATGATCGGTGATACTATTACCGTTATAGAACCTATTAAGGGTGGCCCAAGTATTGAAGCAGGAATTAAAGCTGGAGATAGAATTTTACTTGCAGACAAGGATACACTCTATGGGAAAAAATTGCAAACTTCCCAAATAATGAAAGCTTTAAAAGGAAAACCAAACACTAAAGTTGATTTACAAATTTATAGAAAAACAAATGATAGTGTTTTTGATATCACTATTAATCGTGGTAAAGTAAATATTAAAAGCGTTGATGTTGCATACATGCTAAACGATAGTATTGGTTATATAAAACTAGATCGTTTTGCTCGTAACACCTATATTGAGTTTAAATCTTCTTTAAACAAATTACTCACCAAAGGAATGACTGATTTGGTCTTAGATCTTCGCGGAAATGGTGGTGGTTTTATTGATATTGCTAATGATATTGTTGACGAATTCTTAGAAGATGAAAAACTGATTGTATTTACAAAAAACAACAAAGGTGATATTGTAAAATCTTTCGCTACTGAAAAAGGCGATTTTGAACATGGTGGATTGTATGTTCTAATTGACGAAAACTCTGCGTCTGCTTCTGAAATTGTAGCAGGTGCATTACAAGATAATGACAAGGGAATTATTATCGGGCGTCGTTCTTTTGGTAAAGGGTTAGTACAACAGGAAATGGATTTAGGAGATGGTTCTGCTGTACGATTAACTACAGCTAGATATTATACCCCAACAGGGCGCTCTATTCAAAAACCTTACAAAAAAGAAGCTGATGCCGAAGAATACAGTCACGATTTTGAACTTCGATTAGAAAATGGAGAGTTATTTACCAAAGATAGTATTAAAACCATTGATAGCTTAAAATACACAACTCCTAAAGGTAAAGTAGTATATGGTGGTGGTGGAATTATCCCAGATCATTTTGTTGCGGTAGACACCTCTTCTTACATTCCTACAATTTTCTTCCGTCCTTTAAATGATTTCGCTTTTTCATACGTTGATGATAATCGTAAAAAATTAGCGTCTATAACGGTAGATGATTTTATTAAAAACTTTGATAAAGACCATAGCGTTTCTAACAAATTTCTAGAAGAAATTAAAGATTTCAGACTTCCTGAAAGAACAAAAAATCAACTTCGCAGCAATTTGAGAGTATTAATTGCTCGTGAATTGTTTAGTGATGAAGGTTTATACAAAGTAGATCAGCAAGATGATAAAATGCTGCAAAAAGTGTTTGAGCTGGAAGCTAAGTAAAACTTACATTCCTTTTTTAGTTCTTTTTTCAGCGTACACTTCAGAAATCGTTGGGTTTTGAGGGCAGCTTTTTATTTGCTCAAACTCATCACCTGATTTCACAAAACCTGTTTGCAATATTTTAAAATAAACTCCTGGTAAATCTTGCAGCCAAAATTGTTTTACAATTTTCATTTCATTAAAACGTACCCCTAGTTTCATACAAGGTTGACGCGGCTTCGTTACTTCAATAATAACCTCTCCTACTTTAAAAGTATCTCCCACGTGCAATTGACTTTCCTCTAAATCTGAAACAGTCAGATTTTCACCAAACATTCCATGTTTCCAATCTAAACTTGGGTATAACTCTTTCCAATATGCATAATGATTTTCTGAATAGGCATATACTGCTTGGTCTATTCCTCCATGATGTTCTCTGTCACAAATAGCATCGTCTTTTACTTTTTCAACATCTAAAAAAATAGGTTTATCAACAGGAAACTTAAAAATACCTGTAGTAACAGTTTTTCCTTTCCAATCGATTTCTTTTCTTTCTCCAATGTTAGTGGCTACAATTTTCATTTTACTTTTTTATTCAATTAAAAAATTCTGCAATACATCCGCAATTTTTCGGTTGTCTGATAATTGCGGAATCTTATTCTGACCTCCAAACTTTCCAATGGATTTCATATATTCATGAAAACCTCCTTTTTTCACTTTTCTAATTATAAGAGGACGTAAAATTTTACCTTCAATTAAATCGAAATAATATACATTCTGCTCTTGCGTCGATGTATCTATTTTAGATGCTAGTTCATCTAAGTTTTCAGGTTCGTTTTCAAACTCTATAAACCACTCGTGATAAGGTAATCCACTTTCAGGATTTACTTGCGGTGCTACTGTAAACTCGCTTACATTCACATCAGTTCCTTTTATAGCATCATTCAACGCTTTTTCAACCTCTTTACCTATTACATGCTCCCCAAAAGCAGAAATAAAGTGTTTTATACGTCCTGTTACTTTTATTCTATAAGGCTTTAAAGAAGTGAACTCTACCGTATCACCAATATTATACCCCCATAAACCAGCAGAAGTATTTAAGATAATAACATAGTTTACTCCTAACTGAACGTCTTTTAATGAAATTCTTGTTGGATTCTCATCAAAAAATTCATTTGCTGGAATAAATTCATAAAACATTCCTGAGTTTAACTGTAATAACATACCTTTTTCGGTTTGCGAATCTTGATATGCAATAAACCCTTCAGATGCTGGATACAATTCTACATAGTCTATTTTTTTCCCAATTAACGCTTCAAACTTGTTCTTGTATGGCTCAAAATTTACACCTCCATACACAAAGAAATTAAAGTTTGGAAAGAGTTCAGAGACATTTTTTCCGGTTTTCTCCTTCAAGCGTTCAAAATACATTTGTACCCATGACGGAATTCCACTAATCACCGTCATATTCTCTGGCAAGGTTTCTTCAACTACTTTATCTACTTTGGTATCCCAATCTTCAATACAGTTGGTTTCCCAACTTGGTAAACGATTTTTTAAGAGGTAATTTGGGACATAGTGCGCTGCTATACCACTCAAACGACCTAATTTTACGCCGTTTTTATCTTCTAAAACTGGACTTCCCTGTAAAAAAATCATCTTCCCATCAACAAAACTAGCATCGTTTGTTTCTGTTATGTAAAACAACAAAGCATTTCGAGCTGCTTTGATATGTGTGGGCATTGATTCTTTACTTATAGGAATGTATTTTGCTCCTGAAGTTGTTCCTGATGTTTTTGCAAAATATAAAGGTTTTCCTTTCCACAAAACATTTTCTTCTCCTGCTACAACTCTATCTACATAATGACGTAAGCCTTCATAATCGTTAATTGGAACTCTTTTTTTAAAATCTTCGTAATTGTTGATTGATACAAAATCATGATCTTTTCCAAATGCTGTTTTACACCCTTCAGTAACCAAATATTCAAAAACTTTTTCTTGAGTTTTGTGTGGGTTATTTGCCCATTTATATACTTGTTTACGAACAATTTTCGCAAATGGAATTGCTAGTATTGATTTTATGCTCATTATCTTTTTTCTTATTTACTGAAAATCTATATAGTTTGTTGGATTTACTGGAAACCCATTATTCCACAACTCAAAGTGTAAATGAGGGCCTGTGGTTAGTTCTCCTGTAGAACCTACGCTTGCGATTGCTTCTCCTGATTTCACAACATCTCCCTGCTGCTTTAATAAGGTTCCGTTATGTTTATATACTGATATAAATTCGTTGGAATGTTGTATGGTTATTACATATCCTGTTTCTGCTGTCCATTCTGCTAAAATAACCGTACCATCCGCAACAGCTTTTACTGGGGTGTCTGTTTGTGCAACAATATCAATTGCGTAATGCTTTTCATTCAAATCAAAGGGTTGAGAAATGGTACCCGTTAAAGGTGAAAAGAATACATTTTTTATTCTGTTCTCTCCTCCTTCATACAATGGAAAGAGATCTTTATTATCAATTTTCTCTCTAAAAAGTGAATCTTGTTTTGTTGCTTGTAGTTTAGTTTCATCAATTACAATTGTTTGCATTTCAGTTGTTATAGAGTCTATTTTTTCAGGCTCTATATCACCCGTTAAAACTGGTTTTAACGCCTTGGTATAACTTTCTATAATTGCTAACCTGTTTTTTAAAGAATCCGCTTCATAAGTTAATCTGGTAGCTTTCTTTTTTAATGCTGTCGAAGAGTAACCAGGAATATACTCTCGTATTCCTGTAAACGCAATTAATAGCGTCGTTAAAATAATAAGAAGTATTGAAAACACTCCGCTAAAAACAAACACATTTAATCTTGATAGCTTTAAAGAAAATCGTTCTTGAAATGTATCTTCGTTTAAAATTACAAGCCTATACTTATCTGTAAGCTTCTGTTTAAGCTTTCTTTTTTTCTTGTTTTTTGACACGTTTTATACTTGTTTGGGATTCAAATATACAACGAAAAAATGGCGAAACTATTTTTTATAAAAGTTCATCTCATCTATATACTTCCAAACCTTAAATGGCAGCAATGGTTTGCAGTTTTTTTCTTCTTTTATGGCTTTGCGAATCATGGTTGAAGAAACTTGCACTATTGGAGCATCAACCCTGTGAATTTTCTCGTGATTTTTAAACTGGCTTTCAACAATTCCTTCAGAAACTCTAGGATAAACATAAATATTATAGTCTTCTAAAATTACCTCATAGTTTTTCCATTTATGCAAACTTTTCAGGTTGTCTTCTCCCATAATTAGGCTAAACTTATAACTTGGATGTTTTTCAGAAATATGCACTAATGTATTGATAGTATAATTTGGTTGAGGAAGCCTAAATTCTATATCTGATGGTTGAATCTTCTCATATTCTTCTGTAGCCAAATATACCATATCTAAACGATGATGGTTATCTAACAATGAGCTTTTCTTTTTAAAGGGGTTATGAGGCGTAACCACCATCCAAATTTCATCTAAATCAGAATACTCAACCATATGATTGGCTATAATTAAATGCCCAATATGAATTGGATTAAAAGTTCCGAAGTATAATCCGATGTTTTTCATATTTATAGATACTAGACTTATTCTTTATTCGTTTTTCACTTCCTTTTCTATTCCTAAAAAATCATCTACTAAATCTTCTGCTTCTTGTAATGCTACTGGTAAATCGTAATTTTTAATGATTTTATCAAACTGTGGTGCTGTTGCTAATTCTACCGAAGCTTTAGCAATACGCATGTTAATCTTGTCTTCGCTTTCGGTACTTCTTTTCTTTAAACGAATTTTTAGCTCATCAACACTTGGTGGCTTTACAAACACAGCTAAGGTTTCTTCTGGAAATTTCTTTTTAATACGTAAACCTCCAACAACATCAATATCAAAAATTACATGTTTTCCTTGCGCCCAAATTCGTTCAACTTCTGTTTTTAATGTTCCATAGAAATTGTCACGATACACTTCTTCCCACTCTAAAAACTCGTCGTTTTTTATTTTTTGCTTGAATTCGTTTGCTGAAATAAAATAATAATCTTTTCCATCAACTTCTTCTCCTCTTGGAGCTCTTGAAGTCGCAGAAATTGAAAACTCTAAATTAAAACGTTCTTTTGCCAACAAATGACGTACAATAGTAGTTTTACCTGAACCTGATGGTGCTGAAAACACAAATAATTTCCCTTTAAACTCTTTCGACATTCTTATAAAACGTTTAAAATTTGTTCTTTTATTTTTTCTAACTCGTCTTTCATTTGGATGACTAATTTTTGCATTGGTGCAAAATTAGCTTTTGATCCTGTTGTGTTGATTTCTCTTCCGATTTCTTGTACGATAAATCCTAATTTTTTTCCATTAGAATCTTCTGTTGCTAATTGCTGTAAAAAATACTCTAAGTGATTAGCTAAACGTACTTTTTCTTCGTTAATATCTAACTTTTCTAAATAATAAATCAGCTCTTGTTCAAAACGATTTTCATCAACCTCAACTTTTAAATCTGTTAATGCTTTTTGTAAGCGTTCTTTAACATGCTCTATTCTATCACCATCTAACTTTTTAACTTCTTCTAAAGCAGATTGAATATTTAGTATTCTTGTTTGAAAATCTTCTTCTAACGATTTTGCTTCGTCAGTTCTATATTGAATAATTTCTTTTAAAGCTTCGTCAATATGAGTATCTATTTGCTTCCACTCTTCTTCATCTAACTCTTCACGCTCAGTTTTTAAAGCATCTGGCATTCTAACAGCCATTTTCATTAACTCAACATCATCAGAAGTTCCAACTTGAGTTACATTTCTTAATTGCTGCATGTACTCTCGTACCACACCTGTATTCACCGTAGTTGAAGTTTCATCTGCAGTCATTTCCACATAAATAGAAAAATCCACTTTACCTCTTACCAAATTACTTGCTAGTTTTTTTCGAACATTGAGTTCTTTTTCTCTGTAATATGAAGGAATTCTAGTATTTAAATCTAAGTTTTTACTGTTTAAAGATTTAATTTCGATTGTTACTTTTTTAGAGGGTAAATGTAGTACGGATTTACCGTAACCCGTCATTGACTGTATCATAACTTCGGTTTAATAATCCGCAAAGATACGTTTATTTATTGGGAGTTTCAGCAGGACGTTTGGTTACCAAAAACACCCCTAAAAAGATTAATAATGCCGCCCCTATTTTAACCAAATCTAAATGATCACTACCTACGATCAATGCGTAAATAGCTGCTACCACAGGTTGTAAATACATAAAAACACTTACTGTGGTGGGTTTTAATTTTGATAATGCAAATAAGTTAAACAAGTAAGTAATACAAGTAGTGAATAATACTACAAAGCCTACTTTTAAGAAAATTGAAACAGGCATTGTTTGCCACTGTACCTCTAACAGTTCAGAAAAACCAAAAGGTAGTACCATTATCAACCCAAAAAGATATAGCCATTTTACAAAAACAATAGGATTGTATTTTGCTATTAGTTTTTTTACGACCACCAAATACATACCATACGATGCTGCATTGATGAATACTAAAAAGTTTCCTAGCACCATATTAGTTGCATCTCCTTTAAGTGGATTCCCGTAAGCTATTAAAATTATGGCTCCTACCATACCAACTACAACTCCTGCTATTTTTCTTAAAACTAATTTCTCTTTTAAAAGAATACTAGCAAAAATTAATACTAAAATAGGAGTAGTCACCATCATAACTGATGCATTGATCGGCGTGGTATAACTTAATCCTTTAAAAAACGTAAGCATATTGAAAGCAATACCAAAAAAAGCCGCCATTGCTACTCGTTTGTAATCTGGTTTCTCAATAGATGGTGCTTTAACAAAAAGCCCTAATAACCAAAAAATCATAGTAGCCCCACCAACACGAAGCAATATAAAACCAAATGGTTGAATATATCCCTCCATCACTTCTTTAGCTACTGTAAATGTAACCCCGTAAATAAGTGTTGCGATAGATGCTGCAGTAAGTGCTAACGCTCTTTGGTTCATTTTTAATAGTTTTAAAAACAAGTGCAAAGATGATGATAATATTCTTGTTTTCTACTATTTTTTTACCCCATACCAATCTTTAAATACCTCTTTTATATAAACTAAAAAAGCACTGCAAATGCAGTGCTTTTCCCTTTGGTTGATTAACTTTTGATTAGTCCACTAAAGGTGGTATTCTTAATACTTGTCCTGGATAAATTTTATCAGGATGTGTTAACATTGGTTTATTTGCTTCAAAGATTACCGGGTACTTCATAGCATCTCCATAAAACTCTTTTGCAATTTTGCTTAATGAATCTCCACTTACTACAGTGTGAAATTGTGCCATAGCAGCTTCTTCGATAACTTCAACTTCTTTAACAGTCATATTATCTTCTACAGAAGCAATTCCTTCTGTATTACCTACTACTAAAACTACTTTTTCTTTAGTAGCTAAATCTGCTGCTTCTCCTGTTACTGTGGCCTTATCATCTTCCACATTAACAGCTAAGTTTTCAACAGAAAGCTCTAATTTATTTACTGCATCTACTAATTTTGCAGCTTTTTCAGCCGCTTCTTCTTCAGTTGTTTTCCCGATACCGAATACTTTTGCCCCGGCATTTTTAATAAATGAAAAAATTCCCATTCTCTTTTTTGATTTTTTATTAATATTCTTTTTTACTGTTTGACCAATATACAATTTTTATACCAAAACTCGTATTCCAAAATAATTAAAAAAAGCCTCTTTAAAACTAAAAAAGCACCCAAACATGGATGCTTAACCTATTATATCTTGTTCTCCTCTACTCTTTATTAAAAGAATTCCAACCTTGTGCTTTTAATTCAATTTCTTGGTTTGCACGTGTTACCAAATTCATTCCTTCATTTTCTTCAGTAATATGACCTATAACTGTTAAATTAGGATTTCCTTTTATCTTATCGTAATCATCAATTGAAACTGTAAACAACAATTCATAATCTTCTCCTCCGCTTAAAGCAATCATTGTAGAATCCATATTAAACTCTTCTGAAGTTGCAATTACTTGTGGATCTAATGGTAATTTATCCTCATAAATCTTACATCCTGTTTTACTTTGCGTACAGATGTGTATAATTTCAGAAGACAATCCATCTGAAATATCTATCATAGAAGTTGGTTTTACCTCTAACTCTTTTAATAATTCAGGAATATCTTTACGAGCTTCTGGCTTTAATTGACGTTCGATGATATACGTATAATTATCTAAATCAGGTTGGTTTTGAGGATTCACTTGAAACACTTGCTTTTCACGTTCTAACACTTGCAAACCTAAATATGCTCCTCCTAAATCGCCCGAAACTACGATTAAATCTGTTGGTTTTGCGCCATTTCTATATACAATATCCTCTTTATTAGCAGTCCCAATAGCTGTAATAGAAATTAATATCCCTTTTGTTGAAGAAGTAGTATCTCCTCCTACTAAGTCTACTTTATACGTATCACACGCTAGTTGTATTCCAGCATACAATTCTTCAACAGCTTCTAACGGAAAACGATTAGATACAGCAATAGATACTGTAATTTGTTCTGCATTAGCATTCATAGCATACACATCCGATAAGTTAACCATTATCGCTTTATATCCTAAATGCTTCAAAGGCATATAACTCAAATCGAAATGTACACCTTCTACTAATAAATCGGTAGTAACTACAGTTTCTTTATCTGACGCACTAATTACAGCTGCATCATCTCCCACACCCTTAACTGTTGAAGAATGATACATTTTAAAATGCTTTGTTAAATGGTTTATTAACCCAAACTCTCCAAGCTCAGCTAACGAAGTTCTTTCTTGATTTTTATCTTCTAACATGTTGCAAAGATAATGACAAGTAGATAAACAGCCTTACTTAACCTGAGTTATCATTCATTTTGATTCTCAACCACATAATATCTCTGCAATATAAACGAGTAAAACTGTATTAAATCTAAGAAGGTTTATTATTTTTGTCATGAATTAATGACTGTTTCACACATATTAAAAAGTGTTTTCTTTCATTGATTTTTAATAAAAAACACATGAAATATTTTTTAACGCTAGCTCTTAGTATACTTCTTTTTTCTTGTAGTTCAGATAATGATGAATTAATAAAAAATGTATCAGTAAAACTAAAGTTCACTCAAAACTGGGATGGTACTTTAATTGAAAAATCTGATTTAAACAACACTGAATTCACCAACAAATTAGGAACAAAACTTACAGTAAGCAAATTACGTTACTTAATTTCTAATGTTTCTCTTATTAGTGGGGCGAATGATACAACAAAGTTTGATAACTATAAATTAATAGACATTAATAATACGGATAGCCTAACCTACACGTTACCCCAAAAGATTTCTGAAGGTGCTTATAAATTATTTTTTACTTTTGGCTTTTCTGGAAATGCTAATATTAGCAATGCGTATAGCGACTTAACCACCGCTTCATGGAAGGTACCCGACTCATTAGGTGGCGGATACCATTTTATGCAGTTAGATGGTCAATATAAAGACACACTAGGAATACAAAATCCTTATAAATTTTATACTGCAAGAGCCTACGATAAAGATAAAGACTCTATACTTGATACTTCTTTTTCAATCGAAACAGGTTCAATTGTATTAAAAAACAACGCTACTATTGAGGTAAAAATGAATGTTTCTGGTTGGTTTAAGTCTCCTAACGACTGGAATCTTTACGAGAAAAACTCTGATTTAATTTCAGATTTTGAAACTCAAAAACTAATATCTGAAAACGGAAAATCTGGTGTTTTTAGTTTAGGAACCATTTCTCAATAGAATTTCTTGAATTTAATTTAAAATCACATTTTTTTCAAGTAGTAATTCTACAAACAACCTTTGTTTTTAACAGCAATCTACTAATAATCAACACTAAGATTTAAGGTATAAACAAATTTTATCGTTTAATAACTATATTCATTTCAAAACATGATATAAATCATATTTTGTCATTATCTTTGCAATTCACTTAGATTTAATCTATTTAAACGATGATAAAAGTTTCAGACACAGCAAAAAAGAAAGTCATTGAATTAATGACGGATGATGGATTTGATACTACAACCGACTTTGTTCGAGTTGGAGTAAAAAGTGGTGGTTGTTCAGGATTATCATACGACTTAACTTTTGACAAAACCCAACAAGAAAATGATAAAATTTTTGAAGACAATGATGTAAAAATTGTTGTAGACAAAAAGAGCTTTTTATACTTAGTTGGAACAACTTTAGAATATTCTGGAGGTTTAAACGGTAAAGGCTTTGTATTTAACAATCCTAATGCTAACAGAACTTGCGGTTGTGGAGAAAGTTTTTCTCTATAATTATTGAAAAACAAAAGGATTAAAAAATTGAAAGTTCAAAATGAAACGATTTGAAGATTTAGAAGTTTATCAAAAATCATTTGAATTTTCAATCGAAATATATAAAGTAACAAGTTCTAATACATTTAATAAAAACATTAAAGACCAAGTTCAAAGAGCTGCTCTTTCTATCCCTCTAAATATAGCAGAAGGATTTGAATTACAATCTAACAAACAATTTGTTCGTTTTTTATACATAGCAAAAGGCTCAAGTGGAGAAGTAAGGAGTTTATTACGAATTTGTGAAAGATTAAATATAATAGAACCAAAAAAGGTAGAAGAATTAATAATTGAAGTTGAAAGCATTTCAAAACAATTATCTAAATTCATAAATTATTTAAAAAAAAAGTGAGATTGATTAAATCTTTTAATTTTTCAATCTTTTAATGATTATGAGTAAATACACCGAGGACGATTTAAGAGAAGAGTTAAAAACCAAAGAGTACGAATATGGTTTTTATACTGATATTGAAAGTGAAAAGTTTCCTAATGGAATAAACGAAGATATCGTTCGTGCCATTTCTAAAAAGAAAAATGAGCCAGAATGGATGACTGAATGGCGTTTAGAAGCTTTTAGAATTTGGGAACAAATGGAAGAACCAGAGTGGGCTAATGTTACCTATAAAAAACCGAGTTTTCAAGATATTTCTTACTACTCAGCACCTAAACAAAAACCTAAATTAAACAGTTTAGATGAGGTAGACCCTGATTTGTTAGCGACTTTTGAAAAGTTAGGAATTTCTTTAGAAGAACAAAAAAGGTTAGCTAATGTAGCAGTTGATATTGTAATGGATTCGGTCTCTGTAGCTACTACTTTTAAAGAAACGTTAGCTGAAAAAGGAATTATTTTTATGCCTATTTCTGAAGCTATTCAAGAGCATCCAGAATTAGTAAAAAAATATATAGGTTCTGTTGTTCCACCAACTGATAACTTTTATGCGGCATTAAACTCAGCAGTATTCTCTGACGGATCTTTCTGTTATATTCCAAAAGGGGTTCGTTGTCCGATGGAACTATCTACTTACTTCCGTATCAACGAAGGAGGAACTGGTCAATTCGAACGTACCTTAGTTGTCGCTGATGAAAGCAGTTACGTTTCCTATTTAGAAGGATGTACTGCTCCGCAACGTGACGAAAATCAATTACACGCAGCCGTTGTTGAGCTAATTGCTTTAGACGATGCCGAAATAAAATATTCAACAGTTCAAAACTGGTTCCCTGGAGATTCAGAAGGAAAAGGTGGTGTTTTCAACTTTGTGACAAAAAGAGGATTGTGTGAAACCAATGCTAAAATTTCTTGGACACAGGTTGAAACAGGTTCAGCAATTACTTGGAAATATCCAAGTTGTATTTTAAAAGGGAACAATTCTGTTGGAGAGTTTTACTCAATTGCAGTTACCAACAACCATCAGCAAGCAGATACTGGAACTAAAATGATTCACTTAGGAAAAAATACTAAGTCAACTATTATTTCTAAGGGAATTTCTGCTGGAAAATCACAAAACAGTTACCGCGGATTGGTACAAATCAATTCTAGAGCAGAAAACGCACGTAACTTCTCACAATGTGATTCATTATTAATGGGTAATGAGTGTGGTGCACACACCTTCCCTTACATTGAAGCAAAAAATAAATCTGCTCAAATAGAACACGAAGCTACCACTAGTAAAATTGGTGAAGACCAATTATTCTACTGTAACCAACGTGGTATTGATACTGAAAAAGCCATTGCGTTAATTGTAAACGGATTTAGTAAAGAAGTACTAAATAAATTACCAATGGAGTTTGCTGTAGAGGCTCAAAAATTATTAGAAATTAGTTTAGAAGGAAGTGTTGGATAATTAACGAATACGTTAATTTGAAAACTTCAAAATAATAAAAAATGCTTTTTATTAAAAAGCGAAATAACATAGAAACATGTTAAAAATAGAAAACTTACACGCACAAGTAGAAGATAAAGATATTCTTAAAGGAATTAACCTAGAAGTAAAAGCAGGAGAGGTTCATGCTATTATGGGACCAAACGGTGCTGGTAAAAGTACCTTGTCATCTGTTATTGCTGGTAATGAGACTTACGAAATGACTGCTGGTTCTATTGAATTAGAAGGTATAGATATTAGCGAATTAGCTCCTGAAGAAAGAGCTCACGCTGGAGTATTCTTATCGTTCCAGTACCCTGTAGAAATTCCTGGGGTAACTGTTACGAACTTTATCAAAACTGCGATTAATGAATCTCGAAAAGCCCAAGGTTTAGAAGAAATGCCTGCTAAAGACATGCTAAAAAAGATTCGTGAGAAATCAGAATTATTAGAAATCGATCGTAAATTCTTATCTCGTTCTTTAAACGAAGGATTTTCAGGAGGTGAGAAAAAACGTAATGAGATTTTCCAAATGGCTATGTTAGAACCTAAATTAGCTATTTTAGATGAAACTGATTCTGGTTTAGATATTGATGCTTTACGTATTGTGGCTAATGGGGTTAATAAATTAAAATCTAAAGACAACGCTGTAGTAGTTATTACTCACTATCAACGTTTATTAGAATATATCGTTCCTGATTATGTACATGTTTTACACGATGGGAAAATCGTTAAAACTGGTGACGCTTCTCTTGCTTTAGAGCTAGAAGAAAAAGGGTATGATTGGATTAAAGAAGAGGCTAATAGTTAGAAAAGTTGAGAAGTAAAAAGTGGAAATTTGCTCATAAAACAAGCATCTTTTCAGCTTTACAAACTTTTATACTTTATAAACTTTACAACTAAAAACAATGGAGTTGAGAGAAAAAATATTATCATCATACGTAGCTTTTGAAGACAATGTAAACATCAATTCAGATTTACATGAAATAAGAACAAAAGCACTACAAAATTTTGAAAAACTAGGCTTTCCTACTAAAAAGCTAGAAGCTTGGAAATACACTTCTTTAAATTCAATTTTAAAAGAAGATTATAGTATTTTTCCTGATAGAGATGCTTCTGTAGAATTTGCGGATGTAAAAAAATATTTCATTCACGAAATAGATAGCTATAAAATAGTTTTTGTAGATGGAAAATACAGCTCTTTTTTATCAACTACTACTCATGATGGAAAAGATGTTTGTTTATTATCTGCCGCTTTTTCAAAAGAAAAGTACAAGCCAGTTGTTGAAAAATATTTTAACAAAATAGCAAAACAAGATAATTTAACATCTTTAAATACTGCTTTTGCTACTGAAGGTGCGTTTATTCATATTCCAAAAAATGTGGAGGTTGAAAAACCTATTCAAATAATTAACTTTACTACAGGTAAAGAACATGCAACGATGTTACAGCCACGTAACTTAATTGTGGTTGAACAAAATGCACATGTTCAAATTATAGAACGTCACCAAAATCTTAATAATAATGCTGTATTAACAAATTCTGTGACTGAGATTTACACAGACACACATGCTACAGTAGATTATTATAAGATTCAAAATGACAACAATGATGCTTCTTTAGTTGACAACACGTACATTGAGCAACAAAAAGAAAGCACCTGTTCTGTGCATACTTTTTCTTTTGGTGGAAATATTACTAGAAACAACTTAAATTTCTATCAAAAAGGGGAGCACATTAACTCTATCTTAAAAGGGATTACTATTATTGAAGGGAAACAACATGTAGACCACCATACTTTGGTAAACCATATAGAGCCTAACTGTGAAAGTCACCAAGACTATAAAGGTATTTATACCGATCGTTCTACTGGTGTGTTTAATGGTAAAGTTATTGTTGAAAAAGAAGCTCAAAAAACAAATGCTTACCAACAAAACAACAACGTTTTAATTAGCGATAAAGCAACTATAAACGCAAAGCCTCAGTTAGAAATTTTTGCTGACGATGTAAAGTGTTCTCATGGTTGTACTATTGGTCAATTAGATGATCAAGCATTATTTTATATGCAACAAAGAGGTATTCCTAAAAAGGAAGCAAAAGCACTATTAATGTATGCATTTGCTAATACTGTTTTAGAGAGTGTTAAAATACCAGAAGTTAAAAAAAGAATTACCAAATTAATCGCCAACAAATTAGGCGTTAATATCGGTTTTGAACTATAAATTGTTTTTTCATATCTTTATGAAAAACAATTTATTATGAGCAAAAATTTTAGATCGATAGTACTAATAGCTGGAATCGTAATTTTAGCTTACGGAGTTTACACTCTTGTACAACCAGAAACACAAGTTTCGGTTGGAGATGTAGATTTAATAAAAGTACAAGACAACAGTAATTCATACATTACAATAGCCGTTGGTGTTATAGCAATTGCCTTAAGTTCTTTTGCTGGTAAAAAATAAGAATTATCACTTTAAAAGATAAAAAAACGGAAAATCAAAATTGGTTTTCCGTTTTTCATTTATACATGCTGGTCTATTAAAATCGTGTTTCCATCAGGGTCAAAAAAAACAATGCTTCCAGGACCTGAAGTACCCGATGCAACTTCTCTTTTTAATTTGATGTGGTTTTCTTTTAATTGCTGTTGAATGATTCTTACATCATCAAAATCTTCTAATTTGTTTGCGTTTTCATCCCAACCTGGATTAAACGTTAAAATGTTATTTTCAAACATCCCCTGAAACAATCCAATTAATGAATTACCGTTTTTCATAATTAAATAATTCTTTTCTATTTGACCTGCAAAAACAGTAAACCCCAACATTTCATAAAATTCTTTCGATTTATCAATATCTTTTACTGATAAACTGACTGAAAAAGCCCCTAGTTTCATAATATTTTCTTTTTAATTTCTTTCTTCAAAAGGTATTATAATTCCTTTTTCAACATAATTTTTAAGTCCGTTTAGCAACCAATGCCCAACAATAGGAAGAGTGTTTAAAATGATCACACTCCTCTATCCAACCGGTGTGAAAAAAGTGTACCCAAGTAACCCACCCCATCATCCTTTTCATACAAATCAAAACCAAATGCTGTAGGATTCCAATCTTTATCAGATTTGGTCATTTTTATATAAAAAGAACAGTGCTCTTCACATTTTATTACTTCACCAGGCCAATTGTAAGGCTCACCAAAAAAGAAGTTGTATTCAGCTCCTATTTTAAGCGCTCAAGTACATTTAAGTGGCAAGCAATGTACCAAGTCTTCAGGATGAGTAATTGCTTTAAAAACCTCGTTAGACAATGCCTTTATAGGGGAAATTATGATAAACGGTAAATCCTTCTTTAATAACTTTCACAATCACCTGATTTTATAGCTATTAAAGTTACTAAAAAAATTAAATCAAAATAAAAACATCGTTTTACCTGTAAACATTATTTACAAACAATATCCTTTTTACAAAATAATCGTTTACATCAATATTATTCATAAGAATATAATTTGACATCGTATTGGGATGAATTGGATCAGCAGTAATTTGGATATTGTGAAGATAATTTTTAATAAATTCTGATTTATTAGATATCTTTTTTAAAGCCTTTATATACAATCCTGAAAGGTTTACCTGAACTCTTTTCTTTTTCAAAAGCTCAAGTGTTTTATCTTTATTATCACAACAAAATATAGTTGATTTGGTATATCCAATCGTATTGCTTGTTGTTAAATATTTATATCTTTCTTTTATTAAAAACCCTTTTTTTCCTGAAGAGAACTGCCTTTTTTCAATCCAAGTAGAATCTGTAACACAGTATATGTGTAGTTTAAAATCATCATCTTTAAACCTTGCTTTACTTTTTTCCAGAATCGAATAATTTTCTTCAACAATAGTTTGTAGAAACTCTTTATAAGCTTCTTCTAATGTAACATTCGGATATTCCTTCTTCAACGTATTCGTTTCAAAATCTTCTAAAAGTGAGTTTAAAATTTTTACATTTTCTTTACCAAATTCGTTTTCAAATTCAGCTTGTTGAGAGTAGCCCTTCAAAGAAAAGACAAGTAAACAAACGACCAATACAATATTATTCATTTCAAGCAATTAAACAGTTATTCAACCAAAATATTCATTTATAACTAAACATCAAAACCTATACGTATAAAAAAATCCCGTACAAAATGTACGGGATTTCAATATCTAAAAATCTAATTGTATGAATTTCTAACAATCTAGATTTACATTTCTAAAGCTTTGGTAGGATTATTATCCATTAATAGCTCTACTGGATTTTCTAACGCTTCTTTTACAGCTACTAAGAATCCAACAGACTCTTTACCATCGATAATTCTATGGTCATAAGATAATGCTACATACATAATAGGTTGAATTACTACCTCACCATTTACCGCCATTGGACGATTTACAATGTTGTGCATCCCTAAAATTCCACTTTGTGGAGGGTTGATAATTGGTGTAGATAACATAGAACCGAATACACCACCATTCGTGATAGTAAATGTACCACCCGTCATTTCATCAACCGTAATTTGTCCGTCACGAGCACGTAATGCTAAACGCTTAACTTCGCTTTCAACACCTCTAAATGTTAAATTTTCAGCATTTCTAATAACAGGAACCATTAATCCTTTAGGACCCGATACTGCGATAGAAATATCTTGGAAATCGTGACTTACTTTGTAATCTCCATCAATCATAGAGTTTACATCTGGATACATTTTTAAAGCTCTTACTACAGCTAATGTAAAGAAAGACATGAATCCTAAACCTACACCGTGTTTTGCTTTAAACGCTTCTTTATACTCGTTACGTAAGTCAAAAATTGGTTGCATGTTCACTTCGTTAAACGTAGTTAACATCGCAGTTTCATTCTTTACAGAAACTAAACGTTGTGCTACTTTACGACGTAACATAGATAATTTTTTACGCTCTGTACCACGAGATCCCATTCCTGGTGTTCCCATTGAAGGCACTGCTTTTACAGCATCTTCTTTTGTTACACGACCGTCTTTACCAGTTCCTTTAACATCAGATGCACTCATTCCTTTTTCAGCTAACACTTTCTTAGCTGCTGGAGATGCTGTACCTGTTGCGTATGTTTCTTTAACTGGCTCAGCTTTAGGTGCCTCTTTTTTCTCTTCAGCCTTAGGTGCTTCAGCTTTTGGTGCTCCAGCTCCTTCTGGCTTTGCAGCATCCATATCAATATGACAAACTACTGCTCCTACCGCTACTGCATCACCCTCTTCAGCTTTTAAAGTGATTATTCCGCTTTCTTCCGCAGGTAATTCTAACGTTGCTTTGTCAGAATCTACTTCAGCAATTGGTTGATCTTTCTCAACGTAATCACCATCTTCAACTAACCAAGTTGCAATTTCTACTTCTGTAATTGATTCCCCCGGAGAAGGAACTTTCATTTCTAAAACCATCAGTTCTAAATTTTATATATCTGAATTATTTTATTTCTTTTATTTGAGCGTTTCCCTATCGGGTCGGGCTTTTCGCGCTACACGGTAGCTTGCTTCTATCCCTAACGCATTTATTTTTTAATCAAAAACCTTATCTATAATAGCTTGATGACGTCTTTTAAAACGTGCACTTGAACCCGCTGCTGGTGCCGAACGATACTCTTCCGAAGCACATTCTAACCTAGCTAATTCAAAACGTTCTAACATATAACTCCAAGCCCCCATATTTTTTGGTTCTTCTTGTGCCCAAACATAACGCTCTACATTTGGATACTTATCCATTACTTCTTTAATTTTATCATTGTGTAATGGGAATAACTGCTCTATACGAACTAAAGCTACATCTTCTCTACCAAGCTTTTCACGTTCTTCTAATAAGTCATAATAGAACTTACCTGTACAGAACACCATTTTCTTAGCTTTTGATGTGTCAATCGTATCATCAATTACTTCTTGGAAAGCTCCGTTTGCTAAATCTTCAATAGGATTTACTGCTTTTGGTAAACGTAATAAACTTTTTGGAGTAAAAACAACTAACGGTTTTCTAAAATCACGCTTCATCTGACGACGCAAAATGTGGTACATGTTTGCTGGTGTAGAACAGTTTGCAATTGTCCAGTTATCAGTTGACGATGATTGTAAGAAACGTTCAATTCTTCCTGATGAATGCTCTGGTCCTTGACCTTCGTATCCGTGAGGTAGTAACATTACCAATCCGTTTTGTAACTTCCACTTATCTTCTGCTGAAGAAATATACTGGTCGAACATAATTTGTGCTCCGTTGGCAAAATCACCAAACTGAGCTTCCCAAATAGTTAAGGTATTTGGAGCTGCCATTGCATATCCGTAGTCGAAACCTAATACCCCATATTCTGATAAGTGAGAGTTGTAAATAGTCATCTCTCCTTTATTCTTAGGGTTCGTGTTTAATAAATTAACACGCTCTAAGGTTTCTTCATCACGCATAATTGCATGACGGTGAGAGAATGTTCCTCTTTCTACATCCTCACCAGAGATACGAACATCATATCCTTCTTCTAATAACGTACCGTACGCTAAGTTTTCAGCTGTACCCCAATCTAACAAATTATCTTCAAAAACCATTTTTTCACGTCCTTTTAAGATACGCTCTGCCTTACGAACAAATTTATGTCCTTCTGGCGTTTTTGAAATAACCCTTGCAATTCCTTTTAAGTCTTCTACCGAATAAGTTGTATCTACAGGCTGTAACATATCTTGTAATTGCTTACGTACAAACCCATCCCATACATCAGGCATGAACTCTTGAATTTTAGACGTTTCTTTCTTTTTAGATTCTGTAAATTCAGCTTCTAAATGCGCCTTAAATTCATCTGTAATTTTTTGTAAGTAGTCCGCTGTTATGCTTCCTTCTTCAATTAATTTATTAGCATAAATTTCTCTTGCGTTTTTGTGCTTAGAAATCGCTTTATATAGTTTTGGCTGTGTAAAACGTGGTTCATCACCTTCGTTATGACCGTATTTACGATACCCTAATAAATCAATAAAAATGTCTTTGTTGAATTTCATACGATATTCAACAGCCATTTCCATTGCGTGACAAACAGCTTCTGCATCATCAGCATTTACATGTAGTACTGGAGATAACGTTACTTTTGCTACATCAGTACAATACGTACTTGAACGTGCATCTAAGTAGTTAGTAGTGAATCCTACCTGGTTGTTTACTACTACGTGAATAGTACCTCCTGTTTTGTATCCGTTTAACTGTGCCATTTGCACAACTTCGTATACAATACCTTGACCTGCAATTGCAGCATCTCCGTGTACTAAAATTGGAAGTACTTTATTTTCGTTCCCTTTGTAATCTTTATCTATTTTAGCCCTAACAATTCCTTCTGCAACTGCATCAACTGTTTCTAAGTGAGATGGATTTGGAACTAAATTCATCTTCATCTTTTGTCCACCTTGATACGCTTTGCTTAACGTTAAACCTAAGTGATATTTAACATCTCCATCAATTTCTTGATCTTCAAAATCTTTTCCTTCAAATTCACTAAATAAATCGCGAATTGGCTTTTTGAAAATATTTACCAAAGTATTTAAGCGTCCACGGTGTGCCATTCCTAACACACACTCTTCTACACCATACAACTCAGCTGCATCTCTAAGTGCTACACTTACCCCTGGAATTAAGGTTTCACCACCTTCAACAGAGAAACGCTTTTGCCCAACATATTTTGTTTGTAAGAAACTTTCAAAAGTTGAAGCTTGGTTTAATTTGGTAAGAATATACTTTTTAGATGCTACATCATAACTAGGATGGTTTGCGTTTTTGTTTAAACGCTCATTCCACCATTTTAACTCTTCAGGGTTGCGTACATACATATACTCAACTCCGATGCTCTCACAGAATACAGATTTTAAATAATTTATGATTTCTGCTAAACTTTTAGGCCCTATACCTAAAATTTCTCCTGCACTAAAAACTGTAGATAAATCTGATTGATTTAATCCAAAGTTCTCAATATCTAATGTTGGGGTGTATGTTCTTCTATTTCGTACTGGATTTGTTTTGGTAAACAGATGTCCACGTGTACGGTAACCATTGATTAAATCGATTACTAAAAACTCTTTACGTACTTCTTCAGGGACTTCTACCGAAACTTCTTCATCTGTTAATGAGTAATTCTCGTTAGCCAAATCATATCCTTGAAAAAAACTTCTCCAACTTGGTTCTATCGCATCAGGATTTTTTTGATATTGTTCATACAAATCACCTATAAAACCTGCATGTGCTGCGTTTAAGAACGAAAACTTGTCCATATATTTTGTTATACTTTTCTATCTATAAGAATAATGTTGACAAAAGTACAACTTTTAACAAAAACAGCACTCCTTTTTAGTCTAATTTTAAACTCTTTAACGAGTTTTTGTTTTTGTTAAATTTGCGTTAAACACACCTTTTCCCACCAAAATAAAGCACTGAAATTCAGCATTAAGAAAAATTAGTTTTATTTTTTTAAAAAAATAATTTGCAGATATAAAAAAAGAACTTAAATTTGCACTCGCATTTTAAGACAAGTACGTCTTAAATTCCTCAATAGCTCAGTTGGTTAGAGCATCTGACTGTTAATCAGAGGGTCCCTGGTTCGAGTCCAGGTTGAGGAGC
>NZ_CANNGG010000006.1 GCF_947504135.1 uncultured Tenacibaculum sp.
TAGAAGCAACCGATGCAGGAGGAAACACCAGTTCAGATGTAACTACAGATGAATTAGTAATTGATACTACTGCACCAGTTTTAACAATAACTATAGATTATATTACAGCAGATAATGTATTAAATGCAGCTGAAGCAGGAATAACCATTGCAGTAACCGGAACAGTAGGCGGAGATTTCAATACCGGCGACACGGTAACATTAGAGATCAATGGAAACACTTATACAGGAACAGTAGACGCTGCAGGAGACTACAGCATCAATGTTCCAGGTTCAGACTTAGCAGCCGATGCAGACACGACTGTAGAAGCAAGTGTAATTTCAATTGATAATCATGGGAATAGAGGATCTGCTTCGAATACTCGTAAATACTATTTACAAGACACGGATAATGATGGCATATCAGATGTTGTAGATGTAGACGATGATAATGATGGCATTCCTGATGTAGACGAAGGAGATGGTTCGGTAGATACTGATGGTGATGGAATTCCAGATTCATTAGACCTAGATTCTGATAATGATGGTATTAATGATGTAATAGAAGGAGGAAATGGAGATTTAGATACCAACGAAGACGGTGTTATAGACTCTGGCGATTCAGGGTATACAGATACTAACGGAGATGGACAAGCAGATGCTTCAGTAGACAATAATGAAGAGCCAGATACAGATGGTGATGGAGTTCCAGATTATCAAGATTTAGATAGTGATAATGACGGTATTAATGATGTAATTGAAGGAGGAAATGAAGAGTTTGATACTAACGGAGATGGCGTTATAAATACAGAAGATATTGGAGGTTCAGATTCTGATGAAGATGGAATTTCTGATAGCGTTGACGGTGATACTACCAGGTTTGGTGAAGGTAATGGAGGAGATGAAGGAACTATTGATTCGGATGGAGATACTATTCCTGACTATCAAGATTTAGATAGTGACAATGATGGAGTGAATGATGTTGTTGAAGGAGGAAATTCAGATACAGATGGAGACGGTCAAGTTGATAATCCACATGACGATTCTGATAATGATGGTATCGCAGACAGTGTTGATGATTTAGATGGTTTTGGTGATGCTGATAATCCAGATTATAACTCTAATCCTACAGACCCTAATGATGGAGGAAATGGAGTAGTAGATGGAGATGATTCTGACGGAGACGGAATACCAGACCCTGTAGATGGTCTTGAAGGATTTGGAGATGCAATCAATGAGGATACTTGTGTAAAAGTAAATAACTTAATGAGTCCAAACGGAGATGCAGCAAACAGTTATTTACATATCGATTGTATTGAAAATTTCCCAAATAATACTCTTGAAATTTTTAATAGATGGGGTAATACAGTATATAAAACTGAAGGGTATAACAATAGCAGTGTTGTGTTTAGAGGAATTTCCGAAGGAAGAGCTAATATAAATGTAGGCGATAAATTGCCAGTTGGAACATACTTCTATATTTTAGATCTTGGAAATGGAAGTAAAGTTAAAAAAGGCTGGATTTACATTAATAGATAATCTGGATTTATAAAAAAGACTGATGAATAAAAGTATTAATCAAATGAAATTATATTTAAGTTTAATTATAATATGTACAATGAGTATTTGTATAACTACAAGTATTCATGCGCAACAAGATCCTCAGTACACACAGTATATGTACAATACAATGAATGTAAACCCTGCTTATGCAGGGTCTAGAGGGCATACTGTAATTACTGCTTTAGGAAGAATGCAGTGGGTCGGTTTTGAAGGAGCGCCAAATACTCAAAACTTATCTTATGATACACCTTTAGGCTATTCTGGTTTAGGGTTAGGAGTGAATTTGATGAATGATCAAGTAGGACCTTCTAGTGAGATATATTTAGATGCGAATGTATCTTACAATATACAAACAGGTGCAGAAGGTAATTTAGCCTTTGGTTTACGTTTAGGAGGAAGATTGTTAAATATAGATTGGTCTAAAGGAACCTATAAGGATAGTGAAATTGCCTTTCAAGATAATATCAATAAGTTCTTACCAACAGTTGGAGCAGGTATTTATTATCACCAACCACAGTGGTATGTCGGATTATCGGTACCAAATATTTTAAGAATGGAACATTACGATGCTGAAACTCCAGGAGAAGTAGCAGTAGAAAGAATGCACTTTTTCTTAATTGCAGGATATGTTTTCGATATTAATGAAGATTTAAAATTTAAACCAGCAGCTTTATTAAAAGGAGTTTCAGGAGCACCTTTATCATTAGATATTTCAGCAAATTTATTATTTAATGAAAAGTTCAGAATAGGAGCATCTTGGAGGTGGGATGATTCTGTAAGTGCACTTTTAGGTTTCCAAGCAACTGAATCGCTATTAATAGGATATTCATATGATTTAACAACGTCAAATTACAATGTAACAAATTCAGGAACACATGAAATAATGTTACAATACGAGATATTCCAAGATATTAGATATAGATCCCCTAGATTCTTTTAAAAAAGAGAAAATATGAATTTTAAAAAAGTACTAGCATCATTTTTATTGATGTTGGCAGTAAGCAGTTTTGCACAAAGCAAAAAAGTAGCAGATCGTTATTTTGAAGAGTTTTCTTACGTGCAATCAGCTAAACTGTACAAGGATTTAGTCTTGATTAAAGGAGATACTTCTAAACATGTGTTGAGTAGATTAGCAGAATCGTATTACAATAATTCAGATACAGAAGAAGCAGAAGTTTGGTATGAAAAATTATTAGCGAATTATAAAGATGATTTAGATGATAAACATTTATTTAAATACGCTCAAACGTTAAGAAGTAACGGAAAATATAAAAAATCTGATTCTATTTTTTTAAAGCTTACTGAAAATCAAAAAGGGAATTTAAACGAAGTATTAAACAGAGAAGGATATTTACAAGATTATTCTAAGCAAGAAAAGAGAATAGGAATAAGAAACTTGGCAATAAATACTCCTTTTTCAGATTTTGGAGGATTTTTATTAAACGGAAAATCATACTATTCATCTTCTGTTCCAAGTGGAAATAAAAGAGAGAATATTTATAAGTGGAACAATCAACCATTTTTAAATATTTATAAGGCTGAAGAAGATATTCAAACATTAGAAGGAAGAGAACAAGACACCGTACTAGTACTAGCAAATAGCCAAAAATTAGAAGCGCCAATATCTTCTGAATTGCATGAATCTACTCCAGTATTTACGAAAGATGGAAAAACAATTTATTTCACCAGAAATAATTCAGATGGTAAAAGAGCTAGAAAGAGTAAAAAGAATACTTCTAACTTGAAAATATATAAGGCTAGTTATATAAACGGATATTGGGTAAATGTTAAAGAATTACCGTTTAACAATGACGAATATTCTACAGGACATCCAGCATTAAGTCCAGATGAAAAAACATTGTACTTTGTTTCTAACATGCCTGGTGGTTATGGAGATTCAGATATTTATAAAGTTGAAATTAAAGGAAAAGACGACTACGGAACACCTGTTAATTTAGGAAGTACAATTAATACATCAGAAAAAGAGGTTTTTCCTTATGTAGGAAGTGATGATGTACTGTATTTTTCATCAAACGGACATTTAGGGTTAGGTCTTTTAGATATTTTTCAGTCAAAAATAAATGAAGATGGTACTTTATCTTCTCCAGAAAATTTAGGATATCCTTTTAATAGTAAGAAAGATGATTTTTCATTTTTTATAAGTGAAGATGGCAAAAGAGGTTTTTTCTCTTCAAATAGAGAAAAAGGAAAAGGAGATGATGATATTTATAGTTTCTTTATTTATACAGATCCTCCTGTTTGTACTCAAATAGTAGAAGGTGTTATTCGTGCAAAGAACACTAATAAAGTTATCGAAGCTGCTGTTGTAAAACTAATAGATAAAAATAAAGAAATTGTAGCAGAGGTGATTTCTGATGTAAATGGTAAATATGTTTTTAAAGAAGTTCCTTGTAATAACACTTATACAGTTACAGCAACAAAGCTAGATCATCGAGCAGGAAAAAGTAAGGTAGCTACTTTAAGTAATCGAAACGAGGTAATTAAAACGAATATCGAGTTAACTCCATTAATTGTTGGTGATCAAATCGTGATTAACCCTATTTATTTTGATTTTAATAAGTCAATTATTAGAGAAGATGCTGAGTATGAGTTAGAAAACATTGTTACTGTTATGACGAATCATCCTGAATTAGTGATTAAAATAGAATCTCATACTGATAGCAGAGGACCTAGAGAATACAACAGAATGTTATCAGACAAAAGAGCAAAATCAACCAGAGATTATATCTTATCTAGAGGAATAGCTAAAGATAGAATTGAAAGTGCTATAGGTTACGGTGAAGACAAACCTTTAAATGATTGTGTTGATGGAAAAAAATGTACTGAAGAAGAATATCAATTAAATAGACGTTCTTACTTCTATATTGTAAAAGGAGGAGAAAATATAGAAAAGAGACACGAAATAGAAGAGCGAAAAGTAAGAAGAAGAATTTCAACAAGAAAAAGTAATTTCTTAGAATACTTGAGAAAAAATTTTAAAAAGCCAAATAATTCAAGGCCTGAAAGTAGAAAATGTTACAAAGAAAAAGACGAAAATTGTGAAGCTACGCAGAATAAAGGTAAAGTGAATTATAAGAGATAATTAAAGATTCTAAAAAGTAAATAAACATTAATAAACGAAGAAAGCCTCTTAAAAAAGGGCTTTTTTTGTTTATAGTATAATATTACAACAAAAATTAAGTTATAGGTGTACATTAACTTATTATATCATTATTATTAATTATGAAAAAACTATTTATCCCCCTAGCGTTATTAGCTTTGACGATGACGTCGTGTGTATCAAAAAAGAAGTATGTTGAGTTAGAACAAAAGTACAATGATACTAGAGGTAACTTGCAAAAAACAACTCTAGAGAAAGAGGAATTAGAAGCAAAGTTTGCTAAGATTGAGCAAAGAGTTGATAACTACAATCAAAAAATTAACTCGTTAAAAAATGTAAACGAATCGCTGCAAGAAGAAAATAATGTTAAGTTAGATATGGTTGGTAATACAGCTGTAATCTCTAACACTATGAAAGAAAAAATGAGAGAGACACTTAAAAATGTTGATCCAGCAGAACTAGCTAATGCAAAAACATTAAAAGACTCAATGAATGTTGCAGTAGCTTATAATCTTAAAAAGTCAATTAACTCTTCAGAATTAGAAAACGATGAAGATGTAAATATTGATATAGACCAAACAGTGGTTATGATTTCTGTATCAGATAAAATGTTATTCAACACAGCTAGTTATAGAGTTAAGAGTAATGCTCACAAACTAATTAAAAAATTGGCTGACATAATCAATTCTGAACCTAGTATGGATGTAATGATTGAAGGACATACAGATGCCAGATCATATAACTCAGGTGTATTACAAGATAACTGGGATTTAAGTGTAAAAAGAGCAACGTCTATTGTTCGTCTTTTAGAGAAAAAATACGGAGTTGATCCAAGTAGGTTAATTGCATCAGGTAGAGGTAGTGCAGTTCCTTTAGTAGAGAATAACTCAGCTAAAAATAGAGCAAGAAATAGGAGAACAAGAATTGTAATCTTACCTAATTTAGATAAGTTCTTTGGTTTAATGGCTAAAGAAGAAACTATCAAACCTTAATTACATCTTTTAGAAGCAAAAAACCAGCATTAGGCTGGTTTTTTGTTTATGGTATATTTAAATACTTATGTGTTTGTAAGGATATTTTCCATTTCGGATTTTCCATTACATAATCAATAATTTGTGGAGTCATTTTTTCTTTTTTACTCCATTCGGGTTGTAAAAATAACTTACACTTTTCACCAACTTTAGCAGCTTGTTCTTCTGCAAACTGAAAATCATTTTTATTATGAATAATCATTTTCAATTCATCAGCCTCTTGGTAAGCGCGCTCTAATGGTAATTTCGTTTTTTTAGGAGATAAACAAAACCAATCCCAAACTCCAGAAAAATCATAGGCTCCAGAGGTTTCAATATGTGTTTTAATACCTTCTTTTTGTAATTGTTGGGTAATATGATCTAAACTCCACATTAAAGGCTCTCCACCTGTAATTACTACAGTTTCGGCATATTTTTTAGCATTCTCAACAATAATATCTGTTTTTGTAGGCGGATGTAAATTAGCATCCCAACTTTCTTTCACATCACACCAGTGGCAACCAACATCGCAACCACCAATACGAATAAAATAAGCAGCAGTACCAGTGTGTGCCCCTTCTCCCTGAATCGTGTAAAATTCTTCCATTAACGGAAGCATTTCTCCCGTATTAATTAACTCTTGTACTTCTTTTTTCAACATAAGAGTGCAAAGATAGGCAACATTAAAAATTAATGAATGATTTTTGTTACTTTTACGTGTTTTTATCACAAAAAAGGTCATAAATAATGAGTAAAACCGAAGAGTTTTTCAATTACATCAAAGAGGGCTATACAACAAAAGGAGAGTTTATTACGCTAGGAGCAGGAATGTTAGGAGAAGAAACTGTAACAAACGCTCATGTAAATATTCCTTTAAAAACATTAAACCGTCACGGATTAATAGCTGGAGCAACAGGAACAGGAAAAACAAAAACCTTACAAGTGCTGGCAGAAAACATGTCAGAAAAAGGAATACCTGTATTGTTAATGGATGTAAAAGGAGACTTAAGTGGATTAGCACAACCAAGCCCAGGGCATGCTAAGATTGATGAACGCCATGAAAAAATCGGAATACCATTTACTCCAACAAAATATCCAATAGAAATTTTATCAATTTCAGAACAAAACGGAGTTCGTTTACGTGCTACAGTTTCTGAATTTGGCCCTGTTTTATTATCACGTATTTTAGATTTGACGGAGACACAATCTGGAATTGTAGCGATTATTTTTAAATATTGTGATGATAACCAATTACCGTTATTAGACTTAAAAGACTTCAAGAAAATCCTTCAATACATAACCAATGAAGGAAAAGAAGAGATTAAAAAAGAATACGGAAGAATTTCTACCGCAAGTACAGGAGCAATTCTTAGAAAAATTATAGAAATAGAGCAACAAGGAGGTGATTTATTCTTCGGAGAAAAATCATTTGATGTTGACGATTTAACTCGTATTGATGAAAACGGACGCGGTGTTATTTCTGTACTACGTTTAACAGATATTCAAGATAGACCAAAACTGTTTTCAACCTTTATGCTACAGTTACTAGCAGAGGTATATGAAACCTTCCCAGAGCAAGGAGATAGTGGACGACCAGAATTGGTAATTTTTATAGATGAAGCCCATTTAGTGTTTGATGAAGCTTCAAAAGCGTTGTTAAGTCAAATAGAAAGCATTGTAAAATTAATTCGTTCAAAAGGAATAGGGTTGTACTTCGTAACACAAAATCCAAAAGATGTTCCAGAAGATGTATTAGCACAGTTAGGAATGAAGATTCAACATGCCTTACGTGCATTTACAGCAAAAGATAGAAAAGCAATTAAATTAGCTGCAGAAAACTATCCAGATTCTGAATATTACGATACTAAAGAAGTATTAACTCAGTTGGGAATAGGAGAGGCGTTGATTTCTGTATTAAATGAAAAAGGAATTCCAACACCATTAGCACGAACCATGTTGCGTGCACCTATGAGTAGAATGGATGTGTTAACAGATAAGGAAATTAAACAAGTTTTAGATAATTCAAGATTAATCCCGAAATACAATGATACTATTGATAGGGAGAGTGCTTATGAAATGCTAAACGAGAAGATTGAAAAAATCAACAAAGAAAAAACTGAAGAAGCACGCAAAGAGGAGGAAGAAAAAACAAGAAGAAAATCTTCAACACGTAGTAGAAGCACACGTATGAACCCAATAGTAAAGGTGTTAACCAGTGCTACCTTTATAAGAGCAGCTTTCGGAATTTTAAAAAAAGTAATAAAATAACAAATAGGAAAAATAGACGTTTTAAATATAAAAGAAGAACAATGAGAACATTAATGAAACCTTTAGTAGTTGCTGTAATGGCAGTAGTATTTGTACAATGCGGTAATAGTAAGTTTGATATTGCTAAAGGAAAAGTTGGGGAGCTAACTACGAAAACAACTGTGAAAGAAATTGAAGGTCTTTTCAAACAAGATTCAATAGTAAAAGTTTTAAGTGAAGGAGCTAAAGGAGATAACCTTTTTCAAGAAGATGATAAGTATTTAGTATATGAAAAAGGAGGGAAGCATTTGTTAACTATTACTCCAAAAGAACAGTTAGATTCTACATCTACAATTAAGAGTATCGAAATTTTTGATGAGCGTTTTAAGACAAAATCAGGAGTAAATATTAAATCTACCTTCCAAGATATTAATGCTAATACTAAAGTAAGTAAAGTAGAGTCATCATTTTCATCAGCAACGTTGTTTATAGATGATTTAAATGCAACAATTACAATTGATAACGAAGACTTAGGGTTAAAAGAGTTTAGCACTCAAAAAGTAACAGTTGAACAAATTCCTGATTTAGCAAAAATTAAATCATTTACTATTTGGTTTAACTAAAATATACGAAGCCGAAACAACTGTTTCGGCTTTTTAATTAATAATAGCTATGTAAATTTTAAAAGATGGAAGTAATAAAAATAGTATTTTTTGTATTGGGTGTTTTTTTTGGAGAAAACAGTAGAATAGGAGCAGAGAAAACAACAGTAACAGTAAATTCAAAAGAAAAAGAGGTGGTAATTGTTCAAGAAGGTTTATTTGCACTTATAAAGAATGAGCGAGATAGTATACAAGTTAATTCGGAGCTAGAGAGAATCATTGCTAGAAATTGGAGAGAAGAAATTAAGGCTTATCCATCAAAGTCATGTACTTTTCATACTACGAAAGAGGGTAATTTAAATGCAACAATCATTTTAAATTATTCATCAGTAAAAGACTTGAAAAATTTTGCTCTAGAATTTAATGAAGAGACCAAGGAGTTTTCCTTAATAAATATTCCTGATTGGAATATTGAAACAAGGCAAGGTGAGTTAAAGGGAAACTATTGGAAGTTTCAAGGAAACAACGAGTTTACTTTTATTGTTACACCTTTTAAAAACATGCCCGAAAAGCTTATAAATGCTAAAAAAAATCTTAGACCAATTTTAGAAGCTAAGGACTCAAAATAAAACAAGATGAATAAAAAATATACGATTCAAAAAAGCCCGTTTGTAGTACCAACTACTGATGGAAAGTTAATTGAAGAACATTATGGAAATGCTACCGATGGAAATTCAAATGTGAGTATTGCACACATGATAGCACCTCCTGGTTGGAGTGAGCCTTTTCAAACACCAGAATTTGAAGAATTCACGTATATTATTAAAGGAAAAAAACAATTCAATATAGACGGAGAAATTGTTGTACTAGAAGCAGGACAATCTATCAAAATTGAAAAGAATGTACGTGTACAGTATTCTAATCCTTTTACAGAACCTTGTGAGTATTTAGCCGTTTGTTTACCAGCTTTCTCAATGGGGTTGGTGCATCGTGAAGATAGTTAACAACACCCCTAAAATAATAGCTGCAAATTTTTTATAGTTGAATTTGTGGTTTTCAGTACTTTCAAAAAGGATAATAGTTGAAATATGTAAAAACACTCCGATAATTAACGCAGTAATTTCAGTGTTATACTCCATAATTACAGGGACTTTATCAGCCACTAAAATCCCTAACGGACTCATTAATGCAAATACCGTTAAAAAGAAAAAGATTGTTTTTTTCGAATAGTTAGCGTGTAATAAAAAAGTGGTTAATACAATAGCAATTGGAATTTTATGTACAATGATTGCCCACAATAAATTATCATCAGCATGATGAATTGGTAGTCCTTCAGAAAACGCATGAATACATAAACTTACAAATAACATCCAAGGGAATTCAGAAGAATCTGAATGCAAATGAATATGTCCGTGTTCAGCACCTTTAGAAAATGATTCTAATATCGATTGTACAATGATTCCTATAAGAATTAAAATACCTACTAATTTAGTATCATCAGTATGATGGTATACTTCTGGTAATAAATGTAAAATAGTAACAGAAAGAAGGTAAGCACCACTAAAAGCTAATAACAAACGAACGAAGTTATTGCTTGGTTTTATCATAAAAACTAATAAAACACCTACTAAAACAGCTGAAATTAATAAGAAGTAACTCATTTAGCAACGATAATTAAACGATCAGAAGATTGAGAATTGAATTTATTCAGGCTATAGTCGCCAAAAATATGTTTTACTTGCAAATTCACTTTATCAAAGTACGATTGCAATTTTTCTAAAGTTAAAAATTTTACACGTTCGGTATACAAATATGACTTTCCTTCCGCAGTAAAAGAAATATGTTTTAAGATGAATCCGTCTTTGATTTCTTTTTTAATATTGAACTCAATATCATCAATAGTCTTTGTTTCTTCTTTTACCAGTGTGTTTTTTACTTTTTCAACATTTAAGAAGTCCAAGACAAATACACCGTTTTCTTTTAATCCGTTTTTAATACTTCTTAAAACAGCAATGTCTTCGTTATCGTCTTCAAAGTAACCAAAACTGGTAAAAAGATTAAATACAGCATCGTATTTACTTTCAATAGGCTTTCGCATGTCCCAAACTTCAAAATGAAGCGTGTCATTCTCAAATTGTTTGGCATGTTCAATACTGTTTTCACTTAAATCACCACCTACAACGTCATAGCCTAACGAGTTTAAGTACACTGCATGGCGTCCTTTACCACAAGGTAAATCAGCAATACGACTCAATTTAGGTAATTGTAAAAAAGAGGTAATATTTCGCATAAAAAACTGTGCATCGGCATCGTTTCTATGCTTGTATAAAATATGATAGTATGGTGTATTAAACCATGAAGTAAACCAATCTGTTGTTGTATTCATAACTATAAAGGTCTGCAAAAATACGCAAAACTTACGTTTTTTATATTCAAAGTAGAAAAGATTCACAACAACCCAAAATTAGCTGTACTTTTGCAGTGAAATTTTACAGTTACATGGAAAAAGATTTTAAGATGACCGCCATAACCATGGCAGGTTTAGAAGGTGTTTTAGCAGACGAGTTACGTCAACTTGGAGCAATGGAAGTGAAAGAAGGGGTGAGGAGCGTTACTTTTAGAGGAGATAAAGGTTTTATGTATAAAGCCAATATAGCCTTACGTACTGCTATTCGTATTTTAAAACCAATTAAACGTAGTAAAATTTTTGATGAAGAAGATTTATACGAAGCAATACAACGTGTAAAATGGGAACGTTTTTTAGATGTTGATGGTACGTTTGCGATTGGTTCGGTAGTAAATTCAAAGAACTTTACTTCAAATTCACATTATATTAGCTTAAAATCGAAAGATGCTATCGCAGATTATTTTATGCACAAGTATAAAAAGCGTCCGAATGTAGATTTAAAATACCCAGATGTAAAAGTTCACGTGCACATTCATAAAGAATGGCTAACTATTTCGTTAGACTCTTCTGGTGAATCGTTACACAAACGTGGATACCGAAGTGCTACGAATATTGCTCCGATTAATGAGGTATTGGCAGCAGGATTAATTTTACTTTCAGGATATAAAGGGGAAGAGAATTTTATCGACCCGATGTGTGGTTCAGGAACTATTTTGATTGAAGCTGCAATGATTGCGAATCAAATTCCTGCAAATATCAACCGTAAGCATTTTGCTTTTGAAAACTGGAAGGATTATGATGAAGATTTATACTTTGTTATTCAAGATTCGTTATTAAAGAAAATACGAAGTTCTCATTTTAAAATTATGGGATTTGATAAGGCTCCATCGGCAGTTAGAAAAGCGCAGCAAAATATTATCAATGCTAATTTGGATGAGTTTATAGGAGTACATCACGTAAACTTTTTCAATTCCAAAAAAGAAGTATTTGGTAAAACTACAATTTTGTTCAATCCGCCTTATGGAGAGCGTTTAAATATTGATGTAGAAGAGTTTTACAGAAAAATAGGAGATACGCTAAAGAACAATTACCCTAATTCAACAGCGTGGTTAATTACGTCGGATATTCAAGCATTAAAGTTTGTAGGATTACGAACATCGAAAAGAATTCCGTTGAAAAATGCCGATTTAGATTGTCGTTTTGTAAAGTACGAACTGTATGAAGGTAGTAAGAAAGAAAAAAAGAATTCTTCATTTAACGATGAGGAAGAATAAAAATAAAACTCCGCTGAAAGGCGGAGTTTTATTTTTATAGTTTAAGAGAAAGTTTTCTAATATTATTTTTTAAGTAAGTATTTATTAAAACTTTTACCGTTTATTTTAGTGTACTTTGAGTCAATATCAAAGGCTACTTCCATACCTGTTATATCAAATTCACCTGATACTTTGGTGTATTTTATGTTTAAGTCTTCTTCAAATTTTACATTTCTAAACGATACACCATCTTTAAAATCAGTATATTTAAAAATAGCACTTTCGTTAAATACTGAGTTTTCAAAACTTACAAAACGTTTAAAGTTTGCATATTTAAAAGTAGAAGGTTCTTCAAATAAGGTGTTTTTAAAAGAAATATCTCTATTAAACTTAGCATATTTAAAAGTAGAGTCTCCTTTAAATTTAGAGCCAGAAAAGTCTGTGTTTTTCTCAAAGTCAGAATATTTAAACATGGCTTTTTGTTCAAAGGTACAGTCTTTAAAAATTACGAAGTCTTCAAAATTAGCAACAAAAGTATAGCCGCTTTTTTCATCGGGAATATAAGCTAATACGTCATCTTCAAAAACACAGTTTATAAACGAAACCTTATTAGTAATTTGTTTTTCTATAGTGTTTGAGCCACCGTTGTTCCACCAACGTTTTCTTGTAGGTAGTTTCGGTAAGGCTTCCTCCATAAAAGTAAAATCTAGTGTCCCTTTAATTGTAGCATTTGAAATGGTTACAGCTTTACCGTTTTTAACATCTTTTATAATATCAGATGCATTTATCGTTTTTTGAGCAAAAGTAGTTGAGAAACAAAATAGCAGTATGATAAGAGTGGCTATATTTTTCATTGTATAATTGTTTTAAGTTCTATTTTAAAGACAATAGCTATATGTTTTTTGTGACACTATAGAAATAAAAAACAGCATTTAGTTTCCTAAATGCTGTTGTAATATGTTTTGAGGAGGATATTAGTTTACTGAATTGCTTAAACCAGCACCAGCTTTAAACTTAACTACATTTTTAGCAGCAATTTTAATTTCTTTTCCTGTTTGAGGGTTTCTACCAGTTCTAGCAGCTCTCTTAGAAACAGACCAAGTTCCCCATCCAACTAAAGCAACTTTATCACCTTTCTTTAAAGTTTTAGTTACGTTATCAGTTAAAGAGTCTAATGCAGCTTTAGCAGCAGCTTTTGAAATTCCTGCATCAGCAGCCATCGCATCGATTAAATCTGATTTGTTCATAATTTAAATAGATTTTTAAAATTAATTAATGTTTTTTTTGCTTCAATAGCTCAACAAATATAGACGGAATGCGGGATTGTGCAAGATTTGCCTTAAAAAAAAGACTCTTTTGTTAATAAGTTATCTTGAATTGTTAATAACCCTGATTGTTTTTTTGTTAAAAAACGCTAAAACCTTATAAATAAAGGGCTACAGCATTTTAGCACCTTCTTTAAAAAGGTAGCCATTTAATAAACTCTGAGCATCCATTAATTTTTTTCCTGAAATTTTAATTTGATGAATATTTAAGTAACCATCTGTAACAGCAATTTTTAGCTCTTTTTTAGAGGTGACGATAGTACCAATCTCAAGATTATGAGAAGAAGGGGCTTTACTAACCTCGTATATTTTAGCTGAAAGTTCATCATCTCCATTTATAATGGTAGTCCAAGCAGCAGGGTACGGGTTTAGTCCACGGATATGATTGTAAATATCTTGTAGTGATTTAGACCAGTCAATTTTGCAATTGTCTGGAAATAGCTTAGGAGCTGATTTTTCTTCTAGCTCTGGTTGCTTGGTAGTGGTTACATCTCCTTTAGCAATTAAATCAACTGTTTCGGCTACTAAGTTAGCCCCTAAATACATTAGTTTGTCATGTAACTCTCCTACAACTTCATCTTCTTTAATATCAACTTCACTTTGTAAGATGATTTCACCGGTATCAATCTTATCATCAATAAAGAACGTAGTAACGCCTGTTTTGGTTTCACCGTTAATAATTGCCCAGTTAATAGGTGCTGCTCCACGATATTCTGGTAATAAAGAAGCATGTAAATTAAATGTACCATACTCTGGTAGTGCCCAAACTGATTTAGGCAACATTCTAAAAGCAACAACTACTTGTAAATTAGCATTCCACTTTTTTAAATCTTCTTGAAATTCTTCGCTCTTTAAGTTCTTAGGTTGAAGAATAGGTAAGTTTTGAGAAAGGGCATATTTTTTTACGGCAGATTGATTAAGCTTACGCCCCCTACCAGCAGGTTTATCTGGAGCAGTGATAACTCCCACAACATTATAATCATTATCCACTAAATGCTGTAAAATGGTAGCAGCAAAATCAGGAGTTCCCATAAAAACGATGCGTAAATCTCTCATTTATTTTAAAAAGTATTTATTGTTTTTTGTGTGTATTTTTTCTTCGGAAAGAAGCTCTCGCAAAAGTATTAAAATGTTCGCTTCTTTTTCATTTAATAGCGAGCAGATTTCAGTAACTGTATAGGTTTTTCCTTTTTGTAAGTTAGAAAGAATATCTTTTTGGCTTACACTAGTTTTATTTTTTCTTTGTAAACAAACATCACAGATTTCACAGTTTTGAGAGCTGTGTTCACCAAAATAGGAAAGAAGTTGTACACTTCTACAAACCGAATTACTTTCTATAAACTGAAGTAAATCGCTATTTTTTTGTTTTTTTTGTTTAATGTATTGTTTGATGTTTATAGAAATTCGGTTAATGGTTTTGTCATCTTCTCTAGGATGCAAAAAGAAAAGCTCCGCATTGTTGGTTGATTTTGTATAGGTAATCAGTTCTTCTTGGGCTAATTTTTCTAACATACTAATAATAGACCAAGAGGTTGAGCCTAGTTTTTTAGCGATATAGAATTCATCAATTTTTACAGGGTTTTCAAAAATTCCACCATATAAACGTAAAATTTGCTGAATAAAGTTTTTAAGCTGTATGTTTTGATGCGTTTGAGAAATGACTTGTTTACTCGTTGCTAAAAACTGAACGGTAGACTTTTGTTGAAAGTTATGATTGAGTTCTATAATTCCATTATTAGTTAGAATTTGAAGCGCATTAAAAGTTTTATTGGGTATTAAACCGTATTTGCTACAAAAATCCAAAAAGTTGAAGTCAAAAGCAGATTCGATTAATTCTCCCTTGGCAATTTGAAAATGTTGATATAACTTTTGATGAACAATTTTTATTTCATTAATACTAGGAAGCGATTTTTTAAGTAATTCACTACTTAGAGAAATATCACTGTTATTTGTTAATACTACAGAAAAAGCTTTGTTTCCGTCACGACCGCCACGACCTGCTTCTTGAATGTAATTTTCGATAGAAGAAGGTAAATTGATATGCACAACTACTCGAACATTTGGTTTGTCAATTCCCATCCCAAAAGCATTTGTAGCAACGATTATGGGAGTTTTTTCTGTCATCCAATTATCAAAAGCGAGTTTTTTTTCTATAGGAGATAGTCCACCATGATAAAAAGAGCTTTTAAAACCTTGTGCATTTAGGTAACTACTAATCTCTTTTGTTTTACTACGTGTATTTACATATACAATTGCTGGAGCTTTTGTTTTAGTGAAAATTTGATTCAGTTTACCAAGTTTATCTTCTGTCTTATAAATTTGATAGGCTAAATTTTCTCTAAAAAAAGATTTTTTGAATACAGTTGGGCTTTCCAACTCAAGTGAACTAGCAATATCTGAAATTACTTTTTGTGTAGCAGTAGCTGTTAATGCAACTATAGGGGCAGAAGGTTGTAATTCTTTTAAAATTGTAATATTCTGATACGACGGACGAAAATCATGTCCCCATTCAGAAATACAATGTGCCTCATCAATAGCAATCAAATTAACATCTAATTGCTTAATTTTCTCTTGGATAAAACGAGATTGTAATCGTTCGGGCGAAAGGTATAAAAACTTAGTATTTCCAAATCGGATGTTGTCAAAAAGTGTAATGATTTCATCCTGAGTACTTCCAGAAGGAATTAAAGTAGCTTTAATACCTCTTTCTGTAAGATTTGCAACTTGATCTTGCATCAAAGCAATTAAAGGAGAAATAACAATGCAAATACCTTCTTTTGCTAAAGCAGGTACTTGAAAACAAATAGATTTACCACCACCAGTAGGAAGTAGCGCAACTACGTTGTTTCCTGCTAATACTTCTGTAATTATTTTTTGTTGAGGTTCTCTAAACGAGTTGAACCCCCAGTAGTGTTTTAGTATTTTAAGCGCTGTATCATACATCGTGTTTTAACGTATGTAAAATAAAGTCGCAACGCTCATGTACCGTCCCAAAAGGAACATCAATTATATTATAGCCTATTTCTTCGTAAGCTTCTTTTAAAAAAGTATCAATTTTTACTGATTGTTCAAACGTTTCATAACGTTCGTTGTCAGATTTATAAATGTCTTCCCAAGGGGCACACATAAATACTTTGGTGTATAAGTATTTATTGCTTTTTTCTATAAAAATATCAGGAAAGTCAGAACCCAAATAATTCATATACGCATGTACATCAGGAATTCCTCTATCAAAAAAGATAATTTCAGCATCACTTTGGTGTGCATCTATATATTGTTGTTCTCGTCCTTCTAATAAAAGTTGACTAAATAGTAAGGGTTGCTCTAAAAAAAGTTGATCTATTCCATCTTTTTGAGCTTTTAGGGTAACCTCTCTTGAAATCTCTGGCATACATTTATATCCACGCTTAATAAATTCTCTTAAAATAGAGGATTTACCCGTACCAGGACCACCTATTAAAACTATTTTTTGTTGCATGGGGCAAAAATAAAAGTTTCAAGTTATAAATATAATAAATAGTGTAATTTTGTGCTTCATTATCATGAATTCTATATTTTTTGATGATTTTTAATAAAAACAGTAATTATTGAGTTATGCAAGATAGAGAGGCTTTTTACGCAAAATTAAAATCACAGTTAGAAGATACGACAACTTTTCCAGCTAAATACTTATACAAGTTTATTGTTCCTACTGATGGAAATCAAGTACAAGAAGTACAAGATTTATTTAATGAAGGTGGAGCGGTTATTGATACCAAAAAATCTAAAACAGGCAAGTATGTAAGTGTTTCAATACACTTAACGGTTAAAAGTTCAGACGAAGTTATTTCTTATTACAAAAAAGCAGAGGCTATAAAAGGAATTATTTCTTTGTAAATTTATAGCATGAAAAATCTACTTTTCATACTAGCTGTTTCATGTACAATTCTTCCAACTTTTTCACAAAGAGATCAGGAATTGTTTCGTATTAATGATACTCCTGTATTAGTTTCGGAGTTTAAGCAAGTGTATGAAAAGAATTTACCTTTAGTAGAAGACGGAAAAGGTGAGTCTAAAATAGAAGAGATCTATCAGCTTTTAGAATCAGGAGCTTCTTTTGAAAAGTTAGCAAATGAATATTCAGATGATCTAGGCTCTGCAAATAATGGAGGAAAGTTACCAAGGTTTGGAACTAGAGAAATGGTAGAGAAATTTGAGAATGAGGTAATAAAACTAGAAAAAATAGGAGATTATAGTAAACCTTTTAGAACAAAAAACGGTTGGCATATAGTTAAGCTATTAAAGAATTATCCTATAACTTCTTTTGAAGAAATGTAAGAAGAGCTAACAACAAGAATAATAAACTCAAGCAGGGTAGAAGTTTTAAGTATTGGAAGGGTAGAAAAGAAAAAAAAGGACTACAAAATAAAAGAATATCTTCAAGCACTTAATATTCTTAAAGAAGCTACAGAAGAAGAAAAGAATGGAAAGTTGGATAGGAGAGTGCTTTCTATTAATGGAAAAGAATGGTTGCAAAAAGATTTAGTTATGTTTGCTGCCTAAAAAAAAACAGCAAGTAGATCAAAAGCTGTTTAAAGAGTTTGTAAATAACAAAGTGATAAACTATTTCAAAGAAGACCTAGCGAAGTAAGAATTCTGAATATAAAAACATTCTGCAAGGATATAAAGTAGGATTGCTATTGTTTGATTTAATGGAAGCTAAAATTTGGAACAAGGCTTCAACTGACGAGGCAGGGTTGAATCAGTTTTACTCAACTCATAAAAACAAATATGGCAAAGAACTTGATGAAATTAGAGGGCAGGTGATGAGCGATTATCAAGATGAATTAGAAAAAGAGTGGATTAAAGATTTAAGAGAAAAAAATACTATCAAAGTAAGAGAAAAGGTTTTAAGAAAATTAAAGAAAACGTATAACCAATAGTATAAAGTGAAGAAATATATTTTTCTAATAGTGTTAATTAGTATAGTTTCATGTGATCTTGTTAGTTTAAAGAAAGAAAAAACAAGAGAAGATAAACCTATAGCTACAGTTTATAACAAACATTTGTATAAGAATGATATTAAAGGGTTATTACCTAAAAATCTTTCTAAAAAAGATAGTTTAGTACTCGTTAAAGGGATTATCAATTCATGGGCTAAACAAGAATTGTTATATATAAAAGCTGAAGAAAATATATCAGAAGTAAATAGCGAGCAGATTGAAGGCTTAGTAAACGATTACAAAAAAAGTTTATATATAAACGGCTACAAAGAACGATTAATAAAGCAGCAATTAGACACAGTTGTAGGTGAAGAAGAAATAGCTTCATACTATGAAGAGAACAAAGAAAACTTTAAGACAAATGAAGAGTTACTGCAATTTGAGTATATAAATTTTGGTAAAAAGTTTTTAGATAAAAAGGAAACCATAGCACAGTTTAAATCAGAAAAAGAAGAAGATAAAGTAGATTTAGAAAGACACTTGTTGAACTTTAAATCATATCGTTTACAAGATTCAACTTGGGTAACTTTTGATTATTTAAAGAAAAAAATACCTCCTTTTCGTAATGAATCAAAGGAAAACTTGTTAAAAATATCAAAATTCATACAAAAAGAAGATACTTTAGGAGTATATTTGGTCGCTGTAAAAAATATATTGCCTAAGAATGCAACTGCTCCTTTAAGCTATGTTAGCCCTAGAATTAAGCAAATTATTTTACATAAAAGAAAATTAGAATTAATACGAGATATTGAAAAAACACTAATAAATGATGCAATCCAAAACAAAAACCTTAAAGAATACTAGTATAGCTTTTGCCTTGTTTTTAGCAGGTTTAACAACGTTAAACGCACAAGAAAAAATAGACGGAGTAGCCGTTGTGGTAGGTAAAAACATTGTTTTAGATTCTGATATTGATAAATTTAAGCAAGAAGTAGAGTTACGAAGTGAAGGAAAAGTAAAGATTTCTGACTGCGAAATGCTTGAAGAGTTAATGCAACAAAAATTATTAGCACACCACGCTGTAATTGATAGTGTAGTAGTATCTCAATCTGAAATAGATGGAAGAGTAGACCGAAGTATTGCTTTTTTTACGCAAGAATACGGAAGTGAAGAAAAAGTAGTTGAAGCATATGGTTTTAACGATATCGAAGATTTAAAGAAAGAATTAGCTAGAGTTCAAAAAGAAAACTTACTAATAGAAAAAGAGCAACAAAAGATAACAGAGGATATTGATGTTACTCCAGAAGAAATTAGAGTATATTTTAAAGGTTTAGAAGAGAAAGATGAACTTCCTGAAATTCCTGCAGAAGTAGTATTAAATCAATTAATCTTAAAAGCTGAACCAACTAAAGAAGAAGAAGATCGTGTTGTAAACAAACTTAAAGAAATTAAAAAGGAGATTGAAGAGGGAGCAAGTTTTAAATTAAAAGCGATTATTAATTCAGAAGATCCTGCTGTGGCTCAAAATGGAGGGAAATATGTAATAACTAAAGATAGTCCGTTCATTAAAGAGTTTAAAGAAACTGCTTTTTCGTTAGATGTAAATCAAATTTCTGAGCCTATTAAATCAGCGTTTGGGTATCATATTATTCAACTACACAAAGTAAAAGGGAATCAACGAGAAGTATCTCATATTTTAATGCAACCTCAAATTTCTGATGAAAAACTACAAGAAACTAAAGAGGAAATTGAAAAAATAGTAGCTGAGATAAAAGAAGGTAAAATTACATTTGAGGAAGCTGTTGCTAAGTATTCTGAAGACGAAGAAACTAAAAATAGTGGAGGTTTAATTGTAAACCCATATACACAAGAACCTTCTTTTGAATTAACAAGAATGCCTCCAGAATTATATCCAAGAATTAGTGAATTAAACAAAGGAGATTTATCAGATATTTATTATGATGAAACGCGTGAAGGAGAGAAAATGTACGGAGTAATCTTAATGAAAGATAAAACAGATAACCATACGGCTGATTTAGTTAAAGATTATGTAAGAATGCAACAGTTTGCTTTAGCTAAAAAGAAAGAAGAAGAAATAGCTAAATGGACAAAGGAAAAAATACAAGAAACGTATTTAAAGTTAGGAAACGATTATAAAGATTGTACTTTCAAGAAAGATTGGAAGAAAGAAAATAAATAAGAAGTAATAAATTTAGTATATTGTCATTCCCGCGAAAGCGGGAATTTCATTTTATAAAAGTTTGTAATTAAATTTATTGAATAAAGAAAAACTTTCATTTATGTCTGACGTAACAGCAGTAAACACACTGGTAGAAAAATACAGCCAACTACAGCAAGAAATAGGAAAAGTTATAATAGGGCAGCAAGAAGCTGTAAATTATACGTTGCTTTCGATTTTTTGTGGAGGTCACTCGTTATTAATAGGTGTTCCTGGATTAGCAAAAACCTTGTTGGTAAATACAATTTCAAACGCACTAGGATTAAATTTTAGTAGAATTCAGTTTACGCCCGATTTAATGCCTTCTGATATTTTAGGAAGTGAAATACTAGATGAAACACGTCATTTTAAATTTATAAAAGGACCTATTTTCTCAAACATCATTTTAGCAGATGAGATAAACCGTACACCACCTAAAACACAGGCAGCCTTACTAGAAGCAATGCAAGAGAAGTCGGTAACTGTGGCGGGACATCACTATAAATTAGAGCTACCATTTTTTGTGTTAGCAACTCAAAATCCTATTGAGCAAGAAGGAACGTACCCGTTACCAGAAGCGCAGTTAGACCGTTTTATGTTTTCAATTAACTTGGAATATCCAAGTTTTGAAGAAGAGGTGCAAGTGGTTAAAAATACGACGTCAATAACTGAACAAATAGTAAATGCTATTTTTTCTTCAGAAGAAATTATTGAAGTCCAAAAATTGATTCGTAAAATTCCTGTAGCTGATAATGTAGTAGAGTATGTTGTTAAATTGGTAGGTAAAACGCGTCCGAAATCAGATAAAGCAACAGAGTTGATAAAAAAATATATTGATTGGGGAGCTGGTCCAAGAGCTTCACAAAATTTAATTTTAGCAGCGAAAGCACATGCTGCGGTTAACGGAAAGTATTCTCCAGATATTGAAGATGTGCAAGCAGTAGCAATTCCTATTTTATCACACAGAATTGTAAAAAACTACAAAGCAGAGGCTGAAGGAATTACTATCAAAGAAATTATAAACTCATTATTTTAAGATGAAAAAGTTATTGACTGTCGTTTTTTTACTGACACTATTTGTTTCGTGTAAACAAGAAGTAGTTAAAACTGTTTCTGAAGAAACAGAAAAGCAAGAGATTTTATCGGTGATGAAAGCTCAGGAAGAAGCTTGGTCCAATCACGATTTAGAAGGTTTTATGCAAGGGTACTGGAAAAGTGATTCATTAAAGTTTTACGGACGAAACGGAGTTACTTTTGGTTGGCAAAAAACCTTAGATAACTATAAAAAGGGGTATCCAACAAAAGAACACTCAGGAACATTAACTTTTAAGATTAATGATATTTCTAAAATTACTGAAGGAGCCTATTCTGTTATGGGGGAGTATCACTTAAAAAGATCTGTAGGAAATGCTGATGGTGTTTTTATGATTATCTTTAAGAAGATACAAGGTGAGTGGAAAATCATCGCGGATACTTCGTGTTAATTTAAAGTAATGTATTATTAGGTCATTTCGAACGAATGTGAGAAATCTCACATAAATAACCATAAAAAAAAGGGAAGTTTCTGATTGAAACTTCCCTTTTTTTTATGGTTATAAGCTAAAGTTTACGAAAACATTTTCGCTACTTTCTCTGCTTTTCTACTTTCAGAATAGTCATAAAAACCTTCACCAGATTTAACACCTAATTTACCAGCTGCAACCATGTTTACTAATAACGGACATGGAGCATACTTAGGATTTTTAAATCCGTCGTACATTACGTTTAAGATAGATAAACAAACATCTAATCCTATAAAATCAGCTAATTGTAATGGTCCCATTGGGTGCGCCATTCCTAATTTCATTACAGTATCAATTTCAGCAACGCCAGCAACACCGTTGTATAAAGTTTCAATACTTTCGTTAATCATTGGCATTAAAATACGGTTGGCAACAAAACCAGGATAATCATTTACTTCAACAGGAACTTTTTTTATTTTCTTAGTTAAATCAACTGTAAAGTCCATTACTTCATCAGAAGTGTTGTATCCTCTAATAATTTCAACCAATTTCATAATTGGCACAGGATTCATAAAGTGCATTCCAATTACTTTTTCAGGTCTATTGGTAGCTGCTGCAATTTGAGTAATTGAGATTGATGAAGTGTTGGTAGCTAAAATAGTATCCTCAGCACAAGCTTCATCTAAATCTTTAAAAATCTTAAGTTTTAAGTCAATATTTTCAGTAGCAGCTTCAACAACTAAGCTAGTGTTTTGTACACCATCTTTAATAGAAGTGAAGGTAGTAATATTGTTTAAGGTATTATTTTTATCGTCTTCAGTAATTTTTTCTTTTGCTACCATTCTATCTAAGTTTTTAGTAATGGTTGCTAAACCTCTATCTAAGGCAGCTTGCGAAATGTCGATAAGTTGAACATTGTATCCAAATTGAGCAAACGTATGCGCAATTCCATTTCCCATTGTTCCTGCTCCAATTACGGCGATATTTTTCATGTTGTTGTGTTTTGGTATTTATATGGGCGTTCCCCTCTGGGGCGGGCTTTCCGCTACAATCTTTTTTGGTGTATTCTTCGCTTTACTCAGCATAACAAAAAAGGATTTTCACTGCAATCCCTAACGCGGTTGTTACTTATTTACTTTATTCTAAAAACAGTCTATAATCTGATGTGCTACACGTAAAGCTTCAGTACCTTGACGTAACGAAACAATAGGCGTAGTATTATTGTGGATAGCATCTGCAAACGATTCTAATTCATCTAAAATAGCGTTGTTAGCTACTACTTCAGGATTATCGTAATAAATTTGCTTTTTAACACCTTCAGCATTCTGCAAAATCATAGCAAACTCATCAGGTTTTTCTGGTACGTCTTTCATTCTAACAACTTCTGATTGCTTTTCTAAGAAGTTTACTGAAATGTATGCGTCTCTTTGGAAAAAACGGCTCTTACGCATGTTTTTCATCGAAATTCTACTTGCTGTTAGGTTCGCAACACAACCATTTTCAAATTCAATACGAGCATTAGCAATATCAGGAGTTTCTGAAATTACTGATACACCACTTGCATGCACACTTTTTACTTTTGAGTTTACAACCGATAAAATAATATCAATATCATGAATCATTAAATCTAAAACTACAGGTACATCTGTTCCTCTAGGGTTAAATTCAGCCAAACGATGTGTTTCAATAAACATTGGCGTGTCAATCAAGTCTTTTACAGCAGTAAAAGCAGGATTATAACGCTCAACATGTCCAACTTGTCCACGAACATGGTGTTGACTTGCAAGGGTTCTAATAGCTTCTGCTTCTAGTACGGTATTGGTAATAGGCTTTTCAATAAAAATATGTTTTCCTTTTTCAATGGCTTGTTTAGCACAATCAAAGTGAGAAAGTGTAGGGGTAACAATGTCTACAACTTCTACAGCATCTATTAATTCTTCTACAGAATTGAATAGTTTATAACCAAATTCATCGGCTACTTTTTGTGCATTTTCTGTAAAAGGATCATAAAACCCTACTAATTCATATTTTTCTGATTGTTGTAACAAACGCAAATGGATTTTTCCTAAGTGACCTGCGCCTAAAACTCCAGCTTTTAACATAAGTGAAAGATTATTAGTTATTTGATTGGTTTGTTGAAAAAGAAATGATTTCTACAAAAAATCAACGCAAACAAAGATACACTTTTATACAGATTTATTACTACTTTTATCCTCCTGAAATTTTATAATTAGTGAGAGATACAACCAAGCACCAAGGACTTAGAAATCAATTAGCAAACGTTTTAGAAGCAAAAGGAATTAATGACGAGAGAGTATTAAAAGCTATCAGAAAAATTCCAAGACATTTGTTTATGGATAGTAGTTTTGAAGCGCATGCGTATCAAGACAAAGCTTTTCCTATTGCTGCTGAACAAACAATTTCACAGCCTTATACAGTTGCATTTCAATCACAAGTGTTAGAAGTAAAACGAGGAGATAAAGTATTAGAAATAGGAACAGGATCAGGATACCAAACAGCAGTGTTGTTAGAGTTGGATGCAGAGGTGTATTCAATAGAAAGACAACATGAGTTGTTTAAAAAAACTTCGATGTTTTTACCAAAGTTAGGTTATAAACCTAAACGATTTATTTTTGGAGACGGTTATAAAGGGCTGCCAGAAGAAGCTCCTTTTGATAAAATTATTGTCACAGCTGGAGCACCATATGTGCCTAAAGCATTATTAGGGCAGATTAAAGTAGGAGGTAGGTTGTTGATTCCTGTGGGAGATAAAGAACAAGTAATGACCTTGTTTATAAGAAAATCACCCAAAGAATTTGAAAAGCACGAGCTAGGTGATTTTAGATTTGTACCAATGCTGAAAGAGAAGAATTAAACAAAAAAATCCGCCTAAAAAAGCGGATTTATTGAATTTGAATAAAGAAACATCAACTTATTCAGCGATTGCTATTTCAGTTGCATCTGCAACTACTATCTCTTGTTGTTGATGTTGTTTTTGTTTGTTTTGATTAGTTTTTGCTAAACCACAAGGACTAGTACTTCCGCAAGAAGAAAAACCTAATAAACTAACAGTACAAATTGCAATAAATACTACTTTTTTCATCATTATTCCGTTTTATAAAATCAAATATACATATTTCTGATTAAGTCACCAGAATTTTCCTTCTTTTCAATAACGTTGAACTCTACCATTTTATTTTGTATGTCCGTAATTAAATTCTCAGAAATAGGTTCTCCATCATTCCATTCGGTTATAGATAACCATTCTTGAATATCCTCTAATTGTTGTTCATATCTGTTAGAAAGAACTTCATCAATATTATCAAAATCCTTAAAGTCTTTAGTACAAGCGTTAATAATGTCGTGCACTTTTTTTACTTCTTCAAAATTATTTTCTAATATCTCATCACGAACAGCAATTACAAAACAAGGCCATGGAGTAGGGCAGTTACCAACTCTTCTAAAAGTACCGTTATCAACCAATGGTTTGGTGGTAAAGTGTTCCCACATAAAATAATCGGCTTCTCCATTAGTTAAAGCATCTATTCCTCCTTGTAAATCTCTAACTACTTTAAATTGCAGTTTGCTAACGTCCCAACCATTGTTATGAGCATTTACAATTGCCATAAGTTGAGAACCTGAACCAAAGCGACTAATAGCTACGGTTGCGTGTTCTAAATCGTCAATTGTTTTAAATTTAGAGTTCGCAGCTACGTGAATTCCCCAAACAAGTGGACTTTTTACAAAGGTTTGTGTAATTTTTGAAGGATTTCCATTAATAATATCTTTAATAATTCCTTCAGTGAGCACCAAAGCAATGTCAACTTCACCAGAGCGTAAAGCTTTTGCCATAGCTCCCGTGCCTCCAGGATAGTCTTTCCAGCGTAAGTTGATTCCTTCTTTGGTGTATTCTTTATTTTTCAATGTGATGTACCAAGGATAATTAAAATGTTCTGGAACACCACCTATTTTTAATTTCAGCATTTATTCAACTAATTTCTCAAGAGTATATACAATTAAATCGTTTACTACTTTGTACGGATCTTTACTAAATGTTCCGTTGGCTCTGTTAGCAATAATAGCATTCATTGATGCAGCATTATGACCTAGTAGTTTAGCCAACCCATAAATGGCAGATGTTTCCATTTCAAGGTTGGTAATTCGATTGTTGTTATAGTTAAAACTATCAATCTTCTTATTTAAATCGGGGTCTTGTAAAGGTAAGCGTAAAACACGTCCTTGAGGACCATAAAAACCACCAGCGGTAGCTGTAATTCCTTTATATACCTTGTTAGATATTAATTTGTCTTCTAAAGCTTTTCCATTAGAAACAATTAAAGGGTATGATTTTTTCGCACTCCAATTGGTATGCTTTATAAAAGCTTCTTCTATATCTGGATGTGAAATTTCATCCACTTGATACGATTGTAACATTCCGTTTAAATCCAACCCGTGAGAGCTTAATAAAAAGCTGTCAACAGGAATATCAGCATGTAAAGAACCAGAAGTTCCAATTCTTGTAATGTTTAATTGTGTGTGTTTTTCTTTAGCTTTACGTGTGTTTAAGTCGATGTTAACTAAGGCGTCTAACTCGTTTAAAACAATATCAATATTATCAGGACCTATTCCTGTAGAAATTACAGAAATTCTTTTTCCTTTATAGGTACCAGTAGTGGTTTTAAATTCTCTTTTTTGGGTGCTAAACTCTATAGTATCAAAGTGTTTGGTAACTTTATCGACGCGATATTGGTCTCCAACAAAAATGATATCGGTAGTAATATGTTCAGGTCTTAAATTCAAATGGTAAATACTACCATCTGGATTTAAGATGAGCTCAGAATGTTTTATACTCATTTACGATGTAATTTTTAACAGCTTATCAGTAGAGTTTACATAGAGATAGCTGTATTTTTTTGCGCCACCAAGATACGAAAAATCAGAACGAATTTTAGCATAATAGTTTGTTTGGTTTTGCAATACTTTCTTACCTGTTTTACTAAGTTTTACAGGATTAAAAGAGGTAAATAGCTTTTTAAGGCTTTCAAGTTTGTTAACGTATTGAATATCACCAAACCCATAGTTTTCTTGATGAGTTAAAAGATTTCTAAGAAGTTCATCTTGGTTTGCAAATGTATGCTCGTTAGCAACCTTTAAAATATTATTTTCTATATGATTTAATCCATTTTCAATTGAAGGAAAACGAAGTAAATGTGCTTTTATAGCGCTTTCTAGATATACAAAAGGTGATTCTGGATTAAATTTATGTGCATTTTCAAGAGGTAACGGACTATCTGAGCAATATAATTGCCATATATAGTCAGCATATTCTATATCATCTTGAGAAAGCTCTACTTTATTTTTAAAGTGCTCTTTTAATTGATCGTCAGATAATTCTCCTAAACCATATAGTTTTTTTGAATTGTCAACTTTTCCACTAGTAACTAAAGATATTTTGTGATTTTTACGATATCTTTTTAACCAGCTTATTACCGCTAGCATATTTATTTGGCAAAACAAATCGTATTCAAACCATAAAACAATCTCATCTTGTTGTTTTTGATTACAAAGGTTGCGGTATTCTTTAAGGGTATAATCTATAAACTTCTTCTTAGTAACTTTATAGGTAGTTTTTAAAAAGTCAAAACGTGTTTTCCAGAAGTCTTCACTACCTACGTCTACTGATGTTTTTCCTTCACATAACATTTCACGCCACGTAATAATATCGCCTTCAATTTTTAATTTGTGAAGTCTTTGGGTTGTAACGTCTCCATTGGTTATGTGTAATAAAGAATGTTTCATGATTTCTAGGGAATTTGTTGATTTCTTTATTTATATAAAATAAACGATTTATTTTATACGTTATTGTTTATTGGTTGGTATTTAGTGCTTTACAAAAGTTATAAATATAAAAAAAATGTCGAAGAATTAATTCTTCGACATTTTTACTTATCCACCAACGCGTTTTACGTTGAATCCTTTATCTTTTAAAAGTTGCATTATAGTATCTCTATAATCACCTTGAATGATAATTGTATCATCTTTAAAACTACCACCAACACTGAGCTTAGTTTTAATTTCTTTAGCAAGCTTTTTAAAGTCTTGGGTTGCTCCATTATAACCATCTATAATAGTAACTGGTTTCCCTTTTCGTTTTTCGTACTTGCAAAGAATAGGTTCTTCTTGAAGCCAGATATCAGGTTTTTTTTCTTCAGGTTTTTCTTCAAACTGATGATCTGGGAATAGATTTTTTAATTGATCTTGTAAATCCATTAGATTTATTTTTTCAATCCTAATTCGCGTAAACGTTCATCTAAAAACTCACCAGCAGTAATATCTTCAAACTGTTTTGGATTGTTTTCATCAATACAGTTTTCTAAAACATCTAATTTCATATCAGAAACAGGATGCATGAAAAATGGAATTGAATAACGTGATGTTCCCCATAATTCTTTAGGAGGGTTAGTTACACGGTGAATTGTTGATTTTAACTTGTTGTTACTATGGCGTGATAACATATCACCTACATTAATCATTAACTCGTCATCTTCTGCTATAGCATCAATCCATTCACCTTTATGGTTTTGAACTTGTAATCCTTTTCCTTGAGCTCCCATTAATAAAGTGATTAAGTTAATGTCACCATGAGCAGCAGCTCTTACAGCTCCTTTAGGTTCTGTAGTAATAGGAGGGTAGTGTATTGGACGCAAAATACTATTTCCGTTTTTGATGTAGTTGTCAAAATACGTTTCTTCTAAACCTAAATGTAAGGCTAATGAACGTAAAACGTATTTAGCTGTTTTTTCTAACATTTGGTAAGCTTCTTTACCTACTTTGTTAAATTCAGGTAATTCTTCAACTTCAACATTTTCTGGGTATTCTTTTGCGTATTTTGAATCTACATCAACATACTGACCAAAGTGCCAAAACTCTTTTAAATCTCCTTCTTTCTTTCCTTTAGCACTTTCTTTACCAAAAGAAACATACCCTCTTTGACCTCCAATACCTGGAATTTCATATTTTTCTTTTACATCTGTAGGTAAATCAAAAAACTTCTTGATTTCAGCATATAAGTTATCTACTAATTCATCGTCTAAAAAGTGTCCTTTTAATGCTACAAATCCAATATTCTCGTAAGCGTCACCAATTTCATTGATGAATTTTTGTTTTCTTTCAGCATCGTCCGATAAAAAATCTGCTAAGTTTACGCTTGGAATTTTATTCATTGTTAATAAGTTTTATTATTCAGGAAGTAAAGTTAGTGAAATCAAGCGTATGCTGATAATTTATTTATTAACAAAAGGAATTAAGTACGATATTGTATAGTTGAATCCGAAACCAGTATTGCTTTCAAAAACACGGTTGAAACCAGGAGTGTACAAGGTTTTAAAGTTTTTTTGATCGTCTACACTTAACATAATTTTATATGAAAAGCTAAAACCTATAAACAGGTTTTTAAAAGTTTCTGCCTTTATACCTAGTTGTAATTCAGTCCAATGAGCGGTAAGTCCATTGTCAGATATAGGTGTTGTAACAGGGTTTGATGGAAAATAAGGAGGTAAGTTTTCAGTACCTGAAGAAACATTAGGTTGGTAGCTATTTAAGGTATGATCAAATATGGCAAAACCGTAACGCATACCAACATAAATTTCGTTATTCATATCTAACCAATTCTCGTAGGCGTTGTAATTTGCTCCAAGTCTAATATAACTTCCTTTTGAACTAGAAGAAGAAAAATCTTCATAGGTGGTTTCATCTTCAAAACCTAATTCAGTAGCGATGTACCATTTTTTAGATACTCTATAATCACCTACTAATTCGAGACCACTATAACTTTTATCAATAATAGCAAGACCAAGTTTACTAATATCTAATCCGATACGTAAGCCATATCCTGTTTTATATGTAACGGTATCTTTTTTTTCTTTGGTTTCTTCTTTAGATGTATTTATTTGTGAGTATCCGTTCATAAATACAAAAACGAAACATAAACTAATGAAATACTTGTACATGGGCGCTAGCTTGATTATCGATTAATGGAATTTCTGTAGTTGATAAACTGTTTATCCAACCTGTATTACTTAAAGTTACATTTTCATAAATAATTCTGAAACCACATGAACGAGACACAAAGTCTTCTTCAGGATTGTACTCAATAGTAAGTGTAGCCATTTGGTTATTAGCTATATTGCCATCTACATCATTCATTTTTAGTGTATAGACTGTTTTTTGAGATAGGCTGTTTAAAGGAATAGCAATACTGTCTACTGTTCTATTGGTAAAAAGACTATCAGTTTTTCCTTCTGCAATGACAGACAAACGTTCTACATTTTTTAAATCATTCGTATTATCCATATCGTAAAAACGAAGCACTAAATTGGGTGTTACAGGATTTTGTGTACAGAAATCATCTTTTTCACAGGCTGTTAAACTAGCTATAAGTATGAATAAAGCAATGTATTTTTTCATTAATTTTTATTTTTCAAATAAAACCACTGTTTCTATGTGTGATGTATGTGGAAATTGATCTACTAAACTAATCTTTTTTAATTGATATCCGTTTTTCATCAACTCTTCGGTATCACGAGCTTGTGTTGCTGGGTTACAAGATACATAAACCATTCTATCTGCATTTAAGTTTATGATTTTCTTAAGCGTTTTTGGCGCAATTCCTGCACGAGCTGGATCTAAAATAATGGTTCTTATTTTATTTTTATATTGTGGGTGTTCGTTTAAGAACTTTCCTACATCAGCTGCATAAAATTGTAAACCTTCAATATTGTTACGTTCTGCATTTTTCTTAGCGTCTTCAATAGCAGAGGCTACAATATCTACACCAACAATTTTAGTGTTATTCGACTTTGAAGCAATAATTTGTCCAATAGTTCCTGTTCCACAGAATAAATCCATCACTACGGTATTGTCAATTGCATCTTTGTTTTCTAACGCATAATCAACTACTTTGGTATATAGTTTTTCGGCAGATTTAGGGTTGGTTTGAAAAAAGCTTTTCATGCTAATTTCAAAATTTAAACCTAATAACTCTTCAACAATCTTATCTTTTCCGTATACTAATTTTACACTTCCTGAGGTAGCTATGGTTCTGTCGCCAGTTTCGTCGTTAATAGTGTGTAATAAACCAGCAACTCTATCGCCAAATAACTCTACTAAATAGTTAGCAAACTCTTTTAAATCAAATTTAGGTAAATCGTGAGAAGTGGTTACTAAGTTGAATAACAATTCGTTGGTTTTGTATGATTTCCTTACCACAAAATACCTAAAGAAACCTTCTTTTTTAGGCCCATGCCAAGGCGCTAAACCAGTTTTTTTACAATATTCTCTAATGTTTTTGATGTTGTCTTCAACTTGTTTGTCAAATAAACCAGAATCTTTTTCAAGGTTATCACCCATCCACCAAACACCGCGACGTTTAAAACCTAAGGTAAATTCATCTACATCGGTTTTGTTTTCACGATCGTAACCAATGGCAGAAAAACCATATTCCATTTTATTTCTATAGTGGAATACATTAGGGGAAGCGATAAATTCATCAAATAAATCTTCAATATTTTCAACTTTACCAATACGCTTAAATAAAGATAAAGTACTTTCTTGCTTGTATTTGTGTTGTAAATCTATAGGTAATTGAATGTAAGGTGCTCCAGGAATATCTTGATAAGGAATAGCTACTTCGTCCTCAGAATGTTTTAAAACATCAATCAATTTACACTCTGCATACTTTTTCTTTGATTTGTCTACACGTGCTTTTACTAACTGTCCTGGTAAAGTGTTAGGAACAAAAACTACAAAAACACCTTCTTCTGAACGTATTCTTCCAATTCCTTTTCCGCCGAAGGCATAATCTTCAATTAAAATTTCAATGATTTGTCCTCTTTTTACAAACTTATTTCGCTCTCTTCTTGGCATTCTATACTATGATTTATGGTGTGCAAAATTAGGAAAAGATATGGTTTGAAGATAAAAAAAAGACTACTCATTTAGAGTAGTCTTTAATCTTTGTTGTGAAGGCTTTTTTATTGACCTGCTTCTTTTTTAGCTTCTTTTATCATTTGTTCGTTTGCAACGATAGCAAACTCTACACGTCTATTTTTACTTCTTCCTTCAGCAGTATCGTTTGTTGCTATAGGATCTTTAACACCTAAACCTTTGGTTTCAAAACGGCTGTTGTTTAATCCTTTTCCTGCTAAATAATTTTTTACAGAATTAGCTCTTTTTTCAGAAAGTGTTTGGTTGTACTCAACTCTACCAGTACTGTCTGTATAACCATAAATTACAATATTTGTGTTTTCATAATCTTTAAATACAGGAACTAATTTATCTAAATTAGCTTGTGCAGTAGAGGTTAAAGTAGCTTTGTTAGTAGCAAAACGAACGGCGTTTTCTCCTAAGGTAAGTTTTATACCTTCCCCAACTCTTTCTACTTCAGCCCCTGGTAAAGCCTCTTCAATTTCACGAGCTTGCTTATCCATTTGGTTACCAATTACACCACCAGCAACACCACCTACAACACCTCCTAAAATAGCACCTAATTCAGAGTTATTTCCGTTACCTACATTATTACCTATTACAGCACCTATTACAGCACCAGCAGCTGTACCAATAGCAGCACCTTTTTGAGTGTTGTTAGCGTTTTGAATAGATTTACATGAAGTAAAAATAGTACCAGTTAAAAATAAAAATGATAAACTATAAATGATTGATTTTTTCATAATGCTTTTATTAATTATTGTCTTTGAAATGAGTATGTAATGTCTTTTACTTGTCCTGCAACGTTAACTTTGTCAATTAAGTCAAAGCTAGTTTCAGTAACGTTACGTAGTCTTAAAATGTATCCAGCGTTAACGTCTTTAGCTTTGTGGTTATTAATAATTTTTAAGACAAAGTTTCTATCTTTATTAACATACCATGTAATAGGAGAGCTAAAGTCTTTACAATTTGTACTTGGATTGTTTAAGTTCATTTCTCCTTTATTATTGTTAGAAACAAAACTCCAGTTACTACCAATAAAACAGCTAGAGTCTTCTAAATTAAATGAATTTACTTTTAGGTAGTTTGAACCAGGAAAGTTTACAGTAGTAATAGTCCAGTTACCTTTTAGCATTCGTTCAGTTTTGTTGTCAAGTTTATTGTTAGTTACAGATGTTGATTTACATCCAATTACAACTACTGAAAGCAGTAATAAAAAAAAGATTCTTTTCATAAAACGATATTTAGTTAATTCCCTTAAAGATAAAAAAAACTATTTAACCTTGTTTTTATTGTTTATTACAAAAAAGTTAAGCAGTTTTATTTTTTAGACTCACTAAAGCTAAATAAAGTCACTTAAATTTGATATTTTTGTAGTTAGGGATGATTTCTTTCCCACGCTGAATTTTCGAAACTTCTTTTTCGAAAGGATAAAGGTAGATAAGGAATGGTTATTTTATAAATTTTAAAAAATTAAGAAAAATGGCTGTTTTAGACCAATTAACTTCGCAACAAGCGATTGACTTAGAAAACAAATACGGAGCACATAACTACCATCCATTACCAGTAGTATTGAGTAAAGGAGAAGGAGTATATGTGTGGGATGTTGAAGGAAAAAAATATTATGATTTTTTATCGGCTTATTCCGCAGTAAACCAAGGACACTGTCACCCTAAAATTGTAGGGGCAATGGTAAACCAAGCGCAAACATTAACATTAACATCTCGTGCTTTTTATAACGATATGTTAGGAAAGTACGAAAAGTTTGCAACTGAATACTTTGGTTTTGATAAATTATTACCAATGAATACAGGTGCAGAAGCTGTTGAAACTGCTTTAAAAATCTGTAGAAAATGGGCGTATGAAGTAAAAGGAATTAATGAAAACGAAGCGCAAATTATTGTCTGTAAAAATAACTTCCACGGAAGAACAACTACCATTATTTCTTTTTCAAATGATCCAGTAGCACGTAAGAATTTTGGACCATTTACTAATGGGTTTATAAAAATAGAGTACGATAACTTACAAGCTTTAGAAGAAGCGTTAGAAAACAACGATAACATTGCTGGTTTTATGGCCGAACCTATTCAAGGAGAGGCTGGAGTGTATGTACCTTCTGAAGGATATTTAGCAGCAGCGAAAGCGTTATGTGAAAAGCATAATGTATTATTTATTGCAGATGAAGTACAAACAGGTATTGCACGTACAGGAAAATTATTAGCAGTAAACCACGAAGATGTACAACCAGATATTTTAATTTTAGGTAAAGCATTAAGTGGAGGGGCATATCCAGTATCTGCAGTATTAGCAAATGATAGCATTATGAATGTTATTAGACCTGGAAACCACGGTTCTACTTTTGGAGGAAACCCTGTTGCAGCAGCAGTAGCTATAGCGGCTTTAGAAGTAGTTAAAGAAGAAAAATTAGCTGAGAATGCTGAGCGTTTAGGTAAAATATTTAGAGAGGAGTTAGCTGAGTTTGCCAAAGAAAACGAGTTATTAACGTTAGTACGTGGTAAAGGGTTATTAAATGCTGTTGTAATTAATGACACTGAAGATAGCTCAACAGCTTGGGATATTTGTATTAAGTTACGCGATAACGGACTATTAGCAAAACCAACACACGGAAACATCATTCGTTTTGCTCCACCATTAGTGATGAATGAAGAGCAATTAAGAGACTGTATTAATATTATTAAGAATACTATTACTGAGTTTAAAAAATAAGCTTACAGTATTGTATATTAAAAAAAAGGAACGATTAAATCGTTCCTTTTTTTGTTGTTATTTGTTAGTTTTTAATTACTTCAATATAAAACTAACATTTTTCTAAATGTTATTAAAAATGTTTAATAGCAAGTTAGGTATTTTTCTGTACACTTTTTAAGTTGATAATTTTTTTGGTGTACAAGTGCTGTACACTATTTTTTTATCAAATTTCTTAGTGTAGAGTGTTGTGCACTTTTTTAGTTATGATTTTTTTTGGTGTACAAAAACATAATTAGTTAGCCATTTCATAAATGTTTAAATGTCTTTTTAAAATTCCTGAAGGCGTGTTTTTGGTTTCATCAAAAATTCGAGTGTCTCCAAAAAGAATAAAGCTTTCTTTGGCTCTAGAAACCGCTACATTTAGCATGTTAGGCTTGTTGTCTTTTTCAAAAAACAAGGTTCCTTCGTCGTCATTAGAATATACGGAGCTGAACAAGATAATGTTTCGTTCTGCACCTTGTAAAGCGTGCACGGTACCTAGTTTAATATCACTTACTTTATAACCCGCATCGGTTAAGGCTTTTGATAATTCTCCTTTCTGACTTGCAAAAGGAGTAATAATTCCTAAAACACTTTCAATAGCGTCTACATCGTATGCTTCTTGAATGGTTTCTTTGTTTTGTTGTAACCAAGAAATAATAGCTTTTACTTCACTTATATTTTGACGACTGTTGTATTTACGCTCACTAACTCCTTCTATATGATATGCCATCATTGATGGAAATGCTTGATTTTCTTTAGCTTTTCCTTTCATAGGCTTTAAAATACCATCGTATGCCAATTCGTTACAAAAACTAATAATTTCATCATTACATCGTCTATGTTCCAATAAAACCAATCCTTGTTCTTTTTTAGCGGGTAATGGTGTTTCAAATTCGCAGGCATTCTGAGCCATTTTCATAATGCTTCCGCTAGAAGCTAAAAAACCTAACTCGTCTAAATGTGCGTCATTTTGATTTTTAATAATATCAAGGCTTGTTAAGTTTCCTTGGTCAATTTTTTTAGGGATAGACCAAATAGGCTCAATTTGTTGTAAATCACCTACTACAAAGGCTTTTTGAGTTAATGAAAATACAGGGATGCTTACTTCTGGAGTAACCTGACCAGCTTCATCAATAATTAACAAATCTAAAAAGTTGTATAGCGGTAAGTATTCAAAAATAGGTTTTCCGTTTTCGTTTTCTCCTTGAAATTGACTGTATAAAAAGTGACTTGGTGCTGTGTAAAAAGTAGCTACAAAACAAGGAGTAAGCATAGCTCTTCGTTTCCATTTTGCTTTAATAGCATATTCTCCTGTTCCTTTTTCGGTGTTTTCCTCTAACATTTCTCTGGTTTCTAGTAACCAGCGAGCCTCCCAATAATGAGTTGCTAATAAGAATGCTTTATGGCGTAAATCAATATCTAATTCATCATAAAAGAAACGTTGTGTTGTATCGTTAGAGTTTATCTTTTCATATTCATACGCCCACATTTGTTCTTCTGAAACAAAAGGAAATCCTTTGATGTTATTTTCATACTTCCAATTTTTTAGGCTTAAATGTGATTGCAGTAGCAGATTTACATTGTTTGTACATTCTTTTACATATGCTGCTGCTTTTTTAGCATTCAACAATGTTTCAGCGTTAGCTTTAAAAATGTGTTCAGCATTTCTTGATTCAAACTGAGCTTCATCAATAAAATAGTGTTGTACTTTATCAATAAAATCAGTGTCTTTTGTCGATGTTTTTAAATCGTTTAAAACAGTTCTCCATTCCTGTAGTTTGGAGATTTTAAACGTACTTTTTTCGATGAAATCTTCTTCGTGTACAAGTATGCTGTTGATGTAGTTTACAGCATTTATATAGTTTCTAGAGAAGTCAACACCATCAGCTAAAATATTTTGAATACCTATAATTTCTTCTTGTAGATGGTTACATACATCGTCAAGTGAATTTGTTTGGGTATTGAAATACTGACAGTAGTTTGTTAAAAAATAATATTCAGCTTCAGATATGTATTTTTCATTCTCCAGATTACAAAGTGTTCCTTCATGACCAAATAAATTCCCTTTTAAGTAATTGATGTTAGCTAGTTTTTTCTCACTTTTTGAACTGGATGGGAGGTAGGTTGCATATCCGTTAAAATCAGGAATCCAACGATTAGCTAATTCTCCCATGGTACTTTCAGAATTGATAAAACTATCAATAATATTGGTTACTGCTTGGTTGTTGTTAGAGCATGCTAAGATAATTGGTGCTTCTTCACCGTTAATAGCAGCTTTTACAAACTCGGTAGCTACCAAGCTTTGCAATAGCGTAGTTTTTCCAGTTCCTGGAGGTCCGTTTACAGCGGTAACCGCATTTTCTTCGGCTACTAAATACGATAACAATGTTTTACGTTGACTAACGGAAAGTGGAAATTTATTCGACATTTGCCCTAAATGCAAATGGTTATACACTAAAAATCCGTTATCGGTAATGGCTTCTTGTCGTTCTCTAGTATATGGATTGATGATTTTAGAGAGCACAGGTAATTCATCCGTATTTTTAAGTAAGTTTTCGTACAGAAATAAAATACTTTTTGCTGTTGATATTTTAGAGCTTAAAGCGAAATAAGTAAGCTCATACTGTGTAGTGTAGCGTTCTACTTGATAACGGTATAGGTTGCTAAAAGTTGTCGCAGAAAATACTTCGTTAATATAGTTCCAGTATTCATCCCAAGGTATAGGTTCTTCGCTATTTTCAAAATCGGGAGCATCTAAGTCTTTAGCATCTAAAACAGTGTCGATAGAAGAGAAGATAAAATCATTCTTAACATCTGCCATAGGTGTTAGATAGTTACGAACAATTAAAGGAAAGCCATCTTTTGGAGCCGATAATTGTCCTGAACGATTTACAATAGCACTAATCCAAAAAGGATGAATAGTACGTTGTTTAAATTTCGTGTTGTCGGTTTGATATACTAAATGAAAAGGAGCTATTAATATTTTAGTTTCTTCTACCTTATGCCACTTAGGGTTGTCTTTTTTAGTTATTCCTTTTAATCGATTAATTCTACGTTCTTCAACATCTAATAGTTGACTTGCTTGTTTAGCATTGATGAGTGCGTTACTTAAATCGGAAGTTTTTTGATGAAAAAGGTTTTTTATTTTACTAATGTCGATAGCTAAGTTTTCACTATCAGATAAGCTGTTTTTATAATATTGAAGCCAGTTTTTCTCGTTGTTCATAGTTTTTCTCGTACCCTTGAAATGTGATTTTTTCTGTAAGAAAGGTTACGAAAATAGCGTATTCAACGCCGTGAAAAATAGTTTCTATCAGCTTTTTATTAACGAAAAAAATAAGGAATAGGATAGTAGGTTTGTTTTCAGTAAAATAAATGTTGAAAAATTATTGACGCGCGTAATAATGATAATCTTTAATCACAGTGTTTACAAATTCTGCTGGTTTTTGTTCAGAAGAAATTCCTGTGAGTTCGATAATTTTCGCATGCAGTTTTAAAATCACTTTATGATTTCTTTTTCTCATGGCGTCCTTATATACGTTTGAGATAGTGTGAATATCGTTATCAGTTAACAACGTTACTTGCGAGTAGGTAGGAGTATAATTGTCTACTACATCACTAGCAATGGTGTCTTTTAAGGTGATTCTTTTCTTTTCAGAAATAACAGTAGTTCCTGCAGCAATGTCACCTAAGCGTTGCCCTTTTCCATTTAGTAAAATGGTTAGTACAGCAACCGAACCACTTGCCAATGTGAAATCTACAACTCGCAATAACCAACGAATTAAATAGCTTCCAAAAGTAGGTTTAGAACCGTCTAACTTTACCACTCTTGTTTGATTGAAATATTTTCCAGGTGTTTGTCCGTTCATTAAAATTTCAAAAATCAAGCTGTAAAAAAATATAGGTAATCCAAGTAGCATATATAAGCTCAGGTATTCCATACTAAAAGGAATATCTAACATTCCTATAATAATGGCAATGATGATGTAATATCCGAAAATAAATAAAGCATCAATTAGGTATGAACCAATACGAGTGGTAACATGTGCCACATTTTGGCTAATAGCAATGTTCTGAGCAGTTTCTATTTGAAATTTATCCATGAATTAGTTTTTCAATTTTTTTATTGATATTTCTACAACTTTTTTTAGTTTAGCGAAGATAAAAATATTCTATGATTAAGGAAACTTCTCAACAAATACACTTTAATTTTTTAAGTAGATGAGAGAAGCTGCTTTTGTAAATAAAAACAAAGAAAAGTGGCAGCTTTTTGAAGATGCGTTGTATCAAAAAACAATTATTACTCCAGATAAATTATCAGATTTATATGTGGAGTTGACAGATGATTTAAGTTATGCCAAAACGTTTTATCCTAACGGAAATACGGTTGTATATCTAAATTCTATTGCTTCTGCTGCGCATCAAAAAATCTATAAAACAAAAAAAGAAAGTAAGAATAGATTTGCCAGTTTTTTTAAAACTGAGTTTCCTTTGATGTTTTATAGTTATCAAAAAGAATTGTTTGTTGCTTTTATCGTTTTTGCTTTTTTTACCATATGCGGAGCATTTTCAGCAGCGACTGATACCGATTTTGTACGTCTTATTTTAGGAGATAGTTATGTGAATATGACCTTAGAAAATATTGAAAAGGGAGATCCTATGGCTGTATATAAAGATGCAAATGAAATTAATATGTTTATAGGAATTACTATGAATAATATACGAGTTGCTATGTATGCCTTTGTATTAGGAATACTGTTTTCGGTAGGAACTTTATATATAATGATGCAAAACGGAATAATGTTAGGATCGTTTTTGTATTTCTTTTATGAGAAAGGTTTGTTTTGGGAATCTTCAAGAACTATTTGGATTCACGGAACCATAGAAATATCAGTAATTGTAATTGCAGGTTGTGCAGGTTTGGTGTTCGGGAATAGTATATTATTTCCTAAAACCTATTCGCGATTAGAGTCGTTTAAAAGAGGAATGAAAGACGGATTGAAAATTATGGTAAGTACCGTTCCGTTTTTTATTGTAGCAGGTTTTTTAGAAGGGTTTGTTACTCGTCATACTGAAATGCCCGATTGGTTAGCTATTCTAATCATAGGAACTTCGTTAGCCTTAATTATATTTTACTACGTTATATATCCAATTAAAGTTTATAAAAATCAACTAACACATGAATAAAGAATACATCGAGTTTAAAAGAGAAAGAGATTTAGGAAGTATTATTTCAGATGCTTTTAAATTTATCAGATTAGAAGGAAAGCAATTCTTTTTATCTATTTTAAAAGTAGCTGCAATACCAATAGTTGTAGCTGTAGCTTCTATGATTTATTATATGATGTCTATGTCATCAATAATTACTGAAGACGCAAGTGCTGCCATTGGTATGCTAGGGTCTGTGTTTATTATGATGATAGCTTATTTAATAGCTATTGTTTTTATAAACCTAGCGGGGATGTACTATATTAAATCTTATATAGATAATAAAGGAGTAGTGAATCAAGAAGAAGTTATAACCAACACAAAAGCAAAATTTTGGTCGTTTACAGGTTTTGGTATTTTAGCAGGATTGATATTGTTTGCAAGTGCCATGTTATGTGTATTACCAGTATTTTATACTTGGCCAGCATTATCTTTAGGAGCTTCAATCTTGGTGTTTCAAAATGAAACAGCTTCAGGAGCGGTAGGTAAATGTTTTAACTTTATTAGTGGATATTTCTGGGAAGTTTTCGGAGTAGTTTTCGTAGTGTCTATTTTAGTAAGTGTTCTAGGATATGTATTCCAAATTCCAGCAATGATTTATCAATTTGCAAAAATGGGATTAAGCATGGGAAGTGATGATCCAGCAGAAGTTTTTGGATTTTTTAGTGATCCTATTTACTTAATTTTGAATGTTCTTTCAATAGCAGGTCAGCTAATGTTTTATTCAATAACATTAATCACTAACGTGTTTTTATACTTTGATGTTAACGAGAAAAAGAATTTAACAGGAACTATTGAAAGAATTGATAGCTTAGGACAATAATCTTTTGAAACAGTTTCTTTTTTACATAACGTTTTTTATTTGCTCAATTGCAGTTTTTTCACAGGAAGAAAAAAAAGTGATTCAGTATGATGATACTATTATTGAGCAAAAGAAGTTTGATGCTCAAAAAATAGAAGAGTACAAACAAAAAGACGAGTTTATATATGTTGTAGAAAAAAGAGAACCTACCATTCTAGAGAAAATATGGGACTGGTTAAAACGAACCGTCATAAAAATACTTTCGTACATTTTTGATGATATTACACCAGCAGTAGGATTTTTACGTGTTGTTTTAAAGATTTTACCATACGTAATTGCAGGACTCGTACTTTTCTTCATTATTAAATTCTTTTTAAAAGTAAATGCAAGTAATATTATTGATGGTAAAAGAGTAAAACCTATCGTACATCTTTCGGAAGAAGAAGAGTTGATAAAAGACAAAGATTTACCAAAGCTAATAGAACAAGCTATTACAGAAGGAAACTACCAATTAGCAGTGCGTTATTACTATTTATTACTGCTGAAAAACTTATCAGATAAAGAGTTTATTTCTTGGCAACAAGAAAAAACAAATGAAGATTATATAAAGGAGTTGGCATCTAAACAACAATTACACGGTGATTTTAAAAAGTTAACCTATTTGTATGATTATGTATGGTACGGAGAGTTTTCAATAGATAAAGAAAAATTCGTGCAAGCAGAAAGTAAGTTTAAAAATACCCTAGCTAAAATTTACTAATTTGGATAAGAAACTTAAAATATACATTGGTTTATTGGTGTTTATACTGCTAGGTATTATTTACATCGAGTCTGTAAAGCCTAAAGAAATCAATTGGTATCCAAGTTATGCTGCTAAGCATAAGATTCCTTATGGTACGTATGTATTGCATAAAGAAATGCCGAGTTTATTTCCGAAGAAAAAAGTAAAAGACATTCATCAAAATCCGTATACATTTTTAAAAGATTCAACCAATAACGGAACTTATTTTTTTGTTGATAATGCATTGAATTTTGGAGAAGATGAGTTTTCTGAACTGCTCAAGTTTGTAAAAAGAGGAAACAATGTTTTTATAGCTACAAACGGAGTACATATTGATACGTTACAAACAGAAACGAGTATTTTAACAACATCAGCTTTTGAAGAAAAAGCGTATCAAAAAATGAGTAACTCAATTTTTGGTGAAACAGAATATCATTTTGATAGAGACTTTTCTAAATTCTATTTTTCCAAAGTAGATACCCTAAATACTACTATTTTAGGTGAGTTAGTAGTTAGAAATGAAAACGATTCTATCATCGGTAAAAAGCCAAATTACATTAAAGTAAAGCACGGAAAAGGAAATTTCTATTTGCATACTTTTCCACAGGCTTTTACCAATTACAACATGTTGTTAAACAACAATTACGAGTATGTAGCGAATGTACTATCGTATATAAGTACTTCTCAAAAAAAAGGAGCAAATGCAAGTACTATAAACGGGGGTGAAAGTACTGTTTTGTGGGATGCCTATTATAAAACGGGAAAAAGTAGTATAACTTCACCGATGCACTATGTTTTATCAACCCCACCGTTAAAATGGGCATATTATATAGCGTTGATAGGTGTGTTGTTTTTCATTATTTTTAAAGGAAAGCGTAATCAGCGATTAATTCCTGTAATTACACCGTTAAAAAATCAAACGTTGGCTTTTACACGTACTATAGCAAATATGTATTATGAAAAGTCAGACCATAAAAATATAGCTGAGCATAAAATCAACTATTTTTTAGAGTATATAAGAGTCAAATACAGACTATCAACTCTAAAGATAGATGAGAGTTTTTACAAAAATGTAGCTAGTAGAAGTGGTAATTCTGAAGAAAAAATTAAAGATTTATTTCAGAAAATAAAACAAATACAATCAAAATCAAACATAACCGAAGAAGATTTGATAGCCTTAAACAAAGCTATTGAAGATTTTAAAGCATATAAAAATAGTTAATATGGATACAGAGAATAATTCAGTAGAAACAACAAATGAGTTGTTTACAAGCAGAGTTGACTTGTCAAAATTAAAAGAAGCTGTTGTTAAGATTAAAGAGCAGTTAGGAAAAGTAATTGTTGGGCAAGAGGAGTTTATGGAGCTGTTATTAGTTTCTTTATTAGCTGATGGTCATGTGTTGATTGAAGGAGTACCTGGTGTAGCTAAAACAGTAACTGCAAAATTATTGGCTAAAACAATTGCAACGGATTTTAGCCGAATCCAGTTTACACCCGATTTAATGCCTTCGGATGTGTTAGGGACTTCGGTTTTAAACATGAAAACTTCTGATTTTGAATTTAAAAAAGGTCCAATTTTTTCCAATATTGTATTGATTGATGAAATCAACAGAGCACCGGCTAAAACACAAGCGGCATTATTTGAGGTGATGGAAGAAAAACAAATTACGATGGATGGAGAGCGTTACGCAATGAATCCGCCATTTATGGTATTGGCAACACAAAACCCAATAGAGCAGGAGGGAACCTATGCTTTACCAGAAGCGCAATTAGACCGTTTTTTATTCAAAATTAACGTAGGATACCCAAGTTTAGACGAAGAAATACAAATTATCACTGCTCATAACGATCGTAAAGGGGCGTTACCACAAACTCAGGTGGAAGCTGTGTTAACCGAGTCAGAATTGTTAGAATATAGAAGCAAGGTTTTTGAAGTATTGGTAGAAGAAAAGATTATTAAATACATTGCTCAGTTAATTTCTAATACACGTAACAACGCGCATTTATTTTTAGGAGGTTCGCCAAGAGCAAGTATTGCAGTATTGATGGCGTCTAAAGCGTTTGCGGCAATTAACGGACGTGATTTTGTAATGCCAGAAGACGTGAAGAAGAGTATTTATCCGGTATTACGCCATAGAATCATGTTAACTCCAGAACGCGAAATGGAAGGAATGACTCCTGACAAAGTAATTGAAATGATTGTACAATCTGTTGAAGTTCCAAGATAGTGATTCAATTCTTTAAATCGTTATACATACACAACCGCTTTTTTGTTTACATCAGCGTGGTTTCGGCATTGTTTTTAGTGTCGTTTTGGATTCCTGTGCTGTATTCTGCAACATGGATGTTAGTATGGTTGCTTATTATGGCGATGTGTATCGATCTAATCATTTTATATCGATTTAAAAACGGATTTTCAGCAAAAAGAATAGTGTCAGAAAAGCTATCAAATTCAGATGATAACGAAATAGCGATAACACTTGAAAACAATTATCCGTTTCGAGTTTTTATTTCGTTGATTGATGAGTTACCAGCACAATTTCAAAAAAGAGATTTTGAGCATGCAATGCCTTTGAAACCTGGAGAAAAATCAACCTATACATATACTGTTCGACCTGTTGAAAGAGGAGAGTATAACTTTGGAAGAGTAAATGTGTTTGTATCCTCTATTTTACAAATGTTTTCTAAACGTTACACATTTTCTGCAGAAGAGAGTGTAAAAGTATATCCGTCTTACGTGCAAATGAAAAAGTACGAGTTTTTAGCAATGCACAATAACTTAACTGAGTTTGGTATGAAGAAAATCCGACGAATAGGGCATACCATGGAGTTTGAGCAGATAAAAAACTATATTCCTGGTGATGATGTACGTACGATAAATTGGAAAGCCACAGCAAAGAGAGGTGATTTGATGGTGAATCAATACCAAGATGAAAAATCGCAGCCTATTTATTCGATGATTGATTTAGGTCGTGTTATGAAAATGCCTTTTGAAGGATTGAAATTATTAGACTATGCGATAAACTCAACCTTAGCGTTTTCAAACATTGCGTTATTAAAAAATGACAAAGCAGGAATGCTAATGTTTTCTAAAAAAGTAGAAAAAATAGTAGCAGCAAGTAGTAAGAAAACAAATTTATCAGTCATTAATGAAGAGTTATATAATATAACTACAGATTTTTCAGATGCTAATTATGCATTGTTGTATGCTAATATTAAACGAAAAATAAATCAGCGAAGCTTACTGATTTTATATACGAATTTTGAGCATATATCGGCATTAAAACGACAATTACCGTATTTAAAAGCAATAGCTAAAAAGCACCTGTTAGTAACCGTTTTCTTTGAAAATACAGAGTTAGATAGCCTAATTACTGAAAACGCTGAAGATTTACAAAGTGTGTATCACAAAACGATTGCTGAGAAATACGCATACGAAAAACGTTTGATGATAAAAGAATTAGAGAAAAATGCAGTACATGCTATTTTAACCAAGCCACAGCATTTATCAGTTAATGTTATAAATAAGTACCTTGAGTTTAAAGCGAAAGGAATGATATAAAAAAAGCGACCATTTGGTCGCTTTTTTATTATTATAGAATTCGCTACTATTGTAGCTCTTGTAATCTTTCTTGTAATAATTCAGGGCTACCTAAAGCATCCATTCCTATCATAGAAATAACCCAAATGATATAAGCGATAAAAATTACGTTTAATACAATACCAACTATACCCAATGTTTTACCAGTACTAGCATTTTTTACTCCTTCATATAAATCAGGATTTTCATTATTTAATTTAATAGCTTTATTACCTAAAATAACAGCAATAATACCAAGAGGTAATCCAATAACTCCGTAACAACAACAAGTTAAAATAGAGCAAATACCTAATACTAATGAAGTGGTTGAATTTGGTAGTTTTTGTTTTTCCATAGTTTTTCTAAAATTTAAATTATTTGATTCATTTTTATTACATAGCTAGTCACAATAATGGCTATGTTAACGATAGCCAATATACTGATTATTTTTTGAGCGTATTTTACTTTATAAAAGAAGTTAATAGCAACCACAAAAGCTAACGCTAGTAAGGTATATATAGCAGGGTACATTTTAAAAGCCGCTATAAATTCCCCATGAAAAACTAAGCTTAACGCACGTTGTATGCCACAACCTAAACAATCCATTCCAAAGAATTGTTTGTTTAAGCAGGGTAGCATATAATCTTCTAATTGTAAAAACATAGCCTATTATTTAAACATATCCATTCCAGGAATGTTTGGCATACCGCTTTTTGCAGCAATTGCTAATTCTTGTTCGTTAATTTCACCAGCACGCTTTAACGCTTTGTTTAAAGCTAAAATTAAGTAATCTTCTAACTCTTCTTTATCTTCTAATAAAGATTCGTCAACAGTAATAGCTTTTATTTCTCTATTTGCCGTTACGGTAACTTTTACATTTCCATCAGCAATACTTTCATCAATTAAAACGGTATCTAAACGTTTTTTAGTTTCTTCTACTTTTTGTTGGGCTTCTTTTAATTTACCCATCATTCCAGAAATATCTCCGAACATAATCCTTCTATTTTTATGATTTACTTAACAACAAAAATAGTATTTTCACAAGAAATATAAACCAACTTTAAAAATGAAAAAATTAATGCTATCAGCTTTGGCATTTAGTCTTATTTTTGCGTCTTGTAAAAAGCAAGAAATGAAGAAAGATATCAAAGCTCCAGTTGCTGAAAAACAGCCTACAAAGTTAGAGAAACATGGAGATGTACGTACTGATGATTATTTTTGGATGCGTTTAACCGACGAGCAAAAAAATGCTGAGGTTAAAGATGAACAAACTCAAAAAGTATACGATTACCTAAACGCAGAGAATACTTATTATGATGAAATGACGAAAGAAACGAAAGAGTTTCAAGAAGAGTTGTTTCAAGAAATGAAGGGACGTATAAAAGAGGACGACGAGTCTGTTCCGTATAAAAAAGATGGATACTTTTACATAACTCGTTATGAAAAAGGACAGCAATATCCTATTTATAGCCGTAAAAAAGAAACTTTAGAGGCTGAAGAAGAAATCATGTTCAATGTGAATAATGAAGCAAAAGGATATGATTATTTTCAGTTAGGAGGGTTAAATGTGTCGCCAGATAATAAAATGACAGCTTTTGCTACAGATACAGTAAGCCGTCGCCAGTATTTTATCAGAATTAAAAACTTAGAAACTGGTAAGATCTATAAAGATATCATCGAAAACACGACTGGAGGTTCTGTATGGGCAAACGATAATAAAACGTTGTTTTATGCTAAAAAAGACCCTGTAACATTACGTTCTTCAAAAATTTACAAACATACGTTGGGTTCTGATGCATCTTTAGATGAATTAGTGTATGAGGAAAAAGATGATACGTTCGGAGCTTTTGTTACCAAGTCAAAATCTAAAGATTATATCATAATAGGTTCGTATAGTACAGTTTCTACAGAGTACCACGTATTAGATGCTAATAACCCTGATGGAGAATTACGTATTATTCAACCTCGTGAGCGTGATTTAGAATATGATGTAGCACATTACGGAGATCATTTTTACATCAAAACGAATAAAGATGGAGCTACTAACTTTAAGTTAATGAAAACTCCTGTAGATAAACCTGGCAAAGAAAACTGGGTAGATGTAATTCCTCATAGAGATGACACTTTATTTGAAGATTTTTCAATTTTTAAAGACTATTTAGTTTTAGAAGAAAGAAACGAAGGATTGAATAAAATACGTATCAAACGATGGGATGGAACTGAAGACTACTACTTACCTTTTGAAGAAGAAACCTATTCAGCAGGGGTATATGGAAATCCTGAATTCGATACAGAGGTAATTCGTTATTCGTATAATTCAATGACAACTCCAAGTTCTGTGATTGATTTCAATATGAAAGAAAGGTCAAAAGAAGTTAAAAAGGAGCAAGAAGTTTTAGGAGGAAAGTTTGATAAAAATAATTATGTAAGCAAGCGTATATGGGTACCTGCTCGTGATGGTAAAAAAGTAGCGTTATCAATTGTACACCATAAAGATACGAAGCTTGATAAAAACACACCAATCTTACAATATGCTTACGGTTCTTACGGGTATACAATTAATGATGGGTTTTCAACAACACGTTTAAGTTTATTAGATCGTGGATTTGTATATGCATTAGCGCATATTAGAGGAAGTCAGTATTTAGGGCGTGAGTGGTACGAAGATGGTAAAATGTTGAATAAGAAAAACACCTTTACCGATTTTATTGATTGTTCTAAATATTTAATAGATAACGGTTATACATCACCAGAGCATTTGTATGCTATGGGAGGTTCTGCTGGAGGTTTATTAATGGGAGCTATTGTTAATATGAATCCAGAGTTATATAACGGAATCATAGCTGCAGTACCGTTTGTAGATGTAATTTCTACGATGTTAGATGATAGTATTCCATTAACAACAGGTGAGTATGACGAATGGGGAAATCCTAATGATAAAGAGTATTACGATTATATCAAATCGTATTCTCCATACGATCAAGTTGAGGCAAAGGCATATCCAAATATGTTAGTAACTACAGGATTACATGATAGTCAAGTACAATACTGGGAGCCAGCAAAATGGGTAGCTAAACTACGTGAGTTAAAAACTGATAATAATTTATTATTCTTACATACAAACATGGAAGCAGGTCACGGAGGAGCGTCTGGAAGGTTTGATGCTTTAAAAGAAACAGCAGAAGAATACACGTTCTTTTTAATGTTAGAAGGTAAGTTAAAAAAATAATTATATTTTTGCGCTCGATTGAGTGTAAGTGTCATTGCGAAAGCAACGAACAATCTCAACAGATTTTTCGTGTCTAATTTTCGTAATGACACTTTTTCTTATTTATAAAACATAATGAAAAGACATCAAGGTATTACCAATTCAATAATAGATTTAGTAGGTCAAACCCCCATGATTCAACTGCATCGAATTACCCAAGATTTACCGGGTACGTATTATGCAAAAGTTGAAGCTTTTAATCCAGGTCACTCTGCTAAAGATAGAATTGCACTTCATATTATTGAAACTGCTGAAGAAAAAGGAATTGTAAAAGAAGGAGATATTATTGTTGAAACAACATCTGGTAACACAGGATTTTCATTGGCAATGATTAGCATTGTAAAAGGATATCGCTGTATTTTGGCAGTGAGTGATAAGTCTTCTCAAGACAAAATAGACATGTTAAAGTCTATGGGAGCAGAAGTGCATGTTTGTCCTGCAAATGTTACTCCTGACGATCCTCGTTCGTATTACGAAGTAGCTAAAAGATTGCATAGAGAAAATCCAGGGTCTATTTATATCAATCAGTATTTTAATGAACTAAATATTGAAGCACATTATAAGAGTACGGGACCAGAAATTTGGGAACAAACCGACGGAAAAGTAACTCACGTAGTTGCAGCAAGCGGGACAGGAGGAACGATTTCTGGAACAGCACGTTATTTAAAAGAACAAAATCCTGATATTCAAATTTTAGGAGTCGATGCGATGGGCTCAGTGATTAAAAAGTATCATGAAACAGGTGAGTTTGATTCAAATGAAATTAGTCCTTATAAAATTGAAGGATTAGGTAAAAACTTAATTCCTACTTCTACCGATTTTGATGTGGTAGATGTATACGAAAAAGTATCAGATAAAGAAGCGGCTTTAAAAGCTAGAGAATTAGTAAAAGCAGAAGGTATTTTTGCAGGGTATACTTCAGGAGCAGCCTTACAAGCTACACAACAATACGCAGACAATGGTTTTTTTGATGAAAATAGTGTAGTAGTCGTAATTTTACCAGATCACGGTTCTCGTTATATGAATAAGATTTATTCTAATAACTGGATGAAAGAGCAGGGGTTTTTATAGGTAGTTCTTACTTACTCTTGTAGTCCTTAGGAAGATTAAAAGAGAATTTTTTCATTTCTTCTCTTTTAATTTTATTGGTAATTGTATAGTTCTTTTTGTTAAGAAATTGTACCATAATAGGATAATTAGCTTTATTATTAACGTTTTTTAATTCACCTTCTTTGTATTCGAAAATATTAAATGTCCAATAATTATGATTGCTATAATTTGTTAAGGTCATTGTAATAATTTCATGGTTTCCGTCTCCATCAAAATCGTATTCTGGTCGAATAGTATCCATTTTATCAGTAAAAGAAATCTTATGGAAGGTAGAGTCTTGTGTTTGAAATAAGTATATTACTCTAACATTCATTGCTGAAATACCATTACCCATATACGGAATTATCATTTTTATGTCTTCCAGACCATCACCATTTATATCTCCAACGTAAATAGGATCGTGACCTGTATTTATTGTTGAAAATAACATGCTTTCTGGAAATTTGCAGATTTCTTTTTTATTACGAAATAAGCGAATCGTTGAAGTGTTTTCGAAATAAGTAAGTAAAGAGGTTAATTGAACTGTTAAGCTCTTTTTATTATCAAAAAAAGAGTCAATAGTAAGTGTGTGATGTATCGTATTTTTTGTGTCTAACCAATCGTAAAGCTTCCAGTTCTTATATTCTTTATATTCTGTAGAAGGAAGTTTTTCAAAAGGAAATTGAGCAAACGAAAAGCTGCTAATTAAGAGAAATATAGTGAAGTAAAATTTTTTCAAAGCGCAGCAATTTACAATAGTTTTATTTGAGATTATAAAGATAAGAAGTTTTTTTACTTTAGAGTTTACTGTATGTAAATTGACTTTGTTAAAAATTTATTCTAATAACTGGATGAAAGAGCAGGGGTTTTTATAGGTAGTTCTTACTTGCTCTTGTAGTCCTTAGGAAGGGTTTCCTTTAATTGACAATTTAGCAAACTGGGGAATTAACTATAGACAATCGATGTGTGAGGAGAAATGATTTAATATTTATTCTGATAACTGGATGAAAGATTGATGTTTTTTAGTTAATCTATACCAAAGCAATAAATTTTAATAGTGTAGCTATACCCCATGGCAGTTTGTCCACTGTTTAGCGCAGGAATGATAGCATATTCTCCTTTTTTAAGTATGTCATCAAAAATTATTTCGTAGGTGTTTTTTTCAATCTTTTTAAGCTTGAAAGTTACTTCATTTTCAGAAGTATCTCTTGCATTTCCTCCCAATGCTATACTACTTTGAATAAATTGTCTTTTTTTTCTTTTTTCATTAGCCTTTATAACGGTGAATAAATCTTCAGGATTTAAAAGTCCTTCATATTTAAATACAATTTTTGGTATTGATTGATTATTAAATCTAACATTAGATTTAGCTTTAAATGCTATTAATTGAGTTTTAACGCCTCCATAACCTAGAGCCTTGACTTTTGCTTCGTATTTTGCTTTAACTTTTTCTAAGCTTACTAAATCATCTCGATTTAAATAATAGGGTTCATTAAAGTTTTTTAAATTTAATTTTTTTTCATCTGTTATTTTTTTTGACCAAGTTCCGTCTGAGTGTAGTATAAAAATTTCACCACTAGAGGTTACAGCTTCTTTTGTTTGAGCTAAAGATGGAGATACGATAATCAGTATAAGTAAAATAAGATACTTTTTCATAGTCAAAATTTTTAATAATCAAAAGTATTAAAAAAGAACTATTCATACAACAAATACTGTTCACGTACCTTTTTAAAGTCATTTAGACCTTCTTGCCAACTTGCTTTGATTTCTTCTTCAGAAAGTCCTTGTTCAATTTGTTCTTGTAGTTTGGTAGTACCTGCTAGTTTGGTAAAAAAAGTATTAAAAAAATCTTTTTTAGGAGACTGCTCGTATGCTTTTTTAAGCCAATTAAGATCTAAGTTAGCTAAACGGCTGTGAGTGCTTAAATCTTCTCCAAAACATAATTCTCCTTTATATTTTGGGTGTTTTGCTCCCTCATTCGATTGTGGAGTAAAACTAAAACCAGTTTTTTCTATATATGGCGAACCATAAATTTGAAATTGTTTGTCGGTTCCTCTTCCAGCAGAAACGTTTGTTCCTTCAAAAAAGCACAAACTAGGGTATAGGTTAATCGAAACATCGTTCGGTAAATTAGGCGATGGTTTTATCGGTAAACTATATGTTGATTGATGTGTGTAATTTTCTAGCGGAATTACGGTTAAATCACATTGAATACCATTTGCTAACCACTTTTCACCATTAATCATTTTACCGTATTCACCAATTGTCATTCCGTAAACTACAGGAACAGGGTGCATGCCTACAAAGCTTTTGTGTTCAGGTTCTAACATTGGTCCGTCAATATAATGTCCGTTCGGATTTGGTCTGTCAAGTAGTATCACAGGAATATTAGCCTCGGCACAAGCTTCCATTACATAATGCAGTGTAGAAATATAGGTATAAAAACGAGCTCCTACATCTTGAATGTCAAAAACAACAGCATCAATTCCATTTAATTGTTCAGGCGAAGGTTTTTTGTTTTTTCCGTACAACGAAATAATTGGAATCCCTGTTTTTACATCTTTTCCATCAGCTATGGCTTCACCAGCATCAGCTTTTCCTCTAAAACCATGCTCAGGAGCAAATACTTTTTGAACGTTAATTCTATCGTAATTATGTAAATAATCTACTAAGTGATGTTGTACCATTTCAGACCCCATAATGTTGGGGGCAACTTCAGCTCGTTGTAACACTTGCAATACGGAAGTTTGATTTGCAACTATGGCAATATTTTTATTCTTTAAAAGAGGAAGGTAAGCTGTAGTTCTATCAGCACCCGTTTTAATTGTTTTTGGCTGTTCTTGTATTGGCACTTCTTTAGTAGTTGATTTTTTTTGTTGTTGTGCACAAGAAGAAAATTGAAAACTGAATACTAAAAAAAGTAAAAAAACGTAATTAAAAGTAAGCTTCATCTATAAAAAATTAAAACATAAAGGTACAGATTTCTATTTTTTAAGAATAATAAAAGTTAAAGAATTAAAACCTAGGTATTCTTCTCTTTCTTTACATAAGAATTAGTTACTTTTGGTTTGTAAAAAAGAAAACATTTGAACTTCGAATTATTTATAGCAAAACGAATCATTGCTGGAAAACAGTATAAAAGCAGTATTTCATCACCAATTATTACCATTGCAACCACTGCCATTGCTCTTGGTGTAGCTATTATGTTAATTGCAGTGTCGATCACCTCTGGGTTTCAGAATAAGGTGCGCGATAAAATGACAGGCTTTAAAGGGCATATTCAAATTGTAAATTACGATAATAACAATTCAGATGTTTCAACAGTTCCGATTGATATTAACCAAGAGTTTTATCCAGAGTTTAAAAACATTGACGGTATAAAAAAAGTACAACCTTTTGCTAATGTTGGAGGGATAATTAGAACTCCTACTGATTTTGAAGGAATTATTTTTAAAGGGGTTTCGGCTGATTACGATTTTACTTTTTTTAATGAGTGTTTAGTTGAGGGTCGTTTACCAGATTTTACTCAGGATAGAAACCGAGAAATTCTAATTTCTCAATCTATTGCAAACCGATTGCATTTTAAACTAAACGATACCATTCAAACATGGTTTGGAGCAGAAAACAGTAGTTTGAAATTTAAATCAAGAAAGCCAATTATTGTGGGAATATACAATACAGGTTTTGAACAGTTTGATAAGATTATGTTGTTGGGAGACTTAAGAGAGGTTCAAAAAATTAATCGTTGGAAAGACAATGAAATAGGAGGCTTTGAAGTGTTGATTGATGATTATGATATGCTCAAAGAAAAAGGAGATGAAGTGTATACAAGTATTGGAGCAACCTTAAATAGTATTACGATTGTAAGTAATTATCCTGCTATTTTTGAATGGTTAAAACTATTAGATAATAACGTATGGTTTATTATTGGAATCATGGTGTTGGTTGCTGGAATAAATATGGTAACAGCATTGTTGGTTCTTATTCTAGAGCGTGTACAAATGGTTGGAATTTTAAAAGCACTGGGAAGTGTAAATTGGAGTATCCGAAAAATATTTTTATACAATGCTTCTTACTTAATTTTAAAAGGATTGTTCTGGGGAAATCTCATCGGACTTAGTATGCTTTTAATTCAAAAATATACGAAGTTAATAAGTCTAGATCCTGAAACTTATTATGTATCAACAATGCCTGTAGATATTAATTTCTTGGCAATTTTATTGTTAAACATAGGTACGCTAATACTTTGCTTTTTAATGTTGATAGTACCTTCATATATCATTACAAAAATTCGCCCTTCAAAATCCATTCGATTTGCTTAGTTTTGCATAACATTAATAAGATATGAAGTACGCAAAAAATATATTAGAAACTATTGGTAACACACCTTTAGTTCAATTAAACTCAGTAACAAAAGAAGTAGATGCTTTAGTATTAGCTAAAGTAGAAACGTTTAATCCAGGAAACTCTGTAAAAGACCGTATGGCACTTAAAATGATAGAAGATGCTGAAGCAGATGGTCGTTTAAAGCCAGGGGGTACCATTATAGAAGGTACTTCAGGAAATACAGGAATGGGATTAGCATTAGCAGCTATTGTAAAAGGGTACAAATGTATTTTTGTAATTTCAGATAAGCAATCAAAAGAAAAAATGGATATTCTGCGTGCTGTAGGAGCAGAGGTAGTTGTTTGCCCTACGAATGTAGAACCAGATGATCCTCGTTCATATTATTCAGTATCTAAGCGTTTAGGGGAGGAAACTCCAAACTCTTGGTATGTAAATCAATATGACAATCCTTCAAACGCACAAGCACATTATGAACAAACAGGACCAGAAATTTGGGAACAGACCGATGGTAAAATCACACATTTTGTTGTTGGAGTAGGAACAGGAGGAACGGTTTCAGGGACTGCTAAGTTTTTAAAAGAAAAGAATCCAAATATTAAAATTTGGGGAGTAGATACGTACGGATCTGTATTTAAAAAATATCACGAAACAGGTATTTTTGATGAGAATGAAATCTACCCATATATCACGGAAGGTATTGGTGAAGATATTTTACCTAAAAATGTTGATTTTTCTTTAATTGATGGATTTACAAAAGTAACTGACAAAGATGCTGCTATTTACACACGCAAAATAGCTAAGGAAGAAGGAATTTTTGTAGGGAATTCAGCAGGTTCAGCTATTAAAGGATTATTACAGTTAAAAGACGAGTTTAAACCTGATGATGTAGTGGTAGTGTTGTTTCACGATCATGGAAGTCGTTATGTAGGAAAAATGTTTAATGACGATTGGATGCGTGATAGAGGTTTCTTAGATGAAGAAATTACTACAGCTGAAGATTTAATTAAAGATCATATAGATAAACCATTAGTAACTGTTCAAACAGAAGAATTAGTGTCACATGCTATTGAAAGAATGCGTACATTTAAAATATCACAGATTCCTGTAAGAGATGCAAATGGGTTTGTAGGTTCAGTAGATGAATCAGCATTATTATATAATTATTTAGAAGATAAAAATATAGCAGAAAAGCCTATTAAAGATGTAATGGGAAGAACATATCCTACAGTTAAAAAATCAGCTTCTATTGATGAGGTATCTAAGTTAATTAACAAAGAAAATCAAGCAGTTTTAGTTGATTTAGAAAATGGAAAACACCACATCATTACAAAATATGATATAATTAGAGCTATTTAAAATTAGCATCTCTAAAGAGAATAAAAACAGGAAGCCCGCTCAATTTGAGCGGGCTTCTTTGTTAATCAACTAATTCAAATAATTTACACAATGAAAACAATGTTACTTGCTTACGGTATTGTTGTTTCCAATATCTGTGCCAAAATTATAAATAAAAAGCGGTACTTTATTTAATTTTTAATTATTTGACATTTTTTTAACGTTAAACCGTTAAAAAGTTAAGGATATTTTAATTTAAGGTTAGCTAGCGTGTTTGTGTGCTTTATACGATGAACGTACTAAGGCACCACTTTCTACATACATAAAGCCCATTTCTAACCCTAATGTTTCGTATTTTTTGAATTGTTCTGGTGTTATAAATTCCTTAACAGGTAAGTGTTTTTTACTAGGTTGTAAATATTGACCGATAGTAATAACATCCAATCCAACATTACGTAAGTCTTTCATGGTTTGTATTACTTCATCTTCTGTTTCGCCTAAACCAAGCATAATTCCAGATTTAGTACGCATTCCGTTTTCTTTTAGGTATTTTAAAACCCCCAAGCTACGATCATATTTTGCTTGAATACGAACTTCACGAGTTAAGCGACGTACCGTTTCCATATTGTGAGAAACAACTTCAGGAGCTACTTCAATAATACGGTCTATTAATTTTTCGTTTCCTTGAAAATCAGGAATAAGAGTTTCTAAAGTAGTATTCGGATTAGCTCTACGAATAGCCTGTACTGTTTCAGACCAAATAATAGAACCTCCATCTTTTAAATCATCACGGTCAACAGAGGTAATTACCGCATGTTTAATATTCATTAATTTAATAGAACGAGCTACTTTTTCAGGTTCATCCCATTCAACGGTGTCTGGACGTCCAGTTTTAACACCACAAAACCCACATGAACGTGTACAGATGTTACCTAAAATCATAAAGGTAGCAGTACCTTCTCCCCAACATTCACCCATGTTTGGACAGCTTCCACTGGTACAAATAGTGTTTAATTTATATTTATCAACAAGTCCTCTTAGTTCCGTGTATTTTTTTCCTACAGGTAATTTTACACGTAACCATTTTGGTTTTTTCGTTCTTTCTGGTGTTGCTACAGTTTCGTTTGCCATTCCATAAAAATTGAACTGCAAATTTACGAAGAAAAGATTTATAAACTAAGTAAAAACCAAATACTAAATCCGAACAAAAAAACAATACCTATAAGACTGAAAATGCGTAAACCAATATTTGGTCTGTACTTTTTTGGCGTATGCTTACCAGTAATTAAGATATAGTTGAGAATAGCATAAAACGGAGCTGTTAAAAAAGATAAAACTGTGGCTATTCGTACAAGAAATACCATATCACTTAAAAAACAATATAAAATAACAGAGGTTCCAAGCGTTAACAGTAGTAACCAAAACCAGTAGCCTAATTTTATTGTTCTTGTTGTTCTCGGAAAAAGTAAAAAAGAAGATTTTTCCATAGCTCTTGGTGAAGCATCTAATGTTGTAATAGTAGTACTAAACATAGTTGTAAAAGCTGCAACACCAATAAATACAGAAGAAAATTCTCCTAAGTTTTTTGTGTATAAATTGATTAGTTGAGAAGCAAAAATAGTTCCTTTACTAGAGAATGATTCTCCTGATTGATGCATAACTAAAGCACCTAACATAACAAAACAAACTCCTAAAAATAAGGCTCCAATATAGCCAACATTAAAATCAAAAATGGCTTGTTTAGGCTTTATTTTTACAAAAGTAGTTTTGTCTTTTTCAACCGACCATAATGAATGCCAAATAGAAATATCTAATGGGGCAGGCATCCACCCTAAAAAGGCAATTAAAAAAGTTACTTGTGCTGTTCCGCTAGGAATAATTTGTTGAAAGCTGAATCCTTTTTCAGTTTTAAATAAGGCTATAGCTACAGCAACAATGGTGCTTACAGTTAAAATGGCTATGATATACTTCATTAAATTATCTAAAAAAGTATACTTGCCAACTCCTAAAAAAAGAATACTAACTAGCATGATTGCTAATGACCATGCAACCAAATCGTGTGAAAAACCAAAGAGATTAGCTGCCAAACTCGCGGTAACAATCGTTACAGCAGCTTGAACGGTAAACATGGTAGCAAAATTTAAAATATAGTAACTTATTAAAACGCCTTTGCCTAGTTTTTTGTAGCCATCTAACAGCGTTTCTCCGGTTGCAGCAGCATAGCGTGGCCCGAATTGAAAGAAAGGATATTTAAAAATATGAACTAGGAGAAGCGCCCAAAGTAAACCAAAGCCAAAATCGGCACCAGCTCTTGTAGATTGTACTAAGTGCGAAACACCAATGGCAGCTCCAGCGAATAATATTCCAGGACCTAATAAACTTAAGAGGGATTTTTTCATGAGAAAAGAGAAGGTTTAAAAGTTTAGATAATCACTATTTCTTAGTTTTCTTAAAATAGCGCTTACATGCTCTTTTCTTCCTCTTTTTAATCGAAGCTTTTTATAGAGTTCTTTTTTGTATACGTTTTTTGCGTTTGCATGAAACTGTAAAATCATAAGTTTTTGATTTTAATGTTCTTGCAATTTATGATTTCTTTATTATTTCAGCTAATAATTTTTTTGCACGCAATAATTTAACTTTAACATTGTTAATAGGCTCGTTAATTTGCTTAGAAATTTCTTTATAACTCAATTCCTGAAAATAACGAAGATTGATAACTTCTTGATATTTTGGTTTTAGTTTTTTAATGTCTTTTAGAAGTTTAGCCAAGTTTTGTTCCGTAATAATTTTATCCTCTGGTGAGGGGGCGTCATCAACAACAGCATACACCTCTTTTTCTTGTTCTTCAGTAGTTTGAGTATAAATAGAAGATTTTTTCTTACGAAGAAAATCGATATATACGTTTTTAGAAATGGTAATCAACCAAGTTTTAAATCGATAGTTTTCATCAAAAGTTTCAATTTTATCAAAAGCTTTAGAAAAAGTTTGAATGGTAATATCTTCAGCGTCATTCTCATTCTGAGTTTGTTTTAATTGAAAAGCGTAAACGTTTCCCCAAAAAGTGTCTAACAAATAATTAAAAGCTATTTGATTTCCTTTTTTTGCTTGCTGAATATTGTGAAGTACTTTTTCTTGATTTATTTCCAATGTTTTGGTTTCGAAATTTGGTTTGTTATAAATATACTAATTTGTACTAATACGAAACAAATATCTAAGAAAGGCAGTAATAGAATTACGTTTTTTTCTTGAAGTTTTGAAGCCGCTTTTCCTAAAGCTACATATTGTAAAATGAAATATCCTATTACAACTGGCAAGGCAATTACCCAATTGATTACAGCGATATAAATAGCTAAAATGTAGAATACTACTTTCGAAACTTTGAATAAACGAAGTAAAAGCTGATGTTTAATTTTGTATAATGAAATTAAGATTGTTTCTTTTTTTTGTTGAGAAAACCATTCTTTGAAAGTTACTTTTTTTCTAGCGCTAACAAAACTGTTTACATCAATAGAGTAGGTTGTATTGGTTTTGGTAGCTGCATCTTTTATGAATAAATCGGCTTCACCAATAAAAAGGTTTACGTGATTGATATATCCGTTAACTCTAAAAAACTCGCTTTTTGTGTAAGCTAGATTATGGTTTGTAGCTTTGTACGGATTTCCAAATTTGGTAAAAGTAAAAGTTTGAATGCTGTTTAATAAATGATGAAATCGTATAAATACATTACTGAACGAATTCTTTTTACGCTTTAATTTTTGATAACCAATAACTATTGATTTTTCTTGTGAAAAATTACTCGACATTTCACTAATCCAGTCTTCAGAAAAAATATTACTACTTATTTCGGTAAACAATAGGTGTTCATGTGTAGCAGCTTTCACACCAAGAGTAAGTGCATACTTTTTGTTTCCCCAAAAAGCCTCCGTATTTTTTACATCTACAATTTTTAAGTTAGCGTGCTTTTTTTGTAGTTCTTCTAAGATATCTAAGGTATTGTCTGTAGAAGCGTTGTTGACAAGAACTATTTCAAAATTATGATATTTCTGCCTAACTAAATATTGAATGTATTCAGTTAAAACATCAGCATTGTTTTTTGTATATACAATTACTGAAATAGGGATATTTACATCTTTGTTTTTTTCTTCACTTTTCTCAAAAGCAAAAGAACAGAAGAACATATAATACACTACTTGTATAGCCGTAGCTACCACAAAAGTGTAGAACAGTATAGTAAATACCATAAAAATAAAAAGGTTAGTTGAGTAAGACTGTTAGTTGTGTTGAGGCTCGCTACAAGTATCGAACTGGTCTGGGGTTTTACCACAAAATCCGCAAGCTTCACCACTTTCGTTTAGCATTGGGTTTTGACTAGCACAAGTACCAGCAAATTCTCCGTCTTTTTTTGCCCAAATTTTAATGGCAATTCCAGCAAATGCTAACGCTAATAATCCTATAGTAACAAAAATTAATTTCATCTGTTCGTTTTTAATTGTTTCTCAATGGTCAGATGTAACCTTAAATGTTTAAAATAATTATTTTAAACCTACAGGTTTCATGATGTGTTGTTTTGTATTGCAAAGATACGAACTTCCTATTTCTCCTGTATGAATTTAAAAGAGATTTATATAAGTGAAACTAAAACAGAGGTAGCGTTTTTCTACTATATGCTTATTGAATAATATTAACTTCTATTTCAAGGTTAATATCAAATGTATCTTTTATAGTATGTTGAATTTTTTGCGCCAATTCATAAATTTCTTTTCCTGAGGCATCCCCGTAATTTACTAAAACTAAGGCTTGCTTTTCGTGAACTCCGTAGTCGCCAAATCGTTTTCCTTTAAATCCGCTTTGTTCAATTAACCAACCAGCAGGTACTTTAATTTCAGTATCAGAAATAATATAACTAGGAATGTTAGGATGTTTTTTCTGAAGTGTTTCAAAATGTTCTTTTGAAATCACAGGATTTTTAAAGAAACTACCACTGTTGCCTATTTTTTTAGGATCTGGTAATTTTGATTGACGAATAGCTATAACAGCGTCAGAAACATCTTTAATAGTCGGATTTGTAATATCTTTTGAAGATAGCTCAGATTCAATTGCTCCGTAAGAAGTATTGAGCTTATGATTGTTTTTAGTTAATTTAAAACTAACAGAAGTTAATATATACTTTCCTTTAGCTTCGTTTTTAAAAATAGAATTTCGGTATCCAAATTGGCACTCTTCAGCAGAAAAAGAAACGAGTTTTCCTGTTTGAATTTCAATAGCTTCTACTTTGGTTATAGTATCTTTAACTTCAACTCCATAAGCTCCAATATTTTGGATAGGGCAAGTACCTACATTTCCAGGGATAAGAGATAAGTTTTCCAGTCCACCATAGTTTTGAGAAACGCACCACAACACAAACTCGTGCCAGTTTTCACCAGCATTTACTGTCAGGTGAATATTGTTAGGGTTTTCTCTATCAATAGAAATTCCTTTAATATCAATATGTACAACTAGGTTTTCAATATCTTTGGTAAGTAACATGTTACTACCACCAGAAATTAAAAAAAGATTTTTTTCCTCTTTTAAAAGCTGTTGTAGTTGGTATACAGAAGTAATAGAAACAAAACGTTTGGCATTTACATCAATACCAAACGTGTTGTACTCTTTTAAAGATATGTTTTCTTTGATATTCAATTAACTATTATATTTTTCTAAGGCGATTTTTAATATCTCAACCGAACGTTTTAAATCAGTTTTATTTAAAACATAGGCAATACGCACCTGATTTTTTCCTTCACCTTCGGTAGAATAGAATCCACTTGCAGGAGCTACCATTACCGTTTCATTATTATCGCTAAATTTTTCTAAAATCCACTGAGCAAAATCATCAGTATCTTTAACTGGTAATTCAGCAACACAGTAAAAAGCACCTTTAGGATTGGCAACTTTTACACCGTCTATTTTTTGTAGTTCAGTGATTAATGTGTTTCTACGATCTTCATATTCTTCTATAACTTCATCAAAATAACTTTGAGGAGTATCTAAAGCAGCTTCACTGGCAATTAAAGCATACGTTGGTGGGCTTAAACGTGCTTGCGCAAACTTAAGAGCAGTATTTATAAACTCTTCGTTTTTAGAAACAATACAACCAATTCTTGCACCACACATACTGTAACGCTTCGAAACAGAATCAATCATAATAGCGTTTTGTTCTAATCCCTCTAAAGCCATTACTGAATTGTGCTTTTCACCATCGTACGTAAACTCACGATACACTTCATCAGCAATTAAAAATAAATCGTGTTTTAATACAATTTGCTTTAATTTTTCAATTTCTTCTTTACTGTATAAATATCCAGTTGGGTTTCCAGGGTTGCAAATTAAAATTGCTTTAGTTTTTGGAGTAATTAACTTCTCAAAATCTTCAATTGCAGGTAACGCAAAATTATTTTCAATTTTAGAAATAACAGAAACTACTTTTACTCCTGATGCTGTAGAGAAACCATTATAGTTTGCATAAAAAGGTTCTGGTATAATTATTTCATCTCCCGGATCAGTAATACTACCAATACTAAAAAGTAAAGCTTCTGATCCTCCTGTAGTAGCAATAATGTTATTTGCAGTAACATGAATATCATTTTTAGCATAGTAATTAGCAAGTTTAGTTCTATACTCTTCAGAACCTTCAGATCTAGCATAAGATAATACTTCAATAGTATTATTTTTTACTGCATCTAAAGCAACTTGTGGTGTTTTAATATCAGGTTGACCAATGTTTAAGTGATAAACTTTTGTTCCGTTCTTTTTAGCAGCCTCAGCAAAAGGAACCAATTTACGAATTGGCGATTGAGGCATTGCGTTTCCTTTACTAGAAATTGATGGCATTTTTATATTAATTAGTTGTTTGATTGGCAAATTTGCAAAATATATTTGATAAATTAAGAGAGTTGTTAAGGAAAAAAGGGGTTAAAAAAATCATAAAAAAGAAAAAAAACGAATAGAAGATTGTATATTTAACTATAGAACCTTAAAACAAGTTCTTTTGACTAAACTATTACTATATACATTAACACTATTTTTTAGTGTGTCTGTTTTTACTCAGCAAAATTTTAATTTTTTAGGTAATAATACAGATAAACAATCGGTTAGTTTTCAACTAATAAATAATCTTATTGTTATTCCCTTAGAAATTAACGGACATCAATTATCGTTTATTTTAGATACTGGGGTAAGCAGAACAATTTTGTTTAACCTCTCATCACAAGACAGTGTTGGTTTAAACGATATAGAACGTATTTTAATTCGTGGACTAGGATCTGGAGAACCAGTAGAAGCTTTAAGGTCTAAAAATAATACGTTCAGAATTAAAAATATTAAAAGTTCAAATGAAGAATTATACGTTATTTTAAAAGATGCTTTTGATATTTCTGCCAAAATGGGAACTACAATTCATGGTATAATAGGTTATGATTTATTGAAAGATGTTATTGTAAAAATAAATTATAACAATAAAAGAATTGATTTTTACAACCCGAAAACTTACAAAAAGTCAATTTGTAGAAGTTGTGAAAGTTTCCCTTTACAATTTTACCGAAACAAACCTTATATAGATACTTATGTTCAGTTAAATTCTCATTCAAGCACGATGACACCTGTAAAGTTGTTGATTGACACAGGTGGAAGCGATGCAATTTGGTTGTTTGAAGGAACAAAAGAAGAGTTACAAACTCCTGAAAAGTTTTTTAGAGATGTTATTGGAGAAGGTTTTAGCGGAACGATTTATGGAAATAGAAGTAGAGTACAAAAAATAACAATAGGGAAATTTGAAATTGAAGAGCCTACAGTTTCTTTTTTAGATTCTTCTTCAACATTTAATGCTCGGCAATTTAAAGAACGAAACGGAAGTATAGGAGGTGCTATTTTAAAACGATTTAAAATTTGGATTGATTATCCTAACAAAAGGATTGTATTAAAAAAGAATGGTTCTTTAAAAGCAGGTTTTTACTATAATATGAGTGGTTTACATATTGCTTATGACGGACAAGAATTAATAAAAGAACAAAAACCTATTAAATTCACTGATAGTTATAATCCAACCAATCAAACTCCGAAAAACAATGTAATATCGTTTGTTAGTAGCTATTTTTATCAGTTTAAGCCAAAGTATAAAATAGATAAGATTGTAGAAAATTCTCCTGCAGATAAAGCAGGACTTAAAGTAGATGATGTTATAAAAAAGATTAACGGTAAAGCAGCACATGAATATCATTTAAATGAAATTATAGAGATGTTTCATACCAAACCAGGAAAAAAAATAAGGATAGAAGTTGAAAGGGCAGGAATAAAGCTAAAGTTTGAATTTAAATTAGAACAGCGTATATAAATAAAAAGCTCAACTAAATTTAGTTGAGCTTTTTATATTTTATTAAGTGTAGTTTTTAGCTATCACTTACAGTGCTTTTTTCTTTGGTTGGTGTTGCATCTTTTGAGATAAATCCTTTAATTTTCACTAATTTTCTACTTTTCTTAGCGTTAGAAATAATGGTAATAGCTTTAGAAAAACCACCTGGTTTTTTAGTATCGTAAGAAACTTCAATTTCTCCTTTTTCTCCTGGCATGATTGGTTTTTCAGGCTTAGATGGTACTGTACACCCACAAGTAGAAATAATATCTTTTATAATTAAAGGAGCATCTCCTACGTTAGTGAATTCAAATACACGTTTTCCTTCAGACCCAAGAGCTACTTTACCGTAGTCGATTGTTTCAGTTTCAAATTTAAATTCTTGAGCGCTTACTGTTAACGTAATAAAGAAAACAGCGACAAATGATAAAATTGTTTTCATAATGTTAAAATTAATTTTAGAGGTATAAACCAGTACAAATTTAGTATTATTTATTTAAGATATTAAAAAAACAACTTCTAATTTTCTGTACCTCATAGATAGTTGTATTTTTGCTAATCAATTTTCAAAAACAATGCCAAAAGCTAATTTATTTAGCAAGTGGGCAAAACAAGATATTTTAACATATATGAATATTCCATCAAAATACAATTCTAAAGAAGTAGAAGGTAAGTGGTACGATTACTGGATGAAACACAACTATTTTCATTCTGAAGTAGATGAAAGAGAACCATACACAATAGTAATACCTCCACCAAACGTCACAGGAGTGTTGCACATGGGGCATATGTTAAATAATACCATTCAAGATGTATTAATTCGTCGTGCTCGTTTACAAGGAAAAAATGCATGTTGGGTTCCTGGTACCGATCATGCTTCGATTGCTACAGAAGCAAAAGTGGTAGCAAAACTAAAAGAGCAAGGTATTGATAAAAATGATTTAACTCGTGAAGAATTCTTGGCACATGCTTGGGAATGGAAAAATGAGTATGGAGGTATCATTTTAGATCAGTTAAAAAAGTTAGGAGCTTCTTGTGATTGGGAACGTACTGCATTTACGATGGATCCTGCATTGTCAGAATCAGTAATTAAAGTATTTGTAGATTTATATAACAAAGGATTAATTTACCGCGGATACCGTATGGTAAATTGGGATCCTGAGGCAAAAACTACACTTTCTGATGAAGAAGTTATTTATGAAGAGCGTCAAGGAAATTTATATTACTTACAGTATGATATTGTTGACTCTGATGAAAAAGTAATTATAGCAACAACACGTCCTGAAACTATTTTAGGAGATACAGCTATTTGTATTAATCCTAATGATGAGCGTTTTACTCATTTAAAAGGTAAGAAAGCTATTGTTCCTCTTTGTAATAGAGAAATTCCAATTATTGAAGATGAATATGTAGATGTTGAATTTGGTACAGGGTGTTTAAAAGTAACCCCTGCACATGATGAAAATGATAAAGCTTTAGGAGATAAGCACAACCTAGAGGTAATAGATATCTTTAATGAAGATGCTACCTTAAATTCATTCGGGTTACATTACGAAGGAAAAGATCGTTTTGTAGTTCGTAAAGAAATTACCAAAGAATTAGAAGAAAAAGGGTTTTTAGTAAAAACTGAGGTTCATACCAACAAAGTAGGTACTTCTGAGAGAACTAAAGCAGTGATTGAACCAAGATTATCAGATCAGTGGTTCTTAAAAATGGAAGAGCTAGTTAAACCAGCTATCGAAGCTGTTTTGGGTGAAGATAGAGAGGTGAAGTTATTCCCAAAAAAGTTTGAAAACACATATCGTCACTGGATGGAAAATATTCGTGATTGGAATATTTCTCGTCAGTTATGGTGGGGACAACAAATTCCTGCTTTCTATTTTGGAGATGGAAAAGAAGACTTTGTAGTAGCTGAAAATATTGAAGATGCAGTTAAATTAGCTCAAGAAAAAACAGGAAATACATCATTAACTGCTTCTGACTTAAAACAAGATCCAGATGCGTTAGACACGTGGTTTTCTTCTTGGTTATGGCCAATAAGTGTTTTTGACGGAATTCGCAATCCTGAGAATGAAGAAATCAAGTATTACTATCCAACCAACGATTTAGTTACCGGACCAGATATTTTATTCTTTTGGGTAGCACGTATGATTATTGCTGGATATGAATGCAAAGATGAACGTCCGTTTGAAAACGTATACCTAACAGGATTAGTACGTGATAAGCAACGTAGAAAAATGAGTAAATCATTAGGAAACTCACCAGATGCTTTAAAGTTAATTGAAGATTTTGGTGCTGACGGAGTTCGTGTAGGGTTATTATTAAGTGCAGCGGCTGGAAACGATTTATTATTTGATGAAGATTTATGTCAACAAGGAAAAGGGTTTGCAAACAAAATTTGGAATACCTTCCGTTTAATTAAAGGTTGGGAAATAGATGAAAGTTTAGCGCAACCAGAAACAGCTAAAATAGGATTAGCTTGGTATGAAGCTAAGTTTAATAAAGTGTTGTTAGAAATAGAAGATCACTTTAGTAAGTATCGTTTATCAGATGCGTTAATGGCAATTTATAAATTAATTACTGATGATTTTTCATCATGGTTATTAGAAATTGTAAAACCAGGATACCAACAACCGATTGATGCTAAAACATACAAAGCTGTAATAGAAGTATTAGAGAATAACTTAAAAGTATTGCATCCATTTATGCCTTTCTTAACAGAGGAAATCTGGCAACATATTACTGAAAGAACTCCAGAAGATGCTTTAATTATTGCTAAATACCCAACGGTTGGAGAAACAAATGAAGAATTAATTACAAATTTTGAGTTTGCAACAGGTGTGGTTTCAGGAATAAGAACGATTAGAAAAAATAAAAATATTTCGTTTAAAGATGCTATCGAATTATCAGTTGTAAATAACGAAAACTTCACCAAAGAGTTTGATGTAGTAATTCAAAAGTTAACGAATGCTTCAGAAATTAGTTATGTTTCTGATAAAGTTGACGGAGCAGTATCTTTCCGTGTGAAGTCAAATGAATATTTTGTTCCAATTTCATTAGATACCATTGATGTAGAAGCGGAAATAACTAAGTTAAATGCCGAATTAAAACGAGCAGAAGGGTTCTTAACAGGAATTCAAAAGAAGTTGTCTAATGAACGTTTTGTAAGTAATGCTCCTGAGCAGGTGATTACGTTAGAACGTAAAAAAGAGTCAGACACCTTAGCTAAAATTGAAACGATTAAAGCGAGTTTAGCTTCGTTACAATAGATTAACAATTTAGAATAATAAAAAAACCGCTGTTTGTAAACAGCGGTTTTTTTATTGTAGTTAGTTTATAATGAGTTTAGTTTTTGTCAACCACGTCTCCAGAACCTAAAGAGTTACTATATATTTGGGTAGGGTTTCCTTTGTAGTAAATATTTCCAGATCCAACGACAGTTGCTTTAATTTTATTTTTAACTGAAATTTGCACATCACCTGATCCTGCAATACTAGCTTTTAAAGAATTGGTGTCTAATTCGTACGCTTTCACATCTCCTGAACCTCCAATTGAACATTTTAAATAGTCAGTTTTTCCTTTTAATTTAATATTTCCAGAGCCTCCAATTGACGTATTAACAGTGTTGGCATCTACATTGGCTACAATATTTCCAGAACCTCCAAGGGCGAAATCTACTTCATCAGCTTTAATACGCTTTTTGGTAATTATATTTCCTGAACCACCCAAAGAAACAGACTCAAGGTTTTCAAAAGGAACTGTAATTGTTAATTTCTTAGTCATGCGAATATTGGTGTTGTCTTTAAAACCAAGGTGAAGTTTTCCATTTTTAACTTCAGTTTCAACATGTTTTAAAACATTTTCTTCTCCTTCAATTGTTAATTCACCTTCAACACCATCAACTAAATAAACATCGAATGAACCTCCTAGACTTACTTTGTCAAAAGAACCGACATTTCGTGTTTCTGTAGTAACTTTTCCGTTTCCTCTTACTTTTTTAGTATTCCACCAACTTTGTGCTTGAGATTGTAAGCTGAAAGTAAGGGTAAGTAAGATAATTACTAATTTTTTCATAATAATATAATTTTAAGTTGGTTAATCATTTAGTTTTAAAGAAACACCACCATAGTTAGATTTAATGGTGATCTTTGAATTCGAATTTCCTTTACCAAAAGTACCTTCATAGTATTTTTTAGATGTTTTTTTGATGCTTTTGTATAGCTCTACATTGTTATCAGGATAGCCAAAACTAGCATAAGATAAGTCGATGTTGAAATTAAAGTTATTATTGCTGTTGGTTCCTAATTTGATACTAGCATAGTTTCCGTCAATAGTAATGTTATCAAATCCTTTAGCAATGTTTTGAACTCTAATTCCGCCATAATCGCTATTAATTTTTAAGTTCTTTTTAAGTGTACCTATTTTGACACTAGCGTAATCAGAGTTTCCAGTTAGGTTAGAAATCTCTTCTGCAGAAATACTTCCATAATCGCTATTAAATGTAACATCAGTAGCCTTACCAATTTTTATAGTTGAATAATCTGCACTTACTTTTAAGTTGTTAGATTTTCTAATTTTTAATTTTGAATAATCAACATTAAGATTTCCTGATTTCATGTAATTGATTTCAGAAGTACCGCAATAATCTAAGCTAATATTATTGTTGCTGTTTAACAGTTGGTCGATTTGAATTTTACCATAATCACAGTTAATATTCGATTTTCCTTCAAGTTCATCTAATAAATAAATGTCTCCATACTTATTGTGTAAGTCAGCATTGTTAGTAATAGGCATTCTTACCGAATAATTAATTTTATAATTGGTGTTTTTGCTTCCCCACCAAGACCAAGAAGATTTACTTTTTTCTATAATTGTTCTAGCTTCTACTAAATTGGAAGTAGCTTCAAACTGAATGTTAATGTCTTTTAGTTTACGTTCAACACTTGAAAGATCATCACCTTTTACAGTTATTTTAACATTGATTTCAATACGATTTTCATTCCATGTAGTTACGTTTACATTTCCATATTTATTATTAATGTATAAGGTAGCGTTTTTATTAACGTTAAACGTTTTGCTAATGTTCTTACTTTTTTCGTGTTTTCTATCGTTAGCGATAAGAACGGTAGGAATAAGTAAGAATAAGAAAAGTAGTTTATATAATTTCATCGTCTAATAATTGTAATTTTGCTGGGTTTTGTAATTGCTCTAACTGTAAAAGAAGTCTTTCTAATACATCTAATCGTTGTTGATAATTTTGTATCATTTCTCGGATGATTTGACGTTTGTTTTCTTTTTTAGAAAGCTCTTTTTCAAGAGAGTTGTATTGGTCTTCTAATTCTTCAATTTCATTTAAAGAGTCTTCAATAACTGTTTCGGTATCTAAATTTCTATATTGTTCAACTTCTCGTAACTCTTGATTTATAGTTGTAACAAAAAAGTTTTGAGCCTCAGCCATTTTAGGTGAAACATCGGCTAGTGTATACGTTTTTTGTTGTTGGTAATTACCAAGGTAAAAACCTAGCATTAATACAGTTGATGCCGCTATACTCATCCAGAAAATTGAAGGTTTTTTATTTCTCTTCGGATTTTCTAGTTTACGCTGAAAACGTTCTAAATGTCCTTGATGAGGTTCAAAAACATCGAAATCATTTTCTTTAAAAAATTGATGTAGTTTATCCTCCATATCCTTGTGTTTTATTAGTATCGTTAACCAATACTTGTTTTAATTTCTTTTTAGCTCTTGATATTGTTGTGCGCACATTTTCATTAGTATAATTCAATATCTGAGCTATTTCTTCATAATCATAGCCTTCAATTAAGTTCAAAGTCAATACAATTCTGTAATTATCTTTTAAACTTTGCAAACAACTTAATACTCTTTGTACTTCAAGTGAGCTATAATCTATTTCAACTTCTTCGATTTCATAATTAGGAATCACATCCATTTTAACTTCATCATATCGGGTTGTTTTTTTTAGTTGGGTTAAACTTTTATTAATAACGATTCGCTTTAACCAAGATCCAAAAGTAACTTCACCTTTAAAAGAATTTAATTTTGTAAAAGCAGTTAAAAATGCTTCTTGAATTAAATCTTCAGCCTCGAATTCGTCTTTTAAAATACGATACGATGTGTTATACATAGCTTTATAATAGCTTTGATACACCTGCATTTGTGCAGTGCTATCGTTTTTCTTACAGCGTTCGATTAGTTGGTTGATATGTGTTTTCTGCGACTCCAATGAAATCATTCTATACTAGAGACAATTCAACTTTTAAATTGTGACAGTTTGTTTCAATAAAAATAGATTTTTTTTAAGATTCTAGCTTTTTTTATATGTATTTTATTGATAGTTAAAAGGTTGGTGGTATGTTTTTTTATTAAAGTTGCGTAAGTAATGCTAAGTAAAAAAATGAATCAAAATATGTATATTTGACACAATGGTTAACAGTGTTAAAATTATTGAATGCCCAAGAGATGCAATGCAAGGAATTAAAAGTCATTTTATTCCTACAGAGGCCAAGGCAAAATACATCAACTCACTGTTAAAGGTGGGGTTTGATACGATAGATTTTGGAAGTTTTGTATCACCAAAAGCAATACCTCAAATGAGAGATACCGCAGAGGTTTTGTCAAAATTAGATTTATCATCTACTACAAGTAAACTTTTAGCGATTATAGCTAACGTACGTGGTGCAAATGATGCATCACAGTTTGAAGAAATTGATTATTTAGGATACCCTTTCTCAATTTCTGAAAACTTTCAAATGCGTAATACACATAAAACAATAGAACAATCTATTGATACGTTAAAAGAAGTTTTAACGATAGCTAATAGAACAAATAAAGAGGTAGTAGCGTATTTATCAATGGGGTTTGGGAATCCTTATGGTGACCCTTGGAACGTGGAGATTGTAGGTGAGTGGACAGAGAAACTTTCTAACTTAGGTGTTAAGATATTATCTTTGTCAGATACCATTGGAAGTTCAACACCTGAAGATATAGATTATTTATTTTCAAACTTAATACCTAGTTATCCTCAAATAGAATTCGGAGCACATCTTCATACAACTCCAACAAAATGGCACGAAAAAGTAGATAGCGCTTTTAAAGCAGGTTGTAGACGTTTTGATGGAGCTATAAAAGGGTATGGAGGCTGCCCAATGGCTAAAGATGAATTGACAGGTAATATGCCTACAGAAAAATTACTGTCGTATTTTACCGCAAATAAAGTTGAAACCAATATAAAACCAATGAGTTTTGAAAGTGCCTATAATAAAGCACTTGAAGTTTTTTAAAAGATTATGAAATTAATACATATTATTTTTCTTTTTTTCTTTTTTTCAGCCTTTTCTCAAGCTACAGATAGTGAAAGAATAGGTACATGGAGTGTGAAAAATGGAGAGATAATACGAAATAGATCTAAAAACGATCAACTGGCAATTTATTATTGGAATGAATTTAATAGAATTTTTCCTCAAGAGTTAACCAAAAAATACATCAAGCGAATTGTTTTAATGACGGATGGAATTGATGAAAAAACAGGAGCTTTGGTGGCCTTGAGTTCAAAAAATGACAAATGGCAACTAGAAATAGACGTTAATGATGTTAACTTTTATTCTAAAGATAAAAAAAGACTTCACGAGTCTGTTTACACTTTAGTGCACGAATTCGGACATTTACTTACCTTAAACAGAACACAAATACGCCCTACCGATAAAAAACTACAAGACGAAGGTGAGCTATATTTAACTTTGGAAGGAGAGGCGTATAAAAATAGCTACATAAATAGGTTTGTTAATTTGTTTTGGAAAGGAGCGTTGTTAAATCGTTGGGATGTAATTCAGCGTAAATATTGTTATACCGAAGCGAACTGTGTTGAAAAGTTATATGATTTGTATTTAAACAATCGTACAGAATTTTTAACAGATTATGCTGCCGAAAGCCCAGAAGAAGATATTGTGGAAAGCTGGACGGCTTTTGTATTAAGACCAAAGATTAAAAAACCTAGAACGATCGCACATAAGAAAATCAACTTCTTTTACCAATTTCCAGAGTTGGTAGAATACAGAAGAATGATTCGACAAAATACACGTCAATATCTTCACTAAATTTGTAAATTTGATTTCTTTATCAAAGTAAAATCAAATGAAACAGATTAGAATCCTTTTAGTACTTTTTATCACCTTATTTATAGTTAGTTGTAACACTAATAAAAAAACAGCTAACACTTCTACAAACAAATATCAGTTTACAAAGGATGCTGATAAAACGTATTTTACGATTCTTCAGTTAAACGATGTATATGAAATAGCTCCAATACAAGGAGGTAAATATGGAGGAATGGCTAGGGTAGAAACAGTACACCAAGATTTACTTAAAGAAAATGAGCAAACGATGCTAGTGTTGGCAGGAGACTTTTTATCGCCTTCTTTAATAGGAACCATGAGACATAATGGAGAACGAGTTAGAGGTAAGCAAATGGTAGAAGTAATGAATGCAATGAATTTTGATGTGGTTGCTTTTGGTAATCATGAGTTCGATTTAAGTTACACCCATTTGCAAGCAAGATTGAACGAAAGTAATTTTGAATGGATTTCGGCTAACGTTTTACATAATATAAATGGTGAACACTCATATTTTCATAAAACTATTGATGGAGAAAAGCAAAGCTTAAAAGATTCTTACATAAAAGAATTTGTAAATCCAGATGGAACAAAATTAAAAGTAGGTTTTATAAGTGTTTGTATTCCTTCTAACCCTAAGAGTTATGTACACTATGGAGATATGTACGAAGAAATAAAACGTGCATATAATGAGATTAAAGACAATGTTGATATAGTTATCGGTTTAACTCATGCTTCGCTAACGCAAGACAAAGAAATAGCAAAATTATTACCTAATGTACCTTTAATAATGGGAGGACATGAACACACAAATAGCTACGATAAAGTAGGAGAGGTAGTAATTGCGAAAGCCGATGCAAATGCTAAAACAGCTTATATTCATAGGTTTGAATATGATCCAGCAACTAAGAAAACTCAATTTAAGTCAGAGTTAAAAGAGATTAATGACTCGATAGCTTCAAATAAAAAAGTACAAGATGTAGTTGATAAATGGCAGGTTGTTTTGCAAAATAAAATTCAAGAAGTGGTATCAAATCCTTATGAAGTTTTATATACTGCTAAAGAACCATTAGATGCAAGAGAAAGTACTATTAGAAGTGTTCAAACCAATATGGGAAAGATTATAGCAGAGTCTATGAGTTTAGCTTATAATAATGAAGTTGACTGTGCACTCGTTAATGGAGGTTCTGTTAGGATAGATGATGTTTTGGCAGGAGAGGTTAATGCTGTTGATATTTTTAGAGTTTTACCTTATGGCGGAGAAGTTTTAAAAGTAGAAATCAAAGGCAGTTTATTGAAAGAAGTGTTAGACTTTGGAGAAGCTGCTTCAGGAACAGGTGCCTACTTACAACGATTCAATGCTAAGAAAGAAAATGAAGAATGGATACTTAAAAATGGAAAGCTTCAAGAAGATAAAGTCTATACAGTTGCCTTTTCAGACTATTTGTTAAGAGGACTTGATATACCTATGCTTTCAGACAAAAGCGAAGGAGTTATAAGTATTTATACACCTAAAAAAGAAGAAATAGCATACGACATACGTAAAGCTGTTGTTAATCTTTTTAAAGGAGATTAGGCTTAATTTATTGTATGTTAAGCGAATACTAAAAACTGTTAAATTTTATTTAAAATAAATCTTAATAAAATTTGTTAGATTGATTATCTCTACTAATTTTGCGGTCGTAAAACAAAATTAGTTTAAAATTAATCTAAATAAAATGAAAAAAGTATTTTTCGGTTTATTAGCAGGAGTATCATTATTTGCAACAGCGCAAACGGCTCCAACTGATAGTATTCCAACTAACCCGCAAACTCAGCAGAATGCTGCGCAACGTCTATTATCTTCAAACTTAAGTCAACAAGGACTTACAGTTGGGGGGTATGCAGAAGCACATTTAAACAGAGCAACTGGTGAAAACGCTAAACTAGATGTTCATAGATTAGTAATGCTTTTCGGGTACAAGTTTAATGAAAGAACTCAATTCGTAACTGAAATTGAATTTGAACACGTAAAAGAAGTATATGTAGAGCAAGCTTTCTTACAATATACTATTGCTGATAATGTAAACTTACGCGCAGGTTTAATGTTAGTACCAATGGGTATTGTTAACGAATACCACGAACCAACTACCTTTAACGGAGTAGAAAGACCAAGTATGGATAAATCTATCGTTCCATCTACATGGAGAGAATTAGGTTTAGGGGTTTCTGGTAAATGGGATGCAGCTTCTTTACGTTACCAAGCTTATATGTTTAACGGATTCAAATCTGAAAACGACGGTAAGTTTTTAGGAGGAAAAGACGGATTCCGTAGTGGACGTCAAAAAGGAGCAGAATCTATGATGAACAATATCAATGTTTCTGGTAAAGTAGATTATTACGGATTACCAGGTTTACGTTTAGGTTTATCAGGATACTTTGGAAGAACACAATCTGAAAACGATGTAGAAGATTTAGAAGGAGCTGATGTAGGAATTGCTATGGTTGGTTTAGATGCTCGTTATGCGTACCAACGTTTTACAGCACGCGGTCAGTTTATCCATGCTAGTATATCAGACGCTAAAGAATACAATGACTTTTATGAGTACACTAATGGAGATGGAGAAATTGTTCGTCCAGATTTAGGAAGCGCATTACAAGGTTGGTATTTAGAAGCAGCATATAACTTATTACCGCAAGATAAAAAGCAACAATTACATGCTTTTGCACGTTACGAAGATTATAACACACACGCCTCTGTAGCTGAAGGAACTGTTAAAAACTTAGCTTACGATCGTGATGAGTGGACGTTTGGGTTAACGTATAAAGTAGCACCAGGAGCTGCATTTAAAGCAGATTACCAGCTTAAAAATGATGCAGTATCAGGTAGCCAAACAATTAAGCAATTAAACTTAGGTTTCGGAGTTTGGTTCTAATATAACCAGAAACATATCCTATAAAAAACGAATCAAATTATGTTAATTTGGTTCGTTTTTTGTTTTTTATTTAGACTAATTCCAATATTTTTGTAACATGAGAAAACAACTATTTTTTCCTTTTTTATTATTTGTAGCTTCTTTTGGCTTGCTGTCGTTTGTCATTCCTAAAAATGTACAAAAAAAAGTAACAAAAGAAATAAATAATACTTTTGAGGTAGAGACTTTTAATCTAGAGGAAATAAAGATTTCAAAAAATGTAAACGATTTATTAGTTCGAAAAATTGAAGAGGATAAGCTTTTTAAAATTCATGTAAAGAACGAACTAATAGGGTATGCTTATGTAGATAAAGCTCCGAGTAAAACAGATGAGTTCGATTATTTAATCTTATTAGATAAAAACTTAATTATAGTAAAAACTAAAATATTGATTTACCGCGAAGATTATGGCGGAGAAATAGGAAGTAAGCGTTGGTTAAAACAATTTAACGGAAAAACTTCTACAGACGCCTTACAATATGAAAAAGATATAATGGCAATTTCAGGAGCAACAATTTCAGCATCTTCAATGACTATTGCGGTAAATACATTTCTTCAAAATTTAGCAGTTCTTCATCAAAATAAGGTATTATAAATGCAAGTACACGGAGTTATTCATCAGTTTCCTAGAGAAATAAAATTTTTAATAATTGTTTTTGTAGCCACGTTAAGTATAGGCTATTTTGGTGGGCTTTCATTTGTAAATGACACCACCAATGCGAGTTCTAAAGGAATTCAAGAGCGTTATTTAGGAAACGAAGACGATGAAGAAGCTACCAAAATGATGTTTAAAAAATCTGAAGGAGAAATAAAAACATTGGTACACAACCATATATTATCAATTTCAGTAATTTTCTTTTTATTGGCAATTATTTTATCTACAACAAGTATTGGAATGAAACTTAAATTATTTTTAATGATTGAGCCTTTTGTTTCGGTAGTTTGTACTTTTGGTGGTATCTATTTAATGTGGACAGGTATTACGTGGATGAAATACATAGTAATGGTTTCTGGCTTTTTTATGACAACTACTTACATACTCTCTTCATTCTTTATTATAAAGTCGATTTTAGTATCAAAAAAAGACTAACGTTAAATTAACCGATATTATATATTTTGTAGTATATTTGCATGCAATTAATTAACAACACACTAAATTGATTGCATATGCAAGCTCATCAAAATAAAATATTAGGTGAAGGATTAACGTACGACGACGTTTTATTAGTTCCTGCCTACTCAGAAGTACTTCCAAGAGAAGTTTCAATCCAAACAAAGTTTACAAGAAACATAACAATCAATGTTCCAATAGTATCAGCAGCTATGGATACGGTAACCGAATCTGCTATGGCAATTGCTATTGCAAGAGAAGGAGGAATAGGCGTGTTGCATAAAAACATGACAATAGAGCAACAAGCTCTTGAGGTTCGCAAAGTTAAACGTGCAGAAAGCGGAATGATAATCGATCCGATTACTTTGTCGTTAAGTGCAATCGTTTTAGATGCTAAACAAGCAATGCGTGAGCATAAAATTGGAGGTATTCCAATTGTTGATGAAGCAGGAAAATTAGTAGGAATTGTAACGAATCGTGATTTGCGTTTCGAAAAAAATAACGAGCGTCCTATTGTTGAAGTTATGACCTCTGAAAACTTAGTAACAGTTGCAGAAGGAACTTCTTTAAAAGATGCTGAAGTTATCTTGCAAGAAAACAAAATAGAAAAGTTACCTGTTGTTAATGACGATGATAAGCTAGTAGGATTAATTACTTTTAGAGATATTACAAAGCTTACACAAAAACCAATAGCTAATAAAGACTCATATGGACGTTTACGAGTAGCTGCAGCGTTAGGTGTAACGCACGATGCAGTTGATAGAGCAGAAGCCTTAGTAAATGCAGGGGTAGATGCTGTGATAATTGATACAGCTCACGGACATACCAAAGGAGTGGTTTCTGTATTAAAAGAAGTAAAAACTAAATTCCCTGAATTAGATGTTGTTGTAGGGAACATTGCAACACCAGAAGCAGCTAAATATTTAGTAGAAGCTGGAGCAGATGCAGTAAAAGTAGGAATAGGACCAGGATCTATTTGTACAACTCGTGTAGTTGCTGGGGTAGGATTCCCACAATTTTCAGCAGTGTTAGAAGTTGCAGAAGCTATTAAAGGAAGTGGAGTTCCTGTAATTGCTGATGGAGGTATTCGTTATACAGGTGATATTCCAAAAGCTGTTGCGGCTGGAGCAGACTGTGTAATGTTAGGTTCATTATTAGCAGGAACCAAAGAATCTCCAGGAGAAACCATTATTTACGAAGGAAGAAAATTCAAATCGTACCGTGGAATGGGATCTGTTGAAGCCATGAAACAAGGTTCAAAAGATCGTTATTTCCAAGATGTAGAAGACGATATTAAAAAGTTAGTTCCAGAAGGAATTGTAGGACGTGTTGCTTACAAAGGAGAATTACAAGAAAGTATTCATCAGTTTGTAGGTGGATTACGTGCAGGAATGGGATACTGTGGAGCAAAAGACATTGAAACACTAAAAAATACAGGAAGATTTATCCGTATTACTGCAAGCGGAATTAACGAAAGTCACCCACACGATGTAGCAATTACTAAAGAAGCACCTAATTACAGTAGAAGATAATTCTGGTAAAATAATCGCAATAAAACTCAAACTCTGTTAATAATTAAATTAGCAGAGTTTTTTGTTTTTAAGTAGTAAATACTATTTTAGCAGAGACTTCAATTTCCTTTATTTTTATGACTCAAGAAACAAAATATACCGAAGATAATATTCGCTCGCTCGATTGGAAAGAACATATCCGTATGCGTCCTGGGATGTATATTGGTAAATTAGGAGACGGTTCTTCACCCGACGATGGTATTTATATTTTGGTTAAAGAAGTGCTCGACAACTCTATTGATGAGTTTGTTATGGGTACAGGAAAAACAATTGAAGTTTCGGTACAAGGCGATAAAGTAATTGTACGTGATTATGGTCGTGGTATTCCGTTAGGAAAAGTTGTCGATGTAGTATCGAAAATGAATACCGGAGGTAAATACGATTCACGTGCCTTTAAAAAATCGGTAGGATTAAACGGAGTAGGTACCAAAGCGGTAAATGCCTTATCTACTTACTTCAGAGTTGAGTCTACTCGTGATGGTAAATCAGCAGCAGCAGAGTTTGAAAAAGGAAATTTAACCAATGAAGAATTTCTTGAAGAAACATCACGTCGTAGAGGTACCAAAGTAACCTTTGTAGCAGATGAAACCATTTTTAAGAACTACAAGTATCGTCCAGAGTATATTATAAAACTACTGAAAAACTATGTATACCTAAACCCAGGACTAACCATAGTTTTTAACGGTGAAAAGTTTTATTCAGAAAACGGATTAAAAGATTTATTAGAAGATAACAACAATCAAGATGATATGTTGTATCCAATAATTCATTTACGAGGAGATGATATTGAAGTAGCAATTACACACAGTAAAACGCAATATTCAGAAGAATATCATTCGTTTGTAAACGGACAAAACACCACGCAAGGAGGTACGCATTTAAATGCTTTTAGAGAAGCGGTGGTAAAAACGGTGCGTGAGTTCTTCGGAAAAAACTTTGATGCGTCTGATGTTCGTAAATCTATCATAGCAGCCATTTCTATCAAGGTAATGGAGCCTGTTTTTGAAAGTCAAACCAAAACCAAATTAGGATCTACCGAAATGGGAGGTGATTTACCAACCGTTCGTACCTATATCAACGATTTTGTAAAAACACAGTTAGATAACTTTTTACATAAGAATACCGAGATAGCAGATAAACTTCAAAGAAAGATACTACAAGCTGAGAAAGAGCGTAAAGAGTTATCAGGAATTCGAAAATTGGCTCGTGAACGTGCTAAAAAAGCGAGTTTGCACAACAAAAAATTACGTGATTGCCGTATTCACTTTGGAGATACCAAAAAAGACGGATATTTAGATACAACTCTGTTTATTACCGAGGGAGATTCGGCAAGTGGATCGATTACCAAATCACGTAATGTAAATACCCAAGCAGTATTCAGCTTAAAAGGGAAACCTTTAAACTCGTACGGATTGTCTAAAAAAATCGTGTACGAAAATGAGGAGTTTAACTTATTACAAGCTGCTCTAAATATTGAAGACGGACTAGAAGATTTACGATACAACAACATTGTAATTGCTACCGATGCCGATGTAGATGGTATGCACATTCGCTTGTTATTAATCACTTTCTTTTTACAGTTCTTTCCAGAGGTAATCAAAGAAGGGCATTTATATATTTTAGATACTCCGTTATTTAGAGTTCGAAATAAAAAGGAAACAATTTATTGTTATTCAGAAGAAGAAAAGCAAGCTGCAATTGATAAGCTAAGAGGAAAACCAGAAATAACTCGATTTAAAGGATTAGGGGAGATTTCGCCTAACGAATTTGTTCATTTTATTGGCGATGATATTCGTTTAGACCCAGTAATGTTAGATAAAGAAATGTCGATAGAGCAGATGTTAGAATTCTATATGGGTAAAAACACTCCAGACAGACAAAAGTTTATCATCAATAACCTAAAAGTAGAGTTAGACTTAGTAGAAGAAAATTAATATGAAAAGCGTACGAAAAATTTTTGATGCTATGTCGATCCTTTTTGGAGTCATCTTAATTGGATGGTTTACACAAATTGATTACAGTAATTTGAGTTTTAATGACAACTTATCTCCGTACTTAGGAATCATTTCAGCTGTCTTATTCATCTTTGTAATGCAGTTTACAAAAAAACATCAGGTAAATAAACAGCTTGTAACTAAGAACAAGAAAAAATAATGGATAGAAATAGAAGAGCTAGAATATATTTATTAATAGCATTTTCAATTTTTTTTGTCAACGTATTCAATGTTGATTTTGACAATTTAAGTTGGGAGGCAAATAGGGCATCTTATATCAATATGATAGTTGCAGCCTTAGTTTTTATAGCTATTTTTTTACTAATTAAGAAGAAACAAAAGAACTCTTAAACGAATAAACGTTTAAACATTCATATATGAGTGAAGAAAACAACAATTACGAACACGACGAAGAATTAAATCAACCTATTGAAAGTACCGAAACCATTACCAAGGTAACTGGTATGTACAAGGAATGGTTTTTAGATTATGCTTCGTATGTAATTTTAGAACGTGCTGTACCCTCGATTGAAGACGGATTTAAACCCGTACAACGTCGTATTATGCATTCGATGAAAGATTTAGACGATGGTCGTTACAATAAGGTTGCGAACATTGTTGGGCATACCATGCAGTATCACCCGCATGGAGATGCTTCTATTGCCGATGCCATGGTACAAATGGGACAGAAAGAATTGCTGATAGACATGCAAGGTAACTGGGGTAATATCCTTACAGGCGATCGTGCTGCAGCTTCCCGTTATATCGAAGCACGTTTGTCGAAGTTTGCTTTAGATGTTGTTTTCAACGCCAAAACTACCGAATGGCAAGCATCGTACGATGGTCGTAAAAAAGAACCTGTAAACTTACCTGTAAAGTTTCCATTATTATTAGCACAAGGGGCAGAAGGTATTGCAGTTGGATTGTCGACTAAAATTCTTCCACATAACTTTAACGAGTTGATAGATGCTTCTGTTAAATATTTAAAAGGAAGAAGTTTTACCATTGTTCCTGATTTTTTAACTGGAGGTATTGTTGATGTAACTGATTATAAAGACGGAAAAAGAGGAGGAAAAATCAGAGTACGTGCTAAAATTTCAGCATTAGATAAAAAAACGCTAGTTATTAATGAAATTCCGTTCGGAACTACTACATCATCTTTAATTGATAGCATTTTAAAGGCGAATGATAAAGGTAAAATCAAGATTAAACGTATTGAAGATAATACAGCTGCTGAGGTAGAAATTTTGGTGCATTTACCACCTAATGTATCCCCAGATAAAACGATTGATGCTTTATACGCTTTTACTAATTGTGAAAACTCAATTTCTCCGTTATGTTGTATTATTGAAGATAACAAACCGGTATTTATTGGAGTAACAGAAGTCTTAAAAAAATCGACAGATTTTACAGTTGAGTTACTTAAACGTGAGTTAGAAATTCAGTTACACGAATTAGAAGAACAATGGCATTTTGCTTCGTTAGAGCGTATATTTATTGAAAATAGAATTTATCGTGATATTGAAGAGGTTGAAACTTGGGAAGGTGTAATTGAAGCTATTGATAAAGGTTTACAGCCACATACCAAACATTTGAGGCGTAAAGTAACAGAGGAAGATATTGTGCGTTTAACAGAAATCCGAATTAAAAAGATTTCTAAGTTTGATATTGATAAAGCGAAACAATTTATTGAAAGCTTAGAAGAAAAAATAGCTGAGGTTAAACATCATTTAGATAATTTAATTGATTTTGCAATAGACTATTTTAAAGAGTTAAAAGCAAAATACGGAAAAGGTAAAGAACGTAAAACTGAAATTCGAATTTTTGATGATATCGTAGCCACCAAGGTAGTAATGCGTAACTCAAAGTTATATGTAAACAGAGAGGAAGGATTTATTGGAACATCGTTGAAAAAAGACGAATATGTTACCGACTGTGCTGATATTGATGATGTGATAGTGTTTAGAGAAGATGGGTCGATGATCGTAACTAAGGTTGATTCGAAGACTTTCGTAGGAAAAGGAATTATACACGTTGCAATTTTCAAAAAGAAAGATAAGCGTACTGTTTATAACATGATTTACAGAGACGGAGCTAAAGGAGCTTCGTTTATGAAGCGTTTCAATGTAACTTCGGTAACACGTGATAAAGAGTACAATTTAGCAAATAATAACCCGAAGTCGAAAGTATTATATTTTTCTGCAAACCCTAACGGTGAAGCAGAAGTAGTAACCATTTTACTTCGAGCTGTTGGAAGTATTAAAAAATTGAAGTGGGATATTGATTTTGCAGATTTAGCGATTAAAGGTCGTAGTGTTCGTGGTAACCAAGTAACTAAATATGCAATTAAAAAGGTAGAATTTAAAGAGGCAGGTGTATCTACTTTAAAACCACGTAAAATTTGGTTTGATGATACGGTTAAGCGTTTAAACGTAGACGGAAGAGGAGAGTTGTTAGGCGAATTTAGAGCAGAAGACAAAATTTTAATCGCTACACAATCAGGAAAAATAAAGGCGGTAACTCCAGATTTGGCAATGCATTTCGAAGGCGATATGATTGTTTTAGAAAAATGGAAACCAAACAAGCCCATTTCAGCAATTTATTTTGATGGAAACAAGGAACGTTATTTTGTAAAACGTTTTTTAATTGAATCAACAGATAAAGAAGAAACCTTCATTTCTGAGCACGAAAAGTCGAAGTTAGAAATTATTGCAACAGATTATCGTCCAGTAGCTGAGGTTATCTTTTCTAAACGAAGTTTAGAGGATATGGAGGTTAATTTTGAAGAGTTTATAGCAGTTAAAGGAATAAAAGCCTTAGGAAATCAGTTAACTACTGAAAAAATTAGAACCGTAAACCTATTAGAATCGCTTCCGTATGAAGAGCCCGAAGAAGAAAAGGTTGAAGATGTAGAAGTAAATGACGAGGAGGAAATTATTGAAGATGTATTGCCGTTAGACGTTCCAGAGGTTAAAAAAGAGTTTGAAGAATCGAAAGAAGATAAAGCAAAAAAAGCCTTAGAAAGAGCACTTCAAAAAAAGAAGAAAGATAAAGATGACGAAAGTCAAACTGCATTATTTTAATGAGTGAGTTAATACCATATCGTTTTAATTTAGATACTTTTTTTGGTGTTTTAGGTTATATTGTAGTTGTTCTTTTAACCTCTTGGCTTATATCTAGATTAGTTAGGGCAATTATTTGGCAATTAATTAAAAGTAAAAAAGAAGACCGTTTTGGTAGAACCAGTATTCAGTTTTTACGTAATTCAGTAACTTTTGTAATAGGACTTTTAACTGTTATATACATTATTATGACAGTTCCTGCTTTTAGAAGTAAGGCAACACTAATTTTTTCTGGAGCAGGTATTATTGCTGCAATTATAGGTTTTGCTGCACAAGCAGCGCTTTCTAATTTAATTGCAGGAGCTTTTATTGTTATTTTTCGTCCGTTTCGAGTAGGTGATTATATTAAGTTAGACGAAACTCGCGTAGGAATTGTTGAAGATATTACACTACGTCATACAGTAATTAATAATTTTGAAAATAAGCGATTAATTATACCAAACTCGGTAATTAGTACTGATTCTATTTTAAATCATACGATAGAAGATTCTCATATTCTAAGTTTTAATAATTTTAAATTAGGAATAAAAGCCGATATAGATTTAGCGCGAAAAATCATTCAAGAAGAAGCTGTAAAATTACCTACAGTAATAGATTACCGTACACCCGAGCAAGTAATGGCAGACATAAATCAAGTTGATGTTCGTGTTATTGATGTACATTCAGATCATATACATATGCGTGCTTATGTATGGCTAAACGAGCCTTTTCAGGAGTTTAAAACTAAATGTAATTTAAAAGAAGCTGTGCATAAACGTTTCTTAAATGAAGGAGTAGACTTGCCAATTCCTATTAACATTAATGAAATAATTAACAAAGTAGACTAAGTTTACTTTGTTAATAGATTTCAAAAGTTATAAAAAGCTTTTTATCAGAAGGTTTAGGGATTTCAGAAATTAAACCATAAATACCTTTGTCTAGTATTCCTTTTTGTAAAGGTTTCAAACGAAGTTAGGTTTTGTTAGTGATTCTTTTTAGGAAAAAGGAGCTAATAGAGGAGGTGTTACAAATCTTACTGACGTTCGAAAATAAGGAATTATAAAAGGAAAATTAAAGGTAAATACCTGATTATTAGTTTTTTTAATCGTTTTTCTTAAAAAGAAATCCTAATCCAAGACGACTTAAAAATTTTTTTTCAAAGTCCCAGAAAAAATTAAATTGACCAAATAGCCAACCCAATATAGGTAAGGTAGTTTGATAAATAGGAAAAATAAGCAGAATTCTTAATGGATAATACAACCAAGGAGACATGCTTTCAGGCGATAAACCAAGTAAGCTAGTAACAGGTTTAGCTACCCAAGCAGCAAAAGAACCATTCATAGCGAACACAATAAATATTGCAGCTAAAGACCAGTTATTGTCTACTCCCCAACGTTGTTTTAATTTTTCCATACAGTAATAATCATGGCAAAAGTAATTAAAAGAAAAAGGGCAAACAAATGTTTGCCCTTTGATTAATTGTTAAAAGAGAAAGTTTATTTTTTTCCGAAAACACCACCTAGTAAGCCACCTAATAATCCTCCTGATTTTTGTTGGCTACTGCTAGCATTTCCTAGTACCATTCCAGCTACATCATCAACAATACTTCCATCACCATCAGCATCTAAAATTTTTTCTAAGAAGCTTTGCTCTTTTTCAGTAGAGCTTCCACCTAGTAATCCGCCTAGCAAACCGCTTAAATCGCCTGAGTTGCTAACGTTGTTTTGGCGCTTCTGTTGCCCCAAAACCCCCATTAAAATTGGAGTAGCAACTTTTAAAATATCGGCAACAGAGCTAGTATCCATACCTGCTTTTTGACCAATTACTTGTTCTACACCTTGTTGTTTATTTCCTAAAACGTGTCCTAAAATTTTACTTCCATCTTGTATAACATCTGCATTCACACCACCGCTAAACAAACCTCCTAAGTTGTCTAAAATTCCACCATCGTGTTTATTTAATGCTCCCATTAAACCTTCTGCACCCTCTGGCGTAGAAGCGTTACGTTGCATAGCCTTCATTAAAACAGGTAAAGCCATGGTTAATACATCGTTCGTTTTGTTAGTGTCTTGCCCTGTTGATCCTGCTACACCAGATACAATTGTTTTACCTAAGTCACTGTTTAATAAATCTAAGATTCCTGCCATTTTTTTTATTTAATAAGATTAGTATTAAGTTCTCAATAATTGAGACACAAGATACGAATTAGAAGTCACTTTTTTTTAAATAATTCTTTTTACCTTACAGCCTTAAAAAAAATAACAGATTACATGAGGAAACTTGCACTACACTGGCAAATTTTAATAGGAATGATTTTGGGTATTTTATTTGGTTTGGCGATGACTTTTGTTGAAGGAGGAGCGTCATTTGTAGCTGACTGGGTAAAGCCTTTAGGAACTATTTTTGTAAAATTATTAAAGTTAATAGCAGTACCACTCATTATTGCCTCTCTGATAAAAGGGATATCTGATTTAAAAGATATTTCTAAATTTAAAAATATAGGTTTACGCACCATACTAATTTACATAGGTACTACAATAATAGCTATAACAGTAGGGTTAGTATTGGTTAATGTTGTGCAGCCTGGAGACGGAATTTCAGAAGATACCATAGCCAAACTAACAGCCGATTATGCAAATAGTGAAGGAGTACAAGCTAAAATAGCAGAAGCTAGTAAACAAAAAGAAAGCGGGCCACTTCAATTTTTAGAAGATATGGTTCCTGATAATGCTATGCAGGCGATGAGTAATAACAAAGCAATGTTACAAGTAATTTTCTTTACTATTTTCTTAGGAATATCAATGTTATTAGTAGGAGAGAAAAATGCAAAACCATTAAAAAACTTCTTTGATTCGTTAAATGAAGTGGTGCTAAAAATGGTGGATTTAATCATGTTAACTGCTCCTTATGCAGTATTTGCATTGTTAGCAAATGTTGTGGTTTCTTCTAATGATCCAGATTTATTATTAGCATTGTTAAAATATGGATTAACAGTTATAGGAGGATTGTTGTTAATGGTAGCATTTTATATGCTTTTAATAAGTGTGTTTACCAAGAAGAATCCTTTGTGGTTTTTACAACAAATTAGTCCAGCACAATTATTAGCATTTTCAACAAGTTCAAGTGCTGCAACGTTACCTGTTACAATGGAAAGAGTAGAGGAGCATATTGGAGTAGATAAAGAAGTATCAAGTTTTGTGTTACCAGTAGGAGCTACTATTAATATGGATGGTACTAGTTTATATCAAGCTGTAGCTGCTGTATTTATATCACAAGCTTTAGGTTTCGATTTAACCTTTGGAGATCAATTGACAATTATTTTAACAGCTTTACTAGCTTCAATAGGTTCAGCAGCTGTACCAGGAGCAGGAATGGTAATGTTAGTAATCGTATTAGAGTCAGTTGGTTTTCCAGCAGATAAATTAGCCATAGGTTTAGCATTAATTTTTGCAGTTGATAGACCATTAGATATGTGTAGAACAGTTATTAATGTAACAGGTGATGCAACGGTGTCTACTTTAGTAGCGAAATCTGTAGGTAAGTTAGGAAAGCCACACCCACATGAATGGGATGAACATTATGATGAAGTAAAATAAACTTGTATGCTTACAGTAAAATCACCTATAGTTTCTGTTGATTGGTTGCACGATAATTTAAGTGCAGATAACTTAATAGTTCTTGATGCAACTATTCAGAAAGTAGGAGTCAAAACAGATGATAAAAAAGAAAAACAGCAGATTAAAAATGCTGTTTTCTTTGATTTAAAGAGTGTCTTTTTAGATGTTGAAGCAGAATATCCTAACACAATTCCGTCAGAAAAATATTTTGAAACTGAAGTTCAGAAATTAGGAATAAACAATGATAGCTGTATTGTTGTTTATGATGATTTAGGAGTATACTCATCTCCTAGAGTTTGGTGGTTGTTTAAAGTGTTTGGTTTTGAAAATGTCGCAGTTTTAAACGGAGGTTTACCTGCTTGGAAAGACGCTGGTTATACAGTTGAGTCTAAAAAAGAAAGAGAATTCTTAACAGGGAACTTCAAAGCTAACCTTAATAAGGGTAAAATAAGTGTTACAGAGGAAGTATTAAAAGCTTCTCTTGATAATAAAGTTATATTAGACGCTCGTTCAAAAGGAAGGTTTTATGCTACAGAGCCAGAACCAAGAAAAGATTTAAGAGGAGGTCATATTCCAAATTCTAAAAGCTTACCTTATGCAGAATTGCAATTAAATGGTAAGATGAAATCGAAAGAAGAGCTTCAGAAAATATTTTCAGATATGAACCCGAATAAAGAAGAAATGATTTTTTCTTGTGGTTCAGGAATTACAGCATGTATACTTGCATTAGGAGCTGAAGATGCAGGAAAAACTAACTACAGTGTATATGATGGTTCTTGGACAGAGTGGGCTAGTAGACTAGAATTGCCTATTGAAAAATAATAAAAATAAAAAGCCCCTAATCAGAGGCTTTTTTTATTATATCAATTTCTTTACTTCTTGTTTTAAAAAGGAAATAGCTGTGTTTGCTGGACTTTCTTGTTGAGAATAGTCAATTAATACATTTTCACGTAAATCTTTAGCTGTTTCAGAACCTTCTGCTGTAGAACGAAGCTTCGCAATGATAGCTAATTTAGCGGCAGTAACAGCCTTCCAGCTATCATCAGAAATGTATAATTGCTGTACTAAATTATGTTCAAACTCTTGTTCTATGTTACCAATTAAAAGTTGTAGATAATTATCAGTATCATCTCCAATTGGATTAACTCTTAACAATAATTTAGAAGGGTTGATACGCTCACAAAATAATAACATACGTTCATAAGCTTGTAGTTTTGTAGGTAAACTTTCACGCTTTTTCTCAACTAAAGCGTTAAACGCTTTTTCTTTATTGTCTTGTTCAATAAAGCGGCCTAAAATTAAGTAAGCTACGCCGCCAGTTACTAGTGCTGGTAGGGCATAAGCAAGCCCTTCAATAATTTTATCTTCCATAATGCGAATATACGAGTCCTGTTAAAATTGCCAATCCAAAACTTAGTAAAGTTCCAATCAGTACATATTCAGTAAGTTTTCTGTCTTTTGATGCTGTTAAATCTCCAAATCTAAATATAGATTTTGCTGCGAGTAAAAACCCAACACCAGCCCATTGGTTAATTGCAATAAAAACGAAAATTAATATACGTTCTAAAAAACCAATATACTTACCTGCATTGGCTAACGATTGTTCTGTTGATTTATTACCTTTTTCTGGATTCCATTTAGAAATTAATGTATTTATGATAATAGACGAAGTATAAGTAACAAAAATTAAACAAGCAAAAAGTAATAAGCTTTGCTTAGTTAAAATAGTATCGATATTAATTTTAAAAGGAGAATAAATGTATGTAGCAAGTCCTAAAATGAATATATGTAAAGCTTGGTCTAAAAAGAAGAATAAACGTTTGTTCTTTTTCTTTTGAAAATATAGTTTCCCAAGATCAATTAAATAATGAGAAATAATTACAAGTAAAAAAACACTCCAGTATGTAGAATTGACTTGTAATAATAATAGTAATAAAATAGCATGAACACCAATGTGAGCATAGAGTTTAATAGATTTTATTTTCTTTTTCTCCTTGTTTTTTACCCAGTTTTTAGGTTGAAACACAAAATCACCTAATAAATGAGCAACGAGTAGTTTTAAGAAGAGTATCATAGGTTAGTTAGTTTCTGATTCATAAGTTTTCTATAACGTTTTTCTAGCTTCATAATTTCATCAAACCCAGAACGTTTTCTTCGTTCACTAGCGCTACTTTCTGAAATAGCTAGCTTTTTTGCAATTACTTTTTGAGTACATTCAGGATTTTGTAGAGACATATTCACAAAAGCAGCTGAGTTGGTTGTCCAATTGTCCATTATTAATAAACTTAAGTTTATAGAAACTTCAAACTCGTCGTTAATATCTTCCCAAGGAGTTTTCAAAGCTAAATTTTGCTTTTTAAGTAAATAATCAAAAGCATACCCAGAATTTATAAAAGCTTCACCGTTGGCTTCGGTAATTTTTTCTGTATCAAAACTTTTATTACCGATACCAATAGCTAAACGAATGTCTAAATCTTTTATTTTTTTAATAGTAGATTTTAGCTTAAAAGTAAAAAGAAGAGCTTCTGCAATATTTTCAATTTCAATTTGAAAACTGTCTCCACGAAAAAGCTCCCACGTTTTTGGTGTTTTCCCTACAGTATTGAAGGATTCTTTCAGTACAGGAAGCCATGTTTCAGCAGAAACACCTCTAGAGTTTATAATATCACCAGTAATTACACTTGTCATGTATTCAATTTTTAGTAAAAATAGCTTTTCAAATTGAAAACTCCAAATAATTCGGGTTTTAAAACGAATGTTTTAAAATAAGGGTTATAAGGCGAATCTATGTTAATTCGGATTTTAACATGAATTTATAACACTAAAAATTAGTGAATAAAAAAAAGGGTAGAATCTTTAAAAAACCTAAAAGATTGGTTAATTTTCCATTTTTAAAATACTTTCAATTTAATTTCCATTGAATACTTATTTAGAGCAACTTAACGAACCACAGAGAGCAGCTGTTTTACAAAAAGACGGCCCAATGATAATTATAGCAGGAGCAGGATCGGGTAAAACGAGAGTGCTGACTTATAAAATTGCTTATTTAATGGAGCAAGGTGTAGATGCTTTTAACATTTTGTCGTTAACATTTACCAACAAGGCTGCTCGTGAAATGAAAGATCGTATTGGTAAAGTAGTGGGGTATAGTGAAGCTAAAAACCTTTGGATGGGAACATTTCACTCAGTTTTTGCACGTATCTTACGTTCAGAGGCTGATCGATTAGGCTATCCGTCAAACTTCACCATTTACGATACACAAGATTCAGTTCGATTGATAACGGCGATTATCAAAGAAATGAATTTGGATAAAGATCGATACAAACCAAAACAAATTTTAAGCAGAATATCGTCTTTTAAAAACAGTTTAATTACGGTTAGAGCGTATTTTAATAACTCTGATTTACAACAAGCCGATTTAGAAGCGAGTAGACCGAGAACAGGTGATATCTATAAAGAATATGTAGATAGATGTTTTAAGTCTGGAGCGATGGATTTTGACGATTTATTATTGCGAACCAATGAATTATTAGCACGTTTTCCAGATGTGTTGGCAAAGTATCAAGATCGTTTCCGATATATTTTGGTAGATGAGTACCAAGATACCAACCATTCGCAGTATTTAATTGTACGTGCGTTGGCAGATCGCTTTCAGAATATTTGTGTAGTAGGAGATGATTCGCAAAGTATTTACGGATTCCGTGGAGCAAATATTCAAAATATCTTAAACTTCCAGAAGGATTATCCAGATGTAAAAACGTTCAAGTTAGAACAAAATTACCGTTCAACAAGTAACATTGTTCGTGCTGCGAATAGTGTAATTGATAAGAATAAAACGAAGCTAGATAAAGAAATTTGGACAGCTAACGATGCAGGAGATAGTGTGAAGGTAATGCGTACAATTTCTGATGGAGAAGAAGGACGTTTCGTAGCACAATCTATTTGGGAAAACCAAATGAATCATCAGTTAACAAGTGATCAATTTGCCATTCTATACCGTACCAACGCACAATCGAGAGCGATAGAAGATGCATTACGTAAAAAAGATATTAAGTATAAAATTTACGGAGGTATTTCATTCTACCAACGTAAAGAAATTAAAGATTTACTATCGTATTTACGAATTTTAATCAACCCGAATGATGAGGAAGCATTAAAACGTATTATTAACTACCCAGCAAGGGGGATTGGAGCTACAACGTTAGATAAATTAACAATTGCAGCGAATCATTACAAAAAATCGATGTTTGATATTTTAAAAAATATCAGTACAGTAGATATTAATATAAACTCTGGAACCAAAACAAAGTTGCAGAATTTTGTAAACATGATTCAGCGTTTTCAAATTGAAGCGCAAAAAAAAAATGCTTTTGAAATTGCTGATTTGGTGGTAAAGCAAACTCAGCTAGTAAAAGATTTACAAAAAGATGGAACTCCAGAAGGCGTTAATAAGGTTGAAAACGTTCAAGAACTTTTAAACGGAATAAAAGACTTTATTACCGATAAAATAGAAACAGGAGAAGACGCATCGTTAACTTCATTTTTAGAAGACGTCGCACTAGCTACTGATTTTGATTCCGATAAACAAGATGAAGAACCTAGAGTTTCTTTAATGACGATTCACTTATCCAAAGGGTTAGAGTTCCCTTACGTGTACATTGTAGGTTTAGAAGAAAGTTTATTCCCTTCAGCAATGAGTATGAATACTCGCAGTGAGTTAGAAGAAGAACGTCGTTTGTTTTATGTAGCGTTAACAAGAGCTGAAAAAGGAGCTTATTTAACTTATGCACAAACACGTTATCGTTGGGGAAAATTAACTGATGGTGAACCAAGTAGGTTTTTAGAAGAAATAGATGAGCAATATTTAGAGTATTTAACGCCAAAAGTACCTGAACCATCAGTAAATAGGTTTATTGATGCTAGTTTATTTGAAGACGATTCACCAAAGAAAATACGTTTTCAAAAACCAATTCAAAAGAAAAGAAAAGAGTTCTTAGCGAAGAAGGAAAAAACAAATATGGTTCCTCCAAAAAGTAAAATGAAGAAGGTTTCAGAAATGAGCCCAAAAATGAATTTGTTTGATGGAGAAATCACAGTAGGAAACGTAGTAGAGCATAACCGTTTTGGTACTGGAAAAGTAGTAGCTTTAGAAGGTAAAGGGCCCAATAAAAAAGCAGAAATAGAGTTTAGTACCGTAGGTAAAAAGAAATTATTGTTACAATTTGCAAAATTGAAAGTAATCGGGTAGTTAATTCATAATAATTACCTATTTTGCATAGATAAAATATAGAGAAATGACGTTTGATTTAGAATACAATTCGAAAAGATCCAAATTAATTATCCCAGAATATGGGAGGCATATACAAAAGCTAGTAAATCATTGTATCGCTTTAGAAGATAAAGAAGAACGAAATACAATGGCTAAAGCTATTATTGATGTAATGGGTAATTTACAACCTCACTTACGTGATGTGCCTGATTTTAAGCATAAACTTTGGGATCAGTTACATATAATGGCAGATTTTCAGTTAGATGTTGATTCTCCTTACGAAACACCTTCAAAGGAAGAGTTGCAAGAATCTCCTGAGCGATTGCCATATCCAAAATCAGCATCAAAGTATCGTTTTTATGGTACAAATATTCAAACCATGATTGATGTTGCTTTAACATGGGAAGAGGGAGATATGAAAGAAGCTTTGGTATTCACCATTGCTAATCATATGAAAAAATGCTATTTAAACTGGAACAAAGACACAGTTGAAGACAGTGTTATTTTCGATCATTTATATGAGTTGTCTGAAGGAAAAATAGATATTCGAGGTATTGATGAGGACTTAACAGATAGCAAAAGCCTGTTAAGAAAACGTAGCGGACAAGGACAGCACAAATCAAAAGGAAAAACAAATACTAAATACAGAAAAAAGTAAATGGCATCATTTAAAATAGAAGGAGGTCACAAATTAAAAGGAACAATAACACCACAAGGAGCAAAAAATGAAGCATTACAGGTAATATGTGCGGTGTTGTTAACGTCAGAAAAAGTAATTATAAACAATGTTCCTGATATTATTGATGTTAATAAACTGATTTTTATTTTAGGAGAATTAGGAGTTAAAATAGAAAAATTATCTAAAAACTCATATAGTTTTCAAGCAGACGATATCAATTTAAAATATCTAGAGTCACCCGAATTTAAAAGAGATGGAAGCTCTTTAAGGGGGTCTATTATGATTGTTGGTCCGTTATTGGCTCGTTTTGGAAAAGGATATATACCACGACCAGGAGGCGATAAAATTGGACGTCGTCGTCTAGATACTCACTTTGAAGGATTCATCAATTTAGGAGCAAAATTCCGATATAATCGTGAAGAATATTTCTACGGGGTTGAAACAGAAACAGGGTTAGTAGGAGCAGAAATGTTGTTAGATGAAGCTTCTGTAACGGGTACTGCAAATATTATTATGGCTGCGGTTTTAGCTAAGGGAACCACAACTATTTATAACGCTGCATGTGAACCTTATATTCAACAATTATCAAAAATGTTGAACTCTATGGGAGCGAAAATATCAGGAGTAGGATCTAACTTGTTAACTATTGAAGGAGTAGAGTCTTTAGGAGGTTGTGAGCATACCATTTTACCAGACATGATTGAAATTGGAAGTTGGATAGGTATGGCTGCTATGACACGTTCTGAATTAACTATTAAAGATGTTAGTTGGGATGATTTAGGACAAATACCTAATGTGTTTAGAAAGTTGGGAATTCAACTAGAAAAAAGAGGAGATGATATTTTTATTCCTGAGCAAGAAAGCTATGAAATCCAAAGTTATATTGATGGTTCGGTATTAACTGTTGCTGATGCACCTTGGCCAGGGTTTACACCAGATTTGTTAAGTATAGTTTTAGTAGTAGCTACTCAAGCAAAAGGAACAGTGTTAATCCATCAAAAAATGTTTGAAAGCCGTTTGTTCTTTGTCGATAAATTAATTGATATGGGGGCAAAAGTAATTTTATGTGATCCACATAGAGCTACGGTAATTGGTCACGATTTCAAATCGCAATTAAAGGCTACAAAAATGACTTCACCAGATATTCGTGCGGGTATTTCTTTATTGATAGCAGCACTTTCTGCTAAAGGAACGAGTATCATCGATAATATTGAACAAATTGATAGAGGCTATGAAGATATTGAAGCTCGTTTAAAATCTATCGGAGCAAAAATTGAAAGAATTGAAAATAAACACTAATTAGCAAATTAGCGGATTAGGTAAAATTATAGATTAAAAATCGTGTCAAGTTGACACGATTTTTTTATTGGCAACATTCTTGTTAATCAAAAGAGAGAAAATAAAAGAAACTATTTACAATGAGTAAAGATCAATATACAAAAGAAGACGAAATTAATGACGCTGTAAAAAGTGGGGAATTAGGGGGAGATCAAGAAGAAACTCAAGAAAATAAGGAGGTTGAGTCAAAAGAAGCGCCTACTGCTGAAGAGTTAATTCAAGCAGAAAAAGACAAATACTTACGTTTGTTTGCAGAGTTTGAAAACTATAAAAAACGTACTACTAAAGAACGTGTCGAGCTTTTTAAAACTGCAAGTCAAGAATTAATGACAGCTTTACTGCCAATTATGGATGATTTTGATAGAGGTTTGGCAGAAATTAAAAAGTCTGAAGATTCTGAGTTATTAAAAGGAATGGAGCTTATTAATAACAAGTTTAAAAGCACTTTAACACAAAAAGGATTAGTAGAGATAGAGGTAAAGCCAGGAGATGATTTCGATGCTGAAATTCATGATGCAATTACACAAATACCTGCTCCAACAGAAGATTTAAAAGGAAAAATCATCGATTGTGTAGAGAAAGGATACAAATTAGGAGATAAAATTATTCGCCACCCTAAAGTAGTAATGGGGCAAGCGTAAACGGTTATCATAAGTAGTTTGATAATAGTTTAATTTAAGTTGTTAGTAAAAAACTAATGACTAAAGACTAATAACTAATAGAATGGCAAAACAAGATTATTACGAAATATTAGGAATATCAAAATCGGCATCGCAAGCTGAAATAAAAAAAGCCTATCGAAAGATGGCCATTAAGTATCATCCAGATAAAAATCCGGATGATAAAGATGCTGAAGAAAAATTCAAGTTAGCTGCTGAGGCGTATGAAATATTAAGTGATGAGAACAAGAAAGCTCGTTACGATCAATATGGTCATGCTGCTTTTGAAGGAGGTCATGGAGGCTTCGGTGGTGGCGGAATGAATATGGATGACATTTTTAGCCAATTTGGAGATATTTTTGGAGGAGCTTTCGGTGGTGGTTTCGGAGGTTTTGGTGGCGGTGGTCATCGTCAAGCACGAGTAAAAGGTAGTAACTTGCGTATTCGTGTAAAACTTACCTTAGAAGAAATTGCCAAAGGAGTAGAGAAAAAAGTAAAAGTTCGTAGAAAAGTTCAAGCCGAAGGAGTAACGTACAAAACTTGTTCAACCTGTAATGGTACAGGGCAGCAAATGCGTGTTACCAATACCATTTTAGGTAGAATGCAAACAGCTACTACCTGTGGTACTTGTCAAGGTGCAGGAGAAATGTTAGATAAGAAACCTAGTGGTGCAGATGCTCAAGGTATGATCGTAAAAGAAGAAACCGTTTCTATCAACATTCCTGAAGGAGTTACCGAAGGAGTTCAATTAAAAGTAGGAGGAAAAGGTAACGAAGCTCCTGGTAAGAACTCAATTCCTGGTGATTTATTAGTATTAATTGAAGAAGTACCACATGATACTTTAAAGAGAGAAGGAAGTAATATACATTATGATTTATACATAAACTTCTCAGAAGCTGTTTTAGGAGCTTCTAAAGAAGTAGATACAGTCACAGGAAAAGTTAAGATTAAAGTTGATGCAGGAACGCAATCAGGTAAGATTTTACGATTAAAAGGTAAAGGATTACCGAGTATTGAACGTTACGGGCATGGAGATTTCTTAATTCATATAAATGTGTGGACACCACAAGAATTAACAAAGAATCAACGTAAGTTTTTTGAGGAAATGCAAGAAGATGAGAACTTTAGCCCAAATCCTCAAAAGTCAGACAAGTCGTTCTTTGAAAAGGTTAAGGACATGTTTTCTTAAAAAAAACATAAAATTTGAATTTTTTTTGATTTAAAGTTTTTTTAAAACAAAAAACGTTTATATATTTGCAGTGTCTAGGAGACGTTCTAGACACTTTTTCTTTTTCATAGCAATTTTCCCACTCAATTTTTTGAGTGGGTTTTTTTATGAATGAAGGTGTAAACTTTTATTTGACAACAATATAATAGCAGACCTATCTTATCGACTTATAGAAAATATAAGTAGGAAAGTCTGGACACCATAGAGTGGCATAGCGGATAACATCCGTCCGGTGTAAACCGAGGACAAGTGCAACAGAAAGTATGTACAGGTAATGCTGTAGTGAAACCAGGTAAACTCTATGCGGTGCAATGCCATGTACATTAGAGGTTGAGCGTTACTCGCGCGATTCTAAGGGGTAGGCAGATTGATTCTGAGAGTAATTTCAGAACTAGATAAATGATAAGAGCCTCATTTTTTTGAGGGACAGAATCCAGCTTATGGGTCTGCTTTTTTCCTATTTAGAATCATTATAGTTTTTTCTATACTTTACTTAAAACACCTAAATTGTCAAATTGATAATTAATCGACTGGTTTTTAAGTGTTTTTTTGGGATATTTTTAAAAATAGCTATTTAAATTTAAATAAATTCATTATTTATTCTGTTTTGCTGTTTATTTTTAAAATTGAGGTTAAAATAGTACTTTTGCTAGGCAAAAAATAACAAGATATATCCGTATGTAAATTTGATATATGTGCTTACATATAACAGTTTATATACAGATAAATGAAGAAATAATAAGAGTAGTTTTTTAGTTGTATATCAACTTTAATAAACCCTAATTTTAGAGTTTCTTTCAAATATTAAATAATAAACCTTTTATGAACACATACTCAGATTACCTAAAGGAGATTGAAGTAAGAAAAGGGCAAGGTCTACACCCTAAGCCAATTGACGGAAGTGAATTGTTAACTGAAATCATCTCACAAATTAAAGATGAAAATAACGAGCATCGTAAAGAGTCTCTTAATTTCTTTATTTATAATGTTTTACCAGGTACAACAAATGCTGCAGCTGTAAAAGCAAAATTTTTAAAAGAAATTATTCTTGGTGAATCTGTAGTAGAAGAGATAACTCCATCTTTTGCTCTAGAACAATTAGGGCATATGAAAGGAGGAGCTTCTGTAGAAGTTCTACTTGATTTAGCTTTAGGTAATGATATTGCCATCGCCGAAGAAGCTGCAAAAGTGTTAAAAACACAAGTTTTCTTATATGAAGCTGATACAGAACGTTTAGAAGAAGCATACAAAGCAGGTAACAAAATAGCTAAAGAGCTTATAGAAAGCTATGCACAAGCAGAGTTTTTTACAAAGCTTCCAGAAATAGAGGAAGAAATTAAAGTTGTAACATACATTGCTGGAGTAGGAGACATTTCTACAGATTTATTATCTCCAGGTGCTGATGCACACTCTAGGTCTGATCGTGAGTTACACGGACAATCAATTTTTGAGCATAATAAAGATATGCAAAAAGAATTGTTAGCATTAAAAGAACAACATCCAGATAAACGTGTGATGTTAGTTGCTGAAAAAGGAACTATGGGAGTAGGTTCTTCTAGAATGTCAGGTGTAAACAATGTGGCTTTATGGACAGGTGTAGAATCTAGTCCGTATGTACCATTTATCAACATAGCACCAGTAATTGCAGGGACTAACGGAATTTCTCCAATTTTCTTAACTACAGTTGGGGTAACTGGAGGTATTGGTATTGATCTTAAAAACTGGGTTAAGCAAAAAGATGCTGAAGGAAATACAATTGTAGATGAAGAAGGAGAGCCAGTTTTAAAGCAAGAATATTCTGTGGAAACAGGAACTGTTCTTACAATTAACACAAAGACTAAAAAATTATATAACGGAGATAAAGAATTAAAAGATATTTCAGCAGCATTAACTCCGCAAAAAATGGAGTTTATTAAAGCTGGAGGTTCTTATGCAGTTGTTTTTGGTAAGAAATTACAAACCTTTGCAGCTAAAGTATTAGGAATTGATGTTCCTCAAGTATATGCTACTTCTAAAGAAATTTCTGTAGAAGGACAAGGATTAACTGCAGTTGAAAAAATCTTCAATAAAAACGCAGTAGGAACAACTCCAGGAAAAACATTACATGCAGGTTCTGATGTGCGTGTAGAAGTTAACATTGTAGGTTCTCAAGATACTACAGGGTTAATGACTTCTCAAGAGTTAGAAATGATGGCCGCTACAGTTATTTCTCCAATAGTTGACGGAGCTTACCAATCAGGTTGTCACACGGCTTCTGTATGGGATGATAAGTCAAAAGCAAACATTCCAAGGTTAATGAAGTTTATGAACGACTTTGGTTTAATTACAGGTCGTGATCCTAAAGGACAATACCCTGCAATGACAGACGTAATTCATAAAGTATTAAATGATATTACCGTAAGTGATTGGGATATTATTATTGGAGGAGATTCACATACACGTATGTCAAAAGGTGTTGCTTTTGGTGCGGATTCTGGCACGGTAGCATTAGCTTTAGCAACTGGTGAAGCAACTATGCCAATTCCACAATCTGTAAAAGTTACATTTAAAGGAAACATGAGAAGTTTCATGGATTTCCGTGATGTAGTGCATGCAACACAACAACAAATGTTAAAGCAGTTTGACGGAGAAAATGTTTTCCAAGGAAGAGTAATAGAAGTACACATTGGTACTTTAACAGCGGATCAAGCCTTTACATTTACTGACTGGACTGCTGAGATGAAAGCAAAAGCTTCTATCTGTATTTCAGAAGATGAAACATTAATTGAATCATTAGAGATTGCTAGAGATCGTATCCAAATCATGATTGATAAGGGAATGGATAATGAAAAGCAAGTATTACAAGGTTTAGTTGATAAAGCGAATACTAGAATCCAAGAGGTTAAAACAGGTATTAAACCAGCTTTAAAACCAGATGCTGATGCTAACTATTACGCAGAAGTTGTGATTGATTTAGATGAAATCGCTGAACCAATGATAGCTGATCCTGATGTAAATAACGAAGATGTTTCTAAACGTTATACACACGATACTATTCGTCCATTATCATTCTACGGAGGAACTAAAAAAGTAGATTTAGGTTTCGTAGGGTCTTGTATGGTGCATAAAGGAGATATGAAAATCTTAGCTCAAATGTTAAAGAACATTGAAGCACAACAAGGGAAAGTAGAATTCAATGCTCCATTAGTAGTAGCGCCACCAACATACAACATTGTTGATGAGTTAAAGGCTGAAGGAGATTGGGAAGTATTACAAAAATACTCAGGATTTGAGTTTGACGATAATGCTCCTAAAGGATTGGCACGTACAAAGTATGAAAACATGTTGTATTTAGAGCGTCCTGGATGTAACTTATGTATGGGTAACCAAGAAAAAGCAGAACCAGGAGATACGGTAATGGCAACTTCAACACGTTTATTCCAAGGAAGAGTTGTAAAAGATTCTGGTGAGAAAAAAGGAGAATCGTTATTATCATCTACTCCAGTAGTAGTATTATCAACTATTTTAGGAAGAACTCCTACCATGGAAGAATACGAAAAAGCTGTTGATGGAATCGTATTAACGAAATTTAAACCATCTCAAAAGCAATTAGTAATGTAATCACAAACATTATTTATAAATAGAAGCCCGAGTTTTAACTCGGGCTTTGTTGTTATTAATTAATTTCTGGATTAAACTCTACTATAGAAAAAACTTATGTAAACTTATTATAATTATATAGCTACTTCATCTTTTTTACTGTTTTTTTTGGTAAATTCGTACAGCAACAAAAAAATTACATATATGGCTTTTGATATTAATATGATAAAAGAGGTATACAATAAAGTAGTTGAGCGAGTAGATGCTGCCCGTAAAATTACAGGTAAACCTTTAACATTAGCAGAGAAAATTTTATATACACATCTTTGGGATGGAACACCAACGAAAGCTTTCGAAAGAGGAAAGGATTATGTTGATTTTGCTCCAGACCGTATAGCTTGTCAAGATGCAACAGCGCAAATGGCGTTATTGCAATTTATGCAAGCAGGAAAAGATAAAGTAGCAGTACCAACAACGGTGCACTGTGATCACTTAATTCAAGCTAAAGTAGGTGCTTCAACAGATTTGCAAACTGCGTTAAATAATTCAAATGAAGTCTTTAATTTCTTAGAATCGGTTTCTAATAAATATGGAATTGGCTTCTGGAAACCAGGAGCAGGTATTATTCATCAAGTAGTATTAGAAAACTATGCATTTCCTGGAGGAATGATGATTGGTACAGATTCTCACACGGTGAATGCAGGAGGATTAGGAATGGTAGCCATTGGTGTAGGTGGTGCTGATGCAGTAGATGTAATGGCTGGTATGCCATGGGAGTTAAAATTTCCTAAGTTAATAGGTGTAAAATTAACAGGTAAATTATCTGGTTGGACAGCACCTAAAGACGTGATTTTAAAAGTAGCAGAAATTCTAACTGTAAAAGGAGGAACAGGTGCAATAGTTGAATATTTCGGACCAGGAGCAATGGCAATGTCATGTACAGGTAAAGGAACTATTTGTAATATGGGAGCAGAGATTGGAGCTACAACTTCTACTTTTGGTTACGATGAATCTATGGAGCGTTATTTACGTGCTACGGATAGAAATGATGTAGCTGATGCAGCAAATGAGATTAAAGAATATTTAACGGCAGACCCTGAAGTATACGCAAATCCTGAGCAATATTTTGATCAAGTAATAGAAATTAATTTATCAGAATTAGGCCCATTATTAAACGGACCTTTCACTCCAGATTTATCTACTCCTGTAGGAAAAGAAATGACAGAGAAGGCTCAAGCAAATGATTGGCCATTACAAGTTGAATGGGGACTAATAGGTTCCTGTACAAACTCTTCTTATGAAGATTTATCACGTGCCGCTTCTATTGCACAACAAGCTATAGATAAAGGACTGAAAACGAAGGCAGAATTTGGTATTAACCCAGGGTCGGAGCAAGTACGTTATACGGCGGAAAGAGATGGAATCTTGCAAGTTTTTGAAAACTTAGATGCTAAAATATTTACTAACGCGTGTGGACCGTGTATTGGTCAGTGGGGACGTTATGAAGATCCAAAGAATGCACCTAAAAATAGTATTGTTCACTCTTTCAATCGAAACTTCGCTAAACGTGCTGATGGAAATCCAAATACACATGCTTTTGTTGCTTCTCCAGAATTAACAGCAGCTATTGCCATCGCAGGACGCTTAGATTTTAATCCGTTGAAAGATAAACTAATCAATGAGAATGGAGAAGAGGTGATGTTAGATGAACCAACAGGTTGGGAATTACCTCCAAAAGGATTTGAAGTAGATGATAATGGATATTTAGCACCAGAAGCAGATGGAAGTAACATAGAAGTGGTTGTAGATCCAAATTCAGAGCGTCTGGAGTTATTAACTCCGTTTGAACCATTGGGAGATACTATCAAAGATGCTAAATTGTTAATCAAAGCGCATGGTAAGTGTACAACAGATCATATATCTATGGCGGGACCTTGGTTACGTTATCGTGGACACTTAGATAATATTTCTAACAACATGTTAATTGGAGCTGTAAATGCTTTTAACATGAAGACAAACTTCGTGAAAAATCAGTTAACAGGAGAGTATGATGCGGTACCTAAAGTACAACGTGAGTACAAAGCAAAAGGAATTAAAACAGTCGTAGTTGGAGATCATAACTATGGTGAGGGGTCTTCTCGTGAGCATGCTGCTATGGAGCCTCGTCATTTAGGGGTGGCAGCTGTGTTAGTTAAATCATTTGCACGTATTCATGAAACGAACTTGAAAAAACAAGGGATGTTAGGCTTAACATTTGATAACGAAGCAGATTACGATTTAATTCAAGAAGATGACACGTTTAACTTTATAGATTTACATGAGTTTGCGCCAAATAAACCATTAACTATTGAAGTTGTTCATGCTGATGGTTCAAAAGATAGAATTATTGCTAATCATACCTATAACGAAGGACAAATAGAATGGTATAAAGAAGGTTCTGCTCTAAATTTAATTAAGAAACAGAACGCTTAATATATAAACTAGTTTATTTATAAAAAGTGCAGTAATTACTGCACTTTTTTAATATTTAATTATGACAGACTTTTTAGGTAATATTTCTCAAAAACCATTGTATGTAATTGATGCAAGTATACCTTTTAGTGAGTACATCCCAATTTCAATAGCTGCATCTAACGAGGAGTTAACTTTTGATGTTTCTTCATCAAAAGAATGGGAGGCTTATTTGGAAGATTATTTTTCAAAACATAAAAAAACAGTTGCTTTTGGGGGATATTTAGAGCAAAGAGATATTTATAGTAGAAGTGAACATTTCAATAAATTATCAGAAGAAAATCAACGAAATATTCATCTGGGAATTGATTTGTGGTGTGATGCAGGTACTGAAGTATTAGCTGTGCTAGATGGAGAAATCCATAGTTTTAAAAACAATACAAACTATGGAGATTACGGTCCAACAATTATTCTTAAGCATTCAATAGAAGGAAATGAATTTTATTCATTGTATGGTCATTTATCCTTAGAATCTTTAGAAGACATATCAGTTGGTAAAAAAGTTAAACAAGGAGATAAAATTGGAACTTTAGGAGATAGTTCTGTAAATGGAGATTATGCTCCGCATTTACACTTTCAGTTAATAATAGATATTGAAGATTATTATGGAGATTATCCAGGAGTGTCTTCAAAAAAGACGTTGGATTTTTACAAGCAAAATTGCCCTAATCCTAATTTATTATTAAAATTGCCCCATGAAACCCTCATAGATGGATTAAGCAAAACAATATAATCGCCCTAAGTAAAGAGAATGAATAAAAGTTAGGGTCAGTTAATTATTAAAATTTGAATTTTTGAAATATAGACAACTTACAAAGGAGCAGTTTGAAGGACTACACGAAGAGTTCGCACGTTTTTTAGCATCACAAAACATTGATAAAAAAGAATGGGATGAATTAAAAAAAGAGAAACCACATGTGGCAGAAGATGAAATGAATGTATTTAGCGATGTTGTTTGGGATGATGTATTAACCAAAACAGAGTACTTAGAACATTTCTCTCCAGATTTAGTAAACCTATTTAAATGCGAAGAAAATGAAATGCATCGCATTGTGATAAAAATTGATAAAGAGATTAATGTTTTAGAGCAAGAAGGATTTGAATGGCTATTAAAAAATCCAAATGATGAAGCAATTGAGTTTTTAAGAGGCTCAAAAGCATATCAAGAAGAAAGAAATGTTGAAATTTTTGACTTAATTGAGAAAGGAAGTACTATTTCTAAAGGAGAACTGTACGAGTATTTTGATCGCTTAACATCAAACTCATAAAGCCTTATTAAGTATTGTAATTAACTTATCAGTACCAGAACTAGCAACGTCTTCAATAATAGTTAAGTTATTGAAGACGTTTTTATTTACAGCAGGTTTAGGATCTATAAAATAAATTGGTGTGTTATGCTGTACATAGTTAACCAAACTAGCAGCAGGATATACTTGCATAGAAGTCCCTATAATTACTAAAATATCAGCTTGTAAAGTAATTTCAGCAGCTTTTTCCAATAATGGAACATCTTCACCAAACCAAACAATATGTGGGCGTAATTGAGCTTTTTCTTCACAAACATCTCCTAAAGCAATATCCTTTTTCCAAGGATATACTAAGTTTTCATTTTGGGTACTACGTACTTTTAATAGTTCACCGTGTAAGTGAATCACATTAGAACTACCTGCCCGTTCGTGTAAATCATCTACGTTTTGCGTAATAATATCAACTTCAAAATTATTTTCTAAAGAAACTAGATTATGATGTGCTTTATTAGGAGAAACTTCTAAAAGTTGCCTTCTACGCTGGTTATAAAAATCTAACACTAACTCAGGGTTAGCACGAAACCCTTCAGGTGAAGCCACCTCATAAATATCATGTCCTTCCCACAAACCATCAGCATCCCTAAAAGTTTTAATACCGCTTTCGGCACTAATTCCTGCCCCTGTTAATACAACCAATCGTTTTTTCATAAATATAAATTTTGTTGCAAGTTTAAGAAAATAAATACTGGGCTATCGCTCTGCGCTTAAAAATAGGAAAAATTACTATGTTTGTTGTATGATTGATGAAGGATTATTAGCCTATTTAGAAGGCTACATTACTGAGAAAAGAAAAGAAACCTTTTATAAGGTTTTAAATGAACGCACACGTCATTTCACGGTAGTGTTAGAAGATATTTACCAACCACACAATGCCAGCGCTGTGGTGAGAAGTTGCGATATTTTTGGAGTACAAGATGTGTATGCAATTGAAAATAAGTTTACGAACAAGGTTTCAAGACATGTAGCAAAAGGAAGCCAGAAATGGTTAGACATCCACCGATATAAAGAAGATGGAGATAATACCAAAGCTTGTTTAGAAGATTTACGAGCAAAAGGATACCAAATTATTGGTACTACTCCACATACTGATTCTTGTATTTTACCTGATTTTGATGTGACAAAAAAGGCGGCATTTGTTTTTGGAGCTGAAAAAGATGGGATTTCAGATTATATCAAACAAGAAGCGGATGGGTTTTTAAAAATACCAATGGTAGGTTTTACCGAGAGTTTAAACATATCAGTAGCAGCAGCTATTATTTTACAAGATGTAACTACACGTTTGAAAAGAACAGATATGCATTGGAAACTTTCAGAAGAAGAAAAGAAAGTATTGTACTTTAAATGGATAAAAAATACGATTAAAAATCCTGATAAATTAATAGAATACTACTATAAAGAACTTACTTAGAAGTCAATATTTTACATATTAATTCTTTGGTTAACGGTTGTCCGTTAGCCGTTTTTTTGATGTTTTCAAAAGTAAACACAAAGTCACAACCATTTTTATACTCAGAACATCCATAGGCAGACTTACCTTTTAAAACAGTTCCTTTATTACATTTAGGGCAGGTTATTTTTTCACTGTGATTACGAGGAGTTTGTGACGAAGTAATCTTTTCTTTTGTAGTAATTCCTTTTTTTGGTTCAAATTTTAAATTGAAGTTATCATCAAAACGAACCAAACCTTCAACTTTTTTATCGTCTTGTTTGAAGCCTTTTAAATTGGTAGTACAACCTTTGTCAAGTAAACGAATTAGTTGGTTTTCGGATATTTTTTTGTCCATAAATTCAAAAGTCAGTGTAAAATCACAACCATTTTTATAAGCAGAACAGCCATAAGCAGCACTTCCTTTTAATAATTGACCTTTTTTACATTTTGGACATTCTTTACCAACAACGGTTTTCTTTTTAGAAGTTGTTTTTTTGGGCGGTTGTTTTGTTTTTTGAGCTTCGTAAGAAATTCGTTTGGTTTTAGAACTCGAACGAACTTCATAGACCAAATCGTCTACCATTTTTTTCATTTGATTGATAAACGTAGCAGCGTGGTATTCACCACGTTCAATTTCCTTCAAACGTTTTTCCCAGAGCCCTGTTAATTCAGCAGACTTTAAAAGTTCATTGTCAATTAAATCAATTAAATCAATACCAGTTTGGGTAGGAATAATTAACTTTTTTTGGCGTTCAATATATTTTCTTCTAAATAAGGTTTCAATAATACTCGCACGTGTAGATGGTCGTCCAATACCATTTTCTTTCATCAATTCACGCATTTCATCATCATCTACTTGCTTACCAGCAGTTTCCATGGCACGTAACAAGCTCGCTTCGGTATAATTACGAGGAGGTTTGGTTTCTTTTTCAAAAAAAGAAGGTTCGTGCGGACCTTTTTCCCCCTTTTCAAAAGTAGGAAGCACATCTTTCTCTTCTGTTTTTTTAGAATCATTTCCATGCTCAAAAACAACTCGCCAACCTTTAGTAAGTATTTCTTTTCCTGAAGTTCGAAAAGGCACTTTATCAGCTTCACCTTTAACTTCGGTTTTTGAAATATCGCTATCAGGATACAACACGGCAATAAATCGTTTTACAATAATATCATATACCTGTTGTTGGTTGTATTGCAGATTGATTTCTACTCCTGTAGGAATAATAGCATGGTGATCGGTAACTTTTTTATCGTTAAAAACTTTACTCGATTTACGTATTTTTTTTCTTAATAAAGGTTGTGTTAACGAAGCATATTGTTTTAGTCCTTTTAAAATATTTGGAACCTTAGGATAAATATCATTCGGTAAAAAAGTAGTATCCACTCTAGGGTATGTAACTACTTTCATTTCGTATAATTTCTGAACAATTTTTAAGGTTTCATCTGCTGAAAACCCAAATTTGTTGTTGCAGTATACTTGTAAACCTGTTAAGTCGAAAAGTTTTGGAGCGTATTCTTTTCCTTTTTTCTTAGTAACCAAGGTTATTTCAAAATCACTTTCTTTTACCTTGTCGGCAAAAGCTTGTCCGTCTTCTTTCTTTAAAAAGCGACCTTCTTCACAACTAAATAAAGTTTCACGATATTGCGTTTGTAACTCCCAATAAGGTTCAGGTTTAAAGTTTTGAATTTCCTTATAACGATCTACCAACATAGCTAGGGTAGGAGTTTGTACCCTACCAATAGATAACACTTGTTTGTAACCGCCAAATTTTACAGTGTACAAACGAGTAGCATTTAAACCTAATAGCCAATCACCAATAGCACGAGAAAATCCCGCGTAATATAAATTATTATAATCGTCGTTGTCTTTTAGGTTTTCAAACCCTTCTTTAATTGCTTCTTCCGTTAGAGAAGAAATCCATAACCGTTGAATTTTACCTTTGTAATTTGCTTGATTGATAACCCATCGCTGAATAAGTTCTCCTTCTTGTCCAGCATCCCCGCAGTTAATGACTACATCAGCTTTTTCAAATAAAGACTTAACAATTTTGAACTGTTTCTGAATACCACTATCGTTGGTAACCTTAGTATCAAAACGTTCAGGAAGCATGGGTAGATTGTTCAAATCCCAACTTTTCCAGTGAGGCTTGTAGTCTTTAGGCTCTAAAAGTGTGCATAAATGACCAAATGTATACGTAACTGCATAGCCGTTCCCTTCGAAATATCCATCTCGTTTGGTACTGGCTCCTAAGATATTAGCAATCTCACGGGCTACACTAGGTTTTTCGGCGATACAAACTTTCATGAAAGTAATTTAGAGGGTCGAAATTACTAAATTATTTATGAATGTAGAATCTTACTTTTTATAATACTTAATATTTAAAATAGTTGGTATATTTAAAAAATAAAAAAATCGTTTTTAGCTATTTTTAAAAACAAAAAAGAATGAAAATAACAGAACTTATAAAACCTAATACATTTAATAACGAGAACCATTGGTACCCTAAGGTGCTGAATGCTACAATTCATCCAATGGTAAATTTTTTTTTAAATCTTGATAAAGAACGAATTATTGCTAGGTATTGTCACTTACATCCAAAAGTAAATGCAGAAAAGCTACGAGAAATTTTATCGTATGAATGTAAGTACTTTTTATGGGGGAGGAGCCGATTTAATTAATTCAACTTCGGCTGAAGGAGATAAAAATATGGTCATAATCGAGAATAACTCATGTCCGTCAGGTCAGAAGTCAATGCCTTTATTAGACGACAATAAAGAAGATGGAGCTTATCGTTTACTGATAGAACGAACTTTCAAGCCTATTTTAGAAAAGAAACGAAAACTTGTTAAAGATGGTAGGCTGGCAGTGTTTTATGATAAAAACTATATGGAAACATCTGGTTATGCAGCCGTTATAGCAGATGTTTTTAAAGAAGATGTTTTTCTTGTGCCTTATTATTCAGACAAAGATAACAATCATGTAAAAATAGAAAATGAAATCTTTTATCTAAAACAAGAAGATGAATGGATTCCGTTACGAGGTATTTTTAGATATGTAACCCAAAAACCATGGAATAGGTTCCCTATTAATAGTAAAACAAAGATTTTAAATCCGATTATTACCTGTTTGGCTGGTGGAAGAAATAAAATGGTTGCAGCCAAAGCATATGATATTTACAATACAGAATTACAGGAATATGGAATGAAAATAAACATTCCAGATACTATTTGGGATGTAAGCAAGAATGAAATACCGTTATGGGTGAAAGAAATGGGAGGACAAGCAGTAGTAAAAATTCCATATAGTAATGCCGGACAAGGGGTTTATACGATTGTTAATGAACAAGAGCTAGAAGAATTCATGAAGTTAGAAATCGAATATGAACGTTTTATTGTACAAAGTTTAATAGGTAATTATAATTGGAGCTCAGTAAGTACAAAAGGCAAATATTACCATGTTGGTACAATGCCAAATGCTAAAGGAGAAACATTTGTGTCAGATATTCGTATGATGATTAGTAGTACAAAAGATGGGATAAAACCATTATGTATGTATTCGAGAAGAGCCTTGTTACCTTTGGAGAATGACTTAGAAACTAGTAAAGATTCTTGGCAAATGTTAGGGACTAACTTATCGGTTAAGTTAGGTGAAAATGAATGGACTTCAGACACTAATCGTTTGTTAATTATGGACAGAAGAGATTATAATAAACTAGGTTTAGGTATAGACGATTTAATAGAAACTTTTATACAAACTGTACTTTCTACCATTGCTATCGACAAAATGTGTATTAGTTTAATAAACTCGAATAAAAAGTTTAAAAAGAAACTATTTACTTCATTAAACAACGATAGTACGCTGTTAAACGAATTATATTAAAAGTATGAGTATGGGACACCAAATTGAATATATTACTGAGTTTGATGTGAATCAAACACCTAAAAATTCTATTAAAAATTATTGGTTAAAAGTAACGTCTAACGCAATGGGAATTCCCACATGTATTCCTATTATGGTTGCTAAAGGAAAAGAAGATGGTATTGTATTAGGACTCACAGCAGCGGTTCATGGAAATGAATTGAATGGAATATCAGTTATCCAGCGATTGTTTAAAGATTTAGATACAGAAAATTTAAAAGGAACAATTGTAGGAATTCCTATTGTAAATGTACCTTCTTTTGTTAGAGGAACCCGTGTTTTTAGCGATGGTGTAGATATTAACAGAATTATGCCAGGGAAGCATGATGGAAATACAAGTGAAGTATATGCCAATCGTTTTTTGAATTTAGTAGTAAAAAAGTTTGATTATTTGTTAGACCTTCACACTGCTAGTTTTGGTAGGGTAAATTCGTTTTATATTAGAAGTGATATGAACAATGAGGTTACTAAAAAATTAGCCTTATTACAAGATGCAGAAATCATAGTGCATACACCACCTTCAGACGGAACTTTACGAGGAGCAGCTGAAGAATTAGGGATTCCGTCTATTACTATTGAAGTAGGTAATCCGCATAGTTTTCAAAAGAAAATTATTAAAAGTGGAGTAGCAGGAGTACACAATGTGTTGGCATATTTAGGAATTACCGATGATGAATATGAAACCTCGAAAAGAAATACAGTAGTTTGTGAAAAATCCTATTGGTTATATACACAAGAAGGAGGGTTACTTACAGTACATGTTGATTTACGAGATATTGTAGAAGAAGGAGATCATATTGCTACACTACGAGATGTGTTTGGTAATAAAGTTAAAAAATATTCTGCTCCAGAAAGAGGTATTGTGGTAGAGAAGAGTGTAAATCCTGTAAATCAATCGGGTGGACGTATAATTCATCTAGGAGTTATAAAATAATAAAAAGAGACTGTTTTAATAAAAGAACAGTCTTTTTTGATTTAGTAAGAAATTGAGTTGCCTTATTTTTTTGGATTTAATAAATTTTGATTTTCTAAACTTCAAGAAAAAGTATGTAAGAATACTAAAAAAAAGAAATAAACATGACACTATACTCTTTTATGCTTTCTGAAATACCGCCCACATAAAATATTGATATTATTGTTATTATAAAAGGAATAAAGAAAAATGAAGTCAATGAATAAAAAGAACTTTCTCTTACTTTTTTGTTTAAATTTAAAAAGATAAGAGCAAGCCCTATTGTTAAAAACATAATAATTTCTATCCTATTCCATAAACTATCCCAGACATATCACAACGCATCCTGTTGTGAGTTAAAGGTCTCATTGATTGAATGATAAAAAGTAAATAATTCTTTTCCTTCTTTATTATAAGAAAGTTCTAGAGAGGGCTCGCCATTAGAATGGAATCTTTTAACACTTCTAATGTTTCCGTAATCATTAAAAAAGCGTGGCAGCATAAGTAGCCTTCTTGTGCTTCCCACCATTTCCATTCACCAATTTCATTACCGTCTTTATTTCTTTTTCCTAATTCCCATTCGTAATCATCTTCATTCCATTTTGCTTCTTTGGGTACTGTATTTGGTCTTTTCATTTTCTTTTTAATAATATAATTGAATACGTATGTTTTACTTAAACACGATATTAAACTATAAGTCTTTTACATATACATTAAAATGATTACTAAATTCACTTACCTGCTTGGTATAATTGGGAGTTATCAAATTTCTGTAATTATCATAAGGCATATTATGGCCTGAGAATTTATTGATATAATACTTTAACTCTACTAGTTTTAGCTTTTTAAAATAATCTGGAACAGGATTTTCAAACCTACAATGGTCAATAGATAAACGGCTTAGGTTAGGTAAGTCTGCAATCCATAAAGGCAAGTTTTTAAAAGAGTTTGCACCAAGCGAAAGTGTTTCTAACGTTGTCATGTTTTTTATATATTCAGGAAATTCATCTACATCATGCTCCATTAAAAACTCTGTAAGTTTTAAAGTTGTAATTTCTTTTGGAATAGTCCTAATGCTGTTTGACCCCGAAAAACTCAACTTTTTTAACCTTGTAAATTGTGGTAGGGCTGCATAAGCTTCGGGCGTAAACTCATAACACATGTGCATATAGAGTCGGTCTAGTTTTGGGGCTTTCAAATTTTGAAGTCCTTCGAATGATGTACTAACCAGAAATAAATTTTCTAGTTTAGGTAAATCTACCTTAGGAAAAGTATGTAGTGAATTGTACCCATTGATAAAAAGTAAATTTAAGTTTGGCATATTGGTTAACAATGCCTTTAGGTTAGCCCCTTTATAATTTGTTAGCCTTAAAACCTTAAGCTGTGTGGCAGGATGGCTTTGCAGTTCAGTTTTGTCTTCGTTTTTATTATCTATCGATAAACGTTCTAATTGCGTACAGTGCTTAAATATTGATTCAAAAGAACCTGTAGGGCAAGTAGTATATAAGGTTTTTAAAATCGCTGGTTTTTGTAAATATAGGGTTAAGTCTTCAGGTGTATAACCTTCTTCTAGTTTTGGATAAAAAGAAAGGAAAGGAGTTGTTATTATACTGAATAAAGCTTTAGGGTTTTCTATGGTTACCCCTTCTAATCTTATCGAATCGGAATATATGCTGTTTTTACCCGCTTGTATTCCTTTTATAAATGCAAGGTTTAATTCTTCTATGTCTTGTGGTAAATAATCTGTATTTAAAACAAAATTATCACTTCGTTCTATACTGACTTTTTTAAGGTTTTGAAGTGTGCTTAAATTAGGAAGCTCCGCTAAACCTACATTGTTAAAATGCAATTCTGTTAACTGTTTGCAAGCTGCTAAATTTTCCCATAAAATATCGCTGTTATTAAGCGAAATCGCTGATATTTTTTCCAGGTTTTTTAGTTGTTCTATTCCTGTTTTTATATTTTCAAAATCCCTAAAATTACCTAAACTTAAACACTTAAGGTTAGAATAGTATTCGGCATGGCTTAGTACGAAATTTAATATACGTGCATCTCTAATACTTAACGTGGTGTTTTGGAAATGGGTTTGTGTCGAAATTATTTCTACCGTATCATCTAAAGATAACGAACTTATACTTGGAGCAAATATAATTGTATCTTTTATTTGCTTTATAAGCGGAACTTCCTGAAGCCTGATATAGGTTAATTTTTCAAGCTCACTTAGTTCATCTGGAATAGTTTCTAAAAGCGGACAATTATAAACTTCTAAGCGTTCAAGTTTTTTTAATTGAGGAATGGCCTGCGGTAACGCCTTAAGTTTAGGTAAACGATAAAACCCTATTTTTTTTAATGATGTTGGCAGTTGAAGTTCTGTGAAGTTTTCAATATTTATTTTATAGAAAGTTAAACTCTCTAATTGCTTAAGTGCCGATAAATTAAAAGGCATTTTTAAAGGTTCTTCCGCCTTAGAACTAACCATAATCTCCAACTCTTTTAGAGCTGATAACTTTACCATACTCGCAGGAATTTCTTGTAACCCCTCACAATCAATGTCAAGTTCTTCTAAGTGTACTAAATTCCCTATGGTCTCAGGTAAATGGGAATAATCTCCTTCTATTTCAAGATTTGTTAGCGATGCTATTTCTCCAATTTCAGCAGGAATACCGTTGGTAAAACCCTCATAAATATGCAAGTGAGTTATGCCTTTAAACTGGGCAATAATCGAAGGGTTTTTGTTTAGTTTTTTAAAAACTTCCTCGTCACTTAAACGGATTTCAATAAAATCAAATAACTTATACGCTTCTCCAACAGGAAAGTTAGCATCTTTGCTAGCATAGGTAATTAATGAACTTAATATTTTGGTTCTATTACCATCTTGCTCAGGCAGTTTATTTCTGGTTTTAAAAGCTTGGTTTATAGCTTGGGTACCAAATTGTTGTAGCAATTCGGTTACTTCAGAAATTACGGCTTCTTCTCTGCTGATTTTACCAATAATAAATAAGACATATAAATCATCAGAAGTATATTGTTGTTGGAGTTTTAAACGCTTAAATTCAGTATCAATATTGTGGATATCCAGAGTCATAGAATTAAATAAAAGTTTAGGATTCAGATTTAGTAATTAGCTCTATTTTTTTTAGCACAACAGGCACAAACAAAGCAAACTTTGCGTTAAACTCCTCTTGACTTTGCGCTGTATTCATATTGTTTACCATAGTTGTCCAAGTATGGTATAAAGCATTTTCGGCATTGTTAATACTTTGGGGTAAAAAAATCATATTATTTTTTTAAATATTATCTGGGAATAAATAACAAAATTAGACAATAATAGAGGGATGAAAACCCCCTGTTTTCAGCCATTTTTTATTCCCCGATTTTAGTTAGTAAAATGTATAAAGAGAGTAAACTTTATAAGAGTTGAAGAATAAGTACGCTCAAAATTTATGTTATTGAAAAGGAAGTTGGTTTATTACTCTATAGTGTCTTCGTTTATAAAACTATAACCATCATCCATTAATTTTTTTAAGAAATCGTCGAAACTATCAGCGATTACTTTTAATTCGTCCGGATCGTGTAAAAACCGCACTATTTGTCCTTTTTTCCCTGTTGAATAAGGACTAAAATCTATAAATAACTGAGAGGTTCCACCATTATTCATACAGTCTGAAAAATGAAGCCATTTAGTATTGGCATCAGCTTTATTTATGATTTTATCATCAATTTCAACACCTTCGTATGCTCTTTCAATATACTCAGAGTAGTGGCGAACTACATTTTTGTTTTGTATTATTTCTTCAGAGGATAATAGGTAATAAGGGTATTCGGAAACATCAGAACCTAAAACAAAAAATGAAATTGTTTCATCAGCATATTTTCTCCAATAGGTTCCATCTACATATTTCAGAAAGTCTATTAATGTTTTTGGTGTATCTGGAAAAATTTGCGTTAATTCATCAATATGATCTTTTTTAGCTCCTTGTATGTTTTTTTCAAAATATTCCCAGCTTTCTTTTCCGTTGTGCTTTAAATAAGCATTTTTAAGTCCTTCTAAGTACTCTTTTAATGTTCTGCTCATAGATTTTTTTTAGAGTTTTTGTTTTGATAGTTGTTATAACTTTTCATCAAATTTTAGTTTTTTATTCTTCATAGCATCTTGCCAACCATGCGGAAAAATTCCATGATTATTTTCATTTATACTATAGACAATATCTGTCACGCTATGTTGTATTTCTTTAGGTAATTGATAGAATACTTTATCAACTTGAGTATTTCTTTCATAATCAAGAGTACCATTTTGATGTCTAATAGCTCTTTTTTTGCCGTGGTGATATACTAAAATTTTTATTCGGCCATCACCTTTTCCATTCATTCCAAGTGTTCCGTATACTATTATGGGCTCAATAAGTCCGTCATTGTCAAAATCTTTTAGTTTTAGATATTTAGTCCAAAAATAAATGGCGTGTTCTTTAGGTACTTCGTTATCTTCTGGAAGTATAAAATCATTTAATTTCCATTTTGTACTAAACAGACCGTTTTTATAGGAAAAGCAATATGCTTTTATAGCATCGGAACATTTTTTACTTCCTTTACAGTTAAGGTTGTTTTCTATCATAACTATAAAGTGTTTTCCTTCTCTGTCATTATACTCGTAAGCCTTATAAATAGGATCCTCAATTTCTAGTTTCGTTTTTACACTATTGGTAAAAATTGAGTGGATTTCTTTCTTGGTTAATAATTTACTTGAAGTAATTGAGCTTTGACTAAAGCCTATGTTTGTTAGGTAAAGTACGAAAATTAGAGATAAAAGATATTTCATTTTTTTCTTTACATATAGTAAGGGAATAGAGCAACTTTTTTGGGTTTATAAGTAGGAATAGTATTTAAAAATTCATAGAAAAACCAATTCCTTTTTCGTTAGCTATTAGTTTAAATTCAGGGTTAAATTCATAGGAAGATGTAGAATTTAGAGATGAATTATATAGTTCAATAGCTTTTTTTGTTTTTTTATTAGCGCTTGAAGAAATTGGAATAGCAACTATTATAAGTCCCGCACCAATTCCAGCTAAAGTCCAATTAGCGTCTCCACCACCTAAAGACTGTCCGAGGGGAACACCAATTAAAACTCCTCCTGCACCTCCTAAAACAGTAGCTATTGTATTATTTGTTTGAGCTTTTTTAATTAAGCTTGAAGCGTTGATGTCTGGTTTCATAGTATTTACTAAATCTCTCATCGTCATTCTATTTCCGTTTTGGGTGTATTTATACCCTCCAAATACTTTTTCTACTTCTATTTTTTGAGCGTTACTAATAGTTATAGTTGCGATAGCAAAAATTAGTGATAAGATTATTTTTTTCATTGTTTTTAATTTTTGTGATTATTTAATCGTTTATTAAACCAATCGATTACCAAATTATTTAATTCACTTTTATATTCAGTAAAAAAGTGATCAGTTTCATATTTTTTTAATTCAAACTTATAATTTATTTCAGAAAGCTTTTGCGCTATTTTGTCTGCTTGTTTAGAATTCACTCTTTTGTCTTTAGTCCCACATAGAATTAGGAGACTACTACTTTTGCTTAATTCATCAGACCAATAAATTACAGAGCGTTTTTTCAATTCATCATCCTTGTTTTTCCAATAATTAGGAACGCATTCGGAAATAACTTTTGCTTCCATTTCTGGGCGGTCATATATTATTTCAAAAAGATCCGTTGGTCCATTACCAACAATAGCTGTTTTTATCTTATCTGATTTTTGAAGGGCTAAATAGGTCATCATTCCACCTCTCGACCAACCAAACATACCTATAGAATTTGAATCAGCTTTTTTTATTTCTTTTACAGTTTCAGTTAAATTCAACACGTCATTAATTTCTGTTCCTCCAAATTCGTCTTTTTCTCGATAGTTACTTCCAATTATTACATAGCCTTGCTCGGCTAATTTAGAAGTATACATAATCATTGTAGCAACGGTTAATTGATTAAAGTTTCTATTTCCTCCACGGTTAAAAATCACAACAGGATATTTTCCTTGTTTTTTTGGCTCTATAACAATTCCTTTAACTTTTAGTCCATCACTTTCATAAGTAATAAAATAGAAGTCTAAGTTTTTTAAATACTCAAAATTTGATTTCAATTCATTTTTTTGAGAAACTTTATTCCAGATAGGTGTTTCGGAAATATTGATTAGTTTTTTTGTAAGTAGTTTTCCGTTTTGAGCAAACCCCAAATTTGTTACAAGTAGGAAAAGTATTGCAGTTAGAAGTTTAGCCATTGGTTGAGGTACGGTTAATTAATTAAGTAAGTTTTTGTTAGTGATTATTTTTAGCAATTTTGAAGCTAAAAATACAAAAAAAACTCGCCAATTGGCGAGTTTCATGTTTTTAAAGAAGTTCAACAAAAGTTACTTCATTTCAGCAATAAACTCTTTGTTCATTTTCACATAATCAGCATTTCCAGCTTTTTCAGCACCAGCTAATGAAGCTTTAGCAGCTTTAATAGCTCCTTTTTTATCTCCAGCTTTAGCAAGGATTAACGATTGTTGACGTAAGTACCAAAAACGAGGTTGATCTTTAGTCATATCAACTGCTTTGTTAATCCATTCTTTGGCTTTGTTAATGTCTTTTCCTTCTTGTAAATAGTAAACAGCAGAAGAAAAATAGTCGTTAGCAGAAGGACCTCCCATTACTTGTGCAATACTTTCTTCAACAGCTTTATCTGTTGGAGTATTAAATTTTACACCAACGTAAGCATTTTCCCAAAAGATACCTAACACAGCAGAATCGTTTGTTAAATCGTCAATAGACATTGTAAACGTTTCAATTTTCATTGGCATAGCCTCAACTTTAGCAGAAGTAGACACAGCTACTTTTGCGTCGTCCCACTTTTTAGGAGTTCCCCAGTTATTAGTATCAGAATAAAAAATTACTTCCCAAGCATCTTTTCCTGGTTTTGTATATAAAGCATATGTACCTTTTTTTAATGTTTTACCGTCAATAGTAACATCATCGCTAAAAGTAACTTTAGTGTTTTGATTAGCTCCTGTTCTCCAAACTTTTCCAAAAGGAACCAAATCTCCAAAAATGGCTCTTCCTTTCATGCTTGGTCTTGAATATTCAACAGTAACATCGGTTAAACCTACTTTTTGCTCTATTTTAGAAGCAGGACTCGGAGCTGGTGTTTTTAATTGGGCAGTAATGTTTGTTGATAAGGCAACAACAAACAAACTCAAAAGTATTTTTTTCATAATGATTGGTTTGTTTTAAATTTAGTTTTGTTAAAATTACAAGGAATTCTTCGGATTAATGTTAACAAAAACTTAAAATACGGTAGGTTTGTTTTAATTGATATTTGCAATCATGAAAAAATATATTTCTGAATTTATAGGAACTTTTGCCCTTATTTTCTGCGGAACAGGGGCGATGACTGTTAATGAGGTTACTAACGGAGCAGATTTAACGCATACAGGAGTGGCAATTACTTGGGGTTTGATAGTTATGGCGATGATTTATGCTTTTGGAGAAACTTCAGGAGCACATTTTAATCCTGCAGTAACTGTTGCCTTTGCCTATGCAAAAAAGTTCTCTTGGAAAGAAGTTCCTAAATATATCATAGCTCAAATATTAGGAGCTTTATTTGCAAGTGTAATGCTTTGGGTGTTGTTTCCTACAAGTGAGTTTTATGGTGCAACCATTCCGTCTATAGATCCGTGGCGCGCTTTTATATTAGAGTTACTTTTGACGTTCTTTTTAATGTTGACCATTGTTAATGTGTCAACAGGAAGTAAAGAAGTAGGAGTGATGGCAGGTATTGCCATTGGAGGAGTGGTTTTGTTAGAGGCTATGTTTGCTGGTCCTATGACAAAAGCGTCTATGAATCTTACTCGTTCTATTGCACCAGCATTGGTTTCTGGTCACTTAGAGCATTTGTGGTTATATATACTGGCTCCAATTTTGGGTGCTTTGTTAGCGGTGGTTTCTTGTAAATTGGTAAAAGACGATAATTGTTGTGATGAAAAGTGTTAGTATATTAGGATGTGGGTGGTTAGGAAAAGAATTAGGAATACAATTAATTAAGAATGGATATACCGTTAAAGGTTCAACAACATCAGCAGCTAAGTTAGACGAATTAAAAGCCGTTCATATTCACCCTTTTTTAGTAAATATTTCTGAAGATACTGAGATTACTGACTTTTTAGATACTGATGTATTGCTAATAGGAATTACAACTAAAAATATTAATGACTTTAAAAGATTGATTTCTAAAGTTGAAAAGAGCAATGTAGCCAACGTTATTTTTATCAGTTCAACTTCAGTATATCCAAGCTTAAATAAAGAAATGACAGAGGAAGATGATACTGTAGATTCTCCTCTAGTTGAAATAGAAAACTTATTTAGAAATAATGAAAATTTTCAAACAGCGATACTTCGTTTTGCAGGTTTGTTTGGAGGGAACAGACAACCAGGAAATTGGTTTGTTGATAGAAAAATTCCGTATCCAAAAGGGTATGTAAATATGATTCATCGTGAGGATTGCATTGCAATCATACAACAAATTATAGCGCAAAATGTTTTTGGAGAAGTGTTTAATGCTTGCGCAAACCATCATCCAACCAGAGAGGATTTTTATATTAATGCAAGAAAGTCCCTTGGAAAACCAATTCCTGAATTTGATGATTCAAAACCACTGGAGTATAAAATAATTAGTAGCGAAAAACTTCAAAAAGCATTAAACTATCAGTTTATACACAGTGATTTATTGAGTATTTAACATTTTAGCCAATAGCCAATAGCCAATAGCCAATAGCCAATAGCCAATTACTGATACTTCTTTTTTCTCCAATAAGTAAATCCGAAACCAAACAGCGCTAGCAATACTAACGGTATACCAATATTGATAAACTGCCAGTAACTTTTTTCTGCAAAAGCACGTTGTTTATCTAATAAGTTAATTTGAATAGTTTTATTACGAAGTTGAATCAATCCAGAATCATCTAATAAATAATCAATCGCATTAATTAAAAACTCTTTGTTTCCAAATTGTTCTCCTGTCCATTTATCTAACGATAAATCGTGTGGTTTTCCTTTTAAAATTTGGTTGCTTCCTATATCACCATCAGCAATTACAATCATTTTATTGGCACCACTTTCAGCTTTAAAATCAGGAGTGTTAAAAGGTTTTATTCGGTTTTTATAAGCAGAAGGAATGTTCCCTTCTAACAATACAGCTAATAATTGTGGGCCTGAAGCAAATTCGTTTTCTTTTGGTTCTTTCGCTATGCTTTGTAGCTCTACAAAATTAGGAGTCCCAATTTTCTTGGTAAGTACCGATGTAACTAATAAAGGAGTCTTTTTTAAGCTACCTTTTAACGTATCTATTTGTGTAGTGAATCGGAAACGAACAGGTGCAACATTTTTAGTAATTGGGTGGTTCGGATTGCCACTAACTAGTGGATGATAAAACCAATTTAAGTGTTGAAACTGTGTTTGATTTCCTACATTTCCTGTAGCTAAAGGAATTTTAGCAGCATATAAATCTTGAATGAGTTTATTGTTTACACGAACTTGGTAGCCAAATAATAAATCAGTTAAGTTTAAGTCACGAGGGAAAGCCAACATTTTACCTTCATTATATAAACTATCGGTATCAGCGTAATTGTTATCAATCATCCACAAACTTTTTCCTCCGTTGGTAATAAACTGATCTACTGTGAATTTTTCTTCTTCGGTAAAACGTTCAGTTGGTTTTACAATAATTGCTAAATCGTAATTTCTTAAATCTTTTAATGTTTTTTGCGGATTACTAGCAACACTATCTAGTGTAAACTTAGCCAAACGGTATTTTTTACCAACTTCACTTAGTAAACTGTATTGATAAATATCTTGTAACTCACCATTACCTGCTAAAACAGCTATTTTTTGTCTTTCTTTTTGGGTAATGTTATGTAAAGCATTAGCAAATGAATATTCTAACTTTTCAACAGCGTTTTGTAATTGAGCTTCTTGTGTTTTTGCAATGGTATTTGGTAGTAACGAAACTAATTCAGTTTTTTTACCATAAGAAACTTCAGCCCAAGGAAAAATAATAGCTTCAGATAACTTTCCATCTTCTTCTACAGTTAACTGACTAGGCATCATTCCTCTTTTTACCAAACGTTCACGAATATTATCAGGATTGATAAAACGGAAACGAATATTGGTATTTTTAGCTTGTAATTCTTCTAAAAACTGACGAGTTTCAATTTGCAAGCGTTTAAATTCCGCAGGAAAATCACCTTCTAAGAATACATGAATTGTTAGTGGAGCGTCAATTTTATCAATAAGATTCTCACTTACTTCAGATAAGGTATAACGTTTGTCCTGTGTTAAATCGAAACGTTTGTAAACTGAATTAGCGATGTAATTGACAATTAACAGTCCGATAAGGGCTAATGCAATATGTTGTAATTTCTTATTCATTTTTTAACTGTTGTTTAGTGATGAATAAAAAGAAAACGGTAACACTGATGAAATAGATTAAATCACGAGTATCTACTACACCACGACTAATACTTTTAAAGTGTTCGTTAATACCAAATTGTTGTAAGGTATATCCTGAATTTCCTAAAGAAGAACCTACAGCATCAAAACCATAGAATAAAGCAAAAGTGATAAATACACTTAAAATAAATGCCACAATTTGATTTTTTGATAGGGTAGAGGTAAACAATCCAACAGCTGTATAGGTTGCTGCTAAAAATAATAAACCTAAATACGAACCTATAGTACTACCTACATCTAAATTTCCAACAGGACTTCCTAATTGATACACAGTATACGTATAGGTTAATGTTGGTAATATGGCGATGACAACTAACAAAAGAGAAGCGAAAAACTTACCCAGTACAATTTGCCAATCGGTAAGCGGTTTCGTTTTTAGAATTTCAATAGTTCCACTATTAAATTCATCTGCGAAACTTTTCATAGTGATCGCAGGAATAAGGAATAAAAACAACCATGGAGCTAAATAAAAAAAGCTATTTAAATCGGCAAACCCCGCATTTAAAATATTGAAATTGTCTTTAAATACCCATAAAAATAAGCCATTTACAAGTAAAAATACCCCAATAACCAAATAGGCAATGGGAGAGGCAAAAAATGAGTTAAATTCTTTCTTTAGTAGTGGTAACAATGTATAACTATTTTAGTTGTTTATAATATTTAGTTATTTTCAGATAGGTATTGACTAAGGTAGCGATTCAACTTTATCAACACTCCAAGCCAGGGGTTTGTCATTAAATAATACTTTGGTTTGTGCCCAAACACCTTTAAACAAATCAGAATTTCTATAATTTTCTAAATCTTGTTCAGCATCCCAATAGCTGTAAGTAAAAAAAATGTTTGGATTAGTCTTGTCTCTGTACAGTTCTAATAAACGACAACCAGGTGAATTTCGTATAAATTCTTTTTTAGTATTGAAGTTGTTTAAAAATTCTTCAATCTTTTCTGGTTGAAAGCTCATCTTTACTATTCGTACAAACATATCGTTAATTTATAGGTGTGAATTCAGGTGTAACAGGATTTTCAAATTCAACAGTAATAGTGTCTCTATATTCTAAACCAAGTAGGGTAGAAGCACCACCAACAGTTTCTAAATTACTCCGATAAATAGCAATTTCTAAAAAACCTGCAGAGTTAAAAATAGCCAATTTTTCTCCATCATGCTGACCATTGTTTTTAATCGAATAATCCACAATTTCATTATATCGACTAAAAATTTTAGTAAAGGTATAACGTCTAGCAGTAACTTTAAAATCACGACCTTTCCCAACAGTGTTAAATAATTTTTGACTAATATTAGTAATTACATTACCGTAGTTATCAATATAAATAACACCGCCAGCAATACTAGTTTGCTGTTCGTTTACTTTTGGTTGAATTTCAATAATCTGTTTATAAGAATCAATTTCTTTACCAACAACACTTAAACTACCGCCACGAGCAATATGACTAGCAACCTGTACAAACACATCTAATACAGGAAAACTACTTTCTACACGATCATGAATATTGATTTCAACAATTTTTGTGGGCCTAATTTCAGATGCAATCATAGAAATTAATCCGTTATCAGGACAAATAAAAAAATGATTGTCTAGCTCTAAAGCAATGTGTTTATTTTGAATACTTAATTCAGAATCAACTCCAATTACATGAATGGTTTTATCAGGGAAACTCTTGTAGGCGTTTTTTAAAATATAAGCCGTTTCTGTAATGTTAAAAGGAGAGATTTGATGTGTTATGTCTACAATCTTAGCATCAGGTAATTCTGAGTATATAGCCCCTTTTACAGCCCCTACAAAGTGGTCTTTAGTTCCAAAATCAGTAGTTAATGTGATAAGAGACATTAAGTTAGGTGTTTGTTAATTAGTTTGTGAAAAATTATGCTGAATTTTTAAACAAAACTACGTATTTCGACAAAAATAATCATTATTTTTAGAGTGAATAATCTTAAAACTTTTGTCATTTGAACGAACGCATAATTGAATTAACAGAAATCAATCCAAATGATTTCTTCGGAGCTCAAAACAGCACTATTACTCAGTTAAAAAGCTTCTTTCCTAAAATAAAAATAGTTGCTAGAGGAAATAAACTTAAAATTTTTGGAGAACCTGAATTATTAAATGAATTTGAAAAGCGATTAGAAATGCTTATCAAATACTTTAATAGGTATAATAAACTAGATGAAAATAGTATTGAGCGAATTTTAACGTCAACAGGTAAGGAAGAAGAAATACGAAAATCTGGAAATGCAAAAGACGTTTTAGTACACGGTGTTAGTGGAAAGTTAATAAAAGCGCAAACAGCTAATCAGCGTAAAATGGTTGAGTTAATGCAAAAAAATGATATGTTATTTGCTGTAGGACCTGCAGGTACTGGTAAAACATACACAGCAGTTGCTTTGGCCGTAAAAGCATTAAAAGAAAAAGAAGTAAGACGAATTATATTAACAAGACCTGCGGTGGAGTCAGGTGAAAACTTAGGATTTCTTCCTGGAGATTTAAAAGAGAAGCTAGATCCATACATGCAACCTTTATATGATGCCTTACGCGATATGATTCCACATGAAAAACTTGAATCATATCTTGAAAAAGGAGTCATACAAATAGCACCTTTAGCTTTTATGCGTGGACGTACTTTAGATAATGCGTTTGTAATTCTAGATGAAGCACAAAATACCACTCATGCACAAATGAAGATGTTTTTAACACGTATGGGAATGCACGCTAAGTTTATCATTACAGGCGATCCTGGTCAGATTGATTTACCACGCAGACAAGTATCAGGGCTAAAAGAATCGTTATTAGCCTTAAAAGATATTGATGGAATAGCGCAGGTATATTTAGATGATAAAGATGTAATCCGTCACCGATTGGTTAAAAAGATTATTACAGCTTATAAAAGTATAGAAACCGAGTAGTTTTTAGTTGTCAGTATTTTGCGATTAGTTTACATTTGCGGGCAACAACACAACAACATACTAATGAATACAATTAACGAAACAAATTTCCAGTTTCAAGGGCAAAAAGAAGTTTACAAAGGAAAAGTAAGAGAAGTATACAATATCAATGATGATTTATTGGTAATGATTGCTTCAGACCGTCTTTCTGCATTTGATGTAATTTTACCACGTCAAATTCCTTTTAAAGGACAAATTCTAAATCAAATTGCTACAAAAATGATGAATGACACTGCAGATGTTGTTCCGAATTGGTTAATAGCAAATCCAGATGAAAATGTAGCAGTAGGTCATTTATGTGAACCTTTTAAAGTAGAAATGGTAATCCGTGGGTATTTATCTGGTCATGCAGCCCGTGAATATGCAGCAGGAAAGAGAATGCTTTGTGGAGTAGCAATGCCTGAAGGAATGAAAGAAAATGATAAATTCCCAGAGCCAATTATAACACCATCAACAAAGGCAGATAATGGAGAACATGATGAAGATATTTCTCGTGAAGATATTTTAGCAAAAGGAGTTGTTTCTGAAGAAGACTATTTAGTATTAGAAGATTATACAAGAAAGTTATTTCAAAGAGGAACCGAATTAGCTGCTAAAAGAGGATTGATTTTAGTAGATACTAAATATGAGTTTGGAAAAACTAAAGATGGTAAAATTGTATTGATTGATGAAATTCATACACCAGACTCTTCTCGTTATTTTTATGCTGAAGGATATGCAGAACGTCAAGAAAAAGGAGAGAAGCAAAAACAACTATCAAAAGAATTTGTGCGTCAGTGGTTAATTGAGAACGGATTTCAAGGAAAAGAAGGACAAGAAATTCCTGAAATGTCTGATGAAAAAGTTATTGAAATTTCAAATAGATACATTGAACTATACGAACAAATCACAGGAGAAAATTTTGTGAAAGCGAATACAGAAAACGTACTCGAAAGAATAGAGAAAAATGTAAAAATATTTTTACAAAATAGATAAAAAGAGAGGCTCAAGCCTCTCTTTTTATTTAAAATTATCATAAAAGAACTTCATTAATAAACAGGCATTTATATTTTTTGTAACTTACACAAGACAAATAAATATTAGCCAAAATGCCAAATTATACATTAAAAATTAACGGAAAGTCGGTGTCCTTTAAGGCAGATGCTGATACACCATTGTTGTGGGTTTTACGAGATGAACTCAATATGGTAGGAACTAAATTCGGTTGTGGAATAGCACAATGCGGAGCCTGTACTGTTCATGTAGACGGAACAGCAATGAGAAGTTGTCAATTACAAGTTTCTATGTTGGATGGAGAAGAAATAACAACCATTGAAGGGTTGTCAAAGGAAGGAGACCACCCACTCCAAGAAGCTTGGAAAGAAGTAGACGTCCCACAATGTGGATATTGTCAAGCAGGTCAAATTATGACAGCTGCTTCCTTTTTAAAAGAAAACACAAACCCTTCAAAAGAAGAGATAAGAGAAGCAATGCAAGGAAATATTTGTCGTTGCGCAGCTTATAATAGAATAGAAAAAGCAGTTGCTTTAGCTGCCGAAAAAATGTCTTAAAATTTTTCAATCATGAGTACACAAGAAAACAAAGCAACGTTTAGTAGAAGAAATTTTTTAAGAGCCTCTGCGCTAGCAAGTGGAGGAATCATGATTGGATTTAATCTATTTACTGCCTGTAAACCTAATGTAAAACCATCTGTAGATGTTGAAAATCTAAATTTTAATGATTTTAACGCATTCATAAAAATATCTGATGAAGGTTATGTAACTATTTACTCTCCCAATCCAGAAATTGGACAAGGAGTAAAAACATCAATGCCGATGATTATTGCTGAAGAATTAGATGTTGAATGGGACAAAGTACATGTAGTCCAAGCTCCGTTAGATACAAAAAATTATACTCGTCAATTGGCAGGAGGAAGTCAATCTATTCGTTTAGGTTGGACAGCATTAAGACAAACAGGAGCTACAACTAAGCAAATGTTAATAAATGCAGCAGCAGTAAAATGGGGTGTTGATGCAGTTACTTGCTCTGCATCAAAAGGTGTAATTATCAATGCAAATGGTGATAAATTAGGATATGGAGAAGTTGTAAAAGAAGCAGCAATATTAGAAATTCCAGAAAATGTAACATTAAAGAAACCTTTAGAGTTTTCTATTATAGGTAAAGATGCTATAAATGTTGATGTAGAAAAAATAGTAACTGGAAAACCTTTATTTGGATTAGATTATAAAGAGGAAGGAATGGTTTATGCAGCTGTAGTAAGGCCACCAGCCTTTGGTGATGCTTTAGAATCTTTTGATGCATCGGAAGCAAAAAATATATCTGGAGTAATAGATGTTATTACAATAGGAGAAAAAGCAAGAAATTTTATAGAGTCAGGTAAAAATAACTGGACTTTCAAATTACCAAAATCAGATAAAGTAGTAGTAATAGCTAAAAATACATGGGCTGCTATAAAAGGGGCAAAAGCTATTAAGGCTATATGGAAAGCTGACTCTGAACTTGAAGATACAAAGCTTCATGACGAAAAATTAACAAGTTTGTTAGATGCGAATGATTTAGATGTAAGAAGAGAAGACGGAGATGTAAAAAAAGCATTTTCAGAAGCGGATAAAGTCATAGAACGTACCTATCATTCACCTTTTTTACCTCACAATTGTATGGAGCCAATGAATTTCTATGCAAATGTAACATCAGATAAGGTTCATCTAGTAGGTCCTGTACAAACACCAGAGTATGCAGCTCAGGTAGCATCAGAAATGTTAGGGCGTAATTTAGAGCAGGTACATGTAGAAATGACAAGAATGGGAGGAGGGTTTGGAAGAAGATTATATGGCGATTTTGTGTATGAAGCACTCGAAATATCTGATAAAGCAAAAAAACCAGTTAAAATGGTTTCAACAAGAGAAGAAGATATAACAGCAGGTACTTACCGACCAGCTATTAAATATAAAATAGCGGCATCAATTAAAGATGGAAAAATAACAGGATATCATTTAAAAGAAGCAGCGATTAATGATAATATGTATGGATTAATTCCACATTTCTTTCCAGCTGGGTGTATTCCAAACTATAAAGTATCAACAGGAAATTATAAAAGTAATATCAGCACAGGAGCTTGGAGAGCACCATATACCAACTTTTTAGGATACGCAGAACAATGCTTTTTTGATGAATTAGCACAAGAACTAGAAGTTGATCCAGTACAATTGCGTTTAGATTTACTAGAAAATGTAAAAGAAACGAAAGACGAAAAAATCCAGTATTCAGGTAAAAGAATGCAAGATGCAATTCGATTAGCCGCAAAAGAAGGAAACTGGGGTAAATCAAAAGAAGGAGTTTACCAAGGGTTTTCAGCTTATTATAGTCACAATACTCATGTGGCTGAAGTTGCAGAGGTTGAATTAAAAGATGGAGTACCTGTGGTAACAAAGGTAGTTGCAGCAGTTGATTGTGGTATTGTTGTAAATCCAACAGGGGCTAAAAACCAAGTTGTAGGAGGGGTAATTGATGGGATTGGACATGCTATGTACGGTAATTTAACCTTTAATGAAGGAAAACCATCAAGTAGAAATTTTGATAACTATCGATTAATAAGAATAAATGAGACTCCAAAAGTTGAAGTATATTTTGTTGAAAACGAAATAGTACCGACAGGTTTAGGTGAACCAGGTTTACCGCCAGCAGGTGGTGCTGTAGCGAATGCAATTCATAAAGCCTTAGGAAAGAGATTATATAGACAACCATTTATAGAAAAATTAAAATCAAACGTTTTAGGTTAAAAACAAAAAAGAAGAAAAGGTGCTTAATTAGGCACCTTTCTTCATTATATATTAATTATGCTGCAGACAATTTTTGAAAATCTGTTAAAAAAGCACTATTTTCGCAACCTATAAAAATCAAAAATAATAATGGTTAAAGATTTATTTGAAAGAATTAAGGGAGATAAAGGACCTTTAGGAAAATGGGCAGATAAAGCAGAAGGATATTATGTGTTTCCTAAATTAGAAGGGCCAATCTCTAACCGTATGTCTTTCAATGGAAAAAAAGTAATTACTTGGAGCATCAATGATTATTTAGGATTAGCAAATCATCCAGAAGTATTAAAAGCTGATGGAGAATCTGCAGCAGCAGATGGTTTAGCATACCCGATGGGGGCTCGTATGATGTCAGGTCATACAAAATACCATGAGCAATTAGAAAATGAATGTGCAGAATTTGTTGGAAAGGAAGCTGCTTATTTAGTAAACTTTGGATACCAAGGTATGGTATCAGCAATAGATGCTTTAGTTTCTAAAGACGATATTATTGTATATGATGTAGATACACACGCATGTATTATTGATGGTGTTCGTTTACATGCAGGTAAACGTTTTGTTTACCGTCATAACGATATTGAAAGTTGTGAGAAAAACTTACAACGTGCTACCAAAATGGCAGAAAAAACAGGTGGAGGAATTTTATTAGTTTCTGAAGGAGTTTTTGGTATGCGTGGTGAACAAGGTAGATTGAAAGAAATTGTAGCCTTAAAAGAAAAATACAATTTCCGTTTATTAGTAGATGATGCACACGGATTTGGGACTTTAGGTGAAGGAGGAAGAGGAACAGGGTTCGAGCAAGGAGTTCAAGATGGGATAGATGTATATTTCGCTACTTTTGCTAAATCTATGGCAGGTATCGGAGCATTTTTTGCTGGAGATAAAGATGTAGTACAGTACTTACAGTATAATATGAGATCTCAAATGTTTGCGAAGTCTTTACCAATGCCAATGGTAAAAGGAGCGTTAAAACGTTTAGATTTAATCCGTACACAACCAGAATTGAAAGATAAGTTGTGGGAAGTTACCAATGTCTTACAGTCAGGTTTACGTAACGCAGGTTTTGATTTAGGAACTACACAAACATGTATAACTCCTGTATATTTAAAAGGAGATATCCCAGAAGCTATGGCAATGGTAAATGATTTAAGAGAAAACCATGGAGTTTTCTGTTCAATCGTTGTGTATCCAGTAATTCCAAAGGGATTGATTATTTTAAGACTAATTCCTACAGCACGTCACACAATGGATGATGTTACAGAAACAATCGAAGCATTTACAGCTATCCGTGAAAAATTAGAAAACGGAACGTATAAGAAAGTAGCTGAAACAATAATGGCTGAATAATCCAAAATTGAATGATAAAACAAAAAAACTCATGAAATATTTCATGAGTTTTTTTGTTTTAAAACAGAAATGATACATTTGGAATCCTTTTTGTACATAAAAATTAAATGAAAAAACTCCTTTATCTATATACAATATTATTTGCAGTAGCAATACAGGCACAAATAAAAGATTCGCTGCCAAACTTTAACGATGAGTACATTCTTATTAAAGAAGGAGACAGTTTAATGATAAGGTTAAATGAAGTAACCGTCTTACCAAAACATAAGTTTAAAGAGAAAAACGATATCTTATATTATTATTGGTTGCGAAAAAAAGTATTCAAAGCATATCCTTATGCAATTTTAGCAGCAAAAAGAGTAGATAGTGTTAATGTGCGTTTAGAAAGAATAGATTCTAAAAGAAAAAAGCGTGAATATGTAAAACGTGTTCAAAAATATTTAGAAGAAGAACTAACAGCACCATTAAAAAAACTAACAAGAACAGAAGGAAGAATATTATTGAAGTTAATACATCGTCAAACTGGAAAAACAGCTTTTGATAATGTAAAGGAAATCCGAAGCGGATGGAAAGCCTTTTGGTACAATACCACAGCAAATATGTTTAAGTTGTCATTGAAGTCCGAATACAAGCCAGAAATCGAAAATGAGGACTATTTGGTAGAGGATATATTACAACGAGCCTATATTGATGAAAAGTTAGAGTATCAAGATCCAAAATTAAGAAAGAACTATTTAGTAATTGTATCCAAAAGTAGGGGTTATGTAGATGTATCGGAGTATAAGGAGATGTTTTCTAAGATGCGAAAGAAGCGAGAACGGAAGAAAAAGATTAGGTAAGAGATGTTATTCTTTAGTTTTTTTAAGTTCTCTGTTCCAAAATTTATTGTCAACCCTTAAATCAATACATTAAAACAACATTTTAAATATTGCTAAAGCTATCATTTAGGCGAGTAAAGTAATAGTGATTTTTTTTTAAAATGTGTTTAGAGGAGATGTGATTGAAAGGTAGAATATAAAAAACTTCCGAACGTAACTAATTATATAATAATGCATTAAAAATAAGTTATAAAAAAAGGGGAGAAAAGAGG
>NZ_CANNGG010000007.1 GCF_947504135.1 uncultured Tenacibaculum sp.
GGTCGTTGCCTTTCTTTTAAACCTCAATCTTTTAGTAGATTGAGGTTTTTTTTTGCTCTTTACTTTAGGAACTATTATAGGGACTCTCTTAGCAGGAAATAGTTATACAGGTAGATTTTAGAATATTAAAAATTTAAGACTCTTACAGTATTTAGGTTTTCTAATACCCATAAATTACCTTTTTTATCGAATGTTATAGCTCCTGGTAAGCTTAAGTTTGTTACTGATGTATCAAAAGTTCCATCTAAGTGGTAACGACTAATAGTTCCACCAATTGGAGGTAGTCCTGGAATTCCGAATAACGAAAACCAACTGTTTTCATCTAGCTCTACAACATATAACATACCATCTGGACCAATTTCTACATCGATAACTGATGTTAGTGTTAATAAGTACATTACAATCACCAACAGGTTTTCTTCATCACAAACAGCATGTGTTGCATCGGCAGGTAATTTCCATATACGTGAACGAGCAATAGGAACACCTTCTGCTAAAGCACCTGTTAATTCGCCTATATAAATATAACCGTCTGGTCCTACAGCTACTGATGTTGGTACAGGCTGAACATAACATTCTATACTCCCACCTTCACCAGTGTACCAACGCACAAGATAATAACCTTCTTCACTTAAAGGGGGAGAAAGTATTGCTTTATAGTTTACTACTCCTTCAGTTGTTGCATACAAAATAGTGTTACCAGCTGCATCTGCAAGCAAAATTGTGTCATCATCTAAAACGGTTACTTTGTACGGATTATTTTGTGGTCCAGCACTAAAACCATCAATGGCTTCACAAAGTTGGTTTTTCCATTTTAAACCTTTAAAAGCATCTGGGTCGTTGTTACGTTCAAAGGCAGCTAAGTCAGCTACAATTTTTGCATTTCCGTTAGACACCTTATAAAGTTTACCATTTTGCGCTAGATCGGTACCTCCTGTAGTTACAAAAGCATTTCCGCTACCTATTGATGCAATTCCTTGAACACTACTGGCTGTATCAATCGTTGCCATGGTTTTTAATTGACCATTTTTAATCACTTGAATTGTTTTACTATCGGCACCATTTACAGCAACCATAATACTACCGTCTGGCGCAGCAGAAATATCGTACACGGTTCCTTTAAACGCATAGGTTTCATTTGTATAGTTGTTATTAGTTTATTGTTATTTTGGAATACATTTAAGCTTACCATTCTCGTTAGCTATTTCTAATGTTTTTTTAAGTTGAAAACCAGGGGTAAACATTTTGCCGACAAAGCTTACTATAGGTTGCCCTGCTTCAGAATTTGCCAAGTTATTTAACTCTAATTGTTCATTAGCAAACTTGAATTTATAATATAATACCATATGAGGAAGTTCATGTTTTACGGTTTCACTGAAATCAAATTGTAGTTTCTTTAACCATAAATTAAATGTCTCTTTATCTTTTGGGTCAAGATCTGAATAACTTCTCTTACCTTTATCTTTTAAAAATTTAGCTAAGGCGTCATTATACATGTTTTTTGCTCTATTGCCTAATTCGAAAAGCTCTATTTGGTTTTCACCCAAAACTATAGAGTCGTCATATAAAGTTTGATTTCCAAAAAAGTAGTTCCTAATTTTTATCTCATATTGTTTAGAAACTCCATCATCTTTATCACCATCGGCAGATAACCCATAAAATTCTTGCGGGCAGTAATTAATTGCAGTACCAGCAAAGAGCACCATGGATTCTATTCCTAACCAATCTTTCTTTTTGCACGGATCAGTTTCAGTTTCTGCCTTTAAATCACAGTAAGCCAACATTTCTGCATATGCCCCCATTATTTGTAAGCATTTTCCTGTTTTAGATTCGTTAGAGAATTTATTTAAAGCTTCAGAAAAATTTCCCATTAAGTTTTTAAACTTCCGATCTTCAATTTTTTTGTTTATTTCTTTCATGGTATTTCCCCATTCAGCGTCCGTATCTGCCTGTTCTTTTCCTGCGTCTTTTGCTTCTCCAAAAGCATCTTTGGCTGCATTCAATATATCACTTAGTTCTTGTGCTTGTAATGAGCTGCAAAACAGCAATAGAATAATTATGATGTCGCTAATTTTTTTCATGATATTTGATTTTAGTTGTTAGAAAATCCTTGAGCTTTGTATTCACTCTTGTTAATAATAAAGCTTTGTTGTTTAATATCTGTACATGCCATACTAAAAGCCCCTTTTTTACCTTTGTTAGAAGTATGATTCATTTCCATTAGCATCGTGTTTTCACCAAGAGGTAAAATGCTATTGGTTGCTTTACCCATACCACTCATTCCTCCTAAAAAACCTACGGGAGTTTCATTAGTAACCCAGATTCTCGTCACTCCTTCTTTTGAGGTTATTTGAAATCCTTTACAGAAATAGCCTAAAATTGTTTTGCTGGGTATAGAAGTTATTTTAACATCACTATTTTTTACATCGGTTTTTTGGCTTAGCTTTTTAGTGTATTTGTCCATCATACCACTATTCATAGGTAAATTCATTGCTGTTTTTTGTTCACCGTTGTCACTAAATAGCACCAAGAGCTTATTTTTCATGTCCATTACCGTAATATTATTTTGTTTTCCATCAGTCATAGAGTTTCCAAAATATGCTTCGTTTGGTTCTAACCAATACTTCATGTCTGTTTCTTTTTTACCTGTATTAATCTTCATAGTACACAGGTATGAAAACTTATAAGTATCAGGAACAGCATCAAGTCCGCCACCAAACATTTTTGACATTTTTTGCTGCATAGCACCTTTTTTTCCTTTGTTTTTTTTAGAAGGATTGCTTGTTGTAGCACTGTCTATAACCTGCTCTGTTTTTTTGGTAACTACTTCATCTGTTTTTTTTAAAATGGTTTTTTCAGCTGCTTCTTGAGCTTTCTTCTTTAATTTTTTAAAAAATTGCGCTTCTGCTGTGTAACTCATACTTAAAAAAAGTAAGGTTAATACTATGTGTTTTGTTTTCATGGTTTTAGGTTTTTATGGTTTTTAAAACAACTATTCCGTTTTTATTTTCTTTAATTTTTGTTTTAATATTTTTTAATAAAATAAATGTGTCACCAGGGATGAATTGATCTCCAGATATATAACTATTTTTAATATCAAAAGCTGATACAGTATTATTTGTAGGAACTAAAGAGTAATTTCCGTAGAGCATCCCTTTGTAAAAGGAACTATTAGGATATTTCTTTTTAACTATTTCTGGGTTCTGCATCGTTTCAAAAAGCTCAATATTTTGTATTTTATTTGTCTTGTTGTCTACAATTAAGATAATTTTTGAACCGCTAAGATTAGAAGAGTTGTTTTTAATACTTGTTATTCTAAAATTAGCAATACCAACTTTAGCATCGTATTTTGAATCGTTAATAGCCCCACCAACAGAAACCATGGTAGGTTGCATTTTAAATCGAGGCAGGTTTAAAACTAATTTATTGTCCAAAAATATTTTGAGGTTGCTGTTTTTACATGCTATTTTAACATGACGCCAAATAGGTTCTAATGTATGTAGGTCTTTAAAAAAGTTCTCGGCTTTACCTGATTCGGATTGTAACCAACTTGTTGAGATTCCGTTTCGCTTTATAATAAAGGGATTATAACGAATATTACCTTGTTTATGACTGTATTTTCCGTTCCATAATCTTACAATAATACGTTGCCCGTATATAGAACTTGTTTTACCAAAAAAGGCATCGAACTCTATAGTAAAATCACCATTAATATAATTGTTGGTTTGGTTGTTAACCACGGGTTTAATAATACTGCCATGTAGTAAACTTATAGTATTAAATCCGTCAATTGCCTCAACAGTTTCCATACCAGTAATTACATCCCACTTACTGGGGAAATCCCCCATAGTTTCCCCTGAAACATCATCGTAAAATATTTGAGAATAGCCTATATATGAAGTTATAATCATGATTAAGAATAAAAAATTTGTTTTCATAGTGTTTGTTTTTAGTTATTCCTATTTTGAGGAGTAAAAAAGAGGAGCGATGTTTATTTGTATTAATAAACATAAATGCAAAAGGGTGAAGTTAAAAGGAGTATAATTTCAAAAGAAACTATTTAACTACGTGCAACTTAAAAGTAAGATTAATAGTTAAGTTGTTAATAGGTTTATTTATAGTTTGTTTCAATCAATACATACTTTGTATGTTAAAACTTATAAATCGTTTTTGCAAAGTTACAAGATGAAGTTTTCAAATTAAAAGGGTTTTCGTTGATATTATAAAGTGAAATACACTAAAAATAAAGAGGTTACGATGTACTGGGTTCTTATAAGTATATTTAAAGAAACAGTGCAGTATATGATTCGAGCAATTATCATAGACGATGAGTTTAACGCTATTTAAAACTTAAAATGGGAAATAGAAAGCTTTTGTAGTGATATAGAAATATGTGACACATTTACCAATCCTTTAGAAGCAATATCGGGGATTAACTATTTAAAACCCGATTGTGTTTTTTTAGATGTTGAAATGCCAGAGATGGATGGTTTTCAGTTGTTAGAAAGATTAACTTTTAGAGATTTTGACTTGATTATTACTTCAGCATGCGATAATTATGCAATAAAAGCTTTTAAAGAACATGCGGTAGACTATTTACTAAAACCGATAGATTCAGAAGACTTGCTTAAGGCAGTAAATAGAGTGCGCGAAAACCAAAAACGGAATGCTTTAGGAGATCAGTTAAAAAACATAATAAAAGCCTATGTGCCTGAAAAAAAGTTTGCTCGCTTGGCTATGCCTGTTTTTGGAAAAACCATTTTTGTTGACTTTGAAGATATTCTGTATTGTAAATCTGACGGAAGTTATACAGAAGTACACTTTAATACAAATAATAAGGAACTACTTTCAAAAAAACTAAAAGAAATAGAAGCGCAAACAGACGATTTATTTTTTAGATTACATAATTCGTATTTAGTTAATTTACTCTATGTAAAAGAGTATGTAAAAAATGATGGACCTTATTTGGTATTATCGAATGGAGTATCAATTCCTGTTTCAAGAGCAAAAAAGAACGAATTGTTACAGATATTAAATTCCTAATTTACTTAGGAAACTTCTTCGTTAACATATTTTTTTAATCAGTCGCATCAAAATGGTTTTTTTAGTTTTTACCTTAGGTATACTCTTCATTCTAACAGTTTACCATTTTTTATTATACTTTCAACATAAAGATAAACTTTATCTTTTTATATAGTGGATATACTTTCTTTATTTTCCTATCACAACTTCAATGGATAAAAGAAGGTTTTTTATTTCATTTTTTTAAACCTGTGGAAGAAATAATCAGGTTTCCTGAAGTTTTCACAGAAGCCTACTATATAATTTACTGTTATTTTGCATTTAGTTTTTTAGAAATAAAAAAGGAACTTCCTTGGTGATATAAAAAATGCTTTCAGTGGCTATATGTAATTGTGGCATATTGTACACTTAAGCTTGTTGGTTTTACAATTACAGGAAATAGAATGGTGCTGTACAAAGGGTATTTTTCTTTATTATTATGATGAGTGCTTTAGGTATAGTAATGTATATTCCTTTTTTAAAATCGAAAAGTAAATTAAAATACTATATGATAATTGGGTCGATGGTGCTTTTTATTACATCGGTTTCATCGTTATTGTATTAACTACATTTAAAAGGAATAGGAGAAAGAGTAGAGTCTGCTTATAGCATTTATATACAGGGTTTATATTAGAAAACATCATTTTTTCTTTAGGATTAGGGCATAAACAGAAATTAATTTTAGAAGAACGTAACTAATCACAAGCACAATTAATTCAGTAGTATTCAGAAAATGAAGAATTGCGAGAAAAAGTTCAAAAAAAGTTAGAATTAGATATTGAAACGTTGAACAAACAAACAGAGCTAAAAAAGTTAGAAGCTGTTAAAATGCAATATGATAAAGAGTTGGCAGAATTAAAAGTAGCAACATTGCGCAACCAAATGAATTCGCATTTTATTTTCAATTCGTTAAATTCTATCAAACGATACATTATTGATAACAATAAAGTAGAAGCCGTTTTTTACCTCAATAAATTTTCAAAACTCATTCGGAAAATTTTAGCTAGCACTATAGATACAGAATCTTCTTTACAAGAAGAATTGGAGATTTTAGAGTTATACATGAGCATAGAAAATACTAGGTTAGACAATACCGTAAATTTTTCGTTAAGTGTTGATGAAGCGCTGAATTTAAGAATGATAAAAGTTCCACCTTTAATAACTCAACCTTTTATTGAAAATGCGATTTGGCACGGACTCGCTTTAAAAAAAACAAATAGGCAGCTTAAAGTAGAAGCTTTAAATGCGAGTAAACATCAAGTACAAATTGATATTATAGATAACGGTATAGGAAGAGTAAAATCGAAAGAAATAAAAGAAAGGAAAATACATAAGCGTACCTCGGTAGGAATAAAACTAACCGAAGAACGTTTGCAACATTTTGCAAAAAACTATCAACATAAATCAGGTATTATTTTTACAGATTTGTATATAAAAAACAAACCAGCAGGAACCAAGGTTTCTATTATTATTCCTTTAGTTTAGAAAGTTGTTATTAATTAGTGAAACAGATTTTTCTAACGCAGTTTTTATCTCTTTCTTCGTTATTTTTATAACTTTAAAAGGTTTAATTTTGCTTAAAAATTAAAGGATGAATAAAGCAATCTATATTGCTGCAAGTGAGGCAAATTCAGGAAAATCTATGTTGAGTTTAGGCTTAATGCAGTTGTTACTTCGCAAAAAACCTAAAGTAGGTTATTTTAGACCTATTATTGATAATCCAGTAGGTAATAAAAAAGACAATCACATTAATACTGTTCTTAATTATTTCAACCTTAAAAATAAGTATGAAGATTGTTATGCTTTTACACGTTCTGAACTAATTACCATGCTGAATGATGATCAAGAAGATGAAGTCATCAATAATATCATTGAAAAGTATAAGAAGTTAGAAGAAGAAAACGATTTTGTAATTGTTGAAGGAACCGATTTTTCTGATCACGGAGCAGTGATAGAAATGGATTTAAACGTTCTGATAGCAAAAAACTTAGGAGCTCCTGTAATTATAGTTTCTGGCGGAGTAAATAAAACACTCGACGAATTTATTCAAGGTTTACGTTTAACCTACGATTCGTTTGTAAATAAAGACGTACAGGTAATTGCTGTGGTTGCCAATAAAGTACAAGAAAAAAATATTCCAATTATTATTGAAGAAGTAGGTAGAAATTTACCTGAAGCAGTTTCAATAAATACCATTCCGATAGATCAGAAGTTAAACAACCCAACCATCAAAGAGTTCTTAAAAGAAATTGATGCAAAAGTGTTGTTTGGCGAACAGTTTTTAAACAATACCACGGGCGATATTAAAGTAGGAGCGATGCAACTATCACATTTTTTACATCACCTGACTGATGATAGTGTGGTAGTAACTCCAGCAGACCGATCAGATATTTTGTTAGGAACCTTACAAGCCAATATTTCGAGCAATTATCCGTCTATAGCAGGAATCATTCTTACAGGTGGAATGGAGCTTAATTCTTCAGTTGTTAAACTCATCGAAGGGTTGGAAAAAATTGTGCCTATTTTATGGGTTAAAGAAGGAACGTTTAGCGTTACCTCTCGATTAGGAGCGGTTCGTTCGCATATTTATGCTGAAAATGTTGATAAGATTAAGATGTCTATCAATATGTTTGAAAAATATGTTGATGTTGCTAACTTGAATGAGCAATTAATCAGTTACAAAAGAACTGAGGTGTTAACACCAAGAATGTTTCAATATAATTTATTGAAAAAAGCTAAAGAAGTGCGCAAGCATATTGTATTGCCAGAAGGAAATGACGATAGAATTTTAATAGCTGCTTCACAATTACAAAAAACGGATGTTGTTAAATTAACCATTTTAGGAAAGAGAGTAAACGTTGAAGCATCCGTAAAACGATTGAATATTCCGTTCGATTTTGAGAAAACTGAAATCATCAATCCGATTGAATCAGTGTATTTTGCTGATTTTTCTAATACCTTATATGAATTAAGAAAACATAAAGGTTTAAGTCCTGCAATGGCAGAAGACTTGATGGGTGATGTTTCGTATTTTGGAACCATGATGGTCTACAAAGGATTGGCTGACGGAATGGTTTCTGGGGCAGCACATACCACACAACATACGATTAAACCAGCCTTACAATTTGTAAAAACCAAACCAGGGTTTTCGGTAGTTTCGTCAATTTTCTTTATGTGTTTAGAAGATAGAGTTTCGGTGTTTGGCGATTGTGCTATCAACCCGAATCCGACTGCAGAAGAATTGGCAGAAATCGCAATTTCATCAGCAGATTCAAGTATCGCTTTTGGAATTGATCCTAAAATAGCGATGTTATCGTATTCATCAGGAACTTCAGGAAAAGGAGAAGATGTAGATACTGTTAGAAAAGCAACCGAGATTGTAAAAGAAAAACGTCCTGATTTAAAAGTAGAAGGACCCATTCAGTACGATGCGGCGGTAGATCCTTCCGTAGGAAAAAAGAAATTACCAAATTCAGAAGTTGCAGGTCAAGCAAACGTGTTAATCTTCCCTGATTTGAATACAGGAAACAACACCTATAAAGCAGTACAACGAGAAACAGGCGCTTTAGCAATTGGCCCAATGTTACAAGGATTGAATAAACCCGTAAACGATTTAAGCAGGGGGTGTACTGTTGACGATATTTTTAACACCGTAATTTTAACAGCAATTCAAGCACAAGAATAAACCACAATATGAAAGTTTTAGTAATAAATTCAGGAAGTTCTTCTATAAAATATCAATTGTTTGAAATGCCTCAGCAAGAGGTGCTTTGTTCAGGATTGATAGAAAGAATTGGGTTAGAAAAAGGAGCGGTTCACTACAAATCGAATCATCATAAAGTTGAAGAAGAACTCACAATTAAAAATCATAAAGACGGTTTAGAAAAGGTGGTCGATTTGTTGCTTGATAAAGAAGTAGGTGTAATTTCCTCTACCGATGAAATTAAAGTGGTGGGGCATCGCGTAGTACATGGCGGAAGTACATTTACCAAAACCACGGTGGTAACCGACGAGGTTAAAAAGAAAATTGAATCGTTATTTACGTTAGCACCGCTTCACAACCCTGCAAATTTAGAAGGAATTAAAGTAAGTGAAGCAATATTTAAAAATGCGCAACAAGTAGTTGTTTTTGACACGGCATTTCATCAAACCATACCTGTCGAAGCTTATAAATATGCCATTCCGAATAAATTTTTAGACGACCATAGAATCCGCTTGTATGGATTTCACGGAACGAGTCATAAGTACGTGTCGGAAAAGGCGAATGAATTTCTTCAAAAAGAACATTCAAAAATTATTACGATTCACTTAGGAAATGGATGTAGTATTACTGCTGTCGAAAACGGAAAAAGTATCGATCACAGTTTAGGTTTTGGTCCTGTTACAGGATTAATTATGGGGTCGCGTTCTGGTGATATTGATCATTCTTTAATTTTCTATTTGATAAACAACTTAGGTTATGACGCCGATTATGTAAATAACATGCTGCAAAAAGAAAGCGGAATGTTAGGCTTAACGGGTTTTAGTGATTTACGTGATATTGAAGCAGCAGCAGCGAATGGAAATAAAGATTGTCAGCTAGCGTTGGATATGAATGCGTATCGAATAAAAAAATACATTGGGTCGTATGTGGCTGCGATGAACGGTATAGATGCGATTGTATTTACTGCAGGTATTGGCGAAAACTCTGATGTAATTCGAAAATTAGTATGTACCGATATGGAGTATTTGGGAATTGAATTAGATGTAGAGAAAAACGCAATTCGTGCTAAAAAATTGACAGAAATTAGTAAAGAAATTTCTAAAGTAAAAGTACTAGTAATTCCGACAAATGAAGAGCTAGAAATCGCAAAACAATCGTACGAACTGGTGTAGTATGAATTATAAGTATGCTTATTTAGTTCGATTTCAATATTTAGGATTTCGCTTACATGGTTGGCAAAAACAACCAAATTTAAAAACAGTTCATTTTTTTGTAGATAAAACGTTGAAGTTTGTTTGTAAAGGAATCCGTTGTAAATCAGTGGGAGTTGGAAGAACAGATGCGAAAGTTTCATCAACCGATTATTATTTTCAATTGTTTATTGATGAAAAGCTAGACGAGCCTTTTTTTATGGAAGATTTCAATCGCAATTCACCTTCTGATATTCGAGTGTTAGCTGTTGAAGAATTGCTAGACGAAGAATTCAATATTATTCAACACCCTAAAGTAAAAGAATATCGTTATTACTTTTCTTTTGGAGAAAAAAACCATCCGTATGGTGCAGCTTTCTTAACAGGATATTTGGAAGAGTTAGATGTAGAATTGATGAAACAGGGAGCACAATTGTTTCAAGGCTTTCATAATTTTAAGCATTACTGTACTAAACCATCACCTGAAACAAAAGTTGAAAGAGAAATTGATGTTTGTAAGATTGAAGAAAACACAGAGCTAATTGCTTCATTTTTTCCAGAGAAAAGCTATGTGTTAATCATAAGAGGAAGTGGTTTTTTACGTAACCAAATCCGTTTGATAATGGGAGCTTTAGCCGAATTAGGAAAAGGAAATTATGATTTGGAATTCATTAAAAAAAGTTTGAGTCCTGAAAATAGTGGTATTGACTTTATGAAAACTATTGCTCCAGCTTCAGGGTTACATTTACATAAAGTAGAATTCAAAAAATAAAGCTTGTCAATTGACAAGCTTTATTTTTATGATTATGTGTTGAATTAGAATTAATCTCTAATTAAACTTCTTGAGATTACAATTTTCTGAATTTCTGAAGTTCCTTCGTAAATCTGAGTAATTTTAGCATCACGCATTAAACGCTCAACATGGTATTCTTTAACAAAACCATTACCTCCGTGAATTTGAACAGCTTCAACAGTTTGTTCCATAGCTACTTTAGAAGCATATAATTTAGCCATAGCACCTTCGCGATCGTAGTTCTCACCAGCATCTTTCTTGCAAGCAGCAGCCATTACTAAGTGACGAGCAGCAGCAATTTCAGTATACATATCAGCTAATTTGAACGCGATAGCTTGGTGGTTACAAATTTCAGTACCGAAAGCTTTACGCTCTTTAGAGTATTTTAACGCTAATTCATAAGCTCCTGACGCAATACCTAATGCTTGAGCAGCAATACCAATACGTCCACCAGACAACGTTTTCATTGCGAATTTGAATCCGAAACCGTCTTCACCAATACGGTTTTCTTTAGGAACTTTTACATCGTTAAATTGTAACGTGTGTGTGTCAGAACCACGGATACCTAATTTATCTTCTTTAGGACCAATGTGGAAACCTTCCATGCCTTTTTCAACAATAAAAGCATTAATTCCTCTATGACCTTTAGCTCTATCTGTTTGAGCAATTACTAAATAAGTATCAGCACGTCCACCATTAGTAATCCAGTTTTTAGTACCGTTTAATAGGTAGTAATCACCTTTGTCTTCAGCAGTAGTTGCTTGCGAAGTAGCATCAGAACCAGCTTCTGGCTCACTTAAACAAAACGCACCAATTTGCTCACCAGTAGCTAATTTTGTTAAATATTTTTGTTTTTGTTCTTCAGTACCATAAGCTTCTAAACCATAACATACTAATGAATTGTTTACAGAAACCATTACTGAAGCTGAAGCATCAACTTTTGATAATTCTTCCATAATTAATACGTAAGAAACAGCATCCATTCCACTTCCTCCATATTTAGGATCTACCATTACTCCCATAAATCCTAACTCACCCATTTTGCGAACTAGTTCATTAGGAAACTCTTGTTTTTCATCTCTTTCTATAACTCCTGGCAATAATTCGGTTTGAGCAAAATCACGTGCAGCATCACGAATCATTAAATGCTCTTCTGTAAGGTTAAAATCCATTATCTATTTTATATTTTGTTAAATTCGTAAAAAATGTGTTCAAAGATACTTTTTTAATAGCAATTTTTCAATAGACTTGTTATTTTTACTTTATGCAAGACAACTATATTTATTGTATTGGATTAATGTCAGGAACTTCTTTAGATGGAATAGATTTGGCATATATAAAAATGCATGAAAATTTATACGAAGATTTTAGAATTATACAGGCAGAGACAGTATCATATTCTAATGAATGGAAGAATAAACTGCAAGAAGCTATAAATTACGATGAGAAAGATTTACAAATTTTAGATGTTAATTATGGTGAATTTTTGGGGAGTATATTGAATAACTTTATAAGAGAACACCGTATTTCTAAATTAGATTTTATAGCGTCTCACGGGCATACAGTTTTGCATCAACCAGAAAACGGAATTACCTTACAAATAGGAAATGGACAAGTCATAGCAAATGTTACTCAGCAAAAAGTAGTATGTGATTTTAGAACGCAAGATGTAGCGTTAGGTGGACAAGGAGCTCCTTTAGTGCCTATTGGAGATAGACTATTATTTACTGATTATGATTACTGTTTAAACTTAGGAGGGTTTGCTAATATCTCTTATGAAGAAAATAAACAAAGAATAGCTTTTGATATTTGTCCTGTGAATATTGTACTGAACCATTACACACGTAAAATAGACTTAGAGTATGATAATGAAGGGGAAATAGCCTCAGAAGGGAAAATTAATATGGGATTATTAAGACGATTGAACGAGCTTTCCTTTTATCAAGAGCTTCCTCCAAAATCTTTAGGATTAGAATGGGTACAAGAAAATATCTTTCCTTTAGTAGATAAATATGAGATAAATATTCCTTCAGTTTTAAGAACTTTTATTGAGCATACAGCTCTACAAATAGGGAATGTTGTAGAGAATGAAGCTACTATTTTGGTAACAGGCGGAGGAGCGTTCAATACGTTTTTAATGAGTAGGATTGAGTTTTATGCAAAAACAAAAATCAAACAAGCAGATAAAGAACTCATCAATTATAAAGAAGCGCTCATTTTTGCATTATTGGGGGTGTTAAAAGTTCAAAACAAAGTAAATTGTTTACAATCAGTAACTGGAGCAAAAAAAGATCATTCTTCAGGTGAAGTTTTTTATCCGAAGAAATAATGTAAAGTATTTTGAGGAATATTGTTTTTTATGATAAATTTGTTCGGAAACAACTACACATTAAAACTATAGTAAAATGAATCAACTTTAGCTTCCCCAAAAGGGGAAAAATCACAACTCAATTTTTAAGCAAGAAAAAGAAACAGATAAAGTTGAAAATCATCTATTATAACATTAAACAATGAAAGAATTATTAAAGCAATACGAAGAAAAGCAACCAGAAATAGTATTTAATTGGAAAGACCCTGAAACAGAAGCAGAAGGTTGGACAGTTATTAATTCATTAAGAGGAGGTGCTGCTGGTGGTGGTACACGTATGCGTAAAGGATTAGATAAATATGAAGTAATGTCACTAGCTAAAACGATGGAAGTGAAGTTTACAGTATCGGGTCCAGCAATTGGAGGAGCAAAATCAGGGATTAATTTCGATCCGCAAGACCCTCGTAAAAAAGGAGTTTTAGAGCGTTGGTATAAAGCTGTTGCTCCATTATTAAAAAACTATTATGGAACAGGAGGAGACTTAAATGTTGATGAAATTCATGAAGTAATTCCGATTACAGAAGATAGTGGAGTTTGGCATCCACAAGAAGGTGTTTTTAATGGACACTTTAAGCCTACTGAAGCTGATAAAATTAATCGTATTGGTCAGTTACGTCATGGAGTTATCAAGGTGTTAGAAGACGAAAACTTATCGCCAGATATTTCCAGAAAATATACAGTAGCTGATATGATTACAGGCTACGGTGTTGCTGAAGCAGTGCGTCATTACTATGATATTTATGGGGGGACAGTAGAAGGAAAACGTGCTGTAGTACAAGGTTTTGGTAATGTAGGTTCAGCAGCAGCGTATTATTTAGCACAAATGGGAGCTAAAGTAGTGGGGATTATTGACCGTGTGGGAGGAGTTATCAAAGAAGAAGGATTTTCTTTTGAAGAAATTCAAGAAATGTTCTTAAACAAAGACGGTAATACGTTAGTTTCTGAAAACATGATTCCTTTTGAAGAAATTAACGAACGTATCTGGAACTTACCATGTGAAATTTTCGCACCATGTGCAGCTTCAAGATTAATTACTCAAGACCAAATTAATAGTATGATAAATTCTGGTTTAGAAGTTATCTCTTGTGGAGCAAATGTTCCGTTTGCAGATAAAGAAATTTTCTTTGGATCTATTATGGAAGATACTGATAAAAAAGTGAGTTTGATTCCAGACTTTATTTCAAACTGTGGTATGGCAAGAGTATTTGCATACTTTATGGAGCGTAGAGTAGAAATGACAGATCAAGCTATTTTTGAAGATACATCAAATACTATTAAAAAAGCCTTACAAAGAACACATGCTAAAAGTGCTGCAAAAACTCAAATAAGTGAAACAGCTTTTGAAATAGCATTAAAAGAACTGGTATAAAGTTCTTTTTATGACTTCACAAATGCTGTTATTAAGTAATTAAGCATAATAAAAATAAAAGTCTTCCTTTGGTGTTAATATAAAGGAAGACTTTTTACATCAAACAATTTTAAATAAAAGAAATCGTTAGTTATTTAGCGAAAACATAATATAAATTCTAATTTAGTATTCATGCTATTATTTCAAGAAACTCAGGAGTTGGTAGAAGAAGTGCCTCAAGAAAAAACGTTGTCAATCTATAATTTAATTATGGATGGAGGTGTAGGCGGTCAAATTATTATCGCTTTGTTATTCGTGTTATTAGCCGTGGCTCTTTACATTTATTTTGAACGTTTTTTTGCTATTAAAGAAGCATCAAAAGTAGATGTTAATTTCATGGACCAAATTAGAGATCATGTAACGAACGGAAGAATAGATAGTGCTAAATCACTTTGTGATAATACAGTTACGCCAACAGCCAGATTAATAGGAAAAGGAATTTCTAGAATAGGAAAACCTCTTGAAGATATTAATACAGCAATAGAAAATGCAGGAAAACTAGAAGTTTATAAGCTAGAAAGAAATGTATCAGTATTAGCAACTATAGCAGGAGCTGCCCCAATGATTGGGTTTTTAGGAACCGTAATTGGAATGATTGTTGCCATTCATGAGATAGCAAACTCAGGTGGACAAATAGATATTAAAATGTTATCAGATGGTTTGTATACTGCAATGACAACGACGGTTGCTGGGTTAATTGTAGGGATTATCGCATATATCGCTTACAACCATTTAGTAGTTCGTACAGATAAGGTTGTTTATCAGATGGAAGCAAAATCTGTTGAGTTTTTAGACTTATTAAACGAGCCAGTATAATGAATTTACGAGGAAGAAATAAAGTCAATCCAAACTTCAATATGTCATCAATGACTGATATTGTTTTTTTGTTATTGATCTTTTTTATGCTAACATCAACATTGGTTACCGTAAGTGCCATTGATGTCTTGTTGCCTAAAGCAGGAGGAAAAACTGAAAATCAAACTTCGGTAGCAGTAACCATTACAAATGATGCGTCATTTTATATAGACAAAACAAAAGTCAGTAACGTAAATTTAGAAAGAGAGTTGTTAACTAAAGTAGGTGTAGACAAAAAGAAGACAGTGGTTATTCGAGGAGATCAAAATGTGCAATATAAAAATGTAATGCAGGTGATTGATATTGCGAATAGAAACAAGTTAAAAATGATTTTAGCTGTTAAAGGTAAATAAATGACAGTTTTAGATACACAACATAAACGTAAATCAGCTGTTATAACAGCAATTATTCTGATATTGTTTATTATTGGAATATTCAATTACGGAATGAAATATCTCGATCCACCAATTGAATATGGTTTAGCGATTAACTTTGGTACTTCTGAAGTAGGAAGTGGAGAACCTGTTGAAAAAACCAAAGCTCAAGCAACTCCACAACAAGAAGAAGTGGTTGAAGAACAAGTAGAAGAAACGCCAGAAGAGCCTATCAAAGAAGAAATTATTACAAATGATACGGCTGAAGAAGTTCCTGTAGTTGAAAAAAAAGAAGTAAAGAAAGAACCTGTAAAGGAAACTCCGAAAGAAGAAAAGCCTAAAGAACAACCAAAGCCAAAGCCATCTAAAGAAACTACCGATGCGTTAAATAGCTTATTGAATGGAACTTCAAAAGATGGAGCAAATTCCGGCGAAGGAGATGATAAACAATCAGGTGTAAAAGGAAACGAAAAAGGAGACCCAAATTCAGATAAATATTATGGGAATTCTGGAAGTGGTTCAGGAGGTAATTATAACCTAGCGGGAAGAAAAGCCTTGTCAAAACCTATTCAAAAACCCGATTGTCAAGAAGAAGGTACAGTGGTGGTAAGTATCGAAGTAGACCAAAATGGTCGAGTAACGAAAGCAAACCCAGGAGTAAAAGGGACAACAAACTCAGCTCCATGTTTATTAGAACCAGCAAAGCAAGCAGCTTTAAGAACGAAATGGAATGCTGATGGAAATGCACCATCAAAGCAACGAGGAACTATTATCTACAAGTTTTCTCTGTCAAAATAAACTATCTTTGCCAAATAGTTGCAACAAAAAGGTATTCAAGTCGGTTGTGTAAACTGAAGGCACAACTGTTGAAGAAATAAAAATACAAATACATGAAACTAACTGTCATCGGAACAGGCTATGTAGGATTGGTATCAGGGACTTGTTTTTCAGAAATGGGAAATAAAGTAACTTGTGTAGATATCGACCAAGAAAAAATAAATAAACTACACCAAGGAATTATTCCTATCTATGAACCAGGATTAGAAAAAATGGTGTTGAAAAATGTAGAAAAACAAAACTTATTCTTTACAACGAAACTAGAAGAGGCGATTGAAGAAACCGAAATTGTATTTATTGCGGTAGGAACTCCAATGGGAGAAGACGGATCTGCAGATTTACAATACGTGTTAGCGGTAGCAAAAGAGATCGGTCAAAAGATGAATCACCGATTGATCGTGGTTGATAAATCTACCGTACCTGTAGGAACAGCGGATAAAGTAAAAGCAACAATTCAAGCAGAGTTAGATAAAAGAAATGTAAAAATTGAGTTCGATGTAGTTTCAAATCCTGAATTTTTAAAAGAAGGAGATGCGATTAACGATTTCATGAAGCCAGATAGAGTGGTAATTGGAGCAGAATCTGATTATGCGTTTGAAAAAATGCGTCAGTTATATACACCGTTTACCATGTCACACGAACGTTTTATAGGAATGGATGTTCGTTCTGCGGAAATGACGAAGTACGCAGCAAATGCGATGCTAGCAACAAAAATTTCGTTTATGAATGAAATGGCGAATATTTGCGAACGAGTAGGAGCGGATGTGAATAATGTTCGAGCAGGAATTGGTTCTGATTCAAGAATTGGTTATAGTTTTATTTATCCAGGAGCTGGTTACGGAGGTTCTTGTTTTCCGAAGGATGTGAAAGCATTGAAAAAAATTGCGGAAGAAAACGGTTACGAAGCACAATTGATAAGGTCAGTTGAAGAAGTAAACAACCGTCAGAAGTTTGTGGTTGCAGAAAAAATCATCAAAAGATTTGGAGAAGATTTAACAGGAAAAACCTTTGGGTTATGGGGATTAGCGTTTAAACCAGGAACCGATGATATGCGTGAAGCTCCAGCAATTTATGTCGTAAAAGAACTGGTAAAAAGAGGGGCAAAAGTGCAAGCTTATGACCCGAAGGCGATGGAAGAAGCAGAACATTTTTATTTAAAAAATGTAGAGAATATAACCTATAAAAATTCAAAATACGAAGTGTTAGCCGATGCTGAAGCATTGATATTATTGACAGAATGGAAAGAATTCCGTTCGCCAGATTTTTCAGAAATTGAAAAACAACTGAAAACTCCTGTTATTTTTGACGGAAGAAATCAGTACAATAGTTACAATTTAGAAGAACGAGGATTTGAATATTATCAAATAGGAAAGAACTAATGAAAATTTTAGTAACAGGAGCAGCAGGCTTTATCGGATTTCATTTAAGTGAAAGATTGTTAGCACTAGGACACACAGTTGTCGGGGTTGATAATATCAATGATTATTACGATGTCAATTTAAAATATGCTCGATTAAAAGAGTTGGGGATTGGTAGAGAGAATGCTGAGGTTTTTTATCAAGAAACGATCAGTTCAACAAATGAAAACTTCAAGTTTATCAGGTTGAACTTAGAGGATAAAGAAGAACTACTTCAATTATTTACTACTGAAAAATTTGAAGTGGTTTGTAACCTTGCTGCACAAGCAGGAGTTCGTTACAGTATCGAAAATCCTGATGCGTATATTCAAAGTAACATTGTTGGTTTTCTGAATATTTTAGAATGTTGCCGACATCATGAGATTAAACATTTGGTGTATGCAAGTAGTTCAAGTGTGTACGGTGCCAATAAAAAAGTGCCTTTTTCCGAAGAAGATAGTGTAGATAATCCTGTGAGTTTGTATGCAGCAACGAAAAAAAGTAACGAACTCATGGCGCATACCTACAGCCATTTGTATAAGATTCCAACAACAGGATTACGATTTTTTACCGTGTACGGACCTTGGGGAAGACCAGACATGGCACCAATTTTATTTGCTGATGCTATTTCAAATAATCGTCCAATCAAAGTGTTTAACAACGGAGATATGGAACGCGATTTTACCTATATAGATGATATTGTAGAAGGAGTAAAGCGAGTAATAGAAAAGTCGGTTGAGAATAGAGAGCTGTATAAAATCTATAACATAGGAAACAACGATTCTGTAAAATTGCTGGATTTTATTACACAGATGGAAATGAGCTTAGGGAAAGAAGCAACCAAAGAAATGTTACCGATGCAGATGGGAGATGTAAAAAGAACTTGGGCAAATGTTGAAGGTTTAATCAGTGATTACGAATACAAGCCTCAGGTAAAGGTAGCAGAAGGAGTACGTCGTTTTGTGCAATGGTATCAAAAATATCATAGTTAATTTATAAAAGCTTCAGTTATAATATAATTGTTTAATGACTTACCAAGAAGTACTAGATTGGATGTTTGCTCAGTTGCCAATGTACCAACGTCAAGGGCAAACAGCATTAAAAAAAGATTTAGCCAATATTGTTGCATTGTGTGAAGAGCTTGGGAATCCACATAAAAAGTTCAAAACGATTCATGTAGGAGGAACAAACGGGAAAGGATCCACTAGTCATATGCTTGCTTCTATATTACAAGAGGCGGGTTATAAGGTTGGATTGTATACGTCTCCACATTTAAAAAACTTCACAGAACGCATTCGAATCAACGGAGAAGAGATTTCCAGAGATGCGGTAATTGATTTTATAGTAAACAATAAAGCCTTTTTAGAAAATCAAGGATTGTCTTTTTTTGAAATGACAGTAGGGATGGCGTTTGAAGAATTTGCCAATCAAAAAGTAGATATAGCTGTTGTTGAAGTAGGTTTAGGAGGAAGATTAGATTCTACCAATATAATTACGCCTGAAGTTTCGGTAATTACGAACATCGGGTTGGATCACACCCAATTTTTAGGAGAAACCTTACCAGAAATAGCTTTTGAAAAGGCAGGAATCATCAAACAGAATATTCCTGTAGTTATTGGTGAACGTCAAAAAGAAACAGAGAATGTTTTTATCGCTAAAGCGGAAGTATGTAATGCTTCTATTGTTTTTGCTTCAGATAACCCAAAAAGCTATACAACGGATTTACTAGGAGACTATCAAAAGCACAATGTAACCACAGCCGTAACTGCAATTCAACAATTAAAAGAATTTAAAGTTTCCGAAGAGAATATCAAAAACGGATTGTTAAACGTAGTAAAAAACACGAATTTAAAAGGACGTTGGCAAGTGTTTCAGAACAATCCGAAGGTAATTTGTGATACAGCACATAACAAAGAAGGATTATTTTACACCTTAGAGCAATTAAAAAAGGAAAATTATAAGCAATTACACATCGTTTTGGGAGTAGTTTCTGACAAGGATTTGAGTGAAATTTTACCTATGTTTCCAAAAAATGCGAGATATTATTTCTGTAAACCAAATATTCCTCGTGGGTTGTCAGCAGACGAATTAAAAGAACAAGCGATCGAATTTGGATTGGTAGGAGAGGTGTTTGGTTCTGTAAGTCAAGCATTTGAAAAAGCAAAGACAAATGCGTCTGAGGAGGATGTAATCTACGTGGGGGGAAGTACATTTGTGGTAGCAGAAATTTTATAGAAAAAAAATGAAAAAAGTTATTGTCAATCTCTAAAACTGTTATATATTTGCATCCGCAATTAACAAGTAAGGGCGCGTCGCTCAGTTGGTTCAGAACGTCCCGATCAACATCGGGAGAGTCAGGGTTGCCACTCGAATCCTTAACGAGTTTAAATAAAAAAGGGCGCGTAGCTCAGTTGGTTCAGAGCACTTGGTTTACACCCAAGGGGTCAGGGGTTCGAATCCCTTCGCGCCCACAACTCTTAAAAGAGTTAAATGTAATCATCATCCCGATTGACATCGGGAGAGTCAGGGTTACCACTCGAATCCTTAACGAGTTTAAACAAAAAAGGGCGCGTAGCTCAGTTGGTTCAGAGCACTTGGTTTACACCCAAGGGGTCAGGGGTTCGAATCCCTTCGCGCCCACAGATAAAACCTCTACATTTTGTAGAGGTTTTTTACTTTATAGCTATGAATTACTTTGTTTATATTTTGTATTCAAAAACTTTAGATAAGTATTATATCGGTTCTACGAATGATGTGGTAAACCGATTAAAAAAACATTTGTCAAATCACAAAGGGTATACATCAAAAGCAAAAGATTGGATTGTGGTTTATCAAGAAGAGTGTGATTCTAAAGAAGTAGCAGTTAAAAGAGAGTTTTCGATTAAAAAATGGAAGAGTAGAAAGATGATAGAGGTTTTAATTGAGAAGAATAGGTAGAGGGTCAGTGTTTATCCCGATGCTAATCGGGAGGTTCGAACCCCTTTCCCGAAATGAATTCGGGAAAAGCAGTGCCCACAAAAAAAGCCTCATCAGGAATGATGAGGCTTTTTTTATGTTTTAAATCTATATAGTTAAATCCCAACCCGACCTATTTTCATTTTAGTAGAATTCAAGGTTATGGAGTACAAGAGAATCCAAAGAGTTTACGGTCTGGATTCGAATACGAAAGACAACGTAGAATTCAATAAAAGGAAAATACGTCTAGATTTTTTTGGTTCGTTTTTTCATCGATGGAAAAAATGAACAGTATAAAAGATTGTCACATCAAGTGATTTTCCGGACTGAAGGGAAGAATCCCGAGGTCTCGGGAGTATCGAGATGTCTTCATGATTTTAAGCAAAAAATGAATGGAGCCAAAAAGAAAAGCCTGTCATTGGGATCCTGATACATCGGTCGCATCCTCCTATGTAATGAAAAAAAAATAGGGCACGTCATTTCGACCGTAGGGAGAAATCTTTAGGTTAAACGTAGCTGCATTTTTAGGTTATGTGAGGCTATTTCTCAAAAAAGTGAGCTATTCCATTTTAATAAGATTTAGTTGCACTGAACCTAGCGGTTTCTCACATTCGTTATCACTCAGTTCGAAATGACGTTTTGATTGAAAGGAGAGAGTTTCTTTTTCATAAGAATAGTACGCAAAAGCTTCGAGATTCAGGCGTGAAACGCCGCGAAGTTTTGCGTACGGTTCTGCATGGCAGAAATTCCTATTGAAAAAGTGTCCTTTTTTGATTCGTTTTTTGGACAAGCAAAAAATGAATGGGGTAATAAAAACAAAAGATCCTTACCACAAACTAAAACTGAAAGCTGCACCCCAAGCGTAGTCGGAAGGAGATCAAAATGGTAGTAATACAATTTTGAGGACAAGAGTGTAAAAAAATAACCCCGACCTACCGAAGATTTATCGTAAAATTTGAAGTGAAGTTCCCGTAAAATTTTAGGCTGTTTGAGCCTAAACGGAGTTTTATTTAAAGTATTGCTTTGTAAAGGCGAGTTCCTAAAATTTAGAGAACAAGCAAAAAAATTAGATAAAGGTTCGTAAGTCTAGATTTTTTTGGTTCGTTTTTTCATCAATGGAAAAAATGAACAGCATAAAAGTAATGTCATTTCGACCGTAGGGAGAAATCTTAAAGTTGTGAGCTCCTTCTTTTAATAAGATTTAGCTGCGCTGAACCTAGCGGTTTCTCACATTCGTTATCACTCAGTTCGAAATGACGTTTTGATTGAAAGGAGAGAGTTTCTTTTTCATAAGAA
>NZ_CANNGG010000008.1:2500-5612 GCF_947504135.1 uncultured Tenacibaculum sp.
GCCTAGGCTTTCAGAGGCGAAGAAGGACGTGATAAGCTGCGATAAGTTACGGGGAGAAGCACATATTTTATGATCCGTAAATTTCCGAATGGGGCAACCCACTATGTTGAAGACATAGTACCCGCAAGGGGGCAAACGTGGTGAACTGAAACATCTAAGTAACCATAGGAAGAGAAAACAAAAGTGATTCCGTTAGTAGTGGCGAGCGAACGCGGATTAGCCCAAACCAATGTTGTTACGGCAATATTGGGGTTGTAGGGCTGCGACATTAGAATCTAAGAGAACTGGAATCGTTTGGAAAGACGAACCGCAGAGAGTGATAGTCTCGTACAGGTAATCGAAGAGGATATAGCAGTACCCTGAGTAGTGCGGGACACGTGTAATCCTGTATGAATCCACCGGGACCATCCGGTAAGGCTAAATACTCCTGAAAGACCGATAGTGAACTAGTACCGTGAGGGAAAGGTGAAAAGAACCCTAAGTAAGGGAGTGAAAGAGAACCTGAAACCGTACGCCTACAAGCGGTCGAAGCACATTTACTGTGTGACGGCGTGCCTTTTGCATAATGAGCCTACGAGTTACTGTTACTAGCAAGGTTAAGATTTTAAGGATCGGAGCCGAAGCGAAAGCGAGTCTGAATAGGGCGATTATAGTTAGTAGTAGTAGACGCGAAACCGAGTGATCTACCCATGGGCAGGTTGAAGCTGTGGTAACACACAGTGGAGGACCGAACCAGTTGACGTTGAAAAGTCTTTGGATGACCTGTGGGTAGGGGTGAAAGGCCAATCAAACTCGGAAATAGCTCGTACTCCCCGAAATGCATTTAGGTGCAGCGTTGATTAAAAGTTTTATAGAGGTAGAGCTACTGATTGGATGCGGGGGCTTCACCGCCTACCAATTCCTGACAAACTCCGAATGCTATAAAATGTTTTTCAGCAGTGAGGGCATGGGTGCTAAGGTCCATGTCCGAGAGGGAAAGAACCCAGACCATCAGCTAAGGTCCCCAAATATATGTTAAGTTGAAAAAACGAGGTTTGACTGCCCAGACAGCTAGGATGTTGGCTTGGAAGCAGCCATTCATTTAAAGAGTGCGTAACAGCTCACTAGTCGAGCGGTCGAGCATGGATAATAATCGGGCATAAACATATTACCGAAGCTATGGACTTATTAAAGTGGTAGGGGAGCATTCTATATGTGCTGAAGGTGTGCTGTGAGGCATGCTGGAACGTATAGAAAAGAAAATGTAGGCATAAGTAACGATAAAGGGGGCGAGAAACCCCCTCACCGAAAGACTAAGGTTTCCTCAGCGATGCTAATCAGCTGAGGGTTAGTCGGGACCTAAGGCGAATCCGAAGGGAGTAGTCGATGGACAACAGGTTAATATTCCTGTACTTCTTATAATTGCGATGGGGTGACGGAGTACTGAAAGCACCGCGAACTGACGGAATAGTTCGTTGAAACATTTAGGTATTGGACTGGTAGGCAAATCCGCCGGTTTAGCTGAAGTGTGATAGTACCACAAGTCTTCGGATGCGTGGATAGTGTGCCTAAAAACTTCCAAGAAAAACCTCTAAGCTTCAGGTTATAAGAACCCGTACCGTAAACCGACACAGGTAGTTGGGATGAGAATTCTAAGGTGCTCGAGAGATTCATGGCTAAGGAACTAGGCAAAATAGACTCGTAACTTCGGGAGAAGAGTCGCCCTACTCCGGTAGGGCCGCAGTGAAAAGATCCAGGCGACTGTTTATCAAAAACACAGGGCTTTGCTAAATTGAAAGATGATGTATAAGGCCTGACACCTGCCCGGTGCTGGAAGGTTAAGTGGAGTTGTTAGCTTCGGCGAAGCAATCAAATGAAGCCCCAGTAAACGGCGGCCGTAACTATAACGGTCCTAAGGTAGCGAAATTCCTTGTCGGGTAAGTTCCGACCTGCACGAATGGTGCAACGATCTGGATACTGTCTCAGCCATGAGCTCGGTGAAATTGTAGTATCGGTGAAGATGCCGATTACCCGCAGCGGGACGAAAAGACCCCGTGAACCTTTACTATAGCTTCGTATTGACTTTGGATAAGTAATGTGTAGGATAGGTGGGAGACTTTGAAGCGGCGTCGCTAGGCGTTGTGGAGTCATCCTTGAAATACCACCCTTTGCTTATCTAGAGCCTAACTCAGTAATGAGAACAGTGCGTGGTGGGTAGTTTGACTGGGGTGGTCGCCTCCAAAAGAGTAACGGAGGCTTCTAAAGGTTCCCTCAGCACGCTTGGTAACCGTGCGTAGAGTGCAATGGCATAAGGGAGCTTGACTGAGAGACATACAGGTCGATCAGGTACGAAAGTAGAGCATAGTGATCCGGTGGTTCCGCATGGAAGGGCCATCGCTCAAAGGATAAAAGGTACTCCGGGGATAACAGGCTGATCTCCCCCAAGAGCTCACATCGACGGGGGGGTTTGGCACCTCGATGTCGGCTCGTCACATCCTGGGGCTGGAGAAGGTCCCAAGGGTTGGGCTGTTCGCCCATTAAAGTGGCACGCGAGCTGGGTTCAGAACGTCGTGAGACAGTTCGGTCTCTATCTGCTGTGGGCGTTAGAAATTTGAGTGGATCTGACTTTAGTACGAGAGGACCGAGTTGGACTGACCTCTAGTGTATCTGTTGTCTCGCCAGGGGCACTGCAGAGTAGCTACGTCGGGAAGGGATAAGCGCTGAAAGCATATAAGCGCGAAACCCACCACAAGATGAGATTTCTTTAAAGGGTCGTGGAAGATCACCACGTTGATAGGCTATAAGTGTAAGTGCAGTAATGTATGTAGCTGAGTAGTACTAATAACCCATAGGCTTATGTACGTATCCCGGTCCTAGTGGCCGGGAGCAAACTCTTTGATGATTTAGGATATGATTTTACTGATATGTTAACTTTTACAGTTGAAACATACTGAAACGATTTAAGGTGATTATCGCAATGGGGCTCACCTCTTACCATTCCGAACAGAGAAGTTAAGCCCATTAGCGCCGATGGTACTGCCACAGGTGGGAGAGTAGGTCGTTGCCTTTCTTTTAAACCTCAATCTTTTAGTAGATTGAGGTTTTTTTTTGCTCTTTACTTTAGGAACTATTA
>NZ_CANNGG010000009.1 GCF_947504135.1 uncultured Tenacibaculum sp.
GTTACTAATTGAGTATGTGATGTGCTATTACCTGCACAATCTGATACTGTCCAAGTTCTTGTGATTGTATATTCTGATGCACATTCATCGTCTTGTCCTGCAAACTCTTCTGAGTAATTTACAGTTACAGATGCATCACAATTGTCGGTTGCGGTTAAAACTGCTGCTGCTGGAACTGTATCACAACTTACTGTTGTATCTGCTGGTAACTCTTCTACAAACTCTGGTGCGTTGGTATCTTCAACCGTTACTAATTGAGTATGTGATGTGCTATTACCTGCACAATCTGATACTGTCCAAGTTCTTGTGATTGTATATTCTGATGCACATTCATCGTCTTGTCCTGCAAACTCTTCTGAGTAATTTACAGTTACAGATGCATCACAATTGTCGGTTGCTGTTAAAACTGCTGCTGCTGGAATTGCATCACAACTTACAGTTATTTCTGCTGCTGGTAACTCTTCTACAAACTCTGGTGCTACTGTGTCTTCTATAATGAACTTAGCAGGAGTTGTATCTACAGTATTTCCACAAGCATCTTTTGCTGTAAAGATTACTTCCACTTCTCCTGTAAAACTACATGTATACGTTAAATCAGTATAATTATTACTCCAAGATACTACACTACAATCATCCGTTGCTGTTGCTCCTCCATTACTAGCTAACCAATCATTTAATTCTGTTGTATTACCTGAGCCATCACATTCAACAACTTTGTCTGATGGTTGCTGAGTTATTGTTGGTGGTGTTTCATCTTTAATTAAATATCCTGCCGTTGTGGTACTAAAGTTTCCACAATCATCTGTAGCTGTAAATGTTACTGTAATATAACTTCCATCACATTTTACTGAAGTATCATCTCCATAATTGTTTGTCCATATTACATTACTACAATTATCAGTTGCAGTTGCTCCTGCATTATTATCTAACCAATCCTGTAAAGTAGTACCTGTATCTCCTACTCCACATTCTATGTCTATATTATTTTTGTTTGTTTCATCTATAACTGGTGCTGTTGTGTCTACTATGGTGAAGGTTGCTTCTTTTGTAATATCATTCCCACACTCATCTGTTAACGTAAAAGTTACAGTTTCTGAACCTGTGCCGCCACATAAATCACTTAAACCTGTACTGTTATGTGTTACCGTAGCTGTTCCACATCCGTCTTCTCCACTAAAGCTCGCTAACCAATCTGT
>NZ_CANNGG010000010.1 GCF_947504135.1 uncultured Tenacibaculum sp.
CCAACAGTACCAACAGTAAACAGTCAAGTTACTAACGATACTACACCAGTAATCACAGGAACAGCAGACAGTTCAGATACGATTGAGGTAACAGTAAATGGAGAAACATATACAGAAGGAGACGGAAACTTAGTAGACAATGGTGATGGAACATGGACATTAAACATTCCAGCCGGAAACGAGATTGCAGAAGGAACATATGATGTATCAGTAACCGCTACGGATGCAGCAGGAAATACAAGTTCAGATGCAACGACCGATGAATTAGTAATTGATACTACTGCACCAACAGTACCAACAGTAAACAGTCAAGTTACTAACGATACTACACCAGTAATCACAGGAATAGCAGACAGTTCAGATACGATTGAGGTAACAGTAAATGGAGAAACATATACCGAAGGCGACGGCAACTTAGTAGACAATGGCGATGGAACATGGACATTAAACATACCAGCCGGAAACGAGATTGCAGAAGGAACATATGATGTAAGTGTAGAAGCAACCGATGCAGGAGGAAACACCAGTTCAGATGCAACGACCGATGAATTAGTAATTGATACTACTGCACCAACAGTACCAACAGTAAACAGTCAAGTTACTAACGATACTACACCAGTAATCACAGGAACAGCAGACAGTTCAGATACGATTGAGGTAACAGTAAATGGAGAAACATATACAGAAGGAGACGGCAACTTAGTAGACAATGGCGATGGAACATGGACATTAAACATACCAGCCGGAAACGAGATTGCAGAAGGAACGTATGA
>NZ_CANNGG010000011.1 GCF_947504135.1 uncultured Tenacibaculum sp.
TTTTTATTTCCTTAAAGTGCAATGAGATTGTAAGTTTGCACATGGATGGAGTTTTACAGAACAATACAATGCAATGAAACAACATTAATAATAAATAGCTTTTCAAGACATTGAACATGGTTCTTTGTGAGGACGAGTTTGCAGGGCATTCATAAATAAATATAAAAAAGATGATAAGCAGAGCTCTGGGTCCGAAGGCAAGGGTCCATGAATGCTTAGGCCTTTACAAGCAAAGCAAACTCATCAACTCCAATTTTGCCGTCGCCATCACTGTCGCCAGCTGAGAGGAAAGCCTTGGTCTCAGCATCGGTCAATGCCCTGGCACCAGCGGAGAAGTTCTGCAGGAACAGTTTCAGCTCATCCTCCTCAATGAAGCCGCTCTTGTCCTGGTCAATGACGAAGAAGGCCTTCTTGATGTCATCGGGAGACTTAGCGCTCAGGCCAACCTTGGCGAAGAAGTTCTTGTAGTTGAAAGAGTCGGCAGCAGCGCAATCCTTAAGGGCTGCAGCCACATCCTCGTCCTTGAGAATTCCAGCAAAGGCCATTTTGATTTTTTCGTTGCGCTGCG
>NZ_CANNGG010000012.1 GCF_947504135.1 uncultured Tenacibaculum sp.
TCTGAACTGTCTGCTGTTCCTGTGATTACTGGTGTAGTATCGTTAGTAACTTGACTGTTTACTGTTGGTACTGTTGGGGCTGTTATGTCAACTATGTAGACATGACTTGTAGTAGTAGAGCAAGATGTAGCCGATAGGAAGCTTCCTTCTACAGTAGTGTCGGTGTCAGCGGCTAAGTCTGCCCCTGGTACATTAATGCTGTAGTTTCCACTGGCATCTACCGTTCCGGCATAGCTATTTCCGTTGATTACTAAGGTTACCGTGTCGCCGATATTGAAATCTCCACCTACGGTTCCGGTTACTGGAATGGTGCTTCCTGCTTCTGAGGCATTCACAATGTTGTCTGCCGTAATATCATTTATAGTTAAGTTAACTACTCCTCCTACAGTAATGGTTGCTGTAGCAGAAGTCGCTTCTGCACAGGCACCACTTTGTACGATTGCACGGTATTGCGTGGTG
>NZ_CANNGG010000013.1 GCF_947504135.1 uncultured Tenacibaculum sp.
TTTACTTTAGGAACTATTAAGTATATCACGAGGCATCACTAAAAAAAAGACTAGTTTACTTCAAGAAATAAGAATAGTTGCAAGAATCACGGTTTATAGAAAGAAAGAACTGCAAGCTATAAAACCACAACAAAAGAATCTAACTTAATAGTTTCGTAGAGCTTTAATGTATTTAGAAGCTAATATGAAGCATATTATTCTCCAACGAGCCTATATTGATGAAAAGTTAGAGTATCAAGATCCAAAATTACGAAAGAACTATTTAGTAATTGTATCCAAAAGTAGGGGTTATGTTGACGTATCGGAGTATAAGGAGATGTTTTCTAAGATGCGAAAGAAGCGAGAACGGAAGAAAAAGATTAGGTAAGAGATGTTATTCTTTAGTTTTTTTAAGTTCTCTGT
>NZ_CANNGG010000014.1 GCF_947504135.1 uncultured Tenacibaculum sp.
AAGAATAATAACTTCTTTTTCATAAGAATAGTACGCAAAAGCTTCGAGATTCAGGTGAGCATCGCCGCGAAGTTTTGAATACGGCTCTACGGAGCAGAAATTCCTATTGAAAAAGTGCCCTTTTTTGATTCGTTTTTTGGACAAGCAAAAAATGAATGGAGGGTTAAAAAAAGATTCTTACCACAAACTAAAACTGAACGCTGCACCCCGAGCGTAGTCGAAGGGTAATCAAAATGGCAGTAATACAATTTTAAGGACAAGAGTGTAAAAAAATAACCCCGACCTACCGAAGATTTATCGTAAAATTTGAAGTGAAGTTCCCGTAAAATT
>NZ_CANNGG010000015.1 GCF_947504135.1 uncultured Tenacibaculum sp.
CTATTGAAAAAGTGTCCTTTTTTGATTCGTTTTTTGGACAAGCAAAAAATGAATGGAGGGTAAAAAAAAGATCCTTATCACAAACTAACACTGAACGCTGTACCCTGAGCGTATTCAAAGGGTAATTAAAAGAAAGAGTGCTTCATCCTGTTCCGAAATTTCGGAAGATTTCAGGATCTCATTGTATAGAACCGTCAAAAACAACCCCGACCTACTTTTCATTTTAGTAGAACCCAAGAATAATAACTTCTTTTTCATAAGAATAGTACGCAAAAGCTTCGAGATTCAGGTG
>NZ_CANNGG010000016.1 GCF_947504135.1 uncultured Tenacibaculum sp.
GCAACCATTACTGTAGATCCTACTTCGGTGGGAGGAAGCATTGCGGGAAGTACCAATGTGTGTACTGGTACCAATTCAACAACATTGACCCTAAGTGGACAGACAGGAAATATCATCCGTTGGGAAAGTTCTACCGATAACTTTGCGACTGATACCGATATCTCCAATACTACCACGACCTTAACAGCAACCAACCTTACCACCACCACGCAATACCGTGCAATCGTACAAAGTGGTGCC